>CAIJRD010000011.1 GCA_903822975.1 uncultured Sinobacteraceae bacterium
CCGCGAGCAGTGCTCGTGCGTGACTGTTCGACTTCAGCGCGGCCTTCCGTGGCGAGACGGCAGCGCTCGTCTGAAATCCCGGCCCGGCCCTCTGTGGCCGGGCGTTCGAACTCGCCGCGAGCAGTGCTCGTGCGTGACTGTTCGACTTCAGCGCGGCCTTCCGTGGCGAGACGGCAGCGCTCGTCTGAAATCCCGGCCCGGCCCTCTGTGGCCGGGCGTTCGAACTCGCCGCGAGCAGTGCTCGCGAAGCGCGAGTTCTCACCCCCTTCTTTCCACGAGGAGCTTCTTGGTTTCGGCGATGGCGCGTGCGGGGTTCAGGCCCTTCGGGCAAGTCTTCGCGCAGTTCATGATGGTGTGGCAGCGATACAGCTTGAACGGATCGTCGAGCTGATCGAGACGCTCGCCGGTGGCTTCGTCGCGCGAGTCGGCGAGCCAGCGATACGCTTGCAACAGGATCGCCGGGCCGAGGTAGCGGTCACCATTCCACCAGTAACTCGGGCAGGCGGTGGAGCAGCAGGCGCAGAGAATGCACTCGTAGTAACCGTCGAGCTTGGCGCGGTCTTCTTCGCTCTGCAGGCGCTCGCGCGTCGGTGCGGGCGTGTCGGTCTTCAACCAGGGTTCGATCGAGGTGTACTGCGCGTAGAAATGCGTCATGTCCGGGACCAAGTCTTTGATCACCGGCATGTGCGGCAGCGGATAAATCTTGACGTCGCCCTTCACCTCGTCGCAGCCCTTGATGCAGGCCAGCGTGTTGGTGCCATCGATGTTCATCGAGCAGGAACCGCAGATGCCTTCACGGCACGAACGGCGGAAGGTCAGCGTCGGATCGATCTCGTTCTTGATCTTGATCAGCGCGTCCAGAACCATCGGACCGCAGGCATCCATGTCGACTTCGTAGGTATCGACGCGCGGATTCGCCTGCGTATCCGGATCGTAGCGGTAGATCTTGAACGCACGAACGTTCTTTGCACCGGCGGGCGCCTTGAAGGTCTTGCCGGCAGCTTTGTCGATCTTCGAGTTCTTCGGCAGCGTGAGCTGGGCCATGGCTAGTCTCGGTTACCTAAGTTTGAACAGTGCGAATTGAGCAAAAACGATGTGAAGCGATCAGTCGGATTTCAAACTACACAGCGTTTGTGTGAGGCGTTTGTGTGAGGCGTTTGTGTGAATGGACAGCGCCACGGATGGCGCCGTCGTTGACACCGACGTTAATAAGTCCGCTTCTTCGGCGGAACGACCTCTGCATCGCTGTCGAGCGTGTACATGTGCACCGGCCGGTAGTCGAGCTTCACTTCGGTTTCGGCGGTGCGCCAGGCCATCGTGTGCTTCATCCAGTTGGTGTCGTCGCGCTCGGGGAAATCCTCGTGCGCATGCGCGCCGCGCGATTCCTTGCGGTTCTGCGCGCCGGCCATCGTCAGCAGCGCCTGGCCCAGCAGATTGTCGAGTTCCAGCGTTTCGATCAGATCCGAATTCCAGATCAACGAGTGGTCAGCGACTTTGACGTCATTGAACAGCTTGATGTCTTCTTTCAGTTTGATCATGCCCTCGTCGAGCGACTTGGTGGTGCGGAACACCGCGGCGTGCGCCTGCATGGTCTTCTGCATTGCCAGTCGGATCTTCGCGGTCGACGTGCTGCCTTTTGCGTAGCGCAGATGGTCGAGACGCGCAAGCGCCTTGTCTTCCGATTCGGTCGATATGGTCTTGTGCTTGACGCCCGGCTTCAGCGTCTCAGCGCAACGCAGACCCGCAGCGCGGCCGAACACGACGAGGTCGAGCAGCGAGTTCGAGCCAAGACGGTTGGCGCCGTGCACCGACACGCAGGCCGCTTCGCCGACGGCCATCAGGCCCGGAATTACGGTGTCGGTCTTGCCGTCGAGGCAGGTGACGACTTCGCCGTGGAAATTGCAGGGAATGCCGCCCATGTTGTAGTGCACCGTCGGCAGCACTGGGATCGGTTCCTTGGTGACGTCGACGTTGGCGAAGATCTTCGCCGTTTCGGAAATACCCGGCAGGCGCTTGTGCAGGACTTCGGGGCCGAGGTGCTGCAGGTTCAGATGGATGTGATCTTTTTCAGGGCCCACACCGCGGCCTTCACGAATTTCGATCGTCATCGAGCGGCTGACGACGTCGCGCGAGGCGAGGTCCTTCGCGTTCGGCGCGTAACGCTCCATGAAGCGCTCGCCCTTGGAGTTGGTGAGGTACCCACCCTCGCCGCGCGAGCCTTCGGTGATCAGACAGCCCGAGCCATAGATGCCGGTCGGATGGAACTGCACGAATTCCATGTCCTGCATCGGAATCCCGGCACGAATCGCCATGCCGCCGCCGTCGCCCGTGCAGGTATGCGCGGAGGTGGCCGAGAAGTACGCGCGACCATAACCGCCGGTCGCGAGGATCACTTTGTGCGCACGGAAGCGATGCAGTTCGCCGGTGGACTGATCCAGCGCCAGCACGCCGTGGATGCTGCCGTCACTGTCGGTCAGCAAATCGAGTGCAAAGAATTCGATGAAGAACTCGGCGCGCGCCTTCAGCGCCTGCTGATACATCGTGTGCAGCATGGCGTGACCGGTGCGGTCGGCGGCAGCACAGGTGCGCTGCGCGGCGGGACCACCAAAGCGCGTGGTCATGCCGCCGAACGGACGCTGGTAGATCTTGCCTTCCGGGGTGCGCGAGAACGGCACGCCCCAGTGTTCGAGTTCGATGATCGCCGGAATCGCTTCGCGCACCATGTACTGAATCGCGTCCTGGTCACCGAGCCAATCGGAGCCTTTGACGGTGTCGTACATGTGCCAGCGCCAATCGTCCTCGCCCATGTTGCCGAGCGCGGCGGAAATGCCGCCTTGTGCGGCGACCGTGTGCGAGCGCGTCGGGAATACCTTGGTGATGTTGGCGGTCTTCAGACCCGACTGGGCCAGGCCGACCGTCGCGCGCAAACCTGCGCCGCCGGCACCGACGACGACGACGTCGTACTCGTGATGGATGATCTTGTAGGCAGACGACGCCGAGGGACTGGCGGTGCTCATTGTTACGGCGCTCCGAATGCAATCTTGAGGACGGCAAAGATGCTCGCCGCAGCGAGCGCGAAATGCGCGAGTTTGACCAGCGCGATGCCACCAATCTTCAGCGCTTCGTTGCCGACGTAATCTTCGATCACGACCTGCACGCCGAGTGCCGAGTGATAGAAGCCGGCGATGAAGAACAGCACCAGGGTGACGGCGACCAGCGGCGCATGCACCCAGGCCATCATGGTCGGGTAGTCGGCGACGTGGTAGCGCGCGATGCTGAACACGAACCACAGCGCCAGCGGAATCAGTGCAAGCGCCGACAGGCGCTGCATCCACCAGTGACCGACTCCTTCTTTGGCCGATCCCAGCCCGCGGGCCTGGGACAGCGGTGAGCGCAGACTCATTGACGACTCCTTAAGCGTTCGACGACTGGGTCGAGGACGCGACCGATGAATTGATGACTGAAGAATTAAAACGCGAAGGCGACGATCCAGACCGCCGCGGTCAGCACCAGCGACAGTGCGACGACGAGGTAGCCGCCGAGATAGGTGTTCTTCAGGTCGAAGCCGTGCACGGTATCCCAGACCAAATGGCGAATGCCGTTGCACAGGTGATACAGCAGCGCCCAACTCCAGGCGAACAGCAGCACTTCACCGGGAATGGATCGTGCGACTTGCGCGAACTGCGCATACGACCAAGGACCGGCTGCGGCCGCCAGCACCCAGATCGCGATCAGCACCGTGCCCATGCTCAGGCCAAGGCCGGTGAGGCGATGCGCAAACGACAGCACCGAGGTCAACTGGAATTTGTAATAGGGTCCAAGCATGAACGGCGACAGGGGCCGCGCCGCGATCTGCGCGCTCTTCGACGCTGTGGTGTTCTCAGCCATGCTTACCGCTCCTGAATGATGGTCGTGTTATTGGCGAAATGCGCGCTCAAAAATCGATGCAGCGACCGCCTTTTTCCCAGTCGCCAAACCGGGTGGGATCCGTGCCGTCGCGGCGACCGCCGATCTCGCGTACTGCGGGCGTCGACTCATCCGGCGTGGCTTGCTCCGCAAGGTCCGCAACCGGATCCGTTGATGGATCGTCGGCAGCTTTGGATTTGCTTGGACTGGAGGGGTCGTTCATAGCGTCGGTCTGAGATCCCAATTGTGACAAACTTCGCGCAATTCCCGCAATGTTTGGAGTGCTTCCATCGAACTGCTTACCCCTGCTGCTCCGTCGCCCGCAGCGCACGCCGCGTGGTTGCCGGCGGATGCCGGTGCGGTTGCGCGCGAAGCCTTCGAACTCGATTTCGGCGATGCGCCCGGCGAGGCCGCGGCGGCCTTGCAAGAAGACTGTATTTTTCCGTTGACCCAGCTTGGATGCCTGCTGGTACAGGGGGCGGACGCCGATGCCTTCCTGCAAGGTCAGCTCAGCAACGACGTCGCCGGGCTGAAGAACGCACAGGCGCAGCTGTCCAGTTACAACTCGCCCAAGGGTCGTGTACTCGCCCTGCTCGGCCTCACACGCGGCGACGACGGCATTCGAGTTGAAATCTCGGCGGATTTGGTCGCAAGCGTACAAAAACGCCTGCGAATGTACGTTCTGCGCGCAAAAGTGCAGCTGAGCGATGTCAGCGCAAGCCTGCCGCAACTGGGCCTGAGCGGGCCCAATGCCGCCGAATGGCTGTCGCGCAACGATCTACCTGTGCCGGCGACGGACTGGGACGTCGCCGAGCGTGGTGCGATCCGCATCGTCCGGCGTCCGGGTGCGATCGCCCGCTTCACGTTGCAGGCTCCGGCGGCCGAACTTGCCGCGCTGTGGCGCAATCATTCGAGTCCGCTGCGTCCCTGTGGGACTGCGGCCTGGCGACTGCTGGATATCCTCGCCGGTCTGCCGTCGATCGGCGTGGCGACGCAGGAGCATTTTGTCGCGCAGATGTTGAATCTCGACCTGCTCGGCGGCATCAGCTTTCGTAAAGGCTGCTATCCGGGCCAGGAAGTCGTGGCGCGGCTGCATTATCTCGGCACGCTCAAGCGCCGGATACTGCGCGCCTATATCTCGGGAACGGCAGCGCCGGGGGATGCCGTCTACGCCGCCGACGGTGACGGCCAAGCGGTCGGCGAAGTGGTCAGTGTCGCGCCACATCCACAGCACGGCACCGCGCTGTTGATCGTCCTGCAATTGCAGGCGGCCACGTCACCTTTGCGGCTGGGCAGCAGCGAAGGCGCCGAGGTGACGGTCGATTCGACTTCGGTGCCGGCAACGGACGCATCCTGAAGCGGAAATTTCGAGCCGCGCGCACCTACCCCGTTTCGTTCAGCTCACCGGTCAACGCGCTTGCCTGTGCCCGCACATCGGTCAACCTCGCTTTGAGCGGCTTGCTCGAAATCCTTGGCGCGGGTTCGCACCTATTTATCTGAACGGGTGCCGAGCACAGACACACGCCAAACCGACGGACCCGAACCGATCGATCCGACCCTCCCAAGCGAGTACCGGCGCAACACCCATTGAACGCGCAGAAACGCCTCAGCGACATCGTTGCGACGTCGCAGCGACGTCACGGCGACGTCGTAGAAACGCTATAGAGACATCGTAGCGACGTACACTCCACTCGCGCTCCAGTCTGCAACTGCAAAGGCGAGGTTTACGGATGTCTGCAAGCTCAAGTCTGATCGGCGCGGGCCCTTCGGCCGCCGCACTCGCCCATATTCCGGGTGACTACGGCGCGCCCCTGATCGGTCAGACGCTCCACTTCCTGCGCGATCCGCTGGCCTATTGCCGCGACACCGAGGCGCGTTTCGGGCCGGTGTCGCGCAGCCATTTCCTGTTCCGTCGCCGAGTCAGCCTGATGAGCGCCGAGGGCAACGAGTTCGTGCTGCTCGATCGCGATCAGAATTTCTCTGCGCACCACGGCTGGCATCCGATCCTCGGGCGTCTGTTCCCGAATGGGCTGATGCTGCGCGACGGCGACGATCACCGTTACCAGCGGCGTCTGCTGCAGCCGGCGTTCCGCAAAGAAGCCTTGCAGGACTATCTCGCGCGGATGAATCCGCGCATCGTTGCCGCGCTCAAACAATGGCGCACGCAAACCGACTTCCATTTCTACCCGGCGATCAAGCGGCTCACGCTCGAGCTGGCCGCCGAGCTGTTTCTCGGCGTCGAACTGCAGTCGGAGATGGACCGCGTCAACCGCGACTTCGTCGATCTGGTCGAGGCCTCCGCCGCGGTGATCCGGGTGCCGCTGCTCGGGCGCCGCTACGCACGCGGGCTGGCAGGTCGCGCGCATCTGGAGCAGTTCCTGCGCGAACGGATTCCCGCTCGGCGCGCGGGCAACGGCAGCGACCTGTTCAGCCAGATGTGCCGCGCGGTAAGTGAAACCGGCGACCGCTATCGCGACGACGAAATCATCGATCACCTGATCTTCGTGATGATGGCTGCGCACGACACCACGACGAGCGCGCTGACGACGATCGCCTACGCGCTGGCGCGGCATCCCGAATGGCAGCAACGCTTGCGCCAGCAGGCCGCGGACTTCGGCAAGGCGACGCTGGACCACGACGACTTAGCACTGCTTACCAGCACCGATTGGGTACTGCGCGAAGCACTGCGCCTGTATCCACCGCTGACGACGATCATGCGGATGGCGTTGAAGGATTGCGAGATTCACGGCTATGCGATTCCGGCCTTCACCTCGGTGAATGTGTTTCCGATCATCACGCACCGGTTGCCGCGCTGGTGGAACGAGCCCGAAACCTTCGACCCCGAGCGCTTCTCGCCGGCACGCGCCGAGCACAAGCGGCATCCCTTTGCTTGGATTCCTTTCGGCGGCGGCGCGCATATGTGTCTCGGACTGCACTTCGCCGAAATGCAGGTGAAGGCCGTGCTGCACCCGCTATTGCTGGCGTTTGCGCTGGAGACGCCAGCCGATTACCGGATTCCCTACCAGCTCGCGCCGATCGCGAAACCCAAGGATGGCCTACCCATGCGCCTGCGACCGCTTTAATACGGGACAGCAAGGTCGAACCGTCACAGAGACGAGGGCCGGGCACCGCGATCGTTAGACTAATAGTGAATATCAAACGCACTTAATATTATTTTTAAATGCAGTTCGGCATTGGCATCCTGAAGCCCTGGTTATTTCGTCACGTCTATAACTTTTAGGGGATCCACGATGTTGAAGCGCGCCTCGTTCCTGTCGGCGCTGGCCGGCCTTGCGCTGAGCCTGCCCGCCCACGCCGCCAGCAGTTCGCTGCTGAATGTGTCTTACGACCCGACCCGCGAGCTGTATCAGGACATCAATACGCAGTTCGCCGCCGACTGGAAAAAGAAGACCGGCGAAGACATCAGCATCCAGACCTCGCATGGCGGTTCCAGCAAGCAGGCGCGCTCGGTGATCGACGGTCTCGAAGCCGATGTCGTCACGCTCGGCCTGCCTTACGACATCGACCAGATCGCCAAGATCGCCAAGGTGGTCTCGCCCGATTGGCGTAGCCAGTTCCCGAACAACGGCCTGCCCTACACCTCGACGCTGGTGTTCGTCGTGCGCAAGGGCAACCCGAAAGCCATCAAAGGCTGGGACGATCTGGTCAAACCCGGCGTTGCCGTCGTCGTGCCGAATCCGAAGACCAGCGGCGGTGGCCGTTGGGCCTACGTTGCAGCCTGGGGCTACGGCGTCAAGAAGCTCGGCAGCGAAGACAAGGCCAAGGACTACATCCAGAAGCTCTACAAGAACGTGCCGGTGCTGGATACCGGTGCGCGCGGCTCGACCACCACGTTCGCGCAGCGCGATGTCGGCGACGTACTGGTGACCTGGGAGAACGAAGCCTTCCTGACGCTGAACGAGTTTGGCGCCGACAAGTTCGAAATCGTCACGCCGTCGGTCTCGGTGCTGGCGGAGCCGCCGGTCGCGCTGGTCGAAGCGAATGCCATCAAGCACGGCACGCTGAAGCAGGCCAAGGCTTATCTGGACTTCCTGTATTCGCCGGCCGGCCAGAAAACCGAAGCCGCGCATTACTACCGTCCGTTGAAGCCGGAGTTCGCCGACAAGGCCGACCTCGCGCGTTTCCCGAAACTCGAACTGCTGAAGTTCTCCGATCTGTTCAAGTCCTGGGATGAACTGAACACGACGCACCTGGCCGACGGTGCACTGTTCGATCAGCTCTATCAGTCGAAATCCTGAGCGCGCCAACCGACATCAATCGAACATCGCGGCAGCATAAACTTCAGGCTTTCACCGGCGCCCGGCTTTGACCGGGCGCCGTCTCGTTCACACGCCACGAATTGCGCGCCACATGACCTTATTTCGACCGCAGCCCTCCTCTCGCTTTCCGGCAGCACGCCGCGCGTGGCCGGCGATCATCGGCATCGCCGCGGCCGTGCTCGCCTTGCCTGCGAACGCAGCCGAACTGCTGAACGCGTCTTATGACGTCGCCCGCAGTCTGTACCAGGATCTGAACCCTGCGTTCGTCGCCGAGTGGAGCAAGTCGCACAAGGGTGAAACCTTGCAGATCGATCAATCGCACGGCGGCTCCAGCAAGCAGGCGCGCGCGGTGATCGACGGCCTCGAAGCGGATGTGGTCTCGATGAATAACCCGCTCGACATCGACGCCGTCGCCAAAGCCGGTCTGCTGCCGGCCGACTGGCAATCGCGGCTGCCGAACCACAGCAGTCCGTCCTGGTCGGCGATTCTGTTTATCGTGCGCAAGGGCAATCCCAAGGGCATCCACGACTGGGACGATCTGATCAAGCCCGGCGTACAAGTCATCGTTCCGAATCCGAAAACCTCCGGCAACGGCCGCTACAGCTATCTCGCCGCGTGGCAGTACGCGCGCAGCAAGGCCAATGGCAGCGACGACGCGGCCCTCGCCTTCGAAAAGAAATTGTTCGGCAACGTACCGGTGCTGGATACCGGCGGCCGTGGCGCAACCACCACGTTTGCGCAACGCGGACTCGGCGACGTGCTGCTCACGTTCGAAAACGAAGTCGGCCTGATTCGCAGCGAATTCGGCGCCGACCAGTTCGAAGTAGTGGTGCCGTCACTGACCGTGCGCGCCGACAACCCGATCGCACGCGTCGACAAGCTTGCTGCCAAGAAGGGCAACACCGAACTCGCACAGGCCTACCTGCAGTTCCACTACACACCGGCCGCGCAGGAAATCTTCGCGCACAACGGCCTGCGTCCGATCGACGAGAAGGTACTCAAGGCGCACGCAGCCGAGTTTCCCGCACTGAAGCTGTTCGATGTCGATCAGGCGTTTGGTGGCTGGACTAAGGCACAAGCCGAGCACTTCGCAGACGGCGGCAGCTTCGATCGCGTCATCGCCGGCGTCCAGCACTGATATTGCATTGAAAGCCCTGCCATGAGCACGATCGCCTCAGCCATTCCATCCGCGCCGCGCGCGCCACGCCGCACGCTGCCCGGTTTCGGGCCAACGCTCGGCTTCACGATTTTCTACTTAAGCGCGATCGTGCTGATTCCGCTCGCGGGCGTCTTCTTCCGCGCCTCCGGGCTCGGGTTCGATGGCCTCTGGTCCGTGCTCAGCGGTCCGCGCGTGCTCAACGCGCTGAGCCTGAGTTTCGGCGCGGCGTTCATCGCCGCACTGATCAATGCAGTATTCGGCAGTCTGGTCGCCTGGGTCTTCGTGCGATACGAGTTTCCCGGCAAGCGCCTGCTCGATGCGGTGATCGACCTGCCGTTCGCGCTTCCGACTGCGGTTGCCGGTATCGCGCTGACGGCGCTTTACGCGCCCAACGGCTGGATCGGCGAACTGCTCACGCCGCTCGGAATCAAGGTGGCCTACACGCGCATCGGCATCGTCGTCGCGCTCACATTCATCGGCCTGCCATTCGTCGTGCGCACGGTCGAACCGGTGCTACGCGAAGTGGAGCGCGATCTCGAAGAAGCAGCGGCCACCCTCGGCGCGATGCGCTGGCATACGGTGACGCAGGTGATCCTGCCGGCAGTGCTGCCGGCGCTGGTCACCGGCTTCGCGCTGTCATTCGCGCGCGGCGTCGGCGAGTACGGCTCGGTGATTTTCATCGCCGGAAACTTCCCGAACGTCACCGAAATCGCACCACTACTGATCACCATCAAGCTCGACGAATTCGACTATCGCGGCGCCACTGCCATCGCCGCGGCGATGCTGGTGATCTCGTTCGCGCTGCTGCTGATCATCAATCTGCTGCAGGCCTGGTCGCGCGCACGCGGGGCGACCAAGTGATGCGTATTCGAATCTCTGCGAACGAAACGTCTTTGGGTAATGCCGACTGCAATTTGACGGCGCAGGGAATGACATTGAGTCATTCCTTGAAAATGACATTGAGTCATTTGCGCTTCGCTTCTCCTTCACCGCGGACTTCCCTGTCGTGACTGATCACTCTGGCCTACCCCCGGCCCAGCCTTGCTCGGCTGCGCTTCTGCTGCGCCGGCAAGCCGGATCGCGCCATCCGTGGCGCGATCGTTTCGGCGAATCGCGAGCAGTGCTCACGAAACATTCGCCGAAACCCTTGGCTGGGCGTTCGCCGGCGCAGGGAATGACATTGAGTCATTTGCGCTTCGCTTCTCTTTCACCGCGGACGTCCTTGTCGTGACTGATCACTCTGGCCTGCCCCCGGCCCAGCCATCCATGGCTGGGCGTTCGCCGGCGCAGGGAATGACATTGAGTCATTCCCTAAGCGCGCCGGCTCACCCCTTCGAGCCTTTGATGCAGCGGAATGCGGTGATCACGGAGGCGCCGTGGGTGCGTCGCAGTTTGATCGCGCTGGCTGTGCTGTTTCTTGCCGGCTTCTTGCTGCTGCCGCTGCTGTCGGTGTTTGCGGCCGCGCTGAGCAAGGGCATTTCTGCGTATTTCGCCAGCTTCGCCGGCAGCGACACCTTGTCCGCGATTCGGCTGACCTTGCTGGCGGCGGCAATCGCGGTGCCGGCGAATCTTGTGTTCGGTCTGAGTGCCGCCTGGGCGATCACCAAGTTCGAATTTCGCGGCAAGCAGACGTTGATCACGTTGATCGATCTGCCGTTCTCGGTCTCGCCGGTGGTCGCAGGCCTGATCTACATCCTGATTTTCGGCGCGCAGGGTTGGGCCGGCCCTTACTTGATCAGTCACGGCATCAAGGTCGTGTTCGCCGTGCCCGGCATCGTGCTGGCGACGATCTTCGTCACCTTTCCGTTCGTCGCACGCGAACTGATTCCACTGATGCAGGAACTCGGCACCGACGACGAGCAGGCCGCTCTGAGTCTTGGCGCGTCCGGCTGGCAGACGTTCTGGCATGTCACCTTGCCGAACGTGAAATGGGGTCTGCTGTACGGCGTGCTGTTATGCAACGCGCGTGCGATGGGCGAATTCGGCGCAGTGAGCGTGGTGTCGGGTCACATCCGCGGGCTCACCAACACCATGCCGCTGCATATCGAGATTTTGTACAACGACTATCAACTGGTGCCGGCGTTCGCGGTGGCTTCGCTACTCGCGCTGCTCGCACTGCTGACGCTCGCCGCAAAGAGCCTGCTGGAATGGCGCTACGCCGATCAGCTTTCTGCCACGCGCCGGCATTGATGCTTCGCTAACTATTCAGCCCGGTCGGAATGATGCCGGGTTTTTCGAGCCAAACATGAACATCACGATTCGCGACGTCCACAAACACTACGGCAGCTTCCACGCGCTGCGCGGCATCGACCTCGATATCGCCTCCGGCGAACTGCTGGCGCTGCTCGGGCCTTCGGGCTCCGGCAAGACCACGCTGCTGCGCGCAATCGCTGGGCTCGAACCGCTGGCGCAGGGCCGCATCCTGTTCGGCGACACCGACGCCACCGGACTGAGCGTGCAGCAGCGGCAGGTCGGCTTCGTGTTCCAGCAATACGCCCTGTTCAAGCACATGACGGTCGCCGACAACATCGCCTTCGGTCTGCGTGTGCGCAGCCGCAAGCTGCGTCCGAGCGAGGCCGCGATCAAGCAGCGCGTGGAGGAATTGTTGGCGCTGGTGCAGCTGACCGAACTCGGCGGCCGCTATCCGGCGCAGCTCTCCGGCGGCCAGAAACAGCGCGTGGCGCTAGCCCGTGCACTGGCGATCGAACCGCGCGTGCTGTTGCTCGACGAACCCTTCGGCGCGCTCGATGCGAAGGTGCGCAAGGACCTGCGGCGCTGGCTGCGAAAACTGCATCGCGAAACCGGCTACACCACCATCTTCGTCACGCACGATCAGGAAGAGGCGCTGGAACTCGCCGACCGCGTGGTCGTGATGAATCGCGGCCAGATCGAGCAGGTCGGCACCACCGACGAGGTCTACGACTTCCCGAAAACGCCGTTCGTGTTCGACTTCCTCGGTACGCCGAACGTGCTGCCGGGCACGGTGCGCGACGGGCGTGTTTATGTCGATGGCAGCAGCCTGCCGCTCGACCAGACCTCGCAGCATCCGGCCGGTCGCGTGGACATCTACACGCGCCCCGGCGATTTCCGCGTGGTGGATGCTGGCGTGCCCGGCATCGATGCAGAGGTGTTCGAGCTTCAACGCACGGGTCAGCGTCTGCGCCTGACCGCGCGCGTGACCAGCGGCGATCTGCTGGAAATCGAACTGCCGCATCCGGAACCGGAGCAGAAGCTCTGGAGCGTCGGCGAATCGATCCGTCTGCGTCCGGCCAACTTCAGCGTGTTCCCGCAAGGCGCCACACGGACCGATTCGGCCCCCGACCCGCTCGCCGACGAAAGCATTCCCGGCAGTGGCGTTTCGCATACGGTGGCGGAGCATCGCGCCCGCGCACGCAACTAGACCAAACCGCAGGCGAGCAGCGCTCGACACGACCGCAGTTCTTCCAACGCGCTCGCATACGATTCCGCGTCGAATGCCGATCCGCCACCCGGGTTGATCGCTACCGCAGGATCCGATTTCTTTGCTAGATTCCCCGCGTCGCTCCGGATCGGTGCGACTCGAACAACAGCCAGGGACGGCACTCAGGGGAGTCTGCTATGACGTTCAATATGCGCTGGGTTTCGGTTGCGGTGCTGGCACTGAGCATGACCCAAGTGGCCAATGCGGATGGCGCTCACGGCAAGATCAAGATCTGCCGGATTGCCTTGCCAGGCGGCGATACCTCCGCGGTATTCCTGCCGTCCGACGGCACTTACAAAGCCGCTTGCGAAGGCGACGGCAATTGCCGCGGATTCGAAATCGGTGTCACCGCGCCGGGCACGCTGAAAGCAGGCGCGAGCAGTTGCGCCACGCTCGATGCGATCCTGCTGAAGGATGACGGCCAACCGGTGACGGCGGGCACTGCGCTGGTCGCCGAGTGGAATACCGGCAATCTCGAATCGCACATTAACGTCGTCAGCACCTTCAAGTAGCGGCGGTTGGCGGCGCGGCGCGCGTCTCGGCGTCTGCCGCGCCTTTCGCTGGCAGGTAATACGCCGCGAGTGCGCGATAGATCGGCACGTTGCAGATCAGTCGCGAAACGCCGAGCGCAAGGAAGGTGGTTGCCAGCATCGGCAGGATCAGCGCGTGATCGTCGACCATTTCCATGACGATCACCGCACCCGTGAGTGGCGACTGGGTAACGCCGGCGAAGTAGCCGGCCATGCCCAGCACCACCATCGTTTCGAACGGCGCCTGTGGCAACAGCGGTGCCAAGTCGGCACCGAGGCCGCCACCGGTGGCCAGCGACGGCGAGAAGATGCCGCCCGGAATGCCGGTGAGGTAGGACGCCATCGTTGCCAGCCATTTGAATGCCGGAAACAGCAGTCCCGGCGTCGAGCTTCCGGTGAGCAATCCTCGCGCCTGGTCGTAACCGGTGCCATAGGTCGCGCCATGCGACAGCAGGCCGAGCAGGGCCACAATCAATCCCAGCGCGAATGCCAGCGCAACCGGCCGCGCGGCCGATAACGGCGCGAACTGTCGTTTCAGCTGCAGCAAAATGCGCGCGAACAAACCCCCGCTGAAACCACCGACGATTCCGCACAGTGGCACTGCGAGCCAGGACGCAGCCGTCGGCAGGTGCGCATCGGCGACGCCGAAATAGCTGTAATTGCCGAGCAGGCCGGTGGCAACCACACCGGCGACGATCACCGCCGTCAGCAGCGTTCCGGTGGTGCGTTCCTCGAACGACCGCGCCATTTCCTCGATCGCGAACACGATGCCGGCGATTGGCGTATTGAACGCCGCGGCGAGCCCGGCCGCGCTACCCGCAAGCACCAGGCTGCGCCGCACGTAGTCGTGCGGAAAGCGCTTGATACGGCCCAGCGCATCCATGATCGCCGCGCCCACATGGACGGTAGGACCTTCGCGTCCGACCGAGGCACCGCTGAGCAACGCGGCAACGGTCAACACGATCTTGCCGAATGCGATGCGCAGCGACAGCAGCCGCGCGCGTGCCGCCTCGTCCACCGCATCGAGTGCCGCAATCGCCTGCGGAATACCACTGCCTTCGCTGCCGGGCGCCAAGCGACGCGTGGCCCATACGACAAACGCCAGACCCAGTGGGGTGACGATTGGCGCCGCCAGTAGCCAGCGATCCAGCAGCCGCGCATGCGTTCCAATCGCCCAGGTACAGGCGTACGCAAAGCCAACCGCGACCAGTCCGACGCTGATCGCGCCACACCAGAAAATTGCACGCGTGCGCCAATGGCGCAGTTGTGCGAGACGGCGCGCGGAGACCCGACGCGGTGAGACTGCGGTGAACGACATCGATCATCCTTGAGCGAGGCGTGCGCGAAAGAGCGCCACACGAAGCTGCATGCTAAAGGCTCGTGACCAGGACTTCACGCAGTCGCGTGCGGGCGTAAGGGTCTGCCGAGATTTAATACCCGCGGTTTGCGATGCCAGCGGCTCTGAATATCGCGAGAAACCTATGCGAGCAGATGCGTCGGTTCGCGAGTTCGCTTCTCAGCCAGCAAAGCATTGCGCCGATCAACCGCTTCTGTACTTCGGCCCTTTGGATTTGAATGGCGGGCTGCATCATGGCCAGTGCGTTGCTGCGAACGCGGTCAGGCTTGGCACTGGCGTCCCCCGGCAACCTGCGATGGTTCGCGCGATGATTTGAGCGATCGTGCGAACATTACGAATCTGCGGTTGCGCGAACTGCCGTGCAGCAACGCGAATCGACTTGATCCAAACCGACTACGCACCGACTAGCGCGCGCGTGGCTTGTCGCGCTGTTCCAAACACGGTCCAGCGCGCGAACCGATTCGCGCACCGACTCGCGCACCGATTTGCCCGGTCTGCTTGAAAGGCCGGTCCGGCAACGTCATATCAGTGGCAAGGAGACATCATGAACTCAGCAACTGCGGTGCCGTTTTCAATTCTCGACTTGTCGCCGGTGCCGCAAGGCGCCACGCCGGCGCAGGCGCTGCGCAATACGCTGGATCTGGCGCAGCACGCAGAAAGCTGGGGCTTCAATCGCTTCTGGGTAGCCGAACATCACAACATGAGCGGCATCGCCAGCGCGGCCACCTCGGTGGTGATCGGCTACATCGCCGCCGGCACGCACAGCATTCGCGTCGGCGCGGGCGGCGTGATGCTGCCGAACCATGCGCCGCTGGTGATCGCCGAACAATTCGGCACGCTCGAATCGCTCTATCCGGGACGCATCGATCTCGGTCTGGGTCGCGCGCCCGGCACCGACCAGCTGACTGCGCGCGCACTGCGCCGGGAGAACATCGCCAGCGCCGACCGCTTCCCGCAGGACGTGATGGAACTGCGCCGTTACTTTGGCGAGCTCGAACCCGGCCAAGCCGTGCGCGCGGTGCCCGGTGCGGGCCTGCATGTGCCGCTATGGCTACTCGGCTCAAGCACCTTCAGTGCGCAGCTGGCGGCCGCGCTCGGTCTGCCGTTTGCGTTCGCCTCGCATTTCGCACCGGCCGACATGGAAGCCGCACTCTCGCTGTATCGCAGCCAGTTCAAGCCTTCAGACGTGCTGCAACAGCCTTACGTGATGCTGTCGCTGAACGTGTTCGCCGCCGACGAAGATCTCGAAGCGATCTATCTGTCGAGTTCGCTGCAACAGCAGTTCCTCAACCTGATCCGCGGCCGTCCTGGTCAGGTGCCGCCACCGGTGACCTCGATGGAAGGACGCTGGAGCGATGCCGAGCAGCATCATGTGCATCAGGCGCTGCGATGCTCGGTGGTCGGCTCGCGTGCGACCGTGCAGCGCGGCATCGCCGCCTTCCTCGAACGCCATCGTCCGAACGAACTGTTGGTGACCGGCTTGATGTACGACCACGTCGCGCGCCTGCACTCCTACGAAATCGTCGCGCAGGTGCGCGAGAGCTTGCAGCGCGAAGCAGCACTAGCAACCGCGTAGCGTCGCGAAACTCTCCAGCGGCGCACGCTCGGTCACCAGCCGGTCGAGCGGCGCCGAGCGATCGGCGTAGCCGATCGACATGCCGCAGAACAGCGTCCACTCAGCGGGCGGCGCCAGCACGGCGCCGACGGTGTCGTGATACAGCGACCAGGCTTCCTGCGCGCAACTGTCGAGACCTTGTTCGCGCAGCAGCAGCATCAGCGTCTGCAGATACATGCCGAGATCCGACCATTGCGGCGGGCCCATCTGGCGATCGACGTAACACATCAAACCGACCGGCGCGCCAAAGAATTCGAAGTTGTTCTGAATCCACTGCAGGCGGCCGATCTTGTTTTCGCGCGGAATGCCGAGCAGCGCATACATGGCTTCGCCGACCGCGAAGCGCTGGGTTCGATAAGGCTCGGTCAGCGCGGGTGGATACACCAGATACTCCGGCTTCGGCGGCGTTGGCTTGGTGCGCAGACGCAGGCGCATCGCCTCCTTCAGTTCCGCCAGCGGCGCGCCAGCCAGCGCGTAGATGCGCCAGGGCTGCAAGTTGCCACCGGATGGCGCGCGCGCCGCGCGCGACAGCAGATCGCGCAGCAGCTCGGGCGCGACTGGCTGATCGGTGAATGCACGCACGCTGCGGCGCGAGGCAACGGCTTCGGATACGTTCATCTGCGGAGAACTCCTGGACAATCGTGATGGATGCGTTGTGGCCGATCGGCGCGCATGCGATCGATCGAGTTGTGGCCGATCGGCGCTGATGCGTTCGATCGATCGGAAAGCGTCAAAAAGTTATTCGGTTGCGATCGAAGCACCAACGGCGCTGCGTTCAACTTCCCTGTTTTATTTTTACATTCGCCCCACACCTTCGATTTGCTCAATCGGCCCGAGCGATCGATGCGCGTAAACGGTTTGCGTGTTTTGTGTGCTTGATCAGTGTGCTTGATCAGTGTGCTTCAGCGGTGTGCTCGTGATCGGCGTGCTTGAGCGGTCCGCGAATTTCACCTGCCCGCTCGCTTGTTCTCTCGCTCGGACGCAATCGGGTTCGGATTCGGATTCGGATTCGCGCAACGATCTGCGAATACAAGAGAGCACACTGTGGCGAGTTTTACAGCAGCTTATTGCCGCGTCGGCACCACCGTGGTGCCGGTTTGCTCCGGCTCCGGCACGCCGATGCGCAGGTAGCGTGTGGCCAGATAGATTTCGCGCAGGAAGCAGATCAAGCCACCGGTGAGTGCGAGCATCGCCGAAATAAACAGGCCGGCCACCAGCAGGCGTCCATTGGCGTTGGCCAGCGTATCGAGGAACAACACAATCACCACCGAGCTGATCAGGATCGCGCTGCTCGCGCACAGGCTGATGCCCCAGCTTACCCAGCGCGCGCGTTTCGCCAGCCGCCGCAGGCTGGTGCTGAGCTGCTCGATTCGGCCGGGTGCGGCATTCGGAAACTGTGCCTCCATGTTGCGCGCACGGTCGACGATGCGCGACAACCGATTGGTCAGCACATTCAGCAGCGCGGCAATACCGGACAGCAGGAACACCGGCGCCACCGACAGCTGGATCACGTGGGCGATGCTGGTGATCGTTTCATCGGACATGCGAAGGCTCCGTGGCTTCAAGACCTGCCGCATTATCCGCCAGTGCGGCGGCAGCGGCGCGAAGCGGTGGGATGCGCATGAATGGGAGCGCTCGTTTCGCTCGTTCGATGGGAACGCTGGTCTCGCTCGTTTCGGCTTCTGCCAATCGCGAACCAGGATGCGTCGCGGGCGAACCGAACACGTAATCCGTGCCGAACGCATGGCGCGGACGAACGGGACAACGCCAATCGCGCAGCATCGGTTGAGCGGGTGAACCGGCCGGGCCGAGCTTCCGCGCCCGCTTGGTGCGGGCATGACGCTGTTATCCTTCGCACTCTCCTTCCCGCTTTCGCTTTGTGCAATGGCCGATGACCTGCCGCTCCGTCCCGTTCTGGACCTGACCCGCGCTCTGATCGGCCGGCGCTCTTTGACGCCGGACGACGCCGGCTGCTGTGCGCTGATCGGCGAGCGCCTGCAGCGCCTCGGCTTCACGCTCGAATGGCTCAACCGCGAAGGCGTCACCAACCTGTTGGCGACCTACTGCGCGGACCCCGCTGCTCCGGCGCCGCTGTTGATTCTTGCCGGCCACACCGACGTGGTGCCCACCGGTCCGCTCGATCGCTGGTCGAGCGATCCGTTCCAGCCGGAGATTCGCGACGGCGTGCTGTATGGCCGCGGCGCAGCCGACATGAAGAGCGGACTCGCCGCGATGGTCTGTGCAGTCGAGCGCCTGCTCGCCGACACCAAGGTCCGCGGCACGCTGGCCTTCCTGATCACCAGCGATGAAGAAGGTGCCGCGCTGCACGGCACCAAGTACGTGGCGCAGGTGCTGCGTGAGCGCGGCATCGTGCCGGACTACGCGATCGTCGGTGAAGCCTCCAGCCATCTCACACTCGGCGACCGCATCGTCGTCGGCCGGCGCGGTTCGCTCGGCTGCAATCTGCGCGTACTCGGCAAGCAGGGCCATGTTGCCTATCCGCACAAGGCGGACAACCCGATTCACCGTCTCGCTCCGGCGTTGGCCGAACTGGTCGCAACCGAATGGGACCAGGGCAATGCACAGTTCCCGCCGACCTCGTTCCAGGTCTCGAACCTGCATGGCGGCACCGGCGCCAATAACGTGATCCCCGGCGAAGCCGATCTGATTTTCAATTTCCGCTACTGCACCGAATCCACCGCTGACGAGCTGAAGGCACGCGTGTTCGCAGTGCTGGATCACCACGGCCTGCGCTACGACGCGCAGTGGTGGCATACCGGCGAGCCATTCCTCACGCGACACGGCGCATTGATTGCGGCAGCCGAGTCCTCGATCAATGAAGTCTGCGGCCTCAGCCCCGAGCATTTCACCGGCGGCGGCACTTCGGATGCGCGCTTCCTTGCACCTTTGGGCGCGGAAGTGGTCGAGATCGGCCCGATCAACGACAGCATTCACAAGATCGACGAGCACGTGCGCATCGACGATCTCGAACGCCTGTCAGCCATTTACGAAGGTGTGCTGCGGCGCCTGCACGGCACGCGCTGATTCGACGCCGACGCCTGCAATCACTGGCATGTACGACGATCGCGCACTCACGATAGAACCCTTCCAGCCGCCGTGGAGCCTGCGCAGCCCCGGCTTGCAGTCGCTGCTGGCGACCAAGGGGCCGACGCGGCGCATCTGGCGAAGTCGCGGGCTGGTGCTCGATCCACTCTCGCGCGATCACATTCTCGACTGCGGCAACGGCGTGCGTCTGACCGGATGCCATACGCCAGCGCCCACCGCGCGTGCGCGCGGCCTGGTGGTGCTGATTCACGGTTGGGAAGGTGGCCATTACAGCAACTACCTGTACTCGCTCGCCTGCGCGCTGCACCGCGCCGGCTACGCCACGTTCCGGCTCAACCTGCGCGACCATGCCGATTCGCACGCGCTGAACGAAGACATGTTCCATTCCGCGCGCATCGCCGAAGTGCTCGATGCGATCCACGCGGTTCAGCGCTTCGAACCGGCGCGCCCGCTCAGCGTGGTGGGCTTCTCGCTCGGCGGCAACTTCGCGCTGCGCGTCGGCCTGCACGGACCGGCGGCCGGTCTCGAACCGCGGCTGTGCATGGGCATCTCGCCGGTGGTCGTGCCCGGCAATACTTTGATCGCGCTGGATCAAGGTCCGGCGGTCTATCACCGTTACTTTCGCCGGAAATGGCATCAGACCATGGGCAAGAAAGCGACGGCCTGGCCGGGGCGCTACGACTTCAGCCAATTGCGTCAATTGAAAAGCTTCACCGCGATCACGCGGGCGTTCGTGGAAGCACATACCGAATTCGCAACGCTCGAAGACTATCTCTCGGCTTACACCTTGACGCCGGAGCTGCTGATGGCCTCGCCCACACCGCTGGCGATCATCACCGCACACGACGACAGCGTGATCCCGATCGCCGATTTCGAAGGCCTGCGCGAAGCCGGCAGCATGGTGTCGTTTCAGGCGACTGCGCACGGCGGGCACTGCGGTTTCATCGAGAACTGGAAGCTCGACAGCTGGGCCGAAGCGCAAGTGCTGCGACTGCTCACGCTGCATGCCGACGCGCGCCAGGCATGAATCGCATCGAGCCGCACGTGAATCTCGTCGCCCTGCGCATGAACGCGCATGCGCAGTGCAGCTCGCATATTGAGCTGTGCAGAAAGTTCGTCGAGCCGCGCATAGCGTTGGCCCAGACCTGCGCGTGTTTGGCTCAGCAAAACGAGCACGCCGCACGATGAGCTTCCGCATCCGCGACGCGCAAGATGCCGACCTGCCGCGCATCCTCGAAATCACCAACGAGGCAATTGCCAACACCACCGCCGTCTGGAGTCTGACGCCGGCAACACTCGAAACCCGCGCCGCCTGGCTCGCCGAACGGCGCGCCAAGCAGTATCCGGTGCTGGTCGCCATCGACGAGCAAGCCGGCAGCGACACCGTGGGCGACCTGATCGGCTTCGCCTCGTTCGGCGACTTTCGCGCCTGGGAAGGCTATCTGCACACGGTCGAGCATTCGGTTTACGTAGACACGCGCGCCCGCCGACGCGGCATCGGCATCGCACTGGTCAATGCCCTGCTGCCCCGCGCAAAAGCGCTGGGCAAGCACGTGATGATCGCCGGCATCGAAGCCGGCAACCAAGTCTCCATCGACCTGCACGCGCAACTCGGCTTCACCGAAACCGGACGCCTGCGCGAAGTCGGCCGCAAGTTCGATCGCTGGCTCGACCTGGTGTTCATGCAGCGACGGATCGACTAGCCGCGCCAAGAGTTCTGTCGATTCGCATGCGATTGCGGCATGCGGTTTTGCGGATCGACCTTGGCAAGAAGCGTTCGAACAGATCGGCCACGATGAATCGGCCGCGTCTCGAACCGGACAATAACGATCCCAGAATCAATCGCAGAAACGAATGCAGAAACGAATGCAGAAGCGAACGCAGAAAACTCCGCAGAAACGAACCGTGCCCAATGATCGCGCCGCCCACTGAGCAAGCTTGGAAGTCACCCCGTAGTGCGGCGATGCGTGGCTTCGAAGCATTCTGTGAAAGCCTGCCGCCAGCGCCTTCAAAGCCCTGTACAGTAGTGTCAAATAATCGGGGTTTGGGCTGCGGTTTTTCGTTTTTCGGGGCTTCTAAGTGCAAGGTTCCAAGCAAGCTCGGGGGCAGCTCGCCGCTCGCATGACTGCGACGGCCTCCTTCGTTTCTGAACGTCAGTGGCGCGCGGTCTATACGCCCAGAACAAGACTGGCTGTTGGGCAAATGGCACAGATCGTCGATTCGGCGAATCACATCGTCGCGGCACTGGCTCGGCCATGAGCGGCAAGCCTTCATTTTTTGCCGAGTTGCAAAGGCGCAACGTCTACAAGGTCGGCGCCATGTACGCCGTGTCCGGTTGGCTGCTGATGCAGGTGGCGACGCAGGTATTCCCGTTTTTCGATGTGCCGAACTGGGCGGTGAGGCTGGTGGTGCTGGCGATCGTCGGCGGCTTTCCGGTGGTGCTGGTGCTGTCTTGGATTTACGAGCTGACGCCGCAAGGCATCGTCAAGACCGACGAGGTGGCGCCTGCCGTTTCCATCGTTCGCGCGACCGGGCAAAAGCTCAACCGCGCCATCATCGGTGTCTTAACGCTGGCCGTGCTGCTGTTGCTCGCGCGCGTGTTCTGGCCGCACACGGCGGCAACCGTGGCTGCCAACGACAAGTCCATCGCGGTACTGCCGTTCGCCAACCTGAGCCGCGATCCGGACAATGCTTTTTTCGCCGATGGCATGCAGGACGAGATCCTCACCAAGCTATACAAGATCGGCGCGCTGCGGGTGGTTTCGCGCACTTCGACTCAGCGTTTTGCCAGCGCGCCGGAGAATGTGGCGGAGATTGCCTCGCAGCTCGGCGTTGCCAATATTCTGGAAGGCAGCGTGCAGAAAGTCGGCGATGCCGTGCATATCAACGTGCAGCTGATCCGCGCGGCCAGCGACGAGCACCTATGGGCGGAGAGCTATAACCGCAAGCTCGACGATATGTTCGGCGTTGAAGGTGAAGTGGCGCAGGCAGTGGCCGACGCGCTCAACGCCAAGCTCAGCGGTGAGGAGCAGCAAGCGGTCGCCGCCAAGCCCACCAACGACCCGGTGGCGTATGAAGACTACTTACGCGCTCGCGCGCTCTCCGATGCCAACTATTCGTTCTCGGGCACGGCACGCGCAATCGACGCCTACCAAGCGGTCGTCAAGCGCGACCCGAGCTATACGCTGGCCTGGGCGCAACTCGCCCTGAACATGAGCATCATGTACTTCGACGGGCTGGATCAGGCGCGCGTCACCGCTGCGGCGGTTCGCGATGCAGCGGAGACGGCACTGCGTCTTGCACCGCAATCGGCAGAAGCCCTGATGGCACACGGTTACTATCTTTATCGTGTGCAACATGACTTTGCGGGCGCGTTCGAGGATTTCCAGCAGGCACTCGCGAAGCAACCCAAGGACCCGCAAATCCTGGCCGGCATGTTCCTGGTCGAACGTCGTCTCGGCCGCTGGGACGATGCGATCGGGCATGGCACCGCGGCAACACGCCTCGACCCGCATAACGTCACCATCCTCGGGCCACTGGGCTGTGAAGGTCTCAACTACGTCCGCCGCTTCGACGAGGCGCGCAAGGTGCTCAACCAAGCGCTGCAATCGGTGCCGGACTCTGCGAACACGCTCGCCTGTCTGGCACAGATCGAGCAGATCCAGAACCATCTTGATGCGGCAGATGCGTGGCTGAGCCGTGCGCCGGTGGAAGTGCGCGAAGTCGATTCCCAGCCACGCATCCACCAGTACATGTATCGCCGGCGATTTGCGGACTTGAGCGCGCTACTCGGCAAGTCGATACCGGACGACGATCAGGCCTTGTCTGGTCCTGACCTGCAGAATCTGATCTATCTCGGCTACGCGCAAAAATGGTCGGGGCAGGAACAATCCGCCCGCGCCAGCTTTGAGCGCGTCATCCGGGTCATCCAGAGCAGCCCGGATGCGATGGAGCACACCGAGATCATCGGCTACGCCACCCTCGCCCTGGCCCACGCCGGATTGGGCGAGCGCGACGAGGCGTTGCAGGCGGCCGCACAGGGCGTAGTGCACAACCGCGCGGACGCCATCAAGGGCGCCATGGCGCAAATCGCGCAGGCGCAGGTGCAGGCGCAGCTCGGTAACGTCGACGAAACCGTCAAGCTCCTGCCTCAGCTGCTGCAAATCCCGGCCGGCCTGAATCCGGCGCAACTCGCGCTCGATCCGATCTGGGATCCGTTGCGGACGAACCCTGCATTTCTGGCGATGAGCAAGCGCGCTTCATCGGCTGCGCCGTCGCAATGACAAGTGGAAGCTCAAACTTGGTGGACTAACGGCATCGCAGCATCCACCCGTTGATGTTCGATGCGACGCGTCGGGTTATTTCCGGGGCAATCGGGCCGAGCATGAACGCCGCGTCTTCAACACGTGCAGCGCATCACTTCGAAGATTCGATACGTGTTCAGTAGCAGGCTTTAATCGCAAGCTCGGCCTGTCTCGGACCTGCATGGGACGCGCCTTTTGCAGGCCTCACCTCAAGGAAACGCGCCACCGACCTTCCTGGAAGGCGGCGAGCAGCGCTTTGGCGCGGCCTTCACCCAACTCGAGATACGACCTGCCACGCATAAAGAAATCGTTGAGCGCAGGAATTTCCGCCAACTCCTTGAAGCCAATGTTTGGGTAGCCCATCGTCCACTTGGCAAACGCCCGCGCTGCAATTGGCTCACTGATGATCTTGATAACGCGATTGTGGCGCGGGTCGACTTCGATCTTATCGAAGAGCGCTTCCACGGCCGTTCTATCGCCCTCCAAGACCTGAAAGAACGATCTCTTGTGATACAGCAGAATGCCAGTCAATCCGTTCTTGGCATTCTTCGTCCGGCACTCCTCCAAAAGCGTCACTAGCTCCGTATTACTAGTCTCTTTTGCAGAAGCACTGCAGTAAACGCAGTGCCACAAATCCATTTGCATTCCCCTTCTTCGCCGCCAAGCACAATGTTCATAGTGCGCTTATTAGCGGTCGGATGAGCGAAGGGCGACAACCGGCAGTATCGCTGGCTCGCTGAATCTGCCCTGTAAAACGCAAATGACCGGCGCGAGCCGAACTTCCAGAATGACCGAGCGATTAATCTTCTTCTCGTCGATATATTGAGTGGCAACGTCAAGATCGTGAAAGAGCACCCGAAAGCCCGAGAGTTATACCGGGCGCTCAATTCGTACATGCCAGGCATGCATAAACTCCAGAGTCGTTTCGGCAATCCAACCGATGTTTTTTCAAAAAGTCCCTGGGCTCTGTGCTTGTGCATGTTGAAACTCTTGAACGCTTCGATGCTAGATAACGGCCAATGAAGCGCTCCAGTTCGCCTTCGCTCAAACCTGCGCGATGCCGCCATCCACGAAGAGTTCGATGCCGGTTATGAAGCTGGACTCATCTGAGGCCAGGAACAGTGCGGCGCTGGCGATTTCTTCAGATTCTCCCACGCGACCCATGGGCACTCCTGAAACGATTTGCGCGATCGCTTCCTTCGGTAGCGGATCGAGTATTGGGGTTTTGATCGTTCCCGGGCTGATGACGTTAGAACGAATCTTTCGATCCTTAAGTTCCAAGGTCCATGTACGAACAAAAGAACGAAGGGCTGCCTTGGATGCGCTATAGACGCCAAACGCAGGAATTCCTTTAACGCCAGCGATAGATCCCGTCAGGATGATCGAAGCCCCGTCGCGCAGAAGAGGTAGCGCCTTCTGCACCGTGAACAGGGTGCCGCGTACATTGATATCAAAGGTCCGATCGAAGTGGTCTTCGGTGATCTCGCCCAGCGGCAACATGTCGCCAACTCCAGCGTTGGCAAACACGATATCGAGATGACCCTTCTCGCTCTTGATCGTCTCGTAGAGACGATCAAGATCAGGCAAGCTCGAAATGTCGCCTTGCACACCGGTGACGCCGTGCCCGATTTGCTTTACCGCGTGATCGAGCTCGGCCGCACGGCGCCCAATGATGAACACATGAGCACCTTCCTGGACAAAACGCTTGGCTGTAGCCAATCCCATGCCCGACGTGCCGCCCGTAATGACTGCAACCTTGCCCGTTAACTTGCCCATGTTTATCGCTCCAATGAGGTGAATATCGAATGTGGATGAAGGCGGACCTTCATCGTAGGCACAGTTTCCTGAAGACGGGACAAAATGATAAGTACTAAAAACTGGATAATATTCATGCTTTGATTGCATAAATGTATTTTCGGACGAATCCCATGGACAGGTTTTTGTTGATGCACTGCTACACACGTGCAGTCGAAACCGGCAGCTTCTCCGCCGTAGCGCGTGAATTAGGTATAGGCCAGCCGAATGTCAGCAGACACATTGCTGCTTTAGAACAGCATTTGGGCACGAGACTTCTACACCGCTCGACGCGCAAGCTGACTCAAACGCCTGAGGGAGAGCGGTATTACGTTGAAGCCAGACGAGTGCTCGACGCGGTAACCGAGGCCGAATCAAATGCGCGCGGGGAAGATACGCCGAGCGGCCTCCTTCGCATTGCTTGTCCGACCGCGTTGGCGCGGTCGTACGTCATGCCACACGTTAAATCGCTGTTAAGCCTTTATCCCGAAATGGATCTGGAATTACAAGTCAGCGACCGATTCATCGACCTAGTTGAAGAAGGAGTAGACCTGGCGATACGAATCGGCACACTCAAGGATAGTGCGCTCAAGGCACGCAGAATAGGAACAGCCGAGCGCATCTGCGTTGCGAGCCCAGCCTATTTGGCATCGCGTCCGGCACCAAAATCTCCTGAGCAGCTCCAACGACACGATTGCATCGTCTACACACTGTTGTCTGCTGGCAACACTTGGTCATTTAAGCAGAGTGAAATTGAAGTCAATGGTCGATTCAGGGTGAATACCCCTGACGGAGTCTATCGTGCAGCCATTGACGGACTTGGCGTTGCCTACGCACCGGTGTGGCTTTTCCAGGAGGCGTTAATGAATGGAAAGTTGGTGCCCTTACTCGTCGGTCATCTGGGATCGCCCACGCCCATCAATATTGTTTACTCGGCACGTCGATTGCTCCCGCGTCGAGCGACTGTCTTCATGGATTTTATCGCCAAAGAGTTCAGCCACACGCAGGAGCTAACAGAAGGAGCTGTGGAACGCTTATTACGGAAAAGACGGCGTTGAGTCGCCGGAGTTTTTGCAGCATCAACTTTTAGAAGTGACGCGCCGCATTTGAGCGGCTGCTATTGGCACCAACCGGTACCTAAGAAAACGCCTCCCGAGCAGCGGCAAGTTTATAACGCACCGAACTGCCAACCATAACGTTCCCGTGAACCTCACCGGACCGCAGCGCAGCCGCAGCCGCTATTGACCCAGATCAACCCACCCGCAACGCGAAGCGACCAGAGTGAGTGATACAGCAACTGCGGAGACTCCCATGCGTGCACTAGATGTCATGACCGACGAAGTAATCACCATCGACGTCAACGCGACGGTGGAGCAGGTCGCCAATCTGTTTATCAATAGCGGCATCAGCGCCGCGCCGGTGGTTGACGAAACCGGCAAGATGGTTGGCATCATCAGCGAAGGCGATTTGCTGCGTCGCGCGGAGATCGGCACCGAGCGGCGCCGCTCGACGTGGCTGGAGTTCGTCTCCTCCAATCGCGATTTGGCCGCTGAGTACATCAAGGCACACTCGCACAGGGCCGGCGATTTGATGACGACCGAAGTGATCTCGGTTGAAGAGTCGACGCCGATTCGCGAGATCGCCGAACTGCTGGAGACTCGGCACATCAAACGCGTGCCGGTTCTGCGCAAAGGAAAACCCGTAGGCATCGTCAGCCGCGCCAATCTCATCCAGGCGCTCGCCACGGTGATCAACACGCGCAAGTCGGACACGGCGGCCGGCGATCAAGCGATCCGCACGCATCTGCTGTCCGAGCTGCGCAACAAGAAATGGTCGGGCGCCAACGCGGCCAACGTGGTGGTGCAGGATGGTGTCGTCCACTTGTGGGGCTATGTGCTCTCCGAGCAGGAACGTCGCGCCTTGTGCGTGGCCGCGGAGAACGTGCCGGGCGTGAAGTCGGTCGAGGACCACACGGTCGAATCGATGGGCATGCCGATTCTCTAACGGCATCTTCAACCGGCTTTGACAGGACGCGGCGCGAGCCGCGTCTTCTCTCCGTCGCGATCGCATGCACGTCCTGCGCCGCCACGCGTCTGCGTCATTGCCAGGCCAACAGCCAGCTTGTTGAAAGGCGGTATTGCCCTACCCGCGCGCCTTCCTGTTTTCGCTTTTTGGCAATGCGTCCGCGCGGCTCGGGCTAGGCACACGGCACTTCGATTGCCCGCGCTCGATCACCTGCGGCCCGTCTGAGAATCAATTAGTTCGGGTTCGCCCGCTTGATCATCGCCGAGAATAGACGCGGCGCGTATTGCTTGATCTTGACGAACACCGCTTCGCGCATGCCGATCAGCACTTCTTCGCGATTGGCCTCGATCGCGCGGACGATTGCAGCGGCGCAATCCACAGCCGGCATGCCGCCGGTCTGGCCCTTGTCCATCTTGCCGTGCTTGCCGCCGTCCGCCGTGATCGCGTTGACCGACACCTGCGTCTGGATATAACCCGGGCATACCAGTGTGACCTTGATGCCATCGCGCCAGATTTCAGCGCGCGCGGCGTCGTAAAAACCCTGGAGCGCGTGCTTGGCGGCCGAGTAGCCGGTGCGCAGTGGTGCGCCGAACTTGCCGACCACGCTGCTGATGACAACCAGATGCCCGGCCTTGCGCTCGATCATCGACGGCAGCAGCGCCTTGGTCAGCGCAACGGTGGCGAAGAAATCCAGTTCGAGGATGCGGCGATACACCGCCATTTCGGTGTCCTTCAACAGGCCGCGCTGCGAAATGCCGGCGTTGTTGACGAGGATATCTACCGGGCCGAAAAACGCAGCGGCTGCAGCGGCGGCGGAATTCGCATCGAAGTCGGTCAGGTCCAGCGGCAGCACCGCCACCTTGCTTGGATTGGCACAGGCGGCGCGCACGCGCTGCAGTTCGCCTTCGCGCCGCGCGCTCAAAACCAGCTTGGCACCGAGCTGCGAGCTGAGCACCGCCAGTGCCTCGCCGATGCCACTCGATGCACCGGTAATCCAGACCACTTTGTCCGCCAGCTTGGTCATACGCCCGCTCCCGCCTGAAAGGTTCGATGCAAAGCTTAAGCTGCCGGCCGGCCGACTGCAGGCACACGACTGCGCGGACTTGTGGGCGCGACAATGAACGCGCGAAGATGCAATGGGACGCGCTTCAATGCGACGCCCCAAAACAGGCGACACGGGATCGCCGCAAACGCACAAGAGGGCTCTGGGATGAGACGTGCCATGGACTGGCGCCGTGCTGCGGGATTGCGGCGCGTCGCGGCGATTTTGATGGCGACCGCATCGACCACGATGATGATGCCAACCGTCGGAGCGCTGGCCGCAGCGCCGCCCGATGCGCGCCCGGCGCAGCGCGAATTCATCAATCAGTTGGATCTCGCGCTGGACGCCTGCACCGCCGGCATCGAGGACGACAGCGCCACACACCGCGCAAAGGGCGCTGACAAGCAGCCTGCGGATAGCGGCAGCGACTGTGTGGCAACTGAAAAAAGCCTGTTGTCGCCGCAGGCGCTCAGCTTCGTCGCCTCATTCAGCAAGGAAGATGACCGCAGGCATGCGCACGATGTGTTTGCCCAATGGCTGCACGCAATCGATGCGCTCGGCGGACCCAATGCGCGCGGCGAAGTCGGCAAATACCGCACGCTGGCCGATCTGCTGATGAACGATCTGCGTTAGCGGGCGCGCGAACACGCGAGCCGCACACGATTCTGAACAGGCTGGCGCGTCGCGCAAGAGTCTAGGTTTTTGCTAGACCCCACTCACCTGCAACTCAGAACTTCGCCCGAGTGCGACTCGGCGATCAGCCCTGCAATCAGCCCGGCTTGCGAAACTTCAGCGTCATGCGATCGGACTCGCCGATTGCAAGATATTTCGCGCGATCCTTGTCGCCGAGCGTGAACGTCGGCGGCAAGGTCCAGACACCTTCCGGGTAGTCCTTGCGGTCTTTGGGATTGTTGTTGATGCCGGACTCGGCGACGAATTCGAAACCCGAGTTGTGCGCCAGCGCCTTGATGTAGGCCTCGCTGACGTAGCCGCTCTTTTTCATTTCATCGAGCGACTCGCCGGGCTTGCCGCGGTGTTCGACGATGCCGAGCGTGCCGCCGGGCTTGAGTGCGGCGAAGAAGCAATCGAACGCGGCTTGCTCGTAATCGCCGGCGATCCAGTTGTGCACGTTGCGGAAGCTCAGCACCAGATCAGCACTCGCAGGTGGCGCGATATCCACACGCAGCGGCGGTCGGAATTCGGTCAGCGTCGGCGTGCCGAAGCGCGCCGGATCTGCAGTGAAGATCTGCTGCAAGGCAGCGACCGACTGCTTGGTCTCGGCCGAGGCGTTCGGCAAGCTCGCTGGCGCCCCGGCAGCGTAGTAATGACCGTGCTCGCGCAGGTACGGCGCGAGGATCTGGCTATACCAGCCGGTGCTGGGCCAGATTTCAACCACCGTCATGTCCGGACGCACGCCAAAGAAACTCAGCGTTGCCAGCGGATGCCGATAGCGATCGCGTTCGCGCTCCGCGGCGGGACGCTGAGTGCTGGCCACTGCAGCGGCGAGCGCCGCATCGGCAAGCTTGGACGTCGCGCCCTTCGACATCGGCGTCGGGGTCGGGGTCGGCGGTTCTGCGGCACCCACGCCGAAGGCAGTGGCAAGCAGGCTGACTGAAACGAGCAACTGGAATTTAGTTTTCATGAAACCGAGCCTAGCCGGAATCGTCGGCAGCCACCACTACCTGATCGCCGCGTCGCTGCAGATGGCGGTCGACCAAGTCGCGGTCAATCAACGCGCGGCATCAGCGCGCCGGCACGTGACTCGTGGTGACTTCGGCGATCAACCGGTTATCGGCGCCGGTAACAGTGGTGCGCACCACGCTCAGGCTGCGGCCTTTCTTCACAAACACCGAGCGCGCAGTGAATACGCCATCTTTCTGATTACCCAGCAAGGCCGCGTTCAAATTGATTGCGAGCGGAAAGCCGCTGGTGCCCGGCTGCATCTCGGTGCCGCCGAATGCCAGCACCGTGGCACAGACATCGGCGAACCACAGGCTCGCGCCGGCGTGCACCACACCAAACGGATTGAGAATGCCGGCTTGCACCGGCATTTCACCCATTACTTCAGTCGCCGATTGCGAAACGATCCGGAATGAAATGTTGCCGTTGACCTGCATGGCGATTGACCTCGATCGTTTTGGGTGGAGCCCGGCGGCATCGCCACTGGGGCAATTTGTTTGCTTGCGCTCAGAATATGATCCGCATAATATTACAGCCATCAGTTAACTGGCAAGGCAGCCGATCGATCGGAGGTCCGCATGCGATACGACAGCGAACACAAGGCGCGCACGCGCAATGCGATCCTGGTAGAAGCCGCTAGCGCGATTCGCGAACGCGGCCCGGAAGGAGTCGGCGTCGCCGAAATCATGTCAGCCACCGGACTCACTCACGGTGGCTTCTATGCGCACTTCAAATCGAAGGACGAACTGGTCGCCTGCGCCATCACCCAGATGTTCGATGAAACCCGGGCGCGCTTCGCCAAACGCACGGGCGACTTGCCGCCTGCGGACGCGCTGACCAAATATGTCGACATGTATTTGTCGCGCGCGCATCGCGATCAGCGCAGCGAAGGCTGTGCGCTGGCGACCCTCGCCGGCGATCTGCCGCGTATGCCGGCGCAGGCGCGGCAACGCTTTACCGAAGGCGTCGAGCTTCTCGCCGCTGGCTTCGCGCATCACCTGAAAAAACTCGGCGCGCGCAATGCCGAAGCGCTGGCCTGGTCGGTGTTGTCGGAGATGGCCGGCGCGCTCGCGCTCGCTCGCGCCATCAGCGACATCACCCGCTCCGACCAACTGCTGCGCAGCGCGCGCGAAATGGTCAAATCCCGTCTGCCACTCACACAAAACCCATGAACGTAGTCGAAAGCAGCAACGGCCTCGATGGCCTCGCGCAACTGCAATCCTTGATCGCCTCCGGCAGCAAGCCGCCCATCATGGAGACGCTGCAGTTCGAACCGGTTGTGTTCGAGCGCGGCCGCGCGGTGTTCCGCGGCACGCCCGGTAAGCACGCCTATAACCCGATCGGGTCGGTGCACGGCGGCTACGCCGCAACACTGCTCGATTCGGCCTGCGGCTGTGCGGTACACACGCAACTCACTGCGACGCAGGCGTACACCACGCTGGAGCTCAAGGTGGCCTATCACCGCGGCATGAGCACCGAAACGGGTCCGGTTACCGCCGAGGGTCGCGTGGTCAGCATGGGTCGGCGCGTGGCATTTGCCGAAGCCAAGCTCAGCGATGCGCAAGGTCGGCTGCTGGCCTCCGCCACGTCCACGCTGCTGGTGTTCGAACGCAGCTAGCGCAGCGCCGCTGCAGCGTGTTTCTGGCGCGGCCGGTCGCCTGGACCATGTTCTGCTTTATTACGCCGCTTGTCGCGCTACTGCCTACGTAGCAATCGCGAGCGGCAGCGCTTGCGAGGCAGAATCGCTCAGGACTTATCGAGCGTTCCCGTCACTCGGGGATTTTCGAGCATTCCCATCACTCGGATTTATCGAGCGATCTCATCGCTCAGGGATTGTCGAGCGATCCCGTCACTCGGGGATTTTCGAGCGTTCCCATCACTCGGGAATTATCGAGCGATCCCATCGCTCGCTGCGCGCCTTCGCCGGCGCGCAGCTTCAAGCCGCCATCACGCGCGCTTTTTGCGCGGATGGGCCGTCGGCTCAGGTGCCAGATGCGAATCGATCAGGCGTCGAACCGCTTTGGCGGCGCTGCGAATCGGACCGTCGCTGCTGAACGTCAACCGCGTCAGATAACCGCCCTCCATCAGCAGCAGCAAGGTATCGCCAAGCTCGTCCGCATCGCGTGCGCCAATCTGCCGCGCCAGGCTGCGCAGGCGCTCGCGCATCTCCGACTTGTGCTGCTCGATGACTTCGCGGCCGGGGTGTGAGCCCTCTGGCAGTTCGATTACGGCATTGCCGAGCGAACAGCCACGCGAACTGTCTTTGCAGGTGAGCGAGACGAAGCCGTCGAACAGCGCTTCAAGCTGGCGGCGCGGATCGCCGGCATACGGCGCAACGCAGCCATCCCACCACTGCCAGTACACCTTGCACTGGTCGCGCAGGTACTCGGCAATCAATTCGTCCTTCGACGGAAAGCTGCGATAGAAGCTGACCTTGTTGGTGCCGGCCTCGCAGGCAATTGCCTCGACGCCGACCGCGCGCAGGCCGTGGCGATAGAACAGCTGCCGCGCCGTTTCGAAGATGCGATCGCGCACGCGCCGTTTCGGCGCCACTTGCGCCGCGACCGCACCGCTACTTCCAGACCTTTCCAAAGAACCTATGGCGCTCATAGCAAACCTCCACTTGACATGTGTGTTACCGGTCATTAACGTATGCATCGTGTTACTTACCGGTAACACACATCGCCTAGCATCGCGATGTTTGGAGCCGCCGTCAAATCCAGCTTCGGTCGCAAGGAGTCGGACGGAAATGAACGGTTCCAACTGATTCGCAGGATCGCAACCAGATGATTGGGGCGCGATCGCACCTCTGCAAGCCGCCTTCAAGGGAGTTCGTTATGGCACTGAAATCGTTTGTTCCCGCCCTCTACCTCATCGCCGCGGCCGGCTTCTACGTTTGCATGGCGCAGGCCTCGCACCACAGCGCCCAGGCCAAGGTCTGGCCGATCGATGGACTGCTGAATCCCGCGCACTCGACGCAGATCCACCCGATGCGCGGCGGCGTGCCGCTGCTCGACAACCAGCAGTCGGTGCGCAACTTCAACACGGCGCCAGACGCCATCAAGGCAGTACCCACATGAGCCCGATCACCACGCTTGAACTCGCAGCCACCCTGTTCTTTTTCGCACGCCAACACGTGCGGGCATTTCGCAGCAAAGGATCCAAAGCATGAACACCCTCAATAAAAAATATCTCGCAGCGTTCGTCGCAGTCGCGCTGGTCGCGGGACTCGGCGGCACCCTCGCCTACGGACACAAGCCCGCGCCGGCAGCAACCGTATCGGCAGCGCAAGTCACCTCCGCCGAAGTGATCGTGCGACCGGTACAGGTCTCGGACGAATTCACCGGCCGCCTCGAAGCGGTCAACACCGTGCAGATCCGTCCGCGCGTGAATGGCTACATCCAGGCGGTCGGTTTCAAGGAAGGCGAACTGGTGCATCAGGGTCAATTGCTGTTCCAGATCGACCCGCGCCCGTATCAGGCTGAAGTCGATCGTCTGGCGGCGAATCTCGCCCAGGCACGCGCCGAGTTGACCCTGGCACGCGCCAACGGCGATCGCGCGCGTCGCTTGCTGGACCAGAACGCGATCTCGCGTGAAGAGGCCGATCGTCTCGGCACCGCCGACCAGAGCGCACAAGCGCAGCTGGCTGCGGTTGCCGCACAACTCGAAACGGCCAAGCTCAATCTCGGCTACACGCACGTTACTGCGCCGATCGCCGGCCGCGTCAGCAATCAGCACGTCACGCTCGGCAATCTGGTGGCCGGCACCGACGTGTTGACGACGGTGGTCAGCGTCAACCCGATCTACGCCTACTTCGACGTCGACGAGCAGACCTATCTGAAGTACTCGGATGACCAGGCAGCCGGATCCGCTGCCGGATCCGCCGCGGGCCCGGCCGACGAACATGCGCAGTCCGGCAACGTCGTCCGCGTCGGCCTCGCCAACGAGCAGGGTTTCCCGCACGAAGGCCGGCTTGATTTCGTCGACAACCAGGTCAGCGCCACCTCGGGCACGATCCGCCTGCGCGCCGTGCTGGACAACCAGGACGGTCGCTACACGCCGGGCCTGTTCGCACGCCTGCAATTGCACAGCGGCAAGCAGTACGACGCCGCGCTGATCGACGATCGTTCGGTCGGTACCGATCTCGGCAACCAGTTTGTCTACGTGATCGGTGCGGATAACAAGGTCGAGTACCGCAAGGTCGCGCTCGGTCCGATGGTCGACGGTCTGCGCGTGGTCACGGACGGCCTCAAGGCCGGCGACGTCGTCGTCGTGAATGGTCTACAGCGCGTGCATCCCGGCGATGTCGTGCAGCCGAGCAAGGTGGCGATGGACCAACGCATCGACGACGCGCGCCGTCTGGCAGAGGGCAACAACAAGCCCGCTACGCCGACGGCCGAGGCGGCCGATCACGACGACAAGCAGAACGCCGCCAAGACCGCAGCCGCGCTGAACCACAGCAATAACGAAGGTTAATCCGCGCACGCGCGCAATCGAGCCTGCCATGAATCTCTCGCAATTCTTCATCAACCGGCCCATCTTCGCGGCGGTGTTGTCGCTGCTGATCCTGATCGGCGGCGCGCTGGCGCTGCCGAATCTGCCGATCAGCGAATACCCGGAAGTGGTGCCGCCGACGGTCGTCGTGCGCGCCAACTTCCCCGGCGCGAATCCGAAAACCATCGCCGAAACCGTGGCCACACCGCTGGAAGAACAGATCAACGGTGTCGAGCAGATGCTGTACATGTCGTCGCAGGCAACCAGCGACGGCGCACTGCAGCTGACCGTGACCTTCGCACTCGGCACCGATCTGGACAAAGCCCAGGTGCAGGTGCAGAACCGTGTCTCGCAAGCACTGCCGAAACTGCCGGAAGAAGTGCAGCGCCTCGGTGTGACCACCAACAAAAGCTCGCCCGATCTGACGATGGTGGTGCATCTGCTGTCGCCCGACAGCCGCTACGACATGCTGTATCTGTCGAACTACGCGCGTCTGCACATCAAGGACGAACTGGCGCGGCTCGACGGCGTTGGCGACGTGCAGATCTTCGGTCTTGGCGACTACAGCATGCGCGTGTGGCTCGATCCGCAGAAGCTGTCGACGATGGGCCTGACCACGGGCGACGTGGTGCGCGCGATCCGCGAGCAGAACGTCGAAGTCGCCGCCGGTGCCTTGAACGCCCCGCCCGCGCACAGCGATGAGAGCTTCCAGCTCAACATCAATACCAAGGGTCGACTGGTCAACGAGGAAGATTTCCGCAATATCGTGCTGCGTGCCGGCCCGAACGGCGAAATCACGCATCTGCGTGAAGTCGCGCGCGTCGAACTCGGCTCCAGCCAGTACGCGCTGCGCAGCCTGCTGAACAACAAGTCGGCCACCGCGATTCCGATCTTCCAGCGTCCCGGCTCGAACGCGATTGCGGTGTCCGACGAAGTACGCGCAAAGATGCAGGAGCTGAAGAAGGATTTCCCGCAGGGCGTGGACTACAGCATCGTCTATGACCCGACCGTGTTCGTGCGCGGCTCGATTCACGCGGTGGTGCACACGCTGTTCGAAGCGATCGTGCTGGTGGTTCTGGTCGTGATTCTGTTCCTGCAGACCTGGCGCGCGTCGATCATTCCGCTGGTGGCAGTGCCGGTTTCGCTGATCGGCACGTTCGCGGTGATGAAGATCTTCGGCTTCTCGCTGAACGCGCTGTCGCTGTTCGGGCTGGTGCTCGCGATCGGCATCGTCGTCGACGACGCCATCGTGGTGGTGGAGAAAGTCGAGCGCAATATCGAACTCGGCAAGTCGCCGAAGGAAGCGACCAAGCAGGCGATGCGCGAAGTCACCGGTCCGATTGTCGCGACCGCGCTGGTGTTGTGTGCCGTGTTCATTCCCACCGCGTTCATCAGCGGTCTCACCGGTCAGTTCTATCGGCAGTTCGCGCTGACCATCGCGATCTCGACGGTGATCTCGGCATTCAACTCGCTGACGCTGAGCCCGGCGCTGTCGGCAATTCTGTTGCGCGGCCACAACGCGCCGAAAGACCGCCTCACACGTGTGCTCGACAAAGCACTCGGCTGGTTGTTCCGGCCGTTCAATCGCGTGTTCGCGCGTGGCTCGCAGCGTTATGTCGGCGTGGTCGGCCGCGTGACGCGCTCCAGCAGCATCGCGCTGTTCGTCTATGCCGGCCTGATCGGTCTCGCCTTCCTCGGCTTCCGCACCGTGCCCTCGGGTTTCGTGCCGCAGCAGGACAAGCAGTACCTGGTGTCGTTCGCGCAGCTGCCGGATGCCGCTTCGCTCGAGCGTAGCGAAGACGTGATCCGCCGCATGACGGATATCGCGCTAGCGCAGCCGGGTGTCGAAAGCGCGGTGGCGTTTCCGGGCCTTTCGATCAACGGCTTCACCAACAGCACCAACTCGGGCATCGTGTTCGTCACGCTGAATCCGTTCGATCAGCGCAAGAGCAAGGACTTGTCCGCCGGTGCGATCAGTGCCGCGCTGCAGAAACAGTTCGGCTCGATTCAGGATGCGTATATCGCGATCTTCCCACCGCCGCCGGTACAGGGGCTCGGTACGATCGGCGGCTTCCGCATGCAGATCGAGGACCGCAGCAATCAGGGCGTCGCCGAGCTCTACAAGCAGACCCAGAACCTGATTCAGAAGGGTCGCGAGTCGGGCAAGCTGACCGGGCTGTTCTCCAGCTTCCAGGTCAACGTGCCACAGATCGACGCGGATGTGGATCGTGAAAAGGCGAAGGCGGAAGGCGTTGACCTCACCGACGTGTTCCAGACCATGCAGGCCTATCTGGGCTCGCTGTACGTCAACGACTTCAACCGCTTCGGCCGCACCTATCAGGTGAATGTTTCGGCGGAGCAGCACTTCCGTCGCGAAGCCAGCGACATTCCACAATTGAAGACGCGCAACGCGGCCGGCGAAATGATTCCGCTGGGTTCGTTCGTGACCATACGACAGACCGCCGCACCGGATCGCATCAGCCATTACAACGGCTATCTCACCGCCGAGATCAACGGTGCCGGTGTTGCCGGCGTCAGCTCCGGCCAGGCGCAGGCGCTGATGGAACAGCTGGCACGCGAAAACCTGCCAAGCGGCATGACGTTCGAATGGACCGACCTGACCTACCAGCAGATCCTTTCCGGCAACACCAGCACCGGCGTGTTCGTGCTGTGCGTGCTGCTGGTGTTCCTGGTGCTGTCCGCGCAGTACGAGAGCTGGACGCTGCCCTTGGTGGTGATCCTGATCGTGCCGATGGGCCTGCTGTCCGCGATCTCGGGCGTGTGGCTGTCCGGCGGTGACAACAACGTGTTCACGCAGATCGGCCTGATCGTATTGGTCGGACTCGCCTGCAAGAACGCGATCCTGATCGTCGAGTTCGCACGCGAGCGTCAGCTCGAAGGCATGCCGCTGCTGGCCTCGGTGAAGGAAGCCGCGCGCCTGCGTCTGCGTCCGATCCTGATGACCTCGTTCGCGTTCGTCATGGGCGTGGTGCCGCTGGTGACCTCCACCGGTGCCGGTGCGGAGATGCGTCATGCGATGGGCGTGGCGGTGTTCTCCGGCATGCTCGGCGTGACCTTCTTCGGACTGTTGCTGACGCCGGTGTTCTACGTCGTCATCCAGGGCTGGGTCGAACGCCGCCGCGCTGCGAAATCCTTGCCGCCGGCAGTCGCCGATGCGGCCCATGGCGCGCGCGCCTGAACGCGCGCGCCGTACGAGAGAGCAATCCGATGAACGTCCAATTTATGACTCAAGCCAAGAATGAACCGCGACTGCAGACGACGCGTCGACGGGTGACTACCGCACTCGCGGCGATGCTGGTCGCCAGCCTCGCCGCCTGCGCCGTCGGTCCCGACTATCAGGCGCCGCAAACGGCACCGGTGACGCTACACAACGTCGACAGCACGCAGGTCGTGGCGTCGAGCTACGAGGCGCGCTGGTGGACCCAGTTCGGCGATGCCACGCTCGACACGCTGATTGCGCGCGCGGCGGCCGGCAATCTCGATCTGAAGCAGGCGCAGGCACGCGTCGCCGCGGCACGCGCCGCAGTCGGCGAAGCGCACTCGGATCTGTTGCCGACCATCAACACCGACGCCAGCTACACGCGCAGCCGCCTGGAGCAGCCGGGCTTCACCGATCAGCGCGTCGGCATCAGCGAGTACAAGGGTGGCTTCGACGCCAGCTGGGAACTCGATGTGTTCGGCGGCATTCGACGTTCGGTTGAATCCGCGCGCGCGCAGTCGCAGGCCAGTGTCGAGAACCTGCGCGACGCGCAGGTGCGCGTGATCGCGGAAGTCGCGCGCAACTACTTCGAGCTGCGCGGCACGCAGCTGCGGCTCGATATCGCCTCGCGCGATCTGGATACGCAGTATCAGACGCTGAAACTCACACAGGTGCGTCGCGACATCGGCAGCGGTCTGGACCAGGACGTTGCCAGCGCCGCCGCGCGCCTGGCGACGACGCAAGCACAGATTCCGCTGCTGGTGGCCGCCGAGGATCGCTCCAAGTACCGCCTCGCGGTGCTGCTCGGCGTACGGCCGGGCGAACTCGATATCGACCTGTCGTCGAAGTCGTTCAGCCCCCTGAGTCATGCCCTCGCAATCGGCGCACCGGGCGATGTGCTGGCGCGGCGACCGGACGTTCGCGCCGCCGAACGTCGACTGGCGTCGGCGACGGCCAATATCGGCATCGCGCAGGCGGACTTCTATCCGCACGTCGAAGTCGGCGGCTTCATCGGCTTTCTGTCGGGCAGCAGCGCGGACATCGGCAGCGTCGCCTCGCATGGCTTCTCGATCGGGCCGAGCATCAGCTGGAACGGCCTGAATTACGAACGCGTCGCCTCACGTCTGCACGAGCGCAAGGCCGACGCCGACGGCGCCCTCGCCGACTATCACCAGACCGTGCTGCTGGCGCTTGAGGATGTGGAGGGCTCGCTGAGCAGCTTCAACCAGCAGCGGCTGCGGACCGATCACGTCATCGAGGAAGCTCAACAGAGTCGGCGTGCCGCCGACCTCGCCGGAATCCGCTACCGCGAAGGCGCCACCGACTTCCTCACGCTACTCGATGCGCAGCGCACCGCGCTGGCCGCCGAGGATGATCTTGCTCAAGCCGAGACAGCGATCAACACCAGCGCAATCGCCGTCTACAAAGCGCTCGGTGGCGGCTGGGAAGCCTGCGGAGATCAGGAATGCAGCCAGCTTGCCGCCGCCGGCGCGCCGTAGGCCGGCACGGAACCATCGCGGCGGCAGCCTTGCGCGCCGCCGCAGGTTTGACCTTGGCGCCGTTGCTGCGCGGCATCGCGCGCATCGCACTGCCGTTTGAAACATCTGCGGCAGCCGACGACGTGGACTTGCCGCAAGTGCGCGCTACGGCGGTCGTCACGGCGGCGGGTCGGTCGTACAGCTCGCAACTGCGCATGCGGGCACCATCGACACGCGTCGCGAACGCGCATTCGTCGGACAGTGCTGGTATCGCTCGCGCTGCGGCGCTAGATTCGCGCCTCTCGATTGCGGTTGTGGCGGTGGGCGTGCTGGGCAGCAGCCTCGTCATCGCCGCGCAAGGATTGCTGATGTCGGAAATGGATAGCTTCAGCCTGCACGCGTTCGGCCCGTTGTTCGCGTTCGTGAGCGTGCTCGCCGCGTCGCTCGGGTTGCCGGTGCCGGCGATGCCGGCGCTGATTCTGACCGGCGGCGTGCTCGCCGGCGCACAGGGCAGCGTGGCACTCGCGCTGGCCGACTTCTTCGGCGCACTGCTGGGTGCGGCACTCGGCGATAGCTTGTGGTACCTCGCCGGTCGCCGTCACGGCTTCAAGGTGTTGCAGCTGTTGTGCCGCATCTCCTTGTCGCGCGATACCTGCGTGCGGCGCACCGAAGGCTTCTTCGAGAAACGCGGTGTGCGCCTGCTGCTGTTCGCGCGCTTCGTGCCGGGGCTGTCGCTGGTGTCGGTGCCGATGTCGGGATCGGCGGCGGTGCCTTACCTTCGGTTCGTGCGATTCGACATGAGCGGCGCAGCGCTGTGGATCGGCCTGGGCCTGCTGCTCGGCTATACGTTCTCGAACCAGATCGACGCGCTGCTGGCGTTCCTGCAACTGTTCGGCATCGGCCTGATCAAGCTGGCCGTGGCGATCATCGTCGGCTACATCGCCTTCCGCTGGTTCGAACGACAGCGCCTGCTGCATCAACTGCGGATGAGCCGCATCTCGGTGGCGGAGCTGTACGCGCTGATGGAGGCCGGCCCGGCGCCGATCGTGATCGATGTGCGCTCGCGCGAGAGCCGCCGCCTCGATCCCTACCGCATTCCGGGTGCACGCCTGATCGATCTGGATCAGCATCCACTCGATCTGGGATTCGCGCGCGACGTGCCAGTGATCGTCTACTGCTCCTGCCCGAACGAAGCCTCGGCGGCGGTACTGGCTCAGCGTCTGCGCCGCATCGGCTTTGATCGCGTGCGGCCGCTGCACGGTGGTCTCGATGCCTGGCGCGAGGCCGGTTGGGAACTGCAGCAGATCGTCGAATCCGAACGCGCCGAGATTCTGCAGTTCGTTCCGCTCACGCGCGCTTGAGGCAGGCCGAGCGGACATACGGTGCGAAAGTGCGGCGCGGAAATTCGCTGCGGAACTGTGCTGCGGAAACACGCTACGGAACTACGCTGCGGACTTGCGCTGCGGAGACACGCTGCGGATTTATGCTGCGGAACTGAGTGACGGATGCGCGCGTCGCGAAGCTGACACGCGGCGGCAATCGCGGACTCGCGCGTTTACGCTTCGAACGCGCGTCCAAGCCGCCAGCGGCTCCAGCGGCTCCAGCTCGCTCTCCGCACAGCCTGCGGTTGCGCGTACGGATCAAGCAGCCGCTAGCGCCGCAGCACCGACGTAGAACAAATAGCAGCCGAGCACGATGATCAAAGCGCTCGAAACATAGGGCGCGCGACGCAACCACACTCCCAGGCCCGACCAGCGCTGCATCACCTTGGAGCCCAGTCCGCGCGCGCCGAGTGCCGCCAGCGTGCCGACCGATACCATGGTCAATGCCAGACCGAGACTGAAGGCCAGCACCAGACCGACGCCGAGTGCGAACTGCTTCAGCTGCAGGCACAACACCAGCACCGTGATCGACGCCGGGCACGGAATCAAACCGCCGGTGAGCCCGAAGACGATGATCTGACCCGTGGTGACCTGACGGTCGCCAAAACGGCGGCGAATGTCCTCCGCGTGCTCGCGCTCGTGCGCATCCTGAAACTCGATTGCGGAACTGGTCGCCACCTCGAAGCTGAGCCCCGCCGACAGCGGCGCCGAGCGTATCAGCGGCGCCAGTGCCGACGCGCGTAAGGGTGCGTGCGGATGCGAATGCCTGTGGTCATGCGCATGCGCGTGATCGTGATCGTGATCGTGATCGTGATCGTGATCGTGATCGTGATCGTGCGCATCCTGAAACGCCAACGCAGAACTTGCCGCCACCTCGAAACTGAGTCCCGGCGACAGCGGCGCCGGGCGTATCAGTGGCGCCAGTGCCGACGCGCGTAAGGGTGCGTGCGGATGCGAATGCCTGTGGTCGTGCGCATGCACGTGGTCGTGATCGTGATCGTGATCGTGATCGTGAGTATGTGTGTGATTCTGATCGCGCGCATGTGCATGCGCGTGACCGTGACCGTGATCGTCTCCATGCGCATGCGGTGCGTGCGCATGTCCCAGCGCGTGCGCGCGCGCATGTTCGCGCTCCTGCAGATGCTCCTGCCGTGTGCGCCAGAGCATCCACAACGCCACCGCAATCACGATCGCGCCCGACAGCATCTGCAAGTAGGGTTCGATGTGTTCGAGGTCCCAGCGATTGCCGAAGTAAAGGCCGGTCAAGGCCACCGCCCATACCACCGCAGTGTGCGAGACCGTGGCGGACAATCCGAGCAGCACCGCCTGCGACACGTTGCCGCGAATCGCGATGATGAAGGCCGCCATCATCGTCTTCGAGTGGCCGGGTTCGAGACCATGCAGTGCTCCGAGCAGCACCGCGCTCGGCAGATACAGCCAGGCATTGGCAGCACCGTGCTGCAGCAGCTCATTGAGCGGCGTCATCGCTTAAGCCTCCCGCCTAATTCGCAGTCGAGATCCGATCGACGCCGACATTCGATCGACGCGATCGCCGACTTGCGACCGGCCGATCTGGCCGCCCGCGATCCGCGATCCGGCCGATTCGCGCACGGTATGCCCGAAAATGCGTGCGGCACCTTCCGGCACATTAGAGATACTTGGTGACGCCCTGAAACTCGGCGATCAGTTGCTTGACCTCACGCGGCGACTTGCTCGGCGTGTCTTCCAGACAATGCGTCAAATGATCCTTGATCAGCGCCTTCTTGGCGTTGCCGATGGCTTTCTCGACCGCGTGCAGCTGCTGTGCGAGGTCCATGCAGGAGCGTCCCTCCTGCATCATTTCGATGGTCCCACCCAGATGGCCCTGGGCACGTTTGAGACGTCGGCTGATTTCAGGAAACGTATGCATCGGGCCTTCCACGCAGGTAGATGAGGGTGCCCACATCATATCCCCCTGGAGAGGATCGAGTACAGCGGTGCGGGAATGCCGACCGCCCGAATCGACTATCATCGGGTGCAGCATTCGAGCTGCCCTTCGCAGCGCCGACCGCTGGAAGGCACGATCCCAACTATAAGAGGAGAACCTGCATGAAGTTGATTACCGCCATCATCAAGCCGTTCAAGCTTGATTCGGTGCGCAGCGCGCTTTCGGAAATTGGCATCGCCGGCATCACGGTCACCGAGGTCAAGGGTTTCGGCCGCCAGCGTGGCCACACCGAGCTGTACCGTGGCGCCGAGTATGTGATCGATTTCCTGCCGAAAGTGAAACTCGAAATCGCCGTAGAAGATGCAAGGCTGTCGGCGGCGCTGGATGCGATCAGCAAATCGGCACATACCGGCAAGATCGGCGACGGCAAGCTGTTCGTCAGCGCACTTGAGCAGGTTGTACGCATCCGTACGGGTGAATCCGGCGACGAAGCGCTTTAAAGCGCTTTCGTAGTAAGCGACTGTCGTACGGCCCTGATCGGTTTCGGCAACATCGGATAGCGCCGTGCTGCGCGCGCAAGCTGGTCCGAATGGATCAGGCCAATGACGCTGCGAGTGCGGCAGTCTCGCTCGAGGACGCGCAGGCGCACGTCCGTTCAAGGAGCGCAACATGCCGCTGACCCAGCCGCAAATCGAAGCCCGCGCAGAGGCGCTGAAGTCCGCATTCGTCGAAGCGGCACGGCGTGACGAATGGAGTTGGATCGCCGAAGCGTTCTACGCCGAAGACTGCGAATACCTCTGCGAATACGCCGGCACCATGAAGGTTCGTGCGCTGGGCCGCGAACAAATTCGCGAGACCCATTACGGCCGCGACATGCGCGTCGGTTGGGAAGGCTGGACCTTCCCGATCGAGCGCTACGCCAGCCACGGCAACCAGATCATCACGCACTGGTGGAACCGCGGCCCAGGTACGCGCGCCGACGGCAGCTACTACCAAACACCGGGCGTGTCGTTCATCACGGTCGGCGACGACGGACTCTTCAACTATCAACTCGACCTGTTCGATCTCGCACACCAGATGCATCTGTGCGACGAACTCGAAGCAGCCGGCCTGCTGTCGCCAAAGCTGAAGCAGCAGTGGGTGCTACCGACGAAGCAGCGTCTGCTCAGCATGCTGAGCCACAACCTCGCGCGCCCGTCAATCGAGACAGGCACCGCCACCGGCTGATACCGCCCCCGGTTGGAGACTGAAGCCGACGATCGAAGCGGCCTCCTCGCGCGGCGGCGCCATCGCTGGGCCAGCGTCGGGCCATGGTCTGGCAAGCGACGGGCAAGCGCGCCACGTCCACGTAACAGCTCCGAGCCGGCAACTGCTAGCACCGTGCGAGCAGCGCACACTGCAACGGCCTGCAGCGCTGCTTTCGCGCAGCTTTCAACGCATCGCGGCGCGCTTGGGCATGCTTCGGTTTCCAGGCGCCGAGGCGGCGGCAAAATTTGTCGATAGGCCGTTTCACGAATTGAATGGCGCCCTACACCCGATCACCGGGATGCATTACGAGAAGTCGACTCTCTTCTCAGCGAGCGTCTTTGATGCACTGCAACAGCTGTAGAGGAATCGGCGCGCGCTTGCGGATGTCGTCGCTCGAACGGCGTCTGGATCGATACCGGCTGCGGAGATTGATGAGGCGCGCGTCGTTGAACCCGGCCATTCGCTTAGGCGTCGAATGATTCATGCAAACCTCGACCGAAGTGGTGTGGCGTGATGGCACTTACGTCCACCGCGCGCCCGGTGTGATCCTGCGAACGCCTGCGATTGCCCGGCGCCCATCAGGCGCCAAGCGCGCTCGAACAGGAGCGGCCGCGCACTCACGCAATCGATCTTAAAGCCATTAGAATCACGCCCTTTACGCCTATTTGGAGCCCAGCACGGATGCGCGCGTTAAGTTCGACGCAACGGGACATGAGTTTCTTTTTGCCGGGTGGCGATACCGGCGTGCTGCTGATCCACGGCCTCACCGGCACGCCCGTGGAGATGCGCTATGTCGGCAAAGGCCTTGCCCGCGCCGGCCACACCGTCTACGGCGCGCAGCTCGCCGGCCACTGCGGCACTGAACAAGACCTCGCTGCAACCGGTTGGCAGGACTGGGCCGCAAGCGCACTCGAAGCGCTCGATTTTCTGCGTGGCCGGGTCCGTCGCGTTTTCGTCGGCGGCCTTTCGATGGGCGCGATCATGGCACTGCACTTGGCCGCACAACGCAGGGAACAGGTCGATGGTCTGCTGCTCTACGGCCCGACCCTGAAGTACGACGGCTGGACCATTCCCTGGTACAGCTTTCTGCTGAAATTCCTGATCTACACACCGATCGGAAAACGCTACACGTTCATGGAGAAGCATCCTTACGGGATCAAGGATGAACGCCTGCGCAAACGCGTGGTGCAGAACATGCTCTCCGGCAACAGCGCCGATGCCGGGCTCGCAGGCCTGCCCTCGTTCTGCCTGAAGCAGATGTGGGCCTTGTCGGCGCAGGTCGAGCGCGAGCTGCCGCTGATCAAGGCGCCCAGCCTGATCCTGCATGCACGCGAAGATGACGTCGCCAGCCTGAAGAATCCGATCAAGATTCTGCGTGGCGTCAGCGGACCGGCCGAATTGTCCCTGCTCAACGACAGCTATCACATGATCACGGTCGATCGTGAACGCGACCAAGTGGTCGCGCGCAGCCTGCAGCACATCGAGCGAATCGCCGGGCCGGTCGAGCGCTCCCCAATGCGTAGCACGGCACCGGCGCTGGAAGATGCCTGAGCAGCGCTCGGGGGACGCCCGATCGTTCACCAGGCGTCGTCGCTAATGTCGCCGTTGTCGTCACCGTCGTCCGCGATGTGCGACCTCGCTGGTGATGTCGGATCGCTCCTCAACCGTCGTCGCCGACGTCATCAGGTGCCGCCTCGCCGGCCGAATCCTCCGCGCGAGACATAAAAAAAACCGCCGGACGCGCAAAGCGTCCGGCGGCTTGTGTGACCCACCAGCGTGTTTAGGCGACCTTTTCCAGCGCCTTTTCCCACTTGCCGACGGCGGCCAGGCTGTTCATCTTGGCGCGATGCTGATGCGCGGCCTTGCCGGCATCGACATGCTTGCCGCCCCAGGCCTTGAGTGCCGCTGCCTGCAGTGCGCGGCCGTACGAGAACGTCAGCTTCCAAGGCAGATTGCCGGCCTTGTTCATCGCATCGAGATGCGCGGTGGCGAGCTCGTCGCTCTGGCCGCCCGACAGGAACGCGATGCCCGGAACCGCCGAAGGCACGTGACGACGCAGCACGCGCAGCGTGCGCTCGGCGACTTCGGCAACGCCGGCCTGCTCGCTGCAACGTGCGCCGGAAACCACCATGTTCGGCTTCAGCACAATGCCTTCGAGCGCGACGCGCTGGGCGTACAACTCGCTGAACACCGCGGCGAGCACGACATCGGTGACTTCTTCGCAGGCTTCGATGTCGTTGTCGCCATCCATCAGCACTTCCGGCTCAACGATCGGCACGATGTCGGCTTCCTGGCACAGCGCGGCGTAACGCGCGAGTGCATGTGCGTTGACGTGGATCGCGTAATCCGACGGGCTGTCGTCGCTGATCGAAATCACCGCGCGCCACTTGGCGAAGCGTGCGCCGGCAGCCTTGTACTTCTCGAGGCGCTCGCGCAGGCCGTCGAGGCCTTCGGTCACGGTTTCATCGGCGGCACCGCCGGCCAGCGGCTTGGCGCCGCTGTCGACCTTGATGCCCGGAATCACGCCCTTGGCGGCGAGCAGTTTCGGAATCGGGGTTTCGTCGAGGGCTTTGTCGAACAGCGTTTCCTCGAACAGGATGACGCCGCTGGTGTACTTCTCGAAATCCGGCGTCGTGAACAGCATGTCGCGGTACGCGCGGCGGTGGGCCCAGGTGTTTTCGATGCCGATCGAGTCGAAGCGCTTCTTGATCGTGCCGGTGGATTCATCGGCAGCCAGGATGCCCTTACCGCTTGCAACCATGGCGAGCGCAGTGTCGTGGAGAGTCTTGAGATTCAAAGTTACGGCCTCTTGAGTGGGGTCGGTAAGTGGATTCGATCGTGGGGCGCAGCCCGCCTAGTTTAGCCGCTGGCGATTTATCCACCAATATCCAGGCTGATCGAAGCCGTTTGAGGCCGATCAAGGCCAACGGCATCGGCGACCCGGCCCGCGTCGGCGCCGGCGGCTGCGAGTTCCGCAGCAGCCGGAGCCGGAGCCAGAGCCGGAGCCTGCGCCTCAGGCCGGCTTTTCGGCGACGCGCCGCACGCGGAACCAGGCTGCGTAGAGCGCCGGCAGGAAGGTCAGCGTCAACACCGTGGCGACGATCAGGCCACCCATCAGCGCCGCCGCCATTGGTCCAAAGAACACGCTGCGCAGCAATGGAATCAGCGCCAGCACCGCAGCGGCCGCGGTCAGCACGATCGGCCGGAAGCGCCGCACCGCCGATTCGACGATGGCGGTCCAGGGATCGTGACCGCCCTTAATGTCCTGCTCGATCTGGTCCACCAGAATCACCGAATTGCGCATGATGATTCCCGCCAAGGCGATCACGCCCAGCAGTGCGACGAATCCGAATGGCTGGCGCGTGATCAACAGTGCGGCGGCGGCACCGATGATGCCGAGCGGTGCAGTCAACAGCACCATCACGGTCCGACCGAAGTGCTGTAGCTGGATCATCAGCAGCAGCAGAATCGCCACCAGCATCTTCGGCATTTCAACGTTGATCGAGTCGTTGGCGATCTTGTTCTGTTCGAGCGCACCGGCGATGTTGATCGAATAGCCGAACGGCATCGTCGCGCGGATGCCATTCAGCTGCGGATCGATTGCGTTGGTGACGTCGGGCGCCTGTAGGCCTTCCTGGGTCTCGGCCTGGATGGTGATCGCCGGCAGCCGCGACCGCCGCCAGATCACGCCGTCCTCGAACGCAGGTTGTGCCTTGCCGAACTGCGAGAACGGCACCGACGTGCCGCTGGCGGTGGGCATGTACGCATCCTTCAGATCGCCGAGCTTGTTGCGTTCTTGGAGCGGCTGCCGGGCGACGATTTCGATATTGCGGTTGCGCTCGCGATAGCTGCCGATGGTGGTGCCGCTGAGAATGGTCTGGCCGGCGCCGCGCACCTGCTGGCTGGTGATGCCGAGCACGCGCAGCTTGTCCTGATCGATCTGATCGTGGACCGTGAGAATGCGCTCGTGCCAATCGTCGTGGACGTTGCGCGTCAACGGGCTCGCCGCAACGATCGCTGCGACCTGTTCGGCGTAGGCACGCACCTGCAGCGGATCCGGTCCCTGCACGCGGAACTGCACTGGCCAGCCGACCGGTGGACCATTCGGCAGTCGATCGACCTTGGTGCGGACCTCCGGGAACTCAGTCGCCACCCAGTTGCGCATGCGGACGCGCAAGCGCTCGCGCGCTTCGATGTCTTTCGACAACACCATGAACTGCGTGAAGTTGGTGTGCTGCAGTTGCTGGTCCAGCGGCAAATAGAAGCGCGGACTGCCATTGCCGACGTAGGCAACGTAGTCGCTCACATCGGCGTCACCCGCAAGCTTGGTTTCGAATCGCTTGGCGACATCTTCGGTCGCGGCGAAGCTCGATCCTTCCGGCAGCCACAGATCGACCATCAGTTCCAGGCGCGTCGAATCCGGGAAAAACTGCTGCGGGATGAAGCGGAAGCTGGCGATGCCGAGCACGAAGGCGATCAGCGTCAGCACGATCACCGTGCGCCGCTGCGCGACACACCAGTCGAGGGCGCGCCGCAGTCGCTGATAGAACGGCGTGTGAAACAGATCGTGCGCCGCTTCCGGATGCGCGCGCAGCAGCCAGAATCCGAGGTATGGCGTGACGTACACCGAGGCCAGCCAGGAAATGATCAGCGCCATGCCGACCACGGCAAACATCGAGAAGGTGTATTCGCCAGCGCTCGATTTCGCCAGGCCCACCGGCAGAAAACCGGCGACCGTGATCAGCGTGCCGGTGAGCATCGGGAACGCCGTCGATGTGTACGCGAACGATGCCGCCTTCAGCTTGTCGTAACCCTCTTCCAGCTTGCGCGCCATCATCTCGACCGAAATCATCGCGTCGTCGACCAGCAGTCCGAGTGCGAGCACCAGCGCGCCGAGCGAGATTTTCTGCAGCTGGATGCCGGCCCATTTCATCGCGAGGAAGGTCACGCCGAGCACCAGCGGAATGGTCAGTGCGACGACCATGCCGGTGCGCAAGCCGAGCGAGAAGAACGACACCAGCAGCACGATCAGCACGGCCTCGGCCAGCGAGCGGACGAAATCACCGACCGCCTCGTGCACCACCTTCGGTTGATCGGTGATCTGCTCGATTTCTATGCCGACCGGAAAGCTGCTGCGCAGTTGCTGCAGCTGCGTCTTCAGCACCTCGCCGACCTTCAGCACGTCCGCGTCTTTCTCCATGACGATTCCAAGCGCCATCGCCTCGCGGCCGCGGTGGCGGATCTTGGTGATCGGCGGATCGTCGTAGCCGCGATAAACGCGCGCAAAATCGCCCAGGCGGAAACTGCGGCTGCCGACGCGGAACTGCGTGTTTTCGATCTGTTCGACCGAATCGTATTGACCGTCAACGCGGATCGGAATCGCCTGTTCGGCCGTGTTCAGCACGCCCGCCGGTGCAATCGTGTTCTGCCCCTGCAAGGCACTGGACAACTGCTGAAACGTGATGCCGAGTTCGGCGAATTTCTTGTACGAGAATTCGACATAGATCTTCGGTGTCTGCTCGCCGAGCAGGTCGACCTTGGTGACACCCGGAACCTGGCCAAGGGATTTGCGTGCGGTATCGACGTAGTCGCGCAACTCTTCGTAGCTGAAGCCCTCGGCATGAAACGCATACATCGCGATGTAGGTGTCGCCGAACTCGTCGTTGAAGAACGGCCCCTGCACGCCCTGCGGCAAGCTGCCCTGGATGTCGCCGATCTTCTTGCGCACCTGATACCAGATGCCGGCCACTTCCTTCGGCGGCGTATCTTCGCGCAGCACCACAAACACGTTGGACTCGCCCGGCTTCGAGTAGCTCTGCGTGTAGTACAGGTAGGGCACGTCGGCGAGCTTTTCTTCGAGCTTGTCGGTGACCTGCTGTTCCATTTCCTGCGCGGTCGCACCCGGCCAAGTGGCGTGCATCACCATCAGCCGGAAGGTGAAATCGGGGTCTTCGCGTTGACCGAGCGTGCTGTACGAAAAAATTCCGGCAACGATCAACAAGCCGATCAGGAATCGTGTGAACGAGGCGTGCTCGATCGCCCAGCGGGACAGATTGAAACCGGTTTCGCGAGGTTCGCTCATGGCGTGCGATTTACCGGGGCGACTGCAAAGTGCTTGGTGCCGTGCTTGGCGCCGTCGTGCCTGTGGGCGCAACTGCCGCACTTGGCGTTGCTGGAATCGCTGGCCCGGCGTCGGCCTTGGGGTTTGCGGCGCCCGGCGTTGCATCTGCCAGTGCGTTCAATGGCCGAACCTTTTGCGCCGGATGCAGCAAGGGCGCACCGGCCGTCACCACCAGATCGCCTGCGCTCAGGCCGGCACTGATCAGCTGTTCGTTGCCGACTGCGCCGACCGGTACCACCGGCCGGAACGACACCGCGCCAGCCGTCCGATCGAATACCCATACACCGGACTTGCCTTCGCGCTCGACCAAGGCGGTCAAGGGAATGTGGATCAACTGCGGCAGACCGGCGATATCGAAGCGCACACTCGCGCTCATGCCGTAGCGCGCGTCGTCGCTGGCTTGCGACAAGGCCACGCGCACGGCGTAGGTACGTGTGGCTGGGTCGGCGCTGCCGGCGATCTCGCGAATCGTGCCGGCGTAGGTCTTGCCGGATGCCGACCACAGGGAAATCTGTGCGGACTGCCCCACGCTGAGCCGCTGCACCTGGTCTTCCGGCACGTTTACCGCGATTTCGGTGGCACCGCTCCAGGCCAGCGTCGCGACCGTTTGCCCCGCGGCAACCACCTGCCCCGCTTCCGCCGAGATCGCCGAAATAGTGCCGTCGTGATCGGCGCGCAGCAGCGCGTAATCAACCTGATTGCCGCTCTGACGCAGCACCGCCTGACTCGCTTCGAACTGCGCCTGCGCAGCCTGATAGATGCTGAGCTGACGGTCGTAGGCCGATTGACTGATCACGTTCTCGGCCACCAGCTTGCGGTCGCGCTCGAGATCCGCACGCTCCACTTCGAGCTGCGCCTTCAGCGCCGCGAGGTTGGCGCGGCTGCCGGCCTCCGACAGATTCAGATCCTTGGCATCGAGGCGCGCCAGAACCTGGCCGCGCTTGACCCCATCACCGACATTGACCAACCGCTGCTGAATCTGCCCGGCGACTCGGAAGCCCAGGTTCGATTCATAGCGTGGCCGCACTTCGCCGGCATAGGTGTTTTGCAACGCCACCGCGGCGGGCTGCACCGCGAGCAAGCGAACCGGACGAATCTCTTCGGCCGGCGGCGCCGATTTGGAGCAGGCCGCCAGCAGCACTGCCGCGAGGACCAAGCCGCGCGCGGCGCATATTCGAGCATTCTGAAGTTTCAGCCGATTCATCAGCACCACCACTCCCCGATAGTCCGCTCTATTGGCCCGCTTCCAGTGCGCCCGTGCGCAGCGCCGACAAAATGAATTCGACCATCAGTGCCGCCTGTCGCCCGTGATCGTCGACAAAGCGCTCGGCGACAATCTGCGGGTGGCAGAACGGAATCACTGCATTGAAGACACAGTGACCGCGCGCCTCCAGATCGGCCTTGGCGAACTCGCCGTTGCGCATGCCGTCGGCGACGATCTCCTGGAAAATGGCGCGCATCCGATTGCAGTGCGCGTCGATCACGCTCCACTGCTCGGCCATCGCCTTGGCGCATATTTCATGCACTTTCGACTCTTGCAGATATTGTTCGAGCGTCAGTGCATGGCACTCCACCACCATCTTGCGCAGCCGCTCGGAAGCCGGCCGCCGCTCACGCGCAATGTTGTGGGCGAAGCCCTCCATGCGCTGCAGAATCACCTCGGTCAGGGCCTCGTAGATGCCCGACTTGCTCTCAAAGAACCGATAGACGTTGGCCGGCGACATCTCGCAGGCAGCGGCGATGTCGGCCACCGTGGTCTTGGCATAGCCGTAGGCGCGAAACAGCCGCTCGGCTTCGACCAGGATACGGTCGCGCATATGCGGCTGGCGGGTCGATGCATCTCTCATGTGACGAATATCATCATTCGTCAGCGTGGAGTCAAGTGGCTCCGCCGGTCAGCCAAAAAGTCGATGGTCAAATTGCTCCGGTGCCTGACGCCCTTAGCTTGCGGCTTCGGAACAAAATCGCCCGATCTTCCGTGGCAGCTTGAATCCAGATTCACGAATCAGGTGCGTCCGCTATGGAAGTCACAGTCGATCCGTCTCTGCTCGTCAATTTTGTTCCGCTCAATGCCCTGCATCGCGAAAGCCAACGCACTTTGGCGCGGCGTTCACCGGTCCTGCGATTCGATCGCGGTACGCAAGTGCCGCGCGCGCGTGGCAACAGCGATCACCTGTTTCTGATTTCAGGAAGCGTCCGGATCGGCGGCGAGGACGACCAAGCGGCAGCGGCGATCGGAGCTGGCACTGCAGACGCCGCACGTGCGCTCCCGCGCGATCACGAGCTTCACTGCCTGACATCGATCGAGATGCTGACCGTCGACCCCGGTCTGCTCGACGTTCTGCTGACCTGGGATCAGCAGAACGGCGCACTGACGCTCGACAGCGTCGAGCCTGGCACAGCCGCGGGCGACGACGACTGGATGATCCGCCTGCTGCAGACCCATCTGTTCCAGCAACTGCCGGCGGCAAACCTGCAGTCGGTATTTTTTCGCATGCGCGAAATGGAGGTCGCAGCTGGCCAGTTGATCGTGCGCCAGGGCGCACCCGGCGATGACTTCTTCATGATCAAGAGCGGGCGCTGCATGATCACGCGCGAAGTCGCCGGGCGACCGCCGATCCGGCTGGCGGAATTCGAAAGCGGCGCCTGCTTCGGCGAAGAGTCGCTGCTATCGAATGCCCCGCGCAATGCCAACGTCACCATGTTGACGTCCGGACGATTGATGCGACTGGCCAAACACGATTTCCGCGAACTGATGGTCGCACCGGTGCTGCGCGAACTCGACTGGCAGACCGCCAAGCAACAGGTCGAATCCGGTCGCGCACGCTGGCTCGACGTGCGCGTCTCCAGCGAAAGCCGCCATAACACCTTGGAAAATTGCCTGAATCTGCCGCTGCACCTGTTACGGTTGCGGATCGAAATGCTGGACCCTTCGATGCGTTATATCGCGGTGTGCGATACGGGTCGTCGCAGTTCGGTTGCCGCGTTCATCCTTGCGCAGAAGGGCTTCGACGCCTGCCTGTTGCGTGGCGGATTGAACGCCGCCGCATCGCCTTAGCCTGATTGAGCCTGACTGAGCCTGACTGAGCCTGACTGAGCCTGATTGAGACCAATTGGGCATCGCCAACTAGCAGCGCGGTGGCGAGTTCAGGAAAGCGCATCCGCGACACAACGACGACGGAGACCACCTACATCGTGTGCGTCGGGCGATCGTCGGGCATGCCGGCCAAAATGGTTTCGATCTTCTTCTGCGTCACGCCGTTGTCCTGTGTGCTGAACTGCACACCGATCCCTTGCTGGCGCTTACCTTGCGCGCCCTGCGGCGTGATCCAGACCACCTTGCCGGCAACGGGCAGCCGCTCCGGACTTTCGAGCAGCGTCAACAGGATGAAGACTTCGTCGCCGAGCTGATATTCCTTGCTGGTCGGAATGAACAAGCCGCCGTTCTTCACGAACGGCATGTACGACACATACAGCGCACTCTTGTCCTTGATGTTCAGCGTCAGGATGCCGGGCGCGGTACCGCCGGGTCGCATGGACATCGGCTTAGCGGGCTCGGGATTGCATAGGCGGCGATTGTGGCGAAGGCGCCGCCTGTGAAGCAAGCAGCCGCACCCAGCCGATCAGCATGGCCTCCATCACCAGCTGCGCGCGCGTATTGGAATCCAGCCGGCGATGAGCATCGTGCAGCTCGCGATTCAGCTCGGCGACGCGCGTGCCATTGAGTGCCGCGGTGGTGCCCAATTGCGCGCGCAGGCGATCGGCGAGCCAGCCCTGGCAGCAGTGCAAAAAGGCGATGGCGGTGTCGTCGTCGATCTCGGCCGCGAGCTTCATCGGATCGCCACGTCCGCTGGCGATTGCGTCCAGTGCCGCCCGCCAGGCGATCGCCGGCGGCGTCGCGCTGTCTTGTAGTTGCGCCAAGGCCGTCAACGGCGCACCGCGCGCCAGATCCAGTGCGGCCTGCAGGCTGCGACGGTCTTGTGCGGGCAATTCCGTTTGCAACCAGTCGAGTGCGGCGTCCGGCGGCGGCAGGCCGAGCCGCAGTTGCTGGCAGCGGCTGCGCAGTGTTGCCGAAAGCGATAAGGCCTGATCGGCAATCAGCACGACGAAGGTGTTGGCGGTGGGTTCCTCGATCGTCTTCAGCAGCGCATCGGCCGAGGCGCGACTGAGGTCTTCCGCCGGCGCGATCACGGCGACCTTGTTGCCCTGCCGATGACTCGCCAGTCCCAGGCCTTCGATCAGGCTGCGCACGCCGTCGATGGAGATCTCGCGACGCTTGCTGGCCTTGTCCGGCTGCCAGTGCGTGATGCCGTCTTCGCGCTGCAGACTGGCGTTGGCCGCAAGACCGAGGTGGCCGTCGAGACACAGTAAGTGCGCATCGGGGTGGCCGCCTGCGAGCAGCATCTTGCAGCTCTTGCAGTCGCCGCAGGCGCTGCCGTCGGCCTGCGTGTGTTCGCACAGCAGGCTTGCAACGAGTGCTGCGACCACCGCGCGCTTGCCGACGCCGTGCGTGCCCGACACCAACCAAGCATGCGACAGCTGCGACTGCGTGCGTGCACGCGTCAACTGCGACCAAGCGGCCTGTTGCCACGGCAGCGCGCGGATCGCACTCATGCCGCAACCAGGCCGAGGTGACGCGTCAACGCGGCAAGCACGGCGGACTGCACCTGTTCGAGCGGCTGCGAAGCATCGATCAATTCGTAGCGATTCGGGTTGGCGGCCGCGCGCAGCAAGTAGGTCTGTCGCACCTTGCTGGCGAATTCCAGCGTCTCTGCTTCGAAGCGGTTGGCGTCGCCACGCGACTTCGCGCGCTTCAGCCCCAGCTCCGGTTCGATGTCGAGCAGCAGCACCAGATCGGGTCGCAGCTCGCCCAGCGTCCAACGTTCAAGCTCGGCGATACGCGCCATGCCCAAACCGCGGCCGGCACCTTGGTAGGCATAACTGGCGTCGACGAACCGATCGCAGACGACATCGCAACCGCTCTGCAGTGCCGGCCCGATGCGCGCGTGCAGATGTGCCGCGCGTGCGGCGAAGATCAGCAGCGCTTCGGTATTGCCATCGATGCCTTCATCCCAATCACCCAGCACCAAGGCACGGATCGCCTCGGCCAGCGGCGATCCACCGGGCTCGCGCGTCTGCAGCACGCGGCGTCCCTGAGCCTCAAGTGCAGCGACGACCGCACGCACCTGTGTGCTCTTGCCGGCGCCCTCGCCGCCCTCCAGAACGATCAGGCGCCCGCGCGTTGTAGTGACCTCGGTCATCGCTTCAGCGGGCTCCGGGAATGTAGCGCCGCACCGCGGCGTTGTGTTCGTCCAGCGTATCCGAGAACTGGTGCGTACCATCGCCACGCGAGACGAAATACAACGCGTGACCCCCTTCGGGATGCAAGGCTGCGTGGATCGATTCGCGGCCGGGCAAGCAGATCGGCGTCGGTGGTAGCCCGACGCGCAGATAGGTGTTGTACGGCGTGTCGGTCTGCAGATCGCGCGTGTGCAGACTGCCATCGTAGGCCGCACCGACGCCATAAATCACCGCCGGATCGGTCTGTAAGCGCATACCCATCTGCAGTCGTCGCACGAACACGCCGGCAATCTGCGGTCGTTCGGTTGGCGCCGCGGTTTCCTTCTCGACGATTGATGCCATCACCAGCGCCTGCTGTGGCGAGTCGTACGGCAGATCAGGTGCGCGCGCGCTCCACTCGGCGGCAAGAATCTTCTGAAGCGCGCTGTTTGCCTGGCGCAGCAGCACGAGGTCGCTGGTGTTCTTCGGGAATCGATAGGTATCCGGAAACAACTGACCTTCGGCGTCCAGATCTGGCTGGCTCAGCGCACGCATCACGTCAACCGGCGTGGCATCGCGCAAGCTGTGCTGGATATTCGGATCTTGCTGGATCGTGGCCCAGGCCTGCGCAAATCGCCAGCCTTCAGTGAGTCGCAATTCGTGCAGCACCACCTTGCCCGATTGCAACAGCGTGAGCAGCGCCAGTGGTGTCGCGTCGACGTCGAGTCGGTACTCGCCGGCCTTGATCAACACCGTCGCGCGTGTGGCGCGCGCATAGGCGGACAGATACCAGCGCTGACGTTCCGTGGCGAACAGACCGCGCGCATCGAGCCCTGCCAGCCAGTGATCGAAGCGCTCGCCGGATGCGAGTTCGGCGGTAGTTGCCTGGCTCATCGCCAGCGGCGCATGCAATTGACGCCAGGCATCGGCTGCAATCAACAGCAACAGCAGGAGCAGCAGCAATAGTGGACGACCGCGACGACGACGACGCGCAGCCGACGGTGGCTTCAGCGCACCTGATCCAGGCGCGTCGCTGATGGCCGCATCAGCACCCGCGCTGCCGGCCGAGTCGGTGGCTGGCTTCGATGCAGACGACGATGCAACGGCAGCGGTCGGTTCATCGGCGCCTGGTGTTGCCTTCGGCATTGCAACCGGCGCTTCGCTGGATGCTTCGCTGCACGCTTCGGTGGATGCCTCGCTGGGCGCGTCGTTTGCTGCTTCGTTTGGCGCTTCGTTTGCCGCTTCGTTCGGCACGCTTCCAGCGACGTCTTCAGCGGCAACGAAGTCCGCACGATCGGCCGGCGTGATGGCGCCGGCACTCGGCGTCTCGACCGTCGCTGCGGTGTGATTGCCAGCACCAGCAGTCGCGGTCGCGGTCGCGGTCGCAGCCGCGGCCTCAGACGTTTGCGCCGCATCGCCCTGCGCCGAGGGCAGTTTCGAGCTCATCTGGAGATACGCCGGTTAGATCTGCGCGATCACTGGATGCGCCAGCGCCTCGGCCAGGCGTCGCGTGACCGCGCCCGGCGCATGCCAGTCGCGTCCCTCAAGACGACGCAGCGGCCACACGCCGATCAGGCTGTTCGTCACGAAGGCTTCGTCGGCGTTCAATAAGTCCTGCAGCGGATAGCTTCCCGTCTCGATTGGTATCTCCATATTCCGCGCCAGCACCCTCACGCGGTCGCGCATCAACCCGGCAACACCATAATCGCGCAGCTCGGGGGTAAACAGTCGGCCGTCCCGCACCCAAAACACGTTGCTGCGCGTGCCGCACACCGGACTGCCGGCGGCTGCAACAAGAATGCCTTCTTGTGCCGAATTCGGCCAGTCTCGGCTCGCCAAAACCTGTTCGAGCCGGTTGAGATGTTTGATGCCGGCCAGCTGCGGCTGCGACGACAGCCGCAAGCCACAGACATAGGCGTGGATGCCCTGCGTCCAGCAGCTGGGCTCATACACGGGCAAGGGATAGCGCAGCAGCAGGCGGTCACAGTCGCGCGCATCGCCGCGATACCCACGCGCCGCGCCGCGCCGCCACAGCAGAATCTTCAAGACCCCATCGCGAACGTCTGCGACGAGTCGGTCGGCTTCGTCGCGCAGGATGGCGGCGGACGGCGATTCGAGCCCGAGCACGGCCGCGTCGCCGGCAAGCTTGGCCATCTGCGCATCCCAGTCGATCCAGTTCCCCGCGCTGCGCAGTAGCGTGCGGAACACGCCGTCGCCGTAGTGCAGCCCGCGCGCCTGGGTCCAGAGTGATTCCGGAAGCGCACCGTTGAACAGCGCGGCAACGCCGTCGTTCACGACACCACTCCGAGCGCCAGCAACAAGCCGCGTGCTTTCGCGCGCGTTTCCGCGAGTTCGGACACCGGATCGGAATCGGCGACGATGCCGGCACCGGCGCGAAACGCCACTTCGCCATCGCTGACGACGAGCGTGCGGATCAGGATATTGGTGTCGAGTCGACCGCAGCGCGACAGGTAGCCCATCGCGCCGGTGTAGGGTCCGCGTCCGCCGGATTCGAGTGCGGCGATGATCTGCATCGCGCGCACTTTCGGGCAGCCGGTGATCGTGCCGCCGGGGAATACCGCACGCAGGGCGGCGCCCGGGCCGATTCCTGCACGCAGTCGACCGCGCACGTTGGAAACGATGTGATGGACGTGCGCATAGCTCTCGATCGCCATCAGTTCGCTGACCTCGATGCTGCCAGGCACGCAGACGCGCCCGAGGTCATTCCGCTCGAGATCGATCAGCATGATGTGTTCGGCGCGCTCCTTCAGGCTCGCGATCAGTCGATCTCGCTGCAGGCGGTCTTCGCCGGCGTCGGCTGCGCGCGCGTGGGTGCCGGCGATCGGTCGCGTCTGTGCAACGCCGGCATCCAGTTCCAGCAGCCGCTCCGGCGACGAGCTCAGCACCGCCGCATCGCCCCAGCGTGCAAGACCCGCAAATGGCGCAGGATTCGCGCGTCGCAGGCGCGCGTAGAGATCGACATAATCACACTGCGCTTGCACGCGGCCGCGCCAGCGACGCGATAAATTCACTTGGAAAGTATCGCCGGCGTCGAGGTGCCGCAGAATCGCATCGACCCCGTCGAGAAACAGTGCCGGCGCTTCCTCCTCGATCGATGACAACAGCGCGCCCGCCTGCGGCGTAACCGCTGGCAAGGCGAGCTGGCAGTCGTCGACCAGCGCCTGAAGTTGCGCGGCGTCGCGCTCGGCGAATAGCACCGTGCAGTCGCGCTGATGGTCGTAAATCAGCGCCGCGGTGCAACGCACCGCCAGTGCGTCGGGTAAGGGATACGGCGAATCCGGCAACACCAGTCGAGGTTCGGCGCCGCGTGCGGCCTCATATCCGAGCAGCAGGAACCAACCGCCACAGAACGGCAGATCGCTCGCTGCGGCGACGCACTCGTATGCGAATGCGCGGTCAAGAGCATCGAAGAATTCCGCACAGCCTTCGGCACCGGCAGGAACTTCGAGCGCGACCTGCGGGAAAGCAAACAGGATGTCGTAGCGCCCGGCCAAGGCGTGCCCGGTCGCACTTTCGAGCAGAAACGGATAACGCTGCGGTTGCGCTCGGTGCAGCGCGAGGAAATCGCGCCGTCCGGGAAGCTCGATACGCTTCGGCTCTGCCCTGGCGGCCGCGTTCAAACCTTGCGGAAGATCAGCGTACCGTTGGTGCCGCCGAAACCGAACGAGTTCGACAAGGCAATTTCGAGCTTGGCCTCGCGCGCGGTATGCGGCACGTAGTCGAGATCGCAGCCTTCGCTCGGATTGTCGAGATTGATCGTCGGCGGCAGCACCTGATCGCGCAGCGACAGGATCGAGAATATCGCTTCGATGCCACCGGCCGCGCCCAGCAGATGTCCGGTCATCGACTTGGTCGAACTCACCGGCACTTTGTACGCATAGTCGCCGAACGCCGCTTTCACCGCCGTGGTTTCGGCTTGATCCCCGGCCGGCGTCGATGTGCCGTGCGCGTTGATGTAATGCACGTCGGTCGGATTCAGCTGCGCATCTTTCAATGCGTTCTGCATCGCGCGACGTGCGCCATTGCCATCTTCCGGCGGCAAGGTGATGTGATAGGCATCGCCCGACATGCCGAAACCGATCAGCTCGGCGTGAATCTTCGCGCCGCGCGCCTTGGCGTGTTCGTACTCTTCGATCACCAGCACTCCGGCACCGTCACCGAGTACGAAACCATCACGGTCTTTGTCCCAAGGGCGGCTGGCTTTTTCAGGTGCGTCGTTGCGTTGCGACAAGGCCCGCGCCTGACAGAAACCCGCCATACCGGCAGGACTCGAACCGGCCTCGGAGCCGCCGGCCACGAACACGTCGGCGTCGCCGCACTGGATCAGTCTCATGCCCATGCCGATCGCGTGGACCGACGTGGTGCAGGCGCTGACCGCAGCAAAATTCGGCCCGGTGATCTTCAGATCCATCGAGATGTAGCCGGACGTCATGTTGATGATGCTCGACGGTACGAAGAACGGCGACACGCGCCGCGGGCCGCCGGCGTGGAGCTTGCCGACTTCCGCTTCGATCGAACCGATACCGCCGATGCCCGAACCCACGCAGATGCCAATCCGTTCGCGATTGGCATCGGTGATTTCGAGACCCGAGTCGCGCACCGCCTGTTTGGCGGCGGCGACTCCGTAATGAATGAAGGGGTCCGACTTGCGGACCTCCTTCGGCCCCATCCAGTCCTCCGCGCGGAAATCCTTGACCAGTCCGGCGAAACGCGTCGAGTACGCCGACACGTCATACGCCGTGATGGGTCCGATCCCGCTCTTGCCGGCGAGAATGCTGCTCCATGCGGTCGTCACGTCCGAACCTACGGGCGAAACGATCCCCATGCCGGTGACAACTACTCGGCGTCGAGTCATAGCGGTTTGGGAAGCTGGATTGGCGACAGCGCGCCGGGATTACGACGCCTGATTGGTGTGCGACTTGATGTAATTGAGGACGTCCTGGAACGTCACGATTTTCTCGGCTTCTTCGTCGGGAATGTCGATTTCGAATTCTTCTTCCAGCGCCATCACGAGTTCCACGGTGTCGAGCGAATCGGCACCCAGATCTTCGACGAACGACGCTTCCGGAGTAATCTGCTCTTCCGAAACGGACAGCTGTTCGGCAATGATCTTTTTAACTTTTTCTTCCAAGCTCATCTGAGGCTCCCTCTAGGGATGGTTTGCGGATTGCGCGGTTGGTATTGATCCGCGGCGCGTAGTTTAAGAGATTCGTGGCGGCTGCTGCCAGCCACCCTGTAGCTGGTGAAACGACTTGAAATTAGCGGCAAAGTCAACCACTTCAGACTGTAACAGCATATCAGTCACAGTTCCGATTCAATTCATGAACATACCGCCGTTCACCTGCAAAGTCTGCCCGGTGATGTAACCGGATTCAGGCGAAGCCAGGAACGCCACCGCAGCGGCGATCTCGCTCGGGGCGCCCAAACGCGGGATGACGATGCGCTCGATGATCTTCTTGCGCACCTCCTCGCCGAGAACTTGCGTCATGTCGGTGTCGATGAAACCAGGCGCGACGACATTGACCGTGATGTTGCGCGAACCGATCTCCGCCGCCAGCGATTTGCTGAAGCCGATGATGCCGGCCTTGGCCGCCGCATAGTTCGCCTGCCCGGCGTTGCCGGTACTGCCGACCACCGAGCCTATGCTGATGATTCGCCCGTAGCGCGCCTTCATCATGCCGCGCGTCACCGCGCGCGAAAGCCGGAACACGGACGTCAGGTCAGTTTCCATCACCTGACTCCAGTCCTCGTCCTTCATCCGCAACAGCAGTTGGTCGCGCGTCACGCCGGCATTGTTGACCAGGATCGCGATCGCACCGAAGTTCTTGCTGACATCGTCGATCAAGGCTTCGATCGAGGCTGGATCGCGCACGTCGAGCACGCGACCGGCACCACCTTGCGCCTGCAAATAGCCACTGATGGTGTCCGCGCCCTGCGCCGTGGTGGCGGTTCCGACGACCCGTGCACCCTCGGCGGCGAGCCGCTCAGCGACCGCACGGCCGATTCCACGACTGGCGCCGGTAACGAGCGCCACCGCAGCTTCGAGTTTCGCGCTCATGCCTGCACCGCCTGCGGCGCCAGCAGTGCCGCTGCTTCAAGCTGCCCTTCGGGTTTTTCGAGTGCGCAGGCTTGCGCTTCAGGTGCAATGCGCTTGTTCATGTTGGTCAGCACTTTTCCGGGTCCGCATTCGAACAGCAGTTTGACGCCCGCAGCCTCGATCGACTGTACGATCCGCGACCAACGCACCGGCCGATACAATTGTTCGGTCAGCGCAGCGCGGATCGCGCTCGGCTCGCTCCGCGCGGCCGCATCGAGGTTATGCAACACCGGAATCGTCGGCGTCCGCACTTCGATCTGCGCGAGGCGCTGGGCCAACTGGTCGGCCGCGCCGCGCAGCAGCGAACAATGCGAGGGCACCGACATCTGCAGCGCAACGACTTTGCGAACGCCGAAGCCTTTTGCATTCGCATGCAGCCATTCGATTGCACTGGCACTGCCCGCCACCACCACCTGGCCGGGCGCGTTGTAATTCGCTGGCTCCAGCACGCCGGGCCCCGGAAACGCAGCACAGAGCTTTTCGACCGTGGCGTCGTCGACGCCGACAATGGCCGCCATGCCACCGGCGCCAACCGGTACTGCCGCCTGCATCAACTGTCCGCGCAAATGCACGATCTTCAGTGCGTCGGCGAAATCGATCGCGCCGCCGGCAACCAGCGCGCTGTATTCACCGAGGCTGTGGCCGGCGAGAAAACTCGGCACCTGGGCCTGCTCGGCACGCCACACGCGCCACACTGCAATGCTGGCAGCCAACAACGCGGGCTGCGTATGTTCGGTCTTGTTGAGTTCAGCTTCAGGGCCTTCCTTGATCAGTCGCGCCACATCCCAGTCCAGCGCACGCGAGGCTTCCTTGAACGTGGCTTCGACCCGCGGATCGCTCGCGCCGAGTTCGGCCAGCATGCCGACCGACTGTGAACCCTGACCCGGAAACAGCAAGGCGTACTGCATCAAATTCCTCCGCTTATTCGCTTCGTGTTCTTGATTTGGACGACGATCAGCGCCACCGCGCCGTACAGCAGCGCGCTGAGTGCGCCATATAAGTGCGATTCCCCGACGATGCTGCCGCCAACCAGGCGCTGCTCCGATGCAGGGGCTCCGATGATGACTTCCCAGCCGATGCGGGCCGCCAGAAACACGCAAGCGGCGATTGCAATCTTATCGCGGCGCAGCGCCTGCCGCCCGAGTCCGAGCGCGAACAGACCGTAAATCAGGCCCGAAAGACCAACGTAAGTGGGTAGATCCGGCACGAATAGATAAAGCCCGAGGCTCATGCCCACACCCACCACCACGATGCGCCGACACCACTCCAACGGCGACAGCACCTCCGGGCACAGCAGCACCAGCAGGATCAAGCTCAGCAGATTCAGAAACAGGTGCCAGCCGCCGAGGTGCACGAAATTGTCACTGAACATGCGCCACCATTCGCCCTGCGCGATCGCTGCGCGGTCGAAACGCAAGCTCTGCTCAACCGTTTCGCCGCCCAGCCACAGCAGCGTACTCACCAGTGCCAGCACAGCCAAAGGCCCCCAAACGGCGGGTGAACTTGGCGATGGCGGTGCTGGTATCATCTTTCGATTATCGCTTGATTCGAGCCTTGTACTGCACATGACCCCTGAAGCACGCACGTCCGTATCCGCCCGCCGCCAGCGCGGTTTCACGCTGATCGAAATCATGGTGGTGATCGTGATTCTCGGCATCCTCGCCGCCCTGGTGGTGCCGAACATTGTCGGCCGCACCGACGATGCGCGCGTTGCCAAGGCCAAGCAGGATATTCAAGGCATCCAGACGGCGCTGAACCTTTATCGCCTCGATAACTACCAGTACCCCAGCACGCAACAGGGGCTGGAGGCGCTGGTCGCACCGCCGCAGGGTGATCCTCCGGCGCGCAACTGGAAGCCCGGTGGCTACCTGCCGAACGGCCAGGCGCCGAAAGATCCTTGGGGCTTCCCGTACCAGTACCTGAATCCGGGCACCCACGGCGAGATCGACATCTTCAGTCTCGGCCGCGACGGCAAGCCGGGTGGCGATGGTCCCGACGCCGACATCGGCAACTGGACGCTGTCGAACTAATCGCCGCGGCGCACGCCGACGTGTGCGCCATGCGCCCGCCGCGCGCTGGGGAATCGATGTCGTCGCGCGGCTTCACGTTGATCGAGTTGATGGTGGTCATTCTGATCATCGGCGTGATGGCGACCTTCGTCACGCTGTCGATCGGCAATCGGGCGCTCGACGATCGCATGGACACCGAATCGCATCGCATCGAAGAGCTGACCAAGCTCGCGCTCGACGAGGCCGACCTCAAGGGTATTCCGCTGGGCCTTAGTTTCGGCCCGGACGGTTATCGCTTCCTGGCGATCAACGAGAAGAAGCTGTGGAGCGATTACGGCGGCAGCGACGTGTTTCGCGCGCGCAAGCTGTCGGCACCTTTCTTCGTCAACCTGACCGTCGAGAACCGACCGGTCGGCCCTGCCGCTGCCGATACGCCCGCCGACAAGATCGTGCCGCAGATTTTGTTGCTGCCCGGCGGCGACGTCACCGCCTTTGCGCTGGACCTGCGCGCGCCCGGCGATGCGCTGTACTACCACGTTGAATCCGATGCGCAAGGGCATGTGACGCGCGAACAGCGCCGCGATCGCCGATGACGCCCCCAACCCCGCGTCCAACTGCAATCCCGCCGTCGCAGATGCCAAGTGCGCAGCGCAACCGCGGCTTCACCCTGCTGGAAGTGTTGGTCGCCGTCGCAATTCTCGCGACCGCGTTGGCCGCGGTGGTATCGGGCGGCGCCGGTTATGCCGACGGTGCGGGCTATCTGCACGAAAAAACCCTGGCGCTGTGGGTCGCGCACAACCGCATGACCGAGATCGAACTGGCACCGACCTGGCCGGAGGTCGGCAACAGCAATGACGATGTGCAGCTGGGCGGCGTCAATTGGACCTGGCGCGTGCGCATCAGCGCCACGCCCGATCCGGGACTTCGGCGTATCGACGTCCGCGTCGAGAAGACCGACGACAAGCGCAAACCGAAGCGCGCCTACGCCGAACTGACTGGATTCAGTTCGCGCACCGGCCGCCAGCAGTGATGTGATGAAGCGTTCTCCACACCCAACGAGCCGACAGCTCACCAGCGACGGCTTCACGCTGTTGGAATTGATCGTGGTGATCGGCGTGTTCTCGGTATTCGCCGCGATGGCCTATGGGGGTCTGGATCGGGTGATGCAGGCGCGCACGCACATCGAGCAGTCGCTCAATCGCACCGAGCAATATCAGCGCGCCTATCTGCGCCTGCGCACCGATTTCGAAAATGCCGCACCGCGCGGCATCCGCGATACGGACGGCCAGATCAAGGCGGTGTTTCTCTACGATGGCTATGCGCACCGCATTGAGTTCACCCGTGGTGGCTGGTCCAATCTGCTGAACCTGCCGCGCGCCTCGCTGCAGCGCGTCGCCTACTTTCTCGACGACAACAAGCTGGAGAACAAGACGCTGGTCAGGCGCACCTGGCCGGTGCTCGATCGCGCGCCGCAGACGCAGTCGGACGACACCGTGCTGCTCGATCACGTCGACGACTTGAAGTGGCGCTTTCTCGATGCCCAGCAGGCCTGGCAGGACGCCTGGCCGCCGCCGGGCAGCAATCTGGTTCCGAACGCCGCCACCGCCGCTGCCTCGGCCGTGGCCGCGCAAGCCGGTGCGCCGCAGCCTTCGGAAGCGCCACGTGCGGTGGAACTCACGCTGCGCACGCGCGACTGGAACGAGTTCCGCCTGCTGTTCAAGGTGGGGCCGGACGCGCTGGTACCAGCGCTGCCGCCGTCATGATGCGCCGCCATGCCAGTCGCCTGCGTCAGCGCGGTGTTGCGCTGATCACCGCAATGTTCGTCGTCGCACTCGCGGTGATCGCCGGCGTCGCCATGTTCGAAGCCTCGAATCTTGGCGTGCACCGCACCGCCAACGTTACCTTGACCGAATCCGCCTGGTGGTACGCCGACGGCGTCGAAAGTTGGGTCAAGTGGATCCTGCAGCAGGATCAGAAACTCAATCAGACCGACAGCTTCGCCGATATCTGGGCGCAGCCGGTGCCGCTGCTGCCGATCGAGAACGGCGCCATTCGCGGGCGCGTGGAAGATCTGCAGGGCCGCTTCAATCTGACCAACCTGGCTGTGAAGAATCCGCAACAGGCCGCGCTCTATCAGGCGCAATTCCAACGTCTGATCGACAACCTGCCGAACTTCGATGCCTCGCGCGTGAGCGGCGTGGGTGCCGCGGTGCGGCAATGGATGGTCGGTGCGAATGCCTCGGGCGAATTCTCCGGCGCCAACGACGGCGATTATCTCGGACTGCAACCGGCCTATCGTTCGGCCCAGTTGCCGATGGCCAGCATCAGCGAGCTGCTGCTGGTCAAAGGCGTAACCAAGGAATTGTTCGCCGCATTGAAGCCCTACGTGGCGGCCTTGCCGACCTCGAACACCAAGATCAATGTGAATACCGCACTCGAGCCGGTGCTGATGTCACTCGGCGGCAACATCGATAAGGCCAAATTGCAGCGCTTTCTTGAAGTGCGCAACAAGGAACCTCTGAAAAGTACGGGCGACATCATCGGCGGCGCCGAGTTGGGCTTCCTGCCAACGGCCGCCGGCAACCTCACCACCGCCAACATCGACGTTGCCAGCAGCTACTTCGAGTTGCAGGCCGAAATCGCCGTTGGCAGCAGCCGGATCGCACTGTACAGTGTGTTTTACCGGCCTGCGGGGGGCGTGCCAGTGGTAATCGCCCACAGTACCGACACCGAATAAAGCGGTCCCTCAAGCAGCCCTCATTCAACTTTTTTCAGACTCCCGGCCTTCCTCTTTTAGTGCGCGAAACCCTGTACCTGCGGCTGCGCGAACTCGCGCCCGATGCCGCCACCGCCTACGCCATCGTCGCCGGACCCGAAGCCGGCGCCAGCGTGTTCGTGCATGAAGCACCCTTGGCCGAGGTGATCGCGCAAGCGCACGGTCGCCGCGTGCTTGCCTTCGTCTCCGGCGCCGACGTGCGTCTGAGCCAGGTGCGCGTGCCGGCCCGGCAACCCGCGAAAGTGCTGCAGGCCGCGCCATTCGTGCTGGAAGACCAGTTCGCCGAAGACGTCGAGACCCTGCACTTCGCGCTCGGTGCGCGACAAGCCGACGGTGCGTTTCCCGTGGCCACCGCATCGCGCGAATACATGGACGGTTGGCTCGCACCGTTCCGCGACGCCGGCATCGGCCTCGACGCGCTGATTCCTGAAACGCTGGCGCTGCCGTATCAAGCGGATGAATGGTCTGCGCTGGCCGAAGCACAACACGTCACCGTGCGCACGGGTATCTGCGCAGGTTTCTGTTGTCTGCCGGACGAATTCGAGATGTACCTGCAGCTGGCCGACGGCAGTCGCGCCGACCCCACCGCTGCGGTGGCACCGCTGCGTATCCTGATGACCAACGGTGCCGGCGGTGATTTCACCCGCCTGCCGCGACCGGTGGAACTGGTCGCCGGCTTCCAGCATCCGCTCGAAGCGCTGGTCCGCAATCTGCGCGTTGGCCAGTCGATCAACCTGTTGCAGGGCAGCTACTCGCAGCGCGAGCAGTTCGATCGTCTGTGGCAACCGTGGCGTTTGGCGGCCAGCGTTGCGGTAGCGACCTTCGTACTCGGACTCGTCGTCAATGGTGTGGAGGCCTGGCGCTTCAATCACGCCGCGAATCTGCAGGACAGCGCCAACCTCGAACGCTTCCACTCGCTGTTCCCGAATGAGAGCAGCAACGTCAATTTCATCAGCCTGCTCGAACAGAAAGAGCAGTTGATGCGCGGTGCGCCCAGCGGTGGCGGACTGCTCTATCTGGTGCAGCAAATTGCGCAGGCGCTGTCCGCAACACCGGGGCTCACGCTGAAAACGCTGCAATTCCGCGAAGGCGCCTTGTTCCTCGATCTCGGCGGCACCGATCTGCAGGTGCTGGAAAAATTGCGCGCCTGGTTCACCTCGCACGGTGGCGCACGGCTCGACGTGCAATCCGCCGACGCAGGCGACAACGGCGTGCAGATCCGTCTCAAAGTCAGCGCGAACTGATCCGTCATGGCCACCTATCGCGAACAAATCGAACAGAGCCTGGCACCGCTGCGCAGCCGCTACGACGCGCTGCAACCGCGCGAGCAGTTGTTGGTCGGCATCGCCGCCGTGGTGATCGCGCTGGCGCTGGTGTACCTGATGATCTGGACACCGGTGGCCAACGCGCGCCGTCACGCCGAACGCGAACTCGCCGATACGCGCGTCGTCGCTCAACGCCTCGAAGTGATCGGTGCAGCGCTTGGCGCCGCGCAGAATTCGGGCGTCAGCGGTCCGCTGGTCAGTCGCGATGCCAGCCTGCTGTCGGCGGTCGATCTCGCGTCGAAAGACGGCACGCTGAGCAAGGCGCCGTCGCGCCTGCAGCCGGACGGTGATACGCAAGTGCGTGTCTGGGTCGACGCGGTTCAGTTCGATTCGCTGCTGCGCTGGATCAACGAACTGCAGACGCGGTACGGCGTGCGCGTCGATGGATTGGATGTCGAGCGTCAGCCGACACCGGGTCTGGTCAACGCGCGCCTGTCGCTGGTGCGCGCCTCGTGATCGGCCGCGGACGCTTGATCGCGCTGGGCGCGGTCGCTTTCGTCGCCACCCTGCTGATGCAGGCGCCGGCGGCGACGCTGTATGGTTGGTTCGCGCCAAAGGATGGCGCAACACAATTGCTCGGCATCGAAGGCAGCGTCGGCGAAGGTCGCCTCGCAGGCATCGTCAGCGGCGGTCGCCCCTTGCTGCGCGATTTGCACTGGCAATTGCAGCCGGCCTGGCTGTTGCTGGGTCGCGCCTCGTTCCATGTCGATACCGGCACGCCGTTGGCGCTGCAGGGACGCATCGGCCTGTCGCCCTTCGCGGTGCATATCGGCAATGCGCATCTGACCGGCGGCCTCAAGCCGCTGTTCGGCGCAGCGGGTCTGGCCTACCTGCCGATCGATGGCGTGGTCGACGGCGATATCGACAGCCTGACGCTGAAGCACGGACGACCGACTTCCGCGAAGGCCACGCTGCAGTTGCGCGGACTCAACTGGGCGCTGGCAAAGCCGGCGCTGCAACTCGGCGACTTCCGCGCCGACATCAGCAACGACGGCGCCACCATCGTCGCGAAGATTCAAAGCACCTCGGGTCCGATCGACGCCGACGGTCTGGCCCATCTGAATGCCAACGGCAGCTACGATTCCGATATCCGCCTGCGCGCCAAAGCCAACGCAGACGAGATGACGCAAAACCTGCTGCACTCGGTCGGCCAGCCGGATGCGCAGGGCTATTACCACGCGCGCACACGCGGCCAGTTGGCCGGCGCTACGCCCGGTGCCGGGGCACCGCCACCGCCCGCGAATCCTGCGGCCGATTGACGTGACCGGGCCTGCGCATATCGTCGTCGCCTGCATCGTGCAGCGCGAAGGCCGCTTCCTGGTGGTCGAAGAAACCATCGCCGGTCGCAGCAGCGTCATCAATCAGCCGGCCGGTCACTGGGAAGCAGGCGAAACCCTGATCGAAGGCGCGGTGCGTGAAGCGCTCGAGGAAACCGGCTGGGACGTGCGCCCGACCGCACTGCTCGGCGTTTACGAACACAAGCCGGTTGACCTCGACTACGGCTTCCTGCGCTTCGCCTTTCTCGCCGAGCCGCTGCAACATCATCCGCAGCGAGCGCTGGACACTGGCATCGAACGCGCGCTGTGGATGAGCCGCGACGAACTTGCCGCCGAAGCGCATCGGCATCGCTCGCCTATGGTGCTGCGTTGTGTCGACGACGCCCTCGCCGGCCAGCACTATCCGCTGAGTCTGATCGCGCACCTGAGCGTCTAGCGCATGCGCGGCGCGCACGTCATCGTCGGCCTCTCCGGAGGCGTTGATTCAGCCGTCTCCGCCTGGTTGCTGAAAGAACAAGGCTATCGCGTGTCGGGCCTGTTCATGGTCAACTGGGCCGAGGACGAAGAAGGCTATTGCACGTCGGCCGAAGACTTCCAGTCGGCGCGCGCGGTCGCCGACGAACTCGGCATTCCGCTGCACCGCGTCGACTTCTCTGCCGAGTACCGCAGCCGCGTGTTCGCGCAGTTCCTCGCCGGCTATCAGGCTGGCAAGACGCCCAATCCCGACGTGCTGTGCAATCGCGAGGTGAAATTCCAGCCGTTCCGCGAACACGCACTGCGTCTGGGTGCGGACTTCGTCGCCACCGGTCACTACGCGCGCATCGAGCATCGCGACGATGGCCCTCACCTGCTGCGCAGCGCCGACGAGAACAAGGACCAGACCTATTTCCTGTCGGCCGTCGCGCGCGAACATTTCGAGCGCGTGCTGTTTCCGCTCGGCGCGCTGACCAAACCGGAAGTGCGTGCGCTGGCGACCCGCGCCGGCCTGCCAAACCACCAGCGCAAGGATTCCACCGGCATCTGTTTCATTGGCGAACGCGAGTTCAGTGCGTTCCTGTCGCAATACCTGCAGCCGAATCCGGGCACCATTGAAGACGATGCCGGTCGCGTGGTCGGCACCCATCGCGGTTTGATGTTTCACACGCTGGGCCAGCGGCGCGGGCTCGCAATTGGTGGACAGTCCGGCGCGCGCGAAGCGCCGTGGTACGTGATCGCAAAAGACGCCGCGCGCAACGTACTGATCGTGTCGCAGGATAGTGCGCATCCGCGTTTGCTCTCGACGCGTTTGAGCGCAGCAAACTTCCACTGGATTCGCCAACCGCAGCCATTGCCCGATCGACTGCAGGCGCGCATCCGGCATCGGCAGATCCTGCAGGACTGCAGCGCTTCGATCGCCGACGACGGCAGCCTCTCGGTGCAGTTTGCACAGGCACAGCGCGCCGCAGTCGCCGGTCAGTACGTGGCGCTGTACGACGGCGAGGAATGTCTGGGCAGTGGCGAGATCAGCGACGTAGTCAGCCAAGCTGACGCGCGCTGAAGCGGCATAAGCACTAAACGGTGCGCGACCAAGCTGACTCGGCGCGGTCGATAGTCCACTAATTTGCACGTCAACTCGAACGCTCTATGCGATCGACGAGATTCTAAAAACCGTCGCGGACTACCGCTTCAAAAGGCTAAATCGCGATCGGCCAATCGACGCGCAGTTCACCAGCGCCGCTGATCGATGCATCAGCAGCGCTATCGTTGAAGTAGCAGCCTGATCCGCTACGGCTTGATCCATCCCCAGGCCAGCAGCTTCATCTTCAGCATCAGCACGATGAAGTGCCATGCGGTCTTCAGCTGATCCATCACACTGGGCTTGAAGCGCGCGCGCTCGCGGATGTAGTGACGGATCGAATCGAGCTGTTCGTCGCTGAACTCGGCGAACGGTGGCATGCCGCGCGGCTGCAAGGCGCCGCCGCGCACGATGGCGTTGAAGCCCTCAGCCGTCAGCGGAATCTGCGAGGCACGCAGGTCCGGTGCAAAGCCACCGGCGACGGCGGCGATGCCGTGGCAAATCACGCAATGCTGGCCATAGATCAACTTGCCCTTTGCGGCGAGCGCCGGATCGATCTTGAAGCCCGGATCGTCGGCGACGGTCACTTGTGTTGGCGGTGCCGAAGGCGGCAGCGTGGCCTGGCCGTCGAGCACGTAGGTCAGCAGCCGGCGCGGATGACCGCGCCCGACCCAGCCGTGCTGTGCGCTCAGCGTGCCGAGCAGCATCTGGCCGCCGGCCCAGCCGGCCAGGATCGAGACGTACTGTTTGCCGGCGATCGAATAGGTGATTGGCGGGGCCTGTGTGCCGACACCGAGATCGGCACTCCACAGCACAGTGCCGCTCTTGGCATCGTGCGCGACGAACTTGCCGTCCGACTGACCCTGGAAGACCAGCCCGCCATGCGTGGCGAGTACGCCGCCATTGGTCGCGCCCGGCAGCTTCTCGGTCCAGGCAGCTTTTTGGTGGATCGGATCCCAGGCCAGCAGCGAACTGCTGCCGGCCGACTTCGGCACGTCGTCGAAGAACGGCGCGATACCGAGCGGACCGTCGCGGTCCATGTCGTAGGTTTTCGGATCGAAGCCGTGGTCGTTGTAATAGCCGGCGAGTTCGTGCGCCGGGATGTAAACCAAGCCGGTATCCGGACTGAAGGCCATCGGTTGCCAGTTGTGCGCGCCACCGGAGCCGGGCCAGATCAGCGCTTCGCCGTCTTCGTAGCGTGCGCCCGGCACTTCGACCGGACGACCTGTGGCCATGTCGATGTGATCGGCCCAGGTGACCTTGCCGAATTTCTCGGCCGAGATCAGCTTGCCGGTGTCGCGATCGAGCACATAGAAAAAGCCATTCTTCGGCGCGTGCAGGATCACACGGCGCGGCTTGCCATCGATCGTCAGCGTGGCCAGCACCATGTCCATCGTCGAATTGAAATCCCAGCTTTCGCCGGGTGAGGTCTGGTAATGCCAGATGTAGGCGCCTGTGTCGGCATCGAGTGCGACTACCGAACACAGGAACAGATTGTCGCCGCCGCCGGGCGAGCGCAGCTTCTGGTTCCACGGACCGCCGTTGCCGGTGCCGAGATAGATGCGATTCAGCTCGGGGTCGTAAGTCATCGCATTCCAGACCGTGCCCCCGCCGCCGTACTTCCACCACTCGCCTTTCCAGGTCTTTGCCGCCATTTCCTGCGACTTGTCCTCGAAGCCTTTCGACGGGTCGCCCGGCACGGCGTACCAACGCCAGATCTGCTTTCCGGTTTCGGCATCGTAGGCGGTGACATAGCCGCGCACGTGGCCAAAGTCCGCACCGCCGTGACCAATGATGATCTTGCCGTTGAAGACGCGCGGCGCACCGGTGATGTAGCGGTTGTCGCCGGGCTCGGTGGTCAGCGTTTCCCAGACCAGTTGTCCGGTTTTGGCGTCGACTGCGAACAGGCGTCCATCCTGCACGCCGGCGTAGACCTTGCCCTTCCAGAACGCGATGCCGCGGCTGCCCCAGGCCATCCGCATCTTTTCGCCGCTGACCTTCGGATCGTACTTCCAGAGCAGCTTGCCGCTGACGGCATCGACCGCGTGGATCACGCTGAAGCCGGCGGCGAAGTAAATCACGCCGTCGACCTCGACCGGTGCGGTGGACACGTTCCACACATCCGGCAGATCGAGCGTCCAGGCCAGACCAAGCTTGGGCACGGTCTGCGTGTTGATCTGGTCGAGCGGACTGAAGCGCTGCTCGCTGAAGGTGCGGCCGTAAGCAGCCCAGTCGTTGCCGTCGGCTTCGTTGGCCAGCGCGGTGTTGTCGATCTCGGCAGCGCGTGCACCGCCGAGCGTGAGCAGCGCCATGCAAGCGCCCAGCACGGCGGCTCGGATCGGTTTACGGCGGGCTGGATGCGTCATCGTTCTCCCCTTCAGGCTCGCGGTCGCTGGTAGCGCCGTGTTTTACGTGCAAGATCGCCGGACATCGCGTCAGGAATCCCTGCTCAGGCTCGCAGCCTGACAGCGGCCCAGGCCCGCTCGCCTCGTCCGTCAGGAGGATGTTGCAGGTTAAGCGATGACGCTGCGCCAGCAAGTACTTGGGCAAGTACCTGGGCCAGTACCTTAGCGAGCACTCAGGCAAGCACCCAAGCATGCACGCAAGCAGGGGTGCCGCGCGTCGCGGCAGCGAACCGAAATGCGCGCGTTCGCTGTGCGATGATTGCCGCTTAAAAAACCCTGGAGGAAAACGGATGTCCACACTGATCAACAAGCAGTTCAAGCTCGCCGCCCGACCGGTCGGCCTGGTCAAGCGCAGCGACTTCACGTTCGAGGAATCACCCGCACCCTCGCCGGGCCCCGGCCAACTGCTGATCAAGGTGCTGTATATCTCGCTCGATCCGGCGATGCGTGGCTGGATGAACGCCGGCAAGTCGTATATCGCACCGGTCGAGATCGGCGACGTGATGCGCGCCGGCACCATCGGTGAAGTGGTCGCGTCGAATCATCCGGGCTTCGCGGTCGGCGACTTCGTGTCGGGTTCGCAGGGCGTGCAGAGCTATGCGCTGTCCGACGGCAAAGGTCTGTTCAAGGTCGACGCCAAGGCCGCACCATTGCCGAAGTATCTCAATGCGCTCGGCATGCCCGGCATGACCGGTTACTTCGGTCTGCTCGACGTCGGCCAGCCGAAAGCCGGCGAAACCGTGCTGGTTTCTGCCGCCAGCGGCGCGGTCGGTCAAGTGGTCGGACAGGTCGCCAAGATCAAGGGTTGCCACGTTGTCGGTATCGCCGGCGGCGCCGAGAAGTGCGAATACGCGGTGCAGGAACTCGGTTACGACGCCTGCATCGATTACAAGCGTGGCCCGATCTTTCCGGGATTGGCGCAGTACTGTCCGCAGGGTGTGGACGTGTTCTTCGACAACGTCGGCGGCGAGATTCTCGACGCCGTGCTGACGCGCATCCGCATGCGCGCGCGCATCGTCATCTGCGGCGCGATCTCGCAATACAACAACACCACGCCGATCCAGGGTCCGAAGAACTATCTGTCGCTGCTGGTGAATCGCGCGCGCATGGAAGGCATCGTCGTATTCGACTGGGCGCCGCGCTACGGTGAAGCCGTTGCCCAGCTCGCCGCCTGGATGCAGGAGGGCAAGCTGAAGTCGAAGGAAGATATCGTCGAAGGCATCGAGACCTTCCCGGAAACGCTGCTGAAACTGTTCAGCGGCGAGAATTTCGGCAAGCTGGTGCTGAAGGTCTAGGCGCAAACCTCAGGCGCGCGACCGCGGTGACGAACCGCGCTCGCGCCCCTGTCATTGCCCTGCGACCGAGCAGGCGAGCATGCTCGCCTCCCAACCTTTCCGGAGGCCGTCATGGCCAATCTCGTCAAGCTCTACCAGCGCTTCTCCAAGCTGCCCCTCGGCAAGCAACTGTTTTCGCGTGCAGTCGTCACGCGAGCCCCCTACTTCGGCAGCATCAAGCCACTGATCCGCGACCTGCGGCCGGGGCGCTCGGAAGTCTTCATCCGCAATCGGCGGCCGGTCCACAACCATATCGGCACCGTGCATGCGATTGCGATGTGCAATATGTGCGAGATCGCCGGCGGCTTGCTGATCGACGCCACCTTGAAGCGGCAACTACGCTGGATTCCGCGCGGCATGACGGTGAGCTACCTGAAGAAGGCGGACACCGATCTCACCGCGGTTTGCGAATGGGTGGACGATCTGCCGGTCGACTACAAGGGCGACGTGGTGATGCACGTGCCGGTTAAGAACGCGAATGGCGAGACCGTGATGACCGCCGATATCTCGATGTACGTGACCCCGCGCAAATAGCATTCGGACGACGCGCGCGAACGTTTCGACCGTCGACCATCGACATCGGTAAATGCCATTACCAGCGAATCCGTTGCATCATCGCGCCCGACAATTTCTCAACTATCGGAGTTTTATATGACCGAGCACATCAAAACCGAACTCGCCCAAGGCGTACTCACGATACGCATGAATCGCGAGGACAAGAAAAACGCGTTGACGCAGGCGATGTACAGCGCCCTGGCGCTGGCGATCGACAACGCTGCGAGCAACCCGGAGGTGCGCGTGCTGCTGTTGGCCGGCGCGCCGACCGCGTTCACCAGCGGCAACGATATTCAGGACTTCATCAAGGTGCCACCGATGAGCGAGGACAGCCCGGTGCTGCTGTTCATGCGCGCCTTGGCCCTGTTTCCGAAGCCGGTGGTCGCGGCCGTCACCGGCTTGGCGATCGGCGTCGGCAGCACGATGCTGCTGCATGCGGATCTGATCTATGCCGGCGAAGGCACGCGCTTTCAGTTTCCCTTCGTCAACCTCGGCATTTGCCCCGAATATGCGGCGACCTACTTGCTGCCACGCATGATGGGCCACGCACGCGCTTCGGAGTTGACCCTGTTCGGCGAACCGTTCAACGCCAAAAAAGCGCAGGAATACGGACTGATCAATGAAATGCTGGCCGACGCCGACGTCGAGGCGCGTGCACTCGAGCGCGCGCGCAAGCTCGCAGGGCAAGCACCGAATGCTTTGCGCGTAACCAAGAAACTGCTCAAGCGCTGGGGACACTCAACCGTGATGGACGCGATCCGCGTCGAGGCCGAGCATTTCGGACCGATGCTGAAAGAGCCAGAAGCGATCGAAGCGTTCACCGCGTTCGTACAGAAGCGCAAGCCTGATTTTTCCAAGTTCAAATAACTGCGGGCGAGCGCTTCGCCGCGAGCAATGCGCCTCAAGCTCGGAAGGTAAACAAGCCGGCGGAAACGCCGGCACTATTGTGGGAAGCAGCAATCAATTCCACATGAACAACGGACAGTGGCAGCTCGCGCAGCCGACCGAGTGGTTTCACTTCGCTACTGATTGAGCAGCACGCCGGATCTGTCAAAAAAAAGCCGGCGCATGCGCCGGCTTTTTCGTGACTCAGATGCCGATCAGTGCATGCGCTCCAGCACGGTCGCCACGCCCTGCCCCATGCCGATGCACATGGTCGCCAGACCGTACTTCGCATCCTTTTCATTGAGGATATGCGCCAGCGCGCCGGTAATGCGCGCGCCGGAGCAACCCAGCGGATGACCCAGCGCGATGGCGCCGCCCTTGATGTTGATGCGATCCATACGGTCGAGCAACTTCAACTCGGTCAGCACCGCCAGCGACTGCGCGGCGAAGGCCTCGTTCAGCTCGATGTAGTCGATGTCCTTCAGCTCAAGGCCCGCACGCTGCAATGCCTTCTTGGTCGCCGGAACCGGGCCGCGGCCCATGGTGCTCGGATCGCAACCGGCCGAGGCCATCGAGACGATGCGCGCGAGCGGCTTCAGCCCGAGCGCCTTGGCTTTCTCGGCCGACATCACCAACACGGCCGAGGCGCCATCGGAAATCGCCGAGCTGTTGCCGGCGGTGACCGAGCCCTTCGGGTTGAAGGCTGGCTTCAGCTTGCCGAGGTCGCCGATGTTGGCATCGCGACGCACGACTTCGTCCTGCACCACCAGCGAAGGCAGACCATCGGCGTCGTGACCGGCGATCGGCACGATCTCGTTCTTGAAGCCGCCATTTTCGCCGGCTGCAGTGGCGCGACGATGCGATTCGAGTGCGAACTCATCCTGCCGCTCGCGGCTGATTTGGAAAGTCGTCGCCAGCATCTCGGCGGTGAGACCCATCATCGCCGCGGCTTTCGCGGTGTTGAGGCTCAGCTCCGGGTTGCCGTCGAAGTTGTAGTTCATCGGCACATGGCCCATGTGCTCAACGCCGCCGCAGATGAACAGGTCACCCACGCCGGACTTGATGCTGCCGACGGCGGCATGGATCGCGGTCATGCTCGAACCGCACAGGCGGTTGACGGTCTGGCCGGAAACTTCGTGCGGCAGGCCGGCGAGCAGCGAAATCTGGCGCGCGACATTGAAGCCCTGTTCGAGCGTCTGCTGTACGCAACCCCAGATCACGTCTTCGATATCGCTTGGCTTGATCGACGGATTGCGCGCGAGCAGCGCCTTGATCAATTCGGCAGACAAATTCTCCGCACGCACATTGCGGAACGCGCCGCCCTTGGAACGGCCCATCGCGCTGCGCACGGCATCAACGATTACGACATCAGTCATTGCAATTCTCCAAAATCAAATTCTTCGAAATTCGTAGGAAGTGTTTCGCTGCTTACTTGGCGTAATAGGTTTCGCCTTTAGCGGCCATTTCCTTCATGCGTGCGGTCGGCTCGTAGAGCTTGCCGAGGCTTGCGTACTTGGCGCATTTCTCGACGAGGTTCTTCAGGCCGACGATGTCGGCGTACTTCAGCGCACCGCCGAGATGCGGCGGGAAGCCAATGCCGAGAATCAGGCCCATGTCGGCCTCGTTCGGCGTGTCGACGATCTTCTCTTCGACGCAGCGCGCGGTTTCGATCACCATCGGAATCATCAGGCGGTCGATGATTTCCTCGTCGCTGAAATCCTTGGTGCCGTTCGGCTGCACCGACTTCAGCAGTTCGTAGGTATCCGGTGCGGCGACCTTCTTCGGCTTGCCCTTCGGATCGGTTTCGTACTTGAAGAAGCCGATGCCGTTCTTCTGGCCATAGCGCTTGTTCTCGTACATCACATCGAGCGCGGTCTTGAAATCGCGGCCCATGCGATCCGGATAGCCTTCGGCCAGCACGTCGCCGACGTGATGCGAGGTATCGATGCCGACGACATCCTGCAGATACGCCGGGCCCATCGGCCAGCCGAAGGTTTCAGCAACCTTGTCGATCTTGACGAAGTCCGCACCGTCGCGCAGCAGGCCCGACCAGCCGCCGAAATACGGGAACAGAATGCGGTTGACCAGGAAGCCCGGGCAGTTGTTGACGACGATCGGCGTCTTGCCCATCGCAGTGGCGTAGCCAACGATGGTGGCAACCGCCTCCGGGCTGGTCTTCGCACCGCGAATGACTTCGACCAAGGGCATTTTGTGCACCGGGTTGAAGAAGTGCATGCCGAGGAAGTTTTCGGGACGCTTCAGCGCGCTTGCGAGTTCGTCGATCGAGATCGACGAGGTATTCGAGGCCAGCACGGCGTCGGGACGTGCAACGCCTTCGACTTCGGCCAGCACCGCTTTCTTCACTTTAGGATTCTCGACCACCGCTTCGACGATCACGTCGACGTGGCCGAAATCGCCGTAGTTCAACGTCGGGCGAATTTCACCGAGCACCTTGCCCATCGCTTCCGCGGTCATCTTGCCGCGCGCAACCTGCGTGCTCAGCAGCTTGTTGGCTTCCGACAGCCCGAGATCCAGCGCCTTGTCGGCGATGTCCTTCATGATGATCGGCGTGCCCCTGCTGGCCGACTGATAGGCGATGCCGCCGCCCATGATGCCGGCACCGAGCACCGCCGCCTGCTTCACGGGACGCGCGATCTTGGCGTACTGCTTGCCCTTCTTTTTCAGCAGCTGGTCGTTCAGGAACAGGCCAATCAGCGAGTCGGCGGTCTGCGTCTTGGCAACCTTGGCGAAGCCCTGGGCTTCGATCAGCAAGGCATCGTCGCGGGTCTTGCCGGCGGCTTTCTGGATCACGCCGACCGAGGCCACCGGTGCGGGCATGTGGCGGCCGGCCTTGCCGGCGATGAAACCCTTGGCGGTTTCGAACACCATCATCGATTCGATCATCGGCAACTGCAGCTTGCCGGTCTTTTGCGCGCGGCGTTTCTTCCAGTCATAGGCGCCAGTCGTCGCCAGTTCCAGAATCTTCAGCGCGGCGTCCTTCAACTTTTCCGGCGCGACCACTGCATCGACAGCATGGATCTTCAGCGCAGCATCGGCCTTGTTCTGAGTGCCGCCGGCGATCCATTCGATCGCGTTGTCGGCGCCGACCAGACGCGGGAAGCGCACGGTGCCGCCGAAGCCCGGGAAAATGCCGAGCTTCACTTCAGGAAAACCGACCTGTGCCGCCTTGGCGATCACGCGGTAGTCGGTCGACAGCGCCATTTCGAAGCCGCCGCCGAGTGCCAGTCCATTGATCGCGGTGACGCTCGGGAACGGCAGATCCTCAACCGACGAGAACACCTTGTTCGCTTCAACCGACCATTTGACGATCTCTTCTTCCGGCTGCTGGAAGCTCTTGCCGAATTCGGTGATGTCGGCGCCGACGATGAAGGCGTCCTTGGCGCTGGTGACGATCAGACCTTTGATCGTGCCGTCCTTCTGGATCGCGGCGACCGCTTCGGCGAGTTCCTGGACCGTGCGCGCGTCGAACTTGTTGATCGACTCGTCTTTGCGGTCGAAGCACAACTCGGCGATGCCGTTGTCGAGCTTGCCGACACGAATGGATTGACCCTGATACATAAGCAGATGCTCCTCGAGATAAAAGGTTTTAGTTGCCCGCCGGAAACCGCTCGCGGACGCAGAAAGGGAGCCGGATGATAGCCGCTGGCACCCGCGAGCGACAACGCGACGGCACCGGACAATTGGAAACCGAGGCGTTTTGACGCAGACAAATGCAAGCCCCTATAGTTCTACGAGGTTTTCCACGTAAGGACGTCGAACGATGGCCGCAACCGCTCGTTTTCATCGGCTCAAGCGTCAAGTTGAAAAACTCCGCAAGGATTCGTTGGATTTGGTCACCAGTGCCAACAAGATCCTGCATACCGGCGTGCAGAAGCTTGCCGATAAGGAGTTGAAGGCGCTCAATGACTATTACAAGGCCGCGGTCGATTCGATCAAGAAGGCCGACAAGTCCAATCTGAAAGGTGCGGCGAAAGAGCAGATCGACCTGTTGCAGGACACCGTCAATACCGTCATCGCGCATGCCCGCGAGTCGCTGGCAGTCGTCGCCGAGGCGCGCAGCGAGATCGCAAAGCTGGTGCAGAAAGGCGCCAGCGGCGTGAAGGTCAAGGAAACCGAACTCAAAAAGGCCGCCGCACCTGCGCGCAAGGCCGTGAAGGAAGTCGAGCAGTCGGCAAAGAAAGCAGTCAAGCAGGCCAGCAAACGCGTCAAGAAGACGGTCGCCGCGGTCGAAACCAAAGCGGTCAAGGGCGAGACGACCGTCGTCAAGGCCGCGCGCAAGGCGGTCAAGGACGTGCAGGCAACCGCGAAGAGCGCTGCCGCCAATCTCAACGCGGCGGTCGCCAAGGTCGCACCCTCGCCGAATTCGCGCGCCGGCCGCGCCACCAGCAAGGCCAAGGAAGCCGCGACGACTGCCGTCGGCACGGTGACGCAGGCCGCAACCACGCTCGGACAAAACGTCAGCTCCGCCGTGAGCGATGCCGTCAACGCGGTCAGCGAAGCCATCAAGCCGCATTGAAGCGCGCGTAAAAAACTAAAAAACCAAACGATGCGGCCTGCCCCTGCGACGGTTCTTGGTTTGAACCGTCAGCTGAGCAGGCCGCGTCGATCCCCACGCGATGAATCGTTCGCTGACGAATCGAACGCACTCGCAGGCGGGTATTGCTTCGCTGCCCAGGTGGCGTGAGGTGGTCGATTCAAATTCAGTGTGTCCACCGCGACGACGCTCTCGTTCGATGCCAGACACGCCGACCACGCCTCACGCAGCGTGACGACCGCTGCATCACTGGCACAATGATGCGAGCCGGCGTCGCTGCTGGCCTCAATCGTTCCTCGCGGCTCGTGCCGCCGACCTCCGCCGCCGCGCTGTCTGCCGCATGAAACTGAGTATCGAACAAAGTTCGGAGTTGTCCCGCCTGCTGGCCGATCCGAGCCGGCTGCGGCTGCTGCTGCTGCTGGAATTGCATGCGCTGTCGATTGCCGAACTCACCGAGATCACCGGGCTTGCGCAGAGTCGGGTCTCCACGCATCTGGCGCGGCTCAAGCGTGCGCGCTTGGTGCAGGATCAGCGAACCGGCGGTGCAGCGCTGTACGCGCTCAGCGGCGACGGCGGCGAGGCCGCCGAACTGTGGAGCCTGCTGCGCGAGCGGCTCGACGATCCGCAGGCGCGGCTCGACCGTGAACGCGCCGATGAAGTCGTGCGTGCGCGCAAATCCGGCCAGACCTGGGCCGAGTCGGTCGCCGGCCGCATGGAGCTGCACTATTCGCCGGGCCGCACCTGGGAGGCGACCGCACGCGCACTGATCGGCCTGCTGAGCTTGGGCGATGTGCTCGATCTCGCCTCGGGCGATGGCGTGCTGGCAGAACTGCTCGCCGGTCATGCGCGCAGCGTCACCTGCGTGGATATCAGCGCCAAGGTGTTGGCCGCGGCACGCAAGCGTCTTGGCACCCATCAGAACGTCAGCTTCTGTCGCGCCGACATGTCTGCGCTGCCATTTGCAGCCGCGCATTTCGATCACGTCTTCCTGATGCACGCGCTCAGCTATGCCGCGCAACCGGATGCCGTGCTCGCCGCGGTAGCGCCGATGCTACGGCCCGGCGGTCGGCTGGTGATCGCGAGCTTGAACGCGCATCGCCACGAGGTCGCGCGCGAAGCCTACGATCACGTCAACTTCGGTCTCAGTGCAGCGGCGCTGAGACAGGGCCTGGAGCAAGCCGGCCTGACCGTGGAGTTCTGCGACATCACCTCGCGCGATCCACGTCCGCCCTACTTCGAAGTGGTCACCGCATTGGCGCAGCGACCGCTCGGCTGAGAAACGCGCGCGTCGCACGCGCGGCTCGGTGCGGTGCACAACAATCGAATCGACGGGTAAAGAATCGAGTGTGTGCCTGGTCGCAACGCGCGCGTGACCTACACGGCGCGACGGCACATGCCGGCTAGGCCGCGGCCACCGCGGCGGGCAACTCGCCCTGCCAAAGCAAGGCCCCCGATTTTTTTTCGATTCCCGCGAGTCGCGCACGGTGGGCGTCGAGTTCCGCGTTGTCGGCACGAATCACGCGCAGTGCATGCGGAACGCCCTCGAACAATTCCGCCAGTGCTGCTTCGGCGGTCGTTGTGCCGACTGTGCCCGCCGCTGCTTCGAGACCGAGTGCGGATTGTCCGCCGGTCATCGCCAGATACACCTCGGCCAGCAACCGTGCATCGAGCAAGGCGCCGTGCAGGCTGCGCTGGGTGTTGTCGACGTTGTAGCGCTTGCACAGCGCGTCGAGGCTGGCCTTCTGTCCGGGATGTAAACGGCGCGCCATCGTCACCGTATCGAGCACGCTGCACAGCGCGCCGATGCGTTCGCTGCGACCGGCCCGCTCCAGTTCGTAATCGAGAAAGCCGATATCGAATGCGGCGTTGTGGATGATCAGTTCGGCATCGCGCAGCAGCGTGAGCAGATCGTCGACGATCTGCGGAAAGCGCTGCTTGTCGCTCAGAAAATCACGCGTCAGGCCGTGCACCGCCAACGCGCCAGGCTCGCTATCGCGATCGGGATTCAGAAACCAGCGCTGCTCGCCAACCACGCGGCGATTGCGCAACTCGATGCAGCCGATCTCGATGATGCGATTGCCGAGACTGGTTTCGAGGCCGGTGGTTTCCGTATCGAGAACGATTTGCCTCGTCATGGCCCGCTCACCGCCGCAACCGCCTCCGGTTTCGATGCGCCTCGTAGCATTTCGTCGAGACCTTGGTTCGCCAGACGGTCGGCCAGTTCGTTGCCGACATCACCATTGTGACCCTTGACCCAGCGCCAATCGACCTGGTGCCGCGCGGCCGCCGCATCCAGCCGCACCCACAGATCCTGATTCTTCACCGGCTTCTTGTCGGCCGTGCGCCAACCCTTGGCCTTCCAGCCCGGCAGCCATTCGGTCAGGCCCTTCATCACGTAGCTCGAATCGGTGTGCAAGGTCACGCTGCAGGCTTCGCGCAATGATTCGAGCGCGCTGATCGCCCCCATCAACTCCATTCGGTTGTTGGTGGTGACGGGTTCGCCGCCGCACAGTCGCTTCTCGTGATCGTTCCAGCGCAGCCAGGCACCCCAACCACCCGGCCCCGGATTGCCGCGACACGCACCGTCGGTATAGACGACGATCTGTTTGGGAACGCGCTCAGTCATCGCTGCGGCCACTCTCGGGAACTACCGACGATGCGCTGGGCAAAGCACTCAGTGCCGGGACCAGTTGACGAACCTGCGCGCGCGGCAGGCGTGCAATCAGCGACATCGGCAACACCCGCTTCTTGGCGACGATCAGATAACTCTCCATAAAAGGACTCAACAGACTGCGCAGACCAAAGGGTTCGCCGACGCTGCGCGCCGCGCCCCAGGGAAACCCGAGACCGAAGCGACGCACTTGCTCGACTTCGAAGTCGAGCAGTTCCAGCCAGTCGCCGAGCCGGCCGACGCCAAAGAAACGTGCGCCTTGCGGAAACGCCGTATAGCGCGGACCGATGCGATCGCGCAGGCCCCACAAGCTGTGCGGATTGAAGCCGAGAATCAGCAGGCGGCCTCGGTCGGTGAGCACGCGGTTGACCTCGCGCAACACATGGTGCGGCTGATTGGAAAACTCCAGCGTGTGCGGCAGCAGGATTGCATCGACGCTCTTGTTGGCGACCGGCAATTGCTCGGGCTGCACCAACGACTGCGCATCGACATCCGCGAGCGTGCCGAGCACGGCGCGATGCGGCATGTCCGCGGATTTCAGCAGATCGAGACCATTGCCCCAGTTGCCGATCTGCAGGATGTGCCGGCCGAACAGGTCCGGCAGCACGCCCTCCAACTCGCATTGCTCCAGCGCCAGCAGTCGCGTACCGCGCGTGCTGCGCAGCCAGCGTGTCAGCGAAGCGCGGGAGAACGGGCGGCCGCCACGGATCGCAAGTTGATTCGGCATTTGACGCTCCTTCTCTGTGCGGCCACGATGCGAGCATGATAAGCCCAGCCTCTCCGCCTGCCCATCCACCCGCCCCGACGTCGGGCCCCGCGTCGGCCCCCGTTTACGCGGTGGGCGCACGCGCGGACGGCATCGAAGTTCTGACACTGCCTGCGTTCAGTGACAACTATCTTTGGTTGATCCACAACGGCGTCGATGCAGTGGTCGTCGATCCGGGCGACGCCGCGGTCGTAAAGCGCGCGCTCGATCATCATCGCCTGCGGCTGGTTGCGATCCTCATCACGCACCACCACCCGGACCACATCGGCGGAATGCCGGCTCTGGTGCGCGCGCATGCGGTGCCGGTCTACGGTCCGCGCGCGGAATCGGCAAAAATTCCGGGCCTGACCGAATTGCTCGACGAGCCGGGCGAGATCTGCATCACGCAACTCGGCCTGCGTCTGCGCATCCTCGCCTTGCCGGGCCACACGCTCGGACACATCGCCTACCACGCGTTCGAGCAAGGGTGGCTATTCTGTGGCGACACCTTGTTCGCCGGTGGCTGCGGCCGTCTGTTCGAAGGCACGCCCGCGCAAATGTATGCATCCCTACAAAAGCTCGCAGCGTTACCGGCCCACACCGCGGTGTTCTGCGCACATGAGTACACCTTGTCGAATCTCGCATTTGCGCAGGCGGTCGAGCCGGATAACCGCGCGTTGAACGCAGAAATCGAACGCGTCAAACAGTTGCGCGCTGATGGCCAAGCGAGCATACCAAGCCGTATTGATCGCGAACTTTCAGTAAATCCGTTCCTGCGCTGCGACTTGACTGCACCGCAGCAACAGGCCCGCACACACGCTGGCACTGATCTCGACGACGCGATTGCCGTGTTCGCCGAACTGCGTCGCTGGAAGGACGTATTTCGCGCAGCAAACATCTGACTTGAGTGCCGCTCGTACGGTAATTTCTGCCGTTAGTTTGATTGCTGCGAGCTACCTTTCCCCGGCGGAGGACCATTTGCTAGACTCGTCCGACCCAGCGGTTCCAGCGAAAAAATTCATACGCGGCAAATGAAATTGAGAACCTATCCGAAGGTAACTTCCCGACTGCTCGCATTGCTGCTTGTCAGTGGTGCGGCGCAGGCCGAGCAACCGCTGGCGCCCGCTGCGAGCCCGCCGACGCAGCTTGATCAAAATCTGCAGGCGCTCAAGGAGGAGGCGATCAACATCAAAGCCGAACTCCAGAGCACGGAGCAGACGCTGCTGTATCCCGATAGCACACGCGTGATCGTTTACTTCGGCGTGCCGGTATCCGGTTTGCTGGTGCAGAGCATCACGGTGTCGGTCGATGATGGCCGCCCGTATTCATACAAGTACATCAATGCAGAAGCGATCGCACTGCAGCGTCGCGGCCTTCAGCCGCTGGTGAAATTGAACGCGAGCCCCGGCCCTCATCGCATCAAGGCGGACGTCGTCGCGCAGTTCGCCGATGCGCAAGCCGGTGCGCCGCCGTTGACGGATCACGTCGAGGGCACGTTCACCAAGGCGCGTGCGCCAGCGAGTATCGAAATCAGTTTGGCGCGCCGCTCGGTCGTCAGTCGTCCGGCGCTGGAGCTGCATGAGTGGGTGGCCGACAAATGAAACAGCTCGCATTCCTGTTGCTGAGCTGCGCGTGCAGCATCGCCAGCGCGGCGGATAACTACAGCATCGGCAGCGATGAAGATCCGCGCGTACGCGCCTCCGATTTCATGGCTGAGAACCGTCGCTTCCTGGCGGCGTCGACGACCCTGCTCGAAGTACAGAAGGAAGCGCCGCGTCAGGCCTTCCCGCCGGAGTATTTCGAACGTCTCGCCGATGACACTTTGAATTTCGGCATGCAGAAGCGTTCCGAAGTCACCTATCGCGAAGCGGCGGCCGGAAGTCACGACCCTGTAGTGGTCGCGCGCGCGCGTCTGCGTCGCGCCGAGTTTCTATATGAGCGCGGCTATCTGCCGGAAGCCAATGCCGAGTTGACCTCGTTGCGGCAGACGCTGCCGTCGGTCCTGATGATCAACTGGCAGGATCAGATGTCGCGCGTGTTGATGGCGCAGGATCGCTACGCCGAAGCCGTGCAGGTGCTGAGCAAGCCGGATACGGCGAGCGACCAAAGCGGCTACATGCGCTACAACCTCGGCATTGCACTGCTGCATTCGGATCACGTCGACGAAGGCATCAACATTCTCGATCGCGTCGGGCAGCGTCGCGTGATCGACTCCGAAGGTCTGGCACTGCGCGACAAGGCGAATCTGACGCTGGGCTACTACTGGCTCAAACGCCAGCAGGGTGGCTCGGCAATTCCCATCTTCAATCGCATCCGCCAACAGGGCCCCTACTCCAACCGGGCACTGCTCGGTCTCGGCTGGGCCTATCTCGCGCCGGATGGCGACAAACAGAAGCGCATCAAATTGTCGGAAGACTCCGGCTCCGATTCGAAGCAGTTTTCGACCATCGGCGCGATCCTGCGTCCGGGCTTTCTGGACACCGATATCTACAAACGCGCGGGCTTGCGGCCGTTCCAGCTGAACCGCGCCGACCCGAGCCAGGAAGCCGCCTTGAAGAAGGCGCTGGTGCCGTGGGTCGAACTGGTCAGCCGCGATCCGATCGATCCGGCCGTGCAGGAAGGCCTGCTCGCGATCCCCTACGTGCTCGACAAGCTCGGTGCGCATATTCAGGCGCAGCAGTACTACGAAAAAGCCATCGCCGCGCTCGAGCAGACGCGCGTGAATCTGGATCAGGCCATTCTCAGCATCCGCTACGGCCGCATGGTCGACACGATCATCAGCCGCAACGGCGACGCCGACAGCGGCTGGACCTGGAAGCTGAAGGATCTGCCGGACGCACCGGAAACCTTCTACCTGCAGTCCTTGCTGGCGGATCACCCGTTCCAGGAAGCGCTGAAGAACTTCCGCGATATTCGCCTGCTGATTCGCGACACCGACGCCGAACGCCAGCGCATTCTCGATCTGCAGGCCGCCTACGACACGCGCGTGACGCAGTCGGTCTCGCCGCGCGAACTGCAGCAGCGCATCGGCACGCTGAGCAACGATGCCAACCTCGGCTACCAGCCGGATTTCCGTCCTCAGCTGCAAATGGCGCAAATGCTGGTGGCCTCGCCGTATGACGACAAGGCGAAGACCGGCGACACGCCGGCAGCGCCGCCGGTGAAGCTGCGCTTGCCGAACGCGCCGGCCAAGTTCGACGGTCCATACGAGCGTCTCGACGCGCTGAAAGCACGCCTCGATGCATTGAGTCCGCATCTGAAAGCGGCAGAAGATGCCGGCGGCAAGCTGATCCAGCGCATCGCGCTGAACGATCTCGATGCGCAACGCAAACTGAATGAGCGATTCCTGGTCGAGGCGCGCTTCGCCCTTGCCCGAATCTACGATCGCCAGGCGCACGGAGACGCCCCTTGAAGTCTCGTTATGTTGCGGCACCGCTGATTGTCGCCGCCCTCGCGGCCTGTGGAACCACTCCGGAAAAGAAGCCAGGACCTTCGATCAGCACGCTGGCGAAGCAAAACGCGCCAGGTGATGACCGCCTGCCGGTGGTGCAGTCCGAGCAGGTGGCGGCCGATCCGCAGAAAGCGGTCGAGAACTATCAAAAGCTGCTGGCGCTGCATCCGGATCAGAAGACGCGCGCCGAAGCGCTGCGCCGTATCGCCGATCTCGGCGTGCAGACGCAGGACGCCGCCGGCAATCCGGATCCGGCCGCGCTGCAGCGATCGATCGGCATTTACCAGAAACTGCTGCAGGAAAATCCGAGCGATCCGAACAACGATCGCGTGCTGTACCAGATGGCGCGCGCTTATCAGAACGGCGGCGACGTCGATCGCGCCTTGCAGACGCTGCAGCGACTCGAGCAGCAATACCCGAATTCGACGGTCATCGCCGATGCGCATTTTCGCGGCGCGGAAATGCTGTACCAACTGAACCGCTTCCCCGAGGCAGAGAAGGAATACCGCGCCGGCATGGTGTTCGGTCTCGGCTCGCCATTTTATGAACCGGCCGAGTACAAACTCGGCTGGTCGCTGTACAAACAGCAGCGCTACGCCGAAGACATTGGCGTGTTCTTCGACATCCTGACGCGGCTGCTGCCGCCGGGCGAACTGGAGAACACCAAGAGCAGCCTGGCGCAGGTCGCCCCGGGCAAGCTCGACATGGCGCACGACTCCTTGCGCGTGGTCAGTCTGTCCTTCGCCGAACTCGGCGGCGGCAAGGGCATCCGCGAATACTTCGCGCGCCACGGCGGCGAGCCGGCGTTCTATCCGCTGGTTTACAACGCGCTTGGCGAACTGTTCCTCGAAAAGCGTCGTTATACCGACGCCGCCAACGCCTATGCTGGATTCGTGCAGGCGCATCCGTCGAGTGCCTTGGCGCCGACGTTCCAGTCGCGCGTGATTTCGTCCTACGAACAGGGCGGCTTCAGCGATATGGTGGTGACGGAGAAGGAACGCTACGTCAATCTGTACTCGCCGAATGCGCCTTACTGGAGCGGACGGTCGCCTACGCCGGAAGTGCTGACCGCAGTGCGCCAGGATCTCGAAGATCTCGGCCGCCACTATCAGGCACGCGCGCAGGGCGAGAAGCAGAAGGACGCCAACGCCGCGCGCAACGACTTCATTGCCGCTGCGAACTGGTACAGCAAGATCCTGTCGCTGTATCCAAACGATCCGAAGCTGCCTGAAATCAATCTGCTGCTCGCCGATTCCCTGTACGACGGCGGACGCACGCGTGAAGCCGCCGAGCAGTACATGAAGACCGCCTACGAGCGCGGTGCGCATCCGAAGGCGGCCGAGGCGGGCTATGCCGCGGTGCAGGCGTATCAGCGTCTGGCAACCGAAGTGCAACCACCCGATCGCGCAGGAGTGCTTCGCTTGTCGGTTGCGGCGACCAGCAAATTCGCCGACAGCTTCCCGACTCATCCGCAGGTGGCCTCGGCGCTGACGCGCGCGGCGCAGGATCTGCTCGAGATCAAGGACTACGACAACGCGGTGGCCATGGCCAAGCGCGTGCTGCAGGTCAACCCGACGCCGGAACTGCGCGGTCAGGCGCTGGGCGTCGTCGCCGACGCGCGCTTCGCTCAGGGCAATTACGTCGAAGCCGAAGCCGCCTACGCCAGCCTGCTGCCGCAGACCGCTGCCGGCAGTCCGCAGCACAAGGCAACGGTCGAACAGCTTGCCGCGTCGATTTACAAGCAGGGCGAAGCCGCACGTGCCGCCGGCGACCTGCGCGCTGCGGCCAACAACTTCCTGCGCATCGGCACGGTGGTACCGGAAGCCAGCATTCGTCCGAACGCGGATTACGACGGCGCCTCCGCGCTGGTCGCGCTGCAGGACTGGCCGGCCGCCGAGCAGGCGCTGGAGAACTATCGCGCGCGTTATCCGAACAATCCGCTCGCCGCGGACGCGGACAAACAGCTCGCCACCGCCTATCAGAAAGACAACAAACCGGCGCAGGCCGCAGCGGTCTACCAGCGCATCGCAGCGCGTCAGACCGAGTCGCCGGACACGCGCCGCGAGGCTGGCTGGCTCACCGCAAAACTGTACGAAAGCGCGCATCAACCGGCCCAAGCGGCAGCGGCGTACGAAGCCTACGTCAATGCCTATCCGCAGCCGCTGGATCGGGCGATGGAAGCGCGTCAGCACCTCGCCGACTACTCGCTGTCGATCAACGACCGCGTGCGTTACGCCTACTGGCTCAATGCGATCGTCGGCGCCGATACCAGTGGTGCGGCGAACTCGCCGTATCGCCTGCAAGCCGCGCAAGCTGTGCTCGAACTCGGTCGAATCGCCGCAGCCGATGCCCGCAGGCTGACGCTGTCGCTGCCGCTGAACAACAGCCTGCCAGTCCGCAAGAAAGCCACCGAAACCGCGGTGCAGTACCTCACTCGCGCAGCCGGCTACGGTTTCGCCGACACGACAACGGCAGCCACCTACGAACTCGGCGCGGTCTATCAGGACTTCGGCAAGGCACTGCGCGATTCCGAACGTCCGCACAACCTCGGCGCCGCCGAGCGCGAGCAGTACGACCTGCTGCTGGAAGAACAGGCCACGCCGTTCGACGACCAGGCAATCAAGGCGCATGAGGGCAACCTCGATCGCGTCAAACAGGGACTTTGGAACGACTCTATACGCAAGAGCGTCGATGCACTGGCTGTGCTGGCGCCGGTGAAGTACGCCAAGCGCGAACAGCGTCAGGAGATTTATGAAACGCTTCCGTAACCACCTGCCGGTTGTCGTGCGACCGCAGGCGCTGCTGGGCGCGGTGCTGCTCGCAAGCCTTGCCGCTTGCGCTGGCCGCTCAGGTGGCGGTGCCTCAAGCACCCCGCCGCCGCCGGACAACACGGTATCGACGCCGAGCACGCCGTCTGCAACACCGACGGGCGATGCCGCGCAGCGCTTCCAGCAGTCCGTGCAACTGATGCGCGACCACAAGACCGACGAAGCGCAGGCTGCGCTGGAGGCCTTGGTCAAGGATTTCCCGAACTATTCGGGCCCGCAGACCAATCTTGGCATTCTCTATGCGCGTGCCAAGCAACGTGACAAAGCGTTCACCGCCTTCAACCGCGCCATTGCCGCTAATCCGAAGAACGCCACCGCCCACGAATGGCAGGGTATTCTGTATCGAGAAAGTGGTGATTATGCGAATGCAGAGCGGGCGTATCAGCAAGCGATCGCCGCGCAACCGGATTTCGCCGACGCGCACTACAACCTGGCGATTCTGTACGACGTCTATTTGAAGCGACCGCAGGACGCGGTTGCACAGTATCGTGAGTATCAACGCGTGGCTGGTAACAACAAACCGATCGTCACCGCCTGGATCAATGAGTTGCAGCCGCCGGCTGCACCCGCCCCGGCCACCACGACCGCGCCAGCCGCCGCTTCCAGCGGGAGCCCAGCACCATGAACCGTACGTCCTCACGCCGCGCCTTCCGTATTTCGCTGGTTGCCGCTGTCGCGGCATGCGGAATCGGCAGCGCCTACGCGCAAACCGAGCCGGGCCCGACCGTGCAGGCACCGCCGCCGTCGATCACCAGTTCCGGTGACGACGCCGGCCCGATTTCGGTCGCGCCACCTGAAACGATGAATCCTGCAGCACCTGGCCCTGCTGCTGCGAACCAGCAGCAAGCGGAAACCGGCACCACGGTGGTCGGCGACAAGGAAGCACCAATCGGATTGTTCATCACGCCGTGGAAGGACGAATACGCCGAACACGGCCTCGATCGCCCCGCCCGTTTCGTCGATGTCGATACACTGCCGATCGATCCGGATACATTCCAGCGCCGCATCAACTACTACAACGTCATCACTGACTACCGCGCAGCCCATCTGGCCAGCGGCAAGTAAGTCGTTACCCGTTCTACACACGCAACCCGTCTTAAACCGAATACGCAAGGGGATTTTGTTATGGAGCTTTTCGCCACGGTCAGTCGCTTCTTCCAGGCTGGCGGTACATTCATGTATCCGATCGCCGTCGTCGCCGTGTTCGGTCTGGCCATCGTCATCGAGCGTTTCATCTATCTGCAGAAGGCGCAGAGCGAGAACCGCACGCTGTGGGCCAAGCTGCTGCCGCTGGTCAACAGCGGTCGCTTCGAAGAAGCCGAAAAGCTCGCCGCCGGCTCGCATACCGCCATCGGCCGCGTGTTGGGCTACGGCATCTCGCGCTCGCGCGGTGCCTCGAATCGCGAAGAAGTCGAAACCGCGATGGAAGAGAGCTTGATGGAAGTCACCCCACAATTGGAGCGCCGCACGCACTGGCTGGCCACGTTCGCCAACGTCGCAACGCTGCTCGGCCTGCTCGGCACCATTATCGGTCTGATTCACGGCTTCGCCGCGGTCGGCGACATCAATCCGAGCCAGAAGCAGGATCAGCTCGCCGCCTCCGTGTCGGTGGCGATGAACTGCACCGCCTTCGGTCTGATGACCGCAATCCCGTTCATGCTGCTGCACTCCTGGCTGCAGTCGAAGACCGACGAACTGGTCGACAGCCTGGAAATGGCGTCCGTGAAGTTCCTCAACAGCCTCGGCCTCAAGAATTGATGCCTGTCGCATCGACCCACGCTAGCCGCCACGTGGCAAAGGCAATCCAGCCATGATGCATGGTCTTTCGCGAGGCACTCGTCGCGCGCTGAAACGCAGCATGCGGCGCAAGCGCGCCAGCGAGCTCAACATCGTGTCGATGATCGACATCCTCACGGTGCTGATCTTCTTCCTGCTGGTGAACTCGATCGGCGTGTCGATCCTGGGCGTCAACCTGCCCTCCGACAGCAGCACGCCGCCGAAGGAACCGCCGCGCGCACTCAGCGTTGTGATCCTGCACGACAAGCTGATCCTGGGCGATCGTGGTGGTGCCATCAAGGCATTCCCCAACACCGCAACGGGTTATGACCTCGCCGCACTGAATCAGCTGCTGGCGCAGGTGAAAGACCGTACGCCGGACGAAACCAAAATCACGCTGCTGCTCGAACCGAATATTCCTTACGACTCGCTGGTGCAGGTGATGGACGCCGTACGGACCACGCGCAGTACCGACGGCCGTCAGGATCTCGACCTGTTCCCAGAGATTTCGCTTGGCGACGCGCCGAACTACGCGCCGACGTCACCGTGAGCCAGACCACTAATCGCGCCCCATGAGCAAGTCGACCATACGCTCCGGTTACAAGCGCAATCGCCTGATGCGGCGAGCTGCCAAACGTGACGCCGTGCCGCTGAATCTGGTGTCGATGATCGACGTCTTCACGACACTGGTGTTCTTCCTGCTACTGACTTCGACCAGTGCTGCGACCGTGCGTACGCCGCACTCGCTGCAGCTGCCGCAGTCGATCACCCATGATCCGCCGCACGACGTTCCGGTACTCACCATCACGTCCACCGACATCCAGCTGCAGGGCGCGCCCGTGATGACGGTTGAAGAAGCCGAGAAGACGGTTGGCAACATCCTGCCTTCGCTGCAGAAGCAACTCGAAGCGGTGCCGCTGGTGAAAGCCGAAGGCACTGAAGTCGCCGGCAATACGCGTGGCGAGATCAACATCATGGCCGACAAGGATCTGCCCTACTCGTTGGTGAAGAAGCTGATGGCGACCTGCGGCGCTGCCCAGTTCGCTCAGATTTCGCTATCGGTTGAGCATCACGCCGGCGGGATGGGCGCACCATGAGCGCACAGACGATGAACCTGCGCCCGCGGCGCGAGATTCGTTGGGAAAGCTGGGCGCTCACGGCAGAAGCCGATCGACGCTTCCGCCGGATTGCGCTGATCACATCGATCTGCGCGGTGGTGCTCGGCATATTGTTCTCGCTGGTGAAGATCATTGAACCGGAACGTCCACCCGAGACCTTCAAGAACACGCGTTACGCCGAACTTCTGCGCCCGAAAGTGCCGGAAAAGCCGGTAGAACCGCCGAAGGAAGAACCGACCAAGCCTGCACCGAAAGAACAGGCGAAGCCCGAACCGAAGCAGCAGCCGAAGCCGGTCAAGCAGGAAGAACCGAAGCCGGCGCCGGACAAGACGGTTGAAGCGCGCAAGATCGCCGAGAAATCCGGCATCCTCGCGTTGAAAGACCAGCTCGCAGGCCTGCGCGATTCGACCCTGCCGACGGTCAACGATCAACCCTTGATCACCGGCGCGCTCACCTCCAAGGGTGCGGGCGCGGCCGCCAATCCAGACGCCATCGCAGCCTCGGCACGCAGCGCCAGCGGCGGCATCGGCGGCAACCAGATCGGCGTATCCGGAACCCAGGGCGGTGCCGGTGTCGGCTCGCGCCAGACCGGTGCGGTCTCCAGCCCGCTCGGCTTTGGGCACGGCGCGAATGGTCCTGGTGGCAGCGGTACGGCGGGTCGCAGCCGCGCTGAGATTCAGGAAGTGTTCGATCGCAACAAGGGCGCGATTTCTGCGATCTTCACGCGCGCTCAGCGTGCCAATCCGGACATGCCGACCAGCGGCAAGATCACGTTCAGCCTGACCATCGCGCCGAATGGCTCGGTGACCGCCTGCACGATCGTCTCCAGCTCGTTCCATGATCCTGATCTCGAACGCCAGATTCTCGAACGCGTGAAGCTGATGAACTTTGGCGCCAAAAACGTTCCGCCGTTCACTGATCCGAACTATCCGTTGACTTACATCTCCGGCTGATCGACGCTGAGCGTTCACCAAGAAACGACAGGCAAAACGATGGGATTTTTAAGCGGCAAGAAGGCTCTGATCACGGGCATCGCCAGCACGCGTTCGATCGCGAGCGGCATCGCCGAGGCGATGCACCGTGAAGGCGCCGAACTGGCCTACAGTTATCAGGGCGAAAAGCTGAAGTCGCGCGTCGAGGAACAGGCGCACGCCACCGGCTCGTCACTGGTGATGCCGCTCGATGTCACCCGCGACGCGGACATCGAAGCCGTGTTCCAGACCATCAAGGACAGCTGGGGCGCGATCGACATCGTTATCCATTCGATCGGCTTCGCGCCGCGCGAACTGCTCGCCGGTGGCTATCTCGAAACGGTGACGCGCGAAGGCTACGCGATGGCGCACGACATCTCGGCCTACAGCTTCGCCGCGCTCGGCAAGGCTGCGCGACCTTTGATGCAAGGCCGTGCCGGCGCGCTGCTGACGCTGACCTACCTCGGTGCCGACCGCGCAGTGCCGCAGTACAACGTGATGGGGCCGGCCAAGGCCAGTCTCGAAGCGAATGTCCGCTACATGGCGGCGGAACTCGGGCCGGAGAACATCCGCGTCAACGGCATCTCGGCGGGTCCGATCAAGACGCTCGCGGCGGCTGGCATCAAGGGCTTCCGCGGCATGCTGAGTGTCGCCGAGAAAGTCTCGCCGCTGCGACGCAACGTCACCATCGAGGAAGTCGGCAACACCGCGGCGTTTTTGGTTTCCGATCTGTCATCGGCGATCACCGGCGAGATCATCTATGTCGATGCCGGCTATCGCAACGTCGGCCTGCCCTACGTCGGCGAAGAATAAACGCGTCTCGCGACGCGTTGATTAGGCTGATTCGATTTCAGGCGCCGGGTACGCTCGGCGCCTGCAGAATTCCGGTTTCTCCTTCGAGCCGCGCGATCACCACGGTCGCGCAGGAATCGCCGTAGACATTGACCGCCGTGCGGCACATGTCGAGCACACGGTCGACCGCGAGGATGACGCCAAGCCCTTCCAGCGGCAGTCCGATGGCACCCAGAATCACCGAGATCGCCACCAGGCTTGCGGACGGGATGCCGGCGACACCCATCGACGTCAACACCGCCATCAACACAATCACGAACTGCGTGGCGAAGCTCAATTCGATGCCGTAAGCCTGCGCCAGAAACATCGCGACGACGCATTCGTACAAGGCGCTGCCGTCGAGATTGATCGCTGAACCCAGCGGCAGCACGAAGCTGGTCACTCGCGCCGAAACACCGGCGCGATTCTGCAGACAGTCCATCGTCAACGGCAGCGTGCCGGCCGAAGTGCTGCTGGAAAACGCGGTCAACAATGCTGGACTCATTGCCTGCAGATGGCGCCATGGCGACACGCGCGCGATCAGCTTCAGCGTGAGCCCGAGTCCGACGAGCATCTGGATCGCGAGGCCGCCCAGCACGGTCACGAAAAACAGCGCGAGTGGGCGAATGGCGTCCCAGCCAGTGGCGGCGACGGTCTTCGACACCAAGGCAAACACGCCCAGAGGCGCGGTAAGAATCACCAGACCGGTGATCCCCAGCATGGTGCTGCGCACCGCACCCCAAAAGCGGCGCTGCGAATCCGCCAACTCGACGGGCAACCGGGATGCGAAATAGCCGTACAACAAACTGAAGAAAACGATGCCGATCAGATTGCCACTGGCGGCTGCTTCGATCAGGTTGGGCGGCACCATCCGCTGGAACACACCGACGATATCGCCGAGACCGTGATTGCCGAGCCTGGCGCGAATATCGTCGCTGCCCGCCGTCAAACCGAGCCGATCGCCGGCTGGAACGCCGTCGATCACGCCAGGATGAATCAGGTTGACCATCGCCAGCCCGATCAACACGGCCATCAGGCAGGTCGACAAGTAATAGATCATTGCGCGACTGCCCATGCGCCCCAGCGCCTTGCCGTCGGCGAGGCCGAGCAATGCATGAATGATGGAGGCCATGATCAGCGGCACGACCACCATTTTCAGCGCGTTCAGAAACAGGCTGCCAACGAAGTCGCAGCCGTTGATGAACCAGGCATGCTGGCCCAGCGTGGTGCCGGCGATGACGGCGAGGACCAGCGCCGCCGCCACCTGCCAATGGAGCTTCAGGCGAAATTTGCTCGAGGATTCCAGCGCTGACGCTTCCATTCGCCGGGCTCCTCGCCACGCTCCTTGCGGCGCTTAGGGCGCCACCGGCTCGGACTTGTCGGTGTTCGGTTCGGCTTTGCGCTTGACCTTGATCTGAGTCTCCATCGCCGCCAGGAACGATTCCAACTCGGCGCCGGCCTGCGCGTCGCGCAATTGCGTGCTGTCGCGTTGGAAATCCGCTGTGCCGGGCGCCGGCGGCGTGCCGTCATCGCTGATCGATTGCAGCGCAATCACCGCGACATCGCCGTTGGCCAGCGTGATCTTGTCGGCGCTGGGTTTGCCATCGGCCGGATGCGGCAGCTTGAACAGCGCGCCGAGGAGTGCGGCATCGGCGTCCTTGGTGTCGCGCTTGGCGGGCGCCGGCGTCACCACATCGAGGCTCTTCGCTTTCGCCGCGGCGTCGAGCGTCTGGCCGCCATTGACGGCGGCGATCAGCGCGTCGGCGTCAGCATCGGCCTTGGCCTTGGCGGCCTTGGCCTTCAGCTCGTCGCGGATGCGATCGCTGACTTCCTTCAGATCGAGCGTACGCGGGGCTTCGTATTCGGTCTTGCGAATCACCACAAGATGCGTCGTGTCGATCGCAATCGGCTTGCTGTTTTCACCGTCCTGCGCCACTTCGCGCGAAAATGCAGCGGTGATCACCGCCGGCGTCGCCGCGATGCCGGCACCGCCGGCACGCGTGAACCAGTCGCTGGTCTTCGGCGTCAGGTTGAGCGCCTTGGCGGCCGCATCGAGCGAACTCGGATTCTCGAAACTGAGCTGCTCGAGTTGCTGCGATTCATCGGAGAAGCGCTGTGCGGCGTCTTTCTGACGATAGGTATCGAGCAGTTGCTTCTGCACATCGGCGTCGTCGAACGCAGCGGTTTTTGCAGGCTTGAGCTCGGTCAGCTTGATCAGATGCCAGCCGAACTCCGTCTCCACCGGCTCGCTGACTTCGTTTAGTTTCAGATCGAACAAAGCCGCTTCGAATTTCGGCGTCAGCGTGCCGTGCTTGACCCAGCCGAGGTCGCCGCCCTTGCTCTTCGAACCCGGATCGTCGGAGTTCTGCTTGGCAGTGTCGGCAAAATCCGCACCTTGCTTGATCTTCTCGTACAGCGCCTGCGCCTTCGCTTTGGAGGCGGATTTGTCGGCACCGAAACTGATCAAGATGTGGCTCGCACGCCGCTCTTCCGGCGTTGAAAACGCACTCGCCTTCTGCGCTTCGTACATCGCTTTCAAAATTTCGGCGGACGGCGGCGCGGCAGGCGGCATCTGGGCCAGATCGAGTTCCAGGTACGCGAGCTTGATCCGCTCCGGCGCCTGATAGCTGGTCTTGTTGTCGTCGTATTGCTGCTGGATCTGCGCATCGCTGATGCTGATCGCGCCGACGTACTTTGCCGCCGGCAGCGCGACATAGCTGTAGTTGCGCTGCTGATGCGCAAGACGCCAGGCTTGACGCGATTCTTCCGCCGACACGAACGCGCTATCCAGCACCACGTCGCGCAACTGCTCCTTCGGAAGACGATCACGCTGCATCTGTTCGAAGCTTTCGGGCGTCGCGCCGTTCTGCAGCAACACCTCGCGATAACGCTGTGCCGAGAAGCGACCTTTGTCCTGGAACTGCGGAACGCTTTCGAGGAACTCGCGCAGCGCGGCATCGTCAAGACGGTAGCCAGCCTTCCGCGTGTAGCGATCGAACACCACGCGGGAAATCATGCCCTTCATGACGAGATCGCGCGTCTTCACGGCGTCGATCTGGTCGGCGCGGAAATTCTCGCCCTGCAAACTCTGCAGGCGGCGATAGTACTGCTCGTATTCGTTACGGAACTGCCCTTGCGTGATGTCGGTGCCACCGATGCTCAGGCCGAGCACATTGGTCGCGCCCACCGTTGCGACCACCGGATCGCTGTCGCCGGTCTGGAACGACTGGATACCCCAGATCGCGAACGGTACAGAGATCAATCCGATGATGACCCAAACGATGGGACCGGTCAGACGATCACGAATGGTCTGAAGCATGAGTTGATTACCCGAAATACGAAACGGCGAATGTGGAAGGTCAGCACCATGCGCGGCACTGTCTGGTACCGATTGCACCCAGGTGTGCACGCGAAACTGAACGCATGGAACCTCAAACCCCAGATACAAAAAAAGCGCCCGAGAGCGCTTTCTTCATAATTTGGCGGAGCGGACGGGACTCGAACCCGCGACCCTCGGCGTGACAGGCCGATACTCTAACCGACTGAGCTACCGCTCCGCGCTCAAACTTAAGCTGTGCAACTTACTCTAAAACCTTGGTGGGTGCTGACGGGCTCGAACCGTCGACCCCCGCCTTGTAAGGGCGATGCTCTACCGACTGAGCTAAGCACCCCCATCAATGCCCGCCACTCCCGCAAACCTCACGACAGCGGCGAAGGTCGTCTATTTTACGGCGTCTTTGAACGCCTTACCAGCCTTGAACGAAGGATTTTTACTTGCGGAGATTTTTAGGGGGGCTCCGGTCTTCGGATTCCGGCCCGTACGTGCCGCACGCTTGCGAACGGCAAACGTGCCGAAACCGACCAGCGAGACCTTGTCGTTCTTCTTCAGCGCTTTCGTCACCACCTCGAAAAACGCATCCACGGCCTTGCCCGCATCGACTTTCGACAGGTCGGATTTGTCGGCAACAGCGGCGATGAGTTCAGCTTTGTTCATGTAGGTGATTCCCCTCGGATGTGATTCGGCTCGAGGGCCGAAAGGTTTGCTTGAGTTGGCTGCCGTCCTTGTGCCTCATCGAAGCCTCATCGCGAGCGATGACCTGACGATGACCGAGCAGCATCGAAACTGTCAGGCTTTATACCAAGCGTCGCGTACGAGCGTCAACGAAAAGCGCCAGTCTTTAATAGACTCTGCATCAAGCAGTCGCCGCAGCGATCACTCGATCACAATCGAACTTCAGACTTGCTTTCGAATGCGCGGTGCATCGCGCCTCGCATTGGTGCAATAGGGCGGATGCGAACGATTGCATCCGCCCGGATTTGCAGCATCAATGCGGACGCAGCGCCTCGTTCGCCGACTTCGGCGATTCGGCCGCCGCTTCACCGGCAGGCTTCGGCTCAGGCACGCGTTCAAGTGCGAGCCGCAACACGTCCTCGACCCAACGCACCGGCTCGATATCCAGCTTGGTCTTGATCGTGTCCGGAATTTCGGCCAGATCCTTGAGGTTTTCCTGCGAGATGATCACCGTGCGAATACCGCCACGCTGTGCCGCCAACAGTTTTTCCTTGAGCCCACCAATCGGCAGCACTTCGCCGCGCAAGGTGATTTCACCGGTCATCGCCACATCGGCGCGCACCGGAATATTCGTCAGTGCCGAGACAATCGCTGTGCACATCGCAATACCGGCGCTCGGACCATCCTTCGGCGTAGCGCCTTCCGGCACATGCACGTGGATATCGTTCTTTTGATAGAAGTCCGGATCGATGCCGAGCGCCTTGGCGCGCGAACGCACCACCGTCAACGCGGCCTGGATCGACTCCTGCATGACGTTGCCGAGTGAACCGGTTTGCGTGAGCTTGCCCTTGCCCGGCGACAGCGCCGCTTCGATCGACAGCAACTCGCCGCCGACTTCGGTCCAGGCCAGACCGGTAACTTGGCCGACTTGGTTCTTCTCTTCGGCGCGACCATAACGGAAGCGCTGAACACCGAGAAACTTGTTCAGATTTTTCTCGTTGACCTTGACCTTCTTCTCGCTCGGCTTCAGCAGGATCTGCTTGACCACCTTGCGCGAAATCTTGCTGATCTCACGTTCAAGGTTACGCACGCCGGCTTCACGCGTGTACAGACGCACAATATCGCGGATCGCGCCGTCGCTGATTTCCAGTTCCGAATCCTTCAGACCGTTTGCCTTGATCTGCTTGGGCACCAGATAGCGCTTGGCGATGTTCAGCTTTTCGTCTTCGGTATAACCCGGGATGCGGATGACTTCCATGCGATCGAGCAGCGGACCGGGAATGTTCAGCGTGTTGCTGGTTGCGATGAACATCACGTCGGACAGGTCGTAATCGACCTCAAGGTAATGGTCCGCAAACGTATTGTTCTGCTCGGGATCAAGCACCTCGAGCAGAGCCGAAGACGGATCGCCACGGAAATCCATGCTCATCTTGTCGATTTCGTCGAGCAGGAACAGCGGATTCTTGACGCCGACCTTGGCCATGCTCTGCACGATCTTGCCCGGCATCGAGCCGATGTACGTGCGCCGATGTCCGCGGATCTCCGCCTCGTCACGCACGCCACCCAAGCTCATGCGCGTGAACTTGCGATTGGTGGCTTCCGCGATCGAGCGGCCGAGCGAAGTCTTGCCGACACCCGGCGGACCAACCAGGCACAGGATCGGGCCTTTCAGCTTTTTCACGCGGCTCTGCACAGCGAGATATTCGAGGATGCGTTCCTTGACTTTGTCGAGGCCGTAATGATCGGCATCGAGCTGGGTCTCGGCTTTCGGCAGATCGATCGTCGCCTTGGTGGTTTTCTTCCAAGGCACCTGCGTCAGCCAGTCGAGATAGTTGCGCACCACGGTGGCTTCGGCCGACATCGCTGGCATCATCTTCAGCTTGTTCAGTTCGGCATTGGCCTTGATCTTGGCCGCTTTTGGCATGCCTGATTTTTCGATCTTGCGCGCCAGCTCTTCCTGTTCGTTCGGCGCATCTTCCAGCTCACCCAGTTCCTTCTGGATCGCCTTCATCTGCTCGTTGAGGTAGTACTCGCGCTGATTCTTCTCCATCTGCGACTTCACGCGGCCGCGGATCTTCTTCTCGATCTGTAGCACATCGATTTCGCCTTCCAGTTGGCCGAGCACGTATTCCAGGCGCGATTTAGGCTCCGACAGCTCGAGCACTTTCTGCTTGTCGGCGAGCTTGAGGTTCAAATGCGCGGCGATGGCGTCGGCCAGCCGACCCGGCGCATCCATGCTCGAAAGTGACGGCAGCAACTCGGCCGGCACCTTCTTGTTCAGCTTGACGTACTGCTCGAAGGTCGACACCGCCGCCCTCATCACTGCATCGGCATCGTTGCCGGTCTGCGCATCATCTGGCGGCAGCGGCTCGAATTCCGAGATTAGATACGGATCCGATTCGATCAGCTGCGTCATCCGCGCGCGCTGCGCACCTTCGACCAGCACCTTGACCGTGCCATCGGGCAACTTCAGCAGCTGCAGAATGCTGGCGAGCGTGCCGGTGTCGTACAGGTCGTCGATGCCCGGCTCGTCGGTATCGGCGTGCTTCTGCGCCACCAGCAGGATGCGCTTGCCGTCCTGCATCGCAGCCGTCAGCGCGCGCACGGACTTCTCGCGACCAACGAACAGCGGAATAGCCATGTGCGGGTACACCACCACGTCGCGCAGTGGCAGGACGGGAGCGATGTGGTCGTTGGTCGTGGACACGGGTTACCTCGGCGGATGGATAAGTCGCATCCAGTGTGCGGATGCGACAACGTTCAACATACGAACACTTCAGCCCGATTCAAGTCCGATTCAAGTCCGATTCGGGCCGGGCTGCGATGTTCTGATCGGTTGATTGTAGAGCAGGACCCACGGGGCCTGAAAAAACGCTGGGCGTCGACCGCCGCCTGGACGCCTTGGAACCCGGGTAGCTGGCCTCGCCGGCGTGTTCGACAGCACCTCCAATGCCGACGCCGTATTGCACGCGGACTCGAAAGCATTGGCGCGCGCTGTTGCGATCGGGTGCAACCAGGTCTGTCCTTCCTATGAAAACGCGCGGATAAAACGCGCGGACCTCGACGTGGACTGAACTTCGCGTCAGGTCGATGCCGCACTACTTTGCGCGCCGATGACCGGCAGGGTTAGGCAGCATGGTCAGGCGGCGTGCTCGGCCCAATAAGGCGTCGGGCGCGCACCGCGGCGCAACAGCTCGCTCATTTGTGCGGCGGGCAGCGAACGACTGAAGTAGTGTCCTTGTATCGCATCGCAGCCATGCGCAATCAGAAATTCGAGTTGCTCGGCGGCTTCCACACCTTCGCCGATCGTGCGCAGCTTCAGCGACTGCGCCATCGCAATGATCGCCAACGCGATCGATGCGGCGTCCTTGCTGGAATGCAGATCCTGAATGAACGACTTGTCGATCTTGATCACGTCGATCGGGAAGCGCTTCAGATTGCTCAGGCTGGAGTAGCCGGTGCCAAAATCGTCCATCGCGAGCACCACGCCGAGCTGCTGCAGCGATCGCAGCGTACCGATCACCGCCTCCGGGTTTTGCATCAGGCCGCTTTCCGTCAATTCGAGCTGCAGATGCCGCGCTTGCAGGCCGCTGTCGTGCAGCACCTGCTGCACCAGCTGCAGGATGTCCTGCTGATGGAATTGCCGCGCCGAAACATTGACCGACATGGTCAGTTCGCCGTGTCCCGCCTGCTGCCAGCGTTTCAGTTGCTCGCAGGCCGTGCGGATCACCCATTCACCGATCGGCAAGATCAGTCCAGTCTCTTCGGCCAGCGGGATGAAGCGTCCCGGCGGGACCATGCCGAGCTCCGGATGGCGCCAGCGGATCAATGCCTCGACGCCACTGATCTGGCCGCTTGAAGACTCGATCTGCGGCTCGTAGTGCAGTTCGAATTCCTGGCGTTCGAGCGCCTGACGCAGCGCACCTTCGAGCTTCACCCGCTCATCAGTGGCCACACCCATTTCTTGCGCGTAGCGGCGGAACCCGCTGCGCCCCGCAGCCTTGGCCTGATACATCGCAAGATCCGCGCGCTTGAGCAGCAACTCGGCGGTGTCGCCGTCGTCGGGAAACACGCTGACGCCGATACTCGCGCTGATACGCAGGCTGCGCTGCTCGGCCAACAGTGGCAGCGAGAGTGCGGTGAGTACCTTGGTGGCGACTTGATCCGCAGCCGCCGGCTCGGTGAGGTTCTGCAACATCACCACGAACTCGTCACCGCCGAGACGTGCGACCGTGTCGCCTTCCCAGACGATTTCTTTAAGGCGCTCGGCGACTGCTTTCAGCAGCAGATCACCCTGACTGTGGCCGAAGCTGTCGTTGATGAACTTGAAGCCGTCGAGGTCGAGAAACAGCAGCGCCAGCGGCCGCGCCGTGCGCCTGGCCTGCGCCAGCGCCTGAGCAACGCGATCATTGAGCAGATTGCGGTTCGGCAAGCCGGTGAGCGCGTCGTGGTTGGCCAGATAGGCCATCTGCGCATCGTGCAGCTTGCGTTCGGAAATATCGGTGGCGACGCCGTCGAGCCGCAGCGGCTGGCCGCGACCATTGCACACCAGACGCGCCCGATCCTCGAGCCAACGAACCTCGCCATCGGGACGCACAATGCGGTACTGCAGCGTCGCGGCACGATGCTGCAACAAGCCGGCGAGCCAGGTTTGCACCATGCTGCGATCGCGCGGATGGACCATTTTCAACCAGAGGCCGCGATCGGTATGAAAGTCGGACACCGGCCGGCGGTGGCTGCGCTCGACTGCCGGGTTCACATACAAAAGTTCGAACTTGCTGGCGCTCAGAGACCAGACGACGTTATCGATCGATTCGAGAATGCCCGACAGTTTTTCCTCGGCCTGGTGGAGTTCCTCGACGCGCTCCTGCAGCGAGAGGTTGGCGTCGGTCAGTTGATTACGCGCCTGCCGCAGCCCTTCGCGAGCACCGTCGAGGCCTTCGGCGGCGCGACCGATTTCGGCTTGCAGCACGTTGAAACTGCCAGCGAGTTCGCCGACCTCGTCGCGCGTGTTGACGACCACCGGCACCAGTGTGAAATCGGCATGCGCTGCGTCGAGGTCGCCGCGGCCGAGGGCCTGCATGGCGCGCGAGAACTCCGTCAACGTGCCGGCCGTGAGCCGCTTCGCCGCCTCCGACAGCGCCAAGGCCGAATGGCCGATCATGCCCGGCAACACCAGTGCAACCGTGATCGACAGCATGGCGACGGCGACGAAGATGTCCGACAGCGCCGTGAGCAAGGCGCTGTGCTGCTGCGGCAGATTGCTCACTGCAAGCAGGTAGCCGCTGCCGTCGAGCGCGAGTACCAGCAGCATCGCGCCGGTCAGCTTCAGCTGCAGACCATGTCCGAGCGTCGGCAGACCCGCACGGCGACGGTCCGACGCGCGGCGCCAGGCAAACAACATCGAGCCGGCGTAGGCAAACGCGAGACCGATCACCACCGTCGGCAAGCCGAATTGCTCGAAGCCGAGCAAGGCCGACAAGCCCCAGATCATTGCGGCGATCAAACCCAGCGCCAGACTGCCGCGCGGTGCGCGATACGGACGCGCTTGTGCGGGCGCGTCGCGGCGCAACAGCCACACCGCCACGCTCGGCAAGGCAATGCCGATCAGATAGGTGAAATTGGCGGCTGCCACCAGCCAGATCGGATCGCCGATCAGCAGGAATAGAATCGCCATCGCCGCCGTCAATAAGGTCGCCACCCAGGGCGTGTCGCTGGGCGCACGCAGTGCCAGCACGCGCGGCAGCAGGCCGTCTTCCGACAACTGAGCCAGCGTGCGCGAAGCGCCGGCCAGGGGCTGCAAGGTTCCCGAGAACATGCTGAACACCATGAACCAGATCGCCGCGGCCTTGGCGCTGGCGCCGAAGACCGGTGCGAACGTTGGTCCGAGCACCAGTGCCAGATCCTGCCCCAGCGGCTCCGGCCCGAGCACACCCAGCCAGATCACCGGAAGCGCGACGAAGAACATCGCACTCATCAAGCCGCTGGCCAGCATCGCCCGCGGAATATTGCGGTTCGGATCGATGGTTTCGCCGACATGGCAGGCTGCGGCCTCGAATGCGGGAGCAGCGAAGCCGACCAGGTAGAGCCCCGCCATCAGACTGGTCAATTGACCGAAGGGTCCGGAGAACGGCGTGGTGAGGTGGAAGTCGAACGACTGCTTCCAGTCCACCAGCCCATTGGCAATCGGCGCCAGCCCCGAGATCAGCGCCATCGCGGCGGCAACCACGGCAATCGGCAACGCCAGTCGTCCGACCCAGCGAATCCCGGAAAGATTCACCAGCGTGAAGAACAGCACCAGCGCGACTGCCATCAGGTGCACCGGCGCCGATGGCAGATACCACTGGTGTATCGCCGACGCCGACAAAATCGCGGTAAGCCCGCAGGTGGGGACCCAACCCCACCAGTAGCAGACGCCGGTGAGATTCGCCAACACCGGGCTGTACGGTCGGAACGCCTCGGCGCAGCTGGCCGCGATTCCGCCAACACGGTTCGGATACATCAGCACCAGTTCGGTCCATCCAGGTGCTGCGGCCCAGGACAGCATCAAGCCGAGAATCAACAGCGGCACCGCCGCGCTGCCCTGTCCGAGGATATCGCCCTGCCCGACGAACAGTGCTGCAATGATGAACAGGCTCTGGTTGCTGCCGCCCATCGCCAGCGCCGTCGTCTTCAGCCAGCGCAAGGTTCGCGGATGCGCGCGGGGCGCACAGCCCGCGTCGGTGAACGGCGAGGGATAGGCGCGCATCAGGCTGGGCGGCCGACTCTGACGCTCACGATGGCGGCGCGCGCGCCGCCCCGGTTACCACGCTTCGGGTTGCTACCCGCGCGCGCCGAGTCGACGGCGAACTGCCGCGCTTGCGTTGGGTTGCATCCGAAAGCTTTCATTCGGGAATGCTGCCACCGCACCGCACCGGCTTCGTCGGGAAGCTTACGATCGCGCGGATTGGCCGGCTGAGCGGCACGCAAACGTGACTGCGATGGCAGCTTCGCCGTCGCGGCACAGGTTCGACACCTGCGCCGCGACAGCGCCGTCGATCGGCCGAAGGCATAACCCGACGGACTGCAAAGGCCCAGCGTGGCACTCGATCACGATGCCGTGCGGTATTTCGGTTCGCACCGGACAGCTGTGATTCTGCCGCGCCTCAGCGCGTTGCGCGACGCAGCACATCCAGCATCCCGTTCGCAGTATTCGCCGCTGGAATCGCGTTCTGCTCGATCAGTGCAGCATGCAGTTTCGGCAGGTTCCAGAACGGCGCGGACGGCATAAGATGATGTTCCAGGTGATAGTGCTCGTTGTGCGGCGCCACGAGTAACTTCTCCAACCAGTTGGCGCGGGTCGAACGCGCATGCTCGATCGGATTGGTACTCAGAGGATTTTCGACAACGGCATGATCGGCCAGCACGCGGATGCGCATCATCAGCGGAAACGGGATCAGATAGGCCAGCGCCCACAACAGGTAAAGGCTGCCGTGATGCAAGCTCAGGAGTGCGCCAAAAATCGCCAGTTGCCAGCCGATTGCAATCAAGCCGCCGTTGCGTCGGTAGATCGCAAGATGACCCAGTAAACCTTGAGGCGATGGATATTCGACCCGCTCGACGACTCCGTTCTGCTGGTACTTCCAGTAGCCGGCAATCATCACGTTGAGCCCGATCAGCGCTTTGAAACCGGTGATCCCGATGAGATCACGCAGCAATTTTCGTCGAAGGCTGCCTTTGCGGACCGGGTAGTGCTCGACCATGACGAAGTCGGGATCTGCGCGCGTACCCGCGAGCCGGTGGTGGGCCATGTGGTAACTGCGATACATCGGCATGCTGTTGAAGATCGGCAGTGCGCAAAGATACTGTCCGACCCAGTCGTTGACGCGTGCATTGGCGAACAGCGCGCGGTGCGCGGCCTCATGCATCAGGATCGCCAGACCGACTTGCACACCACTCAGCAGCAGCACACTGAGCAGATACGAAACGGGGTGCGGCCAGAACAGGCTGATCGAGAACGCCAGCAGAAACAGCCCCCAGTCTCGCAGCACCGCAAGCGAACCGCGCAAGTTGGAACGCTGTTTGAGCGCCTCGCGCAACGCAGGATCGATAACGAATGTGTTCATGTCGGCAAGCGTTCCAGAAAAATGCGCGTCGATGCCCGTCGCCGATCGACGGGCGAGCAACGATGCACAGAAACATAGTTACAGGTTAACGCTTTATATATCCATTTCTGTAACGTTACAACTTCCAGCATGTTCTGGTTTATCGTGTACGAATGAAACCGACCGCGAAATCCTTGGTGCTGGACTTGCTGCTCGCCGCCGACGGCGGGTCGCTGAGCGCGCACGAAGCGGTGCGCTGCGGTGCGCTATTCGATATCACCGCCAACAACGTCCGCGTCACGCTGGTGCGCCTCGGTTCTGAAGGACTGATCGAGGCGGCGGGCCGCGGCAGCTACCGCTTGGGACCGGCAGCACAAGATCTGGCGGGTGAAGTCGCCACCTGGCGCAGCGCCGAACAGCGCGTGCGCCGCTGGAATGGCGGCTACATCGCCGTGCATTGTGCGGGGCTTGGGCGTAGCGATCGCGCCGCCCTCAAGCGGCGCCAGCGTGCCTTGCAGATGCTGGGCTTTCGCGAATACGAAGGCGCGCTTTACCTGCGGCCGGACAATATCGAACGCGACCTCGATGCGGTGCGTCAGCGCCTGGTCACGCTCGGCCTGGAGCCGCATGCGCCGGTGTTTCTGGCCAGCGCCTTCGGACCGCGACAGCTGACGCAAATCGAGCGTCTTTGGGATCGCAAAGCGCTGGAAGCCAGCTACCACAAATTGCAGAAACGCTTGCACGATTGGATCGAACGCAGCGACGGACTTGACCGCGACATCGCCGCACGCGAAGCGTTTCTGATCGGCGGTGCGGCCATTCGGCAATTGGTGTTCGATCCGCTGCTGCCGGCGCCCATGATCGATGTCGACGCGCGGCAGGCGTTCGTCGAAACCGTGCATCGCTTCGACGCCTGCGGGCGCAAGATCTGGGCACAACTCTATCGGTCCGCACTACCGACAACGGTTAGCAGCAAGGCGAAGCGCGCGCGACGCGCCTGAGGCGGCGCACTTGTACTAAAGGCGTTCCGTGTGTCGACCACCGGAATGCCCAGTACGAATCGAACAGCAATAAGTGAAGTCTATCGACGACGTTTCACAGCCGACCAAGGCTTCAACCGACCGCCGCGTCCGCGCGCCGCTCGGAACTGCCAAGTCGACGCACCTGCGCCGTTGCACCGATCGAAGCGAAACTCTGCAAGGCCTGAGCGCGCGCCGATTTTCTTCGCGCGGCGTCATCGCTCCAGCGCTCCTGTGCCAACCACCACCACGGGCGCGCGGCCTCCGCACCAGTCATTTCCAGCAGATACTCGACACGATGCAGTCCGGCTCGGGCCTGTTCCGACCAGGGGCCGCCGACCGGTAATTCCAACAGCGGCAGCCAGGCGAAAATCTCCCAGACGCGCGATGACGATCGCTGCGCGCTGCGTATTCCCTGATCGGCAGCCGCATGTGCGCGTTCAAAATCGCCAATGCCGCTGTAGGCGCGCGCAAGTGTTGCAAACACGCTCGCCTCGAACTGATGCGCGTTGCGGCCCAGCGCCACCAGCGGCTGCGCCTGCAGCAGCAGCGGCACCGCACGCTGCGGATCGCCCTGCAGCACGTATGCAAGCCCGAGCGAGCGCAGCGCGATTGCACGAAAGAACGGGCTGCCGAACGACTCGGCAACCTGCAGCGCACGCTGTGCCGGCGCCAACACGCCCTCGTACTCGCCGGTCAGCAGCGCCAGCTCGACCTGGTTGGCATACATCCAACTCGAAAATGCGCCGATGCGTTCGGCATGGGCGATCGCCGCCGCGCTCTCGGCGCGCGCCGCACCCAATTGTCCGAGCCAGCCCAACATGTAGCCATACAAGGCGCGCGACAGGTAGTTGTCATCGCTGATCGGCGCGCGCAGCCAGTCTTCGCCGCTGCTGCGATTGATCAGCGCGATGCCTTCGCGCGGATAGCCGGCGGCACTGGCGCACAGCAGGAGCAGCAAACGAAAACGGCCGATCACCTGCGGCAATCCACCGGCGATTGCGCGCTCCAGCGCATCGATCGCCAGATTCACCGCGCCGCGTGCGTCGCCGCGACGCAGATAGGTTGCGCAATGCGAGATCTGCAGCTCGACACGCCCGGCCACATCGGCGTGCGCGTCGGCAATCGCACAGCCCTGCGCGTACCGCGCCTCGACTTCGTCGAAGGGGACTTCCGAGAATTGTGCCTGCCGGATCGCTCCGGCGCAGGCCATGATGCGCAGGCGGTCGACTTCTGCGGAGGGCTCGGCGCGATCCAGATTATGTAGCGCCTGTTTGAACTGCCGTTCGGTGGTCAGCGCGTCGCGCATGCCGGTCCAACGCGTGGCGTGCAGATTCCAGGCGCCGGCCCGCGCCCATTCACCTGCACGGCGCCAGTGATAGGCGATCGCGACAGCATTCGCGCTGGGCGGCGCCGTCAGCGGCTCGGCGGCTTCCATCAACGAGGCGAGTTGCGCATGCGTGCTCGCGCGCTGGGTCTGCAATTGGCTGCGATAGGCGACATCCTGCAACAGCGGATGAACGAATTCGTAGACGCCGTCGCCCTGCGCGGGGGCAACGAGAAACCGCGTGTCCACCAGCCGCCGCAGGCGCATATCGCATTCGGCTGTATCGAGACCGCAGAGTTGTGCGAGCGCACCCGGCGCCAGCGCGCGGCCCATGACGGCAGCGTACTGCAGCATCGTTTTCAAGGACTCTTCAAGCTGGTCGATGCGCGCCGCCACCAGCGCGTGCACGCTATCCGGAATCGGCCATTCGGCGATCGTGCGTTGCAGGACGTAGGCGCCGTGACTCCCGCTCAGATAGCCGCTTTCGTGTAGCGCCTGCACCGCCTCCTCGACGAAAAATGGATTGCCGCCCGCACGCTGGCGCAGTTGCTGCGCCAGCGCCTGGTTCGCCAATGCGTCGCCGAGCAGGCCCAGCGCGACGCGCTCGATTGCCGCATCGTCGAGCGCCGCCAGTGCGATCCTCGTTGCCGTGTGCGGCAGCCAAGTCGCTGTGTAGTCCGGCCGGAAGTTCAGCAGCAGCAAGGTCGAGGTCCCGGCCAATTGCTGGGCCAGTGCGGCGATCAGCGCTTCGCTGGCGGTATCCGCGAAATGCAGGTCTTCGATCAGCAAAACCTGCGGCGAGTCTGCGCGAGGCAGAAAGTACGCAAGGAACTCGAACAGGCGTTCGCGATCGGCGATCACGTCCGCGCGCAAGGGCGCGGTGCCAACGCCGAGGAAATCGAGCAATTGCGGCAACAGGTCGGTGGCGTTTCGCTCGAACAGCACCAGGCGGCCGGCCGCCAGTTGTCGCGCTTCGTCGGCCGGTGTCTGATCGTCGAGTCCGAGTCGGCTGCGCGTCAGCGACTGCACCGGCAACAGGGGCACGGCCGCGGCATAGGGCACGCCGCTGGCGCGATGCACGCTGATCCCGCGCGCGCGACAGTCCTGCGCGAACTCGTGGCACAGCCGGCTCTTGCCGATGCCCGCCTCGCCGATTAGCGCCACCAGACCGCCCTCGCCACCTTGTGCATGCGCCAACGCCGCCTGCAGCTGTGCGAGTTCCGCTTCGCGACCAACGAACGCCGAGGCGCCGCGCGCGAAGCCGCGCTCGAGGCGACTGCGCGCCGGTCCCTCGCCTTCCACCGCATAGACCCGCACCGGCGCACTGACGCCCGCGACCACCGCCTCGCCAAGATCGCGCAGCGCGAAATAACCTTCGACTTGGCTGGCGGTGGCACGCGTGCAGTAAATCTGCCCCGGCTCACAAATGTGCTCCATGCGCGCAGCGAGATTCACCGTCGGACCTTGCGCGGTGTAGTCCATCCGCAGGTCGTCGCCGATACGACCCACCACCACTTCGCCGCTGTTGAGGCCGATGCGCATCGACAGATTCAGGCCGCTGCCGAGACGCAGCTCGTCGGCGTAGTGACGGACTTCCCGCTGTGCTTCGAGTGCGGCACGACAAGCGTGTTGCGCATGATCTTCGAGCGCCAGCGGCGCGCCGAACAAGGCCATCACACCATCGCCGGTGTACTGATTGATGGTGCCCTCGTAGCGGTGCACGGCAGCGCCGAGAATGGCGAAGTAGCGATCAAGAATTGCGTGCCAGGCCTCGGCGCCGGCCTGCTCGGCCAGTTGCGTGGAGCCCTTGATATCGGCAAACAGGATCGTGACGCGCTTGCGCTCACCGACCTGCGCGGCGCGGCTTTGCAACAGCCGCTCGTCCAGGTGACGCGGCGTATAGCCGGGCGCCGGCGCCGCGGCGGCGACAACGCCAAGGCGCCGTCCGCACTGGTCGCAGAAGCGCGCGCTCTCGGTGTTGACGGCAGTGCAGTAAGTGCAGGTAGCCACAGCGCTCGTCGCAAAAGGTACCGCCCATCTTAATCCGCAAGCGAACGAACGTGCCGGAAGATGCCCTAGGCCACCGCGCGCTGTGCCGCGCTGACGCTGATGCCGACTCTTACGTCAATGTCGACGCCGACGCCGACGCCGACGCCGACACCGACACCGACACCGCAACGAAAACACGGCGCTGCTGCAAATCCGACCTAGGCATCGCTTGCCTACAATGCGCCGAGCCCCCGCATAACCCGCCGATGTCCGACCTGCAAGCCAACGAAGTACTCCCGCGCCTGTTGCTGATTGACGGACTCAATCTCGTGCGCCGCATCTATGAGGCCAATGGCGAGCCGGAGTCGACCGAGAAAGTCGAACTGGCGATGCGCAATTCCATCGCCTCGCTGCGCCGCGCGCTCGACGAACACCGTCCCAGTCATGCACTTGCGGCGTTCGATTACGGCGGCCCTACGTGGCGGCATGCGCTGTATCCCCGCTACCGCGAGAAACGCGCGCCGATGCCGGTGATTCTGCGCGAGGCCCTGCCCGAGCTGTACCGACAGATCGATGCGCAGCTCGGCATCTGCTGCGTTTCGATCGCCGATGTCGAAGCCGATGATGTGATCGCCGCCGTGGCGCTGCGCTGGCAGGCCCGCGCGCTGGGTCCGGCGATCATCCTGTCGACCGACAAGGACCTGTGCCAGTTGCTGCAGCATGGCTGTCTGGTGCGCGACCACTTCAAGCCCGAGTGGCGCGACGCGGCCTGGGTGGAACGACGCTTCGGCGTACCGATCGCCGCACTCGGCGATTGGCTCGCGCTGGCCGGCGACGATTCCGACGACATACCGGGCGTGCGCGGCATCGGGCCCAAAGCGGCCACACGGCTGCTGCAAGCCTACGGAGACCTGGATCGCGTGCTGCGCGAAGGTGGCGCGCTGCAAGGTGCCGAGGCCCGGCGCTTGCGCGAGCAGTCCGCGCAGGCACGGCTCTCACGCCAGTTGGTCGAACTGAAGACCGACGTGGCGATCGGCCTGACCTGGAACGCGCTCAAGCTATCCGCTTGAACTCCGCGGGGCATGCGTGTTCCAAAGCGAACAATCTGCGACGTTCGTCGGCGTTAGCCTGTTGTACTGGCACCGGTTGTATCGGCACCCGTTGTTCCGGCACCCGTTGTACCGACAGTTGCGCAGATCGACCGCGCATTGCGCAGCGATCGGCGCACGCTGTTCCGACAGATATATCGACAGACGAGTCAAGCGTGAGTCAACAGACTGACATCGCGATCAGTGAGGATGCGTTCGCGTAGGTAGTGAGTACGTCTTGTTGCGACAGTCGCAAGGTGTGCGTATCTCAAACGTGCCGCGTACGGCGCGATCCTTGCGGTAATGAATTGAGTGAATTGACGGAGCCTAGCGATGAGTGAACTGCAACCGGTAGAACGCATGAGCCCGGTTGATCGCGCCTGGCTCGAGATGGACGATCCGCACAATCCGATGATCGTCAGCGCGATCTTTCAGCTCGAAGGACCGGTCGACGCCGCCGAACTGCAGAAGGTCATGGTGGAACGCCTGCTGCGCTTCCCGCGCTTTCGACAGCGTGCGGATCGCAGCCAGCGGCAGCCACGCTGGGTGGCGGACACCGATCTGGACTACCGCTACCACGTGCACGTGCGGCGCCTACCGCACGGCGCAAGTCAGCAGGAATTGTGCAAGGCCATTTCAGCTGAGGTATCGCACGAACTGGACACCGCACGCCCACTCTGGCGCCTGTTCCTGTTCCCCTGCCCGACTGGCCCCGTTACGGTGCTGTTTCGCGCGCATCACGCGCTTGCCGACGGCATCGCGCTGGTGACCTTGCTGATCGACAGCACCGACAAAGGCTTTTTGCGTGCGCCGGCACCAGGGTCCGCACTGGCCTTGCCTGCGCCGCATCCGGGCCCGCTCGGCGGCTTGGTCGATCGCCTCACCACACTCAACGCAGGCCTGATTCGGCTGCAGGAATTGGCGCGCGATCGTCGCGGCCGCGCACAATTGCGCCAGAAATTCGACGAAGGACGCGATGCCGTCCGCGGCGTGCGTCGCGTGATGGCGCTGCCGGAAGATCACCCCAGCGCACTTCGGCGTCCGCTCAATGGTCGCAAGACCGTCGCGTGGATCGACGACCTGCCACTACTGGCGCTGCGGCGCCAGGCCAAGCGCCTCGACGCGCGCGTCAACGATCTGCTCATGACGGCGCTCGCTGGAGCATTCAGCCACGAACTACAGCGCAGCGGCGAGCCGCTTCCGCCCAGCGGCGAATTGCGCATCTCGGTACCGGTCAACCTCCGCAACGGCAAAGGTCGCGATCTGGGCAATCAGTTCGGTCTGGTGCTGCTCGAGCTGCCGCTCGGAATCGACGCGCCGGAAGTGCGGCTGCGTACGATCGCGCGGCGCATGTCCGAACTGAAAAACTCCGCCGAAGCACGCGCCACGCTGCTGGGTCTCGCTGCAGCCGGCCACTTGCCGGTACCGCTCGAAAAGCGTCTGGTCAATCGCATCAGTTCGAAATCCGTAGCAGTCGTGTCGAGCTTGCCGGGTCCGAAGAATCACGTGCGAATCGCCGGGGCTCGCATGAGCAGTCTGGTGTTCTGGCCGCCGCAGTCGGGTGGCATCGGCATTGGCGTGAGCTTCTTCAGCTACGCCGGACACGTCAGCGTCGGCATTTCTATCGACGGAGGCCTGCATCTGCATGCGCGCCATCTGCTGCAGGCATTCCGCCGCGAAATGGACTATCTACTCGCACTCGACTTCGAAACGGAAGCAAGCGTTAGCGCCGCGCTAGACGCAACCTTGATCTGATCCGCCGATCTGATCCGCGACGAAATCGAACCGGATTTTTATTTCGCAGGGACACTTGTCGTTCGATTGCGTCGTCGTAGCAAGGCGGATGGCCCCGGGGCCAAGCCACATCGGCGCAGTGACAAACCATCTGCGATTGCGCCGGGCGACGAAGATTAAACGCCAGTCACCGATACTCGTCCTGTTCCGTACCAGTTTGCGCAATACGGCCATTTGATGCGCTGAAGTGAGTCTTTTCGTCATTCGATCAATCCACGATCGAACGCGCAGCGAGCCGAAGCGTGCGCTCCGTCACTCATTAGGTTCACCACCTGAATGACTGAAAACCCTGCGTTTTTCAGCCCATTCACGTGCCGCACTCACCCCCACCCGTTCGCAGCCTACCCGCAGTTAGGGCGCGCCCCGATTGAATTTTGCGCATAGCGATCGATAGAATCGCGCGCTCGGGGAGAATAATAAGCATGCAAATGATTAGCTTCTGGCGTGTCGCAGTGCTGCTTGCGATATCGATCACGCCTCGGCTCAGCTACGCTGAAACCTACCAGGACTGGTTCTTGAGTAGCTCGTCCGATCACAGCCACTTAACGGCACTGACCGCCAACGATGGCGGCGCGGTCTTGGTTTTCGATTGCACGCTGAGCACTCGCACCTGTGCCTGGAGCGTGATCAGCCACAAAAGCTGCGAAGACGATCGCGTCTACAACGTCTTGGTGCATGTTGGCGAAACCACGCAGAGCATCGACGCGCGCTGTTCGTACGAAGAAGGTGCGTTGGGCCGATATCGGCTCGCATTCCAGAACTACGCGGCGATGAATCAGTTACTCGCGCAAGCAGACAACGTTCGATTTGCGATCGAGACCCGTCCGCAGCAGTTTCGTCAACTGCGCTTCTCGCTCGCTGGCGCCGGGCAAGCCCGTTCTCGGCTGGTCGCGCTTGCAAACAAGATTCACGCACCGCGCCGAGTCAGCGTGAATGATTCCAGAACGTCATCCGAACGTTCCCGTTGACGCGCTTGCAACGCTTTTCGATGTACGAACACTCAGAACACGGCCCTGCTGCGCGCAAACTGCTCGTATGCAGGGCCTCGATTCTGCTGACGCCTGCGCTTATTGACGCTGCTGCTTGATCCGCGCGCTGTTCCGATTCTCGGCGCGATTCAGCCGATTCTGTTCCGCCTTGGTCAAGTGCCCGCCGTTCTTGGCTTCGTCGACGCTCTCGCGCTGGGCAATATTGGCGTCGTGCTTCTCGTCGCGTGCGGCCTGCGCCGCGTTGATCTGCCCTTTGGCTTCGCCAGCTTGAATGCGCTGTTGCTGATTCGACAAGCGCCCGTTGACTTCGTTGACGCGCGGATGATCCGGCACGACGGGGGCGGTATCGGCCTGCGCGTAGGCTGCTGATGCGGCGGCCGTCGAGAGCATCAGCGCAACCAAGACAATTTTCGTATTTGCAATGCGGTTCATTTCAATCTCCTTGATCCGGCGCAATCGCGCGGACGTGCAGTTCAGTGACTTCCGAAGGTTAATGTGTCGTGCGACCAGACCTCGATCGCAGGCGCACCATACCGCTCGCAAACTGAGCCTGGGCTTAACGGGTCGCGGGAGGCGTCGGGTCAGGGAGGGGCGAAATCTCAGCTACTGCGGCGTGAACCCATGCCGAGTTCGCCATCAAGCGAACGCCATCAAAGCGCATCACTGGATGCAGTACTCGTTGCGAACTGTTCGTCCGTTTTTCGCAGCCTGAGGTCTGGAATACCAGTCCAGGTAGTGACGCGTGACTCAGTAGCCGTCGCCGCCACGAACGACGACCCTTAGCGTCTGCAACAAGATGACGCAGTCCATGGCGAAGTTGCGACGGCGTACGTAATAGCTGTCCATCGCGACGCGTCGCGCATAGTCGACCTCGTTGCGGCCGCTGACCTGCCACAAGCCCGTCATTCCCGGGCGCACCGCGAGGTACCAGACGGCTGCGCGCGCATAACGCTGCAGCTCCTCCTCGACGATCGGACGCGGTCCCACCAAGCTCATTTCACCGCGCAGCACATTGAACAGTTGCGGCAGTTCATCCAGACTGGTCTTTCGCAGAAACTTGCCGATTGCCGTGACGCGCGGATCGTTGCGCAACTTCTGATCGCGCGCCCATTCGGCTTTCAGTGCGTCATCGCCTTCCAGCAGTTGCTGCAGGCGCGCGTCCGCATCCGGGCACATGGTGCGGAACTTCAAACAGGCGAACATCCGCCCGTGGCGTCCCACTCTCTGCTGCGTAAACAGTAGCGGCCCCGGGCTCGTCTTCACCAGAACCGCGAGTCCCCCGAGCAGCGGCGCCAGCACAAGCAGCAGCGCCGCGCTGCCGAACAGATCGAGCATCCGTTTGGCACTCGCAGAAATCGCACTCGATACGGCGCCCCGGCGAATCACGCTCCGACGCGACAGTTGCGGAATCAGGAGTTCGAGCATGTCGATCTCAAGCTTCGCAGAGGCTTGATTGGCTGAGGTTTCGCTCGATTGACGGGTCATTGCAGTTCGACGGGGTTCGTGCGGCCACCCTATCGCGTCGATGTGGCGCCAACGTCATCCATCGGTACGACAAACCGGATCCAGAACTCCTTACAGCCACCCAGACCTAATCCGCAGGATCCAGGGGGTCGAACCAAGAGGCCGGCACCTCGCCGGACGATTCCGTAAGCCGGCTGTAAGCTAAATGACAGCCGGCGCCGCAATGCTGTCGTGAAAGCGAATCGGCTTTCGCAGTTGCCGTCGACTTTTCAGTGCCACAGGGCACTCATTCCACCGCAGGGGCAGGGGACTGATGTCGGATCACGAGAACACGCGGCGTCAGACCGTGCACACGGTCGCGCCAGAGGTCGGCGATTGCGCCTGGGTCGTCAACGACAAGAAGCGGCCGCAATTGCTGGTCGCACGAACGCCGGACTATGAATTCAGTCTCTCGCTGAAGCCCGGCCAGCGACTCAGCATCAGGCGCTTGTCCGAGGCCGGCAGCGATCTTCAGATTACCCTCGAAGACGAGCCACAGCCGGCGGCAGATCCCGACGCCCCGGTGCGCCGTCCGCCCTACCTGCGTCTGATCCGCTCCTGATTCGTTCCTGACTGCGCGGACGGCAGGGCGGTCACCGGGCATCGCTGCGTCTGACCGTCGATCCGCCACTGCCCGCCTCGAACCGCCTGATCTGCCTCGGTCCATCTGGTTCCATCTGGGTCCGTCTCGGTCCGTCTCGGTCCGCCGCAGTCCATCACTGTCCCAGGGTAGTCCCTGGGCGGCCGCACGCCGATCTCCGTGCCGACGCTACAATATCGATCCATACGATCGTGTGGGCCACCGCTGCTGCCGGCGCCAGTTGACCACGGCGGCCGTCGGCGAAGGCCCACGGAACAGCGCCCGACATGAAATCCGCCACGCCTTTGCAGGATCCGAAACTCGAATGGCAAGCCGCCAAGCGTCGGCGCTGGCTGTACGGCGTCGCTTCGCAGCGACTTTCGACCCAGCCGCTGCAGTGGGGCCAGTTGGGGCAAGCGCGCTGGCTTTCAATCGCCGCGATCGTGGCGCTGCATGTGGTGGTGCTGTCCGGCGTGATTTATTTCAACTCGCACATCGAAATCCCGATGCCGCCGGCGGTGCCCGTCGGCGTGGTGAGCGAATCCGCACCCGCTGACGATGCAACAACGGCTGCGCCACAGGCGCCCCACTAAGCCACACCGTTCGATACGAACGTTGTACGCCCGGATTGCCACCCCTGCAGAACGTCAGTCGTCGAGGGCTGCGTCGGATACTTTCAGGTTGTCATCGAGTGGAAGTTCCGAGATCGCATGCTTCACCGCCAGCAGTGATTTGTAGAGCCTGCTGCGCTCGGAGGTCGACAAGGCACCAAACACGCGCGTATTGAAGCGCACTTCGATCGCCGCCATTTCGCTGATCAAGGACTGCGCCTTGCGCGTCAGAAAAATTCTTCTCGCGCGCTTGTCGCTTGGGTCGAGGCGGCGTTCGATCAGGCCGGCGCAGACCAGGTTGGTAATGACATCGCCGAGGCTGGCCTTCCCCACTTCGAGAATGTCGGCGAGCTGCGTTTGCATCATGCCGTCGTGGCGCGAGAGGTGCGCGAGAATCCACCACTGCGCGCGGGTAATCCCGTGCGGTCGCATCACCTGCTCGTAGGCCGCGCGTCGCATCCGCGATACGTCGTGAATCAGGAAGCTCAGGCGAATATCTGCGCGCGCACGCTTGTTCCAGACACTGATGGCCGACGGGCTCGACTTGGCATCGGCCTCGCCCGAAATCGAAGCCGCCTCTGCCGCGAGCAGCACATGCGGCACTTCGCCGGCCGCTTCCAACTCCGGCGCCCTGCCCTTACGTCCTTCTGGCAGCTTCATTTTCATTCACTCACGGGCGTTCGACCCAACATAAACACGCCTCGGCGGCAGATTTCTGCCGACACTTTTGTTTAAGCCGATATGACATCGACTTATTACCGTATGTTTCCATACTACCATGCTGAAGACGCAAAGGAATCAGCACGGCAGGCAATGACGCAGCACGGGATTGAAACTTGCGGCAGCGGTGGTACCGCGACCTCAGAGGCAAGTCGGCCCTGCCGCAGAATCCGGCAGCGTCACCACGATTTCGGCCATCGACTCACTGCGGCCGGTAGCGAATGTCGATACCGATCATGCGTGCGCACCACCCAACCAACTGGGGTCGTTCGGAACGCCGTTTTGCGAGACAACACCAGTATCGAATGTCGCACGCGTTCCGACGCGAACGTTAGCGTTCGATGAAAGCACCATCGCTGGTCAGCCTTGCTCGCGCCGTGCGCGTGGCTTTACTCAAGCACCGGAAGCCGCAGCGCGCAGACGATCGACCTGCAGTGCTGCGATGTAGTCGACCGCGCTGACCGCAGTGGTCTTGCGGGTTTCCTCTTCGCGCAGAAAATTGACCAGGTTGAATTCGTTGCGCGGTGCGCGCAGAAAAAAGCGCTCGATCTGGATAAAAAAGTGATACCGCGGCCGAAGGTCGGCCATCAGGATCGTATCCACATCCGCGCAATGGATGCACAGCAGGCTGCTGAACAACTCGGCGAGCCAGGGCATCAGCGCATGCGAGGTGGAGTCGTGATTGAGCACGACGAAGGCGTCGATCGGCGCCGTCTCATTGACGTAGTGCTTGACGCAACCATCGTTCTGCAAGGCGTTGGTGAACGCCAGCCGCGCCTTCGGCTCGCGCGGGCTCAACAGTTCGATCTCCTCCGGCGGCCAGCCGTCGAGCTTGCTGCCGAGATCGCCCAAAGTTTTGGACGTGCGCGCGGAGATTGCAATTGCGTCGAGTCGATCAGCCAACTCGGGTGCCTGCGTGCGCAACAACAACCTCAGGTATTGATGGGCGCCGTAATCACTCCAATGCGTATCGCACTTCGAGTAACAGCGCTCCGGTTGCCGGGCGTCGGCGAAGTCCGGTGCGAAGAAGCTGAGGCTTTGCGGAAACCGCTGCTTGTAGGCGAACACCGGCGGCAAGCCCTCGCGCGCCCATCGGATGCGTGGACCGAGAACGTTGCGCAGCACGGTTTCCTTGTTCGGCACGATCGCATGGAAGTAGCGGCCGCCGTATTCGCTCTGCGCAATCAGTCGACGCGATTCGTGGCACAGCCGGACGCCGTTCTGAAACCGTTCACTGCAGCGCAGGCGTCCCTCGATCTGATCCACCGAACGATTGGAGTCGTTGTCGAGAAACAGATAGTTGTCCAGCCGGATGATGATGTCGACCATGCGTCTCTCGGCTTTCTTGCGCGTTGCCGGGCACTGTCGCATCCGGCACGCGTCGCGATAAGGCTGCAGTTGTACCTAGGCCGCAGCGACGCAGCCGCGATGCTTGGATCTCGACAGAAACGCATCGACTTCTTACGCGTTCATATGCGTTCATACGCGTTCTTACGCATCGATCGCTCAGTTCGCCGGCTGCGCCTTGCGGACGCAGCCGGCGGATCTCATTGCGATGCCGGTCGTCGGTACCGGATCGAACTCAGGTTCTACTTCGGCCAGCTATTGACCAGGTTGGTCGCGTTGACGCTGCCGATGCCCGTAGCGAAGTCCCAACCGGTGGTGGTGCCGTAGGCCGGTGCATAGGCGGTGCGCGAGGTCGACAACACGCCGTAGATGCCGGACGGCCGATAGCAGTCGTGCGTTCCGGTGCAGTTCACGTCGATGTCGCCCTGCGTGACATCGCGGAACGTGCAGGTACTGCCCACCGCCTTGCCCTTGCTCGAATCGCACAGGCTGCTGCCGGTCTTGCCGTATTCCGCCGCGGCCAATTTGTAATACGTCGGATTCGGATTGCCGGTGCGGCCGCCGACTTTCTGATTCACCAAGGCCTGCAGTCCGGCCATGATCGGCGACGAGAACGAGGTACCGCCCGCGCCCGACCAGCCGCTTGGCGCGCCACTGCACAGCGCCCCGCCTTCCTTGCTCTTGCCGGTGTAGCAGAAGATGAAGTAATGCCCCCAGACACCATTGGCAGCGAACAGCGAGACATCGGGGATGTCACGCACGCCATCGTTCGGATTGCCGATCAGACCAGCCTGCCAACTCGGCTTGGGCGTACCCGCACAGGTCCCGCTGACCACACCCGAGCTGAACAGCGCCGGCGAGCCGCTGGCACAGCCGCTGGGTCCGCCGCTGCCCGAGGCGGTGCTGCGGAAATTCTGGAACCCGGCCGCGCTGTTGCAGAAAGACTTGCTGCCGTACGGCGTGGTCGCGCCGCTGTAGCTGGAAATCAGCTCACTGGCGCAGGAGTCGTTCCACGGAATTTCGGGAATGTACGACAAGGCCGAACCGTAGGTGGCCGAGTTCGCCGTCGCCGATTTCCAGTACAGACCGTTGGTTCCGGCGAAGGTATCGCCGAAGTCGGTGCCGCCGACGGCGACGTTGTAAGGCGTTGAAGCGAACCCGCTGACACCGATGCCATGCGTGGCATTGGCCGCATTCGCATCGCAGCTTGCGGCACCTTCGTCGCCGGAAGACACGAACACGGATACGCCCTCGGCCGCTGCCTGCTGATAGGTGCTGACGTAAGCCGCGTTCGCCGCAGCACCATTCTCGGCCTCGCATTCGCCGTAGCTGACGCTCATGATCGCCGGCGGTGCCGTGCTGTTGAGCAGGTTCTGCATGGCGATCAAGCCGCCGAAGGTGGTCGAACTATCGGCGCAGGACGCCAGTTCCAGTGCGGCACCTGGCGCGGCGGCACCGGCCCACTCGACATCCAGTTCGGCCTCCGCATCGTTGCCGGCAACGTCGCCCGGATCGGCGCAGCCGCCCGGCTGCACCTGGGTGAAGTTGGCGTTACCGAGCTGGAAGGTATAGCGGAACGTGGCGATATCGCCGGTCGACAGCACGTCGGTGTCTTCGATCAGGACGATCGTCTGGCCCTGACCGCGAACGCCGGCTGCGAACAGCGGATTGAAGTTGTAGATCGTCGCCAGATCCGCCGGCACCAGCGCGTAGTAAGTGCTCGTGCTGGTGTTGTAGGTGTATTCCGGATGCATCTTGAAATTGGTGTGCGGACGGAAATCGTGCAACGAGACGATGCCGGCCACCACCGGCGCGAGTGCCGCCGGAATTTTCGGATCGCTGACGTTGGCGATATGCGGCGCGCCATCCACCGAGAGACGATGAATCTCGGTGCCGAACGCGAAGCGCACCAGATCGGCGGTTCCCGAGAAGTCGATCATCGTGCGGCTGGCACTGATCTGGTTGACCTTGAAGCCCTTCTGCGCGAGCCAGGTGGTCACGGCATCGATGTCCGACTGGGCCGGTCCGTACTGCAGGCCGAGCTGCTGTGCGCTGAGCCAGCGGTGATAGTTCGGCGAGCCTGGCGTTTGCTGCTCCGTCATGAATTGTTCGAGCGCCTGCTCGCGATCAGCCGGTCGCTTCAACAACAACTGCATATGTTCCAGTGCCAGCGTGCCCTCGACGACGCCGCGATCGGTTTCGGCACTCACTTCCGGCCGCGTGTTGCCGATCAGACTCGCCACCCGACTGTCGTCCACCAGTGTTTTTACCAGCGGCAAGGCCTGCGCCACTGCGGCCGCTGGCGATGCCATGATCGGGGCCGACGCAGTGCATGCGATCAGCGCGAGTACTCCTGAAGCAACCCCAAAGCGCACATCCCTGAGCGATTTCATTTTTTGGCCTCTTGATTTTGTTTTTTGCGGGCGATGCGGTATCGCCCGCACAGACTGAGCTGAGACGCAAAAATAGCACCAAAGGCTGTCGGCGCAGCAACTCGTGCCAGCAGTTCCTCTCTGCAACTCAGGTCTGGCCGGGTGTCGAAGCTTTCGGTCCGCTTACATTCGATAAGCCAGCGGTCGAGGGACGCAGGCAAAGCCGATTTGATCGCATGGCATCGCAGGCTGGAAGCCGGAGCCCGTGACCAGAGCGCTCAAGCAACCAGCCGCGAGCCGTGCCAGCCTGTGCGAAATCGATGGAATTCCAGGTGGCGTTTGCGGGCGCCATCCAGGTGAGATGTTCGCCCCTGTGCCTGCAGGCGTCTCGAACTGGAATCGAGCTGGTGCTGCCTGGGGACGTCCCCGTCGGTCGGCGTTCGACCCGGTCGCCAAAACAATGCGGCGCGACAGATGGACGAACATCTGCCGCGCCTAACCAGCTGCCTCAGGGAGTGAGTCTTCTGGCTGCCCTTCTGGACAACCGGTTCGGACAAAGGTGCTGCAATAGCCCCAAATTTACCCGGTGATCGCCGGTTTGCGGCGCGCAGCCACCGCGCAGCGTAGCGAAGGTGAGCCTGGAATCGCGGGTCCAACCTGAAGCCGAGTGTCCCTCGGCCTGAGCGCTGCGGCCGACTTGAGGACTTCGGCCTACAGCGGAGTTCGGCGCTGAATCAGTCCGCTAAGGCGAACTGCCCGCACTTCGCGCGCCGGCCGATCAATCAGGATTTGGGCGTACAGGAAAACACAATCTGGTTGTTGTTCGGTGCCCAGATCTGATCGCCGTTGGTATTGGTGGTCATCACCGAGGTGTTCATATCTTTCTTGTCACAGAACGCATTGGCCTTGTCGATACCCTTCTGCAACAGCTTGTCGTCGCCATCGAAGCTGCTGCGATTACGCAAGGTCACCACGTAGCGACCGTCGCCAACCGGCACGGCCTCGCTGACCGTCGCGCAGCCACTGACTGCGAACAGCGTGGCCAACAGCGCAACGACCATTGCCGGCTTCAATATCGACGTAACCTGCATCCTGCATCCTCATGTTGCGGCCTCTTGCCTGCGAAGCGCAGTTTGCGGAGACCAAAATCGGCTCGAACCTTGAATTCAGAGCGGGTTTGTCCGCTCGGCGGCGAAGATCATCGAGCGGACGTCGGCAGCGGCACACCTGACTTCGCCGCTTTCCGACGACCGTAATGGCTTCGCCGCGCCGCAAGCATATGCGGATGTGCCCGATTGAGGAACCCTGAGGCGCGCGAATGCGTGCCGCGGCAGGCTTGCCGACTGCCGGGCGATTGCTTGTCGAGCTTGCTGGTCGGGCTTGTTTGGCGGGCCCGCTCGTCGACTTACGTCCTTAGTCCCGCCAGGCCGCCTGGTGCCGCTCGGCCGCGTTAGGACGTGCCGGACGAGCCGGAGAAGTGGCGCGGAGGTGCTTCGTATTCGTCGGCCACGCGAATCCAATAGCGATTCGGACTATCGCGCAATCCGAAGAGCTCGAACGCGAACTGTCCGCGCGCATAGATTCCGCGATTGGCCAGATTGGCGCGGACCGCGTCGATCGCATCGGACATTTCGAACTGGCTCAAGGGGCTGGATCTGACTGCAAACTCGAAGACGCCGTTTTCGAAATGATCGCGATGCGACCACTGGGCTGCACCCACCGCACCGCTCTGGCTCTGTGCAGCGTTGCGATACAGCGACAACGATTCGAGCGAACGCAGCACCTCGAACTTGCTGAAGCCGGCCCGATAGAAATCCCAGGAATTGAATTCGATGCACATGGTCCACACCCGATAAGCGATGCGCCTACAGTAGCGCAGCGCTTACGGCTCGCGTCGAACGCGACGACGAGTGCGCCCGCCGACTCTCAGCACCGGGGCATGCGCTCGGCATACGAGCCGCCGAGTTCTTGAGTGCCGAAACGGCGCCAGCCTGTCGCGCAAAAGCGCCTGCGCACGACGCAGCCGCACGATTGGGTCGCACAATCGGATCGCACAATCGGGTCGCACAATCACGCCGCAATTCGGTTCTGGCATCCGCGGCACTGGTCGCAGCATATTGCGCCGGAGCCGGTGCCGCCGGAGCGTGTTGTGGCGTCGCCCTGCGCGCGGCGGAACAGCACGGTTGATTCGCGCTTGAGACTTCTGTCGAAGGGGGCGGACTTCTCTTCGATCGACCCCAACGGCGCACCGGCCGACTACTTCAACCCGGCATCAACGGTCCGCTGCAACATCCAGAATGCGGCCGGACGGCGCCTGCTCGATCAGCGCAATCCGCGCGCCGGTTTCGTCGTCGTTCAGCATCGCCGTCACACGCTTTTCGGCAGGCAGATTCAGCACGCGTAGTGATCGCACGACGTTGTGATACGTCACCGTACGACCCGAGTTCTCGCCGCCGCGAATGGACTGACTCACGATCGGATCGAACGTTACCAGCAGCAACTCGGCATCGCCCGGTGCTGGATCGTCACGCTGCACGAGCAGCGATTTGCCTTGACGCTCGATGCGCATTCCCGAGGCTCGAAGGTCGCGCGCGCTGCTGCGAATCGCATGTTCGATCGCCTCGTGATCCGAACCCACTGCCTCGCGCGCGCCATCGATCACCAATTGCGGCGTATACACACTCGCGCGTAATTGTTCGGAGTAACGCCGCTGCCGCTCGGTGAACTGTGCGGATGAAAACCGATCGTGCCAGCCAAGTCCATTCCAGTAGTCGACATGGAACGACAACGGCAGCACATCGCTGCGCTGCGCTAACTCACCCAGATAGGCATCGGCGGGCGGACACGACGAGCAGCTCTGCGACGTGAAGAGTTCGAGCAGCACGGGTCGCGGCCCGGCGCTTGTATCCGGCGACGGCGACGTCACTGGCATTGCCTGTGTACGCAGGCTCACCATCGCGACGACACCTGCCACGACCAGCGAGGACAGCAGCCATCGGGTTCGGAAGCTGTTGCGCACATCTCTCATTTTGCTTGGCCCGCTCATTCGCGACTCCTCGATGCATAGGCGGGAGGGTTGCCATCGGCAGTTCCACCCGCAACACAGTGTCTCGCGCGAGCCGGCGCGGCTTCCAGACGACACCGTCCGCAATTCATGATCACGACACCGGCAGCGCCTGCCGCAGTTGCGCACCGCCCCTGGCAAATTCCGCGGCGGGCGGGTGTAATCTGACCGGCACGCGCACCACCCGTCCCTCGTTTCAGCGGCATAGGCAACTCTGTAGAGCATCCTGCTGAACCGAGCCGCGATAGAGTTGGCTTTCATGTCCTTCATTGGACAGATGCTCGTGTGATTCGCTTTCTTTGTAATGAACCGTCGGGGTGCAAAATGCGGGGAAACATGCTGGGACGTACGCGGCTGAGCGCGGTGGGGCTATTGACGATGCTGGCTGCGCCGATGTCGACATTCGCCGACTCCGGTCCTTATCTCGGCATTCAGGCCGGCGCCGGAATCCAGGACAGCAGTACCCTTTCACTCAGCGGTGGCACTGCAAGCTCCGGCATGCTCAAGTTCAAGCCGGGTCCGGCCGGCGGCCTCGTCGGTGGCTATACGTTCGAGAATGGCCTTCGCCCGGAAATCGCCATCGACTATCAGCGCAATGATTTGAAAAACGTCGGCGGAAACAACAGCGCGGCAAGAGCCACCGCCAGCCTGTACTACAACACCGCGATCGACGGCTATTATTTCTACCTGGGTGGCGGCGCGGGCTACGCGCGCGTGAGCCTCCACGTGGACCAGTCTGGCGGCGACGACGATTACCAGCCGATCTACTCAGCCGGCACCGGATTCGGTGTCGCCGCAACCCCGCACATTCTGCTCGGCGTTGATTACCGCTACATCGGCGCGATCGACAAAATCCATGTCGCACTCGATTCCACCGGCGGGCCGGTCAACGGCGACTATCACTACCGCAGCAGCGTAATCACATTCGCAATGCGCTACTCGTTCGGCCATTTGGACTCAGCGGCCTACGCACCCGACGAACCGGTGAGCGTGGTGCCGCTGCAACTGCCACCGCCACCGCCGGCCGAAAGCGGCTACAGCAACTAGCGCGGCACAGGCCGCAGAAATCGCGCCGCGCGTGAACCTCTCCGGTCGCGCGCGGTGGTTGATTCATGCTTACTGCGCGTTCCTTGTTGCGTTCGTCGCTGCGCGAAGCACGCAGCCCACCCACTCGCACGCTGCGCCACACGTTCGACTGTGCCTTCGCAGAGCATGCGCGGCACACGCCGACTGCCCGCGCGACGTTGGGATCAATCGCGCGCGGAATTTGCGGTCGCTGGTAAAACTCTGACGACCAAGCCGCTGCGGCTCTGGCCGTCGCCTGCGAAGTTAGAGAGGGCGCAGTCCGCAGACCAGCGATCAGCGATCAGCGATCAGCGATCAACGATCAACAATCAGCGATCGAAGTTCGCCTAGCCCAGCTTGTCCAGGTCTTCGACAATCATTTCCGCAAGGCGGACCACGCCATCGCCTTTCATCATGCCGTAGTGATCCGTATCGATCGATTTGACCTGCGGTGACGAACCGAGCCAATGGCTCCATCCAAAATCCGGTTTCTCGAAATCCTTGTAGCGGCGATTGAACGACTGACCGATCTGTTCCCGATACAGGCACATCGTGACCGCGGGCTCGACGCTCGGCTGATAGGCGTACGCCATCTCAAAGTGAATCGTGCTGATAGTGACCGTCTTGCGCTGTTCATCGAGCCGGCGCCGGAGGCGCTTCATCAACGCCGGACGATCGAAGCAGGCATCGAGCAGCGCGGCGCGGCCGCGACTGAATGTCCAGCGCACCGAGTCGAGCAGACGTTGGCTCCGACTCTTCGGCAGAGCCGGCGGCAGAGTCCCGATCAAGCCGACGAACTGTGCCGGTGTCTGCTCTTGAGCCAGTTGACGGGCCGCCTCAAAAGCCAACAGGCCCGCCCAGGAATAACCGAGCAAGGCCGGTGATTCGAACACGCCGAATTGCCGTATGGAAGATAACGCGAAGGCCACCGCATCTTCGAGCCGATCGTGCGCACGCTCAAGATCGAACAGCGCGGGCGACATCACACCCAGGACTTCGCGCTCGCCGAGCAAGGGAATCAAATGCTGGTAGCACTCGAGATCGCCGGTGGCCGAATACCAGAGGATCACCGGCGGCCCCTTGCCGGAGGCGAGACGCGTGACCACCGGATTCCGACGCAAGGCGATTTCGCGTCGAAGTCCGCCCAAGGTGGGATCGGCAAGGAACAGGCCGATCGGAAGTCGTACGCCGGTTGCGGACTCGATGCCGAGCAAGAGTTCGACCACGGCAAGCGAGTCGCCGCCGAGATCCCAAAACCGCTTGCTCTCATCGTCGTCGGGGGTACCGCGCAGGATCTGACGCCAGCACGCCAGAATCGGATCGCGCGCAGCGTCTTCTGCGGAATCGTTTTGCGCGACCGTGGCCTGCCTGTCCTGGAGCGCGTGACGATCGATCTTGCCCGCGGCATTGCGCGGCAGCTCGGAATGGAATTCGATCGACTTCGGAACCATTACAGCGGGCAACTGTTCCGCGAGAAATGCGGTCAAGGCATCCTCGAGCATCGGGTCGATCGCAACTTCAGGCATCAGCACCAGATGCGCGCTGATGCCGATGATTTCCTGCTCCGAATGAATCGGCACACAGACGGCCTCCCGCACGCGCGGATCGGCTTTCAGCAGGGCTTCGACTTCGCCCGGCTCCACGCGCACGCCGCGAATCTGAATCTGTTGGTCGATACGTCCGTGAAATTCGAACTCGCCTTGTGCGTTGATCCGCACGAGGTCGCCGGTGTAGTAGCGGCACGGCCTAGTGTCTTTGCCAGCGTCATCGCCAGCGTCAGCGTCAGCGCTATCGGCGGCGTCAGCGTCGATCCGCTCGAACTGGCGCGCATTCAAGTCTGCGCGGCCGCGATAACCGCGAGCGACTTGCGCACCGCTCAGCACAAGCTCGCCGATTTCACCAGCAGCCACGGGATTGCGCGTCGCATCCACCACGCTTGCGACCACACCGAACGTGGGCCGGCCGATGGTCGGAGTGCCGGTCCCCGGCTCCACCACGGCCCACAGACTGTCGACCGTATTTTCGGTCGGCCCGTAGGTGTTGATCAGCCGAAACGGAAGACCGGCCGGTGGCCGACGATGCAGCACATCGCCGCCGGTGAGCAGCGCTCGCAGCGCGACATCGGATGGCCACGACAGACCGAGCATGCGTTCGGCGACTGCAGTCGGCACGAACGTCAGCGTGGCGCGGCTGGTCACCAGCCACTGCAGGAGTCCCGCGGGGTCGAGCAACAGATTCGATGGCGGAACCAGCAAGCGGCCACCCGCTGCGAGTATCGGCCAGATGTCGGCAACCGAGGCATCAAACGTGGGATGCGCCAGCATCGTCATGCGGTCCGACGGGCCCATCGGCAGCGCCATGCGGTAGTGCGCCAAAAGATTCGCCAGCGCTGCGTGCGTGATCTCGACCGCTTTGGGCCGGCCGCTAGAGCCCGACGTGAAAATACGATAGGCGCAACGCGTCAATGGGATGTCGGGCAGCGGCACCTCGACGCCATCCGATTCGAAGGATTCATCGACCCGCAAGAAGCTTGTGTCGGGGAAGTCTTCGGCGCGATGGGAACTGTTCGCAGTCGTCAGCAGCTGCGTCACGCCGGCCTCGGCGATCTCGAACCTCAGTCTGGCGCCCGGCGCGGAGGGATCCAGCGGAACATAGGCGCCACCGGCACGCATGGCGGCCAAGGCGGCGACGACGAAATCGATACCGCTGTGTATCAAGATGCCGACGCCGTCTTCCGGCTTGATGCCGTGCCGAAGCAGCTTACGGGCAACGCCGTCGGCACGCGCCGCGAGTTCGCCGCGCGAGATCGACGCAGCCGACGCTTCGATGGCGAGCGCCTCCGGGTTCGAGCGCGCGAGCGCGGTCAAACACTCGATCACACTCGGACTTGCGCGGGCATCGGAATCGGATTCGGATTCGGATTCGGATTCGGAATTGAAATCGGAATTGAATTGGGAGAGGGCCGGTATGGGTCGCGACTGTGTAGCCACCTGCGCTGAGGATTCAGCGCCATCCCGCAACAGCGACTGCCCCACGGCGACGTAGGTGGAACGCTGAAGCTCGAACTGAACCACGCCGTCCGCGCAGGCCACCGCGAGGACCTTTCCTTCACTGGCCACCACGCGACCGGGACGATCCTGGCCAGTGATCCGCTTCGCCGAACGAACGATCGCGAGCGCTCCGTCGGGCAGCTCGATCGAAGCGCAACCGAAGTCGTTGCGCCACGCGCCCCAGTCGCAGGCACGCACCAGCCGTAGAATGTGGTCGACCGGCCACTGCCAGTCGATCAGGCCGCCATTCGGTGCCGTGTCGGAGCGTCGGTGATAGGTTCTTTTCGTCAAGTCCTGCGGCTGACCTGCAAAATTACCCGCCTCGAGCCGCTCGAACACTTCGTCGAGACTTTCCAGCGCGGCTTCCGTGCAGCGAAGGTTGAGTGTGGCAGTGGTTTCGTCGGCAGCGAGCGGAAAGCGGCGCTGCGCCAGCACCGCGCCGGTATCGATGCCCTTGGCGATGCGGTGCCAGGTCACGCCATGACTGTGCTCGCCGTTAAGCACGGCCCAGGCGGTTGCCCACATGCCGGCGTAGGTGGGTAGCGGCGCATTGTGATAGTTCACCGCCGCCAAGCGCGGACTCGCAAGCGATTGCTCGGTCAAGAGGTGTCCGTTGACGATGCTGAACAGCACGTCGCACGGATGGGCGGCGATAAATGCCACCACATCAGCTTGCGGGCCGTGCACCGGCAAGCCAGCACGGGCCATTGCAGCGGCTTCCGTAGCGGCTGCGGCGAACACACCAACGATCTGATGACCCCGACTCCTGGCGCGTTCGATGGCGCCGGCCAGCACGAGACTTTCACCGATAAACAGCAATCGCAATGCAGGCAATGCTTGTTCCTTATGAGCGGGTAGTTGCTGCGTCGACTCGCGCTATCATTTTACGCATACACGGTCTGAGACAAGTTCCAACGATGCCGGCGATCACCGCAGATCAGATGATTCGTGCGCTCGCCTTAGGGGTCTTCCCGATGGCGCCGACACGAAGCTCGGCAGAGATCAACTGGATCGAGCCCAAGCTCCGATCGATCATCCCGCTCGACGGCTTTCGGATGTCGCGCCGCTTCAAGCGCACACTGTGCTCAGACCGGTTTCACGTCACTGTCGACACCACGTTCAGCCAAGTGGTTGCAGGATGCGCAGCGCCAACGGAGCGACGCCTCGACAGCTGGATCAGCCCTGCGATCGAAGCGGTCTGCGCCGAGCTTCACCAGCGTGGCTTCGCGCACTCCGTCGAATGTTGGCGCAATGGCCAACTCGTTGGCGGCATCTTTGGCATCGCGATCGGCGCCGCCTTTACCCTTGAGAGCATGTTCAGTCGCGAGCCCGACGCTTCCAAGGTCGCGCTCGCCCACGCCATCGCGCGCCTGCGCGTCGGCGGCTTCCAACTGGCCGATGCGCAGTTCGTCAGCCCCCACCTCGAAACGCTCGGCGCGATAACAATTGAACAAGGTGAATACCGCAAACTGCTCAACGCCGCCCTCGCCGCCGGCGGAACGCGCGCGAAGTCGCCGCTCGAATCCGTCGCACCATCGCCGGTTGATTTCTACGCAATTGACCAACTTGCCGAGAGCCTAAGTCCCATGAAGGGCAGCCTCGCGCCCAATGATGGGCGCAGAGTCGTAAACGAGTTAGAGACGGCTCGAATGGGGTTGCGGCAAAGTTGATTTGCGGTATCCGATTGGCGCGTGTATGACCTCTCCGATCGCTTCTCATCTGCGACATCGCGATCCGAGCTCGGCTGGCCCGCGACACCGATTCGAATCGAGCGTTGCAGTGGACATCCATAAGCCAGCTTCGACGAAGGCTTGGGCCGGACCTATCGCCAGCCGAGTTCGATCAGTGTCGCGTCCTTCTCGCAAACGCACTCGGACTTGAATCGGATTGCATGCGGCATGCCGCTGGCGCGGTCATCCATATCCCCGCGTTGACTGTCTAGCGACGGCACCGGCGCTTATCCGCAGCGCGCTGCCCGGCAGTTTACAGTCGCCTTACAACGGCATTTAGCTGCATCGATTTAAACTCCAAGGAAGAGGAGAAAACACGTGCAGCTTTTTAGAACGGCCATCTCGGCGCTATCCGCAGCTGTGCTTTGCGGTTGCGCAACGCTCGCGGGCGATGGTGGTTTCGACGTAAGCCAGATCCGCGTTTACAACAGTGTCATCACCAATGGCGGATCCGGGACAAAATACGAGGAAATACCGACTTCGTCGGTGCAAAAGAAAGATCACGTTTATGTCGTGACGCATCTTCGTTGGAATCCAGAGCTTGGCGATCTTGGAACCCATCACTTCACATGGACCTGGTACTCCGGAGATTCCATAGTCGCGAAGCGCGCAAAAGATCTGGATATGAAGACAACGCCCTACCGAGTCTGGTGGGGCTTTCAAGCCGCATTCTTTGAGAATGGTCACTATCGAGTGGACGTTGCGATCGATGGAAAAGTCATCGACAGCCACGAATTCAACATTACTGACTAATCAACAACAAGCCGAAAAAAACCGCGAACTGAAAATGTGGCTGCGGGACGTGCCAATTCCCGCCTTTGATTCCACCTCTCTTTCCCATTTCGCCTACTTCTGCAGCTATTTCGACAACTTTTTTGACGTGCTTGCAAGTGGCGCAGCCGCAAACTGCACTGCATCAAACAGCCGCAGCATCGACCTAATCTCTTCCTCATCCTTCGCATCGAGCCACCGCGCGTAGTCCTCTGGCGGCACAACCACAACCGAACGCTTCTCGTCATTCGGTGCGTGCATACGCTGCATGATGGGGTGGCCGGCTCCGGGAATCGTCAGCATCGAGAACGAACGACGCGGACGATCGTCCTCTCCCCGTTTGGACTCCCAGATTCCTGCCAACGCGAACGGCTTGTCGTCGGCGCGGTGGATGCGCCACCAGACCGGTTTACCCGATTCATAGTTGGGCTCCATAAAAGCTTGCACGGGCACTAGGCACAGCTGGCGCTTCTTCCAGGCGTTGCGAAAGCTAGGCTTGTCGGCGACCGTCTCCGAACGCGCGTTGTAGGTTTGCCGCGCAAGCTTCTCGTCCTTCGCCCACTGCGGCAACATGCCGAAGCAAGCCCGCACCGGCCCGCGCGTTTGATCGTTGACGATGATCGGCGCGTCGTAGCCAGGAAACGTTTCCAACTTGTATTGGAACGTCGGCATGAGCCCGGACGCCATCACGTCCCAGGCTTCAAGCTGTTCGTGCGGCGGTTGGTAGCGTGAACACATGTACGAATTCTAAGGCCGAGCGTTGCCTGAATGCCGTTCGTCCCTCTCCTAAACGCCGGTCGTCGGCTGCGCGACATCGATACCGGCAACGCTTTGCTGCCGGTCTCTGAGTCGTACATGAACACCCTTACGTAAAAGCCGAAATGCAGCTGCGGCATCCGCGAATGGCTAGAACGGCCTAGTTGGGCTGAAATAACCTTGTTCTTGAGGAGGCTTGCCATGCACACCTTTGAAGCCGCGCCGATCAGTTCAGTCGAACGTTCCCCCAAGTCAATTCCATCGCCAAGCCTGGTTGACGAGACGGTCTGCGCGATTTTGAGAAGTGAGCGGGCAATCGTGGGTGACTGGATTCGCCTGAATGCCATTCGTCGACGCTGGCTGGTTTCAGGATTTCGCGTGAGCGATTTAGTCAGCAGCCTCGCTCGACTATCGGTGCGCGGATTTTTCTATCTCACCGGACCCAACGACGATGCATTTCTCGTCGTCACCGAATTGCCGAATGCACTGCGCATCGCGCATCTGCGCGCCGTTCCGAAAATGAAACGTGCACAGGCACGTTGCTCCGCCAACAATTCAACATTTGAGATGGGTGCTGGACGTCGACTGACTGATCGCTCTTGAACAAGCCGGACTCAACAACAAAATCGCGTGCGACCGATTAGCGCCGCGCGTCTTACGCGCAGTCACATTTTGAAAGAACGCGCGGCGCCACGCACAAAAGTCCCGACGCGTTTTCGAGCGCGGCGTTCCCGTCGCCACTGAAATCGTTCGATGCGATTCGAAAGGTTCATGCGTCTAAGCGTAGCGAGCAAGGATTACATCGACCCAGTGCGTCGGGCATCCTTAGCTTGGAAATGTACCCGATCGGCGCTCACAAAAAACCCCGCACATGGCGGGGTTCGATCGATGTTACTTTGCGGCTATGCTGCTAGCGGCTCGATTTCTCGTTCGATATCTTTGCTTACAGTCAACTCAGCCTTGCGAAGATCATAGGCCACCTGAATATTCAGCCAGAACTCCGGCGTTGTCTTGAAGAATCGAGCCAAGCGCAATGCGGTCTCCGACGTGACCGCGCGCCGCTCTCTCACGATCTCGTTGATCGTCGGGGCTGATACATGAAGGCGCTGCGCCAAAGCGTGAGCAGTGATGCTCAACGGTTCTAAGAATTCCTCGCGTAGCACTTCGCCGGGATGGATTGGCCGCATTCCGTTCTTGGTCATTTGAAACTCCTAGTGGTAGTCCACTATTTCCACGTTTGTTGGGCCTTCATCTGTCCAAACGAAACAGATGCGCCATTGCTTATTGATCCGAATACTATGCTGGCCGGCTCGATCGTCCTTGAGGGCTTCCAAATGGTTGCCTGGGGGCGCCCGAAGGTCGGTGAGCAACACGGCTGCCTGCAGCATCGTCAGCTTGCGTTCCGCGACATTCAAGATGTTGGCGAACCGGCGGCTTTTGCCTTCCTCGAATATCTGCTGAGTATCTGCATTGGCGAAGCTCTTGATCACGGGGGAATACTATAACGCATCACGTTAAACGTCAAGCGTTAATACACTTCAACTCTTCCGGCCTCCCTCGCCTCAATAATCCCTAGTCCGGACAATGACCCGCATCGTCAACGGAGACGCCAAAAGTGTTTGCGGCATCACGAATCCGAAGTCGAACTTGTCGTGATGATCCCCGTCTTCGATCTTGTCGCTACCCTTGGCTGAGAAGACGACGTTGTCGCCGTCGACGAGCTGCACAGTGATCTCGACCGCTTTGTCGTGATTCGCGCGGGTGGCGTCCAGATAGCCCTTAACGTGCACCGAAAGCTTGTCACCGTCTGGCTCTCCGCGAAGCTGGAAGTCGCCGATGCGTACACCATCGCAATAGTAGTCGTAGAACTCGTCATAGACGTGCGGCTCGGTCCACCTAACCGCGCCGAACGTGCCTGGTTCGCCCCATTGCGCCGAGTCGGTCAACGGGAACGGCGCCAGCAGTTCCATCGGCGAATGCATATCCTTCGAAGTGTCGACGTCTTGGATGACCTGAATCGCGCCAGCTTCTACCGAAAATGACGCAAGCAAAAGCGCGATACCGACCAGCTTCACTTCTGCACCATTAAATTCGCCGGAATATCCGATTTCTCAGTCGGTATTTTCATTGGATCAATAATCCGATTCTCTTCGGCTTTATGGTTATTCGGCGACAGGCTGCCGAATCCAAGCAGCACGATTCCGGCTAGGAAAAACGTTTCTCCAATCGACAAAATATTGCGCCGTTCATCCATCAAACCCATGTTGTTTATTCGTTCAAAAGGGGTTGATCCGCCTACCGAAACATCCATAAAAATTGCGGTAACGGCCGCAATTGCCCCGATCACAACCAGTATCCATCCCCAGGTCTTCATCGCTCTCCCCCTGCTTGCCGCTCTTATGGCTCGGAGTGCCGCATATCCCGGAACTGCTGCGCCACCGCGTCGCACACTTCCCGCGTGAATCGAGGCGTTCCTACCTCCTGCAAATTGACTCTGCCATTCGCGACATTTTCATTCACCGGCCGCTCAGATTGCTCGGCGCCAAGTCCTGGAGTTTCGTGGTCGAGAACGCCGATCAAAACCATGCTGCCGATTATGATGCCGCAATCCATGCAACAACCTTTGCCGCCAGCGGCGCTTCTTGTGCATTGGTGGTCGTGCACCGCGGAGATCGGTTGTCGCATCTCGCTCGACGCAATCGATAGCGACGGCCTACCGAAACACGCCGCTGCAGGCCTGATTCATCCGGTGGGCAGTTTCGACAGCTCCCCTACTATCCACCCGTCTCCGGACTGCGAGTATGTCCGGAGCCTCGACCTCTGCGATTGGGCGAGCGCCTAGCACGGGAAAGACATCTCGCTCCGTCCGCCTGGATATGGTCTCCGACTACTTGGGAGTTCAGGTCCGAGATCAGAGAACCAATAGAGATGATGGTCCGTCAAGGAATGCCATGACACGCTACGGCACATGAATTCGTCCAAACCCATACCGGAGAGGGGTTTTGGACATTGGACGGGATGCTGTGTCACGCAGAAATGGTGGGTCGTGATGGATTCGAACCATCGACCAACGGATTAAAAGTCCGATGCTCTACCGACTGAGCTAACGACCCACAGGTGCAAATGCCGTTGTACCGAGCGGGCCCATAAAGCGGGTCGCGCGGTGCCGGGGGCGGAATTATAGCGGCTGAGCGGCGCTTGCGCAGGCTAGCGGTAGCGCGTGGGATCCGGGAGGCCGGCGGCGGCGAATCCGGCGCTGCGAAGATGGCAGGAATCGCAGCGTCCACAGGCGCGGCCTTGCGTATCCGCCTGGTAGCAGGACACGGTTTCGGCGAAATCCACGCCCAGTGCAGTCCCTCGGCGGATGATGTCGGCCTTGCTGGCGTCGATCAGCGGCGCATGTACGCGAAAGCTGGCGCCTTCGACGCCGGCGCGCGTGGCCAGTCGTGCCAGGGCTTCGAACGCGCGGATGAATTCCGGACGGCAGTCGGGATAGCCGCTGTAGTCCACCGCGTTGACGCCGATAAAGAGATCGGTCGCGCCCAGGACTTCGGCCCAACCCAGCGCCAACGACAAGAACAGCGTGTTGCGCGCCGGTACGTAGGTGATCGGAATGCCCGCAGCGGTGCTGACCGTATTGGATTCGGGCACGGCGATCGAGTGATCGGTAAGCGCGGAGCCGCCGACGTTGGCGAGGTTCACTTCCATCACACGGTGCTCGCGTGCCTGCAGGCGTCGGGCCACGCACTCGGCGGCGACCAGTTCAGCGACATGCCGCTGACCGTACGACACCGACAGCGCGTAGGTCTCGTAACCCTGCTCGCGCGCGATCGCGAGCACGGTCGAGGAATCGAGCCCGCCCGACAGCAGCACTACTGCTTTTAGCTGCTTCGACGTTTCCGCCACTGAGGGATCGTTACTCATGTCGGTTCACTCGACGCGCACGCGCGCGTCGGAATCTTTGAAGGTCTGGCTCATGATGCACGGTCAGGATTGCGGTTGCGGTTGCGGCGTTGTGAACATTTGAACGGTGCACCGTCGACCAACATTCATCGGCCGGGCACATTGCCCCATAACAGCTTGTGCATCTGCATCTGCATACGCACCGGCAAACGGTCGGCCACGATCCAATCGGCCAGATCGCGCGGCGCGAGCTGTTCGTGGCTCGGCGAGAACAGGATGGCGCAGCGTTCGCTGAGCGCGTGCTTCGTCAGTACCTGCTTGGCCCAGTCGTAATCGGCGCGGCTGCACAGCACGAATTTCACTTCGTCGTGCGCACGCAGGCCTGCAAGATTGTCCCAGCGGTTGCGTTCGACTTCGCGCGAATCGGGGGTCTTGATGTCGACCACGCGAACCACGCGCGGGTCCACCGGTGCGATGTCGAGTGCGCCGCTGGTTTCCAGCGATACGGCATAACCCGAATCGCACAGCTCGCTGAGGAAACCGATGCAGGCTTTCTGCGCAAGCGGCTCGCCACCGGTTACGCAAACGTGGCGCACGCCGAATGCGGCGACGCTGGCCAGCACTTCGCGCGTGCTCTGCCAGTTGCCGCCGTAGAACGCATATTCGGAGTCGCAATACTGGCAGCGCAGCGGGCAGCCGGTCAGGCGCACGAACACCGTTGGCAAACCGACGCGAGAAGATTCGCCCTGCAGCGACAGAAAGACTTCGGTGATTTTGAGCCGCGGCTCGGTGCTGCGGCTGGCAGCGTCCGCGGCGGGCGCCGCCGGCTGCTCCACAGCCCTACTTCAGCTGCGCCAGTCGGGTACGCGCCTGGGTGGCGGCGCTGGACGACGGATAGGCTTTCAGAATCTGGTTGAACGCCGCACGGGCCTGATCCTTCTGACCCTGATTCTGCAGAATGGCACCGCTCTTCAGCAGCGCGTCCGGAACCTTCGGGCTGGCCGGGAATTTCTGCAGCAGCGACTGGTAGCTTTTCAGCGCGTTCGGATAGTCGTTCTTCACGTAGTACGACTCGCCCATCCAGTACCAGGCGTTGTCCGCGTAATTGCCCTGCGGATACTTCGCCAGCATGCCTTTGAAGCCACCGATCGCATCGTCATATTTCGCGGCCTTGAGCAGATCGAAGCTGCGCAGATAGATCGCTTCTTCGTCGGCGGCTGCACTCGACGACGCGGCGGCAGGCGCGGCCGCCGGAGGTGCCGGTGCGACGACCGTTGTACGCGTCACCGGCTGCGCTGCGCCGACCACGGCGCCTGCAGCAACCAAAGGTGCGTTGTTCGCCGGTGCACCAATCGGCGCACCCGGCATGGAATTGTTGGCGCCGCCGTTGTAGGCAGCACCAGGGACTGCATTTGCATCACCCGACGGCGGCGGCGCACCGCCGCCTTCGAGACGACGCACGCGCTGATCGATGTCGTTGATCTGCGCCTGCGATTTCTGCAATTGATCGACGTCGTAGCGCAACTGTTCGAGCTGGCCGCGCAGGTTGCGCAGATCGTCCGAAGACGTCGCGTTCTGCTGCTGCGCTTCGATCGCGTTAAGACGCCGCGAGACCTCGGTCAGCTTGGTCTCGTTGGCCTGCAGGCGCTGCTCTTCCGGACTCAGCGCGCGTTGGCCATTGATCGCGCCGCCGTAGTCCGAGGCACAGGCCGACAAGGTCAGCAGCAGCAGAGGAGCGGCACGCAGCTGCCCCACTTTGAGCATCGTCATCAGACTGAACCTCGAACCCGGCGTCATGGCGCGAAAACCTTACTGCTGGATCAGATCGACGCGACGATTCTGCGCGTACGAATCTTCGTCGTGGCCGAGCGCAACCGGACGCTCTTCGCCGTAGCTGACAACGCTGAGCTGCTGCGCCGAAACGCCCTGCGCCTGCAGCGCCTGCGCCACGGTGTTGCCGCGACGCTCGCCGAGGGCGATGTTGTACTCACGCGTACCGCGTTCGTCGGTGTTGCCTTCCAGGCGCGCCTTGCTGGTCGGGTGCGTGGTCAGATACTTGGCCCACAGGGTAACCGTTGCCTGGCTGTCGGCCTTCAGCTCGCTGCTGTCGTAATCGAAGTACACCGAGTGCTGCGCGGCCAGCTGCGCCGACGTGGCGGCATCCGAACCATTGCCGAGGCCGCCGTTGCCGCTGCCGTAGGTGTTGATGCCGCTGGACGACGACGCCGGCATCTTGTTGGCGCCATCCTTGTTGCCTTTGCCGGAGCACGCGCTGAGCAGCGCAACCGCGGCGATCGCAACGCAGGCGACGAACTTGTTATTGATCATGGGGACTACTCCTAAGGACAATTAGACTCGAAGTCTATTTTGGGTTTGGGGGGGGATTTGCTGCTTTTTTGAAATCGCTGTTTTTAATCTCGAAACATTGCATGGTTGTTCAATGCAGGTACGGCGACCAGGCCGGTTCGCGAACATCGCCAGACTGCCGCAGGCTCTGCTTGATGCGTCCATCCAGAGACACCATCGCCAGCTCGGAGCCCTGCCTGCCCTGCTTGGTGTAGATCACCGCAACGCCGTTCGGAGCAAAGCTTGGACTTTCATCCAGAGGCCCATCGCTCAACGTCTTTAGCGTGCCCGAACCCAGGTCAAGCAGCGCAATACGATAGCTGGAACTGTCCAAATTGACCAGCGCCATCGACTTTCCGTCCGGCGAATAAACCGGCTTTTCGTTGCGTTTGCCCTGGAAAGTCAAACGTTTCTGGTCGCCGCCGGAGGCACTCACGGTGTAGATCTGCGGCGTGCCGCCACGATCGGAGATGAAGGCGATCGTGCGGCCATCGGGCGACCAGGTGGCCTCGGTGTCGATCGCGGAATCGGTGGTCATGCGGCGTCGCGCACCGCTCGCCACGTCGATCACATAAATATCCGGGTTGTGCTCGAACGACAGCGTGACCGCGAGCTGACGACCGTCCGGTGAGAACGCCGGCGAACCATTGATGCCGCGCTCGCCGACGAAGCGCTTGAGGTCGCCGGTGGCCGGCGTCTGCACATAGATCGCGGAATTGCCGCGCTCGTAGCCGACGTAGGCGATTTTCTGTCCGTCCGGCGACCAAGCCGGCGACATCAGCGGCTCACGCGACGTTGCAATCGCATGCGGCGCTTCGCCATCAGCGTCGGCGATGATCAACTGATAGCGTCGCGCATCACGCGCACCGACTGCGGTGACGTACGCGATCTGCGTATTGAAGTAGCCGGGCACGCCGGTCAGTCGCTCGTAGATCATGTCTGCGATCTGGTGCGCCAGCGAACGGTAGCGTCCGGGATCGCCGGCGCTCATGCCATCTTTGCCGAGCAGCATGACGCGCTGCGGATCATCGCTGTGATACACGTCGAGCAGGCGGAAGCTGGCGGCGATGCCGCCGCCGACACGGGTCACCGTGCCGATCACCAGATCCTGCTGACCCAGCGTTTGCCAGTTGCGGAAGTTCACCTGCGACACGTCGGTCGGCTTTTCCAGCATGTCGGTGCGCGGCAGCGTCTTGAAAATGCCGCTGCGGTCGAGGTCGGCCGCCACGATCTGCGCAATATCGACGTTGACGTCTGCCGGTTGCGCGAACGGCACGATCGCGATCGGCGTGGGCGCAGTCGCGCCGCTGGTCACCGTGATGTCGAGATCGGCGTAAGCCGGAACGGCGATGGCCAGCAGACATAGCGCAATCAATTTGTTCATGGGGCTCTTCACGGCGGCGAGAAATAGACGTTGATACCGGGCTGGAATACGGTCGGGTCGCGCGGCAAGGGCAGCGGGCTGGCCTTGTAGACGGCGGCCAGCACGGAACTATCGAACAAAGCATTGCCGCTGCCGGTGACTACCGACGCAGAAAGGACCTGACCCGCCGGCGATAGGTTCAGATGCAGCTTGCACTTCAAGGTCGGATCGATCCCGGGCGGCTTGGCCCAGTTGCGCGTGATCGCAGCGGTCAGCGCCGCATTCCACTCGGCCAGCACGGCCTGGTTGATGGCCTGCGATTCCTGACCCAATTGCTGCTGCAGTTCCTGCTCGCGCTGCTTGCGCTCGGCGGCGGCTTGCTTCGCCGCAGCCGCCTTGCGTTCCTGTTCTTCTTCGGCCGTCTGCTTGGCGAGATCGTCCTTCGCCTTTGCCGCTGCGTCGGCCTTGGCCTTGGCGTCGGCATCCGCTTTGGCTTTGGCGTCGGCAGCCGCTTTTGATTTTGCGTCCGCGTCGGCCTTGGCCTTGGCTTCGAGTTCGGCTTTTTCTTTTTGAGTCGCTTCGACTTCGGCCTTGGCCTTGGCTTCCGCGGCGGCTTTGGCGGCCGCTGCGGCCTGCGCATCGGCGGCGGCCTTTGCCTGCTGCTGGGCTTCAACCTGTTTCTGTGCCGCGCTGTTGTCGGGCTGCGGCGGTTCGGGCTTGGGCGGCGTGGGTGTCGGCGGTGTGGGCGTCGGCGGCTGATCGGTCTGCGGCTTCGGCTTGGCTGCATCGAGCTTCGGCAGATCGCTCGGGTTGACCAGCACGCCCTGCATCACCGGCGGCGCTTCGATTTGGCGACTGCACTGCACGCCGGTGAACAGCAGGCCGAACAGCGCCAGATGCAGCAGCAGCGCGAACAGCAGATGGCGACGGTCCAGAGTCATCCGCGCGGACGTTTTGGATCGGTGCTCTTGCTGATGCTTTTCGGATCGGTGACGAAGCCGATCTTGTTGGCGCCTGCGGCCTGTACCAGCGACATCCCGCGCACCACATCGCCGTAAGGAACGCCGTTGTCGGCGCGCACCAGCACCAGCGTGTCCGGCTTCTGACGGATCACTTTGCCGATGGTATCCATGACGTCGTCGTCGCTGAGCGGTTTGTCAGTGCCGGCGCCGACGTCGAGGTAATAGCGACCGCCCTTGTCGATCGTCATCGTGATCGGCTGGTCTTCGGTCGGCAGCGGCTGCGAGCTGGTTTCCGGCAACTGCACGTCGATGCCCTGCGTCAGCAGCGGCGCGGTGACCATGAAGATCACCAGCAGCACCAGCATGACGTCGATATACGGCACGACGTTGATTTCGGCATTGAGCCGCCGCTTGCCGCTGCGGCCATTGAGCGCGCCGGCCATTACTGCGCCCGGCTGCCGACGCCGCGCAAGCCGCGGTCGATGATGCCGGTGAGCTCTTCGGCGAACGTGCCGAAGCGATTTTCGAGGCGCTCGACGTTGGACGTGAGGAAGTTGTAGGCAATGACCGCCGGAATTGCCGCGAACAGACCCATTGCCGTGGCGATCAGGGCTTCGGCAATACCGGGTGCGACCGAGGCGAGTGTCGCCTGCTTGACGTTACCGATCGCAATGAACGCGATCATGATGCCCCAGACGGTGCCGAGCAGACCCACGTAGGGGCTGGTCGAACCGATCGTCGCCAGCAAGGACAGCCCACCTTCGAGACGCTCGACTTCGCGCGACTGCGCCACACGCATCTGACGCTGCACCGCGGCGAGGGCGTCGTCCGGATTGATCGTCGCACCCTGCTGGCGGGTGAATTCCTCGTAGCCGGCGCGGAAGATCTGCGCGATGCCTTCTTCGGTCACCGCGAGGCGGCGCGAGGATTCGTAGATTTCCGCCAGCGTGCCGCCGGCCCAGAAGCGGTTCTCGAACGCGGCGGCCGCCTTCTGCGTACGCGACAGCAGCGCGCGCTTCGACAGGATCACGGTCCAGGAGACCAGCGAGGCGGTCAGCAGCAGCAGCAGAATCACCTGCACCGGCGGGCTGGCGCTGAGTATCAGGGCGCTGATCGACAGAGTTCCGTTCATCGTGTTGGAGACCTTTGCGGTACGTGTTCGTGTGTGCTTAAGACAGCGGAGTTTGGACAGGCTGCGCGGTGTTCAACGCGTCCGGCAGTGCGCGCAGCTTGAACGTGTGCGCATCGACGCAGACGACGCGGGCGCTGGCGACGCTCAGGACGCGCCCATTATCGGCGGAATCGATCAGCGTTTGTGCAAAAGTCATGCTGACGCGTCGCTTTTCCGACAGCGCCACGGTGGCAATCAGGGCGTCATCGAGTCGGGCTGGCTGGCGGTACTGCACCGACAGATCGGCGACCGTGAAGGCAATTCCGAGTTCGGTGCGCAGACGCTCTTGCGAATAGCCCAGGGCACGCAGCCACTCGGTGCGTGCGCGTTCGAAAAAGCGCAGGTAGTTGGCGTGGTAAACCACCCCGCTCACGTCCGTATCTTCGTAATAGATGCGGATCGGCCAGCGAAACAGCTCGGCAGCAGCTTGCGCAACGGCAGGTCTCAAAATATTTGATCCGGTCTTGTGTTCTTCTTTAGGCGGTATGCAGCGGCACTGAGCGCTGCTTTAGACCCGAGCTTGCCGCAGCGGTTCAATTTAACCGATTGGCCGCTTACTCGGAACCGGCGAACAGGTCTGCTTCTCCGGCGCGCGGTGGCGGTTTCAAACCATAGTGCTGATAGGCGAGCTTGCCGGCCATGCGGCCGCGTGGCGTGCGCAGCAGATAGCCCTGCTGGATCAGGAAGGGTTCGATCACGTCTTCGATGGTGTCGCGCGATTCGCCGATCGCGGCGGCGAGATTGTCGAGCCCGGCCGGCCCGCCGTCGAAACGCTCGATCAGCGCCATCAACAACTTGCGATCCATCAGGTCGAAGCCGTTGCTGTCGACCGCGAGCATCTTCATCGCCGCGTCCGCCGCCGCGCGCGTGATGCGACCGCGATCGGTCGGCGCACCGCGCACCTCGGCGTAATCGCGCACGCGTCGCAGCAAGCGATTGGCGATACGCGGCGTACCGCGCGAGCGCTGCGCGATTTCGATGGCGCCCTCATCGTCGATCGGCACTTTGAGAATTTCGGCCGAGCGCCGCACGATCGAGGTGAGGTCGGCAACCGAATAGAACTCCAGCCGTTGCACGATCCCGAAGCGATCGCGCAGCGGACCGGTCAGGGCGCCCGCACGCGTGGTCGCACCGATCAGCGTGAATGGCGGCAGGTCGAGGCGGATCGACCGCGCGGCCGGCCCCTCGCCGATCATGATGTCGAGTTGGTAGTCCTCCATCGCCGGATAGAGGATTTCCTCGACCACCGGCGACAACCGATGGATTTCGTCGACGAACAGGATGTCGCGCGGTTCGAGGTTCGTCAGCAAGGCGGCGAGATCGCCGGCTCGCTCCAACACCGGGCCCGAAGTCTGGCGCATGTTCACGCCCATTTCCGCGGCGAGGATGTGCGCCAACGTGGTCTTGCCGAGCCCGGGCGGTCCGAATATCAGTACATGGTCGAGCGCTTCGGCGCGGCGCCGCGCGGCGTCCACGAAAATGCTCATCTGCTCGCGCACCGCCGGCTGGCCGACGTAGTCGTCGAGCCGACGCGGCCGCAAAGCCCGTTCGAAGCGCTCTTCGTCGCCGCCCGCAGCCGTTGAAATCAGGCGGGCGCCGGCGTCGGAATCATCGGGTGCGATGCTCATCGGCGCATTGTAGTGGACGATGCCGTGCGGCCTATAGATCGGAACGCGCGAGCACTTGCCGGCGAGATTGCCGCAGCGGTCGACGCGCGTGAATTTCCGATCGGCGCGTCCTGCATCCGCGCGAAGGTTGCGCGGGCACGGGGCGTGTTGCAGCCGCCGGGAAGCGGCCCCAGACCAGACATCGACATCGACATCGACATCGACATCGACTTCAACCTCAAAATCAACCTCCACCTCAACCGTGATGTGGATGTTTACGGTGATTTCGAAGTCGATGGCCAACGCGCGCTGGCGTCGCGACGAGGTCGTCCCATCGGCGCGTCGGCGCGACGCGGTCACTCCATCGGCGCGCGTTCGAAAGCCGCGTGTGGATTTGGCAGCGTCACGGAGCAGCGCACCGGCGCTGCCGAACGCGACACGAACATCGTACTTGATAATGATTATCATTTAACTTATCTTGGTCCCGCTGACGCCGCCCACGCCGCGCCAGCAGCCATAGCCAGCGCCGATTCGTCGCGAGCCAATCCCTCCCGCCGTCCATCGAGCCCGACTATGAGCCTGCGCCGCACTGCCTTGCCCCGCCCGCCCTTTCCTCCCAATGCCTTGGCCCGCGCCATCGTGTTGCTGTGTGCCTGCCCGCTCGGGGCGTTGGCGCAGGAAGCTTCTGATCAGCGCGACACGGCGTCGGACACATCTCTGGCAACACCAGACTCGTCGGCACCGTCGGCAGCGACCCGGCTTGGCGAAGTCACTGTGAATGCGAAGCCTAAGCCGTCGAACGAGCCCGAATTCAACGGCGGCGTCTCAACCGTTGGCGCGAAGGCGCCCGCGGCGATCCGCGACATCCCGCAAACCGTCACCGTGGTCAATCGCGCCGTGCTGGATTCGCAGCACGCGACTTCGCTGGTGGATGCGCTGCGCAATGTTCCGGGCATCTCGATTTCTGCGGGCGAAGGCGGCCAGATCGGCAACAACATCAACCTGCGCGGTTTCTCGGCGCGCACCGACATCTACCTCGACGGCTTCCGTGATCGCGGCCAGTATCAGCGCGACGTGTTTTCGCTCGACGCGGTCGAAGTGCTCGAAGGTTCTTCGTCGCTGCTGTTTGGCCGCGGGTCCACCGGCGGCATCATCAATCAGGTCAGCAAGCGACCGACGCTGACGCCGGTCGGCGAATTCGATGTCTCGCTCGGTACCGACAACGATTACCGCAGCACGCTCGACGTCGGCCACAAGCTCGACGACCACTCGGCGTTCCGGCTTGCGCTGATGGGCCAGAAAGTCGATGCGACGCGCGACGTCGTGCAGTTGAAGGACTATGGCTTTGCACCTTCGATCGCGTTCGGGCTCGGTACCGATACCGAAGTCACGCTGTCCTTGCTGAGCCAGCACAACGACGATATTCCGGACTATGGATTTCCGCTGGTGCGCTTCAGCGATCAGAGCGCGGCGCGGCCGATCGATGCGCCGCATCGGCGCTATTACGGTTACAGCAACGATGTCTACGACCAAGACGTCAACGTGTTCAACCTCAGTGCGAAGCACTCATTCGGCGAAGGCCTGAGTCTGCGCAGCAATAGCCAATACAGCGTTTATCGCACGCAGGCGGCGGCCACACCGCTCGGTGGATTGCAGACGTTGAACTCCGCCACCGGCAACTACTCGACGATTACTGTCGCTGCCGCCGGCACGCCGCTGGATCAGCTGAACTCGGCGGTGCAACAGCGCGATCGCGCAATCCGCGACTCGTCGCTGTTCAATCAGACCGACCTCAGCTACAAGCGCCGACTCGGCTGGATCACCAATACGCTGACCGTCGGCTCTGAAATCGGCCGCGATGAATACGTCAACAACTATGCCGCCTGGTACAACTTCAACTTCAACAATGGCGCCGGACTTGGCGCCAACACCGTCGACATTTTCAATCTCGGCAGCGCGCCGAACCGCGCGAAGCCTTCGGGCGCAAACGTGTACCGCGTTCCGGGCAATTACACCGAGACCAATGCCGACACGCTGGCGGCGTACTTCAACGATCAAGTCGATCTCGGTCGGAACTGGAAAGTGGTCGCTGGTCTGCGCTGGGATCAATACGCTGCCGAGCAGCGCTATCTGAACTACTGCTACGCCAACGCAGCCACCTGCCCGAATGTCGCCGTCGGAACGCTGGCCGATCCGAATTCGGGACTGATCACGAGCAATAGCGACGCCTCGCAAGCCTCCGCAGTGGCCGCGCATAACGGCGCGGTGCTGCAGAACCCGAATCCCGCGCTGCAGAACTTCAGCAGCCAGCACACCGACTATCACCTGAGCACGCGCGCGGGCCTGATCTATCAGCCCGACGACGCACAGTCCTACTACGCCTCGTTCGGCACGTCGTTCGATCCGCTGGCCGAAGCAGTGGCAGGACTTCCGACCAGCGGCGCAACTGCGACTCAATACGCGAATGCGTCGACGCCGGAAAAGAACAAGTCGTACGAGATCGGTGGCAAGTGGGATTTCTTCAAGTCACGATTGTCGCTCGACGGTGCGCTGTTCCAGGTCGAGAAAACCAATGCGCGCACGCTCGATCCGACGACCTCGGTCTACACTCTCGACGGCAATATCCGCGTGCGCGGTGGTGAGCTCAAAGTGGTCGGCCAGATTCTGCCGCACTGGCAAGTGCTCGGCGGTTACACCTATTTAAACGGCAAGATTCTGCAATCACCGGTGGCCGGCAACCAGGGCAGCATTCCGCAGAACACGCCGCGCCACAGCGCGACCGTGTGGAACACCTACGATTTCCTGCCGTCCTGGCAAATCGGTGGCGGCGTCGTGTTTTCGTCGGACGTATTCACCAACAACACCGAAACCGCGATCGTTCCGAGTTACACGCGTTACGACGCCACGCTCGCCTACCACCGTTCGAAGTACACGCTGCGGATGAATCTGCAGAACCTCACGAACGAGTTCTATTTCCAATCAATTTCGGGCGGACGCGCCACACCGGCCGACGGTCGCCGCCTCATCGTCACCGGCAGCTACGACTTCCTATGAGCAAGCGGCATCCACAAATTGGTTTGCGCAGCTGGCGACGCCACATTCTCGTTCAAGGCAGCAGGTTCCAGAATTTCGTTCGAATGCGAGTCGAAATACCGTGATCGTGCAGATTCCGAAGCTGCTGAACGCAGCACAACTGACGCACTTCCGCGATCGACTCGCGACTGCCGACTGGACCGACGGCCGCGTCAGTGCCGGACATCAGGGCGCTGCCGTGAAGCGCAATCGACAGTTGCCGGAGGAAAGTCCGATCGCGCGCGAGCTCGGCGATATCGTGGTCGCAGCGCTGGAACGCAATCCGACCTTCATCAGCAGCGTGCTGCCAAACCGCGTGTACCCGCCGATGTTCAATCGCTACGACGACGGCATGGCGTTCGGCCTGCACATCGACAACGCGGTACGCATGCTGCCGCGCGGCGGCGACAAGTTGCGCACCGATGTGTCGGCGACCTTGTTTCTCGAGGATCCTGCGAACTACGACGGTGGCGAACTGCAGATCGAGGACAGCTACGGCGCACATGCGATCAAGCTGCCCGCCGGTGATCTGGTGGTGTATCCCGCCGGCAGTCGCCATTGCGTCACACCGGTGACGCGCGGCGTGCGCACCGCGTGTTTTTTCTGGGCGCAGAGCCTGGTGCGCGACGACGCCCAGCGCGCCCTGCTGTTCGATCTGGACTGTGCGGTGCAGAAGCTCAATCAGGCGCAGGCCGACGCAGCCGCGCGCCTGCAGCTCACCGGCTGCTATCACAACCTTCTGCGCATGTGGAGCCAGCCATGAGGCGACGGATTGAACCACACGCTGCGCAGCATGAGGTCATCGCGCGCGTCGCTCTTGATTGCGAATTCATCGTCATCCGATCCCGCTGCTCACTTCACGAGGAGGCGCAGCGTGTCCACTGCAAGCGCAACTGATCCTCGCTCACCACAAGGCAAGCACGCATCCAAGTCGGTGCGGCGCATCGCCGCCATCCGCTGGTTGCGCAAGGCGCATGGCTGGATCGGCTTATGGGGTGCGGCACTGGGTCTGCTGTTCGGCGTCAGTGGCATCGTGATGAACCATCGCGCGATGCTGAAGATTCCGGTCGCGCAGACGCAGGAGAGCCAGGTGCAGCTACCACTGCCGCAGCCCGCACCGACTGATGCCCGCGCGCTCGCCGAATGGCTGCGCACACAGATGCCGTTGGCGACGGCCGCCCCGCGCATCCGCGAAGAGCCCGCGCACGGCGTCGCCTGGGGCGATCAGGCCTTGCAACAACCGGCGCATTGGACGCTGAATTTCGCCAGCCCGCGTTCCAGCGTTCAGGCCGACTACTGGGTCGGCAACCAATTTGTTTCGGTGAAGCGCAGCGACGGCAATCTGTTCGCGATGTTCAACAACTTGCACAAGGGCGTTGGACTCGGCCTTGGCTGGATTCTGCTGGTGGATACGCTCGGAGGCAGCATCATCCTGTTGTCGCTGACCGGCGTTGTGTTGTGGACACAGCTGAACCGACGCCGGCTGATCGGTGCGACGATTGCCAGCACTTCGCTCGGCCTGCTGTTACTGCTGGCCTTGCAGGTGGTCTAATGCGCGCCATGACCGTGTCCCCGGAACCCTTCAACCGCCTTGCAATCGACAACTGGCGCAGCCGCGAACCGCGCACGCGTTGGCCTGCGCTGATCGCCGTCGCCGGCCTGCACCTGCTCGCGCTGTACGCGGTGATGCAGCTCGATGGCGTGCGCGAAAAGGTGGCCGAGGCCGCGCCGATTTTCGTCAGCTTCATGACGCCAGCAGCCACGCCGGCCGTGCCCCCACCACCGCAACCGGCACCTGAAAAACCGAAGCCGGTCCCGCGCCTGATCGCGCACGAAACGCCGGCACCTGCGACCGTTCAAGCACCCGAGGTGACACCGCCCAAGCCGGCCGCCGCACCGGCGCAAGCCGCGCCGCCGGCGACCGCTAGCGCGAGCGAGGCGGTGATCCCGCCGAATTTCGTTGCCGCGTATCTGGACAATCCGGCACCGGACTATCCATCGATTTCACGCAATCTCGGCGAGCACGGTCGCGTGATGTTGCGCGTCTACGTCAATACCGAAGGCGAAGGCGCGGAGATCGAGATCGATCGCAGCAGCGGCTATGAGCGGCTCGATCGCGCCGCGGTCGACGCGGTACATCGATGGCGCTTCATTCCGGCCAAACAAGGCAGTCAGGCGGTCGCCGCCTGGGTGCTGATTCCGATCAACTTCAACCTGAGTCAGTAATTCCATGGACGACACTTCCGCAATCGGCCTCGGCCATTTCATCAGCCACGCCGACGTGTTGGCCAAGCTGATCCTGCTGGTGATGCTGCTGGCCTCGGTAGTCAGCTGGTACCTCATCGTCACCAAGACGGCGTCCAACGCGCGCATCGCCAAACGCAGCGCGCGCTTTCTCGATTTCTTCTGGAACGCGCCGTCGCTGGCTTCGGTCGGCGCACATCTGGAACAGCATCATCCGGACGAGCCGTTCTCGCACCTGGCGTATCACGGCATCGCCGCCAGCGAGCACCACGAACGTCATGGCATCAACCGGCTCAACGAAGCCGGCAGCTCCGGCGATTTCGTCACGCGCACGCTGCGCAAGACGATCGATGAAGAAACCGCAAGGATGGAGTCCGGCCTGACGCTGCTGGCGTCGATCGGCGCGACCGCACCATTCGTGGGCCTGCTCGGCACGGTGTGGGGCATCTACCACGCACTCAGCGCGATCGGCCTGAGTGGTGCGGGCACGCTCGACAAGGTGGCCGGTCCGGTCGGTGAAGCGCTGATCATGACGGCACTCGGTCTGGGTGTGGCGATTCCGGCGGTGCTCGGCTACAACTTCCTGGTGCGCGCGAATCGCGTCGTGCTCGCACGGCTCGATGCCTTCGCGCACGACCTCTACACCTTCCTGGCAACCGGCGCCAAGATCGAACCGCAGTCGTCGCCGAACGTTGCACCGATCAAATCCGGTGTTGCCGGACGGAGCGCCTGAGATGGCCTTCGGCAACGCACGCACGCCCGGCAACACGCAGCCGATGACCGAGATCAACATCATCCCCTTGGTCGACGTGATGCTCGTCTTGCTGGTGATTTTCATCATCACCGCGCCGCTACTGACCAACGCGGTGAAGATCAATCTGCCGCAGGCCTCCAGCATGCCGAACGTGTCGCAGGCCGCGAATATCCAGCTTGCGATCGATGCAAAAGGCCAGGAGTTCTGGAACGGCGAGCCGATCGACGCCGCAACGCTCGCAACCCGCTTGCACGACGCCGGCCAGCAGAACCCGGTGCCGGAGTTGCACCTGCATGCGGATCGGCTCACGACCTACGACGCACTCGCTGACGTGATGACCGAAGCGAGCAAGGCCGGCGTTACCAAGATTGGTTTCGTCACGCAGCCGCAGACGAGTCCGCAGCAGTAGTCGACGCTGTTCGCTGTTCGCTGTTCGCTGTTCGCTGTTCGCTGTTCGCTGTTCGCTGTTCGCTGTTCGCTGTTCGCTGTTCGCTGTTCGCTGGTCAGGAATCACGAATTCACGAAGTCGCCGCGCATGCATCGCGTGTCGACGGCGCGCTGACCCTCGCAGGGCAAGGCTGGATATCGAACGCTCGATCCTGACCATCGGATCCCGAAGTCGCTGCGCGTAATTCGCCGCGCGATCGGCATCGTCCGCGGCGCGCGGAAGCAATTGCGTCGCTCCGGTTTATTCCTCCGCGAGGCGCCTGTCTAGTATCCGAGTACGCTTGGGGAAACGGGCCCGCTCCGCAGGTGCAGTCTTCGACAGCGCGGCGCTCGTTTTTAGAGACGGTTCCGCGCGATGCCCATCCGCCTGCAGGTGCAGTACCCCGATCGCAACCGCATCGATATCGCACCGGAATTTCTGGAGCGTGGCAGTGGCACGATCGTCGTCGATGGCCGCGACAATATCGTGCGCATCGAAGAAGCCAAGGAATGCGTGAATCTCCAATTGCATCTGAGCGGCGGCGCGCAACTGCGCATCGGCTACTGGTGCATTCTGCGCGGCGTCGAAGTTCACCTGCTGGCCGTCGGCACTTCGCTGACCATCGCCAAGCAATGTGGCTTCAACGGTGCGACGCTGATTACCGCGCACGAACCCGCCCACATCGAACTCGGCGAAGCCTGCCTGCTGGCGCCCCAAACGAGCCTGATGGCCAGCGACGTTCACAAAATCTACTGCCAGCAAACCGGCGAACGCCTGAACCCACCCGGAGACATCGTCGTCGGTGCACGCGTGTGGATTGCGACCGGGGCCAGCGTGCTGAAGAACACGCGCATTGGCGCCGACAGCGTCGTCGGGGCGGGTTCCTTGGTCAGCGGCGAATTTCCGATGCATTGCATGCTCGCCGGAGTCCCTGCTCGCGTATTGCGCGAAGGCATTCGCTGGGAACGATAAAGCACGCGTTCCGCTGCTTTTACAGTAGCGCTTGGATTGCTCCGTAGTTTTGGACCATCCAGGACTTCGTCACGCTGGCGGATGCCACACGGCATGAGCTGGCGACGCCGCGCGGCATGAATTGGGTCGGCACCGGGCTGCTGCCTGCCCACAAGAGCACATCGACGCGCAACGACGTCAACTAAGTCGGCGGCTTCACCGGTGCGCTGGCACAGTCGCCGGTCGATCTCGGTCCGATGCCGGCCCGCTGCCGGGTGATCTGGAAGCCGCGCGACTGTATGGCGCACGCATCGCGACCATCACGCAACAGTTCAGGGTCAAGGCCTGAGCGCCGGCTTCATCCACGACGTTGCAACTGCGCGCTGGCGCCGTGGCCTGCGGTGCCAGCGCGTTCAGCGCTTTCAGCGTGCGGCGCGCTTCAGTGCTTCGCGAATGATCTGGTCGGTGGTCATGCCGTCCTGCTTGATGGCATCGGTCAGGCGCTGCGCTTCCAGCGGCTTGTAGCCCAGCCCCTCGAGCGCAGCGCGCGCTTCGGCGAGTGGTGTTGCCGCAACGCCCGGCTGCGCGCCCGGCAGGCCTTCGCCGCTGCCCGCACCGGCTTTGTCGCGCAACTCGATGACGATGCGCTCGGCGGTTTTCTTGCCGATGCCCGGCACCTTCACCAGCCGCCCGGTTTCGCCGGCGCGCACCGTGTTCCAGAAATCGTCCGCACTGACACCCGACAACACCGCAAGCGCGACCTTGGGACCGATGCCGCTGATCTTGATCAGCTCACGGAACAGCGCTTTCTCCACGGCCGTGGCGAACCCGTACAACAGCTGCGCGTCCTCGCGAACCACGAGATGCGTCTGCAACACCAGCGACTCGCCCACCGCCGGCAGCTTGAAGAAGGTCGACATCGGCGCTTCGACTTCGTAGCCGACACCGCCGACGTCGATCAGCAGTTGTGGTGGTTGCTTGGACAGCAGTTTTCCTGCGAGTCGCCCGATCATCGTTTCACCAGCTTGCCGTTGGAATCGACGCGCATCTGGCGCCAGGAAGTTGCGACGCGCGTGCCGCCACCTGCAGCACCGGCGATGCTGCGTTGATGGGCGTGACACAGGGCGATTGCGAGTGCATCGGCGGCGTCCGTCGGCGGCGCCTCGTCAAGACCGAGCAGGGCTTTCACCATGTGCTGGATCTGCGCCTTCTCGGCGCGACCGCTGCCGACAATCGCCGACTTGATCGAGGCCGGCGCGTACTCGGCAACCGCCAAGCCTGCGTGTGCCAGTGCGCAAATCGCAGCGCCGCGCGCCTGTCCCAGAATCAGCGCGGTCGCGACATTGTCCTTGACGAACACTTCTTCGATCGCCGCTTCGGTTGGCCGGTGTTCGCGGATCACGGCTGAGACTTCCTGCAAAATTCGCAGCAGACGTTGCGGCAAAGGTCCGGCTGCGCAGGCGATGCGACCGTGCGCGATCCAGCGGCTGCGCGCGCCGCTGACTTCGACGATGCCGTAGCCGGTGATACGCGATCCGGGATCGATGCCGATGATGCGACGCAGCGGTGGCGCCAGTTTCGGCACGGCAGCCGCCGGCACCGAAGGCGCCGTCGCCGCGACGGCGGGTTCAGCGCGGCGCGGTGGCCGCGCCATCAGAAACGAGCGTGAAAGCGTTCGGCGGCCGAGCGCTCAAGCCGCGGCGCCGACCGGCAGATCGCCGTTGTGATGCACGTCCTGTACGTCATCGAGTTCTTCAAGTTTCTCCAGCAGCTTGTGCAGCGACTCGGCCGCTTCGCCGATCACCGCCACTCGATTGGCCGGGCGCATCACCACGTCGGCTTCGATCGACTTGAAGCCGGCAGCTTCGAGCTTGTCCTTCACTGCCTGAAAGTTCGCTGGCGAAACCAGCACGTCGCTGAAGCCATCTTCGGTCTGCACGTCGTCGGCACCGGCCTCGATCGCGATCATCATGATTTCCTCTTCCTGCGCCGGATTGGCGCGGATGTCGAAAATGATCTCGCCGGTTTCGGTGAATTGAAACGACACCGAACCGGTGGTGCCGAGATTGCCGCCGAACTTGCTGAACGCGTGGCGCACATCGGCCACCGTGCGTGTCGGGTTGTCGGTCATGCAGTCGACCATCACGGCGACGCCGCCGGGGCCATAACCTTCGTAACGGATTTCGTGCAGCGCCTCGGCGCCGAGTTCACCCGCACCGCGCTTGATCGCGCGTTCGATCGTGTCCTTGGTGACGTTGGCCGCATGGGCCTTGTCGATCGCCAGCCGCAGCCGCGAGTTGCCGGCGGGATCGCCCCCACCGGCGCGCGCCGCCGCGGTGATCTCGCGGATGAACTTGGTGAACGTCTTCGCCTTCGCCGCATCCGCAGCGTTCTTGCGACCTTCGATACTAGGACCACGACCCATAAGTGTTACCGCTCTTGACTATGTGGCTTGAAACCTTGAAGACCGAACGAGATGAAGACCGGACCCGAAAATAAGACTGACTAGAAATTGACCCGCAGGCCGATGTGTACGCCCTGATCAGCCTTGTCCGAACGACCGTCCACCGGCAGCTCCAGACGTCGGAAGCCGACGTAGACGAACGCGGGCCGGATGATCTGGTAATCGACGTCGACACCGTACTCGATGTAGTGGTGGAAATCGCCGAAGGTCAGGATGTTCGGTGAGCCGTAGGCATAGCCCGTTACACCCAGACGCTGGTTCAGCTCAGGAATTCGATAGGCCAGCTTGCCGCCGATGGCGACACCGCCGCCATCGTTGTGACTGCCGCCGCGATCGGCGAGGAATCCGCGCACGCCCACACCGGCGGTCACACCCTCGGGACCCACCTGGCCGGTGGCGAGCAGGCCGACATGACCGAAGTCCAGATGATCGCCATTGCGATCGCCATCGAACAGATAGCCGCCGTCGAGTTGCGCCTCGGCTTCTTGTGCGACCGATCCGAGACCGGTCGCGCCGTTGATGGCGAAACTGTAGTTGTTGAAATTCAGGTCGACCGAACCCGCGTTCGCCTGCGTGCACGCCAACACCGCTGCCGCGGTGCCGATGATTGCGATCCAGCTCCTTGCCTGCATCCTGTACTCCTCCTGACTTCGCTGATTCAAACGACAGTTCTGACGGCGATCGAGCCGGGCTTTAGGCCTTGGCTTTCTTCGGCTTGTTGGCCGAATGGATCGCATGCCCGTCCACCGCCAGCGCGGCTTCGTGGAACGTTTCCGACAAGGTCGGATGACCATGCATGGTCAACTGGATGTCTTCGGTGGTGGCACCGAATTCCAGCGCGAGTACCGCCTCGGCCAACAGTTCGGATACGTACGGTCCGATCATGTGTACGCCGAGCACGCGATCGGTCTTGGCGTCGGAGATGAACTTGATCATGCCCGGGGTTGCTTCCATCGCGCGTGCGCGTCCGTTCGCGGCGAACGGGCTGGACCCGGTCTTGATCTCGAAGCCTTCCTTGGTCGCCTGCTCTTCCGACAGGCCAACCCAGGCGATTTCGGGATTGGTGTAGATCACCGAAGGCACTGCCTTGTAGTTGACCTCGCTCTTCTCGCCCGCGAGTTGCTCGGCCAGCACCACACCTTCCTCGATCGCCTTGTGCGCGAGCATGGCGCCACCGGTGACATCGCCGACGGCATAAATGCCTTCGGCAGAAGTCTTGTAGTGCGCGTCGATCTTGACGAAGCCGCGCTCGTCGAGCTTGACGCCGGCGACCTCGCAACCCAGACCTTCGGTGTAGGGCCGGCGGCCGACCGCGACGATCAGCTTGTCGAAGCTGATGCTCTTCTTTTCGCCGTCCTGCTCGTATTCGACTGCGACTTCGTTCTTGCCGATTTTCGCCGACAGCACCTTTGCGCCGAGGCGGATATCGAGCTTCTGCTTGGTCAACTGGCGCAGTGCTTCCTTCGAGATCGCCGCATCGACCATCGGCAGAAAGCTCGGCAGGGCTTCGAGGATGACGGTCTCCGAACCCAGGCGCGACCAGACGCTGCCGAGTTCCACGCCGATCACGCCGGCGCCGATGATGCCGAGCTTCTTCGGCACTTCGGTGAACTCCAGCGCGCCCCAGGAATCGACCACGCGCTCGCCGTCGAACGGCGCGATCTTGGTCAGATTGACCGGCGCCGAGCCGGTGGCGATGACGATGTGTTTGGCACTGTAGGTGTCCTTCTTGCCGTCGTGGTCGGTGTACTCGACCTTGCCGCCGCCGAGCAGCTTGCCGGTGCCGAACAGTCCGGTGACCTTGTTGCCCTTGAACAGCATTTGCACGCCGCCGGAATTGGCCTTGCTGACCGCGGTCTTGCGATCGATCATTTTCTTCAGATCGAGTGCAACGGTGCCCACACCGATGCCGTGCACGTCGAACTCGTGCTGGGCGCGATGGAACAGTTCCGACGATTCCAGCAGCGCTTTCGACGGAATGCAGCCGGCATTGAGGCAGGTGCCGCCGAAGCTGTAGGTGCCGTCGTGATTGACCCAGTTATCGATGCACAGCGCCTTCATTCCGAGCTGTGCGGCGCGAATCGCGAACGGATAACCGCCAGGTCCGCCGCCGATGACGATGACATCGAAGTTGTCGCTCATATCCTTTTGATCCGCCTTTTTGGGTCTTGGCTCGACCGCCGCCCGGCGCTCGAGGCCGCACGCAGACTCCGCTTCGCGGAACCAACGTCCGGCGCTGAATGTGACTGCATTTTACTGCAGCCGCCGCGGCACCGTTTGTTCGCCGCTCACAGTACCAGCCCGCTATTGATAGGCGCGTACGCGCTCGAGCGAACGGTCCAGGCCGATGCCGGTGGAATCGAACACGCGGCCATGCGTGAGCGCGGCGACTTCTTTCATCTCGCGATCTTCGACATCGCCGAACAACACCGGAAACACGCGGATATCCTGCGAGGTATCGGGCAGCGCCTGCAGCCAGTCGCGGAACGCTTCGAAGCCCTGCCCGCTGGCGTTATGGCCGTCGCTGATCAACACGATCACTGCACCGTAGCCCGGCTGCTTCTTGCGATCCTTCAAGGCGCGCATATAGGCCGCCTGCAGCGCATCGTAGGTCGCCGTGCCGCCCTTCGGCGCCAGGCCATCGACGTACTGCTTGAACTGTTCAGCCGCTGCGGCGTAGTTCTGCGGCGCGAAATCGAGGCTCACTTCGGTTTCCAGCTTGCTGTCGAAACTCAGCATGTCGAGTTTCTCGCGTTGCGGAATGCGCGCCAGGCGCCCTGCCAGCGTTGCCGAATTGCTGCCGATCAGCACACCGAGTGCCGACTTGAGTTCGTTGATGCGATCGCCCTCGGCCATCGAGCCAGAGACGTCGAGCAGGAAATACGAATGTGCCGGTTGGCGAACGCGGTCGCCGAAGGCGCTGATGATCGGCTCCAGCGTCGCCGGTTTCGACGGCACCACCAGAAGCTCAGGACGGTCGTGCGCCAGTACCGGCGTCAGCGGCACTTGGGAATTGACCGGCCTTCGGAACGTCTTTTCCATGATGTCGGCCTGCACCGGCTTGCTGCGCAACCAGGCCACCAGCTTGTCGTAATCGCCGCGTCGCGCCGGGTTCACCAACATGAGCGGGAAATCGGCGTGGATACTGCCATCGCGGATATGCACCACGGCGAGCGGATCATCCAGCGCGTCGGGCTGCGCGTTCAAGGCCAGCACCGAGGATTCGTATGTGATGATGCCGTCGAGACGGTCTTCCTCTTTCGAGTAGACGTCGTTGAGCCAGACACCGCCGCCACCGAGCAGCCGCGCGGCAGCGTATAAATTCTTCAGCTTCGGCGCATCGAGATCGGCGACGTCGAGCGCGTCGCGCTTGCCGCTAAACACCGCCGCAGTCGACAACAGCTCGAGCAGGCCAACTTCGGAGCCGGCCGGATTGGCCATGCCGAGATTCAAGCCTTCCTCGCGCCGCGCGACCTGCATGATCTCGCCCCAGGTCGGCGCACGCTTGTCCCAGCCCAATTCGGCGGCGCGTTCGTGCTTGAGTCCGAGCACCAGCGGCGACCGGGCAATGCTATCGCTGCTGACGATGCGGCCGGGCGCCAGATCCTGCAGGAAGATATGGCTGGTCGGCCAGACCAGGTCGAACTTCTGTGACGCATCGCTGGCATTGACGCGATCGACCATGTCGGTCACGCGGCTATATTCGATGCGGATCTTATGGCCGATCGCGGCTTCCATACCCGGCTGCAGGTAGGCGAGATTGCGCAGGTCTTCGCTGGCGAGAATCACCACGGCGTCGTCCTGTCGGGCCTGGTCTTCGTCGACCGCCGGCGCCGCGCGGTTGCGATCGCAACCCGATATGAGTGATGCGGCGATGCCGAAGAGCATTGCGGCACCGGCACGAATCACCATGCCTCGTCGGGCACTGGGCGCAATCATCGAAGCTGTCAGGAGCGAACGGAACACAATCAGACGGACAGGAATACGGCCACCGGCTGGCCGACGCGGATGGTACCGGAAGGTTCGGCCCAGTGTTGACCGGCTCGGCTCTGTTGAATCGATCGACAAGGTGTTGACGGGATCGCACGTGGATCGCAGCGGAATCGATCGTCGCGGGATCGATGCACCACTCGAACCCCGCGACGGCCGCGCGACATCGCTGGCGGGGGCCCGAACGGCATGTCCTCGAACAAGGCCTCCGACTCGCCGAAGCCCCTAACTTCAGCTTGCCCCTACGCGCTTGCGCCAGTCGCAGCTCGCGGAGACTAAGTTCGCGCGCCTGCGGCTGCGTTTTAGCCTGCACGCGAGCGAGCGCTAGCATCCGACTTTCTGCAGCCGGGCGCGGCGTTCTTAGACTTGAGAAATCACCGCGCGATCCGGGCCGGAAATGAAAGGCGTCGGACCGCGCGGAACGCGCAAAACCTGCGCCTGCGCTCAAGCCTCGGCGTAGACCGCGTCGCCGGCGGCGATCGGGTCGCCAGTTCTTTGGAACGCGTCGAGCCAGCGGGTATTGCTATCGACCTGACCATGCTGCCAGGGATGGAAGCCAGGCTTGAAGTAAGCCAGATAGTGACCGATCACCGGGGCGTACAGGCCACCCGGCTTGTACAGCCACCACAGACCGCGCATCCACAGCCCGGCCCGCTGGCTGAAACTGAAGCCATCGACCTTGAACATGCGGCTCATGATCATGAATACGTGCAGCGGGAAACTCATCGACACCTGCAGCATTGCCAGCACCCGCGTGAAGTAGCCGACCTTCGCGATCTTCTGCATGACATCGAAGGCCACCGCCTTGTGCTCGATTTCCTCGACCGCATGCCAGGCGTACATTGCACGTACGCGCGGGTCTGCCGCCTGCAGTTGCGGGTCCTCGAAAAATCCGTGCGCCATGATTGCCGTCATGTGTTCGGCAGCAGCGGTCTGAGCCAGCGTGTACTCGGCCGAGCAGCGCTTGCGGAAGAAGCCGAACATGATGCGTTTCTGCTTTTCCAGAATCAGGTCGACGCGCACACCTTGCGCCTGCAGGCGATTGTTGAATCGCGTATGCACCATGCCGTGCTGGCCTTCCTGACGCGTGAAATCGGCGACCTGCTGCTGCAATTCCGGATCCGTAATCCGGTCGCGGAAGTCGCGCACGCAGGCGATGAAGAACTTTTCGCCTTCGGGAAACAGCGTCGACATCGCATCGAAGAACCGGCTCTTGAACGGATCGTTGTCGAACCAGAAACGCGGAATGTCGCCGTCCAGCCCGAAATCGAGGTTTTGGCGCGGCACGATCGGGAAACGGGTTTGAACTTCGGCTTGCATGGGACAACTCCTCCTGCTGCTCGTTTTATATGAGCCAAATCATGCGACTCAAGTACGCGCACCGCTATGACCGACGGCGACGGCCAGGGAACAATTCGCGACAGTATGCCCGTCTCAGGGTCTCGGAGCAGCGCCCGAGATCGCCTCAAGGCGTCGCGACTTGTAATCGAACAGGTCGCCGGCTCAGTGCCGGCATGACGCGATCACCGATGTGAACGTCGACGCGTTCAGGGCGTTCTGCGGCGGAATTCGCTCGGCGAGGTCCCGGCCCAACGGCTAAACGCGCGCGTGAAGCTGCGGCGATCGGAGAAACCCAGGCGTTCGCTGATCGTCTCTAGATCCAGCGCGGCTTGCTGCAACCATTCGCTCGCCATGCGGAAGCGCAGCTGCGCCTGGACGTCCGCATAGTTCTGCCCGGCTTCGCGCAAGCGCCGCTGCAAGGTGCGCGGATGCAGCCCGAGCGCAGTGGCCATTCCGTTGAGACCTCGCGTAAACAGTTGCGGGTCGGCGCTGAAGGCGCGCTCGATGTCTGCGACGATGCCGGCCTTCTTCAGCAGCCGCGTGAGACGTCGCTCGACCAGTTGCTCCGATTGCTGGTGCAATGCCGGGAACGCGCCGCCGAGCGGCACATCGAGCAAGACCGATTCGAATACCAGCGCGTTGTTGGCCTGATCGAATTCCACCGGCGTTCCGAAGAACGACGGAAAGCGCGCGGCGTAAGACGGCTCCGGATACGCCAGTTGCAGGCGTTCGAAATGTGCGCGGCCGCCGAGCATCGCGCGTGCGAACTTCAGCGTCGTCGCAAACACGCTTTCGATGAAGTACGGCGAAGGGCCGGCGACGTCGCCAACGATTTCGAGCAGCAGGCGCGCCTGGCCCGCCTGCTCCTCGAGACGCACGTTGAGCATCGGATTGATCAGCGCCCGTACCCAGACGAACACTCGGAACGCTTCGCGCAGTGTCGAACTCGTATTCAGAAACGTGGTGATTTCCGGCAGATAGTCGAACGCGAAGGTTTCACCGAGCACGAACGGAAAGTGCTGCCCAACTGAACGCGCCACACACAAGTCCATTGCCTGCGCCAACTGCGACAGCCGCACATTCGAGCGGTCGAGTTGCAACAGATCCATCTCGATGCCGACTTCTCGGAACACCGGCTCGATGTTGAAGCCGCATTGGGCGGCCGCGGTCGCCCAATTGGGCAACGTGAAAAAGGGAATCGCCTCGTCGGACCGCGCCATTGAGCGAGCCCTGGTGCGGTTCAGCCGTACTTGCGTTCCAGCGCTTCGACCTCGGCGACGTAATCCTGCATCGCCGCATCTTTCGAAGTGCCCGACAGCTTCGCCCATGCGTCGTACTTGAAGCGTCCGACCGGATCGAGCAGGCCGGGCCGCTTGCTATCGACATCGCCCTCGCTCGCCTGGCGGAACAGCGCGTACATGCGCAGCTTGATCTCGTTGGATGGCCGGATCGGGCCGTCGGCGGGCGCAGTGCGCACGCGCTCGACCGCCGCTTCGAATTTTTGCAGGATGTCAGTCGTGGCCATGTTGGGTTATCCGTTCCGCGCGGTGTCGCAAGGCACCGATCCGCTTCGTCTGCACGGCGACGGCGATCACCCGGTTCACAGGCTGTGGATCGAACCGGGCGCCACCGGCACGCGCAGGAAGTATTCGCGGTAATAGCGCAACTCCGCAATCGAATCGCGGATGTCGTCGAGGGCCAGGTGCTTCGACTCCTTGTTGAAGCCGCGCGCAACCATCGGCGACCAGCGATGACACAGCTCTTTCAGCGTGCTGACATCGAGGTTGCGATAGTGGAAGTAGCGCTCGAGTTCGGGCATGTAGCGCGCAAGGAAGCGACGATCCTGGCAGATCGAATTGCCGCACATCGGCGAGCGGCCGGGCATCGACCACTTCTGCAGAAACCCGATCATCTGGGCCGATGCCGCGGCCTCATCGATGCGGCTTTCGCGCACGCGGCGCGTCAGGCCGGAACGACCATGCTGTGTCGTGTTCCATTCGTCCATCGCCTCGAGTTCTTCATCCGACTGATGGATCGCAATCGCCGGACTTTCGGCGATCACGTTCAGATGGGCATCGGTGACGATGGTGGCGACTTCGATCAGGCGATGCTTTTCGGGCACCAGGCCGGTCATCTCGCAATCGATCCAGATTAGGTTGGTTGGATGTGGGTTCATGGCGGCAAGCGTAACAGTCTCTAGGACAACTCAAGGTTCGCGCGGCAAGTCTTGCGCCCCGCCAGCCGGCGTACACACGACGGCTGGGAAGCGAAACCCGCGCCAACCACGGCGGCTCGCGGCAGAAACGCACAAATCGCGTGCTACCCTCGGCAGCAAACAATTACGCCGAAGGATTCGGCTGGAGGCGCTCATGCCGCGCGACGGCACTGTGCTGCAAACCATCGGCAACACGCCGCTGGTGGAATTGCGCAACTTGGACAGCGGCTGCTGCCGTCTGTTCGTCAAGCTGGAAAATCAAAATCCGACCGGTTCGATCAAGGATCGGATCGGCCTGTCGATGATCGAGGCCGCCGAGCGCGACGGCCGGATCAAGCCCGGCGGCACCCTGATCGAAGCCACCGCCGGCAACACCGGTCTCGGCCTGGCCCTGGTTGCGGCACAGAAAGGCTACAAACTGATTCTGGTGATTCCCGACAAAATGGCGCAGGAAAAAATCCTGCACCTGCGCGCGCTCGGCGCGGAAACCAGACTCACGCGGAGCGACGTCGGCAAGGGACACCCCGAGTACTACCAGGACATCGCCGAGCGCCTTGCCGGCGAAATTCCCAACAGCTTCTACGTCAACCAGTTCGCCAATCCGGCGAATCCGTTGGCGCACGAAACCACCACCGGCCCGGAAATCTGGGCGCAGATGCAGCAGCAGGTCGACGCGGTGGTCTGCGGCGTCGGCAGCGGCGGCACCCTCACCGGGCTGTCCCGCTACTTCGCGCGCGTCTCCCCCGCTACCGACATTGTGCTGGCCGACCCGCTCGGCTCGGTGCTTACCGATGTCGTGCGCACCGGCAAGATTCAGAAGGAAGCCGGCACCTGGCTGGTCGAAGGCATCGGCGAAGATTTCATTCCGCCGAATTGCGATCTTGCGCGCGTGCGCCACGCCTACGAAATCAGCGATGCCGAAAGCTTCCTCACTGCGCGCGAGGTGCTGGCGAAAGAAGGCTATCTGGGCGGCTCCTCCACCGGAACCTTGGTCGCCGCAGCACTCCGCTATTGCCGCGAGCAGACCGTGCCCAAGCGCGTCGTCACCTTCATCTGTGACAGCGGCAACAAGTATCTCGGCAAGATGTACAACGACTTCTGGATGTTCGAGCAAGGCCTGCTGCCGCGACCCAAGCACGGCACCTTGGTCGACCTGATTGTGCGACGCTACCAGGAAGGTAGCGCTGTCACGCTGGCACCCTCCGACAGTCTGCTGCTGGCTTACCGACGAATGAAACTGTTCGAGGTCTCGCAGATCCCGGTGATGGAGGGCGAGCGCGTGATCGGCATTCTCGATGAGTCCGATCTGCTGTTGCACGTCTACAGCGCGCCTGAGCGCTTCAAGGATCGCGTCGATACGGCGATGGTGACGAACGTCGACATCATCGCATCAGATGCACCGGTGGCCGATCTCTTGCCGATCTTTCAGCGCGATCATGTGGCGATCGTGGCCGACGGCGGCGCCGGCGGACGCTTCGTCGGTTTGATCACCAAAATCGACTTGCTGAATTATCTGCGGCAGCAACTCGTTTAGCGCGTGCCTGCGCAGTTGAAGCCGATCATCAAAAGCGCCCGCCGTCCGATTCGGCGGGCGCCTTGGCAGCAACCGGCGCTCGGGCCATAAAGAACGTAAAGCAACCGACTACTGACGTCGCGAGAACGACACCGCGTAGGCCGCGTTGCGTGCAGCCACCAGCGGATCGTCCGACAACTCGATCCCGTCGGTGATCTGCCCCGGCAGGAATAGCAGCTTCTTCTGCGCGGCGAGCGAGTCCGGCACGGTCTTGTCGAGGGTCAGCGTACCCAGTTCGACCACCTTGCGATCGTCCGGCCAGGGCTGCGTCGGATCTTTGGTTGAATCACCTGCAGCGGCCAGCTGTGCCTTCAGATGAAACACCACCGGATGCTTGCTGACTCGCGCAGGCAATTCGTCGACCAGAAAATCGTTCGGTCGTTTCGCAGCAACTCCTGGCGTTAAATGAACCGCTTTCTCCGGCTGCATGATGTAACGCACCGCCTGCTTGGCGCCGGCTTTGTTGACCAGAACGAAGGCATCGATCCCGTAATAGGTTTCGTGCGCAAAGCTGTCCGGCGTCGAGGCGGTGGCAAACGCTTTCGGCACACTCGGATGAGATGCGACGAACTGCTCGAACTTGGTCGGCTTCGGCGCATCGGCCGGACTTTCGGAAATTGCTTGCAGCAGATCGCGAAAATCCTCGCCGGTCGCGACCGGGAAGAATTTCAGCGAGTTGATCACCATGTCGGTGTCGGCGCCGCCCGGCGGGTGAAATTTGATCGCCATGCCATGCGGATTCGCATTGCCCGCACCGTCCGGTATGGTCGGCAGGCCGGTGGCGTCCGAGAAGCGAACCGTGACCGGAATCGTGTCGCCGGCGAACAGCACCGCGCGACTCAGCGCGGCAGCGCCCGGTGCTGCCTTGAAGCTGCCTTCGACGACCACGCCCTTGGCATGATTCGCACGAAAGCCTGGGTGCACGCCGAAAAGCCTGTTCATCGTATCGACGATCTGCGTGGGCACCGGCGCATCGTCGGCATACAGCGCCTGCGATGCCAACAGCACGACCGCGCACACCGCACCAACCATTCGTTTCTTCATGAGCCGCTCTCCTTGTTTTTGTGAACTGCGACTAGGAATCATGCGCGCGGAATATAACGCGAACGCTGACGCGCGTGACGAGTGAACCTGAGCCGTGGATCGCAGCGACGCGAGCGACGCTGCATGCCGGGCGGAGGTGCCGACAGGCGCAGTGTGATCGCGCGCGTGACGGCGGGCGCGATCACCCGCCGCGTGATGCTGCAGTGTCTGCGCTACTGCAGCAGGCCGGCCTTGATTTCGTCCGGCGACAACAACTCGACCGGCACCGCCTTGGCGTGCCAGATGTTGCGTGAGTAGTCGCGGATCGAACGATCGGACGAGAACGTGCCCGAGCGCGCCGAATTCAGAATCGCCATTCGCGTCCAGCGCTCCGAGTCGCGGAACACTTCGCTGACTTCGTCCTGGCAGTCGACATACGACTCATAGTCGGCCAAGAGCAGATACGGATCCTGATACAGCAGACCGTCGACCAGCGGACGGAACAGTTCGGCATCTCCGCGCGAGAAGAAGCCGTTGCGGATCAGGTCCAGCACCGCGCGCAACTCGGCATTTTTCTCGTACCAGTCCATCGGACGATAGCCGCGCGCCTTCAGCGCATACACCTGCTCGGTGCTGAGACCGAACATGAAGAAGTTCTCGTCGCCGACCTGCTCGCGGATCTCGACGTTGGCACCATCGAGCGTGCCGATGGTCAGCGCGCCATTCATCTGGAACTTCATGTTGCCGGTGCCGGAGGCTTCCTTGCCTGCAGTGGAGATCTGTTCCGAGAGATCCGCCGCCGGATAAATCCATTGGCCGTTGGTGACACTGAAATTCGGCACAAACACGACCTTCAAACGATCCCGCACCTGCGGATCGCGATTGACCACATCGCCGACCGCCGTGATCAGCTTGATCATCAGTTTCGCCAGGTGATACCCGGGTGCGGCCTTGCCGCCGAACACGAAGGTACGCGGCGTGACTTCCAGATTCGGATTCGACTTGATGCGGTGATACAGCGCGACGATATGCAGCACGTTGAGATGCTGACGCTTGTACTCGTGAATGCGCTTGACCTGCACGTCGTACATCGAATGCGGATCGATCGTCACACCGGTCTTGTGTTGCACGATGCGCGCGAAGTCGAGCTTGTTGGCGTGCTTGATGTCGCGCCAGCGCTCGCGGAAACCCGCGTTGTTTGCGAACGGCTCGAGTCGCCGAAGTTCTTCGAGATCCTTGATCCAGTCTTCGCCGATCGATTCGGAAATGAGCTTGGTCAGGCGCGGATTCGACAGCACGATCCAGCGCCGCGGCGTCACGCCATTGGTGACATTGGTGAACTTGTGCGGCCACAGCTCGTAGAAATCCTTCAGCACGTCCTGCTTCAGCAGTTCCGAATGCAGTGCGGCGACGCCATTGATCGTATGGCTGCCGACGCAGGCCAGGTGTGCCATGCGCACGTAGCGCTCGCCGCTCTCGTCGATCAGCGACAGTCGCGCGGCTCGTTCGTCGTCGCCGAGGAAACGCAGGCGCACTTCGTCGAGAAAGCGCGCGTTGATTTCGTAGATGATCTCAAGATGTCGCGGCAACACGCTTTTGAACAGCGCCAGCGGCCAGCGCTCCAGCGCCTCGGGCATCAGCGTGTGATTGGTATAGCCGAAGGTTTTCTGGGTGACGTCCCAGGCTTCGTCCCAGGGCATTACGTGAACATCGACCAGCAGGCGCATCAACTCGGCGACGGCGATCGCGGGGTGGGTGTCGTTCAGCTGGACCGCGAACTTCTCGAAGAAGCGTTCCATCGGCAGCTGCTGGCCTTTGAGAATGCGCAGCATGTCCTGCAGCGAGCACGACACGAAAAAGAACTGCTGTTCGAGCCGCAGTTCCTTGCCCTGCAGGGTCTCGTCGTTCGGGTACAGCACCTTGCTGAGGTTTTCCGAGGTGACCTTTTTGCTGACCGCGCCGGCATAGTCGCCGCGATTGAAGGTTTCGAAATCGAAGGCTTCGGTGGCTTCCGCACGCCATAGCCGCAGCGTATTGGCGGTGTTGTTCTTGTAGCCGGCGATCGGCGTGTCGTACGGCAGACCGACGACGGTCTTTGCCGGCGCCCAGCGCACGCGCAAGCGGCCGAGTTCGTCGATGTACTGTTCGGTGCTGCCGCCCAGCTTCACTTCCTGCGCCCATTCCGGCCGCGGCAGCTCCCAGGGATTGCCGAAGCGCAGCCATTTGTCGGTCTTCTCGACCTGGCGACCATCGACGATCTGCTGGTGGAAGATGCCGTACTCGTAGCGGATACCGTAGCCGAGAGCCGGAATCTGCAAGGTCGCCATCGAATCGATGAAACAAGCCGCGAGACGGCCGAGGCCGCCGTTGCCGAGCCCTGGCTCTTCTTCCTGCGCCAACAGCTGTTCGAGGTCGAGCCCGAGCTCATCCATGGTCTGCTGCACATCCTCGTAGATGCCCAGGTTGATCAGGTTGTTGCCGAGGTGCGGGCCCATCAGGAATTCCGCCGACAGGTACGACACCGTGCGTGCGCCCTGCTCGGTATACGCCGCCGCCGTGCTGATCCAGCGCTGCAGCATGCGATCGCGAATGGTGTAGGCCAGCGCCAGGTAGTAATCGTTTTGCGTGGCGAGTCCGCGGAACTTGCCTTGCGAGTAGCACAGGCGGTCGAGAAAGGCGCGTCGCAGGGCGTCCTTGCTCAGCGAACTGCGATCATCGGTGCGCGCGTGCGTGAACTCGGCACTGCTGGCTGTTTGATTCAAGCAAACTTCTCCTGATCGATCTTCGAATGAGCCCTGCGGCCGCGTCGATCAACTCTGCAAGTTTCGTGCGGGGTCGCCGACCGTAGCCCTCTCCGGACCTGGCGAATCTATACTGCTGGAACCACCCGCAGGACCCAAAGGCCATGCTTCGTCTGTTTCGACTCGCCGCGCCGCACACCGCGTTGTCGATGGCGTTGGTCCTGCTGATCACGCCGCTGCTGACAGTCTATATGCCAAACGCCGACGCCGAAGATTCGCCCACCGCCACCACCGTCGGGCATTCACCTTTGACCTGGTCGGAACTGCAGGCACGGCCGCTGCCGCCGTCGGTGCCACGCATTCCCTACGGTCGGGCGGCGCAGCAATTCGGCGAACTGCGCGTACCATCCGGGCGCGGACCGTTTCCGGTGGTGATCCTGGTGCACGGCGGCTGCTGGCTGGCGGAGTTCGACTACGTCTACATGACCCGTCTGAGTGCCGCGCTCACCGCCGCCGGCTACGCCACCTGGACGCCGGAGTTCCGCCGCATCGGCGATGCCGGTGGCGGCTGGCCGAACACGCTGCTGGACGTCGGCGCCGCCGCGGATGCGCTGCGCACGCTGGCACCGAAACATCATCTGGATCTGCATCGCGTGGTCGCGATCGGGCATTCCTCCGGCGGCCATCTGGCGCTGTGGCTGGCGGCACGCCACCGGCTTGCAGCTGATAGCGCGCTATATGCAACGGCGCCCTTGCCGCTCGCCGGCGTCGTCGGTCTTGCGGCGATCACCGATCTCGCGACCTACCGCGTCGGGCCTGCCGACAGTTGCAACGCCAGTGTCGACCAGTTGCTCGGTGGCACGCCGCAAACGGTTCCGCAACGCTATGCACAAGCCTCGCCGCGCGCGCTGTTGCCGCTGGGTGTTGCGCAGGTGTTGATCCAAGGTGGGCTCGATCCGATCGTCAAACCCGAGTCGGCACGAGACTACGTCGATGCCGCCCAAGCCGCCGGCGACGCCGCAACGCTGGCGCTGATTGGGGAAGATGGCCACTTCGATCTCGCCAATCCCGAAGGCGCGGCCTGGACGCAATTGCAGGACGCACTTCATCGCCTGTTACCCGAGTACGCACACTGAGGCGGAGATCGCTGTCGCGTCGCGACACCGGGCGATTAATGAGTAGTGCTCGGTGAGTGATTGATGCTCGGTGAGTGGTGAGTGCGGTGCTCGGTGAGTGGTGAGTGCTGTGAGTGCGGTGAGCGGTGAGTGTGGTGATCGGTGATCGGTGATCGGTGATCGGCATTGGACCTGCGCGCATGAGCCACTCAAGAGCCGAATCCCTAGCTAAGCCGCTTCCGAATCAGCTCGTCGCGCAATCGAAGTCGCATGGTGGGGCGACATTCCGAATCGCGCTTTCGGAATCGCCTTGTCTTGCGAGGCGCGTCGACGCAGGTCAACGCTGATTGACTTCGATGCGGCTACCGACACCTTTCACCAAGCCCCAACGCGGCCGCGGGCGCAGTGACGAGGCGAACTTCAAACGGCGCTGCCGGGCGCCACCGTCGTGTCGAGCGCATCGAATTCCGCAGGCGACGGCAGCGCTTTCGGCGGTTCGTGATCGCCATCGCTTTGCTGCATTTCGCGAAACAGCGCTTGTCGCTGATGCAGGGCTTCCACGGTTCCGACATCGACCACGCGACCTTCGGCCATCAGCACCACGCGATCGAACTGTGCGAGCACACTGAGACGATGCACCGCCGCGACTACGCACACCTGCGGCAAGCGCTCGCGTAGCCGTGCGAAGAAGCGCGCCTCGGTGGTCTGATCCAGCGCACTGGTCGGCTCGTCGAGCAGCAGCATTGAGCTGCCATCGGCGGCACCGACACCGGCGGCGAGCAGACCCCGCGTCAGCGCCAGGCGTTGCCGCTGTCCGCCGGAAAAGTTGAAGCCGCGCTCCGACAGCGGCGTGTCCAGCTGCTGCGGCAAGGCTGCCAGCACCGGCTCGAACACCGCGATGTAGGCCGCCGCGGCAATCGCGGCGTCGTCGCAGGGCGCGCCGAAACTCAGGTTCTCGCGGACGCTGGCTTCAAACACCTCGGCCTCCTGCGGAATGAGTGTGGCAATCGAGTCGAGACTGCGCAGTGCCTCGCGGGTCATGCCATCTACCGCGTAGCTGCCGGATTGCGGTTCGTAGAGGCCCGCCATCACGCGCAGCAGCGTGCTTTTGCCGGAGCCGCTCGGGCCGATCAGCGCGACGCGTTCGCCGCGCTTGAACTCGAGATCGATATTGCCGATGCCGCCGCCACGCTCGTAGGTGAACCCGAGATTGCGCAGTTCAATCGTGCGCCAGTGGCGCGCGATCGAGGTGGTCGGCTGTGGACGCGGCTGCGCCAGCCAGATCGGCTGCGCGGCGGCGACATCGGTCTTCACCCGCGCGAAGCCCTGGAAATTCGCTGCCATCGAACCGATCACGCCAGCGGCCTGCTGGGCGTATTGATAGACCATGAACACGCTGCCGAGCAGCAGTCCGCCAGCGCCGACCGCAGCGTGATGCGCCTGCCAGGCGTAGGCCGCCACCAACAGCCAGGACAGCCCGACGCCCAACAGATCCACCGCACACCACTTGGCCTCGTTCAGCACGATGCTGCGGCCGAGTGGTGCGAAGATCAGCTGCAAGCGCTGCTGCACCAAGCGCCGCACCGCACCACCGGCGCGCAGGCTGATCACCGTCGAAATATTGCCGAGAAAATCCAAAAGTCCCGCCGCGTAGCGGCGCTCGGCGCCGGCCTCCTGCACCGACAGCCGCATCAGCACCACGTCGAAGCGGATGATGACGATGCCCAGCACGATGAACCCCGCCAGCGCCACCGCGCCGGTCAGTCTCGAAATCAGCCATAAGGCGATCAAGGGCCCGAACAGGTTGATTGCGCTTTGCAGGTAGATGAACTGATTCTGCGTGAAGTCGTACAGCGCGCGCGTGGCCTGCTCGGTGCGATGCTGGATCTCGCCGGAATGGTGGCGATCGTGCCAGGCCAGCGGCAGGCTGACGAGCTTGGCGAACAGCGCATCCGCCGCGTTGGTCCGAACGCGAATACCGACATTGCGCTCGAGCACGCGGCCCGGTCCGTGCAGTGCCCAGGCCGTCAACTGGATACCGAACACGGCGGCAACCAGCGCACCGGCGTGCAGCAAGCTGGCGCTGCCGGCGAGCTGCAGCGAATTGATCGCTTCCCCAGCCAAGACCGGGATCAGCAACTTCACGCCGCTCGCCGCCGCCAGCAACAACATCGCTCCGATGTACTGAGCACGCGCGCCGCGGGCGAACCGCCACAGGTCGCGATAGATCTCCAGCAGGCTGCTGGCCCGTGGCGGCAGTGCATCGCGGGTGGCGGGATCGGGCTGCGTACTCACGGACTGTTTGCGGGCGGGTTGGACGTCGGGCGTCGGCACTTGCACCTTAACGTTGCTGGCAACCGCTTTGAAAGTCGTTGACGTACATCTGCGTCGGCGCGCCCGCCCACGACACCGGTGCGGTTGGACGCAAGCAGCGCGAAAGCCCGACAATGGCGGCCTTGAACGAGCACGACGTGATCACGACCACCCCCAACGCCTGGCGCTTCTGCGTGGCGCCGATGATGGACTGGACAACGCCCGCGTGCCGGTATTTCCACCGGCAGGCGAGTCGTCACGCGCGCCTGTACACCGAGATGATCAATGCCGGCGCCATCGTCCATGGCGACGCCGAACGTCACCTGCGATTCGACGTGGCTGAACATCCGGTAGCGCTACAACTCGGCGGTGCCGAGCCGCAGTTGCTGGCCCAGGCGGCGCGCACCGGCGCGGAATTCGGCTATGACGAAATCAATCTGAATTGCGGCTGTCCGTCGGATCGCGTGCAGGAAGGCCGCTTCGGTGCATGCCTGATGCTGGAGCCGCAACGCGTCGCCGACTGCGTGCGCGCGATGCGCGAAACCTGTTCGGTGCCGGTCACGGTGAAATGTCGGATCGGCGTCGACGATTCCGAGGACTACGCGTTTCTTCAGCGCTTCGTCGACGTCGTTGCCGCGGCCGGCGCCGAGACCTTCATTGTCCACGCACGCAAGGCCTGGCTCAGTGGGCTTTCGCCGAAACAGAATCGCGAAGTGCCGCCGCTGTCGTATCCGACCGTGCACCGACTCAAGCGGGATTTCCCGCATCTGACCGTGGTTCTCAACGGCGGTCTGTCGACGCTCGATCAATGTGCGGCGGAGCTGCAAACCCTCGACGGCGTGATGCTGGGCCGCGCGGCGTACGACGATCCCTACCTGCTGACGGCGGTGGATAGCCAGTTGTTCGGCGACGATTCCGGCCCGCGCATCGGACGCGCTGAACTGCTGCGGCGCATGCAGGCGTACGTCGAACGCGAACTCGGCGATGGCGTGCCACTGGCACGCATTACGCGTCATGTGCTCGGCCTGTATCGCGGCGAAGCAGGCGGTCGCGCGTTCCGGCGCGTGCTGTCCGAACAGGCGCCGCGCAAAGGTGCCGGCTGGTCGGTGGTGGAAGCGGCCATCGCCGCGACGCTACCGATTGCGCAGCAGGCAGCCGCCTGATGCTACGTCTGCTGGTTTGCAGACTGCCGCAGGCGGCGAACTCGCGTCGTCAGGCGCAAGATCGGGCGCAAGAGCAGGCGCAAGTGTCTGCGAGCAACCGCGGTACGGCGACGACATCGGCGGGCCGTTCGCACGCCCACCGACTGCTGCGCGCCTGCACCTTATTCGGCCTCGGAATCGCGGTTTCCGCCTGTAGCCTGCTCGCCCCGGCACCGGAGCCAACGCCGCGCGTGCTGCTGCAGACCTCGCTCGGCGATATCCGCGTGCAACTCGATCGCGCACATGCGCCGCACAGCGTCGACAATTTCGTCCGCTATGTGCGCGAAGGCCACTACGACGGCACGCTGATGCATCGTGTCGTCGCCGGCTTCGTGATTCAGGGCGGCGGCTACGATCTGGCGCAGAACGAAAAACCGTCGCACGCGCCGATCGTGCTGGAAGCCGGTAATGGCGTGTCCAATCTTCGCGGCACGCTCGGCATGGCGCGCGATGAAGCGCCGAATTCGGCAACCTCCGAGTTCTACATCAATCTCGCCGACAACCTGAAGCTCGATCCGCATCCGGAGATTCCCGGCCGCGAACACGGCTATGCGGTCTTCGGCCGTGTGATCGACGGCATGGATGTGGTCGACCGTATCGCGGCGGTACCCACGGGTCCCGTCGGCCCGTTCGAGCGCGATGCGCCGCTGAGCCCGGTGGTGATCCTGCACGCAAGCCTGCTGCCGCGCGCGGACGCGCAGTGAGCGCACCAACGCTGCTGCTGTCCGATCTGCATCTGCCGGCAGCGCCCTCGCCGCTGCGTGAAACGTTTCGCAGCTTCCTGCGCGGACCGGCGCGCGAGTCGAAGGCCGTCTACATCCTGGGCGATCTATTCGAGCATTGGATCGGCGACGATCTCGGCCTGGTCGACTACGCCGACGAAGCGCAGGAACTGCGCGCCTTGCACAACGGCGGCGTGGCGCTGTACTTCATGCGCGGCAATCGCGACTTTCTGGTCGGCAAGGCATTCAGCGCCGCCACCGGCGTCACGCTATTGCCGGACCCGGTGCAAATCCGCTTGGCCGGCGTGGCGACGCTGCTCTCGCACGGTGATCTGTATTGCACCGCCGACGTCGCCTATCAGCGCTGGCGTCGCTTCGCGCACAACCGCCGGGTGCAGCAGATCTTTCTGCGTCTGCCGGCGAAGTTGCGCCGCCGTATCGCCGGTGCCGCGCGCGGCCGCAGCGAATCCGACAAACAGTCCAAACCGGTGTCGATCATGGATGTCGACCCCGGCGCCATCGATGCCGCGTTTCGGCGTTACGACGTCGACCGCATAATCCATGGCCATACCCACCGACCGGACCTGCATCAATTGGAGGTCGACGCCCGCATCGTCGAGCGCCTGGTGTTGGCCGATTGGCACCCCGGGCGCTGCGAATACTTGCGCTGCGATGAGGATCGCATCGAACGCGTTTGCCTGCGATGACAGGCCTCGGTTCAGACGCCTTTACTGATCCGCAGCGTCCTGCGCCCGGCTCGACTTGGCGTGCTGCGGAAACATCGGTTACTGGACCTTCAAAGCAAAACCGGACGCCGTGACTGCGCATCGCGTTCAATTCTTGCAACGCAATTCGCCAGCGCCTCCGAGACTTGGGTAATCACGCATTCCATCAATTGCTAGCGCGCGCTGCGGCGGGTAAGCTGCCGCCTCCCTTATCTGGAGCTTGAGACATGAGTGCAATCGATTTTCTGAAGAAGCTGCCCGCCGCATTCAACGCCGACGATGCCGCCGGCACCAGTTGCGTTATCCAGTTCAACACCTCGAAGCCGGCATACACGACCATCAAGGATGGCAAGTGCGAAGTCGCCGAAGGCACCGCCAGCAGCCCGGACGTCAGCATCACGATGGAAGACGACGATCTCGTCGCGCTGCTGAAAGGCGAGCTCAACGGCATGACCGCGTTCATGACCGGCAAGCTGCAGATCGACGGCGACCTGATGCTCGCGCAGCGCATGTCGGGCTTCTTCGATGCCTCGAAGCTCGCCTAAAAACGAGACCGCCACTTTGGCGGCGACGCTTGGCTAAACGGACCTCAGATCCGCATGCAGTTTCGACCCCGGACGGCGACGCCCGGGGTTTTTCATTTGCACTCGAGTTCGATACCTCGGTTACTCCAGTACGCCTGAGTCTGCGGGCGCTGCATCGTGTCGGCTTTGGCAGCATCAGCATCGACTGGGCGCAGCCCGAACTGCAGCGGCGCATCGCCGCCGGCAAACGCCAGCCGTTGGCGCGCGCGGTCGGTCTGCACAAACCGCAAACACGACCCCTTCGGATTCTCGACGCGACCGCCGGTCTCGGCCGCGACGGCTACACGCTCGCCGCGCTCGGCGCCGAGGTCACCCTGGCCGAGCGCAATGCAACGGTGGTCGAACTGCTGCGCGATGCGCATCGTCGCGCCCTCGCTGATCCCGCGCAGTGCAGCGTCGCAGCGCGCATCGACATCCTCGCCGTCGATGCCGCAGAAGTCTTGGACGGCGCGCGCGCCTGGGACGTGATCTATCTCGATCCGATGTATCCGGACGATGGCAAGCGCGCGTTGCCGTCGAAAGAAATGCAGATCCTGCGCGACCTCAACGGCGGCGACGACGATGCCGATGCACTGCTGGCTCCGGCTCTGAACGCAGCGCTCGGCCGCGTGGTGGTCAAGCGCCCCGCGAAAGCGCCGCACCTCGCCGATCGTGCGCCGTCGATGAGCCTGAACTCGACGCAACTGCGTTTCGATGTCTACATCCACGCAAACGCGCCATCGCAGCGCGACGTCGAAATCCGTAAATAGTCGCATCGCCGCGCTGTACCGCAATTGGAAATGGGCGGACGCGCAATGCCGTCAATCTGGACGCACTTACCCGCGCCCCGATTGGGCACCGCAATTCTTCGACGATTCCCCGCCGTGAGCAAGACACTCACCGATGCCATCGCAGTGCAGGATGCCGGTGCTGCGGGCACTGCGATCGATTCGCTCGCATAGCTCCGCGGCCGCAAATGGCGCCGCGATCTACACTATGCGGCAGATTCGCCACTACGCGGGACGATCCACTGCGCATGACCGAAGAACGCCGCCTGACCCTGTGTCGACACGCCAAGTCCGATTGGAACGATCGCAGGCTCAGCGACTTCGAACGTCCGCTCAATGCACGCGGGCTGCGCGACGCGCCGACGATGGCGCGCCGCTTCCTGGCCGGACTCGATCGCGAGCCTACGATGCGCTTGCAGCTGGTATCGAGCCCCGCGCTGCGCGCGCTGACGACCGCACAGATTTTCGCCGAGACGCTCGGCATCGCGAACCGCGAAATCAAGCTGGAACCTCGTATCTACGAGGCCATGCCCGGCACCTTGCTGGAAATCGTGCGCGGCTTCGATCCGACCCAACATCACGTGCTGATGTTCGGCCACAACCCCGGCTTCTCGGATTTTGCGCGGCTGCTGGCCGACTGCCCGTTCAGCGAGTTGCCCACCTGTGCTGCCGCGCATCTGCGCTTCAACGGCAGCTGGCGCGACCTCAACCCCGGCGATGCGGAACTGCTGCGCTACAACTTCCCCAAGCAACCGGACTAAATCGAAGTGTGTGCGTTCGGTTTGGCCTCAGGCGCGCGCTGGTTTTGCTTGGCAGTCATCCGACCCTTGCGCGCGAAAAAGACCTCGAACCGAACGCGTGGGAACGCATAGCGAGACACGCAGCATGGGAGACAACGCGAGGACCACTGTGTCGCCTCATTGATTTCGCGACGCGCGTCAGTGCGACTGATCGATCGACACAGGCATTACCGGAGAGATACTCAATTCACGCTTCACGCTTCACGCTTCGCGTTCGACGTTGGCATGCATGCCGGCGTGGAGCAAGCTTCGCGCAAGCTTGAACGAGCGCTACTGCTGCGCCGTATCTGGCGGCGCGACCTCGGTGCGATCCTGCACGATTTTCCAATTGTCCTTGATGTGGCGCAGGCTCAACACGAAATTTCCGTGCGGACGATCCGCCGCCGCGCGCTCGAGCGCCCAGCTTCCGGTGACTTCGGCATGCTGCTCGTCAATCAGATGGACCGATAAATCGGCGAACGTCAGCCGCCCCATCGCGCGGCGATCGGGATACCGTGCGACATAGCGGTCATGGGTGGCCTGCCAGCCCAACATTGTCGTGCTACCGGAGTCGAAGCGCAGCGCGTCGTCGTGCCAGTAGCCTTGCATGAAGTCTTCGAGGTCGCCGCGATTCCAGGCGAGTTGCTGTGCATCGAGCAAGGCTCGGATCTGCGCCTCCGGTGGCGCCGGCGCTTGGCCAGGCTGCAGCGCACACGCATTCAAAACGAGCAGCAGCGGTGCCAGCCAGCCGAACAGTCGATGGCGCCGCCACGGAACCAGCAAAGTATTGCGATGCTGACGCGAGTACCGCATCAATGAAGAAAACGACCTCTGTGCATTCATCGTTCGCCCCTGCGATACCTAGTGGTCCTGCTTGACCTTCAACACGATCTTGCCCATATGTTGTGAGCTTTCCATCAGCCGGTGCGCGTCCGCCGCTGCCGCCAGCGGAAACTCCGCATGGACGACGCTCTTGATGCGACCATCCGCGAGCGCCGGCCAGATCGTCGCTTCGAGTTCCCGCGCGATCACCGCTTTCTCATCGTGGCTGCGCCGTCGCATGGTACTGCCGGTAATCAGCAAGCGCTTCATCAGCACCTGCGCAAGCTCGAGCGTCGCCTTGCTGCCGCCGAGCGTGGCGATCTGCACCAGACGACCATCGAACGCGAGCAGACCGATGTTCTTCGACAGGTAATCGCCGCCAACCATGTCGAGGATGACGTCGACCGTTTCGACGTCTCGACGCACCGCGGCAGCAAAATCGCCGTCGCGATAGTTGATCGCGAAGTCGGCGCCAAGCTCGCGGCAGAACGCCTGCTTCGCCGCGTTGCCCACGGTTGTCACCACGCGCGCACCGAGCAGCTTGCCGAGTTGGATCGCGGCGACACCGATGCCGCTGCTTCCGCCATGGACCAGCAAGGTTTCGCCGCGCGCGAGGCGTCCCTGCTGCGCCACCGTCGCCCACACCGTAAACCAATTCTCCGGCAGCGCTGCAGCGTCGCGCAGCGACCAGCCTTCAGGGATTGGCAGGCAATGCGCCGCGGGCGCAACGGCGAATTCGGCGTAGCCGCCGCCGGCCGTCAACGCGCAGACCGCATCGCCGGGCTGCCAACGCGCGACATCCGAACCGATCGCGACGACGGTGCCGGCGACTTCCAGACCGAGCACCGGCGAGGCGTCGGTCGGGGGCGGATACAGACCCGCGCGTTGCGCGACATCCGGACGATTGACGCCCGCGTACGCCACCTCGATCAGTACTTCGTTGGCGCGCGGCTGCGGTCGTGGCATCGAGGCCATCTGCAAGACCTCGGCGGCCCCGCCCTTGCCGTGATCGATGAAGCGCATTTCACTGGATGACATCACTGCTCCCGCTGAACATCTGGCAGCTGAACTTCTGACACTGGGCGCTGCGCGGCTTGACCTTCTGGCCGCGAGCGAGCACATCGCGCGGATCAGACCGCCAGCGGCTGCAGTTGTTCGCGAAAGCGCCGCGCATTTTCAACATAACCGCGCGCGGAGGCTTCAATGATCTGGATTTCCTGCGGCTTGAGTTCGCGCTTGACCACCGCAGGACTGCCGAGCAGCAGCACGCCGTCGGGGTATTGCTTGCCCTCGGGCACCACGCTGCCGGCACCGACCAGCGAATTGCGTCCGATCACCGCGCCATTGAGGATCACGCTCTGAATTCCGATCAGCGTGTTGTCGCCAATGGTGCATCCATGCAGCATCACCTGGTGACCGATCGTACAGCTTGCGCCGATGCGCAGCTGAATGCCGGCGTCGGTATGCAGCACCGAACCATCCTGCACGTTGCTGCCCTCGCCGACGAAGATTTCGTCGGTATCGCCGCGCAATACGGTGTTGAACCAGACGCTGCTGCGCGCAGCCAGATGCACCGTGCCGATCAGCGTTGCGTTAGGTGCAACCCAGGCGTCGTCTGCCAGTTGCGGACGGCGTTTGCCAAGCGTGTAGATCATCGGTGCCTCTCCTGAACGGCGCTGCGGAACAGCGTTCACTGAACCACGACGGCGCAATGACCGCCTGACTTTTCATCTACGCCAGCAGCGCGCGAATCTTTGCGGTGGTCGGCTGTTCGATCACGCCGCGTTCACAAACGATCGCGTCGATCAACTCCGCCGGCGTGACGTCGAACACCGGGTTGAAGGCATCGAATCCGGGTGGCGCAATGGCGCTGCCGCGGAATTGCGTGAGTTCCTCGGCGCCACGCTGTTCGATCGGGATCAGCTCGCCGCTCGCACAGTTCGGATCGAAGGTGCCGGTGGGGGCGACCACCATGAAGCGTGCGCCGTGGCGCTGTGCCGCCACCGCCAACATATAGGTGCCGATTTTGTTGGCGGTGTCGCCGTTGGCGGCGATGCGGTCGGCACCGACGATCACCCAGTCGATCCGCTCGGTGTTCATCAAGTGGGCGGCGGCGCTATCGGCGATCAATTTGGCCGGAATGCCTTCACGTTGCAGTTCCCAAGCTGTGAGCCGCGCGCCCTGCAGCCAGGGTCGCGTCTCGCCGGCGTACACCGCGGCGAGCTTGCCTTGTGCGTGCGCGGTGCGGATAACACCGAGTGCGGTGCCGTGGCCACCGGTGGCGAGTGCGCCGGTATTGCAGTGGGTCAAAACGCGTGCGCCTTGCGGCAGCAGTGCTGCGCCGAGCTCGCCCATCGCCAGATTTTGGCTCAGGTCTTCCTCATGGATACGGCGGGCTTCGCGATCTAGCGCGTCGACGTCGTGGTTGCGCGTCCAGATGCCGCGCATCCGCGCCAGCGCCCAGCGCAGGTTGATTGCGGTCGGTCGCGATTCTGCGAGTACTGCATCGGCCTGATCGAAGGCGTCTGGATTCGCGCGCAGCGCCAGCACCAGACCATAGGCGGCGGCGATACCGATCGCGGGCGCGCCCCGCACCGCCATGCCGTGAATCGCGGCGGCGACATCCTCCGCGCTTCGGCAATCCAGATAGCGCTCTTCGATCGGCAGCAGGCGCTGATCGAGCAATCGCAGGCAATCGCCCGTCCACAGGATCGGCTGCACCGCACTCGGCGCACGCGGGGAAGGCTGGCTTGTCATCGTCACATCCGGCATGTCTAATGGCGCCCATTCTAATCCGCCGGGGATGACAGTCCGGTCGCGAGTCGCTTGGAATTCGCAGTCGGGCTGCCGGGGACGGAGGTCGTTTTTGCAGTGTTAAGTTCGCAACTTCGCAGCGTTGACAGGCCTGTCCCGCGCAGTGCCGCCCGGCTTCTCGAAACCTCGTCGCAATCATTCGGCGAAGCGCGCAGTCGTCGCGCCGAGCGAGCGCGAAAGTACTTCCGCCATTCCGCAACCCGCGCCTGACCAATGCCCGCACGTCAGCCGATCGATTTGCTGTTGTTGCCGCGCTGGCTGATCCCGATTGAGCCAGTTGTCGACCAGGTGCTGGAAGATCACGCACTGGTGGTCGACGGCGGTCGCATCGTCGACATCTTGCCGGCCGATTTCGCGCGGCAGAGCTATGCGCCGCGCGAGACGATCGAACTCCCTCGTCACGCGGTACTGCCCGGCTTCGTCAATGCGCACACCCACGCGGCGATGAGCCTGATGCGCGGCCTGGCCGACGATCTCGCGCTGATGGATTGGTTACAGAACCACATCTGGCCGGCGGAAGCGAAACACGTCGGCAAAGGCTTCTGTGCCGACGGCGTGCGTCTGGCCGCCGCCGAAATGATCCGCGGCGGCACCACCTGTTTCAGCGACATGTATTTCTTTCCGGATGCCACTGCGGAAGTCGCCGTCGAAGCCGGCCTGCGCGCGGTGATCGGCCTGGTGGTGATGGATTTCCCGACCGCCTGGGCACAGAACTGGGAGGAATACCTGCACCGCGGACTCGGCGTTTACGATCGGGTGCGTGGCCAAGCCTTGTTGAGCGCGGCGTTCGCGCCGCATGCGCCGTATACGGTGTCGGACGCACCGCTCCGGCGCATCCGCGAACTGGCCACCGAACTGAATCTGCCGGTGCACATGCACGTGCATGAAACCGCGGGTGAAGTCGACGCGGCTGTCGCCAGCGGCGGCAAGCGTCCCTGGCAACGCCTGCGTGAACTCGATCTGCTCGGTGAAGATTTCGTCGCCGTGCACATGACCCAGCTCAGCGATGACGAAATCGCCGAGGCCGGACGTCTTGGCGTCTCGGTGGTCCATTGCCCGGAGTCGAACCTGAAGCTGGCGAGCGGCTTTGCGCCGGTGGCGAAGTTGCTGGCGGCCGGCGTCAACCTCGCACTCGGTACCGACGGTGCGGCGAGCAATAACGATCTCGACATGCTCGGCGAACTGCGCACGGCCGCACTGCTGGCGAAAGCAGTGTCGGGCGATGCGCAGGCGCTGCCGGCAGCGGCAGCTCTGCGCATGGCCACACTCGGCGGGGCTCGCGCGTTCGGTCTCGAGAATCAGATCGGCTCGCTGCTGCGCGGCAAGTCGGCGGATTTCTGCGCGATCGATCTCGATCACCCGGCCACACAGCCGGTCTACAACGTCATTTCGCAGATTGTGTATGCGGCCGGTCGCGACCAGGTCAGCGATGTCTTCGTCGCAGGCCGTGCGCTGCTGCGCAACGGTCAGTTGCAAACGCTCGATCAGGCCGCCGTGCTGGCACGCGCACGCGAGTGGCGCGACCGCCTGCGCGCCTGACGGACGCCTCCCCGGCCACCCGATTGACTCCCGACCACGCCCGCCGACCCGCCGCAAACTTCAGCCGAGGTTCAGCCTAGCCCGTTCAGACTGCGTCCACTGACTCCCATCAAGCGTATATCGATTAAGTCATTTGGACCCAATCTTATTGTCAAGCAACCCTTTAGCAGTCAAACTTAATTAATCACATGAACGCAAACGTCGACCACGACGAAATCGCCCGCTTCGAAGCGCTTGCCGCGCAGTGGTGGGACGCGCGCGGCGACATGGGTCCGCTGCATGTGATCAATCCGGTGCGCCTGCGCTACATCGAACAGCGCAGTGGCAGCCTGCGTGGCAAGACCGTGCTCGATGTCGGCTGCGGCGGCGGCATCCTCACCGAAGCGCTGGCCCGAGCGGGTGCGACCACGCTCGGCATCGACCTTGCGAAAGCTTCGATCGATGTTGCCCTCGAACACGCCAAGGACCAGGCACTTCCGATCGACTACCGCTGCATCAGCGCCGAAGACCTCGCCGCGGAACGGCCGCAGCAGTTCGATCTGGTCTGCTGCATGGAGATGCTCGAACACGTACCGGACCCGGCACAGGTGGTCGCCGCCTGCGCGGCCGCAACCAAACCCGGCGGCGACGTGATCTTGTCGACGATCAACCGCAATCCGAAGTCCTATGCGCTGATGATCGTCGCTGCGGAATATGCGTTGCGGCTGGTGCCGCGTGGCACTCACGAGTACGCCAAGTTCATCCGTCCCGCCGAACTCCACCGCTGGGCGCGCGCCGCTGGCCTGGACGCAGCCGACGTGATGGGCTTGCGCTACAACCCGCTGCTGAAGAGCGCCAGCTTGAATCCGCAAGACCTCGATGTGAACTACTTCATGCACTGCCGCAAGCCGTTGTAGCAGGCTGCCGCCCAACTTATGTCGCAACCGAAGACTGAAACGATGAAACTGCATCCCGCCTGCGTGCTGTTCGATCTCGACGGCACATTGGTCGACACCGCGCCCGATCTCGCCTATGCCGCCAATCAGGTGCGCGTTGAGCACGGCCTCACGGCACTGCCGGTCGGCGATTACCGCAGCTCCGCTTCTGGCGGCGCGCGCGGCATGCTGAAAGTCGCGCTCGACGTCGAGCCGGACACACTGGGCTACGCCGCGCTGAAAGACAGCTTCTTGCAGCACTACCGCTCACACCTGGCACACGACTCCTGCCTGTTTCCCGGTGTTGCCGACCTGCTGCTGCGACTGCAGCACAACGGCATCCGCTGGGGCATCGTCACCAACAAGGTCGGCTCGCTGACCCAACCGCTGGTACAGGCCCTCGATCTGGTGCGCAACGCCAGCTGCATCGTCAGCGGCGACTGCACGCCGAACCCGAAGCCGGCGCCGGACCCGATCCTGCTGGCTGCGCGTCAGAGTGGTTTCGCGCCGCGCGATTGCATCTACGTCGGCGACGATCTGCGCGACATCCAGGCGGGTGCGGCCGCCGGCATGCGCACCGTCGCAGCCGCCTGGGGCTACCTCGGTCTGCACCCGAATCCGCACGACTGGAATGCCGACATCGTCGTCGAGACGCCGGCCGAACTGTTCGAGATGATCGAATTGCGTCGTGCAGCCTGAGGCACCGCGGGCCGCGCCCGCCGCTTACAACCCCGCTCCCGATCTGCTGAAAGATCGCGTCGTGCTCGTCACCGGCGCCGGTGATGGGCTCGGGCGTGCGACGGCACTCGCCTGCGCGCGGCACGGCGCCACGGTGGTGCTGTTAGGGCGCACCGTGAAGAAGCTCGAGGCGGTCTACGACCTGGTCGCGGCGGAAGGGCTGGCGAAGCCGGCGATCTATCCGCTGAATCTCGCCGGGGCCACCTGGAACGATTACGCCGAGATGGCCGCAACCCTCGAGCGCGAGCTCGGCAGGCTCGACGGCATCGTGCACTGCGCGGCGCATTTCACCGGTTTCATGCCGCTGGCCGACGTCGGCGCGCGCGAATGGGTGGAAAGCCTGCAGGTGAATGTCACCGCCGCGTTCTCGCTGACCCGCCTGTGCCTGCCGCTGTTGCTGAAGCGCGACGATGCCAGCATCGTGTTTGCGTCTGATCCGAGCGGTCGCCGACCCAAGCCCTACCGAGGCGCTTACGGCGTGGCCAAGTACGCACTCGAAGGCATGGTGCAGGCCTGGGCCGAGGAACTCGAAATCCATCCGGGTCTGCGCATCAATACCTACGACCCGGGACCGATGCGCACGCGCCTGCGTGTGCGCGGCTACCCCGGCGAAGACCTGCAAACGCTGCCGCAAGCCGACACCGCCGTGCCGACGCTATTGTGGCTGCTCGGCGCGGAAAGCCGCGGCGTTAGCGGACAGGCGCTGACCCGCGCCGGCTGACATCAGACGGCAGCGTGTGGCTCGCGGCGACGCGACGCCCAAGGTCGGCGCCAACGATCGCCGGCCGCATCTCCAGAACTGCATTGGCAGTACGTTTGAGCTGTGCGTTTGAGCTGTGCGTTTGAGGTGTGCGTTCGAGCTGTGCGTTTTGGGATGTCATCCCGGACTTCATCACCGGCTGCACAGCGATGAATTCCGGAATCTGCCGAGGCGTTGCCGCGCACCCGATCGGCGTCATCGACCTCAAGCCGGCACGGCGCTGCCGGAATAGACGTACGTCATCGCGCGCGGCCCCGGCAGATAGCGCTCTTGCAAGTCCGCCGATACAAAGCCGCCAGCGCGCAACAGTTGCCTGATGTCGCGATTCAGATGGCAGCCGCCGGCGATCGGCTTCCAGTACGGCGTCAACCGATCCTGCCAGCGCCGCACCGAGGCATCCGGCGCGGTGCCGTGTTCGCAGAACAGAAGCTTGCCGCCAGGCTTCAGAACGCGGCGCATTTCGCGCAGGGCGGCCACCGCGTCCGGGATCGTGCACAGTGTGAACGTGCTGACCACCGTATCGAAACTGGCGTCGGCCGCCGGGATCTTTTCCGCCGACAAGGTCAGCAGCTCGATGTCGATACCTTTGGCGCGAGCACGCTTCTGCGCCTTGGCATTCATTTGCGCGGCAGGATCGAGTCCGCACAGATCGCCCAGCTGGGCCGCATCGTAATGCGGCAAGTTGCGGCCGGTGCCGATGCCAATTTCGAGCACACGGCCGCGCGCCAAGGGAATCAATTCGGCGCGAACCGCCTCGATCGCCTTCATTCCGCACAAGGCATCGAGCAAAACCGGCAACACGTATTGATCGTAAAGCTGCATGACGATATCTCCTCCTGCCTTTTTATAGCCCAGCGCTTGTGCGCGGGCGCTGTGCGGACCCTTCCCGGTGACGGCCGCCAGTAACGCAGCCGGTGATGGCCGCCAACGACGCAGTGTTAACGCATTTCGCAGACCGCGCGAACTTTTTCCCGCACCGATTTCGAACCAGCGCTGCTCGCTTCATTGACGCCAAATTGCGCGCAGCACCCTTTCGCCGGCCCGATTCCAACGTAAAACCACTGAAAGCGATGGCCCATAGCCAGTATAATTCGCGCCGCTCGCCAATCCTGCGATTCCTGAATTCGCGCACTTCCTGATCGGAGATCATCATGTCGGACAGCTTCAAAGCGAAGTCCTCGCTCAAAGTCGGCTCCAAGAGCTACACCTTTTACGACCTCACCAAGCTCGAAAAGGACTTCAAGGTTTCGCGGCTGCCCTACTCTTACAAGGTTCTGCTCGAGAGCTTGCTGCGCACCGAAAACGGCGTGGACACCACCGCCGAGCAGATCAAGACCTTCGCCAGTGCCGATCTGAAGAAGCTGCCGGCGGCCGACATCAACTTCCTGCCGGCGCGCGTGGTGTTGCAAGATTTCACCGGCGTGCCTTGCGTGGTCGACTTCGCCGCAATGCGCGATGCGATGAAAACCCTCGGCGGCGATCCGAAGAAGATCAACCCGCTGTGTCCGGCTGAGCTGGTCATCGATCACTCGGTGCAGGTCGACAACTACGGCACGCCGAAGGCGTTCGATCTCAACGCCAAAATCGAATTCGATCGCAACAAAGAGCGCTACTCGTTCCTGCGCTGGGGTCAGGAAGCCTTCACCAATTTCAAGGTCGTGCCGCCGGATACGGGCATCGTTCACCAGGTCAACATCGAATTCCTCGCACGCGTGGTGTTCGAAAAAGACGGCGTGCTGTACCCGGATAGCTGCTACGGCACCGACTCGCACACGACGATGGTCAACGGCATCGGCGTGCTCGGCTGGGGCGTGGGTGGCATCGAGGCCGAAGCGGCAATGCTCGGCCAGCCGTCGTCGATGCTGATGCCGGACGTGATCGGTGTGCGTCTGACCGGCAAGCTGCCGGAAGGTGCAACCGCCACTGACCTCGTGCTGACCATCACCGAAATGCTGCGCAAGCGCGGCGTGGTCGAGAAGTTCGTCGAGTTTTTCGGCTCGGGCCTGGCCAATCTCGCCGCCGCCGACCGCACCACGATCGCCAACATGGCGCCGGAATACGGCGCGACCTGCGGCATCTTCCCGATCGACAACGAGACGCTCAACTATCTGCGCCTGACCGGCCGCAGCGAAGAGCAGATCGCGCTGGTCGAGGCCTACGCCAAGGCGCAGGGCATGTGGGCAACCGCCGAGTCGCCGGAAGCCGAGTACACCGATGTGCTGGATCTCGACCTCGCGTCGATCAAGCCGTCGCTGGCCGGCCCCAAGCGTCCGCAGGACCGCGTGCTGCTCACCGACGTGCAGCCGAATTTCAAGAAGGCGTTCGACGGCGAACAGAAGCTGCGCAAGTCGGCGGGTCCGGCCAAGGTCACCGATGCCGGCAACAGCTATGAACTGAAGGATGGCGCCGTCGTCATCGCCGCGATCACCTCCTGCACCAACACCTCGAATCCGGCCGTGTTGCTCGCTGCTGGCCTGGTTGCAAAGAAGGCCTTGGCCAAGGGTCTCAAGGTCAAGCCCTGGGTCAAGACCTCGCTCGCCCCCGGATCGAAAGTGGTCACCGAGTATCTCGACAAGGCCGGCCTGACCAAGGAACTCGACGCCGCCGGCTTCAACCTGGTCGGCTACGGCTGCACCACCTGTATCGGCAATTCGGGACCGCTCAACGAACCGATCGGCAAGGCCGTGCAGGACAATAAGCTCAGCGTTGCCGCGGTGCTGTCGGGCAATCGCAACTTCGAAGGCCGTGTGCATCAGGACGTGCGCATGAACTACCTCGCCTCTCCGCCGCTGGTGGTGGCGTACGCATTCGCCGGCAGCGTCGATCTCGATCTGGCGAAGGACGCGATCGGCACGGGCAGCGATGGTCAGCCGGTCTATCTGAAGGACATCTGGCCGAGCACGAAGGAAGTGCAGGACACCATCGCCAAGACGATGAGTGCGGACCTGTTCACCAAGAGCTACGGCGACGTCTTCAAGGGCGACACGCGCTGGCAGTCGATCCAGGTGGCGAAATCGGAAACCTATCCTTGGGATTCGAAGAGCACCTACGTCGCCAATCCGCCGTACTTCGATGGCATCACCAAGACGCCGCCGGGCATCCCGACGATCAAGGGCGCACGTGCGTTGGCGATCCTCGCCGACTCGATCACGACCGACCACATTTCGCCAGCCGGCGACATCAAGAAGGACGGCCCGGCCGGTGTGTATCTGGAAGCGCACGGCGTGCACAAGGCCGACTTCAACAGCTTCGGCTCGCGCCGCGGCAACCACGAAATCATGATGCGCGGTACGTTCGCGAACACGCGCATCAAGAACGCAATGGTGCCGGGTGTGGAAGGCGGCGTGACCAAGTACGTGCCGAGCGGCGAGCAGATGAGCATCTACGACGCCGCGATGAAGTATCAGCAGGACGGCACGCCGTTGGTGGTGCTCGCCGGCAAGGAATACGGCACCGGCTCGTCGCGTGACTGGGCGGCCAAGGGCACCATCCTGCTTGGCGTGAAAGCGGTGATCTCGGAGAGCTTCGAGCGCATCCATCGCTCCAATCTGGTCGGCATGGGCGTGGCACCGCTGAACTTCATCGACGGCCAAAACGTCGCCAGCCTCGGCCTCGACGGCACCGAAACCTTCGACATCGACGGTCTCAAGAACGGCGCCAAGGAAGTCACCGTCACCGCCAAGAAGGCTGATGGAAAGACGGTCAGCTTCAAGGCCAAGGTGCGCATCGACACGCCGAAGGAGTGGGCGTACTACGAGAACGGCGGCGTGCTGCACTACATGCTGCGCCAGCTCGCGGCTTAAGTTTTCCGCAGATGTAACCGAACCCTCACCGCGCAGGCGGTGAGGGTTTTTTTATGTACGGCGGCCGGCTTTTGCCTTGCCCGCTTGATAAGGTTGCGCAGGTCGACCTTGGCTCTTCGCCCAGCGCACGCGAGGATTGTTTTCACGGCGCCGCCACGAAGGTATGGCATGCTACCAATCCAATAAAAACACTCTGGAAGGAGAGTCACCATGATCGCTTACGTCACGCTCGGCACCAACGACCTGGCCCGCGCCGCCAAGTTCTACGACGACTTGCTCGGCAGCATGGGCGTCAAGCGGCTGATGGACCTGCAACGCATGATCCTGTGGGGCACCGGCATAGACAAGCCGATGCTGTCGGTCTGCACGCCCTACGACGGCGGCACCGCCACCCACGGCAACGGCACCATGGTTTCGGTGGCGGTGGAAAACAAAGCGCAGGTCGATGCTCTTTACAAAAAGGCGATCGAACTCGGCGGCACCTGCGAGGGCAAACCGGGTCCGCGTGGCCCGGGCGACGCGTTCTACATCGGCTACTTTCGCGACCTCGACCAGAACAAGCTGAACTTCTTCTGCCCGGCCTGAACAGGCGTCGCTCGGGAATTGAAGCCTGCAAAAGAAGGGACGCCTGAGCGCCCCTTCTTTTTTAATCAAAGCGCAGCTTTATCCGGTCAATTGATCGCTTTGCTGAATGCCGGATCTTTGATGATTTCTTCGATGTTGACCTTGACGGTTTCGTTGAGCGCACCAAAGACGTTGACGAACTTTGCCGTGTGGCGCTTCGTCGTTTTTTCGGCAGTGTAGACAGCGACCCCGTTGTTCTTCACGGTATAGTCCACTATCAGAGTCCAGTCGACGCTATAGCCGAGATCATCGATCAGGAACTCCTTGATATCACCGGTCAACACGACATTTTCGCTATCGGTTTTAACGCCGACAAAGCGAAGCTCCTTGAACACGGCGTCACGGAAAAAGTTGTCGATGTTCTGATCAACAATGACGCTGCCGATCGCTGTATTGCGAATCTGATTCGGCTCCACCTTCCCCGAAACCGCCGGCGTGTATACGAAGTTGGCAACTTTAACTGCCCCGGTCGCGCTCAGAACTGAGCTCGGTGCATAGTTTAGAGGGGCCGGTGCAGCGCAGCCGCCGAGCCAGAACAGCGACGCCGTGACGATAGCCGCCGGTATGCACCGCATGGGTGAATTGCGAATCGACATAGCAATATTCCTTGTTGATCGAAACGTTAAGGGGCACCAAATGAACAAGCTCTGCGCAATAGCCAACTGATGTATCGCGAATGAGTACATTCGCGATCCTTTCGCCGATGCGCGTTACCAGGCAAACCCCAAAGTGGCGCCCAGGTGCAAGCCACCTCCTTGGCCTTTGGTATCGAAAAGTCGGATGGGCAGATAGGTGTAGCGGCTGTCGATACCCAGCGCGAGGTGACGCGCCAGAACTAAGGTATAGCCGCCGCCAATCCAGCCGCCAACTGCGTGATCCGAGTCTTGTACGGTTTGCAAACTGGCCTCTGCTTTTCCGAGCACAACGCCGCCGCCGACGTACGGACGACTGAAACGTCCCACCGCCCAGATCTTTTCGAGACCCAGCTGGATTTCGTGTGTGTAACCTTTGAATTCGCCGAAATCAGTCGAACCTTTGCCGTAACTTGAAAAATAAGCTGCAGCGAAACCCAACGGCCAGTTGGCAGGCTGGTATGCGATCTGTCCGCCGATATCCCATTGCTGGTCCGCGGGCGCCCAGTCGTCCTTCTTGAGCAACTTGCCGCCACCGAATACCGAGAAATTGCCGAGATCCGGTGTAGATGCGAGAGATGCTACGGACAACAGAGCACCTGATAGCACCACGAGCGCGTGGCGCAGGGTACGTCTTCTCATTTTTTGATTCCCCTGAGTGTTGTTGTCGATTCTAGTTATTGGTCGTTGGCGACCATTCCCTACCCCGGTGATGAGTGTGCGGCAAATCCGACTTCCCAGGAAGAGGATCAAGTCGATCAAAGAGACTTAGGGCACACGATCGAAGTGTCCCACCCTTTCATACGCACCCCACCCGGCGCAGGGTTCCCGCTGCCGCGAAACACGCCATCGATCAATTCGTCGCGATCGGCTCCGGCGTATCGCTGACGCCCAACTTCTTGTGCATCGACGTGCTGGTCGTCGTGTACTGCAACTGCACCTTCTCGTTCGGAAACAGCTGGTGCTTGATCGCGAACGCAGCCAGCGCGCCTTCGTGGAAGCCCGACAGGATCAACTTCTTTTTGCCGGGGTAGTAGTTGATGTCGCCGACCGCGTAGATGCCTGGCGTCGAGGTCTGGAATTTCTCGGTGTCGACTTCGATCTGGTGCTTGTTGAGATTGAGGCCCCATTCGGCGATTGGCCCGAGCTTTGGCGACAGGCCGTAGAACGCCAATACGTGGTCGACATTGATGACGTGCTTGGCCTGGTCGATGCCGGTGACGTGGAGCGACGTCAGGCGTCCGTCGGTTTCACCGAAGCCGAGCACGCTGCCGAGCAGCAGTTTGGCCTTGCCCGCCTTCACCGCTTCGGTAAAGCGGGCAACCGACGCGGGTGCTGCCTTGAATGCCGCCGAGCGATGAATCAAGGTCAGCTCGCTGGCCTTGTCGACCATCTGCAGCGCCCAGTCGAGCGCCGAATCGCCGCCGCCGCAGACCACGACCTTCTTGCCGTGATGCTGACTCGGATCGCGCACGCGATAGAACAACTGCTTGTCCTCGTACTGCTCGATACCGTTGAGTCGCAGCTGCACCGGCTGGAATGCACCGACACCGCCGGCGATGATCACCGCCTTGGTCAGGAACTCGCTACCGGTCGAAGTGACGATACGGAAGCGGCCATCGTCCTGCTTCTGCACTTCCTGCACTTGCTGGCCGAGATGGAAGGTCGGCGCGAACGGCTTGATCTGCTCGAGCAGGTTCTGCACCAGTTGCAGCGCACCGACGATCGGATAGCCCGGAATGTCGTAGATCGGTTTGTCCGGATACAGCTCCGCGCACTGGCCGCCGATGATCGGCAGCGCGTCGATCACGTGCGCGCGCAGATCGAGCAGACCCAGCTCGAACACCTGGAACAGGCCGCAGGGTCCGGCGCCAACGATCACTACATCCGTTTCGATACTCATTGCAGTTCGCGATGTCCTGGAGAATTCACTGCCGCAGTGTACGGCGATGCGACCGCCTGCTGACCATCTCCATTCGGACTAGGCAGCACGCGAGGTGGCCGCGCTGCGCGCGCTGGCAGTGCGCGGTGCATTCGCTATGCTTGGCGACCCTCGATGGAATACTCCTTGCAGCTAGTCGCCCATGACCACCGGTACCCGTAACCTGCTGCTGCCCGTCATCCTGATCGTCATCGTCGACGTGCTCGCGTTCACGATGATTCTGCCGCTGCTGCCGTTCTACGCCGAGCACTTCGGTGCAACGCCGCTCGAAGTCGGCATTCTCACGAGCACCTTCGCGCTGGCCTCGTTGATTGCCGGGCCGATACTGGGTCGCTGGTCGGACCGCTTCGGCCGGCGCCCGGTGCTGATGCTGTCGCAGGCCGGCACGCTGATCGGCCTGTTGATCGCGGCCTGGGCGCCGAGCCTGGCCTGGGTGTTCGTCGGCCGCATCGTTGCCGGACTCACCGCCGGCAATCTCGCGGTCGCACAGGCCACGATCGCGGACGTCACCGAGCCCGCCAAGCGTTCGCGTAATTTCGGTTTGATCGGTGCGGCCTTCGGTCTCGGCTTCCTGATCGGTCCGGCGATTTCGGCGGGCCTGGTGCACTTCAATCTGGTGGCACCCCTGCTCGGGGCGGCGGCACTTACCGTTGTCAGCCTGATCTGCACGACGCTGATGATTCCGAGCAAGACGCGCGTCGACGGCGCGACGGACGAGCCTGCGCCGACGCGCAAGCAGGTGTTCGCGATCCCAGGGCTGAAGCTGCTGCTTGCGCAGTTTTTCGGCTACACGCTGTCGTTCTCAACCTTTACCGCCGGCCTCGCGCTGTTTTGCGAACGGCGCTACACCTGGAACGGCCGGCCCTTCCACGTCAGCGAAGTGGCCTGGGTGCTCGCGGCCGTTGGGCTCTGGGGCCTGGTGGTCCAAGGTGGACTGATCCGTCCCTTGCTGAAACGTCTTGGCGAACGCCGCCTGATTGCGATCGGCTTCGCCTGCACTGCGCTCGGCTTTGCACTGCTGGCACCCACCAGCTTGCTGGGCCTTGGCGGGCTCGGCCTGTTCGCAGTGGCGGGATTGATTTCCGGTCTCGGCACGGGTGTTGTGCGTCCCAGCCTGATGGGTCTGATTTCACAGACGGCACCACCGAACGCCCAGGGTGTGGTGATCGGTTTCACGCAGTCGCTGCAGTCGGCCAGCATGGTGGTCGGCGGGCTGCTGTCGGGTGCGCTGATTCACGCCGATCTGCTCGGCGGCTATGCCTTGATCACCGCCGCACTCGCCGCCGGGGCGGGACTGCTCGCACTGCTCGGCAGCACCTGAGCGCAGCGGGCGGGACCCGAGCGTAGCGAACAGAACCTGAGCGCAGCGAGCAGAACCCGAGCCGCAGCCGAGCACAAACTGATCGCAGTGGGCAGAATGGCGCGAACCCGGTCGCGGGCTTCCTGGCAGCGCGAGCCTGCATTGCCGCAGCACTTCACTGCGGAGCTTCGCTGTGCTTGATTGCTGCTGCACCTGTCTGCTGCGTTCGCTCCCGCTGTCGCTCGCTCACTTCGATTCCGCCCTTCGCTGATGGTGCTCAATTACGTCTGGTTGTCGATGTTCTTCCTGGCCGGCGCCTGCGGGCTGCTGCGCTGGCTCGACGGTGCGGACCCGAACGTCTTCGCGACCATGACCACCGCGCTGTTCGACTCTGCACAGTCGGCGGTGATGCTGCTGATCGGTCTCGCCGGCAGCCTGATGTTCTGGATGGGCATTCTCAAGATCGCCGAAAACGCAGGCGCCGTGCAGCGCGTCGCGCGGCTGATGGCGCCGCTGCTGCGCCGCGTGTTTCCAGGTCTGCCGATGGCGCATCCGGCTGCGGGCGCGATGGTGCTGAATTTCGCGGCGAATGCGCTCGGCATCGACAACGCAGCGACGCCGACCGGCCTCAAGGCGATGCGCGAACTGCAGACGCTGAATCCAAACCCGGAGATCGCCAGCAATCACCAAGTGATGTTCATGGTGCTGCACGCGGCGAGCCTGACGCTGTTTCCGGTCGGCATCATCGCGCTGCGCGCCGCGGCCGGTGCCGCACAGCCAGCCGATCTGTTTCTGCCGATTCTGTTCGCCAGCCTCGCCTCCGCACTCGGCGGCTTCATTTCGGTGGCGCTGGTGCAGCGCCTGCGTCTGGCTGATCCGGTGTTGCTGCTGATGCTGGTGGCAGCGATCGCGGTGCCGGGTGTTGCACTCTGGCAACTGTCGAAACTACCGGCGGCGCAGATGCAGACGCTGTCGACGCAGATTGCCGGCGTGTTGCTGTTCGCCGCGATTCTGTGGTTCTTGGCGCTCGCAGCGATCAAGCGCATCGATGCCTGGAGTGCGTTCATCGAAGGTGCGCGCGAAGGGCTGGCCAGCACCGTCCAGATCGCGCCCTATCTGGTTGGCATGCTGGTGGCGATCGGCGTGCTGCGCGCGTCCGGCGGACTCGATCTGATCGTCGGCGGCCTCTGGTCGCTGCTGTCCTGGACCGGCCTGCCCGCGCAGACCGCCGACGCACTGCCGACGATGCTGATGAAGCCCTTGTCCGGCAGCGGCGCACGCGGACTGATGGTGGAAACGATGCAGCGCTTCGGCGCCGATTCCTACGCCGGCCGCCTCGCCTGCCTGTTCCAGGGCGGCACCGATACGACCTTCTACGTGATCTCGCTTTACTCCGGCGCGGCCGGGCTCAAGCGCTTGCGCCACACGCTGACGTGCGCGCTGATCGCGGATCTTGCCGGCTTCGCCGCCGCGATCGCGCTGGCCGCCCTGCTGTTTCGCCCAACCGCCTAGGCGACCCCGCCGGACTCAGCCGGGTGCCGGCGCCGGCGGACTCGGCAGCGGGTCGCTCTGCGTGCTCGCGACCAGATGATTGGTCTGGTCGAGCACTTGCAGCGCGGTGCCGAACGCCTGGTTGGGGCTGCGCGCGGTGACGGTGTCGACGTACCACCATTCGCCGGAGACACGATCGCGCGTGACGTCCATCAGCATGTAGCCCTTCTGCGACAGGTCGACGTATTTGAAATGCGGGTTGTTGGCCTTGACGACATCGACCAGCGGCACCAGCGCATCGATGCCGGGCGAGGTCACCGAGGTATCGACGAATTCGACCGCAAGCGAACCTTCGCCGCTGCTCTTGTTGTAACCACCGCGCGCGACCAGCGGATTGTTCGGGTCCGGCGTCAGATCCGCGCCCCACGACGTATGGATGTCACCGGTCATGACGACGACGTTGTTGACCGCCGCATTGTTGGCATCGCCCTTGAGCACGTCGTAGATACGCTGGCGCGCGGGCGCATAGCCGTCCCACTGATCGTTGTTGAAATACTGGCTCAGGCCCAGCGCATTCGGCAGACCCAGCAGCTTGAGCTGCGCGAACATCACGCCCTGCCCGAGCATTTTCCATTTGGCGGTGGACGTGCGCAGCTTGCCGAACAGCCATTGTTCTTCGTCGCTGCCGAGCATCTGGCGCGACGCATCAGCGAAATCGCCGCTCTCGGTGAATGCACCGATGCCGGTGTTGCCGACCGGGATTTCGTTCGGTTTGACCTGCATGTCGCGCGCGCCGACGCGCTCTTCGAGCAGGAACAGGTCGACCAGATCGCCGAACGAAAAGCTGCGGTAATTGCGGATCGGATTGCCCGGACCAGTCGGCCGCACCGGCATCCATTCGTAGTAAGCCTGCAGCGCGCCGGCAACGCGCACATGCCAGTCGCCCTCGGTCGCCGGCTGATGATTCTCGGCGCCATCCTTGTAGGCGTTGTTGGCGAACTCGTGGTCGTCCCAGATCGCGATCATCGGATGCTGGCGGTGCATCGCCTGCAGCTCCGGTTCGCGCTTGTATTGCGCGTGCCGCGTGCGGTAGTCGGTCAGCGTGATGCACTCGTTGGCCGGTTCGTAATTGCGCAGCTTGCCGTAGTCGCCATCGGCATATTCGTAGATGTAGTCGCCCAGATGCAGCACGAAATCGAGATCGCTGCGCTCGGCCACGCGCGCATAGGCGTTGAAATAGCCATGCGCGAGACTGGCGCAAACGACCACGCCAAAGCGAAGTCGATCGAGGCTCCCAAGCGGCAGCGTGCGCGTGCGGCCGATCGGCGAATCGATGCCGAACGCGCTGAAGCGGTAGTAGTAGGTCGTCGCCGGCGCAAGCCCGGCGACATCGACCTTGACGGTGTAGTCGCGCGCCGCATTGGTGGTGGTGCTGCCGCTGACAATCACGTTCTTTAACGCCGGATCGGTGGCGACCACGTAGTCGGCGGACACGTCGCCGCTGCCGTTTTGCGTCAGCCGCGTCCACAGCATCACGCCATCGCTCAGCGGATCACCGCTGGCGACACTGTGCTGAAACAGGGTTTCGGCGGTGACGCCATCGCCGGGTCCGCCACCACCACCGCCGCCGCATCCCGGCAGCAAGGGCAGAACGCCGAGCGAGGCCGAGGCGACGCCAGCGCGTTTGAGGAATTCGCGACGCGATACACCGATCCGCCGCGGCTTGCGGCTGCGTGAACGACCCATTTGGACTTCCCTATTTCTGAATGATTGGCGATGCCGCAGCACTTGCGTGCATCAATGATCGCGAGCGTATTGCAGGACTGTTACGGCGCGGTTAAAACGCGCCGCACTTACCCACCCAGCCACGCGCCGAGCAGCCTGTTAACGCCCTCGCGCGAAGGCCAGGGCATCAACGGTATCGATCGCGCCCGCGCGGACGCGTCGGCTTCTGCACACAAAACCGCGCTGCGCGAATCTGAGCCGTGCAAAGCCGAGCCGCGCAAAGCCGAGCCGCGCATCCGTTCGGTGCCGAAACCGGCCGCGAATCAACCGGTGCCGTAGCACACGGCGATGCGGCAACTACGGCGGGTGCAGCTGGGTCGCGCGCGTTCGGCGATGCTCGCTGTCGAATTGGATCCTTTGAAAAGCGGCATGTCGCGCTGGCGGCCGATGCGCGAAATACTGACGCTCGGAACCGCGACTTACCGCCGCAAGCCCTTTTCCTGGATCACCATGGCGGCGATTTCCTCGATCGACATCTTGGCCGAGTTCAGGAACGGGATGTTGTGGCGCCGGTACAACTGCTCGGCCTGGCGCAATTCGTAGCCACATTGCGCCAGCGAGGCGTACTTGGACCCGGGGCGGCGCTCGCCGCGGACTTCGGTGAGGCGCTCGGCGTCGGAGGTCAGGCCGAACAATTTTCCCTCGCAGCCTTTCAGCGGCTTGGGGATGCGCAGGACTTCGAGGTCATCCTCGGTGAGCGGAAAATTGGTCGCAAAGATTGCGTGCTGCAGCGCCAAATACAGCGTTGTCGGCGTCTTTCCGCAGCGTGAAGGCGCGATCAGGATGATGTCGGCGCGCGCGAGGTCGCGCGTGCTCTGGCCGTCGTCGTGCTCCATTGCGTAGTTCATCGCGGCAATGCGCGCGTCGTAGCGGCCGGCGTCGACCATGCCGTGCGCGCGGCCTTGCGCGTGCGTGGATTTCAAGCCCAGTTCCTGCTCGACCGGTGCGATGTAGGTATCGAACAGATCCATGAACAGCGCCTTGGAACCGCGCAAGATGGCGCGGATCTCGTCCGATACCGTGGTGCTGAACACCAGCGGCCGCTCACCCCCCACCCCCACGTGATTGATATAGTCGACGGCGCTGCGTGCGCGCTCCGGCGTGTTGATGAACGGCAGAGTCGATTTCTTGAATTCGACGCCGACGAACTGGGTGAGCACGGTCGCACCCAGCGTTTCGGCGGTAATGCCGGTGCCATCGGAGACAAAAAAAACGGTGCGCTGGGGAATCTGCGTGCTCATTGCGTGACTAATGGTCGTTAACGACAAGTATTACTAGAACGGTGCGATTGATGAATCTGCTGCAACCGAGCGGCGCGGCGGCCTGGGTGTATCTGCTGCTGGCCGGCATATTTGAAATTTTCTTCACCACGACGATGAAACTGTCGAACGGTTTTTCGATGGAGCGTCCGGCCTATGTGGTGGCGTTCTGCCTGTTCGCCCTGTGTAGCTTCAGTATGATGAACCTGGCGATCAAGGGTATCCCGCTCGGCACCGCATATGCGATCTGGACCGGCATCGGCGTGCTCGGCACCACCCTGATCGGCATCTTCGTCTTTCACGATCCGACCGACTGGCCGCGCCTGCTGTTCATCGGCATGCTACTGGTGTCGGTGATCGGTCTCAAACTCGTTTCGAACTCATAAAAGCCAGCAACAGGGACAAACTCTTTACATTCATGGCAAACGCAACCGTAGTGTGGTTCAAGGAACTCGGCATGCACGATGTCGAGCGCGTCGGCGGCAAGAACGCCTCGCTCGGCGAGATGATCCAGCATCTGACCAAGCTCGGCGTGAGCGTCCCCAACGGCTTCGCGACGACCGCCGATGCCTACCGCGAATTCCTCGCTCATGAAGGTCTCGCCGATCGCATCAACGCACAGCTGGCCGCGCTCGATGTCGACGACGTGCAGGCACTCGCCAAGGCCGGCAAGGGCATCCGCGAAGCGGTCATTCAGGCACCGTTCCCGGCCGCACTGGAGAAAGACATCCGCGCGGCTTACCAGCAGCTGCTGGACGAAGCCGGCGTGGAAATTTCCGTCGCCGTGCGCTCGTCGGCCACTGCGGAAGATTTGCCGGACGCCTCGTTCGCGGGCCAGCAGGAAACCTTTCTCAATGTGCGCAGCATCGACGACGTGCTGGTAAAGATGAAGGAAGTCTTCGCCAGCCTGTTCAACGACCGCGCAATCGCCTACCGCGTGCATCAGAACTTCGATCATTCGAAGGTCGCGCTGTCGGCCGGCGTGCAGCGCATGGTGCGCTCGGATGTCGGCGCCAGCGGCGTGATGTTCACGATGGATACCGAATCCGGCTTCCGCGACGCCGTGTTCATCACCTCCAGCTACGGCCTCGGCGAAGCGGTCGTGCAAGGTGCGGTGAACCCGGATGAGTTCTATGTCTACAAGCCGGGCCTGCGCGCGAAGAAGCCGGCGATCCTGAAGCGCGGCCTCGGCGAAAAAGCCAAGAAAATGGTGTATGCCAACAGCGGCGGCAAGGCGGTCGAGTTCGTGCCGGTCGACGAAAAGGATCGGCGCCAGTTCTCGCTGAACGATGCGGACGTGCATGCGCTCGCAGCCCAGGCGCTGATCATCGAAGACCACTACAAACGTCCGATGGACATCGAGTGGGGCAAGGACGGCACCGACGGCAAGCTTTACATCCTGCAGGCGCGGCCGGAGACGGTGCAGTCGCGCGCCGCGGGCAATACGCTGCGGCGCTACAAGCTGAAGTCGCGCGGCAAGGTCATCGCCGAGGGCCGCGCGATCGGCCAGAAGATCGGCGCCGGCCGCGTGCGCGCGCTGAACTCGATTGCCGAGATGGAGCGCGTGCAGAAAGGCGACGTGCTGGTCACCGACATGACCGATCCCGACTGGGAACCGATCATGAAGCGCGCCTCCGCGATCGTCACCAATCGCGGCGGCCGCACCTGCCACGCGGCGATCATCGCGCGCGAACTCGGCATTCCCGCGGTCGTCGGCTGCGGCAACGCCACCGAGCTGCTGAAGGATGGCGCCGAAGTCACCGTGTCCTGTGCCGAAGGCGATACCGGCTTCGTCTACGAAGGCCACGTCGACTTCCAGGTCGATGAAGTCGCGCTCGACAAGATGCCGGAGTTGCCGGTCAAGATCATGATGAACGTCGGCACGCCGGAGCAGGCGTTCGACTTCGCCAGCCTGCCGCATCGTGGCGTCGGCCTCGCCCGTCTCGAATTCATCATCAACCGACAGATCGGCATCCACCCGCAGGCGCTGCTCGAACTCGACAAGCAGCCGCCCGACGTGCGTCGCGTGATCGACAACATGATCGCCGCCTATCCGTCGCCAGTGGACTACTTCTGGATGCGCTTGGCCGAAGGCATTGCGATGATCGCCGCGGCGTTCGCGCCGCAGCCGGTGATCGTGCGCCTGTCAGACTTCAAATCGAACGAGTACGCCAATCTGGTCGCCGGCAACCGCTACGAGCCGCATGAAGAGAATCCGATGCTGGGCTTCCGCGGCGCCTCGCGCTATATCGCCGAGAGCTTCCGTCCCTGCTTCGACATGGAGTGCCGCGCGCTGAAGTACGTGCGCGAGGAAATGGGTCTGACCAATGTGCGCGTGATGGTGCCGTTCGTGCGCACGCTCGACGAAGCGCGTCAGGTCAACGAGATCCTCAAGACCAACGGACTCGAACGCGGCAAGAACGATCTGCAGCTGATCATGATGTGCGAGCTGCCGAGCAATGCCGTCCTGGCCGAGGAATTCCTCGAATACTTCGACGGCTTCTCGATCGGCTCCAACGACATGACCCAGCTGACGTTGGGCCTGGATCGCGACTCCGGCTTGATCGCGCACCTGTTCGACGAACGCGATCCGGCGGTGAAGAAGATGCTGCATATGGCGATTGCCGCCTGCCGGAAAAAAGGCAAGTACATCGGCATCTGCGGCCAGGGCCCCAGCGATCACCCGGAACTGGCGCGCTGGCTGCTGGACGAAGGCATCGAGAGTATGTCGCTCAACCCGGACACCGTGGTGGAAACCTGGCTGTTCCTGGCCAACGAAACGCCGGCGCATTGAAGCCGTTGTCTGCGTTTCAGTGGTGCCATGACGCTACGTCGTGATCGTACGCGTAACGGAACACGCAAAAAAAGAGCCGCTCGCAGCGGCTCTTTTTTTGTGTATGGACTTTTGCTGCTGCCGAGTAAGCGATTGTTGTTCGGTGCGTAGAGTGCGCAGAGACCCATGCCGCATGCGGCGAGCGGTGAGCCGAATCCGAATCCGAATCCGAATCCGAATCCGAATCCGAAAGTCGTATTGCAGTTGTTACTGAAAGCGTAGCGTCGGGCGCTTAAGCCTCGGCGTATCGGTCAACAACGCTTCAATGTTGGACTCAGCAAGGCGCTCACGGAACCTGCAAGTCTTCGATCTCGACGTCGCCGCGTTCGAGCAAGCGTGCGCGGAACCAGACGAAGGCCAGTGCAGCCAGTTCCGCCTGCCCCTTGATGCCGAATTCGATATGCCGCGGGCGCCCCGGCAGGCCGCGCGACGGCAGGCTCGACAGCTTGGTGCCGGGAAAGCGCGCCAGGGTCGCTTCCATCAGGTCCAGCAGATCGCCCTCGCCGCGCGTGCCGGTCGCGCGCAAGCGAAACTCCTGCGGTGGCGCGGCGTCGTGCAGGGCTTTCAACGGCCCATCCAGCACCCATTCGAGCATCGGCCAGGCCATTTCCGGAAAGCCCGGTACGAAGTAGCAGTCGCCGATGGAAAAGCCGGCGACGCGGTTGACCGGATTCGGAATGATCGAAGCCCCCTTGGGGAATTGCGCCATCAGCGCACGATTCGGGTAAGCCTTGGCGCCATACTCGGCTTCGATCAGCGCCAACGCTTCGGGCTGCGTCTCGATCGGCACTTCGAACGCCAGTGCCGCAGCCTGGCGCGTGCGATCGTCGGGTGTGGCGCCGATCCCGCCGCAGGACAACACGATATCGCCGCGCCCGCGCGCCGCGCGAATCGCCTCGGCGATCTGCGCCTCGTCGTCGCCCAGAAAATGCGCCCAGCCCAGCGCAATGCCGCGCGCCGCGAGCAGCTCGATCACTTTCGGCAAATGGCGATCGCTGCGCTTTCCCGACAGCAGTTCGTCGCCGATCACGAGCAGGCCCAGTGCCATCCAATGCTCCTAGTTAGTGTGCAGTTGCGATTGCGGCATCGGTTTCGTTCTAGCCGAATCGAGCACTACGAATAAATCGCTCAGACGACTCACGCACGCGTAGCCGGCTTGCTCCGCCAGCCCTGCGCACCGATGAAGATCAGCCGCAGCTGCTTTTCCGTCTGCTGATACAGCTGTGCGGCGTCGTCCGGCTCGTTCGGCGCCATGTCGAGGAAGGCCTCGGTCGCCATCATCACCGACTGCACCACGAGCGCGGCAATCATTTGCAGGTCTTCGGTTGAGATCTTGCCGGCGAGCGGAAACCGGGCGAGGTCCGTCGCCAGTTCGCTGGTAAACAGGTGTACTTCCTTGCGCACGGCAAAGCGAATCACCGACGAGCCGCCGAAACGTTCCTTGGCGATGAACTGGAAGTGGTGCCGATGCGTGTGCGCGTAGCCGAGGAAGGTTTCGACCGAGCGACGGATCAGGTGCGTCGCCGGCAAGGCCGCCGCGCGTGCTTCGCGCATCGATCGCCGCAGGGTCTTGAACGAATCGTCGACCAGCGCCAGACCGAGTTCTTCCATGCCGCTGAAATGGCGATAGAACGCGGCCGGCACCACGCCAGCCGAACGCGTCACTTCGCGCAGCGACACGCTGCTGAAGCTGCGTTCGCCCTGCATCAGTTCGAGTGCGGCATCCAGCAGCGCGCGACGCGTCCGCTGCTTGCGCTCGTCGCGCGAACCGGTGCCGCCTGTCGCGTCCTCGCTGGCGGCGCTGCTGCCGCGGCGACGCGAAGCGCGCAATTTTCTGAGGGTCATGGTGCGCATCATCGTTCCTCCAAGCATCCACGTTCAACCGCGGGTCAACTGCGGGACTGCTGCGACAACTGGAATTTCAGTGAACAGTTGTTGACTTTCATTTTTACCGATCTTATAGTGAACACACGTTCACAGATATTCCGCCCATCCCGGAGCCCCTGCACATGGCCATTTCTACCCAAGCCGACAGCGCCACCAGCAGCCGAATCTCGCGCCTGCTGAGCCGCTCGCTCGTCAAGCCGATGGTGACGCCACTGGTACCGGGCGATTTCCTCGAACTGGTCAACCCGCTCCGGTTTGGCCGCGGCCTGCGCGGTCGCATCGAGCAGGTGCTCAGCGAAACAGCCGACGCGCGCACGCTGGTAATTCGCCCCGGTCGCGGCTGGCGCGCGCATCGCGCCGGTCAGTTCGTCAGCATCGGCATCGACATCAAAGGCGTGCGGCATTCGCGCTGCTATTCGATTTCGTCGGCGCCGGAGCGCGCCGACGGCTGCTTCAGCATCACCGTCAAGGCGGTCGACGGCGGCCGCGTTTCGACGCACCTGGTGCGCGAGGCGCAGACCGGCATGCTGATCCACCTGTCGCCGGCCGAAGGCGAATTCGTGCTGCCGAGCGTGTCGGCCGACCCCTTGCTGTTCGTCACCGCCGGCAGCGGCATCACGCCGATCATGAGCATGCTGCGCAGCTTGGCCGCGCGCGACGCGATGACCGACGCCGTGCTGATCCATTACGCACCGACGCCAGCCGATTGCATCTTCGCCGACGAACTGCGCGCTCTTGCCGAGCGCTTCCCGCAGTTGCGCGTCCATTTGGTGAACACTCGTGCTACTGGTGACGCCGCGCTATCCGGTCACTTCAGCACGGCGCATCTCGAGCAGGTCTGCAGCGATTGGCAGACGCGTCAGGCCTACGCCTGCGGTCCCCGCGCACTGCTGGCGACGCTCGATGCAATCTGGTCGCAGGCCGGTGTCGCCGAGCGCCTGCAGGTAGAGCGGTTCCAGGCGGCCTTGGCACCGGCCAATGCTGGTGCGGTCGGCGGCGAGGTGCGATTCAGCCGTAGCGGCCGTCTGGCACAGGCCGATGGCGCCAAACCGCTGCTGGAAGTCGCCGAAGCGGCTGGGCTTGCACCGGCCCACGGCTGCCGCATGGGCATCTGCCACGGCTGCATGGTGACCTTGAAATCCGGCTGCGTGCGCGACCTGCGCAGCGGCCACATCCATCGCGACAGCGGCGAGCTGGTGCAGATCTGCGTCTGCGCCGCCGCCGGCGACGTCGAAATCGAACTTTGAACCTTCAGGAGACCGCCATGAGCCGTTCCCAAGCCCGCAGCACCCTGCCGAAAGCCCTGCGCAAGCCCGCGCGTGCCAGCCGCAAGCCGTCGACTGCTGCCACTCTGCGCACGCGGCTCTCGGATGCCGACGCGAAGGCCTTCGGTGAGGCGCTCGACGCAATCCGCGAACAGACCCTCGCCAGCCTCGGCGAAGCCGATGCCGCCTACATCCGCCGCATGATCCGCATTCAACGTGGGCTCGACGTCGGTGGCCGCGCGCTGATTTACGCCGGCATCTTTGCGCCGCCGGCCTGGATCGCCGGCGTGTTGGCGCTCGGCAGCGCGAAGATTCTCGAAAACATGGAAATTGGCCACAACGTCATGCATGGCCAATGGGATTGGATGCGCGATCCGGCAATTCATTCGTCGACCTGGGAGTGGGACAACACCTGCCCGGCCGATCAGTGGAAGAACACGCACAACGTCGAACATCACACCTGGACCAATGTGCTCGGCAAGGATCGCGATGTCGGCTACGGCATTCTGCGCATGAGCGACAAGCAGGCCTGGCATCCCTACTACCTGCTGAACCCGATCGCCAACGCGCTGCTCGCGGTGTTCTTCCAGTGGGGCGTCGCCCTGCACGATTCAGAGATGGATCAACTGCGCACGACCGGCACGCTGAAGCCGGAATCGCGCGCCAAACTGAAAGGCATGTGGCGCAAGGCGCGCAAACAGGTGCTGAAGGATTACGTGCTGTTCCCGGCGCTGGCCGGACCGTTCTTCCTGCCCGTGCTGGCCGGCAACATCGTGGCCAATCTGATCCGCAACCTGTGGTCGTACATGATCATTTTCTGCGGCCATTTTCCGGATGGCGCCGAGACATTCACCGAAGCGGAAATCGCCAATGAAACGCGTGGCCGCTGGTATCTGCGGCAGTTGCTCGGCTCCTGCGACATCGAAGGCGGCAAGTTGATGCACGTGATGAGCGGCAACCTCAGCTTCCAGATCGAACATCACCTGTTCCCGGACCTGCCGAGCAATCGCTACGCCGAGATTGCACCGAAAGTCCGCGCGCTGTGCCAGCAGTACGGCCTGCCCTACAACAGCGGCTCGTTGACGAAGCAGTTTGGCTCGGTGATGAAAACCGTATTCCGCTTGGCGCTGCCAGACCGCATGCCGCGCTTGGCCACACTGGGCTGATGTCCGGCGCGCCAATTTCCGACTTGGCGCAACGGCGGTTTCAGTTGCTACGCAAGCGATAGCGGATGGAGCGGGATGGGTCGACACGACCAAGGTCCATCCCTGCTATCGGAAACAACAAAGGCGGCTACGGCCGCCTTTTTTGCAGCTTCATCAAACCTGCCGCTCAGACGCCCTCGCCAGCCCAGCCAAACTTCTCGACGGCATTGAAGATATCGGTTTCGGTGACGATGCCGATGATCTTCTTGCCCTGGGCCACCGTCAGCCGCGTGAACTTGCTCTCTTCGAGCAGCTTGGCCGCCTCGACGATGCTGGTCTCGGCCGGCACCGATACGATCGGCCGCACGGCGATCTCGGCAACCTTGGTCGTCAAGGGATTCTTCGCCGCGCGCACCACCCTGGAGATGATGTCGCGCCGCGTCAGAATGCCCCATTCGCCGTTGCCATTCGGCTCGACCACCAGCGAGCTGATGTTGTTTTGCGAGATCAGGTGCATCGCGCTGTCGATGCTGTCGTCGTCGCTCACCGTGATCAAGCTGCGCGTCATCAAATCGTTGACCGTATGCGGTATGCGGCCGGTGTCGAGCATCTCCTCCATCGGCTGCAGTAATCGCCGAACTTCGCGCTGCTTGCGTTCCTTGACCAACTGCTCACGTTGCGCCTTGCGCTTGGCCTCCAGATCGACACCGCCCTGAATGCGTTCGATCAGCGCGTCGGCGAACTGGCTGGTGCCGACCTCGGTGGCGCCATCGATCTGGCGCGCAAAATCGTAGGTGACGATGCCGTCGCCGATCACCTCCGGATAGACCAAGGTGATCAGATCGGCGGCCTCGTTCCAGCCCATGTATTCGAGCATCATCACGCCGGAAAACAGCAGCGAACCGGGATTGACCTTGTTCTGGTTGGCGTACTTCGGCGCGGTGCCGTGGGTGGCTTCGAACACGGCAACGAAATCGGCCATATTGGCGCCCGGGGCGATGCCCATGCCGCCGACTTCGGCGGCAATCGCATCCGACAGATAGTCGCCGTTGAGATTGGTGGTCGCGATCACGTCGAACTCGTCGGGCCGCAGCAGCATCATCTGAAACATGATGTCGGCGATGCGATCCTTGATGACGATCTTGCCGTCCGGCTGCTTGCCCTTGTACTCGCCGTACAGCTGCTCTTCCGTGATGGTGACGCCAGCGAATTCCTCACGCGCGACTTCGTAGCCCCAATTGCGGAACGCGCCTTCGGTGTACTTCTGGATGTTGCCCTTGTGCACCAGCGTCACCGATTCGCGGCCGTGATCGATGGCGTACTGAATCGCCTTGCGCACCAGACGTTTCGAACCGAATGCCGAAATCGGCTTGATGCCGAGTCCGGCGCCTTCGAAAAACTTAGCCTTCATCTCCTCGCGCAAGAACCGCGCGAGTTTTTCGTTCTCCGGCGTGCCGGTCTTGTACTCGATGCCGGTATAGACATCTTCGGTGTTCTCGCGGAACAGCACGATATCGACTTTATCCGGACGCTTCAGCGGACTCGGCACGCCGGCGTAATGCCGCACCGGACGTACGCAGGCGTACAGATCGAGATCCTGGCGCAGCGCGACATTGAGCGAACGGAAGCCACCGCCGACCGGCGTGGTCAACGGCCCCTTGATCGACACGATCAGGTCCTGCAGCACCTTCAGGGTTTCGTCCGGGCAATAGTTGCCGTCGTACAAACCGGCCGCCTTCTCGCCAAGAAAGGTTTCGCACCAGTGGATCTTGCGGGTTCCGCCATAGGCTTTTTCAACGGCGGCGTCCCAGATCCGCAGGCAGGCCTTGGTGATGTCCGGACCAATGCCGTCGCCTTCGACGTAGCCGACGATAGGCTGATCCGGAACCACGAGCTTGCCGTCCTCGATCCGAATTTTTTCGCCGGCGCTCGGAATCCGGATGTGACGGAATTCGGCAGTCGGCGCGGCTTCTTGCGTTGAGCCACTCATGTTCTCTCTCCTGGACAAGGACGCAGGCTCGCTTGCTCGACGAGTGCGGCGATCCTAACATCGACTCCGACGTCAACCCCGACGCGCATCTGGGGCGCGCCCGGGACGTGTGCAGCATGCTGCGATATCGACCGCAACGTGGACTCGTCGTTCAGATTCGGCGCTCGGCATTCAGCGTTCACGGCGCGACGGCGTCCACCCCGCCAGCAGGAGATCTCTGCGATGACCGCTTCGGCAAAAGTTCTGATCCCGATCGCCCACGGCTCCGAAAGCCTGGAAACCGTCGCCTTACTGAATGTGCTGCGCCGCGCCGAACTCGATGTGACCTTGGCCAGCATCGAGCCAGAGCTGGTGATCAACGGCACGCGTGCCGTGAAGCTGGTCGCCGATCGTCGCTTCTTCGATGTTCGCGACGAGAAATTCGAAATGATCGTGCTGCCGGGCGGTGAAAAAGGCGCGGCCGCACTGAACCGTCATGCGCCGCTGATCGAACGGCTGGAAATGCAGAACGATCGCGGCAAATGGCTCGCAGCGATTTGCGCTGCGCCGGCGCTGGTTCTGGCGGCTCATCACCTGCTCGATCGACGCAAGGCCACGTGCTATCCGGCCTTCAAGGCGCAGCTGCCGAACTGGGTCGACCAGGCCGTCGTGCAGGATGCGCATGTCGTCACCAGCCAGGGACCCAACACGGCCATCGCATTTGCCTTGCATCTGGTGGACGTGTTGGCCGGAGCGGCACTTCGCAGGCAGGTAGCCACTGCGTTACTGGCAAGTTGACGCTCCGCGCACGCCCATAAAAAAAGCCCGCTGCAAGCGGGCTTTTTTGTGCCGCGAGGGAAGCGTTAGGCCGCCTGCTTTTTGCCGACCGCTTCTTCCAGCATTTTCTTCAACTCGCCGGATTGGTGCAGATCCAGCGTGATGTCGCAGCCGCCGACCAGTTCGCCCTTCACGTACAGCTGCGGGAACGTTGGCCAGTTGGCGTACTTCGGCAATGTGCGGTAGACCTCTTCGTCTTCGTAAATATTGACGAAGGCGTACTCAACGCCGCAGGCATTCAAGGCCTGTGTGGCACGCGACGAGAAACCGCACTGCGGGAAATCCGGGGTTCCCTTCATGAAAATGATGATGGGATTCTGGGTCACCAGCTGCTTGATGCGTTCGAGAGTATCCATATCCATATCAAAGTTCGAACGGGTGGGACTTAAGTTTACCACTGTCGTGCGCGCGTCACAGCATGGCAATGAATTTCCCTGCGATTTGCCGGTCGAAACCGGACCCGCATCGCTTACGCCAGCGCCTGTGGGCGGCGCTGCGGTTTCTATTGAATTTGCGCGGCGCCTGCCCTAAGGTGCTTCCCGACAACACGAACAAGTCTGCTCTGGAGATTGACCAAATGGCTTTCACCCTTCCCGAACTGCCCTACGCCCGCGAGGCGCTGGAACCCCATATGTCGCGCGAGACACTGGAGTTCCATTACGGCAAGCACCACAAGACCTACGTCGATACGGCGAACAAGCTGATCGTCGGCACCGAATTCGAAAACGCCTCACTGGAAGATGCGGTCAAGAAAGCCTCGGGCAAGCTGTTCAACAATGTCGGCCAGATCTGGAACCATAATTTCTTCTGGAACAGCCTGACGCCGAAGTCCGCTGCTCCGGGCAAAAAAATCGCCGATGCCTTGGTCAAAAATTTCGGCGGCATTGACGATTTCAAGAAGCTCTTCACCGAAACCGCGATCGGCACCTTCGGTTCGGGCTGGGCCTGGCTGGTGAAGAAGCCGGATGGCTCGCTGGCCGTTATCAGCACGTCGAACGCGGCCACGCCGCTGACAACTGCGGACACGCCGCTGTTGACCTGCGACGTCTGGGAGCATGCGTACTACATCGACTATCGCAATTCCCGCCCGAACTACCTGGAGCACTACTGGAGCCTGGTGAACTGGGAATTCGCCGAGAAAAATCTGGCGTAATATTCCAGCACGCTGGAACATTCGGGCCGCCTGCGGGCGGCCCTATTATTTTTGGGAGACGACGCGGTGGTCCGTCATTTTCTGACGCTCGGGGCATTGAATCCTGGCGAGGCGCGCGGCATCGTGGCGCGCGCAATGGCGCTCAAGCGCGCGCACGATCTCAGCCACCGGCCGCTGGTGGGCCGCACGCTGGCGATGATCTTCGCCAAGAGTTCAACACGTACCCGCGTCTCCTTCGAAGTCGGTATGGCCAAGCTCGGCGGCCATGCCTTGATGTTGACGACCGCGCAGACCCAACTCGGTCGCGAGGAAGCGGTGGCGGATACGGCCAAGGTGCTGTCGCGCATGTGCGACGCCATCATGATCCGCAACGACTCGCAGGCGGATCAGGAAGAGCTGGCGCGGCATTCGCGCGTGCCGGTAATCAACGGCCTGTCGGAACGTCACCATCCCTGCCAGTTGCTGGCCGACATGCAAACCTGGTTCGAGACCAGCGGTGATCCGGCCGGCAAAGTCGCAGCCTGGATTGGCGATGGCAACAACGTCTGTGCGTCCTGGATCGAGGCGTCGCGGTTGTTCGGTTTCGATCTGCGCATCGCAGCACCTGCGGAGTATCGTCCTTCCGCCGAAGAGCTCGCGCTCGGCGAGGGTGCGGCGCGCTTGGTCGATACACCCGCCGCCGCGGTCGACGGCGCCGATGTCGTGGTCACCGATTGCTGGACCAGCATGGGCCGCGAATCCGAGCAGGCCCAGCGCATTCGTATTCTGGCGCCCTACCAGGTCGACGCGGCACTGATGCGCCGTGCCGCGCCGAAGGCGCTGTTCATGCATTGCCTGCCGGCCCATCGTGGCGAGGAAGTCACCGCCGAGGTCATCGACGGCCCGCACAGCGTGGTCTGGGACGAGGCCGAGAATCGCCTGTGGGCGCAGATGGCCTTACTCGAATTCCTGCTGCTGTGATTGGTCGATGATGAAGCTGCCTGCCGTACCAACCGATCTCGAACTGACGGTTACTCGCGCACTCGACGAGGACATCGGCAGCGGCGATGTCACTGCCCGCCTGGTGCCCGCCGACAAGCTTGCACGGGGCTATGTGATCGCACGCGAGCCCGCAGTGATCTGCGGACGCCCATGGGTCGATTCGGTATTCGCGCGCCTGAGCCCTGCGATCGAACTGCATTGGCTGATCGACGAAGGAAGCCGCGTCGAGGCCGATCAACGCGTGTTCGAACTGCGCGGCCCAGCGCGCGCACTGCTGACCGGCGAGCGCACCGCGCTCAATTTTCTGCAATCGCTGTCCGGCACTGCCACCGCCACACGGCGCTACGTCGATCTGATCGCGGGCACCGGCTGCGCAATCGTCGACACGCGCAAGACCTTGCCGGGACTGCGCAATGCGCAGAAGTACGCCGTCGTCTGCGGCGGCGGCGTCAATCACCGGATCGGGCTATACGATGGCATCCTGATCAAGGAAAACCATATCGCGGCCGCTGGCGGCATTCGTCCGGCGATCGCGAACGCGCGTGCGCTCGAAGCCGGCGTATGGCTGATGACGGAGGCCGAAAATCTCGATGAAGCGCGGGCCGCTCTCGAAGCCGATGTCGACCTGCTGCTGGTCGACGACTTCGCCCTGCCCGAGTTGCGCGAAGCCGTGCAGCTCACGCGCACGCACCGCGCGGCCGGCGGAAAAACCTTGATCGAGTATTCCGGCAGCGCCAATCTCGAGAATATTCGTAGCCTCGCCGAGACCGGTGTCGACCGCATCTCAGTCGGCGCAATCACCAAGCACGTTCGCGCGATCGACCTTTCGATGCGGCTGTCTGCCTGAGGCGTATGTAGAAGTCCAAACCAGGCGCCATGCTGCACCACCCACATTAGTGGAGATACCAGTCAGTTTTTGGGTTGATCTGCTGTCATCGACCTTGTTATCTGGCGAGTTACAAATCTAATTAATCAGCGAGGAACGAGATTTCAATTGACGTAAACATTCGATTATAGTCGAGTAGACTTAGTAGCAATCCCAAGAGACTTCTGGCCGCACGGAGAACAATCTGTGATTTGCGAAGATTGTCATGACTATCGATCATTATCATCAGGCGACGACCCTCACTGCGCATCCCGTCGAATTACTGATAGTTAAATGACGATTCCAAAAAAGATCGGCCAAGCTGCGTTTCAGTGGTTGGGTCTCGGCGTGACTCACTACGACACCCTGGTTGCACTCAAGGAGTACAAGAATAGTCTCGATCTTGTACTTGCCATGCAGAGGGGCGACCTATCCAGAGTCCCGATGATGATGGGACAATCGAAATCCCAATTGAAGCAAGACTTTTTTGCGCTAACCGAATCGGGTTTCAAGCGCAATGGCTACTTCGTTGAATTTGGCGCGACAGATGGTGTGCAACTGAGCAACTCGTACCTGCTGGAAAAGGAATACGGTTGGTCCGGTATTCTGGCCGAACCGGCACGCTGTTGGCATCAGGCACTGCGAGCCAATCGAAATAGTTGGATAGAGACAAATTGTGTTTGGCGCGATTCTGATTCAGTTGTTAAATTCAACGAAGTCGATGACGCCGCTCTATCAACTATTGCAGCATTCAAGGACGCCGATGGCCATAGTCGCCACGAGACCGCGTGCTATGAGGTTAAGACAATATCCCTTAACGATCTACTCGCCAAGTACGACGCACCACGCGAGATCGATTACCTTTCTATCGACACAGAGGGTAGCGAATTCGAAATACTCAGGAATTTTGATTTTACGCGACACCGATTCAAGGTCATAACCTGCGAACACAACTTCACTCCAATGCGCGAGAATTTGTTTGAATTGCTAAGTGAAAACGGTTACGTGCGCAAACATATTGAGTTGTCGCGATGGGACGACTGGTACGTCCATCAAGACTAAAACGATAGATGTATTTGCCGGCCCAAAAACTGCTCATTAATTTTTAGCTTGAGGCGGCAACTTGGAGCGCAGCGACATTTTCGGTTACCGCCGCCAGATTGGTACCGAATAAGGCATGTGGCAAAGATTTTCATTTGCTCTCGCTCAAGATCTAACACATTCAAGACGACTCAAGCGCCTCCAAGCACGCATGCTACGTCACTTATAACCAACTCCCTTTTTTTTGAGCCGGCTACGCGACGCGAGAAAATCGAGCACGCGACGATTGAACGCGCCCGGAATCTCCAGCGGTACCGCGTGATGTGCGCCGGCGAACACTTCCAGCTGCGCATTCGGTAGCGCGGCGGCGAAGGCTTCGGCATCGCTGACCGGAAAGTAGTCGTGCTCGGCGGCGATCACCAACACCGGCATCGTCAGTGTTGCCAGTCTCGAGGTCACCGTCCAGCCCAGCAGATTGCGGATGGTGTCGAGATAGACGGTGCGGTCATTGATATCGCCGCGCCGCACCGCACGCTCGCGCAGCCGCACCTGTTCACGCTCGGTGCCGGGGAACAATTTGCGCGCTACGGCCTTGGCCAGCCGCTGCGGTCCGAACACGCCCATCATCGCGTAGCGATACGCGAACAGCATGCGTTTGCCCAGTGTGTTGGTTTCGAAGCTTGGCAAGGTATCGGCCAACACCAGTCTGCGAATGCGCTCGGGCCGGTCCAGCGCCATCTGCAACGCGACCGCCCCGCCCATCGAGTGGCCGATCAGGTGGAATCGCCGCACTTTCAGCGTTTCCAGCAAGCCCCAGATGTCGTCGGCGAACTGCGCCACGCTGTACTCACCGCTGCGGCCGCTGGCGCCAAAGCCACGCAGATCCGGCGCGATGACGCGATAGCGGCGCGAGAACGGCGTGCGCTGCGACTCCCAGTCTTCATGACTGGCGCCGAGTCCGTGCAACATCACCACGGGCACGCCGCTGCCGATGTCGTCGAAGTACAGATCGACGCCATTGATTTCGGCGTAGGCCATGTCCGGCGAGGCTTAGCGTGCGCGCGACGGCGTGCTGGGCTCGCAGAAGCAGTACGCGTACTCGCCGTGGGGATCGTTGAGGTGACGCAGCGCCTGCGTCAGCACGTCGGCTTCCGACTGCGCCGCCACAGGCAACAGCGTCTTCAGCATGCGCGAGCTGAACTCGGATTGGCTAAGGAACTTGCCGAACACCTGCTTGAACCAATCGCGATCGGGCATGAATTCGTAGACGTCGTAGGTATCCGGCTGCAGTTCGGCAAGCTTGGCCACGGCTGCCTGCGCCTCTTCGAAGCCGCCGATCTCGTCGACCAGGCCGAGCCCCTTTGCAGCAGCGCCACTCCAGACGCGCCCACGGGCGATGTCCTGCACCTTCTCCAGCGGCAGGTTACGCGCCTTCGCAACGCCTTCGGTGAATTCGCGGTAACCCTTCTCGATCTGCGACTGCACGATGATGCGCACGTCCGGCGACAGCGGACGATCCAGGCGGAAAGCCCCCGACAGCGGCGTGGTGCCGACGCCATCGGTATGGATGCCGAGCTTGGCGAGCGGCTGATCGATGGTCGGCACCAGACCGAAGATGCCGATCGAACCGGTGATGGTCGAAGGCTCGGCGAAGATCTTGTCGGCTTCCATCGAGATCCAGTAACCGCCGGAGGCAGCAAGTGTCGACATCGACACCACCACCGGCTTGCCATCCTTCTGCAGTGCCTGCACCGCGCGGCGGATCTTCTCTGAGGCGAACACGCTGCCGCCCGGCGAATTCACGCGCAGCAATACCGCTTCGACCGTATCGTCGCGACGCGCGCGGTCGAGCAGGTCGGTGATGGTGTCGCCGCCGGCCGTGGTGTCGTCGCTTTCGCCATCGACGATTTCACCCTGCACCACGACCAGACCGATCTTGTGCGCGGACGATTTGCGGTGCGCCTCGTGCTTCACCGCGCGCAGGTAGCTGCCGTAATCGATCTGACGGAAGCTGCCCTTGTCCTTGTCGTAGCCGACCTTGTCGGCGATGCGCTTGCGGAAGTCCGCCTGCGTTTCGACGCGCGTCACCAGTTTGCTGTCGAGCGCCAGCTTGGCGGCGTCGCCCTGATCCTGCGACAGACCGGCAGCGAATCCGCGCGCATACGTGTCGGCCGAATTCGGCGGCAGTTTGCGCGCCTCGCTCACGCCGCTGTTGTAAGTGCTCCAGAGGTCGGACAGCCAGGCCTGATTGGCCAGCTTGGCATCCGGCGACATGTCGTTGCGCAGGAACGGCTCGACCGCCGACTTGAACTCGCCGACGCGGAACACGTTGACCTGCACGCCGAGCTTGTCGAGCGCGTCCTTGAAATAGTTGGTGTAGCTGCTGAATCCTTCGAGCGTCACCGAGCCCATCGGATCGAGCGAAATCTCGTCCGCCTGTGCGGCGAGGAAGTACTGGCTTTGATCGAAGGATTCGCCGAATGCATAGATCGGCTTGCCGGCGGCGCGGAATTTCTTCATCGCGGCGGCCACTTCCTGCAGCTGCGGCAGCCCGGCGCCTTGCAGGTCGTCGAGCTTGATCACGACGAACGGAATGCGCGCGTCCATCCGTGCGGCGTCGAGCGCATCGGTGAGATCGCGCACGCGCGTCTGGCTGGGTCGCTCGCTCCCGAGTTCACGCAGGAAGCCGCGACTGCTGGTGTCGTTCTGGTCGACCAGCGCGCCGGTGGGGATCAGCGTCAGCGGCTCATTCTTCTCGACATTGACGGAAGGTCCGCCGCGCAGCGCCGTCCATAGCGCGAACAACAGCAACAATACGCTGACCACAATGATGAGCCGGTACAGGCCCAGCAGCGCACGCCAGATCCAGCTGAAGAAACGCACAAACACAGACCGAGACTCGCTCATGGGTGTCGAACTTGATTGGAGTGAAAGAAAATGGGGGGATCGCCGCGCGGCTCGATCTTCGGGAATTATTGCACGCCGTACTTACAACTCGGCGTCGCGCCAGGCTTCTGGCCGCTTGGCGCTATGGCCACGGATTCGATTTTGCAGGGACCCAGCGCGATCGACCGCGACCGCTGCGCGCTTGCAACCGGGCCGGGAAGGATGGCGATGCCCGATTCTGCCAGGGCGGCAGAATGGCCTTGCGAGGCGCCCGAGCGGCGCCGCATCCTGGACTGCACGGATGCGGGCAATGATAGTGACTCGCTATACACCGAATAATAAATTTTGTCTGGAAGTATTGTGTTGGTGCCGCGTACCATGCCGCTTCGCATCGGAACGGTGGTTTGATCCGATCCGCAGGTTCAAGTTCAATGGCCGTCCCCTGGCCCTTCGTTAAACCACAGTCTTTAGGAGGATTCATGAGCATTCTCGTCGCCCGCCCCGCTCCCGATTTCACCGCCGCCGCCGTTCTCGGCGATGGCTCGATCACCGAAAACTTCAAGCTTTCCGACTACCGCGGCAAGAAGTACGTCGTGCTGTTCTTTTGGCCGCTCGACTTCACATTTGTTTGCCCGTCGGAAATCATCGCCCACAACAACCGCATCAAGCAGTTCGAAGAGCGCGGCGTGCAGCTGATCGGCGTGTCGATCGACAGCCAGTTCACCCACTTCGCCTGGCGCGCGACGCCGGTCGAAAAAGGCGGCATCGGCGAAGTGAAGTTCCCGATGGTGGCCGACGTTACCCACAGCATCGCCCAGGCCTACGGCATCGAAGCCCCCGGCGCCGGCGTTGCGCTGCGTGCGTCCTTCCTGATCGACAAGAACGGCGTCGTTCAGCATCAGGTGGTCAACAACCTGCCGCTGGGTCGCGAAGTCGATGAGATGCTGCGCCTGGTCGATGCGCTGCAGTTCACCGAAGAACACGGCGAAGTCTGCCCGGCCGGCTGGAAGAAGGGCGACGAAGGCATGAAGGCCGACGCCAAGGGCGTGGCCACCTACCTCGCCAAGCACGCTGCCACGCTGTAACAGTGAATCGCGGTTCCGCTACTCCGTGAGTAGCAGCCGATGGGGCCGGTGATCCGGCCCCATTCGGTTCGGCATCAAACCTTTTAGTAACAAGAAGCGAGATACGCCATGAGTAACCACCATCGTCTGATCATTCTGGGTTCCGGCCCCGCCGGTTACACCGCGGCGGTCTACGCGGCGCGCGCCAACCTGAAGCCGACCCTGATCACCGGTCTCGAGCAAGGCGGTCAGCTGATGACCACCACCGAGGTCGATAACTGGCCCGGCGACGTCGAAGGCCTGATGGGCCCCGATTTGATGGATCGCATGCGCCGTCATGCCGAACGCTTCGACACCAATTTCATCTTCGACCACATTCATTCGGTCGACCTCAAGCAGCGTCCGTTCACCCTCAAGGGCGATCAGGCCGAGTACACCTGCGACGCGCTGATCATCGCCACCGGTGCGAGCGCCAAGTATCTGGGTATTCCGACCGAGGAAAGCTTTCGCGGCAAGGGCGTGTCCGCTTGTGCCACTTGCGACGGCTTCTTCTACAAGGGTCAGGAAGTCGCCGTGATCGGCGGCGGCAATACCGCGGTCGAGGAAGCGCTGTACCTCGCCAACATCGCCAGCAAGGTCACCGTGGTGCATCGCCGTGACAAGTTCAAGGGCGAGAAGATTCTGCACGACAAGCTGTTCAAGAAGCAGGCCGAGGGCAAGGTCGATATCGTCTGGAATTCATCGCTCGAAGAAGTGCTCGGCGATGCCAGCGGCGTCACCGGTGCGCGACTCAAGAATGTGCAGGATGGCAGCACCAAGGACGTCACCGTCAAGGGCGTGTTTATCGCTATTGGCCACTCGCCGAACACTGGCATCTTCGAAGGCCAGCTCGAGATGCACAACGGTTATCTCAAAGTGCAGAGCGGCACCAACGGCGGCGCCACCGCCACCAGCGTGCCCGGTGTGTTCGCCGCCGGCGACGTGATGGATCACGTGTATCGCCAGGCAATCACGTCGGCCGGCACCGGCTGCCAGGCCGCGCTCGATGCCGAGAAGTTTCTCGACAAGTTGCTCGAAGCCGAGATCATTGCCGAGGCCGCGGAAGCCAGCTGAGGCGCGCAAAACGCAGCCGCCCAGCGTACAGAAGCCCGCCACCCGGCGGGCTTCTTATTTGCGCAGGCCGCGATTGTCAAGGATTGCCATCGGGGCTCGCGCGCGGCAAGCTTGGGTTGCCGCCGAGACACTCAAGGGAGAGGGCTGCAGTGAAAATGAAGCTGTACTGCAGCAGCACCTCGCCGTATGCGCGCAAGGTTCGCGTGGTCGCACACGAGCTCGGGCTGGCCGATCTGGTCGAGATGGTGGTGACCGATCCCTACACCGCGAGCGAAGCCTATCTCGGCATCAATCCGCTATCGAAAGTGCCGACGCTGGTGACCGATACCGGGCAAGTTCTGCCCGACAGCACGCTGATCGTTGAATACCTGCAGAGCCGCGGCCGCGGCCTGACCTCGTTGCCGCGTGGCGCGGCGCGCTGGGCGATCCTGCGACGTCAATGGCTCGCCGAAGGCATTATCGACGCTGCGGTGAGCTGCCAGCTCGAACGGCGTCGCCCCGCGGAGCTGCAATCGGAAGCTTTGATCGAGCGCCATCTCGCCGCGGTGGTTCGCACGCTCGACGCGCTGGAAGCCGAGGCCAGCGAGTTGCTGTCGACCGAAACCGTCCGCACCGTTGAAATCACCGTCGGCGTGGCGCTGGGCTACCTCGATTTTCGCCAGCCGCAACTGCAGTGGCGCCGCGGGCGTGAACGGCTCGCGCATTGGTATCTCTCATTTGCGCTGCGGCCGTCGATGCAATCGACTCAGCCGCCGGCCGCTTAGCGAAGCATGAGGGGCAAGTTCGGACTGGGTGTTGCGCTGAGTATTGCGCTGCTGGCCGGCTGCGCAACACGCGAGCCCGACGATATTCGCGTCGAGCGCCGCACCATCGTCGAAACCGCGATGGACCAGATCGGCCGGCCGTATCGTTATGGCGGCACCGATCCTTCAGGCTTCGACTGCAGCGGCCTGGTGCAATACAGCTACGCGGCAGCCGGACTTTCGGTACCGCGCAGCACCGGCGAGTTGCGCCACGCCGGACGCAAGATCCACCTGCGCGATGCGCGACCCGGCGACATTTTGCTGTACCGCTTCAGCGATCGCGCACATGCATCGATGCACGCCACGATCTTCCTCGGCGACGGCATGATGGTGCATGCACCGGCATCCGGCGGTCAGGTCGAGACGATTGCGATGGAACAGTCGCCCTGGCCGGATCGCTTCGTCACCGCGATCCGTCTGCTGCCTTGACGTTCAGGTGCTGCGTCGCCGGCATCTGATCGAATCGCTCGGCCACACTTCCGGAAAAGCAGCCGCCTGAACGCAAAAAAGCCGGAGGCGTATGCCCCGGCTTTTCGACTGAATCACACACGCGCCGCTACGCAGTACGTAGCGGCAGCGCTGTAAGTCTTTAGCCCAGCTTTTCCTTGATGCGCGCCGACTTGCCCGCGCGATCGCGCAGGTAGTACAGCTTGGCGCGGGCGACATCGCCGCGGCGCTTGATCGCGATTTCGGCAACCTGCGGGCTGTAGGTCTGGAACACGCGCTCCACGCCTTCGCCGTGCGACACCTTGCGCACCGTGAACGCCGAGTTCAGGCCGCGGGTGCGAATGGCGATGACCACGCCTTCGAACGCCTGCAGACGCTCGCGGTCGCCTTCCTTGACCTTGACCTTCACTTCGACGGTGTCGCCGGGGCGGAAGTCCGGGACCTTCTTCGACATCTGTTCCGCATCAAGCTGCTGAATGATCGTGCTCATGATTAACCTCGTCCTACTTCAAGTTCTTGCTGCTGCTCGTATCGTCGTGGCTTTCTGCGATGAATTCGCGCAGAAGGCCGGTTTGCTCCGGGTCCAGCTTCAGCCCGGACAACAAGTCCGGACGTTTCAACCAGGTCGCGCCCAGCGCCTGCTTCAGGCGCCACCGCGCCACTTTCTTGTGGTCGCCTGACAGCAGCACCTCCGGCACCGGCACTCCGCGCCAGATTTCCGGCCGCGTGTAGTGCGGATGATCGAGCAGACCCGCGGAGAACGAATCGTTCTGCGCCGACTGCTCGTGCCCGATCGCGCCGGGCAGCCATCTTGCCACTGCATCCACCAAGGTCATCGCCGCAAGTTCGCCACCCGAGAGCACGAAATCGCCCAGCGACAACTCCAAATCCACCGCGCCCATCGCGCGTTCGTCCGGCCCTTCATAGCGACCGCACAACAAAACCAGTGCCGGTTCCTGCGCCAACCGCTGCACCCAGGCCTGTGTCAGCGGCTCGCCTTGCGGGCTTAGGCCGATGACCTTGGCGTGTCCGCCGATCGACGCCTTGGCGGCATCGATCGCGGCTTGCAACGGTTCTGCTTCCATCACCATGCCGGGACCGCCGCCGTAAGGCCGATCGTCGACACGGCGATCGCCATCGGCGCTGTAATCGCGAAAATTCCGCGTGGTCAGCGCCAGCGAACCCGCCTCTACTGCCTTGCGCGGAATGCCGAAACGCGTGACCTGCTCCACCAGTTCGGGGAACAGCGTCAACACCTCGATCCGCATCACCGCTGCAACTCCTGCCTTACCACTCCGGCGACCACGCGGCGACGATGACACCGCCCGCCAAGTCGACCGACTGGATGATCGGGCCGTGGACAAACGGAATCATCCGTTCGATCTCGCCGTCCTCGATCACCAGTACATCCTGCGCGCCATTCGAAAACACGCTGACCACTCGCCCCAGCGCCGCACCTTCCTCCGACTGCACCGCCAGACCGATCAACTCGGCCCAGTAGTACGTCCCGGCCGGCGCCTTCGGCAGCTCGCTGTGCTCGACCAGAATGTCGGCGCCGACCAAAGCCGACGCAACATCGCGATCCTCGATCGGGAGCCCGTTCGCGCCGGTTATCCGGGCGACCAGTCCATTCCCGTGAATCCGGCCTTCGAGCAGCTTCGCCTCGAAAGGCTCACGCGCCGCGATCGACCAACGGGGATAGTCCAGAATGTTTTCGATCGGGCGGGTGTAGGAATACAGCTTCACCCAGCCCTTGATTCCAAACACGCCGGCGACGCGACCGAGCGCCACCCGGCGGCTACCGCTCATTGCTTAGGCTGCGGGCGCCCCGGCCACGGCAGCCGCCGCACCGGCATTCGGCACGTTCTTGACGATATAGGCAACGCGGTCGGAGACCTGCGCGCCGCTACCCTTCCAGTATTCAATGCGGGCGGTATCGACCACCAGCTTGTTCTCGCCGCCCTTGGCGTTCGGGTTGTAATAACCCAGACGCTCGATGAACTTGCCATCGCGCGAGGAACGGCTATCGGTCGCGACGACATGATAGAACGGACGCTTTTTTGCGCCGGCGCGAGCCAAACGAATCTTCACCATAGCTTCAACTCTCGAAAAATCGCGCACGGACTCGCGCGAAAGGGCGCAATTGTAGTGATCGGGGACCGGAAAGGAAAGCGTCAGGGACCGGAAATCCGGGATTCTTGTCGGTTTCCGACGGCAGGCCGCGAATTGAACGCCCAATCGACCGATTGTGATGCCGCAAGCCCTCGTTCCAGTGGCCGGCACACCCGTTTTTCGGGGTGCTCGAACGCCTAGGGGAAGCTTCTTGGACCGAGCAAACCTCAATACGTTGCCAAGCTGCTTAATCAGCGACAGGCCTGAATGCGCCGCCGCGCTGACGTTTCCGCGTGAGCCCCAGTTCGCGCCTCAGCGTGGCCCCATCATCCCCGGTGGCAGCTTGCCGGCCAGGCTACGCATCAGCTTGGCCATGCCGCCGCCCTGCATCTTCTTCATCAACTCGCGGGTCTGGTCGAATTGGCGCATCAGCTTGTTGACGTCCTGCACCTCGAGCCCGGCGCCCGCAGCGATGCGGCGCTTGCGCGAGGCCTTGATCAGGTCCGGGTAGCGCCGTTCCTGCCGCGTCATCGAGTTGATGATGGCGACGGCGCGCTTGATCTCGCGCTCCGGCTGCGCCTTCTGCACCTGTGCCTGCAGCTTGGCGCCGCCCGGCAGTTTTTCCAGCAGCGATTCGATGCCGCCCATTTTCTGCATCTGCTGCATCTGCTCGCGGTAATCGGCGAGATCGAAGCTTTTCTTGGTCTTGAGCTTGTTGGCGAGCTTCATCGCCTCGTCAGCGTCGACCTTGCGCGCAGTCTCCTCGATCAGGCCGAGCATGTCGCCCTGGCCGAGAATGCGCGCTGCGATGCGGTCCGGATGGAACACTTCCAGCGCGCCGGACTTCTCGCCGACACCGATGAACTTGACCGGCTTGCCGGTGACGTGCCGCACCGACAACGCCGCACCGCCGCGGGCATCGCCATCGGTCTTGGTCAGCACGACACCGGTCAGCGGCAAGGTGTCGGAAAACGCCTTGGCGGTTTTGGCGGCGTCCTGGCCGGTCATCGAATCGACCACGAACAGCGTTTCGATCGGCGTGAGCGCGGCGTGCAGCGCGGCAATCTCCTGCATCATTGCCGCGTCGATCGAGGTGCGACCGGCGGTATCGACGATCAACACGTCGAGGTATTGCTTGCGCGCGTATTCCAGTGCTGCCTTGGCGATCGCGACCGGGTCCTGCCCGGCCTGGCTTTCGAACCAATCCACGCCGACATTGCCGGCGACAATGCGCAGCTGCTCGATTGCGGCGGGGCGGTAAACGTCGCAGGACACGACGACGACCTTTTTCTTGTCGACTTCGCGCAGACGCAGCGCCAGTTTGCCGGTGGTGGTGGTTTTGCCGGAACCCTGCAGACCGCACATCAGGATCACCGCAGGCGGCTGCGTGCGCAGGTTCAGCGGTTCCGAGGTGCCGCCGAGGGTCTCTGTTAGCTCCTGCTGGACGATGCGCAGCAGTGCCTGCCCCGGCGTCAAACTCTGCGTGACCTCGACCCCGACCGCACGCGTCTTGACGTGCTCGACGAAATCGCGCACCACCGGCAGCGCGACGTCGGCCTCCAGCAGTGCCATGCGCAGTTCGCGCGCGGCGGTATTGACCTGGTCTTCGGTGAGTCGGCCGGCGCCACGCAGCGCGTCGAGCGTGCGGGTCAGGCGACTGCTTAGATTTTCAAACATGGGACTCGATTGCTAAGGATGCAGTGACAACAGCGGGATCAGGACAGGATGATATCGCCGCGCTTGAGGTGGCTGTAGTCCCAGGCAGCCAGCGCGTCCACGCATTCGCGCTGGATCGCAGGTTCGACGCCGGGCTTGTGATGCGTCAGGAACAGCTGAGGACGATGCCGCAGCTTGCGCAACTCCGCGCCCAGCAGATGTGGCGTGAAATGCCGCGACAGCTCACCAAGTGCTGCATCTTCATCCGGAAAGGCCACTTCGATCATCAATCGATCGAGTCGCGGCAGCTTGTTCAAGGCCGACAACAGCGCTTCGCAGGCGTAGGTGTCGCCGCTGAAAGCGAAGACGCCCTCGCCCGAGTCCAGCGCATAACCAATCGCCGGCACCGTATGCAGCACGGTGAAGCCGACGACGGCGAGACCGCAGACCGTGAAGGGCACGTCCGGGGTGATCTCATGGAATGTGATCAGCGGATGTTCTGCGTCCGGCAGCTGGCTGAAATCTGGCCAGATCACCCAGTTGAACAGGTGACGACGCAGCGCATCGATGGTGGCGGCGGTGGCGTGCACGCGCAGCGGACGGTCGATCAGCCCGAACAGGTTGTCGGCCATGAAGGCCAAGCCGCAGACGTGATCGAGATGCGAGTGCGTCAGCAGCACGTCGGTGATCCGGCTCATCTGATCAAGTGTCAGATCGCCGATTCCGGTGCCTGCGTCAACCAGCAGTTCGTCGTTGATCAGCAGGCTGGTCGTCCGCAAATCCGGACCGACGCCACCGCTGCAACCCAATACCTTGATTCGCATCGATCCATGCGCTTGAATTTGCCGGATACTAGCAGCAATGCCGCGCGCGGATGACTAATTTGCGCCGCAATTTCGCCAGACACCTGCCGTCTGTCCCGCATGCTAAAGTTGACGATAACGATTCTCAAACAAACGCATGCTGCCGCTTACTCTCGTCATCGCCGCGCTGTATCTCTGGGCCAGTTGGCAAGCGCTGCGGCTGCCCGCCCCTAGCACGCTGGTTCAACGTCTGGTGATTCCTTCGGCGCTGGTGCTGCATGCACTCGCGCTGGGGCTGCAGACCTTGCACGGCGGCGAACTGAAGATCGGCGTCGGCGAAGCGGCTTCTCTTTTCACCTGGCAGGCCGCGCTCATTCTGTGGTGCGTGTGTCTGACCTCTCCGCTGCAGAGCCTCGGCGTCGCCGCCTATCCGCTGGCCGCCGCCTGCGTGATCTGGACAGCCTTCTCAACCAACCAAGGTCGTCCCGTCAACGACTGGACCATCGCGCTGCATATCCTGTTTTCGTTGCTCAGCGCGGGCTTGCTGACTCTGGCTGCGATCCAGGCGCTCGGGCTCACCGTGCTCGAGAGCATTCTGCATCGTCCCGGCAATCTGGCGATGGCTCGGCGACTGCCGCCGCTGCAGACGATGGAGCGGCTGCTGTTCCAGTTGATCTTTATCGGCTTTTTCGTGCTGAGCCTGACGCTGCTCAGCGGCATGCTGCTGAATCACGAAGAGCCGAGCCAGCCGCCGACCATGATCGTCATGTCGTTCCTGGCCTGGGTCATGTTCGGCGTACTGATCTTCGGCCGCCTGCGCTACGGCTGGCGTGCCCGGCTGGCGACCCGATGGATGCTGTCAGGCTATCTGACGCTGGTCGTCGCCTATTTCGGTAGCAAGCTGCTGCTCGCGCCCTATCTGAATTAGCCGCACCGTCGACGCGTGGCCGGGGGCCGCGCTTGACACAACCCGCTCCGCCTCCGTAGTTATGGGGCGGCGTTCTACGAACCTTGAGCCGTTTTGGACCAAATCCCGACACCTGCGTTGTTTGGCTTGCTGCTTGTGCTGATTGCGCTGTCCGCGTTCTTCTCCGGTTCCGAAACCGGCCTGATGACGATGAACCGCTATCGGCTCAAGCATCGCGCCAAGCAGGGCGAGCGCAGCGCTCGACTGGCGCAGGCGCTGCTCGAGCGACCCGACCGACTGATCGGCCTGATCCTGCTCGGCAATGTGCTGGCAATCGAATTGGCCGCCGCGGTGGCCACCATCATCGGCCTGCGGCTCGGCGGCGACCGCGGTGTGGCGATCGCGACGTTCGCGCTGACCTTCGTCGTACTGATCTTCGGCGAAGCCACTCCGAAGACGCTCGCCGCACTGTATCCGGAGCGCGTTGGCCTGCCGTCGGCCTATGTCTACACACTGTTGAAGTGGCCGATGTTTCCGGTGGTCTACGTCGTCAACCTGATCGGCAACGGCCTGCTGCGCCTGTGCGGCGTCACGCCCGAAGACGCCGCACAGCATTCGCTGTCGAGCGAAGAATTGCGCTCGGTGGTGGCCGAAGCCGGCGCGATGATTCCGCATCGACATCAACGAATGCTGCTGTCGATTCTCGATCTCGAACGCGCCACCGTGGAGGACATCATGGTGCCGCGCAACGAGATCATCGGCATCGATATTTCCGAGCCCTGGGAGAGAGTGGTAGAAACCATCATCGGCAGCAGCCACACGCGCCTGCCGGTGTTCGATGGTTCGATCGACGATCTCAAAGGCGTTGTCCACCTGCGCAAGCTGGTGCGACTCGCCGCACAGGACAATCTCAACCTCGAATCGCTGCTGACGCTGGTGCGCGATCCTTATTTCATTCCGGAAGGCACTGCGCTGAACCAACAGTTGCTGAACTTCCAGGATCAGAAGCGCCGCATCGGCTTTCTGGTCGACGAATACGGCGATATTCAGGGCCTGGTGACGCTTGAAGACATCCTCGAAGAAGTCGTCGGCGAGTTCACGTCCGACCCGGCGACACGCATCAAGAACGTCTACCTCGATGCCGACGGCAGCGCGCTGGTGCATGGCTCGGTGACCTTGCGCACGCTGAACCGCAAGCTCGGCTGGAAGCTGCCCACCGGCGGACCCAAAACGCTGAATGGCCTGGTGATGGAACAGCTGCAGGAGCTACCGAAATCGGGACGCCGCCTCGACATCGGCCAATATCAGATCGAGATCACCGAGATTCGCGCCAACTCGGTGAAGACCGCGCGCATCAAGCCGATGTCGAGTGCGGCCGGGCTGCGCAAAACTCCGCCGATGCAGCAGTCGGCCAGCTAGACGCTCAAACACCACTCACGCGGCGACATCGTCGGCCGTTGGGCTGGCCATTCGGTGGCAGGCTTCAGTGAATTGCTCGGCCACACTTTGCGACTGTGCCGAGCGTGTGCTTCAGATCTGTTCCAGCGCCTGATCGAGCCGCGCAACCGCGATCACTTCCAGGTCCAGCTTGAGTGCCCGTCGCGGTCGATTGCCTTCCGGAATGATGGCGCGCTTGAAGCCGTGCTTGGCGGCTTCGATCAGGCGCTCCTCGCCACCCTGCACCGGCCGGATTTCGCCGGCCAGGCCGACTTCGCCGAAGGCGACCACGTCGACCGGCACCGGACGATTGCGGAAGCTCGACAACGCGGCCAGTAGCAGCGGCAGGTCGGCCGCGGTTTCCTGAATACGCATGCCACCGACGACATTCGCGAAAACATCTTGATCGCTGAGCGCGATGCCGGCGTGGCGGTGCAACACGGCGAGCAACATCGCCAGTCGGCTGCCTTCTAGCCCTAAGGTCACGCGCTTCGGTGTGCCGAGTCCGGCACGGTCGACCAGTGCTTGCACCTCCACCAGCAAGGGCCGGCTGCCCTGGCGCGTCACCGTGATCACGCTGCCCGGAACCGGCTGCTCGTGACGCGACAGGAACAGCGCCGAAGGATTCGACACCTCGCGCAGACCGGCGTCGGTCATCGCGAACACGCCCATCTCGTTGACCGCGCCGAAGCGGTTCTTCACCGCGCGCACAATGCGATAGCGACTGCCGACGTCCTGCTCGAAGTACAGCACGGTATCTACCATGTGTTCGAGCACGCGTGGACCAGCAATCGCGCCTTCCTTGGTGACATGCCCGACCAGCACGATTGCACAGCCGCTACCCTTGGCGTAGCGCACGATCTGTGCTGCGCACTCGCGCAGCTGCGACACCGAGCCGGGTGCCGCTTCGAGCGCCGAGGTGTACAGCGTCTGGATCGAATCGAGCACGACGAAACCCGGCGTATTGGCGGCAAGCGTATCGAGTACGGTTTCCAGCGACGTCTCCGCCAGCACCGGCAAATCCATGCGTGGCAAGCCCAGCCGCCGTGCACGCAGGCTCACCTGCGCCAGCGACTCTTCACCGGTGACGTACAGCGTTGCCAGGCGGCCTTCAACGGCGGCGAGTGCTTGCAGCAGCAGCGTAGACTTGCCGATGCCGGGGTCGCCGCCGATCAGGATCACTGCGCCGGGCACGATCCCACCGCCGAGTACGCGGTCGAGCTCGTCGAGCCCGGTGGGAATGCGCTGCACATCGTCGCCGCTGATCTGATCGAGCCGCTGCACCGCAATGCTCGACGCCGCCAGCAAGCCGCCGCTGCGCGCGCGTGGCAACTTGGTCGCCGCCGTTTCGACCAAGGTATTCCAGGCACCGCACTCGCCGCATTGGCCCGCCCACTTCGGGAACTGCGCCCCGCAACTCTGGCACACGAACGCGCTGCGTCCCTGCGAATTCTTCGATGCGATCGACTTCGTCATGCGTGCGGCGCGCTCATGGTTCGTGCAGGTTCAGACCCGTCGAGTGCATTAGACCAAGTTCAGGCGTGAACGCACAGCCTCTCTGTCGTGGCGGTCGACACATCGACGATCGCGCCGGCCAATATGTCGACTATCGTGCCGGCTATTGCTTAGACCATCGTGCCGTCCATCGTGGCCTCAGTGCTGCATCGGACAGCGGGGGCGTTTTGGAAATGTCCCGAGGCCGAATATCGCGCCGAATATCACGTCGACCATCGTGACCCCAGCGCCGCGTCGACCGGCGGCGCGTTTTGGCAATGTCCCGACGCCGACCATCGCGCCAACGATCGCACCGAGTATCACGTCGTCCGTGGTGGCCTCGATGCCGCATCGAACCGCGCACGCTTTGGCCGTGTTCCGAGCGGGCAATCGCGCCGGGCGCTACGATGCTTATTCGCCCACGTCGCAGAAATCGACTGCCAATTACGATGGTCCAACGCGCGACTGGTTCGCTTAAGTTTCTTGCGGCCACTCAAGGCCACGCAACTGTGCGTGCGCCGACGCCGCACTGACGCGCGCACTAAGCGATGCCGGAACGCACATTCCAGATCAAGACTGCGAAGGCCAGCGATGTCGGGCGCGTGCGCGGCAACAACGAGGATGCCGTCAGCGTCGATCGCACTACCGGACTGCTGATCCTCGCCGACGGCATGGGTGGCTACAACGCGGGTGAAGTCGCCAGTGCCCTGGCGGTGTCGCGCGCCGCCGAGGTGGTGCGGGCCGGCTGGAGAGAACTGTCGTTGGACACGCCTTCGCAGCCCGGCGCGCGTCATCCGGTCAGCGAGTTGCTGATGCAGGCGCTGCAAAGCGCGCACGACGCGGTCCACCAGATGGCGCGCTCGCGACCGGAATGCGCCGGCATGGGCACTACCGTGGTTGCCGCCTTGCCCTATGGTCGGCACCTGGCGGTCGCTTTCGTCGGCGACTCGCGCCTGTACCGCTGGCGCGAAGGTACGCTCGAGCAACTCACTCGCGATCACTCGCTGTTCGAACAGCTGATAGCCAACGGTCAGTACACTCGCGAACAGGCCACACGGCACGTTCGCAAGAACATCGTCACGCGCGCACTTGGAATCGATGCACAACTACAAGTCGAGGTGCTCGAGCTGACGCTGCAGGCCGACGACCTGCTGCTGCTGTGTTCAGATGGCCTCAGCGACATGCTCGACAACGCCGCGATTGCGCGCGTGCTCGCCGAACACGCTGAGGATCTCGATGCGCTCGCACATGCCCTGATCGATGCGGCCAATGCGCGTGGCGGTCACGACAATATTTCAGTAGTCCTTGGCCGAATCGTCGCGCTACCGAAAACGGCCTGAGTGCGGCGACGCTTCAGCGATCAATCGCTGCGGTGAAGTGCGCAGCTGTGCACCTCCCACCAGAGGCGTCCAAATCGCACCAGAGGGCCCATCGGCAAGGTACAAGCCGGCATGCGATGAACGCGGCGTCACCCGATGCTATTTCGAATTTGAATCGTCATTGTCGAGTTGCGCGCTCAATCGCATCCACCAGGCTTGCTGCTGATCGATGTGCGCACCCTTCGACGCATCGCGATCGAACGCCAGGTGCACTGCGTCGACTTGCCTGACGGCCGACTGCATCACCGAGCGCAAGACCTGTTGTGCCGCCTCGCGTGCGGCCTCGGGTGTCGCTGCCTCAACGGTTGCCGCACGGATAATCTCGGCGGCGCGTGCATTGAGTCTGCGCGCCGCCAGCTCCGTGATCAGAAAATGAATCTGTTCGTGCTGCAGCGTGTAACCCGGCGGTGCACGACCCGCTGGATTCCACCAAGAGCAGTCGCGATCGAAATACGCCGAGTAATGCAGGCCAATCGGTGTGGCGCGGAAACGCGATGGATTAGTTGAGGTTGCGACGATCGCAAGTGGCGCGTCGTTGCGCGGCCGCAACTGCAGGCAGGAGTAAGCCCAGAAATCCTGCGCGTGCGCCGCGATGACGCCTGGCGGCGCCGCAGCATGAAAATCGCCAACGTCGAGCATGCGATAAGCGATCAAATCATGCGTCGATAAGTGCGTGCTGCTCACGGTCTGCGACTGCGGTCGCTCGAAGCTGCGCAGGCCGCAGGCACTGGCACTGACGATTACTGTGGCAAGCATTGACGCACCAAGCACGCGATGGAATTCGTTGCGCATGCGCTCTACCTACCTGTTTAAGGCTGCAATATCGACGAAAGGCCTGGCGGGATCCTTCCGGTCACGCTTCTAGGCCGCAAATCGCAAAGCGCAATGTTCAGTTATTCCGGATATCAACGCGCGTAAATTCGCCCGACGCTAGATTATCGGACGGGGCCTACCGCAATCTTAGATCGATCCCGCAGCCGCCAACGGGCGTTGATCCAGTCACGCACAGGAAGCTCAAAACGTTTGTGGGCCAGAATGCTGAATAAGATTAGAACAAGCATTGATGCCAGTGCCTTGGCGAGCGAATCGGTGCCGCCAAACCATTGCGCGAGTAGATCTGAACGCAGAACTTCATAGATTGGAGCTTGATAAATATAAATTCCGTAACTGGCCTCGCCGAGCAGAACCAGCAATGGCATCGATAGAAACGCTGCGAGGACTCCGCGATCGACAGCAATTCCGAAAATCATCAGCACGAACGGCAACGTAAAGAATGAGTCACGCAATAACAAGGGAATCTCTAACGAGAACTGCGCGATCACCGCAATCGCGGCCACGCCAGTTGTCAGAGCGATGGCCCCTACTCTCCTGATGATCTCGCTTCGCCAACGTCGCTCTACTTTCATCATCAGCAGCCCGAGAAAAATACCGGCCAGAAACTCAGGAACGCGCAGTAGCGGGAAAAATAACAGCAGATTGCTTACGGGTGTCTCTGCCACCTGCGGCGCATGCGCGACGTAAGTTGCGGTCAAGGCTGGGACAGGCATGATCGCGGCACAGCCCAGCAACATACAAAGAAGCACACGACCGCTGATGTCGTGAAGCTTGAGACGGTTGGCGATGGTCGGAAATATCGAATAGAAAAACGCTTCCGCACTTACCGACCAGCTAGGAAAATTCCAACGCCAGCTCGCGACTCTTGCCCAGGCCTGCAATAACAGGAGATTGGCAATTAGCGACCCGGAGAAGATAAGGCCCCGACGCACCACATCAGACGAGTTGAACACGAGCCAGATCAGTGCCGGAACCTCAAGCAGTAGGGCTAGCGCGTATGCTGGATAGATACGTGCGAAACGAGCAACGAAAAATGACTTGGCGGCGACGGGCTTCGATTTCCCGTTGATATAAACGTGCGTCAGGACGAAGCCTGACAAAACGAAAAACATTGAGACGCCCATAGAACCAACAGTAAACAGACCAGTTAGCCAATTGTTGCCCAAGGATTCAAACACCGCGCCGTGGAAGTGATAGATGACGATGCTAATCGCAGCAAAGAAACGCAAGCCGGTCAATGCCGCAATATTGCGTGAAGGATCAGGTCGTTCGATTGGGGCCCGATCGTTCTTCAGACTCGAGTCTAGTATCGGCGCGTCATTCAATTTTATTTTTCGCATCTATCGCCGCTCAGACAAACTCATCGTAAATATCGCAGTATTCGATGTCGGAATCCGTGGTTCACGGTACGCAGATTGAAGATCTGCCTCAGCATTCTCGCATCACTGGCTTCAGGGAGGTCTGCGACCTTTTTACTGGCTCAGGTTGATTCAGCCAATCATATGCCGTGCACGCCCTGGAACGGCGCGTGGCCGCCGTAGGTTGAGTCGGGTGTAGAGGCCAAACAATAACGTTACGAGCAATGCAGTAAATGCACGCGATTGGTCAGACCACAAAACAATTCGTAAGCCAGGGTGCCTGCCCACTTCGCAACTTCCTCGACCGGCAGTCCCTCGCCCCACAACAACACGGCGTCGTTGACCGCGGCTTGCGGAAGGCTGCGCAAATCGATCGTGATCATGTCCATCGATACGCGGCCGATGATCGGCACGCGTTGGCCTTGTACGAGCACCGGCGCGCCGGTCGGCAGGATGCGATGCACGCCGTCGGCATAACCGACCGCGACCACGCCGATGCGCATCGGCTCGCTGGCGCGAAAGCTGGCGCCGTAGCCAACCGTGTCGCCAGCGTTCAATTGATGGATGGCGATCAGGCGGCTTTCCACGCGCATGGCCGCGCGCAGGCCTAAGTCCGCGCCGCAGCGATCCGGCATGGGGCTGGCGCCATACAACATCAGGCCGGGACGCACCCAATCGACGCGCGCCTGCGGCCATGCGATCAGGCCGGCCGAATTGGCAATCGAGCGTGCACCGTCGATTCCTCGCAGCGCCTGCTCGAATCGGGCGATCTGTTCGGTCGTCATCGAATTATCGACTTCGTCGGCGCAGGCCAGATGCGTAATCCAACCTTGCAGCTGCCAGGCAGGACGCGAGCCTAATGCGGCGGTGAGCGTCGGCACCGCGTCGAGTGCGAATCCAAGACGATGCATGCCGCTGTCGAGCTTGAACCAGACCTGCAATGGCAAGCTCGCGGGTAGTTGCAGCAGCACGTCGAGCTGCCAGGGCGCATGAACGACGATCTGCAATTGCTTGGCCGCGGCCAGTTCGGCTTCGCCCAGCGACAGCACACCCTCGAGCAGCGTGATGGGTGCGGCAATGCCGGCGTCGCGCAACACCAGCGCTTCTTCGAGACAGGCCACCGCCAGTGCATCGGCGCCCGCAGCCACCAAGGTGCGCGCGACCGGCACCGCGCCGTGACCATAGGCATCGGCCTTGATCGCCGCCATCAGTTTCGAGGTCGGGGCCAGTTCGCGGACACGGGCGACGTTGTGCGCGATCGCCGACAGATCGACGCTCGCGGTCACACGCGGCACGTACGGCAGAGCGGGGGTTGAAGTCACGAAAGCGCGGACGACGTCAGATCGAGAGATGCGGCAAGCCTAGCTGTAGCTGTATTCCGGCGCGAGGTTGTCGAAGCGCGTGTACTTGCCGAGGAACGCCGTTTTGATCTTGCCGGTGGGGCCGCTGCGCTGTTTGGCGATGATGATTTCCGCGGTGCCCTGACTGACCGATTCCTTGTTGTGGTAATCGTCGCGGTAAACGAACAGGACGACGTCGGCATCCTGTTCGATCGAGCCGGATTCACGCAGATCCGACATGATCGGGCGCTTGTCCTGGCGGCTCTCGAGCGTACGCGACAGCTGCGACAGCGCGATGATCGGAACCTTCAATTCCTTCGCCAGAGCCTTCAGCGAGCGCGAAATCTCGGAGATTTCGTTGGTGCGGTTCTCGCGATTATTCGGCACCTGCATCAGCTGGATGTAGTCGACCACGATCAGCGACAGCGGCGTCTTCGCAGCGATGCGGCGCGCGCGGCTGGCGAGATCCTGCGGTGACAGCGAGCCGGTCTCGTCGATGAACAGCGGCGCTTCGCGCAGCAGGCCACTGGCGGACACCAGCCGGCTCCAGTCGTGATCTTCCAGCTGACCGCTGCGCAGCGCTTGCTGATCGATCCGGCCGAACGACGACAGCACGCGCAGCGCCAACTGCTCGGCCGACATTTCCATGCTGAACACGGCGGTGGCGAGCTTGCGCTCGATCGCGACGTGCTCGGCGATATTCATCGCGAAGCTGGTCTTGCCCATGCCGGGACGGCCGCCGACGATGATCAGATCGCCTTCGTGCATGCCCTGCGTCATCTTGTCGAGATCGATGAAACCGGTCGGCGTGCCGGCAAAGCTGTCGGGGTTCTGCTTGAGGCGCTCAAGCCGATCCTCGATCGCGTCCATCAAGGTCGGCATGTTCTTGACCTGGCTCGCCGCCTTGCTGCCACGCGCGCGGATGGCGAAAACCTGCTTCTCCGCCTCGTCGATCAGCAGCCCGGGCGTGCGGCCATCCGGTTGATAGCCCAGTCCCGCGATGTCCTGCCCGGCCGCGATCAGGCTGCGCAGCACCGCGCGTTCGCGCACGATTTCCGCATAGGCGCGAACGTTCGCAGCGCTCGGCGTGTCCGCCGCCAGCGTGCCGAGATACGCCAGGCCGCCGGCTTCCTCCAGCTTGCCCTGATGCCGCAGGTGTTCGGAGAGTGTGACGAAGTCGCAGGGTCGCGCCGCGTTCAACAACTCGGCCATACCGCGGAAGATCACGCGGTGATCCTGCGTGTAGAAATCGTCCTCCGCGAGTTGGTCGGCCAACTCGAACCAGGCGCGATTATTGAGCATCAAGCCGCCCAACACCGACTGCTCCGCTTCGAGCGAATGCGGCGGCTGTTTCGGACTTGGCGCCGTCCGTGCGCCGCTACCGATTGCCGCTGCGAGGTTATGCGTGACCATGGCGATGATTAGAGCCCAAAGGCGGTGGCATTGCTACTGCCAAAGCCTGTTCGAAACCCTGGATAAACCTGTGGATAAACCCGACGGGGCCGAACGCCGCCGGCGGATGCTTTGGGTCAACCCGGGACGCAAATGAAAACGGCCCGCGAGCGGGCCGTTTTCGAGTGCCTGAAAGCTTTGGCTTTTAGGCTTTTTCTTCCTCGACCACCACGGTGATGCTGGCTTCCACTTCGGTATGGAAGCGGGCGATCACGGTGTAGGTGCCGACCATGCGAATCGCACCGTCCGGCATGTCGATTTCGCTCTTCTTGACGTCGAGGCCCTGGGCCTCGGCCGCACGGGCGATTTCCGCCGGGCCGACCGAACCGTAGAGCTTGCCTTCGTCTGCGGCCAGGGCTTTCACCTTGACCACGGCACCACCGAGCTTGTCGGCGCGAATCTTGGCGCCGGAGATCGACTCCTGCGCCTTCTTCACCAGTTCGGCCTTGCGGGCTTCGAACACTTTCTTGTTGGATTCGGTCGCGGTCAGCGCCTTGCCGGTGGGCAGCAGGAAGTTGCGGCCATAGCCGGACTTAACCTTCACCACATCGCCGAGGTCGCCGAGGTTCTTGACCTTCTCGAGCAGGATCATTTCCATGTTTCTAGCTCCTTACTCGTGGCGATCGGTGTACGGCAGCAGCGCGAGGAAGCGCGCGTTCTTGATCGCGGTGGTCAGCTGACGCTGATAACGCGACTTGGTGCCGGTGATGCGGCTCGGGACGATCTTGGCGTTCTCCGAGACGTACTGCTTCAGCGTGGCCAGATCCTTGTAGTCGATCTGGACAACGCCTTCGGCGGTGAACTTGCAGGATTTCTTCTTGCGGAAAAAACGGGCCATGACTTATGCCTCCTCGGTGGTGGCGGCAGGGGCCGCTTCGCTGGACTCGGCCTCGCCTTCGGCATCATCCGAACCGCGCGACTTGTATTCCGGCTTCTTGTCTTCTTCCGGGTTCTTGAACAGGAACGACTGCTCGGTGACCGCGGCGTCCTGACGGATCACCAGCTTGCGGATCACGGCGTCGTTGAAGCGGAACGCGCTTTCCAGTTCCTTCAGTACCGCATCGGTGCATTCGACGTTGAGCAGCACGTAGTGGGCCTTGTGCAGCTTGGCCACCGGGTACGCGAGTTGACGACGACCCCAGTCTTCCATGCGATGGACCTTGCCGCCGTCCGTTTCGACCATGGCCTTGTAACGCTCGATCATGGCCGGGACCTGATCACTCTGGTCCGGGTGCACCATGACGACGATTTCGTAGTGACGCATGCAAACTCCTTCTGGATGTGGGCCTGTTGAAGGGCCCGGCAGTCCCCCGCGGCGTCTATAGGGCGGTGGGACAAGAAATCCAACGCAGGAAGCCGTTGGAAGGGCGCGGAGTTTAAGCAGTTGGCGTGCATACGGCAAGCGGACACGCCCAATCTGCCGGCCATTGGTGAGGATTCAGGGGGTCAGCACGCAGCAGTTGGGGTTGCTCAGCAGCGCATCGGCCTGCGCCTGCGCGGTGATCAGGTCGGCCGGTCGCAAGCGTGCACGCAGCGATTTCAACATGCCCGCGAAGCGCTGCGGCTGGCCGGCGGCGCGGTTGATCTCGTCCAGCGCCTGGAAATTCGCGTATGCCTCGATGTCGTTGTTCGGCAACACTTCGCCTTGTGCGTACCAGCCGCCAAAGGTCCACAGGGCGGCTGCGCTGCCAGCCTCGCGTGCGCGGGTCATGTAGTCGATCGCCTCGGCCTGCAAGGCATCCTGCCGCGCCCGCTGCGCCGCGGAACACTCCGCCAGATATTGGCAATACTCGCCCTGTGGCAAGTGCAGCGGCAGTTCCAGTTCGGCCTCGAGCAGTCCGGCATCGGCGGCCTGCTTGATCCAGTCGCGATATTGATCACGCGCGGCCGCCGGCACGTCGCGACAGTCCTGGAAACGGCGCCGCAGTGTTTGATCCTCGAACTGCGGGTCGGTCACGTCGAAGCCGCCGCGCCGCCGGGTCTGATAGGTCTGCTCGATGTCGCGATCGAGCGTGACCGTGTCGGCGGGAACGTCGCGACACTCGTAGAGCAGCAGACCCAAGCGCAACTGGGCGGGATGGTCGCGGCTCTGTGCCAAGGGCAGCAGCTGCTGGTACAGCGGACCATAGGGTGGCGACGGTGTGCGGATCGCGGCCCGACGAATCAGGTGAAAGTTGATGCCTCCGCTGGAGGTGGCCACTTGCGGGGTCGGCAGCGGCACCGCAGGCGCAGGGCTTTGCGGAGTCGACGTCAACGGCGGCGCTTCTGTAACTGCGGAGGGCGACTCGGACGATTCGGACCACGGCGCGTTCAGTTCGAACGCCAGCCACAGCGCGGCACCGATCACCAGAAACAGTAGCGCGATCAGCCCGCGCCGAATCGATCGGGACACGCCGCCCGCCGTTTTCAACGCGCCGGCTTGGCCGGCCGCTTGCCGCCGCCGAAATTGCGCTGGCGGAAGGCTTCGTAGGAACACACGGCGGCGGCAACCGAGACGTTGAGGCTCTCGATGTTGCCGACCATCGGAATCTTCACCAGACGGTCGCAGGTTTCACGCGTGAGGCGGCGCAGTCCCTCGCCCTCGCCGCCCAGCACCAGCACCAGCGGTCCGGTCAGGTCGACGGAATACAGCGTTTCATCGCCTTCGCCGGCGAGGCCGACGATCCAGTAGCCGAGTTCCTTCAGACGTTCCAGCGTGCGCGTGAGGTTGGTGACGCCGACCACCGGCACGCGCTCGGCCGAACCGGCCGCGACCTTCCGAACGACCGGCGTGAGCCCGACCGAACGATCCTTCGGGATGACGATGAATTTGATGCCGACCGCCTCGGCGGTGCGCAGGCAGGCGCCGAGATTGTGAGGATCCTGCACGCCGTCGAGCGCGAGAATCATGCGATCGGCCGTTGCGGGCAGGTCCAGCACTTCCTCGCCGACCACCGCCGCAGCCTCGATCTCCGCCAGCACGCCTTGATGTCGCAGTCCCGGCGCGCGCAGATCGAGGGTTTCGCGCGACACTTTGCGCACGGTGACGCCGGCCTTGGCCGCCGCCATCAGCAGTCGCTGCGCACGATCATCCTTGCGCGCGTCCGCGAGCAGCACTTCGCGCGGTTTGATGGCGCCCTCTTCCAGGGTCGCGATGACGGCATGGAAGCCGCCGATATAGGTTTCAGTAGACATGGATCGATTCGGCTGGCGCAAAAGGCGCGGTGCAAGACGCGCAAGGGTAACGCCTAAGGCGCGATCGGCCCACTCACGGTGCACACCATCGATTCGAACAACCAAATCCGATCGAATCGGTGCGGGATGAGTTGGCCGCGCAGAGTCCGCACTTGAGATCGCCAGTGACGGTGCGGGTCCGGCGCAGTTCAGGCGGTCACCGCCTGCCCTCCGCAGCGCGACTAGTCGAGCGCCGGCGGCACCCATGCCATAGCTTCACGGCCATCGACCACCGGCACGATCAGCACCTCAAACTCGCCGCCTTGCGTGTGCGCCACTCGCTGCGAGACGTCGACCAATTGCGCCCGCAGTCGCTCGGGCAAAGCGCCTTCGTTTGCCAGGAAGGCACTGAGCGCGGCGATCCGGCGCTCGCCGAGTGCATCCGCATCTGCGCCGGCAAGGCGTCCGACGATCTGCACGACGACAGTGCCGTCGGCGCGCACCCATTTAGCAAGGCGACTGAGCCCTTCCAGCGCCGCCGGTTGCAGTTCAGCGCTGGCTGAATCGAACAAGACACCCGCGCGCCATTTCACCCGCAGGCGCTCGTTGTCGAGTTCCAGCGATTGAATGTCACCGCGCGCGAGCTGCGGTTGCAGGAGCTGGCTCAAGCTGCTGCGTCGGCGCTTCATCGCCGTTGCAGTTTCAGCCGCAGTAAGCCGGCCCAGCGGTGCCGCGGCCTGCAGTTCTGCGCTGTCGATCTGCGCGGCCAATTCGGCGTTGCCACCCGCCGCAACCGCGGGTGACTGAGGTGGCTCAGTCGCGCATGCAGTCAAGAACACTGCAGCAGCCAGGCCCGCGAAACGGACAGCGGAAATCACCTGCGCCGCCCGCGCCGACCTTGACCCGGCTTGCCCGCGCCGGATTTCGCCGCCTCCACCGACGACTTTCCCGCTTTGCCGGATTTACCCGCTTTGTCGCCACGACCGTCGCGCGGCGTCTCTTTGTGCGCCGCCTCACCACGCCCGCGCTTTTCGCCGGGCCGCTGCTTGGAGGGCACTTCTTCGAGATCGATCTTGCGTTCGTCGAGGCTCACGCGCATCAGCTTGACGCGCAGCGGATCGCCCAGCGCGTAGACCCGCTTGCTGCGGCTGCCGACCAGGCGTTGATGCTTGGCGTCGAATTCATAGAAATCGCCGACCAAGTTGGACACATGGATCAGGCCGTCGATGAACAACTCTTCCAGTTCGACGAACAAGCCAAACGGCGCAACGCTGGTGACGACGCCATCGAATTCATCGCCGACGCGATGACTCATGAATTCGCACTTGAGCCAGGTGGAGACATCGCGCGTGGCATCGTCGGCGCGTCGCTCGGCGGTCGAGCAATGCGCACCGAGCAGTTCCATTTGCTGCTGTGTGTATTCGAAATCTTTGATCTTGCCGCGAATCAGCACGTGCTTCAGCGCGCGGTGTAGCAGCAGATCGGGATAGCGACGAATCGGCGAGGTGAAGTGCGCGTAGTGCGTCAGTGCCAGACCGAAGTGTCCGACGTTGTCAGGACTGTATTTGGCCTGCATCAGCGAACGCAGCATCACGTTCTGCACTATGCCCGCATCTTCGCGACCTTTGAGCTGCGCCAATGCGGCGGCGTAGTCCTTGGCGCTCGGCACGGTGCCGCCGGGCAAGCGCAGCGCGCGGCCGGCGAGAAATTCGCGCAGCACGGCGACCTTCTCGGCATCCGGCGACTCATGAATACGATACAGCGCCGGCATCTTGTGCTTGTCGACCAGCTTCGCCGCCTCGACATTCGCGGCAATCATGCATTCCTCGATCAAGCGATGCGCGAGGTTGCGCTTGACCGGAACGATCTTTTCGATCTTGCGATCGGTGCCGAAAACGATCTTCGTTTCGGTTCCCTCGAAATCGATCGCGCCGCGCTTTTCGCGCGCTGCGAATAGCGCTTCGAATACGGACTTCAGATTCTGTAGCGCCGGCACCAGCGCAGCCCTCGTCTGCGCTTTCTTGCCGTTCGGATCGGCAAGGATTTCGGCAACGTCGTCATAGATCAGCCGCGCCTGCGAGCGCATCACCGCCTCGTAGAACTTGGCCTTGCCGACTTCACCGTCCGGCGACACGCGCATTTCGCAGACCATGCACAGGCGATCGACTTCTGGATTCAGCGAACACAGACCGTTCGACAGCGCCTCCGGCAGCATCGGGATGACGTTCTCGGGGAAGTACACCGAGGTGCCGCGCTTGGTTGCCTCGGCGTCGAGCTTGGTTCCGGGCCGTACATAAGCGGACACATCGGCAATGGCGACCCAAAGCTTCCAGCCGCCTCCGCGCCAGCCACGCACCGGTTCGGCGTAGACGGCATCGTCGAAGTCGCGTGCATCGGCGCCGTCAATCGTCATCAGGCCGAGTTTGCGAAGATCGACACGACCTTCGCATTGCTGGGCGGTAACGCTCGCGCCATAGGCGGCCGCTTCGGCTTCCACCCCTTCCGGCCATTCGTACGGAAGGTTGTGCGTGCGGATCGCGGCCTGAATTTCCATGCCGGGCGCGAGATGCTCGCCGAGCACTTCGATTACGCGGCCGATCGGTAAGTTGCCGCTGCGATCGTTGATCGGCGACGTCAGTTCGACCAGCACCATCTGCCCGGCCTGCGCGCCATTTCGGTCAGCGTTCGACACGATAACTTCCGGCAGCTTCGGCGAGCTTGGAATCACCGTGAACAGGCCACCGCGTGCGCCACTGGCCTGGAAACGACCGACCCACTGGCGCGTGCCGCGCTCCAGCACTTCGACCAGCACGCCTTCGCGCCGTCCCTTGGCGTCTTCGCCCGTAACACGCACGCGCGCACGATCGCCATCGATCAGGCCCTTCATCTGATGCGGCGGCAGGAACACGTCTGCACCGCTGCCTTCCACCGACAAGAAGCCGTATCCATCGCGATGCGCGCTGACCTTGCCGTCGACCGTACCGGTCGCCGGCATTTTTGGAGCGCGCGCTGCGGACGACGGATGCGATTCAGCCGAAGCCGAGGTTCGTTTCGGTTCGGACGCGGCCTTGCCTTCTCTGCGCGAACGCTCATGCGCACGCGTTTCGCGCTCGACCGGCTGCGTGTCGGCAGCATCGTGCGGGACGATATAGGCGCCGTAGCGATCCATCGCCAGCTGACCATCGCGTGTCATCGCTACGAGGCGCTTTGCCAGCGCCTCCTGCTCATTCAATTTCTTCAGTTCGAAGCTGGCGATCAGCTCGTCGAGCGTCGGTGCAGAAGCCGCATCGGCAATGGTCTGCTGGATGTGGGTTCGGCTCGGCAGCGGGTTCGCATATCGCTGCGCTTCACGTGCCGCTTCCGGGTCGTGGGCACGCCAGGGTGCATCTTGAATCGCGCTTGCATTTTCGATTGGTTTGTCGTCGTAGTTCTCACGACGACGCGTTTTGTTTCTTTTCATTGACAAAGCCTATATGCGCGCTTAGTCTGCGCGTCCGCTGCCGAGATGGCGGAATTGGTAGACGCACTAGTTTCAGGTACTAGCGGGTAAAACCGTGGAGGTTCGAGTCCTCTTCTCGGCACCAAACCTTACAGAAGTCTGTGAGGTTTTTTTTTGATGCGAGGCGTGAGCGAGACCGGATACTTCCGGTCCCGAGGACGCCGTCAGACTACCACACCGCATCAGGCGAGAGGCGCATCGAGCGCCTCGGCCGACCCGCTTCGCTGCTGGCAATTCGCCCGGCACCAAAGTCGCGCCTCAATTGAGTGCGCCGGCCCCATCATTGACCTTCCCCGAGTCGCCTGGAGAGCCGATCCTCCAAGCTTCGAGTTATCGCGCTTCGAGTTTTTATACCGCGTCAGCGCGTCGATGATGCGGAGAAGTCCTTTTAATGACCTCTTTGTGAAATTCAGGACGATGAATTGCAGTCAACCGACCAGCGGCTCTTTCTGCTTCATAAGAGTTGCTGATGAACCATTCAGGTCAAAACCGCCCTTTTTGCAGCGACATCAATATCCTTGATATTTTATTATTATAATACAATTACTTATGTAAATATGGCGTAGCTGTGAGCGTCATCATTCTGGGTGGTTTTCAATCCAAAAAGGTGAGCGAACTTTGCTTTTAAGCGTTTGGACAACCGGATATACGATCGCCGACACAGACCTTCATCACATTCAAGATCTAATTTCGCCTTGACTCAACTTCCGCGCCACGCTTAGCATCCGACCGATCACCGGTATCGATATATCGATAGACGGTGGCGCGAAAGTTGCTCAATGACTAAACGAACATGAAGTAGTTCGCTCAATCGGGGAATGGATTTCCCGCTAACGCACCAGTTGCTCACTGGTTTTGGTTCAGGACAAGGGGAAACACAATGCTTGACGCAACACTACTAGGCGGGGGGAGCAATCTCCTCAAATTCACCACCAACGGCCATGACACGATTTCGCTGGGTGGCCCTGGCGACACCGGCCCGGGCGCAGTTAACCTCGGCATCGACCGCGGGCAGATCTCGGTTGGTCTGCTGGGTCATGGCATCACCCTCACCGGCACGCTGAAAATTCACACTGATGCGACGGGCTCCTCCGTGGCCGGCGCTGCCAGCCACACCAGCCTGCTGAGCTCCCTGACGCACGGTTCGACCGTGATCAAGGATTTCGTCAGCGGCCACACCACTCCGGCCGCGCATGCTTCGCCGGATGTCCACTCGACCAGCTCGCACCTCATGCTGGCCGATGGCAACCACATCGAGCTGAAGAACTTCGTGCCGGCGCACACCGACACCAAGCACTAAGCTTTGCTGGTTCGGCCTTAGGGCCGCGGGCGGATGGCCTGATGCAATGTCAGGCCATCCGCTGCTATAAAGTTTTTCTCGCATCATTCGCGTCAACCGCGTACTCCAGACACGTATCCCCTGAGCGATGAAGCCAGCCCCGGAGAAGCGTACGGTTGCGCCTGCCAAATTGCCTGCTCTCAACTTTCAATCATTTTTGAAAAGTCGCGACCGCGCACAAGCCTTGCGCGAGGTCGACCGCTTTTGGCGCACCCGGCCCCAGGATCGCGACGCACTGGTGATGCCTTATGTTCGCCTTCTGCTCGACAACGGGGAATATGCAGTTGCTCTGCGCATCGTCCTTCGGGCATCCACTTTTTCCTCCGATGCGGACCTTGAAGGCCTCGCGGTACTCGCGCTGTATCACTCGAAGCGTGAATGGGCCGCACTGCAGCGACTCGACGAGGCCCTGAAGCGCTTCGTTGCTCGGCCGCGGGGCGAGTTGGTTCGCAGCGCCAACATACTTTTTGATGACGCTGGCCTCGGCATCCCGGGATGGTTTGGCCTAACGCCCGATTGGACCGTGCATGGACAAGTGCGGTGCACCGAGCCTGACCCCAAAATCACCGCGATCGCACAGCACGATGATGGCTCCGAGCGCTGCCTGGCAGTCCACGCGGCCGCCTCGAGCGAACATTTTTCCCTGACGCTGAGCAATCGCGAACCCGCACGACTGCGCCTAGCGACCGATACGGCGCAGTTGCTGGGTAGCGGCGTCCGTTTTCCACCGGATCCCAATATTGATGGCCGCGCGTGGATCAAGACCGGTCGCAAGCTCGAAGCTTGGGCGCGATCCGGCTGGGACCCGCATGCCGGCATTACGCTCTATCTGCAGGATGAATCCGGCGCGCACCTGCGGATCAAGCCGAATTCAAAAGACGCACTAGGTGCGCCCCAACAGTTCTCGCTCGATCTGGCGAACACTGGCCTGAAGGGCGACCGGATACAGATTTCTGCGCATATCAAGAGCGGACCTTTGCAGCCGCTGCCAGATTCGCCGCTGCTACTCGGCCGCGCCGTACAGCGCTTCCGGGTTCCGCCGGCACGAGTCTCGCGACCCGCGACGGGTAGGCACAAGCCACTTGCGAAAGATCGTACCCCGGCGCGCGGCGTGCGGGTAATCGTCCCGGTTTACCGCGGGCTCGATGAAACACTGTTGTGTCTCGATTCCGTCATTGCCTCAAAGCCTGCGTACGCAAGCATTATCGTGGTAGACGATGCGACGCCTGAGCCGGCCCTCGCAGCCGCACTCGACACTTACGCTGCACGCGGACAGATCGAACTGCTCCGGAATACCGAGAATCTTGGCTTCGTCGGCTCGGTGAATCGCGCACTTGCGCTGTGCATCGATCAGGATGCAATCCTGCTGAATTCGGACACCTGCGTATTCGGCAACTGGATCGATCGCCTGCGCAATTCGGCCTACAGCCAGCCCGACATTGGCAGCGTGACGCCCTTTTCCAACGACGGCACGATCGTCAGCTACCCGCTCGCGGCGAGCATCACGCCTTCGCGTGCCGAGTCCATGGCGTTTGATCAGCGCGTCGCTCGCCTGTTCGCAGGTCGCACGGTCGATTTGCCGGTTGGCGTTGGCTTCTGCCTGTATATCCGGAATGACTGTCTACGCGAAACGGGACCGCTCAACGAAGCGCTGTTCGGCAAAGGCTATGGCGAGGAAAGTGACTTCTGCATGCGCGCACGCGCACTCGGTTGGCGGCACGTGTTGGGCGCAGACACGTACGTTTACCACTCGGGCGGACGTTCATTCGGCACGCGGCGCGCCGCTCTGCTGGCGCGAGCGGGCCGACTGATCAATCTGCGGCATCCCGGCTACGACCGCTTGGTCAAGGAATTTATCGAAGCGGATCCGATCGGGCCGCTGCGGCGAGCGCTCGATATCGAGCGCCTGCTCGAAGTCGATCGCCCTCTCGTGTTGTTGGTAACGCTCGCGGGTGGCGGCGGCGTGGATCGCTACGTGATCGAACGCGCGCGCAAACTGCAGGCTCAAGGGTTTGTGCCTTTAGCACTCGGCCCGCTGTATGAGGATTCCACTCGCACGCTGCTCGCCAGCATGAGCTTGCCGCTGCAGCATCTGAGCTTCGGCAAACAAGATATCGGCGCGCTGACGCACTTGCTCCACCAGCTCGTATTTACGCACATCGAGATTCATCACTTTCTCGAACTCGAACCCAAAGTGCTCGATTGCGTGCGTCAGTTGCCGGCACCATTCGATATCTACGTGCACGACTATCTCTGGGTATGTCCGCGCATCACCATGATCGATGGCAGCGGCCGTTACTGCGGCGAGCCGGCGATTTCCGTGTGTGAAAGTTGCGTCAAGAAAAACGGCTCGGCCTTGGACGAGTCCATCAGCGTTCGCGGACTACGTGCGCGCAGCGCCCGCTGGATGGCAAAAGCCCGTCGCGTGATCGCACCAACCGGAGACGTTGCGCGAAGGCTGCAGCGTTACTTCCCAACGTTGAACATCGACATTCAGCCCTCCCAGCCGGTGATGACGGGGCTGATCGCTCGAGACAGCGCGCTCAACGAGTGGACCTTTGACGATCAGGCGCAGCCGACCTTGGCACCGCGGGCAGTGCGCAAGCGAATGAGAGTCGCATCTATCGGCGCCATCGGTAGACACAAAGGCTATGACGTGCTGCTCGCCTGTGCGCGTGACGCCGCGGCACGCAAGTTGCCGATCGAATTCACGATTATCGGCTACACCCACGACGACGCGCGGCTCATGAAGACGGGTAAAGTTGAAATTACAGGACGTTTTGAAGAAGGCGAGGCCCAGGACTTGCTTAAACGTGAGAACCCGGACCTCGTGTTCCTGGCGTCGGTGTGCCCGGAAACTTGGTGCTATACACTTACAGAAGTCATAAATGCGGGCCTGCCAGTGGTCGCTTTTGACCTGGGGAGTATTGCCGATCGATTGCGGGTCGCAGGATTGGGAAACCTGCTGTCTCTAGAGACATCCCCGAAAGCCTTGAATGAGTTCTTTCTCGGCGCAACCGGGACACTGATAGCACCGCCTCGTCAGTGACAGCAGTGGCCCTGAGTTATTTCATCGAAGCGTCAACAGACAGCTTGACCGAAATCGTTATCGGCAAGCATAACTAGGCAAGGGAAGTGATGACGGATCAAAGAGAGGGTGCATCGGCGGAAGCTGATGAGGACAGGCTTAGCGCAGTCGTGAAGGTACTTCCACTGCCGCAAGGGATTTTCATGTTCAGCGTCGCAGCCAATTCGGCGCCCCCAGCATTGGGCGCAGGCGGACTCAAGCTGCCGTCGATCCATGTTGCATTGGGCCCCGACGTGGTCGCCGGGCAAGTTGAATTAATGGCTGGCGCTGAAACGCACGGGAACTGGCTGTACACGCCTGGGAATATCTTGATTGCTAAGGTCTCGGCAGCCGGCGCTACGCTAGTACTCACATCCGTCCGCAGTCACGCAGGGAATCCGCTTTCGATCAAGATCGAACGTATGGATGCCCCTCCTTCAGCGGCCGTTGAATCGGAACAATCCAAGTTGATCCCGATTCAGGATCCTAAACGCGATGGTTTGCGTGTTCGCGTTAATGCACACATCCGTACGCGCGGCGACTTAAGCTTCGTCGACACGCTATGGGCCGGTCGGGTCGAGCCGGGGCTTTGGATGGAGGCATTCTCCGTACTCCCCCTCGAGCAACTCGGCGACGACGAAATCGAGTACAAGGGACTCACCGCAAGCGGTTTCGAGACACCTTGGCTTAGCGGCGGTGCTTCATGCGGCACGCGTGGTATGTCGGTACCGCTCGTTGGGTTTGCGATACGCCCGAAACATGGCAGCAATGCGGCCAGCAATTACGATTGCGAATATAGCGGCTTGTTCCAGTCGGGCAGCGTAGTCGGACCGCTGCGAAACGGCACCCCGTGTCGGTCGACGCAGGCCAATGATCCACTCGAAGGCATCATGGTGAAAATCGTCGAACGAAAAGCAGCGCCCAATACGGCGATGCCATCGACTACCAAGCCGGCGCCTTCTGGCGGCCGCGTCGTCGGACCGGCATTTTCCAAGCTGAGGGAGGAAGCTGCTGCAGCAGTGGCAGGCCTGCGGGGGAACGCGGATCAAAAAGTATCTAAGGCGGCACCGCCACAAAAGAAAGTCCAAGACAAGCGCGGCGCCAAGTAGTCTGCTAGGGATTTAAAGCACATGTAAACACTGCATCATGACGCCGGATGGTAACCACGCCCGGCGTTTGAGCGGTGTCGAGTGCTTGCGATAAACGGAATATATAGCCGTCTGCTTTTCTAAGGCCGTTGAGCTGAATGATCTATTTGTTCATCCACCAGAATTTCCCGGGCCAATACCTGCACCTTGCGCGGTATTTAGCGCATCAGCCAGAAAACACCGTTTATTTTGTAACGCTTCCAAACGGCAACGAGATCGCTGGCGTACAGAAACTCAACTACGAAAAGGTGCGGCCGGCCGCCGGGAGCTGCCATTCGTTCACAGTAGAAGTGGATGTGGCAGTGAGGACTGGGCTGGCAGTTGCCGACAAATGTCGAGGTCTTCGTGATCGCGGAATTCAGCCGGACATAATTGTTGGACATGCAGGATGGGGCGAAACTTTATTCGTTAAGGACGTATTCCCCGACGTCCCCCTTCTGGTCAACTTCGAGTTCTACTATCACGCACATGGCGTCGACGTCGATTTCGACCCCGAGTTCCATTCCGACTTCCATCATCCGTCGCATCTGCGCGTACGCAACGCAACCGCGTTGATGGCTTATGACGCTGCAGATTGGGGGCACTCAGCGACACAATGGCAACTGAAGCTCCATCCGCCAGAGCTTCGAAGCCGAATAAGCGTATTGCACGAAGGCGTAGATACGAACGCGGTTCGGCCTGATTCAAAGGCGACTTTCTTCCTCGAAAAGGAAGGTCGTCTATTGACTCGAAGTGACGAAGTGATTACGTACGTCGCTCGAAATCTGGAGCCCTATCGAGGCTTCCACGTCTTCATGCGCGCCTTGCCCGAAATACTCCGTCGGCGGCCCAAAGCACAAGTCGTCTTAGTTGGTGGTGATGGCGTGAGCTATGGCACGCCCGCCCCACCAATGTCGACATTTCGGGAAACGCTTATCGCAGAGTTGGGCGATCAAGTCGATTGGTCACGAATCCATTTTCTAGGCATTCAGGATTACAAGTCTTACCTGAATCTGTTGCAGGTCTCGTCAGTGCATGTATACCTTACGTATCCATTCGTACTCTCATGGTCCTTCATCGAAGCGATGGCCAGTGGGTGCTTGGTGATCGGATCATCGACTCCTCCTGTGCTGGAAGTTCTCAAAGATGGCGTGAATGGACTCACAGTCGACTTCTTTGGAATATCGGAGCTCGCCGATCGCATTGACGAAGTGTTGAACGATCCATCGCGCATGGCCAATCTACGCAAGGCCGCGCGTCAGACCGCGATTGATCAATTTGATCTGAAAAGTCGCACGCTGCCGAGTTGGCTGAGACTTTTCGAAGATCTTATTGCCGGGCGTCGCCCGGCAGCGCTGCTGTAAACTCATTCGAACGTTCGGTCTCGTACACCAACAGACCGTAATCAGCAGCCTCGAAAACCCTCATCGGCGAGCATTCGATTTAATCGAAGATGTTTGTACTTGCCGCCTGCAAGCGGCTTTCCGCATAGTGATCGCCTAAGTCCGCTGCTTGCCTAAAATAGTCTAAAGCTGTTTCAGCACTTGCAGCGACGCCTCGTCCAACCTCGTACATCTGCCCGAGGCGCACAATCGCATTTCGGTTTCCAGCATTCGCTGCCTGCCTATACCAACTAATCGACTCGACGACGCGCTCAGTGATGTCGCTCTGATTTAGCAAATCCCCCAGCGCCAACTGAGCCGATACGTTGCCCTTCTGTGCCGCAGACCGATAGCAGTGTTCTGCCTTAATGTCGTCGGGCGCAACGCCCAAACCGCGGCGGTAGCAAACACCAAGGTTGTATTCGGCATCTGCATTCCCTAATTCAGCAGCGCGTTTGAAGAATGACGCCGCAGCATTCACATCCGGCGGCACTTCCATACCCTGTGCTGCAAGGCTGCCGAGTATCACCATTGCTGCTGCGTTGCCTTGATCGGCTGCAGCTTGCAGCCATCGTAGTGCTGCCGGAATAGATCTCTCAGTTCCAATACCGCGTAGATAGAAATCGCCAAGAACGCGTTGCGCAACTGCATCACCACTTTGCGCCAGTTCCGTCCAGATCGGAATGAGCTCCGCCATTTGTGCCTGATCAGCGTTTTCCTCTTCGCGCATATGCGTTAAAGAAAGCGCCGCTCGCAAATTTAATTGCTTAGCCGCACTTTCATACCAATGCGCAGCTGCTGCTCGATCAACTGGAACGTCGCGACCTTGCTTCATTGCGTCGCCCATCAGCGTCTGCGCCAAGGCGTTTCCACCGTGCGCCGCGCGATTAAACCACTGCAATGCAATCTTTCTATCCGCCGGAACATGCACACCGTCTTCGTAAAGAAGCCCTAAGTGCACTTGTGATTCTGCATCTCCAGCAGAAGCGGCACGCTCCAAGAGGCTGATCACCCGCGTAGCCGGCGGAGTGAGTTCATTTCCTGTTGCCAGCCAATGTGCAAGTCGACAGATTGCCGGTGCACTGCCCATTTCAGCGGCACGGGTAAGCCAGTACGCACTAGCTTCCGTATCAACAGGTAAGTAATCTCCTTCACTCAACTGCAGATGAAGTGCCCAAGCAGCCAGCATGCTGCCGCCCTCCGCAGCTTCCTCAAGTAACTTGCGGCCACGCTCTGAATCCGAGTCAACCCCGAGTCCGCGCAAATAAAGAAAGGCGAGGTTGTAGCGCGCGCCCAAGTCGCCAAGCTCTGCAGCCTTGCCATACCACTCGGCTGCTGTTGCGAAGTCTTGCGGAACGTTATCGCCACCAGCGTAGAGGATACCGAGGCGGAGGCAAGCTTCACTGCTACCCGCCGCGGCCGCTTTTCGATATTGCTCGACGGCAGCTTGCGGATCAGGCTCGACACCGTGCCCGCTGAATTGCATCGCACCGAGTTGGTAAATTGCCTCGGGACTGCCCTGCTCCGCTGCTCGATTAAGCCACTCCGAGGCCGCGCGAAAGTCCTGCGGCAAACCGGTGCCTTCTGCATACATCTTGCCCAGGGTGTCGTATGCGGGCGCAAAGCCCTGATCTGCAGATTTGCGCAACCAGCGCGCGGCCTCGCCAGCGTCGAATGGCACACCACGCGCTGCAAGATAAAACTGCGCCAATAGGTACTGAGCTTCGCTGTCGCCTTCATCCGCCGCTTGCCGGCAGAGAATCGCAGCAGAGTCATAATCTGGGAACTCGCGACCTTCGACCAAGAGGCGCACGAGCGAAACCAAGCCTTTCAAATATCCTCGCGTCGCCGCACGGCGCAGCCAGGTTTCAGCTTCGGAAAGTCGTTCCGCATTGCCGCGATCTCGACGGTAGAATTCGCCAAGATGAAACATCGCAGCCGACTGCCCGGCTTCGGCTGCTTCGCGTAGCAATGCTTCGCCTCGCGCTTCATCTTTAGGGGTGCCTTCTCCCTGCAAGCAAAGTACGGCGAGATAAACCTTCGCAGTGCTGTTCCCGAGTTCCGCCGCCTTTTCGAATGAAGCAACGGCTCGCGTGTAATCGGCAGGATTGTCGAAGCTGCCGGTGTAGATCATGCCGAGCCCGAGGTGCCCCGCTTCGAGCTCCTGACTCGCCGATGCTGCGAACCACTTCTCCGCAGCATCGATATCCCTCTGAAGCCCGTAGCCCAGCGCGCACTGATAGCCCAGTCGCGCTTGCGCTGCTGCGTCGCCTGCATTGGCGGCGAGCGTGTTCCAGCGCGCCGCCTCGTCGAAATTCTGGCGAACCGTCAAACCTTCAGGGAAAAGTCGCTTGAGGACGTTATCTTCACCTGCCTCATCGTCAACTCTAGAGGCAGTCGATGCGGACGCAGTCGAAGCACCCATTCCGGTTAGATAGATCTCGCCGAGCCGAGCTTGCGAAAGGACGTGCCCCTGCTCCCCAGCGCTTCGATAATACCGAGTCGCTTCGACCAGACTCGGCAAAACACCCTCACCGCTTTCATATAGCTGCGCCAAGCGGAATTGCGCATCGCGCTCGCCGTTCGCAGCCAGCTTGCGAATGAGTGCTGCACCATCGGCCAACTTGCCGGCGGCAAGCAACTGCTCTGCCTTCTGCAAGGTCTTGACGTTTGATGCGCCGAACATTCCAGACAAGAAACTCATTTGCAGAGTCGCTGCCCATTACGCTGTGCACGCGACGCCGAGACTTCCTCGAAACGCATCATGGCTCGCGCATCGCTTCCGACCCAGTGCGAAGAGCTCCGCCAATCAAATAAGCCAATATCGTTCTACGCCCGACCATGATGTCGCCCTGCAATGTCATACCGGGCGTAAGTTGAAAATCGGCTGGAACATTGCGCAGATGTACATCTGTAATTGCCACGCGCACCTTGAAGTACGGATCGACTGGCTGATTATTTTCATCAGTCGTGAACGAACCTTCGCTGATGTTTTTTACAACACCTTTTGCCGTGCCGTGTTCGGTAAATCGATAGGCATCGAGCTTGACCTGCAGCGGATCGCCAACCTTGATGAATCCGGCATCGGCAGCCGCAATTTTTACCTCGGCTTCGAGCGGCGCATTTGCCGGCATCAAGGTAAACAAAGGTTCGGGTGCCGTGCCCGCCGGGCTGCCGGCAACGGAACCAACCGAGACCTTACCGATTTTAAGAACGACTGAATCCGCAGGTGCTCTTAAACTTTCGAGCTCACGTGTGTTTTGTGCTTTTTCCAGACCCTGCTTTGTAACGTCCAGATCATTCTGCACCAGCACCAAAGCCTGACCGGTATCACCATGCCATTTCTGGATGTACGCGGCGCGTTGCGATCGTAGCGACGAAAGAAGCTGCTGCTGGGATTCCAGTTGGTTTTCACTGTCAGCGAGCAATCGACCAATCTCGACACGCGTATCGACAGCGGTCACCCACTGCAATTTCGATACGTAGCCCGACTTAAGTAGCGGCTGATACGTCTGCTCCAATTGTTCAGCGAGCTTCAAACGCTTTCTGTACTCAACCGCGTCCCGCGCATACTGTGCCCGGGTTGCATCGGTCGACCGAATACGATCATCAAAATCAGATAGGGATGCACGATATTCTGCTTGGCGCTGCTCATAAATCGAGCGCTGCAACTGATCGTAGGGCCCCGTTCCGGAAGAAACGTAGGCTTTATCAGAGACCTCTGCTTTGCGGCGAGCTACTTCCGCTTCGTCGCTCGCAAGCTTCTGAGCAAGCTGCTCGAGGTCAGCACCCGATACAGTCGGATCGAGCGTTGCCAGCACCTGCCCCGCCTTAACCAAATCGCCCGGTTTGACCAAGACCTCCTTCAGCACGCCGGAGTTGAGCATCGACACGTATAGGGCTCCTGCAGAGGGCACCATAAGGCCGGGACCAGTAACAACGCGGTCGAGCTTAACAACCGCAGAAAGCGCGAAAAATGACGCGAACATAACAAGCAGAACATACAGGACTCGCGGCGCGTTTCTCGGAGCGGTATCGGCAAATACACCTACCGTCGCAGACTCAAACGCGCTCACAACCTCGCCAATATGCTCGTCCTGCCTTCGCGCAAGACCTTTCTTCTCAGCGGGAACCGGTAGGTTATTCATTGGCTCACGTACTCCCCAACATCGCTAGGGGTGCGTCTGCCGCGCCACGATCGAGGTGACGATTTTGTTGGTGCCACAAGTGTTTGTAAATGTCGCATCGCTGCAGCAATTCTTCATGAGTACCAATGTCGTAGACCTTGCCGCGCTCTAGAACCAGAATCGCATCGGCCTCTACCAGCATCGACAAACGGTGTGAGATCGCAACCACCGTTCGACCCTTGGCGATTCGACGAAGATTCGCATTGATGATCGCCTCACTCTCGGCGTCTAGTGCACTGGTTGCTTCGTCGAGAATCAATAACGGAGGGTCGATCAAAAGCGCGCGGGCAATCGCAAGTCGCTGACGCTGACCGCCCGACAGATTGACAGCGCCCTCTTCGAGCAACGTATCGTAGCCGCGCGGCAGGCGCTCGATAAATTCTTCGGCGCCTGCAACTTGTGCGGCCCGAACAATCTGATCGAAGCTGGCACTTGGACGCGCCATCGATATGTTGTCGCGAATCGAACCGGAAAACAGAAAATTCTCTTGCGCAACCACACCAATACTGGATCGAAGATGGCCGAGGTTAATCTCGCGCAAATCCATGCCATCGAGTTTTATTAAACCGTCATAGTTCGTATGCAATCGTTGAAGCAGGCGAGTTACTGTAGTTTTGCCAGACCCACTTCGCCCCATAATGCCGAGCATTTTTCCGCGTGGAACGCTAAAGGTCACCCCGTCAAGAGCATGCGGCGCATCAGTCGAATACCTAAACCGAACGTCTTTAAATGAGATTTCCCCCTCGATCGGCAATCGAAGTCCTGAGTTCTGCCGGCTGTCTTCTGGCTCTCGATTTAGCACAGAAGCTATCTCCGAAACCGATGATCGTAGTTCAGCCAAATCATTTTGAAGATGTGCAATCTTAATTAGCGGCGCGGCCAAGCGCCCCGCCAACATCGAAAATGCGATCAACGCTCCAGCGTTAATAGGATCCGAAGCAGCAAGAATGAAATATGCGCCGATAATCACTGACCCTACATAGATCATTCGATCAAAAGGCAGCGAAAGCGTTTGGGGATAATTGGAGACTACTCCCAGGTCATGTCTTGCGAGTGTTGCGTCAGCAACCAACGCGTCCCACTCACGGCGTCGCCGCCCTTCGAGCGCAAGTGATTTTATAGTTCGCATCCCATATATTGTTTCCACTAAATGAGACGATTTCCTATTCTCGGTATTGACGACGCGACGAACTCGCTTGCTTATTGGTTCCATGAAAACCAACACGATAACAAACACAATGGCCGCCATGATTAACGAGATGAACGTCAACTTCCACTCAAGAATAAACATCGCTGGAAGCAGCCCGATTAAGGGAACAGCATCGAGAATCGCGCCAAAGATTTGACCCGTGAGCATTTGGCGCACGTATGTCACTCTATGAAGTTTGCTTAGGATTGCACCTGTGGAATTACGTTCAAAGTAATCCATTGGCAACTTGAGCAATTTATCAACGATGTATAAGTTGATACGCCCGTCGAGCCGAGTGCTAGCAACCTGTGTAAGTGCCCGCCGTAAATGGCCGAGGACCATCTCGGAAATAACGATGAACGCCAACGCTGCTGCTAAGACGTTGAGAGTTGATAGCGACTGATGCAGAAGCACCCGATTCACAACGATCATGATCATAAACGGAGGCGCCAATGCAAACGCCGTCGAGACGATGGCCGCCGCCGCAATATCTACAAAAACTTTTTTCTCTCGAACAATTTGAGCAATAAACCATCCCATTCCGAACGGTTGCTCATCGTCCGACACGGAAAAGTGGCGCTTAATAAGAACGATCTCGCCAGCCCATATTTTTGCCATTTGGGCTTCGTCAAGCGTAACGAGAGCGTCATCGTTCGCAGTCGGATCTCGCAACACGGCGATCAAGCCCGACTTCTCATCGATGCGCGCAGCCTCAAGGACCAATGCACTTCCATCGATACTTCGAATGACCGCAGGAAGTACTTTGGCTAGTCGGGGAAGGTCCTTAAATCGAAGCCTTGCAATTTTCGCCTGAAGACCAAGTTCGTTAGCTATCGCGGCAACAGTCTTGCTCGAGGGTTCGCCGCTATCGAGGGCAAAACGCCGCTGAAGCTCATTCGCACTGGTGTCGACGCCCAGACGCCGAGCTACTGCAACCAGTGCAGATACAGCTGAGCTCGGCTTCTTTGAATCGCGACTTCCCTTTTCGCTACCACGCAACATTTCTGATCCCCATTCCCTGCAATTTCCGACAACTCATATCGAGTCGGACCACATTTGGCAATTTGCCACTATATATAGAACGTTTTGTTAAAAGCGAGATGAAACTGCAGCTTGCATGCCAAATCGGCCACTTTCATGCTGATAAAATCGGAGTGCGCGACGGCGTTTTGGCACAAGGTCACATCCGCTGCGCGGGTTCAGAGTCGGGCCGCGCAGTACGCAAAGCATGACTAACGGGACGTGCTCCGAACGACGATTTTAACCAATGTCGGCTCGTTTTCTTGTAACGCGCGAAACAGTGAGCGGCTATTCCGCGAAATAGTTGATGTCGCTCTAAGATCGCCGCCCCTTCTATCCCACTATCGCCGCTGCTTGTGGCTGCAAGAGTTTGAGCATAAGCCCTTGAAATTAGGCCCGGACCTGTTGATAACCAGACCAATTCCCCGTCGTGTCTATTCAAAGCCTCGGCGCACAGGCTTAAAGCAAGCGTAACTATCGGATGCCCCGGCACTGCTGCGAGGAAGTTGTTTCCGATTGCGCCAAAGTCATCATGCCAGCCGATGAAGGTCGCATCCGACGGCAACCACTGTCGCAATGGTAGACGACAGACGTCATCTGCATCGGCGTAATAGCCCCCCTCAACAGCCAGGTAAGCGAGCCTGAAGAGATCAGCCTGCTTTGCTGCCTGATCGGCATTCAAGAATGCAGACAGCACTTCCGATGAGCACCGTTCGGAAATGAACGCCGCGGCGGTTTTCTCGTTGAAAAGCACGTAATCAAACCCCGAGTTCTTCTGGCGCCATGTCTCCATGTAGCGAGAAAGCTCGTTCGGAATAACCTCGTCATTCCAAAACTGGACGATTCTAGAGGGAATTTTCGCCGTAAGGAGGTCGATGCGAGGCGACACAGAAAGTCGGCCCGATTCGCGGAGCGCGGTTAACAGTGCGAGGGCCACCGGTGTGTAGTGCGGCATACGGCGCACCATCCCCAAAAGCGGCCGAATTCGTTCGTTGGCAGGCACCTGCATCGCACGCTTAAGCTCCTCGAGGCCCTCCTTACCTAGCAGGTACTCCTGGATCAATTGTCCAACCTGGCTTTGTGACGGGTTCGAGGACAATCCCATCTGCCATCTATTGGCTTCACCCAAACGCGCCGCAACGACAAGATCGGCCTGAACGGCCTCAATATCGCAGGCCATAAGGTGCACGCGAGCGAGACCGTTTCTGATGCTCACGTTTTCCGGATTCAGCAGGGTTGCGCGCGAGAAGCACTCTATTGCATACGCGACTTGGAACCTTGATTCGGCCAATTGGCCTCTCGCATTTTCAATCTCGGCTTGTTCCGCGACGTTGGTCGCATGAATTGAATCCAGATGAACCCTCGCACGATGTGGCTTCCCGAGCGCCATCTCGATATGAAACCGTTGCATGGACAAGCCGAAGCTCGAAATGCCCAAACTCTGCGCGCGAGCTACAACTTCAAGAGCCTCGAGCAGACGCCCTGCTCGCCGGAGCAACGCCGCTTCGCCCGCAAACGCAATTGCGCGTCCAACCGGCAGATTCTGCGCCGCCCGAAGTACTTCCAATCCCTTATCGTCGCTTCCGCTATCACTCAAGCAAAGTGCTAGCTCCAACAAAATTCCCGTATTGTTCGGCGCCGCCTTTGCTGCGCGTATCGCGTATGCCAATGCCTGCGGCATTGCATTATTATTTCTCGCGCGCTGCGTAAGTCGGAGCAACGCAGTTACAGCAGCTGGGTCAGACGCAAGATTCGTCACTTCGATGAGCATCTGCTCGGATGCCTCAAACTGACCGACCCGCCACAATTCTTCTGCGACCTCGATCAGAATTATTTTTCGAGTCGCATCGGCGTCGTAAGCTGCTTGAAACGAGGCCAATGCCAAGCGATGTTCGCCAGATCTTCGGTGTATGTGCCCAAGAGCCACGAGCGCGTCTGCCCTTGCGGGGCTCGCTTCCAGCACGTTTTCAACAATTTTGCGGGCGCCAGCGAGGTCGCCGCGGTCGCGGAGTTCACCTGAAAGTTCAAGCCAGCCGGCTTTCTCACTCGGGTTTAATTCGGTAGCGCGCTTGAATAACTGCTCGGCATTGATTCGATTGCCTTGCCCTCTGGCGTTTCGTCCTAACCCCATCACCGCCCAATAGTTTCTGGAATCCTCCGCCAAAAGTGCGGAGTAGCTTTCATCTGATTCCTGCCAGCGTTGCAGATCACCAAGAGTCTGCGCGAGCCGCATTCTGCAATGTTGATTAGTTGGGGCACTTTCCAACGCAGCTCGCAGGTAACTCAGTGAACTTTCTGAATCAGACTTTCGACGAGCGCAGTCTGCCAAGCCAAGATTCGCCTCGAAAGCGGCGCCAGAATCTTCGGCAAGCAGTGCTTCAAAAAGGTTTATCGCGTCTGCAAGCTTTCCTGAGTCGCGCACGGTCTCTGCGTATCGCATCCGTGCCGCTCGGCTTTTTGGGTTGATCGCAACTGCGGCAGAAAAGTGCTCTTCCGCCCCTACGAAATCGAGTCTACCGCGTGACAGATGTCCCAGTCCCAACCTCGCTGAGAATGCTGCAGTGGGATCTGTAGCAAGAAGCTCGAAATAAAGACGCTCTGCTGCTTCGTTCTGACCCAATTGCCGCAGGCAATCGGCGACACGTTGACGAGCCTGATTTTGATTGGGTTCAATTTCGAGGGTTCGCTTGAAGTGTTGCAGCGCGGCACCAAAATCAGACCGACCTTGCGCGCAGTAGCCTAGGCCCAGGCTGACATCGAGCTCTGCTGCCGAATCGGCGGCCAGCACCTCGCGATAGCACCGCTCCGCCTGTTCAAATTCTGCGAGATCGCGCAGTGTCTGCGCCGTTTTTAAATATGCGTTGCGATTTAATGGCGCGGCCGCAATCGCCGCACGGTAATGGACAAGCGCCTCGCGATTATTTGATCTCCGACGTGCGATATCGCCGAGACCGATTTGTGCGTCTGCATCGCCCCCCGATTTCAGGGAAAGTAGATCGAGATATTGCGCCTGAGATTCGTCGAGAAGACCTGCCCCCAACATCGTCTCGGCGATACGCAGACGAGCATTCCGATCGGAGGGTGCCAACTCCAGTGCTTTTCTGAAGTGAGCCAAGGCCGCAGAAAAATCGGACCGCCTTCGGGCACAGTACCCGAGACCTACTGCGATTTCGTATGCAACTGTTGGCGCAGAATTAGGAATCGAACGATATGCGTGCTCAGCCTCACTGATACGACTGAGATCTCGCAGGGATTCAGCCTGTCGAAGGGCTGCATGTGGGCTATTTGGATTTTCCGAACAAGCCTGCTCGAAATGTTGTAGCGCAAGTTGATGATCGGCAATCTTACGAGCACATAGGCCTAAACCGATGTGGGCATCTGCCCGACGCGCCGGGGCCTGCTCAAGTAACAACTGTGAGTATGTGTGCCGGGCGGCGTCCAACTGCCCAGTGTCGCGGAGGACGTCCGCATACCTCAGACGAGCAGGCCAGTGGCCGGGCTCTAGCTGAAGTAAATTCCGTAAGTGGGAAAGTGCCGCGTTCAGATCGCCACGCTGCCTAGCGGCAAGTGCAGCTTCTAGTATCGCGGCGGCCGACATTCCGCTATCAAGCGATTGAACGGCCATTTAATGTGCGCCAGGCCATCTTAAAAAGCAATCGGCGGGCCAGCCAATGGCCGCCCGCCGATAAGTTAAAACACAATTAATTTCTGTTGCTTAAGCCGCGACGGCTTCCACTCCAAACTGCCGGACGGAACGCGAAGCAATCTTTTGCAGAATAGCAACTGGCACCTGACGCGCCGACTGAGCACGCGGGTAAGCCATTTCGGCAATCGGAGCAACGTCGACGAGGGCTTCATGCTCGGCCCAATTGTCGAAATTCATCCGAGACGCATTGTCGATAAAGGTTTCGGCGGCAACGCCTTCGGCCAGCACCAGCGCGTGATTGGCGAGCTCGACGTGATAATACGTATAGCTCTCCGGCATGTTGGTCTCACGGACAATGGAGGTACCATTGACGAGCGCACTTGCCTGAACCAGAACGCCGTCGATGAACAAAGCATGCCCAGGCGACACGAACAGATCGCGAGCCGGCAGATTCTCGCCGAGTGCACCAGCCGAAACGCGAATCGGCGCAGCCTGCATCGGATCCGCAAAGGTCTTCGAAACCTGACGGCGACCGACCCAACGAACAGGGGCCTCGACACCATCGGCCGTCATTACCATATCGCCACGGTTCAGCGATTCAACCTTGACACTACCCGAAGCCGTAGCGATTGAGGTGCCTTCGAGGAAGCACAGAATCAGATCAAGTGTTTGCACACCATCGACAGTTTCAACGACTTCGATCTGGCCGCCCGGAGTCAACTGGGTGGAGATGTCGATCGTGTGACCGCCGACAGTAATCAGGACATCTGCAATCGGTGTATTTGCCATTTTTCATTACCCTCAGCTGATGAGATATCGCTGTCCGTAGCGTTAGTTTGTTCTCCAGCAATCTAAAAACAGTCGCCAAGCGCCCGCAGCCCCAAGTGACTCGTCGCCACCGCTACGACTTGTGAATCCTGCGCAGCGACTAAACTTTACGTTGAAACTGACACAGTAAACGCATCCAGTCAAGCACGATTCAAGCCACTTCGAGATCCAATCGATCTCAAATTCAAAATCCAGCTGCGCGACGAGATCCGCGAATGATCGGGACATTGATAAAACTCGAACCGGTTCATTCGGATAATCCTAAATAAAAGCAACGTGTTTACAGTAAATTTCGAATGTATTACTTGACGACATAATTGAGTTTAGTAGGCGTCAGTCGGCGCACTGTCAGTTCGGTATCAGAACCTAAAGGCCGACAATCGCCACCAGCACGGCACAGAAGCTAGCTAAATAGGCGCCCCAGCCAACTGCGCTTCTTACCTACTGATGCACCATTATTCAGCTTTAATTCGGCAACATCAGGATCACGAATACCAGTTGCTTCGATTTGTTGCGCGGACGAGTTTGCAAGGTTAGCCGGTGCAACACCGTCGTCCTTACCATCTGAATGCTCGTGGTTGCTTTTGTTATCCGCAAGCAGAGAATGAAGATTCTTTTCATAACGCGAATCGTTTGGCGCCAAAACGATAGCTTTACGTGTTAACTCCAATGCCTCATTGATCCGACCCGCCTTTGCGACAACTTGAGCAAGGTTGTTATGCGCCTCGGCAAAGTCTGGGTCCAAGCTGATAGCTTTCCGAAAGGCAATTTCTGCCTCAGCAAAAGCGCCTGCTTTACTCAATAAATTTCCAAGATGCGCGTGCCATTGGCTATTCGATGGCTCGTTCCTCAGCGCGGACTGAGCGGCTTGAATCGCTTCCGAAGTCTTACCTTGCCTCGCCAAAGCGTGGCTCAGGACGAAATTCAGAGGCCCCGACTCAGGAGTCGATTGAATTGCTGCAGTCAAATGACGCTCAGCTTCAACGTAACCACCGGTTTGATTTAACAAATTTCCGAGGTGCAGCAAGTAGGCTTGATTACTGGGTTCACACTGATTCGCCTCACTCGCCAAATTCAGAGCCTCATCAATCTTCTTTTGACGCGCCAACACGTGGCTCAAGCTGGCGATTATTTCAACAGACTTAGGATCGATCTTGAGTGCTGCGCGAAATTCGGCTTCCGCTTCGCTCAACTGGTCAGATTTCGCGAGCAAATTGCCCAGGTGCGCATGTAATACTGCATCAGATTGCCTGAGCTCAACGGCACGCTTGGCGGAGGAGATCGCCTCATCAATACGGTGAAGTCGGCCTAGTGCTCGACTTAATTGAAAATGGAAGTCTGCTGACATCGGATCTTCTTTAAGCGCACTTCTCGCTTCGACTTCAGCCTCAGCACTTAATCCAGCGACATTCAAATATTCACAGTATTGATTGAAGTAATTTTTATTTGAAGCGTCTTTTCTTCGAGCCTTCAAAACAGCAGCCACCGCATCGCTCGCTCGCCCCTGCCTGAAAAGAGAAATTCCCAATGCACTGTGAAACTGGGGGGAATCTGGTTCCTTGGCCAGCCAATTGCGGGCAACTGCCTCGGCATTTGCCGAATCGCCTGCTCTTAAGAGCGAATAACATTCATGCAGAACAGTTTTCATTGCGCTGATGCCTGGACTATCACGACCATCAATAGAGTCGCCATCCACATCCTGCGCGACTGAGTTCCCGACTTTGCCAGCCTTCTGCAAAGATCTCTCCCCCGAGAATATGTTGTGCCCTTCGGTCCCGGCCAGTGGTTCAGTGTTGCCAATCGACGTTTGCTTCAATTCCGTTTCTGAATTCAATCTGCTCACCTCGTTAATCGATCAGCCCGTCAAAGCGGCTGTTCGGAAAAGCCTCAAACTGCATCGCTCAAATAGACACTTTGCCAATGGACAACCAAGTCTCCGCTTGCTCGACGAAAAGGTCTACCCCAGATAGCGAACTACAGCCGCGACATTTGAACAAGCACGTAGTTTGCCTGCTTTATCACAACGCAAAGACGGCGCCAGGACCCCAAAGGAGCGCAGCCTCTACCGACGATGGAGTCGACAGTAGCGGTCATCAACGGCATCAACTACATTTTGCAGATTAGACATCGCCGCCTGAGCCCGTCAAAAGCATATGTTCAATTCGGAGTCCTAATGCCCAAGCAGGTCTTATTCAAAAGCAACGAAATCGTCATCGTTCTTCAAGAAGCACCAGGCGCCACTCTTTTTGTAACCTTTAATGGTATGGGCGAGGTCGCGAGCGGAGACAAGTTTTGGGGCGACGCATTCTTTTTCAAGAAAGACATCCCGGCGGTTGGCGTCATGACAACAAGGCCCAACTGGCTCCCGAACTCACAGCTTCACCTCATAGCTGAAACAATCTTAAGCATCTGCAACGGTAGGAGAGTAATAACCTATGGGCATAGCCAAGGTGGATACTCGGCCATCAAGATGTCAAAAGCGTTGAATGCTCAAGCTGCGATAGCATTTTGTCCGCAATTTTCGATTAATCCAAAGGACGTCGGTGATTTCGATAAGCGATACGTAAGCTATTATGGCGGCAATAACGGGGAGGCAATAAAATCCACCGAAATCTGCCAAAATTCCTATATCTTTTTCGATCCATATGAGCCGCGCGATGCAAAAAATGCATCGCTTATCGCAGCCCTTGCACCCAAAACGGTAAAATCAATAACAGCGCCATTTAGCTCGCATTCGACAATTTTGCTATTTTCAGAATCGAAACTTTCGTCGGATCTTATCAACATGTTTTGTGCTGAAGAGTTACCGACAGCACATGCATGTAGGGGACTAGTCCGGAGGACAAGGGCTCGATCAACAACCTACCAAACGGAAAAAGTTAAAGCATTGCTAAAAAGAATTAATAAGGGCGAGATTTTTCTGAAACGCTCAATTGAGCAGGTCCCTCAGAATCAAAGACCCGCTTTCGAGTTAATGTATTTAGTTGAGAAAAAGGATCATGAAGCAGCCAAGTCTAAGCTCAATGAAGTTGAAAATCGATTCCTTATTTCACCTGAACCACTAACGTATTGGACGTACTTCAGACAAACTGGGTTTCTTGAAGGTGAATTAAAAGTCGCACAAATTCTAAATGAGAAATTTGCCGAAAATGAATACATTCGGATGCATGTAGCGAATACTTATATTCAGGCGAATGACTTTGTCCGCGCAGAGCCCCTTGTAGTAAAGCTGGCAGGCTCGAAATCGATTGGGAAGTACATCGGGCATATTTCGGCATTTGCTCGAAAACTCAGACGAGCTGATCTACTCGATTTAGCATTGCAAAATGCAACTTCATCTGGACAGATCTCAGAAGAAACAAAACTGGCATTAAGCATGGCAGTCTGTGAGATCTACAGTTCAACAGGCAATAGAGCGTTAGCGATTAATAAAATCAATAGTCTTACTATTGAATACTCTGAATCGCATCCCGTATTGAAACGCATCAGCGATCTGGCGATGCGTCTTGGATTTTCTCAGGTCGCATTAACGATTCGCGATCAATGTCTAGTCCTGGATCCAACTAACGAGCAATCACGGCTGGATGTCATTGAAGCAACGATCGCGACCGATCCTCCCACAGCATTTCAAGAATTAAGCGCCATTCTCAACTCTAACAATTCCCAGTCGAGCACGTACTGGGACCGCGTTGCCGCTCTTTTTGAACGATTAGGCGATTCAAACGGTGCGATCAATGCGGCAAATCGGTCCTTGACCATAAATAATGATAGCTCGTCGAGTCGTTTAACTCTCGCATCGGCACATCTCAACAACGGTAATTCGAAACAAGCATTAAGTGAAATAAGCCAACTATCAATCTCCTCAACGGTGTCAGGTGAGCAACTAGAACGAGCTGTCGATATAGCCTTCAGGCTTCGCGAGGGTAAGTTAGCGTTAGTATTAGCTCGAAAATTAATCAGCATTTCAAGTTCTTCCCACTCGAGTCAACTTGCTCTTAGCGAGGCCTTGGTATCATGTGCTGAATTTGACGAAGCTTTGAGCATTCTTAAAGCTCTTTCTGCAGCCGTTAACGCTGGCGAGCATTTTCGCGAATCCGAATTGATTCGATTATGTCGCCTACTTCCGAAGGTTCAGTGCTTTGACATTCAGCGCAAGGTATTAGCGATAGCAATCCAATTATTTCCCAAGAGCCGGCAATTGCAAGATATCAATAGAACGAGCGCATTTATCGAACAGTTCTCGTCCGAGAGTTTGGCCAGCTCGAAAGGCGCGCTAAAATCAGACGTCAACGAATCGAATGTATCCAATTTTAAAGTGAGATTGTCAAGACTATTTAAGATGAGCTAGCACTAGGAGCGTTCGGCGATTTTCTTACTTCAGATTACTTTACGAGAAAAAGCAATGCGAAAAGTGTCACTTCGAAAAAGTCCTGGCCTAACCAGTCGTAAAACGATTCGACGCCTCCTTACTCTTTTCTTAGGGCTTCCAATTTCATTTTTAGTAAGCGCCAGCCCTGACAAAGCAATCTGGCTGGCACCCTTAGATAATCTTACGCACGCCCAGGGATTTCCAGCAGGCGCGAGCGACTATATGAAGCTCTTTCAGGATGGTGCAACTTGGCCTGAGCAAATTCCACAGGTTAAGGTATTTAAGATTTATCCTTATTTTGCAGAAAATGTACCAGATGAAAAACTCGCTCATATCGTGCGGTTCCTAAAAGCACACCATATAAAACTTGCGGTTGAAGCTGGAGCAATGAGCGCATCAACATGCGGCAGCCATGTTGAGGGCTATGGTGGGGAATTTTTGCCGAAAATTGCCGAGAAAATAACACGTGCCGGAGGCCATCTCGATTATCTTGCAATGGATGAGCCCATGTGGTTTGGTCACTTTTCTGATGGGCCGAATACCTGTCATGCAAGCATCGAAAGTGTCGCCGCAAATGTAGCTGCGAACATCAAGGCGCTAAGATCAGTCGCAAGCGATGTTGAGATTGGGGATGTTGAACCAGGAGTCGGTCCTGGATCGACTAATATCTATGCATCAGAACTATCCAGGTGGGCTTCACAATATAAACTTGCGACAGGAACTCCGTTATCGTTTTTGCACTTAGATATAAACTGGTTCCGGCCTTGGGTTAACTCGGTTCAGGTCATTGCTTCGATATTGATGAAGGACTCGATATCATTTGGGGTAATTTACAACGGGACGAGTTCCGACTCCACAGATGAAGAATGGTCTAGGCACGCCGAATCCAGTTATTTGACGCTGGAGATGAACGGGAGCGTTCCAGATACGGCAATATTTCAGACCTGGACTTCATATCCCAGTCAGGTTCTTCCAGTCGACGATCCGCATTCACTAACAGGCATCGCGCGCAACTACACACGCCGTTCTACGGTATTAAAAGTTGAGCGACAGAATGATAGGCTTGTTGGAATTTTAGCCGGCAGCGACGGTGGCGGCCTGCCAGGAAGGACGATTTCTATCGAGGAGCATTCATCGATTCTTGCAGATTACGTCGAAACCATTAAAACAGGTGGAATTGTCCCGCAAAACGCTACCACCGCCATATTCGCTATAAGAATCAATTCCGAGTGTGGCTGCGCCGGACACGCCAACTATGAATTCCATGGCGCCGCTTATCAGCAAGGCCCAGATATTAGAATTCACAAAGATTTCCAAAATGGCCTAAAAGGTTGGACTGCATCAGGAAGCGCGGTGTTTGGCCTTTCAACTGAGCCGACATCGCCCCATCGACTGAGGGTCGCCGCAGAAGCGCTGCAGTCGCTTAACCTGAATTCCAATCAATTTCAGGTTTCTGGCGGACGTCCGTTCACTGCACAGTTTGATGGAGCAATGTCGGACGATAGCGAAGGAAGCGGGTTATATGCAATCATTTTTCAGGATAAGAGCGGCCGGGAAATTAAGCGCCATATAATTCGACCCACCTCTTCCTGGTCGCCCCTTGGGAAAATCACAACAGGTCCGGGAGGCGCCTTCGCGTCTCCTGACGCAAAAGAAAATCAGATAGTTCGATTTAATTACAATGGCGATGAAAATTTTCGCCCAGCCATTTCAAACGCCTGGAAGCACCCTTAACTAACTCCACGCGTACTCGCAAAATCTCTACCAAGTTGCTCCAAGAGATGGACTAGATCGCTATATTAATTGGAAGCGAGTTTATAAGCTTGTTGGTATAACTCAATATCCATATATGTCCACTCGTGGATTGCATGAATCGTCGATATATCAATATCCGATACGGCCGCGCGCACTTCCGTTACGTTTGCTTTTTCAACGCTAAAAGAAACTCCAAGGCGCTCCATAATGGAGTTAGAAAAGTCGCCGAGACGTTCCTGAACGCCGACAACCGAAAATCCGGCGAGATTGGTACATGCGAGTTGAAAAACCTCATTCTCTGACTTCCCAAGATCTCGAAGCTCTTGTCGGAGTTCTAGCGAGCTTCCGTGAGCAATCTGCCAGGTCATTCGATTGTAAAACTCTTCAATAAGGAATGGCTCATCCTTGATTTTCACGAACTCGGAAAGAGAATACTTACTGGCTAAAAAGGTGTTTCGAGTTTTCTCGATTCCTTTCTGGGACAGTTGCCGCCAGAAATAATATACCGATAAAAATCTGTCGACTGGATTTCGCAAAACGGTAATTACTTTACCATCGATCTTTGCGGCTGTTTTAAAACCAAAGTGACCACTAAAGAAATCAAACTGGGAAGGATCGATGCCGGCGTATTTTCTTTCGTCGTAGTGCGGAAAAACACGCAACTTTCCCTGCCCCGCTCGCTCGAATGCGCCGCGCAAAGCCGTCCCCGCTGTCTTAGGAACATGCAGGTGAATAATTCGTGACGATGCGTCTGAATCCATTTCTCTCCCCGAGATTGTGAAATTTACGTCGAGCCAAATACTTACCAGTAGCCCGGTTTTATGTTGTTCCGCTCACATCAATCGTGATCATAAAGCGGTAGGCTTTACAATCGTCTACACGAACTCGAGATTCGCAAGAACCCTATTTTCGTAAACCGCGCAGAATTTTTCCACCATCTGTGCGCGCTGAGGCGGTGGCGTAATCGCCTCTGAGATTCTGCCCCACAACCCCTCTTCTTCGCACGCTCTCCGCATCGTCCTCGCGAGATCGCGGGCATCGCCCACGTCGAAAAGCAGACCGTTCTTTTCGGGGACAATACGTTCGGCCATTGCTCCGCAGTTCGAGCCGATAACAGGGCGCTTAAACATCCAGGCCTCTGAAATCACGAGACAGAAAATCTCCTCCCAGACTGAGGGAACAATGCACCAGTCGATCCGAGACATACGGCTCTTTAACTGTCCAACGTGATAAGAGCCGTTAAAAATAACATTGCGCTCCGCCTCGGGGCGGAGCGCTTCCTCAGCAAGAAAATCCTCAAACAGTTTTCGTTTTGCTTCGGATGCGTAGCGGATATTGTCGCCGTTGATCTCGACGACAAAGTCTTCGAAACCAGACGCTCTAAGCAACGCGACCGCTTCCAGAATTACGTGTATTCCTTTTGCGTCGACGAGCTGACCAAAGAAGCCGAAGCGATTGCGCGGCCCCTCGCGCTCGACAACGAATTCATCCGGGTTATGGTTTGCCTGGCCGTTGGTAACATGCACCATCTTCTTCGGATCGAGCCCCCAGCGCTCATAGCGTTCAATCATGAACTTGCTGGGTGTGGTGAAGACATCGATTGCCTCGAAGTGTTTTTTCATCCACTTCTCACGCAGGAAGAAATGCTCCGGTGACTGCGTCGGGAAGCATTGGTGACACCGGACCGGGGAAGCATGTGTACACAATGATCCATCTGTCTTCCGGACCATGTGGCCGTTAGCGGCACAGATCGTCATGAATTCGTGCAAGGTAAAAACGATCTTGCAATCTGGGAGCACGCGCCGGGTGAGCGTGATCAAATCAACGCCTAGCGTCAGGAAATGGTGAAAGTGAACAACATCGGGTTGGACGATTTCCAGGAACTCGGCGAAGGACTCGATTAAGAAGGCATTACCCGCCTTGCTCCATTGGTGATCGTAGTCCCGGCTGAGAAACAGAAACTCATTCGGGCGCCCATCAAAGCCAGTAATCCGGGCACCACTCTTGAAAAGCGCGGGATAACTGCTGTCGATCGAAGCAAGTAATTTAACGTCAATGCCAGGAACTTCACGTAGTCCTTCGAACAATTCGTAGCACACCTGCTGGGCGCCGCCACGAATCAACTCGGGGTGAAACAAACTGATTAGGAGAACTTTCATTTTCAAACGGCGGATTCGTTCGGACTAGTGGAACCGGTGCGTTTACGACGAGACTTCTCGGCCGGTAACTTGTTTAAGTCGGCGACGGGCACGGCATCGTTCGTATTGCCGGGCTGCTCGCTGGGAAGTAATGGCGCCAGTTGCGGATTGGGGCCGCACAGTTTGGCTTGAATCAACTCTTCCCAGTTGTTTGCAAACAGCCAACGATTTACGAGCGAGCCGCCCTCGTGCACGGGCATTCGGGTCGATCCCTTGCCTTCGAGGTGCCAGAGCTTGATGTCGTGCATCCAAGCCGGAACGCCGAGCGCGAGACTCTTTAAACAAAGGTCGGCATCTTCGTAATGACCAAATACGAAGTCTTCTGTGAATCCACCGAGACGCTCGTACCAGTGCCTGTTCATGGACATGAAGGCGCCGGTTACTGCAGGAACTGGGCGGGCGGTATGAAATCGCACGAAATCGAACGGCGCGCCCTTACCGTAATGCTCGACCCGCAACATCGTACGACGACTTAGTTGCTTGTTGTCGAGCGATGGCATGGTCTCGCTTTCGAAATACATGCCACCGTGCATTAACGATCCGTCGTCGTAATAGAGCGGCACACCAAACAACGCGGTCTGATTGGCCGGCAGCGAAAGCACCAGGTCGGTGTGTTTCTTAGCCCAATCCCGATCACGAGGAAACACGTCTGGATTGACGATCAACAGCCGGTTGCTGTGTGCATATCGCGCGGCGACGTTATTCGCCGCTCCAAAACCAGCATTGCCAGGCAATAGGACCAAGGTTTGGTCCATGCCATAGACGCTTTTGCTGATCGTTGCTTCGCGTAATAGTTGCTCCGAGAGTTCTGGACTGTTCGAGACGTAAATGAACTCGTAGTCCTCGATTCCGGGCAACCCACTGAACAGCGAGTTTTGCAGGAACAGGAATTCGGCTTTGCCATAGAGGCAGACGATAATCGAACCCTTCAGTTTCCGGTTCGAGGTGCTGAATCGCTCAACATATGGATTTGAGCAGAACGATTGCGAGAGCTTCTTGTTGAAATTGATAATCTCGCGGCCAACCGAGCGCTCGATTGAAATGATCGCCTGAATTTGACGATTGCCAAAATACTCGGCACCTGCAAGATAAGAAAGGCTTACATCTCGAATCTCAGAATCTTCGATAACTCTTGCTTGCAGCGCAAACGCTTGACTGGCTCCATTCGCGAGATGAAGTGTGATTTCGCAGTCTTGCGAATTCAGCATCAAGTCGGTCGAAAAGAAACCCCAAAAACCGTAAGGATGGTGGCGGCCACTTGAGAGAGCTGCCTCGACGTCCTGTCTTCGAATGCGAGCAAGATTACTTGCTTCAAACGCCATTGAGCCGGCGTTTGCAAATTTGACGACTACCCGTTCAAGGCGGCTTGACGAATCATCGATCCATCCGACGATAAAGATGCCGCCCCCGGAAGAGATCGTGATGTTCTCGAGGAAGCACGGCGGCATTTTCGCCGCCTCGATTGCCTGGAAGATCGGAGTGTCAATTTCCGGCGGAGGCGAACTGATCGGTGGCAGTGGCTTCGGCATAATTTCGGAGAAATTGCGGGGCCTGCCTTCCCGACGGCCATAAACCAAATAATGCTCCCAACCCGATCCAAACTCGCCGGCCGCAACTGCTGCGGAAACATCGGGATTGCACTCGAGATAGCTCAATTCATCAAACTGATCCCGTTCAGAATTTTGCGCCCCTGCTGCGGGGCGCACCCTGGCTTTAGCCGGCCCCGCGGCCTTTGTCGTTTTACGCTTGCTCAAGAGAACCCCTGATCAACCCCTGCGAAGACTGAAATTTGCAACCGGCATGCGCCCCTCGCGATAGCCGACCGTCTCGAAATGATGTTGGCCAGACGCAAAGTCTTCGCGCCTGACGCTCGCGAGCACATCCGGATACTGGGAAAGATACCATTCTTCAACCACTTCGATTTGATACGGCATTCGATGCTCAAAATAGCCGAACTGGCAGTAGTGATCTTTGGCAGTTTTGATTCGGCCTTGCTCAATCGACTCATTAATATCCGGATATTTACTTCTGTACCACTGCTCATCTACATAAATCGTAGAGATTCGGCTTTTCAACAACTGAGAAAGAAAATGCTTTTCGACCGTAATCAGGTCCAGACTCTTGTGAGGTACTAGAATTTTCAGGTTTGTAAGCTGAGCATAAGTACCAAGATCTGCCGCCATTTCAACCAAGTGAATCCGCTCCGGTAAGTTTGTCATTTGATTTACCCAACCTGCTGCGCAGCCCGCTGTCAATACTTGCGACGATGACATCGGTTAATCGTCTTGAATTCCATGCTCCGTTAATTCCATGCCCCGCATTCATGGCAATTTATGTACCAGATGCATAAGTATAGTCTGCACTCATATAAGGCTTGTGACGATTAGCACTTTGGATCGGCGCCAAGCAGGCGCTTGCAGGCCTGAAATACTTCTCCGGAACTTAGGCCCTTTAAGCACGCAACGTCGCGGGGACAGTCGTTAATACGCTCCAAATAACAGGGCGAACAGGACATTTTTCGCTGTATTGCGACTGCATTGGGGCCGATCGGTCCCCATTCGCGGGCATCCACCACGCCGGAGTGAATGCCGATGGTCGGCGCGCCTAAACTCGCTGCGAGATGATGTGGGCCGCTATTGTTTCCAACAAATAGCGCGCATCGCTCCAACAAAGCTGGCAACTCGGACAACGGAACACGTCCAACTAGATTGACCAGGAATTCAGGCTGCCTGACTTGACCAATTACCTGCTCGACAATTGACGCCTCGACAGGCGAGCCGATGAAGAGAATGTGAACTGCGTAGTGAGAAAGCAGCAAATCAATCAATTCAGCGAACCGCACGGGCGGCCACTGACGGAGTTCGTTGCCCGAAGCTACGTGAATACAAACGACCGGCTTTGAAAATAGCTGACGCTGCTTAGCCGGCGGCAACGTCAGGCGAGCTCGTTTGGCCAGGCCTCTCGGCTGGGGCTCCATGGCACAACACGCAGCGACCGCATCGACGAGGTTTATAAGATCGTCGCCAACGTTTTGTCGCTTCGCCGAGAACTTCCGATCACCCTCCCACTCGAGACTAATGTCTAGCCAAGGGAATTGTTGCGCTTGATCGAATCCGGCACTGAAGCGGGCGTTGCAGTACTCAAGGACGTAGCGGCTGTCGGGACTTTTTCTCAGATCTATTGCAATATCAAAATAGTCCTGACCTAGCAGTTGACCGAGCGCCGCCAACTGCTTTTTCGACACCTGCTTTCGGCCATCGCCGGAGCGAACGTGAAAGAAATCGAATGTCTCGACCCGATCAACGACTGGTTCTGCGCGCCAGATCGCTTGCGTGGCGCTGGATGAAAGAACGGTGATCGTCGCTTTTGGAAAGTAATTTTTTAACTTGCGCAATGCCGGCAGCGATGTAATGCAGTCGCCGAGGTGATCCAGCTTTACGACAAGGATATTTCGAATCGAATCACGGCTAAACAACGGACGGGACGGAAACACAGCCCGCACCGACTCGAGCTCCGGCACAACTCCGTCGGTTTGCCGTGAGAGGTTGGGATTGAGATAAGGATCCCCGAGCAAAAACGTTTCGCGCCATCGGGAGTCGAATCCGATCGCGTCGCAAACATCTCCCATGCCTCCGCGACTCGCAAGTTCGTGGTGAACGAGCGTGGCATATGGAGTTATTACATTCAGAAGCCCAGACGACCAGGACTTCAAGCAAAAGTCGAGATCGTTGTTAACGATCTGGTGTGCTTCGTCGAACCGACCCAGTGCATTGAACACTTCCGTACGGGTGAGCAGGCACGCGCCCGTCACGGCAATTACGTTACGTTGGGTCAACGCCCAACCGAAGTATCCGGGATCGTCTTCCTGTGCATGTCGAAATAGATGTCTTGCACGCCCTACGGTTTCGGTAAGCACGAGTCCGACATGCTGAACGCTCCGGTTCGCATAGAGCAGTCGAGCGCCAACGACACCAACTTCGGGGCGCTGCGCATGCTCCAACATTGCGTCGAGCCAATCGCCGTGAAGCACCTCGACGTCATCATTTAGAAACAGTAAAAATTCGCCAGACGCCTGCTCAGCAGCCAGGTTGTTGTATCGCGACCAGTTGAACGGTTCCGCTGAACTCAAGACCTTATCCGCATTGCTCCGAACCCAAGGCTTCCACTCGTTCTGTTCGGGTGGAATATTTTCAATGCAGATGATTTCGTAATTGCGATAAGTAGTTTTCTTTCGCAGAGACTCTATGCAGACCTTTATTAGTCCACGCGATGCACAGGTTGGGATGATGATCGAAACCAGCCCCTGGGTCAGGCGCGTACGTTTCACTCGATAAAGATGAGGCGCACATCCTTTTTCGATCTCGGCTTCAAAACCTCGACGCCGGATTGCGGACGCAAGAGCACTGCGCTCCGATTTCACGGTTTCCAATACCTTGGAGGTTCGCTTGCAAAGCACTTTGGCGACGTGATCGATACAGCGAGCAGCTTCGGTAAGCCGCAGCACCAAGTCGAATTCACTGAGCTCGTTCCAGTTCTGAAGCGAGACTCCAGCACGTGCAAACACATCAACGTCGGCACACCAGACTCGCCCGATGTAGTTGCCCGACAACAATAAGTCGGGAGACCACTTGGGCTTGAACGATACGTCCATCCGCTTTGTAACAGGACTGATACATTGTTCGTCGCTGTAAACGAAGTCGGCGGATGGATTGCACGCAAGCGCTAATGCAAGCTCCAGCAGCGCGTCGCAGCCCAGCACGTCGCCTGCCGACAGAGGCACAACCGATTGCGGGCGACGCGTTGCACCGCGCACATGCTTTCTGGCCGCGACGAAACCTTCGTCGCGGCGCCCTGAAACAATCCATTCGATTCGATCATCGAGATCGGGGATCTCACGCGACACGAATTTACGAAGCTGCGAAGCCACTGCTTTACCAGGCTTCGTCAGAATTTTAAGTTGCCAATGCGGGTAGACTTGGTCGCGCAGCGATCGGAGTGTTAGCCCGATTGCCGGTAACTCAGCGGCGCTGGGCGATAGCGGCAACACAACCTGAAAACTCGGCACTGTTCGCAGACGCGCAAGCGCACTAAGTTGGTGCTGAAGTTCTGCAAGGCCGACCTTTTTGCGCAAGGTCCAGTTACCCTGACCTTCCGGGATATCCTCGACGTCAACCAAAAACGACACCTGCTCGACGTTCCCCAAATTGTCTCGAAGCGAAATTCCAATCGTATGCCGTCCTGTGGGTAACAGCGCATGCGGAACAAGTGTGGCGAAGCCGCTCATGAGCGCGTCGGCACGACTTGGAAAGACAGCTGCAACGTCGTCGCGCCGCATCCCATGTTGCGCGACTGCCACTGCCTTTCCGTCCAGAGAGATCGCGATGGATGCCACTCCAGGCGGAATCAAAGCCCAGCCGGTGATAACCATGCTGCCACTGATGGGAGTTTTGACGGCCCCGTTCTGCACAACCGGAGACTCGAGATAAATCACGCGCTCCGAACTTACCGGCGGGGACGGCACTGGCACAGGTGCGTCCGCCCGAGTGCGCAGCCCCATCCCAAGTCCTACGGTCAGATAGTGCAAAAGTGGGTTGTCGGGATGTTCTCCACGAGTCCGACATTGTTCTAAATAGAACGCAACGTCGAACTCGGTGCTGGGACTAAACCCGGCGCGTGCGCCGACGTCCATGTAGTGCAGCAGCGGGTCCACATTCAACGAGGCAACCTCAGGGTAGGCTGCCAAATAAAATTGGGCGTCGAACGCTCCGGATCGCGCAAGAAGTTCGTAATCGCTAAATAGGTCCCCCATGAGGGCGTCCTCAAACGCATTTAAAAGAGCACACATGTGCCCGATCGCGCCGACCATTCTTAGTTGGTGGCGTTACTCAGGGTTCTGCTAGCCAGCCGTGAGTGACCCTTCTGTCAGTCCGACATTGTCGGCCAATTTCGAGCACGCCGGATCGAATAGATCGCCTGTCTGAATCCGATTGTCTGTGCGCAACTCCGCGCCACGATTAATGCGATGCGCCAGTCGATTCACGACAACGTTCCCAACCGCCCCTAGCCTGTCGCGCAACAGACGTGCCACTCGCTAACGATCAGCCGCAATCGACACCTCGCGGTCGACCGATAGATGCCCTAATTAGCCATCCGCCATCTAGGGGATTTCAAGCTCTTCGACACTCTTAACCACCTCGTCGATGGCCTTTATGCGCGCTAAGAACGGTTCAATCAGCGCCAGTGGCAGAGCGCTAGGACCATCACACCTTGCCTTGTCCGGGTCTCGGTGCGCTTCGATAAATATTCCGCCAATTCGCACGGCGATTCCTGCTCTTGCCAACTCCAAGGCTTGTGAGCGCCGCCCACCAGATGACTCCGCCCTCGCCTCGCGCCTCTGCAAGCTGTGCGTTACATCGAAAATTGTCGGGCATCCGCCTGTGGCCTGCCGCATTTGCCGAAAACCCAACATGTCGACAACTAAGTTGTCATAGCCGAATGCGACGCCACGTTCGCAGAAAATCAAGTTATCGTTGCCCGCCGCGCGGCATTTTGCTGCGATATTTGCAACTTGCATCGGACTTACAAATTGCGGCTTCTTCACGTTAATTGGCAAACCACTGCGTGCCGCTGTTACGACTAAGTCGGTTTGTCGAGCCAGAAACGCTGGGATTTGAAGTAAATCGACGTGTTTTGCGACTAAGTCAACTTGTTCGATTTCGTGGATGTCAGTGACTATCGGGCAGTCGAACCGCTGCCGGACTTTACTGAAAATTGCCATTCCCTCAATCAATCCAACACCCCGATAGGAATCGATCGAGGATCGATTCGCTTTGTCAAAGGATGCCTTGAAAATATAGGGGATCGATAACCTGCGTGTGACGTTTACAAAGTGTTCGCAGGCATACAGGGTTGAATCAAGATCCTCAAGCACATTTAACCCGCCGATCAACGTGAACGGTCGGTTGTCCGCGATGACTACCTCGGCACCAGCTGTACGACCAATGCGAACCGCCTTGAAGTTCATTTTTTGCAACCTTAAATGTGCTGAAACGACATCTATTGTCTTGAGATGGGAGTTTAACCTACGGGCAATTAAACCGAATTTCGGGAACTACGCGCGATTCGGGATCGCGTCGTCGTTGCGATTCAAACCGGGATATTCGCGAAATCGCCACCACAAGTCCGCCTATTTGGACGCCTGTACCGTATTTCGCGAGAAAAGCCAGTCAATGTCGATCGTCTGCGATTGTTGCTTGCACACAATTTGCGTATAGTTTTTTAGAATAAGCGGCAGGGATTTTATGACTCTAATTATCGGCCTCGGGGATGCCTGGTTTTCATGCCGACCGCGAAATAGTTTGCCAACTTATTGGTGTGTCCCCGACTTTGGCCGGATCCAAGCACCTGGCACGGACCGCGGTCGCTTTAGCGCTAGGCAAGCGAATTGACCGAATCACCAACGCAGTCAGAGAAACGAATGGGTCGGCCAAGCACTCGCGGGTACTTTGGCTTTCGATCAAGAGGCCTGATTAAATGTTGCATCGGAGGCCGCCAGCGTCGTGGATGTCTCGTGACGGCGGAGCTTATCCCGATGTCCAGATCGCATCGCATGCGATCCGAGAATGAGGCCTGAACTTTGACTGCGGCAAAGGCTCCGACGCCTAAACGTGTGTTACTGGCTAAGTGGCTCGCGCAGCATGTTCCCCTGCTGGATCACGTAAAAAATCAGGCACTTGCCGAACTACTCGGCGATGTTGTTGCCGGTTCGATTACTGCGATTTTGATTATTCCGCAGGCGATTGCCTATGCGTTACTGGCCGGGCTGCCGCCACAAATGGGTTTATATGCGGCGATCATCGCTCCCGTCGTCTATGCGATAACTGGATCCAGCCGAGCGACGATAATCGGACCCGCCGCAGTAACTTCCGCGATGGTAGCAACCGCGCTCGTGCCACTCGCGAGCGGCGGCCCCGCCGCGCAGGTCGCCGGAGCCGTACTGATTGGAATAATTAGCGGAACCGTGCTTCTGCTCATGGGCCTGATCAGAATGGGTTGGCTTACTCATTTTATTAGCAATCCAGTGCTGTCGGGCTTTACGACGGGCGCCGTGATCTACATCGTCATTGGTCAATTCGCCACCCTGCTCGGCATTCACGCACCCAAAAATGTCCTTCCACTCGACACCCTTCGATCACTGATTCACGCAATCTCGACGATTAATCCGATTACGGCGGCCTGCGGCGTCGGCGCCGTGATTTTGCTCTTATTAGCAAAAGGTTGCAGTGCAAAACTAGGAAAAATGCTTGGCTTCAGCGAGAACGTTGGCACGCAGCTGGGAAGAATCGCGCCACTTTTCGTCGTTTTAATCTTTACGGTCCTCTCTAGCGTATATTCGTTATCCATCGCGCACTCAGTCGATGTGGTCGGCGAAATTCCAAGAGGTCTACCCCAATTCAGCCTGAAGATGCCGGCCGATGTTGATTGGCGCCCACTTCTACCGGATGCGGTTTTAATCGCGATCATCGGCTACATCGAAACTTTATCGGTAGCGAAAGCACTCGCCTTTCGTCGTCGTGAACGAATTAGCCCGGACCGCGAACTTGTGTCGTTGGGTCTAACTAATATCGCAATCGCGGCTTGCGGAGGCATGCCGGTCGCCGGCAGTTTTTCAAAGTCGATGGTGAACTTCGAATCCGGCGCGCGAACTCAACTATCAGGTCTTGTTGCGGCCGTCTGGGTCGCAATTTGTGCAATATTTGTAACCGGCTTGCTCCAGCAACTCCCAAGAGCCGTGTTGGCTGCGATCATCATTGTCGCGGTGCTTCGATTGATCGACTTCAAGTCCGCGCTCACTACTTGGCGCTACGATCGCGGAGATGGCCTCGCACAGATAGCAACAATCATTGGGGTACTTGCACTTGGTATCGATCTTGGACTTTTGGCGGGATCATTTTTAGCCTTGGCACTATTCCTATACCGAACCAGCCGCCCGCATATTTTGGTCGTCGGCCATGTTCCAGGGACTCAGCATTTCAGAAGTATCAAGCGCAACGATGTCGTCACGTTTGATCATCTACTTCTGATTCGCATTGATGAAAATTTATATTTTGCAAATACACCGCGCGTTGAAACTGAACTTCAGCGGCTCGTAGCCGAATATCCGAATGCGGTAGATGTAGTGTTGATTTTGTCCGGCATTGGCTACATTGATGCGAGTAGCCTCGACATGCTCGACAACTTCGAGCGGGAACTTTCACGCGCCGGCTGCCGCCTTCATCTATCCGAATTCAAGAGTCAGGTGATCGATCGACTCCGTCCAACTGAATTCTTTCAAAGACTCTTTCCGGAGCGCATTCACCGTTCGACGTTCGAACTCGTGGCTTCGTTTGACGCCGGAATGTTTTAGCTGATTACGGGGGGACACAGATGTTCAACCCCGATCTTGGCAAGTCATAAGCCTTCGCGAGTGAATTGGTGCGATCACGTTTGTGTGCTTCATCAAACTGCTCACCCATTCAAAGGCCCATCTCTTAACTGGCGCTATAGCAGTCCGTCGTGCATGGGAAGCGCAACAATCCGCTGAGCACTATCTTCAATCGCAAGTTTGCTGGTGTCGATATGAAGTTCAGCGTTTTCGGGCTGCTCGAATGGATCGTCGATCCCGGTAAATCCCTTTATTTCGCCGCGCCGCGCTTTCCTGTAGAGACCCTTCGGGTCGCGTGTCTCACAGATTGCCAATGGAGTCGAGACGTAAATTTCATAGAATGTTCCATAGGCGCTAATTCTTGAGCGCGCCTCCATTCGAGCACTCCGAAAAGGAGCGATCGCCGCACAGATACAGATACCACCGTGGCGAGTAACTTCGCCGGCGACATAGCCGATTCGTCGCAAATTAAGTTCACGGTCGGCGCGCGAGAACGTAAGGCCGCTCGATAGCATCTCGCGGACGATGTCTCCATCGAGGAGCGTCACCGGCCGCTTATAGTCGGACTCGATTCTGTCTCGGACCCGCTCTGCGAGCGTTGACTTTCCGGCGCCAGAAAGGCCGGTCATGAACACAGTAAAACCGCCGCCTTTGCTCGCTCCCACGCGATTGATCCCCTGTAATTTATGCAATTCAAAAAAATTGCGAAGCAAAATCCCTTCCAGGCGAATCGGCTTCCAAACCCGCTCGCTGTCAACGCTAATATGATTTTAGCAATCGGCCGCAAAAAGCCGCGTTATAAGGTAAGCACCAAACGCTATTGGCGCTGGGTCTTCGTCGAACATTCGCTCACTCGCAAATAGCTTTAAAAGTTTATTCAGTCCTATTGCCAATCGAATTCTGCTGCGCTTGATGTAACCGTAGTTGCGGCCCGAGTGCTGATCTCAAAATGCATAAAGAGTGCGCTTGTAAGAATTATGCTTACAAATCGCGATCCATGTGCTGACAGGCTTGAGCCTTGCGTGCGAAGTTCACGGAATAAAAAGTGAACGTTTGATGGAAAAAATGACGACTAAAGCTCGAAAAACTCCGGGGATATTCAAGCCGACGGTCGCAATAATTGGTGGCGGTCTTAGCGGCTCGTTGGTGGCGATTCAACTGTTGCGTCAGGCCCGAAAACCAATTCGCATACTTTTGATTGAACGCGACGACTTACCCGGTCGGGGCGTCGCTTATCGCGATCAGCCGGAGTGCCACCGCCTGAACGTACGCGCTGAGGCAATGAGTGCATACGCGGATCAGCCGGACCATTTCCTGAACTGGCTGAATGAGCAATATAGCCCCTGCCATCCAGTTGGCACCTCTGAATTCCTGCCTCGCCGAATCTATGGTGCTTACATAGAAAGTCTTCTGGATGCGGCAAGTCGCGACGCACGACCGGGGGTGACGCTCGAAGTGCGAACCGACGAAGTCGTGGGGCTGGTAGAGGCTCCGCACGCAATGACGCTTCACTTGCTCGATCAACGCCGTTTGCGCGCCGACCTTGTCGTGCTCGCGTGCGGAAATCCCGGCCCGGCCGATCCAAAATTACCCAACGCTGGCGCCTTAACGGGCAGAAGTTATGTCGGGCAGGCTTGGTCCACACCTGGCCTCTATGCAGTACGTCCAGACGAGGATTTGCTTCTGATTGGGTCCGGCCTAACCGCACTTGACTGGCTGGTCAGCTTGGCAACTCGCGGCCATCGCGGCCGAATCGAACTGATTTCTAGGCGCGGCCTTCTGCCACATCCGCATCGTCCTGCACCACCTCACAAGCTGAGCTTTGATCCGCAGGCATTGCCGCCAAATTTGCGTTTGCATTTACGTGCCCTGCGCAAAGAGGTGACGTCAGTTTCAGCGACCAATGGCGACTGGCGGAGCGTGATCGACGCACTTCGACCTCACACTCAGGCACTTTGGCTGCATTTTTCCGAGCGCGAACAACGTCGGTTTTTGCGTCACTTGCGCCCATATTGGGAGGTCCATCGACATCGCGCGGCCCCTTCGGTTATGGCGACAGTCGACACATTGATGAGACAAGGTCAAATGCGCCTTCGGGCCGGCCGCTTAATCGATCTTCACGAAGCGGACGAGCGACTAAATGTTCGCGTTCGTCTGCGTGGCAAAAACGAGGTGTCGGAGTTCTGTGTCGACCGGGTAATCAACTGCACTGGCCCAGAATGCGACTATCGTCGCCTAGATCACCCCCTGATCGTATCGCTACGTGAGCAAGGGTTAATTAGCGCTGACTCGCTTGGACTCGGACTCACTACTAACAGTTTTGGAGCGCTCTGCACTCAAGACGGTACCGCTTCCACGCGCCTGTTCACGCTCGGTCCACCTCGTAAAGGCCAGTTGTGGGAAACCACCGCAGTGCCGGAAATTAGGGTTCAGGCGCAGGCGCTCGCCCGGTATCTTCTCGAACAGTCCGTAGTTCAAGTTACACCTCAACCGATTCATCAGGCCGCGTGGGCATAGCGCTCGATGAGCGCATGGCGAAGTCGTGCGTTCCACAGCTACAAGTTGTCGATACGCTAGGCTAAGGTCGAGCCTTCTAAACCTGAAACTAACAAAGTTTTCGAAAGCTTTGGAATTACGGCCAGCGCCTTAGGCTGAGGATTGTCGAGCGCGGAAGGTTCACGTTCGATTGGCCCCGCTCACGCCCGATTGCCGCTCAATTTTCTCGCGAGCGTATCTGCTCACTCCGCTTTTACGGCTCGCCGGTCTGGCTTTTCGAGTCTCCCGTCATGGCTTTCCAGCTCTCCAATCGAGCTTTCTTGGGGCCAGCGTGAGAAAAGAGCATTTCGACGTCGATTCGCAAAAATCCGTATTTGTTTGAAACCTTTCCGACGCCTTCTTAGTTTCACCAACCGCAGCGCGCACGCAGCCTGTCCTATCATTGGCGGCATCGCTGCTCGACCTCAAGGCCTATGCTCGAATGCGTCCAGCGAATCGCAACAAGGCAAAAGTTTAAACGCAGATTTTCCTCGAAAATCAATCTCAGAGATGAGTCGTCCACCGTTTTGCGTGCATACTATTTGCGTGCAGCTTAGAGAATAAAAGGACAGGGGGTTTCATGGGGCTCTTCAGGAAACTGGTGGTTGCCGGCGGTTTTTCGCTGGTGCCCGCAGCGTGCTTTGCCAATAATCTGCTGGATATTTACCTGCAGGCCAAGGACCAGGACCAGACGTATCAAACCGCGCTTCATCAGCGCGATGTGGCCCTTGAAGCGCGCCCGAGCGCCTGGTCGGCACTGCTCCCCCAGATTGACGCCAGTGCTGATGTGAGCGGCAACCGGCTGCATGTGCTTTCCAGCAATCAGAGCGGCGACAGCAGCATCAACAATGGCGGCACCGGCACCAACGGCACGCCGTCGCCGGCGACGGCCCGTTCGATCGACCATTACACCAACGAGGGCTACACGCTGACCTTGCAGCAGACGCTGTTCGACTGGTCGGCATTCCAGGCGTTGGCGCAAGCCTCGCGGCAGGTGGCGGAAGCAGAAGCGACGTTGCGTTCGGCCCAGCACAAGCTGATCACGCGCGTCGCCGGTGCGTACTTCGACGTGCTCAATGCGCGTGACGCGCTGCGTGTCGACCTCGCCAGCAAGGATGGCTACAACGAGCAGTTGGTTCAGGGCCAGACCAAGTACAAGGCCGGCCTGGTGGCGATTACCGACGTTCGCAATGCGCAGGCCTCGTACGACAGCTCCAATGCCAGCGTCATCGCTGATCGCATCGCCCTGAATGCCGCCGTGCGCGCGCTCGGCGTAATCGTCGGTCAGCCCGTTTTGAGTATTGCCGATCTGCGCCCCAATATTCCTCTGGAAACGCCGGACCCGGCCTCGGTCACATCCTGGACGGTGGCCGCCGGGCAGAACAATCCGGATCTGTTGAGCAGCTATTACGCCGCGGAAGTTGCGCGCAAGCAGATCGCCATTGGCCAGTCGAAGTATCTGCCCACGATCAACGCCAACGGCTCGGTGGGGCGCGACAATTCCAATTCGCAGTACGGTGATGACGTCATCACCGACGCGGTGGGCGTAAGCCTTAACTGGAACATCTACGCGGGCGGCGCCGTTGCCTCGCAGATCCGCACCGCGCGCGCGAATTACGAAGTGGCACAGTCGCAGTACGAATTGCAGCGCCGCACGGTCGATGAAACCACGCGCAACGATTATCAGCAGGTGGTCGACGGCATTGCCGCGATCAATGCCAATCGACTGGCGGTGATCTCGAATCAGGCCAGCGTGGTTGCGACCAAGGTCGGCCTGAAGGTCGGAACGCGCACCGAGACCGACGTGCTCGTTGCCACACAGTCACTCTCGGCTGCACAGAAGGCTTACTACCAGTCGCGTTACAACTATCTGATCGCCGTTCTGAACCTGAAGCAGGATGCAGGCTTTCTGAGCGACAAGGATCTGGCCGATATCGATCGCCTGTTCCTGCCGGCGACGACACCCGCACTCGAAGCCGGCCCGGCGCAGGCACTCACCGGCGTGAACACCGAGATCGAGGACGAAAGTGCGGCGATGTCGAACGAGATCGAAGCGGCCCCGCTGCCGCCAGAGGCCATGGCGAACGCGATGTCGCCGAACGAGTTGCCGCCTGCGCCTGCAGATGCCCCGCCGGCCGAAAACGGCGCGGACTTGCGCCGTGCGCTGTCGATCGTGCCGATCCAGGGTAGCCTGCCCGAGCAGACACCGGCGCAGCCCGCGACCGTCACCGACAATTCGAAGACTGTGGCGATCACCACGCCGACCGACGGCGCCAAAACCGACCTGCCTGCTGCGGCGCCAGTGCCAGCGCCGGTTCTACCGAAGGGCAGCTGCACGCCTTCGTCGATCAGTTGGAAGATTGGCGGCAAGTCGTGCTCCGGCCCAACCAGCGCTGCCGCCAACGGCGAGACCGTAGTGGTCAGCAATACGGCGGACAGCCAACCGGGCAGCGCTTCCTTCACTTGTCGCGATGGACAGTTCCAGAATCCGCAGAAGGTCAGCTGCGGCGGCGCGGGTGCTCCGACTCCGAAGAAAGCGGCGGCCGCACCACCGCAGCAGAAGAACTGCCCGGCATTCACATTGCATGGCACCTACGCAAACGGCGAGAGCGAGATCGATGGCCGCAGCTGCTACGCGAATTTCCCACCTGAACCGGTCGGCGTCATCGAGAAGCTCGTCTGCACGTCGCCTGGTCTGGTTCCGCGGATCAACTACAGCAGTTGCAATGCCGGTGGCGTGCAAGGTGCGGTAACGCACCGGCAGTAGGCGTAGCTCATCGCGCTCGATGCGTCGCAGCCCCGGAATCAATCGATACCGGGGCTGCGATCAACTCGATGCTGGGGTGTCCGTCGCTCGGATCGTTGGTTCGTGCGCCTGCTGCAGAATCGTCGCGAGGCGCTGACCGACGCGTTCAACGTCGAAGTGCGTAGCAAAGCAGGACATCGCCCGATGCGACATGGTGCGGCGCGCGACTTTGTCGAGCGCCAGCCAGTGGCCCCTCAGTAGTTCTGTACTTTCGTACCTTATTTCGGCGCGCGAACCGGCCGGCCGATTCAAATCATTCAGACGGGCGTCAATTTGGATTCGTTTGTAGCAGAAACAATCAGCTGAGGCGAAACTAGCCGATAGCAATTTCGGCGAAATGTTGCTCACATGCTGGCACATAACAAATTGGAGTCGCGGAATGAGTTACCGCTCGTTTGGGATATCTCTTGCATTATTTATTTTAGCGACAACTACGATCTGGACAATCCTATTTTCGCTTCAAGTTCATCTGCCCTATGTAAGTAATGGAGCTGCCGTTGTCGGTCACTTCAAACGATCAATTGCCGCCAAGCAGAGCGATTACGATAACTCCAATATTCGAATAGCAGCCTTCGGCGACAGTAGAACGCTAGCTGCATTTAACCCCCGAGTTTTTGACGCGCTTTTCGCTCCAAAAGTTCGCTCCTATAATTTTGGGATTCCGGGCGATTCGCAATTCATGCCTGTCTTAAAAACGCTTCTCACGAGCGGCACTCACCCCACTCATATCCTGCTGCAGTATTTACCAATGGATCCAGTGGTGGAAGATAGCTGGAGAAAGATACTCAAAGACGACAAGCTCATCGTCAATACTTTATTTCCGTTCCGAAACTTCGTTCGTGATCTGTTCCTATTCGTCAGTGAATCTCGTAGCGACGGAGGACTTCTCGCGCATTATCGATCAAATAGAGATCAAATAGAGAAACTTGAAAAAGACCGAGGATATTACTTCATAAAATCCCAGAGTCACTACGCTGGGAATCGCTTACCTGACGGTTATAGCCTTCCAACCGACCGACCAACGCAAGTCCTCGAGCGATATCTCAATACTTCGAACAATGGATTTGTGGAGCTGACCAGTCTTGCCAATAAGTATGAACTGCAGATTTTCGTAGTTCCGACAGCGGTTCGTCCTGGAGAATTGGCCGTTCCGCCGGAAGAGGATAAGAGTCTGAGCGATCGCCTCAAATCATTTCCGCAGATCCACGTCGTTGGGCCAGCGTATTGGATTTTTGAGCTGAAATATTTTTCAGATCCTGTTCATTTGAACCCGGACGGGGCCGCAGTTTATTCAAAAAGACTCGCAGATCTACTCAAACCTGAATTCGGAAATTAAAAGTGCTCTTTAATTCCTTTGAGTTCTTTGCCTTTTACTCAACGTTTCTCGCCGTATTCTTTGTCGCTCCAAAAAGAATTCGGCCAATTCTTATTTTAATTGCTAGCTATGTTTTCTATGCGGGTTGGCGCCCGTCGTTCCTTCTGCTTCTCATACTCACAACATGTGTTGATTATTGCACTGCGCTAGTCATCGATAATGCAAAACGACATTGGGTCCGTAGGACCGCATTAATTACGGCACTAACGATAAATCTAGGAATATTGGGAACCGTAAAGTATCTCGATTTCATATTGACGAACTTGATAGGGGTCTCTGGCTTCCTGGGTATAGAGCTTCCACCAATGGCGGTTAACTTCGTCCTACCCGTCGGTGTGTCGTTTTACACATTCCAGTCTGTGGGCTACACATTAGACGTCTACAAAAGACGATTCCCAGCCGAGCGAAACCCACTGTATTACGCAATTTACGTCTCTTTCTTTCCACAGTTGGTAGCCGGCCCGATTGAGCGCGCATCGCACATGCTGGCTCAATACAAAGAGCAAAAACCAAGCTCGCCGCACAGGATCACTTCCGGTTTATGGCTAGTGGGTTGGGGACTGTTCAAGAAGATGTGTATTGCTGACTTGGCGGCCCCATTCGTCAAAGGGGTTTATGCAAATCCAAGCGCTTTCGATGGTAGTTATACATTAATCGCAACACTACTTTTCACACTTCAAATTTATTGTGATTTTTCCGGTTATTCTGATATCGCAATTGGTGTAGCGCGCATCATGGGTTTCGACCTGATGGTGAATTTCCGCCAACCCTATTTGGCAACCAGCCTAACTACCTTTTGGCGGCGCTGGCATATTTCGCTATCAACATGGTTTCGCGATTATCTATATCTGCCTTTGGGAGGCAATCGGACGTCCACTCTGGTTTGGACGAGAAATATTCTGATTGTATTCGCCGTAAGTGGGATCTGGCACGGAGCGAACTGGACGTTTCTCGTATGGGGCTTATTGCATGGAACCGCCCTTATCACTGAGGAGCTAGTTTCGCGCCGTCGCACTAATCGAAATAACGTTCTTCTTTCGAATTCACAACTGGTGGCGGAATACGCACTCCCCGCAAAAAAACCGGTACGTTTTATTCTTGGTTTGACCTATACACTGTCATTTACTATCGTTGGATGGGTTTTTTTTCGCGCCAATAAAATAAGCGACGCGTTAAAAATATTAGGATCGTGGACTCACCTGAGCCTTCCAAATTACGGCACCTTTAAGATCCTAGGCCTTCCAAGCGTCGAACTATTCATGCTCGCCATTCACGTTATTGTTCTGATCATTGTCGACTGCCTCCTCGCCTATAGTCCGCAGAAGCTTTCCGCATCGAGAAGATCTAGTTTCATTTCGGTTGGCGCAGCTGTTGTCCTGTTCTACGACATTTTTCTATTTGGAGCGTTTGGCCGAACCGATTTCGTCTATTTCCAATTCTAGTTCGACAAGACAACAAGAACTGTCCATCTTGTTTCGGATTGTGATTGTCAGTTGTGATCGAAGGAGAGGCGCAAGTTTCTAATGCTCAGATCTCACTTCGCGCGACGTTACAAATCCGATGAAAGCTGAAGGTTTGAATTCACGAGTAACACTGGACCGCGCGTTTGAACTTACATGCAAAACTCGAATGCACGGCCGATAAAATGGGGAAGGCTTGACCTCCAAGACTTAGGCGATGACACCTGCGAAGTGCCATTAATATGTGTCGCAATCAGACGTGCGATTAGGGCGAGCGGGGGAATATCGAACCGTGACCCTGCGCAGACTGGCAGCTAGCGGTTGTTGGGGCGGCACTGCTACGGCCTGCCCGAATTGGTGGAGCGGAGGAGGATCGAACTCCCGACCTCTGCATTGCGAACGCAGCGCTCTCCCAGCTGAGCTACCGCCCCACACCGTCACGCGAGGCGCGCATTCTACAGCCCGGCGGAAGATTTTTACAGCGGGGCGCAATTAAGCGCGGCCAGGCAAGTACGGGTCGGCAAGTAAAGCGCTGCAGGTGCAGGCGGGCACGTGCAGCCGGGACTCGCGCGAGTGGCTGCGGGCTGCTTTACCCACGGCCGCGCAGCCTGTGCGGCAGACGAAAGCTTCCTGGGCGATGATCAGGCAACGTCCCCGCGGATGGTCTTGGCGGCCCCGCAAGCTTTGGAAGGAACTGCAATGCGTGCAGCAGCCGTGATCGCGATGCCCAGACTGCTCACATTCCGTCGTCCGCGTTCGGGGTGGACGCGAGCCCGAACCTGGGCCTGCATGCTCAGCCTGTTGTGGGCGATGCCGAGCCTTGCCGCAAACGGCTCAGCGCCGGCGGCGGATTTCCGCAGTGGCGAATTGATCGTGCGCTATGTGGACGGCGCCGATGCCGTCGCGGCAAAAGCCCTGCGCACCAACCTGGGCATGAGCACACGCCGCCGACTGCTGGACGGCCAGGCGGAACTGTTGACGCTGCCTTCGATCACCGACGTTCCCAGTGCGCTGTCGCTGCTTCGGGCCGATCCGGCCGTGCGCTACGCCGAACCGAACTATCTGCGCCGGCCGATGGCCGCCATCCCGAACGATCCCCTGTTCGATCAGCAATGGGGGCTGTTGAATACCGGCCAGGCCAACTTCGTCGCCGGCGGACCTGCTGGCACGCCGGGCGGCGACCTCCAACTGACCCAAGCCTGGGACAGCACCGGCACCGGCGTTCCGGACCGCACGGGCACCGGCAAGATTACGGTCGCCATCGTCGACGATGGCTTTGAGCTGACGCATCCCGATCTGGCCGCCAATTTCATCGCCGGTTACGACTTCCAGAACAACGACGCCGATCCTTCGCCCGACAGCAGCAGCGACAGTCACGGCACCTCGGTCGCCGGTGCACTCGGAGCAATCGGCAACAACGGCGTCGGCGTGGCCGGTGCGATCTGGAATGTGCGGCTGATGCCGCTGAAATTCGGCTTCGACGCCGCCTCGGAAGTGGATGCGCTCGAATACGCCCGACTGCACGGCGCGCAAATCGTCAACGCCAGCTTCGGCGGGCCGAGCTATTCCCAGGCCGAACACGATGAGATCGAAAAGCTCGGGCAGGCCGGCATTCTGTTCGTCGCGGCGGCGGGCAACGAAGACAGCAACACCGACTTCGCCGGCGCGTTCTATCCGGCGAATTATCGGCTGCCGAATATCCTCGCTGTCGCGGCGACCAACCGGCAGGACGACATCGCCAGCTTCAGCTGCTTCGGCCCGACCACGGTGGATGTTGCAGCACCAGGTCTGCAGATCGTCACTACGACGGTGGGTGGCGCCTACACCACCAGCCCCGGGATCAGCGGGACCTCGTTCGCCGCGCCCTACACCGCCGGCATCGCCGCGCTGCTGCTCGACTATCTGCCGGGCATCGACCTCGCCGAACTTCGCGCGCGGCTGATTGCCAGTGCGGACGTCGGCCTCGACCCGAATGCGCCGGTCAGCCTGCGCGTTGCCGGCGGGCGCGTGAATGCCGCGCATGCCTTGTCGATCGCCGCGCAACCGGCATTGGTGATCGCGCCGATTGTCAGCGGCAGCTATGGCAATCCGTCGGTGCCGATCTATCGCCCGGTCACCGCCGCGGATGGCAATAGCGGTGTGCTGACGCCAGGCACGCACACCAGCCTGCACGTTGTCGTGCAGAACCTTTGGCAGAGCGCCAGCGGGATCAGCGGCACCCTCACCGCTCGCGGCGGCGGCGTCACCGTGACCAGCTCCGCACAAACCTTCGGCAACCTCGATCAGGGCCAACAGGCCGCCGCGGATTTTGCGATCGAGGTTGCGCCGGGCAGCGGCCATCAATATGTCGTATTCAGCCTGGCACTCAGCGCCGATGGCGGCGCCTACAGCGTTACCCGGCATTTCACGCTGGCCGTGGCAGCACTCGACAACGGCGTCGCCGCGAGCCAGACCATCGGCACCGATCTCTACGACGACTTCCAGACCTGGGTGTTTCAAGTGCCGCCGAACAGTGCGGCGCTCGACGTCATCACCACTGCCGCAAGTGATATCGACATTCTGGTTTCGCAGGGCGCACCCGCGCAGTACGACATCACGCTGGCCGCCGCGAGCGGTGCCAAGGACGCCGTCTACTTCGCCAGCGTGCCAGACGCGCAGCGCGGCACCGCCAAGGACGGCAACGAGCATGTTCATATCGATCATCCGGCGGCGGGCCCGGTATTCGTCACGGTGGTGAATTTCGATCGCGCGGTGAACGCGTCCTACACACTGACCGCCACGGCCACGCCGGGCAGCGGAGGTGGCGGTGGCGGTGGCAGCATCGCGCCGCTAGTCCTGCTCGTGCTGTTCGGTGCGGTGAGCTGGCGCGCCGGTGTCGCGAGGACGATGCGTCGCGCGCGCGATTGACGAGGCCGGCGCGGATAATGCTTGCAGCCTGAACCGTCGAATGCCGTTGCGGCAGGCCTACGGCGGTGTTTGCGAGGCTCAGGGCTTCCACTGCGTAAAAAACCCTGCTACAAGGCGCAAAATTTTCGTGGAGCAGGTTGGAGACGCTAGATCGATGGCAGGCAGACCCGCAAAGAAGGCACCGCAGCCGCCGCAGCCGAGCAAGCCGGCATTCGACGAATTCGTCGACGATAGCGAAGGTCTGGAAGAGGACGTGCCGAATCTGGACGCCAAGGGCAACCAGGCCCCCAATGCACGCTCGCGCGATTGGCGCGATGTCGAGCGCTACCGCGAAGCCCGCGAGCTGAAGAAGCTGATCGGCGAAGACGGCTTCGACGATTTCGACCGGCCCAGCCGCAAGCGCTGAGCACCAGCGCAGCGCCGAAACCTTCGGCGTTGCGCGAACCCTACAGCGGCCACCCAGCGTGCGGTGCGCAACGCACCGCACTGCGTGATGCCGGTCAAGTGCCGGCTGCAGATTCGGCGCCAAATCTGGCCGGGCGTCCGGCCGCGAGCCCGGCCACCAGCGATGCTCCCGATACTCCGATGCTCACGAATGCTCACGACGCGCCCGGGCAAAGCGCGTGTGCGTTCGACCGAGGCAATCGGCGCAATCGGCGAATCAAGCCCCTCAAGCTGCGGCTCGCGCAGCTGCGCGCTCACGCCGGAATAAGCGTCGTGCGCAGCGCTTCGGGATGATCTGGATCAGCGCAAAGCCGCTTGAAAGTAAGCACGATGACCGCAAGTTGTAGCCATCGTTGAAACCTTCACTGAGGGCGCACCATGCGCATGGACAAGCTTACCAGCCGTTTCCAGCAGGCCCTTGCCGAGGCCCAGAGTCTCGCGGTTGGCCGTGATCATCCGCAAATCGAACCCGCGCACGTGCTGCAGGCACTGCTCGACCAAGAAGGCGGTTCGACCAATCCCTTGCTGCAACAAGCCGGTGTCAACATCGACACGTTGCGCAGCAAGCTCGCTGCCGTTCTGGACGGCGTGGCCACGCTGCGCGACGCTACCGGCGAAGTGCAGGTCGGTCCGGATCTCGCGCGCCTGCTGAATCTCACCGACAAGGCCGCGCAACAGCGTAAAGATCAATTCATTTCCAGCGAGCTGTTCGTGCTCGCCGCGCTGGACGACAAGGGCGCCGTCGGTCGCGCGCTGCGCGAGTCCGGCGCGCGCAAGGAATTGCTCGAAAAGGCCATCGATACCGTTCGCGGCGGCCAGAAAATGGATAACGCCGGCGCCGAAGACCAGCGTCAGGCGCTGGAGAAATACACGATCGATCTGACCGAGCGCGCGCGCGCCGGCAAGCTCGATCCGGTGATCGGCCGCGATGAAGAAATCCGCCGCGTGATCCAGGTGCTGTCGCGCCGCACCAAGAACAATCCGACGCTGATCGGCGAACCGGGCGTCGGCAAAACCGCAATCGTCGAAGGCCTGGCGCAGCGCATCGTCAACGGCGAAGTGCCGGAAGGCCTGAAGGACAAGCGCCTGCTGTCGCTCGACCTCGGCGCGCTGATCGCCGGTGCAAAATTCCGTGGCGATTTCGAAGAGCGTCTGAAAGGCGTGCTCACCGATCTGTCCAAGACCGCCGGCCAGGTGATCTTGTTCATCGACGAGATCCATACGCTGGTCGGCGCCGGCAAGGCCGAAGGCTCGATGGACGCCGGCAATATGCTCAAGCCGGCGCTCGCGCGCGGTGAGCTGCGCTGCATCGGCGCCACCACGCTCGACGAATACCGCAAGTACATCGAAAAGGATGCCGCGCTCGAACGTCGCTTCCAGAAAGTGCTGGTGGGCGAGCCGAGCGTGGAAGACACCATCGCGATCCTGCGCGGACTGAAAGAACGCTACGAAGTGCATCATGGCGTCGACATCACCGACGGCGCGATCATCGCCGCGGCCAAGCTGTCGCATCGCTACATCACCGATCGCAATCTGCCGGACAAGGCGATCGATCTGGTCGATGAAGCGGCCTCGCGCATCCGCATCGAAATCGATTCCAAGCCGGAAGTGCTGGACCGGCTCGATCGCCGGCTGATCCAGCTGAAGATCGAACGCGAAGCGCTCAAGAAAGAAGACGACGAAGGCGCCAAGCGCTCCTTGGCCGCGCTCGAAGGCGAAATCGCCAAGCTCGAACGCGAATGCTCGGATCTCGAAGAGAAGTGGAAAGCCGAGAAGAGCAGCGTCGCCGGCAGCGCCGGCGTCAAGGAAGAACTCGAACGCATGCGCACCGAACTCGAAGGCGCGCGCCGCGCTGGCGATCTGTCGCGCATGGCCGAGCTGCAGTACGGCAAGATTCCCGAACTCGAGAAGCGTCTGAGTGCGTCGCAGAACACGCAACAGCAGAAGTTCGAACTGCTGCGCACCAGTGTCTCCGAAGAAGAGATCGCCGAAATCGTTTCGCGCTGGACCGGCATTCCGGTTTCCAAACTGGTCGAAGGCGAACGCGACAAGTTGCTGCGCATGGAGCAGGAACTGCATACGCGCGTGGTGGGTCAGGACGAGGCAGTGTCTGCGGTCGCCAACGCGATCCGCCGCTCGCGTGCGGGTCTGTCCGATCCAAACCGGCCGATCGGTTCGTTCATGTTCCTGGGCCCCACCGGCGTCGGCAAGACCGAGCTGTGCAAGGCACTGGCGAACTTTCTGTTCGACACCGACGAGAATATGGTGCGGATCGACATGAGCGAGTTCATGGAGCGCCACAGCGTTGCGCGCCTGATCGGCGCACCGCCCGGCTATGTCGGTTACGACGAGGGCGGCTATCTCACCGAAGCCGTGCGGCGCCGTCCGTACTCGGTGATCCTGCTCGACGAAGTCGAGAAGGCGCATCCGGAAGTGTTCAACGTGCTGTTGCAGGTGCTCGACGACGGCCGCCTCACCGATGGCCAGGGCCGCACGGTCGACTTCCGCAACACCGTGGTGGTGATGACCTCCAACCTCGGTTCGAACCTGATCCAGGACATGATGAGCACGCAGAGCGGCAGCAGCGACTACGCCGCGATCAAGGAAGCGGTGATGACCGTGGTCGGCCAGCATTTCCGGCCGGAGTTCATCAACCGAATCGACGAGGCGGTGGTGTTCCATCCGCTGGGTGCGAAGCAGATTCGCGCGATTGCCGAATTCCAGACGGTGGGATTGCGCAAGCGCTTGGCCGAACGTGGCATCGGCATCAACTTCACCGATGCGGCACTGACCAAGCTCGCCGAAGCCGGCTACGACCCGGTGTATGGCGCGCGTCCGCTGAAGCGCGCAATCCAGACGCTGGTGGAGAATCCGCTGGCACGTTCGATTCTGGATGGCCACTTCGCCGTCGGCGATACCATCGAGGTCACCGAGCAGGACGGTGCGCTTGCGTTCGAGCGTGCGAAAGTCAGCAGCAAGCCAGCCGCCGCAACGCGGGTCAGCGAACCCGCCTGATCGGCTTGCGTGAAAGCGTCGCTGGCGCCCACCGCCCGCGGCGCTTTTTTTTGAGCGGCCCTTACCGCCTCTACCGGCGCGCGCGGAAGAACTCGCGCAACATCGCACCGCACTCCGCTTCGAGAACGCCGCCGCGCCACTCGACGATGTGGTTCAGCCGCGGCTGTGCGATCACGTCGTAGACCGAATTCACCGCACCTGCCTTCGGATCGCGCGCGCCGAATACGAGTCGCGAAACGCGCGCGTGAATGATCGCACCTGCGCACATCACGCAAGGCTCCAGCGTGACGTACAACGTCGTCCCTGGAAGCCGATAGTTGCCGAGTGCCTGCGCGGCCGCGCGCAGCGCAATCATTTCGGCATGTGCGCTTGGATCGTGCTCCGCGATCGGCCGGTTCCAGCCTTCCGCGACGACGGCGTCGCCCCTGACGAGCACTGCACCCACCGGCACTTCGCCCACGTCGGCGGCGGCTTGTGCGAGCCGCAACGCGCGCCGCATGTAGTGCTCGTCGATCGCAGCGAGGTCGTGCGCGGACGCGATCCTGCGATCCTGCGGTAAGTCGTCGGTCGGTGATTCCATGCGTGCATTGTCGCAAGCTTCCGGGTGTGCCGGCACCTGCGCTACGCAATCGGACGCGCTTCGCTCGCGCGGGGCCACACCGACGCAGGCATTCAGCGCTCGGGCGACATCGCCGCCACCACGCGAACGGCCCTGATTGGCGCCGCTAAAAATCGCGCCAGCGATGCAGAATTCGCGGCTCGACGAAAACGAAAACCAAAACGAAAACGTCGTCCCAGAATCGACCCCGAATGTCATTCGGAGCAAGCGGCCGCGTGCGAATTCAGTGGCGGCTGCGCCAGCGTTGGTATCGCTGCCGCGCCATCTGCCAATCGGGAACCGCTGAATGCTCACTCCTTACCGCTGATCCCTCACTTCGGACTGTTCACTGCCGACTACTGATTACTGACTACTGATTACTGACTACTGATTACTGACTGCTGACAACTGATTACTGACTGCTGACTGCCAACTACTGACCTTCGACCGTTGATTGCTCATTGCTGACTGCTAACTACTAACTACTGACCTTCGACTGTTGATTGCTGATTGCTGATTGCTAACGGCTGATGGCTAATTGCTGATTGCTGACGGCTGACGGCTGATGGCTGACGGCTGATGGCTAAAACGGCTAACCGCTAACGGCTAACGGCCGATTGCTTACGGCAGACGGCAGACGGCTGACGGCTGACGGCCGACGCAATGATCACGCCGAATCGCGAACCGAGCCCTAATCGACGGCGCGGTAGTCGAGCCGGCAGTGCCGCTTGCGCAAGGCAGCGTCCGACATCGACACTGATGCCCCGTTTCAACGCGATGGATCCGCAATGTACGAATACGGTCTTGCTCGCCGACGCCTGCTGCTCGGTGCGGCTGCCACCTTGGTTTCCAGCACACGCAGCTGGGCGTACGCAGCAAGTCCTGCGGCGCGTCACGCAGTCAGCCCCGCTGGCGAAGTCGCGGCCTCGAACGTCGCGGCGGCGCATGTACAGATCGCCGCGATCGAACGTCGCGTCGGCGGTCGCCTCGGCGTTGCCGCGCTGAATACCGGCACGCAGGCGCGCATCGCGTACCGCACCGACGAGCGCTTCCCGATGTGCAGTACCTTCAAGCTGCCGCTGGTGGCGCTGATCCTGTCGCGCGTCGACGCCGGCAAAGAGCGGCTCGACCGGTTCGTGACCTATCGCGACGATCCACGGATTTCGTATGCGCCGATCACACGTCAACACATGGCGGAAGGCGGCATGAGCGTCGAAGCACTCTGTGCCGCAGCGATCTGCTACAGCGACAACATCGCGGCCAATGTACTGCTGGAAAGCGTCGCCGGCCCGCCGGCGTTGACTGCGTATTTTCGCCGTCTCGGCGACCGCGATTCGCGCCTCGATCGCAACGAGCCTGCGCTGAACAGCGCAATCACCGGTGATCCGCGCGACACCACCAAGCCCGCAGCAATGGTCGAGACCCTGCGCAAGCTTTTGCTCGGCACGGTGCTATCCGCGGACTCGCGAAAGCAGCTGATCGATTGGCTGATTGCGAACACCACGGGCGACCATCGACTGCGCGCCGGCCTGCCGACGGACTGGCGGATCGGTGACAAGACCGGAACCGGCGAGCACGGCGCCACCAACGACGTCGCGATCCTATGGCCCGCGCCGGCGCAAGCGCCGATTCTGATCACAGCCTATCTGGTGGGCTCAACGGCGCACAGCACGGATCTGGATGCCGCCCAAGCCGATGTTGGACGGATCGTCGCCGCAGCGTTTGCAACGACGTCATAAGACCCGCCAGATCTCTGCGGCAGCCGTGTCGAATGGCCGCGTGGCGTTGCTCGGCGAACGCCCTGCTCGCCGCGCTTAATTACGGGATATCCGCACGTGGTGCGTCTCTGAATCTGCGGGCGGCCAAGCGTTGCGTCGGCGACACGCCCTACTGCATCCGTTACCCGGTTAATTTATTTGCGCAACGGCCAACGACCGATCACCTCGTGTCGGGACTGACCGACCATGCCATGCACCAACACAAATTCCTGCGCGATCCAGGCGATCGGCTCGATCGTCTGCTCGAGGCTGCGATCGTCGTACAGCAACGTCAGCTGCGGCGTAAACCGAGCCGTTGCCCAGCGTCCGAGCCCAGTCTTGCGCAGCGCAAGCCCCAGCGCATGTTGGAATTGATTCAATGCCGTCATGCCCGCGCCGCCCAGCAACATCAGCGGCTGACTGCGCTGCCCGCGCGCAACACTGCCGACGCGGTCGAACACGATTTCGAAAGCAGGCAGCGCCATGCTCGCCGCGGCACTGCGAGCGGCGCTGACGATCGCTTGCGGCAAGCCGGCGTAACCACCCAGGTAATGCAGCGAGACATGCAAGCGCTCGCGCTCGAGCGGATTGCCTTTCAGGCCGTGTTCGCCGCGCAGCTGCTTGGCCAGCGACTCGATCTGTGCAGCGGCCGGCGCGGGCGGCAGGATCGCCAAGTACAGACTGTCGATCCGCTCCGGTTCGGGTTCGAATCCCGGCAGCGACGCCTGTGCGGGTGTCGCTGTGGGGATTCGCGTTACTCCCACTCGATCGTCGCTGGCGGCTTGCCGGAAATGTCGTAGACGACGCGCGAGACGCCGGCGATCTCGTTGACGATGCGGCGCGCACAGACGTCGAGCAATTCGTACGGCAGGTGTGCCCAGCGTGCAGTCATGAAGTCGATGGTCTGCACCGCGCGCAACGCGATCACGGGCTCATAGCGACGACCGTCGCCGGTAACACCGACGCTCTTCACCGGCAGGAACACCGCGAACGCCTGACTGGTCTGGTCGTACCAGCCGGACTTGCGCAACTCCTCGATGAAGATGTGATCGGCCAGCCGCAAGGTATCGGCGGCGGCCTTGGTGACTTCGCCGAGAATGCGCACGCCGAGTCCCGGACCGGGGAACGGATGGCGATACACCATCTCCGCCGGCAAGCCGAGTTCGACGCCGACCTTGCGCACTTCGTCCTTGAACAACTCGCGCAGCGGTTCGACCAGCTTGAGCTTCATCCGCTCGGGCAAACCGCCGACATTGTGATGGCTCTTGATCACGTGCGCCTTGCCGGCGCGGATGCTGCCATCCGCCATCTTGATGGTCGCGCCGGCCGATTCGATCACGTCCGGATAGATCGTGCCCTGCGCGAGGAAATCGACACCGGAAATCTTGTGCGCTTCTTCGTCAAACACATCGATGAACAGGCCGCCGATGATCTTGCGCTTCTTCTCCGGATCATCGACGCCCTTCAGCGCACCCAGGAAGCGCGCTTCAGCATCAACACGAATCACCTTGACGCCGAGGTTCTTGGCGAACACTTGCATCACCTGGTCGCCTTCGTGATGACGCAGCAGGCCGTGATCGACGAACACGCAGGTCAACTGGTCGCCGATGGCCTTGTGCAACAGGGCGGCCACCACCGAAGAGTCCACGCCGCCGGAAAGTCCCAGCAGCACGCGGCCCTTGCCGACCTGCGCCTGCACGCGCGCAATGGCATCGTCGATGATGCTGTCGGGATTCCAGGCGTTGCCGCAGCCACAGATGTCGTGCACGAAGCGCGAATAGATGCGCGCACCTTGCGTCGTGTGCGTGACTTCCGGATGGAACTGCAGCCCGTAGATCTTGCGCGATTCGTCGGCAATACCGGCGATCGGCACGTCGGGCGTCGAGGCGATCAACTTGAAGCCGGTGGGCAGTTCGACGACGCGGTCGCCATGGCTCATCCAGACGTCGAGCAAGCCATGCCCTTCGGCGTTGACGCGATCCTCGATGCCGCGCAGCAGCTCCGAATGGCCGCGCGCACGAATCTCGGCATAGCCGAATTCCTTCGAGTCATGCGGCGCCACCTTGCCACCGAGCTGTGCGGCGATGGTCTGCATGCCGTAGCAAATGCCGAGCACCGGAACTCCGAGCGTCCACACCGCGTCGGCGGCGCGTGGCGCATCCGCCTGACAGGTGGACTCGGGGCTGCCCGACAGCACCACGCCTTTGGGCGCGAACGCACGAATCGCGTCATCGCCAACGTCCCAGGGATGGATCTCGCAATACACACCCAACTCGCGCACGCGGCGCGCGATCAGCTGGGTGTACTGCGAGCCGAAGTCGAGAATCAGGATGCGGTCGGCGTGGATGTTCATTCGATGTTGCGGCTCGTCAAAGCGGGATTTTAGTCGATTGGGGTGTGGGCTGAAGTGATCGCTGGTAGCGTCCTAGCTGATACTTGCCTTGCGTTCGTGTCGCGCGCCAACACGCAAAGATCATCGTCAATTACTCGACGGGTCCGCGGCTTCCGCGGCGCCGTTCACAGATGACCAGCGCGGCTTGATCCACTTGCAGGGATTGCCGCCGTAAATCCCCTCGGCGTCCAGACTTTTGTGGACCACCGAGTTCGGCGTGACGACCGCGTTGCGGCCGATGCGCACACCCATCTGCACGATGCAGCGCGACGATAGCCAGACACCGTCTTCGATGCTGATCTCGGCGGTCTTCAGATCCATCGTCGCCGCGTAATCGTGCGAGCCGCTGGTCAGGAAGCAGCCCTGCGAAATGCAGACATTGCTGCCGATGCGGATCGCCACGTGATTGGAAAACACCACGCCGTCGCCGATCCAGCAGTTGTCGCCGATCTCGAGCTTCCACGGAAACTTCATCTGGATCGGCTGCCGCAGCAGGCAGTTGCGACCGATCTGCGCACCGAACAGGCGCAGCACGCCGACACGCACGAAGGAAAAGACATTGAGCCGGTTATCGACAATCAGGCTCTGCGCCAGTAGCCAGGCAATTTCCAGCAGCGTGCTGCGACCGCGCACGAAATCGCCGACGCCGGCTTTGCTCAGATCGATCGGATCGCGCATCGGGCGCCTGCGTGCAGATCGGCTGTTCTAGTTGTCGACGCGATAGTTCGGCGCTTCCTTGACGATGCTGACGTCGTGCACATGGCTTTCCTTGATGCCGGCGCCGGTGATCTTGACGAAGCGCGTCCGCGTGCGCAGTTCTTCGACGTTCTGGCAGCCGGTGTAGCCCATCGCCGCGCGCAGGCCGCCGAGCATCTGGTGCACGATCGCTCCCATCGGGCCCTTGTACGGCACACGGCCTTCGATGCCTTCGGGCACCAGCTTCTCGACTTCGCTGGTGGTGTCCTGGAAGTAGCGATCCTTGGAGCCCTGCGACATCGCGCCGAGCGAGCCCATGCCGCGATACGATTTGTAAGAGCGGCCCTGGTACAGCTCGACTTCGCCGGGCGCTTCCTCGGTGCCGGCGAACAGGCTGCCGGCCATCACGGCGAAGGCGCCAGCGGCGATGGCCTTGGCGAAATCGCCGGAGTAACGCACGCCGCCGTCCGCGATCAGCGGCGTACCGGATTTCGCCAAGCCCTGCGCGACCGACATCACCGCGCTGATCTGCGGCACGCCGACGCCGGCGACGATACGCGTGGTGCAGATCGAACCGGGGCCGATGCCGACCTTCACCGCATCCGCACCGGCATCCACCAGTGCACGCGCGGCGTCGCCGGTGGCAATGTTGCCGCCGATGATCTGCAGATCGCCGTAACGCTTCTTGATCATCGCCACGCGATCGATCACGCCTTTCGAATGGCCGTGCGCGGTATCGACGACGATGACATCGACACCGGCTTCCACCAGTGCGGCGACGCGATCGTCCGTATCTGGGCCGGTGCCCACCGCGGCCCCGACGCGCAGGCGGCCGTGCTCGTCCTTGCAGGCAAGCGGATGTTCGGTCGACTTCTGGATGTCCTTCACGGTGATCATGCCGCGCAGCTGGAACTTGCTGTCGACCACCAGCACTTTCTCGATGCGGTGTTTGTGCAGCAGGCCGATCACTTCCTCGCGCGGCGCGCCTTCCTTCACGGTGACCAGACGCGGCTGCGGCGTCATGATCTTCGATACCGGCTGGTCCATGCGCGTCTCGAAACGCAGGTCGCGGCTGGTGACGATGCCGACCAGGCTGGTGCCATCGACCACCGGCACACCGGAGATGTGATTGGCGCGCGTCAGCGCCAGCACTTCGCCGATCGTCATCGACGGCGGCACCGTGATCGGGTCGGCGATGATGCCGCTCTCGAATTTCTTCACCTGACGCACTTCGGCAGCCTGGCGTTCGGCGGACATGTTCTTGTGGACGATGCCGATGCCGCCTTCCTGCGCCAGCGCGATTGCCAGCTCCGCCTCGGTAACGGTATCCATCGCCGCCGACAGCAGCGGAATGTTCAGAGTGATGCGCGAGGTCAGCCGCGTGCGCAGATCGACCTGACGCGGCAGCACCTCGGAATAGGCGGGCTGCAACAGCACGTCGTCGAAGGTAAGGGCTTCGAGATCGATGCGGGAGTCGACGGGGGTTTGCGACATTTAAGGCTCCGGCAAAGACGTATTATACGGAAGATGAGGTTGCGCCCACTGCCTTCCGCCCGGCGCACGACCCTACCCCCTCGGCAAACATGGACTGCTGACATGCAAAAACTTTTTCCCCGTTCACTTTTCCGCCTGGTCGTCGGCCTGGTCTTCGGCCTCGGCGCCGGCTTGGCGCTGCAGGCTTTCGCCAGCGCACCGATCTATCCCGACACTAGCGCCGCCGAACACGACATCGGCCAGGCGCTTACCGATGCGGCAAAAAACCACAAGCGAGTGCTGCTCGATTTCGGCGGCGACTGGTGTGGCGACTGCAAGGTGCTCGACGCCAATTTTCACAAGCCCGAGAACCTGTCGCTGCTCGACTCGGGTTTCGTGCTGGTGCACATCAATGTCGGCCATGTCGATGCCAATCTCGACGTCGCCAAGCGCTATGGCATTCCGCTGGAGAAAGGCGTGCCGGCGCTCGCCGTACTCGAACCCGGCGGCAAGGTGTTGTTTGCCCAGCAGCACGGCGAGTTCGAAGATATGCGTCACATGGACGCACAGTCGGTCAACGACTTCCTGAAAAAATGGCAGCCCTGATCCGCCCGGTTGGCGGCCGTCGCTGAGGCTTAGGTGGACAACAGCAACGGGGCAGTGCGGACGATCTACGCGGTCGCCGAACTCAACGAGATCCTGCGCGCGCTGGTTGAGGACAGCCTGCCGAGTCTGTGGATCCAGGGCGAGATCTCGAACTTCACCAAGCCCGCCTCGGGTCACTGGTACTTCACGCTGAAGGACGCGCAGGCGCAGGTGCGCTGCGCGATGTTCCGCAAGGCCAATTACTACATCCGGCCGCTACCGCAAAACGGTGATGCGGTACTGGTACGGGCGAAAGCCTCGGTCTATCCGGCGCGCGGCGAGTTGCAGCTGATCGTCGAACATCTGGAAGCCGCCGGCACCGGGGCGCTGCTGCGCGCGTTCGAAGAACTCAAGGCGCGTCTGGCCGCCGAAGGCCTGTTCGACGCAGCCTTGAAGCGGCCGATCCCGCCCATGCCGAGCCGCATCGGACTGATCACCTCCGGCACCGGCGCTGCCGTTCACGACGTGCTGACTACACTCGCGCGGCGCTGGCCGCTGGCGGAAGTGCTGTTTTATCCAGTCCCGGTGCAGGGTGCGGAAGCCGTGCCAGCGATCGTCAAGGCGCTGGCGGCGGTTTCAGCCATTGAGTCACTCGACGTGCTGCTGCTGGTGCGTGGCGGCGGCTCGATCGAAGACCTGTGGTCGTTCAACGACGAGCGTGTCGCACGCGCGATCCGCGCCTGCCGTGTGCCGGTGATCACCGGCGTCGGCCACGAGATCGATGTCACCATCGCCGACTTCGCGTCCGACCTGCGCGCGGCCACGCCCACCGCGGCGGCAGAACACGCCTCGCCCGACCGCAGCGAACTCCTGGGCGCAATCGAACAACGGCAGCGGCGCTTGCATGCAAACATGCAGACGCAAGTGCAGCGCAGCGCCGAGCGGCTGCAGCGAACGGCGGCACGCTTGTGGCGCGCGCATCCGCAGCGCTGGCTGGATCAACAGACGCAGCGCCTCGATGAATTGACACAGCAGCTACAGAATCTGCAGCAGCAGAAGCTCACAGGTTTGCAGCAACGATTCGACTTCCTGCAGCGCCGGCTGATGCAGCGCTCGCCAGTGCGCGATCTGCAGACGAAGACGCAGCAACTGCGCGCGCTGCGGACACAGCTTCATGGGGTTTGGAACCTGTCGCAGTCGCGGCGTCGCGCACAGCTCGAACGACACAGCGCCGTGCTCGGCAGCCTGAGTCCCGATGCGGTGCTGGCACGCGGCTACGGCATCGTGCTGCGCCTGTCCGGCGAGGTGGTGCGTGATGCTGCGGGCGTTGCCGCGGGCGAGGCATTACGACTGCGCGTGCAACACGGCGAGATCGAAGCCGAAGTCAGGAGCACGCGCCGCTAGGCTTGCTTGCAACCGCAGCGGCGCGGGAAGTCCGCGGCCTTCGCATCGATGCTCAAAGCCAGTCCCTGCGCGCAACCACGTGGAGCCGCCGGGCGAAGGTCGACCCGTGCAGCGCGGCGTTCAATCAATTGAACCAGGCGCAGCGTGGATGCGTCGTGAGTACATTAGGGAAGCATCTGGGAAGTGTCTGGGAAGTATCGGGGAAGCATCGGGCAGGCACCGGGAAAGCACCGGGAAAGTGCGTGGAGAGCATTGGGGGATGCATCAACTGGATACGGCCGCAACAAAATCTGAGCCGGGCAAGCTGACGCGGTTTTACTTGTGGGGCGCGGCCGCGCTGGCCGTGTTGCCAAGATTGCCAACACTGAATGCCACGATGCTGGCGCCCTCCGGCGAGTACCACTTTGCCGTGATGGGACGCGCGATTCTGCAGGGCCAATTGCCTTACGACGGCGGCTTCGACCACAAGCCACTCGGTATGCCCTACCTGACCGCGCTGTTCTCCTGGCTGTTCGGGCCGACCGCACTGGCCGTGCATCTGCTCGGACTCTGCGCGGTATTCATCAGTGCCTGGATGCTGGCTCGGATTGCCGCACTCCATGCGCCTCGAAGTAGCTTGCCGGCCGGCAGCATCGCGCTCGCGTACGGCCTGTTGTCGCTGAAATTCGGCGGCGTTGAAACGCAGACGGAGTTGCTGTTCTGCGCACCGATGCTGAGTGCCTTGGCGCTATTTCTGGAGACGCGACGCCGCGAGGGATCGCAACGGACTGCGAACTTCGCGATTGGCGCGCTGGTGGCCAGTGCACTGCAGATCAACTACCTCGCCGCGACCAGCATCGCCGGCTGCGCGCTGGCGCTGCTCGGGCTGCAAGTCTGGCGCGGCATCGATCGATCCACACTCAAGCGCGGCGTGTCGATGTTGTGGTGGTGGCTGCTCGGCGCGTTGGCGGCAACGGCCTTGCTGTTCTCGCCGTATTGTTTTCGCGGCGATCTCGCGGCGTACTTCGATGCGCAGGTCCGCTTTCTGCGGATCTACCATCTCGCCACACCCTGGCAGGTTCAGTTGCATCAGCTCTGGGGCTACACCGCTTCGCTGACCGCGGTCGTTGTCGCGGGCATCGGATTTTCGCTAGCGGCAGCGCGTGGCGGAATGCGTGCGAAGGCAATTGATCGCGAGCAAGCGGATGTCATCGCAGCCGCCCTCGGCGGCAGCCTCGGCGCGCTGTTGGGTGCATTCGCCAGCGGTCGCATGGTCGCGCACTACTTCATTCCGCTGGTGCCGCCGCTACTTCTGTTGTTGTGGTGTACGGCCGAACGCTATGCACAAGCCGGACGCAGGCGAGTCCGCGTCACAGTGATCGTACTGCTCGCGATTACTGTCGGCCTCAGCGTCGCCGCACTGCGCATCAGTGCCCAGGCCACACTTGCTCAGTGGCGCGGTGGCTACCAAGGCTCGCATGCCGATCTGCAAGGCAAAATTGCCGACGACATCGGCAATCGACCGGGACATCCACCGCAGAGCGCGTGGGTATTGGCCGACAGCCAGTCGGCGATGGCGATCAGCTACCTGAGCCGATCGCAGCCGGCGAACTGGTTGAGCTATCCGGCGCACTATCTGGATCCGAAAGTGACGGCAGCTTTCGGCACCAGTCCGCAACACGAACTGCAGGTCCTGTTCGCTGCACAACCGGATTTTGTCGTGGTCGGACGCGGTCGCTATGCGCCAGCGGCGCAATACGGTGCGGTGTCGCCGGCCGTGCTCGAATCCTTCACGACGGCGCTCACGCGCGACTACACACAGGCGCGCGATTATCCCGATCTGGCAGTCGGGGACGGCTTTGTCGTGTATCGGCGCCGAACGGTCGACGCCGATTGATGCAGCGCTGCGTCAATGCGCGAATCGCTCGCGTACGAGGCGCCAACGCAGTGACAGCGTGCTGTGCAGCGTATCGAAATCGCGCGACGAGCCCAGCAGCAGCACACGCGTGACGACCCGATTTTTGAACACGGTGTAGGCCGCCAGTGATCCGACCAGTGCGAGTACGACCCGCAACACCTCCGACTCGTAGCCCGAACCCTTCAGCGCGAACTGAATCGATTGATGCAGGAACATCGTCACCATCGATGCCTCGCCCAGCTTGCGCAATACGCGCAGCGGTGCACTGTTGAAAGCAGAGAGCCGCATGCAGATGTCCAACAGCAATAGGATGCCGGCGACACTCGCCGCGAGCGAGATCAGCGGAATCCCGTAATCGCTGACCTTCATGTCGAGGCTGACGTTGAGCCCACGAAACTGTGCAACCCCGGCCAGCACCACCAGCAGCAGGCACAGGCCAAGGCAGCGAGGCGTAATGTCCCGCCCATGCAGGCAATGCCCGAGGAACAGCAAGGGCGCGGCGCACAGCACGACATTCGCATCCCAGGGCAGCACCATCGGTCGCAGCCAGGCGGCATTCACGTAAGCCAGCGCCAGACTCAACACCATCAACAGTCCCACCGTGAAGCGATCGAAGCGCAGTAGCAGCGCATTGACCAGTTGCTGAGTCAGGAACAAGGCGGTGGGGAACCAGAATGTCGTGCAGACCGCGGTCAGCAGTCGTCCGCCGATCACGACGACGCCAAGCCGCTTGAGCAAGTGGCCCGGCGACTCCGCGCCGCTGGCGATCTCCCACACGCGTGGGATCAGGTACAGCAGCATCAGGTAGCTGCCGTAGGGCAGCAGCAGATGCAGCGCCTTGTCGCGTGCGTAGGCGAGCTGTTGCGGTCGCAGCCGAAACAAGTCGCCGGCGACGAAGAAATAAAGCGGCATCGCAAACAAGAAGATCATCCGCGTCAGCCAGCTATCGCCGTCGTGAATGTGGCTGATCACGACGGCGACGCTGCCAATGCCCTTGGCAGTATTCAGCGCGGCGATACGGCGCTGCTTCAGGCCTTGATCGGCCACTGCCGTATCGTTCGTGCTGTCAACCCGCGTGACTGGCGGTGCCAGCATCGATCGCAAGCGCTGCAATTTTTGAATGTGATCGCTCACTACAGGCGGCCACGCAGACTCGCCTCTCAGATGCTCTTCCATGTCCCGGTCTCCCCACCGTCGGACCGATCGCGGCGCTGGCCACACATCGAGTCCCTACACGTTTACGGCGGAACCGTCCCCCGACGGGTCCGTCCGTATCTTCAGGTCAAAGAGTACGCCTGAACCGGAGCTTCAGATGAGCTGCATGCGGGTAAGCCAGGAACCCGCGCACAAATCGATTTCCTCATATGCCGTTTCGAATGCTTCGCGCGGCAGGCGATAGGGATCGGCGATATCGCGATCTCCATCCCAGCGGCCGAGCTTGAATGTGCGGCCGCGGAACTCTGGAAAGCGCGTGGTGATCCATTTGAAATGCCCGGCATCGAGCGCCAGCACCAAGTCGGCGGACAGCAGCATGGAACGATCCAGCTGCCGTGCACGATGCGTTGACAGGTCCAGACCCCGATCGAGCGCGACCCGTTGCGCCAGAGCATCTGCCGGGTACGCAACCATTGCAGCGGTTCCGGCCGATTCGACCGTGACCGATCGATCCGCGAGCCTGTGTCGCAGCAGCGCCTCGGCAATCGGGCTGCGGCAGATATTTCCGGTACAGACGACAACAACGTGTTTGATCATTCCAATTGCAGCAGGAGATTAAGGATGAGCGCGGGCCGATGAACCGGTGGACCGGCGGACTGCGCGGCGGGGCCAGATACTAACAGCCCGCCGTGGCCGGGGGCGCAACACGGCCGCCGTTGCAGTCCAGATTGCGATCGTCCGTCGATCGAATGGCTTCAAGATCCGCAGAGCTTACAGCTCACAGACTGCGAACCAGTAAGAATGCGGTAACTGAAACCGCTACGGCACCGAACCTTCACCGAGATTTTTCATGTTCAAAATTCAATCCGGTCTGCGCCTGACCGTCACCGTCGCATCGGCGCTGATCGTGTTGGCGCTCGCTTTCGCGCAGCGCGATCGCGCCGACGAACTGCGCACGGATACCGGCGACCGGCCGGGTCTGCAAGACCGCTCGAATCTCGGCGAAAGCAGTGGTATTCCGATCCACTTCCGGCTGGCACAGCCAGGGCTGGTGACGCTGGTGATCGAGGCCGCGGACGGGCAGCGCGTGCGCAATCTGATCAGCGAAACGCCGTTTCCGGCCGGCGACAATCAGGTGTGGTGGGATGGTCGCGACGACCGCAGTCGCGATACCGAAGCCGCGGGCCACGGCGTCTATCATGTGCCCGGCAAAACCGTCGACTCGGGTCGTTATCGGGTGCGCGGCTTGGTGCGACCGGCGCTGAGCCTGACGTATGCGCTGAATCCGTACACCCGCGGCGCACCGCCCTGGAAGACCGCCGACCGTGGCAGCGAATGGCTCGCCAACCACACCGCGCCGAGCGCGATTTTGTTCGTGCCGGCCGGCAGTGCGCCGGCACGCGCTGGCAAGCCGAGTTCATCCGCTGGCCAAGTGCTGGTCGGCAGCGCCATTACCGAAGGCGGCAGCGCGCTCGCCTGGCTCGACCCGGATGGCCACAAGATCTGGGGCCAGATGTGGCTCGGTGGCGTTTGGACCGGCGCTACGCAGCTGACGCGAGATGCCGGCGCGCATGCGGTTGCGGGCAATTACGCGTATGCCGCCTCCGCCTGGCCGGGCGACAAGTACAACGGCAACGTCGCCGAATTGCGCTTGCAGGCCCTGGTCGGCCCTGGTGCTGCGCCGGTTCCCAACGACGCGCGCCTCGGCAGTGGCGAGGACCCCGCGGTGCTCACGCCGAACTATCGGCTGTCGCTGCCGCATCCGACCGATGCCCAGGCACTCGGCGCATCCGGCGCCAGGCCCGACTTGTCGGGTCTGGCGGCCTACAACGGGCTGATCATCGCTGCGCTGCAGCCCTTGAACCAGTTGCTGTTCATCGACGCCGCCGCGCATCGCGTGATCGGCACCGCCGCCCTGCCCGACCCGCGCGGTCTGGCGTTCGATAGTGAAGGTCGCCTGCTGGCGCTGTCCGGCACGCGTCTGCTGCGCCTGCGGCTGGACCTGCAGCATCCGAACCAACTGCCAACGCCCGAGACCCTGGTTGCCGACGGCCTGCAGGATCCGCGCGGTCTCGCGCTGGACCCACAAGGTGGCATCTACATCTCTGACTGGGGCAACCACCACCAGGTGCTGATGTTCAGCGCGGACGGTCGGCTGCTGCGCAGCATCGGCCATGCCGGCGCACCGAAGGCTGGCCCCTACGACGCGAATCACATGAATCACCCGGCAGGTCTGAGCGTGGACGATCGCGGCCGGCTCTGGGTTGCCGAAAACGACAAGGCGCCGAAACGCATCAGTCTCTGGAGCACCGCAGATGGCCGCCTGCTCGATGCGTATTACGGCCCCTCCAAATACGGCGGCGGCGGCAGCCTCGATGGTGCCGATCGCGAGCACTTCTATTACGGCGACGACGGCGCCGGCATTGCGATGAGCCTCGACTGGAAGGATGGCTCGAGCGTGCCGAGCGCGGTCTATTACCGACACGACGGCAGCGACGCCGACAGCAGCGCGATCAGCTTCGAAGGTGTGCCGGATTATCCGATCCATTTCGGCAATCAGCTGTACCTCACCAACGCGTTCAACTCGGAGGTCAGCGGACGTCCCAGCGCGGTGCTGTGGCGTCTGCAGCAAGGACTTGCCACGGCGGTTGCGGCCGCCGGCAGCACGCAAGGCAAGGATGGCAAGCTCCTGCCGATGTTCGCCGATCCGGCGATGCAGGCGCGACTGCCCGCGGGCAGTCAGCCGAATCAATCGCCCTTGCTATTCATCTGGAGCGATCGCAATGGCGATGGCAAGCCGCAAGCCGAGGAGGTCGATTTCCTCAAGCCGACAACGCCGACCAGCCCGGGGCGGACGCTGGTGTTCAGCGCCGCCGTTCAGGACGACTTGTCGTTCACCCTCGCGTATGCCGGATCTCAGGCGCTACGTTTTCCGTTGCAGGCAGGTGGCGCCGGCGGTGCGCTGCGCTACGACACCGCACATCCGCAAGTCCTGAGCGCGCAGGTTCAGGCGCCGACCAGCACCGGCGGCGGCCAGATCCTAGTCGGCCGTGACGGCTGGACCGTCTTCACGACACCGCCGGCACCGCTCGCGTCGCAGAGTGTCGGCGGCAGCCGTAACGGCGTGCCGATGTGGTCGTATCCGAGCCTGTGGCCGGGCCTGCATGCCTCGCACAATGCGCCGACGCCTGAGTTTCCCGGCGAGCTGATCGGCACCACGCGCGTGCTCGGCCTGCCGTTCGATGCGCCTTCGCCGTCGGACGCCGGTCAGTTGTGGGCGATCAATGGCAACGACGGCACGATCTACCTGTTCACCACCGATGGCCTGTTCGTCGCAACCCTGTTCCAGGACGCGCGCGCCGCGGCCTGGGATGCGCCGCAAGCCCTGGCCGGCATGGACGTCAGCAAGCTGAGTCTCGGTTACGAGTGCTTCTACCCAAGCTTGACCGCTCGCAGTGATGGTCATGTCTACCTGCAGGCCGGCTCGACCAGTTCGATTCTGGAACTGCACGGCCTGGAACAGATCCGGCGCCTGCCGACGCAGACGTTGGACGTCAGCGCAGATCAGTTGCAGCGTGCCCTGCAAATGCCGGAGGCGAGCACAAGCGCGGTTGGCCATGCCCAGGATCAATCCCCCTGGACCGTGATCAAGCAAAGCCCGGCGCCGAGCCTGGCCTCCGGCGTGGCCGACTGGAATCAGCCGCAAATCGTCTGGCATACGATCGATTCGCGCGTCGCTCAGATCGGCGACTGGGGGCATCGTCAGGCGATTACGGCAGCCGCGATGCTGACCAGCGCCGATACGTTCTATCTGGCCGTGCGCACCGACGACCCGGCACTGCTGCGCAACAGCGGCGAGTCGCTACCGAATCTGTTCAAGACCGGCGGCGGGATCGATCTGATGCTGGGCAGCGATCCGCATGCCGCGAGCAGCCGCAATCGCGCCGTGGCTGGCGATGAGCGCCTGTTGGTCGCACAGGTCAACGGCAAAACCGTGGCGGTGCGGTATCGCGCAGTGGCGCCGGGTTCAAGCGGGCCCGGCTTCGACTTCGCATCGCCGCTGCGCTCCGTGCATTTCGACCGCGTCGACAATGTCAGCAATGAGATTCGGCTGAGCACTGCCAGCGCCAGCGACGGGCCCGGCGGACTCAAGCAAACCTACTACCAACTGGAGGTCCCGCTCGCCACCTTAGGCCTCGCTGCCGGCTTTCAAGCTGATCTGCTCGGCGATGTCGGCGTACTGCGCGGCAACGGTTTCGAAACCCTGCAGCGAGTGTACTGGCGCAATCGCTCGAGCGGTCTGGTCAGCGACGTGCCGAGCGAAGCCGAACTGACGCCGAATCTATGGGGCAGTCTGCACTTCGGCCCCTGAATGCGCAGCGACCTGGGTTGGGTGCTTAGCCAGCACGTCCTCGGTCGCCGCCAGCACTTGTTCCACCGTGATCGAGCGGATGCATTCATTGCGTCGGACGACGCAGACATCGAGACCGCAGCCGTAGCAGTCGGTCTTGTGATACAGCACCCGATGCTCGCGGCCATACGGAAACCAGGTGCGCGGAACGTTGCGGGCCGAAAACACCGCGACCACCGGCGTGCCGACGGCAGCGGCCAGGTGCATCGGCCCACTGTCGTGGCCCACGAACGCGCGCGCGCGTTGCAGCACCGCTGCACTCTCACGCGGATTGAATCGACCGCACAGATTGATCGCCGGCCCTTGCCATGCCGCGCGCAACTGCTCGGAACGGGCATGCTCGGCTTGCACACCGACCAGCGCCAAGCCGAGATTCGGATGCCGCCTGGATAATTGCTGCGCCCAATCGCGCCACGCCGCCTCGCCCCAATCCTTGGTCGCCACCTTGGTGCCGACGCTGGCGGCGATGAAGTCCACATGCCCCGACCACGTCTGCAGATGCACATCCGCGGCGCTGGTTTCTCCGGGCTGCAGGCCGAGATTCCAGTTCTCGGGTCGATCCAGATCGAGATGGCCGAGCGCGGAGACACTGCGTAGCAGCCGCTCCGCTTCGGGCTCGTGCTCTCCGCTTCGCGAATCGATACGCATACGGCGAGCGTCCTCGTCGAGTTCGAGCCCGATCGCGCAACGGATACCGGCAAGGCGAAAGAACATTCGGTCGCGCAGCAACTGCATCGGGCTGCGTTGCGGCATCAGGTACACCAGCAGATCCGGCGACCATGCACGGATCTGGCGTAACAGCGCGAGCGCATCGCCGCGCGCGCCGATCGCGTATTCCAGATAGTCGTCAACTAGTCCGGACTGGCCGATGATGCTCGCCAGCGGCGCGGCCTTGATCCCTGCAGCGACCGGGAAATTGGTCAGGCAACGGATATGTGCCGACGGATAGCGATCCCGCAACAATCGGAAAGCCGGGATGGCCACGCAGGTATCGCCGAGACTGCCGATGCGGAACAGCAGGATGCGCCGTACGTCACCGGTATTCGGTGCTTGCTTGCGAAACAGGTTGACCATGGAGAGTGGTTACGTCCGAGAGCATTGATCTTAGCAGTCGGTCCGCAGTGGGCGGCGCCGCCTCAAGGGAACTTCCAATGCTTGGGTCAAGCCAGTAGAGTTGCCCCACGCGCATTGTGCGAGTTTCTTTTGGCCGTTGGACCTTAACGTCGAAAGCAACACCGCCCTCCGACGTCACCGCCCCAGCGAACGGATTCGAACCATCGCCCTGGCAGCCAATCAATCATCAATCGCACAATGAGCCTGCGCATTCTGCACTGCATCTCCTCGGTCAACCCCGAAATTGGCGGACCAATAGAAGGGCTAAAACAGCTCGCTGCGGCGAATCGCGCAATCGGGAACCACGTCGAGGTGGTCAGTCTCGACGGCCCCACTGACCCTTGGGTCTCCTCATTTCCAATCGAGTGTCATCCGATGGGCCCGGCCATCGGCAACTATCGTTATTCGCAGCGCCTGGCGCCCTGGCTCCGTCGCCATGCCGCCGAATACGACGCCGTGATTGTGAACGGGATCTGGCAATACAACTCATTCGCCGCCTGGCGCGCGCTAGCAGGCGGCACGACACCCTATTTCGTCTTCACGCACGGCATGCTGGATCCCTGGTTCAAGCGGCAGTTTCCGCTGAAACATCTGAAGAAGTCGCTGTACTGGCCCTGGGCCGAGTACCGTGTGTTACGCGATGCCGCCGCGGTGTTGTTCACGTCCGAATCCGAGCGCTTGCTGGCACGAGAGTCCTTCGCGCTGTATCGCTGCAACGAGCGCGTTGTGAACTACGGGACCAATCTGCCGCCCAACGACAGTGCCGCTCAGCGCAGTGCATTTCTGGAAAAATTCCCGCAGCTCAGGGACAAACGATGCTTGCTGTTCTTGGGACGCATGCACACGAAGAAGGGGCCGGATTTGCTGTTGAAGGCCTGGGCTGCAGTGCTCAGCGAGCTACCGGAGCACGCGCGTCAGTCCTTGCATCTGGTGATGGCGGGCCCCGCCGGCGATGCCTACGGCGCGCAGTTACACGAACTGGCGCAGCGGCTCGGTCTCGACAACACGGTGACCTGGACTGGAATGCTTGGCGGCGCGTTGAAGTGGGGCGCGTTCCGCTGTGCGGACGCCTTCGTGCTGCCGTCACATCAAGAAAACTTCGGCATTGCCGTCGCCGAGGCCTTGTCCTGCGGAACCCCGGTGCTGATTTCGCGCGAAGTGAACATCTGGCGCGAAATCGACGCAGACGGCGCTGGACTGGTCGACGACGACACAATCGAAGGAACGGAGCGGCTGCTCAGGCGCTGGCTCGCCACCGAAGAATCCGTATGGTCAGGGATGCGGCTGGCGGCGTCACAGTGCTTCGACCGCCGTTTTCTGGCAACTCGCGCGGTTGAATCGTTGGTGGCAACCATCGAAGAATTCGGCCGCGCCCGATGATCGGGTGATCGCGCGACCAGTGACCAGTGACCAGTGACCAGTGACCAGTGACCAGCTTCGCTTTTCGCAGCGCCCTATTGAATCAATTCGCGTGAATCAGTCGGACGTTTTGGCGACAAGCGTGGCGTAAAGATCCGGATAAAAGCGCATTGGCCGCAGGAAGGTTTCGAGTGAAGCCTGCGCCTGCCGCGCACGTGCCGCATAGTCGGCCTCGGACATTGCAGCCGCATGTTCGAGCGCGGCCTGAAGCTCCGCCACCGACGCCGGCTCGACCAGAATCGCTGCCGGGCCGCCCGCCTCCGGCAATCCACCATCGCGCGTGACGATCGACGGCACGCCGACACTGCGCGCCTCGATCGGGGTCAGTCCGAGGTCTTCCCGCGTATGCGCCGGTGCAACCAGCCAGCGCGACTGCCGAAGCAGTTGATGCTTCTCGTCGTCTGCAATGAAGCCGGTCATGCGCACATGCGCCGCAAGCGCGCCTGCGTCCGCCAGGAGTGCTTCGACGCGCGCGCGTAGCGGACCATCGCCGACCAGCGTCAACGGCCACTGCCGGTGATCAATCTTCGCGCGCAGATAAGCCTCAACCAGCACCTCGAGCCCCTTGTTGGGAACCCAGCGGCTGATGAAAACGAAGCCATGGCGCGCCTCCGGTGGCAGGCTACCCTGGGGCAGGCGCGAAACTGTCGGCACGCACTGGCTGCCCGGCAGCGGCTGCGGTTCCCAAGTCTCCTGAACGAATTTCGAGTTGTACAGGCGCGCCTGCGCACTTTGAGCGACTCGACGACCGATGGACGCGCGCAGACGCGGTTGCCGTCGATGCCAGTTGTGAATCGTCAACACGAGTGGCTTGCCGAGCACGCGACACAGCAGCGCGACATCCGGCGGCGCATTTTGCGCGTGCACGATATCGGCCTGGCGAATTTCCAAGGCCAGTGCCGGACTCAGGCGCGAGACCAGACGATATTGAATCCCGGACGCCTTGAGCACGCGCTCGAAATCGGCGGTCATCGCGTGGGTCTTGGTTTTCTTCAAGCACAGCCGAACATCGATGCCGTCCACGGTCGCCAGATACTCGGCCAAGGCCAAAGCGAAGGCTTCGATTCCACCGTAGGTTCCAACGCAGGACAGCAGCACCAGGACTTTCAATTCCAACCTTTCGAGTGACGTTTCGCAGCCACAGCGGCGCGCGCAGCGTGAATGGTACTAAACGATCGAAGCCTATTTCGACAATGGATGCATCGAATCCCGACGTCCGCTCAGACGACGCAAGCCGGTCTCGAACACCTGCCGCCACCAACCGCGACTGGCATCGCACAAGGAACCCAGGCAGGCGATCACAGCCAACATCACCGCCACGACTGTCAGGACTTGCAGGGGGCGGCCGTGATCGAACGGCACCAGCGCAGCAATGAACAGCAGAATCGGGTGATGAAACAGATACAGCGGAAACGTCTGGTCCGCGAGGCGGCGCGCGAATCCTGAGATCGGCGCCGCGATTTCGAGATCGGCAACAGCACGTCGAGCGAACACCAGCATCGCGGCGATCAGTGCGGCGATCAACCAGTCGGTCAGGAATCGGCTGGAAAAGAACAGCGGCGCATTCATCGTCGACAACGGCAGCGGCGATACGCGAAGCACGATGAAGACGAGCAGCGCCGCCGCGAGCGCGGCCAGCACGATCGCCACACCACGAGACATCGCGATGTCGCCGAGCCGAAAGGCCAGAACACCTAGCAGCCAGCACGGCAGCAGCAACAGGATGTTCGGGCCGAACAACCGCATGACGGCGGCGCGCGCGACCTGCGCGATGGGGCCGACCGAGTGTGGATACGAGAACACCAGCCGGCGGTAGCACAACACCAGGATCGCTGCGGTGAGGTGCAGGACGTCTAGAAACAGCGAAACAGCGCAGGTCATCGCTACAACGCGTCAATACAAATGGAACCTCGCGCGACTTTGCCAGTTGTGCTTCACGGAACTGGCGCTAGATTGCTTGTCGGCGCTTCAGCGGAGATTTTCTGGAATCGACCGCCACGCAGATAACGCAGGAATCGAGCGCGCGGCGTGGTGGAATCACGCGTCAGCGCCCAGGCCAAAGCCAGCGTCAGCCAACCAAAGCAATGGGCGGTCAGCTGAGCGGTAATCTGCCCGGTCAGCAGATCAACCGACGTGAACGACCACAACAGGAATGGCAGCATGTCGCCCTTGAATGCCAGAACGCGTAAAGCGCCGGCAGCTCCGACAACGACGATCGCGCCTTTGAACAAAAGAAAAGCGAGTCCGAGGAGCCCGCCTTCGAGCATGATTCTGTCCGACTCGTTTTCGGCCAATAGGAAGCTCACATTCAGTCCGCGCCCGAGTAAAGAGCCCGCGGCGTTGTTACCCATTCCAATGCCGTTGCCGAACCACGGCATATCCACCCAAGTTTCTGGCGTACCAATAAACATCCAGCTGACGCGCGCGACCAGAGACTCCGCATGTGACGCCGCTACAAAGCGCGTCTCAGTCGCCTCGATCGCACGTGAGAACACGGTCGCGAGCAAACCGACCAAAAACAGCAGCACGAGAATCATAGTTAGCGCTCGGCTGAATGTACCCTTGCGCTTGACTCGAAATGAGGCGAATACAGCGGCGATGAGGACGGCACCGGCATACATGATGGTCTGTCGCGATCCACTGACCATAACTCCAATCAGCGTTGCGGCAACGATCATCCAGCGCAGCCAAGGTTTCCTGATGACGTTGAACTGACCAGCCAACATCGCAAAGGCCGGCACCGTAGCCAGGCCTACGAACTGCGCATAGCCGGATACGAATGTAAAGGTCCCGGTGGTCCGCACAATTCCTGCAACAACGGTAAAAATCTTTGCCGGATCGTCATTTTCCGGCTGCCGATTGAGCCAATGGCCGACTGGCAGGAAATGCTGAAGAACGACCAGCACAGCCATCGGCAGCATGATCAGGGCAACGGTCTTCAGGATGTAGTGGACATCGCTGGGGCGCAGCACGCGCCCGCAAAGCCAGGCGAACCAGATGTAGAGCAGCCAGGAGCGCAACCCGAGAATCGCGACGGTAATCGGTTCCAGCCCCAGGATCACCTGGGTCAGTCCCCAGACAATCACTACGACCGTCCACAGCAACAGCAAGGCTTCGGTTGGCGAATTCATCTTCAGCCAACGCTTGCTGATGCCCAGCATGATGCCGTAAGCGATCAGGATGTCGCGTATCGCAAGGAAAACCATCGCACTGCCCGGCCAGATCCATTTTCTGACGGCGCCTTCAAGCGTCGCGATTATCAGCACCCACAACAGGATGCGCCCGATCGGATGCAGCTTGAAGCTGCTCTGCTGCGCGGCGTTGCGCCAAAAGGTGGATGGCAGCGCGGTGATCATCAGACTGTGGCACCGAGCGTCAGCTGGCGGAGATTCGCGCGGTAGTCCTGCCATTGCCAGCGTGCTGCACGCTGCAGGGCGGCACGGCCCAAGGACTCCACCTTATCCGGCGCACGCAACAAACCTTCGATGGCTTCGCTCAATTGCGCCGGTACGCCGGCGGTGACCTGTATGGCCGAGTCGCCATCGGCTACCGCCGGCAGGCCGGTGCAATCGGACGCGATCACGGCCAAGCCCTGCGACATTGCCTCGGTGATGACCATCCCAAACCCCTCGAACAGACTCGGAAACAGCAAAACATCATTGCGCCGCATTTCCTCGAGAACACCGTCATGGCTGCGCGAGCCCAGTAGTCTGATATTGGAGGCACGGTCCCAGTTCATTTTTGCGCCTGGGCCGCTTCCAATCAAGCTCAGCTGCACGCGCGGGCCGAACTGCGTAACGACTTCGAGCACGTCGGCGAGCCCTTTTCGCTGACTCAGTTCGCCGACAAACAAGAGCTTCAGCACCCCGCCCTTGTACCAATTGCGCGAGGCTGGATCGATGGCCGACGGGCACCCGTAGGGCAGCAGCGATGAGGCCACAACGGTCCCCGGGAACCGCGCGAGACTGCGCTCCGTGAACGCGCTGGCAACGATGATCTGATCCGCCAGTGCCAGCTCGTCGTCTTTGCGTTGACACTTCTCGGCAGAATCTTTATCGACATTCCAGGTCTGCGCCCAGTCGGGCCGCCGCTGAGCTTCCTGCGCTTTGATGCGGCGATGTTCGCGCCAGTAGCCGATCGGCAATTCATAGATACAGCGGACGCCGGCCGCCTTCGCGACGCGAAACGTCTCGAGGGCCGCATCTTCGTAGCAATAGACTGCGCTGATATCCGCATGCCGGGCCAAGTAGCGCGCCGCGGCGCAATCGACCTTGCGATACAGCCGATCGATCGAATCGGGTTTCCCTGCGACCCGGCCGTTGAAATTGCGACTGGCCAGGCGCATCAATTCGCTGAGCGGGGCCACCGATACGACCTTGCCGCCGATCATCGAGAAGTCGCGCCGGCGCGCCTCGTCGAGCAAGCGGTCGGGTAGAAAACGGATCGGCGCTGCGCGCGCCGACACGCTCAACGCCGTAATGAAGGCGTCGAGCCGACCGACCTCGGCAAACGCCCGGGCGGCATGGCGACTGTTCTGATTTCCGGTGGGATGAACGACGAGCATCGAGTCGGCAGTGTGAGATTCGGCGAACCACTTACAGCGAGGACGGCGCCGATGTTGCAGATGCAGACGTTGCGGGCGTTGCAGGCGTCGTTCGATTTTAGCGAAAAAGTCTCTGCAGCGACGTCCGTACCTGGAATGTGTTGCGTTCGAACAGCCAATAAGCGCCCAATCCGTAGAGCAAAACGAGTCCAAGCAGCGCCGCGAACAACAGCATGGACTGCGCATCCGGTGCGTAGGTTCTGTTGCCCAGGACTACGCAGGCAATGAACGATAGCAGTGGAAAATGGAAAATGTAGAGGCTGTAGGACATTTCAGCGCCCAGTTCCATCAACCTCCCGAATGACGAATCCGCGACGCGCGACGTCGGCTGCAGCAGGGTGATCAGCAAGGCCGCGACCGCCAGACCCAGCAGGTAGTCGCTGAGCATCTGATCGAGTCGATGACTGCGTGCCAGCATCAGCGCCGCCAGCACCAGCAGCGCCGCAGACCATTTTGCGGATGCATGCGCCGCCCAGCGCAGTCGCTGTGGCCGCGCGCCGATAACCGCGATCGCATAGCCCAGGAGCCAGATGCCAAAAGCCTCGACAATGGCTGCGGGCAACCACAGCATCAGCGCTAGGGCAACCGACAGCGCCAACACGCGGACGACGACTTTCCGACCCCCGGCAATCCCAATGAACAACAGCGGGAACAGCGCGTAGTACCAGAACTCATTAGCCAGACTCCAAAGCGGCACGTTGTCGCCGTAGGTCGGCACTGCAATGGTCTGCAGGAAGGCGAGGTTGCCGAAGAAGGTCCAGGCATCCAGTGGGATCTGCGGCGCCGGCGGTCCACTGTGGTACAGCGGAATCAGCGCGCCCTGGTAATAGGATGAGCCACTCAGCTGTGCGCCGAGCCAGTCCAACAACAAGGTCGCCAACAGGCCGGGTACGAGCACCGTCCACAGCCGCGACAGGCGATTGATCGCATAGTCCGCGGCACGCCATTGTCCGCCCGACGGCTGACTCACCGTTCGCGAAACGAAGTAACCCGAAAGTACGAAGAAGACTACGACCGCCTCGTGGCCCAGACCGGTGACGAAGTAGAACAGCCGCAACGGCACCGATGGTTTGTCGAGCAAGGCGTAATCGACCAACACGAAGGCACGCAGGTGCGAAATCAGCACGAGGAGTGCTGCGCCGAAGCGGACCGAATCAAGCTGGAAATTGCGTTGCGCGCGCGAAGCGGGCTTCCGCTGGCGAAGTACCGGTTCTGGGGTCACGGCGGCGCCGCAGTCGTGGTGAGACAGGCAGGCGCGAGCACCGGTGACTTAGGCGCGCGCATGTTCAAGCGCATCGAGAAATTGCCGTGCCACCGCGTGGGCCGTCGCCTTCGGAGCACGCCGCGAGGCGGTCGCGAGCCAGGGTTCGAAGCTGGCGCTGGCAAAGCAGCACAGTTGCGGATCGTTGCCCTGCGACACGTCGATATCGCGGCGATCGCGCCGCACGGCGTCGTTCCGGCTGACGATCACCGGCAGGCCGTGCTCCAGCATTGCCGCGGCCGAGCCGCTCTTGCCAATCACGGCCCAAGGCGTCGTCGCCAAGCCAAAATCAAGCGAAGACAGGTAAAGAGAAACCTCGATCGGTGACAGGGCCCCCAGCCGAATGAAATGCAGATCCGGATGCGTGCGTTGCGCCTCGCCCCACACGTCTGCGCCTGAACCGATGCCGCCCGCCGATAACACGACTAGCTGCTTGCCTCGCGCCTGGGCATAGTCCTGCATACGTCGCAACAGAGCACTTGGCAGCGAGCCTGGATGAATACTGCCAAAGCTGCCGAGCAGCACACAGCTCGCGCGACCGCCGTACGGCGCAAGTGCCGACGTTAAGAAATCCTCGGACGGCGCCGCGAGGGGAATATTGCCGAATAGCGGCAAGCGTTCAGCCGCGTAACCGCGCCGACCCAGCAAGACCGTGTAGGGGTAAATATTGCAATGAATTTTCGCCGGCCGGAGGCGCCGCAGCAGCCGATAAATCACCGCTTCCTGCTGCACCCAACCCACCAATCGACGCCGCATGGGCTCCACGACGACCGAAGACACCCACAACTCGTGGAACATCAGGTGTACCGGAACGTCGCCGCAGATCGACTTGAGACGTCCGGGCAGCCCGAACGGCAGCCCCTTTGGATGCCAGCCGTAGCAGACGAACTGCAGACTGATCCAGTCCGGCGCAAATGTCGCAATTCGAGCGCGGGCCGCATCCGCGCGGGCCTGCCACGGCTGCCGCGATGACCAGCGGCAGGCAACGACACCGGCTTCGGATTCTGTGGCGAATGCATCGACGACGCGCCCATCGTTCAGCGCCAGCAACAACACCTCGTGCCCCCAACCGGCCAGCACCGCGGCGAGCTGTCTCGTGTAGTCGCCCACTCCGTCCCGCCCAGGCTCCAGGCCAGAGCAGATCATCGCAATCTTCATCCGCTCAATTGATCTCGAAGTGGGCGCGTGGCGCTCGGCTAGCGAGTTTATTTTTTGGATCTTACGAAAGCCAGTAAACACCATGCGAATTTCCGGCAAAATGCATTCTGCTCCCTCCGCCCTGCCGCAGCGCAATGTTGCCGATTCAATCGATATGCGTCGGTCTCCTTGATTCTGGTGCGGGACTGCCAGCCGGGGTCGTTACTGGCAAAAACCACGATCAGCATCGTGGAACGAGCCAGTTGTGCGAAACGTGCGGCGCCTGTTGTACTTTTTTCGAATTTAGCAGCGTTGTGCCAGAAATGGCGCGCGGTCGAGCATGAGCGCTCGAAACTCCGCAGCTCATTGGCTGGGCGCTTTATCAAAGCTAGCTAGCGGTCAAGCGATCGTTCAGCTGCTGAACTTGTTCACCGGGGTCATGTTGCTGCGTATTCTTCCGGTCCGCGAGTACGGCTTGTTTGTGGTTGCCAATACGTTAGTGGTTTTCGCATCAGTCGGTTCGGATTTGAATCTATCGATCGCGTTCACTACCTTTGGGGCTCAATGCATCACCGAACCCTCGCGTTTTGCCAGACTGTACCGAGCGGTTCTTTTCCTGCGCCGCCGACTATTTGCTATAGCGGCAGTTGCCCTAGTAATCGCCGCCCCTGCCCTGCTCTATCGGCAAACCGCCGGCAAGCCGTTTTTTAGCGCGTTCAGCATTTCAATGCTCTACGCGCTTCTGGCACTTGGGATCGCCTGGGCGCAGTTAAATTCAAACCTGCGCATCGCAGTACTCAACATCCGGCATGATTCGACTAGCTTGAGCATATGCAGTGTGCTCGGGGCTTCGATGCGTCTTGTTTTCAGCTTTCTTCTGTGCCGTCTCTGGCCGACCTCAATTGCGGCGGTGCTAGCTGTATTGCTGTCGACCGCAATAATGTCCTGGTCGCTTAGCAGATATGTGCAAGCTCCAATTGCTAACGTCGGCATTTCGCTTGACGAGGACAAGCGTCGACTATGGGCCTTCGTCACCCCGCTAATTCTCTCCGCAGTCTATTTCACGGTACAGGGGCAATTGTCGATCCTGTTGACCACGCTGCTAGCCCCGTCGAATTCCGTTGCAGAGGTCGGCGCCCTTTCGCGCCTCGGGCAGATTATTGCCGCGTTCAACATGTTTAACGGTTTCCTATTTCAGCCGATGTTCGCGCGCATCGACAGCCGGGCTGCCTTCATCAGGGTCACGATTACAACGTATGCAGTTATTAGCGCCATCGCGTTGCTCCTAATGGCATCGGCGATGATGTATCCACAATTGTGGTTGTTGTTACTTGGACGCCGTTACACCCAACTCGACAACGAAGTCGTACTCGCACTAGCGGGCCCCATCTTGACGTATTACGTGAACTTCACCTTTGTCATCCTTTCGGCGCGAGCCTTCACGAAGGGACAATGGACATACGTCGCCGTCGCCGTCGCCGTTCAGGTGATATTCCTGGCCCTCGTCGGAATGAATTCCACGCACGATGCTCTGATGCTTGGCTTTGTTACCGCATTGTCAACAGCCATCGTTGAGTTGGTTTTGCTAATGCGCCTAATCCACAACTGGAAATAGGCTAGCTAACGTTCAGATTCTGCTATTCCTGAAACACTAAGAACACCATCCCAAAACCGACGGAAATTATCGTCATAGAGGAATCGCTCTCGCGCCAGCGAGAGACCGGCCAGAGCGAGAGGTTCATAGCGCTCAAGCAAAGCATATAAGGCTTCCTTAAGGCTGGCGGAATTAGGCGTCGTTGCGCATTGCGCCGCACCGAAACTTTCTAGTGTTTTGCAGGCGGCGGCTTCGGCCGGTCCGTGATAGAGAATTGGGAGCCCCGAACCAAGATAACCCACCATTTTGGTCGACAAACTAAAGCGGATGAACGCACGATGGTCTTTTGTGAATGGCAGCGGCAGATAGCAGACATCCGCAGCAGTCATATCGTCCACCGTTGGATTTTTGGCAACAAATGGCAACTCGCGAAGTTTAATTCTCGACGGCTTACAAATTCGCCCCGCTGACCCGCATCGCGCCGTCAACGAAATTTCCCAATCCGGGCACTCAACTGCGATTTCGTCAAGCGCAGTCACTAGCTCGGCAAAATTAGGCAAGTAGCTCTGGTGTAACAGCCCCATGAAATAGACGCGCAGATGTTTTGGCATCCGACTTCGCGGTTGGGTCTCAACAGATTCGAGTCCGTCGGTCACCAGGAGATAGGTCTGCTCACCATAGCGTCGACAGTATTCGCGCCCCATCTCGTCAGAAATTACAATCCGCAGATCCGCACCCCGCCACATTTCAGCAAGCCGCTGGCCGGCAAGGCCAAGCCGCGGTTGGCCTTGTAAGATGTAGAGCAGGTCGTCGTGCACAGTGAGCACGAAGCGCAGGCCGAGACTCCGCGCGACTGCATAAGCGTCCAGACAGTCCCAAGAGTGCGCGATCGCATGTACAACACTTATGTTTTGATCAATTAGGCAGCGACGCAACTTGCGGCGGAATTGATTGCGAAAAAAATGTGAACTTGCCTCCAAGTGGCGACGAAGGCGAGTCTTTTCGAGTCGACCGAATGAAGGTCTTGGAGCTATGTGGATTTCTGGGACTCGAGTCGACGTCGCTCCCTCCGAAACGACAGCAACATTAATGCTTATCGCGTGCATCGGTGCATTGCGCAAGAGGCCCCGCAAAACCTTAGGGCCGCCGCCGTCATATTCAACGCCAAAGGGCTGTATGAATGCTATCTGCGCGAGCGACATCGTCATCTGTCCTGAGAGGAATGCGTATGGCCAGCGCACCTTGTACGCCGACTCGGGGAAGGGTGAAGCCTCTGCCTGCTCTGTTACACAAAAATCTCCGAACTCACTGCAGCAAGCGTCGGTAGAAAACTGAGTATTCGAGATCGGACCTCCGGCTTCCGATTTGTCGCGCAGGAATGCCAGCAACAACTTCGTAGTCAGAAACTGATTTCGTTACCACGGCACCGGCGGCGACGACCGCGCCGTGCCCGATCGTTACACCAGGCAAGATCATGGCGCGAGTAGCAATGAATACGTAATCCCCGATAACTACCGGTGATTGAGTACCGGCGAAATCACGTGCATAAATGTCGTGTGATGCCGTAAGAATAATTACGTTCTCGGAGATCGAGACGTTTGCTCCGATCGTTAGGCCACCGCGGGTATCAAGGCGACATTGGCGATTAATAACTGAGTTGTCGCCAATTATTAATCCGCCTATTGTGTCGAACCGTGCCGACATAAAAATTGAAGTACCGCTCCCGATACGGGCACGCATCAGCCTTCGATAACACCATAAACGGAAGAGATGACTCGGAACATGGCCAATAATTTCGTTGGCAAGGAAAAGCCGGCAGTCTAGCCACAGTCTCTTACAGAACGTGAGTAACGCGCTCATAGCTGCCTCGTTGCCTCGTACAACGGCAAAAGAAAGTGCAGCCGCATCAAACAATCTAGCACCGCTGAAACCCCACGTTCGATTGACATTGAGAATAGCTCAACGTTGAGTTTATTTATCGGGATTTCGAGATCCGACGACACGCGCTGGCACTCCAACAGCAATTGTCATCGGAGGCACAGAATGAGTCACGATCGAACCCGCACCGACCACTGCACCAGTACCAATCGAAACACCGGCAAGGATCACGCAGTCAGCGCCTATCCAAACGTCGTTGCCCAATACGATGGGTGACTCATCACACTTTTGGATCCGAATTAATTTCCCAGCGGCAATCCCATGGTTGTGATCGATAAATCGCGTTCCAGCGCCAATAAGGCAGTCACTTCCAACTACAATTTCGGCCGAGATATTGAACTCGCACCCAGCACCGACAAAGCAATGGTCGCCTATTACGATGCGCGGGCCAGGCTTACAAATCCCGTCGAACTGGAAACTGACTGTTTCGCGCAGGCGGCAGGCCGAACCGATGCACACTTGGTGTGGCCACGAAACGCTGAATCGTCCAATCTGCGTACCAGGACCAATCTGCATCCCTTGCAGCATCCAGAATCGCTTGCGCAACCAGCCCAGCACGGAGTAGTTGACGATTTCGCGCGCTCGAAACCAGAGTTTGAACCAAAGCAAGCTAAGCGAATTCATCTTTTCCAGCAAAGATCAGTGCGACAATCGATACCGTTAACACATTGTTATCGCACGAAGCGGGGAGGTGCGCAGCTCGTCGCAAGATCCTTGCACGTTTGTACACCTCCATTCCGGATTAATCAGTCTGAGATCTACTAGTCCACCTACTCCGCTGAGTAGGTGTGATATTCGTAACCGTAACTGTTATAGCCGTAGCTACCGGCCTTATGCCCCACTTGATTGAGCAACGCGCCTCGCACCTGAACACCGGCATTCGCGAGACGTCTGATTGAGTCCTCAATTTCACTCGCCTTGTGCTCGGCCGCCTTAAGTACCAAGAGCGTGCACCCAGCATAACGACCAACGATCGCCGCATCGGTGACTGCCAGCACAGGCGGCGTATCGATCAATACGTAGTCGTACTTCTCCGAAAGATACTTGATCAGTGCACTGAAGCGATCGTGCAACAAGAGTTCCGCTGGATTCGGTGGCGAATTGCCTCGGTCGATAAAATCGAGATTTTCAACCGATGTCCTCGAGATCACTGCTGTCGGCGGCAGAGTGCCTGCGATGTAGTCGGACAGACCAACGTTCGGCAGGATGCCGAAGTATTCGCGAAGGCGGCCACGTCGCAAGTCGCCGTCGACGACGATGGCGGTCTTGCCAGAAACCGCCAACAGCGCACCAAGATTCGACGCGACAAATGACTTACCCAGATTCGGCGCCGGACCCGTCAGCATGACGACGTTGTTCGGCGAATCGAGCAGCACAAAATGCAGCGCCGTTCTGAAGCTACGCAGCGCTTCGATCGCGATGTTCTGGCTGTCGTCAACCGCGAGCAGACGATGCTCGCCAGCCCGCAAGGCCACGCCTGAACGCCCACGACGCATCAGGCGATTTTGTTTCGCCGAGTACGGGATCGATGCAAACGTCGATAGGCCGAAGCGTGCTTCCAGCTCGGTCGGATCGTCGACGCCGCGCAGCATGGCTTTCTGCACGTAAACAACGGTGATGCCCAGCAGCAAGCCGATGACGGCGGACAGCACCAAGATCAGATTCTTGCTGGCGTTGTTCGGACTCAGCGGCGGCAAGGAATGATCGATGATACGGACGTTTCCGACCGTGCCCGCCTTGGCGATCTGCAGGTTCTGAATCGAATTCTGCATCTCGGTGTAGAGCGTCGTGTTGACGTCAACATCGAGCGTGTAGCGCAGAATTTCCTGTTGCGTCGTGGGCAGCTTCTGGGTCTTCTCGCGGACCTTTCCGAGTGCGCCGTCGAGTTCCTTCATCTGCAAGTCGAGCGCCTTGATCGACGGATGTTCCGGCGTATACAGAAGCAGCGCTTGCTCTCGCTGTTGTTGCAGGTCGAGACGCTTGCCCTCGAGCGTCGCACTTTGCTCAAGAACCGCCTGCGTTTCGGCCGAGACGTCGATCGAGCCATGCTGTTGCTGATATGCATTCAGCGCAGCCTGTGCGGCCTCAACCTTCGCCCTCGTTTGCGGCAACTGCTTTTGCAAGAAATCGAGCGACTGCTGGGCGTCTGCCGACCGGCGTTCGATATTCTGGCTGAGATAGGCGTCTTCGAGCGCGTTGATTACCTGACTGACGAACTCTCGCGTCGATCCGCTAAACGTTACTTGAATTACGCCCGAGTCATGTCCTTGTTCGGTAACTTTAAGATGTCCAGCCAGCCCAGCCTGCAAGGGTTGACGCGAATGGTGAACCAACACGAAATGGGTGCCCGGACGCGCAGTTAAGGTCTGCACGAACAGCTTGAGCGTATCCTCCCCGAATTCGATACTGGCGGGTTCGCCGACGATTCCATCGAGCAGTTTGGTCTTGGTTGGCGACAGCAGAGCGTAGTGTCCGTCCTCGCCAGCGACCAGGGTGAAGACCTGATCGTTCATGCGCGCTGGCACGTCGAAGGTGGTGACTTTGATGGCCTCTCCGCCCCAAGCGTAGGCCTTCAATCCAAGTATCGGCGCCGCTGGCCTGTCACGTTCGCGGTGCCGCGCGATCGCCGCTCCAACTAACGGCAGGTATTTTGGCTTGGCATCAACTTGTAGATTAAGCCGATCGATCACTTGATCTAGGATCATGCGACTCTGCAGAACTTGAATCTCGGCCTCAGTCTGCACCGGGCTTCCGAACAGTGCCGCGCCAATGTCAGTCATACTGGCGCCGCCGCTGCCGCTGCTCTTGTCCTGCTCGACCTGCACCAAACCATCGGCTTGGAACGAAGGCGGAGCGATGATCGTGTAGGAAATACCCAGGCCGAACATGATCAGGGCCGTTACGATGATCGTGAACGCGCCGGCCCGGATCAGTTCATAGAGCATGCGGAAGCTAATGTCGTCGGTTGCGACATCAGGCCCTCCCGCGCTGAATGAGGGTGGCGTGGTGTTGTCGAAGGCGTCGTTAGTCATCTAGATCGTTAAATTGAGCGCACTCGGGTAATCGCAGACTCGGCAATCGCGTTGCTCAAGCATGCGCCCACGCCGGTCAATAGCCGGCGCTAGTTGGTGATGTTCTTGATTTCAAGTAAATAGAACAGGGTCTGCACAGTTGGCAGGATATCCTGAATAACCGAGTTGTACTGCGCGAACGCCGTGGCTTTGACGAAAACGACATCGCGCGGCTGCAATTGGAACGCGCTTGCCAACAGCACGCCTTCGGGTCTGCCCATATCGAGCTTGAACACCGTTGCGGTAAGTTGGTCATTGACATCGTTCATGCGGAAGATCAAAACGCCCGACTGGTTTGCACGCAGATTGTCGAGGCCGCCGGCGACGGTCAGGGCCTGAATCAGCGTCAGGGCACCTTGCTGGATCACCACCGGTTGCTGCTTGTCGACAGCACCGAGCATGAACACCTGGTCATGCGACTGGTCCGGGAAGTGCAACACATCGCCAGGTTCCAACGCAGGATTGCCGACCAATTGATTGCCGGACAACAGGCCGGCGAGATCAACCTTGTAGATACGGTTCTTGCGCACCAGGATCGCGCGCCGACGGCTTGCCGCCGTTGTGAGACCACCACAGGCACTGATGGCCTGCAAGATGCCCTTCGGTGCGTCGTCTATCGTCAAGGTCGCGGGACGCTGCACTTCGCCGGTCACTTCGATCCGGTTGGCACGGAACGACACCACACGCACATCGACTTGCGGCTTCTCGATGTACTTCTTCAAGGAATCGGTCAGGTAGTTGCGCAACTCGCCGGCGGTCATACCAGCCGCTTTGAAGGTTCCAACAAACGGATAGAACGCCATTCCTGTCGAGTCGACCAGGCGCCCCTGCGTTGCCGGGTCGGCGGTCGAAGCACCTCCGGTCGGCTGCGTGAGTTCCGGATGGTCCCAAACGATTGGGAAAAACACGTCGCCAGGACCCAGGCGATACTCCGGCGGCACATCCGAGGGCAGCAGCGAGCGCAGTTCGGCACTCTCTGCACCTGCCTCGGGCTGCTGTCGCGCAAGAGCAAGCACCACGTCCGGGGTTACGTCGACCAGGGTGTAGCCGGTTGAGCTGCCATTTCCGACCACCTTGTACTGATCCGCCGCACCGTCATCTTTGACGATGCTGTACTCGTGCCCGCCACTAGCATCGACGTTAAGACCGGGGATGACCTGCGAACATCCGGCCGCCAAGCCAACCGTCACAAGTAGGGCTAAGCGCGCGACAGTCTCCAAGCGAGACCTGTATTTGCCCTGTGCGGCGCTAGGCTGCCCCGAAAGACGCTTACCCATGAAAGTTCCTTGTGTGACTCTATTTGCCGAACAGGCTGTATATAGCTGTTGAAATTCCCATTTTCCCCGACCGGAACCGGCACCCTGCCGCGCGCGGCACGAAGCAGTCGGAAACCACCGCCGCGTCTCGATTTCAACGCGGGGCCGGCCGGCGTTGTCACAAAGAAGGCCACATGATTTCTGGTCAGCTGTTTTACTCCGGCGAGTTTAGCGCGAAATCCGCCCACAATCGTTTCGATGCCGCGCAGGGCCGCCGTAGTTTGCGTCACGCGGGAACGCCCGAGACTTACCGTCTCTACACGTGCCAAACCGGGCGAACCCAAGTCGACTGATTTCGACTGCGAGCTAACCGATTGACCCGACTAGCTTATTCGATAGACACGTACATGCAAATTGATTCGCGCGTCAGCAATTGTGCCGCGGAATCGAACAATGTGAGTCGAAACAGTGCCGCGGACTAGCCGGACAGCGCGCCCCGCAAGCGTTGAAGAATCAACCGCTGCGCCGGACGTTCGATATAGCGGTGCACGAGTGCGGCGAGCGGAAACAAGATCAGCAGCGCGGCCAGCTTGTGAATGCCTCTGAACGCGTCGGGGGAAAATAGCGCCTCGAGGATGAGTATCAAAGGAATATGCAATAGATAGACCGAGTACGAAATCGACCCGAGAAACACCGGCGTCCTCGTCGTCAGCAGGCTGAACTCACGGCTGCAGGCGATTGTGATCAGAAGCCCGAAGATACAGGCATATAACAGCCATGAATCGGCCGGCGAGTGCCAATCTTTCAGAAAAATCATCAGCAGCAGAAGACAGAATACATAGCTTGCCCAGCGCGAAGGCGCGTAATCAATCGCGACGTGCCGACAGAACAGATACGCAGTGATGCCCACGCAAAAACCAGCAATCCCGCGAAGCAGCCCGCCGTTGACCGCACCGTTGAGCATTCCCGCGACATTTTCGGACTTCAGCAACTGAAATCCAGGAAAAACAAGAATGATCACGGTTATCAACACTGGTAATGCGACCAGCAGACGACGCGGCTTCCCGCGCAGCAGGCCTACAAACAGAATCGAAATCCAGAATTCCACCGAAATCGACCAGCCCGGGAAGTTGAATGACATCTGCTGCGGTGGCAGACCGACATTTTGGAGTAACAGCAAGTTCTGAACTACAAATAGCGGTCTGATGGGCCATTTGTGTGCCGCGTATACGCCAAGCACGAGCAGCAGAGCCAACAGGTGCAATGGATAAAGCCGAGCGAAGCGGCGCACGACGAAGTCAGATCGCGATCGTTGGCCAAAATAGCCGGTGTGCGACAGCACGAACCCTGAAAGTGCGAAGAAAACGTCGACAGCCAAATCAAAATTGAGGTAGAGGCCCAAAGGCCTCAACAGGGCATTGATGCCATAGTGTCCCAGACAGACCGACAAGGCCAGAACGCCGCGGAGTCCCTCGAATCCGAGAACTACCGACGGCAGGTCGCGCAGACCGCCGGCACTATTCCCGCTGTTCAAGAACCCAATGCCCCATCTCCCGGATTAACTGTAATCTCGCGCTCGGGCAATTATGCCAGTCGCGCCTGCACGTACGTTGTGGCGTCCAATTCGGACAGTCACACCATCAAGGCGCAAAGGCCGCGCCAGCCCTAAGCGCGAACCAGCAACCTCGGGGCCCTCAAAGCGGCCCCAGATCGGAGGGCTGGACGAGACCATGCTTGGACCACTTAAGACTTCGAGCCGTTCAAGACATTGCAGGGATCTGCTTGCACTCGCGGACGCTGCACTGGCACCATCGGTTCAAGGCAATTGTTGTATTTTTCCGATCCAAGGCCAGCGAACCGTCCGGACTAAGCGAAGTCCGCAATTTCGCGCGTTTCCATTGCAGTCAGCCAGTTCGCTGGCACATTCCTGACCCGCCACCGTTTGTGAAGATACTGATCTACGGGCTCAACTTTGCGCCTGAACCTACCGGAATTGGTAAATACACGGGAGAATTTGCCAACTGGCTTGCCGAACACGGGCACGTCGTCGAAGTGCTGTGTGGCCAGCCGCACTACCCGCAATGGCAGTTGCAACCGGGCTTCAGTAACAACTACAGAGTCGAACGCCCGCGTCCGAATCTGACGATCCGTCGCATCCCCCATTACATTCCCGGTGTTGCCGAACTCAGCGCCCGCGCGCGGATTCGACTCGAGACCACATTCAATCTCGGCGCGCTGCGCTGGTGGCTGCCGGTGCTGTTCGCTCGACCGCGCTTCGATTTGGTGGTCACAATCTGCCCACCGACGCAGACCGTAGGATTGCCGTGGATCTACTCGAAACTGCGCGGTGTGCCCTGGCTGCTGTGGATTCAAGATTTTCAACTGGATGCGGCGATCAAACTCGGCATGCTCAGGGGAAGCCGATTAGCGCGCGCGCTATACGGTCTCGAGCGATTCTTCATCACACGTGCGAGTTACGTCGCTTCAATCTCGGGTCCGATGTGTCGTCTGGCGATTGCCAAAGGCGCGGCTCCGGCGCAGGTCATCGAACTTCCGAACTGGTCCAACATCGAGTTGATCGATCCCAAGCGACGAGATCTCGACTACCGGAATGAAATGGGGCTTTCCGAGCAGGATTTTGTCGTCGTCTACTCCGGTGCGATGGGCGAGAAACAGGGCCTCGGCCTGATTCTAGAATCCGCGGAAGCACTGAAGTCGACGCGTCAGATTCGTTTCATCATTGCCGGCGATGGTCCCGCGAGAGCCGGACTTGAAGCCGATGCGGCACAGCGCGGACTCGACAACGTAAAATTCATCGGCGTTCAGCCGCTGGCCGCCTTCCTTTCTTTGCTTGCGATCTCCGACGTTCAGCTGGTCATTCAAAAGGAGGCCGCGGCCGATCTGGTGATGCCGTCCAAGCTCACCAACATACTGGCAGCCGGTCGCGTCTGTATCGCGACGGCACCTCCGGGAAGCGCGATCGCCGATGTACTGGAACGCGCGCAAGCCGGTATTGTCGTAATGCCAGACCAAGCCGAAGGCTTGACCAGCGCAATCCGTCAGCTCCTCGATCAGCCTTCACTCCGCGAGAGTATGGGGCGCAACGCGCGAAAATATGCCGAAGCATTTTTGGACCGCGACGCAATTTTGCGCAGGTTGATCGAACGCCTCGAATCAGAATTTTCTGCAATAAGGACCAATAAGTGAAAAGAGCATTAATTACTGGCGTAACCGGCCAGGATGGCGCCTACCTGGCGGAGTCGCTGCTGAAAAAGGGTTACGAGGTTCATGGGGTCAAGCGACGCGCGTCGCTGTTCAATACCGCACGCATCGATCACCTTTACCAGGATCCTCATGTCGAACAGCGCAATTTCATCCTGCACTACGGCGACCTCACCGACTCCACCAATCTGATCCGCCTGGTGCAAGAAGTTCAGCCAGACGAGATCTACAACCTCGGCGCCCAGTCACACGTCGCAGTTTCGTTCGAGAGCCCCGAGTACACCGCCAACTGCGATGCGCTGGGCACGCTACGGCTTTTGGAAGCCATGCGGATTCTCAAGCTCGAGAAGACTACTCGCTTTTATCAAGCCTCGACGTCCGAACTCTACGGCGCGGTGCGCGAGATACCACAATCGGAAACGACACCTTTTTATCCGCGTTCGCCGTACGCCGTTGCCAAGATGTACGCGTACTGGATCGTGGTGAATTATCGCGAGGCATACGGTATGTATGCCTGCAACGGAATCCTGTTCAACCACGAGTCTCCGCTGCGCGGCGAAACTTTTGTCACTCGTAAAATCACTCGCGCGATTTCACGCATCGCGCTCGGACTGCAGGACTGCCTGTATCTCGGCAACCTCGATTCGTTGCGCGACTGGGGGCATGCGCGCGATTACGTTGAGATGCAGTGGATGATGTTGCAACAGTCGGAACCGGAAGATTTCGTCATTGCAACCGGTGTTCAGTATTCCGTGCGCCAGTTCGTCGATCGAGCGGCGCGCGAACTCGGCATCGCAATCGACTGGATCGGCACCGGTGTCGACGAAGTGGGCGTCGTCTCATCCGTCAGCAACCCGGACGTCAAGCTGCAACCCGGCACTAAGATTGTGTCCGTTGACCCGCGTTACTTCCGCCCCACCGAGGTTGAGACACTTTTGGGGGATCCGACCAAAGCGCGAGTAAAACTCGGCTGGTCGCCAACGACCACCTTCGAGGAACTGGTCGTCGAGATGGTGCGCGAGGACTACAAGGAAGCGAAGCGCGACAGTGTGGTCAAGACCGCTGGCTTCAAGACGTTCAACTATCACGAATGAACATGCGGAAGACGTCGCGAATTTTCGTGGCGGGCCACAATGGCCTCGCCGGCTCTGCCATCGTGCGCCATCTGCGTGCGAGTGGATTTGAAAACCTGATTGTACGAACGCGCGCCGACCTCGACCTGACGCGCCAATCAGAAGTTGATCAGTTCTTTGCTGAAGAGCGACCAGAATTTGTTTTTCTCGCGGCTGCCAAAGTCGGCGGAATCGTCGCCAACGACTCCAGACCCGCTGAATTCATTCGCGACAATCTCGCCTTGCAGACCAACGTCATCCACGCGGCCTGGGCCACGGGCGTGCAGAAACTGTTATTTCTCGGCTCGTCCTGCATTTATCCGAAATTCGCGCCGCAGCCGATGCAGGAAGCCCACCTGCTGACCGGGACGCTGGAGCCCACCAACGAGGCCTATGCGATTGCGAAGATCGCCGGGATCAAGATGTGTCAGGCGTATCGACGCCAATACGGCTTCAATGCGATTTCGCTGATGCCGACGAATTTGTACGGGCCCGGCGACAATTTCGACCTCACCGCCTCACACGTGCTGCCGGCCCTCGTCCGCAAGTTTCACGAAGCACGAGCGTCGAACCGTCCAGAGGTCGTTATCTGGGGCACCGGCACGCCACGACGCGAGTTTCTGCATGTTGACGACCTCGCCCGAGCTGCGCTGTTCCTGATGGAAAACTATGCCGATGAAGGCATCATCAACGTCGGCGTAGGCAACGACCTTTCGATTCGCGAATTGGCTGAAATCGTCGGTCGAGTAGTCGGCTACACCGGCAGCCTGGTGTTCGATACCAGCAAACCGGATGGCGCGCCTCGAAAGCTGCTGGATATCAGCCTACTGACCGCTATGGGCTGGAAGCCGCAGATCGCGCTCGAAGATGGAATTGCGGCGACCTATGCCTGGTTTTGCGCGCAGAAGTCGGTCCGCAGCTGATCCCAAACTCCGGTCCGGGTCAGCCTAGTACGCGCCGCGCCCGGATACCACCACGCCGATGGTCTTGAGCAGGATTACGAAATCCATTCGTAAGCTGACGTGCCTAACATAGAAGCAATCCAATGCCACGCGCCGCCGGAAATCCTTGTTGCCGCGCGCCATGACTTGCCATAGGCCAGTCATGCCGGGCCGCATGGCGTAGTACCAACGCGCGCTCCGACCGTAGTAGATCACCTGTTCCGGCAGCACCGGCCGAGGTCCGACCAAACTCATGTCACCGATCAGAACATTGAATAACTGCGGCAACTCATCAAGGCTCGATCGCCGCAATATGTTGCCGATACGGGTAACGCGGGGATCGCGCCGCAGCTTTTGACTGATTTCCCACTCCGTACGCAGGCGGTCATCCGCGTTCAGGAGATCCTGCAAAACTTGATCTGCGCCGACGATCATGGTGCGGAATTTGTAACACTTGAACGGTCTGCCGTGACGTCCAACCCGCGGCTGCGCGAACAGCACCGGCTCACTGGAGCCGCCGCGAATCAGCAAGCTCAGGATCAGCAGAACAGGACTGAGCACGACCAGCAAAAGGGATGCGCCAATGATGTCCATGCAACGCTTTACCGTGACGGTAACTACGTCGGGCTCCGCCGCGCTAACAAACGCGCGGCTTGGCGCGATGGATCGGAGCTCGGCAGTGTCCGACGATAACTCTTGTGACACGAATCCCTCGTTCATGTGTGCGCCAGTGTTTGCCGCTCGCAAATCCCTTCGGCGATGTTTCAACTCTCGCAACATTTGCGCCTCAGTGGTCGGATCATAGCCGACGTTGTCGAATTTGTTTGCGAAAAGGGTCTGAAATCCCAACCGCCTTATGAAAATCCTGATCTCTCATCCAACTGGCAACCAAAACAGCCGCAATGCCGCGCGGGCTTTTGCTGAACGCGCAATGCTGCAGGAATTCGTTACAACGCTGAATTTTGATTTGGAGTCCGCATATTGGAAGCGGGTTCCGCCGGCGATCCAAAATGTCTTCAGAAAACGTGACTATTCCGACATCGGCGGGCCCATTCATAATGCGGCCACCCACCTTGAAGCAGGGCGCCTTCTTTCGCTACGCCTTGGTTTAAAAAGATTTTTCCCTTCAGCACAGAAAATATTCAACATTGATCGAGTGTACGACGCGATTGATGACGCAACCGCGAAGCGCGTATCAAAAATTGCCAACTTAACCTCCGTGTATGCCTACGAGGGTGCGGCGCGCCGGACCTTCGAACAGGCCGGTCGCAAGGGCCTGTTTCGCGTCTACGAGCTGCCGATCGGCTACTGGCGCAGACGCAACCGCTTGTCTTCGGAGCAGGAACAGCTGCGACCGGAGTGGGCACACACCTGGCAATCGCACAACGAATCGACCTCGAAATTCGAGGACCGCGACGCCGAGCTCGCAAATGCCGACTGCATCGTCGTTCCCAGCTGCTTTGTCGCCGACACGCTATCCGACTATCCGGGCAGGCTCGCTCCGATCGTTGTCGTTCCCTATGGCTGTCCGGAACCCATCGCAGCAGAGACCCGGACCTGGCGGACCGACGGCAAACTCCGCGTCCTGTTCGTCGGCGGCATTTCCGAGCGCAAGGGCCTTTCCTATCTGCTGGAAGCGATCAAGGGCCTCTCAGATCGAATCGAGATGACGTTTATCGGAGCAGGACCTGGTGAAGCCCTGCTTCACGAGCAGGGTTACAGCAGCCGGACCGCGAGCCATCCCGAGGTCTTGCGGGCGATGCGCGAGCACGATGTCCTGGCGTTTCCGTCGCTATTCGAGGGCTACGGCTTGGTCGTGGCGGAGGCACTGTCTCAGGGTCTGCCCGTTATTGCGACGCCGAATAGCGGCGCGACCGGCATCATCCAGAATGGCGTCAATGGCTGGATCGTTCCGATTCGCGATGCCGCCGCAATCAGAGCGCAGCTCGACAAGCTGTTGGCCGATCGTTCGCTGTCCAAGCGTATGGGACTCGCTGCTCTGCAGGGCGCAGCAGGCTGGACCTGGCGCCACTATCGATCTCAACTGTCCGCGGAGGTTTTGTCGGCAATGAGCGAGACGACGAACCGACTGGCGAGCTGAGACACGCGGCGACGCCCTGGATTAAAAGCGGCGCTGAGAGTGCCAGGCCCAGGCGCTGCCGATGATCCCCGCGATATTCGGATAGCTTGGCACCCAGCCGAGATCTTTACGCGCGCGCGTCGCGTCGGCGACCAGGCGCGCCGGATCGCCTGCCCGCCGCGCACAGATTTCGCGAGCGATCGCGCGACCGATAACGGCTTCGCTTGCAGCGAGAATTTCCATCACCGAAAAACCGGCGCCATTACCGAGATTGTAGAAATGCGCGCCCTCGGCCTTTTGCAGGAATTCCAGTCCTTTGAGGTGTGCCAGTCCAAGATCGTTGACGTGCACGTAGTCGCGCACGCAGGTTCCGTCCGGCGTGTCGCAGTCCTCGCCGAAAACCCGCATCGGTTCTCCCTGCGTCAGCGCCGACATCAAAATCTTCGGGACCAGATGCGTTTCTGGCTCATGTGCCTCGCCGATGAGACCGGACGGATCAGCGCCCGCAGCGTTGAAGTAGCGAAAACTGATCGAACGCAATCCGTATGCGATGGCGTAGTTTTCCAGCACGCGTTCAATCGCGAGCTTGGTTGCCCCATAGGCATTAATTGGATTGCGCGGGTGCTGTTCGTCGATCAACTCGGTTTGCGGAACACCAAATACGGCGGCGGTGGATGAGAACACGAACACGCATCCCGCCTGACGTCGAACCTGATCGAGCAAGGTCAATGCGCCGACGACATTGTTGTCGTAGTAATCCGCCGGCTCCTGAACCGATTCCGCCACTTGCGACTTCGCCGCGAAATGCAGCACCCCTTCTGGCGAAAAGCGGCCGAATACGGAACGCAAGAAATCCGCGTCGCGAATATCCCCCACTTCCAGTTCGCCCCACTGCACCGCCTCGCGGTGACCGGTCGATAGGTTGTCGACCACACAAACCTGGTGCCCCGCTTCCGACAACAGCTTGCACATATGCGAGCCGATATAGCCGGCACCGCCAGTTACCACTAAACGCATAGCAAAGTCCTAAATTGAGTCAACCTTGTAAATAAACCTGCGGCTCGACAATGCAAGGATGACGCCGACCCAAGTGAAGGAGCCCGTCGGTGCGATCCTTCGCGGTTCGAGGCCTAACAGCGGACGCCGCGACGCTTAGTGCGGTAATTCCGACCAGCCGTTCGCGAAATCGGATGGCTTGCCCTGGTCAACGATCGGATACAGCTCCTCGCCGTCGCGAACTTTCTGCCCACCGTCGCGTGTCAACGGACGGAACAAGATATTCGCCCGATCGCGTGTCGACTGCGTGAAGAACAAGTCCAGCGGAATGCTGAGATAAAGCCCCTTATCAAAGCGCCCTTCACCGAATTGTGCGGCCGAAACATTCGTCTTGGTCGCGAAAACGCCTGCCCGGATGCCGCTGGCAAACTCGCGCGAGAGGTCGAAGGTTGCGCCCTTGTCGCGCGCCAGATAGCGCCCGACACTGACCTTGCCCAACAGGTGATAGAACGGTAATTGGTAGTAGAGCGTCACATGTCCGGTCACGACCGAGTAGTCGCGGAAATCCAGCAACTGATCGAAGCCGCGCTGATACACCTTGTTGACGTCTACTCCAATCGCCCAAGGGCGCCCGTACGGCCGGTACAAGGCTTCTGCGCCGACACCGGCATACATTTCTTCGAAGATGCCGCCCGACAGGCGGGTATACAGGTCCGGCAGTGGTGACCAGATATAGTTTGCTTCGAGCTTGATTAAATCGTTCTGACCTTTCTTCAGGTAGTTCACGATGTCACTTCGAACATGCGGCAGCAGGCTGTTCGACTGTTGCTTGAGCTTGTCGAAATTGTTGTAAATGTTGATGCCGGCAGCGCCCGAAAGCGTCAGATGATCGGTCAACGCGACGGAGCCATCCGTTCTCCAGTAGAGCTGGCCGATGTAGAAAGAGTCCGGCCCGCCCACGTATTGGCGCACGGCTGGCCCCATATCGCCGAAGAAGCTCGGGTACAGGGTCTTGTCGATGAATTCGCTGCTGCCCATTTCGTTATCGGCACCGGACAGCGTGACCGCGGTGGACAACGAGTCGTAAGGAATCTGACCGCGAACGGCCGCCTCGAACGCCTCGCGTTGCAGCGAAACTTGGTAGGTTTCAACGCCACGCTCGAGGTCGACGATCGTGAAGTGTTTGATCTGCTCGGGCGCCAGTTCGGAAAGTGACCTGGCGACGCGTCCGGTGGCCTTTGCAGGATTCCGGTAACGCTTGCCAGAGACCCAAACTTTCACCGAATCCAGTGACAGCCCGAAATCGGCCGCAGCCAAATCGAAGCCCTGCTTGCGAATCGCGCGCTTGAAGGCGAGCAGGAAGACTGTTTTCTGCTCCTGAGTCAGCGGTTGCAGGGCTGCTGGCTTCTTTTCTGTCGCGCTATCAATGGCCTTCGGCGGTTCGGCGGCCGTGGACGGTGCTGCCGCAGCCGGCTCGGGCGAAGCCCCCGTCGCGACTGCTGGTTGCGTCAAGGCGCCTTCTCCCGCCGGCGAAGCGTCCATCGTCGCAGCGGGCTTCGCCGGCGGACCGATCGGCGGCAGCGGTGGATCGTCGTATTTCGCAACCGTGCCGTAGCTCTGGAAATTGAAGTGCAGCGCAATTCGCGCGGTGAAAATTTCGCCGCGCTCGTAGCCGACACCGAAGTCGACGCCACGAAACCCGCGATAGGTCGCGCCCACATTGACCGGGCTCGACTGCGGAAACTTGTTTCCGAGTGCCTCGTGTTGATAGTTGTTGGGGTCGTACTCGACCTCCAATGAGAGCCCGTGAATCGGCGTATTCCACTGGACGCCGCCGAAGGGGCTGATCTCTCGCCCGGTGAACAAACGCGACAGGCCGCCTGCGCCTGCTGTTTCCGTTGATCGCTCTTTGTCGAAATGATTCGAGATCAGCGTAAACGGATTCTTGATGCCCCCCGAACTGCCCAAGCGCCCCCAACCCAGTCCGGCCGAAAAGTCGAAATCGTAGTAGTGCAGGCTGCTGACAAGATATTCGCTGGAAAAGACCCCGGTTCCACCGAGATCCTGAATCCCGAGCGCGATGGCGGGCCAATACGTCCCCTCGTTCAACAGCCTTACTTTCAGATCGGCACTTTTGTCCTTGTACGATTGGTTGCCGCTGAAAGACTCGGCGCCGTAGCGCCGATCAGTAACCGCCGTATAGCGCAATGCCGTCTCCAGCCACGGCAGTGTCTGCAAGAACAGGTGCACCTGGTTGTAGGGTTTGACGGCTGAAATGCCGACCCCGAACTCGCCATCGGCACGCATCCGCGCGGTCGGCGTTTGCAACAGGCCGACATCGCCATAATCGTTTGTCGTGGAATAAGCCGCGTCGAAGCTGGCCGCCAGGCTTTCCCCCGAATACGCCAGCAACAGCGCAGCACCCCCGCCGAACTTAAAAAAGGCGGTCGAATTTAGGTGCGTTAGCGGCCACAGCACAGCACCCCGCGCCACGCGGATCGCGTGCAGGGACTTTCGATATGCTGATTGTGAGCGCCGTACGACCATCTTCCTGTAGGAATGTGCTGACTTCGGAAAAAGCCGCAGGAACCAGAACTACGACCGGCGGTCTATGATCGGTCCGTGGAGCGGCAATCGGCGCTGTGTCCAACGATGCGGCGATAATAGATTCGGCTTCGAAAGTGCGCAATACCAAGTCTCATCGACGCTGATCCTAGCGCTCAATTAACGTGATCCAGCCGGCAGAAGAACCGGCTTTGGGCTGGAAGCATCAAAAAAATACCTGTACTATCAGGTTGTGAATTGATTGTCAGCAAGCGGAAATAGTGGTTTTGGGCCTGTTTCTTGCTGAGTTATGTCTTGTTTTTAGCGCGATGCCATCACGAAAGAGGCGAAATTATGAAGAAGATTGCAACAGCCGCAGTTCTGCTCGTCGGGCTGTCGTTCGGCTCGGCTTACGCTGACGATGGCACCGCAGCAGGATCAGACTCCGCCGCTTCGGCAGCCAGCCGAGGCACTGTGGCAACGGACGTCATCGTTGGCACCGTCACCGCTGGCGCCATTGTTGGCACCATCCTGGCCGCTTCGAATTCGGGAAGCACCGGCACCAGCGGCACGACCGGCACGACGAAGTAATCGAGCAGGTCTGAACAAAAAAGCCGGCGCATGCGCCGGCTTTTTTGTTGATCCGTTTCCGCTTCAGTCGGTACTTCCGGATCGTGTCTAATTGTATGTAACGATCAAGCGGCGTTCGACGGCCGCTTGAGCAGTTCCAAGGTGATCGGAGGAATCTCTGGGCAAAACTGCTGCCTGGATTTCACGACACTGCCGGAATCGGCGATCCAAAACATGTTTTCAGTTCGCCAGCGCCAATCGGCAACATCCACGCGTTCGATGATCCGGCGCGCCGTCAAGGTTCCGTTAAAGCTTGGCAAGGTTTCGTCTCCAACTTCCTGGAAACTGGAGGAGACCCAAACCGTCTCGCCGTGATTAACCCCAATTTTCAGTTGACGCTGGATATCGGCAAGGCCATCCGGATCCGGCGATTGTCCGGGCGCAGCCGCCAAGGGATCAACTCCCTTCCAGTCCGTCGCCACCAGGTCCCGCTTCAGGCCCTGGGTTCGGACCAGTCGTCCGTAACTGGTCACAAAAATCACATGGTCGGCGGATACCCAATACAGAAGATCCGACTCTTTGCGAGAAAGCACCATCACGGATGGCGCCGCGGCACCCACCTGGACGCCGAGGGTTGCATACGGCAGCGCGCGAAGCTGCTCGTCGGTCATCGGGTAACGACCTTGCGGATGGCTCCGTGCGGTAATCGTTCTGCCGATCAGGTCCAGGGTTGGACTGGTCGAACACGCACACATGAACGCCGCCGGCAGTGCCAGAAGTGCTTTCCGCCTTGCGCAATCGATTGGACTCATCGCTCCAATGATACTCAACTTACTTGTCATTCTGTGGTCCCATTACAGAATCATAGAAACGCCATTTGTGAGCTTTATGGGGTTTTCGGTAATTAGCAACTCGAACACATGGCTGACAAACAACGTATCCCTGCATTGCACCGATTACCTGCAGAAATTTCATTGATATGCAGGCTTGCAGGCATCAGATAAACTCAAGTGACTCAGGCACGAATAGCACGGCACGGCGACGATTGTTAACATGATGCGTATGGATAGCGAATACGTGCTCACCGAAAGCGGTGAAGAAAGTCGATTCGGCCGGGATCTGCCGTCGAGCGCCCGTATAAGGGATCTCAACATCCAATCCAAAATCGCCAGGCACTTGCAGATATCGCAGGAGTGGTGCGCGCTGAAACGCGTGATCGACGTTGTCGGCAGCGCCTTGCTGCTGGTCTGTTTATCGCCGCTGCTGCTGGTACTTTCTGCACTCGTTGCGATTTCCGGACGGCCGATTTTCTTCTCGCAGCAGCGGATCGGAAAAGGCGGCCGTCGCTTTCAGTGCTTCAAGTTCAGAACGATGGTGCCGCAGGCAGAAGATGTCCTGGTCCAACTGCTTGAGTCGGATCCGGTCCTGAACGAAGAGTGGATGCGCACCCGCAAACTCAAAGTCGATCCGCGCATCACGCGCATCGGTGCGTTCCTGCGCCGAACCAGTTTGGACGAGTTGCCGCAACTGCTGAATGTATTGAAAGGTGACATGAGCCTGGTGGGTCCACGTCCGATCGTGCGTTACGAACTGGACCTATATGCCCGGGCAGCGAGTTGGTATCTGTCGGCGCGGCCGGGTATGACCGGACTCTGGCAGATCAGTGGCCGCAGCGATGTTGGATATCGTCGCCGAATCGCGCTGGACACCTACTACGTGCGCAATCAGTCACTGCTGCTCGACACAGTCATCCTGTTCAGGACCATTCGCGTGGTGATGCGCGGTAGCGGCGCCTACTGAGTTTGATCCGCCGTCCCGTAGCAGACGCGCGGCTCGTACGATTCCAATCGGAACCGATTAAGCGCAGTGCCTCCCGCTAAGCGCTGAGATACCGCGCCATATCCGCATCAAGGCTTTCGCGCCAGTGTGGACCGATGCCGATCAGATCCCAGGTTTTGCGTTTGTCGAGCACGCTGAATCCGGGCCGCTTGGCCGGCGTCGGATAGCCGTCGGTTTCGATCGGAATCACGCGCGCCCAGGCTTGCTGCGGCTGTGCGCGAATGCCGTTCTCGCGGATGGCTTGGGCGAAGTCGTACCAGCTGGCGATGCCCGAATCGGTCCAATGATGGATCCCGCTGGCGCCGACTGCGGCCAGCGACCACAGCGCACGCGCCAGACTGCCGGCGTGTGTCGGCGTGCCGATCTGGTCGGCAATCACGCGGACTTCCGGGCGTTCGCGCATCAGCCGCAGCATGGTGCGGACGAAGTTGGCACCGCCGGGATAATGCACCCAGGCGGTGCGGACGATCAGCGCGGATTCGCCCAACACCGCTTGCACGGCGCGCTCGCCTTCGAGCTTCGAATCTCCATAGACGCTGAGCGGATCGGTCGCATCGTCGGCTTGATACGGCGCCCCTTTGCGGCCGTTGAAAATGAAATCGGTGGAGATGTGGATCAGCCGGGCATCCACTGCGCGCGCGGCTGCGGCGACATTCCCTGCGCCATCACGGTTCACCGCATAGGCGTTTTCGCGGTCGCTTTCGGCCTTGTCGACCGCGGTATACGCGGCGGCGTTGATGACGAGGGTCGGGCGCAGTGCTTCGACCGCTTTCGCCACTGCCGTGCGATCGGCGATGTCGATGCGCGCTGGGGGCTGCAGCCATTCGATATCCGGCGGCAGGCTGTCGCGCAGCGCACGGCCGACCTGCCCGCTGGTACCGGTGACGAGGACCTTCGTGGCAGCACCCATCACATCTTGTCGGCGCTGAGGAAGGACTTGCCGACGGCATCCTTGGCGGACACCAGCGGCTGACCTTCATACGGCCATTGAATGCCGATCGTGGCGTCGTTCCAAATGATCGAGCGCTCACCCTTCGGATCGTAGGTGTCGGTGACCTTGTAGGCGACATCGGCGGTTTCCGACAGCACCAGGAAACCATGCGCGAAACCCGCTGGCACCCACAATTGGTGCTTGTTGTCGGCGCTCAGGTGCGCACCGACCCAGCGGCCGAGCGTCGGCGAATCGGCGCGGATGTCGACGGCGACGTCGAAGATCTCGCCCGCCAGCACGCGCACCAGCTTGTCCTGCGCATGTTCGCCCAATTGATAGTGCAGCCCGCGCAGTACACCGCGCGTTGAGCGCGAGTGGTTGTCCTGCACGAAGGGCTTGCTGCAGCCGGTCAATTCGGCGAAGGTGCGCGCATTGAAGGTCTCCATGAAGAAACCGCGCTCATCGCCAAACACTTTGGGTTCGAGCAGGATGACGTCGGGAATATCGGTCGCTATTTTTTTCATGGCCGCTTAAATCAAAGGTTCCTGCAATACGCCCATCAGATAGGCACCGTAGCCGCTCTTGATCAGCGGCTTGGCCAGCACGCGCAACTGCTCGGCCGAAATGAAGCCGCTGCGATAAGCGATTTCCTCCGGGGCGGCGATCTTCACACCCTGGCGTTTCTCTAGCGTCTGGATAAACAGTGCGGCTTCCAGCAGCGAGTCGTGCGTGCCGGTATCGAGCCAGGCCATGCCGCGCCCCATCGGCTCAACGACCAGACTGCCCTGCTCCAGATAGAGCCGATTGAGATCGGTGATCTCCAGTTCACCGCGCGCGGACGGCTTCACCCGCTTGGCCATTTCGACGACCTGAGCGTCGTAGAAGTACAAGCCGGTCACTGCATAGTGAGACTTCGGCTGTGGCGGCTTCTCCTCGATCGAAAGCACCTTGCCTTGACCATCGAACTCGACCACACCGTAACGCTCGGGATCGTGCACACGGTAGGCGAATACGGTGGCGCCCTGGTCCTGGGCGGCGGCGCGACGCAGCAGACGCGCCAGGCTCTGGCCGTAGAAGATGTTGTCGCCCAGCACCAGCGCACAGCCTTCGCCGGCGATGAAGTCTTCGCCGATCAGAAACGCTTGCGCCAGGCCATCGGGGCTCGGCTGGACCGCGTACTTGAGCTTCAGGCCCCACTGCGACCCGTCGCCGAGCAATTGCTCGAAGCGCGGCGTATCCATCGGTGTGGAGATGATCAGAATCTCGCGTATGCCGGCCAGCATCAGCGTGCACAGCGGGTAATACACCATCGGCTTGTCGTACACCGGCAGCAACTGCTTCGACACCGCCTGCGTTGACGGATACAGCCGCGTGCCGCTGCCGCCGGCCAGAATAATGCCCTTCATGCGCGTGCCCCTTTCAGGCCCAGGCGTTCGCCGCCATAGGTCTTCTGCAGACCACGGCACCAATCGAGATGATTCAAGTACCACTCCACGGTCTTGCGTATGCCGGTTTCAAATGTTTCGGCCGGACGCCAGCCGAGTTCTTGCTCGATCTTCGAAGCATCAATGGCGTAGCGCAGATCGTGACCCTTGCGGTCTTCGACGAAGGTGATCAGACGCGCATACGGGCCGCCTGCATCCGGACGCAGCTCGTCGAGCAGCGCACAGATCGCGTGCACCAGATCAAGGTTACGTTTCTCGTTGAAGCCGCCGATGTTGTACTGCTCGCCGAGCGCGCCGCGCTCGAACACGGTCATCAGCGCACGCGCGTGGTCATCCACATAGAGCCAGTCGCGGATGTTGCTGCCGGTGCCGTACACCGGCAGGGGCTTGCCGGCCAGCGCATTCAGGATGATCACAGGGATCAGTTTTTCCGGAAACTGATACGGCCCGTAGTTATTCGAGCAATTGGTGATCACCACCGGCAGCTTGTAGGTGTGATGCCAAGCCCGCACCAGGTGATCCGACGCAGCCTTGCTCGCCGAATACGGCGAGTTCGGTGCATAGCGCGTGGTCTCGGTGAAGAATCCCGTATCACCCAGGCTGCCGTACACCTCGTCCGTGGAAATGTGATGGAAGCGGAATGCCGCCTGCCGCTCCGCCGGCAGTGCGCGGAAGTAGCGCAGAGACTCTTCCAGCAGCCGGAACGTGCCGACGATATTCGTCTGGATGAAGTCATCCGGCCCATCGATCGACCGATCGACATGCGATTCCGCCGCAAGATGCAGCACGCCGTCCGGTGCATGCTTGGCAAACACGCCCGCAAGCGCCGCCGCATCGCGGATGTCCACTCGCTCGAAAGCGTAGCGCGCATCGCCGTCGAACTCAGCAAGCCCGTCAAGGCTCGCCGCATACGTCAGACAATCCAAATTGACGACCGCGTGGTCCGTATTCTTCAGAACGTGCCGAATAAGCGCAGAGCCGATAAAGCCGGCTCCGCCTGTTACTAGTAGTTTCATTTTGCCGAATCGATTAAGTGATGGACGCGAAAAGAGCAGTAGATTATTGAGATTTACTAGGCAAAAATTATGATGGACTTCCGAGGAATTTGACCTGCGCCAATCGAATTTGCCCCGCTCCGAGCCTGAATCAATATTATAAGACAGGCGTGTGGATAGGCATGAAATGGGCCATCCGAATCTCAGCGCGAAGCAGCGCGCATTTTCAACTCAAAGTCATATCGACCGAAAACGTACCCATTCAACGAATCATCTCATCGCGAGTCGCCTTGTTCGATTTGTTCGCTAAACTGGACCAAAGCGCTAGTAAGCGAGATGCGCGCACCCACACAATTGAATCATGCAAACATCTCAGATAAATCTACAAAAAGATATCCGTATCGTTATTCCAACATACAACGCTGCAAAATATCTGCCGTCGCTCGCACCGGCCCTGCTCTCACAAGGCATAAAAGCCGAGCAACTGTTAATAATTGACTCATCGTCGACCGATGGCACCGCGGACCTTTTTAGGGCTCTGGGCGCACAGGTCCACGTGATACCGCAAAGCCAATTCAATCACGGCGGAACTCGCCGCGAGGCCGTGCAGCTGACCGGCGACGCGCCCTACTTGCTATTCATGACGCAGGATGCGATTCCGGCAGATCCCGGTGCATTTCAAAATCTTTTCGACGTCCTCGCTAGCGATCCGAATATTGGAATGGCCTATGGACGGCAACTTCCCCGCGCTAGCGCTGGAGCCATTGAACGTCATGCTCGTCTCAGAAATTATCCCGATTGCGAGTCTGAAATTCGTTCGATCGACGATCGAAGTAGCTACGGAATCAAGACCGTATTTTGTTCAAACTCCTTTGCCGGGTATCGTCGTTCGGCCCTCATCGACGTCGGCAACTTCCCCGACGACGCACTGTTCGCTGAAGATCAAATTAGTGCTGGACGCATGCTTTTGCGCGGCTGGAAGATCGCATATGCGGGAAAGTCATGCGTCATCCATTCGCATGGATATACCGCTGTGGAAGAGTTCAAGCGCTACTTCGACGTTGGCGTATTCCACTCACAAAACCCCTGGCTACTTGACGCCTTCGGAAAAGCAGAGGGTGAGGGCTCACGATTCGTGAGATCCGAATTCGAATACCTTCTTCGAAGTGAACCTAGATCGATTCCAAGTGCCTTTTTGCGTACCGTCCTGAAATATCTTGGCTATCGGTTAGGACGCAATGAGTCACGACTCTCAGCGAAAACAAAATCACAACTGAGCATGTCGCCTAGCTACTGGACCGAGTGAATCAGTTGGCGACCGATTTGAATAACCTCCAGGACAAAGCAAAGCCCGTAATGGCACCCGTCAAGATCGCCCTTGCGTGGATCATCATGAGGACGACAGTTCCGACAATCGACGCGGATCCAATTATGCGTGATGCCGAAGGAAGCCGACTGTAGCTTCAAAATACCTTGCCAGCGGTAGAGCTATGCGCAAGCGGAAACTAATTGCCATGTTTTCTTCGCGCACTTATCCCAACTGAATTCTTTGACACGTGCTGCGCCAAGTTCGACAAGTTTGCTACGCAGACCACCATCTTCCGCCAAATCCCGCATTCCAAGCGCAATAGATTCGACCGATAGTGGATCAACGATAAGTGCTGCGCCACCAGCAATCTCCGGCATCGATGCACAATTCGATGTCAATACAGGCGTATTCGAGGCCATTGCCTCCAGAATCGGCAATCCAAATCCTTCGTACAAAGACACGAACGAAACGAACGCAGCTCCGCGATAAAGCTCTGCAAGTCGCTGCACGCTCACCACACCCGCAAACAAAAGTCGATCTTTGATCCCGAGCGTATGCGATAGCCGCTCAAGTTCGGCACAGGGTGAACCCGTCATAACCAAATGAAAATTCAAGTCAGCAAGCGATGACTGGGCAAACGCAGCGATCAAACGAGCAAGATTTTTATAGTTTCGCTTGTTTCCGGGATAGAATATATAAGGAAAATCAAATTGAGCCGACATTAAGTTTTCATGAAATATATCAGAAACTCCGTTGAACACAATTGAAACTTTTTCCTCATCAATTCCCGACCATGAAACAAACTCATCTCTTGAATATTTAGAGACGCATATTACTCTTGCACAACGCTTATATAGAGGTCGAAGGATTTTCTTATAATATTCTCGGTGCAAAGATGAATAGAAATGAAGGTGAGTCAAATCATGAACCGTTACGACCGACGGCACTTTGGTGGGATATGGAGGAATGAATCCCGCGCTCCAGGCGACTCCGCCTACATCTCCAGCATGCCGTAATGCCCAGCCAAACTCGAAGGGCGACAAAGGGCTACCAATGCGAGTTCGCAATTTCAGATCAATTATTTTTGCGGAATGTGGCAGGCGCTTGATTATTTCTTCCTTGACTAAACCGATCCCGGTTGCCGATGGCCATCTCAAATCTGAATAGATTTTGAGGTTCATAGGTCACAAACCGGCATACAGGCGATCGCCTTGCTTTCTTAGAGATAGCTTTTCAAGCATCAGCTCGATAACGAAGAGCGACAAACAACCAAAGACTGCCATCGACAAAAACTTCATGGCATAAACTGGACCATCGCGAACCAGGCGCAACACAATTGATCCGGAGAAATAAAGCGAAAGGGTCATTGCGTAATAATTTCTTCTGCCGAACCTAAAAAATGCTCTGCCGATGAACCCGAATAAACCAAAAAGAACAAAGGAAAAGGTCCCGAAATATGCATACACAGCGAATACGCCATTAAGTGCGCCCAAAGGCTGTAGATCGTCAAGATAAGAAATGCACAGAGCATCTTTATCTGGATTCAAAATGCGAGGAACAATGAACCCTAACACGTCAAAATAATAATCGATGGGACTACATACGAAATTTATTTTTAAGCCGTTGGCGAAATCTATCAAGGCAAGTTGTGAAAACAGTGATTCGTAAACGATCGGGGAAATGAAATATTTAAATAGTTGATCATACTGTGAGTAGTCGATCTCGACATGTGATCGGAAGATAAAGATCACCATACCCAAACCCACGACCAGAAAAACAGAAACGACCATTGCCATAAATTTTTTTAAGGATATCTGATGAGTCGATATCCAAAAGAAATAGGAAATCGATATCGCGCCTGCCGCAAAAATGCGAGTTCCGTGAATTAGATTCAACGCGACAAGAAAAAGGCACGCCGCCGTCAACTTTGCGTTTTTCAGGAGCAGCGACGCGGCAAATAAATATAGGTCGATTTCGGCCAAAGCCATCGAAAAAGTCCAGACGCCACCAGACATCTGTCCAGAATCAAAGGCGTAGGATTCATAGACACCTTGGCGTTGCAATAACACTTTGGTCGCGATTGTTGCCGGCCCGACAACCATAAGCAGACCCGCGATGGACTTGACTGCGTGCCTGGGAAGAGCAAGCGCCACAGACCCACGAATTGAACCCATTCCCAACATGAAAGAAACGACAGCGACAGTCCAAAGCACCAAATACTCAGCGACAGCACCGGCCCCTTCTAGCCCGATAGAACCCGCGCCGCCTATATCGAAATTTATAGCCTGCGAGGTTAATACGGGCACAATGTAGAGCAGAAAAATACTAAAAACGTATAACGATCCCCTTCCGTTGAAATAACTATTAAACATTATAGTAGGTCATTTAATTTAATCCAATTATCTTTCTCGATGCGGAATTGATCGCTGATATGTATTTTATACGACGTCGACAATAATATTAAAACAATACAGCTTTGCATCCATGAACAATAGCTCGCCACACGTTTACAAATGCGCCAGCATTGCTTTTTAATAATCGCTTAAAACTTACCAAACTACAAATCGATAGCGTTAATGCAAATGCGATTGGGGAAACTTTCCCACTTAAAATTATCCGTCCGCGAATCCAGTAATAATCTGCAAGATTGCTGCGTTCACTAGAGTTTCGGCCTGACTTGGTAGCGCTTCCCCCTTTGTGAAAAACGATGCTGTCGCGAACCACGAAAGGCGTTGCTTGGCCCTCACCTCGAATCACCCAATCCATTTCTTCGAAATAGAGAAAATATTCTTCGCTGAGCAGCCCAATTTCATCAACGTACTCGCGATTGACAATTAGTGAGGCCCCAATTGGATAATCGACCACCTCGGTTGCATCAAACGCCGCCAACTTTTCGAGCATCTCGCCCTGGCCGTTATGCTTAAGCGTAGAAAAATATCGATTAAACGTGGCGCCCCGCGCCTGAACGCAGTTTGGAAACCAATACTCGGCAAGTACGCTGCCGGCAATAGTTGGACCTCGAATGTTTGAAACTGATGCTAGTAGCGCCTTATACGCGGAGGCGGTCACCACAGTGTCATTGTTTAGCAGCCAAAAATGTCCAACATCCTGAATTGAGTGCAACAATCGTATTGCGACATTATTTGCAGCGGCAAAGCCGGAGTTAAATCCAATGGGCACAATCCACAGCCGATATCCCCTCCGCCAAAAGTCTTGAGCCGCATCACTATCATTCGGAGCCAAAGAGGCCAGCTTTATGGGCTTCGGGATTGCACTTATCACCAAATCTCTAATTTGCGGCGATTGGGATTGCGGCAATGCGCAAATTCGTCCTCCTGCCCAATCCCTTATTATTTTCAATGAATTGTCGGTCGAACCGTTATCGCATACGACAATCGGGCCGCCAAACCCGACCATTCCAAATATCGATTCAAGGCATTCCAATGTATCAGCCCAGCCGTTCCAATTGACAAGAATAATGCCGGTTTGTTTTCCTGCCGAGACCGTTGGTATTTTATGAAGATCAATAGACGCCATATATTAATTTCTGATTTACGAATTCATAGTAAGCCCTAAAACATCCGCGTCAATTTTCCTGTGCGATCTAGAAAAAAATCGCAAATTCCAAATAAGATTGCCTTGCATTTATTCTTTCGATCACATTCGGCGAGAATGATTTTTACAACTTCTTTGCACATTGAAGTTAGATCGGCCACAACCAGAGAAGGATCGAAGTCGATATTTTCTCTATAAATAATAAGGCGATTCCGCGTCATATAATATCTACGTATGGCGCTGTGATTCGTAACTGAGAATTCAATTCCGATCAGTTTTTTCTTGCTCACGTTACCAAGATTGTGTGAAAACTGTACATTCGGACAGGCGAAAAGTGTAAAGCCCAGCCGTCGAAGCTTAAGAGAAACATCATAATCGACGTAGTCAATGAAGAACGACTCACGAAATCCCCCAATCTTATTTAATACCGAGGTCTGCACTAAGTTTCCGGATGAAATAAGGTATTTGACTGACCCGGCGTGTCGGACTCGGTCGCTCATCCCTATCGGCACTCCAGCCAACGATGCAATTTTCAAGTTTGGATGGTTGCAATATTCAGAAAGCAGTTGTTCGACATAATCTTTCGAGAGAACACTGTCCTGATCTAAGGTTAGTAGCCACTCCCCTGAATAGGAATTGGCATACTTCAAACCAACATTCAAAGCTTGGGCAACCCCGAGATTTTCCCCATTTGAATAGTAGTCAACGCACAATTGCTCGGAAAGGTTAAGTAACGCGAGGTCGCTCTCAGAATTGTCCACGACTATAAGTCGATCAACTTGCTCCCGAACAGCTTCGATGTTTTTCCGAAGAAGGAGAATATTTGGCTGGTATGCAACGATTACAGCAATAACATTTGAGTGTTTAATACTCGTCACCGTGTGCCATCTCGCCCACGGGGCAATTTAATAGGCAAATCAGTTTGGGACTTCGCTAATTCGGCGATATGAACTTGCATAACCGGCATCTCAGCGAGCATTTAAATTCCGACCAATCTGTAAATTGCGAACGTTGGCCTTCGAATAAAGTAGGACATGTGCCTCAAGGCTGCGACCGAGTGCAAGAAAATGCGTTGCCACCAATTGAATCTCGATCCATGCAAATTTAAAACGTCTCCAGCCATAAGAATATAACCCTGATGGATCTTTGGATTTTGAAAAATATTCTTGGCGAAAGTGATCAACGGATTCGCAAGTCGTGGGGACAATGCACCCACGGCGTAAGTTACGTTCGCCTCATGTTGTCGATACTCGACGAGAGGCGTCTCCACTGCGTTCGTTGCACCAAGACCGAATGCAAGGGCCGCAAGCCATTGGTCGTGAGACCCTTCTTTCGACGCGAGATATCTCAAACTGTCCAAATCAAAAAGGCATCGTGCCAATTCGTAGGTTACGATCATTGTGCACCCGGTCACAATGTTCTGTACGAGCAGTTGCACAATCTTTGCCGGTGAGTGTCTGGATTTCAAAAATGATTCGGATATCAACTTAAGATCGGAATCCACGACCTATAAGTCTGAAAGGACGAGGATCGGCGTTAACGTTCCGTAGCAGCGTTTTAGCCGGTGAAGAGTCGATACGTATAACTCAATTTTAGTAGGGAGCCGGACGTCGTCTTGAACGCAGAACAGCACATATTTAGCGTTCGAGTCGTGGGTCAAATATTCGAAGATTCGCTGCAGGTAGCCATATATATGACCGCCGACCAGTCGAAACTTGTCAGGAAATCGCGACACTCCACCTGAGAACTCGCCGCGCTGATATTCCTGAAGAGGCCTTCGTTGGGGTGATAAGCGACGATTGCCGCACTGATATTGGGTTGATTCATCCGCGACGCAGCCAATCCCACTGGCCTGATCGACTGCCATCTAAGCTATGCCTCGCCCTCGGGCATAAGAAAGCTTTAGTCCAATTGAGATAATGCGGCCTCATGCCGGTTTCTCGATCCGGGAGTTGTCCGTAACCCGTGCGTGGGCATTAAGCGCATCGCGGACGGCTGCCAACAGCAACTCACCATGCTCTGAGTCCGGCTCCAGGTAAGTTCCCTCGGCCCATTCGTTCCACGCATTGATAAATAGAAACGGTTTGTCCCGAACATCTTTCTTTACGAGAAGCTTCGAAAGATATTTTCTGAACTTTTCGATTGTAAAACCCGACACGATTAACCCATTTTCGCCTTTACGTGCCGAGTTGTCCCAATCAACAAATGCAGCAGGATAGCAACTGCCTTTTATTCTTCTGCGAAGTATTCGGGTCCATAGCAAATCGTAATTAGGTCGCCCCGGCCACAGCTTATTTAGATTTGGCAGAACTGCCCTACGCAAAGCGCCGCGCAGCTTTCGAATCACCATGTAGCGCACTGGCAGGTGAAAGGCATAGGTCGTCAAAGGTTCCAAGTCGGTCCAAGCGTCGACAGTATCCTCGCCCGTGGTGTCTGCGAATATTGTTTTGGTCCCGACAATGTGCAAATCAGGGAATCCCGCCTTCTTTGCCTCGGCTCGCCAAACGCTCAGCATATCTTGCAAGCTGGGAATCGAGCCCGGTCGATAGATCAGGAACAGCGGACATCCGTCGACCTTGATATAGCGGTCATCCTTGAAGCACTTCAACAGATAATTGATGTGCTCAAGCCAGTCCGCTTCATCGCCGTAGGTTTGTGCCATCAACACTTCTTTATCGTTACCTTCCCAAGTCTTAGTCCACGGTTCATTTGCCCACGAAAGGCAGAATGGGAAATCCGGCTTGCCAGTCGACAACACCGTTTCGAGAGGTTTCTCGAGCAAGCGCTTGCCGTTGAACCAGTAGTGGTAATAGCAAAATCCGAATATCCCGAATTTTCTAGCGAGATTTGCCTGCCACTCTTGGACCTCGGGGTTAAGCAAATCGTAATAGTTCTCGTTCTGCGGGATGCGAGGTTGTCGGTGTCCCACGAAGAGGGGCTTGGCCCTGCTCGTATTGGTCCACTCTGTAAAGCCCTCGCCCCACCACTTATCGTTCTCGGGCACGCGATGGAATTGGGGGAGGTAAAACGCAATTATTTTCATAAACCTTAAAAATCGCCTGCCGCAACCGCGACATTTACTGTCTTAGCTCGGGCTGGATGGAAATATCTGAATCGATTCTTGATCGGGTTATGACAACCAGACCCAATGCGAGTGCGATGAGCCATTCAACCGTCACCCACGACCAGGCCATTCCGATCGCACCCATTTTCACTATCAACAAATAACCTAGGGCGATATTCACCAACCCAGCAGTTGCCATAACGTAGTTGAGAATTTTCTCTTTCTTATCTACGACAACATAATGAAAGGCCAGCACCCAATTGACCGCAATGGCAGGTGCAGCGAGCGCCATAACTCTGAGTGTCTTATCAATTCCCTCGATGCGGCCCGAAAACAATAGTCTTATCACCATTGGCGACAACAGGATTGTGGCCAAGGTTGCAGCGAGGCCCAGCAGAGCGAATGCAGCGAGTGCGACCAATCTGATTTTTCTGAGCTTGACTGAACCGTCTGCTTTTAAGCTGTTCATACGGGGGAACACTACAGCTGATGCTTGCCCAATGAACACCAATGGAATCTTCATCAATTTATCTGCGGCAGCATAAGCGCCTACCGCAGTTTGCGGGCAAAAGAACCCAACCATGACAACGTTAAACGACGTATAGAAGGTGACGGCGCCTTGGAACACGAAAAGTGAGAATCCTTCTCTGATCATTTTCAGGCCCATTGAACCATCGAACCATCGGTCGCCAGCATCGAGGTTTTGGCGCAATCGAAAGATCATCAAGAACAGACCGATTGCGCGCGCGCCAAGCAGGATTGCAGGTAATTTTTCGAAATCGCTTGCGGATTTAATTCCGATCGCAATCAGGGACAGCGTCAACAACGCGACGATGATCTCTGCGACCGTCACAATCCCGAGCTTTTCCTTGCCTTGAAAATAGAAGATTGGCGAGAACGCACTCATGGTTCCTAAAAACCAAGCGGTCGCAGCCCAGACAGGATGCTCGCGAAGCGTAGGAACAAAGGCCGAAATGATCAAAACCAGGGGGATCGTCACAGCCGAAATCAACACTTTTGCTGACTGCGTTCCAGCGACGATGGAAGCAGCTTCCACCCTGGATTTTGAGACGGCGATGCTTCGTGTCGATGAAATATTGAAGCCGTATTCGATAAGCAGACTGATCCAGACTGCAAACGACGTTGCATACATGTATAGCCCGAAACTTTCCCCACCAATTCGATGCACAAGCAAGGGCATTTGAATTAGCGGAATGAGCAGCTTCGCTATTTGTACTGCGTATAAATAGGCGATGTTCTTTAAGATGCGAAGCCTCTTTAAAACTTATTTCAATCAGCAAGAGCGGCGATCGCCCAATCGGGAACTACGTTGCTCATTTTCCGCCGAGCACTCTGCTATCCGCTTTAGGCAAATTTACGAGCCGAAATTCTGTTACCACGAGCGTCGCTAGGCGGTGATCGACTTGCCATCGAAGCACCCGCCGTTGGTCGCAAAACAGTTGAGCTCGCTACTCCGATTCCCCATACCCACCCTGCACCCGCCTGACGACATACCCTGCCGTCTGTAGCTCGATGACGATCTGGTTCGAATGCGCTTCGTCCTGTGCTTCGATCAACATTTCCAATGTCGCACTCTTGGCGTGGCGCCCGGCGCTGAGGCGCTCGTGGTGGACTTGCACGATGTTGCCGCCTGCGGTGCCGACACAACCCGCTACGCGTGCAAGGAAGCCCGGGCTGTCTTCGATCTCGATCGATAGAGAGACCAGCCGCGACTCGTGCACCAACTGCCGCAACAATACGCTCGACAGCAGGCGCGGATCGATGTTGCCGCCGCAAAGCACCAAGCCGACTTTGCGGCCGGCGAATTTCGCGGGATCGGAAATCAGTGCAGCGAGTCCAACAGCACCGGCACCTTCGGCAACCACTTTTTCGACGTTCGCCAGCAAACCGATCGCACGTTCGATGGCAGACTCGTCAACGCGCACCAGCTCGTGGGCGTGTGCGCGAATAATGGGCAGTGTGAGTTTGCCGATGCCCTTGACCGCGATACCTTCGGCGATGGTGGGACCGCCGCGGACCAGGCTCGGGTCCCCCTGGATTGCCGCGTAGGCCGAGCAGTAGCCGGCGGATTCGACGCCAATCACGCGCAGATTTGGTGACAGGCCATGTGCCGCGATGGCATTGCCGGAAAACAGGCCGCCACCGCCAATTGGAATCACCAGCGTATCGAGTTCCGGCACGTCCTCGAGCATTTCGAGCGCGACGGTGCCCTGCCCGGCCATCACCAGCGGGTCGTCGTAGGGGTGCACCAGCGTCATGCCGCGACCCTCCACCAGCTCGCGCTGCATGAAGTCGAATGAATCCGCCAAAGTGTCGCCGTGCAGGATCACTTCGCCGCCGAGTTCGCGCGTGTTGCGCACCTTGGTAAACGGTGTGTTCTTCGGCATCACGATGCAGCTTTTAATGCCCAGGCGCGTCGCGTGGTAGGCCACCGCCTGCGCGTGGTTGCCGGCCGACATCGCCGCCACACCCGCGGCACGTTCGGTCGCCGTGAGCTGTGCCAGCTTGTTCAGCGCGCCGCGTTCCTTGAACGAGGCAGTGAACTGGAAGTTCTCGAACTTGATCCAGACTTCGGCGCCGGTGAGCTTCGATAACACCTTCGAAGGCGCGCAAGGTGTGCGCAGCACCTGGCCCTGGATCACTCGCGCGGCCGCCTGCACGTCTGCAAGCGTAATTGCCGCGGCCTCGTTAGTTGTCGTTGCTGCAACTGCTGCTGTCACTTCCGCTTCCTTGCATTGCCGTTGCTGGCGTTCGCGACCACGCCGTTGTTGAAGACCACCGTACGCTGATCGCGCCCGTTCTTGTACACCCAGCGCTCGTGCGGTCCGCCCTGCCCCTCGATCTGGGTGGGCAGGTTGAGGATGCGCTCCACTTGCGAGCGCGTCATCCCCGGCACGATGCGTCCTTCCACTTCGCCCTGGCGGATCGCCGCCGCCTGCGCCTTCGACGCGCGATAGGCCTCGGCCTCCGTGGCGCGCGACTTGCGCACCTCAGCGCTGCGGCGTGCCTCGCGCTCATCATATTGCTTTGCGAAATCGCCGTGCGGAACGGCGTCCATCGTGCTCAGCGGGGCCAGTTCCGCAGGAGCGGCGCCAGCCGTGCAGGCGATGTCGGTAAATACCAGTTTGCCGCCGACCACACAGCGATACACTTCGGCACGCACCGGACAGCTGCACGCCAGTGCCATCAGCGTCAGCAAAGCCGATTTTTTCATCGCGGGATTATGCCGGCCGCCACCGCGTCAATGACAGCGTGCGCAGCCCTCCTCCATAATTCGCAGCCGGATTTGCCGTCGGCAAAACGCCCTATTCGCTTCGAGCATCCAGACTTCTTTATGAGCCAGTACGTTTACACGATGAACAAGGTGGGCAAGATCGTCCCGCCGAAAAAGGAAATCCTGCGCGACATCTCGCTGAGCTTCTTCCCCGGCGCCAAAATCGGCGTTCTGGGCTACAACGGCGCCGGCAAGTCGACACTGCTGCGCATCATGGCCGGCGTGGACAAGGAGTTTCACGGCGAGGCGCGGCCACAGCCGGGATTGAAGGTCGGCTACCTGCCACAGGAACCGCAGCTGGACCCGCAAAAGAACGTGCGCGAAAACGTGATGGAAGCGCTCGCCCACATCACCAACGTGCAGGCCGAACTCGATCAGGTTTACGCCGCCTACGCCGAGGAAGGCGCGGATTTCGACAAGCTCGCCGCGCGCCAGCAGGAACTCGAAAACATCCTCGCGGCCGGCGACGGAAACAATCTCGATCTGGTGCTGGACAAGGCCGGCGAAGCATTGAACCTGCCGCCCTGGGACGCCGACGTCACCAAGCTGTCTGGCGGCGAACGCAGACGTGTTGCGCTGTGCCGTCTGCTGCTGTCGAAGCCGGACATGATCCTGCTCGATGAGCCCACCAACCATCTGGACGCCGAATCGGTCGCCTGGCTGGAGAAGTTCCTGAAGGACTTCCCGGGCACCATCATTGCCGTCACGCATGATCGCTACTTCCTTGACAACGTCGCCGGCTGGATCCTCGAACTCGACCGCGGCCACGGCATCCCCTGGCAGGGCAATTACTCGACCTGGCTGGAGGGCAAGGAAAAGCGCCTGTCGAACGAGCAGAAGAGCGAAGACGCCCACGCCCGCGCGATGAAGGAAGAGCTGGAATGGGTGCGCAAGAATCCGAAGGGGCGCCAGTCGAAATCGAAGGCGCGTCTGAAGGCCTACGAGGAGATGGCGAGCCAGGAATTCCAGAAGCGCGCCGAAACCAAGGAACTCTATATTCCGCCCGGCCCGCGCCTGGGCGATATGGTCATCGAGGTTGAAAACGTCGCCAAGAAGTACGGCGATCGCATGCTCTACGAAGGTCTGAACTTCAAGGTGCCGAAGGGCGCGATCGTCGGCATCGTCGGCGCCAACGGACGCGGCAAGACCACGCTGTTCCGCATGCTGCTCGGCCAGGAACAGCCGGACGCGGGCTCGATCCGCATCGGTGAAACGGTCAAGATCGCGCATGTCGACCAGAGCCGCGACGCGCTCGACGGCGACAAGACCGTCTTCCAGGAAATCAGCGGCGGACTCGACATCATCCGTGCCGGCACCTTCGAAATGCCGTCGCGCGCCTACATCGGCCGTTTCAACTTCAAGGGCGAGAGCCAGCAGAAGCGCGTCAAGGAACTGTCCGGCGGCGAACGCAACCGACTGCATCTGGCCAAGCTGCTGCTCGCCGGCGGCAATGTGCTGCTGCTCGACGAACCGACCAACGATCTCGACGTGGAAACCCTGCGCGCGCTCGAAGAAGCCCTGCTCGATTTCTCCGGCTGCGCGCTGGTGATCTCACATGACCGTTGGTTCCTCGATCGAGTCGCCACCCACATCCTGGCGTTCGAGGATTCCGGCGAAATCGTCTATCTCGAAGGCAATTACCGCGAGTACGAAGACGACTTCCGTCGTCGCACCGGCGCTGAACCCGGCGTCAATCGACGCTCGCGGCACAAGAAACTGGCCTGATCGAACGCCTGCGCACTGAACCGTGCGCAGGCTTGATCGGCGTGGCGATGCGACGCCTCGATGTCCGCGACATCTTAGGCCCGACATGCTCGCCTGATCGACTCCATCAGGTCTGCGTCGTCAGCGATGGTGTCCCTGCGGGCGTCGGCGCGATCAACCAGACGCCGTGATGCCGGCGCTGCCCGGCATCCGGCACGCCGCCGCTAACTCGTGGGCGACATCAAACTTGAACCGCCACTTCACCGAACCGTAATATTGCGCATGCCCTGAAAGAGGGCAAAAGCCGGCCCAACGCGGGCCGAGGCGCTTAGGCAATTACGGAGCGTTGATGAAGGCCGTCCCTCGCGTGGCCGCAGCCCGGTCTTCGACCCGCTGTTGCCTGCACACAATCAAACCCACTGGACCCGCTGCGGCGGACGGCTGCGCGTCGCTTTTGCTGCGCACCGACGGAGGCGCGCGATGAATCCGCAGCAATCCGCGGCCACACCGAGCGCACGTCCATTCATTTCGAACTCGCGCGAGTCGATGCGGATGTTCGAGCGCGATTGGATGGAAGCGCTATCGAAAGTGCACTACTCGGTGCCGCTGTTCGTGTTTGTTCCGCTGATTGCCCTGTTCCTGGGACTATCGCTGCTGCGTGATCACACCCAACCCATTAATTGCGCCCTGTGGTACGCGCTCGGCGTGCTGGTGTGGACGCCGACCGAATATCTACTGCATCGCTGGATCTTTCACTTCCAACCGCGCGCCGCCTGGGGCCAGCGACTGCATTTCATCTTCCACGGCGTGCATCACGATTATCCCAACGATGCCGGCCGCCTGGTGATGCCGCCTTCGGCGAGCCTGCCGATCGCTGCGGCGTTCTACGCGCTGTTCGACTGGGTCTTGCCGCAATCGGGCCTGAACGCCTGCTTCGCCGGCTTTCTGAGTGGCTATCTGGTCTACGACATGATGCATTACGCGCTGCATCACGCGACCTTCCACAGCGCCTGGCTGAAGGCGCTGAAGCGTCATCACATGCAGCATCACTTCGTCGATTCGAGTTGCGGCTATGGCGTCAGCTCACCGCTGTGGGACGTGTTGCTGGGCAGCCTGCGGCGGCGAGCGCATCGATCCGATCACTGACCACGACAAACCCCGCCAATGCGGCCAATGCGGCCAATGCGATGTGACGCTACACATTGAGTAATCGGTCCGCCGGACTGCTTGCATGAATGCGCGGACCGGTCGATCACTGCGGAAACGCGCCGTTCACCCCATCGGGCACGGCATCAGCAGAAAGACGATTCGCTGACTTGCGATCGAAACAACGACCGATGCCTGCGGTCGGCACTTGCGGTCGGGGCCTGCCGTCCGTTCTTTCCGATCGCGAGAATGGCTCACTCGCTTGAAGCGCTCCATCGCTTGAGCACGACTGCTTGCGAAGTTCCCGCTAGCGGGTCGTCCGGTCGCGATCCTGCTGCACCAGTCGCCGTACCAGTTCCAGATCCGCGGGCTTGTCGACATCGATCGCGGCTCGGCCGAACGGCATCTTCACCACCGCCGCCCGCGCCCCGGCGAGGACGCCGAGCCGCGCAATAGCCGCAGCCAGCGTCAATCGCCCAAGCACGAACCGCAGTGCGAACAGTGGTCCCAGCCGCCGGATCATCTTCAGCGGTTGCTTGCGCTCGGCTTCGATCTGTCGCCAGAACTTCACCGCGCCGACCGCATTCGGAGTCGCCAGATAGAACAGATTGCAGCCGGAATAGGCATCGTCGGCGAATCGCAGGTAGGTGCGCTGCGTATCCGGAACCGCCTGCAGAATGGCGGCTTTATTCGCTAATGCCACGGCGGCATCGGCGTCCGCCGGCACCTGCGCGAGAAAGTAGCGCAGCCACTCCGGCTGCAGCAGCGCGTGATCCGCCGTGGTGACCAGCAGCGGCGTGCCGAGCCGATCGAGTGCCGCCGCCACGCTCAGGCTTGGACTGCCGGCCGCTGGCAGCACTTCGAGCGTGCAGTGCGCTGCGGCGGCACCTAGCCCCGCGAGTGATGCGACCAGCGATGGCTGTTCGATCGAAATCGCGATGTGCGCGATGGCTTCGACCTGCGCCAACGCGGCGACCACGCGCTGCAGCATCGGGATGCCATCAACTTCGATCAGCGCCTTGTGACTGACGCCAGCATAGAGCGCCAGCGGATCGCCCGGTCCGCGCGAACCGGCCAGCACCAGCGCACTGAGTCCGCTTCGCGGCGACGTGCCGGATGCGCTGGTTGCGCCGGGTGCGCCGGGTGCGATTTGCGAATCGCTCACGCCAGTGATTTCTCGTAGAGGCGATAGGTCTTGTACGCACGGCCACCGAGCGCTTCGATGATGCCTCGCATCGCCAGGTTGTCTTCGAGAATCCACGACAGCTCGATCTCGCGCATGCCCTTGGCGAGTGCCGCCTTGCGCATCGCGTCGATGATCAGGAAAGGCACCAGTCGCGCGCCGAGTCCGCTGATGCTGCGCTTGACGCCCATCAGCGGTACGCGCCCGCTGCGGATGCCTTTCACTTTGAGGCGCCACAGCAGCTTCGCCCAGTTGAACGGCAGCAATTTGCCATCGAAGTCGCCGATCGCGGCATTGATGTTCGGCAGCGCCACACCGAAGCCGACTGGCTCGCCGTTGAGTTCGGCAAATGCCACCAGGTTCGGATCGAGAATCGGTTTGAGCGACTTCGCCATGTGATCGATCTCGGCGTCGGTGAACGGCACGAAGCCCCAGTTGCCGGACCAGGCGTCGTTGAAGATGCTGGTCATCGTGACGATGTCGTCGTGATAGCGCTTCATGTTCATCGGCCGCACGCGAATCTCGTCCTTCAGCGGCCGCTCGACCAGTTTGCGCACGTTGTCCGGATACGGCTGACCGATGTCCATCAGATAGGCCAGCACGTCCTTGGTCTTGGTGTAGCCCAGGCGTTCGATCTGCGGGCCGACAAAAGCGCGGTCGTGTCCCATCAGCAGCATCGGCGGCGTGTCGAAGCCGTCGACCAGCAAGCCGGTTTCTTCGTTGATCGACAGGTTGAACGGGCCGATGGCCTTCGTGCAGCCGTGTTCGCGCAGCCAAGCCTCGGCTGTTTCGAACAGTGCATTGAACACGGCCGGATCATTGTCCGCCGCAATCATGCCGAAGTGGCCGGCGCCTTCGTGCTTCACTGAAGGTGCGAGGTGATCGAGCTGCGCGCTGATGCGGCCGACGTCGACACCATCGCGGCGTGCGATCCAGAACTGCACGGTCGCGTGCTGAAAGAATGGATTGATCTTCGGCGAGAACGCTTCGCGCCGCTCCATCATCAGCGGCGGTACGAATTGCGGATCGTCCGCATGCACACGAAACGGTACGCGGATAAACCGGTCCATCAGTGCCGGCGTCACCGGAATGATTTCAATCGCCGACGAACTCGCGGCGCGCACGCCGGCGCTTGATGGCGAGGGCTGATTTGCGTTCATGTACTTCCCTTTCTTGGTCTTTGTGTACGTCTAACTGACAATGTAACGCCGCAACAGCATCAAACCGCCGCTGCCGAACAGCAACAAGGGCGTGAACGCCGCAACGATCGGCGGCACGCGATCGCCTTCGCCGAGCGAGGTCAGCAGGCCGTCTGCGAGCACGAAGCCGAGCCCCGCCGCCAAGGCCGCGAGCAACAGACCGCCGCCTTCGCCACCGCGCCGCGCCGCGCGCGTGGCTGGTAGCGCCAGCAGCAGCATCACTAACAGCCCCAGCGGCGCAGCAATACTGCGATACAAGGACGTGCGGTAATAACTCGGCGGACGCGTACCCACTCGCTGGCCGGCAACGATGCCGTATAGCGTTGTACTCGACAGGTGCGGCTGCGGCAGATTCAGGCGCAGCACGTCGTCGGGCCGCAAGTTGGTTTTCCAGAGCTGATCGCTCGGCACGCTGCGCGCGACGTGTTGATCGAGCAGTTGGAGATCGGCCGCCGCATGCAGTTGCCAATGGCCTTGCACCCAATCGGCCGATGCCGCGCTCACGCGCGACGACAGTTGCTGCTCGCCGTTGCGCCGATAAATCCGCAAACCGTCGATGTGGCGGCCATCGGCGCTGACGCGGTCGAACGACACCAGGCCGTCGTCGGTGTGGCACCACAAGGCCTTGGGCGCGTCGTCGTCGTCATCGCCGGGCAAGGCGGTCGCATTCCACCAAGTGTTCAGCGCGCCCTCGGCCAGCGGCATGACGCGGTCGCTGACGATGAATTGCAGCGCGGCAAACAGCATCACGACGGGCAGCAGGATCTTGACCATCCAGCCGAGATGCATGCCGGCCGCCTGGATCGCGATCAGCTCGTGATTGCGCGCCAGCGTGTAGTAGGTGAACAAAGCGCCGATCAGCATGGCCAGTGGCAGCGACAGCGACAACTCAACCGGCGTGCGCAACATCGTGTAATGCAGGATGCCGGCAACACCGAGATGCCGCTTGAGAATATCGCTGGTCGCATCGAGCAGATCGAGCACCTGCAGCAGCGCGGTCAGTGCCAGCAGCACCCCGAGCGTCTGCGCCGCGAGCAGCTTGCGCAAATAATTCGCCAGCGCACCGTTCATGGCTTGGCCTTGCGGCGACGCAGACTGATGCCGTCGATCGCGCCTTCGATTGCGGCGACCGCGCGCGTCACCGGATTGTCGCCAGGCGTTTTCAAGCTGCCGCGGAACAGCCAGGCGCTGAGCGTGCCGAACAGAATCAGCGGCGCCCACACCGCCGGGATCACCGGTACGCGGCCGGTTTCGGCGAGACTTTCACCGAGCTGTACGCCGTGATGCAGCGCGAGCAGCATCAGGCAGGCGACGATCACGCTCGGTGCGCGCCGCCCGCGCTTGGCCGACATGCCCAGCGGTACCGCCAGCAAGGGCAACAGCGGCAATGACAGCGCGCGCACCAGACGCGCCTGGAATTCACCGGCGAGCTGTGCCGGCGGCAGCGGTGGCGTCGGCGCGTGCAGCTCGCGCCAGAGTTCGGTCGATGTGAGTTCGCGCTCGCTGTCACCGCGCGGTCTGAACGGTGGTGCATTGGCGGCGAAATGTTCGTTCAAGGTGCCGTGCTTGAAAGTCACCTTGAGCAATTCGCGGTTGGCCTGCTCGTGCACGATCTGTCCGTCTTCGAGTTCCAGCAGCAGCGTCGTACCGTCGGTGGTCGGCGACAGCGTGCCGGACTTCGCCGTGGTGATCTCCTCCTCGCCATCGGGTCCAACCCGGCGGATGAAAACTCCGGTGAGTCCGCGCCCGGTGCCGTCGACCTGGTCGGCGGTGAGCACGAAGCCACGTCCGGCATCGGCAAAAATGTTCTCCTGCGCACGCGCATTCCAGCCTGCGTGCAATGCGTCGTAGGACACCTGGTGATAGCGATAGCGCGAGTACGGCTGCAGGAAGCCGAACAGATACAGGCTGAAGAGCGACAGCAGGATCGCGACCAGCATGAACGGCCGCGCCGTTTCTTCGATGGAACGACCGGCCGCCAACAGTGCATCGAGTTCGTTGTCGTCGCCGAGTCGCGCGACCACCATGAAGATGCTGGCGAAAAACGCCGCCGGCAACGCCAGGCCGAGATAGTGCGGCACCAGGTTGAGCAACATCAGCAGCACCGCATCGAGTGCGTTGTCGGTGGCCGCGACCAGATCGAACAGCCGCAGCAGCCGCTCGAGCAACAGCGCCAGCAAGACCACACCGATCGACAGCAGCAGCGGCCGCAGCAGCAGCCCAAGCAGATAGCGGTTCAGGATCGGTGCGCTGCGAGTGGCCATTATTCGATGCGCGATTCGACGCGTGGCGCTGGACGTCCGGCCGTCGGGCTGGCCACCTCGGCACGCTTGCGGCGACACAGATCGGCAACTGAGGAGTCACCGGTTCGACCGTCATGACGGCGCGCGTCGAACCCGGACGCGGGTCCGCTAGTGACTGCAATGGCGGGGACTGGAAACTTCGGCGTCATCAATCGGAAATGGCGGCAGGCGAACGCAAAAATACAGTATGGCGGTTAAGCCGCCACGCAGACAGCGTGGCAGAGGCGTTTTTGGGTCGATGCGATCCAACCGATCCCATGTTGTTGATCAGATCCTCGATCCGAGTGCTGCTCGAGCGGCTGCGACCGGCGCGAATGCTGAGCTTCATGCGACCGCTTCCATTCGTGTTCGGCCTGTTGCAATCGATGTGCTCGCCGGGATTTTTTGCCGCGATTCGACGCCGACGCAGTCTGCGGGAAGGACACGTCCAAGCGGACAGCCGCGTGAGTCGTGCGTCGCGCGGCGCAACGGGCCGGGTGCGCCTAGCGCAGCGCAGCCGACGCTGCGGGTCCTTCGATCTGCACGCGGTAGCAGCCGCCCTGTTCGAACGTGCGCGACTCGGGACTCCACAGCCGCGCCTGCACCTGCAATTCCCAGGCGGCCGTGCCTTCGCGGCGCAGCGTTAGATGGTGCCAACGCGCGCCGGCGTCCTTGCGGCTCGGCACGGCCGACGACGATGGCAATCCCAGGCACAGAATGGCGCCGTGCGGGCCCGGCACGGTGTCGAAGCGCGCGTCGCGCGCGTGTCCGTGCAGCACCAGCTCGGCACCTGCGCGCGCCAGGACGTCGCGCAGCGCGGCGCGGTTGCGCAGCGCCTTGCGGGCGGAAACCGCCGCATCGGCAACCGGATGATGCAGCAGCACGATGCGGAACAGACCGCGCTCGGACAAGGCCCGTAATTCGATCTCCAGCCGTTCGAGCTGGTCGCTGGCGAGCGCACCGGAGGCCAGCAGCGGCGCCGTTGGCAATGCCGAATTGAGCCCCACCAGCGCGATTGCGCCGCGCACGCGGACATACGGCCACTGCGGCGTACGCATCGACGGCGACGGCTGCCGCGGCTCCACATCCGAGCTCATCCAGGGACGCCAGCGGCCGAGACCTTGATCGTCGGCGACGCTGACCAGCGCGTCGTGATTGCCGGGCACCACGCTGACGCGCTCGGGGCTACCCAGTTCACGCAGCCAGTTCGCCGCTGCGCTGAACTCCTCGTGCAACGAGAAATTGGTGATGTCGCCGGTGATGACGATCTGCTCCGGCGCCTGTGCGCGAATATCCGCGAGCAACGATTCGAGCACATCGCCCAGTTGCAGCTCGCGCCGGTCGCGCAGCCAGGACCACGCGCTCAATTGACGCTTGCTGAATCGCTCACGCAGCCGCAGGCGCGGCGCATGGCTCAGGTGCGGGTCGGAAAAATGCGCAAGCGTGGTCGCGGTCACGGATAATGGTGGGCTCATTTTCGCTTGCATGATGCCATGTTGGATCTTCCGGACCGCTGCAAATTCCCCGCGTCTGCGCTGGTGCGCGGTGCAGCGCGACTGTGGCTGCGTCGCCGTTCGTGAAGCGCACGCCCCAACAGATCGGCCTGATTCACAACCCGCGCAGCCAGCGCAATCGCCAGCGCCTGCTCGGCGCCGGTTCGCCGCACTTGCTGCGTGCCGAACCGGCTTCGCTCGAGGAGCTCGCCGCGACGCTCACGGACTTCTCGCGACGCGAAGTAAGCCTGCTGCTGATCAGCGGCGGCGACGGCACGCTGCGCGACGTGATCAGCGCGCTGCCGCTCGCCTACGGTTCGAATTTGCCGAAGTTGGCACTGCTGAGTTCCGGCAATGCCAACGTGGTTGCGTCCGATGTTGGGAGTGCGGGTCACACCACCGCCGCGCTGCAGCGGGTACTGGCGGCAGCGCGCGACGACAGTTTCCGGCGCCGGGTCCGACGCCCCGCGTTGACGCTGACCTGGCCGGATCAGGCGCATGCGCCGGTCAGTGGCTTCTTCATGGGCGCGGCGGCACTGGCACAAGCCACGCATTACGCGCATCAGCGCGTACTCACCGGCGGCGTCCAGTACGACGCATCGGTCGCGGTCACCGTGTTCGCCTCGTTCAAGCAGACTCTGCGGGGCGAAGGCGATTGGCACCTTGGCGAGCAGATCGGCGTTGCCCTCGACGATCAGCCCGAGCGCGCAGGCGCCCGCTTTATTTTCTTGGCGACCACGCTGAACAAGCTGATGCTCGGACTCTGGCCGTTCTGGGGCAATGGGGGTCCGATCCGATACCTCGACATCGATGCGCCGCCGCGGCGCCTGGGACGTTCGATGATTCCGCTGCTGCGTGGACGTCCCACGCAACGCATGCTCAACGATGGGTATCGGAGTGGTTGCGCCACTCGTATTCGCTTACAGCTGAATCAACCGGTGGTGGTCGACGGCGAAGCCTTTGAGCCCGGCCCGAGTGGCATGATCGAGCTGAGTTCCGGACCGGAAATCGAGTTTCTGACGCCGTGATCGCCGCCTTGCCCGACTGGATCGAATCGCAGCTGTGTGCCGCACCTGCGCCGGCCGTGCAGGAATTTGCCGCGCATCTCGCGGCACACGGACACGGCAGTGTGCTTGCCGTGCTGTTCTACGGCTCCGGACTTCGGAGCGGTGATCTCGCCGATGGCTTGCTCGACTTTTATGTGTTGGTCGACCGCTTGCGCGATTGGCATGGCCCCGGCCTGGCCGCGCTTGCCAATCGGCTGCTCCCTCCAAATGTGTTCTACCAAGAGCAAACAATCGGCACCCAGCAACTGCGCGCCAAGATCGCGGTGCTGAGCCTTGAACAATTCCAACAGGGAATGCATGCCGACTCGCTGGACACGACCCTCTGGGCGCGCTTCTCACAGCCGGTGATGTGTGCCTGGTCGCGCGATGCGGCAGCACTCAAGGGCACGGCCGCTGCGCTGGCGCAGGCGGCTGTGACTGCAGCCAGCTGGGCAGCCCGCCTGGGCCCCGCGAGCGCCACTGCGCAGGATTACTGGCGCAGCCTGTTCCAGAGGACCTATGCGACCGAATTGCGAGTCGAGCGCGGTGAACGCGCGCAGGACGTGCTCGGCTTCGACCCGACCTACTACGACGTGCTGCTGCCGATGGCCTGGAACGGTGGCGGCATCCATTTCCAGCGCCGCGCCGACGGTTTGCTGGAACCTCAAATCACGCCGCAACAGCGCAAGACAGCCGCGCGCGCCTGGCAGCGGCGTCAGCGGCTCGGGCAGCCGCTCAATCTGTTGCGCCTGAGCAAGGCGGCATTTACGTTCGACAACGGCGCGGACTATCTGGCTTGGAAAATCGAGCGCCATTCCGGCGTCAAACTGAATCTGACTGACTGGCAACGACGTCACCCGATTCTCGCCGCGCCCGGAATCATCTGGCGGCTGAAACGACGCTCTGTGCTGCGTTAGTTAGCGTTCGGTCAGCAGCGTGCACGTCGAGAGTGCCGCGGCAGCGGCCCGTGGCAACGTAACCGCGGCACTCTCGACGTGCACGTTATCGCTGAAGACGATCGATTCAGCGGATCGCGCATAGCGCTGGAGAGGATCGATTCAGCTGAGCGCGCCTAACGCCGGAGACGATCAATACAGCTAAGTGCGCCTAACGCCGGAGACTATAAATTCAGCGGAGCGCACGTAACGCTGCAGACGATCAATTCAACGGATCGCCCGAATCGCTGGAGATTATCGATCCAGCGGAGCGCGCGGAACCCCGGACGACGAAGGCCGAATCAGGCGACCATCGCAACCGGGCTGCCGGTGGTCGCGGGCAGCACACCGAGCGCCACGGCGACTTCGCCGAACAATTCCACTGCGCGATCGATCTGCCGACGCGAATGCGCCGCGCTGACGCTGGCGCGCAGCAACGGCCGATTCGACGGCGTGGCCGGCGGCAGCGCGAGATTCAGATACAGGCCGCTCTGCAGCAGCGCGTTCCAGAAACGCACCGCCAATTCCTGATCCTCCAGCGCCACCGAGACGATCGGACTGGCGTGCGGACCGACGTTGAGGCCGAGTTGACGCAGACCTTGATAGAGCCGCTCGGCATTGCTGCTGAGACGCTGGCGCAAGGGTTTGTCGCTTTCCAGGCGTCGCAGGGCCTGACGCGTCGACGCGATGATCGACGGCGGCAACGAGGCGGTGAACATGTACGGGCGGCAGGCCACGCGCAAGATGTCGAAACCTTCGATGTCGGCGACGCAGAAACCACCGACACTGCCGAGACTCTTGGAAAACGTTCCGACGATGAAATCGACATCAGCTTCGACGCCGGCGGCTTCGGCGAGTCCGCGACCGCGTTCCCCGAGCACGCCCATCGAGTGCGCTTCGTCGACCATCAGGTACGCGCCCATTTCACGCTTTACTGCGGCGATTTCGCGCAAGGGCGCGAGGTCGCCGAGCATCGAGTAAATGCCTTCGACCACGATCATCTTGCTGCCAGGCACGTCCTTGAGACGGCGCAGGCGCTTGTAGAGATCTTCCGGGTCGCTGTGACGGAAGCGGATCACTTCGGCGTGGCCGAGACGCGCACCGTCATAAATGCTGGCGTGACTGTCGGCGTCGAGAATCAAGTGATCGCCGCGACCGACCAGCGTCGACAGCATGCCGAGATTGGCCTGGTAGCCGGTCGAAAACACCATGCAGTGTTCGCGGCCGAAGAAGTTTGCGAGATCCTGCTCCAGTGCGCGATGGCTGGCATAGCTACCGTTGGCAACGCGCGAACCGGTCGTGCCGGTGCCCTGCTGCCGCAAGGCCTGCACCGATTGCTCGATGCATTCTGGGTCCATCGTCAGGCCCAGGTAGTTGTTGGTGCCGAGCAGAATCGTCTGGCGGCCGTCGATCACACCTTCGGTCGACGAAATGATTTCGTCGAATGTGACTGCGAAGGGATTCGGCTTGACTGCGCTGAGCGCGTCGTAGGTGTGCTGCAACTGGGAAAACTTGGCAAGTATGCTCATGCTTTCTCTTGTTTCACCAAGGATGCCACCGCCTGCACGAGATCATCGATCGTAGCAATGTCGGCCGCGCGGTCCAGCGGGATGGAAATATCAAAGCGATCCTCGATTTCGAGCATGAAGTTCATGATCGCGAGCGAATCGAGGCCAAGATCCTGGACGATGTGGGTATCGCCATGCAGCGCCACCGGGCGCGGGAGGAGCTTGGTCAGGGCAGCAATTACATCTGCCCTAATGTTGTCGGCATTTTCCGTCATAAATAAGAGTCGGCAGCGTCGCAGGCGAGCGGCGACAATCCTAATTAAATTTAGTCGGCATCGTACTCGCCCCCGCCCGGTTTGTCACAAAAAGGCAACCGCGATTCGGTAAAAAACCGTTACTGTCGGGCCTTATCAACTTATCTTCGGGGCGTCGGCCTCAAGCCGCGCTCAGCCAGCCGGCCTTCCGATACCAGGCGACGGCATCGTGAAAGCCTCGATCCAGGTCGAAGCGGGGTTGCCAGCCTGGGATACGCGCCAGCTCCTGCGGCGCCACGGCCCAGTCCGGATGGAGCAGTTCGCGCAACTTCTCCGAGGTCAGCATCTTGGCGTAGCCAAAGCGGCGCGCCGTATCGCCTGCGAAAGCCAGCGCCTGCAACGGCAATCGCGGGGCATTTCGAAACTTGGCCGCAGTGTTGCCGCCGGCTCGCGCCGCAGATTCGAGAATTTCGCGCCAACTGTAGCCAGCCGGCCTTGCATCGGCCGTGGACTGCACGCGGCCACTGGCGGGCGCGGTGGCCATTCGCGCCAGCGCGGCGGCCAGATCTGCGACATGAATCAAGGCGGTACGCGCAGCCGGGCCACCCGGCAGCCAGGCCGTACGCTGGGCGGCGAGCTGAAAAAAAATCAGGGTTTCGCGATCACCCGGCCCGTACACCGCCGGCGGCCGCAGCACGCTGGCGGTCGCACCGAGAAGGTCGAGCGCGACGGTCTCGCCGGCGCGTTTGCTCGCGGCATAGCCCGATAGCTGCGGCTCGCGCGCGGCGAGGCTGGAGACATGAAGAAAATGCGCATTCGGCGCGTGCTGTCGCACCGCTTCGGCGACTGCGCGGGTGCCGTCACGGTTGACCGCCATGAACTGCGCCGTGCTGGCTGCCTTGATCAAGCCGGCCAGATGGATCACTGCATCGGCGCCCGTAACCAGCCGGCGCAGTGCGGCGGCATCGCCAAGCTCGCCCGGAACCACTTCGATTTCGATGTCGCGCCATTCCGGTACCACCGGATCGCGACGCGTGAGGATCCGAGGCTGTAGTCCCTGGACCACCAGTTCGCGCACCAGATGGCGGCCGACGAAGCCGCTGGCACCGGTGACGGCGACGCGCCGTCCGGGTTCAGCTTGCAGCGGTGGCTCGCTTGAGCTCAAACGCGCCCTGCAGATAGAGCATCTTTGCTTTCGCGCGGCTGAGCTTGCCGGAAGAGGTTTGCGGCAGCGCGCGCGGCATCACCGGAACAACCACCGCCTCCACGCCATGGCGTTGACGCAGCACACCGGCGACTTCGTCACGCAGCGCATCGCGCGCGTCCGCATCGACCACGCGGCACTCGACCAGTACGACGACGTTTTCACCACCAAGACCGTCAACCGCGAACGCCGCCACGTCGCCAGAGCGCAACGCGCTGACCTCGCTCTCCGCCGTCCACTCAAGATCCTGCGGCCAGATGTTGCGGCCGTTGAGAATGATCAGATCTTTCGCGCGACCGGTGATGACGATATCGCCGTCGGTCTGGTAGCCGAGGTCCCCGGTATTGAGCCAGCCATCGGCCGACAGGATTTTCGCGGTTTCCTCCGGATGCCCGAAGTACTCCTTCATCAAGCTCGGGCCGCGCACATAGATCACGCCGACCCGACGCTCTGGCAGCGGTCGATTGAAGTCGTCGCGCACCTCCAGGGCGTGCCCCGGCAAGATGCGGCCGCAATGCACGAACTCTCGGGTGCGCCCCGCATCGACCTCCGGCGTGATCGCGCGGTGTTCGCGCTCCAAACGGTCGGTGTCGATCAGGTCGGCGCGGATGCCCTCACCCAGCGGCGCAAACGACAGCGCCAAGGATGCTTCCGCCATGCCATAGCTGGCGACGAAGGCCTTTGCACTGAAGCCCGAAGCGGCAAATGTGTCGGCAAATTTCTGCAGCGGTTCCGGACGCACCATGTCGCCGCCGATACCGGCTGCACGCCAGCGCGACAGATCGAGGTTTTCCGGCCCCATTTTTTCCGCGCGGCGCGCGCAAAGCTCGTAGCCGAACGTCGGGCTGTAGGACAGCGTTCCGCCGTTGCGGGAGATCAGTTGCAGCCAGGTCAAAGGCCGGCGCGCGAATTCACGCGTATGCAGGTAATCGATCGAAATCTGGCAGGTCAGCGGCGTCAGCAGAAAGCCCACCAGACCCATGTCGTGATACAGCGGCAGCCAGGAAATGCAGCGATCCTGCGGGCCGATCTTCAGACCATGGGCCGCAATGCCGCCCATGTTGGCCAGCACCGCGCGGTGGGTGACCGCAACGCCACGCGGGAAGCGTGTGCTGCCGGAAGAAAACTGCAGGTAGGCGAGATCGTCCGGCAAGGGACTGGGAAGGTCGCCGGACACCGGCGCAACCTCGTCGAACTTTGCCAGCGTGCCGCAGACCACCAGCTTGAGGCCGGCGCAGGCCTCCAGCAGCATGCCTTCCAGCGCCGTAGGCGCGAGTGCCGCCGTGGCCGCCGCGCTCTCGACCATGCGGCGGATGTGCTGCAGGTAGTTGTCCTTGCCGCCGAGTGCGGCCGGCAGCGGCAGCGGCGCCGGCACCATACCGGCGTACTGGCAGGCGAAGAAGCTGCGCACGAAATCGCCTTCGTTCTCGGCGATGATCGCGACATGATCGCCGTGCTTAAGACCGGCGCCCAGCATCCGGCGCGCCAGCAGTAAGGCCTGCTCGCGCAACTGGGCGTAGGGCAGCCGTTCGAGCAGTTCGCCCTTGCCCGAATAGAAATTCAGGCCGGTCGCACCGGTCGCGGCATAGTCGAGGGCCTCGCCGAGTGTGTGGAAACTGCCGCCGTTGCGAAACGGCAAGCCGCTCAGGCTAGGCGTGCAATTGTTCATTCAGTTAATCGTTCGCTCGTAAATCGTTCAGAGCATCGGCTTCAGACAGTCCTGTCAGCCGCAAGACATTATTGCCTTGGCGCGGGCCTTAAAGGTTCTAATACCGCCATCCTCCCGCCGTTCGACCGCCACCAACGCACAGCCCCCGGATATCGACGATACGCCGTTACCTAGCTCTTGGTTTGCGAGCAGCAGTCTCGGCAAGATCGGCCATTTTACAACGGACTCGTCGCGACGACATCCAGCGCCGGCCGCAGTGCCTCAAAACTGCGGCGATCCGGCTCTGAAAGCAGCTTGCGCGCATTCAGTTCGACTTCGTCAACGCTGATATTGTCCAGCGCCGCGCGGCAGTGCGCGCAAAAGCCGTGCTTGGTACCGCAGGGTTCGACGCTGCCGCCGGTCAGGTTGACGTGGAAGGCGTAGCCGGTCACTCGCGGCGAGGTGTAGCCGCCATAGATCACCACCGCGCGCGTCCCCATGGCCGCAGACGCGTGGTGCAGGCCGCCCTCCGGGCCGATGAACAAGCGCGCAGCCCGTAAGTAGGCCATTGCCTCGCGGAAGGAACGCGCTCGGATCCGTGGCAGGCCCTCCAGCAGCGGCGGCGCATCCGGTGCACCGATCTGGTAGACCTTGAAATCGCGCTGCAGGCGACGCGCCACTTCCGCGAACCGTTCCACCGGCCACTGCTTGGACGGCGGCGCCTTGGCCTTGATGTAAGGCTCGATCGCAATGAACGGCTCCCGCGACCACTGCTCGGCCAGCGATTGTTCTTCGGCAGTCAAACGAATCGGCGCCGGCGTCGCCTGGTATTCGAAGTTGAAAATGAAGTGATCGAGCTTGCCGATATCGCGGTTCGAGCGGAAGCGACCGAGCCAGCTGCCGGACCGCTGCTGCCGCAAGGCCTCGCGCATCGCCGCATGGTCGTGGTACGGCCGCCAACCCGGATACGAGATCACCCAGGCAACCTCGTCACCACGATCGACCTCGTCCTGGCTGGCGAGGAAATCGAGCCCCAGGCCGAGTTCGGCATCGGTCATGTCGATCTTCCGGCCATTGCCAATGGCGACATGGCGCTTGCGCGGATCTTTCTGGTAATCGCGCCAGGCATCGCCAATCGCCATCAACTTGTCGCCGTAACCCAATGCTCACCTCGTTCATGCTGATCAGCGAAACCCGCTGCCGTGACGTCGCGCGAGAGCGTACATCAGCCGATGGGCCGCCCGCCTGACTGCGCTCCTACGACGTTTGGCAGCATCAGCGGCGCCGACGACACCACCGGTTCGACCAGCGCCAGCAGCGCGTCGTTTTCGAAGCTGCGCAGCGCTTGATCGCGTGAATCAAATTTTATGTGCGCGCGACGACTCTACTTCCAATGCTGCTTGATCCAGGCGACGTCTGAGAATTTCGATGGGTCACGCCAACCCGGGAAGACGACGATTCGGGCGTCTTTTGGCAGGCGATGATCGTTCTTCTTTCCGGGCCAACCAGGCTTGTGAAAGGCGTACACGCCGGACGCTGAGCCGGCCTTCCAGCCGGCGGCCGAGGGCATCTTGTGAGCGAACCACGCCTGATCGTCGGGATAATCGAAAACTGACAGCTTATTGGCTTCGGTCAACGAGAAGTCCGACCAAACGTCTGGGCGATGTCCGGCCTTGAGCATCCAGATCGATCCATTGAACGGGCAAGGATTTTCAGCATTGGCGCCTGTCAAAATAACAAACGGCTCTTCGCGCTCGAACAAGCGGTCAAGTGGCCCGGTGACAACGGAGTCCAAGTCCATGCTGACCACTCGGTCTTCTTCAGCCATGCCCATCGCCGACTGAAACTCAGGGTCAAACAGGCGAAGTCGCGCAAAACAGCCACGGATCTTTGTGAGTTCGATGTCTACGATCGCGACTTTGCGGCAGTTCAAGCTTGAAATCGCTGCGTCGCTCCACGACGTCACGAGAACAAGCTCATGCGGAATCGTCAGGTTTCGGCTCACGCCATCGAATAGACGTCGAACATAGTCCAACGAATATTTGTCACCCCATAGGAATGTGCAAATCTTCAGCATCTTGGCAATCTCGCATTTTATTTTTGGCGCTTTTTGCTCGGCGCAGCTATCTGTGGAATACGCCGCGAGTTCGCAAATTTCATCAAATTATTGTAACGCGCGAGAATCGTGCGCTTGTCGTCCTCGAAAACATTCGCTGATGGACGATGTACCTCGGTGACATCGCATCCGCGCTTAAACTTATCGATCCGTCACCTCTAGTCCTCCAGCCTCCGTGTCGAATTCGAATACCCAAGCGCTCGCCTACCGTTGGCGCAATCAGTCCTTGCTGCCGATTGCGCATCCGCAATCGCAGCCGCTCGACGAACTGCTCGGCATCGAGCGCCAGAAAAAGGAGTTGATCGCCAACACGCGCCACTTCGTCGCTGGCCGGCCGGCGAATCATGCTTTGCTCACCGGTAGCCGCGGCACCGGCAAATCCTCGCTGGTGAAGGCGATGCTGAGCGAGTTCGGCGGGGCAGGCCTGCGTCTGGTGGAAGTACCGGCGCACGACCTGACCGACCTACCGGATATCGTTGCACCGCTACGCGAGCGCGCCGAGCGCTTCGTGCTGTACGTCGACGATTTCTCGGTGCAGGCCAACGATCCGGCGCTGGCAGCACTCAAAGCAGCGCTCGACGGCGGCATCGAGGAGCCGCCCGACAATGTGCTGATCTACGCCACCAGCAATCGCCGACACCTGATGCCGGAGTTTCGTCACGAGAACGACGAATTCCGCTTCAAGGATGGCGAGCTGCATCCCGGCGAGAGCAGCGAGGAGAAGATCGCGTTGTCGGAACGCTTCGGCTTGTGGCTATCGTTTCCGCCGTTCAACCAGGATCAGTTTCTCGACGCGGTGCAAATGCATCTGCGCCGGCTGGCCTGCGAGGTCTGGAACGAAGATGCGGAGAAAGCCGCATTGCGCTGGGCGCTCGGTCGCGCATCGCGCTCGGGTCGCGTGGCGATGCAGTTTGCGCGCGACTTCGCCGCACGCATGGCGGATCGACCCGCCAGCGAGTAGGCCGCCGCGTCGGCCTTCGCGAGTCGGACTTCAAGTCAAACACCTGCGAGGTCGTGAGCCCCTTGCGGCTCGACTGCCTCGAATGCAGCTCGTCTGCCTCGAAGCTCGGTCGATGATCCGGTATCGCGCGACGTCGATACAGGCTGCCCTGAAGCTTGACGGACTATCCGATGTCGCGCGATGCCGACACGGACTTCCCCGAAGATTGATGGACTATCCAATGTCGCGCGATGTCGACACGGTTTGAAGCAAGAGCCTGCGCGATGTTGTGCGCAGGCCCGATGCGAATCGTCCGGGTGATTTGCCTAGGCGAATTGCCGGCGTGAAGTCCTCAGCCCGAACGATTCACATCGACCATGCCTTAGCCGAGCAGCGCCTTCACCTTGGCGATGTACTGCTTCATCGCGGCATCCTGCGCGGTGCCCTTGAGCTTGGCCCAGGCATCGAACTTGGCGCGACCGACCATGTCGAGCATGCCCGGGCGGCTGCCGGTTGCATCACCTTCGGAGCCCTGCTTGAACAGCGAGTACAGCGCCAGCAGGTCTTCGTTGCTGGGCCGCTTGGTCAGCGACTTCACATCTTTCTGTGCCTGCGCGAATTGCGCCTTGAGGTCGGCCATTACAACTCCTCCTGGGTTCGGTTTTGGATTGAACGCGTCGGCGATCACCGGCGCGCGGCGCTGTTATACCAGTGCTTCCGGCCGACGACCAAGGGCGTGAATGACCCCTTGCGCGCGCGACCACGCCTGCACTCAAGTCGCCTGCGGACGACGCACCAGGCTGACGAACGCATAGGCGTGCGGATGTCGCGCGTCTGTGGCGTATTCCTCGCGCGCGGTTTCGATCCAATCGCGCGCATCGAATACGGGAAAGTGCGTATCGCCCGCCACGTCGGCTGCCACCTCGGTCAGCTCCAGTCGTTGGGCCAGCGGCAAGGTCTGCGCATACAGCTGGGCGCCGCCGATCACCATCAGCGCGCCATCGCAAGGTGCGTCCAGCGCATCGCGCAGTTCGCGGAAAACCTGCACGCCCGGTGGTGCTGCGAAATTCGGATCGCGCGTGAGCACACGATTGATTCGACCATCCAGCGGCTTGCCGAGCGAGTCGTAGGTCTTGCGGCCCATCAGGATGGTGTTGCCCAGCGTGAGCCGACGAAAGCGTTTCAGATCCTCCGGCAAACGCCACGGCAGATCGCCGTCCCGACCGATCACTCGGTTGGCGGCGAGTGCTGCGATCAGCACCAGCGGGTTGGACATCGAAAGCGGCATCGGCAGGACTCGTCGGTCGGGGGCTCGGATCGCGCCTGAACTGGCGGCGAATATTACGAGCGCGCCAAATTACCAGAAGCCAGCGGTCGGCCGCATTGGCGTTCGCTCGCTCAGTCTCGCCCCGATTTCCGGACATGGCCGACGGCTTCGGATAAGGCGGAACGACGCAACCGCTGCTGTGCGTTGAATTGCGGCTTTGAACATTTGCGTTGATCGCGCCGACGCACAGCCAGAATGTAACCGCGTGTAACGTTGACTGCGACGGGCTTGAGTTGTCTCCGGGTGCGGCTTACAACACCGCATGTCCGGTCCCACAAGCGCCCTTCCGCAAAAGCTTTTGATCGTCGAGGACGACGACGAAATCGGTACGCTGCTGCGCGACTTCCTGCAGCGCGAGGGCTTTGAAACCGAGCTTGCACGCTCGGGCATCGAACTCGATGTGCTGCTGCATCGGCAGGGCTTTCCCGCGCTGTTCGTGCTCGACCTGATGCTGCCCGGAGAAGACGGGCTTTCGATCTGCCGTCGACTGCGCGCGCTGCGCGATACGCCGATCATCATGCTGACCGCCAAGGCCGACGACATCGACCGCATCGTCGGACTCGAACTCGGCGCCGACGACTACCTCGCCAAGCCCTTTAGTCCGCGCGAGCTGGTCGCGCGGATTCGCGCGATCCTGCGGCGCGCGCAGGAGCAAGGCACCGTCGTGGCGCGCGCCGAGACACTGCACTTTGCCGGCTTCACGCTCGACAGCGGCGTGCGTCGGCTGCGCGATGCCAGCGGCAAGGAAATCGAATTGCTCGGCGGCGAATACGAATTGCTGATGGTGTTTCTGCAGCGACCGCAGCAGGTGCTGACGCGCGAACAGTTGATGGATTGGCTCAAGGGTCGCAGCTGGGCATCGTTCGATCGGTCGATCGATGTGGCGGTCTCGCGCCTGCGCCGCAAGATCGAACTCGACCCGGCGCAGCCTGCATTGATCAAGACCGTGCGCAACGGCGGCTACGTGTTCAGCGTTGCGGTCGAGCACCGCTGAACATGCGCAGCCTCAACGTCCGCATCGGCCTGATTCTCGGCGGCGCACTGCTGTTGACGCTGATGGTCGCCACCAGCGCGTTCCACGCGCAGCGCCAGACCGACGAACACAGCAGTGCGCGAATGGCCCTGCCCGATCAGACCGCGGCCATCGTCGAACTGGTGGAGGCCGCCGCACCGACGGATCTGCCGCGCGTGCTGCGCGCGCTCAACTCACCGAGCCTGCGCGTCGAAGTCAGCGCCGAGCCGCCGCCTGCGAATCCCGAGGAAGTCGATCTGCCCAAGCTCGGCTCGGCCGTGCAGGCCTATCTCGGTGCGCTCGGCGAACACCGCGTGCGCGCGAGCCTGGCCGACGACCCGCGCCGGATGGCGGCACCGCTGCGTTACTTCGCGCACGCGCCCCGTCTGCTACGGCTGGTGATCCGGCTGAACGACGGCCGTTACCTGACGATCGAACCGCGCCGCGTGCTCTGGGGCTACGCGCTGGGCCTGCGGCTGGCGGCCATCGCACTGCTCGGCGCCGTCGTGGTCGCCCTACTCGCCCTGTGGCTGCTCCGGCGCCAACTGCGCCCGCTCGAACAACTTTCGCACGCAGTTGAACGCTTCGGCGGCACGCTCAACGATCCGATCCTTGCCGTCGGCGGTGCGCCGGAAGTGCTGAGTCTGGTCGATGCGTTCAACCGCATGCGCACACGCATTCGTGCGCTGGTTGAAGGACGCACCAGAATGCTGGCGGCGATCAGCCACGATCTCGGAACGTATCTGACACGCTTGCGGCTGCGCATCGAATTCATCGACGACGAGACCCAGCGTGCGCGCGCCGCGCGCGACATCGACGACATGCATGCACTCCTGCGCGATTCGCTGATGCTGGCGCAGGTCGATCGCGACACCAGCCACACCACGATCGATCTGACGGCATTGGTGCGATCACGCGCGTCGCATTTCGCCGCCGATGGTGCTGCCGTCGCGCTCGGTGACTGTGCTTCGATCGAGATCACTGGTCAGCGCGAAACCTTGCAGCGCGCGATCGACAACCTCATCGGCAATGCGCTGAAGCACGCCGGCGGCGCCGAATTGAGTCTCGCGCGTGGCGGCGATGGCATGGCAGAGCTGTGCATCGACGACCGCGGCCCAGGCATTCCGGCCCACGAACGCGAGCGCGTGCTGGAGCCGTTCTACCGGCTCGATGCTGCGCGCAATCTCAACCTCGGCGGCGCAGGACTCGGCCTTTCGATCGTTGCCGACATCGTGCGCCGGCACCACGGACAGTTGCTGCTGGAGGATCGACCAGGCGGCGGCCTGCGCGTTCGCTTGCGCTTGCCGCTCAGCAGCAGCACGACACATGCAGGGCTTTCGCCGAATGTGCAGAACGTCGCGCCGGCCGAGTAACCGACGCCTGAGAAGCGTCCCATAGCGTTGCATTGAATTGATTCGCGTCGATTTGATTTGAGTCGATTTGAATTGAGTGGATTTGCACTGAGTGGATTTGCACTAAGTGGATTTGAATTGAGTCGCCGTGATTCGCGTCGAGTCGATTTGATTCGATTCGAATCGATGGGATTCAGTTCAAACTCATTCAATCCGCTGCGCCATAGGCACGTTCGACGCGCGCAATGCGCAGCTCGTAATGCGCATACCAACGCCGCTGTCCCGCCTGCTGCGCCAGCTGATGCTCGGCCTGTGCTTTCCAGGCGCTGATGGCCTCGAGGCTCGCCCAATACGACACGGTGATACCGAAGCCTTCCGCATCGCGCGCGCTTTCAACGCCGAGATAGCCGGGTTGCTGCGCGGCGAGTTCGAGCATGCGCGCCGCGGTTCGCTCATAACCATCCGCCACGGTGGCGCGACACGAAGAGAAGATCACGCTGTAATAAGGCGGTTGCGGTAAAGCGGCGAATGCGGGGTCGTGCATGGTCGGCTGTGGAGTGATTGTGGTGACTCGCTGTGGAGCGACCGCGGCTGAAAAAGCTTAGCCAATCGCGCATCGCTGTTAGCACTGGATGTCGTTACTTTGCGCGTCGGTTATCGCAGCAGGCCGCCGCGAATCAATTAGAACCAGCCTGAAGACTCGCTGCTTGTAACGCGAAGCGCACATCGATGCAGAACGCCGTACGAACAGGCGGCTGCAGCATAACTGCCGCAACCGGTCCTCGCCGCCCGCCTGCCCATGCCGCGTCCGGACGTCGCTTCGGCGAGGCTCCTAGCAGTCCCGCCTCAAACCGCGCGCCGCCGCAGCAGCCGATGACGGCAAGCGATGGCTGCGATGGTTGGCTTCGATCGCCGACTTCGATTGCCGGCGCCGATCGCTGGCTTCGATCAGACCGCGACCGGAGCTTTGATGTGCGGGTGCGGCTCGTAGCCGCTCAGCACGAAGTCTTCGAGCTTGAACGCGAACAGATCGTCGACATCCGGATTGATCGTCATCGTCGGCAGGGCGCGTGTTTCGCGCGCCAGCTGCGTGCGTGCCTGCTCGAGGTGATTCGAATACAGGTGGCAGTCGCCACCGGTCCAGACGAAATCGCCCGGCTTCAAGCCCACCACTTGCGCGATCATCATCGTCAGCAGCGCATACGAGGCGATGTTGAACGGAACGCCGAGAAAAATATCTGCGCTGCGCTGGTACAGCTGGCACGACAGCTTGCCGTCGGCCACATAGAACTGGAACAGCGCGTGACAGGGCATCAGCGCCATCTGGCCCAACTCGCCGACATTCCAGGCCGAGACGATCAGTCGCCGCGAGTCCGGCGTCTTGCGCAATTGCTCCAGCAGTTGCTTGATCTGGTCGATATGCTGGCCATCGGACGTCGGCCAGCTGCGCCACTGACGTCCGTACACCGGCCCGAGTTCGCCTTCTGCGTTTGCCCACTCGTTCCAGATCGAAACGCCGTGCTCCTTCAGGTAGGCGATATTGGTTTCACCGCGCAGGAACCAAAGCAGCTCGACGATGATCGAGCGCGTGTGCAGTTTCTTGGTCGTCAGCAGCGGAAATCCATCCGCGAGGTTGAATCGCATCTGGTGCCCGAACACGGAGCGCGTGCCGGTGCCGGTGCGGTCGGTTTTTTCGGTGCCGTGCTCGAGCACATGGCGCATCAGGTCCAGATACTGCCGCATCGCTTGCTCCTCAAACCTCGACTTTGAAACCGAGCGCGATGTCCGCGCCCGATTGGCCCCCGCGCAGGCCCCAATTTTCGCGCGCCACTTCGTGCAGGATCACCTTGATGTCGGCGGCTGCGATGCCGAGTTCGCCGAGTCCCTGCACGATCGCCTGATACAGGGCGCGCTTGGCGTCGTGGCTGCGGCCCGGAAACAGCGTGATTTCGACCAGCGTGTAGTTTTCGCTGGCATCGGCACCGAAATTCCAGTCGGCCGATTCGAACGTCTGCAGACGCAGCGCGCGATCATGTTCCGGAATCTTGATGGTCGCGACCATCGCCGCATGCACCGCCTCGATGATGCGGCGGCGCTCGTCCGGTGGACGCGGCTTGCAGATGGAGATCAGCGTGCTGGGCATGTCAGTGCGCGCTCGCGCGTGGCCGCGAATAGGCATAGCCCAAAAACGCCAGGCCGGCGACGAGCATCGGCACACACAGCTGCATGCCCATCGTGAACCAGCCGGTGCCATACAAATAGCCGAGCTGTGTATCGGGCAAGCGCACGAACTCGACGCCGAAGCGGAACACCGCATACATCACCAGGAACAGGCCGGTGATCGCAAACGGTGGCCGCGGCTTACGGCCGAACCACCACAGAATCGCCAGCAGCGCCAGGCCTTCGAGCCCGGCTTCGTATAGCTGGCTCGGGTGATGCGGCAGGTTGTCGTTGGCTTTCTGGAAAATCATGCCCCAGGGCTCGGTGGTCACCGCGCCCCACAGTTCGCCATTGATGAAATTGCCGATGCGGCCGGTGAACAGACCGAACGGCACCACCACGGCGATGAAGTCGGCGACTTCGCCGACCTTCAGTTTCTGCGCACGGGCGAACAGCAGGATCGCCACCGCGACACCGAGCAGTCCACCGTGGAACGACATGCCGCCTTCCCAGATTCGGAAGATCGTTAACGGATCCTGCCCCGGCAACCAGTGGCCCTGCGCATCGTAGGAATAGAACAGCAGATAGCCGATGCGGCCACCGAGAATCACGCCCAAGACGACGTAGAACAGCACGTCGGAAACGCGCTCCTTCGACCAGTTCACGTGCGGCCAGCGACCGCGCACCGTCGCCAGCCACCAGCAACCCCAGAAGCCGAGCAGGTACATCAGGCCGTACCAATGAACCTTCAGCGGCCCCAGATGGATGGCGACGGGGTCGATATTCGGGTGAACGAGCATGGGCGGGCTGGAAGACCAAAAGAGGACCGTATTGTCCCGGATTCGGGTGGCTGCGCACAGCGGGCTTTTGCAAATCCTCGGCCCTGCGATTTGAGCGTTGTCGTGCGCCGGTCATTGGGCGCGGGCGCAATCGACACGCCGCTGATCGCCGTATCGGAACTCATACTTAAGTCTGAGCGGCGTTCACCCGTCTGTTATTTGCGAGTAATGTTCGAGGCCTAGCTTTAACGAAAATGGCAGCAAAGCCGTTACGAACATCGCTCGGGGAGAAATCGATTCATGAAGAATCAGCACAGCGCCAAGCGCCTCAACCACCCGTTCAAACGCAGCGCGATGGCCGCCGTCATCGCCGGGCTTTGCACAACACCGGCCTGGGCCACGCCCGGCACGCCGCTCGGAGCCCCGGTACACGTCAACGCCCTCGGTACGCGCGGCGAGCAGCCCAGCGTCGCGCGCGGTGCGAATGGCACGTTCCTGGTGATCTGGAATGACTTCACCGATGCCTGCTTCGGCGTCTGCGCACAGTTGTTCAACGCCAACGGCACTCCCAAGGGGCCGGCGTTCCTGGCGGGCGCCAATGAATCCTCAATCGACGATCTGTCGGTGAGCTCGGATCACGCCGGCAACTTCGTGGTTGCCTGGGTGACCTCGCCGTTTCGCCCCAGCGGCTTGCTGACGTCGGATCTCACCTACGTCCGCGCCCAGCGCATCAGCGCCGACGGCAGCCTGCTGGGGGCGCCGATCCAGGTGACCAAGGAAACATTCCCCGATCTGCTCGGCGTCGTTCGCGTGCAGAAGGTGCATAACGTCCGTGCGTCGGTGGCGGTCGATGCCGATGGCGACTTCGTCGTCGCCTGGCGCACCGCGGCCGACAGCACCGAACGGTTCGGAACCTACTACCACCAGTTCGCGCTGAGCAGCGCGCAGGCCGCAATCCATGCGCGACGCTACAACGCCGCCGGCGTCGCGCAAGGTTCGGCGATCACGGTAGAAGCGCAGGCGCAACTGGTCGAACTCAACAGCGGCAATTACACGATCACCGAGCCGGCACTGGCAATCGACGACGACGGCGATTTCGTCGTGTCCTGGTGGAGCGCTTCACCGACGACGCAGATTCAGGCGCGCCGCTACGATGCCAGCGGCAAGGCGCAGGGATCGCGACTCGCAGTCGCCAGCGGCTCGGTTGGATTCCCGGCCGTCGGCATGGACGCAGTCGGCAACTTCGTCGTCAGCTGGAATCAATCTGGGTCCGGCGACAATATCGTCGCGCAGCGCTTCAACACCGCAGGCGTTGCACAGGGCAGCCTGCTCACCGTGCAGAACTATCCTTCGCCGTATCAGCAGCCGACGACGCCGGTCCTGTCGATGGCCGCCGACGGCAGCTTCGTGATTGCCTGGTCCACCCTGATATCGAGCGCCACGGTGTCGATCTATCCCCCCTTCGTGGGCATTTACGCACGCCCCTTCACAGCCGCTGGCAGCCCGAGGTCGCCAACGTTTGCAGTGCATGTGGACGGCGCAACGGGAGAAGGCCAGTCGGAGCCGTCGATTGCGTTCGACAGCGCCGGCAACATCATCGGTGCCTGGGATGAAACCTCGGCGTACTACAGCGATGATGTTTACGTGCAGCGCTTCTCCGGAAACTGATCGATCGGCGGCTTGACGTCCGACAGTCGCAACCGATCTGCCGAGGCTGCGCCGCTTTCGCAAGAGCGCGCTGATTAGGCCGATCGCGCCGACGGGATGATTCGGTGCGAGTGCAGGCGCCGCCGCCGGCTCGATCGGCTGCATGTCGAACTGCCCGCGATTTCAAGTCGTGGTGCCGCTCATTGAATCAAGCAGCCATCGTCGCAACTAAGCGGCGGGCGGTGACTCGTCGGTTTCTTCCGGCATCCAGAAGCTTGCATCCGGTGCGTGAATCGCGCGGTGGATGTCGGGCTTGTCGAGATTCAGCAGATTGGCCCGCTGCACGCCCGGCAAGAATCGCAGGTCGTAAATTTCGGTGCAGCCGCTGGTGAATCGCAGCCAGCCGACGCTACGTCCGCTGCGCAGATCGACGACCGCGATGGCGCATTGCAGCTGCGGATATTTTTCTTGTACTGGCATGCCGCCGAACACATTGCTCTCGCGGATCTGGCACAGGCCGATCAGCGCGTGGTCGCCGACGAAGCAGAGGCCGCGCAGGTAGCCAGGCAATTCGCAGACGACCTCGGCGCGGCCATCGGATCCGAGCTTGAGCAACTGGCCTGCGCCGGAATTCAACACCCACAGCGTATCGCGATAGTGGCGCGGCGAATGCGGCATCGCCAAGCCGCGCAGCAGGATCGCACCGCTGTCGACGTCGATCACCACACCGCCATCGCGTCGCGATTCGCGCCAACTCGCCGGCGCATCGCCGGTGCCGAGCGCGGTCACCGCGCAAGGCTTGCCATTGCGCACGGCGAGACCGTTGAGATGGCAGCGATCCTCCGGCGCCGAATCGCTGATGAAGGGTGGCGACCAGCGCGGCTCGACGCTGAAATCCTGGCTCAGCAGCGACAAGCAGGACATGCGCGTGTTGACCCACCACAAGCCCTCATCACCGAACGCGAGATCGTGCACCGACAACTTCGGCAGATGATAGGTCGCGCGCGGCAGATACAGCGCATCGTAGCGTCCGGGCTCGCGGTATTCGTAGGCCAGCTCGGGCGAGTCTGCAAACAGGCTGATGCCGCCGCGCGTCGCCAGCGCCAAGCGCCGGCCTTGCGTGTCGAGTCCGGTGGGGGTTGCGAAGCTGCGTGGCAGAAAACTGACTTGGCGCCCGTTCCAGCCGACCAGAAACAGAAAGCCGGCCTGGTAGGTTGAAATCGCCAGCGTGCCGCCGCTGGCCGCCACCCATGCGGCAAAGCCTGCGTCCGGCACGCATTGCACCGGTGGATGCGCGGCTGCGCTCGCCATGTCAGCCCGTGCCGCGAGCGCTCATTCTTCGCCGCTCGCGTCGTTGCTGTGCTTGCCGCCACTGCGGGCCTGCGGCGAGGCATCGCCGTCTTGAGCGCGCGTGGCGCAGAAGAACGCCTTCAGGTAGCGCGTTTCCGGAATCGCCGGGTGCACCGGGTGATCCGGCCCCTGCCCGCCCTGCTCAAGAATTGACACCTGGCGCCCCGCCGCGCGCGATTCCCGCAGCAGCACGCGCTGCAACTCGGCCGGTTCCAGGTGATGCGAGCAGGAACACGACACCAGGATGCCGCCGGGCGTCAGCAGATTGAGCGCGGCGCGGTTGAGACGGCCGTACAGGCCCAGTCCTTCGTCGTGATCGCGCTTGCGCTTGATCAAGGCCGGCGGATCGACGATGACGACATCGAAACGTCGGCCGTCAGTCGCCAGCTGCTTCATCGCGTCGAGCGCCTGCGCCTTGATGGTTTCGACCGTCATACCGTTGCGCGCGGCGTTGCGCGTGGCCGCTTCCAGCGCCGAGGCCGAACTGTCGATACAGGTCGCTTCCGCAGCGCCCAGGCCGAGCGCACGCAACGCCCAGGCGCCGACGTAGCTGAAGGTATCGAGTACGCGCGCGCCTTTGACGTAGCGCGCAAGCCGATCGCGATTATCCCGTTGGTCGAAGAACCAGCCGGTCTTCTGGCCGCCGCGCATCGCGATTTCGAACGCAACGCCGCCCTCGTCGATGACCACGATCTCGGGTACCTCGCCGATATCCTCGACATACAACGGCAAACCTTCGGCTTCGCGCGATGCGGAATCGTTGCGCAACACGATGCCGCGCGGCGCGAACGCTTGAGTCAGCCCGTCGATCAGCTGCGCCTTCAGGTTTTCCATGCCGGCGGTGCCGATCTGCACGACGAACACGTCGCCATAGCGATCCACCACCAGTCCCGGAACACCGTCGGCTTCGCCGTAGATCAGGCGATAGAACGGCTGGGTATAGATTCTTTCGCGCAAATTTGCGGCGGTGCGGAAGCGGCGGACGAACCAATCGGCATCGATCACGGCGTCCGGCTGGCCGGTCAGCAGTCGCGCGCACAGCAGCGCATGCGGATTCACGTAGGCGGTGCCGAGCGGCCGGCCGCGCGCATCTTCCAGTCGCACCAGCGTGCCGGCGGCGATCGGCTTCAGCGGCGTCTGCGCGGTATCGATCTCGTTCGAGTAGACCCAGGCGTGGCCGGCGCGCAGACGGCGCTCCTCCTGTGGCTTCAGTCGCAGAACGGCGGGCGTAACGGCAGCGGGCATGGCGAATCAACGGACAGGAATGGAGCGACACGATAAAGCAAGCCATCGTGGTCGGTTTCGATTTCGTCGCAACACCCGATCGTCTCCTCCGCGCGCAGGACATGCTCGACAGTGCGTATCCCCCGGGTGGAACGCGCGCCGCTGACTGGCACGTGCCGAGCGAGAACACGCTTCGCAACCGTCGTCAATGCTGCGATCGGACTATACATGTCATATCATTTGCGGCGGGAAGATCATCGGAGCGCCGCCGGGCTCCGCTCCACCTCGCAGGTCGAAGGCAACGCCGCCGCGGCCCGTTCGTGAACCGATAAGGAGAAGCGCCAGCCGTGCCCTCGTTGATCGCGCAAAACTGGGCCTTCGCTATCTATGTGATTGCGACGCTGGCCATCGTCTTCATCATGTTGGGGCTGTCCTACGTCCTTGGCGGCCGCGCGCGCGGACGGGCGAAAAACGAGCCGTTCGAGTCCGGCGTGGTATCGCCTGGCAGCGGACATCTGCGCATCTCCGCGAAGTTCTATCTGGTGGCGATGTTCTTCGTGATCTTCGATTTGGAAGCCGTGTTTCTCTACGCCTGGGCCGTTTCGATCCGAGAGGCCGGTTGGGCGGGCTTCATCGAAGTGCTGGTGTTCGTCGGCGTACTTTTGATCGGTCTGGTCTATATCTGGCGCCTGGGCGCACTCGACTGGGCGCCGCTGGCACGCAATCAGCGTACGCGCAGCCTGCCGACGCTGTATCGCGACCCGGAATCTGCGCTTAAGGCGCAGGCCAAGCCTTAAAGTTTTGGAGTTGTCATGGAATATTCGCTGACGCGTATCGACCGCAACCGGGTTTCCGAGAACGGCAAAACGCGCTCGCCGGCGCCGCCGGGCATCAACGCCGATCAGGGCTACATCGAAGAGTACATTCAGAAGAATGTGCTGATGACCAAGCTCGACGACCTCGTCAACTGGGGCCGCAAGAATTCGATCTGGCCCTACAACTTCGGCATCTCGTGCTGCTACGTCGAGATGGCCACCGCGTTCACCGGCGTGCACGATCTCTCGCGCTTCGGTGCCGAGGTGATCCGCGCGAGCCCGCGACAGGCTGATCTGATCGTCATCGCCGGCACGCCGTTCATCAAGATGGCGCCGGTGATCCAGCGCCTCTACGAACAGATGATGGAACCGCGCTGGGTGATCTCGATGGGTTCCTGCGCGAATTCCGGTGGCATGTACGACATTTATTCCGTCGTGCAAGGTGTCGACAAGTTCCTGCCGGTGGATGTCTACGTGCCCGGCTGCCCGCCGCGTCCGGAAGCCTTCCTGCAGGGTCTGATCCTGCTGCAGCAGGCGATCAGCAAAGAACAGCGCCCGCTGTCCTGGGTCGTCGGTGACCAGGGCGTGTACCGCGCGCCGCTGCCGTCCGAACGCGACCGCAAGCACGCCGATCGCCAGGCGCAGACCACGCTGCGCACCCCGGACCAGGTTTAAGTAAAAGCCCGACATGGCCGACGACGCCCCGATTCCCGCCGCTGCACCCGCCGCACCGCCGCTGGTTCTGCCGGAGGTCGTGCGCGAGCTGTACGCGCGCTTCGGCGAGAACACCTTCATCCTGCAGAAAACCAAGGATGACGTGCCGACGCTGTGGCTTCCGGCCGCGCAGTTGCACGAGGTGCTGCGCTTCCTGAAGTTCGACGTGCCCTCGCCGTACAAACTGCTGCTCGATCTGCAGGCGATCGACGAGCGTCTGCGCAAGCATCGCGAAGGCCAGCCGCCGAGCGACTTCACGGTGTTCTATCACCTGATGTCGATCGAGCGCGACAAGCGCACCAAGGGCTTCGGCGACGTGCGCCTGAAGGTCGCGCTGCTCGGCGAGAGTCCGTCGATTCCGAGCATCACCAACGTCTGGGCCAACGCCAATTGGTACGAGCGCGAAACCTGGGACCTGTTCGGCATCAAGTTCGAAGGCCACCCCAATCTGCGCCGCATTCTGCTGCCGGCGAGTTGGACCGGCCATCCGGGCCGCAAGGACTATCCGGCGCGCGCGACCGAGTTCGATCCGTTCATGCTCGACGCCGTCAAGCAGGACAACGAGCAGGACGCGCTGCTGTTCCACCCCGAAGAATGGGGCATGAAGAGTTCGGTGCCGGACCACGACTTCATGTTTCTGAATCTCGGCCCGAACCATCCGAGTGCGCACGGTGCGTTCCGTATCGTGCTGCAGCTCGACGGCGAAGAAATCGTCGACTGCGTGCCCGACATCGGCTACCACCACCGCGGCGCCGAGAAGATGGGCGAACGCCAGTCGTGGCACAGCTACATTCCGTACACCGACCGGATCGATTATCTCGGCGGCGTGATGAACAACCTGCCGTATGTGCTGGCGGTCGAGAAGTTCGCCGGCATCAAGGTGCCGCCGCGCGTTGAAACCATCCGCATCATGATGACGGAGTTCTTCCGCATCACCTCGCACCTACTGTTCTTCGGCACCTACGTGCAGGACGTCGGCGCAATGACGCCGATCTTCTTCATGTTCGCCGATCGCCAGAAGGCCTACGACGTGATCGAAGCCGTCACCGGCTTCCGCATGCATCCGGCCTGGTTCCGCATCGGCGGCGTCGCCCACGATCTGCCGCAGGGCTGGGACCGCAAGGTCAAAGAGTTCCTCGACTGGTTCCCGAAGCGCCTCGACGAATACATCAAAGCCGCTGTTGAAAACGGCATCCTGCGCGCGCGCACCATCGGCATCGCGCAGTACAACACCGAAGAAGCGGTCGAATGGGGCATCACCGGCGGCGGCTTGCGCGCTACCGGTTGCGATTACGATCTGCGCAAGGCACGTCCCTACTCGGGCTACGAGAACTTCGAATTCGAAGTGCCGACCGGCAAGAACGGCGACGCCTACGATCGACTGTGGGTGCGCATCGAAGAACTGCGTCAGAGCTGCCGCATCATCAAGCAGTGCCTCGAAAACATGCCGTCCGGTCCTTACAAGGCGGATCACCCGCTGACCTGTCCGCCGCCGAAAGAGCGCACGCTGAAAGATATCGAAACGCTGATCACGCACTTCCTCGGCGTGTCCTGGGGCCCGGTGATGCCGCCAGGTGAAACCTCGCAGCTGATCGAGGCGACCAAGGGCATCAACAGCTACTACCTGACCAGCGACGGCAGCACCACCAGCTACCGCACACGTATTCGCACGCCGAGCTTCCCGCATCTGCAGGCGATCCCTTACATCATCCGCGGCGCGATGATTCCGGATCTGATCGTGCTGCTCGCATCCATTGACTTCGTGATGGCCGATGTCGACCGCTAAATCATTCAACGCCCGCTGCAAGGCAGCCGTGCTTTCTCTCGCGTCCTCGTGCGATCTGCGGACCATGGGAGCGCGCGCATGAGCGAACCCGTGATCAAACTCGCAGACCTGCACAAGCAGTCCGCGGCAGCGGCCGCGAGCACGCCGGCACCGTTCGTGATGTATGCCGACGACCGCGCGGCGATCGAACACGAGATGCACCACTACGAAGATCCGCGCGCGGCCAGCATCGAAGCGCTGAAGATCGTGCAGAAGCGTTATGGCTGGGTGCCGGACGCGGCGATTGCAGAGATCGGCGGCCTGCTCGGCATTCCCGCTTCGGATGTCGAAGGCGTCGCAACGTTCTACAACCTGATCTTCCGCCGTCCGGTTGGACGTCACGTGATCAAGGTCTGCGACAGCATCTCCTGCTTCCTCACCGGCTACGACGATGTGCGCAGCGCGTTCAGCGCGAAGCTCGGCATCCAGCTCGGCCAGACCACCGCCGACGGCCGCTTCACGCTGCTGCCGATCTGCTGCCTCGGCGCCTGCGACAAAGGCCCGGTGCTGATGATCGACGACGACACTCACGGCAACATCGCGCCGGACAAGATTGATCAACTGCTGGAGCGCTACAAATGAGCGCGGTCCGACTCTCAGGCGACACGCATCCGCTGACCTATCGCATTCAGCCGGACCTGAAGCCGCTCGACCTCAAAGCCTACGAAGCGCTCGACGGTTACGCCGCGCTGCGTAAAACGATCAAGGAACTGCAGCCGGGCGATGTCACCAAGCTGGTGAAGGATGCCAATCTGCGCGGCCGCGGCGGTGCGGGTTTCCCGGCCGGCGTGAAGTGGAGCCTGGTGCCGATGGGCGCCGATGCGCCGAAGAACAAGTACCTCGTCTGCAATGCCGACGAGATGGAGCCCGGTACGTTCAAAGACCGGCTGCTGATGGAGTCGGTGCCGCATCAGCTGGTCGAATCGATGATCATCGCGGCCTACGCGATTCAAGCGCGGCGCGGCTACATCTTCCTGCGTGGTGAATACATCGTCGCCGCGCAGAATCTGAATCGCGCGATCGACGAAGCCAAGGCCGCCGGATATCTCGGCAACAAAGTTTGTGGCGGCGACTGGGGCTTCGAGCTGTTCGTGCATACCGGTGCCGGCCGCTACATCTGCGGCGAAGAAACCGCGTTGATCAACTCGCTCGAAGGCCGCCGCGCCAACCCGCGCGCGAAACCGCCGTTTCCGCAGATCGCCGGCCTCTGGGGCAAGCCGACCGTCGTCAACAACGTCGAGACGCTCAGCAACGTCGCCCACATCGTGCTGCGCGGCGCGAGCTGGTTCCAGGGTTTGAATCAGGGCAAGAGCAAGGACGCTGGCACCAAGTTGTATGGCGTGTCGGGTCGCGTGAAAAATCCGGGCTGCTGGGAGTTGCCGATGGGCACCACCGCGCGCGAGATCCTCGAAGTGCACGGCGGCGGCATGAAGGACGGCCTCAAGCTGAAGTGCTGGCTGCCGGGCGGTGCATCGACCGACTTCCTGCTGCCGGAACATCTGGATCTGGCGATGGACTTCGACACCATCGCGAGGGCACAGAGCCGCATGGGCACGGGCCTGCTGACGGTGGTCGACGACAAGCAGAACATTGTCTCGGTGGTGCGCAATCTCGAAGATTTCTTCGCGCGCGAGTCGTGCGGCTGGTGCACGCCGTGCCGCGACGGTCTGCCGTGGACACACAAGCTGCTGCAAGCGCTGGAGCGCGGCGCCGGACAGACCGGCGACCTCGAAGCGCTCGAACAAATGACGCGCTTCCTGGGGCCCGGCAAAACCTTTTGCGCGCACGCACCCGGTGCGATGGAACCGCTGCAGTCGGCATTGCGTTTCTTCCGTGGCGAATTTGAAGCGGGAATCGCGAAGTCGCCGTCGCAGGTGGCCGCGTAAGCTTCGCGCGCGGTTTGGGGCGGCGACGCAAGTTCAGCATCAACGAAGTCAGAACGAAGTTAGATCGAGAGTTAAATTGGCCATCATTCACGTAGACGGCAAGCAGTTCGAAGTCGACGGCGGCGATAACCTGCTGCACGCCTGCCTGAGCCTGGGCCTCGATGTGCCCTACTTCTGCTGGCATCCGGAACTGGGCTCGGTTGGCGCCTGCCGCCAGTGCGCGGTCAAGCAGTACAAAGATGCGAACGACACCCAGGGGCGCCTGGTGATGTCCTGCATGACGCCTTCGTCGGACGGCACCTACATCTCGATCGACGACAAGGAAGCCAAGGAATTCCGTGCCAGCGTGGTCGAATGGCTGATGGTCAATCATCCGCATGACTGCCCGGTCTGCGAAGAAGGCGGTCACTGCCATCTGCAGGACATGACGGTAATGACCGGCCATGCCTCGCGCCGCTACCGCTTCACCAAACGCACGCACCAGAACCAGAACCTCGGCCCGTTCATCAGCCACGAGATGAACCGCTGCATCTCCTGCTATCGCTGCGTGCGCTACTACAAGGATTACGCCGGCGGCCCCGATCTTGGCGTGTTCGGCGCTGCCGGCAACGTCTACTTCGGCCGCGCCGAAGATGGCGTGCTGGAAAGCGAATTCTCCGGCAACCTGGTCGAGGTCTGCCCCACCGGCGTGTTCACCGACAAGACTCACGGTGATCGCTACAACCGCAAGTGGGACATGCAGTTCGCGCCGAGCATCTGCCAGGGCTGCGCGGTCGGCTGCAACACCTCGCCGGGCGAACGCTACGGTGAATTGCGCCGCATCGAGAATCGCTACAACGGTTCGGTGAATCATTACTTCCTGTGCGACCGCGGCCGCTTCGGCTACGGCTTCGTCAATCGCAAGGACCGTCCGCGCCGGCCGCTGGCACGCCGCAATGGCGAACTCGTTGCGGTCGAAATCGGCGAAGCGCTGGCGCAGGCCGCGAACCTGATCAAGGCGGCGGAACGCGCCGGCAAGAAAGTCGTCGGCATCGGCTCGCCGCGTGCGAGCCTCGAGGCCAACTTCGCGCTGCGCGCACTGGTCGGCGCCGAGCATTTTTACGACGGTCATTCGTCGGCCGAACGCGCCTTGGTTGCGCGCAGCCTGCAGATCCTGCGCGATGGTCCGGTCCCGAGCGCAAGCTTGCGCGGCATGGAATCTGCTGATTCCGCCTTCGTGCTCGGCGAAGACGTTACCAACACCGCGCCGCGCGTGGCACTTGCACTGCGCCAGGTTGCGCGCGGCAAAGCCGTGCAGCTGGCCGCGCAGAAGCACATTGCCGACTGGCAGGCGGCCGCCATTTCAGACATCGGCCAGCACGACAAGCATCCGGTGTTCGTCGCCTCCGTTGCGGCGACGCGCATCGACGACATCGCCGCAGCCACGCATCGCGATGCGCCGGAGAATCTCGCGCGGCTCGGCTTCGCGGTCGCGCAGGCGATCGACGCCACGGCACCGGCGGTCGACGGTCTCGATGACGCGACGGCTCAGTTGGCCAAGAACATCGCCGCCGCGCTGCTCGCCGCGGACAAGCCACTGATTGTTTCGGGCACCGGTAGTGGTCTGGAAGCCGTACTCACCGCCGCCGCCAACATCGCCTGGGCACTGCATGCCAAGGGCAAGAAAGTCGAGTTGGTGCTGGCCGTGCCGGAAGCCAACAGTCTCGGCATGGCACTGCTGCAGGGCGGCGACCTCGATGTCGCGCTCGCACAGCTTGCGAAAGGCGATGCGACGGTTGCGATCGTGCTCGAGAACGATCTGTATCGCCGCGCGGATCGCGCGCAGGTCGACGCCGCGCTGGCATCGGCGCAGCTGATCGCGATCGATCACCAGGATCACGCGACGGTGCTGAAGGCCGAAGTGGAGTTGTCGGCCGCGACCTTCGCCGAAGGCGACGGCACCATGGTCAACTTCGAAGGCCGCGCACAGCGCTATTTCCAGGTCTACGACCCGGCCTACTACGACGCCGCCACGGGTGTGCGCGAAGCCTGGCTGTGGCTGTCGGATCTGCGCGCACAGGCGCGCGACGCGGCAATCGATTGGGCACATTTCGACGACGTCACCGCCGCGGTTGAACAGGCGTTCCCGGCGCTGGTCGGCGTGGTCGCCGCTGCACCGGGTGCGAAGTTCCGTCTGAAGGGCCTCAAGGTAGCGCGCGAACCGCACCGCTACAGTGGCCGTACCGCGATGCGCGCCAATATTTCGGTGCACGAGCCGCGTGCTTCACAAGATGCAGACACGGCACTGTCGTTTTCGATGGAAGGCCATAACGGCATCCAGAAAGGCGATCGTCCGGCCTCACTCGTACCGTTTGCCTGGGCGCCGGGCTGGAACTCGCCGCAGTCATGGAACAAGTTCCAGGACGAAGTCGGCGGCCACAACACCGGCGGCGATGCCGGCGTGCGCCTGCTCGACCCGGCTGCGAATGCCTCAGCCATCGCCTACTTCGGTCCGGTACCGGCCGCATTCGCGGCGACTGCCGGCAGTTGGCGCGTCGTCGCGATGGCGCACATCTTCGGCAGCGATGAACTGTCGGCGCGCGCGGCGCCGGTTGCCGAGCGCGCACCGAAAGCCTATGTCGCGCTGAACCCGACCGATGCCGCGAGTCTCGGCGTCGGCGAAGGCAGCCTGCTCGACGTGATCGTCAGCGGCGCCACCGTGCGCCTGCCGGTTGCACAGAAAACCGAACTCGCGCGCGGCACCGTCGGCCTGCCGCTGGGCTTGATCGAAATGCCGTTCGTGAAGACCGGCAGCGCCATCAAATTCGCGCAGGTGAAGACCGCATGAACTGGCTGCAATCCCACTTCAGCTGGATGACGCCGGACGTGCAGTCGATTCTGCTCGCGGTGATCGAAGCGCTGGTGATCCTGATCGTGACGGTGCTGGTCGCCGCGATGATGATCTGGGCCGAGCGTCGTCTGCTCGGCCTGTGGCAGGACCGCTACGGCCCGAATCGTGTCGGTATTTTCGGCCTGCTGCAGACACCGGCCGACATGATCAAGATCTTCTTCAAGGAAGACTGGATTCCGCCGTTCGTCGACAAGCCGGCGTTCCTGATCGCGCCGATGGTGGCGATGACGATGATGATGCTGGGCTTCGCGATCATCCCGATCACGCCGCACTGGGGTGTTTCCGATCTCAACATCGGCGTGCTGTTCTTCTTTGCGCTCGCCGGTCTGGCGGTGTACGCGGTGATGCTCGGCGGCTGGTCCTCGAACAGCAAGTACGCGCTGCTCGGCGGCCTGCGTTCGGCTGCTCAGATGCTCAGCTACGAAGTGTTCATGGGTGTCGCGCTGATGGGTGTGGTGATTCAGACCGGCTCGTTCCAGCTGCGCGATATCGTCGAATACCAGAACCAGCACTTGTGGTTCATCGTTCCGCAGTTCTTCGGGTTCTGCATGTTCTCGCTGGCGGCGATCGCCACCACGCATCGTCATCCGTTCGATCTGCCGGAAGCCGAGCAGGAACTGGCGGCGGGCTATCACACTGAATATTCCGGCATGAAGTTCGGCATGTTCTTCGTCGCCGAGTACGTCGGCATCGTGCTGGTGTCTGCGCTCTTGGTGACGCTGTTCTTCGGCGGCTGGGGCGGCCCGTTCCTCGATCGCGTGCCGGCGCTGTCGTTCCTATGGTTCTCGCTGAAGACGATGTTCTTCATGATGCTGTTCATCCTGCTGCGCGGCGCCCTGCCGCGCCCGCGCTACGACCAGGTGATGGCCGCCGGCTGGAAATTCTGCCTGCCGCTGTCGCTGGTCAACATGCTGGTCACCGGCGCGATTGTGCTGGCCCAACACACCAACGGGCCTGGAGGCTGATTCACGTGCTCGCCATTCTCAAAGGCATCTACACCAACCTGCGCAGCATGTGGATGGTGTTTGGCCACGCCACGCGCAAGCGCGACACTATTCAGTATCCGGAAGAGATGCCCTACATGGCGCCGCGCTATCGCGGCCGCATCGTGCTGACGCGCGATCCGGACGGCGAAGAGCGTTGTGTGGCCTGCAACCTCTGCGCGGTAGCCTGCCCGGTCGCCTGCATCTCCTTGCAGAAAGCCGAGACCACCGACGGCCGTTGGTATCCGGAATTCTTCCGCATCAATTTCTCGCGCTGCATCTTCTGCGGCCTGTGCGAAGAAGCCTGCCCGACTAACGCGATCCAGCTGACGCCGGATTTCGAACTGGGCGAGTACGACCGTCAGAATCTGGTCTACGAAAAAGAACACCTGCTGATCAGCGGCACCGGCAAATACCCGGATTACAACTTCTACCGTCACGCCGGCATGAGCATCGCCGGCAAACCCAAGGGCGCGGCCGAGAACGAGGCCCAGCCGATCGACGTCAAGGGTCTGCTGCCATGACGCCGGCCTACACGAACGCCTAAAGGAAACGACGTGGAGATTGCTTTCTATCTCGCAGCATTCGTCGCGGTGGTGTCGACCGTATTGGCGGTGACCCGCTACAACCCGGTGCATGCGCTGCTGTACTTGATCGTCTCGCTGCTGTCCGTGGCGATGGTGTTCTTCACCATCGGCGCGCCGTTCGCGGGTGCATTGGAAATCATCGTCTATGCCGGCGCCATCATGGTGCTGTTCGTGTTTGTGGTGATGATGCTCAACCTGGGGCCGGCCACGGTCGAACAGGAACGCCGTTGGCTGACGCCGCGCGTTTGGGTCGGTCCGGCGCTGCTGTCGCTGCTGCTGCTCGGCGAACTCATTCGCGTACTGGTGCTGCAGGGCGACGCCAATCCGATCGGCGTCACCACGATCGACGCCAAGCAGGTTGGCATTGCGCTGTTCGGTCCCTACCTGCTCGCGGTCGAACTGGCGTCGATGCTGCTGCTCGCCGCATTGGTCGCGGCCTACCACCTGGGGAGGCCGGACTGATTCGCCGCTGCGCTTTTCGAGCGCACGGTGGCCTAAGCCCAATCACATGATCCAGTCCCTAATGTCTCCGGTTCCCCTGGAACACGCGCTGATCCTCTCCGGCATCCTGTTTTCGCTGGGTCTGCTCGGCATCCTGATCCGCCGCAATATCCTGTTCGTGCTGATGTCGATCGAGGTGATGATGAACTCGGCCGCACTCGCCTTCGTCGCCTCCGGCAGCCGCTGGGGCCAGGCCGACGGCCAGATCATGTTCATCCTGATCCTGAGCCTCGCCGCCGCCGAAGCCAGCGTCGGTCTGGCGCTGGTGCTGCAATTGCACCGGCGCTTCAAGACGCTGGACACCGACGCCGCCTCCGAGATGAAAGGATGAGCCGGCACGCTTTGCGAGCACTGCTCGCTGTGCCGGCGAATGACCGGCCAAGGATGGCCGGGCCGGGGCTTGGTGAAACCACCCAGGTCTCGCCATGGATGGCTGCGCATCCGTTAAGCACGGCAACAGCACTGCTCGCTGTGCCGGCGAATGACCGGCCAAGGATGGCCGGGCCGGGGCTTGGTGAAACCACCCAGGTCTCGCCACGGATGGCTGCGCACACGTCGAGCACGGCAACAGCACTGCTCGCTGTGCCGGCGAATGACCGGCCAAGGATGGCCGGGCCAAGGCTTGGCGAATTTGCTGAAGCCTCGCATCAGATGACCGTGATGACGCTGAACCCCGCGCGAGACGCTCAATGCTGAATCTTCTCTTTCTCGTCTTCCTGTCGCCGCTGCTCGGCTTCCTGATTCTGTCGCTTGGTCGCGGCCGCATCGGCCAGAACGCCGCCACGGTGATCGGCGTGGGTTCGATCGGCGTGTCCGCGCTGGTGACGCTCGGTGCCGGCATCGATCTGCTGAGCCACCCGACCGCCGACGGCGCGTTCACTCAGGTGTTGTGGCAGTGGATGCAGGTGGGCACGTTCAATCCGCGCTTTGCGCTGCGCCTCGACGGCCTCAGCCTGACGATGTGCGGTGTCATCACCGGCGTCGGCTTCCTGATTCACTTGTTCGCGTCCTGGTACATGCGCGGCGATGAAGGCTTTACGCGTTTCTTCTCGTACATGAACCTGTTCGTCGCCAGCATGTTGTTCCTGGTGCTGGGCGACAACCTGCTGTTCCTGTATTTCGGCTGGGAAGGCGTGGGTCTGTGCAGCTATCTGCTGATCGGCTTCTGGTATCTCGATCCGGCCAACGGCAGTGCTGCACGCAAGGCGTTCATCGTCACGCGCATCGGCGATACCTTCATGGCGATCGGCCTGTTCCTGCTGTTCCGCGAACTCGGCACGCTGGATATCCAGCAGGCGATGGCGACCGCGCCGGGTCACTTCGAAGTCGGTAGCAAAACGGTGACCGCGATCGCCTTCCTGCTGCTGGGCGGCGCCGTCGGCAAGTCCGCGCAGCTGCCGCTGCAGACCTGGCTGCCCGACGCGATGGCCGGCCCCACACCGGTTTCTGCGCTGATTCACGCAGCGACCATGGTCACCGCCGGCGTCTATCTCATTGCCCGCACGCGCGTGCTGTTCGAGCTGGCGCCGCTCGCGCTGCATTGGGTCGGCATCATCGGCGCCGTCACGCTGTTGATCGCCGGCTTCACCGCGCTGGTGCAGACCGATATCAAGCGCATCCTCGCGTACTCGACCATGAGCCAGATCGGTTACATGTTCCTGGCGCTCGGCGCGAGCGCCTGGCAGGCAGCGATCTTCCATCTGATGACACACGCCTTCTTCAAGGCGTTGCTGTTCCTCTCGGCGGGCGCGGTGATCCTCGCCTGCCACCACGAGCAGGACATCTTCAAGATGGGCGGCCTGCGCAAGAAGCTGCCGCTGCCGTACTGGAGTTTCATCGTCGGCGGCGGCGCGCTGTGCGCGGTGCCGTATCTGACCGCTGGCTTCTACAGTAAGGACGAAATCCTCTGGCAGGCCTTCGCCGGCGGCCATATGGATCTGTTCCTGGCCGGCCTGTTTGGCGCTTTCCTGACGTCGATCTACACCTTCCGCCTGATCTTTACGGTGTTCTTCGGCAAGGAACACAGCGCGGCGCATTCCGGTCACGGTGTTGCCTATACGCTGCCGCTGGCGGCGCTGCTGATTCTGTCGACCTTCGTCGGCGGCATGATCCATCCGCCGCTGTCGCTGGTGTTGCCTGCGGGTCCGGGCGAAGGCGGCGGTAGCGCCGAAATGCAGGTGCAGTTGCTGTCCGGCAGTGTCGCGATTCTCGGCATCGTCATCGCCGCGCTGCTGTTTCTGGGCGATCGCCGCTTCGTCAAATGGCTCAAGAACAGCGCGATCGGCGGTCTGCTGGCGCGCTACTTCGGCGCCGCGTTCGGCTTCGACTGGCTCTACGACAAACTGTTCGTGAAACCTTTCCTGTGGCTGGTGCGGGTGAATGCGAGCGACTGGTTCGATCGCGGCATCATGGGCGCCGCCGGTTCGCTGCAGACCCTGAACGGCCAGTTGACCAGAACCCAGACCGGCCAGATCCGCTGGTACGCCGCGAGTGTGGCGGTCGGCGCGGTGCTGGTGATCGCTGTGGCGGCACTGACCTGATGCGCACTCTTCCCTCCCCTATCGATTCGGCGAGCCCGATCCAATGATTCTGATCTGGCTGTTCATGGTTCCCTTCATCGGCGGTCTGCTGTGCTGGCAGATCGAGCGTTTCGGCCTGACGCTGCCGCGCTGGATCGCGCTCGGCACGATGTTCATCGTGCTGATGCTGGCCCTGCTGCTGTGGCACACCGGCGACTACTCGCAGACGCTGCTGGGCAATCACGGCGCAGGTGGCGGCCACTGGGTCGAGGAATTCTCGGTGCCGTGGATTCCGCGCCTCGGCATCAGCTTCAGCTTCGGTCTCGATGGACTGAGCCTGCTGATGGTGGTGCTCACCGGCCTGCTCGGCCTCATGGCAGTGGCCTGCTCGTGGAAGGAAATCGCGCGCAACGTCGGCTTCTTCCACCTGAACCTGATGTGGAATCTGGGCGGCGTCATCGGCGTGTTCCTCGCCACCGACCTGTTCCTGTATTTCTTCTTCTGGGAAATGATGCTGGTGCCGATGTTCTTCCTCATCGCGCTCTGGGGTCACAACATTCCCGGCGGCAAGAGCCGCGTGTTCTCGGCGACCAAGTTCTTCATCTTCACGCAGGCCTCCGGCCTGATCATGCTGGTGTCGATCCTGAGCCTGGTGTTCGTGCATTACCGCGCAACCGGCACGCTGACCTTCGCCTACGACGCGCTGCTCAACACACCGATGGGTGCGGCCACCGAGTACTGGCTGATGCTCGGCTTCTTCATCGCCTTCGCGGTCAAGCTGCCGGTGGTGCCGTTCCATTCCTGGCTGCCAGACGCGCATTCGCAGGCCCCCACCGCCGGTTCGGTCGATCTCGCCGGCGTGCTGCTGAAAACCGCCGCGTATTCGCTGCTGCGTTTCGCGGTGCCGCTGTTTCCGCATGCGTCCTTCGCGTTCGCGCCGGTGGCGATGTGGCTCGGCGTGATCGGCATCATCTATGGCGCGCTGCTGGCGTTTTCGCAAAACGACGTCAAGCGCATGGTCGCCTACACCAGCATCAGCCACATGGGCTTCGTGCTGGTCGGCATCTATGCCGGCAGCGAACAAGCGCTGCAGGGCGTGGTGATCCAGATGCTCGCGCATGGACTTTCCGCCGGCGCGCTGTTCATCTTGTGCGGTGAAATTCAGGAGCGCCTGCATACGCGCGACCTTCGGGAAATGGGCGGATTGTGGGCGCGCTTCTCATACCTGCCACCGATCGCGCTGTTCTTCGCCGCCGCCTCGCTCGGCCTGCCGGGGCTCGGCAATTTCGTCGGCGAATTCCTGATCCTGCTCGGCAGCTACAAGGTCGCGCCGGTGGTGACGATCTTCGCGGCAACCGGCTTGATTCTGGCTGCGGTGTATTCGCTGATGCTGGTTCAGCGCGCGTTCCTCGGCAAGCCGAAGAGCGACGAGAAACTGCGTGATCTCAACGCACGCGAAGTCGTCACCGTCGTCACGCTGATGGTGCTGCTGGTGGGCCTCGGCCTGTATCCGCAACCGGTGCTCGACATTTCGCATGCCTCGATGGCGGCGGTGCAGGAAATCTATCAATCGGGAGCGACCGCGACGGCAAGCGCGGCGACGCTGACGACGACGGCGGGGGCGCCATGAGCTTTTTGTATGTGCATGGCGGACTGACGCCGGATCAATGGCTGACGATGCTGCCGATCCTGATCTTGAGTCTGACCATCGTCGTCGTGACCAGCGCGATCGCTCTCAAGCGTCACCACTGGTGGAACGCGACGATTTCCGTGGTCGGCCTGAACCTGGCGCTGCTGCCGCTGTTCGTGCATTTCTGGCTGCCCGGCGTGTGGACGCTGCCGGTGCCACAGACCGTGACGCCGCTGTTCGGCATCGATAACTACGCCTGTTTCTACATGGCGATGATTCTGGTGACGTCGCTGGCAACGGCGACGCTGTCGCACGCCTACATGGAAGGCTATACCGGCAACCGCGAAGAGGTGTATCTGCTGCTTTTGCTGTCGACGCTCGGTGGTCTCACCGTGGTCTGCAGCCGCCACTTCGCATCGTTCTTCATCGGTCTCGAACTGTTGTCGGTGCCGCTCTACGGCATGGCCGGCTATCTGGTGAAGGAGCGTCGCTCGCTTGAAGCGGGCACCAAGTATCTGGTGCTGTCGGCGGTCGCCTCGGCTTTCATCCTGTTCGGCATGGCCTTGATCTACTCGCAGACCGGCACGCTGGCGTTTGCGGCGATCGGCGCACGGTCGGCAGAGCTGGCCGGCAGCGCGCGCACCGTGATGATGCTGGGCAGCGCGATGCTGCTGGTCGGTATCGGCTTCAAGCTGTCGCTGTCGCCGTTCCATCTGTGGACACCGGACGTGTACGAAGGCGCGCCGGCACCGGTCACTTCGTATCTGGCGACGGCGTCGAAGACGGCGGTATTCGCGCTGCTGGTGCGCTACTTCGTCGAAGCGCGCGCCTACGAGATGCCGACACTGGTCGATGTGCTGACGGGTCTGGCGATTCTCTCCATCGTCGTCGGCAATGTGCTGGCGTTGCGGCAGGACAATCTCAAGCGCCTGCTGGCGTATTCGTCGATCGCGCACTTCGGTTACCTGCTGGTCGCGCTGATTGCGGCAGGTCCGCTGGCGGTCGAGGCGGTTGGTGTCTACCTGCTGACCTACGTCGTCACCACGCTGGCTGCCTTCGGCGTCGTCACGCTGATGTCGAGCCCATACAGCGATCACGATGCCGAAGATCTGTTCGACTATCGCGGTCTGTTCTGGCGCCGTCCCTACCTCACCGCGATTCTGACCGTCGCGCTGCTGTCGCTGGCCGGCGTGCCGCTCACCGCGGGATTCATCGGCAAGTTCTATGTGATGACGGTCGGTGCCGACAAGCATCTCTGGCTGCTGCTCGGCGCGGTCGTGCTCGGCAGCGCGGTCGGCCTCTACTACTACCTGCGCGCGATGGTGCAGTTGTATCTGCGCCAGCGCTGGGTGCAGAAGTATTCGGCGCCGCTCAACTGGGCGCAGGGCACCGGCGGCGGCATGCTGATTCTGCTGATGCTGGCGATGCTGCTGCTCGGGATTTTCCCGACGCCGTTCATCAACCTGGTGCAGGCGGCCGGTCTGCACTGAGGTCCGCGGGACCAGACGCCTTCCAAGATGCGTTGACCGCTGAGGTCGTGTTTGAACGACCGTCAAAACATTGAGTTAAGCCATCAATGATCATGCGCGCGACTGTCTCGTCGCGCGCAGCATCGGATTGAAACATCGCATCGCCGCATGATGCGCGTGGCAGGGACCTTCCCCACTTAGCGTTGCAAGCGTCGACTTTGTGCGGGATCAGCGCGAATGGAAGTCCGCGATCCGCACCTTGCCAAACCGCCGAGGCTCAATCGTCGGCATTAAGAACTGCCGGCGGTCTGCACTCCTTTGCAGACCGCAACCCACTCACGGCCTTCGCAGTGCCGCAACTCGTTTACTTGCGAATCGTCCAGAAATCGTCGGACAGATTGCGGTCCGCAAGGTAGTCATAGGGCATCGTGAAATAGCCCAGCTTGCCCCAGGACGTGCCCCAGGAATTGCGCACGGTGAAGCGCTTCGCCGTGTCGTCGTAACCGACTGCGCAGACGGCGTGTCCACCAAGCACTTTCTCGGACTTCTTCGGCATGTTCAGCGTGCCGGTCTTGGCGACTGCCGCCGATTCAAAGGCATCGTAGACCGTAAAGCCGAATACGAACGGGAAACCCGCCGCGAGACAGGCGCGCATGTCATCGACTGTCGACAGCCGCTGGTAGCTGCTGATCTTGTGCTTTGCGCCGTCGGTGTAGCAGCCCCTGGTCGGCTTGGCGGAAAACTTCGAAATCACATACGGCCACTTGGCCTCGCTGCACACACCCTGCTTCGCCAGCGTCTTGATGCCGTCGCGTAGCATGGCGCCTGCATCCTGCGACACCGTGCCTTCGATGACTCGCTCGTTGTAATACACGAACAAGCGGCTCAGGTCGGTGGCCGTCGGCTGACCTGCTTTCTTCTCGAGAAATTCCAGTGCGCCAACCAGCGCATTGGCGGTGCAACTGCCGAGCTGGCCTTGGTCTTCGACGGCGGAGCATCCCGGTCGTAGATCGACCGTCGGCGGCAGTGCTTTTGGCGCCCGCACGCCGAGCATGAACGGATGATCGCGATGATCCGGCAGGTCCGGCTGCCAGCCGTACCACTTGTTGCTGCGCGGTGCGTTGATTGAAGCTTTGCTGCTGGCCATGAATGCTCTCCTCGTTAATTGAACGAGCCCAGAGGCTAGCAATTCCGAAGTGGGCTTCGTGTGCGACTCAGCACATCGCCCATGGCCAAAACAAGGTGCCGCCGATCGGCCAAGGCGCGACCGACGCGATGCCGAATTACGCCAGATCGAAGCGGAATTCTTCCTTGAAGCGCTCGCGGAATTCTTCTGGCGTGAATGAGTGATTCTGCGGACCCGGACGTTCGATCTTGATTGCGCCGATCAGGCTGGCGATGCGACCAGTTACTTCCCAATCCATGCCACGTTGCAGGCCGTACAGCAGACCGCCGCGATAGGCATCGCCACAACCGGTGGGATCCGCCAGCGAATGCGCGTGCGCCGTCGGAATCTCGTGGATCTTGCCCTTCGCATAAATCTGCGAGCCCTTGCCGCCGCGCGTCACGATCAGTGCATCGACCCGCTGCGCGATCTGCTTCAGGCTGAGGCCGGTGCGATCGATCATCACTTCGGATTCGTAGTCGTTCACCGCAACGTAGGCCGCCTTGTCGATGAAGTCCTTCAACTCATCGCCATTGAACATCGGCAAACCCTGACCCGGATCGAAGATGAACGGAATGCCGGCCTCGGCAAACTGCTGCGCATGCTGGATCATGCCGGCGCGTCCATCTGGCGACACCGAGCCGATCTTGATACCACTGGCCGGGACGTTCTGCGTGTGCGCAAAGTTCATCGCGCCGGGATGAAACGCGGTGATCTGGTTGTCGTCCAGATCGGTCGTGATGTAGGCCTGCGCGGTATAGGCCTCGGGGATCGACTTCAGATACGTCTGGTCGATTCCGTTTTCGTTGAGCCACGCGGTATAGGCATCGAAGTCCTTGCCGACCGTCGCCATCGGCAGCGCTTCGCCGCCGAGCATGTGCAGGTTGTAAGCAATGTTGCCGGCAGTGCCGCCGAACTCGCGGCGCAGCTCTGGCACCAGGAAGGACACATTCAGGATGTGCACCTTGTCCGGCAGGATTTCGTTTTTGAAATGGCCGGAAAAAACCATGATGGTGTCGTAAGCCATCGAACCGCAGATCAGGGCTGACATTGTTCGCTTCGTTCTGTAATGAGGGGGAATGGTTTTTTAAGGTTCTAGGTTCGCGCGTCCGGCGCTCACCAAGAACCCCGGCCCGCGGCGTCCCTGCCGCGGTCGTTCGTCGCGCATGCGAACCGTGTTCGCAGCTCTGCGCGACTCACCCATGAGGGTGTCGTAAGCCATCGAACCGCAGATCAGGGCTGACATTGTTCGCTTCGTTCTGTAATGAGGGGGAATGGTTTTTTAAGGTTCTAGGTTCGCGCGTCCGGCGCTCACCAAGAACCTTAGGCCTGCGGCATCCTGCCGCGGTCGTTCGTCGCGCATGCCGATGCTAGCCGATCGACGCGATGGTTTCGTGTCGATCAGCCGGGCTGATAGCGAAGATTGAGCTGTCGCGCAGCGCGCACGTCGTCGAGCCTGCGCACCGGCATCGTATACGGCGCGCCCTTGACGAAGGCGATGTCCTGCTTGGCTTCCTCCCAGATCGCGCACAGCGCTTCGACGAAGCTGTCGAGCGTTTCCTTGTCTTCGGTCTCGGTCGGCTCGATCAGCAGACATTCCGGCACCAGCAGCGGAAAGTACACGGTCGGCGCATGGAAGCCGTAGTCGAGCAGGCGCTTGGCGATGTCGGTGGCGGTGAGGTCGATCGCCTGCTTCTGGCGCTTCAGGGTGACGATGAATTCGTGGCTCGCGCGCCGCGTCGGGAATGCCAGGTCGAAGCCACGCTCGCGCAGACGCGTCTGCAGGTAGTTGGCGTTGAGCGTTGCGAACTCGGCCACGCGGTGCATGCCCTCGCGGCCCAGCAGGCGCGCATAGATATAGGCGCGCAGCAGCACACCGGCATTGCCCATGAAGGTGCTGAGCCGCCCAATGCTCTGCGGCAGATCGCGTTCGTCGAGCCACTTGTAGGCATCGCCCGCCTTGCCGACCACCGGGATCGGCATGAATGGCCGGAGCCGCTCGCTGACGCCGACCGCACCGGCGCCGGGACCACCACCGCCATGCGGCGTCGAGAAGGTCTTGTGCAGGTTCATGTGGATCACGTCGAAACCCATGTCGCCGGGACGCACTTCGCCGAGGATCGCGTTGAGATTGGCGCCGTCGTAGTACAGCAGACCGCCGGCCTCGTGCACGATCTGCGCGATCAGCTTGATGTTGCGTTCGAACACGCCGAGCGTGCTCGGATTGGTCAGCATGATGCCGGCAGTCTGCGGGCCGACGACGGCCTTCAAAGCTTCCACGTCGACGTCGCCCTGCGCATCGGTGGGGATTTCGCGCACCTTCATGCCGAGCATGGTCGCGGTGGCCGGATTGGTCCCGTGCGCGGCATCCGGCACCAGAATCTCGGTGCGTGCTTCGTCCTTGCGCGCCTGGTGATACGCGCGAATCATCGCCACACCTGCGAACTCGCCCTGCGCGCCGGCCATCGGCGTCAGGCTGACGCCGGCCATGCCGGTGACGTCTTTCAGAATCTCCTGCAGTTCGTACATGCAGGCGAGGAAGCCCTGCGAGTGCGACTCTGGCGCGAGCGGATGGCGGCCGAGGAACTGCGGCAGCATCGCCAAGGTGTTACAGGCGCGCGGGTTGTATTTCATCGTGCACGAACCGAGCGGATAGAAGTGCGTGTCGATGCTGAAATTGAGCTGCGAAAGCCGCGTGAAATGTCGCACCGCCTGCAACTCCGAAACTTGCGGCAGCGCCGCCGGCGTCTTGCGTTTGAGTGCCGCCGGCAGTGCAACGGCGACCGTTGCGAGCGGGCTTTGCGCAACCGCGCGGCGACCCGGACGCGAGACTTCGAAAATCAGCGGCTCGGCTGCGGCCGGCGCACCACCATTGAGCGCGCGCTTGATCGGATCGGGTGCAAGACTCATGACTTCTTCTCGGTGCAACAGAAATATTAAAGAGGACCGCTATCGATCAGGTAGCAACCGCATCGACGTGCGCGGACGATGCGCGTGCATCGGCGATCGGCATGCTGCCGGGTTCAGCCCAGCGCCTTCAGTGCGGCTTCGTAGTCGGGCTCGTTGCCGATTTCCGACACGAGTTCGGCGTGCAGCACCTTGTGCTCACCATCGAGCACCACGACTGCACGCGCAGTAACGCCGGCGAGCGGACCGTTCTCGATCAGCAGACCATAATCCTTGGCGAAGCCGCGACCGCGCATCAGCGACAACATCTCGACTTTGTCGATGCCCTCGGCACCGCAGAAGCGCTTTTGTGCGAACGGCAGGTCCGCGGAAATGCACAGCACCACCGCGTTATCCAGCTTTGCGGCGCGCGCATTGAAGCTGCGCACGGACATTGCGCAGGTGGGGGTGTCGACCGACGGAAAAATGTTCAGCACTTTGCGCTTGCCGGCGTAGTCGTGCAGCGACTTGTCCTGCAGCTTGAGATCGACCAGGCGAAAGCCGGGGGCTTCGCTGCCGACGGCGGGCAGTTCGCCGTTGGTGGTGACCGGGTTGCCGTGCAGAGTGATGCTTGCCATTGCAGTTCTTCCTCGTGGTGTTGCCCGATTCCCTGGGCGAATTATTGGGCGATTGATTGGGCGACTATTTTTGCGTGATGTCTGTTCGGCCCGTTCAGGCCAGCGCGGCGCGCAAGGCCGCGGCATAGGCCGCGATGTCATCCGCGCTACGCGTTTCGGTGGCGCAGACCAGCAGCGCATGACCCAGTTCCGGGAAATGCCGCGACAGATCGAAGCCGCCCAGAATATTCTGCGCGGCCAGCGCTTCGAGCACCGGTGCCACGGCCTTGGGCAGACGCAGCACCGCTTCGTGAAAGCCTGAGCCGCTGAATACCGCTTCGACGCCCTTGATCGCCGTCAGTGCCGTGATCAGCGCTGCGGTGTTGTGCATCGAGTGCGCGGCGACACGCTCCAGCCCATCGGCGCCGAGCAGCGACATGTGAATCGTCGCCGCCGTCACCAGCAAGCCCTGGTTGGTGCAGATGTTCGAAGTCGCCTTCGAACGGCGGATGTGCTGCTCACGCGCCTGCAGGGTCAAGGCATAACCGGGACGTCCATCGAGATCCACGGTGCGGCCGATGATGCGCCCCGGCATCTGCCGCACCAGCGCTTGCTTGGCGGTGAGAAAGCCGAAGTAAGGGCCGCCCGAAGACAGCGGCGCGCCCAGCGGCTGGCCATCGCCGACACAGATGTCGGCGCCCTTCGCGCCCCATTCGCCCGGTGGCTTCAGCAGCGCCAGCGACACCGGGTTGACCAGGGCCACCACCAGCGCACCCTGGGCGTGCGCCCAGTCGGTGATGGCATCGACATCCTCAAGCCGGCCGAAGAAGTTCGGCTGCGCGATCACCACCGCGGTCGGCGCGATGCCGTAGAACTGTGAGTAGGCCTCGACTGCGGTCGTTCCGCTGTGCACGTCGTAGGGTACTGGCGTCATCCGCAGACCTTGCGCGTGGGTGACGGCCTGCACCACTTCGCGATAATAGGGATGCAGCGCCTGCGGCAGCAGCACCTTGCCGGAAGCATTGACGGCATTCGCACGCACCGCCATCAGCAGACTTTCGGCAAGTGCCGAGGCGCCGTCGTACATCGAGGCGTTGCTCACTTCCATGCCGGTCAGCGCGCACATCATCGTCTGGTATTCGTACAGCAGCTGCAGCGTGCCCTGGCTCGCCTCAGCCTGATACGGCGTGTAGGCCGAGTAGAACTCGCCGCGCGTCGTGATCTCCCAAACGGCGGCTGGAATGTGGTGCTCGTAAGCGCCGGCACCGCAGAAGTTGATCAGCGTGCCATCGGTCGCGGCGCGCGCGCGCATCAGCCGCGACACGTCCATCTCGGCGAGCCCCGGCGGTACCTGCTTGAGCCCCTTGCAGCGCAGTTCCGCGGGAATTTCGCTGAACAGCGCATCGGTGTTCGGCGCACCGATCACCGCGAGCATTTCGCGGATGTCGGTCTCGGTATGCGGGATGAAAGGCATCGTGCTCTCGAAAACTCTGTAGTGAAGGGATTGGCCGTCGCGCGGCCATGAACGTCGATCAGTCGGCGAGCGATTTCTCGTAGCCGGCGGCGTCGAGCAGGCCATCGATCTCGGCCGGATTGCTCGGCTTCAGCTTCCACATCCAGCCACCTTCGTATGGATCCGTATTGATCGTCTCTGGTGTGTCGGCCAGCGTCGGGTTCGACTCGATGACTTCACCGGCGATCGGCGCATACACGTCCGACGCTGCCTTGACCGACTCGACGACCGCGCAGGCTTCACCGGCGGCGAGCTTGCGGCCGACCTTCGGCGTCTCGACGAACACCAGATCGCCGAGCGCTTCCTGCGCGTGGTCGGTGATGCCGATGACGACGCTGCCATCCGGCAGTTTCTTGACCCATTCATGGGATTTGACGTACTTCAGTTCGCTCGGAATCTTGCTCATCGAAACGCTCCGTTTATTCGGTTCATGAAAGTGCGGCGGCGCGGGCATTGCGCCGGTCGCGAGGCTGGATTGTCAAACGAGAACTTTGCCGTTTCGCACGAACGGCGGCTTGACCACACGCGTGGCGAGCCACTGACCGCGGATCTCGACTTCGTAGGGACCGACCGACTCGCCGCTCACGCGCGCGAAGGCGATCGAACCCTTCAGCGACGGCGCGAAGCCGCCGCTGGTAGTTTCACCCACCGCAGCACCGCCGGCCATACGCACCGGCATATGCGCGCGCAGCACGCCGCGCCCTTCCAGCACGAGCCCCAGCGTCTTGCGCGGCGGTGCCGCACGTTGTGCCTCGAGCGCCTTGCGGCCGATGAAGTCGCGATCCTCCGGCGTCCACGCAACGGTCCAGGCGAGTCCGCACTCGAGCGGACTGACGCCTTCGTCCATGTCCTGACCGTAGAGATTCATGCCGGCTTCGAGACGCAGCGTGTCGCGTGCGCCGAGGCCACAGGGCTTCACGCCGGCGCTGAGCAGCGCTTTCCAGATTGCGACCAGATCGGTGTGCGGCAAAATCAGCTCGAAGCCGTCTTCACCGGTGTAGCCGGTGCGGCCGACGAAGCAGTCGCCAGCCCAGGCGGCGCTGAACGGCGTTAACGCCAGCGCTCGTTCGGCCAGTTCCGCCGGCAGCAGTGAACAGACTTTTTCGCGTGCCTGCGGACCTTGCACGGCGAGGATGCCGAGATCGCGGCGCTGCTTGACCGTCACGCCGAAGGCCGCCGACTTGCCCTGCAGCCAGGCCAGATCTTTGTCGGTGGTGCCGGCATTCACGACGAGCCGGAACTGCTGCTCTTCGATGCAGTAGACGATCAGATCGTCGATCACGCCGCCGCTCGCATCCAGCATGCAGCTGTACAGCGCCTTGCCCGGCAGCTTGAGCTTGGCGACGTCGTTCGCGAGCAGGTGCTGCAGGAATTCGTGCACGCGCGCACCGCTGAGATCCACCGCGGACATGTGCGCAACATCGAACATGCCGGCGGTCTGGCGCACGGCATGATGCTCATCGAGCTGCGAGCTGTACTGGATCGGCATGTCCCAGCCGGCAAAGTCGACCAGCTTGGCGCCGAGGGCGATGTGTTCTGCGTGCAGCGCGGTTTGCTTGAGCATGCGGTTCCAGGTCCTGACAAGGGCGTCAATGCCATCCATGACGATGCAGCGAGGTGCGACCCACCCCGGCCCGCACGTCCTGTGCGAGCGTTCATCGCGCCTGCGGGCCTTAAAGCCTACAGCGACACGACGCACCCACCCTGTCTCTGTCCATGGACCTGAGAGTTCAGAGCGGATTCGCTCCTGCCCCATCGGTGAGCCGCGCGTGGACGCGGCTGCTCTCCAGAGTTAGCGCAAGATCGTGCTCCTTTTGCCTGAGCGATTCCGGGCGGATTTGCGCCTTCGGCGCCGCCTCGATGTCCGCAGGCGGTCTCTCGCACGATCTTCGTTGCTAGGGACCAAAGATAGCAGCCGCGACGTGCGCTGGCGAGCCCGGCCGCCGCTTTTTGCCCGCTGTCACGGGATGTCCACTCTGCTGCGCCAGTCCACCATCGCCGGCACACGTTTCCGTCGCATCATCGGCTCGTAAGGATGGTTGCTACGCCGATCGACGGACGGTGTGCCGAGGCATCAGCGAAGCAGATGCTTGGCTGGCGAAATTCACAACTGCGCGTCAAGCGAAATAAAGATGCGCCGCGCGAACCGCTACGGCGCATCCCTGCTTGCGGAGTCTCAGGCCCCGGCGCGGATTGCGGTTGCTTTTAGCGTTGTGCAGTACCCAGTACCCACGAAGGCGTAGTACCAGGATTCTTCAACACGAATGTTCGTGATGTAGTCGCCGGCCGCCTCTGCTTTGAGTTCCTTGTTCGCTTCGGCCAGTCGGCCATTGACTGCGATTGGAATGAACAGGAGCAACTGGAATCCACAGGACGAACCCGAAATTTCTCGTGCGGTTCCCTGAGCGGGTGCAGCCGCGGAGGACGAACCCAGACGAGCGGGCGCACCAACGCAAGCGCTCACTGATACCGCAACGACAGCGGAGACCACGAATCGGAAGAATAGATTTTTCATTTGATGGCCTCCCCCGAAATCGTTACACAACGTGCAGTACCGAGCAGCCACCAGTACCAGTTCTCGTGCATCGTCACGTCGACAAGAGCGGTTGCTCCCGGCACGCTGGCAACGGCCGCGTTGTACGCCCTCTCATCACGACTATTGAGACCCACCGGTATGAAGTAATAGGCGGTTGCCAGAACCAGCATTGATCCACAAGCACTACCCTCGGCGTGTCCAAGTGTTGTGTAGTTTCGCGGACGATCTGGAACGATTGTGGTGAACCCCGAAGAGCACCCGGCAAGAATCATGGCGATTGCCATGATTGCAGGCGCTCGGCGACATCTCTGCCGGCGATTAGCGAGCATTGTTTCCCCTTCCCTAGTTTTATTATGTAGCAACCGCCCCCGCGGCGGCGCCTAAGCATAGCGGCGGCGGCACGCTGGAAACAATCAAATCGCTCTGCGTTTCGTGTAAAGCTCGAAACGCTTTTCGATACGCTCTCCGCATTCCTTTAGAGCCGCGACTGACTCCCGGCGCCAAGCGCAGATCGATGTCGTCGCTCAGCACAAGGAGCCAAAAGGATCACTCCTTTTGCCTTTGGAGTTGTGCATTCACGTCGAGGCCTTTACGGGAAAAAGACCGCGACTTACGCTCCGGCGAACGCGTACTGAGTTAGTAGAGCAATCGCGTGCGCAAAGTGCCCGGGATCGACGCCAGGCTTTCCTTCAGCGTTTCGGCCTGCTTTTCGTCGGCGGCAACGTCGATCACCACGTAGCCGACTTGCCCGCTCGTCTGCAGATACTGTGCGTCGACGTTGAGGTCGCCCTTCGAGAACAGTTCGTTGATGCGCGACAGCATGCCCGGCATGTTCTTGTGGATGTGCAGCAGACGGCGGCTGTTCGGATGCTCGGGCAGCGAGACTTCGGGGAAATTCACCGCGGAAAGTGTCGAGCCGTTGTCGCTGTAGCGAATCAGCTTGGCGGCGACTTCGAGACCGATGTTTTCCTGCGCCTCCAGCGTGCTGCCGCCGATGTGAGGCGTGAGGATGACGTTGTCCATGCCGACCAGCGGGCTCACGAACGGATCCTTGTTGCCCTTCGGCTCGACCGGGAACACGTCGATCGCCGCACCACCGACATGACCACTCTTCAGCGCGTCGGCAAGCGCGTCGATGTCGACCACCGTGCCGCGCGATGCATTGATTAGCAGCGCGCCGCGCTTCATCTTTTTCAGTTCGGCGATTCCGATCATCAACTTCGTTGCCGGCGTTTCCGGCACGTGCAGCGAGACGATGTCGGCCCGCTCCAGCAGTTCGCCGAGGCTATGCGTCGGGCTGGCGTTGCCGAGTGCGAGCTGGGTTTCGATGTCGAAGAACACCACGCGCATGCCCAGGCTCTCCGCCAGCACGCCGACCTGCGTGCCGATGTGGCCGTATCCAACGATGCCGAGCGTCTTGCCGCGCACTTCGAAACTGCCCTCGGCGGATTTCGACCAGCCGCCGCGATGGCATTCCATGTTTTTTTCCGGAATGCGGCGCATCAGCAGAATCGCTTCGGCAACCACCAGTTCGGCCACACTGCGCGTGTTCGAATACGGCGCGTTGAAGACCGGCACGCCACGCGCCTGCGCGGTTTCGAGGTCGACCTGGTTGGTGCCGATGCAGAAGCAGCCGATCGCCATCAGGCGGCGCGAGTGCTCCAGCACTTCGGCGGTCAGTTGCGTGCGCGAACGGATACCGACGATATGCGCGTCGGCGATGCTCTTCGCCAGATCCGATTCCGGCAACGACTTCTCATGAAACTCGATGTTGGTGTAGCCGGCCGAGCGGAAGTTTTCGACGGCGGTCTGCGACACGCCCTCCAACAACAGCACCTTGATGTCCTGCTTGGGGAATGAGGTTTTCTTCATGACGAGCGGCCTGGAACGAGCTTGGCGCCGGGCGTGGCGTTTGCGGGGGCGCAATGATGCCAGCCTGCGCGCCGCCGGTCAGCATCCCCGGTAGTTTTGCCCGCCGCAGTCACCGTTCGGCACTGATCGCGCCGATCGCCGCGCGGGCTTGCAGTCGGCGATACTAAAACCGATATAGGCGCGCGTGACCTGGCCGGAAGCCTGGAACGCGTCGCCGGGAGACACGATGAAGGCGCCGAATAAAACACTGCTTGCATGCCTGACGGCAGCCCTGCTGACGGTGCTCGCGTCCGGCTGCGCCAGCGCCGCCTCGCGCCCGCAGTTTTCCGCCCACATCGTCGCGTGGCTGACGCCGAACTACACGCCTCGACGCGATGACGCCATCGCCATCGATCTGGCGCCGACCGCCAGCGCGGACGATCAGGCGCTCACCGCAAGGGTCGGCCGCGAGCTGCCGCGATCGGGTCTGCATGCGGTGGATCATGTCGAGTCGGCCCGCTGGGTCTTGCAGGCCACTGCGATTCCGCTGGCCCAGCCGATCCTGCGTAGCCCTGCCGGTACCGGCAACGACGGCACACTCGGCGAAGAGCAAAGCCTGCTGCTGCGGCTGAACCTGTACTCCGTGACCGAATTCATCAACGGCGAGCGCGTGCCGATCTGGAGTGCGGCCTATCTCGGCGCGCCCGAGCGCTACCAGCAACACCCGCAGGCCCTGGTCAGGTTGCTGCTGAAGACCTACGGGATTGCATTCAACGGCAATGCGCAGATCGATCTGGCCGAAGCCGACGCCGCCGAGGTCACCGAGACTGCGGCACCTGCACCAGGCGCCGTCGAGCCGCCGGTCGAGCCGCCGGTCGAGCCGCCGCCGGTGGCGCCTGCCGAATCGACTCCCTTGCCATACCCGCCGGTTGAACCCGATGCCGACACGCCCGCGCCGTCTGAAGCTGAGCGTCCGCCGCAGGTCTGAGACGGGCACTGGGGTACTGGTGTTGACGACACCGGCAACAATCAGGCGACCAAGATCAGGTTCGCGCGCAATCCAGGCAAACAGAACGCCGCGTCGCCGATACTGACTCGCCTCTGTCTGGCCTTTGTCTGGCCTTTGTCTGGCCTTTGTCTGGCCTTTGTCCGACCTGTGTACCGCCGGGGCCGGCTAGCGCGCCGGAATCCGCATCGGTATCGCTACAGATCGGCAGCCTGGCAACTTGGCCGCATTCGACCACCTGTCAAGGACCGCAGATCCCGCGATCCCCGACGCATCGGCGACTCGACAGTTTTTGTCGGCCGACGATAAGCTCGCGTATGACCTTGACCCTCGCACAGAAAATCGAACGCCAGTTCGCGCGCGCGCTGTTCGCGCTGCCGATGTTCCTGATCCGCCTGCTTGCCGGCGCGCCGATCGTGCGCGATGGCCTCACGCTCGATCCGCAAGTGCAGCTACTGCTGAAATTGCAGCAGTTGGGCGGCAAGAAACTGGTGAAAGCAGAGACGCCCGTCGCGCGGATGCGGACCAATCTCGATATCGAGAGCAATATCCTGGTGCCGTCGCTGCCGCAACTGGAAGCGGTCAACGATCTGATGCTGAGCGGGCCGGCCGGCCCGATCCCGGCGCGGTTGTACCGGCCGCGCGGGGTGGGTCAGCGCGCGCCGGTGTTGCTGTTCTTTCACGGTGGCGGCTTCGTGCTCGGCTCGATCGACTCGCACGACGCGCCGTGTCGCTGGCTCGCCGCGCACGCCGGCTGTGTTGTGATCTCGGTGGACTATCGGCTCGCACCGGAACATCCGTTTCCGGCTGCGATCGACGATGCCTATGCGGCGTTCCGCGCAGTCGTCGCGCGCGCGGCTGAGTTCGGCATTGATACAGCGCGAATTGCAGTGGGCGGCGATAGCGCAGGCGGCAACCTCGCGGCCGTGACGGCGCAGCGCGCACGCGCGGATGCGACGCAGCCGAGTTTTCAGTTGCTGGTTTACCCCACGACCGATGCCACGCTATCGGCACAGTCGATCGACACCTTCGCCAGCGGCTTCCTGCTCGAGCGCAGTTCGATGGTGTGGTTTGTCGATCATTACCTGCCCGCCCCGCAGGATCGCCGCGACCCGCTGTGTTCGCCGCTGTTCGGTGAACCCGCAGGCCTGCCGCCGGCGTTCCTGATGACCGCCGGTTTCGATCCGCTGCGCGATGAAGGCGAAGCCTATGCGGCGAAGCTTCAAGCCGCGGGCGTGGCCGTTGAAGTGCGGCGCTACGACAGCCTGGTGCATGGCTTCCTCAACCTCAGCGGCGGCATCGACGCCGCAGCGGCCGCCGTTGGCGATGCCGCCGCAGCGCTGCGCAAAGCGTTCGGGTCGAAGCCCGCGATCTGATCGCGGGTCCGATCAACTAATCGAGTCGAGAGCCAATTCCGCATACCGATTGCGAAGTCGGGAGATGCGCGTCGGTGGCCACTCCAGCGCCGCAACGGCATCGCCAGGATGCATGCATCCCTGCAGCCTGATTCGAGCAGGAACACCGCTTTCGCGGGCGCACTGGAAGGCGGTCGGCTGACTCACGGTTTGAACGCGGCGTCACGACATGACTGCGACGCCTCGCTCGACAAGGCACACTGAGGCGCACCGAGGCGCACGGCGGCGCACGGCGGCGACCTCGCAACCCTCACTCGCCAGCGTCACTCAACAGCGCCACGCGCAGGCACCGATCGAAGGCGCCAATCGTTGGCGCCACGCGCCGACGCCGCACATGTGCTTGGGTTCAGCTCTGCGCCTCAGCTCTGGGCTTGCGAATCCCGCTGCATCAGCTTGGCGAGCTTGGCCGCGCGCCGATCGAAGTATTTCGCCATCAGCTGCAGCACCGGTGCCGGCATCAGCGCGGTCGCGACATGGACCGCTTGTGCCACGCGCGTGGTGCGTCGCGGCGCACGCTTCGCGACCGCCTCGACGATCCAGCCCGCTGCATCATCCACCTCCATTTGCGGCAGGTAGTTGTAGGCCTTGGTCGGCGCGGTCATCGAGGTCTTCACCAACGGGTAGTTGATCGTGCTGACGTCGATGCCCGAAGTGCGCAGCTCGATCCTGAGCGAGCGCGAAAAAGCGTCGAGTGCGGACTTGCTGGCGAGATAGGCAGCGAAGCGCGGCGTGGTCATCAGCGCGGCGACGCTGGAAACGTTGACGATCTGTCCGCTGCCCTGCTCCAGCATGCGCGGCAACAGTCGCAGCGTCAGCCGCACGGCAGCGAAATAATTGATCTGCATCGTGCGCTCGAAGTCGTGCGGACGGTCGAGCGAATCTTTCAGCAGGCGCCGGATCGAACGTCCGGCGTTGTTCACCAGTACGTCGATGCGGCTGTGTTCATCGAGCAGGCGCGTGGCGCAGGCATCGAGCGAGGCCGGGTCGGATAAATCGGCCGGATAGTCGTAGGCGCGTCCACCTGCCGCGGTGATCGAAGCCCGCAGGCGCTTGAGTTCGTCGGCGCGGCGCGCGACCAGACAAACGATTGCACCGCGAGCGGCGAGTTGGCGTGCGGCGGCTTCGCCGATACCGCTTGAAGCACCGGTGATGACGACGGTCAGCCCCGCGATCGGGGGCGGCCAGGTTTTGGTTTTCGGCATGCGTGACATTCCAGAACGCTCGGGTGCGGGGTGCTTGGCGGCAAAACTGCGCGCAGAAATCGCATCCAATTGGGTTACCCTGCAGTCTTGCCGCTTGAGATTGCGCTGTCGATGACCGTGCCGCCGTTACCGTTGGGCCCGGATGAGCCCGCGCCCTTCGAAGTACTGCGCGCCAGCGGCCATTCCCGCTTCGTGCTGTGCTGCGACCATGCCGGAAAGCTGCTGCCGCGCGCGCTCGGTACGCTGGGACTGGATTCAAATGAACGCCAGCGGCACATCGCCTGGGATATCGGCGCCGCAGGCCTTGCGCGCGCACTGTCGGCGCTGCTCGATGCGCCGTTGATCCTGCAGCCGTACTCGCGTCTGGCGATCGACTGCAACCGTCCGCTGGCAGCCGACGATTCGATCGCCGTCTCGAGCGAAGACACGCCGATTCCCGGAAACTTAGGACTGAGTGCCGCCGACGCGCAGGCACGCGCCGCTGCGATCTTCGAGCCTTATCACACGCAGTTGCGCCAGCTGATCGATGCGCGAATGGGTCTTACGCCGGCGCCGCTGCTGGTATCGGTGCATAGCTTCACGCCGGTTTATCGCGGCGATCGTCGGCCTTGGGACGTCGGCGTGCTGTACGACCGCGATGCGCGCCTCGCCAACTGCCTGCTGGAGTTGCTGCGCGCCGAGCAGCGCTGGCAGGTCGGCGATAACCAACCCTATCGCGTTGACGACGAGCACGATTACACCGTCAAGGTGCACGCCGAGCATCGCGGCCTCGGCTATGTCGAACTGGAAATTCGCCAGGACCTGATTGCCGACGCCGCAGGGCAAACCGCGTGGGCCGGACATCTGGCGCGGCTGCTGCCGCGCGCCGCCGCACAGATCGCGGATCGATAAGCGAGATCCATCAGGCATTGCCCGCCTCAATTTGCAGGCGTTGATTACAACTTTCTCGATAGCCGGCGGTCTATCGCCATACCGCGGCACGCAACGTGCGCGGAAAGCCCATTAATCCAAGCAGAACCAAATGAAAATTCGCGTTGGCTACGATTTGCTTTACCAGTGCCCGCAGCCGACACCGATGATCGTGACGCTGAGCATTCACTACACGCGTGCGTCGGACATCATCAGCCTCGATCACCTGATTCTCGAACCTTCGATTCCGATCCGCGGTTATCGCGATGGCTTCGGCAACTGGTGCAACCGCATCGTCGCCCCTGCCGGCCAGATCCGTCTGCGTAGTAGCGCGGTCGTCAACGATACCGGCCTGCCCGATCCGGTGGTCCCACATGCGCGGCAGCACGCGGTGCAGGACTTGCCGCAGGAAGTGCTGGTCTTCCTGCTCGGCAGCCGCTACTGCGAGACCGATCAGATGTCGCAGATCGCGTGGAACCTGTTCGGCAACACACCGGAAGGCTGGTACCGGGTACAAGCCATCTGCGATTTCGTGCACAACCATCTGCAGTTCGGCTATCAGTTCGCCAACTCGACCAAGACCGCGTTTACCGCGTTCAACGAACGCCGCGGCGTGTGCCGCGACTTCGCCCATCTGGCGATCACCTTGTGCCGCTGCATGAACATCCCGGCGCGTTACTGCACCGGCTACCTCGGTGACATTGGGATTCCGCCGGTAGACGCGCCGATGGATTTTTCCGGCTGGTTCGAAGCCTATCTCGAAGGGCACTGGTATACCTTCGACGCGCGCCACAACACGCCACGCATCGGCCGTATCCTCATTGCACGCGGTCGTGACGCCGCGGACGTCGCCATCACCACCTCGTACGGCGAAGCCATCCTGCAGAACTTCCAGGTCTGGACCGACGAGGCCATCGGCTGAACCTCGGCGTTCGCCACTGCAGATCCCTTGCTTTAATCCAAACCGGCCGCATCCTGCATCCAAGGCTCACTGGTCAAGCGAGGTACTTGCCGTGTTCGGACTCCTGGTGCTCGGTTTCGTCGTGTTGGCGTGCTGGCTGTCGCTGTCCCTGCTGGGACTGGTTTTCAAGCTGGTGTTCGGCCTGATTGGCGGAATTTTCGGCGTGCTCGGCGGATTCCTGGGATTGCTGATCTGCGGCGTCGTCGGGCTTGCGCTGCTGCCGGTGGTCGGCTTGCTGATGCTGCCGCTGATGCTGCCCGCACTCTTCTTCGGCGCGCTAGTTTGGCTGCTGCTGCGTCGTCCGCGTCAACCCGTGATCATCGCCGCGCGATAAGCGCGTTATCGGCTGGCTGCGGCCAGACGCTGCGCGCGAATTCGGATGAATAGCTCGCGCGCGGCGAGGCTCCAGGTTTTATGGTCGTGGCCGCCGGGCACTTCGACGTAATGTCCGGCGGGCAGCACGCTGGCGATCTGGCGCGCGGCATCGATGAACTTGTCGTCGCTGCCGCAGCCCAGCCAGACCCGCGCGGATCGCGTCGGCGCTTCGCTCCATTGGCGAACCAGCCGCCAGATCGCACGGCCCGCGACATCGAACGTGCGCGGCGGGCCTTCGTCCGATGCAGGCCAGTGTTGCGGTCCGCCGCTGGCGGCCAGCGTCACGAGATTCGCGGGATCGCCCGTGAACGGCGCCAGCAACACGATGCCCGCCAGCACGCCGGGATGCTCATAGTCGTAGAGCATGCTGCCGAAGCCGCCGAGTGAAGTGCCGACCATCCAGATCTCCTGAACGCCGGCGGCCAAGGCTGGCTCGATCAGCTGCGACTGCAGCCGCGGAACCTGCTGCCCGTCGCGGTAGTACTGCAGTTGCGCACCGACCAGCGTGACGCGCGCATGTGGCAGCGCGCTCTGAATCAAGGTGGCGATCCCGGAATCGCGCAGGTTCTCGACGTCGTCACCGCGTCCGGGCAGCACGATCACCAGCAGGTTTTCGCGCGATGGTTCGCGTGCGGGGATCTCGATCGTCGGAATTTGCGCCGCGGGTTGCGGTGACCACAACGAGCAGGCGGCAAGCGGCGTCAACGACAGCACCGCGAGCAGCCGACAGCAAAGCTTTACCAGGCGCGCGGAATCCATCGTCGATTTTAGAAGTGGTAGCTGAGTCCTCCTTCTACAGCAATATTCCCGCCGGGGCGCGGATAGGCCTGATGATCCTGGCCACGCACAGCGAAATCGAAGCTCAGCATGCGCAGCGGCACGGTCACGCCGGCCTCGAACTGGTTGACCAGCACCGGCCTTGCACTGACGGTGTTGTAAAGGAAGCTGCCCTGCTTCTGCACGTTCGCCAGTGCAGCAGAATTGATGTTCGCGCGATAGTAGACGACGCGATAGCGCAGGCCGGCGCTGTCGGTGATCAAAGCCGCCAGCGACAGCAGGCGCGAATCGCTGTCGAGCGAAAATCCGAGCGTGCGGCCGCGGTAACGGTAGCCATCCGGATAGCCGCCGTTGTTGTAGGCGTTGCCGGTGGCTTTCTTGCCGAAGTCGAACCAGTTCAGTGTGGCAACCGAGTCCGCATACTCGGCGGTGACGCGCCAGTTCGCACCGTTGTCGCCCCAGGGACCGGCAAGGCTGGCGCCGCCGAGATAGCTCGTATACGAATGCGTGAACGGGCCGGTGTCCTCGTTCATGAACTGAACGTAGGGCGATACGGCAACCGCACCGATCAGATGGCTGTACTTGAACTCGATGCCAGCCTCGTCGTTCGACTGATTGGTGTGCTGCGGGTCATTTTGCGGATTGAATTCGGCCTTGAGCGGATTGCAGGGATGGTGTTTGCCGCACAGCTCGGTATCGCGCGTCAGCGCCACTTCCAATCCCGGCAGCGGGTTGAAACTAAACCGCAGGCCGGTCAGCACGGTATTGGTGTCGGTGCGTGGGCCGTCCAGATCACCGATGAAGAAGTTCAGCTGCCAGGGACCGATCCAGCTCAGCCACGGCGTTTGGAACGCATGCGTGTCGTCGCGCATCAGTCCGATCTTCGGGAACGGTCGCGCGTTGTTCGACAACAGCAAGCTCGAGGTCCAGCCCGGACCATCCCACTGTTCCACCCAGCCGCCATAGACGCGCAAGCCGCCGAACTTCGCGGCGAGATAGCTGCCATCCAGCGCAAAACGCGCGTCGTTGCCGTTGAAGTGCGTCTGTTCGCCGGCACGAAGGCGTGCGCTGAAGCCTTCGCTCTGCCACTCGACGCCCGCGTGCACGTCGGCCTGATCACGGGCCAGCGTGCCGAAATCGCGCACGGTATCGGCGCGGTTGGTCAGGCGCACATCGGCCAGCGGATGCAAGGTCGGCTCCGGTTCACCGATCGTCAGCGCCGCATGCACGCGCGCCGCCGCGGCGCGAACATAGGCTGGCTGCCCGTCGATTTTTTCTTTGTCGGAGAGCGGTGCAAGCTGCCCGGCCGGAATCGGCCAGGTCGTTACGACCCCATCGATCAGTCCGTGCGCCGCCAGCAACTCGACGTCGCTGCGCAGACCGCGGTCGCCAACTTCGAGCCAGGGCTTCGCCTGCGCCTCAACCGCCGTGGCCAGCAGTAGCCCGGCGCACGACAGTCGTAACCACGCCGCGACCGACGCGGGCCTGATGTTCTTGCAAACGTACATGCTGAATCCCCAAATCTTCGGCAGGGCCACTGCCCTGCTGTGTCTTTCACAGGGCGACTGCCCTGCCGTGTCTTTCGCAGGGCGCGACTGCCCTGCAGTCCGATGACGAGTTTTTTGCGCTGCGAAGTGCCGCGACGACCCCATCCGTCATTTTGCGCTCACCTGTTTACAGCAATGCGGCGGTCCCGTCATCAGGTCAGGAAACCATGTGTATTGCGCCTGCTTGCACAGTCGAAGCGGTTCATTGCGAAGAAATTTTGTACAGTGGGAAATCTTGGCTGGCGCACAAAGCCGCGCCGCCGTTTTCCTGTTTCCGTGGAGATCAACTTGCAAGAGTTGCACCGAGCTACCCCTCGCACGCGCCGCGCGCATCGCTTTTCCCTGTTGCTCCTGACGAGCCTGAGTATCGGCCTCGCGCGACCCGCCCAGGCCGAGTGGACGGCGCTCGCCGGCCTGCAACGCTCCGGTGCCGTGGTTACCGCTGCGGCGATCGATCTCGACAATGGCGCGGTGATCCAGCAGCTCGACGGCAGCCATCGCCTGACGCCGGCTTCGCTGACCAAACTGGCCGTTGCCGCCACCGCACTCGATGTTTGGCCGGCCGACAAGACGTTTCAGACCCGTGTACTCGGCGTGGGCCCGTTCGCCAGCGGCAAGATCAAGGGCGACCTGATTTTCCAGAGCGGCGATTCGACGCTGGACCACCAGGCGTTGTGGTCGCTGGCGGCCCAGTTGAAGGGCGCCGGCGTCACGCAAGTCAGCGGAAAATTGCTGGTCAACACCGCTCCGTTCGGCCCGCTCGGCTGCGAGACCAAGGATCGCTGCGACGCCCTGCGCAAGAGCGATACCGCATACAACGCGCCGCTGTCGGCGGTTGGTGTGGACTACGGCAACTGGTGTGTCGATGTGCGCTCCACCGCCACCGGCGAGCCGGCGCTGGTCAGCGGCTGTGGCGTCGCCAAGCTGCCGATTCCGATCGACGGCAGCATCAAGACCGTCGGTGCCACCGAGAACCCGACGTACTGGATCGAGCGCGTCACCGACGACGACGGCGATCGCCTGCGTGTCGGCGGCGCGATTCCGCTGGGCGGCGCCCAGAGCATGTACCGAGCGATGTCGGACGGCGCGCTCGGCGTCGGCCTGCTGCTGAAGGAAACGCTCGATGAAATGAACATCAAGGTCGATGGCAACGTCGAGCTGAGCCGCGATCCGGTCTCCGCGTCGGCCTATCCGCTGGCGGTGATCGATGGTCTGTCGCTGAAAGAACAGCTCGGCCGCATGTTGCGCTTCTCCAACAACTACATCGCCGACATGTTGACCTTGAACCTGGCGGCGGCGGAATCGCCGAAGTCGGCGGGGCCGCTCTCGGAAGCGGCGAAAACGCTATCGGAGTTCGTCGGCCGCGCGAGCGTGAAAGCCGGCAAGCCGGCCGGTGACGGACCGCCCTTGTTCAGCGGCAGCGGCCTGACGCCGGAGAACCTCCTGTCGGCCGACGACCTCACCGGCTTGCTCGCCGCGCAGTATCGAAATACACGCAAATTCCCAGCGTTCTACGGTGGATTGGTGGTCCCGCGCGAAGCGCCGTTCGCGTTCCTGCGCGTCGGCAGCCCCGCCTGGCTGGACCGTGTGGCGTTGAAGACCGGGACGATGGACGACCCGCATTCGGTCGCCGGTATTGCCGGCTATGTACGCAAGAAGGATGGCGGCTGGATCGCGTTCGCCGCCATCGTCAATGGCGGGCCGCGCATGATGCACGTGCCGCTGTACAAGTCGATGGAAGCCATGCGTGCCGATATTGACGCCCTGCTCGCACGCTACTGATCGGATAGCGCGTTCGCTGCGTCTCAACGGCATCTAAGCGCAGCTTGGACCAGGCACCGCCGCGTAGCCTTTGGCGGTGACCGCCCTCGCGCGGCGCAAGAGCGTTTTGATCAGGCGAACATCACCACGCTCTGCCGGCTCAGAGCCACCGCGGTACCGTCGGGCGCAAACAGGATCGCCGACTGGTTGACGTAGCCATCGCCGGCGGCGGTGACCTCGGCATCGATGCGCCAGTCGGCACCGGCGGGCGCGACAAACGGCGTCGATAACAGCTCCAGCGTCCAGGTCAGCGAACTGGCCATCGCCGGCAGTTTCAACAGCGACAGAGCCGGCGACGGAATCGAATCGGCCAAGGCGATCACCTGCGCCTCGCCCGTCGCAGCGGTATCGCGCAGGCGCACCTGTGTGGCGGTCTGCGCGCGGCTCGCCGCGCTGAATGGCAAGCCGCCGGCCAGCAAGCGAAAGCTCAGATGCTGGGTGAAATTCGGCGTCAGGCCTGGCAAGTAGGGCAATTCGATCGGCTTTGCATTGGCATCGGTCAGGTTCGGCAGCGCTGGCGCAATGGCAACCTTTGATGCTCGCGCGCTGCCGAAAATAGCGATCAACAGGCAGCCGAGCTGGCCCCCGCTCGACAACCGCGCCTCGACATGGGTGGCCGACTTTCCGCTGCGCAGCACGCGCGCCTCCACCTGCACCTCGCCGGCCGCAACCGGCGCGACGAAAGTCACCTGCAAGGTCCGCAGCGGTACATCGGACGCGAGTGCTTCGCGCATGGCCCGCACGGCCAGCGCCACTTGCAAGCCACCGAATGCGGTGCGGCCCTGCAGCCACTCCTCAGGGATCGTCGCACTCCAGCCATCGCCGTTGCGCCGCAAACTTGCCAGAACTTCCGAATACTGCATAGCGCTACGATTCCTGAGTTATTGAGTGCCGACCGTGCGCGCAGGCGTTCAACGCTCGCCGACCATTTCGAGTGCTCGGCGCCGCGATCCGAACTGCGTGCTGCAACGCATCGACTTACCTTCGGATGCGCCCATCGGCGATGACCCGAACGCGCCTGCACTGCAGAGTTGCGAATGACTGATGTTGCCTTGCGTATCGACTCGCGCCTAGCGCGCTGCGGCCTCGATCACGGACTGCTTGGCGTGCGATCGTCGATAGGCTGATCAACGTCATAATACTCGAAGATCAGATGAATCCGGTCGCAGTCGCCATCGTTGCGCACCGCGTGGACACCCGCATTATTGACTTCGAATGCCTGGCCGACCGGCAGGTGATACCACTCCGGCTCGACGTAAAAACCGACCTGCGCATTGCTGAAGATCGGGATGTGAATCTTGTGCGGCCAACGCGCCGCCGGCGCGCCGTCGATATGCGGATGGATCACGCCACCCGGCCGCATGCGCGCGAGCATGATGCGTGGAAAGGCACCGCGCGCGTAACCGTAGGCTGCGGTCGCTGCATCCAGATACGGCTGCAGGCGATCACGCCACTCATTCCATAGCGGACGCTCGTACGAACGCCGCCAGTCGTCGAGACCTTCGACGAACTTGAAGACGATATGTTCGGTCTTGTCGAGCACTTCGAAGCGGTTCGGCTTCTGCTCATTTTCGCGCGACCACACGTCTTCCGGAATCGCCGCGATCCATTCAGGCAAGAGGCCGAGTTCGATCGGACCCAGTGGCCGCACTGATTTTGTTTTGCGTGGATTGATCACGAATTCACTGAAACGAATAACCGAACAGATCGAGGTCGCGCTGGTACAGGCCGGCAACCAGCGCAACCAGTTCGGCGTCATAGTAGTCACGCCAGGGGCCATGGTTCGATGCATTGACCCGGTCGAGCGTGGCACTCGGCAGACCCAGCCGCGCGCAGATCGCGTCGTAGTCCTGCTGCATCTGTTCGTTACGGCCAACGTAGTCCATCGCCAGATTGCCCTGGGCGTCCACCAGGAATTCATATTGCGGACGAAACAGCGGATGGTCCAACGGCTGCAGATCGCGGATCACATAGCGCATGAATGCGCGCGGCGAACGCTCGAAATCGCCGCTGTCGCGACTCACGAATGCGCAATACGACACGAAGCGGTCGAACGGATTGCGCACGAATGCGAACTTGAAGTAAGCACCGAAGGTTTCTGCGCCGAGCACCGGTTCGACCTGCTGCGCGCTGATGTGGCCATGTCGGATCGCCGCGAGCTCGGGCATCGGAAAGGTCTTGCGCTCGAACAGACCGACCTGCTCAAGATCGTCTGCACCGAGATGCGCGCGCAGCAGTCGCCGTACCGAATGCGTACCGGTCTTTGGCACGGCGAAAAAGATGAAGCGGTGCGCGTGCGAGATGATCATGGCGGAGCGGCGTCGACTTCGGCGCGATTGCGCATCCAGTCCGCGGTCTGCGCGAACGAGGCCAGCAAGCGGCTGCGCAAGGGTTCCGCGATCTCAACCTGTTCGGCGGCAAGCGTCATGCAGGCCAGCCATTGATCGCGCTCGGCGATACCGATTGCAAAGGGAAGATGACGCGCGCGCAATCGTGGATGACCGAAGCGCTCGACGAAATAATCCGGCCCGCCCGACCAACCACAGAGAAACCAGAACAGCTTGTCGCGCGAGCCGTCCAGCGTGAGCGGATGCAGCGCGCGTAAGCCTGCGAACGGCAGCGCGCGATCCATCGTGTCGTAAAAGGCATCGACCAGGGCCCGCAGCCGCGCTTCGCCACCGATGGCTTCGAAGACTGTCTGACTCATCTGCGGCGATTCCGCGCAGGGATTGCATGTCCGCGCAGTAGCGCCGATGTGGTCGGCGTGTGGTTGCGATTGAACCCGTCGGCGATGACTCGACGCGCGTCTGCAGCAGCAAGGGATTGAACCATGCGCGCAGTTTATTCCGGCGCCTGCGGAGCCGCCATCTCGGTTCGCGCCGATGCACCCATGCACGAGCGAGCAGCGCCGCACAGATGCGTGGCACGCAACGCTCGATTGGTCCGTCGAACACAGCAGCCGAGCACGCTGCACGTGCTTATCAGAAAGCGCGCGTCGCGCTGAATGACCATCGTGATGACTGCCTTCGCACGCTGACCGCTTTGTCCATAATGGCCTTGGGCGCGGTGGTCGTAATTCAGCAGCGCAACCGACGCCCGCCGCCGAAAATCCGGATCACCACTGGATGACCACCGGATGACTACCGGACGACCACCGGACGACCAGGAGCACTGCATGGCCCCGAACGATTCGAACAGCGCCCGCTTGCGTACCTACTTGTGCGCACGCAACGCGGCAGCAGCGCTCGATTTCTACATCGCGGCGTTCGACGCGGTCGAAATCCTGCGCTGGATTGATCCGGACAACGGCAAGATCGGCCACGCCGAGATCCGCATCGGGGAGACCACGCTGTTCGTCGCGGACGAATACCCGCAGACGGCCGCGCTCGGCCTGCGCAGTGCTGCCGATCTGGGTGGCACCACGCTACAGCTCTGGCTGCAGGTCGACGACGTCGATGCTGCGTTCGCCCGCGCGCTGGCGGCTGGCGCACGACTGGTGACCCCGCTGTCCGCAGGCCAAGACGGTGAACGACGCGGACGTGTGGCTGATCCCGGCGGGCATCTCTGGACGCTGTCGTCGCGACCCGGCTGAACGAGCTGCGGGAAAACCCGACATGCAGACTCTGACCGGGATCTCTTGGCCTGCTCGCTCTGCGGGGTCGAGTCGTGAGTGCCCGAGATGAATAGATCCGAGCTGGGCTGAGCTGAGCCGCGCGCGCAGGCAGGCGCCTCGGTACTATTCCGCATCGGCTCGAACCGTACCCGCACGATGACGTCCTCGCCCGGCGCGACCCAGCAATCCGAATCCAGCGAACCGCGCGGCCGCCGCGCGGCGGTGGCGTTCATCTTCGTCACCGCACTGATCGACGTGCTGAGCTTCGGCATCATCATTCCGGTCTTGCCGCCGCTGGTGGTCGCCTTCGCCGGTGGCGATGCGGTGCATGGGGCGCGCATCTATGGCGCGTTCGGCACCGCCTGGGCGCTGATGCAATTCATCTGTTCGCCGTTGCTCGGCGCGCTGTCGGATCGCTTCGGCCGACGCCCGGTGATCCTGCTGTCCTGCTTCGGACTCGGGCTCGACTACCTGTTCATGGCATTCGCGCCAAGCCTCGGCTGGCTGTTCGTCGGCCGCATCATTTCCGGCATCACTGCGGCCAACTTCAGCACCGCCAGTGCGTACATCGCCGATGTCACGCCGCCGGAAAAGCGCGCCGCGGCCTTCGGACTGGTCGGCGCCGCCTGGGGCTTCGGCTTTGTGTTGGGGCCGGCCTTGGGCGGCTTTCTCGGTGCGATCGAGCCGCGTCTGGCCTTCGTCGGCGCGGCGGCGCTGGCCCTGCTCAACGCACTGTATGGAGTGTTCGTGCTGCCCGAATCCTTGCCGCGCGACAAGCGTTCGAGCTTCCAGTGGTCGCGGGCCAATCCGCTGGGCTCACTGACGCTACTGCGCTCGGCGCCGCAACTGCTGGGCCTCTCGGGCGTCAACTTCCTGTTCTGGATTGCGCACAACGTGTTGCCCAGTGTCTTCGTGCTCTACGCCGGCTATCGCTATGGTTGGAGCCCGCGGACGATGGGCTTCCTGCTGGCCGCCACCGGCGTTTGCAACATCCTGGTTCAGGTCGGGCTGATCAAGCCGGTGGTGGCGCGTCTCGGCGAGCGCGGCACGCTGCTGGCCGGATTGCTGTTCGGCGGCCTCGGATTCGCCATGTACGGGCTTGCGCCCAACGGCACGCTGGTGTGGGCCGCGGTGCCGGTGTTTTCGCTGATCGGATTGTTCGGTCCGGCCTCGCAGTCACTGATGACGCGTCAGGTTTCGCCGAGCCAGCAAGGGCAGCTGCAAGGCGCCAACAGCTGTGTGATGGCGCTCACCGGCCTGATCGGCCCCGCCTTGTTCACGCTGACCTTCGCGCATTTCATCGACGCCGATCGCAGCTGGAAACTGCCCGGCGCGCCGTTCCTGGTGGCAGCCGCGCTGATGCTGATCGCGCTACTGCTGGCCTGGCGTGTCACGCGCAACGCGCCTCCCGGCGATGGCGCTCGCTTGGCGCCAGACGTGCGCGACGAATCGTCCGCCACAACGGCGCAGCCGCGCACCGATCCGGTGGCGTGATCGTCTCGTTGTATGCAGGGCGATCCGGCGAATCCCCCGGCGAACCTTCCCGCTAAGATTGGCGACATCGCTGCTCATGCTCGAGCCGACAAGAGAGAGGAGATTTCAATGCGCCTGATTCGAACGGCAACGCTTGCCGCAAGCTTGTTCACCGCCATCGCGTTCGCGCAGCCGGCCGCGCCGGTGCTGGTGGAACACACGCACGGCACCGATAGCAACATCAACATTCAGAGCACCGGCGGTTCCGCCTGCGCTTCGCCATCGATCGGCAATTGCGGGTCTTGTTCGGTGGCCTGCCCGACCGGTCAGGCCGCGATGTGCAAGCCGGGGCTGGCGGTCAACGCCACACCGGGCGCTTCCTGCTTGACGCCGCCGGAATGCCATTGCCAATAGGCCAGCTTGGGATTCTGTGAGTCGCAGTCGCGCGGCGCGCTGATCGGGTTCGCGTGCTGTACGAAAGCCGGTTCAGTATCGATTCAGCCGCGCGCGACTAGCCTCGATCACGTTCCCATGGAAGAGGACGTGTCATGCGCAAACTCATCATACTGGCCCTGTTATCCACGCTCGGCTTGAGCGCCTGCATCGCAGTACCGGTCGAGTCGGGACCACGTTACCGACCGGCCTATGTGGTCGAACCCGGCCCACACTGTTGGTGGCGCGACGGCGAGCGCTACTGCCGCTGAGTCGCAATTTAGCGAGAGCGAGTGGCGTGGAGTCGGCGAGTAAAACCTCGGGCAAGGCTTGCATCGTCGTGGCGCGCGCGGAATAGTTCGGGTCCGAACTTTCAATCGCCCGCGCCCGATCATGCCTATTGTCGATGCCGTAACCGGAATCCTGTGCCAAGCCGGCGAGGTCTACATGGTGCGCCGCCATCGCGAACTGTCGGCGTTTCCCGGCTATCAGGCGTTTCCAGGCGGCAAGGTCGATGTGCCGGACGCGGATCACGTTTATCAACCCGGCACCCACTTCGATCAATCGCCGCGACTGTTCCGCGCATTGATGCGCGAGCTCGAGGAAGAGCTGGGCGTGCGCTGGAGTTTCGCCGCCCCCGGCGTGCCACGCGACCACTGCATCGAACGCTGCATCCTGATGGGCACTGCGCTGACGCCGCCGCATTCGGTGATGCGCTTCAACACCCACTTCTTCCGACTCGATCTTTCCGAGCGACCCACATTCACGTTGGAGACGCGCGAACACGACAGCGGTGGCTGGGCCACGCCGCAGCTGTGGATGGAGCGCTATCGTCAGGGCGAGATTCTGCTGGCGCCGCCGACGCTGATGGCGCTACGCGCTTTGGCCGCCGACCCCGCCGCCGAAACGATTCCGTTCGACGACTTCCGCGGCGAAGTGGGCGATGGCGTGCCGGTGCTCGAAGCGCAGTACGGCGTGAAGATGTTGATGGTGCGTTCGAACACGATCCCTCCGGCGCAGTTCACCAACTGCTTTCTGATCGGCGATGCCGGCGCCAGTCGATTATTGATCGACCCCTCGCCGCGCAACGATGAGGAATTGAAGCGCCTTCGCCACACCGCGGATCGTCTCGGCTTCGACGAAATCTTCATCACGCATCATCATCCCGATCATCAGCAACTCGCCGATGCACTGGCGCGCGCGACCGGCAAACCGATCGGCATGAGCGCGGATACGCAGGCACGGATTCGCGCGCGCAGCCCGCGCTTCTTCGATGGACTCGATCTGCGTACGCACGCCGACGGCGATGTCGTCAGCAGCTGGAATGGGCATCCGGTGCGCGTGATGGCGGTGCCCGGCCACGACGAGGGCCAGCTGGCGCTGATGCCGGACAATCGCGCCTGGTGCATCGTCAGCGATCTGATTCAGGGCATCGGCACGGTGGTGATTTCCGCGCCCGAGGGCGATATGCGCAAGTATTTCGCGTCGCTCGAACGCGTCATTGCAGCGCAGCCGGCGGTGATCTATCCCTCGCACGGCATCGGCCTGGGCGGCACCTATTATCTGGAACAGACGCTGCGCCACCGACGCCTGCGCGAAGCGCAGATCAAGCAGCTGGCGGATGCCGGCCGCAGCATCGACGACATGCTGGCCGAAATCTATCGCGAGGTCGACGCCTTCCTGCTGCCGCTGGCGCGGGCCAATATCGAAAGCCATCTGCGCAAGCTGCGGGAAGACGCCGCAACGGCTGCCTGAGTGTTCCCCTGACGCGCGACATTGCACGGTCGCGCGGTCACGCGGTCACGCAGCTAGGTAGTCACGCGGTCACGCGGTCTCAGAAGTCGCCATCACGGCCGCGAGCGCGCCGAGTCGGAACGCTCTAGGCATTGCCGTCGGAGCGCGGCGGTTTGCATCGAATGCAGAAAATTCGGCAACCGGCATTCTTCGTTCTGCGACGCCCAACTTGCGAAGCGCTCTCGGCGCGCGCCGACTTCAGCGCGCGGGCATAGCCTTGAACGTCAGCTCGTAACGCAGTTCGGTCGAGCGGCGTCCCCAATCGTCGTTGTGCTTGGTTTCGGCGAGTTCGAAGCCGACCGCGCGATAAACCGCCAGCGCCCGCTCCAGGCCCTCAACCGTCCACAGGAATAACGCGTCGAAGCCGGCCTCACGGCAGTATCGAACCGCATCTTCCACCAACCAGCGCCCGAGGCCGAGGCCGCGCACCGCGTCGTCGACGAACAGGATGCGCAACTGCGCTCGATTGTCCGGCGTCTCGATGATCAACACCGAACCCACCACATCGTCGCCGCGCTTGGCCAGCCAGAAACGCCCGCGCGCGCCGCCGCCGTCGATCAGGTAGTCGCCGGCGATGCGCGCGCAATAGGCTTCGTGCACCGCATTGAAGCCGTAATCACGCGCGTTCTGGATGCCGTGGATCAATACCAGCTTGCCGAGATCGCCCGCAGCGAATTCATGTTCGATGCGGATGCCAGCGGCAAGCAGCCGCGCGCTCAGTGCCGAGGCCACGCGCTACTTGCTCAGTAGCATCGTCACCGCCGGCTTGTTGCCGCTGCGGGTTTCGATCTTCACCGGCATGTAATCGCGCTCGGCAGCCAGCCAGAAATGGCCTTCCTTGTTGGGATTGTCGATACGCTCCATCTTCAGCGCGTCGAAAGTGCCCGCCGGCGTTTCCACCGATTCGTGCCCCACCAGCTTGAACTGGTAGTGCGTGAGATTCTTGCGATCGACCATGTCGAACTCTGCGACTGGCGGCTGCGCGTCCTTGGCGTGCGCGGAAACCCACAGGCGCACCGCCTGCTGCAGCGCGAAGCTGTCGACCGCATCCGGCGGAATGCTGCGCGTCAGGCCGTTCTCGTCGGTGGCGGTGTGCTTGTCCCAATCGAAATTGAGCGAGTAGCTCTGCTTCTCATCGCCCGGCAGCAGCGAGTTGAAATGCTTGGAGCGCACACGACCGTCCTTCACGCAGAACTGGCTCGATTCGTTGGGCGCACCGTACAGCGACCGCGCCAGCGCGGTGGGATGCGAGATCGCGGTGTACGCGTAGCAGCCGCCCGGCACATCCGGCTTCAGTGCGACATCGATCTTGCCCACGCCGAGCCCGCCCCAGCTCACCGCATAACGCACCTCGATCGGCGGTAGCGCATCCGCGGCGCGCGCGCTGTTGCCAGTGGCCGCTTCGACCGCACCACTTGCAGGCCCCACCGTGCTGGTCGCTGTCGCGGCACTTGACGACGCTGTGTCCGTCGCCGTCACCGACGACGCCGTCTGCGCGAGCACGGGTTGCAGTGCGCACAGGCTCATCAGCAGTGCGGCAACTGCAGGCAGTGCGCCGGGCTTGATCGTCATGTGCTTGTTCATTTGAACGCGTCCTCCAACTGCTGCATCGACAAGGGCTGCGCCAGCGGCGCGCCGCGAAAATGGGCGGCACCGTCGACCAGTCTCAACTCGCCGCGCGCCATCCAGCACACGGCCTGTGGGTAGATGTGCAATTCAACTTCCTGCATCACGCGCTCGGCCAGCCGCGCTTCGTCATCTTGCGCCGTGCACTTGAATGCACCCTGAATCACGCGCGCGCCGCCATCGACTTCGAGCGTCACGAAATGCACGGTGGCGCCGTGCTCAGTATCGCCCGCTGCGAGCGCGCGGCGATGCGTGTGCAGTCCCGGGTATTTCGGCAGCAAGGACGGATGGATGTTCAGCATGCGCCCGGAGAATTCGCGAACGAAGTCGTCGCCCAGCACGCGCATGAAGCCGGCCAGCGCGACGATATCCGGCGCGTGACGCCGCAAGCAGTTGGCCAGCGCGGCATCGAAATCCGCGCGCGTGCTGTAGTCGCCGTGCGCGACGACTTCGGTTGCGATGCCCGCGTCTCGCGCATACGCCAGACCTTCGGCGTCGGCGCGGTTGCTGATCACCGCAACCAGTTCGGCATCGATGCGGCGATCCGCCACGGCTTCGATCAGCGCGCGCAGATTGCGACCGCGACCGGAAATCAGGACCACCAGGCGCGCGGACATCGCGTCAGCGCCCCGCCACGCCGCTGCCGCTGCCGCTGCCGATGCCGATGCCGATGGCGACAAAAGCTTGGCGAGTGTCGACAGTATCGTCCGCAGCAATCGAAGCCTGAGTCGTCGCGCGCGGCGTCACGTCGCCCACGCAGACCGGGCACGACGCGCGCGCGTCAGTCCACGCCCGCAGGTCGATCAAGCGAAACGCACTTCGGTGGTTTTGCTCTTCACGACTTCGCCGAGCTGCCAGGGCTTGAGCTTGGCGCGCTTGAGTTCGGCCAGGGTGCGCTCGAGCGCTGCGCGCGGCACCACCAGCACGAAACCCACGCCACAGTTGAACACGCGGCGCATCTCGTCTTCCTCGACCGCGCCGTGCTGCTGCAGCCACTCGAAAATCGCCGGCCGCTGCCAGCTGGCGGTATCGACTACCGCGCTGGTGTGCTTCGGGAAACAGCGCGCCAGGTTGCCCGTAATGCCGCCGCCGGTGATGTGCGCCATGCCGCGCACCGGCACGCCGGATGCGAGCAGCTTCAGCACCGGCTTGACGTAGATGTTGGTCGGCGCCAGCAGCGCGTCCGCCAACGTGCCTTTACCGAACGGCGACTCCAGCGCAACACCCGAGCGCTCGACGATCTTGCGGATCAGCGAATAGCCATTCGAATGCGCACCCGACGACGGCAGCGCAACCAGCACGTCGCCCGGTTTGATCTTGCTGCCGTCGATGATCTTGGATTTCTCCACCACTGCCACCGAGAATCCGGCCAGATCGAAATCGCCGTGTGCGTACATGCCCGGCATTTCGGCGGTTTCGCCCCCGACCAGCGCGCAGCCCGCCAGTTTGCAGCCCTGCGCGATGCCCTTGATCACCTGCGCGGCGACCCGCTGATCGAGCTTGCCGGTGGCGTAGTAGTCGAGGAAGAACAGCGGCTCGGCGCCGGACACCAGCACGTCGTTGACGCACATGGCGACCAGATCCTGACCCAGGCCCTGGACGCGTCCGGTGTCGATACCCAGACGCAGCTTGGTGCCCACGCCATCGGTGCCGGAGACCAGAATCGGCTGCTTGTACTTCTTCGGCAGACTCACCAGCGCGCCGAAGCCGCCCACCCCGGCCATCACCTCCGGCCGCTGGGTTGCGCGCACGATCTTCTTGATGTCGTCGACCAGTGCGTCGCCGGCGTCGATATCGACACCGGAATCGCGATAGCTCAGAGCGGCGGGCTTGTTCATGGACGGCGGCGGCATGCGAAAGAAGGAAGGCCGGCATTTTAGCCGCATGGCGACCTTCGCATCGTAGCCAGGCGCCAAGTACCACCGCACGACGCCGCGGGCTATCCTGCCGCCATGAGCCAACCCGCCCAGACGCCCCAGACGCCTGCATCACCGGCCGACAACACGCCGATCACGCCCCTGCGTTCGTTCCTAGAGAACTGGGGCTGGTTCGCCACGGCCGGTGTGACCTTGCTGATGTTGTACTTCCTCGGACCGATCATGACGCCGTTCGTAGTCGGCGCGGTGCTGTCCTATCTCGGCAATCCGGTCTGCGACCGGCTGGTGCATCATCGCGTCCCGCGCGCGCTGGCGGTGGGTATCGTGTTTCTGGTGTTTTTCGCGGTGCTGGTCACCGCGCTGGTGCTGGTCGTGCCGATGCTGCAGGAGCAGATCGTGCAGCTCGCGCAGAACATCCCCGACTGGCTCAAGTGGGTGCAGGATGTCGGACTGCCGAAGCTGCATATCCGACTGCCAGCCGGCGTGCGTCTGGATGCCGCAGGCCTGCGCAATGCGCTGACGCAGAACTGGTCGCAAGCCGGCGATCTCGCCACCACCGTGCTCAGCCGCATCGGCCAGTCGACGCCGGCACTGCTCGGCTTCGCTGCAGACCTGCTGTTGATCCCGATTGTCACGTTCTACCTGATGCGCGATTGGGAAGACCTGCTGCAGCGGATCGATCAATTGATTCCGCCGCGGCTGCGCGGCCAGACCGAAGAATTCGCGCGCGAGATCGATTCGGTGCTGAGTGCGCTGATCCGCGGGCAGTTGCTGGTGATGGCGGCATTGGCCTTCATCTACAGCTTCGGCCTGTGGCTGACCGGCCTGAAAGTCGCTTTGCTGATCGGCCTGATCGCTGGCCTGGTCAGCTTCATTCCCTACCTCGGATTCGCCACCGGCTTTCTGCTGGCGATCGTCACCACTCTCGTGCAGGACCAGGAGCTGTTCCCGCTGGTGTGGGTGGCGATCGTGTTCGGCATCGGCATCGTGCTGGAGAACGCGGTGCTGACCCCGATGCTGGTCGGCAACCGCATCGGCCTGCACCCGGTCGCGGTGATCTTTGCGCTGCTCGCCGGCGGCCAGCTGCTCGGCTTCTCCGGCGTGCTGGTGGCCCTGCCGGTCGCGGCGATCGTCGCGGTCGGTGCGCGCCACGCGCGCAAGCGCTGGCTGCGCAGCCCGCTGTATTGGGGCCGCGGCGCCCCCGATGCGGACCTCGATCCACCCTCGCCCTGAGCTGCCTTGATCAGTCCGCAATTGCCGCTGTCGGTGCAGGTTCCCGACGCAACCAGCTTCGACAACTTCTATCCCGGCCCGAACGTCGAGGCGCTCGCTGCCGTGCTACGTATTGCGCAGCACGCCGACGGCGCGCCGGTGTTGCTGCATGGGCCGGCCGGCAGCGGCAAGACCCACTTGCTGCAGGCGGCGGTCCGTTTGGGTGCCGGGCTCGGCGCCGTGGCCTACCTGCCACTGGCTGATTTTCAGCCGGCCACGCCGGCGCTGCTGGACGGCCTCGACCAGGCGCGGCTGCTTGCCCTCGACGATGTCGATCAGGCCGTCATGCAGCCCGACTTCGCCCAGGCGCTGCTGCGACTGCTCGATTCACTGCGGACCCAGGGTCGCGCCTACCTCGCTACGTCGCGGCTGTCGGCCGATCGACTCGACGAGCGACTCCCGGCAGACCTGCGCACGCGTTTCGCACTGAGCGCGCAATTTCCATTGAAGCTCCTCGACGATGCGCAGCTGGCCGCACTGCTGCAGGCACGCGCGCGCCGGCGTGGTCTTGAACTGCCGGACGAGGTGGCGGATTTTCTGCTGCGGCGGTTGCCGCGTCGGATTCCGAGCTTGCTCGATGCGCTGGAAACGCTCGACCGCGCAGCACTCAGTGCGCAGCGCCGGCTGACGATTCCGTTTGCGACGCAAGCGCTGCCCGCTCTCGCGCAGACAGCCGCACGAACAACACCAGGCTGACGAAGTCGAGCACCGCAATCACGCTCAGCGCCTGGGCGAATGGCTTGCGCAGCGGCATCGCGACACCCTCGGACAACAGCAGCGCGATATAGAACACCAGCAGCATGCTGGCCCAGCCCGCGGTGTAGGTGCGCGCACGCAGCAGACCGGGCAGTGTCGCCAGCAGCGGCAGGCTCAGCAGCGCGCCGACCATCCAGCCGCTCCAGTACAGCAGCGCGGCGATCAGCGCGACATGCAGCGCCAGTGCGGCAACGAGCGAATAGCGGCTCAAACGCTTCATCGCAGGTTCCACTGTGGACGGGGGATCAAACTCAGCAATACCGCCATAGCGCGATGCAGCGATGCTGGCGTCGGCCTCGATGCCGAATCCTTGCTGGGCAGATGCGACGTCCACAACGGCAGCCATTTCAAGACGCGCTCTGCGGATTCGACTGCCTGACAGCTCATGCGGCAGTTCATACGATGGTTCATGCGGCGGCTCATACGACGGTTCATGCGGCGGTTCATGCTGTGCTTCCTGCGGCGAGTCCATTGGCAACTTCGGCGACGCGACGGCCGAGCGCTTGCGCCAATTCGCTTTCGTCGCGGCTCAATTCGCGCGCGGCCGGTCCGGTGCCGGCGACGTGGCTGGCGCCGTACGGCGTCCCGCCACTGCTGGTCGTCGACAAGCGCGGCTCCGTATAGGGCAGACCCATCAGCAGCATGCCGTGATGCAGCAGCGGCAGCATCATCGTCAGCAGCGTCGTCTCCTGACCGCCGTGCAGCGAAGCGGTGGAGGTGAACACCGCCGCCGGTTTGCCGGCGAGGCTGCCGGATAGCCACAGGTCCGAGGTCGAGTCGAGGAAATACTTCAGCGGCGCGGCCATGTTGCCGAAGCGCGTGGGACTGCCGAGGATCAGGCCGGCGCAGTCGCGCAGGTCTTGCTTGTCGACGAACGGTGCGCCCTCTTCCGGAACCGGCGCGACTTTAGCCTCGGTATCCGGCGACACCGGCGGCACCGTACGCAGACGTGCATGCATGCCCGGTACGGCTTCGATGCCGCGACCGATCTGGCGCGCGAGCGCACGCGTGGCGCCGTTGCGCGAATAGTAGAGAACCAGGATGTCGGGCATGAGAGCTTGCGGCGCGGGTGGAGAGCGAGCGGAACTGGCAGATGTGGCAGATTTGTAACTGCAGCCGTAGCGGGATCGCGACGGGCTGGTGGGTCTGTGTGCCGCACGGTACGCGCGCGCACGACGCCGCCATTGTAGCGCCAGCACTTCAATTGACCGCCTCCGGCACGCTGGCTAGTCTTGCGCCGATGAAACGATCCCACGCGCGCCACGGCCTGCTTTCGCTCCTCGTGATCGCCGCGTGCGTCGCCGGCAGGGCTACTGCCAGCAGCGACGACCCCACGCTGCCACCGCCCCCGAAAGGCAAAACGCCGGCCAGCGCCATGCGTCTGCCGAATCTGCCGCCGCTCGGAGGCGCCGCAACGACGGCGGACGATGCGGGCGCCGCCAGTGCACCGGCCGGATCATCTTCGCCAGCGGCCAATGCGATGCCGATAACACCGACCGCGCCGGTTGCGACGACGTCGGATTCGCCGGCCGCTCGTGCGCTACGCTTACTGGAGCAGCGAACGGGCCTCAGCGACGCCCAGCTGGCCAAACTGCAATCCGTGAAGACACTGCTCGCATCCGGCAATGAAAGCGCCGCGCTTGCGAGCGCGCAGGCGCTCACGCAGGAACTGGATCGGGACGCGCGCGACTACATCGTCGGCGACGGTCAAAACCTGTTTTCGATCGCAGGTCGCAACGAGGTCTATCAGAATTCGAATCTGTGGCCCTTGCTGTGGACCGCCAATCGTTCGCAGTTGCGAGAGCCCTGGCAATTGGTCAGCGGCATGCATCTGAAAGTCCCGGCCCATCCAACGGTCGATCAGGTCAGTGCGGCGCTCGCGTACTCACGCACGCACACCGTTCTGACGACACGCGCCAGCGATGCCGATCTGCCGGCGGTGCTGCTGGCGCACTAGTGGCACGACACTTCCACTGTTGACGCGGGCACACTGATTTTCGCGAGCTATCGCCCGCATCTTTCAGTGAGGATTAGGCCTCTTGTACGGTGGCACTCGCCCGTCGTTCCAATGAAATCACGGCGGACGCCTCACCACAGACTGAATCCGAATTCAGCTCGCACATACTGAAGGCCTTGTTGCCTGGGGGTCCGATGTTTCTGGACCGACCGTCATCAGGCTCGTTCTGTCGCACCAAGGCGCAGTTTTCGATCAATGGCGCCGCATTGCAGGGTGCGGCTCCCTGCTATGCCGCGCTGCCAACAACATTCATCGGTTACGCGCGCTGCGCGAGACATACCGAGCGCGCAAGGCTCACCGCCGATCTCGGTTCCGCTAGTTCTTGCCATAGAAGTTTTGCGCCCAGGTTTTCTGTTTCATGCCGGCATCGCGCAGGAACGGCGCAAGGCGGCCGAGGCCGATGAACTTGCGGTTGAGCCAATGCCAGGGCTGGCGCAATGGCCGCGCGACATCGACGAACAGCACGACGCGCCAACCGGCCGTGTCGTTCCAGACTTCGTGATTGAAGCTGTCGTCGAAGATCAGCGATTCGCCCTCGCGCCAGGTGCAGATCTGATCGGCGATGCGAATGCGGCAGGCGCCTTCCGGACCCGGCACCAGCAAGCCCAGGTGGAAGCGCAGCACACCGTTGTAGGCGCCGCGATGCGCGGGGATGTGCTTGCCCGGCGCCAGAATGCTGAAGAACGCGGTGACCGCGCCAGGAATCTCGCCGATGATGCGCATGGTTTGCGGGCAGCGCGCGGCGTTTTCGCTGCAATCCATGCCTGCGCTCAGCAGGAAGAAGGTTTTCCAGGAATCGTCCGTCGTGATGGTGCTGACTTCCTTCAGGATCTCGTGGAAGCTCGGCATCTGATCGCGAAACTTCAATACCTGATCCAGTTCGGCGCGAATCGTCTGCCACTGCGCCTCCACACCCGCGACCCAGGCAAAATCGCTCGGTTTGTAGACCGGCGTGTCGGGCAGCACGGACACCGCAGCGACAAACGATTCGAGCCGGTTCTGCAGCGAAAGTGCGAACTTGCCCGCCAGCGTCTTCGGCGGCGTCAGCGTGTGCTGACGCGTGCGCAGGTGCGCCAACTCCGGCAGCTTCGGCTGTGCGAACTCCCGGTTCATCTCAATCGCGGAACGCATCTTTGAACTCTCGCCTCCTTAGGCGCGGCACACAGCAACAGAACGAAGTCTCACTCGCGGGCCGACGTAGCGGCCACAGCCACCCGAGAAACGTAACGCTAGTGTAATCAATGGCGCGGACGATCCGACACGGCAGAACGCAACGCGTTCGAACTTCAGTCCCGCGCCAGTGTCCATCGCGCGCCGCGACCAATGCTTCTACAGCGCCATTCCCGATCGGCGTCCGCCCATCGACAACCTCTTTGCTTAGACCGTTCACTTCCGTCGCAACGCTGCGATTTGCAATTGCTGCGATGCGGCGGTAATCTGTACTGACCGGTTGGTCAGTACAGATCCGAGCCCTCACTCGGCTGAGTTTTCTGCTCCGATGGCGCCCGCGCAAGCCGCGACGCGCGCACCCGCATGGATCATTGGCAAAGCGCGGGCAATGAACACGTTCGAAGGATTCGAATAAGGATTTTCAGCATGACTACGCGCAGCTTCGTTCCCGCACACCGGGCATCGCTCTTGATCCTCGCGGCCGCGCTCGCACTCGGTGCCTGCTCGTCCAAGCCTCCGCCGCCGCCCAGTGGCCCGCCGCCGGTCGGCGTGGTGACGCTGCAGCCGCAGCCCGTGACCATCACCACCGATCTGCCCGGCCGCACAGTAGCGTTTCGTGTCGCCGATGTGCGGCCGCAGGTGAGCGGCGTGATTCTCAAGCGCATGTTCGTCGAAGGCAGCGAGGTCAAGGCCGGCCAGCAGCTGTATCAGATCGACCCGGCGCCGTATCAGGCCAGCCTCGAGAGCGCGCAGGCCGCCCTGGCCCGCGCGCAGGCCACCTTGGTGTCGGCCAAGCTGCTGGCGCAGCGCTACCAGCCGCTGGCCGAAGCGCATGCGGTGAGCCAGCAGGACTACGACAACGCGGTGGCCTCGCAAAGCCAGGCCGAGGCGGATGTGGCGTCGGCCAAGGCCTCGGTCGATACCGCGCGTATCAATCTGGTCTACACCCGCGTGCTGTCACCGATCGCCGGACGCAGCGGCCGTTCCGCCGTGACCGAAGGTGCGCTGGTCGATGCGAACCAGACCACGGCGCTGGTCACCGTGCAGCAGCTCGATCCGATTTACGTCGACGTCACGCAGCCGAGCACAACTTTATTGCGGCTGCAGCGCGCGTTCGCCAGCGGCAAGCTGAACAAGACCGGCGACAACCAGGCGCAGACCAAACTCCGCCTGGAAGACAGCACGCCCTACGATCAGCCCGGCAAGTTGCAGTTCTCCGAAGTCACGGTCGACGCCGGCACCGGCTCGGTGAGCTTGCGTGCAGTGTTTCCGAATCCCCAGCGCATCCTGCTGCCCGGCATGTTCGTGCACGAGCAGTTCGACGAAGGCGTCGATCAGCAAGGCATTCTGGTGCCGCAGCGTGCAGTCACCCATAACCAGCGCGGCGATGCGACGACGCTGGTGGTCGGCGCGGACAACAAGGTCCAGCAGCGCGTGATCAAGACCGATCGCGCAATCGGCGACAACTGGCTCGTTAGCGACGGCGTCGCCGCCGGTGACAAAGTGATCGTGATTGGCCTGCAGTCGGCGAAGGCCGGCAGCGAGGTGAAACCGAGCGAAGCTTCGATCGAACAGCTGAACCAGCCGGCCGCTGAGGTGGGCGCTGCAGCTCCTGCGCCGGGCGCACCCGCCGATGCGGCCAAGCCGGCCGCCAACGACGGCGCAGCCGCCAAGTAAGCCGGAGCCGATCATGTCCAAGTTCTTCATCGATCGCCCGATCTTTGCCTGGGTCATCGCGATCGTGATGATGATGGTCGGTGGTCTCGCTGTGACGACGCTGCCGATCGCGCAGTACCCGAGCGTCGCACCGCCAGCGGTGGCGATCTCGGTGACCTATCCGGGTGCGTCCGCCGATACCGTGCAGAGCACCGTCGTCCAGGTCATCGAGCAACAGCTGTCCGGCATCGATCACCTGCTGTACTTCTCGTCCGAGAGCGACAAGGACGGCAGCATGACGATCACGCTCAACTTCGAGCAGGGCACCAACCCCGATATCGCGCAGGTGCAGGTGCAGAACAAGCTGCAGCTGGCGACACCGCTGCTGCCGCAGGAAGTGCAGCAGCAAGGTATTCGTGTCGCCAAGGCGGTGAAGAACTTCCTGCTGGTGGTCGGCTTCGTGTCGTCCGACGGCAGCATGAGCAACGCCGACATTGCCGACTTCATCGCCTCCAGCGTGCAGGACCCGGTGAGCCGCACCAAGGGTGTGGGCGACTACCAACTCTTCGGCGCGCAGTACGCGATGCGCATCTGGCTCGATCCGGCCAAGCTCAACAACTACAGCCTGACGCCGGTGGACGTCAGCAACGCGATCCAGTCGCAGAACGTGCAGATCGCCTCGGGCGAACTCGGCGGTCTGCCGTCGGTGAAAGGCCAGCAGCTCAACGCCACCATCATCGGCCCGACGCGTCTGAACAAGCCGGAGGAATTCGGCGCGATCCTGTTGAAGGTCAACGCTGACGGTTCGCAGGTTCGGCTGCGCGATGTCGCACGGGTCGAACTCAACGGCGAAAGCTACGCTGCCGACGCCCGCTACAACGGCAAGCCCGCCGCCGGTCTGGCGGTGAAACTCGCAACCGGTGCGAACGCGCTCGATACCGCCAACGCCGTGCACGCCACGGTCGACAAACTCAAGCCGATCTTTCCGCAGGGACTCGAAGCGATCTATCCCTACGACACCACGCCGTTCGTGCGCATCTCGATCGAAGAAGTGGTGAAAACGCTGTTCGAAGCGATCGGGCTGGTGTTCCTGGTGATGCTGCTGTTCCTGCAAAACATCCGCGCGACGTTTATCCCGACCATCGCCGTACCAGTCGTGCTGCTCGGCACGTTCGCGGTGCTGCAAGCCTTTGGTTACTCGATCAACGTGTTGACGATGTTCGGCATGGTGCTGGCGATCGGCCTTTTGGTCGATGACGCCATCGTGGTGGTGGAAAACGTCGAACGCGTGATGGAAGAAGAAGGGCTGAGCCCACGCGAGGCGACGCGCAAATCGATGGACCAGATCACCGGTGCCCTGGTCGGTATCGCGCTGGTGCTGACCGCAGTGTTCCTGCCGATGTCGTTCTTCGGCGGATCGACTGGCGTGATCTATCGGCAGTTCTCGATCACGATGGTCTCGGCGATGACGCTTTCAGTGCTGGTGGCGCTGATCTTCACGCCCGCGCTGTGCGCGACGATTCTGAAACCGCCCGAGAAGGACCGTAAAGAGAAGCGCGGCTTCGCCGGCTGGTTCAATCGCAACTTCGAACGCGGCAATCGCAAGTACGAGCAAAGCGTGGTGCATGTGACCAGCCGCACCGGTCGCTACCTGGCCGCGTTCGTGGTCATCGTCGGACTGATGGCGATTCTGTTCACCCGCATTCCGAGTTCGTTCCTGCCCGACGAGGACCAGGGCATCATGTTCGCGCAGGTCAACACACCGCCGGGCGCCACCAAGGAGCGCACCGAGAAAGTGCTCGCCGAAGTGCGCGACTACTTTCTGCATGACGAGAAAGACGCAGTCGAAGGCGTGTTCACCGTCGCCGGTTTCAGCTTCGGCGGTCACGGCCAGAGTTCCGGCCTGGTGTTCGTGCGGATGAAGCCCTGGGGCGATCGTCCGGGTGCGAAAAATCGCGTGCAAGCGGTCGCCGCGCGCGCCTCGAAGCGCTTCCGCCAGATCACCGACGCCAAGGCTTTTGCATTCGCACCACCCGCCGTGCTCGAACTCGGCAACGCCACCGGCTTCGACTTCGAACTGGTTGATCGCGCCAACCAGGGCCACGAGAAGTTGATGGCGGCGCGCAATCAATTGCTCGGCATGGTCGCGCAGGATCACAACCTGACCCAGGTGCGCGCCAACGGACTCGACGACGAGCCGCAGTACAAGTTCAATGTCGATTGGGAGAAGGCCAGCGCGCTCGGCCTGACCATCACCGACATCAACAACACCTTGTCGGCGGCCTGGGGTTCACAGTACGTCAACGACTTCGTCGATCGCGGCCGCGTCAAGCGCGTCTTCATCCAAGGCGATGCGCCGTCACGCATGTTGCCGCAGGACCTCACCGACTGGTACGTGCGCAACGGCGCCGGGCAGATGGTTCCGTTCTCGTCGTTCTCCGATGCCAAGTGGGGTTACGGTTCACCGAAACTGGAACGCTATAACGGCGTGCCATCGGTGGAGATTCTCGGTCAGCCGATCGCCGGCATCAGCACCGGTGCCGCGCTCGATGCGATGGAGGGCTACGCCAAGAAGCTGCCACCGGGCTTCGACTTTGAATGGACCGGCCTGTCGTACGAGGAACGCCTGTCCGGCTCGCAGGCGCCTGCGCTGTACGCGGTCTCGCTGATCGTGGTGTTCCTCTGTCTGGCCGCACTCTACGAAAGCTGGTCGATCCCGGTGGCGGTGATGATGGTGGTGCCGCTGGGCGTGATCGGCGCGATCCTCGCAACGATGTTCCGCGGACTATCGAACGACGTGTTCTTTCAGGTGGGTCTGCTGACCACGGTGGGACTGTCGGCGAAGAACGCGATTCTGATCGTCGAGTTTGCCAAGGAGAATCACGAGCGCGGCATGGAACTGGTCGAAGCCACGGTCAGCGCGGCGCGCCAGCGCCTGCGGCCGATTCTGATGACCTCGCTCGCCTTCATTCTCGGCGTGATGCCGCTGGCGATTTCCAGCGGTGCGGGTTCCGGCGGACAGAATGCCATCGGCACCGGCGTGATCGGCGGCATGCTGTCGGCAACCGTGCTGGCGATCTTTTTCGTGCCGGTGTTTTTCGTCGCGGTCAAACGAATTTTTCCCGGCGTTCAAAACCAGGCGCCGACCGACAACCGACCGGCTCACCCCGTGTCGGGACCGGAGCACTGATATGTCCATCTCTCATGCCACCTCGCGGCGCGCGCAGTCCCTGCGCCTCGCTATCTTTGGCGTAGCACTGTCGATGCTCGCCGGCGGCTGTACGCTGACACCGAACTACCAGCGTCCGGATGCGACCATCAGCACGCAATGGCCGGATGGCCCGGCCTTCGCGGGTGCGGGCAGCGTCGACGCCAGCAATCGCAGCGCGGCAGCGGCGGCCGCTGCCGATATCGGCTGGCGTCAGTTCTTCACCGATGCGCGCTTGCAGCAGCTGATCGCGCTGGCGCTCGAGCACAATCCGGATGCACGCGTGGCCGCGCTGAATATTGCAGCGGCACGCGCGCAGTATCAGATTCAGCGCGCCGACCTGTTTCCCAGCATCAATGCCACCGGTGTCGAGAGCGTCGAGAAATATCCGTCTGGCGTGATCGCCTCGGGTGCCGGTGCGGGTGCCGGCAGCGGCAGCGGCGGGGGCACGGGCAGCAGCGTGTCGACCGGCGGCAGTATCACGCGCTATTACAGCGTCGGACTCGGCTTCACCTCGTACGAGATCGATCTGTTCGGCCGCATTCGCAGCCTCGATCAGCAACGCCTGCAGCAGTACCTGGGCTATGTCGAGACGCGTCGCAGCACGCAGATCAGCTTGGTCGCGGAAGTCGCCAACGCCTACCTCACTTTGCTGGCGGATCAGGAACTGCTGCGTCTCACGCAGAACACGCTGGACAGCCAGCAGGGTTCGTTCAAGCTCACGCAGATGAGCTATGACGGCGGCATCGCCACCGGCCTCGATCTGCGTCAGGCGCAGGTGTCGGTCGAAACGGCCCGCGCCAATCTCGCGCAGTACACGCGTCAGGTCGCGCAGGATCAGAACGCCTTGGTTCAATTGATCGGCGCACCCTTGCCGGCCGACCTGCCGAGCGGCAGCGGTCTGGACGAGCAGCAGCTGCTGGCGGATTTATCGGCCGGTCTGCCATCGGACTTGCTGACGCGACGCCCCGACATCCTCGCTGCCGAACACAATCTGCTCGCCGCCAACGCCAGCATTGGTGCGGCACGCGCGGCGTTCTTCCCGAGCATCACGCTCACCGGCAGTTATGGCACCGCCAGTTCGCAGTTGTCGGGACTGTTCGATCATGGCTCGACGGCCTGGACCTTCTCGCCTCAAATCAGCGTGCCGATCTTCAATGCCGGCGCCAACATCGCCAACCTCGATCTTGCGAATATCGAAAAGAACATCTACATCGCGCAGTATCAGCAGACTATCCAGACCGCGTTTCGCGAAGTCTCCGATGCGCTCGCCGGACGCGGGACGCTGGATAGCCAGATCGCCGCCGACCAGGCGCTGGTGGATGCCACCAGCGACAGCTACAAGCTTTCCGACATGCGCTTTCGCAATGGCGTGGACAACTACCTGAGCGTGCTCGACTCGCAGCGCTCGCTGTACAGCGCGCAACAGACCTTGATCAGCGTGAAGCTGGCGCGCCTGCAGAATCTGGTCACGCTGTACAAGGCGCTCGGCGGTGGCTGGAGCGAACAGGGCACTGCCGATGCACAGGGCACTGTCGATGCGAAGCACGCGCGCAACGTCGATCCGACGACACAGGCCGTGGCCGTCGAGGTGGCTGCCCCGCAGCAACCTTGACCCGCTAATGCGCGTCAACGTCGATAGCGCAGATGGAGGTCGATGACAAGCTCTGAACGGTGGTGGCGCCGTCGAGGTGCGAGCGCTACGGTGCGGTCACTGTCCGGTCGTCCGGCCCACTCTAGAGCGTGATCGAATCCGTCATGCATGCCGTAGCCGCCACCGGTGCGAAGGCCATTCTCGACGCAGCGACGGAGCTATTCGCCGAGGAAGGCTTCGAGGCGGTGTCGGTCGCCTCGATCGCCGCCCATGCAGGCGTGTGCAAGGCCAATGTCTTCCACCATTTTGCGTCGAAGGAAGCGCTTTATCTGGCGGTGATGCGCGGCGCGAGCGCCGAGCACGCCGACTACGCCGAGCAGCTTCACCAAGCCGCCGGCAGCTCCGCCGACAAAGTTCGCAAGCTGATCGAGTTCGAACTGCGCCACATGCTCGACAATGCACCGCGCACCCGACTGATGCTGCGCGAAAGCTCCAACGACGGACACCTGCAGGCGCGCATGCTGGCGCGGGCAGTGTTCCAGCGCAATTTCACCGCCGTCGTCCGTTTGTTCGAACAGGGCCGCGACGCGGGTGAATTCCTGCAGACGATCGATCCGGCCGCTGCCGCCATGCTGCTCGCCGGCGCCACCCAATTTTTCTTCCGTTGCCGCGATGCCTTGCTGGAGTTCAGTGAAGTCGGCACGCTCGAAGCGCCAGAGACCTACGCCGCGCACATCGCTGCACTGATCCTCGGCGGCGTGACTGCAGGCAAGCCTGAATAATCGCAGTCGCCGGGCGTTGGCCTTCGGCGATTCCGGTCCGTCGCAATCTAGCTTACGTGGCGTCTGACAGCGCACACATAGCGATGCATCGACCCAACGCCGATGCCGGACAATCTGAAAGTCGACAACGGACCAGGCGGGCCTGCAATCAGGTCGCTTCGAAATCACGCTGATCCGATGCGAGCGGTCTCCGCTCGGATTATCCGATTGCATTTTTCGCGCGTCTTCGTTCCACTGCACCGCGGTTCGCCTGGAAAGGGGTATTGCAGAGAAGCGCTGCGCGCACCCGGCCAAGCTGCATATCTGTGGGTAATTACAACGTCGCTGCCGTTGTTCCCCTGCGCGGTAAGCTGCCACCACTTGTAAATGTAGCGCTCATTCGCGCGTGCAAGGCCATCGAGCGATTGATTCATCGGCGTGCGGACACGCACCGCTCGATGATCAGTTTCGCTACCACAACAGAAGTAGCTTTAGGGACATTTACGTCATGCACATTTCGAAAAATCTGGCTGTAACGGCGCTAGCTGTATTGCTCGGCGCCTGCGGTGGCGGCGGCACAAGCTCCGACAGCGGCGGCGGCTCGACGACGACTGCGACCGCTGAGGGTTTGTGGCAGGGCACCACCTCCGACGGTCGATCGATCGAAGGCGTCGTGCTCGACGATGGCACCTACTGGTTCGTCTATTCGTCCGCCGGCAACAGCGAAGTGATTGGCGGCGCGGTTCAGGGCAACGGTCGTTCGAATAACGGTAGCTTCACGTCCGCCAACGGAAAGGATTTCAACCTCGAAGGACTGGGCGTGAACAATTTCACGCTGGCCGGCAGCTATGTCGAGAAGCACAGCCTGAGCGGCACACTCACCTACGCACCCAGCGGCTCGAAGACCTTCACCAGCAGTTACGACTCGGACTACGACGCTACGCCGAGTCTGGCTGCGCTGGCGGGCACCTACAACGGGACTGCCGCAACCGCGGCCGGTGCCGACTCAGTCGGCGCCACGATCGCAAAGTCTGGCGCGTTGACTGGGCATGGCAGCGGCGGCTGTACGTTCAAAGGCACGGTCGCCCCGCACAGCCACGGCAACATCTTCGATATCAGCGTGACGTTTGGCGGCGGAACTTGTGCCAACGGCACGAGCACCGTCAACGGAGTTTTGCATTACGACGCAGCGTCCACCCAGATCAACGCGTTTGCGCTCAACAGCGATCGGAGCGACGGCTTCATCTTCGTCGGCACCAAGTCCTGATTCGAAACGCGCACCGTTGATCGAACGCAATTCCTGCGAATCGAACTCAGATTCTCAGGCTGTCCACCGACGGGCTGATCAACGCAGAACCTTGCGGCGCCGACGATCGGCGCCGCAGGGTGTGAGAGTGCCGATGCTGCGCACCCGCCCCGAAGTTCGAATCAGGGCAGGCTGAAATAGCGCGCCAGTACCGCGCGACTGCCGACGCCATCGCCGCCCATGCTTTGCCAGGCCGCGAAGCCGGCGCCGCTCGCACCGATGGTCAGTGTCGGCAGCAGCGCGACATTGGTCGCGGTGGTGGTGTCGAGGGTCTGCACCGCGCCGGTCGCAACGCCGGTCGCCGAATAGGTCTGCAAGTAGATTCGATCGCTTTGGCCGGCGATTGCGAAGCGGCCATCCGGACTCATCGCGATGCTCGGTGTGTGCTGCAGCTGCGTGGCAGCGCCAACCGCGAACTCGGCACTTGCGGCACCGCTTGCCGGGAAGCGCCGCGCGACCACACCCAGTGGATTGAGTCCGGTGTCGAGTGCTTCCCAGGCGATCACATAGTTGCCGGCGCTGTCGATCGCCACCACCGGCTGATCCACCTGCTTGCTCGCAACCGCGGAATTGGCGGTGAACGCCACGGCCTTGGCTTTGCCGTCCGCCCCATATTCACGCCCGCGAATGCCGACGCCGAGTCCGGTCGGACTGGAGTTGATCGCACTGTGGCTTTCGCTCTCCCACACCACCACCGAATCACCCGCCGCGTCCATCGCGATCTCTGGTGAGCGCAGCGTGTCGAGCGAACTGGCGACGTCGATCGGATCGCCGGCCGCGCTGCCGTCGGCGTTGTATCGGCGCATTTCGATCAGTGAGTTCTTGGTGAACGAGATGCCGCCGCTGGTGAAGTGCTCGGGCCAGACCACGGCAAACTTGCCGCTCGCATCCATGCCGACACCGACGCGAATCGACAGATCGTGCGTCGAGGTATTGACCTTGAATTCGGAACCCATCGGCGCGCCACTGGCGGCGTATAGCTGACCGCGCACGCTGACGCCGGCATCATCCTGGCCGCTGCTGTCCCAGACGATGACGAAGGCACCGCTGGCATTGATCGCCACTGCCGGCTGGAACTGCTTGTTGGTGGTGAAGGTGTTGACGCGGAACTCGGACCCAACGCGCGCGCCGGCGGCGTTGAAACGCTGTGCATAGATGCCGAGCAGGCTGCCGTCTTCGCCGTCGCTCTGCCAGGCAACCACACAGTTGCCCAGCACATTACAGGCGGCGGCCGGAAACGACTGGTCGCCACTGACATAGGTATTCACGCGAAATGGTGCCGGCACGACTGTGGCCGCCTGCGCCACCACGGCGCCGGAGAGCAGCGCGCCAGCGAGGGTCAGGCGCGCGATGCCGCGCGCGGCGAATCGTCCGGAGAAGTACCCCTCACCAAGTCGCGTCAGAGACTGCGTGCTATTCATCGGCTCGATCTCGGTGTTCATGGGCGGGAGTAGCGCAGGAGATACTTCATCAGCAGCGAAGTGGCATCGACATCCTGGCTGGTCGGGCCGAGTTCGGGTGAAAACCCGATCGCACCGGGCCAGGTATGGCCGCCGTTGCGCACGGTGTAGAAGTCGACTTCGCCGAGCGCGGTGCAGCCGCTGTAGGTATCCAGATGGATGGTGGTGCCGTCGGCAATCGTGTCCGGCAGTTCGGAACCCACCGGCGTTTTTGCGCAGCCGTTGATCTGCGCCCAGAACGCGGCGGTCGCAGGTGCCGACATCGTCAGCGTCACGCCGAAGCTCTTGGTGCCGTCGTAGGTTGAAACCGGATCGGCGTCGCCGTTCATCATCAGGAACGGTGTGGGCAGCGTCGGCTTGCAGGCCTTGGCGTCGGACGATCGCATCGTTACGCGGGCGACATTGCCTGCAGCGGCGATCTGCTCGGGATGGTCGCAGGCGAAGCGCATCGTCATCAGGCCGCCGTTCGAGTAGCCGGCCATGTAGATGCGATGTGGATCGAGCCCGTAGTTCGTGATCGAGGTCTTGATCAGGTCGCTGAGGAAACTGACATCGTTCGCCAGCGCACTGACACCGCCGATCAAAGATCCGCTGCCGTAATTCCAGTTGCCGGCAATCGCATCCGGCAGCAGCACCCAGGCGCCAAAGTCGCGCACGATGCGGCTGGCTTCGATCAGATCGGCCATGTCGTCGCCGCGGCCACGCAGGTAGTGCAGCATCACCACGGCCGGTGGCGGCGTGGTCGCCGCCTTGGTCGGACGCAAATAGAGCGTATGCCGGGTGAATCCGCCGGCCTTTGTATCGATGGTAAAGGCAGTGACGCCTTCAAACGGCGTTACATCATGGGCAAATGCAGGCATTTGCAGCACCAGTGCGGCCACGGCCAGCACGCGCGTGACGACGCGACGCAATCCAGCGTCAAACTTCATTGGTCTATCCCCTGCCTTGTATGCCGGCATTTGGTGAGCCAGCTTTGAACTTTATAGGCGCGCGTGCCATCCGCGGTCAACCAGGGTAGCCGAAATCGCAATGCAATCAGCGCGGCGACCAGCGGTGATTCAAGGCGTTGAGTACAAGGAAGGGATAGTCCGGCTTGCCGGTGCTGCCGTTGTAACGCGCCAGTGCGCGCACGTAGTTGTCGTGCTCGCGATCCAGATAGAAGCGCAGGATGGTGCAGCCCATGCGCAGATTCGTTCGCGTGTCGAACAGGTTGTCGCCGTTGTGGCCGATCTCGTCGAGCCAGAACGGCATGATCTGCATGTAGCCCATCGCGCCGGTGGTGGAGATCGCAAGGCGATCGAAACCGCTCTCGATATTGATCACCGCCAGCACCAGTTCGGGCGACAGCTTCGCGCGCGCCGCCTCGGCATGCAGCAGGCGCAGAAACTCGAGCCGCTGCTTCGGCTCCGTCAGCGCGCGCGGTGCGTAGCGATGCACGCGAGTGGACAGATCGGTGAGCCAGACTTCGGCGTCGTAGCGATCGTCGAACGTGTTGCTGTCGCCGAGCGCCTGCGCCATGCGGTGGCGCAGTTCGGGCTCCGGTTCGCCGGTGGGTCCGGCGTGGACCGCAGCTGGAAGACTCAAGCCCAGCGCCAATAGCAATGACAGCGGCCCGAATCTGCAGCAAGGGCGCGCAGGCATTGCGATTCAGCCGCGCGCCGCGCGATCAGGCGCGCAGCAGCGCGAGCACGGCCTCGGTGGTCGCGGGAATCATCTGGGCGACGGCAGCGTCGCGGCGCTTGTATTCGAACTGGTTCTGCGCCAGACCCTTGTCGCCGATGACGACACGGTGCGGAACGCCGATCAGATCGGCATCCGCGAACATCGGCCCCGGCCGCAGGCCGCGATCATCGAGCAGCACCTCGATCCCGGCGGTGTGAAGCTCGTTGTAGAGTTTCTCGGCGGTGGCCTTCGCGGCTTCCGACTTGTCGGTGCCGATCGGACAAATCAGCACGCGGAACGGTGCAATCGCATCCGGCCAGACGATGCCCTTGTCGTCGTTGCGCTGCTCGATCACGGCGGCGACGATGCGGGTCACGCCGATGCCGTAACAGCCCATTTCCGGCGTGACTTCCTTGCCGTCGGCATCGAGCACCGTCATCTTCAGTGCGTTGGTGTACAGCTTGCCGAGCTGGAAGATGTGGCCGACTTCGATGCCCCGAACCAGTTTGAGAACGCCCTGCCCGTCCGGCGACGGATCGCCGGCGACTGCATTGCGCAGGTCGGCGGTCTCCGGCTCGGCGGCGTCGCGGCCCCAATTGGCGCCGCGCAGATGAAAGCCGGCGAGGTTCGCGCCACAAACGAAATCGGCCAGCGTTGCCGCCGCGTGATCGGCCAGCACCGGCACTGCGTTCGTACCGTCCGCGAATACCGGTCCGAGGAAGCCGGGTTCGCAGCCGAATGCGGCCTGGATTTCGGCGTCGCTCGCCAGCGTCAGCGGTGCGGCAACGCGCGGATGCTTTTCCGCCTTGACCGTATTCAGCACATGATCGCCGCGGATCGCGAGCGCGATCAGTCCACCTTCGCGCGCCTTGACGACGATCAGCTTGACCGTGGTCTCCAGCGCAACCTTCAGCAGCGCGGCAACCTCTTCGCAGGTCTTCTGCGTCGGCGTGGCCACGCGTTCGACTGCGGCCGACGCGGCAGCGCGGGTGCTCAGTGCGCGCGTTTCGGCCGCTTCGATGTTGGCGGCGTAGTTCGACTGATCGGATACCGCCAGCAGGTCTTCGCCGGAATTCGCCAGCACATGAAATTCTTCGCTGCGGTCGCCGCCGATCGCGCCCGAATCGGCCTTCACCGCACGGAATTCGACGCCGACGCGATTGAAGATGCGCGTATAGGTTGCGCGCATGTTCTGGTACTCGCGCACCAGATCGGCTTCGTCCATGTGGAAGCTATACGCATCCTTCATCAGGAACTCGCGACCGCGCATCACGCCAAACCGCGGGCGGATCTCGTCACGGAACTTGGTCTGGATCTGGTAATAGTTCAGCGGCAGCTGCTTGTAGCTGCGCACATCGCGGCGCGCCAGATCGGTGATGACTTCCTCGTGCGTCGGGCCGATGATGAACTCGCGGCCGTGCCGATCCTTGAAGCGCAACAGTTCGGGACCGTACTTGTCCCAACGCCCGCTCTCCTGCCACAACTCGGCCGGCACTTCCGGCGGCACCAGCACTTCAAAGGCACCAGCGCGGTTCATTTCGGCGCGCACGATCGCCTCGACTTTCTGCAGCACACGCAGACCCAGCGGCAGCCAGGTATAGAGGCCGCTGCCGAGCTTACGGATCATGCCGGCGCGCAGCATCAGGCGGTGCGACACCACTTCGGCGTCGGCAGGCGTTTCCTTGGTGGTCGCCAGGGGGAAGCGGGACAAGCGCATTGAGAGGATTCTTCGGAAGGTCCAGCCGCGCAGTTTAGTCGAAGGCAGCCGCAGCGCGAGCCTGCGCGCCGCATCTGATCCAAATAAAACGGCGACTTAACGTACCGATGGCGGCTGAAATCAGCGGCCGACGACTCGGCTGGTGCGAGCCGCGTCAACCGATGAGCCCGATTCGATGAGCTCGGCCTAGCCCTGCGGACGACTCAATAGAACGGAATGCGGACGCCGACCTGGTAGTCGTACATCAGGCCCGGCAGAAAGTTCTGGAAGGTATCGTCGTTGCCGTGGTTGGCGTGCAGGCGCGTCCAGTCGTACTCGGCGAACAGTTCGATATTCGCCCGGCGCCGGATGATATGACCGAGCGGGAAGGCGACACCGCCGCGAAACTGCTGGCCGTGCGAGTCCGACAGCTTCAGATAGCCGCCCTCGCCGTAGAACTGCACCCAGGGCCCGTTCGTGCGGAAGCCGGCGAAGTACCCGGCGCCGTCGTCGTTGTCGTAAATGCGGCCGACATTGCCGAACTGATCGACCAGATCGCCCGAGCTGAAGCGGTAGTGCATGTAGTCGGCCTTGGCGTAGATCGTCGTCGGAATCAACGGCAGGTACGCCTGGATACCGCCGCCGACGCGCGCCTGTTCATCGAGGCTGGTGCCGACAAAAGTGTTCTGACCGACGTTCTCAGAAGGCTGGTCTTCGCCGTTGAACTGAAACTTGCCTTCGACGAACAGGTAATACGGCAGGTTCAGCTGTGCGCTGAAACCCACACCGCTACCCGATGGGCTGTGGTCAGTTTCCTGAACCTTCTGGTCCGCATAGCTGTACCAGACACTGAGATCGCCGGACGGGCGCCAGAACACCGGCTGCACATAGTCCTGGGCGAACGCGGCGGGCGCCGCAAGTGTTCCGAATGCCAATCCGAGCAGCGTTTTACGCATGAACGATTCCCTCACAAAGCGACCCCGTTTGTATCCTGCGACCGGCTGAGGCCTGACCGGTTATGCGTATCAGACGCGGCACCGAATGAATGCTGGCTGAACGCGACTGAATCGATACTTACGACCAAGGCTGTCGGCCGCCTTACATCTGCTCCGAACCTTTCTCATACGACGCTTGGCCTCAGTCGTCGATTTGCAGTGTGCGCTCCTGCACACGCCCCTGCTCATCGAGCACCCAGGCGCGCAATTGCAGAACGCCCTTGGTTGCGAGCGACGCCGTCAGACGCAGCGTCTGCGGACGCAAGGCGAAGTCGGCGGGCGTCGGCGCAGTCGGCTGTCCGGGACGATGCAGATAGATCGCCCACAACGCGCGCGTCGGCGCAGTAAAGCGCACATCCGCCTCGCCGAGCAGCGATTCGAGCGTCGAGCCTGGTGCCGCGATGAAGTACGCATCCGGCAACACGCCCGTTGCGACTGCGGCAAGAAAGCCCTCGCTGCCGGCGATCTGTGCTTCGTGCAGCAACTGGATGGCGAAGCGGCGTGGCATCACCAGCGGAAGATTTTGCGACATGGTTGGTTCGGTTCCAGATATCAATGGAAATGGGGATTCAGACGGGATTCAGACGAGATTCAGACGCGACTCGGACGCGATGCAGATGTTTCGCGAAGTTGCCGCGGCGATGGCGGAACAGACCCGCGTTTCACGGGGCGACCGCGCCGCCGCACACCGGACAGCCCGGATCGCGCGGCAGCTTGAGCGTGCGCCAGTGCATGCGCAGCGCGTCCCACAGATGCAGATGTCCGCGATCGTCGCCGAGCCCGAGCAGGCGCTTGAGCGCGACCAAGGCCTGCATCGCGCCGACGGTGCCGACCACCGGACCGAGCACGCCAGCGTCTTCGCAGGTTTCCTGCGCCTCGCCGGTTTCCGGATAGAGGCAGTGATAGCAGGCGCTGCCGGCTGCGCTATCGAACAGCGCAAGCTGACCTTCGAAGCGAATCGCCGCCGCCGACACCAAGGGCTTGCGCGCGTCTACGCAGGCACGGTTCAGCGCGAAGCGTGTCGGGAAGTTGTCGCTGCAGTCGAGCACGATATCGGCGGCGTCGATCGCTGCGCGCAAGGCCGCGCCTTGCAGCGGACCCGGGCGCAGGTCGACTTCGATCTGCGCATTCAGCGCGCGCAGTTGTTCGGCCGACGCCTGCATCTTGTCGCGGCCGACATCGGCCTGGCGGTAGACGATCTGCCGCTGCAGGTTGGACAGTTCGACACGATCGCGATCGCTCAACAGCAAGCGCCCGACACCGGCACCTGCGAGATACAGACTGGCAACCGCGCCTAGCCCGCCGACGCCGATCACCAGCGCGGTCGAATCCTGCAGCAACTGCTGACCATTGACGCCGACTTCCGGCAGCACGATCTGTCGCGAATAGCGGCGCAGGTCGGCGCTCATGCGGCGTTCCAGCGCGCACCGGTGGCGCGTTCAAGTCCGGCGAGATCGCGACGCGTTTCGATATCCGCGAAGCCGCGCGCCGCCAGCAAGGCTCGCACGCCGGCGGCCTGCGTGGCGCCATGTTCGAGCAACAGCCAGCCACCTGCGCGCAATGCGCGCGGCGCCTGGTCCACCAGTTGTTTCAGCGCGGCGTAACCATCGACACCGGCGGTCAGTGCGGTGATCGGTTCGTGGCGCAGAGCGGCGAGGTGTTCGTCGCCCTCGGCGACATATGGCGGGTTGGACAGCAGCAGATCGAATGTTTCGTCGGCGAGCGGAACGAGCCAGTCGCCCAGTCGAAATTGAACCTGGCCGAGCTGCAGGGTTTTCGCATTGCTCTGCGCGACTGCAAGCGCTGCCGCGCTCGCATCGACGGCAACGATCTGCGCATCGCCACGTTCGTGGGCAAGCGCGAGTGCGATCGCGCCGCTGCCGGTGCCGAGATCGGCAATCGCCGGCGCGGAATTTTCGCGCATACATTCCAGCGCCCATTCGACCAGCAACTCGGTTTCCGGACGCGGCACCAGCACCGCCGGCGAGACCGCGAAGCGCAGACTCCAGAACTCCTGTTCGCCGAGGATGTACGCAATCGGTTCACCATTGATGCGGCGTGCGAGCGCATCTGCAAACGCGTTCGCCTGCGGCGCGGTCAGCAGCTGTGCGCCGCGCAGCCGCAACTGCGTGCGTGTGACTCCGAGGGTGTGCGCGAGTAACAACTCGGCGTCGAGTCGCGCGCTGTCTGAAGTCGCCTGCAGTTGCCTGACGGCACTGCCGAGGCAGGCGTCGAGTGTTATTCCGACTGCAGCTGCGGCGGTGTTCACGCGGACTCTGAGGCTTCTGCCAGCAGTTCGGCCTGATGTTCGGCCAACAGCGGCTGAATGATGCTGTCCACGTCGCCCTGGATGATGCGGTCGAGTTGGTACAAAGTCAGGTTGATGCGGTGATCGGTGACACGACCCTGCGGAAAGTTGTAGGTGCGGATGCGCTCGGAGCGGTCACCGCTGCCGACCAGCTTCTTGCGCGTGGCCGCGCGCTCGCTGTCTTCCTTGTGGCGTTGTGCGTCCAGCAGACGCGAACCGAGCAGGCTCATCGCCTTCGCGCGGTTCTTGTGCTGACTGCGCTCTTCCTGACATTCAACCACCACACCGCTCGGAATATGCGTGATGCGGATCGCCGACTCGGTCTTGTTGACGTGCTGACCGCCGGCGCCGCTCGAACGATAGGTGTCGATTTTCAGATCGGCCGGATTGATGTCGATCGCCTGGGTTTCCTCCAGCTCCGGCAGCACCGCGACGGTCGCCGCCGACGTATGGATACGGCCCTGCGCCTCGGTCTCCGGCACGCGCTGTACCCGATGCGCACCGGATTCGAACTTGAGCCGCGAATACGCACCAAAGCCTTCGATCCGCGAAATGATTTCGCGATAGCCGCCGTGCTCGCCTTCGTTCTCGCTCAATACCTCGACGGTCCAGCCCTGCAGCTCGGCATAGCGCGAGTACATGCGGAACAAGTCACCGGCAAAAATTGCAGCTTCGTCGCCACCGGTGCCGGCGCGGATTTCGAGAAACACGTTGTTGCCGTCGAGCGGATCCTTCGGCACCAGGAAGCCTTGTAGCTCGGCTTCGAGTTGTTGCGCGCGTTGCTGCAGATCGGGTAGCTCGGCTTCGGCCATCGCGCGCATCTCCACATCGCCGCGCAGTTCTTCGAGGCCGGCGATTTCTTTCAGCACGCCGGCATAGCGCGTGAAGGTTTCGGCCAGCGGTCCAAGCTGCGCGTATTCCTGTGACAGGCGCCGGAACTTGTCGGTATTGCCGAGCACTTCGGGACTCGACAGTTCGCGCGCGATTTCGTCGCGGCGTTCCACCATGGTTTCAAGTTTCTGCAGCAGGCTGGCTTTCATCGGTCTCGATTCGGACCGCTGCGGCTGGATTCAAGATTCGGATGGAAACGCAAAACGCGTCGTCCCGCCGCCACCGCAACGCCCCGGCTAAGGGGCTAGTTGTCGGTATCGGGCAGATCGAACAGCTTGTGGGCCGCGTCGATCAGCATCGACTGCTCGACCAGATCGGCCTTGTGCAGGCGTTCGCTCGGTGCGTGCAGCAGCTTGTTGGCGAGCGTGTCGGCGACGAACGCCATGACCGCCTCCGGGCTCTCGCCGTTGGCCAGTTTGCGCCGCGCCTTGATCAATACGTCGTCGCGATGCGCGCGTGCACGCGTGCGCAGTCGGCGGATGGTGGCGCCGGCGTCGCGACTCTCCATCCAGCGCTCGAAAGTGCGCGCATAGTCTTCCACCAGCACTTCGGCCTGCTGTGCCGAGGCTTCGCGCACTTTCAGATTGTCGGCGATCACCGCGCGCAGATCGTCGAGCGAGTACAGGTAAACGTCTTCCAGTTGCGCGATTGCCGGATCGAGATCGCGCGGCATCGCCAGGTCGACCATCAGCACCGGCTTGCGCCGACGACCCTTGATCGCGCGGGCAACGGCGTCGCGCTTGAGGATGTGGTCGCGGCTGGCGGTGCTGGAGATGACGACGTCCGCTTCCGGCAGATGGGCGCCCAGATCGCTCAGCGAAATGGCGTAGCCCTGCACCGATTGCGCAAGGATCTGCGCGCGCTCGATGCTGCGGTTGGCGACGATGATGCGACCGACGCCGCGACCGCGCAGATGGCGCGCCAGCAATTGCACGGTGTCGCCGGCACCGATCAGCAAGGCGGTCTGCTTGCCGAGATCGGCGAAAATATGTTGCGCGAGTTGCACTGCGGCGTACGCGACGCTGACCGGATGCGCGCCGATCTGCGTGGTGCTGCGAATCAGCTTGGCGACCGAGAACGCGTGCTGGAACAACCGCGACAGCACCGGGCCGACCGACTGCACCGACTGCGCCTGCGCGAACGCCTGCTTCATCTGGCCGAGAATCTGCGGCTCGCCGAGCACCATCGAATCGAGTCCGGCGGCAACGCGCAAGCTGTGCAGCACGCTGCCCTGGTCGCGCAAGGTGTAGGCGTAGCGGTCGAGTTCGGCAGCGTGCGCCTGGCGCTCGCGACGCCACCATTCCATCACCCGCACGCTGTCTTCGGGTGCGGCGACCGTGAAAATTTCGGTGCGGTTGCAGGTCGACAAGATCGCCGCCTCGTCGATGCCGGGCAAGGCACGCAGGCGCGCCAGGGCGGCGGGTAGTTCGTCACTGGTGAAGGCCAGCCGCTCCCGCGCGTCGACCGGCGCGGAATGATGGCTGAGTCCCAGTGTCAGAAGCGGCATGACGATACCTCGACAACAACCGCTGAATTGTCCGGTATGGCTCCCTGCGGGACAAGTCGCGCCCGCGTCCCGCCTGCGCTCACGCTAGAATAAGACCTTGAAAACTCCAGTCCTCGCCGCCGCCGTGCCGATCGCCAATTCCTACCTGCGCTGTGCGCCCTGTCTGGTGGCGCTGCTGGCTTTGGTCGGCGGCTGCGCAATGGCGCCGGCCACTGTTGCCGGTGAAACGCCGCACAGCACCAAGGTCGCAGCCGCGGCGGCCGTTGCGCCGCCCTCGCCGAACGAGCAGACCCAGTACCACATCCTCGCGGGCGAAGTGGCGGCCGGACGACAGCAGCCGCACGTCGCCGCCGAGGAGTTCCTGGCCGCGCTGGATACGCAGCCCGACAAGGATCTCGCCGCCCGTGCGACCACGTTGGCGGTGCAGTCCGAAGATCCGGAACTGGCGCTGACCGCCGCGCGGCGCTGGCTGGCGCTGGATTCCACCAGCCTCGAAGCGCGCGAAGTGATCGTGCGGCTGGCGCTGCATCAGGGGCTCGACGAAGAACTGTTCGCGCAGTGCGATCGCATCATCAAAGACCATCCAGGCGGCCAGGACGACGGTTTCCATCACGTCGCGCTGCTGATGTCGGGCGAACCCGGCAAAGCCGCCGAAGCGCTGGCGATGATGAACCGGCTGGTCGCGGCCTACCCGAAGGAACCCGGCGGTTATCGCGCGCTGAGCCTGTTGGCGCAGCGCTACAACCAGCCGCAGTTGGCCGAGGATGCGGCGCGAAACGCGCTGAAGCTGCAGCCCGGTTCGAAGGAATCGACTCTGCTGCTGATCGGCGCGCTGGTCAAGCAGGGCAAGATCGGCGAAGCCGATCCCTTGATGGATGGCGTCACCCACAACAATCCGGATGCGACCGAACTGCGCCTGAAATACGCGCAACTGCTGCTCGAATCGGATCAGCGCGTGCATGGCCGCGAGCAGCTCGAACGCCTGCTCAAGGCCGAACCGGACAACGCCGATGCGCGCTACCTGCTCGGCCTGCTGGCGCTCGACGAGCACAAGCCCGACGAAGCGCAGGCGCAGTTCGAAATCCTGGCGAAGAAGGGCGGCCGCCAGTCCGAGGCGCAGTACTACCTCGGTCGCGTGGCCGAGTACCGCCACGATCCTGCGGCCGCACTGGCGCACTACGAGAAAGTCGGCAACGGCTCGCAGGGCCTCGATGCGGTGATTCGTCGCGCGGTCATGCTGGGCAAGCTCGGTCGTCTCGACGAAGCCCAGGCGCTGCTGGAAGAACTGGCCACGCAACTGCCGCAGATGAACGATCGCTTCGTGCTCACCGAAGGCGACATCCTGCTCGACGCCGGCGCCACCGACAAAGCAATCGCGGTCTATACCGATGCGCTGGCGAGTACGCCGGACAATGCGGATCTGCTGTACGCGCGCTCACTGGTTTACGAGCGCAGCGGCCGCATTCCGCTGGCCGAAGCCGATCTGCGGCAGATCCTGGTGAAGTCGCCCGACGACGCCCGCACCCTGAACGCGCTCGGCTACATGCTCACCGTGCACGGCAACAATCTCGCCGAGGCGCAGCAGTTGATCGATCGCGCGCTGGTGCTGACGCCGGATGAACCTGCCGTGATCGACAGCGCCGGTTGGCTGCGTTTCCGCCAGGGACATCCGCAGGATGCCTTGCCGCTGCTGCAGAAGGCCTACGCGCAGTTCCCGGACGCCGAAATCGCGGCCCACCTCGGTGAAGTGCTGTGGTCGCTCGGCAACAAGGACGAAGCGCGCGCCCTGCTCGCGCGCGCCTCGCACGACGACCCCGACAACGCGGTGCTGCGCGACACCGTCAAACGCATCGCCCCTTAGCATCGCGATCCGAACATGAGCCGACGCGCGTCGCTGCCGCTGTGGATCGCAGCGCTCGCGCTACTGCTCGCCGCCTGCAGCGGCAGCCCGCCCAACGGCGAAGTCGACCAACGACAAGCCGGCGTGCTGTGGCAGCACCATCAGGCGCAATTGCGGGCGATTCGGGACTTCGTCCTGTCTGGGCGCATCGCCGAGTTGGGGCTCACCGGCAATCGCGCTGATCTGAAGTGGACTCAACAGGCCGCGCATTTCGAGGTTCGCGTATCGGGGCCGCTCGGCGTTGGCGCCTTGCTGCTCAGCGGCGTACCCGACGCGGTGACGATCCGCACCAAGGATGGCGTGCTGCAGACGCGCGACCCGAGCGACTTCATGCAGCAGCAACTAGGCTGGAGCCTGCCGGTCGCGCGGCTGCGCTACTGGGTGCTCGGTCTGCCGGCGCCGGGCAGCGCGCCGAGCCTGCTGCTGGATGCGCAAGGCCGCGCGGCGACGCTGCAGCAGGACGGCTGGAATCTGCAGTACGTCGAATATCAGACCGTCGGCGCGCTCGCGCTGCCGCGCAAGCTGGAATTGGCTGACGGCACGCACCGCTTCAGGCTGGTGATCGATCAATGGAGCGACCTCGCCGACGGCGACGGCGCCTGAAGTTCAAGCAGCGCATCACTCGAAAAATAGCGGTTAAACGGCGGGGACACGCAGCATGCAAGCGACACTGACGGCACAGCAGGTGAGCGACCTGATCCACCTCGGCTTCGCCGCCAAGCGACCGATGCTGGAGATCGAGGAGATCCGCGACGGCTACGTGCGAACGCGCCTGCTCTATCGCGACTCGATGCTGCGCCCCGGCAAGGTGCTGTCCGGACCGGCGATGTTCACTGCCGCCGATCTGGCGATGTACGCCTTGGTGCTGTCGCACGTCGGCCCGCAGTTGATGGCGGTTACCGCCAACCTCAACATCAACTTCCTCAATAAGGCAGCGCCGGGCGACATCGTCGCCGAAGGTCGACTGTTGAAGCTCGGCCGGCGTCTGGCGGTGATGGAGGCCTCGCTGTATTCGTCGGCGCAGCCGGATATTTGCGTTGCGCACGTCACCGGTAGCTATGCGCTGCCGATCAGTCCCGGCGCCGCGCCGCGTCTCTGACGCAGGTTCTCTCGCAGATTCTCTTCGCGCGGGGCTGAATCGCTCGCGCATGGCGGCTATAATCCGCGCGCAACGTGAGTACTGGGGCGTCGCCAAGTGGTAAGGCAACGGGTTTTGATCCCGTCATTCGGTGGTTCGAATCCATCCGCCCCAGCCAACGTGTCCGGAACGGTCGATCGATCACAAGCCTTTCGCGCAAGCACCGCGCAGGCGCCGAATCGAAGTCCGAGCCGGTGATGCTTCGATACAACGGTTGCTGCCGATGCTGAGTCCCATCGCGGATTCGACGATCAAGGCAATCGGTTGCACGCCACGCTTTCCACAAGGTCGACGATTTGAAACCGATCCCGCTGTCTCCGGTATCCGCGCCCGAGCCTTCGACCTAAGGACCAGTCGGTGCGGCATCCGGGCCTGAACAGGACGGACCGCCGCGCTGATGGACTCACTTTCGACTCCATTGATCCCATGACCGACTCGACCTCGCAATTGATGCTGTTCACCGGCAACGCCAACCGCGCGCTTGCCGAAGATATCGCCAACTACCTGCACCAGCCGCTCGGCAAGGCGATCGTCGGCCACTTCTCCGATGGCGAGGTGCAGATCGAAATTCTCGAGAACGTCCGCGGCAAGGACGTCTTCATCATCCAGCCGACCTGCGCGCCGACCAACGAAAGCGTGATGGAACTGCTGATGATGCTGGACGCCTTCAAGCGCGCCTCGGCTGGGCGCATCACCGCGGTCGTGCCCTACTTCGGCTATGCGCGACAGGATCGACGTCCGCGCTCAGCGCGCGTGCCGATCTCGGCCAAGGTGGTCGCCGACATGCTCGGTGAATGCGGCGCCAATCGCGTGCTGACGGTCGATCTGCATGCTGACCAGATCCAGGGCTTCTTCGACATTCCGGTGGACAACGTCTACGCCAGTCCGGTGCTGCTCGGCGACATCTGGCGCCAGAAGTACGAGAACCTGATCGTGGTGTCGCCCGATGTCGGCGGCGTGGTGCGCGCCCGCGCGCTGGCCAAGCAGCTCGACGAAGCCGATCTGGCCATCATCGACAAACGTCGCCCGCGCCCGAACGAGGCCAAGGTGATGAACATCATCGGCGACGTCGAAGGCAAGACCTGCGTGATGGTCGACGATCTGGTCGATACCGCCGGCACGCTGTGCAAGGCCGCCGAGGCGCTGAAGGAAGCCGGCGCAGTGAAGGTCGTCGCCTACATCACCCACCCGGTGCTGTCTGGCAACGCCATCGCCAACATCAATGGCTCGGTGCTGGACGCGCTGGTGGTCACCGACACGATTCCGTTGTCGAAGGCCGCGCAGGAGTGCCCGCGCATCCGCCAGCTGTCGATCGCCGGCTTGCTCGCCGAAACCATCCGCCGTGTCAGTGCCGAGGAATCGGTCAGCTCGCTGTACGTCGACTAGCAACTGCGGTAGAGCACCGTTCGGGAGCGGAACTAGCGGCACGCTCAGCCTCGCGTCGTCGCAGTCGCAGTCGCCGGGACCACGCCGGACCCGGTAGCACGCATAGCACCGGACCTGAGACCAAGACCGACCGCCGGGTTCTCAGAATCGGCGATGCCCGCATTCAGTTGCGGCAGCCGACAGCACTTTGCAGCGATCGGCGGGCACCCGAAAGGGGCCGCAACCGCGCATCAACCGATGCATGGCCGCGGCGTCACAGAGCGGGCCGAACGACGGTCTGCAGGCGCACATCAGCAGGTGCACGATGCACTCAACCCCATTCGCGGGCCGCGCCCGCGCGGCCTGAAGCTCGCGTTTTGCCCCCCACATCGCTACAATTCGCGCCCCTCGCGTGGTCGCAACGCTGAGGGTTCACTCACATTTTGGAGTCTCCAATGAAAGAAAACTTCGTCGTTGTCGCCGAAGTCCGCACGTTGCACGGGAAGGGTGCGAGCCGCCGCCTGCGTCGTGAGGGCAAGGTACCCGCCATCATTTATGGCGGCACGGAAAGCCCGCAGCCGATCCAGGTCAGCCATAACGAGCTGATGAAGCACCTCAAGATCGAGGCGTTTTATTCGCACATTCTGTCGATCGATATCGCCGGCAAGACCGAACAGGCGGTCCTCAAGGACCTGCACCGTCATCCCGTGCGCGAAGAAGTCATGCACATGGACTTGCAGCGCGTGCTGGCCAACGTGCTGCTGCGCATGCACGTGCCGCTGCACTTCAAGGGCGCGGAAGTCGCACCCGGCGTGAAGACCGGTGGCGGCGTGGTCGAACACCACATGGTCCAGGTTGAAGTCGAGTGCTTGCCGAAGGATCTGCCGGAGTTCATCGAGGTCGACCTGTCGGCGCTCGAACTGAACGAAGCCGTGCATCTGTCGCAGCTGAAGCTGCCGGAGAATGTCACCCCGGTCGAACTCAAGCACGGCAACGACGCCTCGGTCGCCGCGGTGCATCTGCCGCGCGTGGTCGTCGAAGTCGAGCCGACGCCGGCTGCTCCGGCCGAAGTGCCGGCAACGGCGCAAAAGGTTGCCGATGCCGCCAAGGCCGGCGGCGACGCCAAGAAGGACGACAAGAAGAAGTAAGCGACGCGCGCTACTGCGCGATTGCAACAACCCCGCCGCACCGGCATTGCCGGTCGGCGGGGTTTTTTATTGGTCCGACTTTTTATTCAGATGATTGTTGGCTCAATTTTCCGCTGAATTGTCGCGCCGCTCTTCCTTCGGCCTACGCCCCGATTGTCCCCTCAGTGCCGGCAACGGCAGAATGGCGGCCTTCGTTCCTTTGCCCTCCCCTTAAAGCTCCATGGCAGACAGCCTGAAAGCCGTGATCGGCGTCGGCAATCCCGGCGCCGAATACGCCCGCACGCGACACAACGCCGGCTTCTGGCTGGCCGACCGCATGGCCGAGGCGTATCGCGGAAGCTTTCGCGCGGAGTCCAAATTCGCCGGAGAGCTCGCGCGCGTGCGCATCGGCGCACAGGACGTACTGCTGCTGAAGCCCGCCACCTTCATGAACCGCAGCGGCGAAGCAGCGCAGAAGCTCGCGCAGTTCTACAAGCTGGCACCGACCGATCTGTTGATTGCGCACGACGAACTCGACCTGCCCGCCGGTACCGTGCGACTCAAGCGTGGCGGCGGTCACGGCGGCCATAACGGCCTGCGCAGCCTGCACCAGCACGTCGGCGAGGAATACCTGCGCCTGCGCATCGGCATCGGTCATCCGGGCCATCGCGACCTAGTGCTGAACTATGTGCTGGGCCGCGCCAGCGGTGCGGATCAGCAATTGATCGATGACGCGCTGACGCGCGCGCAGAGCGCGATCGAACTGTTGTTCAACAAGGGCTTTGAAAAGGCTGCGCAGCAGCTGCATACCGAGGTCTGATCGCAAGCACGCGTTGCCGGTTTCGCAGAGTCGAGTCCGCTTTGCCGCTCGCAAATGTATTGCGACTGCTTCGCCGGCTACGCTCGGATTAAATCAGCTTGGCCGGTCGCGGATGAATTGCGATTGCTTTGCCCGCCACGCTCGGGCTGAATCCGCATTGCCTCGCGCGCATTGAGTGTGCGGACTTCGCGGGTCACGCTCGAATCGAGCCTGATTCATTCCGCGCACGCCGGTTCTCGATGGACTGGCTCATCGAGCATCGCGGTCTCAGCCTCCCGCTGCAGGCACTGCCGCTGGCAGCGGCCGCGCGAACGCGCCGATGGGTCCGGGAAATTCTACCGGGCTTTCGAAGCCCTCCGCCGACACACTGGCGACACCGAAGAAGTAATCGTCGATTACGAGATTCGCGAGCGATGCGCGGCTCACCGCACCCACATAGCGCGAATGCGTCCAGGCTGCTTCGGTGGTCTCGCGCCAATAGACGCGGTAGCCGGCACTCTGGCCGGCATCGTTAGCGGCCGGCTGCCAGCTCAGCGTCGTATCCGGGCTCACTGCGCCTTCCGCCTTCACGGCATCCGGCGGTGCGGGCGCCCAGGCCAAGGATGCAGCGGCGACCAGATTGCTGGCGGTGACCTTGCACAGATAGCCGAAATCGACGCCGTCAATCGTGTCGCCGTAATGCACGCCGTTCTCCGTGCGCAGATCCTGATGCTGGTGCGTGTAGTCCTCGCTGCCCTGGGTGAAACGCACTGCCGGCATACCGAGCGCGTTGAACGGCTCGTGATCGCCGCCGCGGCCGAAGCGATCGACGCGGTAGATCAGGTCCACGCGCCAGTTCGGAATCTGGCTCTCGGCGATACGCTTTATGTAGCGGGCGAGATTGCGCGAAGGTGAGTCCAGCTCGCCGCCTTCCAGACGTCGCTGCTTCGACTCGGCTGCGGTCTCGGATTCGCGCGTGCCTTCCGAAAACAGGCGCACGCGCGTGTTATCGATCACGCCGTTGGCGCCGCGGATGCCGCCGACGATGTCGTTATTCAACTCGGCTTCGACTTTCCAGCCTTGCGCCTGCGCGTATTCGGCCAGCACCTGGCCGCCGTACAGGCCCTGCTCTTCGCCGGCGACCACACCGTAGACCAAGGTCGCCGGAAAGCGATAGCGGCTCAGCACGCGTGCGGCCTCAATCACCGCCGCCACACCCGAGCCATCGTCGTTGGCGCCGGGCGCATCGGCGGTCGCGTTCATCACGTCGGTGACCCGGGAATCGATGTGGCCGGTGAAGATGATGACGCGCGTCGGATCGGTCGTGCCCTTCTGGATCGCCACCACGTCCATCACTTCGGTCGGCTGCGGCACGCGCTTGCCGCTAAAGGTCTGCGCCGGCGTTTCGACCTGCAGACAACCGCCGCAATCGCGGCTGATCGCCGCGAAACGCGATGCCGCCCAGCGCCGCGCGGCACCGATGCCACGCGTGTTCGATTTCGTATCCGACAGCGTATGGCGCGTGCCGAAGCTGACCAGCTTTTCGATCGTCGCACGCAGTTCGGCTTCGCTCGGCGCAGCGGCGATCTCGTGCAGCACCGGATGATCTTGCGACGGCACCGCGATAATCGGCATCGGCATCGGCATCGGCATCGACATCGACATCGGCATCGGCATCGGCATCGGCATCGACATTGATTCGTGCGCCGAAGCTGTCGCGGGAGGTGCGCCGCCACTAGCTGCGGCAGGCAGCGGATCGGCGCGCAGCGCCGCTGGCGCGTCGAGCAGATTCACCGCCATCGAGAAGGCGAACGCGTAAAGCGCCCTTGCGGCGTATTGCAGCAGACGGTTCATCGAACGCTCCTTGTTCGTGGCAAAGGGTTGCCGCAGCAGCAGGATGTCACGCCCGAAGCGCTGAACTCGGACGCCGGCGCTGCGGCGATACGTGATCATGCCGGCTGCGCCGAGGCGGCGGCAAACGGGCAAGGCCGGCGCTACTCGGCTAAGCTACGCCGCCTTTTTTGTCGCTCGGAAATATCATGGGAATCAAGTGCGGAATCGTCGGTTTGCCGAATGTCGGCAAGTCCACCCTGTTCAACGCACTAACCAAGGCGCAGATCGCCGCCGAGAACTATCCGTTCTGCACGATCGACCCGAACGTCGGCATCGTGCCGGTGCCCGATCCGCGCCTCGATGCCTTGTCCGCGATCGTCAAGCCCAACCGCGTGCTGCCGGCAACCGTTGAGTTCGTCGACATCGCCGGCCTGGTCGCCGGCGCCAGCAAGGGCGAAGGCCTCGGCAATCAGTTCCTCGGCCACATTCGCGAAACTGATGCGATCGTGCACGTCGTGCGCTGCTTCGCCAATGACGATGTCATCCACGTCGCCGGCCACGTCGATCCGATTCGCGACATCGAAATCATCCACACCGAACTGGCGCTGGCCGACCTCGACAGCGTGACCAAGGCGACCGAACGCGCCGCCAAGGCGATCAAGAGTGGCGACAAGGCCGCAGTGGCGCGTCACGCGCTGCTGCAGCGCGTGCAGGCCCATCTCAACGAAGGACATGCGATCCGCGGTCTCGAAATGGACGCCGACGAGCGTGCGTCCCTGCGCGAATTTCACCTGATCACAGCCAAGCCGGCGCTGTATGTCGCCAACGTCGACGAGGCCGGTCTCGGCGGCAACGAATACGTCGAACGCGTGCAGGCCTACGCCAAAAAAGAAGGCTCCGAAGTAGTGGTGGTGTGCGCCGCGATCGAAGCCGAAATCGCGCAACTCGACGATGCCGACAAGGAAGCCTTCCTCAGCGACCTCGGCCTCGCCGAACCCGGCCTGAACCGGGTGATCCGCTCCGGTTACGACCTGCTCGGCCTGCAGACCTACTTCACCGCCGGCGTGCAGGAAGTGCGTGCCTGGACGGTGAAAGTCGGCGCCACCGGTCCGCAGGCGGCGGGTGTGATCCATACCGATTTCGAGCGCGGCTTCATCCGCGCGGAAGTCATCGCCTATGACGACTTCATCGCCTACAAGGGCGAAGCCGGCGCCAAGGAAGCCGGACGCTGGCGCCTGGAAGGCAAGGATTACATCGTCAAGGAAGGCGATGTCATGCACTTCCGCTTCAACGTCTAGGGGCTGGCAAACGCGCGCGGGACGCGCCGTATAATCCCGCCATGCAAGCTGCATTCGATTGGATAGGACGCCAATTCAAGCAGGGATGCCTGGAGTTCCGCACTCCGGACGGCGGGGTCTGGACGCTCGGTCGCAGCGAACCCCGCGCGGTCATCCACGCCGATAGCCGCGCCACGCTGCGACGCCTGCTGGTTAATCCACGCCTCGCTTTCGGCGAGTTGTACATGGATGGCCACTGGCAGCCCGCCGACGGCGATCTGATGGACACGCTGAAAGTCGCGATGACGATGATCGGCTCGGTCGAAACGCCCGCCTGGATTCGTCGCCCGCGCATCCTGCTGGCAAAACTGCATGAACTGAACTCGCCGCTGCGCGCGCGTCGTCGCGTGAGCCATCACTACGACCTCGACCACGCGCTGTACGCCGCCTTCCTCGATCGCGATCTGCACTACTCCTGCGCGTACTTCCACGCACCGGATCTGAGCCTGGAGGCTGCACAGCAAGCCAAGTGCGCCTACATCGCCGCCAAGCTCGACTTGCGGCCGGGCGCGCGCGTGCTCGACATCGGTTGCGGCTGGGGCAGCCTGGCGCTGTACCTGGCGGAACACCACGGCGCACAAGTGACCGGCGTGACGTTGTCCACCGAGCAACTCGATGTCGCCAAGATGCGCGCGAAGCAACGCGGTCTGCAGCAGCAGGTGAAGTTCCGGCTGCAGGACTATCGCAAAGTCGAAGGCGAATTCGATGCAGTGGTCAGCGTGGGTATGTTCGAGCACGTCGGCCGGCCGCAGTATCCGATCTACTTTCGCCACATGCAGCGCCTGCTGACGTCCACCGGCACGGCGCTGCTGCATACCATCGGACGCACCTCGCCGCCCGGCGCGCTGAATCCCTGGATCGACAAGTACATCTTTCCCGGCGGCTACATCCCCGCCGCGTCGGAAGTGCTCGCCGCCAGCGAACCGAGCCGCCTGATCCTCACCGATTTCGAGGTCTGGCGCCTGCACTATGCCCACACGCTGGCCGAATGGCGTCGACGCTTCAACCTGCGGCGCGCCGAATTCGAACGCCGCTACGGGGCACGATTCTGCCGCATGTGGGATTTTTACCTCGCCGTATCCGAAGCCGGGTTTCGCTGGGACGACCTGGTGGTCTTCCACCTGCAGTTCAGCCGCGACCTGCAGCGTCTGCCGCTGACGCGCGACTACCTGTATCGCCACAACGAGCCCGACGCGCACCCGGCGCTCGCCTGAAGCTCCACCGCCTGAGGCCTGAGGCCTGAGGCTTGAGTCCTTAGGCCTTAGGCCTTAGGCCTTAAGACTGAGGCCTGAGGCCCTGACGCCCAGCGCGGCCCGTCGCGCGCTGCTGCCGCGTCGCCCGAGTCGAAGAGCCTTGGCTGCGCGGCCCAACATCGGCTCAATCGGAGCGTCGCCGAATCGCTCGAATCTTCAAGCAGCGAGGTCGGACGATCACATCGAAGTCGCGCAGAAATCCACTCAATCGAAAGCCGATGACGACCGGTTTGCAGCGCCCCAACCCCGATGCTCTCGACGCGCCGCCCCAGTTTCACTAAACTTGCGCCCCTCACGCGTGGCTAGGTAGCTCAGATGGTTAGAGCGCGGCACTCATAATGCTGAGGTCGGCGGTTCGATCCCGCCTCTAGCCACCAATTTAATCCTGCAAAACATCTACTTAGAAGCGGCCCGCTGTAGCGAGGCCGACCGCACCAGAAGCACTGCGGGACTTCTGCGTGACTGGGGGCCGGGATCTTCTCGACCGCCTCGATCAAACTTTCAATTTCAGCGGCAGATTAGTTACTCGTGATCCGCCCGTTTGTGTCCGAACAAATCCTGCCGATCCGCGAACGACACGCCAGCGGCCTCAGTCGGCGGCCAAACGTGTGCGGTAGCTGTTGCACGCGATTGCTGCGAAACAGATCAGGACAGGTCCGCTCGAACGTTCTCTCGTAGGCCTCAGCTGCCTTTCTTCGAGCCGTTTTTTACGCGGCGTTGGAGCGGCGTTGGAGCGGCGTTGGACATGCGTGTTGTCGGCGTGTAGTCCGTTCTTAGAATCTTGCGCTTCTTGATGCGCTTGCCGTCCGGCGTCCGATCACGCTCAGGTTTCGCTTAAGTGAAAAGGCTTTCCGAGTGCCTCCCTGGCTGACGCACAGACCCGAATCGAACTTTGGCGTCAGGATTTCAATCATCTTCGTCCACAAGGGCGCACTCGGCAAACTGACCCCGAGTGAGTTCGCCCAAAGAGGTCAGGTTAATGCCTCAGAAGCGGCTCGGATCTCGTTTTGATCGGTTCGAAAACCGGGACAACGTCGTGAACAAAACTTGTCAAATGCCGCAACGAGGAGCGAGGCTGGAGCGTCACGACTAATATTTGGAGTGCGCGAAATGCAGAACTGGACAACTACATCTCGGCCCTCCCGTGAGCAATACAGCTACTGGCGAGAAGTAATTTGCGAGGCATTTACCGCACTTGATCCCGTCGCTGAAGCAGTAAACACATTTGAGAGCTATGTCGAGCAAAAGGATTTCTCAGATGTCACTATTTCAACCGTAAAATCGAGAGCCCAGACTATCGTTCGGGGATTGCCCGAAATTAAGCGGACGCCGTCCGAATTCTACTTTGCGAATCTGCAGCTCTCTGGAACCTGTGTGGTTACGCAGGATCGACGTGTCGCTCGAATCAAGCCGGGCGACTTTTACATCGTAGATACGACTCGACCTTACGCGCTTGACTTCGATGAATGGGAAATTGTGTGCATCCGCATTCCGAAGCACATGCTCCTTCCATTACTGCGAAACCCGGGACAGTCAACTGCGATTCGCCTGCACTCCGATGGAGCGTTAGGAACCATAGCAAGCGAATACATCCAGTCGATAAATCGCTGTTCGGATTCTATTGATTCGGGTGCGAAGCAGGTTTTGATATCAAATCTACTCCAACTACTCGCACTTGCCCTTGGTGGTACGGCCGAGACAAAGGAGAATAGCCGCACTGCCGTCCGTCAAGGAATGCGCGACGCGATCACTCGATACATCGACAACAATCTGGCGAGTCCGAATCTCTGTGTTTCAGACGTGGCCGCACGCTTCAGAATTTCGACTCGCTACCTGCATAAGCTGTTTGAGGACGTCGATCAATCGTTCGCGCAGACGATACTTGAAAAGCGTCTCCTTCGTTGTGCTCACGATCTATCGTTCCGCACCGGCAGGTCTTCTGTCTCCGACGTAGCTTTTAGATGGGGCTTTGGCGACCTTTCGCATTTTTGCCGAATGTTCAAACGGCGGTTTGGCATAACGGCAAGCGACTATCGTGCGTGTCGTGAGGCGCGGGATTAGACCTCACCTTCAGCGCGGCCTTCACAGTCAGCACGTAATTCCCGCTTACCGTACAAACGCGGCCCAGATCGATTGCTTCGATGGTTCTAATAGCGCATCCCACAGCGGACTGTCGTAGCGCTACCAACATCTTCCCTCTTTGACGCAATAAACTACGAAGCGATCCGAAGCAATCCATCGAGACGTGTCCGCTTGGTTGATTGAGCTCCACATTAGAACTAGACCACCTTAGCGCGCTACACCTTTATCGAGCGTTTATGCCGGTGGACTGAGAACCTTTCTTCGCGAGGAGGTACTGCTATTCACTTGGCACTCGGCTTTCAGCAGCGGCGCGACTGTCGTAGTTTGGCTGCTTGAACATGTTGTGTAGTTGTCGACGGCGCACCCCCATATTCCCGCCGTCATAGAGCGGGAAGCAGAGCGCATCCTGCAATAGCCGAGACAGAGGACAGTCAACCGAGTAACTGTCGACACCCACTAAGCGCATCGCGTCGTAGACCACCTGAACACAAAGCTCTGAACAATACACTTTGACCATTATTGCCAACTCGTCGCCAGCGCGATCGGTCTGGTCGAGATAATGACAAGCCTTCCACGTCATATATCGTGCTGCTTCGATCCTCATCTTCATATCCGCCAACATGTATCCAACATTCTGGTATTCGATGATTGGAACCGGTCCCGATCGCTTGTCCGTCTTCGCGAAATTAAGCGCGTACTCGAAGGCTGTCCGCATAACGCCGGTACACGCCGCACCGATGATCGCGGCGGTCCAAGAGAATGTCTTGGGTACGATCTTCATGCCATCACCCGGCACACCGATCATATTGTCGAAAGGGACGCGAACATTCTCGAATTCGACGCGTGGCGACACGGTCGCGCGGTGCCCAATCGTATCGATGAATCCGGTGATCTTTATTCCAGGCGCATTTCCCGGTACGACGATGACCGCCAACGACTCCCGTGGCGGAAGCTTCGGATCGGTTCTGCAGACTACTGAGAACAGGTGAGCACCCTTGCCATCCCATCCCGTGCCATTGGTGGTGTAGTGCTTTGCTCCGTTTATGACCCAGAAGTCCCCTTCTCTTATTGCAAAGGTCCGCGTTCCTGCGGTCGGATCCTCGGAATCGTAGTTCGCGCCCCCCGTGACTTCAGTGGAGGCCAGCGCAGCCAACAATTCGCCACCATTTCTGACGAAGTCGGGTAGGAATCTTTGCTTCTGTTCTTCCGAACCGAAACGGACGATGGGTTCTAAACCAAGTGCGGTAGCCAGCAATGTCGAAGCAACGTTGACGTCGACCGATGCCAGTTCTTCGGCAGCGATCGCAAATTCGAGTGTCGACATCGGAGCCCCACCGAATTCAGCAGGTATTAGCGCTTTAACAAAACCGGCGTTTGCCATTTCCTTATAGAACGGCTTCGTTGAGTAAAAGCGGTCTTCGTGCTTGGGATGCTTCGAAATTACATCGTGCACGCCTCGGAGCACGTTTTCTGCGAATGCACGCGCTCCGGCTTGAAGCTCGCGCTGGGCATCGCTGAGGGTAAAGTCGATCGCCATGTCATCACCATGTTCGCCTACCGATGCAAAATTGCATCTGTCGCAATTATGTTGAGCGTGCGCGCCGCGCACTTGTTGCAACGCGCAGATCGTGTTGGCGTTTTACGCACCTTATGCTTAGTTCTGAGTTTTGGCACGTTCCGCGCGCTAACATCCTCCGAGAATCGGTTGACACCATCGAGCAAATGGCGACTTCTTCAATTCTTTAACGATCTTGGAAGGAAGTCACTCACGACTATTTGCTTGGTGGGAACGTTTTCAGGTCGATGCGCCACGGCGGGCCGCATAGGAACAGTTGGCGAGATTGCCGATTCCGCCCTCTATTTAGTGATTGCTTAATACACGACTGGGACGATACTTTCAGTGGACGGCGTATCGACAGCTGGCAGCTGGCTGACGTCATAGGATTGGCGTCAAATTCGCGTGCGGGCATAGCGCCAACCCGCGCTGATTGCGGACGCAACGAATGCTCAACCTCAGGCAAGTCGAGTCAAGCTGCCATTTGTTCGCGTTCGAATAACTCCCGATGGAATCATGCGCGAACAGAGGGCGCAAACCATTAAGGAAATGGCGGAAACACATGCGCGCGTGGTCAACCAGCGAACAGAACTAGCGCACATCGTGATTAACGTGTGACTCCGGACAACTGTGGCTACCTGGGTATTACGGTCACAGCTGATCCTAATCAGTCGATCAACTGTTCGAGAAGCGTTCGATCGCCGCGCTGCGAGTTCCGATAAGCCCCGAATCCAATTTCCATTCCTCGCCCAAATGCGGAAGCGCGCACTAACGAATTGACGCGCGCGGCGAACACTCGCGTGACGGCTCAATTGCCGGAATAGAGCCTCGCATTGATCGCGCCGCCGGCATTCCACACCAGCACGAAGTTGCCTTGCGCGTCGGAGGCGGCGGCCGGCTGGCCGATGTTGTCGCCAGGCGTTCCGAGTGTGTTGGTGCCGCGCGCGGTGCCGTTGGCGGCGTACATCTGGAACATCAGGTTCGACGGTACGCAGCAATAGCTTGGGTTGTTGTCCCAGGCGAGTACGACGTCGCCAGCGGCATCCAGCGCGAGTGCAGCGGCGCTCAACGCGACCTGCGTCGAAACGCGAACGCCGAAATTTCTCGGCAGGCCTAGATTGCTGTAATGCTTCATGTACACGTCGAAGCCGCTGTAGCTGTTTCTGCCGGACGAGTGATCAGTGGTCCAGGCAATTACGAAACTGCCATCGGCCGCCATGCGAACGATCGGCGAATCGGCACTCGGCAGATTCGGAAAGTCGACGCGGAACGGCAACCCGAGCGGCAGACCCGACTTGCCGTAATGGCGCGCATCGACCACCGGCTCACGAAGGAGCCCGCGATCACCCCAGGCGACGACGAAATCACCCTCGGGATCCATAGCGACGGAAGGCGGCGTAACTTCGTACACGCCAAGCAGCGGTGCCGGATCGGTCAGGCTCAGGCTGACCAGCATCGGCAAGCCCACCGCGCTGCCGTTGCGCGAATATCGCCGCGCATGCGTGCTGCTGTGGCCAAGCACGAATTCGCTATAGCTGCCGGTCGGCAGCGGCACCGTGACTGATTCGATGTCGGTCCAGGCGACGACAAAATCGCCATCCGCATCCATCGCCACCGACTGCGCGCCGTCGCCATTGATTTTCGCAACTTCGATCGGCGCGCCGCTCAGCACGCCCGCAGCGGTTACCTGTTGCGCGGCAAAATGCTGATAGCCTGCGTTGTCGCGGTAGCGCCAGCCCACAACGAAATCGCCCGCCTCGTCCATCGCCAGCGAGGTCTGCGACAGCTCGGCTGACGAAATCGAAAAGGCAGCGCCCTTCGGCGTGCCGTTCGCAAAGTATTGCCTGGCGTATAGATGCGACCCGGAGTTGGCACTGCTGCTGCCGTCCCACACCACGACAAACTCGCCCGCCGAGTTGCGCGCGACCAGGGGCGAATCGCCGCTTGAGCCCGACGCGGAATCGACGCGGAATGCGGGCGCGAGTGGTGCACCCGGCGCTGCATCCGCCACTGTGACCACTGCGAGGTTGGTCGCGGCGCCAACCAACAGGGCACCGCACATTTTCTCAGCGCTGTATTTCGCACGCATGTCGATCTCCCTGAGCCCGCTACATTGGCGCGGCGAACTCGCTGGCTCGCCTGCACTGCAGTTTCGGCATAAGGCGAGCCGCTCGGCAATCGGCCTTTAGTATGACTGCCTGAGCACGATCGTCTGGCATTCCAATGCGAACGGGAGCGGTCGTTCACCCTCGTCGATGATCGACTGCGATCGTCTGCTATCGATTCCTATCGATTCCTATCGACTTCCAACTACGAACGCTCCCGCCAGCGTTCTAAATCGCCGTCACCGAATGTTTCGTCCACTCACCATTCACGCCGCCGCGCCGCTCAGACGAAACCGCGCCACGATCTGCCGCAATTGCGATGCACGCTCGTTGAGCGATTGGCTCGAGGCAGCGACCTCTTCGACCAGCGCTGCATTCTGCTGGTTGACGTTTTCGAGCTGGCCGATCGACTCGCTGATCTGCTGCAGGCCGCGCGTCTGCTCGGCGATGGAATCGGCAGCATCCTTTGCAAGCGTTGCGATGTTGTCGCTCGAACGCGTGATCTCGGCGAGTTGACGCCCGGATTCGGCGATCAGCACGTTGCCCTTGCTGACGCATTCGATTTCGTCCGCAATCAAGGTGCGGATCTGCCGCGCCGAGTTGCCGGTGCTCTTCGAGAGGTTACGCACTTCGGTGGCCACCACCGCGAAGCCGCGGCCGTGCTCGCCGGCACGAGCGGCTTCTACAGCGGCATTCAACGACAGCAGGCTGGTCTGGAACGCGACCGAATCGATTACGCCGACGATCTCGCCGATGCTGCGGCTCGAAATCGTGATGGCCTGCATCGAGGCACCCGCCTGTGCGGCGACATCGGCACCCGCGCGCGCCGTGACCAAGGCCTTGCGCGTGATCTCGCTGGTCTGCCGACTATTTTCGGTGGCCGCAACGGCGCTGCTGAGCAGTTCGTCGATCGCCGAAGCACTCTTTTCCAATGCGGACGCCTGCTGCTCCGTGCGCTGCGACATATCGGAATTGCCACGTGCGATCTCTTCGGCGCCGCCGCTCACATCGTCGGCGGCCGTGGCCACTTCAGTCAGCGCCTCGGCCAGGCTTTCCACGGCGGTATTCAGCGCTTCGGTCACATCCCGTAGCGATCCGGAAAAGCTGCCGTTGGCGCGGCGCGTGAGATCACCATTGCTGAGTGCGTTGGTGGTTGCGCTGATTTCGCCGATGGCCGTTTGCAGACTTTCCAATGAGAGATTGAAGCTGCGCTGCAGCTGACCCAGCGCGCCGGGCAGTTTGCCTTGAATGCGCGAGCTGAAGTCGCCGGCGGCGGCGGCATCCAGCCCCTTGCCGAGGTCCGCGAGTGCGGCTTGCAGCAACTGCATCGCGGTATCGACCTTGGTGCGCGCGGCACCGGCAACATCCTCGCTCATGCGAGCGCCGAAATTGCCGGCAACCAGCGCATCCATCACGGTATCCAGCGCCAGCATCGTGCGTTGCACGCTGTCCGCACCGGCGTTCACGCCCACTTTCAGCTGCGCGAGATCGCCGCGCAGCGACGCGGTAATCCGCGCCGTGAAATCTCCACGGGCCACCGCACCCAAAACCGAATTGGTTTCGCCGATCGCCGCATTCAAATCGGCCAGCAGCGCGTTGAACGCCCGGCACATGGTGGCAATCGCATCGCTGCCATCGCTGTCCACTCGAATGCTGAAATCACCTTGTGCAACTTCGCTGATCGCGCGATGCAGGCGCTCGATCGGCTGGCGGATCGCCTGGTCCACCAACACCGTGCCCGCCACCAACATCAATGCGGCGAACAGCGCGATCCCGAGCCCCACCGTCAACGCCGCCGCGTTGTGCTGCCGCGCGGTGGCAATGGCGGTAACAAAGGTCGACGAGCCTTCCGCGCTGAAGCCCTGCAAACCCTTGTGGATGGCTTCGAACGCAGACATCTTGGCCTTCGAAATCTGCTGCAGCAGCTGCAAATCGTTGGAGCCGCTGATCTGTCCCTTCACCGCCGACGTGCTGGCTGCCACGTAGTCGTCCCATAGCTTGAGCAGATCTGCCACGCGTGCGACATAGCGCGGATCGGTTTTCGCGATGGCCGCCAGCGACTCGCGCAGGTGCGCGGCATCCTTCTGGGCATCCTCCAGCTCGAACTCGTCTTTCTCACCCAGTGCTTGCGCAAACGAGCCCTGCAGATCGGCGAGGCCGACGTTGATCGTGGCGAGCTGCGTCATCACCGGCAGGGCGCGCGTCGAGAACTCGTTCAGGTTGTTGGTCGTCACGCGCGCCTGCGCCACGGTGTACAGGCAATAGAACACGAAGATCAGCAACGCGAGTGCGGGCAGCAGCAGCACCTTGTTGCGAATCGACAGATACCTCAGCGGTCGTGCCGCACGCGCAACGGCATTGCGGCCCCAGTGCTTCACCGCACTCAGCCGCGGAGCGGATTTCAGGATTTGATGCGTATGTGTCAAAGCCGTCGCAGGTGTACTCATGAGGGTCAATCCGTCGATTAGGAGTCGATAGCGCAGACACGCGCCAAGTGGCACTCGCTGTAGCGGCGCCGATGTCTCTCGCTTAACCACCGTAAGTGGGCCCATCTGCACCGGCGAGCGGGCCATCGCCTACACCCTCTGTTTTGTCTATGCAGCCACGCCGACTCCAGTCGCTAGAGACTCGAAAGCGCCGACCGTGCAAGGGATGTCGGTACCACAGAAACGACAAAACATCAGAGGGATCTCTCGTGAGAAAATTGCTGCAAGGGCTGCTTTGCGCAGCCGCACTGTTGCCGCTGGGATCGGCCTATGCCGATCTGAGCAACATCCGTATCAACGGATTTGGACAGGTCGTTGGCGGTACAACCATGTCGAACGATCACGCCGCGCAAGGCTACGGTGCGGATCCGAAATTTGATCAGGAGTCGTTATACGCCCTGCAGATTTCGGCGCCGCTCACCAGCAAGATGACGGCGACCGCGCAGCTGCTGGGTCGTGGCACCGAGGATTTCAAACCGAAGTTCGCATGGGCCTACCTTAAATACCAGATCAGCGATGACTGGTCAGTCAAACTCGGGCGCCAACGGATTCCCATCTTTTACTTTTCCGAAACGCTCGATGTTGGTGTTTCCTATCCTTGGCTGCGTCCGCCAACCGCCGTTTATGGCTTGGCAGCAGGCGTGACCAATTTCGACGCGATAACGGTCGGATATTCGCATCAGTGGGGAAAACTTCGATTCGAACCGGTGCTGTCATACGGACGGTGGAAAGGCGGTATTAACTACGCCGGATCAGAGTCGACATTCACGGGCACGCAAATGGCCGTTATTTCGCTGACCACAACCTACGACGAATGGATTTCCCTTCATACCAATTACGCCACGTGGAAATCGAGTGTCACGGGTTCTCCCATGGACGGCCTGATCGCCGGGCTCAACTCGGCGGGCCTGGGTACGGCGGCCAACGATTTAGCGATAAACGGCGATACGCTCGGCATTATCGATCTCGGAGCGGAGATCAATTATGCAAAGTGGCAGGTCATTGCCGAATACGATGCCGCCCGATCATTCCACAATTTCATACCGCATTCACACGTTGGCTTTCTGACGGTTGGGCGCCACTTCGGCCGCTTCGAGCCACTGCTTACGTATGTACGATCGAACAATTCAAGTTCGTCACAGGCGTTGAATGAAATCCCGGACACGTCTGGCAATCAGCAGTTTCGCGCCATCGTCGGCAGCATATTGAAGTCTCAGCGCACGCGTGAGAACTACTACATATTCGATCTTCGTTACGACCTCGCCAATAACGTTGCGCTCAAGTTCAGCTATACGGCGTTCAACTCATCGATCGCGGGCACCGCGAGCAGCAACCTGCTCTCGGCCGGCGTCGCCTACAGCTTCTGAGCATAAGGAGAACTCACATGAAACAACTCATAGCATTTTCACTGTTCAGCCTGCTCATTGCTCAGGCCCATGCCGGCGCCATCGTCGCCGCCAAAGACTCGCCACTGGAGCCGATGGACGCTGAACAGGTCAAAAAGATTTTCCTCGGCCACGAACCGCAGGCCGCTGGCCAGACGCTCGCCGTGCTGTATCAGAAGGACAGCCCGGTGCGGGCCGACTTCGAAACCAAGGTGCTCGGCAAAACCGGCGCCGACCTGAGCGGCTATTGGTCGAAGCTGATCTTCACCGGCAAGGCACAGGCACCGGAAGAAGTTTCCGGCGATGCCGGCGTCAAGGCGAAGATCTCCGGCAGCCCGGCTGCAGTGGGCTACGTTTCCGATAGCGCTGTTGATGCCAACATGAAGCTGCTGTTCAAGTACTAGTACTCCTCGCAAGTACTAGTACCTTTCGCAAGCACTCAGGTCGCCGCGAGCGACTCCGCTCGCTCAAGGCCGCGCATCCACTTTGGGTGCGCGGCCTTTTTCTATTTGGAGCCACCGGCAGTGGCCGCCCCGTTGGCGGACCGATTAAGTGGCGATAGTGAGAAGGCAAGGATTTACTGCGAGATGCACGCGCTGGCATGCAGGGATACATGCCTCAATTTGAGACACGTCACAGTGAGCGCGTGTTGGGGGGAGACTGCCGCGGTGCCTTGAGAGCATCGGCAGGTGACGCAAAGCCCGACTGCTGCCAACTCGCGTTACGGCAGCTTATTAAACGAAGAATCGAATCGGCTTACGTCAACAATCGGGCACTGCCCGGCTGTGGCGCATTCCTCATTGCAGCATCATCCACAGTTGGAGAAGTCATGACATCGAAAACGTCCGCCGCGCGACGCGGCTTGACCGCGGTCGCAGCGATCCTGCTCGCCGCAACATCCGGCACCGCCTTGGCGCTAAGTCTGCCGATCAATCCTCCCGTAGGTACGCGTGTGGAAACGCCGGTCGCCAACCTGGCCAACACGCCGAACGTGGTCGAAACACTCGTCTCGCTGTACAAGCCGCTGCCGATGTCGGCCGGCGTACACCCGAGCGCGTGCGACTGGAATTCCTACGTGCGCTACCGCGACGTCAACGGTCCCGCGAAATCGGCTAAGGCCGACGCGGTATTCGCCACGCAATCCGGCTTCGGCGGCGGCCCTTCGGAAGTGGACATTCTCGCGCGCAACCTGGTGATGAGCTCCGCTGCGGCGGGCAAGCATGTTGAAACCTGGGTACACGTGCATCGCTGGAACTGTCTGATCGATCGCACCGGTCTCGACACCGCCGCGGCAGCGAAGGACTACCACATTGCCGTCGACTATTACTTCAATCGCAAGTCGATCAACGGCAAGACCTACCAGCCGGTGAACTGGGCGCAGCAGCACTTCCTCGCCAACTACAGCCTCGACCAGTTCATGAACGACTGGTACGACATCATGGTGCAAGCGATCCCCGATCCAGCCGCACGCCAGAAGAAGATCTTCTGCGGCGGACATTCCTATGGCAGCGTCGTCACCAGCGTCTTCGCCGCCTGGGGCTTTGGTAGCGATCCGACCAATCCAATCAATGCCGGCTACAACCAGTGCGCCGCCTTCTGGGGTGTCGACGCGATCGAAACCTCCGATGTCGCCGGCCTTGCCAGGAAGCCGGTGCTCGGCAAAGTGGTGGGTGGACTCGCCGATGCGATCCAGACCACGGTGGCTGATCTCACCGGCAAGACCAATCTGTTCCCGACGATTGCGGTGGGCGAAGTGCCGGTGTTCTACGGCCTGGAGATCATTGCCATGGCTGCCTTCCTGGAGCCGACGCACGAATCCGACTTGCTGAAAATTCTTCCCTCGCAGAATGCAATTCTCGGTGCATTCATGCGGCTCAGCCTGGCGCGCACGTATCAACAGGTCCTCACCAACGCGCCGGACTATCGCAGCTTCCGCTACACCAATGAAGCACTGCTCGGCGCGATGTTCGACAACAACTCCAACTTCATCGGCGCCGATGCGCTCGGTCTCGGCACGCTGGGCGGCGGACCGCTGGGCCCGAAGAACTTCATTGTTCCGCCGGCACTCGACGGCCTGGAAAGTATTCCCATCCTCGGTCCGTTCGTCGGCAGCCTCGTGGGTGGCGAGTTCACCACGGTTGGCCCCACCGATCCCAACGCGCTGTACACCTGGAACGACTACAAGACCACACCCAGCACGTATCCGGATGGCACGGCTTACACCAAGTCCGAATACAAGATGACCGACATCCACCAGTGGGCACGCACGCTGTTCGAAGGTCCGGGTGCGTGGATCGAAGCCTACTATCCGCTCAACCTCCTCGTCGGCCTGGGCGCGAGCCTCGCAGAGTCGGGCAGACCGAGCATGCTCGACAAGCACCTGCTGTTTCCGCAGGGTATCGCCACTAAGCCGCGCTTCCAGGCGTTCGGCACTTCGGGCATTGTCTACACCGCGCTCAATCTGTTCGACGTCTTGCTTCCCGTGATCGGCGCACCGCCGCTGAAGGTGCCCAACACGGTGGAGATTCCCTGGTACTCGCACTTCGATATGTCGACGGGCGCGTACATCCAGAACAACGGTCAGATTGATCCCGCCAGCCGTGCGGTGCGCGATTACATGATCCAGCGCATCGGCAGCTAACTCGATCATTCGAAACCCTCGTGCCGGCTAAGCCACAGCGCTTAGCCGGTGCGAACTCGACCGACAAGGCACTCTGATCAAGCACAGTTCGACGTCTGCAAACGAGAGTGACGACGCCAAAAGCGGGCCACGATCCGAAGAAGACACATCGATGTTCGATACGTTTTCGATAGCGAGACGGAACTGAACGTCAGGTAGCAGTTTACGTAGAAACCGCGAGCCCATTGGCTTGCAAAAGGCCGCACATCAACTTTTGATGCGCGGCTTTTTTTTTTGCGCGGACGACTTCCTCGCACGCGACACGCCGGACGGCGCGTAGTTCTACCGCCGACCGCATCAATTAGCCCCGCCGGGCTGGCACGGTCCTTAGAAGCTCGCCGCAGCGCCGCTAGTAGTCAGGCACCGACCGCAAGGTCGTTCACTCCCGAACAACTACACCTAGAACTCCTCGGAGAACTCAATGCGAACGCTATTCGCGCGGCTTTTGATCTGCGCACCACTATTCCTGTTGCTGTCGCCAGCCTATGCCGATCTGAGCAACATCCGCATTAACGGATTTGGACAAGTCGTTGGCGCTACAACGCTATCGAACGACCACTCCGAGCAAGGCTATGGTGCGGATCCGAAGTTCGATCAGGAATCGCTTTACGCATTGCAGATCAGCGCCCCGCTCACCAGCAAGATGACGGCGACGGCACAGTTGGTCGGCCGCGGCAGCGAGGACTTCAAGCCGAAGTTCGCCTGGGCCTATGTCAATTACCAGTTCGACGACAATTGGTCCGTCAAGGCCGGGCAACAGCGGATTCCAACGTTCTACTTCTCGGAAACCCTGGATGTCGGCGTGTCCTATCCCTGGCTGCGACCGCCAACGGCGATCTACGGCCTGGCCTCTGGTGTGAGTAATTTCGACGCGATTACGGTCAGCTATTCAAATCAGTGGGGCAAGCTTCGCATCGAACCGCAGGCCTCCTACGGCCAGTGGTCGGGCCCGGTCAACTTCGGCGGCAATACCGTCCATCTCACCGATACGCAGTTCACCGTGCTTTCGATGACCGCGACGTACGATGATTGGGTGACGTTCCGCACGAACTATCTGTCGTGGAAAGCCTCACTCACCGGCACACCACTCGACGGCCTGGTCGCTGGACTCAACAGTGCCGGGTTGAACACTGCGGCAAATGATCTTGCGATCAACAACGATACGTTTTCCGTCATTGAGGTCGGAACGGAGATCAACTACGCGAAATGGCAGGTCATCGCGGAATACGATTACGCACGTACGTTTCACAGTTTCTACCCGCAATCCCACGTTGGCTATATCGCCATTGGCCGCCACTTCGGCCGCTTCGAGCCGATGTTTACCTACGTACGGTCTAACAACTCCAGCCCCGGCCAGCCAATCAACGACATTCCGAACACACCGGACAATCAACAGTTCCGTGCAATCGTTGGCGGCTTGATCAAGTCGCAAACGACGGCTGAGAACTACTACATGTTCGATTTGCGCTACGACCTCGCCAATAACGTTGCGCTCAAGTTCAGCTATACGGCGTTCAACTCATCGATCGCGGGCACCGCGAGCAGCAACCTGCTCTCGGCCGGCGTCGCCTACAGCTTCTGAGCATCTGGAGAACTCCTATGAAACACCTCATTGCAATCGCTTTGTTTGGCCTCGTTACTGCGCAGGTCCACGCTGGCGCCATCGTCGCCGCCAAAGACTCGCCACTGGAGCCGATGGACGCTGAACAGGTCAAAAAGATTTTCCTCGGCCACGAACCGCAGGCCGGTGGGCAGACGCTCGCCGTGCTGTATCAGAAAGACAGCCCGGTGCGCGCCGACTTCGAAACCAAAGTACTCGGCAAAACCGGCGCAGACCTGAGCGGCTATTGGTCGAAGCTGATCTTCACCGGCAAGGCACAGGCACCGGAAGAAGTTTCCGGCGATGCAGGCGTCAAGGCGAAGATCTCCGGCAGCCCGGCTGCAGTGGGCTACGTTTCGGATAGCGCGGTTGATCCGAACTTGAAGCTGCTGTTCAAGTACTAGAAGCATGCGAGAGTAAGAACGAACCGCGAGCGATTCCGCTCGCCAAAAGGCCGCACATCCGCTTTGGATGCGCGGCCTTTTTTTATCGAACACTCGTCCGCGTTTACCGGACACGCTCCAACGTCGCGAGTTTCACCGTCGACGCCAATGATCTGCCCCGTTGGGCTGGCACTACAGTTAGTTTCCGGCACAACTGCCGTTAGCACCCAGGTGCCGGTCGCGAGTTCGATCGGACCCGCACAAGAACCAAACAAAACCTGGGAGCACACAATGAGAGTCCCCTTTTCGCGGTCACTGATTTGCGCATCGCTGATGCTGACGCTCGCGCCCGCACACGCCGATCTCAGCAACATTCGGATCAATGGCTTTGGACAGGTCGTCGGCGGCACGACCTTTTCGAACGATCACCCGTCGCAAGGTTACGGCGCCGACCCGAAGTTCGACCAAGAGTCCTTGTACGCGCTGCAGATCAGCGCACCGCTCGCCAGCAAGCTCACAGCAACGGCGCAGCTGGTGGGCAAGGGAACGGAAGACTTCAAACCGAAGTTCGAATGGGCCTACGTCAACTACCAGTTCAACAACGATTGGTCTATAAAAGCAGGCCGCCAGCGCGTGCCGTTTTTCAGTTACTCGGACACACTCGAAGTCGGCGTGTCCTTGCCATGGCTGCGCACACCCACCAGCGTATACGACGTAACCGGAGGTTTCGGCAACGCGGACGCGGTTTCGCTGAGTTATTCGCACGCTTTCGGAAATTGGCAAATCGACCCGGAACTTCTGTTCGGCCAATACTCTGGAGGCATAAAGGCGGAGGGTATTGATGGCTCGCTCGAGCTCAAAAATTTGGCTGGGCTTGCGCTACATGCCGGATACAGTGACTGGCTTTCGCTGCGCGCTGCCTACTTCGTGACTCGATTCGGATTCCATTCACCGGATTTCGATGGCCTGGTAGGAGCACTCGACCAATCCGGATTTCAGGGCGCTGGCGATGAACTCGCTACGAATGGCGATACCACCACGTTTCTTGGGTTTGGAGCGGAGATCAACTATGCGCACTGGCAGGTGATCAGCGAATACGTCGAGTTCCGCGCCAACCACAGTTTTATCGGAGACGACCACGCCTACTACCTGGCCATAGGACGTCACTTTGGCCGCTTCCTGCCGATGTTTACATTCGGCCGCGCGAACGCCTCATCGCGTTGCACTGCCTTGAGCCAGATTCCCGACGTACCTCAGACGCAGCCGTTGAGAGAAGCGGTATCGACCGTGATCGCAGCTCAAGTTATCCACGATAGCTACTACCAGTTCGATTTGCGCTATGACCTTTCGAACAACGTTGCGCTGAAATTTAACTACACAGGGACTGCATCCTCGGTTGCGTCGAGGCCGAGCAGCAATCTCCTGTCGGCCGGCGTCGCCTACAGCTTCTGAGCATCAGGAGAAAACATCATGAAACAGATTCTCATTGCTGCTGCGCTCAGCCTGATGGCAACGCAGTCGTTCGCCGGTGCGATCGTTGTCGGCAAGGACTCACCGATTGCGGCGATCGACGCCGAAGAGGCGAAGAAGATTTTTCTCGGCCACGAACCGCAGATGGGTGGCCAGACGCTCGCCGTGCTGTATCAGAAAGACAGCGCCACACGTACAGACTTCGAAACCAAGGTGCTCGGCAAAACCGGTGCGGACCTCAGCGGCTATTGGGCCAAGCTGGTATTCACCGGCAAAGCTCAGGCACCAGAGGAAGTCTCGGGCGATGCCGGCGTCAAGGCAAAAGTGGCCGGCAGTCCAAGTGCGATCGGCTATGTCTCCGACGCCGGCATCGATGCCTCGGTGAAGCTTGTGCTCAAGTATTGAGACGGACTTGTCGTCGCCTCAATAGCATCGCATCAACAAGATCGCGCTCGAAGGTTCTGCCGCTTTCGAGCCGCTAACCGGATCGCGAACTGCGCGCCCCAGCGGCTGCTCGCCAGCGGATAGGTCGCAGCATGGCTTGCAAATGGATCGCGCCAGATGCGTCCGCGCATCGACGGAGATATCGCTCTAAATCAGCCGACACGCATCAGCGAATGCTTGCGGCTGACTCACGAGGTCGGCGCCACGCCGGGGCCAATCTGCAGCCCTGAAGACTCCGGCCTCAGGAATCGACCATTGCCCCGACAATCACAACCGTCGGTCGAGCGCATCAGCTGCGATGTTCAGAATTCTCCGCCGCAGTCGCTAATCGATGTGGAACTGCGCATCTTCAGCACTTTCCGGTTCGTTGAGCGCCTCGCCCGCATTCCTGTCTGACGTTCAGGCCAAGGACGCGCACCGAAGGCACCGCAGCCGGAACGGCTCGAAGGATTCTAGCCGTGGATGTAACGGTTCAGCTGCACGGTCGACCTGCAAGATCGGTCGCCAAACCGTCTGCGGCGCACTACGCCGCGCGTCCAACTTTTCCATTCATCGGAGCCCGCGCATGAGATTTCTAGATCGCTTTCGTTCCGCCAGGCATTCGCAGATGCAGGTGATCACGGATGCTTTGAACAACGTGACCTCCAACGTCATGATCGCCGACAACGATCGCCGCATCACGTATATGAACAAGTCCGTCATCGAAATGATGACCACGGCAGAAGCCGATATCCGTAGGGACCTGCCGAATTTCGACGTCAAGAAATTGATGGGCGGCAGCATCGATAGCTTCCACAAGAATCCTTTGCACCAGATGGCAATGCTCAGTGCATTGAAGAAGACACATCGGACGGAAATCAAGGTCGGTGGCCGCACGTTTGGTTTGATCGCCAGCCCGATCACCTCCAGCACCGGAAAGCGCCTTGGCACGGTAGTCGAATGGAAGGATCGCAGTGCGGAGGTTCGCCTGGAAACCGAGCTGGCTTCGCATCAGCAGAAGCTGCAAACGATTGCGATCGAGAATCTGCGGATTCGCAATGCGCTGGATGTGGGCAACACCAGCACAATGATTGCAGACAACGATCTGCGTATCGTTTATATAAACGAGGCTGTTCAAAAACTGCTGACCGAAGCCGAGAGCGATATCCGCAAGGATCTGCCAGGTTTTTCGGTAGCCAATCTGCTCGGCTCCAGCATCGACCAGTTCCACGTCAATCCCCAGCATCAACGCGAGATGCTGGCGCGGCTGACGCAGACGCATCGCGCCAAGATCAAGGTCGGTGGCAGAGACTTCATCCTCACCCTGACGCCGATCGTCGACCATGCGGGCGTGCGCGCCGGCACCGTGGTCGAGTGGATCGATCGCACCGCCGAATTCAAATCCGAGCAGGAGATCTCCGATGTTGTCGAACGTGCCGGAACGGGCGACTTCACACCGCGCATCGAGACGACCGGCAAGACGGGCTTCTTCAAGGTAATGGCCGATGGCATCAATCTCTTGATGGAAACGCTGGTCACCATCGTCGACCAGGTCAAGGATTCGTCTCTGCGCATCAACGGCGCAGCTGGCGACATCGCCGCCGGCAATATCGACCTGGCTTCGCGCACCGAACAGCAGGCAGCGAGTCTGGAGGAAACCGCAAGCTCGATGGAACAGCTCACCAGTGCGGTCCGCAACAACTCCGAGAGCGCACGGCAAGCCAGCCAGCTCGCGCGCGGCGCGGCCGAGGTGGCATCGAAAGGCGGGGCCGCAGTCGGCGAGGTAGTGACGGTGATGGGAGCGATCAACGCCTCGTCAAAGAAGATCGTCGACATCATCAGTGTGATCGATGGCATCGCTTTCCAGACCAACATTCTCGCGCTGAATGCGGCGGTTGAAGCGGCACGCGCCGGCGAGCAGGGTCGCGGCTTCGCAGTGGTGGCAGCGGAAGTGCGCAGCCTGGCGCAGCGCTCGGCGAGTGCCGCCAAAGAGATCAAGACGCTGATTGGCGATTCTGTGGAAAAGGTATCCACCGGTTCGCAGTTGGTCGCACTAGCGGGCGAGACCATGGGCGAGATCGTCGGCAGCGTGAAGCGCGTAACCGACATCATCAACGAGATCAGTGCGGCATCCGATGAACAAAGTCGCGGCATCGAGCAGGTCAATTCCGCGATCACGCAACTCGACGAAGTCACGCAGAAGAATTCATCGCTGGTGGAAGCCGGCACCACGTCCGCCCGTGCACTTGAATCGCAGTCCAGTGAAATGATGCAAGCGGTGGCTCGCTTCAGAACAGGTACGCTCGCCGCGGCGGCTTCCGTGGTGGTGCCGATCAAGCCCAGCGAACGGCCAGGCGAACGGCCAAGCGAGAAGGCGGCGCGCACGACGACACCGTCGGCGCCGATGAAGCGCAAGGCGTCGGCCACCAAGATGGCCAGCGCTGCACCGTCTCGCAGCGGCGAGAATTGGTCCGAGTTCTGAGCGGTTGGCTTGCGCCTTGCCGCGCATCGGCCACTGCCGTGAGTGGCGACACACGCCGGGGCCATTGCCCCGGCGCGTCGCCAGTTTTTCGCTGGGTTCGATCCGCATCGATCGCCGACCGGCGCTGCCCGCTGAACCCGCGCCGGTCGCCGGTCGCCGGTCGCGGAAACATGCCGATGAGTGTTGGCGGCTACTCAGCCGCGGCGCGAATATGCGCGGGCGTCTTTGTGGACGATTGCGTTCTTGCAGATCCACGCACATGGAACGAATTCAGAGATTGAGAAATGCTGGCGTCACTCGCATTGCGATACGCATAGCGAGTTGTGCTTGGCATTGAGCACAGCGTCTTGCGCGATACGCGCTTCAAGCAATCGGCGGCACATCGGCAGCACATCGGCAGCACATCGGCGACGAACCCGCAGCGGCCGAACGACCGAGCTTTGGCGCCGCGGCCAGAGCGTTACGCCTTGGCGATATCAACGCGTCGCATTCGGACACGTCACGGCGCGCAGCGCTTTACGCTGATGCTTCCACACTCAGGCCGCGTGCGCGGCCGCTGCTTGTTCCAATCCCTGCAGACATTCGATCACGCAGCCGGCGAGTTCGTCGGCGCTGAACTTTGGAACGAAGCGATTCGCGGCGACTTTGGCCACCATCGCCTGGTTGAACACGCCGGACAGCGAGGTGTGCAGCAGCACATAGAGTCCGCGCAGCCGCACGTCGCGACGGATTTCCGTGGTCAGGGTGTAGCCGTCCATGCGCGGCATCTCGATATCCGAGATGACCATCAAAAGCTCCTGTTCGATCGGCCCGCGTTGCGCCAGATCCTGCAGGTACTGCAGGGCTTCGAGTCCATCGTTGACCATCACGCAGTCGACCCCGATCTGTTTGAGCGTGCGCTCAATCTGGTTGAGCGCGACGCGCGAATCGTCCACCACCAGAATGCGACGACCGACCGACAGCCGCGTTGCCTGACCCACCAGACGTTCGGACAGATCCGGCGCGTCGCCAATGACTTCGGCGAGCACTTTTTCGACGTCGACGATTTCGATCAGCTCGTCGCCATGACGCGTGATTGCGGTGAGGTAACTATTGCTGGCATTGCCCGGCGGACTTTCGACCGCGGCGACATCGACATGCAGAATGCGATCGACCCCATGTACCAGGAAGCCCTGCACCCGGCGGTTGTACTCGGTGATGATGACGCGCGTCGCCGGCCCTTCGCTCGGCTCGCCGAGTGCGGCCGCCAGATCGATCACAGGGACGATGCTGCCGCGCAGGTCTGCCACGCCACGCACCAGCGGATGCGCGCTCGGCGTCGTCACCAGCGGCGGGCTCGGAATCACTTCCTGCACCTTGAACACGTTGATGCCGAAGATTCGGCCCGAATTCAGCCGGAACAACAGCAGCGCGAGCCGGTTGTGGCCGGCCAGTTGAGTATTGCGGTCGATGCGTTCCAGCAGTCCGGCGACCATCGAAGGCTCCTAGGGAATCTTTCTGCTTAGCGGCGCATCTCGCGAAAAGCTTGAGGGCTTATTAAGTCCGTCCGGCTAAAGTCTGCCGCTGCGCCGCCGATAACACTGCTGCAGCAAGCTTTCGGCCGCGGACTTCGACGTTGCGCTACTCGCAATCGCCGACGCCGCTGCAGACCTTCCGGGACCTGGCATGGCGATAGACACCGAAGACGAGATTCGCGCCGACTTCCTCGCTGAAGCCGGCGACCTCGTCGAGCGCCTCGGCGAACAGCTGATGCAGCTGGAGCAGAACCCCGAAGACCGCGAACTGCTGAACGCGGTGTTCCGCGGCTTCCATACGATCAAGGGCGGCGCCGGCTTCCTCGCGCTGACGCCGATGGTGACCTTGTGCCACGTCGCCGAAGACATCTTCAACGCCCTGCGTAGCGGCGCACTGGCGATCGTGCCTTCGCTGATGGATGCAGTGCTGGAAGCGCTCGAGTTGCTGCAAACGATGTTGCGCGCCACGGGCGCACGCAAGCCCCTGCCCGAGGTGCCCGAAGCCTTGCTGCAGCGCCTGCATCTGGCGGCGCGCGCGAGCGACGTCGGCGCGCCAGCCGTGCTGGCCGCACCTGCGCTCACGCCAACCGCATCGGCCCACGTCGCCGCCGTGCCCAATACCAACACCATCAGCGACGACGAGTTTGAAGCCCTGCTCGATCAGTACCAGGGCGCTGCTCCTGCGGCAGTCGCTGCGCCGAGCGCGACTGAGGCCGAGCCTGAGACCGTCGTCGATGCAGCGCCGTCAACGGCACGGGCACCGACCAAGCAGCCGGGCGAGCACGCCGCAGTGCCTTCGCAGAACACACCGGAACAGGTCACCCGCGTCGATACCGCCGTGCTCGACGATCTGATGAATCTGGTCGGCGAACTGGTGTTGACGCGCAACCGCCTGCTGACGCTGTGCACACGCGGCAGCCAGGAGCCGCACGCCCGCATGATCGGCGAGCTGGACCACATCACGCGCGGCCTGCAGGTGATGGTGATGCGCGCGCGCATGCAGCCGATCCGGCGCGTGTTCGCACGCTTCCCGCGGCTGGCGCGCGACATTGCACGCGGACTCGGCAAGCAGGTGGAAGTTGAACTGGCCGGTGAAGAAACCGGGCTCGACAAGAACCTGGTCGAAGCACTCGCCGATCCGCTGCTGCACATGGTGCGCAATAGCGTCGACCACGGCATCGAAGCACCCGAAGTGCGCCGCGCGGCCGGCAAGCCGGCGACCGGCCATCTGCGACTGGCCGCGCAGCAGACCGGTGATCACATCTTGATTACGGTGTCCGACGATGGCGCCGGCATCGACCCAGAACGCCTGCGTCGCAAGGCGATCGAAAAGGGTCTGCTCGATGCCACCGACACCAGCCGCATGTCGGCCAGCGAATGCCTGCAACTGGTGTTCTTGCCGGGGCTCTCGACGCGCGAGCAGGTGAGCGATCTATCCGGTCGTGGCGTCGGCATGGATGTGGTGAAGTCCTCGATCACCGCACTCGGCGGCACCGTGCAGATCGAATCGCGCATCGGTGCCGGCACGCAGATTTTGATTCGCGTGCCGCTGACGCTGGCGATCATGCCGGCCTTGATGGTGGAAGTGGGTCCGCGCACGGTGGCGATGCCGCTGACCGCCGTGCTCGACGTGCTGGTACTCGACCCGACGCGCCAGCGCCGTCTGGATCGCTGGGATGTGCTGCTCTATGGCGACGCGATGCTGCGGCTGATCGATCTGCACCGCTGGATGGAAACCGCAGCAATCGACCCCGCGCGTCGGCACGTCGTCGTCGCCAGCGTCGGCGCCGAGCGCTACGGCTTCGTCCTCAGCGCCGTGCACGGGCGGCAGGAAGTCGTCGTCAAACCATTCGGCGCGCTGCTGCGCGGCCTGCCCGGCCTGTCTGGCGCCACCATCACCGGCGACGGTCGCGTCGCGCTGATTCTGGATCTCGCCGGCATCGTCGATGTCGTGCTCGGCCGCGCGGGAGACTGAGGCTTGCCATGTCAATTCCTATCCGGGCTTCTCATCTTGCGAGACCACTGCGGTCAGCGCCTGCATGTCGGATGTGCCGGCCGGCTGCAACTCCGAGCAGCCTGCAATGCTGAATCTCTCCGCCAATCCCGCGATGAGTGCTAAGGACAAGGCTGCCGGCGGAGGCTGGGTCGGCTTTGAACTGGCCGGCCAGCGCTACGCGCTCGACATCCTCTGCGTGCAGGAAGTGCTGACCAAGGTTGCGATCGAAGCGGTGCCCGGTGCGCCGTCGGCCGTGCTCGGCGTGATCAATCTGCGCGGCCGCATCGTCAGCGTGGTCGACCTGCGCCAATGCCTCGGCTTGCCGCCCGGCGAAGACACGCCACAAAGCCACATCGTGATCGCCGATATCGGCGACGAATTGATGGGCTTGCGCGTCGACGGCATCGCCAAAGCCTGCGTAATCGTCGGCTCCGAAATCAAATCCGTGCCGGCCACCCGTGGCCGCATCCCGGACCCCTTGGTGCTCGGCATGGTCGGCACCGGCGATCATCTCCTGACGCTACTGAATACGCAGCAGCTGGCGCTGGTCGCCGCCGCTTTGATGTAACGCAAGGAATCAACGTCGGCGGAATCCCCGCTGGCGCGCGGAGCGAGTTCGGTCCGCGGTGATGAACCCGGTTTGATCGATCAGGGGTTATCGATTTTGCGATCGATTAAATGTGCCCGATCAGACTTGTCCTATCAGACTTGTCCGATCAGAGTTGCCGGATCAGAGGTTCGATCGAAGGCGTCTGAGCCGATAGGTTCTGATCGAAGTGTTCGACCCAATGTGCTCGATCCAATGTGTTCGATCCTGCAGTCGGCAGCCAAAAACAGATATGTGGCCGACGTTTCACCGACGGCATCGCACATTCGCTGTGCGATGCCGTCGAGATCGGTCAGTTCGCGGCCTCAGTCCAACTCGGCCGCGACGCGGCCCGCGACTGGGCCGCCTGCCCGACCGCTTTCAAGCGTAGCCGCGACGCAATGCTGCTGCACGTAAACACCTTGGTCTACTGCACGCAACTACGTCGGGCTGCTGCACGTAACGACCTTGGTCTACTTCACGCAACTACGTCGGGCTACTGCACGTAGACCGGACCGGCCAGCGGCAAGCCCAGCGTCTGTCCGTGCACGCTGACCAGCGCCGGATCGATCGCGAGCCGGTAACGTCCGGCCGATAGATGCTGGTAAACCATGACACGACGATTCGCGCCACCGGTCCAACTGCCCTGCACGGGTGCACCGTTCGCGTCGACCAGTTGCAGCTTCTGCGCGGCGGCATTCCAGCTCGACACCTCGTCGTTGAACACGACCGCGATGCCGCCACCGCCCTCGATTTCGCCAACTGCGGCGACGCGGAACGCGGAGGTCGCCGTCGGCGGCGCCCACCAGTGATTCAGCACGTCGAGCGCCGGCGGCGGTGCATTCGCGGCCACTTTGGCGGGCGCCTTGTGCTTGGCCGTGCCACTGCTGGCGTGATGCTGCGGATGTGGCGTCGCGCTGGCCGCAGCACTTTCATCACTGGCCGAGGCGACTGGCGGCGGGCTGGCCGGTTCAGACGCGGCCGACGGCGCCGATGTGGCGGCGGCGGTTTCGCTCGGTGCGGGTGCTGCGGCTGGCGTTGCGTCGGCGCTGGCCGTTGCGCTGGTGTCGGCCGAGGTCGGTGACGGGGCCGGGGCCGGGGCCGGGGCCGCAGCGTCGCTTGCCGGCGACGGTACAGCCGGTGCCGCGCTCGCGCTCATGCTCGAATCCGGCGCTGCCGCTGCATCGCCCGCTGTCGATGCGGTCGTCGCAGCGGCTTTCGAATCGCTGCCGGCATCCGCCGCGGGCTCAGCGGCTGCGGTCTTGGCGTCGGTCGCGGGGGCAGAACCGCCCGAAGTCGCGAAATAACCGATCGCGCCGAATGCCACCAGAATCGCGCCGAAAATCGCAATTTTCTGAATTCCTGAACCTTCGCTCTCTAACATCTTTGGGCCCTCCTCGAAGAGGTGTTGCAAGTCGCTGAAATGGGTCGATGAAAATGGATTGGTGAACAGAGCGCCTGGCGCGTACCGCCATGGCGATGATCATATGGTGCCATACCAGTATGCCGACAGCGGGGGCGGAAATCACCTCGCGCAGCGAAAATCACCTGCGCGAAGCGGAATACCGTTCAGGTCGGTCGCCCGTTTCGCGCGGAGGCGAGTCGGCTTCGATCTGCACGGACGCTGCGGATCGAACGGGTACCGTGGACCGCACGGACACTTTGGATCTGGCGGACCCTCCGGAGCCCGAGCCAGCGCCAGCGCCAGCGCCAGAATCACTTCCCGCCTTGCACGTTTCTACTGCCGTTGTTGTGATCGGCAGCGATCGGCAGCAATCGGCACCTCGAATCAGATCGGCTCGCAAGGTCGCGGCGCGATTCGACCGCGTTCGCAGCCGAGCGCGTGACGACTCCGCGACGACTCCGCGATGACTCCGCGATGACTCATTGCGGCGAGCGACGATTCATCAGGTTTAGTTGCCGACGCCGTGCATCATCAGCTGGCATTGCTGCACACGCATGCGATCGTTCGCATGCGCTTCGGCGGATGCGGACTGGCCGATCGAACCATCTGGCGGTGCACCGCCGGTGTTCTGCACGAGCGCCTGGCATTCCGCTTGATTGGGCGTACGGTCGTCGCGGTGCATCGTGCCCGGAGCTTCACTTCCCGGGGCCCGTTGGTTGCCTGGTGAATTCGCAGGCGCGTTGGTGCCCGGCTGGGGATCCGGCTCGCTCTGCGCGTAAGCGCCCGACCCGACCAGGGCTGCGACGATCACCCCCGCGACGATCACAAATAGTTTGAGCGCGTTGCGCACGGGGCCTCCTCGGTTCGTTATTGGAATGGGCGGCGGCTGCCGCGCAACCGCCGATGGATGATGGATGATGCGACGACTAACGACGCAATCGGGCGGCTTCACTCCTTGCGACTAGGCCTTTACGGCATAAGTTCCGCGCGCGTCGCGTTTGCCCACCTGCGGACTTCGGCTGTCGCCCACAAAAAAGCCCGCAGCGTCGACGCCAGTGCTGGCGTCGGCGCTGCGGGCGTGAGTGCCGCGCGCGTGCTTACTTGATCAAGCCGCCCAACAGGCCGGTGAGCAGTCCGCTCAAGGGCGAGAGCAGCGACGTGAGTGTCGTCTGCAAGGTGGTCAGCGCCGAGGTCAGCGCGCTGGCGCTGGCGAGCAGCTGGCTCGGCAGCACGCCGAGTTGCGTCGCGCCGTTGGCCGACAGCAGCGTCGTCAGATCGCTCAATTGCGTCGGCAGTGCGGCGGTCAGGCCACTGCTGTTGAGCGCGCCAAGCTGCGTGAAGATCTGCGAGAGATCGCCGAAGTTGGTGCCGAGCGCTGCGGTCAGCGCAGTGAGCGCGGTGCTCGAACCACCCGTACCCGGAAGCTGCGGCGCCAAAGTTGCGAGGTCGCTGGCGAGCGTCTGCAACTGCGTGCTGAGCGAGGTCAGGTCGATCGTGCCGCTCTGCGTTCCATTGGCGAGGCCGCTCAGGCTGCTGAGCAGCGCGGTGATATCCGCACCGGTGGCGCCGAACGGCGAGCTTGCATCGGTCGGCAGACTGGCCGTGGCCGCAATCGACGTCAGCGTGTTGCTGAGCAGCTGCAGCGAACAGGTCAGCGAGCTGGCACTGCCGCTCAGGCTGGTGGCGAAGCCGCTGAGATTCGACGTGTTGGTGAGATTCTGCAGTCCGCCGGTGAGCAGGTTGTTGACGTTGAACAGCGACGACAGCACCGACGTCAGACCCGCAGCACCACCGCTGGTGCCGCCCGGCAATGCACCGGTCAGCGCCGCCAGCTGCGTCTGCAGCGAACTGGCCGCACCGCTGGTGCTGATGCAGGCCGTGAGATCCGGGAACGTCGGCAAGGCGCTGGCGCTGGTACCGCCGCTGGTGCCGCCACCGGTGCCGGCGCTGCCGCTGCCGTTATCGCTGCTGCTGCCGCCACCGCCGCAGGCCGCCAAGCTCGCCGCCATCGCGACCAGCGCGATCGACGTGATTTTCAGGCCGCCTTGCATGACTCGATTGATCATATTTCCTCCGGATCCTTGTTAGAGACGCCGGTGGCGCGACACTCAAACGATGTCGCGAAGACCGGGCCCGCAAACCGTATGCGCGCACCGGCCTTTGCAAGTGTTCGTGCTGATCACCGGTAGCAATCGGCATGAGAGATGGTCCGAGCGTCAGCTCAAGTCGAACCGAGCGGTGTGGTTTGAGGGGATGAGCGGTGTGCGCCGATCCCCGCCGCGCAAGCACGCGGTATCAACACTTGAGCGTCGCGCGACTTTGCATCGCGTTCGGTGCATGCACGTCTGCGTGCAGCGGGTTCTTCACTACTGGAGCGTCGCGCGACTCTGAATCGCGATCGGCGCATCCACGTCTGCGTGAAGCAGGTTCTTCGCTTCAGAGCGCTGCGAGGTGGAAGCACCGCGCGCGCCGGCGCGGTGTTCGCGAGCCGCACGCGACCGCAGTTAGATGAGATTGGCGGCGAGCGGCGCGCGCGGTGTTCGTGAGCCGCGCGCACCCTCGGTCAGATAAAGCCGGCGGCACCCGCAGCGTTCGCGTGCCGCCGTCGGCTACTCGCCGCGTTCGATCGTCGCCAGCTTCTGCAGATCGATGCCTTCGGCCAGCAGGGTTTGCTCGCGCGTAACGAAGCGCGGCTTGACGATCCAGATCAACAGCGGCAATACCAATAGCGACAGCAGCATGTTGATACCCATGATGACGATCAGCAGCAGCCCCATGTCGGCAACGAACTTCAGGCCGGACAACAGATACCAGGGCGCGATGCCGAGCATCATGATGCTGGCGGTGAACATAATCGCCTTGCCGGTGGTGCTCAGGCTCGCATCGATCGCCGCCGCCCAATCGCGATCGTGCGCGTGGAATTCCTCGCAGATGCGCGACAGCAGATAGATGCCATAGTCGATGCCCACACCTACGCCGATCGCGGCAACGATCATCGAATTGACGTCGAGCCCGACGCCGAGCAGATGCATCGCTGCGAGCAGTGCTTCGTTGGCGAGATTCACCGGTACCAGCAGCAGCAGGCCGGCAACGATCGAGCGATAGGCCAGCGCGCACATCACGAACACCATCAGGTTCACCGCGCCGATCACCCACCACTGGTAGCGCAGGATCACGCGGTTCACCGCCTCCTGCAGCGCGATGGTGCCGGTGCCGAGCCGCACGCGGAACAGCGGATGATCCACACCCACCTGATCGACTGCGGCCTGCGCGGCGGCGAGTGCGGCGTCGACCGTTTCCTGGCGGTTGTCCTTGTACCAAAGCGAGACGGTCGCGTTCTGCAGGTCGTCGCTGGCGACGTGACTGAAGTTCTTCGCGCTGGAACCCATCATCGCGCCGGTGGCAGCGGCGTCGAGCGCGCCTTGGCGCGCATCCAAGGGCATCCACGCAGGAGAGCCGCCGTTGAACAAACGATTCGACTCGGACAGATAGTCGGCGAACGACAGCGTCGCGCGCGGCGGCGCGCTTCCCATCTCCATCGCGCTCTGCAGCGCGATCATCGTCATCACGGTGTCCGACTGCGTCGCATTCCACTGCGGGCTCTGCGGGTCCTTGCCCTCGAGCACGATCTCGAGTGTGTTGACGCCGGGGAAATTCGCATCGATCGCGCGTATGCCCTGGTTGTACTCGGAGGTCGGCCACAACAGATTGGTGCCTTCGACCGGGTTGCCGATCTTGATCTGTGCCGCGGTATAGATCACTGCAATGGAAACCAGCGCGACGATGCCGCCGGTCCAGCGCGCAGCACGGCCGTGCGTGAGCGCGGCGATGCGCATCAGCAGCGCCTGAATGCCGCGATGGAACACCGACTGCGTGCCGCGCCCGACCAGCTTGGCGACATTGCCCGGCGGCGGCAGGCTCGCCAGCAGCAGCGAGATCAGCACCACGCCGGTGGGAATCAGCCAGACCGCCCACATGCCGCAGAAAATCGCGTGCCGCACCATCGCCGGAATCGGCGCGGCAACCACCACGATGATGCCGAAGATGTCGGTGAGGATGCCGAGCACCGAGGGCGCCATCATCACACTCATCGTGATTGCAGCGGCCTTGCCGCGATCGCCGACCTCGGCGTAGACCTCGTAGAACCGCTCGGTGAATTGCACGCTGTGCGAAAACGAGCGCGCGGTCAGCAGCAGCGGCACCACCATCAGCAGCGGCTCGATCGAGATGTTGAGCCAGCCGACGAAGCCGAATGCCCAGATGCCGGCAGTGGCACTACAAATGATCGGCGTCAGCACGCCGACGACGTTGCGCATGTACAGGGCCAGCGCGACGAGCAGCGCGGCGATGGTCACGCCGAAGATCATCAGCATCTGCCGCTCGTACTGATACACCCAGCCGATCAGCGCCGGCTGCCCGACCATGTAGACCTCGTGATGCGCGTCGCGTGCATTTTCCACCAGCGCCTGCAGGTAGCGGAACGTGACGCCGTAGTCGATGCGCTGCTCGATGAAGGTGGCCAGGATCACCGTGGACCGGTCATCGCCGGAAATCAGGAACACGCGCACGTTCGGCGCATGATCGACGCGCGTGCGGAATTCGGCGATCTCCTGCGGGGTTGCCGGCGGCGCACCGCCCATCAGCGGCCGCATGTCGATACCGAAGGGCGTGGCCTCGGAGTAGCGCGCTTTCTCGGTGGTGATCGACAGAATCTGTTCGTGATCGACCGACGGCGCGAGATCGACATCGCGCGTCATCTTCCAGACTTTCGCCAGCGTTTCGCTGTTGTAAATCGTCGGCTCGCCGACGCCCTCTTTGCGGCGGATCATGATCTCCACCGTCAGCGGGCTGCCGAAGTTCGGATGCGCCTTGTAGACCTGCACGAACGGATCGTCGGTCGGCAGCAGGTCGGAGAAGATCGTCCGCAGTTGAACGCGCGGCAGGCCGGCGGCGAAAAACACGGTGATCAATGCGAATGCCAGGAACGAAATGCGACGGTGCGCAAGCACCCAGCGGGCCAATCGGTAGCGCAGCGAGTACATAGTCTCCTGAACGATTCTTTTTGGTTTGATCGGATCTTCTGCGCGTGTGCCCACGCTGGCGCGATCTTACCCTGCCGCGCCTGCAGCCGAGGCCAGTCGCAAGACTGGGTTTGCAAATGACCACGCGCAGTTCAGGATTTTTGGTGCAGCGCGTCGATGATGTTGCACGGCCATTTGGCTACTATCCGTTTCTGCATTATCGAGGCCGTCAAACAAGCGGCCCTAATTACGAGACAGCATTGGTGCGACTACTCAGGACCGGCACGGCGCACACGACGTCGCGCAGCAGCACATTCGCAATTGCCACGAGAAATGGCGCATCCGAACGGCACCGATGGCCGGCCGCTGTCGTTGTCGCGGCCTTGCTGGTTTGCGCTGCCGCGTCTGCGGATCTGCCCGCCGACGCACCCGCGCCTCTGACGCTCGCCAATCGCGTACCGCTGAGCGACGACGCCGAAATGCATGCGATCGATACGATCGCCGCGGCCCAACGCGTCGCCGACGATCAAACCTGGCCGCCGGAAAACCGGGTCAATTTCTATGTCAGCCAGAACCAGGCGAATGCGCTGATCCAGAGCGTGCGCTTCAGCGTTGACGACGCTGCCGCGATCACGCTCGATTTCAGCGCGCCGACCGCCTTGGCACTGGCCGACAGCGATGGCCTGCGCCGCATCGCGCGCAGCAGTCTGCCGCAGGGCGGCCACCACCTGCACGCGCATCTGGTCTACACCGATCGTTACGCGATGACGCCGCAGCCCGCCGAACTCGATTGGGACGGCGAACTGGTCAAGCAGCCCGGCGAACTGAGCTTCGAACTGCGCCTGGTGCGCAATCTCGCGGCGACCTCGGCGCGGCTCGATACGCAGCAATGGCAGTTGCTGGCCTTGCCGGAAAACTGGCTCGATCGCGCGGTTCGAAAAATCAAGCAGCAGCGTTCGCCGATCAGCCTGTTCCATCCGGGCGAACGCAACGATCCGGCTGGCTGTTACGCGCGCTACTTGCTCGCACTCGGTCAACCGGAAGCGGCGCTGATCGAACTGCGTCGACTCGCCGGCGGCCAGGATGCGCGCAGTTTGCCGGTGGAATTCTGGCGTCAGCTCGCAGCTGCCGAACGCGCGGCCGATCTGCTCGACGACGCCGCGGCAATTCTTCAGCGCCTGCCGCAACTCGGTGGCGACCGCGCGCAACTCGCACTCGAACGTCTGGCGCTCGGCGAAGCCTATTTCGGTCGCGGCGATCTGGAGCGCGCAGAGCCGCTGCTACGGGCCGCGCGCGACGACCTTCCACCGACACAGGCGCAACGTTGGCGCTTTGCACAAGCGCAACTGTTGATTGCGCGCAATCAGGTGCCGGCCGCGATCAAGCTGCTGAATACCGCAGACAGTGAGGCGGTCGAAGCGCTGCGCTACATGGACCAGTTGGTCGATTCGCTGCGCGAGACCGGCTACGGCCGCTACAACCTCGGCGTCGAACTGCTGGCGCATGGCGAAGAACAGCGTGGCTTGAGCTGGCTCGATCTGGTCGGCCGCAGCAACAGCAACGACGAACAACTGCTGGCGCTGCGCGACAAGGCCAATCTCACGCTCGGCTGGCATTTCCTCGAAGCCAAGCAGGGTCGCACCGCACTCGGCGTTCTCGGCCGTGTGCGTGCGGAAGGCCCGTATTCGGATGCCGCATTGCTCGGGATCGGCTGGGCCGAGCTGGTCCCGGCCGGCGACATCCACTGGCGCAGCAAGCTCAGCAATGAGCCGCAGACCAAGACCGACTACACGATGGATCTGGCGCCGTCGATGCGGCACTCCTTGCTGCAATTGAAAGTGCTGGAGCCGGAGCTGCACGGCGAGCGCGGTCCGCGCAGCTTCGGTCGCGATGCACCGCCGAAGGATCGCCGCGAAGGATTGCAGCGCGCGCAAGGCCTGTGGCGCAGCCTGCTCGATCAGCATGGCGACAGTTCGGCGACGCAGGAAGCCGCACTCGCCGTTGCCTATGCCTATGATCAACTCGACGATGTGCCGAACGCGCGAAGCGCCTACGCCGATGCGATCGCGCAACTGGAAACCGCCCAGCAGCGACTCACCGACAGTATTGCAGCCCTGCGCAACGGCGCGCTCGCGGTGCAGTTGAGTCAGGCCGCCGATGCCTTCGAGCTGTATCAGACGCTCGCACAGTTCGGGCTGCCGCCGGCATCACTGGAGCGCGGCTTCCTGCGCGAACTGAATCGCTACCGCGCCAATGCTCAATTAATGGCTGATGCCGATGCGCTCGCGCCGGTGCTGGATCGAAGCTCGCCCAACGGTGGCGGCGGCAGCGGCAGCGGCAGCGGCAGCGGCAGCGGCGATGGTGCCGCGGATGTCGCAGCCGCCGATTCCAGTGCAGCGGCGTCAACATCGATGCAATCTCTTGCTGGCGATCTCAGGGGCGTTCGCGCACCGCTCGCCAGCGAACAGCTTGAACTCGGCGCGCGCTTGCGCGACGAAGCGCTGGGCCTGTTGGCGCAGCAACAGGCGCGGTCGCGCGACTATTTACGTGCGGCCTATTTCTCGGCGGCGCGGCTGCAGGATCGACGGCCCGCAGGTGATCCGCAAGCGCACTGAGCGCTTGCGAACGCCGCGCGGCCTTGCTGCAGAAGCTTGCAGGAGACGCTTGCAGGGGACACTCGCAGGGGACACTTGCAGGGGACCGAACAAGAAGACTTCGGAATCGGCGCACGGCCGAGAAGGCCACTACGGCCGCTAGGGCCATTGGGGCCACTGGGGCCACTGGGGCCACTAGGGCCGAAACGGCCGCAAGGCCTGCGATGACCGCGACAACCGCCATGACCGCAACGGGTCAGGCAAACGCTGCTTTGGAAATTCGGGGTTTGGCTTGAAGCGCTGGGTCGGTCATCGCGCGATGCGCGTTAACACCTAGACCGCCCACTTCTGATCCGCAGTGAGGCACCGCGGCTGCAGATGCGGTGGCCGCGCAAGCGGCACACCGCATCCGCGGGCGTATCAGGCTGCGGCGTCCTTCAACTTCTTCAGCGGACGCACTTTCACCTTGGTGGTGGCCGGCTTCGCCGCGAACCACTGTTCTTCCTTGGTGAACGGATTGATGCCCTTGCGCTTCGGCTTCGCCGGCACGCTGACGGCGGTGATCTTCAGCAGACCCGGCAGCGTGAACGAACCCGCACCCTTCTTGCTCAACGAACCTGCCACGGCGTGTTCCAGCGCGCCCAGCACGGCGCGCACGTCTTTCGCTGCGACGCTGCTGGCTTCCACGAGGTGCGCCACCAGACCCGACTTGCTCAGCGCGGCCTTGATGACCGGCGGCTTGGCGGCAACCTTCGCTGCAGCTTTCTTCGCAACTTTCTTCGTCTTCGTCATATATATCCCAGTGCTTACGTTGGATGGAAAAATTGCCCGGGAATCCCCCTCGGCAGATGGAATGTAGGCGAAGCGAGACGCTACGCCAAGCCCGGCGCTCAATATCGATGCGGCTCCACATCGAAATCAGGCCAGCGCGAGACGCGGGGGCACACCACCGAACTTGCACACAAGAGCCGGCGCATCGTTTCAATCGATCTCGCTGTACACGTCGAAACCCCTGCAAAACAAGGGTTTTTTGCGACTTTTCGAAAAAGTCTGACGTCGCCGTCAGCCGCTCACAGGCGACGCAACGGCGACGCTGCGCGGCTTGCGCAGCCAGCGTTCGATGGTCTCCTGCGACCAGTTCCGAGTGATGAAAACAATGCGCGTGCGATGGTCATCACTGGGCCACTGCGCAAGCTTGGTGACCGGATGCAAGACGTATTGCACCGCATGAATCACCAGTGGCCCGCTGAAACCTTGCAGATTGACCAGGCCCTTCATGCGCAGCAGATCCGCACCGCAGACGCCGCGCACCTGTTCCTGCCATTCGAAAAACGCGCGCGGCTCCAGCGGCTCGTCGACCGTCATGCAGAAACTGCGAATCGCGGGGTCGTGCGGCGCTTCGGCCGACACCGGCGGAAGCACTCCGTGTGTGCCGAGCGCTTCAACACCGAGCCACGGCAGCACGTCGAATTCCTGTGCGCGCGGATTGTGGCGCCCACCGCAGAAAAGCAAGGATTGCGCGCAATCCCCGGGTGCGAGCACGACCTGCTCGGCTTGCGGATTCAGTGCGCGCAATTCGGCGCGCAGGGACTCGAGTGCCGCCGCGCTCGCCAGTTCGCGTTTGCTGATCAGCAGACGATCGGCCGCGGCGATTTGTTGTACCGCTTCGCGATGATGCGCCAGCGTACTGCTGCCGTTGACCGCATCGACCAGGGTGACGACGCTGTCGACCACGAAGCGCTCGGACAAGAGCGGATCCTTCTCGAAATCGCGCACCACCGGTGCCGGATTGGCCAGCCCGGTGGTTTCGATGACCACGCGCACGAACGGCGGAATCTCACCGGCCGCAGCGCGCGCCAGCAGGCGATCCATGCACTCCGGCAAGGCACCGCGAACGGTATGACAGATGCAGCCGCCTTCGAGCAGCACCGGTGCATTGTCGAGTGGCGTATCCAGCAGCAGGTGATCGATGCCGACCTCGCCGACCTCGTTGATGATCACCGCCGTATTGGCCATCTCGGGGCGCTTCAGCATCGCGTTCAGCAGCGTGGTCTTGCCTGCGCCGAGAAAACCGGTCAGCACTGTCACGGGAATCTTGAGCGTCATGCGGCCGGGTCTCCTTCAGCGCCGTGTTCTGTCGTTATGCCTTCGAGTCTAGCGCAGCGCCGTGTGGCGAAGTCGCGGCCAGATGCGCGCTACCCGTCGAGGTAGGCGCAGGCGATCGCGCGCTCGATTTCCGGCTTTTTGTATTTGCGCAGTGCCGAATCGCGACCGTACGCACGGATGCGCAATGCGGCCATCTGCGTGCCTGTACTCGATGGCACAACGCGGCCGCGTTGCCGCAGTTGTGCCACTGCGCGACTGTGACGTTGCCGCCGTTCTATCGTTGTTCCGTTGTTCCGTTGTTCCGTTGTGCCGTTGTGCCGCTACGGCGTTACACCGTTAAGCCGTTAAGCCGTTAAGCCGTTAAGCGAAGGTGCATTTGCGCATTTGCGCATTCGTGCACTCATGCATTGGTGCATTCGTGCATTCGTGCATTCGCGCATTCATGAACTCGTGAACTCGTGACTTTACGCATTTCCGCTTCCGCGGCACGGACGCGGACATTGCACTGCGACCGCCACAACATCCATCGCTTCTCAGTTCGCCGGCACCGCCGGTGCGTCCTGCGGAATCGAAGGCGGTGCCGCATCCGGCGCGGCGTCGCTGTCGTCGTTGTCGCTGCCGTCGGTCTCGTCGCTGGGCGGTGGTGGCGCCGGCAGCTTCGCTTGCGGCGCGTGGTAGAGCACCTTGCCGAGCAGGTACTGATCCATCATCTGACGCGCGATCGGTGCCGCCGAGGTTGCACCCCAACCGGCGTGCTCGGCGACCACGGCCACCGCGATCTGCGGATCGTCGACCGGTGCAAAGGCGATGAACAGCGCGTGATCGCGCAGTTGCTTCGGCACGCTGTCGAGTTTCGGCGCGTAGGTTTCGTCCTGTTTGAGGCCGGCGACCTGCGCGGTGCCGGTTTTGCCGGCGGCGATATACGGCGCGTCCTTGAACACCGCATAGGCGGTGCCGGTGGTGCTTTGCGTCACCATCGTCATGCCCTTGATCACGCGCTGGTAGTCGGCATCGGCGATGTCGGGCATGCGCGGCAAGGCTTCGGGTGCAACCGCGCTGGTGTCGCCGCTGAGCGCATCGCGCAAGGCGTGCACGAGGTGCGGCCGGAAGCCGGCGCCGTGCATCGCCAGTCGCGCGGTGGCCGCGGCCAGTTCAACCGGTGTCACCGTGAAATAACCCTGGCCGACACCCATGTTGACGGTCTCGCCGAGATACCAGCCCTGCTTGTACACGCGGCGCTTCCACTCGCGCGACGGCAGGATGCCGGCTTTCTCGTTCGGAATATCGATGCCGCTGAGATGGCCGAAACCGAACGCGGCGAGGATGTCGTCGATGTGGTCGATGCCGAGATTCAGCGCGGCTTCGTAGAAATAGACATCGCAGGATTGCGCGATTGCCTGATCGAGCGCGATCCAGCCGTGGCCGGTGCGCTTGTCGCAGCGATACTTGCGCGCCACGCCAGGCAATTGGAAGTAGCCGGGATCGAACACCGGCTTGTCCGGATTGATCGTGTTGTAGTGCAGACCGCCCACCGCGAGAAACGGCTTGATCGTCGAACCCGAGGGATACGTGCCCAGCAGCGCGCGGTTGTACAGCGGACGATCCGGGTCTTCCAGCAGGGCGTGATAGCTGGCGTTGTCGATGCCTTCGACGAACGGCGCCGGCGCGAAGCCGGGCTTGCTGACCAGCGCCAGCACCTCGCCGGTTTTCGGATTGATCGCGACCGCGGCACCATCGAGATCGCCGAACGCATCCTGCGCAACCGACTGCAGGTGCGCGTCGATCGACAGGTACAGATCCTTGCCCGGTGCGCCGGCGTGATAGTCGAGATCGCGCAGCGGTCGACCACCGGCATTGGCTTCGACGATCTTGTTGCCGGGCGTTCCGCGCAGATCGTTTTCGTGACTGCGCTCGATGCCGGACTTGCCGATCTGCGTCAGGCCTTGATAGAGATTTTCGTCGAGCGTTGCGTAGTCGGCATCGGAAATGCCGCCGACATAACCGATCAGGTGCGAGGTGGACTCGGCCAGCGGATAGTCGCGCGCCAACTGTGCGGACACGTCGACCCCGGCGAAGTCGTAGCGGTTGATCTCGTAGCGCGCCACTTCCTCCATCGACAGATTGGTTCGCAACGGCACCGCGCGGTAGCGCTGCGTGCGTCGCATGCGCTCGCGGAAGCGGGTGATGTCGCCGTCGGTGACGCGCACGACGTCGGCCAGACGAGCCAGGGTGTTGTCGAGGTTGTCGACATTTTCCGGCGTCAGCGTCAGCACGTAGTTCGGCTGGTTCTGCGCCAGGAGTACGCCGTTGCGGTCGTAAATCAGACCGCGCACCGGTGCCACCGGCACCACGCGCATGCGGTTTTCGTCGGCACGCGTGAGGTAGTAGCTGTGATCGACCAACTGGATTTCGCTGAGCCGCATGACCAGCAGGCCAGTGAGCACGACCACCAGCATGCCGGCAATCCAGATGCGCTGAGTGAAGGTTCGCTTTTCTTCGAAAACGTCCTTCACCGCGTCGAAGGTGTCGGACAGGCCGATGCGGCGCGACGCCGAGCTGCCGAGTGTTGCGGCCTGCCGACGGCGTGGCGGCATGCGCGTGTTCATGCTGGTGCGTATCCCGGCGCACTCGCCAACATCACGGTCACGCGCGACCCGATGCGGCGCACTTCACCAGCCGGGCGATTGCGGCACCGCGCACGCGCCGCATGCCCTGAGGTTTGTCGTTCACTCGACAACTGCACACGCTCCATTCAAAAACAATTCACAACACCTTTGGTGAACGCAGGCGCCGCACGCGAACGGCACGCGCACCACTCCGCATTCAAGCCGGAACTGGCGAGGCTGCGGTAGACGCGGCGCGCGGCGCGATTCGAACCGCACGGACCAGCGCAGACTCGCAGCACCGCAGGCGCTCACGCCAGGCGCCGGCTCGTATGCGACGAATTCGGCGTAACCGCGGCCGCGCCAAGCCGAATCACCAGTTTGCAGCGGACTTCAGCGACTTCAGCGACATCGGCGCTGGCGAGCACTGTACAAAACTTATCGCAATGCGTGCCGACGCGGCGTGTAAAGTCGTGTCTCGCGTCGATCGATTTCGGCTCTGATTCGCAGCTTGCAGGCCTGCGCCTGCATGCCGCGCTGCGGCCGCTGCGTGCGATCGTCGGAGTCGCAATCGACACGCGCTCGCGTCCGTTTCTCGCAATGAAACGCGCGATGGCTCTCCCAAGGCTGCCGGAACCTGCCAAAGTGCAGGAAATTAGCAGCGAGCCTTACAGGATGTCTTCGATGAGCCCGGTTACTTATGCGCTGCTGATTGCCAACATCGCCATCTTCGGGCTCGAATCGGCCCTCGGCGATGCTGTGGTCCAGAATTTCGCGCTGTGGCCGGTGGGCGCGGGATTCGAGCCCTGGCAAATCGTCAGCAGCGCCTTCCTGCACGCCAACCTCACACACCTGGGCAGCAATATGTTCGGCCTGTGGATGTTCGGGCGCCAGGTGGAAGCCGCACTCGGCAGCGCGCGTTTCCTGCTGCTGTATCTGCTCAGCGTGCTGACCGCGAGTGCCGCTCAGTTGGCGGTGTGCAGTGCGCTCGGCGAACTGCAGCCGACGCTGGGGGCCTCCGGCGGATTGTTCGGCGTGCTGGCCGCGTTTGCGTTGCTGTTTCCGCGCCAGCGAATCATCCTGCTGTTTCCACCGATCCCGATGCCGGCGCGCGTGTTCGTATTGCTCTACGCAGCGTTCGAACTGTTCTCCGGCGTGGCCGGCACACAGTCGGGTGTTGCGCACTTCGCGCACCTCGGCGGATTGATCGGCGGCGGACTGCTGCTGTGGTTCTGGCGTTCGCGCGGCAGCTTGGCGGCGTACAACTGAGCCGTGCGTCGGTCGATGGCGCTCGCGTAGCCGCCGCTGTGACACGGCGATGAGCCGGTCGTATGTTCGATCAGCATCGATGCCGCCACGATGCGCTGGCATTGCGCCGATGCAAGAACGCGCGGCGGCTCACCGATCGAAGAAGCGAAGTTCGTCGCCGACCTCGCGCATCATGCTGCGAACCGCGCGCGTCGGTGTGTCGCTGCACCGCTCGCCGCTAGCCGCTGTTTCGCGCCAGCACGAGCGAACGGCACGCGCGAGCGCAGGCAGACGCGGCTCAAGGTTGCGAGTAAGGCACCACCGAGATCGCGTTCATCGGTGAGCCGTCGACGATCTTGGTCGAGTAGCCGATGTAGATCAGCACGCCGCGCGCACGGTCGACGAAGCGGTGCACCGTGGTCTTCTTGAAGATGAGCGAGGTGCGTTCGCTGAAGACATCCTCGTCATCCGACAGCTTTGCCGGCAGCGTCACCGGTTTCGTTGCGACGCAGGCCAGCCCGAAGCGCGCCGGGTCTTCCGCGAGGCCGACCGCACCCTTGTAACCACCGGTGCGCGCCTGGCTCAGGTAGCAGCTGACTGCTGGAATCTGCGGATCGGTATAGGCCGTCACACAGATCTTGTCGTTCGGACTGGCGAGACGAAATGTGGTGCTGACGCAACCGACGTCATCGGAGCCGGATGCCGCCGCAGGCGGCGCGGGCAACGCCAGCAGCGCGGCCATCACCACAGCCAACATCGCGCCGCCGCGGGCGCACTTCTTCGTATCGAGAACTTTCACCAGAAACCCCTTTGGATGACGCGCGGTCCACACCGGACGCTGCGTTCAGCAGTATGCCCGCCGCGCGCCGCCAATGGATGCCCCTCGCAAGCCGTCTATGACGTGCCTCGCAACAGAGATCGCAGAAGAGACTCGCGTTGCCGCACGCGCGATTGGCGGGCGCCAGTCATCGAGCACTTCGACGACGACCCGCCTTGTCTGATCCGCTGCGCCGCGCGAGCGCATCGAGGACGCTTCGCATGCTTCGCGCTGGATATGAGCCGCAATCGGGGACTGCCCTAAATCGACGTGCGATTCCCAATTTTGGACGCGCACCGATGCGGAGGTCCGCGCGAACGTCGGAAGGACGTGGAGGCGGACGTGGCGGCGGACGTGGCGGCGGATATCAGGCCGCGTCGAGCACGCGGTCGAGTGCTGCCAGCAGCTGATCGATCTCGGCGGCCGAGGTGTAATGCAGGAACGACAGCCGCAGCACGCCTCGCTGCGGATCGACACCGAGCGCTTCGAGCAGCCGCACCGCGTAGAAGTGTCCGGCCGCGGCCATGATGCCGAGCCCCGCCAGTTCGGGAATCAGCGCTTGCGGTGCGCGCCGCAGCGGAACGCAGGCCACGGTTGCGGCACGTTGTGTGGCATCCGCCGGGCCCAGCAGGCGCACATCGCGGCGATTGGCGAGGTAATCGAGCAGGCGCGTGAGCGCCGGTCGTTCGGCATCGCGCAGCAACTGCCGAATACGCTTTGGCCGTGCGGCAATCGGGCCGCCGCCGTGGTGGGCATCGAGCACATCGAAATAGTCTGCAATGCCGCGTGCCGCTGCGATCTGCGCATGATCCGGCCCGGCAGGCAGCAGTCGCTTGCGTGCGTAGGCGGCGTTGAACGAATGCCCTTGATTGCCGAGCCGTTCGAATAAGGGCTGACGCACGACCATCGCACCCAGATGCGGACCGTAGGTCTTGTACAGCGAGAACAGCACGATGTCGGCGCCGAACGCGGCAACATCCGGCAAACCGTGCGGCGCCGAGGCAACGCAGTCGACGACGGTTGCGGCACCGACCGTGCGCGCCTTCGCGCAGATTTCAGCGACCGGATTGAACTGCGCGACGATGTTCGAGCACTGCGAAAACGCGATCAGCCGCGTGCGATCGTTCAGCAGCGTATCGAGTGCTGCGACATCGAGCGCGCCGCTTGCGGCATCGACCTGCCATTCGCGCACGACGATGCCTTCGTCGGCGAGACGTCGCCAGACGCCGTTGTTGGCCTCGTGATCCTGGTTGGTGACGACGATCTCGTCGCCCTGCTTCAGCAGCTTGCGGAATGCCTGCGCCAGCACGTAGGTGTTCTGCGAAGTCGAAGGACCAAAGTGCAGTTCGTCGGCACTGACGTTCAGGTACTCGGCGAGCCGCGTGTACGAAGCGTCCATCCACTCACCGGCTTCCTGCGAGGCGGCGTACGCGTAATACGGCTGGACCTTCAGGCGACGGTAATACTCGCCGAGGCGGTCGATCACCTGCGCGCAGGCGTAGGAGCCTCCGGCGTTTTCGAAAAACGCCTGCCCTTGCAACGAGGCCTCGGCAAACGCGGGGAATTGCGCGCGAACGAATGGGCTATCGAGCGGCTGCATGGTCGGCTCAGAGGTCGGGCGCGCGCGTGACAGCGATGGTCAGGTGCCGAATCTTCGCGGCAATCACGCGGGCGTGGCTTCCGCGGCGATCTGCAGCAGCGCGCGCTCGAACACTTCGACCGGCTGGCCGCCGGAAATCAGGTGCCGCTGATTGATGATGATCGCGGGCACCGAGTGGATGCCCCGATCGAGGAAGAATTCCTCCTGCTCGCGCACCGCCTCGGCGTATTCGTCAGATTCAAGGATCGCCTGCGCACGCGTCCGATCGAGCCCGCAAGCCGCGGCAATGTCGATCAACACCGCAGGATCGGAAGGGTTGCGACCCTCACCGAAGTAGGCGCGCAACAAGGCCTGCTTCAGTTCGAGCTGACGTCCTTCGAGCGCCGCCCAGTGCAACAGCCGGTGCGCATCGAAGGTGTTGTAGATGCGGCCGCGCGCGTCCATGTTGAAGTGGAAACCGACCTCCGCGCCGCGCTGCCGGATCGCCTCGCGCGTCCGCGCGAATTCACTGTCTGACGAACCGTACTTCTGGCGGATGTGCTCGCCGATGTCTTGCCCTTCGGCCGGCATCTGCGGATTCAGCTCGAACGGCTGGAAGTGCAGCTGCGCTTCGACGCGATCGCCGACGTTCGCAAGCGCCTGCTGCAGCGCACCGAGTCCGATGGCGCACCAGGGACAGGACACGTCCGACACGAAATCGATCGTCAACTGCTTTTTCATCGCTGACATTCCTCAGGTTCGATTTATCGCCGGCCGTTCCACTCTCGTCGCATTGACCGCGCGATCCCGCGATCTCACGATCCCGGAGTCTCAGTCGGCCGGCTTTGCGCGAAACAGGATAACCAAGGCGATCAGCAAGCTCACAGCACCGATGATTGCTGGAATAAACGCCAGCGCACCCGCCCAGTTGCCCTCGCCCAGACGGTTGCTGCCCAGGGTGAGTCCGTGGTTGTGTCCGAACATGCTGAACAGATAGAAGCAGAAGTTGCCCCATACCGCGATGATCGTGCCCCAGGTGACCCAAGCTGCGGCCTGCGCGCTCACCTGACGCCAGCGCATCGCCATGCCGAGCACGATCGCCATCATGCCGTTGAGCAGCATGCCGAGGTGTACCGCGCGCCAGCCCTCCAGGGTTCCAGGCATTTCGAGACCGAAGAACAGCGGCAGCGGCGATAGCGAGATGCCGCCCAGCATCGAGAAGGTCAGCATGAACCCGCCGAGCAGGGCGATGATCATCGCGGCAAGGCCGTTCTTGATCAGAAGATTTGAGCCGGTAACAGGCATGTGGTGTTCTCCCCGAACGATTGATTGGATTTATGGCGTCCGCGTGCCGCAGCAAAACCGTCGTTCCCAGCAACGCGTCGCGCGTCGATCATACGTCCTGTTTGAGGCTTCGATGTAATCGCCGATCGCCGCTCGCCCCAACTGACGAAAGGAGGATGCTAACGGCACGGATGCGGGCAGATACTGGCGCCGCTGCGGCACAGCACAACCGGAGGACAAGCCATGCAAACGCTTGCGGTACACCCGATGGACAACTTCCCGGTGCGTCCGCTGACGTTCGATCTCGAACATGTCGGCATTCACGATCTGGTATGGAGCCGCACCTGCCCTGAATTCTCGGTTTTCATGAATGCGCTGGGCCTGCACATACCGCACTTCGAGCGCTATTTGATCCATTCGCTGCGACTCGCCAAAGAGCAGGTGCAGGACGCGCCGCTTCGCCGCGATATCTCGGCGATCATCGGTCAGGAAGCGCATCACGCGAAGAACTTCCTGCTGATCAATCAGGCGCTGGCCAAGCGCTATCCGCAGGTTGCGCGACACGATGCAGACGCGAAACAACACTTCGGCGACCGCGCTAAAAACGACTCCCTAAAACGCCTGGTCGGCTTTACCGCCGGCTACGAAACCTTCACCTTCCTCGCCGGCATCATCATCCTGCAGCATCACCAGCGCTGGTTCGAAAATTCCGAGCCGGTGATGAAGGCGGTCTGGATCTGGCATCAAGTCGAGGAAGTCGAGCACGGCGCAGTCGCCTTCGATGTTTACAAGGCGCTGTACGGCAAAGATGAGTGGTATCGAAAGTGGATGGTGCTGGCGGCGTTGACGCACATTGCCGGCGAAACCATCAAAACTTATGTTCACATGGCGCGGATCGAAGGCTGGCTGGGCACGCCATTCAAGGCGATCAAATCCCTGGGTTTCTGTGCATCGATGCTGCTGCGTCTCTTGTTCAGTGCGCTGCCGGTGTTTCGCAAGTCCTACAACCCGCGCAGCCATCCGGTGGTGACCTCGCGGCAAGATCCGATCCAGATTGCCTGGCGACGCTTCGAGCGCAATGGCGGCGACGTGCTGAAGATCGATCACGCCAAGATGGCGCAGATCATGGGAATTGGAGCCGCCTGAAGCGCGGCGCCGCTACAACATCAGTTGCACCTGGATTTCGCCCACCAGAAAGCCGAGCACGGCGCCGACCGTGATCAAGGTCATCTCGTCTTCCTTGAATGCGGGCCGCAACATGCCTTCGAATTCTTCCGGCGTCAGCATTTCCATGCGGGCGACGATGGTGTTGCCGATGTCGAGCGCATCCAGCGCATAGCGCTCGACCTTCTTCGACGTCTCCGGCAACAGCTCAAGGATGCGCTTGACCAAATGCTCGCGGATCTCGATGAAGCGCTTCGAGCCGAGTGCGAGCATCACCAGCGGTCGCGCGGCGCCGAGTTGCGCATCGCTGGCTTGCTGCACGTGCTTTTGCACCAGATCCACCACGCGGTCGGCGAAGGGGCCGCGCAATAACTCCTCGACCAGGTTGGCGGGTGTCAACAATTGCTTGGCCATGATCTCGGCGTAATCGCGCGCCACCTCCTTCTGCCGCGAGATGAACAGGCCCTGCACCTTGAAGCCGAGAATGCGGTGCGGCTGCAGCGGTCGGAACAGCAACTGCAGCGCAACCCAGTCGCTGACAAAGCCGACCACCGCACCGAACGCCGGCATCAGCCAGGGCTTGTGCCAGATGATCCAGCAGACCAGCTGCACCAGACCGAGACCGAAGCCGAACACCAGACCGGCGTTGCGAAAGAATGAGAACTCCTTGTAGCCGACCTTGCGCAGCACGTGATTCAGCAGGCTGCGATCCTTGACCAGGTTGGACACCAGCATGTGGCGCACGTCGATGTACTTGTCGACGTCACTGCCGATGTCCTGCCACAGCTCCATCGCGATCTGCGGAATTTCGGCCTGGATGCGCCGCAGCATCGCGCGCCGCGCGAACTCCGGCAGGGCCATCCAGAACCCGGGAAAGAAGTGCTCGCCGAATTCGCGCAGCAGGTCTTCACTGGCTTCCTGCAGCGGGCCGTCGAGTTCTTTCAGGATGCGCTGCGGATCGAGTTTTTTTATCAGGTCTTCAGGCTTCAGCACGCGGCCGAGCAATAGATCGGCGGCGGTGCTGGCCATCTTTTCGGCCTTGCGCGGCACCACACCCTGCCAGCCGAACCAGGGCTTGATGCCGATGAACTCGAGCGGCGCGAAGATCATTTCGACCGCCAGCATTTTCGAGGTATATCCGACCAAGGCGGCGACAATCGGCATCGACAGATACGTCCACCGATGCGCCTCGAAATCGGCGATCACGCTTGCTAGATAGGCGCGCCAGTCCATGCTCTCCCCCGCTGCTTTTGAAGTCGCCCGCTTACTTTTTTAGTTTGCCGGGCGTGGCCGCCTCGACTGCAGCGATGCTAACGGAAACCCATGCGCGAGCGCGAGTCGCCCCCGGGGGGAAATCGGGCACGCATGCGATGGCGGCGATGGGCGCGATCGCCGAGCAGTCCGCCCCAAACTTCGGACTCAGGCTTCGGACTCAGGCTTCGGACTCAGGCTTCGAACTCAGGCTTCGGACTCAGGCTTCGGTATTCGGGCTTCGGCCGTCCGTGCGCCGTTATTGGCGGTGCGCGATCGTAATGCCGCCGGAAGTCCGCGGCGTGCATCGGCCTCAGCCGAGCCCCTGCCACCAGTTCCGATGCGGCGGCATCGGCGGGTCAACCGTGCTCAGGTGGAAATGCGTCGTGAGTTCGTCATGCAGTGTGTCGTGATCCACGCCCAGCCCCGCGCGACGATAGCGGCGCAGACGGTGCATCGTCACCCAGGCCGGCATCAGCAACGTCACCGCGAGCGTCACTACAAGTAGACTTGCTACTACACCAGTAGCGATCATGATCAAGTCCTTCAGGCGGCTTGCGCCATGCGCTTTGGTTGCGGTTTCTGCGGCGCGGCACGTTTGCCACGCGGAGTTGCCGTTGCGGCTTTCGGCATCGGCTGCGGATCGACCTCATTGAGCCTTTGCAGCAGATCACGGTTGTCGTGCTGCCAGGGATGGAACGAAGGCCGGAAGTAGTCGAGCCAGGCCGGCAGGCCGCTGCGGATCAGACCGCCGCGACCGACCAGGAATCGCGACAACTCGACGAGGCCGCCGCGCTTGCCGGCCAAGCTGGGATCGTTCGCCAGCATCACCGCGGTAAACGCGGCAACCAGGGCGACGAACGCCGCGCCGGTCAACACCATGCCGCCGCTACGCAGCGCATACGCGCGCACGCCCTGCCCCATGACCTGATCCCAGACGTCATAGGCCACCGCCTTGTGCTCGGTTTCCTCGATGGCATGCCACAGCCATAACTTGCGGTACTGCGACTGCGAGCCGTCGAGCATCGCCGCGTCCGCCAGCAGGCGATCGGCCAACACCGCGGTGAAGTGTTCCAGCGCAATGGTCGACGACAGCTGCCAGGACTTCGGCGCGTAGTCCTGCAGCAGCGCCAGTGCGCGCGCGACGGCGCGCTCCAGCGCCTCGGCGGGCATGCCGGCATCGGCCAGCAGACGGTTGTAGTCCTCATGCTCGCGGCCATGCATCGCTTCCTGGCCGATGAACGCACGGATTTCCGCGCTCAGTTCGACGTCGTCGACGCGCTCGCGGTAGTTGCGCACGCTAGTGATGAAAAAGCGCTCGCCGACCGGGAAGAACACCGACAAGGCATTGAAAAAGTGGCTGACGTGAGCGCCGCGCGCGTGCCAGTTGCGCACCCGCGAAGGCGGCAGTCGAAAACGGAAATCGCGACGGGTCGGCAACATCGGTAAGCCCTCGGAAAAACGAAAAATGGTGCGTTGCAATATTTACGACCCACGGCGCGCGCCACCGTTCCCTATTTAGGTAAAAAAACTTAAATTAAGTCGCACACGGTCATACACGGGGAAGCGCTTTGCCGACCGTCCGGCGCGGCCTTGCGGCGGTGGGGACGTTCGCAGCGGTTTTTCGCGGCGGTGTTTCGCGGCGGTTTTTCTCAGCGGTCTTTCTCAGCGATAGTTCTCGACCGGAGCTGGCGGATTTTCTGTCTCGGAACGTTTGAAGTCCCACCCTGTCTGCTCAGACGGGACCCCAGACCAGTGCGTTCGCTGGCATCTGTCGCAGCGCTGGCAAACCTAACTAAATCGAACAACACAGGACAGGCATGAACTTCATCAGCGCGGGCAAGGATTCTTCCGGCAGGCAGGTCAAACTTTTTTATCAGGACTGGGGGCATGGCAAGCCCGTCGTGCTGATCCACGGCTGGCCGGTGACCAGCGCGATGTGGGAATACCAGTCGGCCGAACTGCCGAAGCATGGGCTGCGCGTGGTGGCCTACGATCGCCGCGGTTTCGGCCAGTCGTCGAAGCCCTGGAATGGCTACGATTACGACAGCTTTGCCGACGACCTCAAGCACCTGCTCGACGAACTCGATCTGCAGGACGTCATGCTGGTCGGCTTTTCGATGGGCGGCGGTGAAATCTGCCGCTACATGAGCCGCCACAAAGGTGCGCGGGTTGCCCGAGTGGCGCTGGTCGGCGCAGTGCCGCCGTTTCTGCTGAAGACCGCGGACAACCCGGAAGGCGTCGATCACAGCGTGTTCGACGGCATCATCGACGGCATCGACAAAGACCGACCCGACTTCCTCGGCAATTTCGGCAAGCTGTTTTTCGGTGTCGGTGTGGTCGGCACTACGGTCAGCGACGCAACACTGCAGTGGACCACCAATCTCGCCATGCAGGCCTCACATCGGGCGACCGTGGAGTGCGTACGGGCCTGGAGTGCGACCGACTTCCGCAAGGACCTCGCATCGATCACGGTACCGACGCTGATCATCCACGGCGACAACGATTCGACCGTCCCGGCCGCAATCAGCGCCGACCGCATGGCAAAAGCCCTGCCGAAGGCCGAGTACAAGCGCTACAAGGATGCGCCGCACGGTCTTTACGTCACGCATAAGGACGAATTGACGCGCGATCTCGCGGTGTTCGCGAAAGGCTGAGCGGTTCGATGTCGACGCTTTTGGCAGCCGCGCACCCATCGCTGGCTTGCGATCGAAACCTATGGGCGCAGGCTTGCGCTCGAGACTCATGCGCGCAGGCTTGCGCTCGAGACTCATGCGCGCAGGCTTGCGCTGGAGACTCATGCGCGCAGGCCTGCGATCAACACGACTGCGCGCAGGCTTGCGCGCAACACGCAGGCGCGCAGCTTTGCCATCAGGACTTTTGCCTTCAAGACTTATGTGGCCGGCGGGACTTGCGCGACTTACCTGTGCAGGCGAGCGATTCAGCCACGCGCGGTTCGCGTGCGACGATGGCGATTCGGCTGATCCGCGCCATTCGAAGCGATGCAGGCCTCGGCGCATCTGTGCGTGACTTCGCCGGCGCACCGGCGGCACGCCATTGTGGACATGCCTGATCGCGCCGTGTCCGCCTCCAATTTCGATCAACAGGCATCGAGTCCTTCGCCGACATCGGGCTCCGCCGCGATGGCACCTCGCGTCTGGCTGCTGCTCGGCGAGCGCGCAGGCGAAATCGCACAGCAGCGGGTGCTCGCACACGCACTCGGGCTGCCGGTGATCGAAAAGCGACTCGACGACCCCAGCACGCAACTCCATGCGCCCTGGCCGGACTTGCTGATCTCGTTCGGCAATCGGCTGGCGGCGGCGGTGAAGATCAAGCGCGACAGTGGCGGCCGTACGCGCCTGGTGCATCTGGGCCGACCGCGCGGAGTTGCCACCGATTTCATCGACCTGATCGTGCCGATGCCGCAGGACCGCGTGCCGTGGGCGCTCAATGTCACCTCGCTGCGCATGCCCCTGACTCGCTTCGACAGCGCGCGACTGGCAGCCGATGCGCAGCGCCTGGAAGCACGCTTGCAACAACATCCACGACCTTGGACCGCGCTGCTGGTGGGCGGTCCTTCACGCCATTTCGACTTCAACGTCGACCTGGCCCGAGCACTCGGGCAACAGGCGAGCGCGCATGCGCGGCGTCAGGGCGGCAGCTTGCTGGTGACGACCAGCCCGCGCACGCCGGCGGATTGCACGGCCGCACTGCGCGCGGCGATCGACGTACCGAACGCGTTCTATGAATTTCACGCGCCCGATCCGGAAAATCCCCTGGGCGGTTATCTCGGCGCGGCGGATGCGATCGTCGTGACCGGCGATACCAGTTCGATGCTCGGCGAAGCCTGGCGCACCGGCAAGCCGGTCTACGTGGCACCGCTACCGGCCAAGCGCGATCTGCGCCGACGCCTGATTCGCGTCGGGCAAACCCTGCTGCCGCCGGCCCTGGAGCTTTCGCTGCAACGCCGCGGCCTGATCAGCGCGCGCGTCGATCTGCGCGGCTGGCTGGAAGATCTGCAGCACGCTGGCTATATCGCCTGGCTCGGCGATGCGGCGCCGACGCGCAGCTATACGCCGGAGATCGATACCGATCTGTCGCGTGTCGTTGCGCGGATCCGATCGCTGCTGGTCTAATTCGGCGCCGCGCCGCAACCCTGACTTTTCAGCGGGCGCGCGCATCAGGAGCAGCCGCTTGGAAGGTCCGAAGGTGCCGCACCGCAAGGTCGGCTTCCTGTTCAATCATGATCACGTGCATCAGGTCGCGCACAGCGCGCCGGTCGCGTACGAACTGTCGCGCGCGTTTCCAGAGTTCGACGTCACGCTGATCGTCAGCAGTCAGGCTCAGCGCGACATGCTGACGCAGATCGCCACCCGCTTCCCCGGGCATCGCTGCACCACACTGATGCTTGAACCGCGCCGTGGCAGCGCCTGGCTGAATGCGCTGCTCGACCGTCTGGCCCCGGTGCGCAAACTGTGGCTGCTGAAGGACAACGTCGAGCTGTTTCGCGGTTACGACGCGCTGGTGGTGCCGGAAAAGACCAGCCTGATGCTGCGCACACGCTTCGGACTCGAACACCTGACGATGATCCACACGCGTCACGGCGCGGGCGACCGCGCGGTCGGCTTCGATGGTCACAGCGGCGGCTTCGATCTGGTGCTGTTGGCGGGCGAAAAAATCCGCCAGCGTCTCGAAGCCGGCGGCCGACTCGGAACCACTGAATACGCCGTGGTCGGATACCCGAAGTTCGACGCCGTTGGCGCGCTCGACGCACAGCCACGCAAGCTGTTCGACAACGACCGCCCAACAGTGCTGTACAACCCGCACTGCGCCCCGAACCTGAGTTCCTGGTATCGGATGGGGCTCGACATCGTCGAATGGTTCTATCGATCGAACGACTACAACCTGATCGTGGCACCGCACGTAATGCTGTACCGGCGCCGCCTGCAAACCACCATCGCGCCGTTCAGCCTGGCTTGGGCGCCGAGCATTCCTCAGCGCTACCGCGAATGCCCGCATCTGCTGATCGATCTCGGCAGTGCGGCGTGTACAGACATGAGCTACACCATCGCCGCCGACATTTACCTCGGCGACGTCAGCAGCCAGATCTGCGAATTCCTGGTGCGGCCGCGGCCCTGCCTGTTCGCCAACGCGCACCATGTGGCCTGGCAGAACGATCCTTCGTACCGCGCCTGGCAACTGGGGCCGGTGTTCGAGCACGTGTCTGAGTTGCCCCTGCAGTTACGTCGCGCAATCGACCAACAAGAGCGTTTCCAGCCCCTGCAGGAAGCCTATGTGCGCGAGACATTCGACCTGACCGAAACCCTGTCCTCGCATCGCGCAGCGACCGCGATCGCCGGATTTCTTGCGCGCAAGTCGCCGCGCAACTGAGTGCCTGGCTTGTCGCAGCGTTTCGGATTGAGTCCGATTGAGTCCGACTGAGTCCGACTGAGTCCGAAGTGCCCGCGCATGTTCGACGGTCTGGCAGTCGCTTGCAGCCGAGGTGCGCAACGCATCGACGCCGACGCTTCTCGCGGAAATTGACCAGCGCCTGCGCGACGTGTCGCGGGTACTCGTCGCTGATCAACGCAGGCCAATCGCTACTCGCTGTTCGCTGCGCGTAACTCGCGCTCCAAACGCTGAAGCAGCGCGCGCCCCGAGGCCTCGAACTGCGCATGACCGAAGCGCGCCAATACACGTGCACGCGCCGCCTGCCCCATGACGTGGGCACCGGCCGGATCGCGCACCAGCGCGATCAGCGCCTGGGCGAAGCCGTCGATGTCGCCGATGCCCCGCAGGTAGCCGGTCGTGCCGTCGAGCACGCTGAACTGCAATTCGCCGACCGGTGTCGTCACCACCGGTAATGCCGCCAACATCGCTTCGTGGGCGGCGATGCACAAACCTTCGTTGCGCGAAGGCTGCACGTAGGCATGCAAGCCGGCCAGGAAATCGGCGGTCGCCTCGACGAATCCGACGAAGCGGATCCGCTCGACATGCAACTCGGCCGCGAGCGCTTCGAGCGCGCCCTGCTCGTCGCCGCTGCCGGCGACGACGACCTCCAGGTGCGCGTACAGCGCGGCGTCGAGTTCGCGAATCCGTGCGAGGGCGCGAATCAGAATCTCGTATTGCTTGTTCGGATGCAGTCGTCCGAGGCTGCCGATACGAAACGGGCCGATGCCGTTCCAGGCCTGCGCGACCGCTTGATCCGCACGCGCGACGAACAGGGACCAGATGTCGATGCGCTCGCGTGCGATGCCCAGTTCGGCGCAGGCGAAGCGGGCGACCGATTCGGAGTCTGCGACCCAGCGTCGAGTCAGGCGTTTGGTTCTGCGCAGCAGCGCGCGATTGCCGGGCTTCAGGAAAGCATTGTGTTGCCAGCTGACCACGGGAATGTCGAGCATGCGACCAGCCACCTGGCCATACAGCGTGGCGCGCGTCAGCGAGGTCCACAGCAGATCCGGCCGATCCGCACGCAGCCGCCGCAGCAGCGCTTGTGCGGAACGCACATAGTCGCGCGGCCCACGACCCAGCACGTCGCATTCGATGCCGGCGGCGTTCAGCCGTGGCAGCGCGCGCAGGTCTTGCGGCATCAGCGCCGACAGTCGCACCTCGTGCCCGGCCGCACGCATCAGGCCGATCACGTCGATCAGCGGAAACGCTGCACCGCCGCCGTTGAGGCCGTTGATCAAATAATGAATGCGCATGCGCGGGGCGAATTAAGTAGGCATCGTTCAAAGAATCGGTGGCGGCCGCTGGAGGACGCCACAGGCTGCAGCAGGGACTTCAGTGCGAACCAGGCAAAGCCCACGCTACTGCAACGATAGCGTGCTGCCGCGCGAGAGCCTCGTTCGATGGTCGGGTGCGATGGCTCGGCTTGTTTCGACTTTTGGATCGGCCGTTTCGGTTTGTTTCAAGCCGCGCTGCGCATCAACGGCGCTTTGCCGCGCGCGGCATCGACCAAGGCGAACGCATCGCTGCGAATGTGTTGGCGCGCGATCTCGGCGCGCAGCAGCTCCGGCGTCACCAGCCCGCGATCGAGGCACTCGCCCAGTAACGCGAAAAACAGCCGCTCCTGCGCCGGATCGGGATGCGGCTGATAGCGTCCGTTGGGAGCGCCGTCGCCGGTCAAGGTCGACTTCAGCCGACGCAGCCGCATCTTCGCGCGTGCAGACAGACTGGTGCCGTGGGTGACGAAATCCGCCGCCAGGCCGGTTTTCCAGGGCTGCGTGCGGCGGCGGGTGTTGTGCAGCATGCGGGTTGCCGGTGTCAGCCGATCGAAATCATTCCATTCGTTTTCGAGCACGCCGACGCTGCCGGCCGGCTCGAGTCGCAACCACATCCATTCGCGGTAGTCGCGCTCAAATGCGAACAGGCTGGCGAAATCGCGCTCGACCTGCCAGTGCTTCAAGCGCGCGCAATCGAGCACCATCACACTGGAGGCGTAGTGCGGCGCACCACCCGGTGCGTCCTCGTCGTCGGCATGGCGCGCGAGAATCGCAGCACCCTGCATGTCCCGGGTGAGCAACTGATTGACGTCGCCGAGCGCGAAAACGTCGGGATCGATGACGACCGCGCGCCCCTGATAGTCCATCAGCCCCGGCACCGCGAACCGCAGCGGCGGGAACGACTGCAGATCGGCCATCGTCCAGATCGCTGCAGCACCGTCGCGCAGGTAAGAGCGCCCCTCATGAGCGGCGAGGAAGCCGCATTCTTCGGCGTGGATCAGGCGCACGTCGAAGGCGTCGGGCGCGGCGCTATTGCGCTTGAGCGCGTAGGCCGCGACCTGCGCACCGACGAGCTGCTTGGCGTTGCATTGAATGAAGACCGTGTTTTTCATCGACTCGACCCATACCGGCAAAGCGCACGCGTCGCGGAAGCGCCGGGTGCTCGGGTTAAAGTATCGGACAACTGCAACTGGCCTGTCACGACGGGCCCGACCCGCCCGCCGCCGCGACGAGCGCTTCGGCGCCTCGACATTCGCGCCGCTCTGGCACACCCGATCGAACTCGTTTTCTTCATGTCCCTGCTTCCAAAGACCCTCGCCGAATCGCCCAGCCGTCCGATCTGGCGCATTGCCGCCGCAATTCCGTTGCGGCGCAACCTGCGCGTGTTCGCCTGCATCGTGCTCGCCGGCCTGTTCGAAGGCATCGGCATCGCGACCCTGCTGCCGCTGATCGCCGTGCTCGGCGACACCGGCTCGCGCATGAACAAGCTCAGCAAGCTGGTGCTCAACACGCTCGATACGCTGCATCTGCCGCACGACCCGGTAGTGCTGTTGAGCATCATCGCCGGCGGCATGCTGCTGAAGGCGGCGCTGTCGCTGCTGGCCTTGCGCCAGGTCGGGCGCGCGGTGGCGGACGTCGGCTCCAACATGCGCCTGAACCTGATCGAAGCCCTGCTGCAGGCGCGCTGGAGTTTTTACGTGCGCCAGCCGGTCGGGCGCTTCTCGAACGCGCTGAGCGACGAATCCAGCCGCGCCGGCGACGCCTACGACGCGGTGACGCAGCTGTTCTCGCAATTGATCCAGGCGACGGTCTACCTGCTGATCGCGGCGATCGCGTCCTGGCAGCTGGCCTTGCTGGCGATTGTCGTCAGCCTGCTGATGGTGACCACGCTGAACCGTTTCCTGGTGGTCGCCAAGCGCAATGCGAAAACCCAGAGCCGGCGTCTGCAGCAGATGCTGTCGCGCCTCACCGACGTGCTGGTCGGCATCAAGCCGATGAAGGCGATGTCGCGCCATGCGCGTTTCAATGTGTTGTTCCTCGAAGACCTGAGCGTGATCAAGAAGGCTGCGCGCCGCCAGGTGTTCAGCAAGCACACCAACCGCGCGCTGCAGGAGCCGATTCTGGCGATGTGCCTGGCGCTCGGCATCTACATGGCGCTGAACGTGTTCCATCTGCCGGTCGGCGAGGTCATGGTGATGAGCCTGCTGCTGGCGAAGACCGTGTCGACCGTCGGCAAGGCGCAGCAGGAACTGCAGAACGTCAACGCCTCGGAGCACGGCTACTGGGCGGTTCACGACGCGATCAACGAGACGCGCGCGCAGCGCGAAACCGCTCAGGGCACACGTGCGCCGAGCTTCGCGCGCGACATCGAGTTCCGCGACGTCAGTTTCAGCTTCGATTCCGACAAGACCATCATCCAGCAGGCCAGCTGCGTGCTGAAGGCCGGCGAGATCGTCACGCTCACCGGCCCCTCTGGCACCGGCAAGACCACGCTGGTCGATCTGCTGCTGGGCCTGCACTCACCTGATCGCGGCGAGATTCTGGTCGACGGCGTGTCGCTGGCCGAACTCGACATCAAGCGCTGGCGCGCGCTGACCGGCTACGTGCCGCAGGAATTGATGCTGTTCCACGACAGCATCCTGACCAATGTCACCCTCGGCGAAACCGAATATCCACGCGAACAGGTCGAACAGGCGCTGCGCGATGCCGGCGCCTGGGATTTCGTCTGCAGCCTGCCGCGGGGCATGGACACCATCGCCGGCGAGCGCGGCACCCTGTTCTCGGGTGGACAACGCCAGCGCATCGCGGTGGCGCGCGCGCTGGTGCACCATCCCAAACTGCTGGTGCTGGACGAGGCCACCAGCGCGCTCGATCCGGTCACCGAAGCGCTGATCGTGAAGAACGTCTGCACGCTCGCGCGCGAACAGGGCCTGACCGTGTTGTCGATCTCGCATCACCCGGCCTGGGTCGCGGTGGCCGATCGCGTGTTCAGCCTGAAGCAGGGCCAGCTGATCGAGGAAACGCCGCAGCGTGGCGCCGCGGTGGCGCGCGCCTAGTTGCAAGGTCGTCGTCGCTCGTCGCTCGTCGCTCATTGCAATTCACTCAACGCGAACGCTGAACGCTGAACGCTCAACGCTCAACGCTCAACGCTGAACGCACACAATTTCGCGAAGAGCACAGCCCGAACGCCACCCAGCCACGTAACCGCAGTGCCACTCAGCCACTGCGCTCGGCATGTGCGAACAAACCGATCGCGCTCGCTTGTTTACGCCTGATCGCGCGAGGTCGCACTAGATCGCACTCGCGCGGCGGAGCCATTCAACCTTCGCTTCAGCGATGCGCACTGGCCGTTGTGCCGGCCCGCGTGCTGGCCCGCTGGCGCGCCGCCGACAGCAAGGTCAAGCCGAGCCCAGCCAGCGCTACCACGGCCCCTGCGATCGGCACGAGTTGCAGCTTGTGCGTCTGCGCGATCACCACACCGCCCAGCCAGGCCCCGCCGGCATTGCCGATGTTGAACGCGCCGATGTTCAGGGTCGATGCCAGATTCGGCGCGTCGCGCGCCTGATCGACGATGCGCACCTGCAGCGGCGGCACGGTGGCGAACGCGGCCGCGCCCCAGGCGACGAAGCACAGCGCCGCCGGAATCTTCGATTCCATCGCGAACGAGAACAGGAACAGCAACACGCTCAGCGTCGCCAGAATGCCGATGAGTCCCGGCATCAGCTTCCAGTCGGCGATGCGCCCGCCGAGCCAGTTGCCAAAGGTGATGCCGACGCCGAACAGCAGCAGCAGCCAGGTCACCTGATGCGGCGCGAAACCGCTGACCTGCTCGAAAATCGGGGCGATATAGGTGAACACGGTAAATGTGCCGCCGAAGCCGAGCACGCTCATCCCGAGCCCCATCCACACCTGCGGCTGGCGCAGCACGCGGAATTCGCCCAGTAGGCTGCCCTGCGGCATGTCGAGCTTGGCGGGCACCCAGGCCGCGATGGCGAGTGCGGCAATGCCGCCGATGCCGGTGACGCCCCAGAACGTCGCGCGCCAGCCCAGCGCCTGGCCGACACCCGTGCCGAACGGCACGCCCAGCACGTTGGCCAGCGTCAGGCCGGTGAACATCAGCGCGACCGCGCCAGCGCGCTTGTCCGGCGGCACCAGGCTCGCCGCCACCACGGAGCCGATTCCGAAGAACGCGCCGTGACTGAACGCGGTCAACACGCGTGCGGCCATCAGCACGTCGTAGTTCGGCGCGATTGCGCACAGCAGGTTACCGAGGATAAAGATGCCGGCGAGCCCGAGCAGTGCGGCCTTGCGCGGCAGGCGCGCGGTTGCCACTGCGAGGATGGGTGCTCCGACCGCAACGCCGAGTGCATAGCCAGTCACCAGCAGGCCGGCACTGGGAATCGACACCGACAGGTCGCGTGCCACCTCCGGCAGCAGCCCCATGATGACGAACTCGGTGGTGCCGATGCCGAATGCGGCAAGGGCCAGGGCGATGATCGGCAGCGGCATGAGCCTTCCTTGATTGGGCGCGGTGGCGCGCGAATGCAGCGACGAACGCCACGCGGGTTCACCGCGTCGCCTTCAAGTGCGACCCAACATTCGTGCCGGGGTGCGCGCCTTCGACCGTTGCAGCCACGCAAGAGTTGCCGAGCGGCCGCCGCCGTGTCACTTGGCCACGGCCGAAACGCGGCGCGACGTCGCATCGTGGGACGCCGATGCATCGTCCCTGTCATCCATCCATTTTCCCTGCATCGTCGGTAAGACCTCACGCAGCGGAGCATCGCCGAGACGCGCACGACGAAACCTCGGCGAGACCTTGCTGGGCTTTTTGTGATCCAGCTACACGATCCGCTGCTGCAGGCATGGGGCATGGGGAATTGGGCATGAGCCAGGCGCGCGGCGCGACCAGCTCGAAGACGGCCCGCAAATCGCCATGCCCGTACCGGCGCCGTTTGAGGTCGCGGTCAATCTCCGCAACAATCCGCGCGCAATGGACGATCGCTATCCCCTCAACACGCTGCTGGCGCCGCCGCCGTCGCAGAGCGCTGCACCCGCAACGACGCAGCAGCAGCAGCACCCGCAGCCGACGCCTGCGCGCTGGCAGCGCAGCCTGGCCGCGGCGGTGACGCGCCCGGCCGAACTGCTTGAGTTGCTGGGACTCGATGCCGGCTTGCCGGCGCTCGATGGTTCCGCGCTGCGCGATTTTCCGTTGCGGGTGCCGCACAGCTTCGTCGCACGCATGCGCTTTGGTGATCCGCGCGATCCGCTGTTCCTGCAGGTATGGCCGGCGTCTGCCGAAGCCCTGGATGCGCCGGGTTTCGCGCTCGACGCCGTCGGCGATCTGGCCAAGCTCAAACCCGGTGGCCTGATTCACAAATACCAGGGCCGCGCGCTGGTGGTGGCGACCGGCGCCTGCGCGGTGCACTGCCGCTACTGCTTCCGGCGGCACTTCCCGTATAGCGATGCGATCGCCGCGCGTGGCGCCTGGCGTGAAACGCTGGATCAACTCGCTGCGGATACGAGCGTCGAAGAGGCGATCCTGTCCGGCGGCGATCCGCTGGCGCTGAGCGACGACAAGCTCGCGGCCTTCGCCGTGGGCCTGGAAGCGCTGCCGAACATCCGCCGCCTGCGCTTGCATACGCGGGTGCCGGTGGTGCTGCCGGAGCGGGTCGACGACGCCTTGTGCGCCTGGCTCACGCGCAGCCGCCTGCAAAAAGTCGTGGTGCTGCACATCAACCATCCGCAGGAGATCGATGCCGAAGTCGGCGCGGCGCTGGCGAGGTTGCGGGCCACCGGCGCCACCTTGCTGAACCAGGCGGTGTTGCTGAAGGGTGTCAACGACAGCGCCGACACGCTGGTGGCCTTATCCGAAAAGACATTTGCGCATGGTGTCTTGCCGTACTATCTTCATGTTCTGGATCGAGTACAGGGAGCGGCACACTTCGACGTGGACGGAACCACCGCGAGTCAACTGATGCGCGACATCAGCGCACGTTTGCCGGGCTATCTGCTGCCGCGGCTGGTGCGCGAAATCGCCGGAGCGCCCGCCAAAACCCTGCTGCCGTGGTAGGCGCAAAGCCCGCGACGCGTCTACCGGCGATGCTCCTCGGCGACCGCAGCGGCCTGCTGTTGGTGGTGTCGGCACGTGAAGACGTGGCGAAGCGCATCGAGAGTCACCTGCGCAATGCCGGCCATCCGCTGCGCGTGCTGTGGGCGCCCGACTTGGACGATGTCGAGGAAGTACTGCGCCGCTCGCCGCCGGATCTGCTGCTGTGCGAAACCGGACTTCCCAAGATCACGCCGCAAGCGCTGCTGAGCTTGCGCGATACGCTGCTGGCGGATCTGCCGGTGATTCTGCTGCAGCGCGAACACTCGATCGATGCAGCCGTGGCGGCACTCGCCGCCGGCGCCGACGATCTGTGCGGCTCTTCGGGCACCCCGGCGCTGCGCCATCTCGAAGGCGTGGTGATTCGCGAATTCGCTAAACATCATCACTTGCGGGCGCTGCGTCTGCACCAGCAACGGCTGGCGGAGTTCGAACGACGCAGCCAGCAGCTCGCAGCCAATAGCGGCGACGCCATCGCGCGTCTGCACGAGGGCATCGTCGCCGACGCCAATCCGGCCTTCGTGCACCTGCTCGGGCGCGACAGCGTCGACGACATCAGTGGTCAGCCGCTGATCGATCTGGTGGTGGGCGAGCAGCGTGCCGCGGTCAGAACCCGCCTGCGTCAGCTGCTCAAAGGCAAGCACAGCAGCGAGCCCTTGGAACTGGTGTTTGCGGCCAAGCGCGGCAAGGTGCATGCGCACGCGCAGCTGATCGTCGGCGAGTCGCACGGCGAACCGTTCGTCGAGTTGCTGATCCGCAGCGAAGGCGGACGCGGCCTGCTCGCAACCCAGCACACTGCGCTGAAAGATCGCCGCGCCTTCGCCGATGCGCTGAGCGAACGCGTTGCCAGTCCCGGCGCACAGGTTCACGCCGCGCTGCTGCTGCAGATCGATGGCTTTGCGGCACTCGAAAACCGAATCGGACATGTGGAAGCACAAGAGGTCAGCGCGCAACTGGCCGAGGCGATACACGCGCGACTTGGTGCTGAGGATCGGTCGTTCGCCTTCGCCACCGATCAGCTGACACTGCTGCTCACGCGCGAGCGCTTCGACGAGATCGAGCAGCACATCGAATTCCTGCGCAAGGAGATCGCGCAATCGATTTTCCATACGCGGCGGCACGAAGCGCATGTGACGCTGACGCTTGCGCTGTATCCCCTCGCGGCCGGCGATTGCGCGGACGATGTCATCGCACAACTGGTCGAAGGCACGCGCAAAGCCACGGCCAAGGGCGGTGATCGCCTCGCGGTGATCGGCGCGCACGCGCAGACGCGACAGAGCGAACGCGATCTCGCGCTGCGCGCCGCACGGGTGCGCACAGCGCTCGAAAACGACGGCTTGAAGCTCGCGTATCAGGCGATTGCCAGCCTCGAAGGCGACACCCGCAGCCACTTCGACGTCTTGGTACGACTGATCGACGAATCCGGCAAGGAGTGGCATGCCGCCGATTTCCTGCCCGCAGCACAGCAAGCCAAGCTGATGCCGCAGATCGACCGCTGGGTCGTGCAACGCACGCTCGCGATCATTCGCAAGCGCGGAACCTTGCAGGATCGCGCGGTGCTGTTCGTCAAACTGTCGGAAGACACGCTCAAGGATGCCGACGGTTTCCTCGGTTGGTTCAGCGACGAACTACGCACGCAGCCCTCGCAGCCCATTGCCCCCGACACGCTGGTGTTCCAATTTCAGGAAGTGGTGATCCAGAACCATGTGGCGAAGGCGCGCATGCTGAGTCAATCCCTGCGCACGCTCGGGGCGGCCATTGCGATCGATCACTACGGGATCGGTAGCGCGTCGGTACAACTGCTGGATCACCTGCCCGCGGCGTTCGTCAAATTCCACGCCTCGTTCACGCAGAACTTCGCCGACGCTCAGATACAGAAACGGCTGACAGAACTGATCGAAGCCGCACGCCATCGGCGCCTGAAGACAATCGTCTCGCATGTCGAGGATGCACATCTGATGGCGCGCTTGTGGCAGATCGGCGTCAACTTCATCCAGGGCTATCACGTGCAGGAGCCGGAAGTCGTACTCCTCGGCAGCAGCATCACCCGGCCCGGCTGAACAACGTGCTGAACGAACGGGCTGAACGAACGGACTGAGCGAATCTTCCGGCTCGCGACCACCGGCTGTCGCGCGTAACCGGAAACAAACAAGGGCCGCTCTCGCGGCCCTTTATCAACATTGAGCGCCGCTCTCGCGGCCCTTTTATCAACATCGAGCGCCGCTCTCGCGGCCCTTTCATCAGCATCGAGCGCCGCTCTCGCGGCCCTTTTCTTCATCTTTGAGCGGCGCTGTCGCGGCTCCTTTCGTCAACAGTGATTGAATCGAGTGCCCTTAAGCGGCGCTCTGCAGCGCTGCGATGCGCACCTCGAGCGGCGGATGACTGGCGAACCATTCCTTGACGCCGCCGGCGATACCGAACGCAGCCATGCCCTGCGGCAGCGTGGACGGTTCGTGCAACGTCTTCAGGCGTTCCAACGCGGCGATCATCTTGCGCTTGCCCGCCAGATGTGCACCGCCCGCGTCAGCGCGGAACTCGCGCTGACGCGAGAACCAGGCAACGATCACGCTGGCGAGTACGCCGAGCAGGATCTGCATCACCATCGAGGTGATGAAGTAGCCGATGCCGACACCGCCCTCGCGCTCGTTGCCACGCTGCAGCGCGCTATCAACTACGTAGCCGACCACGCGCGACAGGAAGATCACGAAGGTGTTCAGCACGCCTTGAATCAGGGTCAGCGTGACCATGTCGCCGTTGGCGACGTGGCTGATTTCGTGGCCGAGCACGGCTTCGATCTCATCCTGGTTCATGCTCTGCAGCAGGCCGGAACTGACGGCGACGAGGGCGCTGTTGCGGCTCATGCCGGTGGCGAACGCATTCGGCTCCGGTGCGTCATACACCGCCACTTCGGGGATGCCGATACCGGCGGCGCGTGCTTCGCGTTCCACCGTTGCCAGCAGCCAGGATTCGGCGGCGTTGCGCGGCTGCGTGATCACCGTGGCACCGGTGGAACGCTTCGCGATCCACTTCGACATCGCCAGCGAAATGAATGCGCCGCCCATGCCGAACACCGCCGAGAACGCCAGCAGCATCGGCAGATTGAGGCCTTTCTGCGTCAGAAAACGATCCACGCCCAGCACGCTGCAGACCACGCCAAGCACCAGCACCACGGCCAGGTTGGTCAACAGGAACAGAACAATGCGTTTCATACTCGAATAAGGTCAGTTGAGCCGCAATCGGCAACCTATTCTTTGGGGCTTGCTTGCGAAACTCAAGCCCAAAAAATCGCCCTCAAGCCGGCGTCTGTGTGCTCTTACCCGCCTGAACGTTGAGCGTATCGACGCGCTGGAAGCCGCGCGGCAAATGATTACCCCGCCCGGCGCGCGCACCTGCGTAGTGCTCCAGATCGGCGGGCTTCAAGGTGAACGTGCGCTTGCCGCTGACCAGTTCGAGCGCGCTGCCTTGCGGCACCACCGCGCTGGCGACGATGCGGTCTTCGTCCTTCAGGCCGATCAACTTGTTGCCCTTGCCCTTCGCCATTTCCGGCAGTTCGCTCAAGGCCAGCAGCAGCAGGCGCCCTTCGGCAGTGGCCAGCGCCAGACGATCGGTTTTCGGCGTGCGCGTCGCGCAACTGAACGGCGTGCCTTCCAGACTCAAGGCGGCCTTGCCGGCGCGATTGCGGCCTTGCAGATCGTCGAGCTTGGCGATGAAGCCGTAGCCGTCGCTGCCGCCGAGCACGAAGCGGTCGCTACCCTCGCCCATCATCAGTCCAATGATTGAAGCGCCGTCCTGCAGATCCAGGCGTGTCGTCACCGGCTCGCCCTGCGAGCGGGCCGAAGGCAGCTCGCGCGGATTGAGCGAGTACGCGCGGCCACGGCTGTCGAGCAGAATTAAAAGCTGATTTGTGCGACCTTCGACCGCACAGAGAAATTCGTCGCCAGATTTGTAGCTGAGCCCCGGCGCATCGATGCCGTGACCTTTCGCGCTACGGATCCAGCCGGCTTTCGACAGCACCACGGTTACCGGCTCCGAGGGCAGGATTTCGGAGGCTTCCAGCACCTGTGCAGCCGGCCGCGCGACGATCGGACAGCGCCGCGCGTCGCCGTACTTCTTGGCATCTTCGCTGAGTTCGGTGCCGACCAGTTTTTTGAGTTTCGCTTCGGAGCCGAGCAGATCGACCAGCTTGTCGCGCTCTTTCGCCAGCTCCGCCTGCTCGCCGCGGATCTGCATTTCCTCGATTTTCTGCAGATGACGCAGACGCAGATCGAGAATCGACGTCGCCTGAATGTCGGTCAGCCCGAAGCGCGCCATCAACTCGGCGTGCGGATCGTCCTCGTAGCGAATGATGCGGATGACTTCGTCGATGTTGAGATACGCGATCAACAAGCCATCGAGAATATGCAGGCGCTCGTTGACTTTGCCGAGTCGATGTTCGAGCCGGCGGCGCACCGTGGCCACACGGTAGCCGAGCCACTCGACCAGGATCTCGCGCAGATTCTTCACACGCGGACGGCCATCGAGGCCGATCATGTTGAGGTTCACGCGCGCCGACTTCTCCAGATCGGTGGTGGCGAACAAATGCGCCATCAGCGCATCCGCATCCACACGATTGCTGCGCGGAATGATGACGATGCGAACCGGGTTTTCGTGATCCGACTCGTCGCGCAGATCTTCGATCAGTGGCAGCTTCTTCGCGCGCATCTGCTCGGCGATCTGCTCCTGGATCTTCGCCGGAGACACCTGCTGCGGCAGGTGCGTGACGACGATGTTGCCGTCGTCCTCACGCTCCCAGCGCGCGCGCATACGCACCTGGCCGTTGCCGGTTTCGTAAATCTTCTTCAGCTCCGAAGGGTCGCTGATGATTTCGCAGCCGGTGGCGAAGTCCGGCGCCGGCACGTGCTCGGCGATTTCGGCGAGCGTGGCTTTCGGATTCTTCAACAGCAGCAGGCAGGCGGCGACCAACTCGCGCAGGTTGTGCGCGGGAATGTCGGTGGCCATGCCGACCGCGATGCCGGTGGTGCCGTTGACCAGAATGTTCGGCAGGCGCGCGGGCAGCAGCTTCGGTTCGGTCAGCGTGCCGTCGAAATTCGGCACCCAGTCGGCGGTGCCCATTTCGAGTTCGGTCAACAGCGTCGCCGCATACGGCGTCAGCTTGGCTTCGGTGTAGCGCATTGCGGCGAAGCTTTTCGGATCGTCCGCCGAGCCCCAGTTGCCCTGTCCATCGACCAGCGTGTAGCGATAGCTGAACGGCTGCGCCATCGTCACCATCGCTTCGTAACAGGCACTGTCGCCGTGCGGATGAAACTTGCCGATGACATCGCCAACCGTGCGCGCCGACTTCTTCGGCTTGCTGGTCGAGGACAAACCCAACTCGCTCATCGCGTAGATGATGCGGCGCTGCACCGGCTTCAATCCGTCGGCGATATGCGGCAGCGCGCGGTCGAGCACGACGTACATCGAGTAATCGAGGTAGGCCTTTTCGGCGAAGTCGCGCAGCGGCAGGCGTTCGGTTTCGGTGATTTCGGTCATGCGTGGAGACTTGAATGAATGCCTGGAATTACTGGAATTACTGGAATTAAATCTGGATTTAAATAATGAGCAAGGTTTTCGCGCAGGCTTACGGCGAGGTCGGCACCGGGGTTACTTCGGTGAAGATCACCTGCCAGCGACCGCCGCGCCGTGCCCACACATCGGCGAAGCGGAAACGCGCCGCGAATGCCTTGCCGCCGTCACTGCCGGAGATCGACACGACACCGCTGAGCACGGCGCCATCACGCCACAGCTTCTCGACCGGCTGTTCGATCGTGAACGGATCGAGCTTGAAGCCCGGCGCGGTGTAGTCGGCGATCAGGCCTGCTTTGTCCTCGACCCTCGCGCGCGAATTCACCAGCGCGTAGTCGTCAGCAAGCAGGCGTTCGAGTTCCGCGCGATCGCCGTGCAGCTGCGCGGCGTCGTAGTCGCGCGCGGCCTGTGCAAGATCGGGTGGCAGCTGGGCGCCGAACGCAAGCGTCGCGGCACACAGGCCTGCGCCCAGGAGCAGGTAGCCTGGGAGGCTGAAGAACGGTTTCGCAGAAACGTGACGACGCCTCATACCTCGGCCTTGTCGCCTTTTTCTTCCAGCCAGTTCTTGCGATCACCTGCGCGCTTCTTGGCCAGCAGCATGTCCATAATCATGTCCGCGGTCGGGGCGAGGTCGGCCACGACGGCGCCTTCTTCACCGGCGAGCGGTAGTGGCAGATCGGCGTCCAGCGTCAGCTGCACCAGGCGGCGCGTGTCGCGCGACATCGTGGTTTCACGCAACTGCAGCGGATTCATTTCGCCCAGACCCTTGAAGCGCGTGACGTTGATCTTGGCCTTCACGCCTTCGGCCTGCAGCCGATCGAGAATGCCATCGCGCTCGGCGCCGTCGAGCGCATAGAACACCTGCTTGCCGGCATCGATGCGATACAAGGGCGGCATCGCAATGTAGATGTGTCCGGCCAGCACCAGCGGTCGATAGTGCTTGAGGAACAGCGCACACAACAGGGTCGCGATGTGCAGGCCGTCGGAGTCGGCGTCGGCCAGCACGCAGATTTTTCCGTAGCGCAGCGTCGACAGATCGTTGCTGCCGGGGTCCACACCGATCGCCACGCTGATGTTGTGGATCTCTTCGCTTGCCAGCGCTTCGCCGTGATCGACTTCCCAGGTGTTCAGAATCTTGCCGCGCAGCGGCATGATCGCCTGTGTGTCGCGGTCGCGCGCCTGCTTGGCCGAGCCACCGGCGGAATCGCCTTCGACCAGGAACAACTCGGTCTGGCTCAAGTCGGTCAGCACGCAATCGGCCAGCTTGCCCGGCAGCGCCGGTCCGCTGGTGATCTTCTTGCGCACCACTTGCTTCGCCAGCTTCATGCGCGCGTTGGCGTTGGCGATCACCAGCTGTGCGACCAGTTCGCCTTCGTTTGGATGCTGGTTCAGCCAGAGGCTGAAGCTGTCGTGCACGACGCCCTGCACGAACGCGGCGGTTTCGCGCGAGGACAAACGTTCCTTGGTCTGACCGGCGAATTGCGGATCCAGCATCTTCACGCTGAGCACGTAACTGCAGCCGAGCCAGACATCTTCCGGCGACAGCTTCACGCCGCGCGGCAACAGATTGCGGAATTCGCAGAACTCGCGGATCGCCTCGGTCAGGCCGGTGCGCAGGCCGTTGACGTGGGTGCCGCCTTGCGCGGTCGGAATCAGATTGACGTACGACTCGGCCACCGCCTCGCCGCCGCCGTTGAGCCAGAGCAAGGCCCATTCGACTTCCTCACGCTTGGCGGCGAATTTGCCGACAAAGGGTTCGGCCGGAATCGTTTCCGCGCCGCCCAGCGTGTCCTTCAGATAGTCGACCAGACCGTTCTCGTATTGCCAGACGGTCTGCTCCCCGGCGATCTGGTCGTCGAGGCTGACGCGCAGGTTCGGGCACAGCACCGCCTTCGCGCGCAGGATCTGCTTCAGTCGCGGAATCGAGAACTTCGGCGAATCGAAATATTTTTCGTCGGGCCAGAAGTGCACGGTGGTGCCGCTGCGCGACTTCGGCGTCTGGCCGATCTGCTGCAGCTCGCTGGCCTTGTCGCCGTTCTCGAAGCTCATCTGGTACTCGGCGCCGCCACGAGTGACGCGCACGTCCAGCTGCTTCGACAGCGCGTTCACCACCGACACACCGACGCCATGCAGGCCGCCAGAGAAGCCGTAGGCCTTGTTCGAAAACTTCGCACCCGAATGCAGGCGCGTCAGAATCAGTTCGACGCCGGAGACCTTGTGCTCGGGATGGATATCGACCGGCATACCGCGACCGTCGTCGGCCACCTGCAGCGAGCCGTCCGCGAACACGGTGACGTCGATCCGCTTGGCATGGCCGGCGAGTGCTTCGTCGACGCCGTTGTCGATGACTTCCTGCGCCAGATGGTTCGGCCGCGTGGTGTCGGTATACATGCCCGGGCGCTTGCGCACCGGGTCGAGTCCGCTGAGGACTTCGATCTGTTCTGCGGAGTAATTCGTCGAGTTGGCCATCGTCGCTGGGGTTTGAAGACGCGCGAAGGTAGCGAATGCGTCCGGGAGTCGCAAGAAACGCGCGCGAGCACGGGCATTGCGGCCTCAAGCGCGGGGCGATCCCGCGCCAATCGCGCCGAACACGGTGCGCTTGGGCGCGTTGGCGTTTTGGCGCATGGACGGCTGCGCGCGGCGAGCCGCTAACTCGGGGCAGCAAACTGGGACTGGGAACTGGGGCCAGGGAACTGGGAACTGGGAACTGGGACTGGGAACCGCGCGCTGGGAGGTCGCTGGGCGTCGCGGCTCCGCGGCGCCCCCAACCGGATTCAGCGTTCGCGCACCGCGGCGAAGCTGCAGACGTACAGCACCGCCACCGGCACCAGTACGGCGAGGTTGTCGAGCGAGAAATGCCGCAGGTCGAACAAGCCGAGGTAATGGCTGGCGAAGTAACCGCCGGCCGGCGTCAGGCCGATCGACACCACCCCACCGAGCACGGCCATGGCGGGCACCAGCCAGCGATGCACTTCGCGGCGCGGCGCCGGCAGTGCGGCCATCACGCGCGCGGAAAATCCGGCGTCGTCGATGTGCGGCTGCTGCCGCGCGTCGGCCAGCAGCAGGGATTCGAGCCAGGCATCGTCGCCGTGCGCGAACATCATCCGCGATCCGTCCATAGCGTTTTCCCGATCAGGTTCTTTGGTCATCACTCGTCCTCGGTTCCCAGACCGCCAGCGCTGCCTTGAGCTTCTGCTTGGCCCGGGAAACATGCGATTTCACCGTACCCAGCGGACACTGCAAAACATACGCCGCCTCTTCGTGGCTGCGGTCCAGATAGTAGCACTGCACAATCGCCGCTCTTTCCGCCGGCGACAACAGACCCAGCGCGCGCTGCAGGTCCAGTTGCAGATGGGCGGCGGTCTGCTCCGGCTGCAGATCGCCGGCCTGCGCGTCGTCGTCGGTTTCCGGCGTGGACTCGTCGAGCGATTCTTCCGGCTTGTGGCTGCGCGCGTGCATCAGAAACGCGTTGTAGGCGATCCGGTAAATCCAGGTGCTGAAGCGCGCGTCACCACGAAACTGGTCGAGCTTGCGGAACGCCAGGATGAACGCTTCCTGCGACAGATCGTCGGCCAGCGCTTCGTCGCCACGCGTCAGCCGGCGCAGCAGCGCACGCACCGCGCCCTGGTGGCGGCGCACCAGCGCGGCGTACGCGTGACGGTCTTGACCGGCGCGGACGCGTGCAACCAGCACGCTGTCCGAAGGTCCGTCCGCCGCAAGCTCGGCGGGCGCCGGATTCACGGCGCCGGCTTGTCCTTGTCGAAGTGTGCGGACAGCAGGTAGCCGATGCCGATCGCCAGCGGAATGAAGCCGATGCCCATGCCGTCGTGATCGCCTTGGAAAAAGAAGAAGCCCATGATCGCCAGGCCCACGGTCAACAGCTTGATGCCGCGCCGCAGATCGGAGCGCGGCCGCGCGGCCGGCTCGGTGAAAAGCTCCGGCGGAATCGGCTGACCCTTCTCGGCCAGCTTCATCACGGTGTCGTTGATCATCTGCTGACGTCGCGCGCGGTGCCGCAACACCGCCAGCACGATGATGATCGGCATCCCGAAGATCAGGATCACCGCGACCAGGCCGATCAATTCACCCATCAGTGCCGGTGCGGTGGTGGCGAAATCGCCGAGACGGTCGAGGCCGTCGATGTTGATATGGGCGGCTTCGACATCAAGAATGGGTAACATAAGATTTCTCGTAGTTTCCGGTTGCCGGCGGCGCCCGGTGCAGCGTTCGTGTTGTTTGGATGCGCAGTGCCGTCGATCTGGATGCACTTACCCCGCGCCCCGTTTGCGCACCGCACTTTTGCAACAATTCCCCGCCATGAGCAAGAAAACCGCTGCCGACGCCGCACCGCCTGCCGAAGCATCGGGCGACCCGGTCGCCCACTTCGAGGTGTCGCTGAAGGAACTCGACGACATCGTCGCGCGAATGGAGCGCGGCGATCTGCCGCTGGAAGAATCGCTGCAACTGTTCGAACGCGGTGTTGCCTTGACCCGCACCTGCAAGGATGCGCTCGCCACCGCCGAGCTGCGGGTGAAAAATCTGCTGGCGCCGGAGGAAAACGCGGACTAAGGTCCGCCGCCGGCCTGCCGCGACGATAATGAGCGCATGACCCGCCCCACGCGCGAATCCTCCGGCTATGCACTTCTGGGTGCCGTTGCCACGCCCGACGACCTGCGCCGGCTCGATGTGTCTGCCTTGCCGAAGCTGGCGCAGGAGATGCGCCGCTACCTGATCGAAACTCTGGCGCGCGCCGGCGGCCATTTCTCCGCCAACCTCGGCACCGTCGAACTGACGCTGGCGCTGCACTACGCACTGAACACGCCGCACGATCGCCTGATCTGGGATGTCGGCCATCAGGCCTACCCACACAAGCTGCTCACCGGTCGTCGCGCAGGCCTAGAAGGCATGCGCCGCCTCGGCGGACTGGCGCCGTTCCTGAGCCGCGACGAGAGCCTTTACGACGCCTTCGGCGCTGGCCATTCCAGCACCTCGGTCTCGGCCGCCGCCGGCATGGCCGCCGCCGCGCAATTGAAAGGCGAGCGCCGCCGTGTGGTCGCGGTGATCGGTGACGGCGGCCTCACCGCCGGCCTCGCTTTCGAGGCCTTGAACCACATCGGCGCACTCGGTCTCGACGTGCTGGTCGTATGCAACGACAACGACATGTCGATTTCCGAAAACGTCGGCGCGCTGCGCGAACATGCGGCGCGCGCGCTGGCACGCGCCGGATTCGAAGCCCCGCACGCCCGCCGGCCAGCACCGGTTCTGCAGCAGGTGGAACGCGAGCTTGCTGCCGGCAGCCTGTTCGAAAGTCTCGGCTTCAACTACCACGGACCGGTCGATGGCCACGACTGCCACGCGCTGCTGGCCGCGCTCGATCGCGTCAAGGACGCGAAGGGTCCGCAGTTCCTGCACGTCATCACGGTCAAGGGCAAGGGCTTCGAGCCGGCCGAAGCCGAGCCGATTCGTTATCACGGCGTCACCGGTTTCGATCCGGTCACCGGCACCCTGGTCGCCAGCAAGCCCGGACCACCGGCCTATTCGCAGGTGTTCGGCGACTGGCTGTGCGCGGCCGCCGCGCGCGATCCGCGCATCGTCGCGATCACGCCGGCGATGCGCGAGGGTTCCGGCCTGGTCGACTTCGCGCGGCAATTCCCGTCACGCTATTTCGACGTCGGCATCGCCGAGCAGCACGCGGTGACGCTCGCCGCCGGACTCGCCTGCGAGGGCCTGCGGCCGGTGGTCGCGATCTATTCGACCTTCCTGCAGCGCGGCTACGACCAGCTGATTCACGATGTCGCCTTGCAACGGTTGCCCGTTCTGTTCGCAATCGATCGCGGCGGCCTGGTGGGTGCCGACGGCGCCACGCATCACGGCGCTTTCGATCTGTCGTTCCTGCGCTGCGTGCCCGAGCTGGTGGTGATCGCACCGAGCGATGCGCTCGAATGCGCGCGCGCCCTCGATACCGCGCTGACGCTGCCCGGCCCCTGCGCAGTGCGCTACCCGCGCGGCGCCAGCGCAGAAGTCGCACAGGTCGAGGGCAACGAGGTGTTGGCGCCGCTGGAGTTGGGCCGTGCGCGCGTGCTGCGAGAATCGCGCGGCCGACGCCAGCCGCGCGTGGCGTTCCTGGTATTCGGCACGCTGCTCGATCGCGTGCTGGAAACCGCCGAGATTCTCGATGCGAGTGTCGCCGACATGCGCTTCGTCAAACCGCTCGACCAGGATGTGATCCGCGGCTTCGCTGCGAACCACGAACTGCTGGTAACGCTGGAAGACAACAGCGTGCTCGGCGGTGCCGGCAGCGCGGTGAACGAATGGCTGCTGCAGCAGGAATTGTCGGTGCCGGTATTGAACCTCGGTCTGCCGGATCGTTTCGTCGCCCACGGCTCGCGCGATGAACTGCTCGCGCAATGCGGCCTCGACAGTCCCGGCATCCTGCGCAGCGTGCAGAAACGCCTGCGCGGCCGCAGCCTGACTCAGCCCGCGAGCGGCCGCTCGCTCAGCTGAGTCGACGCGTGTCGCGCGAACCAGTCGAGCTTCTCGCGCAGTCGCACCACTTCGCCAACGATCACCAGGCTCGCACCGCGCACCTCGGCCGCCGCAACCTTCGCCGGTAGGTCGGCCAAGGTGCCGCTGATCACGCGTTGCGCGCTCGACGTGCCTTCCTCGATCAACGCCGCCGGCCAGTCCGCCGGCAAGCCCTGCGCGGTGAATTCCGCGCACAGCTGCGGCAGCGTTCCGAGCCCCATGTAGATCACCACGGTCTGACCGCGCTGCGCCAGCAACGGCCAGTTCAGCGCCAGCTTGCCGTCGGCGCGCGCATGTCCGGTGACGAAGATGCAGGCCTGCGCATAATCGCGATGCGTCAGTGGAATGCCGGCGTAGGCCGCGCAGCCGCTGGCGGCGGTGATGCCGGGCACCACCTGGAATGCGATGCCGGCCGCCGCGAGCGTTTCGATTTCCTCGCCGCCGCGGCCGAAAATGAAAGGATCGCCGCCCTTCAGGCGCAACACGCGCTTGCCGGCGCGCGCCAGACGCACCAGTTCGGCGTTGATTTCGTCCTGTGGCACCGCATGCTGGCTGCGACGCTTGCCGACAAAGATGCGCTCGGCATCGCGCCGCACCAGATCGAGAATTGCCGTCGGCAGCAGACGGTCGTACAACACCACATCGGCCTGCTGCATTAAACGTAGCGCACGAAACGTCAGCAGATCCGGATCGCCCGGACCGGCGCCGACCAGAAAGACTTCGCCGCCGGGCGCTGCACCGTCGAGCAGACGCTGCAGCTCGGCGTCGCCACCGGCTTCATCGCCGCGCAGCAGACGCTCGGCACCGGGTCCGTCGAGGAAGCGTTCCCACAGCGCGCGACGCTCGGAGGTCGGCAGTCGATCGGCCACGCGTGCGCGCTGGCGCTGCAGGAAGCCGGCCAGCTGACCGAGCTGCGCCGGCAGCATCGCCTCGATCCGCTCGCGCAGTCGCCGCGCCAGCACCGGCGCCGCACCACCGCTGGAGATGGCGACCTGCAGCGGTGCGCGATCGATGATGGCCGGCGTGATGAAACTCGACGGCGCCGGATCATCGACGACGTTGACCGGGATGTTCGCCGCATCGGCGGCAGCGGCGACCTGGCGATTCAAAGCGCGATCGTCGGTGGCGGCGATCACCAGCCGGCATCCCACAATCTGCGCAGGTTCGAACGCAGCGCCGAGAAACTGCACGCGGCCTTGCGCCGCCAATGCTGCGAGCTCTTCGTTCAGTTCGCGCGCGACGATTTCGATGATCGGTGCTGCGCGCAACAGCAAGCGCACCTTGCGCGCCGCGACTTCGCCGCCGCCAACCAGCAGCACGCGCGCGCCCTGCAACCGCAGGCTGATCGGAAAGAAGGGATTCGGTGCTGCCAGCGGGGTTGCGCTCATCGTCGTTCAATTCTCCGCTGCCGCGCGGGCGCGGGCAAAACCCAGCGCGCGCCCGCATCCAGCCGGCGCTACATTAAGCCGCCGGCTTCACCGCGGCGGCAGCGGGCGGATGACTCGGCTGCATCGCCTTGACCAGCGTAGTCGTGCCGACCACCAGCAGCAGGATCGCGATGATGCGCTTCAACATGGCCGGATCGAGCCGGAAGCCGATGCGGCTGCCCACCCAAATGCCCGGCAGGGCGCCGAGCAGCAGAAAGCCCAGCATCGAGTAGTCGACCGTGCCGAGGCGCGCGTGACCCGCGCCGGCGATTGCGGTAATCAGCACCGCGTGCGCCAGATCGCTGCCGACCAGCTTGATCGGCTCGCGCGTCGGGTACAGCAGGATCAAAAGCATCATGCCGATCACACCGGCACCGACCGAGGAAATCGTCACGACCGTGCCGATCAGCACGCCGGCCAGAATGGTCAGTATTTTGAGTGGCAGCGGCGGCAGGCTCTTCGCAGCACGCGGGCGCAGGCGCCGCAGCAGCGTTTCCTGCACCAGCGTGAAGGCAGCGGTGACGATGATCGCGATCGACAGCACCAGTTTGATCACGTGATCCAGCGCCGGTGAAGGTCCGACCTGCTCCAGTACGTACAAGGTCATCAACGACGCCGGCACGCTGCCGAGCGCCTGCCAGCCGACAATCGGCCAGTCCACCGCCTTCTTCTGGCGGTACAGCACGACGCCGAAGGTTTTGCTGATCGCCGCATAGAGCAGATCGGTACCCACCGCCAGCGCCGGCGAGATGCCGTAAAACAGGATCAGAACCGGTGTCATCAGCGAGCCGCCACCCACGCCGGTGGCGCCTACGGCGGTGCCGACCAGCAGGCCTGCGATCGCGAAGCCTATGCCGGCCATTGGCGGGCTCCGCGCACGGGGTTCGACGGCTTGCCGCAATGCCTCTGCGTTGCTCGATCACCGCCGCGAACGTTCTCGAACGCTAACCGTGTCGCAGACTGAGACACTACCGTAAAAAGGAATAACGACATTCGTTTTTATTTCTTTATATACTATTAATCGATGCGTAAAGTGCTGGCTTCACTCATGCAGGAGCAGGGCCATGACGATTCACGCGATCAATACCCGCAACCAGTTGCCCGGTCGAATTGTCGAGATCGTACACGGTCCGGTGGTGTCCGAGGTCGATATTGAAACGGCCTCCGGCATCGTCACGTCGATCGTTACTTCGCGCTCGATCAAAGCCTTGAATCTGGATGTCGGCCAGGAAGTGCTGGCGGTGTTCAAGGCGACCGAAGTGCTGCTCGCGAAAATCTAGCGCGCGGCTGCGCGCCCGGACCGATGCCATGTGCCTGATCGTCTACCAAGCACGCGGAATGACCACGCCGCCGGAGCTGTTGCGCTCGGCAGCCGAGTACAACCCGGACGGCTTCGGTTTCATGGGCTTCGGCAGCAGCGGCAAACCGCGCATAACCCGCACCGATGACAGCGATCCGCGGTTGGCGCTGGCGCTGGCCGAGGAATTCGCCGGTCGCGAATGCGCGTTTCATTTTCGCTATCGCACGCGCGGCTCGTCGCAGGCCGAGAACCTGCATCCGTTCCGCGTGGCACAGGGGATGTACCTGATGCACAACGGCACCGCCAAGGTGGAGTTGCGCCAGGCCGGGCTGTCGGACACCTGGCATCTGGTCAACGACTACCTGGCACCGTTGCTGTCGCACCGTCGCAAGCTGATCTACGACCGTTCCTTCCGGCGCATCCTCGATCAATGGCTCGGCCCGCAGAACCGGCTGGTCATCCTCGACGAATCGGAAGGCCGCATCGAGGTCATGCATCGCGCTGACGGCTTCGAATGGAACGGGCTGTGGCTGAGCAACACGCGCTGGGTCGATCGCCGCCTGCTGGGGCTTGAGAAGGATCGCGATCCGGGCGGCACGCACCGCGCGGCCGAAGTGAGATTTTGCTGAGACGGTAATCGTTGGATGGAAACGAAGGCGGACCACCCGCCACGACACACCAGTACCGGCACGCTGGAGTTCGAGTCGCAAAGCGGCACCAAAACAAAACAAAGGGTCTGAATCAATGAAACTGCGCCAACTGCATTACATCCATGAGGTCGCGCATCGCGGTCTCAACGTCACCGCTGCCGCCGAGGCGCTGTTCACCTCGCAGCCGGGCGTGTCGAAGCAGATCCGTCTGCTCGAGGAAGAGCTGGGCGTCGACATCTTCCAGCGCAACGGCAAGCACCTGAGCACGGTGACGCCCGCCGGGCAGCGCATTCTCGAATACACCAAGCGTCTGCTGCTGCAGGCCGACAACATCCGCAATATCGCCGAGGAATTCCGCGATACCGATCGCGGTTCGTTGAGCCTGGCCACCACGCATACGCAGGCGCGCTACGCGCTGCCGCCGGTGGTGCGCAAGTTCCGCGACCAATATCCGCAGGTGGCATTGCATCTGCATCAGGGCACCCCGCCGGAAATCGCCAAGCTCGCCGCCGAAGGCGAAGCCGACTTCGCCATCGCGACCGAAGCGCTCGAACACTTCGACCAATTGGTGATGCTGCCCTGCTACCACTGGAACCGCAGCATCCTGGTGCCGAAGAACCATGCGCTCGCGCAGAAGAGCAAGCTCACGCTGGGCGACATCGCCGCGTTTCCGCTGATCACCTACACCTTCGGCTTTACCGGTCGCTCCAAGCTCGACCAGGCCTTCGCAGCACATGGCCTGCGGCCCGATGTGGTACTGACTGCGGTCGATGCCGACGTCATCAAGACCTACGTGCGGCTCGGGCTCGGCGTCGGCATCATCGCCTCGATGGCCTACGACGCGAAGGCGGATGCCGACCTGGTGTCGCTGAAGGCGGATCACCTGTTCGAGCCGAGCACCACCCACATCGGCTTCCGCCAGGGCATGTTCCTGCGCGCTTATATGTACGACTTCATCACCGAATTCGCGCCGCATCTGTCGCACGATCTGGTCGAGGAAGTGGCCGCCATCGAGGATTCCGAGGTGCGCAATCGCCGCGTGCATGAGTTGATCGCCAAGCTGCATTCGATCTGAGGGCCACCCGGGGGCGTCGGCGGTGAGCCGTCCGCGCCCCTTTGATCCGGCTTGGATCGGTTAGTTATTAGCTTATGCCCGGCTTAGGCGAGTAAAGTACGCGCCCGCACTGAGGTAGCACGGGTTAAAAGCTATGTACCGCTACGACGAATACGATCAAAAACTGGTCGACGAGCGCGTCGCGCAGTTCCGCGATCAGACTCGCCGTTTCCTGGCCGGTACGCTCGGCGAGGACGAATTCCGCGCGCTGCGCCTGCGCAACGGTCTTTACGTGCAGCGCTTCGCACCGATGCTGCGAATCGCGATTCCGTACGGCCTGCTGTCCGCCAAGCAGATGCGCATGCTCGCGCACATCGCGCGCAAGTACGACAAGGGCTACGGCCACTTCACCACCCGCCAGAATCTGCAGTTCAACTGGCCCAAGCTGGCGGAAGTGCCGGACCTGCTGGCCGACCTCGCCACGGTGCAGATGCACGCGATCCAGACCAGCGGCAACTGCATCCGCAACATCACCGCCGATCATCTCGCCGGTGTCGCCGACGACGAACTGGTCGATCCGCGTCCGTACTGCGAATTGACGCGCCAGTGGTCGAGCTTCCATCCGGAATTCAACTGGCTGCCGCGCAAGTTCAAGTTCGCGTTCTCGGCTTCGATCAACGACCGCGCGGCGACGCGCGTGCACGACATCGGCGTGCATCTGGTGAAGAACGAGCAGGGCGAACTCGGCTACAGCATCTTCGTCGGCGGCGGCCTCGGTCGCATGCCGATGCTCGGTCATCTGATCCGGCCGTTCCTGCCGGAAGTCGACCTGTTCTCGTATCTCGAAGCGATCCTGCGCATCTACAACCTGCAAGGCCGCCGCGACAACATTCACCGCGCGCGCATCAAGGTGCTGGTCAAAGCGCTCGGGCCGGAGAAGTTCACCGAACTGGTTGAAGCCGAGTGGGCCAAGATCAAGGACGGCTATCTGAAACTGCTGCCGGAAGATATCGAGCGCATGAAGGCGCGCTTCGACGTTCCGGCCTACGTCGATGCGGCCAGCGCCGACAACGGCAGCTTCGATGCGCAACTCGCCGCCGACAGCAAGTTCGCCGCCTGGGCCAAGCGCAATCTGCGCACGCATGTGAAGCCGGGCTACGCCGCCGTTTTCGTGTCGCTGAAGGCCAATGGTGTGGCGCCCGGCGACGTCACCGACCGCCAGATGGATGCGCTCGCCGATCTCGCCGAACGATTCAGCTTCGACGAACTGCGCGCCACGCACGACCAGAATCTGGTGCTGGCCGACGTTGCCAAGAACGACATCTATGCGCTGTGGCAGCAACTTGCCGGGCTCGGCCTGGCGACACCGAACATCGGGCTGCTGACCGATCTGATCTGCTGCCCCGGCCTGGATTTCTGCTCGCTGGCCAACGCCGGTTCGATCGGCGTGGCGCAGGACATCTTCGACCGCTTCGAGGATTTCGACTATCAGCACGACATCGGCGACATCAAGCTGAAGATGTCGGGTTGCATGAACGGCTGCGGCCACCACACCGTGGGCCACATCGGCATTCTCGGCGTCGATAAGTCCGGCGAAGAGTGGTACCAGGTAACGCTCGGCGGCTCCGCCGAGAACGATGCCGCGCTCGGCGACCGCACCGGCCCTTCGTTCAGCCGCAGCGACATCGCACCGGCAATCGAGAAAATCATCGAGGTCTACCTCGAACAGCGCGAAGCCGCAGAAGAAAGCTTCCTGGCGACCTATCGTCGCGTCGGCATGGCGCCGTTCAAGGCGCGGCTCTACGACAAGGCCGATGCGCACGCCGAGGAAGCCGCATGAGCACGCTGATCCGCGGCAACGCGGTCGTCGCCGACGACTGGCTGGAACTCGACGACGAGACGGCCGTACCTTCGGGTGCGTCCGTGATCGTCAGCCTCGCGCGCTGGCAGTCCGGCCGCGAGGCACTGGCTGCGGCTGCGCGCGTCGGTCTGCGGCTGCCCAACACCGAGGACATCGACGCCCTGTGGCCGCTGCTGCGCGAGCGCCCGCTGATCGCACTGCAATTCCCGAAATCCAGCGATGGACGCGCGTTTTCGCAGGCGCGACTGCTGCGCGAGCAGCACGGCTTCGACGGCGAGATTCGCGCAACCGGCGACGTTCAGCGTGATCAATTGCAGTTCATGCAGCGCTGCGGCTTCGACGCGTTTGCACTGCGCGCCGACCAGAACGTCGACGACTGCCTGAAGGCGCTGCGCGACTTCGATCTCGCCTATCAGCATGCAGCGCGCGCGGATCTGCCGCTGGTCTGGCAGCTGCGTCGCGGCAGCTGATCCAAGCGCCTACAGTCGGCGCCCCCGCAGGCGCCGACGCGAAGCCTGCAGACTTGAGCGCTCGCGCAAGCTGTGCGGGCTCGCGAACACCGGGGAACTCCAGGTAAACGCAGCGGCCTGATTGGCGTCGTCATACAATGATTCCGCATGAGCGTTCCCACATGAGCTTGCTGCCCCGCCCCACCGCGCCGATGCCGGCCAAACCGGTGGCGGATCGGTTCGGCCGCGTCAAACGCAAGCTGCGCGTATCGCTGACCGATCGCTGCAACTTCCGCTGCCCGTACTGCATGCCGGAAACGCCGGACTTCATGCCGCGCGCCGACCGCCTGAGCCGCGACGAATTGCAGCGCGTGCTGCGGCTGTTCGTCGCCGACCTCGGCGTCAATCGCCTGCGCCTGACGGGTGGCGAGCCGCTGCTGCGGCGCGACCTCGAAGCGGTGATCGAAGAATGCGGCGAACTGCGGCCGCTCGGTCTCGAACGCGTTTCGCTGACCACCAATGCCGCGCTGCTGGCGCGCCGCGCCGAGGGCCTGCAGCGCGCCGGCCTCGACGATCTCAACATCAGCCTCGACGCGCTGACGCCGGCGACCTTCGAAAAACTCTCCGGCGGTCGCGGTGTGGCACCGGTGCTGGACGGCATCCGTGCAGCACGCGATGCAGGGCTGTCGCTGAAGCTCAACACCGTGGTGGTGCGCGGCATGAACGAGGACGAAATCCTGCCGTTGACGCGCTGGGCGGTACGCGAACGCCTGAGCCTGCGATTCATCGAATTCATGCCGCTCGATGGTCGCGGCGAATGGTCGCGCGAACGCGTCGTCAGCCAGGCGGAGATTCTTGAACGCTTGCGCAGCGAGTTCGAAGTCGAAGCGCTACCGCGCAGCAATGATCCGGCCGCGTACTACCGCGTCGGCAGCGAATCCGAAATCGGCGTCATCGCCACCGTCTCCAATCCGTTCTGCGCATCCTGCGATCGCCTGCGCATCACCGCCGACGGCTCGCTGTATCCCTGCCTGTTCTCGCAACGCGGCACGTCGCTGCGCGAGTTGATGCGCAGCGGTGCCGACGACGTCGCACTCGCCGCCAGCATCCGCGACACCGTCTGGCACAAAGACGCCGGCTACGCCGCGCATCCGGGTTATGTGGAGCGACCGATCGCGATGAATTCGCTGGGCGGCTGAGCGTCCGTTCAAGGTTCCGTTCAAGGTTCAGTTCAATCATCCGTTCAAGGTTCCGTTTACTTGCGCCGCCGCCACTTCGCATGGCGCCGCGCGGCGCAGTTGCGAGTTACCGCCGTCACGCCCAAGGCGCCCACGAATACGCCTCGCATAGAATGCCGACACGCTCCTTTGCGCATTGAACCCGAATGAATCTGCTGATCGACTGCTATGGCCCGGCCGCGCGCTGGTGCGGCGCCGAGCGCCTGACGCTCGAGCTGCCCGGCGGCGCCTGCGTGGCCGATGCGCTCGACCTGCTCTCGCTGCGCTACCCGGAATTCGCCGCGCGGCGCGCATCGATCGCCGTGGCGCTGGACGACACGGTGGTGTCGCCGCAGGCCTTAGTTGCCGACGGCAAGCGACTGGCGCTGATTCCACCGGTGAGCGGCGGATGATGCGTTTCACTGCGCGAATGATTGCGATGCGCGCGCTGCATCCTGCGTCGTCGCAAGAGATTCATGCATTGCGCCTGCCGGCACGGCCGCTCGCGCACCGCCTCGTGTGCGGAGCGCAGGCGTGAGCGCGCAACGCCTGCTGCAAGGTCCATTGCAAGTCGCCGACTGGCTCGCAGCCCCCGCACCGGCCGACTGCGGCGCGCTGGCGTTCTTCGCCGGCACCGTGCGCAACCAGCACGAAGGTCGCGCGGTCAGCGGCATGCATTACCACGCCTATCCGGCTCTGGCCGAAGCGCGCCTGCTCGAAATCGAAACCGAGGCCGCGTCGCGCTTCGGCGTGTACTGCCGCGTGGCGCACGCCGTAGGCGAGTTGGTGGTGGGAGACGTCAGCGTTGTTGTCGTCGTGCATGCACCACATCGCGCGGCCTCGTTCGATGCCTGCCGCTGGGCGATCGACACCATCAAGCAGACCATTCCGATCTGGAAGGAAGAGCGCTACGTCGACAGTAGCAGTCGCTTCCTCGAAGGGCAGATCCTCAAAGACGTCAAGGACGCATGAATCCGCAATGAAGAACGTAGGCGAGAAACCGGTGACCCAACGCGTCGCCGTGGCACAGGCGATTCTGGATGCGCCCGCCGAAGTGATCGCGCGCCTGCGCAACGGCGGCGTCGACAAGGGCGACGCGCTGGAAATGGCGCGCGCGGCGGCCTACCTCGCCGCCAAGCGCACGCCGGACCTGCTGCCGCTGTGCCACCCCTTGCTGCTCGACAAGATCGACGTGCGTTACGAATTCACCGAGACCTCGGTGACCGTGCGCGTCGAGGTGGGCACGCAGGCGCGCACCGGCGTGGAGATGGAGGCGCTCACCGCTGCGGCGATCGGTGCCCTGACGCTGTACGACATGCTCAAGCCGCACGCCGGCACCGCGCTGATGATTCACGACGTGCTGCTGCTGAAGAAAACCGGCGGCAAATCGCTGTTCGAGCGGGCCTGAGGCGGCGGCGGAGCTAAGGTCGCCGACCGGCTCGAAGCCGCAACGAAACCGACGACTCGACGCGGCAAGATGCTGCAATCGAGGGCGGCACCCGAGCAGCAATCGAGGCGGTAGCCGATCGGCAGCCGAGCAGCAAGAGATATTGAATCGCCGGATCGCTTTGAGCGTGTCCGCGCGCGAGGTACGACGGCCGTATTCAGAACCCGGCCACAGGACGCGATCCAAGCCGCATCGCGGCCAAACGGGCGCAGTGGAACGGCCAGCCGCATGGGCAAGGTTTGGCCTGCGACGCGCGGCGACTTACTATCGCGCTCAAGCCCTGCGCCCAGCGTTACGAACATCCGCCTGGCGACCGAGCGGCAAATCATTGGAGGAGTCATGGAAGATGCGGTCGAAAGCCAGTTGCGCGATCTGATTTCGCGCAATCTGAAGGTCAATCCCGCGTTGATCGTGCCCGGCTCCAAGCTGTCCGAATGGGGCGGCGATTCGCTGCTGTTCCTGGAAACCATCTTCGAGGTCGAAAGCCATTTCGACATTCAGTTTCCCGATGTCGGCAAGGAACGCATCACCGATTTCGATGCGCTGGTGGCGCTGGTCAAACGGCAACTGGCGCTGAACGGTTCTGATATCGGAACCGATGCCGCCGTCTAGAGTCGTCATCACCGGCATGGGCGTGGTCTCGCCCTACGGTGGCGGCCAGCAGAAATTCTGGGAAGGCCTGAGCCAGGGCCGCAGCGCGATCAGCGCAATTAATCTGTTCGATGCCAGCCCGTTCCGCACACGCATCGCCGGCGAATGCCGCGACTTCGATCTCGCCAGCTGCGACTACGCGGATGCCGACCGCGTCGATCGCGTCGGCCAGTTCGCCCTGGCGGCAGCTGCCGAAGCGCTGCGCGAAAGCGGGCTCCAACCCAGCGAAGACGATGCACTGGCCACCGGCGTAATGCTCGGCACCGGCATCGGCGGCATCACCACGATCGACGCCGCGCAGAAGGCCCTGCACAGCAAGGGCCCGCGCGCGGTGAGCCCGCTGACCGTACCGATGTCGATGGCCAACGCCGCAGCCGGCGTGCTGAGCATCCGCTACGGCCTGCGCGGTCCTTCGCTGACGATCTCGACCGCCTGCGCGTCCGGCGCCAATGCCATCGGCGAGGCCTACCGCACGATTCGCAACGGCTACGCGACGTCCATGCTGGCCGGAGGCGCGGAGGCGCCGTTGTCGTTCGGCGTGTTCAGCGGCTGGAATGCCTTGCGTGTGATGTCGCAACGCAACGACTCGCCGGACACCGCGATGCGTCCCTTCGCGCGCGACCGCGACGGCCTGGTGTTGTCCGAAGGCGCGGCGATTCTCGTGCTGGAAGAATATGAACAGGCGCGCCGGCGCGGCGCCACGCTGCTCGCTGAAATCGTCGGCTACGGCGGCAACAACGACGGTCTGCACGCCACGCGCCCCAGCGTGGAAGGCCAGAGTCGCGCCTTGCAGCGCGCACTCGACGACGCTGAATTGAACGTTGGCGACATCGATTACATCAATGCCCACGGCACCGCCACGCAGGCCAACGACAGCACCGAAACGCAGGCCGTGAAGCGCGTGTTCGGCGCGCACGCCGCGCAACTGCCGATGAGTTCGATCAAGTCGATGATCGGCCACTCGCTCGGTGCTGCGGGTGCGATCGAATGCGTTGCCAGCGTGCTGAGCCTGCGCAACGGCTTGTTGCCGCCGACGATCAACCTGCACGAGGCCGACCCCGAATGCGATCTCGACTACGTGCCGCATACCGCACGCGAAGTGGAGATCGACACGCTGCTGTCGAGCAGCTTCGCGTTCGGTGGCTGCAACGCGATTCTGGCGCTGCGCAAGGTGGATTGAAGCACAGCGTTTAAAATTCTCGCTCGCAAGTTTTTCAATGTCCCGCACCTCACCGACACTCACAGGAACTCCGATGCGCACCGAGGCGATCGAACTGGTCCGCCGCTACTACGCCGCCTTCAATGCCGGCGACATGCAGCGCTTCCTGGCGCTGCTGACCGACGATGTGATCCACGACATCAACCAGGGCGGCCGCGAAATCGGCAAGCCTGCTTTTGAAACCTTCATGCAACGCATGAACCGCCATTACCGCGAGCAACTGGTGGACCTGACGATCCTCGCCAACGATGAAGGCACGCGCGCGGCCGCCGAGTTCACCGTGCTCGGCACCTACCTGAGCACCGACCAAGGTCTGCCGGAGGCGCGTGGCCAAACCTATCGCCTGCCGGCCGGTGCGTTCTTCGACATTCGCGACGGTCGCGTTGCGCGCATCAGCAATTTCTACAACCTGCAGGACTGGCTCCGGCAGGTCGGCGCCTGAGTCGGCCGATCGCGCACATGCGTTCGCTGCGCTTGCAAAGCCTCACCGGGCCGGACATCGCGCAAGCACTCGATGCGCTCGCGGACGTGCGCATCGCAGTGTTCCGCGACTGGCCTTACCTGTATGAAGGCACGCGCGACTACGAGACGAAGTATCTCGACGTGTATCTGCGCTCGCCGCGCAGCCTCGCGGTGCTGGTGTGGGACGGCGCGGACTGCGTCGGTGCGACCACCACGTTGCCGCTGGCCGACGCCGGTGCCGAAGCGCAGGCGCCGTTTCTGGCTGCCGGCCACGCGCTCGACGAGATCGATTACTTCGGCGAATCCGTGCTGCTGCCGCCGTATCGCGGACGCGGCCTCGGCGTGAAATTCTTCGAACAGCGCGAAGCCCATGCGCGCGCGAACGGTCTGCGGGTCTGTGCGTTCTGCTCGGTGGTGCGGCCCGAGCAACATCCAGCCAAACCGGCGGACTACGTGCCGAATGATGCGTTCTGGACCCACCGCGGCTATCGCCCCGCGCCGGAACTGGTCACGCAGTTCGCCTGGCCCGACATCGGCGAAACGCAATCCACCGACAAGCCGATGCACTTCTGGCTGAAGCGCCTATGAACACCTCCACTTCGACGCCTGAACGCGTCAGTACGCCGGCAACGCGCTTCGTACTTGCCGCCGCGCAATATCCGGTGAGTGCGCCGCGCGACTGGCATGAGGTCGAACAACAATTGTCGCAGTGGTGCGCCGAAGCCGCCGCGCACGAGGCGAAGCTGCTGCTGTTTCCGGAATACGCCTCGATGTCGCTGGCCGCTCTGTTCGCAGCCGAGGTGCAAGCCGATTTGCACGCGCAGATTCACGCGATGCAGGCCTTACGCGAGCGCTATGTCGATCTGCATCGCGCGCTCGCGCGGCAACACCATGCCTACATCGTCGCCGGCAGTTTCCCCTGGCAGCTTACAGACGGCAGCTTCCGCAATCGCGCCTGGCTCTGCGCACCCGATGGTCGCGCCGACTTTCAGGACAAGCGCGTGATGACGCGCTTCGAACGCGAGCAATGGCACATCGCCGGCGGCGACGCGCTGAAAGTGTTCGACACCGCGCTAGGCTGCCTCGCCATCGACATCTGCTACGACATCGAATTCCCACTGCTCGCGCGCGCGCAAGCCGAAGCCGGCGCCAAACTGATCCTGTCGCCCAGCTGCACCGACACACTCGGCGGCTACCACCGTGTACGCGTTGGCGCGCAGGCGCGCGCACTCGAAAACCAGTGCTACACCGTGCAAGCCCCGCTGGTGGGCGAAGCGCCATGGTCGCCCGCCATCGACATCAACGTCGGCGCCGCCGGCGTATTCGGCCCACCCGATCGCGCGTTCCCGGACGACGGTGTGGTAGCACTTGGCACGCTGAATTCAGCGCAGTGGATTTATGCCGAAATCGACACCGCACGCGTGCACGCCGTGCGAACGCAAGGACAAGTCTTCAATCACCGGCATTGGTCCGATCAATTCGATGGCGGCATTGCGACGGCATTGCCGATGATTGAGCGGGTTGTGCTGTAGCTGAAAGCAAGGCGTCGCGTTGCGCGTTGCTGCGTCACATCCCTGCGTGAGACTCCGCGCTCGATCACTCCTTAACGATTACCGTCGCCGAGGGTGACCTTACCCTCGCTCAGGCAACAGATTCGGCCGGCGCTCGCTTCAGCGATTGATTGGACGCGACGCAGCCTCTAGCGTCGCGTCGTATTCCTCTCCACTCGGGCGCCGAAGCTTGAGGCGCAACGACTGACCTGGCGCTTTTTTGAGGAGAGGTTCAAGCTCCCTCGCCTACGCGCCGATCACTGCGTGATCATCGACATCCAAGATCTGATCGTTCGCCACAAGCCCTGCCCGCGCCGCCGGCGAGCCCGCGGAAACCGAATCCACCGTGGCCGACTTCAAAGTGGGATTCAGGAAAAAGCCCTCGGCTTCAACCTTAACCGCGAATCCCAGATAGCCTGAATCGTCTGCTGCAGCCACGGCGGCGGATACCAGAAGGAGGCAAAGTGATGCGAAGATTTTGGTTGTTCGGATTGTGGTCAACATTCGAGCTAAGCAGCGGATTCAGCGCCGAGCAACACCAGACATGTCGAGCCAAAGTGCGAATATCCAGACCATCCGCTTGAGCGAGCTGTTTGCAGTCTCTTGCCTATCGGTTCAATGATAAGGAGTCTGAGTGAATGCTGACAGCCCTGCAAAGGCTCCAACGCTGAAGGACACGACGCTAATAACGGCTATGCAAAGAGTTACGCACAACCATAATCGGTGCGACCAACCTGTATAGCTCGCCCCGTGGACGCTTTCGTTATACAAGGACAACTGCGTTAGATATGACGTTACAAACGTTGAGGTGGCAGCAATCAAGCCAACAACAAACCACACCAATGAGCACTTCGAAACTACAGCGAACTCTGGATGCTGCCCCAAGTAGGCCAACAAAGCCACGACTGCTCCACCGTTGAGCCACTGAAGGGCTTTAAGGGCTTCTGTGGATATGGAGATAAGAGACTTATACGTCTCGATCGCATGATCTTCGTTAAAGCTCATATTTTCTTCGACGACAACGTTCGATATGAGAGGACCGAGCTGGCGTCTCGGGACCGGTCGGCTGGTAGTAAATGATATGTGTCTTCGCCGGGCGACAGGTATTCATTGAGGCGATCAGCACTAAAGCACCAACTCGCTGGAATGGTATCTTTCGAGCCGCCCGCCAGGCCGCTGGCCCAAGTATAGTTTTCTCTTAGCGACGTATAGCCGTGACCACCACGGCTCTTCTTCATATACCTGGCGGCCTCTTGGGGGCTTGCAAGATAAATGCGCGGCATCTCACTTAGCTGCACCCTCTTGAATTGTACGAAGCAATATATGACCTCTGGGTCATCGTGCTTGACAAGCCACGCGTCGATGGCTTCGTGGTAGGTGCGGTCTGAGTTCTTGTAACTCGCGACCAAACCCCAGCCGCCATCTTTGCTTCCCTTGACGGAGACTTTCCTGTGACTGCCGCCTCGGGTGATCATGAGGTCATAGCCCGGCTGATTAGCGCCGTATTGAACTAGGACATCGCAACCGGCTTGCGCAAAGACGGCCGCCGCGAAGGCTTCAGCAGCAATTCCGACGTGATATTGACGCATAGCGCCTAGCTTGAGCCGCGACCCTGCCGCAGTGAAGCGCAGGCAGGGACTTTAGTCTTGAAGCGGGAGTTATGTTTCACCCCGGAATCTCGCCCGTGGCAAGAAGATGATGGAACTGCTGCTCCGTTAGTAATTGAACTCCCTGTGCCAGAGCTTGTTCCATTTTCTTTGGTCCGGGCGTTCCTCCCGCACAAAGATAGTCAAGCTCTTTTGTGACCTTGGCGACCACCTTGAAGCCGCGTTGGCTTGCAACGGCGGTGTACTCCGCCTTCTTGGAATCTCCGACGCCAGTGAAGCAAATCTGGAGCCTCTTGTCTTTGGCCTTCTTTTGCCTAAGCGAATAGATAATGGCCCAAGCTTCCGTGTTAGATAGCTTTGAGATGCTCTCTTGGTTCATGTCCGTTTTGGCGCCAAGGATCATCGTCGCTTTTTGATCAGGCATTACCGTCTCCCAAAAACATAACGCTAGGCTAACGCATGGACCCGCCGGAGGCGGATTCGTCGGCTTGAACCGTTGGTTGGGCCACTGTACCCCTGCCCAGGGAGTTCTGAATCATGAGATTTAACAAGGCATCATCTATGCGGCTATTGGGCGAAATATAGATGCCGAGCTTGTCAGCGGCGCTTTGCAGATGCTTGATAATGTGTGGCAGCGGATCTGGGTTTGTAGACTGGACCCAGTTTCCTACTGCCACAAGATCTTGAGCAGCTTCGTAAACAGTTGCCTTGCTAGGCAGGAAGAAGACGCACCCCCAAACTCCGTAGCACGGAACCAGCATAACTGCTGCGTGTAATGTGCCGGATAGAGCAAGCAGCCGCTCTCTTACAAGACGTTTCTGATCCTCTGTGAGTGCGCTCGCGTTGTATGTGAATGGCGCATTCACAAGCAATGCACTCGACACATCAGAAAACGAGCGCTTTAGCGCATGCACGGGCTCAACCACGAGCTTTAATGCAATCTGCCCCAGAACAAATACTAGAACGCCACCGAGTATTGTCGTGATCATGCTAGTTCCAGGCCCAACCGTAATTAGTGTGCACATCCGCACGATAACCCAGTCCACCTGACGAATAAAAACTACAAACGCAAACTCAACAGCACCACACCCGCCGCTACCAGCACGATTCCGCACCAGTCTTTAAGCGCCGGACGTTCGCCGAGGAAGGCTACGGCGAATACGGCGACGAGCACGACGCTGAGTTTGTCGACCGGTGCGACTTTGGCGGCGTCGCCGATTTGCAGGGCGCGGAAGTAGCAGACCCAGGAGGCACCCGTGGCGAGTGCGGAGAGCACGAGGAACAGCCAGGTCTTGCCGGGCAGTGCGCGGGGATCGCTCCACTTGCCGGCCCAGGCGACGAAGCCGGCGAGCACTAAGAGAATTACGCCGGTGCGAATGAGTGTGGCGAAATCGGAGTCGACTCCGCGCAGGCCGAGCTTGGCAAAGATTGCGGTAAGCGAGGCGAACAGCGCTGACAGCAGCGCCCACAGCAGCCAAGGCGGCAGCGCGGCGCCGGTCATCGGCATGCCGCGTGCGCCGCGCGCTGGCGCGCGGGCTTAGCCGATTTTTTCGAGTCCACCGAGATAGCCGCGCAGGGCGGCCGGCACGGCGATGCTGCCGTCCGCGTTCTGATAATTCTCGAGTATCGCCACCAGCGTGCGGCCCACCGCTAGGCCCGAGCCGTTGAGTGTGTGGAGCAGTTCGGGCTTCTTGGTTTCGGGATGGCGATAGCGCGCGAGCATGCGGCGCGCCTGGAAATCTTCGAAGTTGGAACAGGAGCTGATTTCGCGATAGCGATCCTGCGACGGCAGCCACACTTCGAGGTCGTAGGTTTTTGCAGCGCCCGCGCCCATGTCCCCGGCGCACAGCAGCATGGTGCGGTACGGCAGTTCCAGCTTTTGAAGAATGGCTTCCGCGTGTGCGGTGAGTTCTTCGTGCGCGGCGTAGGAATTTTCCGGCAGCGTGGCCTGCACCAGTTCCACTTTCTCGAACTGGTGCTGGCGAATCATGCCCTTGGTATCGCGGCCGGCGGCACCGGCTTCGGCGCGGAAGCACGGCGTGTGTGCCACCCATTTTCGCGGCAGGTTGGCGGGATCGAGAATCTCGTCGCGCAGCAGGTTGGTCACCGGTACTTCGGCGGTGGGGATCAGTCGCCAGTCCTGGTCGTCGCCCGGTGTGTTCTTCAGCGCGAACAGGTCTTCGCCGAACTTCGGCAACTGGCCGGTGCCGCGCAGGCTCGCCGCGTTGACGATGTACGGCACGTAGAGTTCTTCGTAGCCGTGCTGCTGTGTGTGCACATCGAGCATGAACTGGGTCAGCGCGCGCTGCATGCGCGCGAGCTGGCCGCGCAGCACGACGAAGCGCGCGCCGGTGAGCTTGGCGGCGGCGCCGAAGTCCATCAGCCCGAGCGCTTCGCCGAGGTCGGCGTGATCCTTCGCACCAGCCGCCGCGCGCGGCGTGCCCCAGCGTCGCAGCTCGACATTGGCGTGTTCGTCGCGGCCTTCCGGCACGCTGGCGTGCGGCACGTTCGGCAGCCCGGCGGCGAATTCCTCGAACGCGGCCTGCAACTGCGACAGCGCCTGCTCGTTGTGGCCGACCTGCGCCTTGATCTGCTCCATCGATTCGAGAATCGGGCCGACGTCTTCGCCCTTGGCCTTGGCCTGGCCGATGCGCTTGGAGCCGGCGTTGCGCTCGGCCTGCAGCTTTTCGGTTTCGCTCTGCAGTTGCTTGCGCTGGGCTTCCAGCGCGTTGAAGCGCTCCACATCGAGCACGAAGCCACGGCGGGCCAGTTGGGCGGCGATACCGGAAGCGTCGGCGCGCAGGCGTTTGGGATCAAGCATGGTCAGGCGTTCGAATGGGCGTACGAGGCGCGTAGTGTAGCGACGCGGCGGACGGCGCGGCAGACGGCGCGGCAGACGGCGCGGCATGGGGCGCGGCAGACGACTAGTCGAGAGGCGGCTGCGCCAACCCCGCTTACGGCGACCTCAAACGCGGTTGCGGCGAATGCAGGGCCGATGCGCCGCCGCCGTGGCTCACGTAGCCGACGCCGACAGCGCTGCAAGCTTCGGGACTGCGCCCTGGACGCGGCGTGGATCGGGCGATCGGTCGATCCGGCAATCAGCCGATCCGGCAATCAGTTGATGCGATAACTCAGGCGGCAGCCGACGTGTGCGTCAGCAGGTAACCCAGCGCGCAGGCACCGACGCTGACGACGACGTTGAGCACGACATTCGCCAGCGCGGTCATCATCTGGCCATCGCGCCACAGCAGCACCGTCTCGATCGAGAACGCCGAGAACGTTGTGAAGCCGCCGAGGAAGCCGGTGGTGAGCGCCAGCCGGATCACTTCCGGAAAGGTCTCGCGCGACTGCACGTGGCCCATCACCGCGCCCATGGCAAAGCCGCCGACAACATTGACGAACAGCGTGGCCAGCGGAAAACCGAACGGCAGCGACTTGAACAGCAACACCGCGCCGAAGCGCGCACCGCAGCCAACCGCGCCGCTCAAGGTGACTGCCAGCCAGAGATAGAGATTGCCGCTCATCACGCGCTCCTGTGCGTTTCAAAAAAAGCTTGCCGGAGGGCGCCTGCGTGTGCGGCCATTGCACAACGCCTACGCCACCCGCATGCGGGATCGGTAGGCATCATCAGCTCACGGGGTCACGCGTGATCCTGCGAGCGGTTCGGCGAGGATGCCATCTCGCTGGCGAAGAGATTAGCGGCGCGGTGCGGTGTTACGCAAGCGCTGGCAGCGAGACACGCGCACCGGAGCGCGACGAAGTCCGCTTGCATACCGGCAGCATGCGACCGGGCTCGGGTGCCGTGCAGGCGGGATGCGTCGCCGACTGCCCGTTCGCGCAGAGACGGCGGCTCGCAAGTGTCGCGTCGGCCTGATTTCAGGTTGTTGCAATTGGGAGTGACCGCACCCAGGTGTGACTGCGATTGAGCGCGAACGCAGGCGCGCTACCGCGTGACTCACAGAACGCATCGACATTGGAGAACTCTCGCGAAACGCGCCCCATGCGGGCAACGATCCCGCGTCGGCTTTCGGGATTCGATTGTTACCAAGCGTTCGATGTGCTCAAACCCAACGGCTCCATAGCCGCGTGTGCTTGAAACCACCGCGCACTCAACCGTCCTTTTGTCCATTGCGATTGTTGGCTCGATTGGCAGCGCGCAACGCGGCGAGCTTTTCGCCGATCTTGCCTTCGAGGCCGCGCGTGGTTGGCGCATAGAACTGCTTGCCGACCAGTGCGTCGGGCAGGAACTGCTGACCGGCCGCATGGGCGGCGTCTTCGGCGTGGTCGTAGCGATAGCCTTCGCCGTAACCGAGGCCCTTCATCAGCTTGGTCGGCGCATTGCGCAGATGCATCGGCACTTCGAGCGAGCCATGCGCCTCCACCGCCGCGCGGGCCGCACCGAAGGCGGTATAGGCGGCATTGCTCTTGGCGGCGACGGCGACGTAAACCACCGCCTGCGCCAGCGCCAGATCACCTTCCGGACTGCCGAGGCGTTCGTAGGCATCCCAGGCTTCGAGCGAAATCTGCAGCGCGCGCGGATCGGCCAGGCCGATATCTTCCACCGCCATCCGCACCACGCGTCGCGCGATATAGCCGGCGTCGGCGCCGCCATCGAGCATGCGCGCAAACCAGTACAGCGCGGCATCCGGATCGCTGCCGCGCACCGACTTGTGCATCGCCGAGATCTGGTCGTAGAAGTTGTCGCCCTGCTTGTCGAAGCGGCGCAGGCCGCGACCGATCAGCTTCTGCAGCAGATCGTCATCAGCAGCGCCTGCGCTACCACGCGCTTCCGCACGCCACAGCTCGAACGCGGTCTCCAGCAGAATCAGCGCGCGCCGCGCATCGCCATCGGCGGATTCGGCAATGTGTGCGAGCCAGCCCTCCGGCAAGGCATCAGGTGCGGCGCCGAGGCCGCGTTGCGGTTCGCTCAGCGCCCGTTCGATCAGCGCGCGGATTGCGGCTTCGTCGAGCGCGCGCAGCACGAATACGCGCAGCCTCGACAACAGCGCACCGTTGAGTTCGAACGAAGGGTTTTCGGTGGTCGCGCCGATCAGCGTGAGCGTGCCGTCCTCCACGAACGGCAGCAGCGCATCCTGTTGGCTCTTGTTGAAGCGATGGATTTCGTCGATGAACAGGACCGTGCGGCGCGGCACCAACCCACTACGCTCGGCCTGTGCCTTCGCGGTGGCTTCGCGGATGTCCTTGACGCCGGCGAGCACCGCCGAAAGTGTGAGGAACTGCGCATCGCTGTACTGCGCGATCAAACGCGCCAACGTGGTCTTGCCAACACCCGGCGGCCCCCACAGCACCATCGACGGAATGCGCCCGGCCTCCAGTGCCACGCGCAGCGGCGCGCCGGCAGCGAGCAGGTGCGGCTGGCCGACCACTTCGTCGAGCGTGCGCGGACGCATGCGTTCCGACAGCGGCTGGAATAGCGCGGTGCCGTCTGCCGAAGCGGCGTTGCGCGGTTCGCCTGAGGTCATCGCCAGATCCACGCGACTCGGCACCCTGCAAAAACGGTCGCGCGCCGCATGCGCCGCGCAAGCCGCGAGATCGATGAATGCAGTGGAGTCGTCATGGAGGACAATGTTAAGCCTTGTTCGGCGATGTCATGCTTGCCGACGCCTTCCACCACACAGGCCCGCGATGAAAACTCTGCTGATCGTCTGGCACAGCCACACCGGCGGTAGCGAGCAAATGGCGCGAGCCGCCGCGGATGCCGCCGCGCATGAGCCCGATGTGCGCGTACAGCTGAAGCACGCCAGCGAGGCAACGGCCGACGACGCGCGCGTCGCGGACGGCCTGCTGTTCGTCTCGCCTGAGAACCTCGCCGCGATGGCGGGCCTGATGAAAGACTTCTTCGACCGCACTTACTACGCGCTGCTGGAACGCCTCAACGGGCGGCCTTATGCGGCGATGATCTGCGCCGGCTCCGACGGCAGCAATGCGCTGCGCCAGATCGAACGCATCGCTACAGGTCTACGACTGAAGCCGATCGCGCCGGGCCTGATCGTCTGTACGCAGGCGCAAACACCGCAGGCGATTCTCGCGCCGAAGCACATCGGGGATGCGGACCTGGCGCGCTGTGCGGAACTCGGTGCAGCGTTCGCCGCCGGACTGGCTGCAGGGCTTTTTTAGAGCACGCGAATGACCCATCAGTTGGCCATCGACCGATTGTTGGACCGTTGAAAGTGAATTCAAAAAACGCACAAGCTCTGCGTTCATCTGCAGCCGATGGCCGTCGTTTGCATTGCAGCGTTGAACGCCAGCGTCAGGGTCATCCTGCCTAAAGCTGTGAACCGTTCGCTTCGCGCTACGAAATTCGTGAAGCCCGGGATGTAATCCAATGACCACGCCGATATAAGAAGTACAACGCCATTGACCAATCGTAGGTCGCGCAAAATGCGCCGTAGGCGAGTGGGATTTGAGTCGAGGGCCTGCCTCTGAACACGTCCAATCCGGCATGCGCGTGAATCTCGTGTAGAGCGTCCCACGCGCCATGAAGTAAATACCCGGCGACCAGCACCATGGGCAATCTAGTGCCCAGGCCGCCCATCAGAGCAAATCCGAGTACTGCTGCCATTTCGAGATTCCAGGCCGCCTCATCACCGAAATAGCTTGTGAAGACCAGATAAAACGCCGCGATCAAGATCAGAAACGCGCCATATAAAGTTGATTCAAAACGCGCGGGGACAAACCTATACGTCAGGTACATCGAGCCCAGCGCCGCCAACAGGCCGATGCTCGCATACAAGCTCAAGATGATCATCAACGCCATCGGTTCCCCCTACTCCTCGCCGCGCTATCGATGTAGCTTCAGCCACCAGATCATCGTGATCGTACGTATCCGCACGACAACCAGACGTCCGCGACGCGTCATACGCGGCGATCTTGCCAGTGGGCTGGCAATCCGACGAGCGATTGCGTTGGCCGCCAGACAACTAAGCTACGGAGCCTACGCTACCGCAGTGTCGTTCCCATTCATTGATGGATTGCGTGGCGCAACTCAGTCGGTCGTTGTCACCGGGCCATCGCCGTGCACGATCTCGGCTTTCTTCGGCGGCGTGAACTGGAACTGCGCCGGATCGATCTTGCTGTTGGTCTTGGTGTCGCTGAACGTGATTTCAGACGTGCTGCCGATCTGGTCGGCGAAGCGCATGCGTTCGGGCGCGCCGTTCTTGTCGAGTTGCAGTTCGATCGATTTGAAATCGCTGTCCTTCGACTTCGGCACCAGCTTCACCAGCCGTGCATCGCCCGCCGCGCCGGCATCCTGCACGGTAAAGGCATCGGTAAGTCCGCCGCGCTGCGACAGCAAGGCCGCCGGTGTGCCGGTGAGCGCGGCCTTGGCTTCGCGCACGGTGACCTGGTTCAGATCGGGATCGTAGGACCACAGCTTGCTGCCATCGCAGACCGAAATCTGCTGATACGGTTTTTCGTAGGTCCAGCGGAATTTTCCGGCTTCGCCTTTTGCGCCCGAGGTCGGCCGCGACAGCAGGAAGTGTCCGCTGCTGCGATTGGTGACCTTGCCGTCTTCATCGGTCTGTACCTGCTCGAAGTGCGTATCGAGCGTCTGCACGCCGTCGACAAAGTGCTTCAGCGTCTCTTGTGCGGAATCGGCACGTGCGAGGCCGCAGACATTCAGCGACAGCGCGGCGGTGACGGCGATCAGGATACGACGCATGCGAACACTCCAAATTCATCCAAAACGGAAACCGGACAGCGCTTTGCCAAACACGCGGTCGCTGTAAGTGTGCTGCGCGCGATCATCGCCGGCAGCACCGGCGGCGACCATCAACGGCAGCAGATGTTCTTCGCGCGGATGTGCCTGCCGTGCACCGGGCGCACGCGACCAGTCGAGCAGCTTTTGCGCGCGACGCGCGGGGTCGGCATCGCAGACCGCATTGACGAGCCAGTCGTCGAAGGCCTTGGCGACGGCGACTGTCGCTGCACTTTCGTCGAAAAAGCTGCGCAAATTGTGGAAGCTCATGCCGCTGCCGACGATCAGCACGCCCTCGTCGCGCAGGCTCGACAGCGCAGCGCCGATCGCCAGGTGCTTGGCCGGATCGAGCCCGACCTGCAACGACAGTTGCACGATCGGAATCTGCGCCTGCGGAGAGATCAGCAGAAACGGGATGAATACGCCGTGATCGAAACCGCGTGCGGCATCGGCGCTGCTATCGATGCCGGCGGCCGCGAGCAGCGCGCGCACCTGGCTTGCCAGTGCAGGCGCGCCGGGCGCTGGGTACTGCAGTCGATAGGTGTGTTCGGGAAAGCCGTGATAGTCGAACAGCAGCGCGGGATGCGCGGCACTGGTGACGGTCGGCTGCGCGGTTTCCCAATGCCCGGAGATCACCAGAATCGCGCGCGGCGGCTGCGGCAGCGTTGCGGCGAGGCCGCGCAAGTACGCCGCCATACGATCCCAGGTCTGCGGCGCCGAGGGCGGCGGGTCCATGAAGAAGCAGGGGCCGCCGCCGTGCGGGATGAACCAAGTCGGCAAGCGCGTCGGCGTGCCGACAGGCGTTGCGTTCACTCGCGGCCGCCGGGCGCGAGGATTTCACGATTGCCGCCGGGACCGCTGGGCCCAACGATGCCCGAGGCCTCCATCTGCTCGACCATGCGCGCGGCACGGTTGTAGCCGATCTTCAAACGCCGCTGCACCCAGCTCACGCTGGCCTTGCGCGTTTCCAGCACCACGGCAACGGCTTGGTCGTACATCGGATCGGACTCGGCATCGCTGGCGCCGTCCGGCTCGGGGCGCGCTTCCGGATCGGCCAGGATCGCCTCGATGTAGTTCGGCGCGCCGACCTGTTTCAGATACGCGACGACCTTGTGCACTTCGTGATCGTCGACAAAAGCGCCGTGCAGACGCTGGATGCGCGAAGCCCCAATCGGGCGATACAGCATGTCGCCGTGACCGAGCAGCGTCTCTGCACCCATCTCGTCGAGGATCGTGCGCGAGTCGATGCGCGAAGCCACCTGGAACGCAACGCGCGAGGGAATGTTCGCCTTGATCAAACCGGTGATGACGTCGACGCTGGGCCGCTGCGTGGCGACGATCAGATGAATGCCGGCCGCGCGCGCTTTCTGCGCCAGACGCGCGATCAGTTCTTCGACCTTCTTGCCGACCACCATCATCATGTCGGCGAGCTCGTCGATGATCACGACGATATGCGGCAGTGCTTCCAGCTCCGGCTGCTCGACCGGATTCTCGGCGAACAGGTCCGGCTCAACCTGCAGCGGATCGCGCAGTGGCGTGCCGGCTTCGGCGGCGTCAAGCACTTTCTTGTTCATGCCGGCGAGATTGCGCACACCGAGCGCAGACATCAGCCGGTAGCGCCGTTCCATTTCGGCGACACACCAGCGCAGCGCATTGGCTGCATCCTTCATGTCGGTGACGACCGGTGTGAGCAGATGCGGAATGTCCTGATAGACGCTCAGTTCCAGCATCTTCGGATCGATCAGGATCAGGCGCAGCTGCTCGGCAGTCGACTTGAACAGCATCGACAGGATCATCGCGTTGATCGCCACCGACTTGCCCGAACCGGTGGTACCGGCAACCAGAAGGTGCGGCATCTTCGCCAGATCCACCGCAAGTGGATTGCCGGCGATGTCCTTGCCCATGCCCATCGTCAGCGGCGACGAGGAATTGGTGTACGAAGGCGAGCTGAGAATCTCCGACAGCGACACCATCTCGCGTTTCTGATTCGGAATCTCAAGACCGATGACGCTCTTGCCTTCGATCACCTCGACCACGCGAACGCTCGAAACCGACAGCGAACGCGCGAGGTCTTTCGACAGGTTGGTGACCTGCGAACCCTTCACTCCGGGCGCCGGCGACAATTCGAAGCGCGTGATCACCGGGCCCGGTGTTGCGTCGACGACGGTCGCCTCGACACCGAAGTCGGCGAGATGGCGTTCGACGTCGCGCGACAGCCGTTCGATGTCTTCCGGCGTGTAGCGCTTGCCGCTCGGCTTCGGCGGATCGAGCAGGTCCAGTGGCGGCAGTGGATCGCCGTTGTAGACCGGCACGGCGATGCGTTCGGCTTCCGGCTTTGGCGGCGGCTTGCGCGGTTTCGGCGCTGGCTTCGGTGCGGCGACACTGGGGGCTGCAACGGGCGCCTCGAAGTCATCGTCGAGATCGCTCGCATCGTTGATCGAAGTCGCGGGCGACAACGACGCGGCATTGGGCTCGACATCGAGCTCGTCGTCTGCATCCAGCGCAGACACGCGCGCGGCGACCGCATCCATCGCCGAGGTAACGCTCTTGTCGCGTGACGACGGCACCGCTGCCGGCGGCGTATCGAAATCGAATTGCGGCTCGATCCGCGTCGCCGGTTTGCGACGACGCGGCGCCGGTGTTTCGACTGCCGGCACTTGCACCAGTCCGGCGTCGTCGTCGGCTTCGGCGGCGTTGGCAGCTTCTGCGGCCGCAGCGGCGGCGGCCGCACGGCGTTCCTGCGCGCGCTGCAGCAGTTGCATCGCACGCGCGCCGATCGCATCGAGCACGCGCAGCCAGGAAAAAATCATCGCGATCGGCAGCGCTACGACAAACAGCGTCAGCAGCAGCAGCGAGGCACCCACCGGGTTGAGAATTTTTTCGAGCACGTCGCTGAGCCAATGGCCGGCGATTCCGCCACTGCCTTGCGGCACCCAGCTCGACAGCGGATGCACGTAGAGCGCGCTCAGTCCGGCGAGGCTCGCGAGCGCGACGATCCAGGCCGCGGCGCGCACGCCGGCTGGCACGTGCAAGGCGAGTGGCTCGCCGCCGCGGAAGGTACGCAAGCCCAGCCACAGCACCGCCCAGGGCAACAGGAAGGCGACGTAGCCGACGAAGCTCAGCAAGGCGTTCGACAACCAGGCGCCGACGCTACCGCCGAGATTGCGCGTGGCGTGGCCGACACCGGATGATGACCAGCCGGCGTCGTCGACCTGGTAGCTCACCAGTGCGATCAACAGGAACAGCGCGACACCGACGCAGGCGAGCAGCGCCACCTCGTGCGGCAGGCGTTCTACCCAGGTCAGTTCTGCCGCGGGCTGCGACGAGCGCGACGACAGAGGCTTAGCGGCTTGTTTCTTGCGTAGGAACACTCAGGATTTTCGGTTCACAAGCGGGGTCGGAAATCCGCACGTCAGTATATCAGTGGGTAGTCAGCGGCCTCTTGAATTCCGTGGTTAAACCTTCAAGTTGAGGGGGTGTCGAATGCTTCAGCAGCCCGGAGCCACCATGAATACCGAAATCCGCCATTTCCTGTTGACCCAAGACGGTCAGGTCCGCGAGTTCACCTCGGAAGAGGCGGCTCTGATTGCGGCCGGCGCCAATCGCCTGCCGGAGTTTGCAGAACGTCGTATTCGCTACCTGCAGGTGTCCTGGGACGCCGAGCCGGCCAGCGAACTCAAGGTTCAGACTGCGGGCGCTGCGATCCGCTTCGATACCGACGGTCGGCTGCTGGAAGCGGCCCCACCGTCCGAAGAGGAAAAGATCTCGCGCTTCGAGCACGACACCTGCGTGCAGTGGGCGCTGCGCGAAGTCGGCGTGCAACAGCCGACGGCGCATTGATCGCGCAGCTTCGTCTCAACTTAGAACTTTAAGACAGCGACCGCTGCCGGGTGCGACTGCGTCAGCTCGATTCGATCGCAGCACTCCCGGCAGCGCAGTGGAACGCGCTGTATCCGGCCGGCTATCCGCTGCTGCGGCATGAATTCCTCGCCGCACTCGAACAGCGCGATTGCGCCACGCCGGAAACCGGCTGGACTCCCTGCCACGCCGTGCTCGAGGACGATCGCGGCGCGATCCTCGCGGTGGCCCCGCTCTACCTGAAGACGCATTCCTACGGCGAGTTCGTGTTCGACTTCAGCTGGGCCGAAGCGAGCCACCGCATCCGGCATCACTATTACCCGAAACTGGTCTGCGCGGTGCCCTTCACGCCGTCGGCCGGTCCCCGCATCGGCGCGCGCGATGAAGCCGCACGCGCGGAGATGGCGCGTCGACTGCCGGCGCTGGCCGATGATCTAGAGCTGTCGTCGTTCCACGGCCTGTTTCTCGATCGGCCGGACAGCGACGCATTTGCTGCGGCGGGCTGTATCGAACGCAATGATGTGCAGTTCCATTGGCACAATCGTGGTTATGCCGACTTCGCTGCGTTCCTGGCGACGCTCACCAGCGAGAAGCGCAAGAAAGTGCTGCGCGAGCGGCGCCGCATCAGCGAGGCCGGTTTGCGGTTCGAATGGCGGCGCGGCGACGAACTCGACGAAGCGCAGTGGGTCGAGGTGTACGCGCTCTACGCCAACACCTACGAGGAACACGGTCGACCGCCCTATCTGACGCTCGACTTTTTTCTCGACTATGGGCGTGCGCCCGCGAGCCCCGTTAGACTGATCCTGGCGTATTCAGAACGGAAACTGGTGGCGGTGGCGATCACGCTCGTCGGTGAATCTGCAGACGGCAGCGGCACGCTCTACGGGCGACATTGGGGCGCGGCCGATCGTTATCACAGCCTGCATTTCGAAACCTGCTACTACCAAGGCATCGAGTACTGCATCCGCGAAGGCCTGCAGCATTTCGATGCCGGCGCGCAGGGCGAACACAAGTTATCGCGTGGCTTCGTGCCGGTGACCACCCAATCGCAACACTGGCTGACCGAGCCGCGGCTGCGCGCAGCGGTGAACCGCGCCATGCGCGAAGAGCGCAGTTGGGTCGCCGAACGCGGCGCGATTCTGAGCGAGCACACGCCGTTCAAGCGCGGCGAGCTTCAACTGGATGTCGGGTCCTCAGCGGCGGCCACGGATGGATAATCCGGTTCGCCTGCACTGGCTCGATCCGCGCGATCCGAACCAGCCGTTCCCGCCCGCGCACAAGGCGATGGGCGATCCGAATGGTTTGCTTGCGATCGGTGGCGATCTGTCGATGCCGCGCCTGATTCGCGCGTATTCGAACGGCATCTTCCCCTGGTACAACCCGAACGAACCCATCCTCTGGTGGTGCCCGGATCCGCGCGCGATTCTGCTGCCGGAGCAGGTTCATGTCTCGCACTCGCTGGGCAAGCGCATCCGCAAGGCCGACTACGCGGTGACGCTCGATTGCGCATTCGAAACCGTGCTCGAAGCCTGCGCCGGCGAACGCGCGCATGCCAGCGGCACCTGGCTTGGTCCGGATATGCGACTGGCTTATCTCGAACTGCATGCGCACGGCTTTGCGCACTCCGCCGAAGTCTGGCGCGATGGTGCTTTGATCGGCGGGCTCTACGGCGTTTCGCTCGGACGCGCGTTCTTCGGCGAATCGATGTTCAGCCGCGCGGACGATGGTTCCAAGCTGGCGCTGGTTCACCTGTGCCGGCAACTTGCGGCCTGGCAGTTCGAGTTGATCGATTGCCAGATCGCTTCGACCCATCTGAAGACGCTGGGCGCGCGCGATGTGCCCCGCGAGCGATTTCTGCAGATGCTGCGCGAGGCCATGCGGCATTCCGGCCGCACCGGCGTGTGGCGCTACGAACTCGATGTGCCCTGCGATCGACGCCACTACCCGCCGCGGCTGTCGTGGCCGCAGGCGACGCGGCCATGAGCGGTCGGCTGCGGTTGTTGTCGCGGTTGCGGTCTCGCCGCGCCGCGCCATGAATTCGGCACCGTGCGGTGTCGGAATTCCGTCGCCAACACGGCTCGCATCGTTTTTGCATAGGCTAGTGATATGAGCCTGCAAAACCTGCGACTGCTGCTTGGTGCTTCGCATCTGTGCGGATACCTGCCGCAGCGTGCGGCACGCAGCGCATTCGTCGATCCGGCCCTGAAACTCGATCCGGGCACCTATGGCTCACTGCTCGACAGCGGCTTTCGCCGCAGCGGCGACTACGCCTACCGCCCGATGTGCGTCGGCTGCCGCGCGTGTCGATCGGTGCGTGTCGCGGTCGAGGATTTCAACCCGAATCGCAGCCAGCGACGCTGCCTGCACCGAAACGCCGGCGTGCGCTTGCGGGTGCTGAATCGTCTCGACGACGAGCACTACGAGCTGTATCGCGCCTATCTCACCGCGCGTCACCCGGATGGCGGCATGGATCCGGATGACGGCGAAGCCTTCCGTGAGTTCCTCGGCTGCGGCTGGGGCACCACCGAATTCTGGGAACTGCGCGAAGGCGCGAAGCTGCTCGCGGTGTCGGTCGTGGATCGCGTGCCGCGCGGCTTTTCTGCGGTTTACACCTTCTTCGATCCGAAGCTGCCGAAGCGCGGACTTGGTACTTACGCGATTCTGCGGCAGGTGCTGGCGGCGCGCGATGAAGGGCTGCCCTACCTGTATCTCGGCTACTGGGTCGCCGGCAGCGACAAGATGGATTACAAGAAAAACTTCCAACCGCTGGAGATCCTGTTGCCCTCCGGATGGAGCCGCATTGCTGGGGGCGAGGCGTTCGCGGATAATGCCGCGTCCTAACCACCTGCGGGCTCATGGCAAAAGAAGACCACATTGAGATGCCTGGCGTTGTTGTCGAAACGCTGCCGAACACCACATTCCGCGTCAAACTCGAGAATGGTCACATCGTGACCGCGCACATCTCGGGACGCATGCGCAAGAACTACATCCGCATCCTGACCGGCGACAAGGTCACGGTGCAGTTGACGCCCTACGATCTCAGCAAGGGCCGCATCACCTTCCGCGACAAGTAAGCCGCGCGCCCGACCGGCGCGTCTTTCGCCCATCGTCGTGCATGAAAAAGCCCGCTTTCGCGGGCTTTTTTGGCTGCCTGCCGTTGTCCGGGCGCCGTTGCCGACGCCCGGGTTTCCAGCCTTCAGGCCGGCTCGACCGCAACCGGCGACTTGTCCTTGGCTTCGATCTCGAAGGCAATTTTGTCGTCGTCGTCGACCTTCACCAGTACATGTCCACCATGCGCCAGTTTGCCGAACAGCAGTTCCTCGGCAAGCGGACGCTTGATGCTGTCCTGGATCGTGCGAGCCATTGGGCGCGCGCCCATCTTGACGTCGTAGCCGTGCTCGGCGAGCCACTCGCGTGCCGCCGGCTCGACTTCCATCTGCACGTGCTTGGCCGCCAGCTGCTCTTCCAGCTGCATGAGGAACTTGTCGACCACGCGGGCAATTTCGACCCGACCCAGCGACGCGAACGGGATGATCGCGTCGAGACGGTTGCGGAACTCCGGCGAGAAGCTGCGGCGGATCACTTCCAGTGCGTCGGTGGTGTGGTTCGCCTCGCTGAAGCCCATCGAGCGGCGTGAGGACTCTTCCGCGCCGGCATTGGTGGTCATCACCAGAATGACGTTGCGGAAATCGGCGGCGCGGCCGTTGTTGTCGGTCAGCGTGCCGTGGTCCATCACCTGCAGCAGCAGGTTGAAGACGTCCGGATGCGCTTTTTCGATTTCATCGAGCAGCACCACCGCATGCGGATGCTTGATCACCGCCTCGGTCAGCAAACCACCCTGGTCGAAGCCGACGTAGCCCGGCGGTGCGCCGATCAGGCGCGAAACCGTGTGCCGCTCCATGTACTCGGACATGTCGAAGCGGATCAGTTCGATGCCGAGCTGGTTGGCCAACTGGCGCGTGACTTCGGTCTTGCCGACGCCGGTCGGGCCGGCCAGCAGGAAGTTGCCGATCGGGCGATCCGGATTGCCGAGGCCCGAGCGCGACAGCTTGATGCAGGACGACAGTGTTTCGACCGCAGCATCCTGGCCGAAGATCACCAGCTTGAGATCGCGCTCGAGGCTCGCCAGGCGATCCTTGTCATCCGACGACACGCTCTTCGCCGGAATCCGCGCAATCTTGGCGATGGTTTCTTCGATGTCCTTGACCTGCACGGTCTTGCGGCGCTTCGACTCGGGCAGCAGGCGCAAGCGTGCGGCGGCCTCGTCGATGACGTCGATCGCCTTGTCCGGCAGATGCCGATCGGTGATGTGGCGCGCCGACAGCTCCACTGCGGCGCGCAGCGCGCCACTGGTGAAGTGCACCTGATGATGCTCCTCGAAGCGCGCGCGCAGACCTTCCAGGATCTGGATGGTCTCCGGCACGCTCGGCTCCGGCACGTCGATCTTCTGGAAGCGACGCGACAGCGCGCGGTCCTTTTCGAAGATGCCGCGGTATTCCTGATAAGTGGTGCTGCCGATGCAGCGCAGATCGCCACTGGCCAACATCGGCTTCAGCAGGTTGCTGGCGTCCATCACGCCACCGCTGGCCGCACCCGCACCGATGATCATGTGGATCTCATCGATGAACAGGATCGCCCCCGGCGTGCGCGACAGCTCGGTGATAACGCCCTTGAAGCGCTTTTCGAAATCGCCGCGGTACTTGGTGCCGGCGATCAGGCTGCCGAGGTCGAGACTGAAGACGATGCCGTCGCGCAGCAGTTCGGGCACGCGGCCTTCGGTGATCAGCCAGGCCAGGCCTTCGGCGATCGCCGTCTTGCCCACGCCCGCCTCGCCGACCAGCAGCGGGTTGTTCTTGCGGCGTCGGCACAGCGTCTGCATCACGCGCTCAAGCTCGGGGCCGCGACCGATCAGGGGATCGATCAGGCCCTTCAGCGCGCGGTCGTTGAGGTTGACGGTGAACTGTTCGAGCGCGGTCTTGCCACCGCCCTTACCCGACTCTTCCTTGTCCTCGGATTCGCTGGAGGCCTCGGGCGCCGACTGCTGGCTGTTCTTGGCAATGCCGTGCGAGATGTAGTTGACGACGTCGAGACGGCTGACGCCCTGTTCGCCGAGCAGGTAGACCGCGTGCGTATCCTTTTCGGCAAACAGCGCGACCAGCACGTTCAGGGTCGAAACGCGCTTTTTACCGGAAGCTTGTACATGGTAGATGGCGCGCTGCAGCACCCGCTGGAACGACAGCGTTGGCTGTACTTCCTGGTTGCCGCCCGCATCCTTGTTGGCGTGAATATTCTGCGCGATGTATTCGCGCAGGCCGCTTTCGAGCCGATCGAGATCCGCACCGCTGGCGGTGAGGACTTCACTGACGTTGGCATCCGACAGCAAGGCCAGCAGCAGGTGTTCGACCGTGAGCAACTCATGGCCATCGTTGCGCGCCGCGAGGAAGGCGGCATCCAAGGCTTTCTGCAGTTCGTCACTGAGCATGTGCGCTCCAAAAAAACGGTTGGGACAGACGATTCCTTTATGGGGCCAAAGCAAGGCTTTTGCAACTTCGCACTGGACAATGTGCTTCCGCATACAGTCCAAGCAATTCCCGCACCATTAAAGACCACGAGGACGCAGACGAGTGCGCGACGCCGCGGGTAAACGCGCGCACGAGTGGGTTGGAGCGGGTGCTGCGGTAGAAGGCAGCCGACGAACGTCGCGGTGCGGCGTGAGCGCTCAGGCGTTCTCGACGACGGTCAGCAGCGGGTGCTGGTTCTTGCGCGAGAACGCATTGACCTGCGCCACCTTGGTTTCGGCGATCTCCGCCGGAAAAATGCCGGCCACACCGCGTCCACTCTTGTGAACCTGCAGCATGATCTGCACCGCCTGCTCGCGCGAGTGCCGGAAGAATTGCTGCAGCACCTGCACAACGAACTCCATCGGCGTGAAGTCGTCGTTGATCATCACCACCTTGTACTGCGGCGGTGGCTTTAGCTTCGGCTTGGCTTCGTCGACAACGAGCCCGGTGCCGCTATTGGATTCGCGTTCGCTCATGGGCTCGATTTTAACCGATTGCGCAGGTCGGCGAAGGTGCCGCCCTGCGCGATGAGCGCCAAGATCAGCGCCAAGATCGGCGCCATTAGGCCGGCCAAAAAAAACGCCGCGCGAACTTGAAGTTCGCGCGGCGCCGTTACGCGTTGCTTAAGCGATCAGTTAGGGCTGATCGGGTTGTAGCCGTTGCAGTTCGGCACGCCGCCGTTGCCGTCGGTGTTGGAACCGTCGATCTGCTGATTCGCGGCGAACGCCAGCACGCGATTGTTGGTGCGGTCGCTGACCCACAGGTTGCCGTTGTTGTCGGCAAACACGCCAGACGGGCCGTGCAGGGTGTTCTGCGTGGCGTTGGTGTTCGACTGGTTGTTCTGCTGGTCGCCCGGCGTACCGTTCTGGTCGTCATCGTTGTAGCTCGAATGACTGAAATCCTGCTGACCGAACACGTAGGTCGCCGGATAGCCCTTCTGCGTCGAGGCCCAGCCCGAGCTGTATTCCAGCACGCGGTTGTTGCCGCTATCGGCGACGAACAGGGCGCCGCCCGACACGAACACGCCAATCGGGTTGTTCACCAGGGTTGCCGACACGCCCGGATTGGTCGTCGAGAAGCCCGAGGTCTGGCCGACCACACCGGTTGCGTTGGTGAAGTTGACCACCGGCACCTGGCTCCAATAGAGCACGCGGTTGTTGCCGGTATCGCTGACCACCAGCACGCTGCCGTTGGTCCAGGCATCGGTCGGCGTCGTGAACTGAATGCCGGCGGACTGCGTGCTGGTCTGCGAGATGAAGAAGCCGGCAGTGTTGGTGGTGAAGCCGCTGCCTGCGCCGTCGTCGATCTGGCCGAGTTCCACGCTCGCGGCCGCACCGGTTGCCAGGGTGCCCGGCGTGGCGTCATAGATCAGCACGCGATTGTTGTTCTGATCGACCACGACCAGCTGGTTGCTGGCGAGAATCGCCGACGTCGGATTCGACAGCGAGCTGGCGCTCGGCTTGACGGCACCGCGGTTCGACAGACGGCTGTTGAGGTCGACCTGGCCGATGACGATGTCCGGAGCGACGTTGGTGCTCTTCGGCAGCGTGTTCCAGATCAGCACGCGGTTGTTGCCGGTATCGGTAACGACCAGGCGGCCGTCGTCCGAGACGGTGACCTTGGACGGACCCGACAGACCGAACGGCGAATCGCTGCGCGCGCCGATGCCGGTGGTGGTCGTGCTGAGACTGCCCTGACCGAGCGCAAAAGCGGCGGTGGCACCGGTCGCCGGAACCGGCACGCTGGTGTACGCGAGGACGCGGTTGTTGGCGGTGTCGGCGACATAGGCGACGGTTGCGCCCGGATCTTCCACCAGGCCGCCGAGCGGACCGGCGAGCGTGGCGCCGCTCACGGCGACACCGGCATTGACTGCATTGCCGGCATAGGTGGTCTGGCCGATCAGGCTCGAAGCCAGCGCCATGTAATGACACTGGTTGCTGCTGCCGCCGCAGGCGGCCAGGCCAACGACGAACGTCGCACACAGCGACCATGCACCGACCTTGGTGCCGACGCGTGCGCGGCGAATTGAATCCTGTTTCCTCACTTCAACACCCCTTCAATCGATGGATGACCAATCTGCATAGGATGCCACGAACCCGCAATTCGGGTTGTTGGCGGATATTCAGCTTTACCTGCCTTAACCCCGCTTCGGGGGCTGTGGCAACCGAAGCCAAGCGCTTCATTAAGTACGAACGCTCACGGTAAGCAGGAGCGGAGTGTATACGCTTCGGCGACAAAATCCGCCAGCCTGCCCGCTCATGAGTCGGGCAGTTCGCAAGGGCACAAGCCCTCGTCGGCTGATTGTCGACTGAGCTTCACTGGGTCGGCAGCAGGTTGGCAGTCCGGCGCTGGTGGCGAAACTGATTGAGCGCACGCTCCGATCCGCCCGGTCACCGCAACAAGACAGCAACGTTCAGTCCCGATACTCCGCGACCGCTGCGCGGGCGGGACGACGCCGGCGACGCGGTTTGCGAAGCCTGCGCTCGCATGGCTCGCTGCGGACGCAGAGCGCAGGTGCGATGCGCTTATTTACGCGAACAGACGTACCGCGGCCGGCCACTGCCGGCTATGATGCATGGATCAAATGGCAAGTCTTTCTCTCAACAACTGGTCGGACATTCCGAAGGTCGCGGCGGACGCTTACGCGCGCTACGGCCGTCGGCTGCCCGACATCGCCGTGGCACTGCTCGCCCTGCTCCTGGGATGCCTGCTGGCAAAACTGTTCTGGGCGGTGATGCCGGTGCCGCAAGCGGCCGTCTGGCGACCGGCACCCGCGCCGGCTCCGGAGTCGCGTCGCAGTGAAGCACTCGACCTCAACCAGATCAGCAACGCGCAGCTGTTCGGCAAGTTCGAATCGACGCCGACGGCCGCCGCGGCCGAGACCGCTCCGGATACGCAGCTGGCACTGACGCTGCTCGGCATTTTTGCCGACAGCCGCGATCCGAATTCGTCGCGTGCGCTGATCGGCGCCGACGGCGGCGACGAGAAGCCCTATGCGATCGGCGACGAAGTCACGCGCGGCGTTACGCTGCAGGCGATCTTTGCCGACCGCGTGGTGCTGTCGCGGAATGGCCGCCTCGAAACGCTGAGGCTCGACAAGGATCAGGCGAGCAACGGCGACGCCCCGGCGATGGTCTCCGACGACGGCACCTCGGTTGGGGCCGAAGCCGCGCAGCAGCTTTCCGATATCCGCAATCGCATGCTGGTGGATCCGTCGAAAGCGCAGGACTACATCCGTGTGCAGCCGGTGCAGTCGCCGAGCGGCGACGGCATGCTCGGCTACCGGATCTACCCGGGCAAGGACAAAGCGCTGTTCAGCGCCGCGGGACTGCGCCCCGGCGACGTCGTCACCGCGATCAATGGCACTTCGCTGAGCGATCCGGCGAAAGCGCTGCAACTGCTCAGCGATCTCAGTCAGGCCCAGCAACTCAGTGTTGTCATCAATCGCGGCGGTCAGTCGCAGACCGTCAGCGTTTCTTTGAACCCGTGACCCCCGCCCTATGAATCTGCGTCCGCGTTTTGCCCTCTCCGTGCTGGCTTCAGTGGTGCTGTCCAGCGCCATGCTTACGCCAGCGGCCGCGCAGAAACCGCGCGCCAGCAATGGCCGCGAAGTGACGCTGAATCTGAAAGACGCCGACATCAACACGTTGATCGCGACGGTCAGCGAAGTCACCGGCAAAAATTTCATCATCGATCCTCGCGTCAAAGGCAAGGTCACGGTGATCTCGTCGAGCCCGATGAACGCGGCCGGCGTTTATGAAACCTTCCTGTCGGTACTGCAGGTCAATGGCTTCGCCGCGATCCCGGCGGGCGACGCCACCAAGATCGTGCTGGAAGCCAATGCGCGCACCGATGGCGGCAGCTACGTCGGCTCCGGTAGCGGCTTGGCCGACGACGAAATCGTTACCCACGTCTACGAGGTGCGTAACGCCTCCGCGCAGCAGCTGGTGGCGATGTTGCGGCCGCTGGTCGCGCAGTCCGGCCAGCTCGCCGCGTATGCCGGCAGCAACAGCCTGATCATTTCCGATCGCGCCTCCAACGTGCAGCGCATGGAGCGGCTGATCCGCCAGATCGATGTCGCCGGCGATCGCGATGTTCAGCTGGTGCCGCTGAAGAACGCCGCGGCCAGCGATGTGGTGCGCACGCTCACCACGCTGACCCAGCAATCGAAGCAGGCCGATCCCACCGCGCAGCAGACCGCCGTGATCGCCGACGACCGCAGCAACTCGGTGCTGATCGCCGGGCCCAAGGGTGATCGTGATCGTCTGATGTCGGTGATCGCTGACCTCGACGCACCGACCTCCGACAAGGGCGGCGATACGCAGGTGATCTACCTCAAGTTCGCCAGCGCCGAGAACCTCGCGCCGATTCTCGAAGGCTACGCGCAGCAGGCCAGCAAGCCCGCCAAGTCGACCGGCAGCATGTTCGGCAACAGCAGCAGCGGCAGCAGCAGCAGTTTCGGTAGCAGCAGTTCGGCCTCGACGCCGGCACCGGCGCCGACCACCAGTTCGTCGAGTTCCAGCAGCCTCGGCGGCGGCGGTAACGGTGATCTGCGCGTGATTCCGGACAAGGACACCAATGCGCTGGTGATCACGGCACCGCCGAAGATCATGCAGAAGGTCAAGAACGTCATCGCGCAGCTCGACATTCGCCGCTCGCAGGTGCTGGTCGAGGGCATCGTTGCCGAAGTCAGCGCCAACAAGGCCAGTTCGCTCGGCGTCGACTACATCGCCTACGACCCGCACAGTGTTGCCGCCACCGGCATCCTCAATTCCAGCACGCTGAGCGCGCTGCAGAATGTCAGCAGTCTCGCAAGCAGCAGCACCGCGACTTCGCTGAGTTCCAGCAGCACGACGACCAGCCTGATCGCCTCGGCCGCGTCCTCTTTGATCGGCCAGGGCGCGACCGCGGCGGTCGGCTCGTTCTCCAACGGCCACCTGTTCGGTGCGCTACTGAAAGCGTTGCAGAGCGATGGCGATACCAACATCCTGTCGACACCGTCGCTGGTGACGCTCGACAACGAAGAAGCCAAGTTCGAAGTCGGCCAGGAAGTGCCGTTCCAGACCGGTTCGTTCTCCAACACTGGCACCGCCAGCAATGGTGCGGTCAACCCGTTCCAGACCATCGACCGCAAGGATGTCGGCCTCAAGCTGGGCATCACGCCGACCATCGGCGGCGAAGGCGACAACATCCGCCTGAAGATCGAGTTCGAGAATTCGAGCCTCGCCAGCGGCCAGGCGGGTGCTGCCAATCTGGTCACCAACAAGCGCACGCTGAGCAATACGGTCAGCATCGACGGCGGCCAGATTCTGGTGATCGGCGGCTTGATCGACGATCAGATCACCGACACGCAGAACCGTATTCCGGTGCTGTCGGACATTCCGCTGCTGGGCGCGCTGTTCCGCTCGCGCGACATCACCAAGACCAAGACCAACCTGATGATCTTCATTCATCCGGTGATCCTGCGGACGCGCGAGGAAGGCGACTTCTACACGCGCCGCAAATACGACGGCACCCGCGAAGCCGAGATCCGCGCTGCCAATGGTTCGATTCCTTTGATCGGCGGACAGCGGCCGGTGCTGTACCGCTACGACGACTACGTGCGCGAGGCCAACAAGCCGGCGAGCGCAGCCGATCTGCCGCCGCCGAAGGATGGCCCGCCGGGTGCTGCACCGGCCGCAACCGATTCGCAGGCGTCGCCGCTGTTGCCGCCGCCGCAGAGCACGCCGTTGCCGGTGCCGGAAGTCGCTCCGGAATCCGACGCGAGCCCGACGCAGGGCCAGGTCAAGCGCTAGCCCGATCCCGCGTCCCGACCTCGGCAACGACTCATGGAACTGAAGCAAGCCCCTGCCGCGCTGCGCCGCCCGCCTTTCGCTTTCGCCAAACGTCATGGCGTGATCGTGGCGCAGGATCTCGGCGATGCGGTAGAGCTGGTGTGTCGTCCCGGCGCATCGCTCGAAGCGATCCAGGAAGCGCGTCGCCTGGTGCGTCGCCCCTTGCGCATGCGCCAGGCCACGCTCGAACAGTTCGACGCGCTGCTGCAGCGGACCTACGAAGGCGAAACCGGCGCGAGTGCCGCACTCGCGCAGGGACTCACCGCCGACGACGACGATCTGGAAAGCCTGTCGCAGGCGCTGGCCGATGCGCAGGATCTGCTCGAATCCGATGACGACGCGCCGATCATAAAGTTCATCAACGGTCTGTTGGTTGAAGCGATCAAGGAGAACGCCTCCGATATCCACATCGAGACGTTCGAAAGCCGCATCACGGTGCGCTTCCGGGTCGACGGCGTGCTGCGCGAAATTCTCAGCCCGCCGCGCGCGCTGGCGCCGAAGATCGTGTCGCGCGTGAAGATCATGGCCAAGCTCGACATCGCCGAGAAACGCTTGCCGCAGGACGGTCGCATCAGCCGCGCCTTCGGCGGACGCAAGGTCGACGTGCGTGTCTCGACGATCCCGACTGGTCAGAACAACGAACGCGTCGTCATGCGTATTCTCGACAAGCAGGCCGAGCGCCTGGATCTCGAGCAACTCGGCATCGACGGCGCACAGATCGAAGTGTTGCGGCGGATCATCCATCGCCCTTACGGCATCATGCTGGTCACCGGCCCGACGGGTTCCGGTAAGACGACCACGCTGTATTCGGCCTTGAGCGTGCTGAACGACAGCGCACGTACGCGCAACATCATGACGGTGGAAGATCCGATCGAGTACTACATCGACGGCGTCGGCCAGACCCAGGTCAACATCCGCGTCGAGATGACCTTCGCACGCGGCCTGCGCGCGATCCTGCGCCAGGATCCGGACGTCGTGATGGTCGGCGAAATCCGCGATCTGGAAACCGCCGAAATCGCCGTGCAGGCCTCGCAGACCGGACATCTGGTGCTGTCGACGCTGCATACCAACACGGCGGTGGGCGCGGTCACGCGTCTGCGCGACATGGGAGTCGAGCCGTATCAGCTGTCGTCCTCGCTGGTCGGCCTGATGGCGCAGCGTCTGGTGCGCACACTCTGCAAGCACTGCAAGCAGCCCTACGAACCGAGCCGCTTCGAACTCGAACAGCTCGGCGTACCGGAGCGCCGGGATCTGGTGCTGTACAAGCCGCTCGGCTGCCCGCAGTGCCGCCACACCGGCTATCTCGGGCGTTCCGGCATTCACGAGATCATCGAAATCGATCGCAAGCTCGAGTCGATGATTCACGACAATGCCTCCGAGCAACTACTCGAAGCGGCCGCACGCGAACGCGGACCCGGCATCGTGCAGTCGGGCCGCAACAAGGTGATCGCGGGCGACACCACGCTCGGCGAAGTCTTGCGCGTGACGATCGAAGACTGATGAAGGCTTGCGCGCGGCTTGCCGCTTCCTTCCGCGCCCGATGCAAGGGCGCGGTTGGCTTCAACCAAATCCCGAAACCTGACACCGGGAACGGCTGCTAATGGCCGCCTACGAATACGCCGCGCTCGATACGCGCGGACGCCAGCAAAAGGGCCTGATTGAAGGCGATACGCCGCGACAGGTGCGCCAGCTGCTGCGTGATCGCGGGCTCACGCCGCTCGATATCCACGAAGTTTCGGATCGCAAATCGCGCGGCGGACCGGCAACCGGTGCCAGCACGACGATGCCGCGCTCGCGCCGCAGTGGTGGGCTCAGCGGTGCCGAACTGTCTTTGTTCACGCGGCAGCTGTCGACTCTCGCCCGCTCCGGTCTGCCGCTGGATGAAGCGCTGACCGCGGTGTCGCAGCAAAGCGAGAACAAGCGCGTGCAGCGCATCACGCTCGGTGTGCGTGCTCGCGTTATCGAAGGCAACAGCCTCGCCTTCGCGCTGGCCGAATTTCCGAATGCATTCCCGCCGCTGTTCCGCGCGACGGTCGAAGCCGGCGAGCAAGCCGGCAAGCTCGACTCAGTTCTGGCGCGCCTGGCCGACTACATCGAGGGCCGACAGGCGCTGCGCGGCAAGGTGCTGCTGGCGGTGTTGTATCCGGTGATCCTCAGCCTGGTCGCAATCGGCGTCGTGATTGCACTGCTGACCTACGTCGTGCCGAAAGTGGTCGGCGTGTTCGATTCGATCGGCCAGCAACTGCCGCCACTGACGCGCGGCTTGATCGCGCTGAGCGGCTTCCTGCGCGACAAGGGACCGTATCTGGCGATCCTCATCGTGGTCGGCGTCGTGCTGTTCGTGCGCGCGCTGCGCAACACCGATTTCCGCCGGCGCAAGGATCTGTTCGTGCTGCGACTGCCGCTGGTGGGCCGACTGGTCCGCGGCGGCAACACCGGTCGCTTCATGCGCACGCTCGGCATCCTGTTCGGTAGCGGCGTGCCGATTCTGGATGCACTGCGCATCGGCGCGCAGGTGGTCGACAACCTGCCGATGCGCGAGGCGGTGGATGTTGCCGCCAAGCGCGTGCGCGAAGGCGCGAGCGTGTCGCGCGCGCTATCCGAAAGCAAGTTGTTCCCGCCGATCACCCTGCACCTGATCGCCTCGGGCGAATCCTCCGGCAAGCTCGACGAAATGCTCGACCGTGCCGCCGACAATCAGGAGCGCGAACTCGAAGTCACCATCGCGGCGATGATGGGTGTGTTCGAGCCGGTGCTGATCCTGACGATGGGCGCGGTCGTGCTGGTCATCGTGCTGGCGATTCTGCTACCGATCTTCGACCTCAACCAGTTGGTCAAATAGCAGTCGATTGATCGCAACGCGGGCGCGTCCCCGACGCTGCGGAGTCATTCGCGGATCGACGCGGTCCAAAGCGAACAATTCGAAACAGGACGCTGCCGTATGCGCCCCTTGCAACGACATCCGCGACTGCTCGGCTTCGGTATTTTTCTGGCGCTACTGATCGCGCTGATTCTGCTTTGGGACTGGAACTGGTTCCGGCCGCTGGTGGAGCATCAGGCCTCTGCAGCACTCGGGCGCAAAGTCACGCTCGGTCACTTCGACGTGTATCTGGCGCGACATCCGCAACTGGTGGCCGACAAGATCGCCATCGCCAACCCGGATGAGTTTCCAGTCGACTCGAGCCTGGCGACGGTCGATCGGCTCGCGATACGCATTGCACCCTGGGAATTGCTGCATCACCACGTACAACTCGACGAAATCGCGATCGACCGGCCACTGGGCGATCTGAAGCCAGGGCCTTCGGGCACGCCGAACTATCAGTTCAAAGCGGACGACACATCCGCGAGCAGCACGACCTCGCCCTGGCTCGTCGACCTCGACCGCCTGATCATCAACGATGGCGACATTCACTTATTCGATCCCAAGCTGAAGTCCGATTTCCGGCTCGGCATCACCACCGATGATCGCGGCGACGAAGGCCATATCGTCGTCACGATCGACGGCACCTACGCCGCGCAGCCGATCAGCGGACGCTTCATCGGCGGCTCGGTGCTGGGCCTGCGTGATCCGGCGAATCCGTATTCCGTCGATCTGAAACTTGCCAACGGCGCGACCAAGGTTTCGCTGCAAGGCACGCTGCTGCAACCCGCGCGCTTCGGCGGCGCCGATCTCAAGCTGGAACTGCAGGGCAATGACCTCGCCGCGCTGTATCCGCTGACCGGCATTCCACTGGCACCGACGCCGCCGTATCGCTTGACCGGCGATCTGAATTACGCACCCAAGCGGATCAGCTTCAATCATTTCGCCGGCAGCGTCGGCAGCAGTGATTTATCCGGCGATCTGTCGGTCGACCTGCACGGCAGCAAGCCGCGAGTGACGGCCACGATGCTGTCCAACAAGGTGGTGCTGGCCGATCTCGCCGGCTTCATCGGCAGCACGCCCGGCAAAGCGGATGCAGCGAACGAGAGCAAGCAGCAGCAACAGCAACACCAGCAGCAAGACGCCGATCCGCGACTGCTGCCCGACACGCCGATCAACCTGCCGAAGCTGCGCTCGGCCGATCTCGACATCCAGTACAAGGCTACGCATATCGATAGCGAGGCCACGCCGCTCGACAACATCGTCGCGCATCTGAAAGTCGAGGACGATCAGCTCAGCTTCCAGCCTTTGTCGTTCGCGGTCGGCGCCGGCAGCATCGTGCTCAACATCAAGCTCGATGGCCGGCAGGATCCGGTACATACGGTTGCGGATATCGATTTCCGCAAGGTCGATCTGCATCGGATCATGCAGTCGACCAAGCTGTTCGAAGGCGCGGGCACCATCGGCGGCAATGCCAAGCTCGATACACGCGGAAACTCGCTTTCGAAAATGCTCGGCAATGGTGACGGCGAACTGAAACTGGCGATGAGCGGCGGCGACATGAGCGCCCTGCTGCTCGATCTCGCTGGTCTCGACTTCGGCAATGGCGTGCTGTCCGCGCTCGGTATTCCGCGCCAGGCCGCACTGCGTTGCATGGTCACGGACTTCGCGCTCACGCAGGGTGTGGTCGATACGCGGGTGTTCGTGTTCGACACCACCGAGGCCAACGTCACCGGCAGCGGCAAGATCAATCTGCGCGACGAACAACTGGACTATCGCCTCGCCACCGAACCGAAGCATTTCAATGTCGGTGCATTCCGCGCGCCGATCCTGATTCGCGGTCCTCTGAAGGATCCAAACATTCTGCCGGACCCGGCGACCCTGGCGGTCCGCGGAGGTGCTGCGATTGCACTCGGCATTCTGGCCACACCGCTGGCCGCGTTGATTCCGACGATTCAGTTGGGACTTGGAAAGGATCACAACTGCGACGAGCTGTTGCAGTCGGTCAACACTGCGGCCGCACAACCGGCGACCGCCGACAAGCATCGAGACAAGCGCTCGGCCAAGAACGCGCAGAAATCAAAGTAAGTTGCAGTAACGCGCTCTGTCGAGCGCAGCTGCGGTTCGAACCGATGCGCGCGACGTCAGGCTTGAATCCCGCAATCCGCGCCATTCGAACGGCTCGAAAGCTGGCTCAAAGAGCGGCCCGAAATGCGGCACCAGGTGCGGATTGAAAGTCCGCTTAAACGGCGGCCAACGGGCGGTTGAACGTGCCGTTAAAAGCGACGCTTGACGGCGGCTAACGTGCCGTTGAATGGGACGTTCAAAGGGACGTTCAAAGGGCTGCTTGAACGGCGGCCAACGGGTCGTTGAAAGGGCCGTTGAATGCGCCGTTCGAAGTAACGTCATTGGTCAGCCTGACGCTGCAAACAAATGCGCGCAGGTCGGTCAGCGCTCCGGCGTGGGTGCGTTCGGAATCGATACGCCACTGGGCGTTTCCAACAGCACCTGCGGCCGCACTTCCGGCGCCAGTCGGCAGTACAGCAGCCAGAGCAGGAAGCTGGTGCCCCAGACCAGTGTGGTCGCAATCGCCAGCGCTGGCAGATGGTGCGAGACCAGCGGTGATATCAGTCCCGACACCACGGCGTTGAAGCCGAGCGCAACCGCCGCCTGCACCGAAGCCGCCGCACCACGCACTGCAGGAAAACGATCCAGCATCAAAATCGTCAGCGTCGGAAAAGCCAGCGATACGCCGACCGCGCTCACTGTGACAGGCAGAATCGACCACGGCGCCGTCGGCGGCAGCAAGGCCGAGACCAGCAGGTTGATGACGGCACCGCTTCCAATCAGCAGATAGCCCCAACGCACGGTCACCAACGGTGGTCGCTTGCCGGCCAGCTTCCCGGACAAGCGCGCGCCGAGCATCATGCCGCCGATCACGGGAATGAACAGCCAGCCGAACTGCTGCACGTCGAGATGCAGCAAGTCGAGCACGATGGTCGGCGCCGAGGCGATGTAGACGAACAGCGCGCCGAAGTTCATCGATGCCGCCAATGCCAGCATCACGAAGTGTTTGTCGCGGGCAATCGCGCCGTAGGTGCGCGCGAGCTGCCGCACCGACAGCGCAACGCGCTTGGGTCGCGGCAGCGTTTCCGGCAGGCCGCCGAGCGAGGCCAGCGCCAGCAGCAGCGTGAAGCCGGTCAGCATCCAGAAGATCGGACGCCAACCGGCCGCGCTCAAGACGAAGCCGCCGATGATCGGCGCGATGGCGGGCGCAACACCGAAAATCAAGGTCACCTGCGACATCAGCCGCTGCGCGTCCGCGCCGTCGAAACGATCGCGCACGATCGCGCGGCCGACGATCATGCCGGCACCGGCGGAAATGCCTTGCACCGCACGAAACGCCAACAACACCGGCAGGTTCGGCGCCAGCGCACAACCGGCACTGGCGATTGCGAACAGCAGCAGCGAAAACAGGATCACGCCGCGTCGGCCGTAGGCATCCGACAGCGGTCCATGGAACAGCGACATGCCCATGAACGCGATCAGATAGACGCTGACGGTTTGCTGCATCGACACCGCAGTGATGCCGAACTCGCCTTCGATCACACGAAACGCCGGGAAGAACGTATCGATCGAAAACGGCCCGAGCATGGCCAGGCCTGCGATCAGCGGGGCAAGTGTGCGGGGATTGGCGCGGAAACGATTCACGGGAAAAAGCGGCTGCAGCGGACCCACTCTGACCGCTTGCTAGCCAGCGGCGTTCACCACTTCGGGCACATTGGCCGGCGCCAGTGCTGCGAGGTTGCGAATGCGCGCCGGCACGTCGCGTTCGACTTCCTGCACCGCGACCTTGATCGCATTGGCGAACGCGAGGGCGTCCGCGCTGCCATGACTCTTGATCACGGTGCCGTTGAGGCCCAAGAAGCTCGCGCCGTTGTAGCCGCGCGGATCCATGCGGTTGGCCAGCGTGCGCAGCACCGCGCGCGCGACCAGCCCGACCATCTTGGTGCTGAGGTTGCGGGTGAATTCTTCGCGCATGAAGTGGCCGATCAGCTTGGCGACACCTTCACTGGATTTCAGCATGACATTGCCGACGAAGCCGTCGCAGACGACAACGTCCACCGGTCGCAGGAAAATGCCATCGCCTTCGATGAAGCCCTGGTAGTTCAGCGTCGACGCCGCCAGCATCGAAGCCGCCAGCTTGATGGTGTCGTTGCCCTTGATCTCTTCTTCGCCGATGTTCAGCAGCGCGACGCGCGGCTTGGCGATGTCACGCATGGCGGTTACGCAGGCCGAGCCCATCACCGCAAACTGGAACAGCTGCTCGGCGCTGCAGTCGGCATTCGCGCCGAGATCGAGCACATGGGTGGTTCCGCCAATCGCCGGCAGCGGCGACATGATCGCGGGCCGGTCGATGCCGGGCAGCGTCTTCAGCACGAAGCGCGCGATTCCCATCAGCGCACCGGTGTTGCCGGCGGAAACAGCGGCCTGTGCGCGGCCGCTCTTGACCAGGTCGATGGCGACCCGCATCGATGAATCTTTCTTGTTGCGCAGCGCCTTCGACGGCGACTCGCTCATGGTGACGACCTGGCTCGCATGAACCAGTTCGATGCGCGCGTGCGCATGCGCCTTCAATGCGCGCAGCGTCTTCACCAGCGCGGCTTCGTCGCCAACCAGCAACAAGCGCAGCGCGGGATGTGCCTCGAGCGCGTGCAGCGCGGCTTCAACTGCGATCGGGTGGCCGTGATCGCCACTCATGGTGTCGACCGCCAGGGTGACGGGCACAGAGCTACTCACCGCGACACCGGCTTCAGATCAGCGTTGTTGGCAGCGGACCGCGCGTGGCGCTTGTGGCGCATCGACGATCCGTTCACCGGGATGCTTAGGCTTCCGACGCTTCCGGGGCTTCCGCCGCGGGCTGGATTACACGCTTGCCGCGATAGAAACCGTCGGCGGTGACGTGGTGGCGCAGGTGCGTCTCGCCCGAAGTCGGGTCGACCGACAGCGCAGGCAGGCTAAGCGCGTCGTGCGAACGACGCATACCGCGCTTGGAACGCGACTTTTTGGACTTCTGAACAGCCATGATTAAACTCCGAAGGGCGTGCGGCCCGTAAAGCGGCGGGCATTCTAACCTGAAACCGCCTTAAATGCGCCTACCGCGTTAGGCAGTGCCGGCGGCGTCGATCGACAAGGGCTCGGCACGTTCGCAGGTCGGACAGCGCGGCGACAGCGGCAAGGCCAGCAGCACTTCGTCCTCGACGATCGCGTGCAGCGGCAGACGGTCGTCCTCCAGCAGATACGGCTCGTAATCCTGCAGCCAGCGGCTCTCGTCCGCCTCGTTTTCGACCAGTCGCAAATCGACTTTGGCATCGAGCGGCCAGCTGAAATCTTCCAGGCAGCGCTGGCACTGCAAGCGCAGGTTGCCGCGGACGTGTCCGCGCAGAAATGGCGGCCGCGCCATTTCGCTGCCGAGCTGCAGTTCGACGTCCAGCGTACCGTCCGGCGACGTAAGGCTTTCGACCAGTCGCGGCAGACGCTCGACTAGAATCGTGCCCTGGAAGGCCGACTCGCGCGCGATCGCGCTGGCGGCCGGAACATAGATCGGTAGGTGCGCTGCTTTCTGCTTCATCCGCGCAAGCTTAGAGCCTGTCCGCATCTGCGCGCGAGTCCCATTTTCGATCAGCCCCATCGTTTGATCAGCCTCATTCTCATGCCCGCACCGATCTCAACTGCCGCCCCACTGATCCTCGCCTCCGGTTCCCGCTACCGGGCCGAGTTGCTGCGTCGATTGCAGATCCCGTTCGAAGCGATGGCCGCCGACGCAGACGAATCACCGCTGAGCGGCGAGGCGCCGGACGCGCTGAGCATGCGTCTGGCCGAGTTGAAAGCGCGTGCCGTTGCGCGCTTGCGGCCGGATCGCTGGATACTCGGCTCCGACCAGGTCTGCGCCTGCGGGGGTGCATTGCTCGGCAAGCCGGGAACGCGTGATCGCGCCGTCGCGCAACTTCGTCAGCTGTCCGGAAAAACAGCGACTTTCTATACGGCGCTGACGCTTCTGCACGACGCGTCGGCGGGCTTCAGCGCGCTCGATATCACCCATGTACGGTTTCGGACGCTGCAGGCGGATGAAATCGAACGCTACGTCGATGCGGAATCGGCACTCGATTGCGCCGGCAGCTTCAAGTCCGAAGGGCTCGGCATCACGCTATGCGCGTCGATCGACAGCAGCGATCCGAGCGGCTTGATCGGCTTGCCACTGATCGCCACACGCGCAGTGCTCGCGCAGGCGGGATTGGCACTACCGTAATCCGACAGGCACTCCGAAGGCCTCGCTTCGCGCCTCAGCGTCGCGCCGCGAGCCAGCCGGGCACCGCGTGCGCGGCTTCGACCACGGCGACCGCACCGGCGCGCAACTGCCGCCCGGCATCGTGCACGCCGCAGGCAACACCCAGCGCCGGCACCCCGATCGACCGCGCCATGGCCACGTCGTATTCGGTATCGCCGATCATCAGCGCGCGCTCCGGTGCAACGCCGGTTTCCGCGAGGATTTCGCGCAGCATCAGCGGGTCCGGCTTATTGGCGGTTTCGTCCGCACACCGCGTCGTCAGAAATAGCGGCGCCAACTGCGCATGCGCCGCCAAAGAGCGCTGCAGGCCGATGCGCGGCTTACCGGTTGCCACCGCGAGCAGGTAACCCGCGCCATGCAACGCAGCAAGCCCGTCGGCAGCGCCCGCAAATAGTGGTGCTGCATAGGCGGTACTCGGCGCACGTTCGCGATACTCACGCATCAGCTGCACAACGGTCGCCGGATTCATTTGCGGGAACAGCAGCGAGAGGCTGTCCGAAAACCCGAGGCCGATCAGCTCGGAGATCTGATGATCCTCGCGCGGCGGCAAACCGAGCGCCGCAATCGCCTGCTGCATCGTCGCAACGATTTGCCCGGCGGAATCGGCGAGGGTGCCATCCCAATCCCAAATCAGAAGGTCATACGGCAATGCCTCAGCCATCCTGGCGCTCCTTCCGGCCCGGCCATCCCTGGCCGGTCGCGCAAGCGCGCAGCGAGGCATGCTCGCAAAGCG
>CAIJRD010000012.1 GCA_903822975.1 uncultured Sinobacteraceae bacterium
AGACTTGACGGTTGTTGCCGCGCTGGATGATGTGGAGAGGGACTCCAGGCAGTAGGAGGCGCGCGCGGCGTGGCATGACGAGATCCTTACAACGAGGTTCAGGTCAGGCTAGCAGATAATTGTGGTCTGTCCCCTATTATTATGTCCCCTATTATTATGTCCCTATTATTAGATGATTGTGGTCTGTCCCCTATTATTAGATGATCGTCTGCGAGGTCGACGAGACCGGCAAGCCGGCGTCGTTCGAGACGCGCGCGATCGAGATCGCGCCGGCGACGGCGCAGCAGGTGGAGATCGATTACGTGCCGTACGGCGAGGACTACATCGAGGCGCTGCATGCGATCCACGACGGCTGGAGCGAGCAACGCCGCCGCGAGGCTTGCGATGAGCGCGTGCAGGTGGCGGTCTGGCACTGCGGGGAGTATTCCGGGGCGGTGACGATCGCGCATCCGCTGTTGGGTGAGACCGCCCACCATTGGGCCAGCATCGATTTCCGCGGCGTGCGCATCACGCAGGATGTCTTCCTCGGGGACGCCGGGAAACTCGACCATCTGCCGGCGCTGCTGGTCGAGGTCATGCGCTGGGGCGATACCGACGGCGCGGACATGGCCGAGCAGCTCGTCGCGGAGCTGGTCGATCACGACCGCACCCATCTGATCCGCCGCCTGCCAGAGCTGGCGCGCTGGCTCCGTGCGGATGGCCGCTCGGTCGAAGAGATCGCGGCAGAGTGGAAGAAGAAGTTTGGCTAGCGGCTAAATGAAAGAAGCCCGGCGGAGAGGCCGGGCTTCTCTCTGAATTAATCACGTGCCTGGCCCCTTTGATCATTAGCGCCCGGGATTTATTCCGGCCTACTCTCGCTAAAGCTGCTTTCTACTCAAAAGCCTAAATTTCAGCGCACTCGATTTTAAGATTGACTCTATTTGCTCAGGCTTGGACGTCCTGTTCGCATAGAAAAGGATTTCCACATCGGCGAAGGGCTCGTGATGTATGCCTTCTTCGTCTTTGAAGTTTCTCATCAAAACAAAATTCTCTTCGCCCACAGGCCCTGTTCTGTAATAACCACCATCGTAGTAGGAGCTTTCATGAGCCACGAATTTGACGCCTAATAGCTTCTCGATGAGCGGACGAAGTTCTTCTAAATCGCCGCTAGCCAAGCCATATAAATCGTACGAATTCATCGTCATTGTGGTCTAGGCACCAAAAAGCTAGGGCTGCGCTGCACGGCTGCCTCAGTGGACCGATAAATCATGAAATTTACGTCTCGCCCAGCTTGGGAACAATAGGTGGGAACAATAGTGGGAACAATAGTAATTGGGAACAATAGGGGACAGACCACAATTAATCACATCAAGTCATGCTGCCCTTTCTTACTGTCGGGGTCTGCCTTTTGGCGGCCCGCCTTTCCGCGAACGGCGGTACGACCCAGCGCCAGTGAAATCTGGTCGCATAACTGCGGAGTGCCGAGCGAATAGTTGCCGTTTGTGGCCTCACGCGATTTAATTGTGGTCTGTCCCCGTTTTCCGCTGAAAAAAGAGCCGCCGCGATTTGACATCGCGGCGGCTTTTCTTGAATCAGCGGACCTTGGCTGCTTCGGGGCTCGGCAAGCGCCGGCGCCGATGGCGCAGGCCGACGAATGCTGCGCAGGCCAGCATGAGCTCCCAGCTCATCGCACCGCCGCCGCCTGAACCGCCACTGCTACTGCCGCCGGTGCTGCTGCCGCCAGTGCTGCTGCCACCTGCGGTGGTGCTTCCGGTCGAACCGCCGCTGCTGCCGCCCGTGCTGCTGCCGGTGCTGGTATCGCCGCCGGTGGTTGCACCACCGGTGCTGCCGCTGGTCGTGCCGCCGGTCGAGGTGCCGCCGGTGGTTCCGCTGGTGCTGCCGCCGGTGGATGTGCCACCGGTGGACCCACCGCCCGTAGTGCCACCACTCGAGCCACCACTCGTGCCACCCGTGGTGCCTCCGCTGCTGCCGCCCGTGGTGCCGCCGGTGGATGTGCCGCCAGACGTGCCGCCCGTCGACGTGCCCCCGGTGGTTCCACCGGAAGTACCACCCGTGGTGCCGCCGCTGGTGCCACCGGTAGACGTGCCGCCAGTGGTGCCGCCCGTCGATGTGCCACCAGTCGTTCCGCCGGACGTACCACCCGTGGTGCCACCGCTGGTGCCGCCGCCATCCACGCCCGAGTCGTAGCTCTCGGTGACGCCGACGTTGTCGGTCGAATTGCTCGCCGGGCCGATCGCGCCGACACCTGCGCCGCGCTTGGCGAAGCCGCGCGAGCAGGCGGCGAAGTCGCCGAAGTCGCTTGCCTTGGCGGCGGCCAGCACGCCATCACGCGCTTCGAGAATGGTCGGGCTGGTCGGCGTCATCTTCAGGCCGCCGATGATGTAGTCCATCATGTTGCTGCGTGCGGATTCGAAATCGTGCTCGCCGTTGTTGAGAATCTCGGTGTAGCACTCGAACAGCATTTCGGCCCAGACCTCGCCGGTGTTGTGCACTTCCGAATTCATTGCGCCATCGGCGCCGAACGACACCGGGGCGGTGGTCTTCAGCGGCGTGCCGTCCTGGATATCCTCGAAGGTCAGCGAGTTCTTCGTCATGTCCTTCGAGTACGGCATGCGGCGAATGCCGTAGTAGAAGTAGCCGACCGGCACGATACCCGGTGTCGCGTAGTAGGCCAGCGCGTACGCGCCCTGATATTGATCGTTGCCCGGCACCAGCGTGTCTTCCGGGCGGATCGTCAGCAGCAGCGCATCGAAATCGCTCCAGCCCTCGCCCATGCCGCCGCCCTGCTGGTTGCCGAGACCGGAGCCATCGTTGACCAAGCGGTTGCTGACGTAGTGGAAGAACTCGTGCGCGATGATCTGCTCGTCGAACGTACCGTCGTAGTCGGTCGATTTCAGGCGCTGCACGTGCATGGTGACTTTTGCGCCACCGCTGAGCGCAGCCTTCAAGGCATCGCCGGCCGCCTTGGTGATCATCACCGCCGGCACCGTATAAACCGTGTCGGTCGAGATCGGCACGTTGATCGGCAGCGTCGGCACGTCGGCGTTGCCCATCAGGATCGGCGCACCGTCGGCGTTGTTGATGACGACCAGCGCGGCTGCGCCGGAAAGCGTGGCGTACAACTCCTTGGTGGTGAAATTGCAGGTGCCGCGATCGATCAGCGCGATCTTGCCGCTGAGGGTCGGATCGGGAATGCCCGGCACCGTCGGCAGCAGCGCGATTGGCAGAGCGGCACCACAGCCATCGCTGGTGGAACTACCGATTTGATCGTTGGCGAGCGCGGCTTCGGCGGTCACGTCGAACGTGGTCGGGCCGAAGCTGGCGCCGGTGAAGACCAGCTTGCCGCTATCGGTTGGCGCGGTCTCGCGCACTTCGCCGGCGATGGTGCCGTCGAACAGATACATCTGCTGCGTCGGCGAGCTACCGTCGGCCGGTGTGGCCATATTGGAATTGTCGCGACCCGAGGCATCCTGCCCCTGGGCGCTGATCGCATCGCCTTCGCTGCCGCCACGACCGTAGTTGCTGGTCTGGGCATTGCCGGCGACTTCGTTGAAGCCGTGGTCGTACCAGAAATCGTGCAGCCAGTTGTTCATGTAGAACAGGTTGACGATTGCCGACTGCTGACCGTTGGCGCTGGACGGATCGTCGTCCGCGGTCGCCGGATAGTCGTAGGTGTTGGCAGCGCTCGGCGCGGCGCGCACATCGCCGGTGCCGGGCTGGTAGCCGTCGGTGGCGATGTAGGTCTGCTGCAGGCCGAGAATCAGACCGGTGTCGAGGAAGGCGTCGACGTTGTTGCCGGTGGTCGTCGTAGCACCGCTCGGCAGCCAGGGATCGTTGGTCGAGATCGGACCATGATCGAGCGTGATCAGATTGGCGGTGGCGCCGGTACGCGGCAGCACGTCGTCCGGGGCTGAGCCGGTGAACGGGTCGTAGCCGTTGCCCAGCGGCGAATCGAACGGCTGATGAATCCCGTCGGCGTCGGCGAACACGCGATAGCTGGTGGCGTCGAAGGCCTTCAGGTTGTTGCGGAACAGCACGCTGCCGTCGGCGGCGGAGATGACGTAGGCATAGGCATCGGAGTTTGCGCCGCCCTTCGATGCGAACAGCTCCACGTAGTAGGCCGGCACCAGCGAGCTGCCGACCGGGAACATCACCTGCTTGCTGCGCGGTTGCCGCGTCAGTACGTAGCCGCGCAGGTTCGCCGGCAGCGCGTACCAGTCGTAGTCGCCACGATGCGTGGATAGAGTGAGTGCTGCCGACTTCAGGCTGCCGCCCATGTCGGCGAACGCGGCGACGATCGCCTGCGGCGCGCTCAGCGCGAAGCTGGCGCTGGCAGCAGCGTCGCGATCGAGATCGGTCGCGAAATACCCGGAGGTCGCATGCAGGCTTCCGGCGCGGTCCATCATCACATTGAGGCGCCGGCCGAACACCGGCAGGCCATTCGCCATCTGCTGGAAACGCGCGATCACCGGCCCGTGCCCGAGATCGTGAATTTCAGTCAGCTTGGCGCTGGCGACATCGGCCGCGCTCAAGCCCAGCAATGGCGACTGACGCGTCAGGAAGTTTCGCGCGCGCGCCTCGGCCAGGGCCTGACGCGTCAGCGCACCGACTGCGGCCGGCTGTGCGTCAGTGCCTGCCCACAGGAAGCGCATGGTGCCGGTGTGTGGCTCGTAGACCGATGGATAACCGGAACTGCTGGGGGCCGTGCGCGCAGCCAGGGCGCGCAGACCACGTCCGAGCGTGAACGACACCGGTGCCGCCGCACTGGCGTCGTAGTTGCCGCGTGCTGTGGTTGCCGCAGCTGCGAACCCCGAAGCCATCGAAATTGAAAGCGCCGCCATGCCGATCAAGACTTTCTGCATCTGAAACTCCCTAAGCTGATTCGGCGATCACCTGAGGGTGTGCCTTTATTTGGATACGGCCGTCCTTGATCGCTACGCGGCAACTTCGGCGCTGGATGCGCCCTACTACAGAAAATGCGCGGCCGGCCGAGCGAGCAAGAATTCGCGTGATGCTGCAACGCTAATTGAAGCGGGCGCTTTTGCGCTTGACCGCAGGCGCCATGGCTGCGCAGCCGATCGCTCGGAAGGCCACCAGCCCCGCTTCATGAAAGCCGACGTGCGATTCAGGTGGCGGCCAATAACGTCAACGCAGACGAGTCTTTGCAGCTGCGAGCGGCCTTCCACCTGCAATGATCGCTGGTATTGGCCGACGTTCGCGCAGCGGTCCGCGCACGATTGACGACGACTGAATCGTCGGATGCCCGCAAACTGCGAGCGTGAGCCGCTTGTTGATCTTTAGTTCGCTCGGTCGGACCACTCGATCAGACCTTCGTGCAAGCAGGCGGTCGCACGAGCCGGCATTCGCTCAATCAGGCGGTCGCGCGAGCAGGCGGTCGCGCAGGCAGGCGCCTGCGCCTGCCGCGGTTCAGCTACGGCGAGATCGTGGCCACGCAGGCCCCTTCTTGCGAACAGCGCCGCGCAGTCGCGCGGCGCAGCCTACAGCAGACGCAACTTGCGGATCTCGCGCACGGCGACCGCGAGCGTGGAGAAGTCGCGAACGTTGCCACCCTGCAGTTCGGCGAGTCGCGCGAGTCCGAATTTGACGTGACGTTCGTTGGCCCTGCTCCAGGCATCGACACGCGCCTCGGCACTCTCGCCCGCCACCGCGAGAATCCGCGCCGCCAATTGGCGATGGATCCGATAGGCATCGTCGCGCAGATTGACGCGCGCCAGCGCCTGCCATTTGCCGTCGGTCGCGAGTTCGTTGATCGCGGCATACAGCCACAGCAGACGGAAGCGCTCGCCGACCAGAAAGTACACCGAGGCCGCATCGCTCAGGCCGACCTGCGCGGTCTCGGCCAGTTCGGCGATATCGAGTGCACCGCCGAGCGCCCGCGTGTTGGCCAGGCGTGCGGCGAGTTCAGCGGGAACACCGTCGGCTTCCAGCGCGGCGACAGTGCGATCCCAGTCTTCGCGATAACTCGGTGGCAACAGTTGCGGCAGCGCGCCTTCAAGTTCGCGGATCGCCGCACTGAAGCGATCGACCGCTTGTTGCAACGGCCGCGCCGCGTACGCCGAGCCGGCAATCCAGCCGGTGGCGTGCTTCAGCAATCCGATCGGCAGCATCATCAAACGATATTGCAGCGATGCCGGCAGCTGATTGTCGAGCGCTTCGATTGCACGCCAGTACTCGTCGCCGGCATAGATCTGGTGCGCGACCGCATAGGCCTTCAGCACTTCCGCGCGCGTCAAGCCGTGGTCTTCCGCCCACAGCTGCGCGAAGCCCGCACCCATGCGGTTGACCAAGGCGTTCGACAGGATCGTCGCGACGATCTCGCGGCGCAGGCCGTGCGTTTCCAGTTCGTGGCGGTAGCGCTCGACCAGCGACTTTGGAAAGTTCGCCAGCAGGTCGCGCGCGAAGAACGGATCGTCGGGCACGTCCGAATGCAGGGCAGCGTGCTTCAGCGAGATCTTGCTGTAGGCGATCAGCACCGCCAGCTCCGGCCGCGTGAGGCCGCGCTCGGCGCGGCGGCGTTCACGAATCGTGTCGTCATCCGGCAGGAATTCGATCTGACGGTTCAGCAGCCCTTCGCGTTCGAGCAGGCGGATCAACTCGGCGTGATCGTCGAGCGCTTTCGCGGCATTGCGTTCGAGCAGACTGATCGCCGCGCTCTGCACGTAGTTGTCGCGCAGCACGAAGGCTGCAATTTCATCGGTGAAAGTGGCCAGCAGCGGATCGCGTTCGGCACGCGTGAGCTTGTTCTCCGCCATCAAACGGTTCAGCGGGATCTTGATGTTCACCTCGCGATCGGAGGTGTGCACGCCGCCCGCATTGTCGATCGCATCGGTGTTGATGCGTCCGCCGCCGAGCGCGTACTCGATGCGACCGGCCTGGGTGAAGCCGAGGTTGCCACCCTCGCCAACCACCTTTGCGCGCAGCGCGCGGCCGTTGACGCGAATCGCGTCGTTGCTGCGATCTCCAACGTCTGGATGACTCTGCGATGCCGCTTTCACATAGGTGCCGATGCCGCCATTCCACAGCAAGTCCACCGGCGCCATCAGAATCGCGCGCATCAGTTCGGCCGGCGTCAGCGCACTGGGCTTGATGTCGAGTGCGCTGCGCACTGCATCGCTCAGCTTGATCAGCTTGGCGCTGCGCGGATAGACGCCGCCACCGTCCGAAATCAGCGTGGCGTCGTAGTCGGCCCAGGACGAGCGCGGCAGCGCGAACAGGCGACGACGTTCGGCGAAGCTGGCTGCAACATCCGGATTCGGATCGAGGAAGATGTGCCGGTGATCGAACGCCGCCAGCAGACGGATCTGCGGCGACAGCAACATGCCGTTGCCGAACACGTCGCCGCTCATGTCGCCGATACCGACCACGCTGAAGGCTTCGCGCTGGATGTCGCGTCCGTTGCGCTGCACGCCGGCCGCATCGGTCCACACCAGTTCGCGGAAATGCCGCTTGACGCTTTCCCAGGCGCCACGCGCGGTGATGCCCATCTTCTTGTGGTCATAGCCGGCCGAGCCGCCCGAGGCAAATGCGTCGCCGAGCCAGAAGCCGTAGTCCTGCGACACGCCGTTGGCGATGTCGGAGAACGTCGCCGTGCCCTTGTCGGCGGCGACCACGAGATAGGGATCGTCCTCGTCGTAGCGACGCACGTTTGGCGGCGGCACGATCTCGAGACCGACGCGGTTGTCGGTGATGTCGAGCAGGCCGCGCAGGAAGGTCTTGTAGCACTCGATGCCGTTGGCGAGCCAGGCTTCGCGCTCGCTCGCCGGCGGCCCCAGCTTGACGACGAAACCACCCTTCGCGCCGACCGGCACGATCACCGTGTTCTTCACCATCTGCGCCTTCATCAGGCCCAGCACTTCGGTGCGGAAATCCTGACGCCGGTCACTCCAGCGCAGGCCGCCGCGCGCCACGCGACCGCCGCGCAGATGAATGCCCTCGACCTCGGGCGCATACACCCAGATCTCGAACATCGGTCGCGGCAGCGGCAATTCCGGGATCAGCGCCGGATCGAGCTTGAGGCTGACGTAGCGCTTCGGTTTGCCGTTGGCATCCGGCTGGAAATAATTGGTGCGCAGGCTCGCACGCACCACGCTGAGAAACGCGCGCAGCACGCGATCGCCGTCGAGACTGGCGACGGCATCGAGGGCGGCGTCCAGGGTCTGCCCGATCTTCACGGCGTCACTGGCGCGCTGCGCATCGCTCAAGCCGAGATCGAAACGGGTCTCGAAACTGTGCACCAGCGCGCGCGCGATGGTCGCGTATTCGGACAGCAAATCTTCCATGTACGGCTGACTGAATGGCAGGCCGGTCTGGATCAGGTATTTGCAGATCGTGCGGAGCAGCGTGACCTGGCGCGCCGACAGCCCGGCGCCGAGTACGAGCTTGTTGAGACCATCGTTTTCGATCTCGCCTTGCCAGGCGAGCAGGAACGCGGACTCGAAGAACTTGCGCTGCGCATCCGGCGACAGATCGCAGCCCGGATGGCGCACCTCGAATTCCTGCACCCACAGACTGCCACCGTCTTTCGGTTTGATCTCGTGCGGTTCCTGGCGAATCACCTGCAGTCCAAAGTTTTCCAGCGTCGGCAGCACATCGGACAAGGTCACCGGCTGCGACCACGCGTACAGCTTCAAGCCGGTGGCGCGCGGCAACGCGCGACGCGCGCTCGCATCGCCGGTTGCAGCGGGCGCCGCGGTCGGTGTTTCGACAATCAGGCGCGGCAGCACCGGCGTCTGTGCCGACAGACGCGTCAGGAATTCGAGATCGGCGACGGCTGCGGATGGCGTGTCGAGTTCCTGATAGGACAACGGGAACGCCTCGGCAAAGCGCGCGCCGATCGCCGGTGCGTCGACGCCGACGCGTTCGAGCATCCGTTCACGCAGCTCGTCGCGCCAGCTTCGACTCGCAAGCAACAGACGGCGCTCGACTTCGGCTTCATCCAGCTCGCTGGTACTGCCGGGCTCGGTGCGCACGATGAAGTGCAACAGCGTGAGACCATCGCGCAGGAACTCGACGCGTCGGTCCAGCGACAGTCCGTGATAGGCCTCCAGCAGCGTTGCGCCGAGCTTGTCGCGCAGTTCGCGCGAATAGCGATCGCGCGGCAAATAGATCAGGCAAGAGAAGAAGCGGCCGTAACGATCGCGGCGCACGAACAGGCGCAGTTGCTGGTAGTCGCGCAGCGCGCGAATGCCGAGACACAGCCGATAAAGTTCGTCCTCGCTCGACTGGAACAATTCGTCGCGCGGCAGCTGGTGCAGGATGTCGCGCAGCGCCTTGCCCGAATGCGAACTCTCCGGCAGCCGCGAGCGCTGCATCACGTGCAAGGCCTTGCGCCGAATCAGCGGAATATGGCGCGGCCGATCGATGTAGACCTCGCTCGAGAACAATCCGAGAAAGCGCACCGTGCCGACAATCGCACCGCGTTCATCGAAGCGCTTGACGGAGATCACGTCCATCAATTCGTCGCGATGCACGCTGCTGCGCAGATTGGCTTTGGTGACTACGACGAGTCGCGGCGAGTCGGTGTATTTGTCGAGTTCCGATTGCGGCGCGATCAGATCCTCGCTGGCCCAGCGGCCATCGGGTCGCAAGAGGCCCAGTCCGCTGTCGCGCTGCGTGCGGAAACTCAAGGAGCCATCCGGTAGCGTCTCGGCGCGCGTCTCGACGTATCCGAGAAACGTGAAGTGATGTTCGGCCAGATACGCCAGCAGATCGCGCGCTTCGGCGAAATCCTCGGCGTCGGCGCCTGGCGGCACCTGTTGCAGCGCATCGGACAGCGCACGACCCTGCAGCAGGATCGCTGCGTAGTCCGCCACCACGGCGCGCAGATCGGCGAGCACGCTGCGCAGTTCGCGCTTGAGCCGCGCATAGTCGTCGGCGCTGGCGAGCGGTGCGAACTCGAGGTGGATCAGCGATTCGGTCTCCGGCGCGCCCTGTGCCGAAGGTGCACTGTGACCGGGCGCGACTCCGATGCCGAGCACCTCTTGCAGGCGACCGCTCGCATCGCGACGCAGGCGCAGCAGTGGATGCATCAGCCAATCAACCGCACTGCCGGCCTTGCGGATCGCAAGGCCCAAGCTGTCGACCAGGAAGGGCTGATCCTCGACGCAGGTTTCGATCGTCGCCAGCAGCGGATGCGCGCCGCTTTCGGCCGGGCGCAGGCGCAGCAGCGTTTCTCCGGCCTGCCGCGTTGCCGCGAACTGCCAGTGTCCGCGCACCACCTGGGACAGCTCCTCGGGCGTGCGGCGGCGCAGCACGTCGACAGAGGCGGTTTCAACATAGGCGCGCAGGAACGCGCGAAACGCTGCGGGCTCGGCGCCGGCAAGGCTGTCGAGCCGGGCGATCAGGACTTCATGTTCGGGACTGTTGCTTGCAGGGGTGTCATCCATGGGCGCTCCTCCCGCGGCGACCTTCGGGTCGGGCGGTAAATTAGTATGCGGAGGAGTATGCCAGCCTCCGGAAGCACCGACGCGACGATGCCTTGAGGCGGTTGAGACTGCGCGAGGAGCGGTCAGTTCACGCGCAGCTTGGCGGTACGTTCAACGCGCAGCCTGCGCGCAGCTTACGCTCAGCTCGACACCACAGAACGGTGACGCTCGACCCCGCCGCCACCGCGCGCTTTGACGCGATACATCGCGCGATCCGCGAGCCGCGTCAGTTCCGCACCGTCGCTCGCGTCCAGCGGCCATACCGCCAGGCCCACGCTGGCCGCGGGCTGCAAGGCGAGTGCCTGTCCCTGGGCGGCATCGCTCGGATTCAAGGACTCGGAAACGGCGGCGAGCAGTTTCTCGCCGAGCGGAATGGTGCTGTCCACGGCATCCAGATCTTCGAGGATGACGCCGAACTCGTCGCCGCCGAGTCTTGCTACCGTATCGGAAGCACGCAGCCGAAACTGTAATTGCCGCGCGACCGCCACCAGCATCGCGTCGCCGGCCGCGTGACCGTGCTGATCATTCACCTGCTTGAGCCGGTCGAGATCCAGGTAGGCCAGCGCGAACAGACGCTGATTGCGTCGTGCACGTTGGATCGCCGAACTCAAGCGATCCTCGAACAGCGCGCGGTTCGGTAAGCCAGTCAGCGCATCGTGTGTGGCCTGGTGCAGCAGTTCGCTGCGACTCGCACGCTGGCGTTGGTTTTCGTCGTTCAAGCGGGCGATCTCCCGTTTCAGGTCGGCGACTTCGCGTTGCAACTGCACACGGTTGTGGAACAGATCGACAAAATTGCGCGCGTGTTGCTGCAATACCTCGGCATCCACCGGCTTCTGTGCAAAGCAATCGACCGCGCCGAGCTCAAACGCGCGCTGACGGGGTGCGGCCTCGGCGAGGCCTGCGCCCATCAGGATCACCGGCGTTGACGAGGTCGGCGGCGGCAGCGCGCGCAGACGGCGGAGTGCTTCGAAGCCATCGAGATCGGGCATCTGCAGATCGAGCAGCATCAGTGCATAGGCACCGCTCTGAACCTGTATCAGCGCGCTGGCAGCCGACGCACTCTCCAGCACCTCGGCATCGACGCCGGCGAGTCGGCGGCGCAGCACCGCGCGGCTGGTGGCGCTGTCGTCGACGATCAGAATTTTTGGACGGCTCTGCAGCACCGCGACACACCCCTGACTGCGCACTTACGTTGTGCGGTCAGTGTAGGTGGCCAAGGCGTCACTTTGAGGGCAACGCCGTTGCCCGCGAGGACTACAAAGCGACGCGGCTCACACTTTGCTGTCGGCCAGCAATTGCCGCAGGCCGCGCAGTGCTGCCGCAGCGCTTGCACGTCGCACGTGGTCGCGATCGCCGGAAAACTGCAGGCGACTCGCGGAGGAAGCGATGCGGCGTCCGCCGAAGCCGAGCCAGACGGTGCCGACCGGTTTGTCGGGTGTGCCGCCATCGGGGCCGGCGATGCCGCTGACCGCGAGCGTCCATTCAACCGGGGCGCGACGCAGCAGTCCCTGCACCATCTCCAGCACGACCGATGCGCTGACGGCGCCATGCGTCGCCAGTGTCGTCGAGGACACGCCGAGCAGATCCTGCTTGGCTTCGTTCGAGTAGCTGACGATGCCGCGCTCGAACCAGACCGAGCTGCCGGGCGCATCGGTCAACAGCTTTGCGATCAGCCCGCCGGTGCAGGATTCGGCCACTGCGACGCGCTGCCGCGCCTTGCGCAAGGCGCGTCCGGCTTCCAGCGCCAGCGCCGCCAGTGCGGCATCGCCGTAACTGGGATCGGCAGACGCTTCGACAACACCTTCACCCAACTCAGCGGCCAAGAAACACTTCCTCGGCCATACGATCGGCAATTTCCGCGGTGGGTCGGCTTTCGCGGCGCGAGCGCTCGAAAATCGCTCCGAGCGTGGTGCCGATCCGTGCCAGGTGCGCATCCACTACAGCCGCATCGTAATGCGCGCCTTCGTAGTGGATGTCGATGATGCCGCCGGCGTTGATGACATAGTCCGGCGCATAAAGAATGCCGCGATCGAACAGCGCCTGACCGTGACGCGGCTGCGCCAACTGATTGTTGGCAGCCCCGGCGATGACTCGGGCCTTGATCAGCGGCAGCGTGGCGTCGTTGAGAATCGCACCGAGCGCGCAGGGAGCGTAGACGTCCACATCGAGTGCCGCGATTTCGCCCATGCCGACCGCGGTGGCACCGAGTTCCTTCACCGCGCGTTCAACTGCCGGCGGATACAGGTCGGTGACGAACAGCTTGGCACCGGCCTCATGCAGATGACGCGCCAGGCGCGAGCCGACGTTGCCTAGGCCTTGCACCGCCACGCGCAAGCCGCTCAGGTCGTCGCGGCCGAGACCGGCTTTGACCGCCGCTTTCAGTCCGATGAACACACCGAGCGCGGTGGCCGGCGATGGATCGCCGCTGCGTCCGGCCGCCTGCGCGGCCGCGTCGGCAAGGCCGCCGACGTAGCGCGTTTCCTCGGCCATTAGCCGCATATCGGGCACGCTGGTACCGGAGTCCTCGGCGACGATGTATTTGCCGCCGAGCGAATTGACGAAGCGGCCCATCGCGCGAATCAGCGCCGGCGTTTTGTCCTTGCGCGGGTCGCCGAGAATCACGCTTTTGCCGCCGCCCTGGGGCAACCCGGCGAGCGCGGCCTTGTAGGTCATGCCGCGCGACAGCCGCAGCACGTCGGTCAAGGCTTCATCCTCGGATTCGTAGTTCCACATGCGGCAGCCGCCGAGCGAGTGGCCGAGTCGGGTGTTGTGGACGGCGATGATCGCGCGCAGGCCGCTGGACGGGTCGCTGTGAAAGGCGACCAGTTCATGCGCGTCGAGTTCGGGATGCGTGAAAACAGACATTGGATGGTTCCTCAAGACGCGTTTCGCGCCAGTGACGGGAAGCGCACGCGGGATCGGCGGCGCTGTTTTTGCATAGTGTACGACCGAACCGCCCGCGCGCTTGCGCCGGGTTCGCCTATCATGAGTCGCAACCCTCCTTCGCACCGTGCTTCGTATGTCACCGAGCCGACTGAGCCTGCCCATCGTAAACGTGAACCGTGCAAGGCTTGCGGGCGATGACGCAGCGGTCGGCGTCGCCGGCACGGCGTACTAACCTCCCGCCCTTTCCGGACCGATCCCCAAAAGCCTCGATGAGCATTCACGCCGCGCTGCATCACGAGACCACCTATCGCTACGACAAGCGCGTCACGCTGTCGCCGCAGATCATCCGCCTGCGGCCGGCGCCGCATTGCCGCACGCAGATCCTGTCGTATTCGCTGAAGGTCGAGCCCAAGCTGCACTTTCTGAACTGGCAGCAGGACGCCTTCAGCAACTGGCTTGCGCGGGTGGTGTTTCCGGAGAAGGTGCGCGAATTCAAGGTCACCGTCGACCTGGTCGCCGACATGGCGATCTACAACCCGTTCGACTTCTTCGTCGAGGAGTCCGCCGAGGAATTTCCGTTCGACTACGACGAGGCCTCGAAGGAAGATCTCAAGCCGTATTTGCGCAAGGCGCCGGGTGGCCCGCTGTTCGACGCGTTCATGGCGGCGATTCCGCGCGAGAAGATGCGCACCGTCGATTTCGTCGTCGGCCTCAACGCGCGTCTCCAGCAGCACGTCAAATATCTGATCCGCATGGAGCCCGGCGTGCAGACGCCGGAGGAAACGCTGAGCAAGGCCTCCGGCTCCTGTCGCGACTCGGGCTGGCTGCTGGTGCAGATCATGCGCCACCTCGGGCTCGCCGCCCGCTTCGTCAGCGGCTACCTGATCCAGCTGACGCCGGACGTCAAATCGCTCGACGGCCCCAGCGGCACCGATCACGATTTCACCGATCTGCACGCCTGGTGCGAGGTGTTCCTGCCGGGCGCTGGCTGGATCGGACTCGATCCGACTTCTGGCCTGCTCGCCGGCGAAGGACATGTGCCGCTGTGCGCAACACCCGAGCCCTCCGGTGCCGCACCGATCACCGGCTACATGAGCGCCGAAGGCGAAGTGAAGGACGAGTTCGAGCACGTGATGAAAATCTCGCGCGTGTTCGAGTCACCGCGCGTGACCAAGCCTTACAACGATATCCAGTGGACCGAGATCGATACGCTCGGCGCCTATGTCGACCGCCGTCTGCAGGCACACGACATGCGCCTGACGATGGGCGGCGAGCCGACCTTCATCTCGATCGACGACATGCAGGGTGCGGAATGGAACGTCGCCGCCGTTGGCCCGACCAAGCAGAAGCTCGCCAATACGCTGATTCGCCAGTTGCGTGAGCGCTTCGCGCCGCAGGCGACCACCGGCGGCCTGCTGACCTACGGCCAGGGCAAGTGGTATCCCGGCGAACAGCTGCCGCGCTGGGCCTATTCGCTGTACTGGCGTGGCGACGGCACGCCGATCGTCCGCACCGATCTGGCCGAGGGTCGCGCGCCGGCCAGCCTCGACAACGCACGCCTGTTGATTCACGGCATCGCCGAGCGACTGGAAGTGATTCCGGACAACATCCTGCCGGCTTACGAGGATGCGTTCTTCTATCTGCATCGCGAGCGCCAGTTGCCGGACAACGTATTGCCGAGCGACAACAAGCTGAAGGATCCGGAAGAGCGCGCACGCATTTCCAAGGTATTCGAACGCGGCCTGGATAGTCCGCGCGGCTTCGCCTTGCCGGTGCAGCGCTGGCAGTCGCGGGCCTGGATTTCCGAACGCTGGCAGTTCCGCCAGGGCCGCATGTTCCTGATCCCGGGCGACTCGCCGATCGGCTTCCGTCTGCCGCTCGACGCGCTGCCCTGGCTGCCGCCGATGACGTACCCGCACGTCATCCCTTACGACCCGTTTCAGTCGCAGGCGCCGTTGCCGCCGCGGCCGGATGGCCGTCGCCAGCCGTACCTGCAATCGCCGACCTCCAAGCGCGAGGAAGCCGAGCGCGATCGTGAGAGCAAGCGTCGCGAACGGCTGCAGAAAATCACTGCCGAAAAGGATCAACCCGAGCCGACCAAGCGCGGCGTCTACCTCGAAGGCGGCAATGTGCGCACCGCGCTGGCGGTGGAGCCGCGCGAAGGATTCCTGTGCGTGTTCCTGCCGCCAGTGGAGAACATCGAGGACTATCTGGAACTGGTGGCCGCAATCGAAGACTCGGCTGCCGAACTCGACGCGCCCGTGCGTATCGAAGGCTATCCGCCGCCGGCAGATACGCGCCTGAACGTGCTGCGCGTGACCCCCGATCCGGGCGTGATCGAAGTCAACGTGCATCCGGCACACAACTGGACCGAACTGCGCGACAACACGTTGGTGCTGTACGAGGAAGCGCGACTCGCGCGACTCGGCACCGAGAAATTCCTGATCGATGGCCGTGCGGTTGGAACCGGCGGTGGCAATCACTTCGTTGTGGGCGGCGCCACGCCAGCGGATTCGCCGTTCCTGCGGCGACCCGATCTGCTCGGCTCGCTGCTGCGCTACTGGCAGAACCATCCGGGCCTGAGCTATTTCTTCTCCGGCCTGTTCATCGGCGCGACGTCGCAGCATCCGCGTATCGACGAAGCACAGCAGTCGCAGCTGTACGAAATCGAGTTGGCGCTGTCGCAGATCCCGCCGCCGGGCAAGAGCGTGCCGCTGTGGCAGATCGATCGCACCCTGCGCAACTTGCTGGTGGATCTGACCGGCAACACGCATCGCACCGAGATTTCGATCGACAAGCTGTATTCGCCGGACGGCCCCACCGGTCGCCTCGGCCTGGTCGAGTTCCGCTGCTTCGAAATGCCGCCGCACGCGCAGATGAGCCTGACGCAGCAGTTGCTGCTGCGCGCGCTGCTGGCCTGGTTCTGGGAGAAGCCCTACACGCAGCCGCTGGTGCGTTGGGGCACGCAGTTGCACGACAAGTTCATGCTGCCGCACTACGTCTGGCGCGATGTCTGCTCGGTGCTGGCCGACTTGCGCGGCGCCGGCTTCAAGTTCAAGGACGAATGGTTCGCGCCGCATTTCGAATTCCGCTTCCCGCGGCACGGTTCGGTGCGTTACGAGAACGTCGAACTGGAACTGCGCCACGCACTCGAACCCTGGCCGGTGCTGGGTGAGGAAGCCGCACTCGGCGGCGTCACGCGGTTCGTCGATTCGAGCGTCGAGCGCCTGCAGGTGCGCGTGACCGGTCTTACGGAAGGCCGACACTTCGTCACCGTCGCCGGTCGCCGCGTGCCGCTGACGCCGACCGGAGTGGAAGGCGAAGCGGTCGGCGGTGTGCGCTATCGCGCCTGGCTGCCGGCCTCGGCGCTGCATCCCACGATCGGCATCCATACGCCGCTGGTGTTCGACTTGTACGACGCCTGGAACAAGCGCGCGGTCGCCGGCTGCACCTATCACGTGGCCCATCCGGCCGGCCGCAACTACGACGTGTTCCCGGTCAACGCCTATGAAGCCGAAGCGCGCCGTCTCGCCCGCTTCGAACCGCTGGGCCACACGCCGGGCAACTACTGGCCGCCGCAGGAATCGGTCAATCCCGAGTTCCCGTTCACGCTGGATTTGCGCCGCCCGGCCTAGCGCCCGTACAGCTTCCGCGGGATTCGGATTCGCGGACTTGCGGAATCGGAACTGCGGAATCGCGGAATTGCTGAATCGTCATTCCGCGATCCTCCGACAGGCGCGTCGGAGGATCGCCACGGTTGCGGCGCGATCATCGTGGCGAGCCAAGCACTGGCTGCGCTGCGTACCACGTCCGCCCGGATGAACGATTCCGCGTGTAGATCGGATCGTCGATTCGGCAGGCGCGTTGAGGCGATGAGGCGTTGAGGCTTTAACGCGTTGACGCAGCGATCTTACGTACGAAGTCGGTGCAGCCGACTGCAATTCGATTCGGACCATCGATTCGGCGCCGCGATTCTCTGCGGTGCGCCGACGTGGCAAGCGTGCGTGGCAAGCCGACGTTTGGCTCCAAGGCATCGTTTGCGCAACGCCGATGTGGACACCGGGTCCGCACGTCCGGCGAAACGATTCCGCTGATCGCGTTTTCGAGGGCGGCCGCCGTGCTTCGCGCGATAGTGCGCGCACTTCCTTCGCGCATGCGCCCATGAACCTCCTGATTGCGCTGGCCACTGTCGTGCTTGCCGGTGCACCGCTGGCCTCGAAGAATGCCGAGATCACCGACCCGAAGGTGATCCAGGCCTTCCTCGCCGATCCGCAGACGCACGCCTACAACATCCAGGATCCCAAAGGCTGGAAGTCGTTCCGCAAGGTCTTGCAACTCGGCACCAAACTGCCGAATGGCAGCTGCCGCTATCCGCTGGCGATCACCACACCGGGCACCTACGTCAGCTTCGCCACCGAAATCGCGGTCAATAACCTGCGCTGTCAGTCGCTGGTGCTGGAAGGGAATCCGGGCGCACGGACGGCAAAACCCGCCCTATCCGCCAACGCTTCGAAGTCCGCCGCGAAAGCGCCCGGTGCGTCGAACTCGACAGTGGCGAGCCGGCTTGCGGGTCCAACACCTCCACCGATTTCACAACGTAAATAGCGCAGCACAGGTGGTTCATCGTCGCGTGCTGAACGTGCGGCGATGCCATGGGATCGCCGCGACCTTCGGCGCACCGAAACTTTCGATCGTCATCGCAATCACCGCGACCGAGTCGATCGTTGGGGGTGCGAGGCGCCTGATTCGGTTGAACGATCGCCTCGGAACTCCGCAGCGGCCTAGCGCCCCAGCATCTTCTTGGTGTTCCAAGCCACCAGCGGCTGATACCAGCTGCCGAGCAGACGAATGATCAGATCCATCGCCTTCGCATCCGGACCCACGGCGACGCGGCGTGCATTTCGCTCGACGGCGCGCAGGATGATTAGCGCGGCGCGCTCGGCCGTCGTCGTATTGAGCATCTTCTCGAAGCGCTCGCGCACTTCTTCGCCGCTATGGCCGAGCAACTTGTCGACGTTTTCGCCGATACGCGAATCGCGATTGATCGCGGTGCGGATACCGCCGGGATGCACGCAGGTAGCGCTGACGCCGTAGCGCATCATGTCCAGCTCCATGCGCAGCGATTCGGTATAGCCGCGCACGGCGAACTTGGTTGCGCAGTAGGTGCCGGTGCCGGGCGCGCCCATCAGACCGAACAGGCTGGAGGTGTTGACGATGTGACCGTCGCCCGTCTTCTTCAGATACGGCAGGAACGCCTGGGTGCCGTAAACCACACCCCAGAAATTGATGTTGACGATCCACTCGAAGTCGGCCTGCGTCACTGTCTCCAGCGGACTGCTGAGCGCGACGCCGGCATTGTTGAAGATCAGGTTGACCTTGCCGTGGTCGGCGGCGGCCTGATCGGCCCAGGCATACATCTCGGCGCGATTGGCGACATCGACGCGCGCGTGCGTCACCTTGGTGCCAAACGCGCGCGCCGATGCGGCGGTCTCCTCCAGACCTTTAACGTTGACGTCGCTGAGCGCCAGATGGCAGCCGCGGCGCGCGAGTTCCAGCGACAGCGTGCGTCCCATGCCGGAGCCCGCACCGGTGATCGCCGCAACCTTGCCTTTGAATGACTTCATTCCTGCTCCCCTTTTGGTAGCGCGCTCTGGCGCCGTGATTTATTCAACGAATGTGCGGCGTCGGCCACGATGGCACCACATGCCGGACTTCAGCCGGCTGTCGGTGAACGACGCGGCTTCAAGCCTTGACGGTGCGGGTCATCGGTTCGAGCACGTACTCGGCAGGCTTGAAGTGCCGCGTCTTGCTGCGGAACAGGAAGGTGAAGCCCGGCCACAATGTAGTGTTGCGACCGCTGTCGTTGACGTACCAGCTCTTGCAACCGCTGGCCCAGACCGTACCGGTGAGCTGACGCTGCAGGCCGGCATTGAAGCGATCGTAGACCTCGCGCCGCACTTCCACCGCGCGCAGCTTGCGGCGACGCATCGTCTGCAAACAATCCAGCACATAGCGGATCTGCGATTCGATCATGTAGACCTGCGAGGTGTGACCGAGACCGGTGTTCGGCCCCATCAGCATGAACAGATTCGGGAAGCCGGCAACCGCAGCGCCCAGATAGGCCTGCGGCCCTTCGGTCCAGAGGTCGAGCAGATCCTGGCCGTTGCGTCCAAAGATGGTGCCGCGTGGAATCATCGTCTGGATGCTGAAGCCGGTGCCGTAGATGATCGCGTCGATCGGACGCTCAACGCCGTCGGCGGTGACGATCGAATGCGCGCGCACTTCCTTGATCGCATCGGTCACGACATCGACATTGGCGCGCGTCAGTGCCGGATAGTAGTCATTCGAAATCAGCACTCGCTTGCAGCCGATGGTGTAGTCCGGCGTGACCTTCTTTCGCAGCACCGGATCTTTCACCTGGCGATGGATATGGGACCGCGCGAGCTTCTGCACCAGCAGCATCAGTTTCGGATTCAGCACGAAGCCGAGCACGCGCGTTTCCATCGCGCAGTAGATGCCGGCGCGAAACAGTCGCTGCAAGATCGGCAGACGCTTGAACCAGCGACGCTCGCTTTCACTGATCGGACGATCCGGCTTCGGCACAATCCACGGCGGCGTGCGCTGATACAGATCGAGCTGCGCGACCTGTCCGGCGATCTGCGGCACGAACTGGATCGCGCTGGCGCCGGTGCCGATCACGGCCACGCGCTTGCCGGCGAGGTCGTATGAGTGATCCCAAGTGGCGGAATGGAACGCCTTGCCTTTGAAGTTCTCCAGCCCCGGCAACTTCGGATAAGCCGGGTTGCTGAGACCGCCCATCCCCGAGACCACCACGGAGCCGACGAAAACGCGGCCGTCCGCAGTGCTCACCTGCCACAGCGCCTTCGCATCGTCGTAACGCGCTTGCACGACGTTGGCGCCGAAGCGCACATGACGCAGCAGGTCGTACTGATTGGCGGTCTTCTTCAAGTACGCCTCGATCTCCGGCTGGCGCGCATACATGCGCGTCCATTCCGGATTCGGCGCGAACGAGAACGAGTACAGGTGCGACTGCACGTCGCAGGCACAGCCCGGATAGTGGTTGTCGCGCCAGGTGCCGCCGACCGACTCGGCGCGCTCCAGGACGACAAAGTCTTCGATGCCGGCCTTCTTCAGCCCGACCGCCATGCCGAGTCCGGAAAAGCCGGTGCCGATGACGATGACAGCCAGTGGTTTCTGCGAAGTTTGATCGAACGCCATGGACGAATCCTCGGAACAGGTATTTTTGACAACGCTTGTTGTCACTTTATTATTGACAACGTTCCATGTCAACATGTCGCCATGCCGTCCAAGACCGAGTCGAAAGCCAAGCCCCGCGCTACCGCAACCAGCGCGTATGCGCCGACTACCGCGCCGCCAGTGCGCCGCAGCTTCCGCGGCGTGGCACCGGAAGCGCGCAAGGAACTGCGCCGCGCGCAGCTGATAGAAGCCGCGATCGACGCCTTCGGCCAGCGCGGCTTTCATGCGGTGACGGTGCGCGAAATCTGCGTCGGCGCGCAGCTGACCGAACGTTATTTCTACGAATCCTTCGGCAGCCTCGACCAGCTGTTCAATGCGGTCTACGAGCAACTCAACGAGGAATTGCGCAGCGCCACGCTGGAAGCGCTGGCGAAATCAGATCGCAAACCGATGCAGTTGGCGGAAGCCGGTCTCGCCGTGTTCTTCGAATTCGTGCGCAACGATCCGAGGCGCGCGCGCATCATGCTGATCGAAGCCGTCAGCATCAGCCACGACAGCCGCCGCATCGCAGAGCACGCCACGCGCAACTTCACGGACCTGACGCGCGACTTCGTCGATCTGCTGCTGCCGGAAGCGCGCGCGCTGGGCATCGATGTCGAACTGCTGGCCGCGGCACTGGTCGGCGCCAACATCCACGTCGCGGTGCGCTGGCTGCAAGAAAACTTCGCGACGCCGTTGCCGAAGGTGCTGTTCACAATCGTGACGCTGTACCGAACGCTGATCGCGCATATGGGCGACGAAGCCAAACGCACGCGCGAGGCATCGGCATCGGCGTCGGCGTCGGCGTCGGCGTCGGCGTCGGCGTCGGCGTCGGCGAAAAGCGTATCGGGTGGTGTTCGCACAAGGGCGCGCGGGGCGCTAAAGTCGAAGCCGTAAGCGGATGCGAATCGATGCTGCGTCCGACTCGAGAGTTCGAACGTAATTTGTAAGGAATCTTGTAAAGAATGATGCAACAAAGGTAATTGGAAGGACGCATCGCATGAACCGCACACTCCGCGCATTGGCCCTGTCGATCGCAGCACTGGTTGCCGCCGCCTGCGCGGAACTTCCCGCAGACCGTATCCAAGCGAACCAAGCGGCGTTCGCGGCCTACCCGCCGGAGACGCGCGAGCTGATCCAGCATGGGCAGGTTGGCATCGGCTTCGATGAAACCGCAGTAAAGCTTGCGGTCGGAGAGCCCGATCGCATCAGCGAACGCACCGACGCCCAGGGTTCGAGCCGCGTGTGGCGTTACGTCGAATACGAGAGCGACCAGGGTGTGCTGCTGTACACCGGGTTTTACCACCAGTATTACGCGCCAGCGTTCCCTTATTACCTGGACGCTCCCGCGCGGCGCGAACGCGATGTGATGACGGTGACGTTCCGCGAGGGCAAGGTCACTGCGGTGGAACGTCAGTTGAAGTGATGCAGCGCGTCGGGCTTGCGCGTTAACGCGGCCGCACGGCTCCAAGCATCAAGGTCGAGACCGCAGTTCACTCACGTCGACACGTTTGAATGTTCAAGCGAGCGCGTTCGCTCCGAACGACCGGCGCGATCCGCAGACTAGGGCCTGTTAACAGGCCCTAGTTGGCGAATACCTTTTTCAACAGATCGCTGCTGCGCGCAGCAGGGTCCGTGCGAATCGATTTCTCTTCGTCGGCGACGCGCAGGAACAGGCTGTCGAGTGCCTTGCGGGTGACGTAGTCGTTGATATCGCCGCGATCACCGAGCATCGATGCCACCGGACCGGCCGACGACATCAGCGTGTTGTATTGCTGCACCAAGCCGGAGGTTGCGGTGATGCGCATGACGATCGGCTTGAACTTCGCCGCCAAGGTATCGCTGGTGGCGCGCTTGAAATACTGCGTGGCTGCGTCCTGAGGGCCGTTCAAAATGCCGCGCACGTCGTCCAGTGTCAGCTTCTGTACCGCACCGCTGAACACGTCGGCCGCAACCGGAACGGCGTTTTCTGCGGCGCGATTGATCGACAGATGCAAGTCGTCGATCTGAGCACCCATGCCGGAACCTTTCAGAATGGTTTCGATATTTGCGACCGGCCCCGGCAAGGGAATACGGAAACGATCGCTGCCCCAAAAGCCATCCGCCTTGCCGAGCGAGTTGACCGCCGCGCGCGTGCCTTTCGCAAGCGCTTCCTTCAGACCCGCGCCGATATCCGCATCCGAAAGCGCGCTCTGCGCAGCCGGCTGCTGCATGAGTCCTTTTGCGAAGTCGGAATACGGACTGGCTACTGCGACCAGTGAAAACGTCGCGCCAATAACTACAAAGACGGTCAACGAACGAAGCATGCTTGCGACTCCTGGAATGTGATTTTTTGATACGCGAGGATGTCCAACTTTACGGGAATCGTTTGAGGCGCCTGCGGCCGCCAGCGAACAAACTTTAGTACGTCGCCGTCACGCCGTCAGCCTCCGCGCAGGACATTCCGTCATCGCGAAGGCATGCACCCGCGCGAACGCACGAACGCACGAACGCACGAACGCACGATCAGCCGATCAGCCGATCAGCCGATCAGACGATCAGACGATCGAACGATCGAACGATCGAACGAACACATGCTCGCGATCATTCGCACAGGATTTATTTTCTGCGCAGCTTGGTTGGAGGCGCACGTCCGCCTGATGTTGGGTCCGCCGCAACGCAACACATTGCACCCGCACATGCTCGACGACGTCGGTGACGTTCGTGTAAAGCGGCTGTGTAAAGTTTTGCTGCGCACGCGGACGTGTCATCCAGTCGCAAACCGCCTGTCACTAAGGCCACGCACCCTCGCCACTCCGATCACTGCACAAGGAGTGCGCTAATGATCAATTCGATACGTCATTTGAAAATGGCGAGAGTCGTGGGCGTTGCGATGCTCGTGGGAATGGCGGGTTTGCCGGCGCTGTCGGCGCCGACCGAAGACAGCAACAACGATGCCGCGTTTCGCGCCGATTTGAAATCCAAGGCGATCGATGCGCTCACACAGAACAGCAGCAGCCTGCAAGCGCAAGCGCTGCGGCGAACGCCGCAGGATCCACAGGACCAGAGCGCGCACACGCGCACACCGATCAAGCATGTGATTCTGATCATCGGTGAGAACCGCACGTTCGATCATGTGTTCGGCACGTATCAGCCGCCGCGCGGCCAGACTGTGCGCAATCTGTTGTCGGAAGGCATTCTGAATGCGGACGGCACACCGGGCCGCAACGTCGCCAAGGCACGGCAGTGGCAGGCCAACGATACCGATGTCTATTCGCCGAGCCCGACCAAGGTCGCGGCCTATTCAACCTTGCCGGATATCAATACCGGCGGCGCGCCACAAACCCCGCATTTCGCCACACCTCTGCAGGCGCAAATGATCGAACCGGCGCTGCCCTCAGACGACTACGTTGAACTCGCCAGCGGCGGCACCGGCTTGTCGAGCGGCAGCATCGATACGCGCTTCCCGTCGAACCTGCCGAACGCACCGGTCGACATGAACAAGTACCTCTCATACGACGATTACGCCAGCTCGCCGGTGCATCGCTTCTTCCAGATGTGGCAGCAGCTCGACTGCAGCCCGAAGGCGATCTCGCTGGTCAACCCGAGCGGCTGCCAGAACGACTTGTTTCCCTGGGTCGAGACCAGCATAGGCGCGGGCAGCAACGGCGCTGCGAAGCCGAGCAACTTCACCGATCAGACGACCGGCGAAGGTTCGACCTCGATGCAGGTCATGAACATGGCGAAGGGCGATGCGCCGTACTTCAACACGCTGGCGCAACAGTACGCGCTGTCGGACAACTTCCATCAGTCCGTGATGGGCGGCACCGGCGCCAATCACATCATGATCGGCTACGGCAGCCTGATCTACTATGCCGACGCCAACGGCTATCCGACCACGCCGCCCGCGGGACAAATCGAGAATCCGAATCCGCAGGCCGGCACCAACAACTATTACGTTCAGGATGGTTACGGCAGCACCAAGACCAAGGGCGGCGGCTCGTATGTGAACTGTGCGGATGAAACGCAGCCGGGCGTCGCGCCGATCCTGAAGTATCTTGCAGCGCTGCCCTACCGGCCGTTCCTGAAAGGCGATTGCGCACCGAAGTCGTACTACCTGGTGAACAACTACAACCCCGGCTATCTGGGTGACGGCACGCCGGCACCGTTGGGCGCCACACAGTTCACCATTCCGCCGACCACGCAGAACAACATCGGCCTGCTGCTGAGCAAGCACCACGTCAGCTGGAAGTACTACGGCGAAGGCTGGGACGGCGGCAAGGAAGATGCGCCGGGTGCGTTCTGCAACATCTGCGATCCGTTCCTGTATTCGACGCAGATCATGACCAACCCGAGCCTGCGCGCGAACAACCAGGACATCCAGAACCTCTACAGCGACATCGACAACAACACGCTGCCGGCGGTCTCGATCGTCAAGCCGGATGGACTGCTGGACGGACATCCGGCGTCGTCCAAGCTTGATCTGTTCGAAGGCTTCTGCCGCAAGATTATCGAGCAGTTGCAAGCCAACCCCGCAGCCTGGGCGGATACCGCAGTGATCATCACGTTCGACGAAGGCGGCGGCTATTGGGATTCGGGCTACGTGCAACCGATCGACTTCTTCGGCGACGGCACGCGCATTCCGATGCTGGTGGTGTCGCCGTATTCAACCGGCGGACGCGTGGTTCACAACTATTACGATCACGTCTCTTTCGACAAATTCGTCGAGGCGAACTGGGAACTGCACGAAACCATTTCCGATCGCAGCCGCGACAACCTGCCCAACCCCTTGTCACTGCCGATCGATCCCTACGTGCCGCTGAACCAGCCCGCCATCGGCGACTTGATGGACATGTTCAACTTCACGCCGGGCAAAAATCTCTGATCGGTCGCAGCGTGCTGCTTTTTCGGTAGCACGTCGTTCATCGAACCTTCAGTGGCGGCCATTGCGGCCGCCACTTTTTCGTTTACGGTGTTGCGACTTTGCCTGGCGTTCGTCCTGCTCGCGTTGATACAAGGGCTCTGCGACCAGCAGTACAAAGCCGGGTCAAAGCGATGCGATCACCACTACACAATCCAATACGGACTATCCAGATGAAGTGGAACCGAACAGCGATGACGCAATCGGCAACGCGAGCGGTTGTGCCGACGATGACATGCACCACCTCAGCAGTAATCTCACCGGTCGTGCTGATGGGCGCGTTGCTGATGGCGCTCTCGACCAACTGCCGAGCGGATGAATTCATGGCGCTGCCGGGTCTTTGGAAAACGACGACGCAATCGGCCGGCGTCAATTCGAAACCGGCGCAGGTGGACTGGCATTGCGTGGATGAAGCAGCCGACCCCTGGAGCGCATTCGCGCAATTGGAGGACGTCGCAGGCGCGAGCTGTACGCGCACCACGTTCGAGCGCACCGCGACCTCGCTGAAATGGAAGCTCGACTGCAGCGCACCCTGGCCGCTGCGCAATCAGGGCGCCATCGTGTTCGACTCGCCTTCGCATTACAGCGGCAGCGTGACGCTGAGCGGCATGCTGATGAATTACCCGGTCGCCGATGTCATTCATGTTGAAGGCCAGCGCTACGCGGCTTGCACGAGTCCGTCGGACTAGTTGAATCCGCGCATCGGCGTTCGCTTCACGCGCATCAAGCCCACGCAGCAGACACGAAATAAACCCGCCACGAACGCGCTGGCGGGCAATCGCGGGACACGCAACCTAGGCTCAAGGTTGGCTTTCGTGTGCAGCACGAATGAAGCCTGCACGATGACTGCAGCGGGCAGCACGTCTGAAGACTGAACGATAACCGCAGCGGGCAACAAAAAGCCCGCAAAACCTGCGGGCTTTTTGCACTGCGCTATTCGCTTGCGGCGTGTAGCCGCAGCCTATTTCTTCGGCGGCACCAGATCGTAGGCGGCGAGCTTGCCACCCGAGGTCATCACGTAGAGCAGATCGTCGGACGACGTCGGCGGCGCAATGATCGGACGGCTGCCGAGTCGCGTGCGGCCGACCAGGCTGCCATCGCTGGGCGACAGCCAGTGCAGGTAGCCCTTGTAGTCGCCGACCACGACGTAGCCCTTGTAGTAGGCCGGCGGCGACAGCATGCGGTACTTCAGGCCTTCCTGCTTCCAGGCCGCCGCACCGGTTTCTGCATCCAGCGCCCAGACCAGACCATCGGCATCGGTGACGAACAACTTGTCGCCGCCGAGCGCCATGCCGGTATAGCTCTTTACCGAACGACGCCAGCGGCTATCGCCAGTGTCTGTGTCCACCAGTGCCAGATCGCCACCGTAGCTGACCACGAACAGACCGGTGCTGCCGAGCAGCAGATCGGCGTCGATGTCGGTCAGGCGTTCGAGTTCGGAACGGCCGGTCGGAACGGAGATGATCTGCTCCCAGGCAACGGCGCCATCGCTCAGGTTGAGTGCTGCGAGCTTGCCGCTGTCGAAGCCGATGTAAACGCGGTTTCCCGAGATCATCGGCGCGGAGAGGCCGCGCAGGCTCAGGTTCGGTACGTTGCGATCGAACGACCAGCGGCGGTCGCCAGTGGCGGCATCGAGGCCGAACTCGCGGCCATCGACCGATTTCACCACCACGGTATTGCCGGAGCCGACCGGCATCGCCAGCACTTCGCTCGAGGCCTGCGTACGCCACGCGATGACACCGGTCGCGCGCTTCAGCGCCAGTACTTCACCATCGAGCGTGCCGAGCAGCACCAGATCGCCCGACACACTCGGACCGGAGACGATGCGCGCCTTGGTCTTGCTGCGCCAGATTTCTTTGCCGGTCTTGGGGTCGAGCGCGTAAACGGAACCGCCGATTTCGGCGACATACAGCGCGTCGACTTCGACGGCGACCTGCAGGCCGGTGTAGTACTTGCCACTGCCCTTGCCGATGCCGTGCGACCAGGCTTCTTGCGGCAGCACTTGCGGATTCTTGATGTCGACCAGCTTGGTCGGCAGCTTGACCTTGCCCTTGTGCCCGCAACCGGCAACAGCCAGCAGCAGGCAGGCCGCGACGAGCGCGCCGCTGCGACCGAGCGCGCGCATCAGGATTTCACCGTCGTGGCTTCAGCCAGATCGTCGACCTTGTGTTGCAGACCATCCCGCGCCGGCGAATCCGCAGCCAGTGTCTGCAAGGCATCCGCGTAGGCGCTGCGGGCGCCATTGCGATCGCCCTTCGACAGCAAGATGTCGCCACGCAATTCGGCGTACAGCGGCGCGTAGGCCGCATCGGGACCATCGAGCTGCTTGAGGGCGTCGTCCGGCTTGGCCTGCTGCCACAACACGCGCGCCAGACGCAGCTTCACCAGGCCGCGGATCGCAGCGTCCTTGCTGTTGGCCGCCGCCCATTCAAGGCGGGTGCGCGCATCGTCCAGCTTGCCGCTGTCGAACGCCGCCTGGGCGAGCTTCAACTGGCCATCGACCGCGTACGGCGTGCCGGCGAAATCCTTCTGCAGACGATCGGCCATCGGCACCGCCTCGTCGTACTTGTTGGCATTGACCGCGCGACGCAGATCTTCGAACAGATGCGAGGCCTGCCCGGCCTGACCGTCCTGGTAGCGCGTCCACGCCTGCCAACCGAAGATGGCCGCGAGGCCCAGCGCCAGACCGCTCGCCAGCGGCAGCCAGTTTTCCTTCCACCAGCGCCGCAGTTGTTCAACCTGGGCTTCGTCGTCGAAATGAGTGGTCACGTTGCCTACTGAGTGTATTTTCGAAAGAGCCTTAGGCGCTCAAACCGACGCGCTGGGCCAGATGCTGTGGCAGTTCCGGCCAGCCGATCGAAACCGGTTCGCCTTCGCCACGCAATGATTTTACTTGAACTTTCTGCCCTGCCGCCTCGTCGTCGCCAAGAATCAGCGCGAAGCGGGCGCCGCAGGCATCGGCGCGCTTGAGCTGCGCGCCGAGTTTGCCCCCACCGGCGTTGAGTACCAGGCGCAGGCCCGGCAGCGCGTCGCGCAATTGCTCGGCGAGTGCGGCCGCGGCGCGCTCGGCCTGGGCGCCGAAGCGGCAGAAATAGACTTGCGGACCGTGCTCGGGCACCGCTGCGTTCTGCAGGCCGATCAGCGCAATCAGCCGCTCCATGCCGATGGCGAAGCCGATGCCGGGTGTCGGCGCGCCGCCGAGATGCGCAACCAGGCCATCGTAACGACCGCCCGCGCAGACGGCGTCCTGTGCACCGAGTTGGTCGGTGGTCCACTCGAACACCGTGCGGGTGTAGTAGTCGAGCCCGCGCACCAGCCGTGGATTGACTTCGTAACCGATGCCGAGATCGTCGAGTCCCGCTTTCAGCGAAACGAAGTGCGCCAGCGATTCGGCATCCAGATGATCGAGGATGCTCGGTGCAGCGGCGACGATCTCGCGCGTCGTCGGCACCTTGCTGTCCAGCACGCGGAGCGGATTGCTGCCGAGCCGCCGCTTCGAATCTTCGTCGAGTGCCGCTTCGTGGCTGCGCAAGTAATCGGTCAAGGCCGCGCGATAGTTCGCGCGCGAATCCGGCGTGCCGAGCGAGTTGATCTGCAGCCGGAAACCGCTGACACCCAGCCGCTGCCACAGGCGGGCCGCGATCGCGATCATTTCGATATCCACGTCCGGACCGGCAAGACCGAAGGCTTCGACATCGAGCTGATGGAACTGCCGGTAGCGGCCGGCCTGCGGACGCTCGTAACGGAATACTTGGCCCGAGCTCCAGACACGCTGCTGCTGGTTGTATAGCAGGCCATGTTCGATGCCGGCACGGACGATGCCGGCGGTCAGCTCGGGACGCAGGCTGAGGTTTTCACCGCCGCGGTCCTCGAACGTATACATCTCTTTTTCGACCACGTCGGTGACTTCGCCGACGGCGCGCTTGAACAGCTCGGTGCGTTCGACCACCGGCACGCGCAACTCGCGATACCCGTACGCCGAGAACACCTGCGCGGCGACCGACTGCAGGTGTTGCCAGACCCCGGCATCGGCCGGCAGCAGATCGTTCATCCCGCGGATGGACTGGATTTTCTGGCTCATACCGCGCGTCCGGCTCGAAGCATCAATCGCTGTATCAAGGAACGCTGAACCGCGCGGTGGCGTTCTCTTTGGTGTAGGGCTTCAGATCGAGCGGCTTGCCGGAAACCGTCACGCTGACACCCGGTGCATTGCCGAGAAACACCGACAAGGGACGCCGCCCGTCAACCGCCTGATGCTCGCCGGCCTGCATCACGCCGGACAAAAGCACCTTGCCGTAGGTGTCTTCGATGCGGACCCACGAGGTCGATTTGAACGTGAGTGCGACACCGTTGGCGCTTGCCGCTGCGCTGTCGGCGGCGCTCGGTGTGGTCGTCGAGATCACCGACGGCGTGCTGGTCGGCTGCGCGGACGGCGCGACCGCGGCCGGTGCGGAACTCTCCGCCGGCGTGGTACCGGTCGAACTCGACAGCAAGTTGGTGGTTGTCGCGTTCGTCGACGCGTTGCCTGACGTTGCAGGTTCTGCCGCCGGGGTCGAAGTCGACTCGCCCATCGGTGCAACCTGCAAAGGCGTGCTGCCCGCAGCAGCGGATTCGTTATCGCTCGCAGCCGGCTTTGCCGTGCCGTCTTCGCCGACCACCGGAGCACCCGGCACCGGTGCGTTCGCATTCGGCGTATGACCGACGAAGCGCGAGGCGATGAACAGCAGGCCGCCGATCACGACGACGGCCAGCAGCCAGCTCAGGCCCGGGCGTCGGCGTGCGCGCTGCGGCCCATTGTCACCGCTGCCGAGCAGCAGCTTGGTCGGTGCCGGCGGCGCTTTCGGCTGCACCATGCCTTCGTACGCGACGATCAAATCCGATTCGGAGATCGACAGCGCCTTCGCCACCTTGCGGTAATAGCCGCGGATGTAGACCGCTTCGTTAAGCAAGGTAAAGTCGTCGCGCTCAAGTGCTTCCAGCGTCGGCTTGGCGAGCTTGGTCTGCTGCGCGAGTTCTTCCAGGCTCAGCTTGGCGGCGTCGCGCGCAAGGCGGATGCGGCGGCCTGGGCCCTGGCTGGACGGTGTGGCAGTAACGGCGGGCGCGGTTTCTGCGAGGTTCGGCGTGATGGTCGGTTCAGAGGTCATGGAGCGGCATTGCGCTTCAACAGCTGCGCGGTTTCGTCAGAGTCCGGGAAATTACGGATCAGTTTAAGCTCATAGGCGCGCGCTGCGTCGGCGTGACCGAGCGCGCGCTCGATGTTCGCCCCCAACGCCAAGGTTTGTGCAGTCGGCTGCGCCACCTGTTCGTAACGCTGCAGATACGCGCGCGACTGCAGGTAATCGTGACTCAGATAGCTCTGCGTGGCCAGTGGCGCGAGCGCATCGCCGAAATCCGGATTCAGCTTGAGCGCCTGACGGAAGTCGGCCATCGCGCGATTGAGGTCGCCGGCCTTGCGCGCGCAAACCCCGGCATTGGCCCAGGCCGCTTCCGGCGTCGGGTAGTCGTGGTTGCGCGCGGCGTCCATGAAGTAGCGATCGGCCTCGGCCGTCTTACCCATGCCGCAAAGAAACACGCCGAAGTTGTTGCGCACGCCCGGGTCGTCGGCCAGATCCAGCGCACGCCGGTATTCGGCCTCGGCCAGATCGTTGTCACCGCGCTGTGCGTAGGCCACGGCGAGCGTTGCGTGCGCCGGCGCGTAGCCCGAATCCTGCTCGACCGCGCGACGCAGTTTCTCGAGCGCCAGATCGAGCCGGCCTTCGCGCAGATAGCCGACCCCGAGCGCGGTGTTGTCGCGTGCGGCTTCCGGCAGGTTCGGCTTCGACGGCTCCAGACCACCCGGCGGTCGCACGGTGACGCAGCCGCCGACGAGCAAGGCGATCGTCGCCGTTGCCGCCATCGCCGTCAGCGCGAATGCGCGCAGCACCGGTTTTCGTAAGCCACGCCGACCCGCCTGCGCGCTCACTGAAGCTTCACCGGAATGCCGCTCAGGCGTTGTTTCTGGCGCGACTGCACCTTGCCGACGAGTTGGCCGCAGGCGGCGTCGATATCGTCACCGCGCGTGCGCCGCGTGGTCGTCAACACACCCTTGGCGCGCAGGATGTCGGAGAAGCGCTCGATCACTTCCGGCGCCGAGCGCTTGTAGCGCGTCTGCGGGAATGGATTGAACGGAATCAGGTTGACCTTCGCCGCCATGCTGCCGATCAGCTTGGCCAGTTCGCGCGCGTGCTCAGGCTGGTCATTGATACCGGCGAGCATCACGTACTCGAAGACGATGTGGGTCTTGCGATCCTTACCCGCGAGGTAACGCCGGCAGGCGTCCATCAACTCGGCGATCGGATACTTGCGATTGATCGGCACCAGCTGATCGCGCAAGGCATCGTTGGGCGCGTGCAGCGAGATGGCCAGCGCGCTATCGACATCGGCGGTGAGGCGGTCGATGTACGGCACCAGGCCGGACGTCGATACGGTGACGCGACGCTTCGACAGGCCGAAGCCGAAATCGTCGAGCAGGATGCGCAGCGCGGCCAGCACGTTGGCGTAGTTGGCCAGCGGCTCGCCCATCCCCATGAAGACGACGTTCGAAATCACGCGCTCGTTCTGGAAATCACCACCGAGCGTCTTCGCCGCGAACCACACCTGCGCGACGATTTCGGCGGTGCTCATGTTGCGCGAGAAGCCCTGCTGCGCGGTCGAACAAAAGCTGCAATCCATCGCGCAGCCGGCCTGCGAGGAAATGCACAAGGTGCCGCGGTTGGTCTCCGGAATGTAGACCGTTTCGATCGCGGTCTCCGGCTTGCCTTCGGCCTGCTCCAGTCGCAGCACCCATTTGCGGGTGCCGTCGGTGGATACCTGTTCGGTCACCAGCTGCGGCGGCCGAATCACGAAATGTGTGGCAAGGCGCTCGCGCAGCGCCTTGCCGATGTTGCTCATCGCGGCGAAATCGTCGACGCCGCGACGGTAGATCCACAGCATCACCTGGTCGGCGCGATAGGCCGCTTCGCCCATCTCCGCGAACGCCGCGCGCAAGGCGCTGCGATCGAGTCCGAACAGGTTGATGCGCGGGCCGCTGACAGCTTCGCGCTGCGGCGCGTCCGCAGCGCCAAGCGTCATGCCATCACCCGCCTCCGCGCGCGCGGCCTCAGCCGGAACTTCGCTGGGGCCTTTTGTTGACATGGCGGCGTGCGCGTGGTCGAGTCTGCGGGCGGCGTGCTTAGCGAACGCGCGGGCAGATTTCAGTGATGCGGAAGAAGTACGAGATTTCGCGCGTGGCGTTCTCGAGACTATCGGAGCCGTGGACGGCGTTCTCGTCGATCGAGTCGGCGAAGTCGGCGCGGATGGTGCCCTTCTCGGCCTTCTTGGGATCGGTGGCGCCCATCAGATCGCGATGCTTGGCAACCGCGTTTTCGCCTTCCAGCACCTGGATGATGACCGGGCCGGAAATCATGAAATCGACCAGCGCCTTGAAGAAAGGACGCGCGCTGTGCACCGCGTAGAAGCCTTCGGCCTCTTCACGCGTCATCTGTTCCATGCGGGCGGCGATGACCTTCAGGCCGGCCTGCTCGAAGCGCGAATAGATGCCGCCGATGACGTTCTTGGCGACTGCGTCGGGTTTGATGATGGAGAGCGTGCGTTCAACAGCCATGAGTGCGATTCCGTGTTTGCGAAAGGAGACTAAGGTGCCCGGGTCGGGCAAAAGCACGGGATTCTAACGTTCGCTGCTGCGACGCGGCAATTACGCGGTCGTCGTTCTGCTCACCGTTGTGCTCACCGCGCAGACCGCATCGACCACGATGGCCTACCCGCTCAGCCGCGAATTCAAGGCTCAATCAGCCTCGATTCGCGGTCGTCGGCGCGGTGCTCAGGCGGTTATTACTCGCCGGGACGCCGATCGGTCCTGATTCGGTCCTGATCGGTTGATGTGACCGCAGATTGGGTTTTTAGACCGCGAAACTCTCGCCGCAGCCGCATTCCGCCTTGACGTTCGGATTGATGAACTTGAAGGCTTCGTTGAGACCCTCGCGCTGAAAGTCGACCGTCAAGCCGTTCAGGATTGGCAGATGGTCGCGCGCCACGACCACGGTCGCGCCGTGGCTTTCGAACAGCGTGTCGTCGGGACCGGGCTGATCGGCATAGTCCAGCACATAGGCATAGCCCGAGCAGCCGGACTTTTTCACGCCGACGCGCAACCCCACGCCCTTGCCGCGGCTGGCAAGCTGTTTCTTGATGCGATTCGCGGCGGATTCGGTCAGTGCAACGTTCATGGCTGTGCGTCCTCGTACTGGGCCAAGAGCGCGCGTACCGCGTCTTCACCCATCACCGCACAATGGGCGCGATCGTCGGCAATTTCAAGCGTGGCGCGCAGTTCCGACAGGCTCAAACCGCGCAACTCGGCGGGCGTCTTGCCCAGCGCCCACTCGGCCAGCCAGGCCCCGACCGCGATGCTGGTGGGGCAGCCATAGGCCAGAAAGCGCGCATCGGCAACGCGTCCGTCCGCAACGCGCAGTTGTAACTGCAGGCGCGAGTGGGCAGCCGGCGAGCCGGCAGAACCGGTCACCACACCGGGGGTATCCATCGCAAAACGTCCCGCGCGCGCCGGCGCGTTGAAGCGCTGCCAAACAGGCGGCGGATAGCCGAAGGGGTTGGCTTGCGTCGCATCGGTTTCGGTTTGCATGCTCATGCCGTCCACAGCGGAGAAAGTTCGCGCAGCCACTGTACCTGCCGGATCACCGCCGCGGCCGCCGTTTCGATGTCGGCGACGGTCGTGGTGCGGCCGAATGAGAAGCGCAGCGAGGCATTCGCCAGTTCATCGTCCCGACCCAGCGCACGCAAGACGTACGAGGGCTCCGCCGTCGCCGAAGAACAGGCGGATCCGCTGGAGACCGCCAACTCCGGCAGTGCCGCGCGCAGCGACTCGCCTTCAACGCCTTCGAAGCTGACGTTCAGCAGGTGCGGCGCCATCAAGCTTGCGTTGCCGTTGCGCAGAATTCGCGGCAGCGCCTGCAGCCGCGACCACAGCAGTTCGCGCAAGGCAGTCAGATGCTGTTCATCGCTTGCACGCCGCTGCGCAGCCACTTCGAATGCCGCGCCCATGCCGACGATCTGATGCGTCGCCAGAGTGCCGGAACGCATGCCCTGTTCATGACCGCCGCCATGCATCTGCGGCTGCAGACGCGCGCGCGGGCGGCGCCGCACGAACAAGGCACCGATGCCCTTGGGGCCGTAAGTCTTGTGTGCCGACAGCGACAAGAGATCGATCGGCGTGTTCGCCAGATCGATTGCGAGTTTGCCTGCCGCTTGTGCGGCGTCCACATGCAGCAGGACGCCGCGGCTGCGCAACAGCTGCGCCAGTCGCGCAATGTCCTGCACTACGCCGATCTCGTTGTTGACCCACATCAGCGAGACCAGCAGCGTCTCCGGCGTCAGCGCCGCCAGCACGTCTTCGGGCGTGACCACGCCGTCGGCATTCGGCTTCAGATAGGTCACGCGCACCGGCTGACCATTGCAGCCCTGCGCCTCCAGGTGACGGCAGGTATCGAGCACACATTTGTGCTCGGTGCGCGACGTCACCACGTGCAGCGCCCGGCCGGTTGCGCCGGCGCCGCGGAATTCCAGCGCGCCCTTGATCGCGAGATTGTTCGATTCGGTCGCGCCCGAGGTCCAGACGATTTCTCCCGGTTCTGCGCCGATCAGCGCGGCGACTTGCGCACGCGCGCGCTCAACGGCTGCGCGCGCTTTAAAGCCGGGCCCGTGCGTGGAAGCGGGATTGGCAAATACACCGTCAGGCCGCAAGTACGGCAGCATCGCGTCGAAAACGCGCGCATCGAGCGGCGTGGTCGCCGCGTAATCGAGATAAATCATTCCGCTATTTTGCGCCAGTGTGGCGCTACGCGGCGAAAGCGTTAATGCAGACCGTGCAGCAGAACTTCAGTGCAAAAGATTGATCCAGCAGATTAACGCAGACGCTCAGCACAGATAGTTGATGCGGACGCTCGGCACAGACGGTTGCTGCAGACGCTCAGTGCCATCAGTCAATGCAGACCGTTGGCGACGACGAGTTAGTGTAGCCCGCCGATTTCGGTGTCGGCTTCGGCTTCCTCAATGGGCTTGCCGGGCCGTGCGATGACTTCCAGGCGCACGCGCGCGGTGCCACGCGCCATCATCCCGAGCGCGTGGGCCGCCGCATACGACACGTCGATGATGCGGTCAGGAACGAAGGGACCACGATCGTTGATGCGGATATTGGCCGAACGACCGTTGCGCAGGTTGGTGACCTTCACGCGCGTGCCAAACGGCAGCGTGGGATGCGCGCCGGTTAGCGCCTCGGGATCGAACGGCTCACCGCTGGCCGTGCGCAAGCCTCGCGTTGAACTGATGCCGTACCAGGACGCACGCCCGGTCTGACGAAACACTTTCTTGACGTGCTTGCTGGTCTTCGCGCTGCGCGCGACCGGCTTGTGCTTGCCAGCTGGAACGTCTTCGGCGGAATTGTCGGTCGATGAGCTGTCCTGCACCTGCGGCGGCTTGCTTGGCTGCGGCTTCGCCATGACGGGCGCATGCAGACCCCAGGCCAGGATGCCCAGCATCGTCAAACGGTGACGCACCAGTTTTTTGCGGAAATGTCGCATCGTGTCGCAACTCCGAGTCTTCAGGCGGCGGGGCGTTCGGCGCCGAAGCCGTGCAATGCGCCCAGCAGCCGCTCGACCTCGGCAGCGCTGTTGCCCCGGCCAAAACTGGCACGAATCGCACCAAAGGCGATAGGGCGCGAATAACCCATACCCAATAAAACATGGCTGGGCTCGCCGGTTCCGCTGGCGCAGGCTGAACCGCTGGAAACGGCGATGCCTTGCCGATCCAAGGCCATCAGCAGCGCCTCGCCTTCCCAGCCGGGAATCGCGAATTGCACGGTGTTGGGCAGGCGCGGCGCGCCCTCACCGAAGATCCGCACCCCCTCGATCGTCCGCAAACCGGCCTCGAGTTGCTCACGCAGGGCACGCATCTGCGTGTCGCGTTGGGCAAGTTCCGCCCGCGCAAGTTCCGCGGCCACGCCAAAACCGACGATACCGGCAACGTTTTCGGTTCCGCCGCGCAGACCGCGCTCCTGCCCGCCGCCGTGCAGCAGCGGTGCCAGTTCGACATGCGACTTCACCAGCAGCGCGCCCACGCCTTTCGGGCCATAGATCTTGTGCGCCGACAGACTCATCAGGTCGGCATGCGTCCAGTACGGCGCCAGTTCGAGTTTGCCGGCGGCCTGCACGGCGTCCGCCAACAACACGCCACCGGCCGCATGGACGCCCGCAGCGACCCGCGCGATATCCTGAATCACGCCGGTCTCGTTGTTGGCCACCATGACAGCCGCGAGCTGCACAGGACCGGATGCGAGCTGTGCTTCGAAGCGTGGCCAATCGATGCGGCCGTCTTCGCAAACCGCGATCACTTCGACCAACCAGCCGCTGCTGCGCAAGGATTCCGCGGCTTCCATCACCGCCGGATGTTCGGTGGCGGCGTACAGCAGACGCCCCGGCTTGTGCGCGGCGGCGAAGCCTTTCAAGGCAAAGTTGTTCGACTCGGTGGCGCCACTGGTCCAGCTCAGTTCCGAAGCCTGCGCGCCGGCAAGACTCGCGACCTGCACACGCGCCGCCTCGATCGCATCACGCGCAGCGCGGCCGTAGCGGTGCACGCTGCTCGGATTTCCGTACGGTCCGATCAGGTAAGGCTGCATCGCTTCGAGCACGCGCGGATCGAGCGCCGTGGTCGCGTTGTTGTCGAGATAGATCGGCATCAGAATTCGACTCGATGAGAAGCGCCGACAGTTGCGCGGCGCGCACTCGGCGCGGCTCGATTCGCGCAGAAGCGCTGCGCGTGCATTAGCTGCGGCCCTTGCAGTCCATCATCCGCGCGCGGGTCCGTGTCTGATGTCGCGGACCCGCAATGTGCGCGTGGCCCCTAAGTGCAGAGCCCACTTCGGCGCGGACAACGTGACGGGCCCGTCTGCGCGGGATCGCAACGTCGCCCTCGCGTGACACGCATTTTCCAACGTTGCCATCGAGTACGACGCATCCTTCGGTGCCGCAGTTGACCGTCTCGCGATTCGGCCGATCAGTCCGAATCACACGCGGCGCAAAGGCCTGCATGCTGGCAATCGTCAGCGCGTTCCACGCGCGATAGCGCACGGAGTCGCCGGAACAGACGACGCTCATCGTGCTCAGCCGGCCTTGCGGATCGACGACGTGGTGCCGTCGTCGCTCGATGCGGTACTGGTCGTACCTGCCGACTCGCCGCAAAAATCCGGCAGCTCCAGTTTCGACAGCTGCAGTTCCGGCATGCGTGAATCCATCTGATGCAGCAGCTTGCAGACCTGCACCAAGCGCTCGTCGAGCAGGTGCACGTGCTCAAGCATCGCGCCGATCGCGTTGGAGACCGGATCGGGCATTTCCTTGCTCAGACCATAGGCGTCGAAGCCCATCGACTTGGCGATCGCGACAACTTTGTCCGAAGGCTGCGCGGCTTCGTGAACCACTCGCGCGGGAATACCGACCACGGTCGCACCGGCCGGGACTTCCTTGACCACCACCGAATTGGAGCCGACGCGCGCGTTGTCGCCTACCAGAAAGGGGCCGAGCACTTTCGCGCCGGCACCGACCACCACGCCATTGCCGAGGGTCGGATGACGCTTGCCCTTGTTCCAGCTGACGCCGCCGAGTGTGACGCCGTGATACAGCGTGCAGTCGTCGCCGATTTCGGCGGTTTCACCGATCACCACGCCCATCCCATGATCGATAAACAGCCTGCGGCCGATGACGGCGCCCGGATGAATTTCGATGCCGGTGAGCCAGCGCGCGATATGCGCATTGAAGCGCGCCAGCCATTTGAAGCCGCTGCGCCACAGCGCGTGGCTGATGCGATGCCCCCAGACCGCATGCAGTCCCGGGTAGCAGGTCAGCACTTCCCAGGTACTGCGGGCAGCCGGATCGCGGTCGAACACCGCGCGCATGTCTTCACGAAAACGGTTGAACATGATTGTTCCTTACCAAGCGTGCATTTTACGCCGACAGCGCGACCTCGGACTTTTCGTGCGGGGTCATGAGCTTGTGATGAAACGTCAACGCCACCGAGCGGACCGTGGGCAGATTCTGCAAGCGCCGTGCGAGCAGACGTGCGCAGGCGGTCGCCGCGTCGAATTCGACCTCGATTCGCAGCGCCTCGCTTGCGTCAACTTGGGACGAAAAGCGCAGCGGCAATTCGCCACGCTCGGCGAAGCGGTCGAGCACGCGACCGGGCAGCTGCGGATCGAGATCCGCGGCAATCGTCAGGCGAGCGGTAAACGGTTTGTGATCAGCGAACGACAAAAAATCCATGACGGGCAAACTCCAGAACGAAGACGGAATGCATACACGCGCGACAACACCGGCCCGGCAAGGCCGGTCCGGTAATTCGCGCGCTGTGCATCGCGTTCTGGAAATGAGTCATGGCAAGCTTGAATCAGTGATCGCTTAAGCCGCGGGTAGGGTTCTAAAACAGGCCGCGGCGGCGCCATTCTGACGCGTTTCGGCGAGTTTCGCGATCCTTGCATGCGTTGCGCGCAGTGTCGGCCGGACGATTCATCAGACAAACAGATATCGACGCACCGCCCTACAACAGCCGGATTTCGCGCAATCGCTGCAGCAGGTAGTCGTGCGCGGTGATCGCGTCGGGATAGCGATTCGGATGTGCCACGTCGATGCATCCCGGCAAGGTCTCGATGCGGAATTCCGGATTCGGATGCAGAAAAAACGGCACCGAGTAGCGCGAGCGTCGTGCCGCTAGGCCGCGCGGATTGACCACGCGATGCGTGGTCGACGGATACACCTCATTGCTGAGCCGCGCGAGCATATCGCCAACGTTGACGACGATCGCATCGCCCTGCGTCGTCAGCGGCAGCCAGCTGCCACCGCGCGTGCGGATCTGCAGCCCGGCGTCGCTCGCGCCCACCAGCAGCGTGATCAGGTTGATGTCTTCGTGCGCGGCCGAGCGCAGGCTGCCGTCGGTGTCGTCGGGCAACGGCGGATAGTGCAGCGGTCGCAGGATCGAATTGCCGTGATCGATGTGCGCATCGAACCAGTGTTCGGCCAGGCCCAGGTCGAGCGCCAGAGCACGCAGCAGGCGCGCACCGAGCGCATCCAGCGCGGTGTACAGCGCAAGCGCGGTGTCGCGGAACTCCGGAACCTCTTGCGGCCACAGGTTGGGCGGCATCACGGCGGCGGCAGCCAGTGTCCTTCGCGGTCCGTCGTCGAGTTCGCGCCCGACATGCCAGAACTCCTTGAGATCCGGATGCATGCTGCTGACAGCGGTTTCGACCTTGAACGGCGTGTACCCGCGCGCGCCGCCCGCACCGGCGACGTGGTAGCGGCGCTTGAGCGCGTCAGGCAGCGCGAAGAAGGTGCGAAACGCCGCGTAGGCGGCTTCGATCAATGCCGGCGCAATGCCGTGACCGACGATGCAGCAGAAACCGAACTCGCGGTAGGCGCGACCGAGGGCACGCACGAAGTCTGCGCGTTGCAGATCGTAATCGCGCAGGTCGAGTGTCGGAATCGACGCCGCCGCGCTGCGTTGCGCCATCAGGGGCGCGGACCGAAACCGCGCAAAACGTCTTCCACCGAGGTCAGGATGCCGCGCAGGATGTTCATCTCGTTGGCGCTCGGCGCGGTGCGGCCGAACAGCTTGCGCAGCCGGCGCATCAACAGGCGCGGATGCTCTGGATCGAGGAAACGTGTGCCGATCAGCGCGCGTTCCAGATGTGTATAGAAACGCTCCATCTCGGCCTGGTCGACCGGCTGGTTTTCGGCCTGGTCTTCGATGATGCGCTCGGGCAAGGCCGCGCCGGACGCAAGGCCAATCTCGTACGACAGCACCTGCACCGCGGCCGCGAGATTCAGCGAGCTGTCGAGGCCGCCGGTCGGAATCACGATCAGTTCGTGCGCGAGCTGCAGCTCCTCGTTCAACAAGCCGGTGCGTTCGCGGCCGAACAGCAGCGCGGTGCGGCCGCCCTCGCCGGCGGCGAGGCGCTCGGCGGCGCGCTGCGCCCATTCGCGCGGTGTCGATACCGGCACCGAGATATACCGCGGCCGTGCACTGGAGGCGACGACCCGCGCGCAGTCGGCCAGCGCTTCCGGCAGTGTGGCAAACACGCGCGCGGCATCCAGCACGTCGCCGGCGTTCGAGGCCATCGCGCTGGCGTCCACATGCGGAAACTTCTGCGGCGCGACCAGCGCCAGTTCGCGCAGACCAAAGTTCTTCATTGCGCGCGCGCAGGCGCCGATGTTGCCGGGATGCTGCGGCTCAACCAGCACCACACGCAGGTTGTTGAGCAGGCTGCGCGCGCCTGGCAAGGCCGACGCCTTGCCGTGGTTGGCGTTGGGTTCCTGCGCGGCGGTCGACGCCGGCATCGGGCTTGGATCGGGGGCTTGGCTCAAGGCTTCAGGAAGGGTGGTGGACAGCGCGTGATATTCTAGACGGTCGCCGCCCTCCTCTTCGCATCGAATCCGCCTGCCGTGCATCCGCTCGTAAACATCGCCGTTTCCGCCGCGCGCACTGCCGGCAACTTCCTCATGCGCAACCTCGACCACGTCGATCAGCTGAAGATCGAACGGAAAGGGCGCAATGACTTCGTCACCCAGATCGACCGCGGTGCCGAAAGCGAGATCATCAAGACGATCCGCAAGGCGTATCCACAGCACGCCGTGCTCGGCGAAGAAGGCGGTCGCAGCGATATCGCCGGCGTCGACAGCGAAGTGTTGTGGATCATCGATCCGCTCGACGGCACCACCAACTACTTGCACGGCCTGCCGCATTTCGCCGTCTCCATCGGCATTCAGGTGCGCGGCGTGTTGACGCACGGCGTGATTTACGCGCCGGCCACGCAGGATTTGTACTGCGCCACGCGCGGCTCCGGAGCCACGCTGAACAACCGCCGCATCCGCTGCAGCACCACCAAGGAACTGGAGCCGGCGCTGATCGGTACCGGTGTGCCGATCAATCCGGCCAACCTCGACGCCTACATGCCGATGCTGCGCTATGTCGCCGAGACCACCGCCGGCATCCGCCGCGCAGGCTCCGCCGCGCTCGACTTAGCCTACGTCGCCGCTGGCCGTCTGGATGGCTTCTGGGAACTGGGCCTGAAGCCCTGGGACATCGCCGCAGGCCTGGTACTGGTGCAGGAAGCCGGCGGTATGACGAGCGAACTCTACGGCGGCGCCGACCTTTTGAAGACCGGCCATATCGTCGCCGCCAATTTCAAACTGCATCCGCTGCTGGCGGAAGCCTTAGGCCAGATCGCCAAGCGCGCTCCGGCTCCCGAAGCGCCCGTACAGACCGTCGCCTGACCGCTGCCGCCGCGCCGCAGCATCGCGCTCGACGGCTGCGAATTGCGATGGAACCGCTTAGGCTGAAGGGCTGTCCACTGGCCAGCGGCCCGCTGCTGTTGCGGGCTCCATTGGGGAACCTGGAGAAACCATCACAATGAAACTCTCGTTGATCATCGTCGGCGTCATCGTTGCTGCACTCGGCATTGCCTCGGTCACCGGCAAGCTGTCGTTCCAACAAAAAGACGAAGTCGCCAAGATCGGTGACTTCTCGGCGACCGTCGAGAAGCAGAAGAGCGCGCCGCAATGGCTCGGCATTGCCGCCATCGTCGTCGGCGGCGTGCTCGTACTCGGCGGCGCCCTGAAGAAGAACTAGTAGCGCGCGACGACTCGGCCAGCAGGCCGAGTCGTCCAGGCCATGAATCGGCCGCAGGCCGAGTCGTCCAGAGTCATCTGCCGCGCGACTTGATCCAACGCGCAAATGGCTTGGCCCTGCAGGCTCTAGCCATAGGCAAATGCAAACGGAGGCGCTTCGGCATTACGGCCGAAGCGCCTCAAGCGAGTCTCCGACTCGTGAGACGCGACAATCAGCGCGGAACTGATGGCACCTAAAACTGGCGCAGCAGCGGATGTTGCGCACAGGCCTCGATGATCATCGTCAGGCTGTCCGCCGGTGCTATTGCTCGGCTCGCCAGTTGCTCACCGTGAGCGATGAACCGCGAGCAATTCAAACACGGGTGCGCTGACGCCGATCAGACCTGCAGACGGCCGCGCGCCGCTCGGTATTCCTGCTGCAGCCGCGCCACCAGACCCGCCACGGTATCGATCTTCTTGACCGCGCCGATGCCCTGGCCGCAGCCCCAGATGTCCTTCCAGGCCTTCTTGCTGATGTCGCCGTCGCCGAAGTTCATCTGGCTGGCGTCGCCCTTTTCGAGCTTGTCCGGATCGAGACCCGCGGCGGCGATCGACGGCCGCAGGTAGTTGCCGTGAATGCCGGTGAACAGGTTGGAGTAGACGATATCGTCGGCGCCGCTGTCGACGATCATCTGTTTGTAGCGCTCATCCGCGCGCGCTTCGCGCGTGGCGATCATCGCCGAGCCCATGTATGCGAGGTCCGCACCCATCGCCTGTGCGGCGAGGATCGCATCGCCGCGCGCAATGGAGCCGGACAGCAGCAAGGGGCCATCGAACCACTCACGGATTTCCTGCACCAGCGCGAACGGCGACAGCGTGCCGGCATGACCGCCGGCGCCGGCAGCCACCGCGATCAAGCCATCGGCACCTTTCTCGATCGCCTTCTTCGCGAAAAAGTTGTTGATGATGTCGTGAAACACGATGCCGCCGTAGGAATGCACCGCCTCGTTGACGTCGGTACGCGCGCCGAGCGAGGTGATGACAATCGGCACGCGGTATTTCACGCAAGCCGCGAGATCATGCTCGAGCCGCGCGTTGGATTTGTGCACGATCTGGTTGACCGCAAAGGGTGCCGCCGGCGCATCCGGATGCGACTGGTTGTAGGCGTCGAGTTCCTCGGTGATCTGCTTGAGCCAGACTTCGAGCTGCTCTGCGGGACGCGCGTTCAGCGCTGGAAACGAACCGACGATACCGGCCTTGCACTGCGCAATCACCAGTTCGGGCGCGGAAATAATGAAAAGTGGCGCGCCGACAACCGGGATGCTGAGGCGGTTCTGCAACAGTTTCGGCAAGGCCATCGTGATTCGATCCTTATGCAAGTGGTTGCATAGTATTTGCGCAAGCAGAATCCTTATGCAAGTCTGTGCATATCAAATGCCGACTCGTGAATTTCAACCATGTCGCTGAAGCACGCCATTCTGGTGTTGCTCGAGAAGAAGCCCGGCAGCGGCTACGACCTGTCGCAACGCTTCAAGCGCGGCATCGGCTACTTCTGGAATGCGTCGCACCAGCAGATTTACCAGGAGTTGAAGAAGCTCGCGGACGCGCGCTGGGTCGAGTTCGAATTGCAGACGCAGTCCGAACGTCCCGACAAAAAGCACTACCGGATTTCGGCCGCCGGACGCAGCGCATTGAAGGCCTGGCTGCAAGAGCCGACCAAGCATGAGCGACTCAACAGCGCGCTGCTGGTGAAACTCTACGCCGCGCATCTCGCCGACCCGCAAGCCCTGCTGCTGCAACTGGACGAGCGTCTTGCCGCGCATCGCGCCAAACTCGAGGAATACGTCGGGCACGAAAGCTTCTATCTCGACCGCGGCGACGCGCTCAGCCAGAAACAGGCGCAGCGCTACCTGACGCTGCGCCACGGCATCCGCTACGAATGGAACTGGATCGAAATGCTCGAGGAGTCGCGCACGCTGCTGACGCAAGGTCGTACGCCGCAGCGCCCGATGCTGGAGCGGCTGACGCGTCGAAAAATCGAATCGAAGTGAGCCGCGGGTAACGCGCGTGCGTTGCCGGCGAACGGCAACAGCGTTGCGAACTTCGGCTGCGCAGCGAATCCACAGCGAAAGATTCAACTGCGCATCGGCAGTGACTCAGCGCGTGAAGAATCGATTGCCGGCACATCGCCCAGCGGCGAATCGAACGGCGCCTAGTTCAACGGCGACGCGTCGAGCACTGGCGCCCACCACGGGCTTCGAGCGCGGACTGCGCTAGAAACCCCGATCGAGCGCCCGCTAAGGACAACGCGACTGCTTTAAACCACTGCGCCGTCGTTGTCCGCCTTGCGTTTGGCCAGACCCGAAGCGCCTTCTTTTTCTTCGGCGGTCAGCAGGTCTTCATGCGTCACGCCGAGCAGCACAGTCACACCGCTGGAGACGTAGATCGACGAATAGGTGGCGACCAGCACGCCGACAATCATCGCGACCGCGAAGCCGTGCACGCTCTTGCCGCCAAAGAAGAACAGCGAGGACAGCACCATCAGCACCGTGAAGTGGGTGATGATCGAGCGCAGCAGCGTTTGGTTGATCGACAGGTTGATTACGTCGAGCACCGGCTTCTTGCGATAGGTGCGCAGGTTTTCGCGGATACGATCGAAGATCACGATGGTTTCGTTGTTCGAATAGCCGAGCATCGCCAGCAGACCGGCGAGCACCGTGAGATCGAATTCCTCTTGCACCAGCGACAGGAAGCCGACGGTCATGATCGCGTCATGGATCAGCGCCGCGGTCGAACCGGCCGAGAATTTCGCTTCGAAACGGAACCAGACGAACGCGAAGATCAACGCAAGTGCGGCGACCACCGCGATCACGCCATCTTCGCGCAGCTCACCACCGACCTGCGGACCGACGAACTCGACGCGGCGTAGTTGCACCTTGTTCTGCTCGGCGTGCAGCGCCTGCAACACCTGGGTGCTGATCGCCGCCGACGAGGCATTGGCCTCGGGCAGCAAGCGGATCATCACGTCGGAGGTGCCACCGAAGTACTGCACGATGGCATCGGGATAGCCGCCATCCTTCAGCTGCGCGCGCATCTGATCCAGCTCGACCGCCTGCGGATACACCACTTCGACCAGCACACCGCCCTTGAAGTCGATGCCGAAGTTGAGGCCGCGCGTGATCAGGCAGCCGATCGCGACGATGGTGAGGATCGCCGACAGCACCAGCGCGCGCTTGCGCTGCGCCATGAAGTCGATGTTCGGGACACGGGAAAAAAGACGCATGTTCGATCTCGGAAATTGACTGCGGCGATCAGACCGGCAGGTCTTTCAGCTTGCGGCCGCGGAACACGTAGTGCGCCAGCGTACGGGTGCCGACGATCGCGGTGAACATCGAACTGGCGAGGCCGATCGCGAGTGTGATCGCGAAGCCTTTGACCGGTCCGTTGCCGAGGAAATACAGCACCAGGGCTGCGATGCCAGTGGTCAGATTGGAATCTGCAATGGTCAGGAACGCGCGGCTGTAGCCGGCTTCCATCGCCGCGTGCGGCGACAGGCCGGCGCGCAGTTCTTCGCGGATGCGTTCGTTGATCAGCACGTTGGCATCGACCGCCATACCGAGTGTCAGCACGATGCCGGCGATGCCGGGCATCGTCAGCGTCGCATGCAGCAGCGACATCAGCGCCACGATCAGCACCACGTTCAGCAGCAACGCGACGTCGGCGAACAGGCCGAACACGCTGTAGTAAAGCGCCATGAACGTGACCACCAGCAGGAAGCCGGCAACTGCCGCGTAGGTGCCCTTCTTGATGTTGTCTGCACCCAGGCTCGGACCGACGGTGCGTTCTTCGACGATCTCGATCGGTGCGGCCAGCGCGCCGGCTTTCAACAGTTCGGACAGCTTCTTCGCTTCGGCCTGCTGCAGGCCGGTGGTCTGGAAGCGGCGGCCGAACGGCTCGCGCACGTTGGCGACATTGATCACGTCCTGAATGTCGCGACGTTCGCGCAGTGCGTCACCGGCGGCGTTGTAGCTGGTGGTGATTTCGGTTTCCTTGAACAGCACCGCCATCGGCTTGCCGACGTTGTGGCTGGTGAACTCGAACATCTTGGTCGCTGCCGGACCATCGAGCGTGACGCTGACCGCCGGCGTGCCACTCTGCTGATCGACTGTCGGCGTGGCGTCGGTCAGCTGCGCGCCGCTGGCGATCACGTCGTTCTTCAGCAGCACCGGACGATGCCCGTCGCGGGTGTAGTACAGCGTGCTGCCCGGCGGCGCGATGCCGGTGGCGGCGGCGGTTTCGGCACCGCCCGGAGTGTCGTCGACCGCGCGGTATTCGAGCGTCGCGGTGGCGCCGAGCAGATCCTTCACGCGAGTGGTGTCTTGCACGCCGGGCAGTTCGACGACGATGCGGTCGCCGCCCTGACGCTGCACCAACGGCTCGGCCACGCCGAATTGGTTGACGCGATTACGCAGCGTCAGCAGGTTCTGCTGAACTGCGTTGTCGTTGATGCGCTTGAGCTCTTCGATCGACAGTTTGGCCGAGAGCGTCGGTGTTGCCGCGTTCTCCGGCACCGTAAAGGTCAGCTCGCGGTATTCCTTGGCGAGTGCCGCCTTGGCGGCCTGCAGCTTGTCGGCATCGGCGAATTCGAATTCGACTGAGTCGGCCGTCGCGCGGCGTGCGCTGTAGCGGATGTCCTGCTTGCGCAGGAACGCCGGCAGATCGTTGAGGTAGCGCTGCATCGCCGCTTTCTTGGCGTCGTCCAGATCCACTTGCAGCAGGAAATGAACGCCGCCGCGCAGATCCAGACCCAGCGCCATCGGCCGGGCACCGAGTGCCGCCAGGAAGGACGGCGTACGCGAGGCTTGATTGAGTGCGACGACGTAGGTGTTGCCGAGTTCGCGCTTCAGCAGATCGGCGGCTTTGAACTGCGTGTCGGTATCGACAAAGCGCACTTCCCACTGCTTGTTTTCGAGCTTGGAAGACTTGGGCTTGAGCGATTCGGTCGCCAAGGCCTTATAGATGTCGTCACCGAGTGTGGCCGGTAGCGGATCACCAGAGACGGTGTTGATCTGCACCGACGGGTCTTCGCCGAACAGATTGGGCGACGCATACAACCCGCCCAGCACCAGCGCCAGCAGCAGGACAACCGACTTCCACAGCGGATAGCGCTGCATGGCTTACAGGCTTTTCAGCGTGCCTTTCGGCAGGACGCTGGCAACCGCGGACTTCTGCGCCTTGACCAGCACGTTGTCGGCGATCTCCAGCGTCAAATACACCTCGCCGATCGCGGCGACGCGCCCGGCCAGTCCACCGGTGATGACGACTTCGTCGCCCTTGGCGAGCTTGCCGAGCATGTCGCGCATTTCGCGCGAGCGCTTCTGCTGCGGCCGGATCATCAGGAAGTAGATCACCGGCACCGCCACGATCAGCGGCAGGAAAGTGATGATCGGGTTCGGCGGCGGCACGCCCTGCTGGGCATAGGCGGCGGGAATCAGGGCATCGACGAGCACATGCAGCGAATCCAACAATGAGGCCAGCATTGGGGCGGTCTTCTAGGGGAGTTTTTAAGAGCCGCGGATTATGCCACAAGGCTATTGCGCCACCGCCGGGGCTGGGGCTGAACCGATGGCGGCGGCACACGGCCCCCGCCCCGACGACACCGGGACTACCCCAATCGGCAAGCGCGCGAGGCTGTGCTAGCCTCTCGCGCGCCCAAACTTCCTCAGCCTCACTCTTCAAGGACAGCCTGATTATGGCCAGTTACAAGGCCCCCCTGCGTGAAATCCATTTCGTACTCGACGACGTGCTCAACGTCGGCAGCCTGGCGCAAATGCCGGCGTTCGCCGAAGTCACGCCGGAGCTGATCGGCGGCCTGGTCGACGAAGCCGCCAAGCTGATCGAAAACCAGATCGCGCCGCTGAACGCACCGGGCGATGCCCAGGGCTGCAAGTTCGACAATGGCGAAGTCAAAGTGCCGGACGGCTTTGCCGACGCCTATAAGTTGTACTGGCAGTCGGGCTGGGTCGGTCTGTGTAACGACACCGAATTCGGTGGCCAGGGTCTGCCGTATACGCTTTCCAAAGTGGTCGACGAACTACTGTGTTCGGCCAACGTCGCCTTTGCGCTGTATCCGGGCCTGACCGTCGGCTGCTTTGAAGCGATCCTCGCCAACGGTTCCGACGAGCAGAAGAAAACCTATCTGCCGAAGCTCGGCACCGGCGAATGGACCGGCACGATGTGCATGACCGAGCCGCAGGCCGGCTCCGATCTCGCCGCCGTGAAGACCAAGGCCACGCCGAACGGCGACGGCAGCTACTCGCTCGAAGGCGGCAAGATCTTCATCACCTCCGGCCAGCACACGATGGCCGAGAACATCATTCACTTCGTGCTGGCGCGTCTGCCGGATTCGCCGCCGGGCGTAAAAGGCCTTTCGACCTTCGTGGTGCCGAAATTCCTGGTGAATGCCGACGGCTCGATCGGTGCGCGCAACCCGGTGAACTGCGTCGCCATCGAACACAAGATGGGCATCCACGGCTCCTGCACCACTTCGCTGCAGTTCGACAACGCCAAGGGCTGGATGGTCGGCGCGCCGAACACCGGCATCCAGAACATGTTCGTGATGATGAATCTCGCGCGCATCCTGGTCGGCATGCAGGGTCTGGGCTTGTGCGAACTCGCCACGCAGAACGCGATTGCGTATGCCAAGGATCGCAAGCAGGGCAAGGCGTTCAACGGTGGCGCAACGATCATCGACCACCCGGACGTGCGTCGCATGCTACTGACGATGAAGGCGACGGTCGAAGGCGCGCGCGTGCTGGCCTACGAGACCGGCATGTACGTCGATATCTCGCATCATCATCCGGACCCGGCAGTGCGCGAAGAAGCGCAGGACTGGGTGGAGCTGAACACGCCGCTGGTAAAGGCGTTCTGCACGGATTCGGCGGTGGACCTCGGCAGTCTCGCCGTGCAGGTTTACGGCGGTCACGGTTTCATCCGCGAGCACGGCGTCGAGCAGATCATGCGCGACGCCAAGATCCTCTGCCTGTACGAAGGCACCAACGGCATCCAGGCGATGGACCTGGTGCGCCGCAAGCTGATGCTGCACGGCGGCCGCGTGCCGAAGCGCTTCTTTGCCAAGGTGCGCGCCGAAAGCACTGCCGACACGCCGGTGGGCTTCATCGCCAAGCCGCTGCGCGAAGCGCTCGAAGATCTGGAGAAGACGGCGGCCTGGCTGCAGGAATCGTTCAAGAGCAATCCCGACGACGCCGGCTTCGGCGCGGTGGATTTCCTGCGCGCCTTCTCGCTGGTGTACCTGGGCTTCAACTGGCTGCGCATGGCGAAGGCGGCGACCAACCATGCCGATGCCGGCTTCCGCGAATCCAAGCTCAATACGGCGCAGTTCTTCGCCAGCCGCATGCTGCCGCAGGTGCACGCGCTGTGCGCCAACGTGCGCACGCCGGCCTCCGCCTTGATGCAGCTGTCCGCCGAGGTATTCTAGGCAGCACGGGTGGTGCGCCTTCGCGGCCACCCGCTCATCCACCGTCGGTTCGTTACCGGTTCATTACCGGTTCAACATCGATTCAACAGGGGAAGCGCGCATGAATCAGCAGTCCGTCTACGACTTCGATGCCAAGACCATCGACGGCGCCAGCACCAAGCTCGACGCTTACAAGGGCAAGGCCCTGCTGATCGTCAACGTCGCCAGCAAGTGCGGCTTCACGCCGCAGTACAAGGGGCTCGAAGCGCTACACAAACAGTATCAAGGCAAGGGCTTCGAAGTGCTCGGCTTTCCCTGCGACCAGTTCGGTCATCAAGAACCGGGCGACGAGAAAGAGATCAAGGAATTCTGCTCGCTGACTTACGACGTCAGCTTTCCGATGTTCGCCAAGATCAAGGTCAATGGCGACGACGCGCATCCGCTATACAAGTACCTCAAGAGCCAGGAGAAGGGTTTCCTCGGCACCGAGTTCATCAAGTGGAACTTCACCAAGTTCCTGATCGACAAGAACGGCCACGTGGTCAAGCGTTACGGTTCCGCCGACAAGCCGGAAAGCATCGCCAAGGATGTGGAAGCCCTGCTCGCCTGAGGCTTAAGCGCAGCATCGGAGTCCGTTTCCAGAGGTGATCCGTTCCACGCTTGAACTGCTGATCCTGCACGCACTGTTTGGTGCGGCCGGCTACGCCGCATTCCATTACCTGCACGCACCGCAGCTGGGTGAAGCGCTGCTGTTGATCGTGCTCGCCTACAACCTCGTGCTGCCGCTGTATGCGCGCGCACGCGGCGACTACGACGCGCTCGACCTGTGGTTGTTCCTGCTGCCGCTGTCGGTGTTTCAGGTTGCGCCCGACTGGATGCTGTCGCAGCTGCTCGGCATTCTGGTGTTCCCCGATCTCGGCGCGCCGCGCTTGGGCAGCGTTCCTGTGTACATGGCCGGGCTGTGGGTCGCGCCGTTGTTCTGGGCGGTCTGGCTCGGTCGGCGCTCGGTCTGGCTGGTGGCTGCACTGGCGCTGGCAATCTTCGGCGGCGCCGAATACTTCGCCCGACCGCTGCACCTGTGGTACGCGCAAGGTGTGCGCGAATACGGCGGCGTCGCGCTGTACGTCTTGCTGCCCGAAGCGCTGCTGGGCCTGGCAACCGGCTACGCCTATCTGCGTTCGCGCGATGCGGCAGGACTCGCACGGCCGTTCATCGCCGCACTGGTCAGTGTGTTCTACAGCGGCGCGCTGGTGATGGCCTACTTCCTCAGCGAACGCGCCGACTGGCATTTGCACGTCGGCTAAAACGCTGCATCGCTGCAGCGCAGCGTGCGCGAAGCCGCCTGCACCTTCGCCGAACGACCAGCAACTCAGCGTTCGCTGCACTCGCACGCCAGCCTTCGTGCAAGCTACATCGAAGCGTGCTCGACCACATCGGCGCCGCGAGTCGGGGCTCATTCGACGCATACGAAGGCCTCGGGCACTACATCGGCGAACGGTCGCGACCGGCGGCATTGGCCGCTGGCCGCACTCTTCGGCGCGACGACCAAGTGCGCCGCGCGTCCGCCCTGAGTCGGTCGCTAGTCCACCGCGCCGGAGACATCGTCGGCATTTGTATCCGCAGCGCTTGCATGTGCCGCTTGCTGCGCCGTGCGTGAGGGCGCGCCTTCGGCGCTGGCGAGGAAATCGTGGCTGAAGTCTGACCAGCGATCTGCTTCGATCGCCGCGCGCACGCGGCGCATCAGGCCCAGGTAGTAGTGCAGGTTGTGAATCGTGTTGAGGCGCGCGCCGAGGATCTCGTTGCACTTGTCGAGGTGGTACAGATAGGCACGCGAGTAGTTGCGGCAGGTGTAGCAGTCGCACGCCGGATCCAGCGCGACATCGGCTTCGCGGTGGCGGGCATTGCGCAGCTTGATCACGCCTTCACTGGTGAACAGATGCCCGTTGCGCGCATTGCGCGTCGGCATTACACAGTCGAACAGATCGACGCCACGGCCGACGCCCTGCACCAGATCGCGCGGCGTGCCCACACCCATCACATAACGCGGACGCTGCGCCGGCAGCTTGTCGGCGACCGCATCGAGCACGCGCAGGCGTTCAGTTTCGCCCTCGCCGACCGACAGTCCGCCGAGCGCATAGCCGTCGAAGTCGATGTCGTTGAGCCGCGCCAAGGATTCCATGCGCAGATCGGCATGCATGCCGCCCTGGACGATGCCGAACAGCGCGCCGCGCGTTTGCGCATCGGCGCGCGCGTGCGTGGTCTTGCAGCGCAGGGCCCAGCGCGCAGACAGTTCCATCGAGGTGCGCGCCTGCGTCGGCGTGGCCGGATACGGCGTGCATTCGTCGAACTGCATCAGGATGTCGGCGCCGAGCGCCTGCTGCACTTCGATCGAGCGTTCCGGTGTGAGCACCACGCGGTCGCCGTTCACCGGCGACTGAAACACCACGCCGTCTTCGCTGAGCTTGCGCAGTTCCGCCAAGCTCCAGACTTGGAATCCGCCGGAGTCGGTCAGGATCGGCCGATCCCAGTGCATGAATTTGTGCAGACCGCCGAGCGTCTTGATCAGCGCTTCGCCCGGGCGCAGCATCAGGTGGAAGGTATTGCCGAGCACGATCTGCGCGCCCGAGGCCTTCAGTTCTTCCGGCGTCATCGCCTTCACGGTGCCGTAGGTGCCGACCGGCATGAACTGCGGCGTATCGATCACGCCGCGCGCGAACGTCAAGCGACCGCGGCGCGCGGTCTGCGAAGTATTGAGCAGCTCGAAATGCATGGGCACGGCCTTACTCGAAAATCGGGACTCTGACGATGGGCTTGAACCCGACCTCGAATGTGGCAAGGCCGAACTCCTGCTGCTGTTCTATAACGATTTACAAAGACTTGAAGCGGATCGGCAGTAAGGCGCGAGCGCAACCAAAAGCTCACCGGCGCACCGCGCGCGAAGCCGGGCGCGAATTATCCAGCATCGCGCCAACAGCTTGCCCAGAGCGGCCAAAAATCGGCCCCCAGGCCACCCCGTGCTTAAGGTATTCTTGAGACCGTGAGGTTGCGCCGGACTTAACCCAACACGCCGGCGCAAAAAGAGAAACACCCTATGAGCAGACTCGTCCGCATTCGCGACGCACAGATTCCGCTCCAGGTCGTCGATCGCACCTCCGCTGCAGGTCGCTTTCGATCCGTCGTTCGCTTCGATCGAATGCCGACCATTCTCTCAAGCACACACGCAACAGGAGCGTCTTATGGCACGCGGAATTAACAAAGTCATCCTCGTCGGCAACCTCGGCAAGGACCCGGAAATGCGCTCGATGCCGTCCGGTGGCGGCGTGGTCAATGTCACCCTCGCCACCTCGGAAGGCTGGAAGGACAAGACCACCGGCGAGCAGAAGGAAAAGACCGAGTGGCACACGGTGGTGTTCTTCAACAAGCTCGCCGAAATTGCCAACCAGTATCTGAAGAAAGGCTCGCAGGTCTACGTTGAAGGCTCACTGCGCACGCGCAAATGGCAGGACAAGGAAGGCAACGACCGCTACACCACCGAAATCATCGCCTCCGAAATGCAGATGCTCGGCGGACGTTCGGGCGGCAGCGGTGGCGGTATGAGCGGCGGCGACGACTACGGCAGCTCGATGAATCAAAGTGCACCGCGCGAACGCGCACCTGCGCGCGCACCGGCCGCGGCGGCGCCGAGCAACGATACCTTTGAGGATGACGACATCCCGTTCTAAATTTGCGACCGCGCAAATCGAGAAGCAATGAAAAGCCCCCGCTAAAAGCGGGGGCTTTTCATATCGGGTGCTGGCCTTCGCCGGACATCGACGCGTGATTGATCGACGTCATCGCTGCGACGCGTTAAGGAGATGCGCGCATCTTCGACGCTGATCGAACGGAGAATCGAACCGCGAATCGAACCGCGATGCGATCGATCAAGGGCGCTTCGTCGAGTCGAGAAAAACCGCCGTGGCGCAGATGTGCGTGACTGCCGCCGTCAGGCGATCGAACTCGGCACCTTCCAGCACACCGGCGAAGCGGCCAAAGTAGAGCACGACAAACCACGACAAGGCATCGGCGACGTCGTCGCCGGCTTCATCGCGCGCCAGACCCTGGCGGCGCACGGCGTTGACCGAGTGGCGACAGCGCACGCAGATCGCTCGCATCATCGCCATGTACAAGGCTTCGACCGCCGGGTCCGACGAGGCGGTGTCGTTGAGCGCGGACACGATCGCCCGATGTTTGCGGAACGCATTGGCCACACCCAACAGCGCGCTTTCGATATCCGCGCGCTGCGGCTTGTCGGCGAACGCCAGCCAGGCACCGGAGTCGCGCACGATGTCGTCGGTGACGACTTCCATCAGGCGCGCGACCAACTCGCCCTTGTCTTTGAAGTGCAGGTAAAAGGTGCCGCGCGCCATCCCGGCTTCAGAAGCCAATTGCTCGACCGAAAGCGAGCCGAATTTTTGTCCGCGCTCGAGCAGCCGTTCCATTGCCGCCAGCAGGCGCTCGTCCACGCTCTCTTTCTTGCCGCCGTACTTGGCGCGTGTGCGCCGCGTGGACTGCGATCCCAGAACTGCCATTGCCGGCCTCGGAAACGTTCGATATTGGTAAACCCGACCGATGATGCACTGCCGACCGCCGAGCGTGCACCAGGAGGCTCCGCTTGGTTTGCGGCCGGGCGCGGCATGGCGGCACGGCGAACCGCCTGTCGGGAATCCGGCCGCACCTCTTGTTTTGAACGTTGTGATGCTCAAAACTAGACACTGTGTTCATTTACAGAACGCGGAGGAGACGCCAATGAACGATTACTTGAAATACTGGGTGCCGGTGCTGATGCTCGCCAGTGCCTTCGCGGGCCTGATGGCGGGTGGCGACTGGGTCTGGGCCGGTGTCGCAACCTTCCCGCTGCTGGCCGTGCTCGATTCTCTGCTGCCGCGCGACTACAGCGTGCGCCACATGCGTTCTGCGGCACTGGCGAACATTCCGATCTGGATTTCCGCGGTGGGTCCCGTGCTGCTGTACGGCGTGCTCGCCTGGCGCGTATCGGCCACGCCGTTGACGCCGTCGCAATCGGCTGGTGCGGTGCTGAGCATGGCGTGGATGGGCGTGGTCCCGCTGATCCCGGCGGCTCATGAGCTGTACCACATGCGCGACCGCATTTCGCGCACGGTCGGGCGCTATGCGCACATCTGCATCTTCGACTGCACGCGCGATATCGGTCACGTGGTCGGCCATCACATCGACGTCGCCACAGAGAACGATGCCGATACCGCACCGCGCGGACAGAACCTCTACGCTTTCACTGCGAATTCGCTGATCGAAACCACGCGCTATGCCTTCTCCAAAGAAGCCGGCGCCCTGCGCAAGAACGGCCTCAGCGCCTGGAATCTGCGGCACCGTGCCTATCGCGCACTGCTGGCGCTCGTGATCTTCCACGCCATCCTGTTCCTCATCGGTGGCTGGCAAGGCGTGCTGTACGGCCTCGCCGCACAGCTGATTTCGCGCTGCTGGGTGGAGTGCTTCAACTACTTCCAGCACTACGGACTGGTGCGTCTGCCGGGCGCGCCGATCGGGCGACGCCACGTCTGGAACCATCTCGGCTGGCTGTCGCGTACCTCGACGTTCGAGATCACCAATCACGCCGATCACCACCAGAATTCGTATCAGGCGTACTACCTGCTGCAGCCGCATCGTCAGTCGATCGAGATGCCCAGCGTCTTCGTATGCTTCCTCACCGCCTTGATTCCGCCGATCTGGCATCACCTGGTGATCATGCCGGCGCTGAAACGCTGGGATCTCGAATACGCCACCGCAGAAGAGCGGGTACTGGCTGCTGCGCAGAACCGGCGTGCCGGCTGGCCGGACTGGCTGAACGAACCGGCAACCGCCAGCGAGCACTCGGCAACGGTCGGCATCTGAGCGAGCATCGGGCGCGCCAGCGCGGCCGGTTCGCTTTCGCTGGCTGAGTGCGCCTCGGTGCTGCATCGACGACTGCACTGAGTGTGTCGATGCACGGCAGCCGACTGCGCAGATGAGTGTGTCGATGTGCCGCAGCCGACTGCGCAGATTTGCATCGCCACAGCGCTAGCAGGAGCAGCGACGCAGCTTTCGCTAGCCGCCAGTTTTCGCCGAAAAATAGATGCCGAGCACGGCGCCGGCCACGGCGAAGGTCCAAACCTCGAAATACAGTCTGGGCAGCAAAGGCGCGTCGCGCAATCCCATGAAATGCAGCTGCACCAGGCGGATTTTGAACGCCGCGATCAACAGGATCATGACCGCCGCGAGGGGTGCGGCGACATCGCCGGCGGAGACGCCCCAAGTGCTCACCGTCGCGACCGCCATCAGCAGCAGCCACACCAAGGTCGTGCGCGTGCTGCGTCGGTTCAATGGCGGTTCGATCGCAGCCATCATCGAAGCAGATACAGCAGCGGAAAGATCATCACCCACAGCAGATCGACCATGTGCCAGTACGTTGCGCCGACTTCGAGGCCGCGGTGATCTTCGCGGTTGTAGGCCCCGCTGCGCGCGCGCTGCAGCATGACGCCGAGCACGACGGCACCGGCAATGACGTGCACGAAATGAATGCCGCTCAGCGTGAAGTAGTACATGAAGAAGTCGTTCGTCAGTGGCGTGATGCCGGCGCGCAATTCATGCGTGTATTCGAACGCCTTCGAGATGCCGAACGCGACGGCACACAGCAAGGCACCCCACAGGCTGCGTTGCAGCGCTTTGTGTTGATTGCGCTGAGCGGCTTCCACCGCCATCGCCACACACCATGAACTGGTCAGCAGGATCAGCGTGTTGATCCCGCCGAGATCGCGATTCAGCGCCTGTCGGCCGGACTCGAACAGCGCGCTCTGGTCGCGGCGTGCCAGCGCGAAGGAGACGAACAACATGGCGAAGAACGCCATGTCGGCCGCGACGAAGACCCAGACGCCTTCCACACCGGGAAGGCGTCTGCTGGTGCCCGCTGCACTCACCGATCGAGCGCTGCGTCTAGCGCGCGGCGGCCATCATGCCGGCGGGGTCGCGCGATGGCTGCGGTGCGACCGCGCCGTCTTCGATTTCGACGCGATTGATCGCCTTGATCACGTAGATCGACATCGACACGATCCACACATACCAGGTGGGGAACGCCACCCAGAAGTTGAACAGGCCATTGAATGCGAACGGTCCGGTCTTGAAGAAGGGAATCAGGCTCACCGGGAAGAACGAGGCGATCGTCACCCAACCCCACCAGCTGACCCAGGCCGGAATCAGCTTCTTCTCGCGCGTGTCGCTGAGGAACACGATCGAAGCGCCCATGATCTGGAAGCTGGTGACCATGTAGGCGATGTCGATGATCATCCAGCCCAGCAGATACATCGATTGAATGATCTCGGCGGACAGCACCGCCGCCTGCATCGCCGCAACCAGCCAGATGCCGCAGGCCACCACGATCGGCGTGAACGTGATGGTCGCGCCCATCATTTCGAGGTTCGAAAACATCCCCTCCGGGCCTTCGATGCGCCGCATCAAGCGCGAGACCGCGCAACCCCAGGTCATATAGAACGCCCCACCCACCATGCACACCGACATGCCGATGGTGATCGCCAGACCCTTGTCGAGGTAATGCGCTTTCATTGCCTCGGCGCTCAGATTCGGACTCATCGGCGGGAAATTGTCGGCCAGCAGGCCCCACATCACGAAAAACAAGGTGAAGAAAATCGGGCCGCTCCAGGCCATCAATTTCCACTTCCCAAAATCGGTCGCCACGGCTGGTTTGTTCATATTGCGTTCTCGCTCCTCGATTCATGGGCTGTTACACAGGCCCAGTTACATGCGAGATTCCACTGCAGGCATGCGAACGATCTATCAGGATCGGCTCAAAAGGATGTTAAAAATGGCTAATCAGCGATGCGAGGACTGAACCCGATGATGCCTTCACTGCGCCTAGAATCGGCAATTGCAATGCAGTCCGCGTTTCATGTTGCGCCGGAGCTGCGCGACGAACAGGCGGGTCAAACCCAGCTCGGCGTCTACTGCTGGCAGACCCCATCGATGGAGGGCTTCTGCCTGCCCGAAACCGACGACCTGATCGTGGCGCTGCACTTGGGCGGCTCGCAAAAAGTCAGGGCGATCACCGACGCCGGTCTCAGTCGCGCGGTGTCGATGCCGGGTTTGGCGACGGTGCTGCCGCCGATGCGCAGAGCGGCGTTCCGTACCGAGGGCAGCATCCGGCTGGTGACGCTACACATCCCGCAGCGCAACCTCGCGTCCGCCAGCGCGCTCGATGCAAGGCGCGCATTCGCGTCGACTACCGGCTGTTTCGCGTTCCGCGACGACTACGTCAACGCGACGATGAACGCGCTGCTACGCGCCGCGCGTCTGCAGGATCGGCCTGATGAATACATCGCCAAGCTCAGCGATGCGCTGCTGTGTCACATCGGTCAGCGAGACGCGTTCGACGCGCGCAGTGCGGTTGCAGAATTCGATACGAGCGTCGTCGGATGTCTCTCGCTGCAATCCGTGATCGCCGTCATCGACGACGGCATCGGCAGCAAGTTGACGCTCGACCAGCTCGCCGCCGCAAGCGGTCTGAGCCGCGCCGCATTCAGCCGCACATTCCGTTGCGCGACGGGATTCTCCTTTCATGAATTCCTGACGCGTCGACGCATTGCCCTGGCCACTCGCCTGCTGCGTCAATCCGATTGCGGTCTGGCCGATATCGCCGTTCAACTCGGCTTCTCCAGCCAGTCGCATTTCGCGTCGGTCTTCAAGACGATCGAAGGCTGCACGCCCGGGCACTACCGCAATCGACTCGCGCACTAGCGCCACTCAGGCGCGGCCGGAAACCTAGCGGCAGTACGGAATCGGCGGCGTACCGGCGGTACATTGGCAAGACTGTTTCTGGGTGCAACACATCGCCTGCTGGCCGCAGGGTGGACACAGCTTCGCGCCATCCGAACAGCCACCCGTTCCGCCCGCATCGGAGCTCGTTGGCGACATCAACTGGCATCCCGAAAGGCCCGCAAGGCATAGCGCCATCATTAGCATCTTCATGTCTTTTCCTCCCCTGGCGTCACAATCATAGGCCGCTTTCGATGCGCCCGGTCATCGCGATCGATCACACCCTCCGGGTAATCGACGATGCAGCAACCTGCGATTCGATGTCGCCCTTGTAATTTCTCGAAGGCGTGTCGCTGACGCTTCGATCAGCACGGAACCCGACGAGGGACTATATTCGTGACGCCCATCCGCTTCGAGTACGGTTCCTCCATGGTGCGCTCTCGTTCAACTCTGACTCTGCACAGGCAGTGGCTACCCGCCTTGCTGCTACTCACCGTGTTGGCCGGCTGTGGCGATGGCATCGGCGCGATCGGCAACAAGCAGGACTTCGCAACCAAGCAGGCACCCTTGGCCTACAAGAGTCAGGGCTTGGTGCTGGTGCTAGCCTACGACGAACGGCCCTACATTCTGAACGGCGATCACGATCCCGACTTCGTCGGACTGCAGCTGAACAACTACGGCATTCCGTTCAGCGTCAAAACCAAGTCGGGGCGTCCGTTCGCGGACGAAATGACCGATGCGTTCGCACGCTCGCTGGCCACCGGCGGCATGGGTGCACGCAGCATTCATCTGCCCGAAGACGCCGATCCGCCACCGACGCTGGCGCAGGCGCGCGCCACCCTGCTGAAGGAACGCGCGCGCCGTGCCTTGCTGGTGCGCATTACCGAATGGGTCAGCTCGACCTACAAATACACAACGCTGGAGTACAACCTCACGGCGACGGTTTACGACGCCGACGGTCGCGCGCTGGCGAGCAAGCAGCTCAAAGGCAAGGACGAACTCGGCGGCCAGATCCTCGGTGCGGCACGCAAGGCGCGACAGGTCTCGGCCGATGCGCTGCCGCTGAAGATCGATCTGCTTCTCAACGCCGCAGAAATTCGCGCGGCCTTCCAGTCCTGACCGGTTCTAATGCGTGAGTGCGCGTTCTGGCGCGCTTTGAGTTCGTCAATCGTTTTGTAAGCGAACGGCTCGCCGGCGAGCACGCCTGAGAACCGAACTCACATAGTCCGCTTGGCCGCCCAAAGCACACGTCGGCGGCAATGCAGATCGCTCCAGCGCAATACCCCGATACCGCGATTCGCAATCTGTACTGCGCGCTAGGTACTGCGCGAAATTCCAGTTGCAGCTTGCGCGTTGAAACTCAGATCAAGCCACCATTGATCGCGATCACCTGCCGCGTGATATAGGCCGCGGCGTCCGAGCACAGGTAGGACACCAGACCAGCCACCTCGTCGGCGGCACCCACACGACCCAGCGGTATGAGCTTGAGCATTTCGGCCTGCGGCGCCTGCGCGATCATCTCGGTTTCGATCAAGCCGGGCGCGACACAGTTGACGGTGATCGCGCGGCTCGCCAGTTCGAGTGCCAGCGCCTTGGTCGCACCGATCAAGCCCGCCTTGGCGGCGCTGTAATTGACTTGTCCGCGATTGCCGATCTGCCCCGCCACCGACGACAGCACGACGATGCGGCCGCCGCTGCGGCGCTTGATCATCGGCATCAGCAGCGGCTTCAGCACGTTGTAGAAACCATCGAGATTGGTCTGTAGCACCTGATCCCAATCGTCGTCCGCCATACCGGGGAAAACCGCATCGCGGGCAATGCCGGCGTTGCAGACCACGCCGTAATACGCGCCATGCGCCGCGACATCGGCGTCGAGTTGCACCTTGCAGGCCGCGCGATCGGCGATGTCGAACGCCAGCGCACGTGCCGCGCTGCCAAGCTGTTTGATCTCATCGCACAAGGCATCGAGCCGCTCCGGCTCGCTTCGGCAATGCACCACCACACCGAAACCGTCGCGGGCAAGGCGCAGCGCAATCGCGCGGCCGATGCCGCGGCTGGCGCCGGTGACCAGCATCCAGCGTCGCGGCGTCGCTTCTGTGGCATTCATGCGTGGGTATCGTCGGCGTTGGGAGCGAACGGCAACAGATCGCAGGTATTCAGGAGCCTGCCAAATCGCCGGCGGCTGATTGAAGGCAGCATGCAGAGTGGGATCACGGCAGGCCTACTGGCTGGAAGACTGGATATCGATGCTGTAGCCGAGCGCCAGATTGACCAACCAGATCTGCCCGCTCCAGGGATCCGCATCGACATAGTGCACTTCCTCGACCAGTCGACCGTCGTGCCGCAGTCGACGCAGGCCCGCACGCGGCTCGCTTACTTCCCACTCGCCCTGCGAGTCGGCCAGCCGCGCCTGCCAGGCCGACAGTGGCCACAGCGCCAGCTGCAGGTCGGCCAGCACGCGCTGTGGCGACAGATTCTTCGGCACATAAGGACTCAAATCGGCGGACAAGGTCTTGCCGTCGTACCCCAGCGTGAACGCGCGCTGACCCAGCGGCGCCAATGCGATCAGGGTCATCGATTGCGGCGTGACTTGCAGTACGCATTGCAGATTGACGTCCCGATCACGATAAGCAAGGTCGAGCGCCTGCGTCGAGGTGCGGCTTTCCCCGAGTGCGGCCGGCGACAGCAGCGGCAGCGGCGGCGGCGGCAATTGCGGCAGCAGTGCACAGGCGCCGAGCAGCTGTACACCGAGCAGCATCGCAAGCAGGCGCAGCCGAAGCCTCAAGGAGGTCGCTACGCTTGGGATAGCACTGCCGCGCCGAAGACCGAGCAGCACGCTAGAACACCGCGGCGGTGCCGTTCGCGCGCACCACTTGTGCGAGTGTCCGCAGGCGGCGGCCGGAGTGGCCGACATAAGGGTTGTCCTTGTCCCAGGCATAGCCGGCGAGCACGCTGCACATCATCGCGCGCAGACGCGGCGGCTGAACGCTGCTGAACATCACGTCCTGCAGCGCGCCTTCGTACCAGGTTTCGACGTAACCGCGGAAGGTCTCGACACCGAGCATCAAGGGCTTGGCGTATTCGGTCTGCCAGTCGATATCGCGTTCGCCGCCGAGTTGGCGAACCACCAGCTTGACCGCGAGTTGCGCCGACTTCATGGCGATGGTCACGCCCGAGGAGAACACCGGATCGAGAAATTCGCCGGCGTTGCCGAGCAGCGCGTAGCCGGGTCCGTGCAGTTGCTTGACCTTGCAGGCGTAGCCGCGAATCTCGCGCGCCGGGAACAACTGCCTCGCATCGCCGAGCAGACGTTTCATGCCCGGCTCTTCGTTGATCATCGCCCACAGGCGCTTGTCGGCGTCGGCGCCGTCGAGGCGCAGGAAGTCGTCGCCGGCGACCACACCAATCGATGCGCGACCGTTCGCAAAAGGAATCAGCCAGTACCAGACATCGCGATGCTGCGGATGGATGCCGACGCGAATCTTGTTGCGATCGTAGGCCGGATCGCTGATGTGATCCTCGACATGCGTGAACAAGGCCGCGCGCACCGGAAAGCTCGATGGCAGATCGAGATCCAGCAGACGCGGCAGCGTGCGACCGAAGCCGCTGGCATCGAGCACGAAGCGCGCGCGGTGTTCGGTCGGCTCGCCGGCGGCATTGCGACTGATCACACGCGGCGCGTCATTGAAGTCGACCGCCGTAATCTCTTCGCGGAACAGCACCTCAGCGCCCTGCTTTTCGGCCTGCTGAATCAGCAAGTGATCGAAATCGGCGCGCGTGACTTCGAAGGTATGCGAGTAGCCATCGGTGGTCTTGTCGGCGAACTCGAAATCCACGTGCCGATCGCCGCGTGCGATCTGCGCACCGTTTTTGTACTGGAAGCCAGCCGCTTCGACGGCCTCGACCATGCCGGCTTCGGCCAGCAGATTCATGCACGCCGGCAGCAGACTCTCGCCGATCGAAAAGCGCGGAAATTCCTGCCGCTCCAGCACACGCACCGACAGGCCTGCGCGGCGCGCATAAGCCGCTGCGAGCGAGCCGGCAGGGCCGGCGCCAATCACCAGAACGTCGACCGCGGCAGTGTTGTTCATCGCCCAACTCCGTTTGCGGCCGGTTCATCCACCGGCGGTTCCAGCAGCTTGGTCTTCGGCGCTAGTGTGCCGGCCAGCGCCGCAAAAACATAGCCGAACAGCACGCCGACGAACACGCTGATGCCGAGGCTATGGATGAACGGCGTGGAACTCAGCGCCAGCAGGCCGAATGCCAGCAGCGCCAATGCCGCCGCCAGCGTGGCAGAAAGTAGTACCGCGGGGCTGCGCAATTCGGCAATGCACAGCAGGATCGCGTACTCCATGCCGAGCCCCATCACCAGGTGCAGTGCAACGATATGGAAGAAGGTCACCGGCACGCCGCAGAAGCCGAATACCGCGAGTGTGGCCAGACAGGCCGCACTCGGTGTGGCCATCAAGGTGAAGCCGCGCCGCCAGCCGTAGGCCAGCGCCAGCAGCAGCGCCGAGGCAAAGCCGGCGATCGCGACCAGCACCATTGCGCGCTCGCGGTAACGCTTCAGCACCGCCGAAATCTCGCGTACACGATCGACCAGCCGCACACCGGGCAAGCCTTCGGTGGCCTGCCGCAGCGCGTTCACGTCGTGTACGTCGGCGAGCGTGACGACGCTGCCGTAGCTGCCGCCGATATCGCCAAGCCACTGATGCCGGTAAGGCTCGGAGGCCTGGGTTTGCAGCCACGCTTCAGGCGTCAGCGGCGGGTTGGCGGCGAATGCCTGCTGCCGCTGCGCGATGGCGGCCGCATCGAATCCGAGTTGCTGCATGAAGGGTGCGAGCATGCCGCCGCTTTTGCCGCCGTAGACGTGGTCAGCGAGCAGCGCATGGTTTTCGCGTTGACGCGCCAGCGACGGCAGCGCCTGCGACACCGCCGAATACGACGCCGCAACCGGCGTGTCGCCAGCCAGCAGCGGATCGATCGCCGCAGTCAGGCGCTCCTCATTGCGTAGCACTTCCTGCGGGTCTGCGCCCTGCACCAGGAAGAAGCGACCGTCCGGCAGGTTGCCGACGAGATCGCGCACCTGCTGCTCCTCGGCGGTCAGGGTCGGCGTATCCGGTTGCAGCAGGCGAATGTCGTCGACGAAATTCAGCCGCGCCAGACCCAGCACGATGAACAGCGCCACCACCGGCCACAGCCAGCGCACCGGTCGGCCGGCGATGCGCTCGCGCACGCGCAGCAGGCGTTCGAAGAAGTCGGTGGTCGCTTGTGCCGGCGCCAGGGGCGCAGGCCGCACCCAGCGTGGGAACCAGGCCATCACGCAGGCGTAAGCGGCAGCAAGGCCGATACAGCAGAACAGTGCGCCCTGGCGTAGCCCTGGAAATGGGGCAACCGCCAGCAGCGCGTAACTCAGCACCGTTGCCGCACAGCTCATCGTGATGGCCGGGCCGATGTGACTTGATGCATCGGCGGCACGCCAGCGTCCCGGCGTGCGGAACTGGTCGGCGCAGTAGTAGATCGAGTAGTCGATCGCGACACCGGCGAGATTGCTGCAGAACACCAGCGCCAGCACCTGTAGCTTGGCGAACACGTAGTGGCTGACGGTCAGGGCTGCAACCACGCCGACCGCCAGTGTCGCCGCCGACAGCCACAGCATGCGTCCCGAGCGGAACACCCACCACAGCACCAGCAACAGGCCGGCGAACTGGATGCCGCCGAACAGATCGATTTCATGCTTGGCGAGCCCCGCCGCGGCGATTGCGTGCAGGATGAATCCGGCACCGACGACGGTGCCGCCCGCGGCACGCGCCTCGGCCTCCGCCTGCGCCAGCACTGGTCGAGCGAGATCCTGCTCGTTGGTGGCGAAGGCATCGCCGGCGAGGACCGCGCTGACCATGACGTAGTCGCGCGCTGGCGACGTGGTCGACGTGGTCAAGACGCCGTCGCGGATCGTCAGCCGCCCGCTCGCCTGCGTTGCCTGCGACAGGAAATCACCGAACAGGTTGAGCGGATCGTCACCGGCACCGCTGCGTCTCAGGAAGGCGGCCGGCGAGTACAAGGCCTGCTGCGCGGCCGCGACCAACGCGCCTTCGTCTCCCGCAACGAGCCAGTTGCGCATGCGCGTCGACAGCAGGCCGTCGCGATACGGCAGGTAGCTGTCGCTGGTTTGCGCGAGATAGCTCGGGTCGACCTCGAAGCGCACCAGATCGAAACCCTTGGAGTTTTTCAGCTGCCCGGCGAAGCGCGCGGCAATCCGTTTGGCGCTGTCGAAATCGTCGGCGCCGACCAGGAACACGACATCGCGGCCGAGCAGATCGGAAAAGCGGTCGAGCGCGCGATCGACGACGACGTCGGTTTCGTTCGGCGGCAGTAGCGCCAGAATATTGGTTTCCAGCTTGAAGTTCGGCACCACGTCGAACACGAACACGCCGAGCAGCAGCAACACCGCTCCGGTCCACAGTTGGAAGCGCCGCGCAAGGCTCAAGCAGCGATCTCCATGCGCCCGCAGCCGCTACTGGAAGTGCTGACGGTCGGCGTCGGACAGCGTCGCCTGCGCGCTGATGCCGGACAGCTCGATCTCGGTGCGGTCGCCGCTGGCCTCGTACATCGTGATCAGCTTCGGCTCTGCCGCGCCGGCAACGACAATCTGCGCGATGAACTTGGCAAAGGCTGCTTCGCGCGGCGCGAGTCCGAGCAGCCAGGCTTTGGGTTCCTTGGGTTCCTTCGCATCCTTGTCGCCGAACAGCGTGAAGCTCTGCGACAACTTGTCGATGTCCAGCGCGAACAAGGCGTCGAACACCTGCGAAACGGCGGCGAGGCCGGGGCGCTGGCTGGCGTCGACACGCTGCGGCTTGCCGTCGGGTCCGCGCTGGATCAGTGCGGCTTGCGTCAACAGCACTTCGGAATCGAACGGCTTGTGCGTATGCCAGTCCACACCGGCGCCGCGCGCCACCAGGAATTCACCGGAGGACAGCAGCGGTTGTGGCAGTTCGTGCAGGAATTTGCGCTGTACGAAACTGCCGCGCAGGCTGGCGGCATCGCGCGTGGTCTTGCCGACCGGCGCGAGCAGCTCCGCAACCGCGGCTGCATCCAGCGGATGCTGGAATACGGCGGGTGCGGCTGCAGCAGCAGTTGACGCGGAGGCGTCCGACGCGGTGGCAACCACCGGCGCAAAAGATGCCAGCACCGATGCCGCACCCACGGCCAGCATCGCGAGCCGCTCGAATCGTTTCATGCAATCGCTCCGTCTGGTCTGCGTCCGCGCAGCCGCCGCCAGCACCAGCCCGGCAGGCGCAGCAACATGCCGCCGAGCAGACGCAGATGCATGCGCGCCATCCGCAGGTTGTCGTCGAGATAATGGAAGTGCGAGACGCCATCGGTGGGATAGGTCACGCGCGTCGGCACGCTGATCACGCGCGTGCCGGCCCAGTACAGGCGTACCAGGATATCGGTATCGAAGTCCATGCGCTGCGCCACCGGCTCGCGCGACCAAAGCCGCAGCGCAGATGCCAACGGATACACCCGCATGCCGCACATCGAGTCGACGATCTCGAACGACAAGGTATGCAGCCATACCAGCGCATGGGTAATGCGGCGACCGTAGAGACGTACTTTCGGCACCGAGTCGTCGTACACCGGCACACCCGTCACCACCGCCTGCGGACGCGTGGCGGCAATGCCGAGCAGTTTCGGAACGTCGTCGGTATCGTGCTGGCCGTCGGCGTCGATCTGCAGCGCGTGACTGAATCCGGCGGCCGCGGCGGCGGCACAGCCGGCGCGCACCGCCGCACCCTTGCCCTGATTCGCCGGCAGGCTCAGCAGCTTCAGCCAGCTCGATTCGCGCGCGGCCAACGCCTGCACCACCTGGCTGGCTTCGCCGCCGCTGCCGTCGTCGACGATCCAGCAGCTCACGCCATGCGGCTTGAGACGCTCGATCAGCGCGCCGATGGCGCGCTCGTGCCGAAAGTAAGGCACTACCAAGCAGGGTCGGAACATGCGGGCGAGAGGCTCGGCGGCTCGAAAGAGGTAATCAGCGAATCAAAGCAGAGACCATACCGACGCGGGCGTCGGTCGGCCCGATGCGCTGGGGATCGAGCACCTGTTGCAGCTCGGCGGTCAGTTGCGCGGCGAACTGTGCGGGCGATCGGCCCGGCGGGAGTTTGCTCACCGCTTGCATCGGCGCACCGACGACAATCGTGAAATGACCCGGGCTCGGTGGCACCTGATACCAGCGCCGGCCCTTGGTCAGCATGCTCGGTTCGCAGCGGATCACCACCGGCAGGATTTCGGCCTGCGCACGCAAGGCGATCCAGGCCGCGCCGCGCTTGAATTCCGGCACCCGGCCGGGAACGCTGCGCGTGCCTTCCGGAAACATGATCAGCGACTGGCCCTGGTTGAGCGTTGCCACGCAGTTCTGGATCAGCGGCGCGGGATCGTCGTTGCTGACGTAGCCCGACCAGCCGACCGTCCAGCCCAGAAACGGGTTGTGCCGCAGCGCCTGCTTGACGATGCACACCGCTTGCGGTGTCCACGCCAACAGGAAGACCGCATCGATCAGGCTCGGATGATTGGCCAGAATCAGCCGGCCCTTGCCGCCTGCGGGATGTTCGGCGAGTCGCTCGATGCCGTGCAATTCATAAGTCACCACACCAAGTAGCTTCATCAATGCGACGAAGAAGCGGCAGCCGTAATGCACTGCGCGTTGGATGCGCAGGCGGGCCACTGCTTGCGATGGCGCCGTGAGCGCCAGCAGCGGACACACGGTGATCGACAGCAGCAGCGCGGCGCATCCGAAAACGCCGAACGACACACCGGTCGCCATCACCCGCCAGGTCCGCCCGAGCGGTCCACTCAACATGCAGTCGCCTCGGTCTGCGCGCTGCGGTAGATCGCTTCGACTTCGAGCAGCAGTTCGCTGCGGCAGATGTCGCCGATCAAGACTTGCAGCGGCGCATCGCCGAACAATCGCGCGATCTCCGGCAACAGTTCCGGCAACTGCTCGGCATGCCGCAGATACAGAAGGTACAGGTGCGGACGTAACTCGGCGATCGGTGTGCCCGCCTGTGCGCGCATCAGCATCGCGTGCGCCCGCAGGCTTTCCAGGTTGGCGGCGGTTTGTCCGAGTTGCGCGATCGCATCGCCGGCATGCGCGGTGGCATGTCCAACAATGCTGGCGGTTCCGGACACCAGCAACTCGGCACCGTTATCCCAGGGCAACAGGCAGGCGCGCGAAAAGCTGGGGCTGCGCACACCATACGTACGCGGGTAGCGAAACGCGCTGACCTGCCGCGGATTCTCCACTTGGATGCCCGGCTGCCGCGACGCCAGCGCGATCAGACTGAGACCCTCGCCGCCACGCGAGCCGATCGCGCTCGCCGCGGGCAGCTGCGATTCGAAACCGGGATGCGCGGCCACCGCGGCGAAGCGGCCGACGCAGAACTGGCGATAGCGCTCGGCGTCACCGCTGCCCTGGTTGATGTCGCCGAGGTAGTTCCAGACCCGCAGCAGATGCGGATAGCCATGCGCGGCAATGCGCTCGGCAAGTTCGGCATAGACGCCGCGCGTGGCGTCCTCCAGCAATGGCATCTCGGCCTCGGGAATCTGCAGGTGCAGCATCATCACCTGATCGTTCTCGGCGAATCCGAATCGGCCGTCGCGACCATGCCTGACCGGCGTCGGGCTGAGCCAGAGTTCGCCGGCGCGCGCGCCGTGCAGCGGCTGCAAGGGTGCAATGGCACGCCGCGGATCGGCGTCGACCGGTCGACCGCCGTAAGCGATCTGACACAGCGCGTTGGGCGGCAACGGCGCGCGCAGATCAGCCGCCGTAGCCGGTTCCACGGCGTACGGACGCTGCGGCCATTGCAGCCGCGTCTGCGCCAGACTTGCGTCGCTTACGGTCATCGATGAAGAGCTTGGGTTGGGCTTTGTGAGGGCGCCGCGATCGGCATGCAATATTGACAGCTGAACATGAGGAAGCTCCTGCCGGCGACTACCCACCTATGACGGCGGTCGAAGGCCTTGCCAATCAAAGCGATCTGCAAAGTGATCGGTGCGAACCGCGCGGCCTGCTGCGCTGTCCTATCAGCAAGCGCGACCGGCGTGCAGCTCATTCGGCAGTTGGGCAGACTGTACGTTGGAAAGGTAAACTTCCTCATTGTCCAGTCACACTATTTTACTAACGCTGGCCTGTTTGATGTGAAGCTCGGCAGCAAGATGCGCCGCTGCTGAAGGGTTGATCGGTTTGCGATTTTTGCGTTGCCAGCTTATCGCGACGCCTGGGGGCCCCGCTATTGTAGATGCCCTGGGTTGCGGCGGGCGACGGAAGTGCTTTGCGATGAGCTGCGCGACGTCGAATTGCGCTGGACGCGTAGCCCCTCGCGACGCCGGATTGAGACTGCGAGGCGCGCAGATCGTTCGTTTGACGAGACCGGTTTGCGGCGGCACAGAGTCGGTTTTAAGGATGAATCGGAACGCATGATGATGATGGCAGGCGCTCAGGCGCTGGAACATGAACTCGCCGAGTTGCTGATTTCGGCGCTCAATATCGAAGGCCGCGACGCCAGTTCGATCGATCCCGATGCGCCGCTGTTCGGCGCACACGATGTCGGCTGGGGCCTGGATTCGATCGACGCGCTGGAGGTTGCCCTCGCCGTGCAGCAGAAATACGGCGTCGAACTGCGCGCCGACGAGGAAGCCACGCGCCGCGCCTTCACCTCGGTGCGCACGCTGGCCGAGCACGTCGCCACGCACCGTCACTGATGCGCTGGCTGCTCGCCGCCTGCTATCCGCTGCTGTCGCATCTGGCGCTGATGCGCAACGCCGCTGCGCTCGAATGGATCGCGCTGATGGTGCTGTTCGCGGCCTGTTTTTACGATGGCCTGCAACAGTTGCGGCGCTACGACTGGCTGGCATTCGCCGGATTTGCGGTGGCCGTCGGCGCGCTGATGCGCGTGGATGTCCACAACTACGCGCTGTATCTGCCGCCGCTCGTATTCCCGACGCTGGCGCTGCTGTCGTTTGCTGGCTCGCTTTTACCCGGTCGCAAGCCGCTGGTGACGCAAATCGCGGTGGTCGCACATCGTGGAGCGCTGCCGACGGAACTCGTTTCCTACACGCGTGCGGTGACCTGGAGCTGGACGCTGGTACTCCTCGGAATTCTCGTGTTCGACGCTGCCCTGCTGCGCCTGGGCACGCGTGAGCAGTGGTCGCTGTGGGCCAACTTTATTGGCTACCTCTTCGTGGCCGCGGTGTTCCTGACCGAATACGTCTACCGGCGTCTGCGCTTCCGTCATCTGCGCGGACCCGGATTCTTCGAGAACCTGCGCACCTTGCGGCAGGTGCGAGGGCAAGTCGGAAGTCATGTCGGCTAGACCGTCATTCGAGACCGAATCGAGCTGGCCGCTGCTGGAGCTGGCCGCGCCCGACAGCCCGATGTTCTGGCTGCAAGGGCTGCCGGTCTCGCGCGGCGGTTTCGCCGCCAGCAGTGCCGCGCTGGCCGCCCGCCTGCCGAGCCGTCGCTACGCGATCAATGTTTGCGAAAACCGCTTCGCCTTCGCCACCGCGTTTGCGGCGGCGGTCGCGCGAGGACAGACCAATCTGCTGCCCGCCAGCAGCAGCCCGGAGGCGCTCGCCGCCGTGCGCGCCAGCTATCCGGACAGCTATGTGCTGTGGGACGAAGCGATCCGCGATGGTGTGCTGGTGCCGCGCACGCCGGTCGACGATGCGCTGCACAAGGTGCCGCGAATCGATGGCGACCACGCCGCGGCTCTGGTCTTCACGTCTGGCAGCACCGGTCAACCGCAGGCTCATCTGAAGACCTGGCATTCGATTCACAACTCCGGCCGCATCATTGCTGAGCGCTTGTTCGATGCGCTTGGGCACGTCCATATCGTTGCCACCGTGCCGCAACAGCACATGTACGGGCTAGAAACGAGCGTGGCGGTGCCCTTATCTGCACACCATTCGGTCGGTGTGGAACGCCCGGTGTTTCCGCAGGACGTACGCCGCGCGCTGGCCGCATTACCGGCGCCGCGCGTGCTGGTGACCACGCCGGTACACATTCGCGCATTGCTCGCCGCGGAGACACGTTTGCCTGGCCTTGCCGCGATCATCTCGGCCACGGCGCCGCTGCCGCCCGACCTCGCCGAACGTGCGGAGATTGCGTTCGATGCACCGGTGCTGGAGATCTACGGCAGCACCGAGACCGGCAGCATCGCGTCGCGCCGTACCGTGGAAGGCGCGCGCTGGCGGCTGCTGAATCAGGTGCACCTCGACAGCAGCGACGGCAGCAGCCGCGTCAGTCTGCCGGGTGCGACGGAGGTGGTGACGCTGCAGGACATGCTTGAAACCGATGGCGACGGTTTTCGTTTGCTCGGTCGCAGCGGCGACATGGTCAAGGTCGGTGGCAAGCGTGCGTCGCTGGCCGATCTGACCCTGAAGCTGCAGTCGATTCCCGGCGTCATCGATGCGGTGGTGTTCCAACCGGATGCGGATGAGCGAACGCTGGTGCAGCGACCCGGCGCGCTGGTGGTCGCACCGACGCTGAGCGAGAACGACATCCTGGCCGCGCTCGCGCGCCTGATCGATCCGGTGTTTCTGCCGCGGCCGCTGCGCAAGGTCGACGCACTTCCGCGCAACACCGTCGGCAAACTTCCGAAGCAGGCGCTGCAACAGCTGCTGATCAATGCCTGAATCCGCAGCGCTCGAATTCGAAAGCCGCATTCAGGTGCCGGCCGCGCATCCCTGCCTGCCGGGCCATTTCCCCGGTCGGCCGCTGGTGCCGGCGGTGCTGCTGCTAAATTGCGTGGTGCGCGCACTGCGCGAGCGACTCGGTGGTTTGCGACTGACCACGCTGCAGGGCGCGAAATTCCTGTTGCCAGTGCTTCCCGAAGCGCGCGTCGATCTACAGATTCGCGCGGACCTTTCGCAGGGGCGCGCGCACTTCCGCATCGAATTCGAAGGCCGCCTTGCCGCACAGGGTGCATTGGGTTTTGTACGCGATTGAGCGCGGGCCCGAGAATCCGAAGATGCAGATGACGCCGGCCCCGGCCTGGAAGCTTCAACGCGAGCGTAGCCGTCCTTGGCTGGTGCGGCTGATCGTGTGGTTCGCGCAGCACAGCGGCCGCAATACTGCGCGGCTGTTGCTATGGCCGATCAGCGCGTATTTTCAGTTGACCAGTCCGTCGGTGCGGCAGGCGTCGCGCAGTTTTCTTGAACGGGCATTGGGCAGACGACCGCGTTGGACCGACACCTTCAAGCAGATCCACAGCTTCGCCGCCTGCGTGCTCGACCGCGTGTTTCTGCTGACCGGTCGCGATCAGGATTTCGACATCCGCGTCAGTGGCGGTGGCAGCGGCCTGCACTATGCCGGCGCCGGTCAGGCGGCGATTCTGCTGACCGCGCATCTGGGCAGCTTCGATGTGCTGCGCGTGGTATTCAAGGGTCGCCGCAAGATCAAACTGCGCGTGGTGATGGATCGTCAGCAGGGCCGCATGATCACCGACGTCATGGCCGGCCTGAATCCGGATTTCGATGCCGAAATCATCGACGCCGGCGGCGGCCCGCAGCTGGTGCTGCGTCTGCACGAAGCGCTGCAGAACGGTTGTGTCGTCGGCATGATGGCCGACCGCATCGTCGGCGACGATCCCGGTATTGCCGTGGACTTTCTCGGCGGCCGCGCGCGCTTGCCGTCGGGTCCGTGGAAGCTCGCCGCCGCACTGGGTCTGCCGGTCGTGATCTGCTTTGGGGTCTACGAAGGCGGCAATCGCTACACGCTGCATTTCGAAACGCTGTTGCCCGCGCGCCCGGTGCCGCGTGCGGAGCGCGCGGACTATGCATTGGCCGCTGCACAAGCCTATGCCACGCGGCTGGAATTCTATGCCCGCGCCGCCCCTTACAATTGGTTCAACTTCTTCGATTTCTGGCCGGATGAACCCGCTCGGGATTAGCCACTACACCGCCACTTCCAGCCTTGGCCGCGGACTTGCCTCGCATCGTCGGGCGCTGCACGCCGAGCGCAGCGGACTGCGCCAGCAGGCATTCGAAACCAGCACCTTGGCGGGCTGGATCGGTGAAGTTGACGGGCTCGATACACCGCTGGCCTCGGACTACGCCGAGTGGGATTGCCGCAACAATCGCCTGGCGGATCTCGCGCTTCAGCAGGATGGCTTCATCGATGCGGTAGCCGCCGTTGCCGCGCGTTATGGCACCGAGCGGATCGGCGTGTTCATCGGCACCAGTACCTCGGGCGTGCAACAAACCGAACTGGCCTACCGCGAGCGCGATCCCGCACGCGATCGCCTGCCCGACTGGTTCAACCTGCGCACCACACAGAGCACGTTTTCGGCAGCGGATTTCGTGCGGATACGGCTGGGTCTGCGAGGTGTTGCCGTCGCCATTTCGACGGCCTGCTCGTCGAGCGCGAAAGTCTTTGCATCGGCACATCGCGCGCTGCGCGCCGGCTTGTGCGACGCGGCGGTGGTTGGCGGCGTCGACTCGCTGTGTCTGACCACGCTATACGGCTTCAACGCGCTGCAGCTGGTTTCCGCCGACATCTGCCGCCCGGCCGACGCGCGCCGCCAAGGTCTTTCGCTCGGTGAAGCCGCCGGCTTCGCGCTGCTGCTGCCCGACGACGGCACCGGCGAATTGTTGCTCGAAGGCTATGGCGAAAGTAGTGATGCTTACCATATGTCGACGCCCGATCCCGATGGCCGCGGCGCGATGGCGGCGATGCGCGATGCGCTCGCCCGTGGCGGCATCGAACCCGCCGAGATCGATTACATCAATCTGCACGGCACCGGCACGCCGGCCAACGATCTGGCCGAGGACAAGGCCGTGGTTGCGTTGCTCGGCGAGCGCGTGGCCTGCAGCTCGACCAAAGGCTGGAGCGGGCACACCTTGGGTGCCGCCGGCATTCTGGAAGCGGCAATGTCCTTGCTGTGTCTGCAGGACGGACTCAAGCCGCGCAGCTTGAATACGCGAACCAAGGATGCCGCCTTGCGCGGCAATGTTCTGCTCGAATCGCAGACTGCAGCGTTGCGCCACGTCTTGAGCAATTCCTTCGGGTTCGGCGGCAACAACTGCAGCCTGCTGCTCGGTCGTCGCGCATGAGTGGATCGACTGCGTCTGCTGCAAACAAATCGACCTCGCTGGATGAACCGACGTCGCTGGATGTTTATGTCGACGCGATTGGCCTGGCCGCGCCAGGGCTCAACGACTGGCAGTCCGCGCGCGCGGTGTTGCGCGGCGAAGCGCCTTACGTCGGCGCGGAACTGCCGCCTTATCAGCCGCAACGACTGCCGCCGAATGAACGCCGCCGGGCGACGCCGGCAGTGCGGCAAGCGTTTCGCGCAGCCGAGGACGCGATCGCGCAAAGCAGTTTCGATCCGGCGGATCTCGCCAGCGTGTTCGCGTCTTCCGACGCCGACATGAATGTGCTGCACCGGATCTGCACCGCGTTGGCCGAGCCGGGTCGCGTGGTTTCGCCGACCGATTTCCACAACTCGGTGCACAACGCCGCCGCTGGCTATTGGAGCATCGCGGTCGGCGCGCGCCGCAACTCCACCAGCATCGGCGCACACGACACCACCGTCGCCGCCGGCCTGCTCGAAGCCGCCGCCTTGCTGCTCGACGAGGATGCGCTGTTGCTGGTGATGTACGACGTGCCGCAGCCGAAGCCGCTGCTCGACCAGCATCCGATCACGACTCCGGTCAGCATCGCGCTGGTGTTGACGCGCACGCGCAGCAGCCGCAGTTGCGCACAGTTGCGACTCGCATTCGACGATCGCGCGACCTCGAGCACCGAAACCTTCGACGACGAAGCACTCGAAGCGCTGCGCAAATCCAATCCGGCCGCGCGCGCGCTACCTCTGCTACGCGCACTGGCGCAGCAGTCGGATGCCAGCCTGTGCATCGACGCGGTCGCCGGCCGGCGTTTGCGTATCGACGTCACCCGCTGCACGTGAGCGGCGTGCTGTTGGACCGCGCCGCGCTCGCTGCGCTGATTCCACACCAGGGCAATATGTGCCTGCTCGACGCGGTGCTCGCCTGGGACGCGCAATCGATCCATTGCCAGGCGCGCACGCATCGTGATCCGCAGCATCCGCTCGCCGTCGACGGCGAGCTCGCCGCGCTGAACCTGATCGAATACGGCGCGCAGGCGATGGCGGTGCACGGCGGCTTGCTCGCGCGCACCGGCGGCGGCGTCGCAGCACCGGGCGTGCTGGCGCTGGTGCGCGAGGTACGCTTCGAAGTGGCGCGCATCGACGACATCGAAGCCGATCTGGATGTGCGTGCTCAGCGCCTGGTCGCGACCGAGAGTGGCTGGCTCTATGCGTTCGACGTGCATGTCGGCCCGCGCCTGCTGGCGCAAGGCCGCGTCGCCGTGATCAACGCAAGTTCCGCGGACGAAACCTCAGACACAACCGGCGCCACCTGAGAACTCCCGGTGGCGCGGTCGATCGCGCGACCGCAGCGTGTCGGCATTCGCAAGCGCGCAAAGGCTTAAACTTCCCGTGTTACCTCGTGGAGTTCGCCGTGCCGAAGAAGCCTGCCGCCGTTGATCGCGCCGACGCCGCAAAGTCGGCGCGCAAGTCGGCTGCGCGCGGTGCCGCTCCGACAAAGCCTAAAGCGGCGTCCAAGCGCGCCAGTAAAGTCGCCACGCGTGTGTTCACGCCGCTCGCCGATGAGGCACCCACCGCCGCATTGAGCGAAGTCCCGCAGGCGGTGTACGGCCGGCTCAGCCGAGCCGCCGCGCCTTTGACCGCCTATGACCTGATCGACAGCGTGCAGAAGCAGCTCAAGCGTCGGCTGCATCCGCCGACGATTTATCGCGCACTGTCGCAATTGGTCGAACGCGGCTTGGTGCACCGCCTCGAAAGTGGCAGCAGCTACATCGCCTGCGCATCGCCGGGCGAGCCGCATCACAGCATTTTGTTCGTATGCACACAGTGCGGCACCGCCGAAGAAGCGGTCGACAATCGCGTGCATGGTCTGCTGCAGGAAGACGCAGCCGCGCGCGGCTTCATTGCCGAAAGCGAAGTGATCGAAGTCCGCGGACGTTGTAGCAACTGCTCGCTGCCGAACTGATCTCGTTCGGCAACACGGGTACGGCGAGGTTTCAGCCGAAATTTCAGTCGAGATTTCAGCCGAGATTTCAGTGCATGGATCTCGGGCGTCGCCGCTGATCTTGATTTGAAACCCGACCGGTGCCGGTCGCGCAACGCTTGCGATTCATTCAGCGACGCGGCTGATCGATGGCTGTTAACTTATAACATCGCAAATGTTATCTTGTAACAGTGAACACGAGCCGATCTGCCTTAACGACGCCTGCGCCCGAGCGCACGCTCGATGCGCTGGGCATGCTGTTTTCGGTGACCTGTCTGCTGCATTGCCTGGCGCTGCCGCTGTTGCTTGCGCTGCTGCCGCTGACCGCAGCGAGCGTGTTCGCCGACGAGCGTTTTCATCAGTGGATGCTGCTCGGTGTGGTGCCGGTCAGCGCGCTGGCGCTCGGCGTCGCCTGCCTGAGGCGACGCGCCTACAAAATCGCCGCACTCGGACTGATCGGCGTCGGCCTGCTGACGGTCGCCGCATTTGGCCCGCGCTATGGCGGCATGTCGGAAGCCACCGATACGCATCTCACCGTGATCGGCGCCTTGCTGCTGTCGGTAGCGCACCTGATCAATGCGCGCGCCAGCGGGCTGCTGCACTGGCATCGGCGCGGCGACCACCGCCACGCGGCGCACTGAGCCGGTCATCGGCATTACTCAGTCTGCGTCGATCGGCCGACATCCGGGCGACGCATAATTCCGGGCCCGCAGGCAAGCCGAGGCGCGGCGCTGGAAGTCGGACCTCGGCTCAGGCTAATGTCCCTGCGCTGAAGTCGTCTCCCCTGCAAGTTCATACCAGCCCATAAGCCAGAAATCGCATGAAAGCCATCGTCTGCAAAGCCCTAGGTCCGCCTGAATCCCTGGTGTACGAGGACGTGCCGGATATCGCGCCGAGCGCCAACGAAGTGCGCATCCAGGTGGCGAGCGCCGGGGTCAACTTCCCCGATACGCTGATCATCCAGGGCAAGTACCAGTTCAAAGGGGTGCCGCCGTTTACGCCGGGTGCGGAAGTCGCCGGGGTGGTCACGGCGGTCGGCAGCAAGGTTGGCCACATCAAGCCCGGCGATCACGTCGCCGCACTGATCCCCGTCGGCGCCTACGCCGAGGCGGTGAACGCGCCCGCCGAGGTGGTGATGCCGCTGCCGCCGGGCATGGATCTGGTGATGGCGGGCGGATTTCCGCTGGTGTTCGGTACGGTGATCCATGCGCTGAAGCAGCGCGGCCAACTCCAGGCCGGCGAGACGCTGCTGGTGCTGGGTGCGGCGGGCGGGGTTGGCCTCGCAGCGATCCAACTGGGCAAGTTGATGGGCGCACGCGTGATTGCGGCCGCCTCCAGCGCGGACAAGCTGGCACTGTGCAAGGCGCACGGCGCCGACGACGTGATCGACTACTCGACGGAAAGCCTCAAGGACGCGATGAAGAAACTCACGCGCGGCCAGGGTGCGGACGTGATTTTCGATCCGGTCGGCGGCGAATTGGCGCAGGACTGCTTCTCGGCAATCGCCTGGAACGGCCGATTCCTGGTGGTCGGTTTCGCGTCGGGGACGATTCCGGAGGTGGCGCTGAATCGTTTGCTGCTGAAGGGTGCGTCGGCGGTCGGCGTGTTTTGGGGCGCCTTCGTTGCGCGCGAGCCGAAATTGAATCTGCAGAATTTCCAGCAACTCTTCGCCTGGGTCGTGTCTGGCGAACTGAAGCCGCTGATTTCAAAGACCTATGCCCTGAAAGACGCGGGTCAAGCGCTACGCGACATGCTCGATCGCAAGGTCACCGGCAAGGTCGTGCTGGTGCCCTAAGCGCTGCCACCGCGCCGGCTCGTAGGCCGGCGCGGCGTGATTCCAACCGAGCATCAAGCCCGGTTCAGGCTCAGGCGGGCAGGCGACGTGCGCAGACCTGCACGGTCGGCAACTGGCCGAGGTTGGCGACCATGCTGTGGGGTGTTGCGCCGCCGTAAAGCGCCATCATGCGGACGCCGTCCGGCGAGCGGACCATGATCAGGCCAATCGCCGCATTCATGCCGAGCGCGCAGATCACAGCCAGCGCGGTGCCGAGGTGCAGTTTCTGCCAGAGGGGTTTGTTGTTGTTCATGCCCTGAATCCTTATTCCCAATTTTTGAGTTGGTCCATCCGACCAACGCCACTAGGATGCAGGGACCGGGGCTTTTGGATTAAGCCCTATGTCTCACATCGGTGCATTTTTTCGCCGCGACGCACCAAAAGATCGCGATTTCCCCAAAATGGCGGTCCGGCATGCGCCCCGGGTGGTCATGAAGCGTCCGTTATACTTCGCACCCTTTAGCGATTGATGGATCGATGTCGAAGTTGCTGATCAAAACCTTCGGCTGCCAGATGAACGAGTACGACTCGTCCAAGATGGCAGACGTGCTCAAGGCCTCGCACGGTTACGAACTGACCAGCGATCCCGAGGCGGCCGACCTGGTGCTGCTCAATACCTGCTCGGTGCGCGAAAAAGCATCCGAAAAAGTGTTCTCGGAGCTTGGCCGTCTGAAGGAATGGAAAGATGCCAAGCCGGGGCGCCTGGTCGGCGTCGGCGGCTGTGTCGCCAGCCAGGAAGGCGACGCCATCGCGCGGCGCGCGCCGGCAGTGGATCTAGTGTTCGGTCCGCAGACGCTGCATCGCCTGCCGCAACTGCTCGACCAGGCACGTCGCACGCTGAAACCCGCGGTCGACATCCGCTTCCCCGAAATCGAGAAGTTCGATCACCTGCCCGAACCGCGCAAGGAAGGGCCGACCGCGTTCGTGTCGATCATGGAGGGCTGCAGCAAGTACTGCACGTTCTGCATCGTGCCGTACACGCGCGGCGAAGAAGTATCGCGTCCGCTCGACGATGTGCTGGCCGAAGTGGACAGCCTGGTTTCACAGGGCGTTCGTGAGGTCACGCTGCTGGGCCAGAACGTCAACGCCTATCAGGGCGCGATGGCCGACGGCAGCAACTGCGACCTGGCGCTGCTGATCCACATCCTCGCGCGCTTCGACGGACTGGGCCGCATCCGCTTTACCACCTCGCATCCGGCGCATTTCACCGATGCCTTGATCGACACCTACGCCAGCCAGCCGAAACTCGCCGGGGTTCTGCATCTGCCGGTGCAGTCCGGTTCGGACCGCATACTCGGCATGATGAAGCGCGGCTACACGCGCGCCGAGTTTCTCGCCAAGATCGCTCGGCTGCGCGCGCTGCGTCCAGACATCGCGCTGTCTTCGGATTTCATCGTCGGCTTCCCGTCCGAGAGCGACGCGGATTTCGAGGCGACGATGGAACTGATCGAGGCCGCGCGTTTCGACTCCGCCTATTCCTTCGTCTACAGCCCGCGCCCCGGAACGCCGGCTGCGAATCTGCGCGACGGCGTACCGCCCGAGGTCAAGCAGGCGCGGCTCGAACGCTTGCAGGCGCACATCCGCGACTTCGGGATTGCGTACACCGAGCGCCTGATCGGCACGACGCAGACCGTGCTGGTCGAGAAAGCCTCGCGCTGGGGCAATGGCCAGCTGGCCGGTAAAACGCATTGCAACCGCTGGCTCAATTTCGACGGCTCGGAGCAGTTGATCGGCCACTTTGCCGACGTGCGCGTCGAGGAAGTGCTGACCAATTCGCTGCGTGGCAGCTTCGTTGCGCTCGCCGCGGGTGAAACGCTGGCAAGCGGAGTCAGCGCATGACCTCGACGCAGGATCCTCGCAGCGAGGACGCGACCGCCACGGCGCAGCCTTCGATCGAACTGCTGCTGGAACCCGATGACAGCGCGCGCCTGTCCAACCTGAACGGTCCGTTCGACGAGCACCTGCGCGCGATCGAACTCGGTCTCGGCATCGAGATCCGCAATCGCGCCAACCGCTATCGCCTGCTCGGTCCGCAGGCCGAAATCGCGCAAGGCGAACAGCTGTTGCGCGAACTGTTCGAATTGACCGCTGAATCGGCGATCGACGGCGAACAGGTGCATCTCGCGCTGCGCGAGCATGCCAGCGACGGCGACAGCGCGGACGCCTCCGAGCGCAAGGCGCGCGGACCGGCGGATGTTGTCGTGCGCACCAAGCGCGGCGTCGTTCGCGGTCGCGGTGAAATGCAGAAGTCTTATCTGCAAAAGATTGCCAGCCACGACCTGTCATTCGGCATTGGTCCGGCCGGAACCGGCAAGACCTATCTCGCAGTGGCCAGTGCAGTTCAGGCGCTCGAGCGCGACCGCGTGCGTCGTCTGGTGCTGGTGCGCCCGGCGGTCGAGGCCGGCGAGAAGCTCGGCTTCCTGCCCGGCGACATGGCGCAGAAGATCGATCCCTATCTGCGTCCGCTGTACGACGCGCTGTACGAGATGCTCGGCTTCGAGAAGGTCGCGCGGCTGGTGGAACGCAGTGTGATCGAGGTTGCGCCATTGGCGTTCATGCGCGGCCGCACGCTGAACGAAAGCTTTGTGATTCTCGACGAGGCGCAGAACACCACGGTCGAGCAGATGAAGATGTTTCTGACGCGCATCGGCTTCGGCTCGGTCGCGGTGGTCACCGGCGATGTGACTCAGATCGATCTGCAAAAAGGCGTCACCAGCGGCTTAAAACATGCGATGGCGGTGCTCGAAAACGTGCCCAATATCGGCTTCACATTTTTCCGCAAAGAAGACGTGGTAAGACATCCGCTGGTACAGGCGATCGTCGGTGCGTACGACGACTACGAGCAACGCCATAAATCCGCGCGAGATTCCGCCTGACGGCGTCAACCAACTTCCCCACCGCGTGATTCGTTCAATAACCGTACAAAGACGTGTGCCGCCGGCTGGCGTGCCGACGCCCGGCGCGCTGCGCGCCTGGGCGCTCGCAGCCCTTGGCGCCTCCGGCGACCAGGGTGAGATCACCATTCGTATCGTCGACGAAACCGAGATCGCCGAATTGAATGGCCGCTACCGTGGCAAGCATTACGCGACCAACGTGCTGTCGTTTCCATACGAAGCGGAAGGCCTGGCGGAGCCGGTGCTGGGCGATCTGGTGATCTGCGCACCGGTTGTGGCCCGCGAGGCCGCCGAACAGGGCAAGGACCCGCGTGCCCATTGGGCGCACATGGTCGTGCACGGCGTACTGCATCTGATGGGCGAGGATCACGAAGACGACGAGGATGCCGAGCGGATGGAATCGCTGGAACGTTCGATCCTGGCGCGGCTCGATTTCGCCGATCCCTATCTCGAAGACTAAAGCCGCAGCGGCGATCCTTGCATTATCAAGAAAGATGGCTTGCTTCAAACGTTTGAACGCGCCGGTTTTGCCAGAGCGCGGCATATTTGATACAGGAACAGCATGAACGACGGTCCGAGTAGTCACGAGCCACCCGCCGGCCCTTACAAGGGCGCCGGTTGGTGGCGGCGTCTGACCAGCCGGATGGCGCGCAGCCCGCGCTCGCGCGAAGACCTGTTGGAACTGCTGCAGGCCGCGCGCGAGGACAACCTTGTCGACGCCGACGCCGCCGCAATGATCCGTGGCGTGTTCCAGACCGGCGAACTGTCGGTGCGCGACATCATGGTGCCGCGCTCGCAGATGGTGGTGCTGGAAGCCGCCTCGCCGCTCGACGAACTGCTGCGCGCGGTCGTCGATGCCGGCCATTCGCGTTTCCCGGTGATCGGTGACTCGCGCGACGAAATCGTCGGCATCCTGTTGGCGAAGGATCTGATCAAGTTCACGGCCAATGTCGTTGGCTTCGCAGCGGGCGAGTTCGATCTGACGCGCTGGCTGCGACCGGCGGTGTTCGTGCCGGACTCCAAGCGCGTCAACGTGCTACTGAAAGACTTCCGCAAAAGCCGCAACCACATGGCGATCGTGGCCGACGAGTACGGCGGCGTCGCCGGTCTGGTCACCATCGAAGACGTGCTCGAGGAAATCGTCGGTGAGATCGACGATGAATTCGATGAAGCCGAAGGCGCGCACATCCTCAAGCAGGACGATCGACGGTTCCTGGTGAACGCGCTGACGCCGGTCGAGGAATTCAACGACTACTTCGGCGCGGACTTCTCGATCGAGGATTGGGATACCGTCGGCGGGCTCGTGACCAACAGCATCGGCCACATGCCGCGGCGCGGCGAGAGCGTGCAGATCGACCGCTTCCATTTCAACGTGCAGCGCGCCGACAGTCGTCGCGTGCATCAACTGCAAGTGACGCTGGCGCAAGCCTGATGTATCCGACGACAACAGGCGCGCAGGCCGCGCGCGGTGTGTCCCGTCTGTGGATCGCAATCGCCGCGCTGCTGTTGGGGCACCTGCTGTTGCCGCCGATCGCCCAAGCCCAGTCGCAATCGCAATCTGAGTCGCAGTCAGAGTCGCAGGCCCAGGCCCAGGCCGAGAATGACGACGAGTTCGCCCCCAGCACCAGTCCGGGCGAACAGCTGCAGGTCAGTCTGCTGACCTTCGGCCCCGGTTCGATTTACTGGGAGCGTTTCGGCCACAACGCGATCCTGATTCGCGATGCCGGCACCGGCAGCGCACTGGCCTACAACTACGGCATCTTCGATTTCCGCCAGAAGAACTTCTTCTTGAACTTCGCACGCGGCTACATGACGTACCGCATCGCCGCCGATCCCCTGCGTTACGACCTTGCGTTCTACCAGCACGAGCGTCGTTGGGTGAACGAGCAGAAGCTGGCATTGACGCCCGAGCAACGCGTCCGCTTGCGCGATTTCCTGGTGTGGAACGCAAGCCCCGAGCACGCCAATTATCGCTACGATTATTTTCTGTCGAACTGCTCCACCCGCGTGCGCGATGCGCTCGACCGCACGCTCGATGGCGCCATCAGCCGACAGTTGCAGGCGCGCGCTACACAGGAAACCTACCGCTCCACCGCCGTGCGGCTGATCGCACCCGATCGCCTGTTCTCCATGGCGATGGACCTCGCCCTTGGACCGACCGCCGACCGCCCGATCGATCTGTGGGCCGAGAGCTATGTGCCGATGGTGTTGATGGATGCACTGAACGCGGTGCAGGTGCCGGATGGCAAGGGTGGCGAACGGCCGCTGGTCGAAACCTCGACCCGTCTGATCGATGGCAGCGTGGTCGAACCACCCGCCGTGGCGCCGGACTATCGCCTGCCCTGCCTCGTCGTCGGCGTTGCGCTGGCCGCGCTGATGTTGCTGTTGTCGTCCCTGCGTCGCCATCTGGCCGCACGGATCGGATTTGCCGTATTGGCGCTGAGCTTGAGTCTGCTCAGCGGCATCGGCGGCACGATCTTCGCGCTGATCTGGGGCGCCACCGAGCACTGGGCCGGCTGGCACAACCTCAATCTGCTGCTGTTCGATCCGCTCAGCTGGATGCTGTTGCCGTCGGTTGTCGCCTCAATGCGCGCGCACTGGCAGCCGTCGCGCTTCGCGCGCCAATTGAGCCGCCTGATTGCGTTGGCGAGTTTGGTCGCACTCGGGGCCTACGCCGCGACGCATTTGCAGCAAGACCTGCAGTGGATTTCGCTGATGCTGCCGCTGCACCTCGCGTTGTCGTTCGCCTATTCGATGGCGCCGCGGCGCGCGAACGTTTGACGCCAGACCACGCGATGTCGCCGTCGGCACGCTACGCGGTGCTGTCCGATATCCACGGCAATGTGCTGGCGCTGCAAGCGGTGATCGCGCACGCACAGGCGCAAGGTGTGCGCGACTTCATCAATCTCGGCGACATCGTTTACGGTCCGCTGTGGCCGAACGCAACGCGAGCTTTGTTGGAGACCATCGCGCCGCTGACGATCCAGGGCAATCAGGATCGCGAGATCTTTGCGGCGACTGCGGCCGACATCGAGCGCAACCCGACACTCGCCGCCGTGATCACGGAACTGAGCGACGAGGGCTGCGCGTGGTTGCGGGCACTACCGCAAGCCGCGAACTTCGAAGTCCTCGGCCGACACGTGTTGCTGACGCACGGTACGCCAACTAACGACTGCATCTATTTACTCGAAGAGATCGAAAGTGGCCAGCCACAGCTGCGCAGCGACGCCGCGATCACGGCACTGCTCGACGGCTCCGATGCAAGCCTGATCCTGTGCGGACACAGCCATCTGCCGCGCTGCGTCACGCTCGCCGACGGTCGCATGGTGGTCAATCCAGGCAGTGTCGGCGTGCCGGCGTACGACGATCAGCTGCCCGTGTATCACCGCATGCAGACCGGTTCGCCGCTGGCGAGCTACGCCATCATCAGCATCACCAAGGCGGCGATCGAGGTTGCGCATCATCGCGTTGCCTACGACGTCGAAACTGCCGTGCAGCGTGCGCGCTCACGCGGCCGCAACGACTGGGCTGCATGGCTGGCGCGCGGACGCGCCGGCGACTGATCGCGTCGATTCGCCTGCCGAAGCCGCGGCGCTGCGTTGGCTAGTTCGACGCCTTGACGAAGTCGACAAACGCGCGCAGTGGCGCCGGTAACAGACGTCGGCTGGAGAAGTAGAGGAACAGTCCGGAAAACTGCTGCCACCAGGGTTCGAGTATCGGTTCGAGCGCGCCACTGTCGAGATGCGGGCGCAGCCAATCCTCGAACAGATGAATGACGCCGGTGCCGGCGATCGCCGCATCGACCGCCAGATCGGTAGCGGTGCCGGCCTGCACGATCAGAGGTCCGGTCGGCTTCACCCACAGCTGCTCGCCATCACGCTCGAACTCCCACTGCGACGTCGCACCGCCTAGAAAGCGGCTGCACAGGCAGGCGTGCGACAGCAGATCGCGCGGATGCTGTGGCCGGCCGCGACGATCCAGATAGGCCGGCGACGCCGCCGTCGCAAAGCGCTGAACCCGCGGCCCGATCGGGATCGCGATCATGTCTTGTTCGAGCCGCTCTTCGTAACGAATGCCGGCATCGCAGCCGGACGCCACGATGTCGACCAGGCTGTTGTCGGCGACCACCTCGAGCGTGATCTCCGGATAGGCCGCAAGGAACGCGGGCACGATGGCCGGCAGCGCGAGGCGCGCCGCACTGATCGGCACATTGAGCTTCAAATTGCCGGCGGGACGATCGCGAAATCCGTTGACGACGTCGACCGCCGCCGCGACTTCGGTCAAGGCTGGCCCGAGCCGCTCGATCAGTCGCTGACCCGCCTCGGTGGGAACCACGCTGCGCGTCGATCGATGCAGCAATCGCACGCCGAGTTGGGCTTCCAGTCGCCGCACCGCTTCGCTCAGCCGCGAAGCGCTGGTGCCGCTCGCACGCGCGCCTTCGCGGAAGCCTTCGGCGCGCGCCACGGCGACGAAGGCGTTCAAGTCATTCAGATCGATTTGCATTGTTCGCCATTCCGCACAACCTGTCTGGTTAATACGGGATTATCGAACGAAAGGCCAGCGACTAGCATGCGTCCCACCACTTCAGGAGCACACTCTCATGTCCAGTATCGAAAAATCGAACACCTACCTTTTCGGCGACCGCAGCATCAATCGTCTCGGCTATGGCGCGATGCAGCTTGCTGGCCCCGGCGTGTTCGGTCCGCCGAAAGATACCGACGCGGCCTTGGCGGTGCTGCGCGAGGCGGTCGCCAGCGGCGTGAACCATATCGACACCAGCGACTTCTACGGTCCGCACATCACCAATCAGCTGATCCATCAGGCGCTCGCGCCGTATTCGGATGACCTGCTGATCGTGACCAAGATCGGCGCAAGCCGCGGCGCCGATGGCGCCTGGTTCCCGGCCACTTCGAAACAAGACCTCACTCAGGCGGTTCACGACAATCTGCGCAATCTCGGGCTCGATGTCCTGGAGGTAGTCAATCTGCGCTCGATGTTCAGCATTCACGGCCCAGCGGAAGGATCGATCGAAGCACCGTTAACGGCACTCGCCGAACTTCAGCAGCAGGGGCTGGTGCGTCACATCGGCCTCAGCAACGTAACGCCCACGCAGGTCGCGGAAGGACGCCGCATCGTGCCGATCGTCTGCGTGCAGAATCACTACAACCTCGCCCATCGCGGCGACGATGCCTTGATCGACGAGCTTGCCGACGCGGGAATTGCCTATGTGCCGTTCTTTCCGCTTGGCGGCTTCCAGCCGCTGCAATCCGCCGCTTTGTCGCAGATCGCCGCGCGCCTCAAGGCCACACCCATGCAGGTTGCGCTGGCCTGGCTGCTGCAACGCTCGCCGAACATTCTTCTGATTCCCGGAACCTCGTCGGTCGCGCACTTGCGTGAGAACCTCGCCTCGGCGCGACTGGAATTGACCGACGACGTGATCGAAGCGCTCGACAACATCGCGGGTCGCGTCGAGGTCGCCGCGGCGAGCTGACGCCGGCTTCGTTGCGGGTTCAGCGCATCGCGTCGTGCACGGTTAGCCGGGTGCTACCGCGCGACGCTGTGCGTGCAGGAACTCGAAGTAGGCGCGATTCACACCCTCGGCGTCTTCAACTTGCGGATAGTGGCCGATGCCGTTGAGCGAGACGATATCGGCATCCGGCACGAGACTGCGGTAGCGCGCCACCATGTGCGCGCCCGAAACCGGATCGAGCGGTCCGTTGATCAGACGCATCGGAATGGTGGCGGTTCGCAGCGCGCCGACCCAGCGGGTGCGATTCGCACGCCGCTCGGGGATGTAGCGGATCAGGCGATGCATCAGCCGGTTGCCGTCGTTGAACGACAGCAGCCGCCAGAACTGCTGCAACTCCTCCGCACTCGGCTTGGTGTGCGGACCGAACACCGCAGCCAGACTGTGATTGAAGCCGCTGGCGTTGCTGAAGCGCGACATCAGCACGCCGAACGGCGACAGCAGCAGTTTTTGAATCGGTCGTGGTCGATGGGTTTCCGGGAACAGGCCGCCATTCAGAAAACACACCGATTCGATCACCAAACCGAGATCGCCGTGCGCCTGACGTTCGGCGTGGCGCGCCAGCAGTTCCTGCGCCACCGTATCGCCGTAGTCGTGCGCGAGAATATGGAATCGCGTGATGCCCTGTTCGCGCAGCAAGCCTTCGTGCAAGTCGGCCTGGTCGAATACCGAATAGGCATAGCCACGCGGCTTGGCCGACCAGCCATACCCGATCATGTCCGGTGCCAGAACCCGCTCAAACTCCGCGTTGAGTCGCGGCCAGACCTTGTGCCAATCCCAGGAAGCGGTCGGAAAGCCATGAATGCACAGCAGACTGCCGCGACCGCCGAGGCTGCCGCCGCGCTGCCAGAAAATATCGTGATCGCGATGCTTGAAGTGGCGCCCATTTGCGCGCCAGGCATCAAACGCAGAAACGCCAACGGCCATGCTCAATCCTTATAGCCCGGGTCTTTACGCTCCAGTTTACGTAGCAGACCCGGCCACACCAGCGCGCCGCCGAGGCCCTTGGTGACCTGTGCCGCCTGCGCCTGGATGCCGTCGAGGATCGGCTTGGCGATCTCGATCAGCGCACCGCCGCCGGCTTGCGCACGCACCTGGATCATGCAGGCAGCCTCGAACAGATACATCGCCAAAAAGGCATCGGCGACCGTGCCGCCGACTGTCAGCAATCCATGATTGCGCAGCATCAGGAAGGCATTGCTGCCGAGATCCCGCACCAGGCGTGGCTTCTCGTCTTCGTTCAGCGCCACGCCTTCATAGTCGTGATAGCCGAGCGCTGCGAGCACGAACAGGCTCTGCTGCGAGATCGGGCGCAGGCCCTGCGCCTGTGCGGACACCGCGATGCCGTTGACCGAATGCACGTGCATCACGCACTTGGCATCGTCCCGCGCCGCATGGACGGCGCTGTGAATGGTGAAGCCTGCCGGATTGATGAAATGGGGTGTCGGCAGCACCACCTTGCCGGCGAGATCGACTTTCACCAGCGAACTGGCGGTGATCTCGTCGAACATGAAGCCATAGGGATTGATCAGGAAGTGGTGCTCGGGGCCGGGCACGCGCGCCGAGATATGCGTAAACACGAGATCGTCCCAGCCGAAATGCGCGGTGAGGCGATAGGCGGCCGCGAGATCGACGCGCAGTTGCCATTCTTGCGGCGAGACCTGATCGCGGACATTTGCAGCAGACGGCTTCTTTTCGGCGACGTTCATGCTCTTCCTCCAACTTGATCTTATTAACCGGCACGATGCCAGAGGCGCCCTCGTGCGACCGCGGTTTGGGCTAGATTTACCCACTAACGTTAACAGCGCACCGCCATGCCGACGAAATCCGCACCGATTTATTTCACGCCCGCCACATTAAAGTTCCTGCGCGGGCTCGCGCGCAACAACAATCGCGAGTGGTTCGCGCAGCACAAGCCCGATTACGACACGCACCTGCGCCAACCCTTACTGCGTCTGCTGACCGATCTTGCCGAACCGCTGAAGGAAATCAGCGCGCAATACGTGGCCAATCCAAAACCGGTCGGCGGGTCGATGTTCCGCATCTATCGCGATACCCGATTCGCCGGTGACAAGTCGCCGTACAAACCTTGGGCCAGCGCCAATCTCTATCATCAGGCCACGCGCGCGATCGTGCGCGGCACCGACGGCAATACGGGCATGCTCGGTCGCCTGGATGCGCCGAGTTTCTATCTGCACGTGCAGCCTGGCGCGAGCTACGTCGGCGGCGGGCTGTGGCATCCGATGCCGGAATCGCTGAAGCGCGTGCGTGCCTATCTGCTGAACAACCCGGCGAGCTGGAAGCAGGCGACGCGCTCGGCATCATTCCGCAAGACGTTCGGCACGCTGGGTGGGGATTCGCTCAGCCGTCCGCCCAAGGGCTACGACCCCGCGCACGAGTTGATCGAGGATCTCAAGCGCAAGGATTACGTCTGCTCGGCAGCGCTCGACGACGAGCAACTGTGCGCGCCCGGACTGCCGAAGCTGCTGCTGCAGCGCTATCAGAAGGCGGCCCCGCTGGTGGACTGGTTGTGCGGTGCCCTGGACCTGGAGTTCTAGCAAACGGCCCTGCGCGCCGGGGCGCGCGGTGATGAATGGCCCAACTGAAATGATGCGCAGCGCAGATTTTGAGCCGCATGACACAGCAGTCCGCGGTCGGTCGTCCTAGGCTAGGCAATGGAGTCGCAGTTCCGCGGTAAAGGGATGCCGCAGGTATCAAAGTTCCGGCACGACCGGGCTCATCGGGGAGAGTTGAACATGTCGCAAACATCCATACGCCAGGCCGCGCACAAAAGTGCGCCGGGCTCCACGTCGATTCGTTGTGTATTGATCGCCATGCTGCTGGCCGGCGCGGCCGCCTGCAGTCCCGAGGCGAAGCAGGCGGCGCAGCCACCCGCAACCGCAGCTTCCGATGCCGGCGGCAGCGCCGGCCCGACTGACACGACTGGCACGACTGAAATGTCGAGCGAGGCGCCGCCGACCACGGCCATTCCACCACCGCCACCGCCGCCGCCAGCACCCGCGCCGCCACCGCCGCCGGAACCGTCACGCGCGGCTGCCGCAGAGGCCGGAAACATGTCGCCGGATGAACCTGCCGGCGGTGCCGGCAGCGCACCTAGCGCAGCAACGCCGGTGCAGGCGCCACAGTTCCACGTCTCGGCGCCAACCAAGCCGCTGCGCGGCCCCGAGAACAAGGACATCACGCTGTTGTTGTCGCTGAACCTGAGTGCCGCGCAGCTGCAGGCGTATTACGACGATCGATTCAAAAGTGCCGAAGCACCGGCACTGCAGAAAGAGGGCACGCTGGAGGGGTTTCAATCGCGCTTCACCCACCTCAGCGCAACCATCGATTGCGGCGACGGCCGCGTGATCACCTGCAAGCCGATGGATGGCTATCCAAGCGAAACGCCGGCTCGTCCGGGCGTGATGACCTGGCGCTGGAACGTCGTCGGCGTCGACGATCCGAATGCCACCGGCAATCGCGCGCAGTCGGTGCATATCGTCGTCAAGGGTTCCGGCAGTGCCAGCGGTCCCTGGGAGGCGATCGATTCGATTCCAGACATTCGTCAGGACGTCAGTGTGGCGGCGCTCAACCGCATGGAACGTCTGATCGCCGCCTGGACCCACCTCGCCGACAGCATCAAAGCACTGCTGATTGCGGTGATTGCGATGATCGGCGTGCTTACCGCCTGGCTGCGCTCGCTGTTCAAGAAAGATCCGCCGGCCAGCTGATTGGTCCCCGCTGATTCGTCCCCAGCGCGTCGACCTGAGCCGCGCATGCGCGCAGTGGCGTTAGAGCGTTTGCGTTAGAGCGTTTGCGTTAGAGCGCTTGCGTTAGAGCGCTTGCGTAAGTGCTTTTGCGTAAGTGCTTTCGCGTCAGAGCATTTGCGCTCGAGCTTCTGCGTTCGGGCTTCCGCATTCGCGCCTTCGCGTTCCGGCGCTAGTCTTCGCGCAAGTCCTTCAGCAGTTGCTCGACCTCGGCCAGCACGCTCAGCGGGTCGCGCAATTCGAGCAGCTGCTGTTTGCGTTCCGGTGCAATCGGCAACAGCTCGGCGAGGCGGTTTCCAACCCAGGCGGCATCGTCGAGTCGCTGCGGGCTTGGGAAATTCTGGGCGCCGATCTCGTCGATCAGTCGCTGCAGTAATTTGCCCAAGGGTTCGTAGCGCGTTGGCAATGCGATCGGATCCGGCGGATCGAGCAAGGCAACGCGAGCGATGATCAAACCGTCCGGCTGCGTTCGCCGCTCGACAATCCGGAACGGCGATTCGCCGCGCGCAAGCAAGGAGAACAGGCCCGGATTGGGCACGTCCCATTCGACGATGCGCGCCGTACAACCCAGGTCACAGGGAATCGCCGGGCGGCCCGCCTCAAAGCCCGCACGGATCAGCGCCACGCCGAACGGCGCGTTGTCGCGAATGCACTGCTTGGTCATTCCGACGTAACGCGGCTCGAAGATCCGCAGACCCAGTCTGCCGGCGGGGAACAGCACTTGGCCCAGTGGGAAAATCGGGATTTCGTGCGTCGCTTCCATCTGCCGCGGGATGAACCGTCAATCCGGCAGCGCTGCACTTTGCAGCGTTGCACGCAATTTCTGGAACAGCTCGCGGTAGGCGCGGCCCTTGGTCTGCGCGGCATCGCTGCCCGGGTCGGCCGCGCGCGCAGCGGCGATGTCGCGTCGTGCGTTGCGAATCAGTGTGCGCAGCTGCTGCGCATCGCTGGCCGGATAGGCCGAGATCCAGGCATTGAGTTCGGTATCGCTCGCAAGCAGTCGTTCGCGCCAGCGTTCGATTTCCTGAAACGCCTGGGCATCGCGCGTCTTGCCCATCCGAAACGCTTCCAGCGCTTGCCAAAGCGGTTCTTCGTCGGCGTTGCGCATCAGTTTGCCGACGTATTGCGCCTGCCGCCGCTTGGCGCCATTCGAGCGGATGCTGCGCAACTCGCGCAGCGCATCGCGCAGCCGCTCGTCCATTTCAATCTGGTCGAGCTGCGCATCCGGCAAATCCAGCAAGGCGACGCTGAGATCCTGCAAGCCGGTCATCGCGCGCTTCAGCTGGGTCTTGCTGGGGCCATCCGGAAAGGCGTCGGGTTCGGGGGCGGGTCGGCGCTGCATGCGAGGGAAACATCCTGGAACGAAGGGGCGACGTGTCGCAACGCCCGTGACGCTCACGATAGCCGATCGCGCAGCGCTTGGCTGCCAAGCTGCAAGGACCGCCGCTTCATGGCCGTCTGCGCGACGATCTTCAAAGGCCGATAGCAAACCGATCCAAGACGCCGCGGAATCAAACCAGACTGCAGCCGCTGCAGCGCCTGACACGCTGCAGCGGCCGCGGTACGTCAGCGATGATCGTGACCGTCGTCATGCCGATCGGGCACCGGCGGGCGCGGCGTCTGCGGACGCTGCTCAGGCTGTGGCGGCGGACGCTGCTGGCGCTGCTGCTCTTGCTGATGCTGCTGCGCTTGTTGTTGCTGCTGACGTTGCTGTGCCTGCGCTTGCTGCTGATGCTGCTGTTCCTGCTGATGCTGCTGTTCCTGCTGATGCTGCTGCGCCTGCTGTTGCTGCTGACGTTGCTGTGCTTGCTGTTGCTGCTGGCGCTGCTGTTCCTGCTGATGCTGCGCCTGCTGCTGACGTTGTTGCTGGTCCTGCTGCTGACGTTGTTGCTGTTCGCGCTGCTGCATCTGTTGCTGGCGCTGTTGATTTTGCTGTTGCTCGTGCTGCTGACGATCCTGCTGCTGACGCTGCTGATCTTGCTGCTGCCGCTGTTGATCCTGCTGATGCTGACGGTCTTGCTGCTGATGCTGCTGGTCCTGCTGATGCTGGCGGTCTTGCTGCTGATGCTGCTGGTCCTGCTGATGCTGACGGTCCTGCTGCTGACGCTGCTGGTCCTGCTGATGCTGGCGGTCCTGCTGCTGATGCTGCTGGTCCTGCTGATGTTGGCGGTCCTGCTGCCATTGCTGATCGCGGCCGCGGTCACCGCCGTGATCGTTATCGCGACCATGGTCGCGGCCATGGTCGCCACGATAATCGTGGCCGCCGTCGTGACGTTCCTGCACGAAGTGCTCGTAGCGCTCGCGACGCTGTTCGTCCCAACCACTCGGCGGACGACCCCAGTAGCGCGGCGGCGGTGCGTGACGCGCCCAATACGGCGCTTCGCTGTAGAACGGACGGTCGTGATAATGCGAGCCCCAATAAGCCCCGATCGCAAAGCTGATGATCGGCAGTCCAAGCTCCGGCCCGTAGAGATCGACCGGCACCTGCTGATCCTGATACGGATACTCGATCATGCGACCGTCGATCCAGCCACGATAGTCCTGGTAGGAGACGTCGCACCAGGTATAGCCGCCGACGCAGCCGTAAATCTGTAGCGGATAGCCAGATCCCAGTTGCACCACCGGAGGGTAATCGCCGCCGGGGCCCGCGTAGAGATAGGTATCGGTTGCTGTCAGCGGCGCCTGCGCACGCGCGGCAGTTGCTATCAGCATCAATCCAGCCAGGCTTGCAAGCTTTAAGGTTTTCATCGCACGTCCTCTATGCCGGGTTTTGTTCGCTGACTCCCGGATCTGGGATGCAGCTTGAGCGTTGTTCTCTGAACGCCCCGTGAATACGCGCTCGGCAACGAGCGCTTCGAATCGAGATTGGTTGGAATCAACAAGATTCGCCAGCGGCGGCGAACGGCCACCCGGTTGCCGAGCGTCGGCGGTCCGGCTTATTTCAGATAACTAAACAGTTGACGGCGTTGCTGAGCATTCAGTTCCCTCAGCCGACGGATATTGTCGTCCGGAATGCGCGCCGTATCGGGATGCGCTTCGATTGCCGCCTCCACGCTGGACTCGCGCAACAGGTGTAGCAGCGGATACGGCGACCGGTTACTGAGGTTCTCGGCATCCTGCGGCGCTGTGCCGGCAAACTGGTAGTGCGGATGGAAGCTGGCAACCTGGTAGTCGCCGCTCCATTCATTGCGATCGAGCAATTCGTCGACCAGATCGAGAAAATCGTTGTAGTCGGCGAAATCGGCCAGCATGTTCGGCACGGCGATCAGCGTTGTTTCGAGTGTCGCGCTATCGACTTCATCCAGACGCTGAAGCTCGAACTGCAGGTCGGTCAGCAGTGCCGCTTCGTCGGCCGCCGCGCTGATGTGCACGCGCACGCGACCTTCGGCCGCCGGACGCGCCGCGAACGGGCACAGATTCAAGCCGACCACCACTTGGGCGAGCCATTGACGAATTTCGAGTTCGATCGGTTCCATACGATTGCGCGATAGCCAGGGTCGCCACTCTAATGCCTGGCCCGGTGCGGCGGCGAATCATTGCGCCATACGAACTTCGCGCACTGCGATTTTCGCCGTGACCAAGTCCGGACTTGCCGCTAGCATTGCACTACCGCATGCGCAGCGTGCGCCCATTCACCGGGTGCACCGACGCGGCGCAAGTCACCACGCGTTCCCAACCCCAAGATCGGAGTCCTCTAGATGAACCGCAATCAAGTCGTCCTGTCCGTCCTGCTGCTGGCGGCCCTGCCCGCCGCCGCGCAGTCGTTCAAGGATCTGAAAGCGCAGGCGCAGGCACAGGCGCAGAGCCAGCTCGCTGCCAAACTTGGCTTGCCTACCACCGCACCTGCAACTGCCAAGGTGTACATCCTCTCGCCGAAAGACGGCGATACGGTCAGCTCGCCGGTGAAGGTCGTATTCGGACTCAGCGGTCTCGGCGTCTCGCCGCCGGGACGCGACGTCCCGGCAACCGGCCACCATCATTTGCTGATCGATCAGCCGAGCATCGATGTCACCGTGCCGCTGCCCACTCAGAACAGCCAGATCATCCATTACGACGGCGGCCAGACCGAGGCGCTGGTGACGCTGAAACCCGGCACCCACACGCTGCAATTGATCTTCGCCGATTGGAAACAGCAGCCGTTCAATCCGAGCCTGCAATCGGACACGATCAAGATCACGGTCAAGTAGTCCGGCTCGCCCGATGACTGCGCCATTGCCGGTACGCGACGGCGTCGGTCCCAGCACCGTACTGCTGCCCGCCGGCAACTGGCACACGGTGCTGGCGTTCTTGATTGCGCGTTTTGCCGACGTCGCACCGGCCATCTGGCAGCGGCGTATCGCGCGTGGCGACGTTCGCGATGAACACGGCGAGCCGGTCATGCTCGACACGCCGTATCAGGCTGGAATCTGTGTCTGCTATTACCGTGAGCTCGACGACGAACCGGAGATTCCGTTCGAAGCAAGCGTGATCTATCGCGACGAGCATGTGCTGATCGCCGACAAGCCGCACTTCCTGCCGGTGACGCCATCGGGACGCTTTCTTCACCAGACCCTGCTGGTGCGGCTGAAGAAAGCCTACGGACTCGACGAGCTGGTGCCGCTGCATCGCATCGATCGCGGCACCGCTGGTCTCGTCCTGTTCTCGTTGAATCCGACGACGCGCGGGCTTTATCAGTCGCTGTTTCCACGACGCGAGATTCAGAAGGTCTATCGGGCGCTCGCGCCGAGCGTGCCGACCTCGCAGCTGCCGGTCACCCGTCGCAGCCGGATGGTCGAAGGTGAACCGTTCTTTCGAATGCGCGAGGTCGAGGGCACGCCGAACAGCGAGACGCACATTGCCGAGTTGCAACGCTTCGACCAGTACAGCCTGTACGCGCTGGAGCCAGTGACCGGCAAGAAGCACCAGTTGCGCGTCCATCTCGCTGCACTGGGCGCGCCCATCCTCAACGACCGCTTCTATCCGGATGTGCTGCCGGATGCGGTCGACGACTTCGAGCGGCCGCTGAAACTGCTGGCCTATTCGCTGGCCTATATCGATCCGCTGACGCGTCGGCAACAACGATTCGAAAGCAGCCGCACGCTATGAATCGACGTGGCCTCGCGATGTCGAACCGATCTCCCGCGCTCGCCGGTGCGCGCAGGGACTGTGGCTAGAAAAGGTGTCCAGAAAAGGTATCCAGAAAAGCTAGAGCGCGTAGCTGCGATCGAGATATTCGAGTATCTGCTGCGACTCATACATCGCCGTGCCGGTATTGGCGTCGATCAGATACGGCACCTGTACGCGGCCGGTATGTTCTGCGAGCCAGCTACGATTTCGTGTCGTGTCCATCGGACCTTTGAAAAAGCGGTCGCGAAAGCTCGGCGGGCCGAGATCGCTGAGCGTGCCCTTGCCGGTGTTGCGCAGCAGATAGGGCAGCTCAAGCTCGCACAGACGTGCACGCACCGGCTTCGAGAACGGGCTGGCCTCAAAGCTGTAAAGCTCCAGCGGTTGCGCGGCGCGTTTCGCAGGTACGGCCCGCATCCCCGTCATGCCGCGACCGGGCCGCAGCATCAGCGCGCTGGAAATCATCGAGGTCAGTACCGACAGCGGCCGCAGCAGCCCCGCCAGTTTCGGTGCGCCGCGACCATAGGTTTTGCCGAGGTAGGCGATGATCGCGGCCGAGTCGTACAGCTGCTTGCCGGTGTTGTCATCGACCAGCAGCGGAAACTGCGCCTTGCCGCCGATGCGCACGGCCTCCTCGCGGAAACGCGTGCCGCCCTGGGGGCACGGCAGAATCTGCACATCGAGGTCGCATTCGGTCAGGACCTCGCGGACCAGCCGGCAGTAGGGACAACTCTCGATGTCGTACAGCTTCAGTGGCAGGGCCGGCGGCTTGCGGCGACGGCCATAGGCCATGGCGCCACGCCAGCCGCGTACGGTGCCGGCAAACACATTGATCAGTGCATCTACTTGAGTCGACATGGTTGCAGCTTGGGTCCCTGAGGTTCGAGAAAACGAATACGGCAGCACGAGACCAAGCTTATCGTTTTTGCAGCCAGCAGAGCCTCAGTCGCGCCAATTTTCTGCGGCATTTTTTGGTTATGCCCCACGCTGCCAGACACGGCAGCGATTGTTGGCCGGCATGGCCGCGTCTTCGATCAGGCGCAGACCGATACCGGCGGCGAGTCGATCGACATCGGCGGCATCGCGCAAGCCCATGTGCGGCGCGTTCGCCTTGAGTGCTGCGTCGAATGCCGCATTGCTGGCACTGGTAAAGCGGCGTTCGTAATTGAACGGCCCGTAGACCGCCAGCTTCGCCTCGTTCGCCAGCACCGAATGGAGCCCAGCGAACAGTTTCTGCACTTCGAGCCAGCTCATGATGTGCAGGCTGTTTGCCGTGAAACAGGCATCGAACACTTGGGCTGGCCAGACATCGTTGACATCGAGCGCAATCGGCGGCGGCGTGTTCGGCAACGCGGCCTCGTCGAGCCATCCACGAATGCCTTCGAGGTATTCGGGACGGTCGGAGCATTGCCAGCGCAACTGCGGCAAGGCTGCGGCAAAGTGAACCGCATGCTGGCCGGTGCCACTGGCGATTTCCAGAACACTCCGGCGATCGCCGAAGTACCGCTGGAGCACCCCGAGGATCGGATCGCGGTTGCGCGCACAGGCTTCGGAATAGGGTCGTTGCTGCACGAAGGACTCGTCTTGTCGATTCGGCGCTGATCATAGCCGCAGGCGCAGACTGCGGTTCTAGCGGCATCCATAGGCGATAAAAACCGGGCGCCGTCACCGCCAACTTGCGCCCGATCACACGCGGGGACGGCGGCAATCGCTAGATTTGAAAAATGCGCGTCCGCGATACATGAGGACCAGGGAGCAACACCGATGGCCAAAAATATTGTGGTTTTTTCCGACGGCACCGGCCAGAAAGGCGGGTTTGGCAGCAATACCAACGTCTACAAACTGTTCAACATGCTGGAGGATCGGACGCCTGCACAGGTGGCGTTCTACGATCCCGGGATCGGCGTGCATGGCGTGCTGGCCAAGGCCACCGGGATCGGTATGTCGAAGAACATCTGCGACTGCTACCGTTTTATTTTCGATCACTTCCAAGCTGGCGACCGCATCTATCTGTTGGGTTTCAGCCGCGGCGCGGCGACGGTGCGCAGCCTATCGGGCTTCATTCATCTGTTCGGGATCCTGCCGCAGTCGCGCATCGATCTGATCGAGGATGCCTATCGCGTCTACGAAATCGAAGATGCCGACAAACGCGCGGCCGCAGCAACCGCACTGATCGGGCGAAACACGACGATGTGGACGCGCATCGAATTTCTCGGCTGCTGGGACACAGTGGCCGCGCTCGGCGTGCCGGACCGCAAACTTGACGCGCTGATCGACAAGATTCCGCAATTCCGTCATCGCTTCCACGATCTCAAACTGAGCCAGACGGTAAAGCACGGCCGCCACGCGCTCGCGCTGGACGACGAACGCAAGGAGTTCCACCCGGTGCTCTGGGACGCCGACATCCAGCCTGGTCAAACGCTCAAGCAGGTGTGGTTTTGCGGCATGCATGCGGATGTCGGCGGCGGCTATCCGGAACAAGGCCTGTCCGATATCGCTTTGGCTTGGCTGCGCGACGAAGCAGTCAAGGTCGGCTTGCGCCTGTACCCGGGCAACACGGTGCCCATTGCGCCCGATCCGCAGGGTCTGATGCACGACTCGATGTCGCACTGGTGGGAAAAGCTGATTTATCGCCGCGAGCCGCGGTGGTGGCCACCGGGGCGCAGCGACTTGCCGGTCGTGCACCGGTCCGTCATCGAGCGGGCTGAGCAGCAGCAACTCGCCTCGGCCGCATACCGCCCCTGGGTACTGCGCCAGGCCTATGAACTCGCCGCGGACGATATCGAAGTTACCGTCGGCTGATCGCAAAAAAGCGCGTCAGTGGAAATTGCTTAGTGCGTATTCCAACCATAGCGGGAACGATTACAGCCTTGCAGCGAATCGAACGTTCAAGCAGTCGATCCAAAGCTTGAGAAACTGTTTTTTGGCCGAACCAGATTGAGATCCATCCATAAGATGAAATACCCGACAACTCCGGATGGCCGCTACCGCGTTGTCAACGGTCGCCTCCAGCGTTGCCCCAACCCCGCGCTGGACGAGATCGAGAATGCAGGTCTGCAGCGCGAATTGATGCTTGCGCGTGAGGCACTGCAACAGGCGCGAAACACCGAGGTCGACCTCACACCATTACGCCGCCGCATCAACCAGACCCGTCGGAAACTTGGCTTACGTGGACGCGTCTGGTGGATCGGCGACTCAACCGACTATCACCGCAAGCCGGTTGTCGATACGCCCTATGCGAATTGGTATGCAGCCATTCCGAAATCGGGCCAGCGACCGACGTCGAACGCGATCCGCGATGAGTTGCTGCGCCAGGCGCAGGCGCGTTATCCGAAAACGATCTGTCCCAGCGAAGTGGCGCGGGCGTTCTCGAGCGACGAGAGCGAATGGCGATCGTTGATGGAAACGGTACGCGAGCAAGCAAGGCTGATGGCCGCGCAGGGTTCGATCGATGTCGTCCAGCGCGGTGTCGTCAGTGCCACCGCAGGCTGGTACGGTCCTGTTCGGTTCCGCGCGCGCCCGTGAATCAACTGCGACTCACCTGTGACTCACCTGTGATTCACCTGCCTCGAACTCGCACTCAGATTTCGGTGGCTTCCCAACTGTCCTGCAAGCGCACCGCAAGCCGGATGTAATCCCGCATCGCACCCTGCAGCGCCTGCTGCTGGTTGGTCCGCGACCGTGCACCCGCTGTTCGGGAATCGCGGGCCCGCAACTTGCGGCAACGTGCGATCTCGGCATCGATCGCGTCGAGTTTTGGGCAATCTAGAATCATGCAAGCTCCGGCATCGGCGGATCGCAACTCACTCCGGCTGGCGTCCGCGGGTTGCGGGCGCTGGATCACACCGGAACCGCGTCTCCAATCAAGCTACGGAGCTCGGCTGGATTTGGATGAGGGCGGTCGTCAAAACACACGAGCGCGGGTCCGCAGCAAGCCTGCCGCGCCGCTCAGCGGCGTGGCGGCTGCTCAATCCAGGCATCCTGCAGCTGAACGACAATCGAGATATATCGCTGGATCAGCGTCTGCGCCTCATCGGACTGGGCAACTTCGCGCTCGAACTGCTGTTCGCGATCCGGCGGCGGCATCGACGCCTCCAAGCCGGCCATCGATGGCAACTTTTGCAGCTTCATGTCCAGGTCATCCAGCAGCGGACAATTCAGGATCATGTTCATCGCGCACCTCCTGTTGAATGGGTACCGGACCCAACAGGCTCTACGTCGGGTACCGGTGTGGCCTTCGACCCACGCAACGCGCAATCGTTGCTGAACATTTCAACTATGTGATGAACTCACCGCCATCGGCAGCGTGCCTGCCCGAGATCGGCGCCCGCACATGCGGTGTCGCTGCGGATTGAGCGGCAAGCAGCGTCCGCATTCGGTAGCAAGTCACAGTTCTGCTTGGCGCGTCCCGGCACCCAGGGCGCGCAAACAACGACGGAGCATTGCATGGAGGACTGGGTACAGCGGGCGCTTGCGCGCTGGCCGAACGTGCCGGCGCTGTTCGGCTGGCTGGGGCTCGATCGACGCGGGCGCTGGCTGATCAAGGGCGAACCGATCACGCGCCCGCAGATCATCGACACCATCAACCGCAACTATGCCAGCGACGAACACGGCCGCTGGTTTTTCCAGAACGGCCCGCAGCGCGGCTACGTGGCGCTGCACTATGCACCGCTGGTGCTGGCGGCCAGCGGCACCGATGGCGCCGATCTCTGCAGCCACACCGGCGAGCGAGTCAGTCGTATCGACGCCGTTTTTCTCGACGAAGAAGGTTCGCTATTGCTCAGCACCGATCTCGGCCCCGGATTGCTCGCAGACAGCGAGCTGGCGTGGGCGCTCGCGCGGCTCCAAACCGATGACGGGCCGGTGACCGAAGAAGCGCTCGCGGCGGCGCTCGCCTGCCCGTCGGGCAGTCACACGGCGCTGAAATTTACCCATGCCGGGATCAGCACGTCCCTGCGGCGCCTGGATCAGGCAAGCGCACCAGGACACCTGGGCTTTGTCCGCGAGCCGCAACCTGATCCTGCCGCTGAGACGACCTGCGGTTCCGTTAACGCACCTTCGACACACTGAAACGGGCTGGACTGCGCGCCCAGCGCGCGCCGCTCAGTGGCACGCACGCGATCGGCGCTGCGTAGTCGCTTGGGAACACCGGCTGCCGCTCTAATCTCCACCAATGGCGCATTGCAGCGCCGATGTCCCCAAGATCGCCCTGCCGCGGCCGTGCGCTGGCGCCGAGGACCGAGCGACCCTTCGGACGCCACGCAGGAAATGACGCAGAACGCGGGCCTGGCGGTCTCGATCAGCTGCTGAAAGTGGCCAATCGACGCAGGCGATCAGGCCATCCGGCAGCGGATCGTTCACAATGCCGCATGAAAACCCCAAAAGGCCTGCAGGCGCTGATCGACGATGGCATCGTCGACAACGTCATTCGCCCGCTCAAAAGTGGCAAGGAAGCATCGGTCTATCTGGTTGAGGCCGGCGGTCAGGTGCGTTGCGCCAAGGTCTACAAGGAAGCCAACAACCGCGGCTTCCATCGCCTCGCCGAATATCAGGAAGGCCGCCGCGCGCGCGGCAGTCGCGATTCACGCGCGATGGGCAAACGCAGCAAGCATGGCCGCGCCAAGCAGGAAATCGCCTGGAAGAACGCCGAGGTCGATGCGCTCTATACGCTCGACCGCGCCGGCGTGCGCGTGCCCAAGCCCTACGGCTTTTTCGACGGCGTGCTGTTGATGGAAGTGATCGTCGACAGCGAGGGCAACGCCGCGCCGCGTCTCAACGAAGTCGATCTGACCACCGAACAAGCGCTCGAATGGCACGCCTTCCTGATGCGACAGATCGTGCTGATGCTGTGCGCCGGTCTGATCCACGGCGATCTGTCCGAGTACAACGTGCTGGTCGGCGCCGAAGGTCCGATCATCATCGATCTGCCGCAGGCGGTGGATGCAGCGAGCAACAACAATGCGTTCAGAATGCTGGAGCGCGACGTCAACAACATGACGACCACCTTCGGCCGGTTCGCACCCGACTTGTTGACCACTGACTACGCGCACGAAATCTGGAAGCTGTATCAGGATGGCGACCTGCTTCCGGATGTGGTGCTCACCGGCAAGTTCGAACACGACCAGAGTAGTGCGGATGTCGGCGACATCCTGCTGCACATCGACGAAGCCCGCGACGAGGCCGAGCGGCGCGAGCGTGGTCGGCGCGAAGCGGAAGCGGCTCAGGACTAATTGCAGGCCGCATGATTCAGACCGGCAACATCATGCTTCGTGATTTTTGCCGCACGAAAAATCGATGCGCTGCACCTGCATCGATACCGAGAGCCGAGGCTGCGATTTACGCGCTGCCGGCCTCCAAAATTGCTGCCCGTGCCGACGCAGGGATCTTCTGCGCATGGCCTGCGCGCGGTGTCCGCAAAGCATGAACCCGCGCTGCGAAACGCTCAGCGCTCGATGCGCATCACCGGATACAGATTCAATCGCTCGTCGTACGAGGGGCTGCGCTTGTAGAAGAAATCCAGCCGCGCTTGCGGACTGGCCCTGAACTCGGCATCCGCGCCAAGACGGCGATTGAATTCCGCGGCGAGCGCCGGATCGTGCGCGAGTTGGCTGCGCGCCACATCTTCGGCAACGTAGTCCTCCATATATTCTTTCTGCTCGAAGGCGTTGCTGAAGAAGCCCCAGGCGGCGAGCGAGTCCGGAGCCTGCGGTTCCAGTAGGGCCATCGCGAGGCGCGCATGCGGCTGCGCGATCGGCACGAACAAGGCGCCGGCGCCGATGTCGCGGATCTCGTCGGCCCAAGTGCCGTTCAGGCTCACCAGCGTATGGCCTTCGAATGTTTCCGCTGCGAATTTCACCGAGCTTGCGCGGAAGGTCTGCACCGCGCGCTGAGGTTGTGCTGCATCGAGGCGTTGATAGCGGATCCCGTGCAGATCGAGCTTCTGTGCAAGCCAGTCGGCATGCGCAGCCGGTATCAGGTAGCCGAGCCTGGGGGCTGTGATGCTGAGCTTGGGCTGGACGTCGTCGCGCAAGGGCAGATGCCAGACTTGCGGCTGGCTGTCGTCGTAACGCGTCATCAACGCGCCGGAAATTTCCGACGGCGAGCGCGAATAGGCGTAGCCGAGGAAGTCGACCGTGCGCGTCTTGTCGCTGACCTGATAGTCGAGTACCACCGTCTGCCCGCCGAGTTGTGTGGCGAGCGCATCGGCGGCGTGTGCGTTGTTGAGCCATTCGGCACCGTGCTGTGCGGCTTGCTCGAACAGATCGACCAGCGTGTTGTGCGTCACCCGCACGCGCGTCGCGTAATCCTTCCAGGAATGCGTCTCCACCAGCATGCCGAACCGATTGCGTAGCGCCGGATAGCCGCTGGAGAACCGTGGCGTCGGTGGCAGATCGACGAAGCCGGACGCCGGATCGTCGTCGACCACGAAGCTCGGATAAAACGTCAATGGCAGCGAACCCTGCGTGCGCAGCTTTGCGACCAGCGCGCTGCGCAGGGCGATGCCGGTATTGCGCAGCTGGGGATCACCGCCGTAGGCGGGCTCGAGTTGAATCGAAACATCGTGCTGGAACTTGGCACCGTCGGTGACGTGCAAGTCCACGCTGAGAATCGGATCCCAGTCGTTCATCAGCCGCAGCAAGGCCTGCATCTCCGGCGCGTCGGCCTTCATGTAGTCGCGATTCAAATTCAGGTTCTGCGCCGTGGTACGCCAACCCATCTCTTCGGGGCCGACCTGATTCGGACGATTCCAGTGCCCGAACCGCTCGTGACCATCGACGTTGAACACCGGCACGAACACCAGCGTGAATCGATCCAGCGCATGCGCGGCGAGTTGTCCGTCGAGCAGTTCGCGCAAGGCCAGAAAGCCCGCGTCCTTACCGTCAATTTCGCCGGCATGAATGCCGCCCTGAACGAGCAGCACTGGCAGTTTCTGCAGACGGACCTGATCCGGCGTCAAGGCCCCGACCGTCGACGCGATCAAGGCCAGCATCGGTCGCCCTTCCGGCGTGCGGCCGAACTCGATACAGCGAACGGCCTGCGGATAGCGTTGTGCGAAGGCCGCGCACAGATGCTCGACTTCGTCGTAGCGACCGGTGCGGACGTAACCAGAACGCTCCGCAGTGGTCCGCAGCGAGTCGTCCGGCGCTGTTTCGTCTGCAAGCGCCGCCACCGCGAACAAGCTCACGAGTGCGCCGCATAACGCAGCGCTGATCAGTTTGGAAAAGTGCATCACTTCAGCCCTGAATGTGATTTGCTTGCATGCTAATGCTTTCGCCCGCTCCCGCGCGATCACGTGTGTCGCGAGCGCACTGGTTCCGCGCGGACGATCGAGTCGCTTGAGCGAATGCAAGCACTGCGAAAACTGCGACCGACTGGCGCGGCGGCCGCAGCCGAACGGCTGGCCTGGCGCCGCTGTTACCCAGCAGTCGCGCAAGATTTCGGAAGTCGTTCCTCAAAGGCACAGAATCCGTACGTGACAACGCCGGAGTTCAGCTGCGCACCGCGCGGTTCGATGCGCTTTGAGCGTGTACTTTGCGGCGGACGCCTACGGCTGCCTACTCGTCGAGACCGGCGCGCCGCGACGCGACTTCGGCCAGCGCCGACCAGTCCTTGTCGGCACCGCCATGCGCCAGCGCGTCGAGGAGAGCGTCGCGCACGGCCGCGGCAAACGGCATCGGCACGCGCGCCTGGCCGGCGGCTTGCAGTGCGAGTTCGACATCCTTGAGCCCGAGCGCCATCTTGAAGCCCGCAGGTTGGTAGCGCTGCTCGGCGATCAGTTTGCCGTAGCCAACATAGGCCGGTGCCGCGAAAAGTGTCTGCGTCATGATCGCGAGGAAGTCCGCGGCTCCAATGCCGTGCGCACGCGTGAAGGCGCTGGCCTCGGCCATCGACTCGATCGCGCTGGCGAGCATGAAATTGCCGGCGATCTTGATGACGTTGGCGCGCTCGGGTGCTGTACCGGCGGGCCAGACTTTTTTGCCGATTGCGTCGAGCGCCAGGCGCACCCGCGTCACGGCATCGTCCGCACCGGAGACCACCAGATTCAGCTGGGCCGCCGCGGCCATGTCCGGGCGGCCAAACACCGGCGCGGCAACGTAAGCAGCACCCTGCGCGATCACAGCCGCGGCAAGCGTCCTTGCGTAGGCCACCGAGATCGTCGCCAGATTCACCAATACGGTCGGTGCCTGCAGGGCTGCGAGCAGGCCCGCGTCCATCACGCTTTGCAGGGCGCGGTCGTCGGCCAGCATCACGAAGACCGCATCGGCGCGCGTCGATGCGTCGCTGCCACAGACTTCTGCGGCCAGCGCAACACGGCGCGCACCGCCACGAACCAACTCGTCTGCGGCCGGGGCGCTGCGGTTCCATACCGTCAGCTCATGGCCGGCCTTCAACAGATTGTTGGCGATGCCCTGGCCCATCGCACCAAGGCCGATAAATCCGATTTTCATGATTGCCTAGTTTCCTGAGTTGGCGAGCGGCTTAAGTCGAACGAGGGCCTGTTGAACGGTCTGTTCCGGTGTCAGGGTGTCGACGTCGATCACGTCGACGCCGACTTCGTTCTGTGGCGCTTCCAGTGTTTCGAACTGGCTATGCAGCAGGCTCGCCGGCATGAAGGCGTGCGTGCGTGCGCGGATGCGTTCGGCAATGGTCGCCTCGGCGGCGCGCAGATAAATCATCCGCACCTCCGGCCGATCACGCCGCAGCTGTGCACGGTATGCGCGCTTGAGCGCGGAGCAACTGATCACTGCATCGCGGCCGGCTTGGCGTTGGCGGTCGATCCAGGCGGCGACCGCAGCGAGCCAGGGCGAACGATCGTCATCGTCGAGCGGAATGCCTGCGCGCAGCTTGGCGCGATTCGCTTGCGGATGCAGATCGTCGCCTTCCTGGAAGTCGCAGCCGAGACCTGCTGCGAGTGCGCGTCCGATGGTGGTCTTGCCGCTGCCGGACACCCCCATGACGATGACGATACGCGGCGCATGTGAGGACCCGGACGAACCAGGCGACCCGGACGAACCAGACGAACCAGACGATCCAGCCGGCAGCACCATCGCTATTTTTTCGGTAGCTGCTTGGCGCGTGGTAGACCTGCTCGCGAACCCGACAACTGATCGCGTGCGTAAGCCGCCAGACCGACCAGTGCCGGCTGCGGATGCAGCATCAGAAACGTCGGAATCGATTCGACGTAGGCACGTTGGGCCGGTTGTGCTTCGAATGCCGCGCGAAACGCACTGCGATCAAAGCGCGCACCCCAGGCCGGAATGATGCCGCCGCCGATCGTCACGCCGCCGCGCGCACCGGTAATCAGCGCTGCACTGCCCGCGAAGAATCCGAGCCAGCGCGTGAACAGCGCAACGCTGCGCGCGCAGACGGCATCGGTTCCGCCGAGGCCACGCTCGGCGATCGCAGCGGGTGTCAGTTCGTCGTTTGGAACATGGCCGGAGTCCGTTGCGCAGGCGCGGTAGAGCGCCTTCAGCCCGGGACCGCTGAGAATGTCTTCGGCCGAGAGTTGCATCCGATCGCCGGCCAGCAGCGGCCATAGCGACAAAGTCTCGGCGTCGTAGGGTGCGAGCGCCGCATGGCCGCCCTCGCCCGGCAACACGCGTGCGCCGCCCGCCTGCGGCACACGAATCGCAAGGCCGAGCCCGGTACCCGGACCGAGCACCAGTTGCGCGGCGTCGGCGACGGCGGCACCGCCGCCGACTGCGATCAATTCATCTTCGCCGAGTGCGCCGAGCGCGTGCGCCACCGCGGCGAAATCGTTGATCAGCGACGCACGCTCGAGCCCGCAGGCTTCGGCGAGAGCCGACGCGCGGACGTCGCTCGCGCGATTGGTGAAATGCACGACGGCATCGCCTTCTTCCATCTCGAGCGGACCCGCCGCGCAGGCGGCACAGGCTGCAAGCACAGGCGACTTCGCCGCTTCGTAGTACTGCTGCAACCACTGCGCCGGAGTTTGCGATTGCACCAGACTTTCCGCGCGAATGTCTTCCAGCACGATGCGCGCACCATCGATGCGGGCGAGCGCGGCACGCGCATGGGTGCCGCCGAAATCCGCCACCAGGATGCGCGTGGGTGTGCTCATTGCATCAGGCCGCGTCGAGCGCCTGCAGGTAGCTGCGACGCCAATGGGTCACATCGTCTTCCAGCAGGCCCTTCATCAGTTCGGCGTGGCGCGTTTTGCGTTCGTCCAGCGGCATGTAGCGCGCGGTCTGCAAAGCTTCGGCGACTTCGACGGTGTCGTACGGATTGATGATCAGCGCCGACTTCATCTGCCAGGCGCTGCCGGCAAAGCGCGACAGCACCAGCACACCGGGATCTTCCGGGTCCTGCGCGGCAACATATTCCTTCGCGACCAGATTCATGCCGTCGCGCAAGGGTGTGACCAGGCCGATCTTGCTGGCGCGATACAGGCCGGCGAGCGCGCGACGCGACACGGTTCGATTGATGTAATGCAGCGGCGTCCAGTCGACTTCGGCGTAGTGGCCGTTGATGCGCGACGCCGCACCTTCGAGCCGGCTGCGGATCTCGGCATACTCGTTGACGCCTTCACGCGACAGCGGTGCCACCTGCAGGAATTCCACGCGCCCGCGCGCATCCGGATAGTCCGCCAGCAGTCGCTCGAACGCGGCGAAGCGTTCCGGAATGCCCTTGGTGTAATCGAGCCGGTCGACGCCGATGATCTGCGTGCGGCCGCGCAGCGCGCTCTTGACGCGCTGCCACTGCCGCTGGCCATCTTCGGTGTAGACGAAGTCGGCGTAGGCCTTGGTGTCGATGCCGATCGGAAACGCCTTGACCACCGCTTCGCGGCCGAAGGCGCGCAAGCGGCCATCGCGGAATTCGCCACCGAGTTCGTTGACCATGTAATCGACAAAGCGCTCGACATCGCGCTGCGTGTGGAAGCCGATCAGATCGTAAGCCATCAGCGACTTCGCCAGACGATCATGATGTGGAAGTGCCAGCACCACCTCACGCGACGGAAACGGAATGTGCAGGAAAAAGCCGATGCGCTGGCGCTGCTCCATCGCGCGCAAGGTTTCGGCGAACGGGATCAGATGGTAGTCATGCACCCACAGGATGTCGTCCGGGCGCAACAACGGTTGCAGCGCCTGTGCGAAGCGCACGTTGACGCGCTGGTAGCCTTCGTAGAACCGGCGTTCGTAAGCCGTGAGATCGATGCGGTAGTGGAACAACGGCCACAGGCACTGGTTGGCAAAGCCGTTGTAGTAGTCGTGGTGTTCGTCCGGCGTCAGATCGAGCGTTGCGGTGGTGATGCCGCGGTAGTGCTCTTCGGTGACGCCACCGGCGCCTGCACCCGGCTCGGTGATGCGTCCGCTCCAGCCGAACCAGAGTCCGCCGGCTTCGCGCAATGCGTCGACGAGCGCGACAGCCAGGCCACCGGCCCGGGTGGCGCCGCGCACTGGCCCCACGCGATTCGATACCACCACCAGGCGCCCCGCCATCAGCGCACCCACCGCGCGAACTGCTTCGCGACGAACCACGCTTCGGTAGTGACTGCCTTACCACTCAAGTACTGCATACCTGCTCCGGTTGCTGAATCCATCGTCTTCCCTGTTGATGTCGCGCCCGAACGACGTGCCGCTGATCGCGCTGAATTCGCGTGTGGGACTTGGCGAGTAGCGGCACGTCGCTGGCGCGGGCCCAGGTAGTTGCGCAACCGATTCGGTCGCAGCCGACTCGGCTCGGCCGGCCGCAAGCCTGTAACGCCCCACCGTCCGAACTGCGAAACCGGCGCAGTCGCCTGGGTGCGTGTCGCGATGATTGCTCTGCGTCATCACCGCGGACTTCGCTGCTGTACGCCGCGCCTGAGCCAATCGGCCACTGCGGCCGGACCCTGCAGACGGTGGCGCGCCGCACTGCTGCCGCCGCCGACCTTGATGCCGAATCCATCGAGTGACTGAACGGCGGCGATGCCATCTTCATCGGTGACGTCGTCGCCGACGAAAATCGGCCGGCGACCGGCGAACGGCGCGACTTGCATCAAGCGGCGCACCGCGCTGCCCTTGTCGATGCCGCGCGGACGCGCTTCGAACACGAACTTGCCGGCAACGATTTCAACCGGCTCCTGTTCGACCGCCCGCCGCAACGCGCGTTCCACCTGCGCGGCGGCGTGTGGGCAATGCCGGTAGTGCACCGCGAGCGCGGCACCTTTGTTTTCGATCAGCAGACCCGCGAGATCGCCGAGTTCGGCGCGGACCGCCGCAGCCGCAGCGGCGAGGTTTGCATGTTCAGCGAGTTCCAGCGCTGCATCGGCGGTCGACCGAAGTTCGGCGCCGTGCAGGCCGGCACCTGGCAGCTTCAAGGGTTGAAGGAAGGCATCGATATCCTGCAGCCGACGCCCGCTGATAATCGCAAGAGCGCCGTCGAGTCGCTCCGCACAGGCCTGCAGCAATTCCGCCAGATCCTGTGGCGGCCGAACCAGCTCGGGGCGATCGGCAATCTCCACCAGCGTGCCGTCGAAATCCAGGAACAGCGCATCGCCGTCGGAGAGCGCGAACGGTTGGGTCGGGTCCACGTCCAAACGGGTCTGGTCCAAGCAGGTCTGATCCTTGAGCGCCGGATGCGGCAGACCCGGTCTGATCGATTGCGATGACGTGCGCAAGGCACGCCGCTTTTTTCGTTATCAGACTGACCGCCCGGAAAGGCGGAAGTTTAGTGGCGCGACCGGCGATGACCGCCGCGCGCGTGCAATCGCCGCCGTGATTCGGCGGCTTTTAGGCCTGGGCTGCGCGCAGCAGCGGCGTGACCTTGGGGCGCTCGTTGAGATGATCCAGTTCGACCCAGCGGATCACCGACAGCTTGCCGTTGAAATCCTCGGCCAGCGCGCTGCAGCTTTCGACCCAGTCGCCGCAGTTGTGATAGGTCACGCCGTGCAGATCGCGGATTTCGGCGTGATGAATGTGCCCGCAGATCACACCGTCGAGGCCGCGGCGCTTGCACTCGCGCGCAACGGCATCCTCGAAGCTGGAGATGACGTTGACCGCGGTTTTGACGCGGCTCTTCGCAAAGGCCGACAGCGACCAGTAGCGCATGCCGGCCACACGCCGCGCTCGGTTGAACCAGTGGTTGGCGATCATCGTCGCCTCGTAGGCGAAATCGCCGGCCAGGGCGATCCACTTGTGATACCGCGTGATCACGTCGAAGTAGTCGCCGTGCAAAACCAGCAGACGGCGGCCATCGGCGGTTTCATGCACCATCTCGTTGGCGAGTTGGATGTTGCCGATTTCGAGCCGGTAGTCGACGAACTTGCGCAGGAATTCGTCGTGGTTGCCGGTGATGTAGAACACCTCGGTGCCGCGCTTGGCCTTGGTCAGCACCTTGCGGATCACGTTGGTGTGCTCCTGCGGCCAGAACCAGGTGCTGCGCAGTTTCCAGCCGTCGATGATGTCGCCGACCAGGTAGAGCCGCTCGCATTCGGTGTTCTTAAGGAAGTCGACCAGATGCTCGGCCTTGCAGCCGGCGGTGCCCAGATGCACGTCTGAAATCCAGATCGTGCGGTAGCGCTGAACATTGCGGGCGCTGTGCTTGTCGGTTTTCGCGGTCTTGGCCATGGCGCGGTCTCTGCGGTTTTCCACAGGCCCCAGTCTGGGCGACTTGTGTGACAAGTCCGCGAAATTCGCGCGTCGACCGGCCCTGAAGCGCTTGAAAGCCGGCCGCGCGACCCCAGAATCGACTGACCGTGGCACCGCCGACCAAATCCGCTGTCTTAACCGCCCACAGCCCGCCGCCCTTTCGCGGCCGCGTGGCCCCGCGCGTGGCGCGCCTGATTCACCAGCCTGGACCTCCGATGAAACCCGATCTCGACCAAGTCAATCTGCAACTCGGCAACCAGCCGCAGGCGCTGATCGAATGGGCCTGCGGACTCGGCGGCAAAATGCTGGTGACGAGCAATTTCGGCCCGTTCTCGGCCGTTCTGCTGCATATGCTGACCCGGGTGGAGCCGGACATGCCGGTGGTGTGGATGGATTCCGGCTACGGCACCGACGCCACCTATCGCTTCGCCGATGCCCTGGTGCGCAAGCTCAAGCTCGACCTGCACGTATACGTGCCGAAGCGCACGCGCGCCATGCGCGATGCGCTCAATGGCGGCGTACCGACGCCGGACGACCCGCGTCACGCCGAGTTCACCCGTGAGGTCAAACTCGAACCGTTCGAGCGCGCCATGCGCGAACTGCAGCCGCAGATCTGGTTTACCGCGATCCGCAGCGAACAGACCGCCTTCCGCGCCGGCTTGGCGCCGGTGACGCTGGCCGGCAGCGGTACGCTCAAGGTCGCCCCGCTGCTGAACTGGTCGTCGAAGCAGATGAACGACTATCTGAAACAGCACGCTCTGCCGAACAACTTCGACTACTTCGATCCGACCAAGGTCGAGGAAAAGCGCGAGTGCGGATTGCACACGGCGGCCTGAGCCGCCGCAGGTATCGCTAGTGCCGCCGCAGGTATCGGTCGTTTCGTCCCGACGAGTGTGCGCCCCAAAAAAATGGGGCGATCGCCGCTCGATTTCGCCCGCCGGGCAGCTGAACGCCCGAGGCGAATCGATCTAGCGGCCGAAACGCCGCTTGCGCTGCTGGTACGCGCGGATCGCGCGCAAGAAGTCGACACGGCGAAACGCCGGCCAGAACACGTCGGTGAAATAGAACTCGCTGTAAACGCTCTGCCACAGCATGAAGCCCGACAGACGGATTTCACCGCTGGTGCGGATGATCAGGTCCGGCTCCGGCAGATCGGGTGCGTACAGGTAGCGGCTGATCGCGTCGGCACTGAGACTGTCGGCCACTTCGGACAGCGTCTTGCCGGCGGCGACGCTGTCGCGCAGCAGCGCTTTTGCGGCATCGACGATTTCTTCGCGCCCGCCATACGCGGCCGCGAGCGTCAGCTGAATGTCCGCGTAATCCTGTGTGGCCGCCTCGGCGGCGCGGACCGCCGCCAGGATCGGTGGCGGCAACAGGTCGAGGCGGCCGACCGCGCGCACGCGGATGCGGCGGTCGTGGATGCGCGGGTCGGCAACCAGGTGCTGCAGCTTGGCCTCGGTGGCCGCACTCAAACCGGACAGTTCGTCGGCGCTGCGGGCGAAGTTGTCGGTCGAGAAAATCCACAGGGTGATCGCCGAAATGCCGAGCTCGACGCACCAGTCGAGCAATTCGTCGAGCTTGTCGGCGCCGGCACCGTAGGTCTCGCGCGCGTCCTTGAGGCCGTGCTGCTTGCCGTAGCGGCGATTGCCGTCGAGGATCAGCCCGATATGTTTGGGCACCGGACCGTGGGCGATCTCCCGCGCAAGATCCTGCGCGTAGAGGCGATACAGCAACTTCGGCAGAGACAACTTCAAACTTAAGGCTACCTTATCGCGGCGTTAGAGGGCAGATGTCCGCGAGGTCGAGGCTTCCATGCCGGCGACAACCGTCGCGCCTCGGATACAACACAGCGTCGATGCCGTGGGTTGTGCAGGAATCTATGCTCAGCAGGGCACTGGCGTCCAGTTCGGCCACGGCGGCACCCGAACTTAACGTCGGTGACCGAGGCGCGTCGCGCGGAACGCGCCGCGTAGCCAGCCTTGCGTGAATGCATAGATGGCCAGTGCTGCGATCAGCAACAGCGCTGCGAACAGGTGCAGCGGCTGCAGGGCCAAGGCCAGCATTCGGTTGTCCGGTGTCAGCGCCGGCAGCGGGATCGCGCCGAGAAACAGCGAGGCCTCGCCGCGCGCCGAGCTGAGCGCCCATCCCAATAGCGGTACGCCGACCAACAATGCGTAGACCGTCAGATGCGCGATCAGCCCGACGGCCGAGCGATTGCTTGCGCCGATCGCACGTCGCAGCGCCCGTGCCGGGGTCGTCATCACGCGGAGCAGGCTGATCATCAGCAGCGCTAGACCGGCGCTGCGATGCAACAGCAACAACACATCCGCGAGCGGACGGTCTTCGATCCACGGACGCGCGACAACCGCGCAAAAGGTCACCAGCAGCAGGGCCAGCGTGACGCGCCGCAACAAAGCCGCCCAGCGCGGGTGGTCCTCGTCGTCGAATCCTAGCGATAGCGGTCCCTTCATCCGAAACACGCTAGCGCGAAGGTCTTAACCCGGACTTAAATGCGCTGCAGACACGACGCGCCGGCGCTATCGTTGTGAAAATAACCTGGCGCCTGCATGAAAATCCTACTGGTCGAAGACGATGCCCTGCTCGGCAGCTCGCTGCAGAGCGTGCTGGAAGAGCACCGCCACGTCGTCGAATGGGTCGATCGCTGCGCGCTGGCGCGAACCGCGCTGGCCACCGGCGTTTACCAGCTGGTGATTCTCGACCTCGGCCTGCCCGACGGCGACGGCCGCGATGTCATCCGCTGGATGCGCCGCAACGACCATCAACAACCGGTACTGGTGCTGTCGGCGCGCGGTGAAATCCGCGACCGCGTGGCCGCACTCGATCTCGGTGCCGACGACTACCTGACCAAGCCCTTCGACCTCGACGAATTGCTCGCGCGCGTGCGCGCCACCGGACGCCGGCCGCATGGCGTGCTGAGTTCGCGCATCACCATCGGCGACGTCGAAATCGACCTCGCTGCTTGCCGTGTCTGGCGGGCTGGAGAAATCGTCGCGCTGCGTCCGCGCGAATTCCAGATCTTGGCGACACTGGTCGAGCGTCGCAATCGCGTCGTCACGCGTGGCGACTTGGAGGAACTGATGTCGACGCGCGATCAGAGCGTCGAAAGCAATACCGTGGAAGTATTCGTCCATCATCTGCGCAAGAAGCTCGGCAGCAGCCTGATCGAAACCGTGCGGGGCACCGGCTATGTCGTCCGCATCGACCAGTAACGCGTCCAGTCACGCGTCCAGTCACGCGTCCAGCAATGCGTCCAGCAATGCGACCAGTAATGCGGCGGCGATCGACGCCGATCGGCCGACGACTGCAAGGTCGCCGCGGCCACTGCGCGAGCGTCGGCCCTGGAGTCTGCGCGGCCGCCTGATCCGGCTGTTCGCTGCCGGCGGTTTTGCCGCATGGATGGTCAGCGGTGCGCTGGTATTGGTGGTTGCCGAACGCGAGGACAACGACGACTGGGACGTTGCGCTCGAGCGCAGCGCGCATCTCGTGCTGCGTCTGGCGCAGCACGAATATCTGGAAAGCGGCGGCAACCTGGACGATCTGCAAACCGGCGCGCCGATGCGCTTCCCGAGCCAGATGATGCAGATCCGCGATGCCGACGGCCGGCTGCTGCTGTGGACCGAAGATGCCAACGGCGCACCGCTGGCGCCGCCGGGGCCGCGCTTCCGCGACATCCATCTGCCCAGTGGCGACTGGCGCGTCGGCACTTTCCGCGACGATCAGACCGGCCTGGTGATCCAGATCGCCGACAGCGAATCGCGGCGCAAGCACGAGTTCATGCAACTCGGCGCGGCGCTGCTGGTGCCGATCATCATCGGTCTGCCCTTGCTGATGGTCGGAGCCTGGCTGCTGGCGGCGCGCGCCTTGCTGCCGCTGCGGCGCGCAGCGCGCACGCTCGGCGAAAGGGCCAGCTCGGATTTGAGTCCGATCGGCGCCGGCGAACTGCCGCAAGAGGCGATGCCGCTGGTCGATTCGTTCAATCACCTGCTGCGCCAACTCGCGGAATCCTGGGAAGACGAGCGCCGCTTTGCCGCCAGCGTGGCGCACGAACTGCGCACGCCGCTGGCTGGCATTCGGCTGAATCTGCAACGACTGCAGCAGAGTGCGGTGGACGCCAACGTGCAGTCGCGGCTGGAGGTGCTGATCGGCGCGGTGGATCGCGCCACGCGCGTGATCGAACAGTTGCTGACGCTCGCGCGGCTCGAACGCAACGTCAGCCGTGAGCGTGTCTGCGAACCGCTCGATCTGCGTCGCATCATCGATGAAACGCTCGGCGAATTCGCCAGTCGTGCGGGCATGAACGGCATCCACTTCGACGTGCATGCCGATACAACTCCGGTGCAGGTACCCGCACAAGCGTTCTATCTGGTGCTGCGGAATTTCGTCGAGAACGCCGTGCGGCATTCCCCGCGCGCCGGCGCGATCCGTATCACCGCCAGTCGCGATACGCACGAATGGTGGCTGCAAGTGGAAGACGCCGGCCCTGGACTGGTCCCTGCGCCGCTCGCACGCTCAATTGAGCGCGGCGACGATGCGCCGCTGCTGACCGAGAACCTGCAGATCGGCCTGAGCCTGGTGCGCAAGATCGCCGGCCTGCTCGGCGGACGCGTCGACAGTGGCCGCAGCACGACGCTCGGCGGCGCCAGCTTCCGCTTCGCAGCACCACTTGAAGTCGGAGCACACGTCCCTGCCGGTGCCTGAGTCCAGGCATTACTTTTTGTATTGACCGGTGCTGAGACCGCAGACCACTCGGTATTGACCGTAGCTGGGATCGCAGGCGCCTCGCTGCTGCAGCGACACTGCCAGCCGCGCCGACGACGCGGATGCAGCCGCGACCGCGTGCACCTGCTTTTGGCCTCGCGCGAAATCGCGCCACACGAAGCCTCGCAATCTGCAACGCGCAGTTGGCGTTGTCCGCGAATCATTCCAGCGCTGCAAAACTCGCAGAGTCCCACCGAGGGTGACAATCGTCATAGCCGAGGTTTGACGACCCGCAGTAGCGGCGCCCACGCCGACTCGCGACACTCTGGGCATCGATGCCGCGCGACAGCCGACATGGGTTCTTCGTATGCTTGAGCTCGGGAGCAATTTGAATAAATCCAATGGATGACAAATCGGCACTACTGAACCAGTTGCGCATCGATCGAAGCGCCGAGCCCGACCGCGACGAACCTGGCCGTGGCTGGCTCAAATGGTTGCTGCTGGCGACCGTGCTTCTGCTGCTGATTGCGGCCGGCCTCTGGTTCGCGCTGAAGCCGAGCGGCATTCCGGTGAAAGTGATTGCGGCGACCGCGACCAGCAGCAGCGCCGGACCCGGTTCGCTGCTGGATGCGTCCGGATACGTCGTAGCGCGACGCGCGGCGACGGTGTCGGCCAAGATCACCGGCAAGGTCGTTGAGCTGTTGATCGAAGAAGGCAGCCACGTCGATCAGGATCAAGTAGTCGCGCGGCTCGACGATACCAACACGCGCGCCGAGCTGAATCAGGCCATGGCCCAGCTCGCATCGAACCGCGCGGCACTCGCCGAAGTGAAGGTCAATCTCGCCAATGCCGAGCGCGATCTGCAGCGCAAGAAGGGCTTGGTTGCCGAAAGTCTGATCAGCGTGTCCGACATCGACACCGCACAGACGGCGCTCGACAGCTATCGCGCCAAGCTCGTCACGGCCGAACGCAATGTCGACTATGCGCAGAAGACCGTCGAAGTCTCGCAGCGCAACGAAGACGACACTGTGGTGCGCGCGCCGTTCGCCGGTGTGATCACGGTGAAGGCGGCACAGCCGGGCGAGATCGTCTCGCCGTTCACGGCCGGCGGCGGCTTTACGCGCACCGGTATCGGCACCGTCGTCGACATGGATTCGCTCGAAGTGGAAGTCGACGTCAACGAGAACTTCATCAATCGCGTGCATCCGGATCAATTGGCGCGCGTGCGCCTCAACGCGTATCCGGATTTCGAAATTCCGGCTTACGTGATCGCGGTGATTCCGACTGCGGATCGCGCGAAGGCCACGGTGAAAGTGCGCATCGGCTTCAAACAGAAGGACCCGCGCATCCTGCCGGAGATGGGCGCGCGCGTGGCCTTCCTCAGCGATGCCGTCTCCGCCGACGCACCGGCCGCGAAAGCCGGCGTCAGCCTGCCGGCCGAGGCGGTGCAGGTGAACGGCGCAACCGGCGTCGTCTTCCTGGTGCGCGGCGATACGGTGGAACGACGCGCGGTGAAGCTGGGTGCGAGCACCAGCGAGGGCCAGACGATTATTGCCGGACTCAACGCCGGTGATCGCGTGGCGGTTGGCGATTTGAGCAAACTGCAGGACGGGGCGCGGATACGCATCGAGCCCTGAGCGAAACGAACAGCAGCACGACGACACGCGGATCTGAGTCGCATTTGGCAGATCCAATCGAAAGGAGTGGGCGATGAGCGAAGCGATCGTATCTCTGCGCAATGTGGTGAAGCGCTATCAGCGCGGCAAGCAGGTTGTCGAAGTGCTGCACGCATTGAACCTCGAAATCGCGCGCGGCGAATTCGTGGCGCTGATGGGCCCTTCCGGCTCGGGCAAGACCACGCTGCTGAACTTGATCGGCGGACTCGATCGCGCCACTTCCGGTGAGGTGATCGTTGCCGGTGAGCGCATCGATCAGCTCTCCAGCGGCGGACTGGCGAAATGGCGTGCGCGGCATGTCGGCTTCGTGTTCCAGTTCTACAACCTGATGCCGATGTTGACCGCTGAGCGCAATGTCGAATTGCCGCTGCTGCTGACTTCGCTGAATGGCGCACAGCGCAAGAAGAACGTCGCCGCCGCACTCGCCGTGGTCGGCCTCGCCGATCGCGCGCGCCACAAGCCGGCTGAACTTTCCGGCGGTCAGGCGCAGCGTGTGGCGATTGCGCGTGCGCTGGTGGCAGACCCCACGCTGCTGGTCTGCGACGAGCCGACCGGCGATCTCGATCGCAAAACGGCCGACGAAATTCTGCATCTGCTGCAGACGCTGAATCGCGATCACGGCAAGACCATCGTCATGGTCACGCACGACCCGAAGGCGGCCGAATACGCCAGCCGACAACTGCACGTCGACAAGGGCGCTCTGGTGCAGGGTGAGCAGCTGGCCGGAGCGGCGCATTGAACGCGCAGCGCTTGCCGGCAATGCGCACCGATCATCGCGTCGCACCACTCGGCCCATTCGCGATCGGTGTTGATGCGCTGGCGTCGCCGGGCTCGCCGTGGAATTGCCGGAGCGCGCGTCGATGAAATACTTTCCGCTGATCTGGGCGGCACTGTGGCGCAAGAAGACGCGCACGATCTTCACGCTGCTGTCGATCATCATCGCCTTCCTGCTGTTCGGCATGCTGCAAGGCGTCAACGCCGCATTCAAACAAGGCGTCGACAATGCCAACGTCAATCGCCTGGTCGTCACCAGCCGCATCTCGCTGACTGAGGCGCTGCCGATCGCCCAGATGCAGCAGATCGAATCGGTGGCGGGTGTTGCCACGGTTGCGCACGCAACCTGGTTCGGGGCGTACTACCAGGATCCGAAGAACTTCATCTTCGCAGTACCGGTGGACATCGACCGCTACCTGAAAGCCGTACCTGAAATTCAGGCGGCGCCCGAGGCGATCGACGCGCTGCGCCATACCCGCGACGGCATACTCGTCGGCCTGGTGGCGGCAAAAAAATATGGCTGGAAGATCGGCGATCGCGTGCCGTTGCATTCGACCATCTGGACCCGCAAAGCCGATGGACAGTCCGACTGGAATTTTGAAGTCGTCGGCTACTACGACTTCAACGGCGACAAGAACCAGACCGATGCCGCGCTGTTCAACTTCGACTATTTCGACGAAGCGCGCGCCTTCCGTCGCGGCACCGTTGGCTGGTGGGTGGTCAGCCTGAAGGACCCAAACCAGTCGGCCGAAGTGGCCGGCGCAATCGACAAGCTGTTCCTGAATTCCGCCGACGAAACCAAAACACAAAGCGAGAAAGAATTCGCGCAGTCGTTCCTGAAACAATTCGGCGACATCAATTTCATCGTCAAGGCGATTCTGTTCGCGGTGTTCTTCACGCTGCTGTTCCTCACCGGCAATACGATGATGCAATCGGTGCGCGAGCGCATTCCCGAACTCGCCGTGCTGAAGACGCTCGGCTACTCGGACCTCGGCGTGCTGACGCTGGTGTTGGTCGAATCGGTTTTGCTGTGTCTGCTCGCCGCCGCACTCGGCCTGGGCGCAGCCGAGCTGCTATTCCCGCTACTGAAAAGCGTCGTCGGCGAAGTGCGCCTGCCCGGCAGCGTGCTGGTGGCCGGCACCGTCGTCGCGCTGATCCTCGCCGTCGCCACCGGCCTGCCGCCGGCATGGCGCGCGAAACGCCTCAACATCGTCGATGCGCTGGCTGGGCGATAAGGAGCGATCATGTTCAATAAGGCGCCCGCAATCACGGGAATGAATCTGCAAGCGGTCCCGACGCGAGCCACCCGGCGAGGGGCCCCGTGTCTGCGGGGATCGACGGCAAGGCGAGTCGGCGCGAAATCGCGCTTCGAAGCGGCTGCGCCTTAAGGAGCGATCATGTTCAAACAGACTTCGGCAATCGCGGGAATGAATCTGCGAGCGGTAGCGACGCGAGCCACCCGTCGAGGGGCCCCGCGTCAGCGGGGATCGACGGCAAGGCGAGTCGGCGCGGAATCGCGCTTCGAAGCGGCTGCGCCTTAAGGAGCGATCATGTTCAAACAGACGTCCGCTATAACCGGAATGAATCTGCGAGCGATTCCCCAACGCCTGGGCACCTCCTCCGTGATCGTCGTCGGCATCGCCGGTGTGGTCGCCGTACTGGTATCGGTGCTGGCAATGGCGGTGGGTTTTCACAAAACCGTGTCGAACACCGGACGCGAGGATCGCGCGATCGTGTTGCGCGGTGGCTCGCAGGCCGAGATCAATAGCGCCATCGCGCGCGACAACGGCCTGACCGTGCTCGATGCCCCCGGCATCAAGAAGGATGCTGGCGGCAAGCCGATCGGTTCGGCCGAGATCGTCACTATCGTCAACTTGCCGAAGATGTCCGACGGCAGCGATTCCAATGTCACGCTGCGTGGCGTCGGGCCGCAGGCGTTCGCGCTGCGACCGGAGCTGAAGATCATCGAGGGCCGCGCCTTTGCACCGGCGGTTCGCGAACTGATCGTCGGCAAATCGGCGGCGAAGCAATTCCGCGGACTCACGCTTGGCAGCAAGCTGTCGTTCCGCGAATCCGATTGGACCGTCGTTGGCATCTACGACACCGATGGCGATGCGCACGAATCCGAGCTGATGGCCGACAGCGAGACCGTGATGTCGGCGTTCCGCCGTCTCGGCTTCCAGTCGATCACCGTGCTGCTCGATTCGGCGGCGAGCTTCGACACCTTCAAGGATTCGCTGACCACCAATCCGACCCTGACCGTCGACGTCAAACGCGAGCCCGAGTACTACGCCGAGCAGTCGAAGCAGCTGACCAAGTTGCTCAACTTCCTCGCCTACTTCGTCGGCGGCATCATGGCGGTGGGCGCGATGTTCGGCGCGCTCAACACGATGTACTCGGCGGTCTCCGCGCGCAGCCTGGAGATCGCAACGTTGCGTGCGATCGGCTTCGGCGCGCTGCCGGTGGTGGTGTCGGTGTTCGTCGAAGCGCTGCTGCTGTCGCTGCTCGGCGGTGTGATCGGTGCGGCACTCGCGTGGATCTTCTTCAACGGCAACACCGTCAACACGCTCGGCGCGAACTTCTCGCAGGTGGTGTTCCGGCTGACCGTGAGCCCTGCCCTGCTGGTCGCCGGCATTGTGCTCGCCTGCGTGATCGGCATTGCCGGCGGCTTGTTTCCGGCAATCCGCGCCGCGCGGCTGCCGGTGGCGACAGCCTTGCGTGCGGGGTGATTTCCCCGCGCGTCGCTTCACTGCATTGAGTTGACCGACTGTCCGCCGTCGATCCTCGACATTGCGAGGGTCGAAAGGCGCGCACATTTCGACGGTGCGAGTGCCGCTCGGGCGAACCGGCTCCGCCGAGCTGGCGCGTCGTCGAGCCGTCGCACTGGCTACATGCAGGCCGTCGCACTGGCTGCACAGTCGCCTAGTCGCGTCGACGCTTAGTCGCTCAGTCGCTCAGTCGCTCAGTCGCTCAGTCTTAGTGTTCGCCACTTCAAACCCCGACTGATCTCCAGCGGTCCGGTTGGTCACCGAGTCGCGCACTGGGCGGATCGTGCCAGCGCGCGCACGGTCACGGCGACCGTTGCGCGTTCGGCATAAACTCTCGGCAATTCCATTCGAGGCTTTCGCTGATGGCAAAGCTCCTGACACCGCGCAGCTTGCGCGAACAGTTCGTCGAAGTCGCCACGGCTCGTTTCGCGGCCAACGTGCCCGACTTCGTGCGGCTGCAAAAACTGGTCGCCGACAACGGCGGTCGCTTCCACAACGATCACGGTGCGATTCGCAGTGCCGATCCGCAGGTGACTGCCTTGTTCGTGCGCGCGGCGCGCGTGCTCGGGCTAAGGCGCGATCTCGACTACCGCTTTCCGGCGAAGAAGCTGGTCAGCTTCGACCTGCAGGTGATCGGCGACGATTCAGCACCGTTCAAGATTTTCTTGAGCGAAGTGGAGCTGTCAGCGTTTCCGCCGGACGTCGCCGCGGTCGTGCGCGAGGATTGCGCGGAGCAGTGGGCCTCGGTCGATCACACGCCATTTCTGGGCTTGATCGAAAAAGCGGAAACGCACGGCGGGCTCGGCGAAACCGACGCTGAGCTTTTTATCGAGCACTTCGTGCAGCGACTGATGGCGCGGCCGGGCCCGCCATTGAAGCGCGCCACACTCGATGCGGTGGCGTCCGTTTCAGGCGAAGCCGCGAGTGCGCTGGCCTTGGGGCCCGACTTCAATCATGTGACGATCGACGTACGTGCGGCAGGCTTCGCCGGCATCGAGGCGATGGCGCAGGCGATGCTCGCCGCGGGATTGAAGTTGTTGCCGGCGATTCAGGGCGCGCCCGGCACCAAGCTGCGACAGACCGCGACGATGGCGGCAACGATGGATACGCCGGTGCGCGAAGCGGATGGCTCGCTCGGCATTGCGCAGACCGAGAAGCAGTTCGTCGAGATCATCGAACGCAGCCAGGCGCTTGACCGCGACGGCGTGCCGCTGTGGACACAGGACGGTGCGCCGCTGATCTTCCGCAACTTCCTCGCGGCTAACGCGGAAAAGATCTTCGACGCGGCCTCGACTAAGTCGAGCAGTGCAGCGATGAACTGCTGAGTGCGGTGGCTACGTCGCCGGCGCGCTCCCGTTTGCGCGCCGACGAGCGCGGCGACGGCCGTACGAGCATCGACTGCACCGCATCGACTGCACCGCATCGACCGCACACACAGCAACGACCGCACAAGCAAGGTTTCAACAAGCGCTGAAGCTGATCGGCGCATTGCTGCTGATGCCGATGCTCATGCTGATGCTGATGCTGATGCTGATGCTGATGCAGATGCAGATGCAGATGCTGGTGCAGATGCGGGTGCAGATGCGGGTGCAGATGCTGGTGTTGATGCTGGTGTTGAGCTGCTCGGACTCGGGCTCGACGGCAGCGACTCGCTGCTGGCGGTCCGCAAACCGCACTCACTCGCGGCGCCTGATGTGGTGCCGCTGACAGGCAACGCCGTGTCGGGCGCCGCCGGAATCAGGTCGAACCGCTCACCGCGGGCGTGCGTCCGTAGATGTCTTCGAAACGCACGATGTCGTCTTCGCCGAGATAGGCGCCGGACTGCACCTCGATCAGTTCCAGCGGCACCTTGCCCGGATTCTCCAGCCGATGCTTGTGGCCCAGCGGGATATAGGTCGACTGGTCTTCCGTGAGCAGGAATTCCTTGTCGTTGCAGGTCACCCGCGCGGTGCCCTTCACCACTACCCAGTGCTCGGCGCGGTGATGGTGCATCTGCAGGCTGAGCTTTTCGTTCGGCTTGACCATGATGCGCTTGACCTGGAAACGGTCCGACAGCGAAATGGTTTCGTACCAGCCCCAGGGCCGATAGACGCGCGCATGCGCATAGGCTTCCGCGCGGCCCTGGCTCTTGAGGCGGGCGACAATCTTCTTCACGTCCTGCGCGCGGGCGCGCGTGGTGACGAGCACGGCGTCCTCGGTTTCGATGACCACCTGATCCTGCACGCCGACCAGCGCGACCAGCCGCTTGGTGGAGTAGACCAGCGAGTTGTCGGAATCCTCGATCAACACGTCGCCGCGGGCGACGTTGCCGCGCGCATCGGTCTTCGGCTGCTTCTCCAGGAAGCTCCAGGAACCGACGTCGTCCCAGCCGGCATTGAGCGGCACGAGTGCGGCCTTGTCGGTCTTCTCCATCACCGCGTAATCGATCGACTCGTTGCGCGTGCGCTTGAACGCCGCAGCGTCGAGCCGCACGAAATCGATATCGCGCTTGGCCAGCGACAGCGCTTCGACGCAGTCCGCGTCCATCGCCGCTTCGAAGCGGCGCAGTTCGGCCAGGAACACATCGGCGCGGAACAGGAACATGCCGCCGTTCCAGTAATAGCCGCCTTCCTTCAAGAAAGCTTCTGCCTTCTCGCGCGGCGGCTTCTCCACGAACGAGGCGATGCTGAATGCCTCGGTGCCGGCCAGTGCCGCGCCGGCCTTGATGTAGCCGAAGCCGGTTTCCGGCGCGGTCGGCTGGATGCCGAAAGTGACGATGCGCCCCTGTTGAGCGGCACCGATGGCGGCCTCGACCGCCTTGGCGAATGCCGCCTGGTCGGGAATCACATGGTCGGCCGCCATCAGGAACAGCAGCGTCTCCGGGCCGTACTTCTCCTGGGCCCAGTGCGCCGCGCAGGCGGCGGCCGGCGCGGTGTTGCGGCCTTCCGGCTCCAGCAGGATGGTGCCGCCGCCAATGGCGACCTCGCGCAGCTGCTCGGCAACGATGAACCGGTGCTGCTCGCCGCAGATCGCCAGCGGTGCCACCGCCCCCGGCAGCGCCTGTGCGCGCAGCGCGGTGTTCTGCAGCAGCGACTGTTCGCCGGTGAGCCGCAGGAACTGTTTGGGGTACTGCTCGCGCGACAGCGGCCACAGGCGGGTGCCGGAACCACCGGCCAGCAGACAGGGCAACAGGGTCATGGGTCGTCCAGAAAAAGGCTGATAAAACGCTGATAAAACATGCGGGGCGAACTGCAAGGCCGCCGGCGGTCAGTCTACCCGCTACGATCGCGCCAGCGGCAGAGGGTTGGCGCACAATCGCTTGCAGTGACCGTCTCGCACGAAGCCGCACGAAGCTTGCGCGCACCCGGTTTGGCGCCGGGTTTGCAGGCCACATCGAAAGCAGCAGCGGCTGCGCATCTGTTCGCGTCCACCTCAGCACCCTGGGAGCGCGTGCATCGGCAGACGGTTCGATGAAATTTGTGACGCGAAGCCCTTTACTTTTGCGAGCATTTCGGCAGGTCGAAAACCGTTCGTCGCCGTTCGTCGGCTGAAGGGAAAGCTCTGGAGCTTCGTGGTCCAAATATCTGATCGGAGAACCCTAAACGGCTCCGTCACTTAGGCGATTTACCCACAGTTTTTGCACCGCCTATGCGCGGTCCATGCACACTTTTGGACACAGCATGTTGGGGTTGACCCCAGCCCGAACCACTATATATTGGTATCCAAGCTTTAAAACATTCACCATTCCAGCGGCAACGGGGAGAGCAGCAAACCCATGTACACCACCCAGACGACTTCAACGTCGCCGGCACGTCAGCCGGCCTCGGAAAACGGCACTGTCAGCGCAGAACTCGCCGCGACGGCGCCGGGCGCGATCAAGGTCATCCGCCGCAACGGCAAGCTGACCAATTTCGACGCGCGCAAGATTTCGATTGCGATGACCAAGGCCTTCCTCGCGGTCGAGGGCGGCCAGGCCGCAGCCAGTTCGCGCGTGCGCGACAAGGTCGAGGAACTGACGCAGGCCGTGGTGCAGGCGCTGACGCGCCACCTGTCCGGCGGCGGCACGCTGCATATCGAAGACATCCAAGATCAGGTTGAACTCGCGCTGATGCGCGGTGGCGAGCACAAGGTCGCGCGCGACTACGTGATCTATCGCGACGAGCGCGCCAAGGCGCGCGCCGCCGAGGCCGCCGCGAAGAAGGCGGACAAGACCACGCCGGCAGTCGCCGCGCTGACCGTGAAGCTCGACGACGGCCGCAGCCTGCCGCTCGACGAAGTGCGCTTGCGCCGCGTCGTCAACGAAGCCTGCGCCGGCCTCACCGGTGTGGACGCCGAAGAAGTGCTGGCCGCCGCGCTGCGCGATCTGTACGACGGCATTCCGGAATCGGAGCTGTCGCAGGCGCTCACCCTCGCCGCCCGCGCGCGCATCGAGAAAGAACCGAACTACACCTACGTGTCCGCGCGTCTGCTGTGCGACTCGATGCGCCACGAAGCGCTGAAGTTCCTCGGCATGACGGAAACGCGTCCGACCTTCGAGGACATGAAGGGCATCTACGCCGACTACTTCCGCGAGTACATCCACAAGGCGGCCGCGCTGGAACTGCTCGATCCTAAGCTGTGCCTGTTCGATCTCGACCGGCTCGGCCATGCGCTGCTGACCGAACGCGACGCCAAGTTCGACTACCTCGGCCTGCAGACGCTGTACGACCGCTACTTCATCCATAGCAACAAGACGCGCTTCGAGCTGCCGCAGGCGTTCTTCATGCGCGTGGCGATGGGCCTGGCAATGAACGAGATCGACCGCGAAACCCGCGCGATCGAGTTCTACACGCTGCTGTCCAGCTTCGACTTCATGTCGTCGACGCCGACGCTGTTCAACTCCGGCACGCTGCGTCCGCAGCTGTCGAGCTGCTACCTCACGCAGGTGCCCGACGATCTCGACGGCATCTTCGGCGCGATCAAGGACAACGCGCTGCTGTCCAAGTTTGCCGGCGGCCTCGGCAACGACTGGACCTCGGTGCGCGGCATGGGCGGCTACATCAAGGGCACCAACGGCAAGAGCAACGGCGTGGTGCCGTTCCTGAAGGTGGCGAACGATACCGCCGTGGCCGTGAACCAGGGCGGCAAGCGCAAGGGCGCGGTCTGCGGCTACCTGGAAACCTGGCACCGCGACATCGAGGAATTCCTCGAACTGCGCAAGAACACCGGCGACGACCGTCGTCGTACGCACGACATGAACACGGCCAACTGGGTGCCAGATCTGTTCATGAAGCGCGTGATGGAAGACGGCCAGTGGACGCTGTTCTCGCCCGAAGAAACGCCGGACCTGCACGACCTCATCGGCCTGGCGTTCGAAGAGCGCTATGCGCAGTACGAAAAGCTCGCCGACGAAGGCCGCGTGAAGAACTTCAAGCGCATCCCGGCGCTGCAGCTGTGGCGCAAGATGCTGTCGATGCTGTTCGAAACCGGCCATCCGTGGATCACCTTCAAGGACGCCTGCAACCTGCGCTCGCCGCAGCAGCACGTCGGCGTGGTGCATTCCTCGAACCTGTGCACCGAGATCACGCTGAATACCAAGGCCGGCCACGAAATCGCCGTCTGCAACCTGGGTTCGGTGAACATTCCGGCGCACGTGATCGACGGCAAGCTCGACTTCGCCAAGCTCGAGCGCACCATCAACACCGCGATGCGCATGCTGGATAACGTCATCGAGTACAACTACTACTCGGTGAAGACCGCGCGCGACTCCAACATGCGTCACCGCCCGGTGGGCCTCGGCGTGATGGGCTTCAACGATGCGCTGTACAAACTGCGCCTGCCGTACGAAAGCGAAGCCGCCACGCAGTTCGCCGACGAATCGATGGAAGCGGTGAGCTACTTCGCGATCAAGGCCTCGACCGATCTCGCCGCCGAACGCGGCGCGTACGCCAGCTTCAAAGGCTCGCTGTGGGATCAGGGCGTGCTGCCGATCGACTCGATCAAGATTCTGCGCAAGAGCCGTGGCGAGTATCTGGAACAGGACGAGCAGGTTTCCGGCCGCTTCGACTGGAATGCGCTGCGTACGCGCGTGCAGACCGTGGGCATTCGCAACAGCAATACGATGGCGATTGCGCCCACCGCGACCATTGCCAACATCACCGGCGTTTCGCAGTCGATCGAGCCGACGTACCAGAACCTGTACGTCAAATCGAACCTGTCGGGCGAGTTCACCGTCGTCAACGAGTACCTGGTCAACGACCTCAAGTCCGCCGGCCTGTGGGACGAAGTGATGGTGCACGACCTCAAGTACTACGACGGCAGCGTGCAGCGCATCGACCGCGTGCCGAGCGAGCTGAAACAGCTCTACAAGTGCGCGTTCGAAATCGACGCCAAACGCTTGGTGGACGCCGGCAGCCGTCGCCAGAAGTGGATCGACCAGGCACAGAGCCTCAACCTGTACATGGCGCAGCCGTCCGGCAAGAAGCTCGACGAGCTGTACAAGTACGCCTGGCTCAGCGGTCTCAAGACCACTTACTACCTGCGCACGATGGGTGCTACGCACGCCGAGAAGACCACCATCAACGACGACCGCCTGAACACCGTGGGTCGCGGCGATGGCGGCGCCAAGGCTGCGGCGAAATCCGCAGCGCCGGCACCCGGCACGATGGCAGCAGCCAGTGCCACCGATGTGGGCGGCGCCAAGGTCTGCTCGATCCTCGATCCGGATTGCGAAGCCTGCCAATGAGGCTTGGTCAGCGCTCCGGAACGGTTGGCGAGTGCCGCTTGGCGGCCGAAGCCTGCCAGTAAGACTTACGGCCCTTCTACGGAAGGGCCAGACTTAATTTCAAAGGAGACCTTGCAACGTCTCCTGATCAAGATTGAAGGAGATGCAAATGTTGGATTGGGATGATGCACCCGCCCCCGCCGCACCCGCGCCGGTTCGCGCCGCGCCGCCGCGCGCGCAGACGATTGTGCGCACGCCGGAGCCGAAAGCCATGCGCGTACCGCCGCCGGACGATTTCGAACTGACGCCCACCGCCGCCCACGCCGAAGCCGGCGCCACCGGCCTCGAAGCCGTGGAGATGGGTGCACGCCGCATCCAGGTGGACGACAAGAAGATCATCAACTGCCGCGCCGACCTCAACCAGCTGGTGCCGTTCAAGTACGAATGGGCCTGGAAGAAGTATCTCGACGCCTGCAACAACCACTGGATGCCGCAGGAAATCAACATGAGCGCCGACATCGCGCTCTGGCAGGATCCGAACGGCCTCACTGAAGACGAGCGCACCATCATCAAGCGCAGCCTCGGCTTCTTCTCCACTGCCGACTCGCTGGTTGCCAACAACCTCGTGCTCGCGGTGTATCGCCACCTCACCAACCCGGAATGCCGCCAGTACCTGCTGCGCCAAGCGTTCGAAGAAGCGATTCACACGCACGCCTACCAGTACTGCATTGAAAGCCTCGGCCTCGACGAAGCCGAAGTGTTCAACATGTACCGCGAAGTGCCGAGCATCCACGACAAGGCCGCCTGGAGCCTGCCGTTCACGCAGAGCCTGGCCGACCAGACCTTCCACACCGGCACGCCGGAGAACGACCAGCGCCTGCTGCGTGACCTGATCGCGTTTTATGTGGTGTTCGAAGGCATCTTCTTCTACGTCGGCTTCGTGCAATTGCTCAGCTTCGGCCGCCGCAACAAGATGGTCGGCGTGTCCGAGCAGATCCAGTACATCATGCGCGACGAATCGATGCACATGAACTTCGGCATCGACGTGATCAATCAGATCAAGATCGAAAACCCGCACCTGTGGACGCCGCAGTTCCAGCAGGAAATCGCCGACATGCTGCACGAAGCGACCCAGCTCGAAATCAAGTACGCGCACGACACCATGCCGCGCGGCGTACTCGGCCTCAACGCCAGCCAGTTCAACGAATACCTCAAGTTCGTCTGCAACCGCCGCTGCGCCCAGATCGGCCTCAAAGCCCTCTACCCCGGCGCCGAAAATCCATTCCCGTGGATGAGCGAAGTAATGGATTTGAAGAAGGAGAAGAACTTCTTCGAGACGCGGGTTACGGAGTATCAGACGGGTGGTGCGCTGAGCTGGGATTGAGGCATCGCACATCAAGCGGTGACGATCTATGAATCGCGAAAGAATCGAACTAGCAGCGAGGGAACTGCAGAAGGAAATCTATCGCCGACGCGATAGTCTGTGGTCGACAGTAGATATTCCAGTAATAAGCCGGATGTTCTCTGCGGAGGTTGCGGCAAATGTTCTGGGTATCAACTATGAACCGCATCCACATCTCGGAAAATTCGGGGATGGAAATACTCGTTTCGAGGTCGCTGGTCTTATTGATCGCCAGGGCAGCAGGATTTCAATTTCACAAAATTTCGACGTGCTCACCCAGAGATTTACAGGTGCACATGAGATTGGTCACTGGCAACTGCATAAGAGCGAATTGATTATGCATCGCGACCGCCAGGTGTCTGGACTTGGTACCGCACGCCAATCGCGGTCTACGGTCGAAAAGGAAGCAGATTATTTTGCCGCTTGCTTCCTCGCTCCGCGAAATGTTGTTGTAGCTGAGTTCGAATTCAGATTCGGCTCGATTGACGAGTTCAGATTTAATGACGATGCTGCCTTTGGACTCTGCCCAAAAAATACAAGATCGCTGATGGTGTCGTCCGAAGACTCTTACGAATGGGAGATGGTGTTGTCGTCAGCCATCTCCTACCATGGCGAGTATTTCGATTCGCTGGCGTCTGTGTTCGGCGTCTCGGCCCCGACAATGGCAATACGTCTTCGGGAAGTTGGTCTGAGGCGGAACTAGAGCCAGACTGAAACGAGGAGTGACTCGTAGAACAGCACCATCCGGCGTACCACCAATATCAGTTGGTTTGAGCGATCTTACTATCCCGATCCGTCAACGCCCTCAAAAACGCCGCCACATCGCCAATCTCCGCATCACTCCAAGCCGGCGCTTCACCTTCGTGCAGCGTCAGCGGTCGATCGATCACATCGACGTTGCCGCGTAGGTCCATCGGCAGATCATCAAACTTACTGACGCCACCGTTCGCATCGCGCGGATACCAGCGCCCAGGATCGGTGTCGCGCTGCACGTAGAAACGCAGTGCATCTTCCAGCGTGTGAAAGCGGCCGTTGTGCAAGAACGCGCCGCGCGTGGCGACGTTGCGTAGCGTCGGCGTTTTGAACATGCCGCAGTACTTTTTCTCCGCTGCTTGATCGCTGCGCAGCGGGCCGCAGAGGCCTTGATCAAAGTAATGTGGATCGCGGTTGGCGCGAATCTCGGGGTTGCGCGGTACGCCGAGTGCTTCGAACTGGTAGTCGGTGAACAACGGGTGCGAGCCGTCGGCGCCTTTGCGGTCGATGTGGCAGCTTGCGCAGTTGCCGCGTTGCGGATCGTCGAACAGCATCAGTCCGCGGCGCTCGGCTTCGCTGAGCTGGGCTTTGCCGTCTAGGTAGTCGTCGTACTTGCTGCTGTAGGGATGAAAGCTCGGGTCTTCGAGTTCGAAGCGTTCGAGGGCGAAGCCGAGCTTGGCGAATGCGCTCTTGCGATCGTCGAACACTTGCGCGCCGAACAGTTGGCGGAAGTCGTCCGAATAGGCGGCGCGTTGCAGCTTGGCGACAACATCCTCTGCATTCGCATTCGCCATTTCGTTTGCGGCGAGTAGCGGGAATGCGGCTTGTTCGTGCAGCGTGTTGAAGCGGCCATCCCAGCCGAAGCCGCCGACCGGGGGTTCGTTGCCCTCGAGGATGCGTTCGGCTTCGTTCGAGATGAACACCTTCGACCACAGCGGCGTGCGATTGAGCACGTAGCGCAGCGAAGGCACCGCGCGTGCGCCCTGCTGATCCAGCTTGGCGCCGCCGAGCTGAACGGCGAGCGCGTTGGGTGCGGCGTAGGCGTGGTCCGGGCTGTGGCAGCTTGCGCAGGACAAGCGGCCGGATGCGGACAACCCCGGATCGAAGAAGATCTTTTTGCCGAGCGCTGCGAGCGCACTCGGTGCGGCATTCGATTGCGTGCTGATCGCGCTGGCGCTGTGCGTAATTGCCGGCGAGGTCTGCGATGCGGCAAGCGCGGATGCCTGCGTAGACGCGCCCTCGCCGTGCTGACCGCAGGCATTGAGCAGCAGTGCGCTGAGCGCAGCACCCAAACGAATACGGCTAGAACTCACAATCGATCGAGGCGCGCAACTGAGCCACTCGCGCGCCATGCGCGAGTGGCTCCCAGGCGTTCTGAATTAACCGGACGACTTACTGGAACACCGTGCTGTCGTTGCCGATGGTTGCCAATGTTGAGTCGCCCGCATAGCCGAGATAGCTGCCGGTGTTGAAGATGTCTTCGAGACTACGCAGCAGCGCATAGTGGTTGTACGGCGTGCTCGATGTGCTGCCCGGCTTGATGAAGGGCGACAGCAGCACCGCACCCACCTGGTCGCCGCCGTAGCCGTTGATCGCGATCTTCTCCACCAGCGTCGGCGAATTCACCAGCGTGAAACCGCCGGGACGAACACCACTCAGGTTCGGGCCGGGCTGCTGGTTGCAGCAGGTGGTGCCGGGGAAGGTGAGCGTAATCGTGGTCTGCTTGGTTTCCGGATCGGTGGTGCTGCTGGCGGTGTAGTTGCTCTCGTCGAAGGTGATCACCAGCAGACCATCCTGCTGATACGCGGGCGACGCCATGATCTTCGGCACCCAGGTTTTCAGGAAGGCATCTGCGGACGTGAGGCCGCCCGGCTGCCCGTTTGCGCAGCCCTTGCCGGCGGTGCCGGTGCCGTCGCCATCGTGGCCGTCGTCGCAGAGGTTCGGCGTGATGAACACGTAGTTCGGCGTGGTGGCGGCCGAGGCGAGATCGGTGTTCAGCTGGTTGAGGTTGACGACGTTGGTCTGGCAGGCCGGCGAATCGATGATCGAATGAAAATACATGAACGGGTCGTGGCGCGTGGCGTACGCATCGCCAAGCGGCACAGACGAACTCGGCGCTTCGGCGGAATTGGTGTTGTCGGTGCCGGTGCCGATTGTGGGATGGCCGCAAGTGGCCGCTTCACGCGCGGGGTCGTTACCCATGTCGCCCATGTAGCCCTTCCAGCTAAGGCCCGAGGCGCTGAGCTGATCGGCAATGGTCTTCACACTGGCCGGATAGATGCAGCCGCTGTTCGCGATCACCTGGCCATCGGATGTGGTGCCACTCTGCACCACATCGTTGTAGTTGCCGGTGGTGCCGGTGAAACCCGGCAGGCAGTCGTCGTCTGTATCCGGTGTCGGCGACTGGCCGCTGACCATCGAGATGTAGTTGTCGAGGCTGACGTGTCCGGTGCCGAAGTACTGCGTGAGCAGTGCGCCCTGCGGCACCAGCGTCTTCTGCAGATAGGGGTCTTGCGTGCTGGTGCCGAAGGTATCCGCGTAGTTCTTGTTTTCGAGCACGATCATGAACACGTGCTTGACCTTCGCCGCCTGTGTGGTCGGTGCAGGCGTTGCCGAGTTGTTGTTGTCGTTGTTGTTACAGGCAACGATTGTGCAGGCGCCGAGTACGGCCCCAGCGATCAATGAAGTGAGGCCCCACCGCCGACGCTTGTACATTCCCTGTCTCCCGTTACGAACGCCGTCACTGGCGCGTTTATCCATAACGACGTTAAGGAGCGGTTGTGACAGGTTTATTGCTGGAACCGTGATGAAATCTCACTCAGCGGCGCCGAGCAGGCACGCAAGTGGAGGAATCGCGGCGGGTTTTATTGAGCGTCTGTGGAGGCAGCGAGCGCAGGGTTACGAAGCGTAACGATGGCGCGAGCGAGTGCTCCTTTCGATCACGCCTTTCCATCGGACACTCCGATTCGCAGACGAACGAAATGCTTGCGTGCTTGCCACAGCGCATGCGCATGCAAGCAGCGGGTCATCGGCGGCGCTCACCGAATTCGGCGAGCGCGCGCTGCAGGTCTAAAAGGTTTCGCGCGATGGCCTCAGATCGAGTTCTTGTGTCCACACGCTGCGTGGCTGGCGGTGCAGAAACCAATAGGCTTCTGCAATTTCATCCGGATTCAGCAGGCCGTCGGCGCTGCGCTGTTCGACCATCTTGGGCATCAGGCTGCGCAGGCGATCGCCGTTTACGCCGCCGTCGATGACCACATGCGCAACGTGAATGCCCTTGGGCCCGAACTCGCGCGCCATGCTCTGCGTGAGCATGCGCAGGCCGGCTTTGGCCGCGGCGAAATGGGCGAAGCCGGGCTTGCCGCGCAGGCTGCCGGAGGCGCCGGTGAACAACACCGTGCCGCGCCCGAGTGGCGCGAAGCGACGCGCGGCTTCGCGGCCGACCAGGAAGCCGCCGAAGCAGCCGACGCGCCAGAAGTGTTCGAACTGCTGCGCGCTGGTTTCGCGGAAATCGATGATCTGATTATTGCCGGCATTGAACACGACGACATCGGCCGGCGCACGTCCCTCGCCTGGCGCCATCGCACGATCGAACAGCGCGATGACATCCGTCTCACTGGTGGTATCGCAAACGCAGGCTTCGGCGGTGCCGCCGTCGGCGACGATGCTGGCCGCAACCTGCTCGATCTTTGCCGCGGTGCGCCCCGCCACCAGCACGTGATAACCGCCGACTGCAAAGCGCCGGCACACCGCCGCACCGATGCCTGCTTCCGCGCCAACGCCCACAACGACTGCCGTAGCCTGATCCATTGCTGCCTCCATTTTGCTTATCGTTTTATTTGTGTCGGCAAGCGCATCGCGTTTGCCGCACCTTGCGCCACTTGATCATGCGGCAAACGTGCTTCGCAAAACAGTGCAAGGCTTACTCGATCGGCCGCACCCGAAACTTCTTGCCCTTGATCTTGCCATCGCGCAGCCGCTGCAGCGCCGTCTTGGCTTGCGCCTTGTCGATGGCGACATAAGTGCGCGTGTCGAAGCTGGCGATCTTGCCGACCGCTTCCTTGTCCATGCAGGCATCGCCCGTGAGTGCGCCGAGAATGTCGCCGGGACGCAGCTTGTCGCGGCGTCCGCCGTCGATGCACAGCGTGACGACCTTGGCCAGCACGGGACGATCTGGCAGCAGCGCGTCCGGCAGTTTTTCGATGTCGGCTTCGAGCTGCAGCGCATCTTCGATCGCGCGCACGCGGCTGTATTCGCGCGGCGCATACAGATGCAGCGCGATGCCGCTGCGGCCGGCGCGGCCGGTGCGGCCGACGCGATGTACGTGCTGATCGGGATCAAGCGGCAGCTCGTAGCTGATCACCGCGGCGAGGTCTTTGATGTCGAGCCCACGCGCGGCGACGTCGGTGGCGACCAGCACGCGGCACGTGCCGTTGGCGAAACGCACCAGCACTTCGTCGCGCTCGCGCTGTTCGATGTCGCCGTGCAGGCCCAGTGCGGCGAAGCCGCGGCGACGCAGCACTTCTTCAACATCGCGCGCGTCGTTCTTGCTGTAGCAGAACACCAGCGCGGATTCGGGGCGATGCGCGCTCAGCAGATGCGCGAGTGCGTCCACGCGCCGTGCGGGATCGACTTCAAAAAAGGTTTGCGTGACGAGTGATGTCGCGGTGCTCTCGATGGTGACTTCGATCGGATCACGCTGCATCAGTTTGCTGACATGGCGCACGTCTTCTGGAAACGTCGCCGAGAAGAACAAAGTCTGTCGCGATTTCGGCGCCTGTTCGATGATCGCGCGGCTGGCTTCTTCGAAATCCGAGCCGAGCATACGGTCGGCTTCGTCGAGCACCAGCACCTTGAGATCGCCCAGCTTCAGCGTGCCAGCGGCGAGATGTTCGAGCACGCGCCCGGCCATGCCGACGACGATGTGCGGATCGTGTTCCAGCGAGGCGAGCTGCGGGCGCTTCGAAATGCCACCGCTGAGAATGGTCAGCTTGATGTTCGGCAGGCAACGCGCGAGCGCGCGAATCTCCTTGGCGATCTGGTCGGCAAGCTCGCGCGTCGGGCACAGCACCATCGCCTGCGTCTTGGCAACGCTCGCGTCGATGCGCGACAGCAGTGCGAGCCCGTAAGCGGCGGTCTTGCCGCTGCCGGTCGGGCCCTGGCCGATCACATCGCGACCCTGCAGCATCGGCGGCAGGCTGGCGGCCTGGATCGGCGTCATCTGCTTGAAGTTGAGCGAATCCAGCGCCTGCAGCAATGCGGGCTGCAGGCTCAGGCTGGCGAATTCGATACGGCTGGCTTGCGACGACGACGGGTTCGACACACGAATACCTGCGGTGGATGCCGCGCGGGAAACCGCGCGAGACCGCGGATTGTGAGGCTATGCAGCACTTTCTGCTCGCGGGTGGCGATGACGGCGCTTTGCGACTCGCGAGCGACGACAGTAGTCACGAGCCAATCAGCTGCGTTGCGAAGCAGGGTTGTCGCTGCCTGGCAGGTCGCCTCGCGGGCGGCGATGACGGGTACTTTGCGACTCGCCAGCTACGACGGCGATCACGAGTTGATCAACTGCGTCGCACAGAAGCGTTGTCGCTGCCCAGCAGGTCGGTGCGTAGCGGCTTAGCGAATCACGCCGTAGCGACTGAGCCATTCGCTGCGCGGTTGAATAGCGAATCGCAGCGCTAAGACTCATTACGGAGCCACGACGCGATGCAGCTAAGCAGCTACGCAGCGGATTACTGCGCAGCGACGCACGGTGCCGCTGGCATTGCAGCAGCGCGCCCGGAGCACTTTCGAGGCGCGCGCTGCGTGCATCAAGGGCCGGCGGATTTGTCCTTGAAGAAGGCCCAGGCTTCTTCGGCGCTCTCGAAATCCTTGTTCTGTTTGCCGACCAGTTGCCGATAGCCCCAGCCGATGTGGTACCGCAGGCTCGGCTCGACATGGCCACCGCCGCGGATCGTCACCATCTCCACCTGAGGTCCGCGACTGGGGCCATAAAAAGTGCGCGACGCCGTGGTGTCACCATCGGATTCCGCTGAGGTCCGAACCGCCGAGGCGCTGGCTTGCGCGCTGCTGAGTCCATTGACCTTGAGCCAGAAATCGCGCGTGGCTTCTGCGCCGATAACGCCACCGGTGGAGCGCCCGAACAAGCCGACGTTGCCGCCGCCGAAGGGCACGATGGGATCGCCGGTGCCATTGATCAGCAGCACGGACACCTTGGCGCTGGGGCCGCGGCAGGAGCTGGCGCGCGCCATCGACGAGGACACCGCGGCAATCGCCACCGGCGCCGGACGCATTTCCAGCGCGAGGCGATACGCCATCATGCCGCCGTTCGACATGCCCATGACGTAGATGCGTTTGGGATCGGCGCGTCCGGCGCTGACCTGCTGCTGCACCACGCGCTCGGCGAACGCAACGTCGTCCGCCTGCGGATTGCCGCTGTTGTCCGAACGGCAGTCGTGCCAGCCGGTGCGCTTGTCGGCACCGTTCAGGCCCTGAAGTGCGGCCACCAGCACCGATTCGCGATCGACGATGCCGAGCCAGGCCGACAGCGGCGACGGCATACGACCGCCGCCCAGCGCGTTGGCCGCAGTGCCGAGATGGCCGTGCAGCAGCAGGATCAAAGGCCGCGGACCGTTGATCGCGCGGGGCGACGCCAGCAGGTACTGCCGCGGCATGCCGCCGCCGTCGACCGCGTAGTTGGTGATGTCGGCGGCATGCGCCTGCGGCAACAGCGACAACAGAGACAGCGCGCCGAACACGCGCCGCAGCAGCGAGCGACGGCACGGCGATCCGGGCGTCCATACCGAGAGGGTTTGCGGCATACGAAATGCTCCTTGATGGATTCGCGATGGCAATCGCATTCTGAAAACGGCTTACCCCAGCCCGGGGACACGCTCGATCCGCATCCTGCGGCGGCTCGCCTCGTCACATCTGTCAAAGCAGTCTGCGCGGGGCCACACCGTCGAGCCTAACCTGTGGTCCTTTCCGGCACCTGAATGACGGGCACGTCAGTGGCTGGTATCCGACCACGTCGCAGTACGACCGGTCGGTTCGTTCGGCTGCAGCAAGCTGCTTTGCTCGGCGCGAGCAATGGCTCGCCATAAGTCTTGATCACGGCCGATACGCGAGAACGCGCGCGCCACCGGTCTTGATCACGACCAAGTCGCAATCGCTGACACACCGTGCGCGTGCCTCTGGGGCGCAGTTCAACAACAACGCGAACGACCTCGGGTTAGGACTTCGCCGGCACGCGAGACGATGACGGCGGCGCCGACGCGGCCATTTTTGCGCGGCAAAAACCTCAAAAATCGATCGCTGGAAAGGCGCTATCGATCTCCGGCCCGCTCCGAGCCTCGATGGCCGCGACGATTTATATTTTCTAAACAAAGGTTCGAATAAAGATCAATTGCCGCAATGCAGCAAGCGGCGGAAAGTACACGTCAAGAGTCCACTCGGAAAGTCTCATGGACGCACCTGTCGCCATCTTCGTCGCATTGGTCCTCGCACTCACCGCGATCAGCTTCAGCGCGCTCGGCGTGTTGATCTGGCGCGATGCACGCGCCGCGCAGCGCAAACCGCAATCGCTGGCTCCGCGTGGCGTTCGCGAAATCGGTTTGCCGCAGCGGGCCTGATCCCCTACCGGGCGTGGCATCCACGCCCGCAGCGGCCTGCCCCTAGCGCGGCTGCTGCTCTTTCATCGGTGGTGTTGAAACCCGCTGAACGTCGCGGCTTCTGATTACCCGGCTCAAAGCTCGCCCAAACGCCTTCGGTTTACGCGGCGAGCGGGGGTTTACTTGCCGAACTGCCACCGATGTGGCGGCATCAACTTAAAACTCCATTCCTCGCCGGGCTCGCATCAAGCGTAGGGCGATTCGCGCGCGCAGCGCGATCCGATTCGTACTAGTTCCAGCCCTGGCGCCCTGCCTCACGCCCGAATGCGTCCGTGTGAGACTCAGCCGGCGCCGAACGCGTCCAATGCGCGCACACGGCCGCTCCGGCCGATCACCACAACACCGTCTCCGGCATTGACGACGGTTTCCGCCGGCGGACGCGTCAAGGCACTGCCATCGCGGCGATTGAGCGCCACAATCAGAAAGGCACCGCCCGCGCGACGCTCGATGTCCGCGATGGTCAGTCCCACGAAGGGGCTGCCCTCGGCCGCAGCGGCGGTTTCAAGTTCCAGCCCGAGACCATGCAAGTCGTGCTCGAAGCCTTTCATCTGCGCCGAGCCCCGCAGCAGCGCGTTGGCGTTCTGAAACAGGATCAATTCGGCAATTCGCTCCGCGCCGATATGTGCCGGCAGCACGACGTCGTTGGCGCCGGCATGCAAGAGCTTGCCTTCGGTGGTGGGCAGCTCGCCGCGCGCGATGATTCGCAGGCTTTTGTTGAGGCTGCGCGCGCTCAGCGTGATGAAGACGTTGGCGGCGTCGTCTGGCAGCACGGTGGCCAAGATCGACGCGCGATCGATGCCGGCGGCTTTCAGCACGGCTTCGTCGGTGGCTTCGCCCTGCACGCAGAGGTAGCCAAGTGCGCGCGCTTCGGCCACGCGTGCGTCACTGCGCTCGAGCACGACGAAGCGTGATTTCCCGGCCTTCAGTTCGCGCGCCAGCATGTTGCCGATGCGGCCGAAACCACAGACGATGACGTGATCGCGCAGCTGGTCGATTTCATTTTTCATGCGCTTGATTCCGAGGACTTGCTGGATCTGGCTGAGCGTGAAGAACTGCACGAGCGCACCGGTCAGGTAGATCACGCCGGTGCAGCCGAGCACGATCAGTGTGAGCGTCAACGCGCGCAGTTCCGGTGTATTGATCGGCCGAACTTCCTCGTAGCCGACCGTGAAAATGGTGATCACGACCATGTACAGCGCGTCGCCGAAATTCCAGCCCAACACCATGTAGCCGCACACCGCCACCGGCGCCAGCACCGCCAGGAACAGCAGGCCGTTGACCAGATTGCGCGAAGGAGATTGGGAGAGCTGCATGGTCGGCGTTATGGTTTTTGCTGGAACCGGCCCGGCATGCGCAGGACTTCGCGTTCAGGTGACTGCCTGCACCTGCAAGGCATGTGCCGCTGGGCCGTATCCGACGCTGCTACTAGCGCAATGTGCCAGTGGCAGTGGCAGTGGCAGTGGCAGCGTCGCAGTGGCTGATTGTCGCTAGTTACTCAGTGTTCGACGCGAGTCAGTCTGCCAACTCGGAGACTTTGGGCTTGGACCGGGATTGAAACTGGCGCGCGTGCGGTCCGTAAGCGTGACCTTAAATCGAAGCCGTGGCACCTGTCGTTGTCGAATTGCCAGACCTGGGTCGTCGACAAAGCCGGAAGTCGAAACGGATTCGCACGAACGCCGATGTGTTCAATCGCGCGAACGCTCAATAGGTTCGCTGCGCTCGATGTGCTTGGCTCGCTGTGTGTGCTCGACAGCGCGCGGCCCTCACGTTGCGCACTTGGGCAGCTTCGTACCGGTTGAAGTGGGCGCTGAGCAAACGAGAAGGCTTTAAGCTGCGCGGTGAAGCAGGCCCAATGCCGAGCGCCCAACGACCGTCAGGCCAAAACCGTGTATGTGCGTTCGCGGCTGGCTCCACCGTCCTGCGGTGATCGCAGCCCTCAACCCTCGCAGCGGCGCCGATGTTTCAGCGCCACTGCGAGGGCCACGAAGACTTAGGCGACTGCGGGCTCCGCCTTGGCCGCAAGCACGGACTTCGGCGCCATCGTGAATTGCAGCGCGGGATCGGCGAGCGGTGAGCGCAGCAGCATGTCGCTATCGTTCTGGAAGTGGTTCATCACGCGCCACGGCAGCATGCGCCCCTGACGCGGCAGCGTGTGCTGCGCGCGTTGCACGTAGCCCGATTCGAGCGCGGCCATCACGGCGCCGTCTTCGGCAGCACCCGGCGGCGCGTGCGGCGTGGCGGCGGCAATGCCGTTCTGATCCATGTAATTCAGCAGACGGCACACGTATTCGCAGGCGATGTCGGCCTTCAGCGTCCACGAGGCGTTGGTGTACCCGAACACCCACGCGAGGTTCGGCACGTCTTGCATCATCACGCTCTTGTAGGTGAGCCGCTTGTTCGGCTCGATCGGCTGACCATCGATGGACAGCTCGATTCCGCCCATCAGCTGCAGTTCGAGACCGGTGGCGGTGACGATGATGTCGGCCTCCAGCTCGCGACCGGATTTCAGCTTAATGCCACGCTCGGTAAACGTATCGATATGGTCGGTGACCACGTTCGCCTTGCCTTCGCGGATGGACTTGAACAGATCGCCATTCGGCACCGCGCAGATGCGTTGATCCCAGGGTTTGTAGGTCGGCGTGAAGTGCGTCATATCGGCATTCTTGCCAAGCTGTCGACGCACCGCGGCGAGCATCACCGCGCGCGAAATCTTGGGGAAGCGTTTGGCCGCATCGTAGGTCCAGCGCTGCAGCGCGATGTTGCGGCGCCGCGCCAACTTGTAAACCCAGCTCTTCGGCAGGAACTTGTTGAGCAGCGCGGACAGACCGTCGTACGCCGGCACCGAAAAGATATAGGTCGGCGAACGCTGCAGCATGGTGACGTGTGCGGCCGTATTCGCCATCGACGGCACCAGCGTCACCGCAGTCGCACCGCTACCGATGATCACCACGCGCTTGCCGCTGTAGTCGAGATTTTCTGGCCAGTGCTGCGGATGCACGCATTGTCCCTTGAACTTGCCGACTCCCGGAAAGTCCGGCAGATAGCCTCGATCAAAGTTGTAGTAACCGGTGCAGCTGATCAGGAAGTTTGCGCTGTAGGTACGTGTTTCGCCGCTCGCCTCGTGCAAGGCGGAAACGACCCAATGGTTCTGTGCGCTCGACCAGTCCGCACGCAGAATCTTGATGCCGAATTGGACCTTCTTGTCGACACCATACTGACGCGCCGTATCGTTGACGTACTGACGAATCGCCGGGCCATCGGCCAATACCTTCAACGCATTCCAGGGACGGAAGTTGTAGCCGAAGGTGAACATGTCGGAATCGGAGCGGATGCCCGGATAGCGGAACAGATCCCAGGTTCCACCGACGGCGTTACGCCGCTCCAGAATCGTCACGTTCTTGCCAGGGCAATCCATCGCCAAGTGGCAGGCGGCACCAATGCCGGACAAACCGGCGCCAATGATCAGAACGTCGTAATGGTTGCGCATACAGCTCTCCTCACTTTTTGCGAATCAATTGCCGGCTGTCCATGCCCGGTCGGTTCAGCTTGCGAGTGGGGTCCCGCACTACTGATCGCCGCTGGGTTCTCCCCCAACGCTTGTTGCAGTCGAGTTTATGCCTGAGGCAGGGGGGCGGCATTGACGTTGCCGCCATAGAGTTGCGCTGCGAAGCGAGCACCTTGGTCGGAAAAACAGATCATGGCGACGCACAATCTTTATTACCGACATGCACGGTCGATGGCGCGCCTGATCGAGCCGCCAGTTTCGCCGAACGTCGATGCCTGTTCGCGCTGCCACGCTCGGACTGGGCCAACTACGACGCCACGCTGATTTCAGTCGGCGCTGCCGCGTCAGGAGCGCCCACTGCGACTGCGCGACGTGCCTCCGCAATCGCACATCGACCCGCGCTACTTATTTCAGCGGATACATCATCTCGTCGATGCCGTCGCACAGGCAGTGCAGGAACAGCAGATGCGTCTCCTGGATGCGTGCGGTGACGTCGCTGGCCGAGCGCAGTTCGAGATCGGTAGGCTTCAGCAGCCGCGCGATATGCCCGCCATCGCGGCCGGTCAGCGCCAGCACACTGCCACCCGCGGCGTGCATCGCGTCGATCGCCTTCACCACGTTCGGCGAATTGCCCGAAGTGGAAATTGCGAGCAGCAAGTCGCCCGGCCGCGCCAGCGCCTGCACCTGCTTCGAGAAAATCTGTTCGAACGAATAATCGTTGCCGATCGCGGTCAGTGCAGACGTGTCGGTGGTCAGCGCCACCGCCGCGAGCCCTGGACGCTCACGCTCGAAGCGGCAGGTCAGCTCCGCCGCAAAATGCTGGGCGTCGGCGGCCGAACCGCCGTTGCCGCAGGCCAACACCTTGTTGCCAGCCTTGAGCACCGCCACGGTGTGCTCGATCGCGCCGATGATTTGCGTCAGGCTGCTTTCCAGCGTGCGCTGCTTGGTTTCGATGCTGGCCTGAAAATGGCCGCGAATGCGTTCGCTAGCGTTCATGCGGGTTCTATCCTTAGGTGATGCTATCTATTCAGTAGCCATTGATTGAACGGGTCGGCTCAGCGACCATTTGAGGCGCTGCATCGTTGAGACGTTGAGCCGTTGAGCCGTTGAGCCGTTGAGCCGTTGAGCCGTTGAGCCGTTGAGCCGTTGAGCCGCCGAGCCTTCGAGTGTTCGAGTGTTCGAGTGTTCGAGTCTTCGAGTCTTCGAGTCTTCGAGTCTTCGAGTCTTCGAGTCTTCGAGTGTTCCAAACGTCGAGTCCCGGCAATCGCAACAGGTCGATTTGTACGGATAAAAGCGTCGACCAAACTCACTCGGATCGCGACCATTTTCGTCCACCCTACTCGGCATCGAACGCCGCACGCAGCCATTCGAGCTTCTGTGCCTGGCCCGGCGCGCCGTCGAGCGCCACAACATCGAAGCGCGCGGCGCGCTGCAGATGTTCCGGATGCGCGCCGAGAAAATTTCGCGCCGCTAGCGTCAGCCGCGCTTGCTTGCGTGCGTCGATGGTTTCGCTGGCGCTGCCGAAGTCGCTGCGCGCACGGCTGCGCACTTCGACGAAGACCAGGGTGTCGCGATCGCGCATCACCAGATCGAGTTCGCCGCCGCGGCAACGCCAGTTGCGCGCCACCAACCGCAGCCCGGCCGCCTGCAGATGCTTCAGCGCTTGCGCCTCGGCATCCGCGCCGCGCATCACGGCGTGTTGGGGTCGTCGTCGGCATTGCCCGGATCGACGCCGGCCGCCAGCGGCGTGGGCGGGCCCACGCGCAAGCGCGCACAGATCAGGCCGCGATGAATCGCATTGTCGTTGCCGACTGCGAGCGTGCCGGTCGCGCCGGCGAACTGGTCACCTGGGTGCAGTCCGCCTTGCGTCATGTGTTGCGCCAACAGGAAGCTGTCGGCACCGAGCGCGTACAGGCGCGCACTGTCGTAGTTACGCCCGGCCAAGGCCTCGTCGTGGAAGGCGCTGTAACGGCTGTCGAGCAACCAGGGCGAATCGCAGAAGCGAATGCCGGACACATCGCGATCGCCGTTGCCGCTGTTGACTGCGGCGGTGGCGTAAATCGCGATCCGCTCGGCGTGATAGAAGCGGAACAAGGGCCACAGCAGCCGCGCATGATCCTGGCTGCGCGCGCCCATGAAGATGAAATCGAAATCGTTGCGGCGCTGCGGGTCGATGCCGGGCAGCGCTTTCGCGCGGGCTTCTGCGGCGGCCTTGCGGTCCTCGATCGCGTGATAGCGCAGCAGACGTTGTACCGGACCCGACCAGCTTTCCTGCGGGCCGCTATAGCGTTCGATGTCGACGGTCACGCCACCCAGTTCGCTCAGACGTTGCTGGAACGCGGCCAGCACGCGCGAGCCCCACTCGCCGGACTGCACCAGCACCAGCGCGCGTTTCAAGCCACGGCCGACCGCGTCCTCTGCCGCAGCGCGGGCTTCGTCTTCGGGCGCGAGTCCGAACTGGTAGAGCCCGGTCGGCGCCGGTCGGTTCGCATCCATATAGTTCAGCGCGAGCACCGGTACCGGCGGCTGAGCTTGCACGCCCAGGGCATAGACGCTTTCCTTCAACAGCGGCCCAACCACCAGGCCTGCGCCCGCACTCGCCGCCTGCTGCACCAGCGCCGGCATGGTTGCGGCAGTGCCGGAGGAGTCGAACACCTGCGGCGCGGCGGCGCCCGCGCGTGCGGCCGCGGCGGCGTAACCGGCACGCACTGCTTCACCTGCACTGGCGACCGGACCGCTCTGCGGCAGCAGCATCGCGGCGAAACCATTGCCCGCGACAACCGCGGGTGCTTGTGTCGATGGCTGCGTCGGCGTGGCTGGCAGCGTGGCACTCGGCAGCACGCCGGTTTCGGATTGAATGGCACCGCCGGGTGCCGGGGCGCCCGGCATCAACAAGGCAGCCAATCGCTCATCGCCCGGATGACCGGGATAGCGCTGACGCCAGTTGTTGTAGAAGCTCAAGCTGGCATTGCGTCGCGCCAGATTGGCCAGTTCGATCCAGCCGCGGGTGATCGGATCGCTGCTGCCGGCGCGTGCCAGCGTGCTGCTGTCGAGCGGCGCCGTCGAAAGCGAGGTCCACAGGCTGTTGCGGTTTTCGCTGATGGCGGCCGGATCGTGCAGATAGTGCTCGCGCAGCACCATTGCCTGGGTGCCGCCAACGGTGTCGCCGCTCAGGAACAGTGCGCGCGCGCGAACGGCCTGGGCGCGTTCGGCCGACGGCAGATTGCCCGGATCGACCGGCAGCCAGCGCAAGGCGGTGGCGGCATCGTTGCGCGCCAGCGCGCCGCGCGCGTTGACGATGCGTCCCCGCAGTTGCTGATCGGGAGTCAATGAACTGGCCGGCATCTGGCCGATGAGGTTGCCGGCCAGCGTGAAATCGTTGCCATTGGCGGCGGCTTCTGCGGCGCGCAGGCGCAGCTCCAATGCCTGTTGCGGCGAGGCTTCGGCGGCCTGCTCCTGATACACGCGTGCGGCATGCAGATAGTCGCCGCGCTGCTCGGCGCTATCCGCTGCCGCGCCCGAAGACGCGGAGGAATAAGCACCTTCGCTGCGACCAAAACCAGTCGACGCGCAAGCGACCAGCATCGCCGGCAGCAGGCTCGTCAGCGCCAATAGCAAGACGCCGCGAGGCGGCGAAAATCGTTCGGAATTCATCCGTTAAAGTATGCCATGAGCCGATTACCGCCGGATGTAGACACGCGCCCCACCGATGAACCACAAGCATCGACGCCTGCGCCGACGCAGGACAACAGTGTGCGCGGCGGCACGCTTTACGTGGTGGCGACACCGATCGGAAACCTGGGCGACCTGTCGCCGCGCGCGCGCGATGTGCTGGCCGGCGTCGACCGCATTGCCGCGGAAGACACGCGAACCACCGGCGTGCTGCTGTCGCACTTCGGCCTGCGCCGGCCGCTGGTGGCATTACACGAACACAACGAGGATCGCATCGCCGAACAGTTGATCGCAGCGGTACTGCGCGGCGAAACGCTGGCGCTGGTATCCGACGCCGGCACGCCGCTGGTGTCCGATCCCGGCTATGCGCTGGTGCGCCAGGCGCGGGCGCAAGGCGTGACGGTGCAGGCGGTCCCCGGACCTTGCGCGGTGATCGCGGCCTTATCGATTTCCGGCCTGCCGACCGACCGATTCTGCTTCGCAGGCTTTCTGCCGCCGAAGTCGAACGCACGCCGTGCGCGCTTCGCCGAGTTCCTGCACGAGGCGCGCACCGTGGTGGTCTACGAATCTTCGCATCGCATCGGTGACAGCCTCGCCGACCTGGTCGCCGTGCTCGGCCCCGAACGGCGCATCTGCGTGGCGCGCGAACTGACCAAGCGTTTCGAGGAGAGCCACACCGCCAGCGCCGCCGAAGTGCTGGCCTGGCATGCGGCGGATACGCATCGCAGCCTCGGCGAGTTCGTCATCGTCATCGAAGGTGCGGCGGCAGCGAGTGACGATGTCAACGCCGAGCGCGTGTTGCGGCTGCTGCTGGCAGAACTGTCACCATCGCGCGCGGCGCGCGTGGCTGCGGATATCACCGGTGCTTCGCGCAAGCAGCTCTACGAAGTGGCGCTGCGCCTGGGCAGCGCAACACAGCGCAACGACGAAAACGAGGACAATAGCGAGCCGTAGTCCATCGCGCCCGTTGTTGTCATGTCGACCCCCGAATCACCCGAAGTCGCCGCAACGCCGCGTCACGATTCGTTCGCCGCACTGCGCTATCCGGCGTTCCGCAACCTGATGGCCGGCGCCTTCCTGTTCACGATCGGCATCCAAATCCAGGAAGTCGTCATCGGCTACGAGCTGTACACGATGACGCATCAGCCGCTGGTGCTCGGCTTGATCGGTCTGGCCGAAGCAATCCCGTTCATTTCGCTGGCGCTGTTCGGCGGCTTGCTGGCAGACCGGCGCGACAAGCGGCGCCTGATCGTCGGCAGCGTGGCGTTCGTCGTACTTGGTTCGATCACTCTGCTGTGGGCCTTGTTGCCATCGACGCGCTTGTGGATGTCGAAGACGGTTTTGCTGGGCGTGATTTACGGCGTGATCGCGGCCTTCGGACTGGCGCGTGGATTGTTTGCACCGGCCGCGAGTGCGATGAGCGCGTTTCTGGTGCCGCGCGAGCTGTATCCGAATTCCTCCGCCTGGCGCAGTACGGCCTGGCAGGCGGGCGCCATTCTCGGCCCGGTCAGCGCCGGCTTCCTGTACGCCGCGTTCGGATTGACCGCGACGCTGGCGCTGGTGATCGCGTTCTTCGTCGCCGCAGTCAGTCTGTTCGCGGTAATGCCGCCGCAGCCGCCGCGCGCGATTCCGGCCAACGAGGTGCAGGGCAATCTGTGGCAAAGCCTGCGCGAAGGCATCGACTTTGTATGGAACACGCCGATCATCCTGTACGCGCTGTCGCTCGACATGTTCTCGGTGCTGTTCGGCGGCGTGGTCGCGATCCTGCCGGTGTTCGCCGCCGACATCCTGCAGGTGGGTCCGCAGGGGCTCGGCATCCTGCGTGCGGCGCCCTCGATCGGCGCGCTGCTGACGCTGCTGGTCTGCACGCGCTACCCGCCGACGCGCAATGCCTGGCGCAATCTGTTGATCGCGGTTGCCGGCTTTGGCGTGATGTCGCTGACCTTCGGACTGTCGCGCTGGTTCTGGCTGTCGGTGGCGGCGCTGTTTGTCAGCGGCGCGTTCGACAGCATCAGCGTGGTCATCCGCAACACCATCCTGCAAGTGTTGCCGCCGGATCATCTGCGCGGTCGCGTGCTGTCGGTCAACAGCATCTTTATCAGCTCCTCCAATGAACTCGGCGCGTTCCAGGCCGGCACCTCCGCCTCGATTTTTGGGGCGACCCGCTCCGTGCTGCTGGGCGGCAGCATCACGCTGCTGATCGTCGGCTGGGTCTGGCGCCGCTCCGGCGCCCTGTTCAAGGTGCGGCTCGACTAGCCGCCGCTAGGGTTTGCACGGATGTTCCGCGCAGTGTCCTGCAGGCTAAGCTTGCGTCATCCCACGGCCTCGCCGATCAACCCGCTACCACGCGGACCCGACGATGGCACGGAGGACGTGTCGCCCAAAGATCCAAAAAAAGGAATTCGAGCGGATGCACTCCCAGGCCGCGACTGCAGAGGATCAGCTGCCACGGATTCGATGGCCGGCGCACTACGCGCCCGCGCACGCGCCGGTGCATGTGCGCAACGAAATCCAGATTGCGGCTGCGCCCGCCATCGTCTGGGCCTGGCTCACGCAGGCGCCGCGCTGGCCACAGTGGTATCTGAATTCGCGCAATCTCAAAATCCTCCGTGGCAATGCCGCGCAACTCGAAAGCGGATCGCGTTTCGTCTGGACCACGTTCGGCGTGCGCATCACCTCCGAAGTTCAGGAATGTGTACCCGAAGCGCGTCTCGCCTGGGACGCGAAATCGCTCGGTGTTGACGCCTACCACGCCTGGCTGCTGACGCCGACCGCCGACGGCGGCTGCCATGTACTGACCGAGGAAACGCAGCACGGCTTCGTCGCCCGCAGCGGGGCCTGGCTGTTCCCGACGCGCATGCACCGTTTTCATCAGATCTGGCTCGAAGCCTTGCGCGACCGTGCGATGGGTGGCCCGCCGCGTTAAGACCATTCAGACGGACCATCCAAACACGGGCAATCCAGATCGAAAATCCGGACAGACCATTCAGACAGACCATCCAGACGGACCATCCAGACAACGGCGGGCGAGCGTCAAGGCAGTTGCTCACTTTTGCATCGACGGCTGATTCAATGTCGAATCGCCGACAGAAAACACAACGAGGAGGAGATTAACGATGTCACTCAAACAACAGGCCGATGCTCTGCTGCAAGGCGCCACCGCGGCAGGCCAGGTTCCGGGTGTGGTGGCCATGGCGACCGATCGCAAGGGCACACTCTACGAAGGCGCCTTCGGCGTTCGCGCACTCGGCGCTGCTGCACCGATGACGCTCGACACGGTCTGCTGGATCGCCTCGATGACCAAGGCGCTGACCACCACCGCCGCGATGCAACTGATCGAACAAGGCCGCCTCGAACTCGATGGCGAAGCCGGGCGCTGGCTGCCGCGCTTGAAGGCCATGCAGGTGCTCACCGGCTTCGATGCTGACGGCAAGCCGCAGACCCGCGCGCCGAAGCGCGCGATCACCGTGCGGCACCTGCTCACGCACACCGCCGGCTTTGGCTACGAGTTCTTGAGCACCGACGTGCAGAAGCTGCAGGCGGCGCTGCAGATTCCGAGCATCGTCAGCGGCCAGCGGGTCAGCCTCGACATGCCGCTGCTGTTCGATCCTGGCGAACGCTGGGAATACGGCACCAACCTCGATTGGCTCGGACAGGTGGTCGAAGCGGTGTGCGGTGAACGTCTCGGCGCTTACCTGCAACATCAGGTATTCGAGCCGCTCGGCATGCGCGACACCTCGTTCGCGCCGAACGCGTCGATGCGGTCGCGGCTCGCGAATCTGCATCAGCGCGGCACGGATGGAAAACTGGTGGCGATCGACCTCCAATGGCCGCAGGGCGATTTCGATGCCGGCGGCGCCGGCCTCTACGGCACGGCCGGCGACTATCTGAAATTCATCCGCATGTTGCTCAATCGTGGACAGGCCGATGGCGGCCGCGTGTTGAAGGAAGACACCGTTGCACTGATGTCGCAGAACCAGATCGGCGCGCTCAACGTGTTGCCGGCCAAGTCCGCCGTTCCGTCACTGACCAACGACTTCCAGCTGCCGCCGGACAACCCGCAGAAATGGGGCTTGAGCTTCATGATCAACACGCTGCCGCTGCCGACTGGACGCGCCGCCGGCAGCCTGATGTGGGCGGGGCTTTCCAATTCGTACTACTGGATCGACCCCAGCAGCGGCGTCGGCGGTGTTTACCTGACACAGATCCTGCCGTTTCTGGACCTGCATTCGTTTCCCTTGTTCATGGGCTTCGAGAGCGCGGTCTATCGAAACCGCCAATAGCTCAGGCCCGCTCGCCTCATTCTTCGTTGACCGCTGCGCGTCAAACGACGAAAACGCGTTTCCGGCTTGGCGTTGCAGCTCAAGCGTCGCCGCCTCGTTCGTTCGAGCGGCGCCGCTTGGTTCGTACCGTCGATGAAAACGGCGCAGTCAAATCGCTTTGCATGCGTTACGACTTGAAGTATTCCCGTTGCGTTGTTTGAGGAGCCAGCACATGAGTCGTTCAGGCACGAAGCAAGATTCGCCGGCCTCGAAGCTGATCACGGACAAGATCGCCGAGCTGGGCGACTGGCGCGGCGCAACGCTCGAACGAATGCGTGAATGGATTCTGCAAGCCGATCCGGATGCCATCGAAGAATGGAAGTGGATGGGCACCCCGGTGTGGTCGCATGACGGAATCCTTTGCACCGGCGAAACCTACAAGCAGGTGGTGAAGCTGACCTTCGCCAAGGGCGCTGCGCTGGATGACCCATCCCATCTGTTCAACGCCAGCCTCGACGGCAACGTGCGCCGCGCCATCGACATTCGCGAGCACGACGTGATCGATGCCGCCGCCTTCAAGGCACTGATCCGTGCGGCGGTTGAGTTCAACGTTCGCAGCAAATCCAAGCCGAAGCCGATGCCGAAGCCGAAGCCGATGCCGAAGCCGAAGCCGAAGCCGAAGCCGAAATCTACGAAAGCAGATTCTTGAGCGCGCAATTTAATCGGAGATGTGTCGACGCTCGATTGAAGCAGCGCCACGTGAGCTGGTTCACCGAACGTCGAGGTCGGCATCGCACGGTCCCTTTCGCAAGCTTGCGATCGATAGGCTAAGAATGGTGTTTCGAGACGTCGAAGCAAGCAGGCGCACAGCACTCCGAGCGCCGGACGCCGACACAAACAGGGAGACACGAATATGACCCGCAACGAACGCCTCACCGCAAACTTCGACGGCAACTTTGTTGTGTTCCTGATCGGGATGCGCATCAACCAGCCCTGGCGGATCAACAAGTGGTTTCCGGTGGCGCAAGCGATGCCCCGCATGATCAAGGAACTCGCTGCGAATCCGCAGTTGGGCTTCGTCCACGCGGAGGCCTGGTTCGGCCGAACAACCATCATGTTGCAGTACTGGCGCAGCCTCGATCAGTTGCTGGCTTACGCGCGCGACAAACAGGCCGACCACCTGCCCGCCTGGCGCGCGTTCAATCAGGCGGTGGGCACCAGTGGCACGGTCGGCGTCTGGCACGAGACCTACCTCGCGTCGCCGGGCACTTACGAGAACATCTACGTCAACATGCCGCCGTTCGGTCTTGGCAAGGCGGGCACATTGGCACCGGCAATCGGTGCCCGCGAATCAGCCGACGCGCGAATCAAGCATCGGATTGATACCGCATGAGTTCACTGACACGCCTGCTTGAACGTGTGCGCGCCTGCGAGTTGTGCGCTGCGAGTCTGCCGCTCGGGATTCGTCCGATCGTCCAATGTCACGGCGCGGCACGCATCCTGATCGCCGGCCAGGCGCCCGGTGCCAAGGTTCACCAGTCGGGCATTCCGTTCGATGATGCGAGTGGCGATCGACTACGCCTGTGGCTGGGTGTGTCGCGCGAAACGTTTTACGACGCACGCAAGATCGCGCTGCTGCCGATGGGCTTTTGCTATCCCGGCACCGGCGCGTCGGGCGATCTGCCGCCGCGCACCGAATGCGCGCCGGCCTGGCGCAGCGAACTGCTCGCACATTTGAAAAACCTGCAGCTGACGCTGGTGATCGGTCAGTACGCGCAGGCTTATCATTTGCCGACGGCAGGCGATTCGGTAACGGCCGTCGTGCAGTCCTGGCGCGCGCATTGGCCAGCCGTCGTGCCGCTGCCACATCCAAGTCCGCGCAACAATCGCTGGCTGGTGCAGAACCCCTGGTTCGAGCGCGAGCTGCTACCCGAGTTGCAGCGGCGCGTGGCAGAAGTGCTGCATTGAAACGGGATTTGAAACGGGACTGGAAACGGGACTGGAAACGGAATCTGGACCTAGATTGGAACCAGTCTCGAAAACAGACATGGAAGCAGGATTGAGGACGCGCGCATGTTGCAAATGAGACCGGGCTGCGAGTGCTGCGATGTGGATCTGCCACCGGATTCGGCCGATGCGCGCATCTGCTCGTTCGAGTGCACGTTTTGCGCAGACTGCGCCGAACACAAGCTCGCCGGCCGCTGTCCGAATTGCGACGGTGAATTGCGGGCGCGTCCGCGTCGCGCGGCGGACAAACTCGCGAACACGCCTGCTTCGCGCGAGCGCATATTCAAACCCGGCGGCTGCACCAGCCTGTAGGCTCTTAAGGCGAGCAACGGCCCATCGGAGACCAGCGGCAGAGCCTTGTCGTCTTTGCGTCGTCGCCCGACCATCGCCGATGCCCGATCCCCCCGGATCGATTTCGTCGAGCGCTTGTCGATTTTAGTAGTCCTCGAACGTCGCTAAGCATGAGGATCGTCCTCTGACTAGGAGATAGAACATGTCCAGCAACAGTGTCCGGTTACATCGTGTTTTGCGGTCCACACCCGAGCGCATCTATCGTGCATTCCTCGACGCGGATGCATTTCCGAAGTGGCTACCGCCGCATGGCTTTACTGGCAAGGTGCATCAGATGGATGCCCGCGTTGGCGGCCGCTTCAAGATGTCGTTCAGCAACTTCAGCAGCGGCAACAGCCACCATTTCGGCGGCGAATACCGCGAACTGGTGCCAGGCGAACGCATCCGCTACAGCAGCGTGTTCGATGATCCGAACCTGCCCGGCGAGATGCAGACGACCATCAGCCTGCGGAAAGTTTCCTGCGGCACCGATGTGGAGATCGTGCAGGAAGGCATTCCGCCGATGATTCCGGTGGAGAACTGCTATCTCGGTTGGCAGGAGTCGCTGCAACTGCTGGCCCTGCTGGTGGAGGCCGAAGTTCCCGGCTGATCTACAGCGATCGTCATCGCGCGCGGCTGACGACGCAGCCGCGCGCGTGACCAGACCCGTGACCAGACCCGTGACCAGACCCGTGACCAGACCCGTGACCTGACCCGTGACCTGACCCGGCATCGCGAACGCCCGACAACACTGTCGAGCGGGCGTAGAATTTCGCGTAATCGAAGGTGGTGGCGCCGATGCGATGGCACGGCCAACAACCTGGCGGGCACAGGGCATCGGCCATTTGTTTCGACGAAGCCACGCGTGATGACATCGGCTCGCCACCTGCGCCCTCGGCTACGACAACAGCGGCGACTACAACATCAACCAATCGGTACCGGAGTTGAACGATGAACGCGAGCGTTTCGGAAATCGGCCAAATCGCAATCACGGTGAGCGATGTCGATCTGGCCTTGAAGTTTTATCGCGATGCACTGGGTCTGCAGTTCCTGTTCAGCCCGGCACCGACGCTGGCGTTTCTGGCGGCAGGTCCGGTGCGCATCATGCTCAGCACGCCGCAGGGCGCGGGCGCGGTCGGCGCCAATTCGATTCTGTATTTCAAGGTTGCCGACATCGAGTCGGTCTATGCCGAAATCCTTGGCCGTGGCGCGCGCGGTGAGCGCGCGCCGCAGCTCGCGGCACAACTGCCCGACCATGCGCTGTGGACCGGCTTTCTGCGCGATCCAGATGGCAATCTGGTCGGGCTGATGGAAGAGAAGCGCTGACCCAAGTGCTGCGCTGGGCAGTCGCGATGACCTCGTAACGGTCGCGGCGACAAGCGCGCGGCGCTCGGCATCCCTGCGCGGCGCCGGCCTCCGTGCGGAGGTCTCCGCGGAGCGCGAAAATAATGGCTTCGCATCTGCAGGCCGCAGCAGCGCGGCGACGCGACGTTTAAGATCAAACCCTTCGTTCACACCACCGATCAGCGCCCAAGGTCTCGATGCAGCCTTCGATGTCAGCCGCTCAACCACAGGCCTCGCTGCCGGCCAGCGCACTGCGTGAACTCGCGCAGATCCTCACGCCTGCGCGGCTGCTGCTCGATCCATCCGAACGGCTTGCGTACGGCTACGACAACAGCCGGCGCGTGGCGATGCCGCAGGCGGTTGCGCTTGTGCAGTCGGCGGAAGAAGTACAGGCGCTGGTCGCGGTGTGCCATGCGCACGGGATTCCGCTGGTCGCGCGTGGGCGCGGCACCAATACCACCGGCGCGGCGGTCCCGATTGCCGGCGGGCTGGTGCTGTCGATGGAGCGGATGAATCGCATCCTGCGCGTTTCGCCCGGCGATCGCCTGATCGAGTGCGAAGCCGGCACGCTGAATTCAGACGTACAGGCCGCGGCGAAACCGCATGGACTGTTCTGGGCGCCGGACCCGAGCAGCGCCGGCTATTCCAGTGTCGGCGGCAATCTCGCCTGCAATGCCGGCGGTCCACATGCGGTGAAGTACGGCACTGCGCGCGACAACATCCTCGGCCTGCACGCGATCACCGGCGATGGCCGCGCGATTCAAGCCGGCTGCTACACCACCAAGGGCGTGGTCGGTTACGACCTGACGCGCTTGATCGTCGGCAGCGAAGGGACGCTGGCACTGATCACGCGCGCCGCCTTGAAGTTGCTGCCGCTGCCGCAGACGCGCCGCCTGCTGCGCGCGACCTATCGCGATGTCGCATCCGCCGCCGCCGCCGTCGCGCGGCTGATGTCGCAGCCGGCCATTCCGAGCAGCCTCGAATTTCTCGACGGCGAAGCGGTGCGACTGGCGCAGGCCTATCGCGACTGCGGCTTGCCGGCCGATGCCGGCAGCCTGCTGCTGATCGAAGCCGACGGCAGCGAGGCCACGATCGCCGCTGCCGTTGCAGCACTCAGCGAGGCTGCGCAGGGCGATGGTCTGATCGATCTGCGTGCCGCCGGCAGTGCTGCGGAAACCGAGCAGTTGTGGGCCGCGCGCAAGGCGCTGTCGCCCGCGCTGCGCTCGCTGGCGCCGAAGAAGGTCAACGAAGATGTGGCCGTACCGGTGACGCGATTGCCGGAACTGGTTGATGGTGTTGCGCAGTTGTCGCGCAAGCATGAAATCCTTATCGTCACCTTCGGCCACGCCGGTAACGGCAATCTGCACGTGAACCTGCTGGCCGATCCGGACGATCCCAAGCAGATGGCGGCGATCAAGCGCTGCCTCGACGACGTGTTCCGGCTGGTGCTGAGCCTGGAGGGCACGCTCTCCGGCGAGCACGGCGTCGGCATCGACAAGCGCGACTATGTCGCCTGGGAAATTCCGGAAACCACACTCGCGCTGATGCGCGAACTCAAGCGCGTGTTCGATCCGAAAGGCATTCTGAATCCGGGCAAGGCGATCCCCGACGCGCCGAACTAAGGCGTTTCACTTCGTTCGATGGCCATCGGACCATCGCAGTCGTCGTTGGATCGATGTCATCGGAGGTCTATCGCAGTCGCCAATTGATCGATGGCAGCGGGTCCATCGCAGTCGCCTATTGATCGATGGCAGCGGGTCTGTCGCAGTCGCCCAATTCGCACGCAAGGATCTCAGCCGACGACGCACAGCGACGCGCACGAGGCACGTCCACACCGATGCAGCGCTAGGCCGGTGGCGTTTCCAGCAAGCGCAGCAACTCCGCTTCGATGCCGGCGAGATTCGGAATTGCCGCCTCGGTGCTGGCGACGCGCACCCGCGCGAGGACGAAGCCGTTACGGTCGCTGTCGCGCGACGGCGCAGAACGCAAGGCTGCGCGGTTGAGCGTGATCAAGTGCGGATAACCTTCGCACAGCACGCCGAAATGACTGCCAGGCAGATCGCGACCGATGCAGTTCAGCACTGCGATTCGGTTGCGTCGCGTGCTAGTTGATTCGGCCTCGCCAGCGAGTTGTTCGAACTGAATCACCGGCAGCTCGATGCCCTGCCAGTCGATCACACCGGCGAACCAGCGCGGTGTGCCCTGCAGTGCCTCCAGTCCATCGCGCGCGATGACTTCGACGATGCCCGCATTCGGTAGCAGCAAGGCGTCGTCGCGCAGGCCCAGCAGCACGGCGTACAGCTGGTCGACCGCACCGCTGGCACTCGCGTCGGAGCTGAGGTTGGTACTCATGCGCGCTGCTCCTGCAGTACCGATTTCACTTCGGCCAACAGCTGATCTTCCTGATACGGCTTGATCAGATAGCGATCCACGCCGAGCGTGCGGGCGCGTTCGCGATGCTTCTCGCCCGAGCGCGACGTGATCATGATGATCGGCACGCTGCGCAAGCGCGGATTGTTGCGCACGAAGGTGGCGACTTCGAAACCGTCGGCGCGCGGCATCTCGATATCGAGCAGCAGTACGACCGGCGTTTCGGTCTGTAGCTGACCGATGGCATCGAGACCGTCGCGCGCGGTGACAACGCGATAGCCGTTACGCAACAACAGGCGCTCGGCCACCCGCCGCATCGTCACCGAGTCGTCGATGACCATCACCGTTTCGAGTTTTTCGATGCCTTCGGGCGAAGCACTCGGCGCACCCACGCCCGGTGCGCGGCGCGCGTGTTCGCCGATCAGCGCGGGCACATCGAGAATCAGCACGACGCGACCGTCGGCGAGCAAGGTGGCGCCGGCGACACCGGCCACGCTGCTCAATTGCGGACCGATCGCCTTGGTGACGATGTCGCGGTTGCCGAACAGCTGATCGACCACCAGCGCGACACGCCGCTCGCCACTGCCGAGGTCGTCGCCCAGACGCAGCAGCACGGCGGTGAGGCTGCGTACATCGTTGTTCGGCGAACGCACGAGATCCAGATAATCGGCCAGGTGGCGCACGCGATAGCCGCGTCCGCCGTAAGCGAACAAGGGACCATCGGCGCGCGACAGATGTTCGAAATCAGCGCGCGGAATGCGCACGATGCCTTCGACGCTCGACAGCGGCAGCGCATAGGTTTCGTGGCCGATGCCGATCATCAAAGCCTGCGACACCGCCAGCGTCAGCGGCAGACGCAGCGTGAAGCGCGCGCCGCGGCCCGGCTCGGAGCGCAGCTCCAGCGTGCCGCCGAGTTGCTTCACTTCGGAGGCGACGATATCCATGCCGATGCCGCGACCGGCATCCTGCGTCAGCACTTTCGCGGTGGAGAAACCCGGTTCGAAGATGAAGCGCGCGAGATCGCCGTCGGACAACTCGGCCTGCGGCGTCAGCAGTCCACGCTCGATCGCCTTCGCACGGATGGCCGGCAGGTCGAGACCGGCGCCGTCGTCGCCAACTTCCACCAGCAGCTGACCGCCTTCGCGCTGCAGCTTGACGGCGATGGCACCAACGACCGGCTTGTTCGCCTGTGCGCGTTGCGCCGGTGCTTCGATGCCGTGCACCACGGCGTTGCGCAGCAGATGTTCGAGCGGCACGGTGACACGTTCGAGCACGTTGCGATCCAGCTCGGCATCGGCACCGCTGAATTCGACGTCGGCCTGCTTGCCGGATTCCTGCGCGGTCTGGCGCACCACGCGCTGCAGGCGCTGCACCTGACGCGAAAACGGCACCATCAGCGTGCTCATCAAGCCCTGCTGGACTTCGCTGTTGATGCGGCTCTGTTGCTGCAGCAGGGTCTCGGTCTCGCGCACCGCTTCGGCCATCGTCGTCTGCAAGGCCGCGAGGTCGTTGACCGACTCCGACAAGGTGCGCGACAACTCCTGCATGCGCGAAAACCGATCCATTTCCAGCGGATCGAAATCCGCCGCGTACCGATCCGCACCGCCGGCGATATCGGCGATATCGGTCGCTGAGCCACTGAGACCGCGCGCTGCGATCTGCGCTTCGGTCTCGATATCCATCATGCGCAACTGGTCGCGCACGCGCGAGATGGTCTGCGACATTTCGCCGAGCTGCGTTCTCAGGCCGTTGTTGCGCTCATCGAGCCGCGAGCGGTAGATCGAAATCTCGCCTGCGTGATTGAGCATCGCATCGAGCGCTTCGACCGGCACGCGAGCGGTCTCCCGTCGTGCGCTGGCCGCGCCGACCGCATCCGCTTCGGGCTGCCAGAACAACTCCGGCGCCCAAGCGCTCGGTGCGGGAATCGATTGCAACGCCGCCGCAGGCAGTGGATCGGCCAACGAAGGCTCAGCCGGCGCGTGCTCCGCAATCGGGGGCAGCGTCGTTGCAGATTCCGTCGTTGCGGCGAACGCATCCGCAAAGCTGGCTGATGGCGCAGCGGATGTCGCGACCACGACAGAGTCCGCAGCCTGATCGTTCGGTACGCGGGGCGGTGCCGGACTTGTTTGCGATTGCGCCAGCGCAGCCGCCTCGCCACGGCGGATCTGATCGTGCATGCGCTGCAGACCGTCGAGCGCGTTGCGCAGCTGCGAAAACACCGCCGGCTCCGGAAATTCGCCGCGTGCGCTGACCGCATTGACCTGCGATTCGAGCGCATGCGCCGCATCGCCCATGACTTCGAGGCCGGACATGCGCGCGCCACCCTTGAGCGTATGCAGCGCACGCTGCACATCGCGCAGTGCGACGCCGCCGTCCCCGTTCTGCCAAGCCTCGATGCCGTGATCGAGCTGCTCCAGCAGATCGGCCGCCTCGGCGCCAAAAATGTCGATCAGTTCCGGATCGAGCTCGGCCGCCGCGCGGCCCAGGTTCAACGATTCAACCGCCGGTACAGCGGCGTCCGGCGCCGGCGCCGGCGCTGGCACCGCGAGTGCCGGTATGGTCGGCACAACGCCCTGCGTGGTTTCGATCGGTGTTGCAACCGAAGGCGTCGATTTCCCGGCGCCGAGTTCGGCATCGAATCCGGCATCAACTCCGGCATCGACCGGCGCTACGTAATCGGAAGCGGGCAGCACACTCGCTGAAATCGGCGTGACGTCGTCTGCGAGTGCGACAAACGCAGACGCGCCCGAGATCGATGCGGACGTGTCGGGCGGCGAGAGCGGCTGGTCTGCGCGCGTCGCCGAAACCTCAGCCGGATTCTCGGCTGGCTTCGAAGCGGCCTCCGCCGGGTTGGCGGGGAGCAGGCTGGCGATTGCCTCGCCATCGAAGATCAGCGGTGCTGCGCCCGGCATCGCGGCATCGTGCCGCGCATCCAAGGTCGGATCGAATGGCGCATCGAAAGTCGACGATGGCAATGCCGAGTCGAGCGGTAGCGCTGCAGGCAGGCGCAAATCGTCGATGCTGAGTTCAACCAGTGCCGGCGGCGCCAGGCTGGCTCCGGCGATCGCGCGTTCGGCGTCGTCGAACATCTCGCCGAGCGACAGCTCGATCGGCAGGTCCGCCGGCGCATTCGAAATCGGCGCCGCAACCGACGCTTCCACAGGCCGCTCGCCAAGAGACTCGGCTGGGGACTCGGCTGGGGACTCGGCTGGCGACGCGGCTGATGACTCTGCTGGCGACTCGAGCAGCGGCTGCGTCGATGGCGTCAATTCAGCGGTCGGGTCCAGCGACACCGGCGCGAACACTGGCGGCAAGGCGGGCTCGACGGCCGCGGGTTCGACCGGAGCTGCAAGGCTGGCGTCGAGATCGAGCGCCGTCGTCGAATCAGCCGAGAGTAGCGTAGGGAGCGCGGGCAGCGCTTCGCTTGAGGTGATCGCGCTCGCGTCGATCGACACGGCGGCCGCCGCATCCGCATCGAACGCGAGCGGCTGCGAAGACGCCTCGTCGTCGAGGCCTTCGATCGAAGGCAGCGTTGGCATGGCGGTCGATCGCGTCGCTGCGGAGGTCGACACGACCACGGCATGCCGGCCGATCTCGTCGAGGACGCGCTGCGCGTCGAGCGGCTCGCCGCGCAGCATGCAGCCAAACAGTCGGTGCAGACCTTCGATGCCGCGCGCCACGCGCCACTGCAGCGGCGCTACGTAATCCGTATCGATATGCTCCAGCTCGTATTCGAGCTGCTGTGCGACTTCGCCAAGTTCGAATACGCCGGCGGTGCGTGCGGTTCCCTTCAGCGTGTGCAGGGCACGCAGCAGTTCCGGCACTGCGGTCGGATCGCCGGCAGCCCATTGCGCCTGTTGGCGATCGAGCACTTCCAGCAGTGCGGCGGCTTCGCCGTCGAACACGTCCTGCAAATCGGCGTCGAGCGGCGCCGGCATCGGCGGTGGCGGCCGCATCAACGTGGCGGCGCGCGCCAGCCAGTAGTCGGTGTCGCTGGAACTGCCGCCTTCTCGATAGGCATCGAGCTGCTGATAAAGCCCTTCGAACAGCTCCAGCAGCGTCGCGAAGAAGCCCGCGCCCGGTGCCTGTCCGTCGTGCCAGTCGCCCAGTCGCAGGGCAACCGCGCGCGCAATCTGCGCCAGCGCCGTCGCTCCGCTGTGCTCGGCACCTGCGGCGAGCGCATCGAACTGCGCCTGCAGCGATGCGGCATTCGGCTGTGCCGGCTGCTGCGACCATCTCGCCACCTGTGCTTCGAGCGTTTGCAGCGTGTCGAGCGTGGCCACGCAAAAGGCATCGTCGACCACCGGCTGCGGCGGCGCCAGCATCGGCTCCGACGGTGTCGCCAGCAGTGCTTCGATTCGCATACGCCAGTCGCCCAGCGCGGCAGCGTGCGGATCGGCCACCTGCGCGCTGTCGAGCCAACTGGTGATTGTGATCAAGGCATCGGCCAGCAGCACCAGCGCCGGCGGCGGCAGCCATTGGCCGCGCGTGCGCAAGGCGTTCAGAAACTGTTCGAGCGCACCGGCAAGTTCATGAATGCCCTGTGCCTGCACCACCGCCGCACTGCCGCGCAGCGTATGGAAGGCACGCACGATTTCCGGCTCCACCGCGATGGCGCCTGCGTTCGGGTCTTGCGCTTCGAGCCAGCGGCGTACGAAGTTGAGACGGTCGCGCGCGTCTTCGCGGAATACCGCGAGCAGCGCCGGTTCGCTGCCGCTGCCGCCTGCGGCGAGACGTGCCGCGCGCGCCACCAGCCCGGCGGTGTCGGCATCGTCGTCGCCGCTGTCGCGAAAGTTTTCGACCAGCGTCGGCAGCAAGCGTGTCGCGTCGTCGAGCAGTTCCAGCACCGGTGGACGCAGGCTGATCGAACCGCCGAGACAGCGGTTCAGAAGGTCTTCAATGGCCCAGCCGAATTCGCCGATGCGCATGGCGCCTGCCATGCGGCCGCTGCCTTTCAGCGTATGGAATGCACGGCGCGCATCGGCCAGCAGTTCGCGATTGTCGGGCTCGCGTTTGAGCTGCGGCAGCAGCTTGCGCAGCGCCTGCAGCACTTCGCCGGCTTCCTCGATGAAAATGTCGCGGATCTCCGGATCGATGCCCTCGCCGACCGGCGCCGAAACCGGCGCCGATGTGGGTGCGGCCACCACTTCTTCGAGCGGCTCGTCGGCCTTCGTCTCGACGGCACCCGACAGCGGCTCGGCAGCGCTGGTCGGCGCCGCCTGCAGATCCATTTCGATCACCAGCGGTGCCGCGACCGTCGGCGCCGGCAGCACCACGGCAGATTCCGCATCACTTGCGCGAAGCCGCTCGACGTAGGCGGCAACATCGTCGAGCACCCGTTCGGGACTCGGCAGTCCGTCGCGCAGGGCTTCAAAGAAAACTTCCGCGCAGGACACCGCATCGGCGAAGCGCTCGAATGCACCGGGTTCGCTACGCGCGGCGGCCAGGCGCCCTTCGGCAACGTAGCGCTGCAGGTCGGCGAGGATCTCGCTGGCGCGGCGTTGACCGAGCATGTCGAGTGCGGCGCTGATGTCGTGCAGCCGCTGTGGCGCCTGTAGCAGCGCGTCGGGTTCGCCGCGTTGCAGGTAGCTGTCCACCGCAGACTTCAGCTGCGCGAATTCGACCAGGCATTCGCGCACCAGCGCTGCGATCGACTCGCGCAGATCCTGGCCGTGGGGAATTTCGGCGGCGATCTCGGCGTAGTCGCGCGAGGCGGCTTCGCCGGCGCGACCGAGCGCGCGGAACAGTGCTTCTTCAAGGCTGTGCTCGATGCGCAGGATCGCGGTCGCGGTTTCCACCCACTGCGGCGCGCCCGGCGCCAGTTCGGCCACGGCGACCGACTGATTCATCAAGGCGACCTGTGCCGCCGGCAAGCCCAAGGCGCCAACCGTCTGTGCCATGCGGCGCAAGCGCTCGCGGGTGGCGCCGAGGTCAGCGCTGGTGCGTCCATGCGTGCGCACGGCGAGATCGATCGCATCCTTCAGCTGTGCGAAGTCGCGCCGGATCTCGGCGTACACCCGATTCAGGATGGTGGTGTTCGGGCCGCGCAGACGTCGCCGCAGATCGGTGATCTGCGACAGCGACGGCAGCAGCACGTCGAGTCGCAGCCCGGCGATGAGTGCAGCCGCCCGCGCGCTGGGTTGCGGCATGCGCGCGATGTGGAACAGCACCTGCTGCGGCGCATCGCCGAGTTGTGCGAGCGCGGCGTCTTCGCCGCCCTCGGCGAGCAACTTCAATTGCGCCACCGCACGGCCGTAGAGCCGTTTGAGATCGAGCGAATCCTGCGGCTGCTGGCGCAGGCATTCGGCCAGTGCCGCACAGCCGGACCAGAATTCGCGCAGCGCTGCCGCCGCCACGTTTACTGCGATCGAATCGGCGGTCTTGGCCATACGCGCAAGTGCGGTCTGTTCCTGCTGACCGCGGAACCACAGCAGGAAAGCATTTTGGAACGGCACCAGTTCGCGCTTCGCCAGCGCCTGCGCGGCGGCTGCATTGCCGAGTTCGGCACTGGCAGACGGCGCGGTCTGCACCTGTAGCTGCTGCGCGAACAACTCGGCTTCGGTCGACAGCGGCCGGCCTTGCGCGAGACGCAGTTCGTTGACCACCGGCTGCAGCACCAGCACGCGGTCGGCAGCGCCGTGCGCGAGCAGATCCACATAGTCCGCCAGCTGCAGCGTGGCGCCGGACAGTGCGGCGTAGGCTTCATCCGGATGCGCGGCGCGTCCGTCGATCAAGGCTTCCAGCAGCGCCAGCATCTCCTGCGCGAGCATGCCGGCACCGAAGCATTCGATCATCGCCAGACTGCCGCGGACCAGCCGCAGTTCGTCGGCGGCGGTTTGCAGCAACGCGGGATCGGCCGTCTCTGCGCCATCGAGATACTGCTCGATCGCATTGCGCGCGCGCGTCAGGCTGCTGTCGATTTCGCCCCGGACCCAGTGCAGGCCGTTGGCGATCTCGAAGGGGTTGCGCGGCACCGGTCCCGACACGTTCAGGACCCTTTAAAGACCGGCGTCGGCGAACGCCGGCGCCTGCGTCAGCTTGTGCAGCGACAGCGCGAGCCAGTCGCGTCCCTCGCGCCCGAAGGCACCGAGCAGATACGGCGCGAGCGTGCCCGCGCGGGCGCACAGTTCCGGACGTTGATCGGATGCGGCGAACTGTCGATGACCGGCAACTTCGTCGACCAGGAAACCCACCGGCAGACGATCCGAATTGAACACCAGCACGCGCTGCTCGCGATCGCTGGTCGATGGCGGCTGTTGCAGCCAGAGTCCGAGGTCGGTGACCGGCAGCAAGGCGCCGCGCACGTTGGCCACACCCAGCAGCCAGCGCTTGGCGCCCGGCACCCGCGTCAGTTTCGGCAGCGGAATCACTTCGCGCACGTCCTGCCGCGGCGTGACCAGCCAGCGATCGCGCAGACGGAACGCAAGCCCGCTCCAGCTCTGCAGCGCCGCGCCGCCCTCGGCATCCAGGCGCGCGGCACGCAAGGCACGCTCGAGCCCGAGCAGCAAATCGAAGGGATCTTGACCCGGCACTGCAGTCATCGACGCACGTGACCGGCCATCCGGCTCAAGCCGCTTTCCGCGCCAGCTGCGCGCGCACCGCGCCGAGCAGCTCGTCTTTGGTGAAGGGCTTGGTCAGATACTCGTCGCTGCCGACGATGCGTCCACGCGCACGGTCGAACAGGCCGTCTTTCGACGACAGCATGATGATCGGCGTGCGGTTGTACTGGGCATTGGCCTTGATCAGCGCACAGGCCTGATAGCCGTCGAGTCGCGGCATCATGATGTCGATGAAGATCACGTCGGGCTGGTGATCGGCCACCTTGCACAAGGCCTCAAAGCCATCCGCGGCGGTGATGACGCTGTAGCCCTCTTTCATCAACAGCGTCTCCGCGGTTTTGCGGATGGTCTGGCTGTCGTCGATCACCATGACTTTCGCGCCCGCGCCGTTTCCGAGTTGGGCACCTGCCGGCTTGCCACCTTCTGCTGTCGTCACCGATATCCCCGAATGGACGTCCCTGTCCTGCTCCGGCGCACCGCCGGAGAGCCCTTGGCGTGGCTCGTCGAAGAGCAAGAAGAGGCCACGAATTTGATTGGCCTTTTTAACATACTCACGCATTTCCGCGCAGCGCTTTGCGTACCCTCGCGAAGGCCACCGGGCACTGACGCAGCTTACCCATGCAATCGGTTAACCTAGCCGCCTCGCAATTGCAGGGGCACCGATGATCGACGCCGTCCCCAACCTCACGACCGCCCAGACCGCACCGTTGCTGCGTTTCGAAAGTCTGCTGCTGGAACGCGCCGCAAACATCGAAAGCTGGTTCCGTCGCGAATTCCTTAAAACGCCGCCGCCGTTCTACTGCTCGGTGGACCTGCGGAACGCCGGATTCAAGTTGGCGCCGGTGGATACGAATCTGTTTCCGGCCGGCTTCAACAATCTCAATCCCGCATTCGAGTCGCTGTGTGTGCGTGCTCTGCAAGCCGCACTCGAACGGGTCATGCCGAGCGCCTGCGATGTATTGCTGGTGCCGGAAAACCACACGCGCAATCTGTTCTATCTCGAAAGCGTGGCGGTGCTGCAGGATCTGATTCAGAAAGCCGGCTACCGGGTGCGCCTGGGTTCGCTGCGGACGGATCTGTCCGCGCCGGAAACGATCAAGCTGCCGTCCGGCCGCGAAGTTTTGCTGGAGCCGATCGTGCGCGACGGCGATACCGTCAGCGTCGCCGGCTTCAAGCCCTGCGTGATCGTGCTCAACAACGATCTCTCCGGCGGCCGCCCGGTCATTCTCGAAAACCTGGTTCAGCCGGTCATTCCGCCGCTCGGCGTCGGCTGGAGCAATCGCTTGAAGACCCAGCATTTCGGCCACTACCACGACGTTGCGGCTGAGTTCGGCGAAATGCTCGGCATCGATCCCTGGTGGATCGAACCCCTGTTCCGCAATTGCGGCCAGGTCAACTTCAAGACCCGCGAAGGCGAAGAATGTCTGGTCAGCAATGTCGCGCTGCTGCTGGAAGACATCGAGGCGAAGTATCGCGAGTACGGCGTGAAGGATGAGCCCTTCGTCATCGTCAAGGCCGATGCCGGCACCTACGGCATGGGCGTGATGACGGTGAAGAGCCCGGACGAAATCCGCAACCTGAACCGCGACGCACGCAAGAAAATGGCGTCGGCCAAAGAAGGCCGCGAAGTCACCGGCGCCATCATTCAGGAAGGCGTCTACACGTTCGAACGCTGGGGTGACGAACAGGCCACCGCCGAACCGGTGGTTTACATGATCGACCGCTACGTCGTCGGCGGCTTCTATCGCGTGCATGGTGGCCGGTCCAACACCGAAAACCTCAACGCGCCGGGCGCGAGCTTCCAGCCGCTGGCGTTCGCCGAGCCCTGCTCGCACCCGGATTGCACGCAGGCACCGGATGCACGCCCGAACCGCTTCTATGCCTACGGTGTCGCCGCGCGGCTGGCGCTGTTGGCGGCAGCACGCGAAATCGCCGTAGCGAATACGCAAGCGGCAACGGCACCCCTGTCCGAAGCTGCGGCCTAAAGGCCGGGCGAGTTGAACCATCCGCACAAGGACCCTGCATGACCGGCATTCCCGACCACCCGCCGCTGTACTGGCTCGCGCTGTTCGCAGTCGTGTTGTTCGGCAAGATGGTCGTGCTGTCGCTGGTGCAGGGCTATCACCGGTTCAGCAAGAAGACGTACAAGAACCCCGAGGATGCGCGCAGCCTCGGGCGCGACCCTGCAGCAGAAGAACTGCCGCAGGTGCAGCGTGCGGCGCGCGCCTGGCTCAACGACCTTGAGAATATCCCGGTCTTTCTGATTCTCGCGCTGATCTACGTGCAACTCGGCAGCGCACCGCAACTGGCGTTTGGCCTGTTCGGCGGCTTCACCCTCGCTCGGGTGCTGCATTCATTTTTCTATCTGTTCGGCCTGCAGCCCTGGCGCACGCTGGCCTACGTCGGCGGACTGGTCGCGACGATCTGGGTCTGCATCGAAATCCTGCTGACGATTCCGCCGCTGTAAGCGAACCCTCGCTGCGCGCTTTAACTTTTAAGCCATGAAAACCCTCGGCATCGTGATGGACCCGATCGGGTCGATCAAACCGTACAAGGACACCACACTGGCGTTGATGCTGGCGGCGCAGAAGCGCGGCTGGTCGCTACGCTATCTGGAGCAGACGGATCTGTGGCTGCGCGACGGCATCGCCCGCGGCCGCGTGCGGCCAGTGACGGTGTTCGACGACAAGCAGCACTGGTTCGAGCTCGGCGCGCCCGAGGAGGTCGCGCTCGGCGAACTGACCGCGATTCTGATGCGCAAAGATCCGCCGTTCGATCTCGAATATGTATCGACCACCTACGTGCTGGAGCGCGCCGACGCACAGGGCGCGCTGGTGATGAATCGCCCGGCCTCGCTGCGCGACTGCAACGAGAAGGCCTTCACCGCCTGGTTTCCACAGTTGGCCCCGCCGACACTGTTCGCGCGCGATCTGGCCACGCTGCGTGCGTTCCATGCCGAACATGGCGACGTGATCTACAAGCCGCTCGACGGCATGGGCGGCTCCGGCATTTTCCGCGTCGGCGCCGACGCGCTGAACCTGGGTTCGGTACTGGAGCAGCTCACCGACCTTGGCCGGCGCCTGATCGTCGCGCAGAAGTATTTGCCGGCGATCAAGGACGGCGACAAACGCATCCTGATGGTCGACGGCGAACCGGTGCCCTACTGCCTTGCCCGAATCCCGCAGGGCACCGAGACGCGCGGCAACCTCGCCGCCGGCGGCCGCGGCGAAGCGCGTCCGCTGACGCCGCGCGACCGCGAGATCGCCGCCATCGTTGGCCCGGAACTGCGCCGTCGCGGCCTGTTGTTCGTCGGGCTCGACGTGATCGGCGATTACCTGACCGAGATCAACGTCACCAGCCCCACCTGCGCACGCGAGATCGACGCCGCCTTCGCTACCGACATCGGCGACCTGGCCATTGCCGCGCTCGAAAAGCGCCTCGCCGCAGAGCGCTAGAACGCTGCATTGGCGTCACCGCGCGGCCGGATCGGTGGTCGAATCCGGCACGCGAATGGCGCGCTCTCGAACTTGCAATCCGCCGCCGCCTCCGGATACTAGCCACATGGCCGACGAAACCTATTTCAGCAAGCAGTTTCTGATCGCCATGCCGGGGCTGGAAGACTCCAATTTCAGCCAATCGGTGACGCTCCTCTGCGAACATTCCGACAAGGGCGCACTCGGCCTGGTGATCAACCGCCCGACCGATCTGACGCTGGTCGAAATGCTCGATCAGATCAAGGTGGAGCACGACGCCTTACCTGCCGATGCAATCGTCTACTGGGGCGGCCCGGTGCAGCCGGAACGCGGCTTCGTGGTCCACGACGCACCCGGCGACTGGGACTCCACGCTGCAGCTCGACGACGATCTGTTCATCACCACCTCGCGCGATATCCTCGGCGCGATCGGTCGCGGCGAAGGCCCCAAGCATTATTTTGTCGCGCTCGGCTATGCCGGCTGGAGCGGCGGACAGCTCGAAAGCGAAATCATGAGCAACTCCTGGCTGAATACGCCGCTGGACTCGCAGATCCTGTTTCGCGTGCCGGCGCCGCAGCGCTGGCTGGAAGCGACCAAGCTGATCGGCGTGGACATCAGCCATCTTTCCAGCCGGTCCGGCCACGCATGACGGCACTGGAAACGGCACCGAACACCGCACCGGGCAGCAGCGCGCAAGGCGTCTATCTCGGCTTCGATTTCGGCGAAAAGCGCATTGGTGCCGCAATCGGCGACAGCCTGACGCGTCAAGCGCGGCCGCTGCCTGCGATCGTCAACGGCCGCCAGCCCGATTGGGACAAACTGAAGAAATTGCTCGACGCCTGGCGCCCCATCGGCTGCGTCGTCGGGCTGCCGGTGGACCTCGAAGGCAAGGACCAGAAGGTCACCGCACTGGCGCGTGCGTTCGCGCTGCAACTGCGCACACGCTACGGCGTGCCGGTCTACTTGGTCGACGAACGCCTGACCTCGCGCGCGGCCGACGCCGAACTGCGCGAGGCGCGTTCAGATGGCCGCATGAGCCGTCGCGTCAAGAGCGGCGATCGCGACGGCGTGGCCGCAAGGCTGATCCTCGAGCAGTGGCTCAACGAGGCGCCGGCCGTCGTGGATTCTTCCGCCGTATGACCGGCAGTTTGCAGCTCGGTCCGGACGGCCAACTCAGACATCTGCTCACGATCGAAGGCTTGCCGCGTGGCGTGCTGCGCGCGCTGCTCGACAAGGCCGAGAGCTACGGCGAAATGCGCCGCGGCGACGACAAGAAAAATCTGGCGCTGCACGGCAAGACCGTCGTCAACCTGTTCTTCGAAGCCTCCACCCGCACGCGGACCACGTTCGAACTCGCGGCCAAGCGGTTGTCGGCGGACGTGCTGAACCTGCAGGTGTCGGCCAGTTCGACCTCCAAGGGCGAAACCCTGCTCGACACGCTGAAGACGCTGGAAGCGATGCAGGTGGACCTGTTCGTGGTCCGCCACGAGGCCTCGGGTGCGGCGCATTTCTTCGCCGAACACGCGGCACCGGATGTTGCCATTCTGAATGCCGGCGACGGCCGCCATGCGCATCCGACGCAGGCACTGCTCGACATGTTCACGATCCGTCGGCGCCATCCGAGTTTTGCCAAGCTGAAGGTCGCCATCGTCGGCGACGTGCTGCATTCGCGCGTCGCGCGTTCGGACATTCACGCGCTGCGCATTCTCGGCGCCGCAGAAATTCGCGTGGTCGCACCGCGCCCGCTGATTCCGGCCGGCATCGAAGCGCTCGGCGTGAAAGTCTTCAACGAACTCGACGCCGGCGTGGCCGGGGTCGACGTGATCATCCTGCTGCGCCTGCAGAAGGAGCGCATGGTCGGCGCGTTCTTGCCATCGACCGGCGAATTCCATCGCGATTTCGGCCTCACGCGCGCGCGGCTGGCGAAGCTGTCGAAGGACGTGATGATCATGCATCCGGGTCCGATCAATCGCGGCGTCGAAATCGAAGGCGATGTGGCCTACGGCGATGCGCGCTCGGTCATTCTCGAGCAGGTTGAACATGGCATCGCGGTGCGCATGGCGGTGATGGAAACGATCCTGGCGAATCGCCCATGAGCAGCGTACTGATCAAGAACGCGAGGCTGCTCGATCCGAATGCGGACACCGACGCGGTCGGCTGCATCGGTGTCCGCGACGGCCTGATCGAGTATCGCGGCAAGAAACCGCCCGATGCGAAATACAAGGAGACCATCGACGCCAAAGGTCTGTGGCTGATGCCCGGCGCGATCGATCTGTGCGCGCGCCTGCGCGAGCCCGGCCATACCGCCAAGGCGACGATGAAGACCGAATCGCCGGCGGCACTCGGCGCCGGCATTACCGCCTTGTGCATGCCGCCGGATACGCGGCCGGTGATCGACAACGCCGCGGTGGTCAACCGCGTCAACCGCATCGCCAAGGCCGCCGGTGGCGCCTACGTCTACATGCTCGGCGCGCTGACACAGGGGCTCGCCGGTGCCGCACTCGCGGAGATGAGTGCGCTGAAGCAGGCCGGCTGTGTCGGCGTCAGCAATGGCCTGGCACCGATCGGCAGCACCTTGCTGGCGCGCCGCGCACTCGAATACGCAGCAAGCCTGAACCTCACCATCCACGTAGTGCCGCTGGATGCCTCGCTGGCGAACGGCGGCTGCGCACACGAAGGGCCGGTGGCAACGCGTCTGGGACTGCCGCCGATTCCGGTTGCGGCCGAAGCGGTTTCGATGCGCGTGTGGATCTCGTTGGTTGAAGACACCGGCGCGCGCGTGCATTTCGGGCGGCTGTCGAGTGCACGCGGCGTTGCCCTGCTGGAATCGGCGCAGGCACGCGGGTTGCCGGTGACCGCCGACGTCGCAGCGCACCAGCTGTTCATGACCGCCGACGATGTCGAAGGCTTCAACGCGATGGCGCACGTGATGCCGCCCTTGCGTGCGCAGGAAGATCGCGAGGCGCTGCGCGCTGCGGTGGCGAGTGGCGCGATCGGGGCAATCTGCTCGGACCATCAGCCGCATGAGGCCGACGCCAAAATCAATCCGTTCCCGCTGACCGAGCCGGGCATCTCCGCATTGGAAACCCTGCTCCCGCTGGGCTTGCGTCTGGTGCAGGAAAAGCTGCTGACGCCGCTGCAGTTGGCCGAGCGCTTGTCGCTCGGACCGGCGCAGATTCTCGGTGTCGCGGGTGGCAGCCTGGCGAAAGGCACGCCAGCCGATCTGGTGCTGGTGGATCCCGATCAGGCCTGGACCTTGCAGCCACAGGCTCTGAAAAGCGCCGGCCACAACACACCGTTCGGTGGCCAGGCGTTCCTGGGGCGGGCGCTCCGCGCCTGGAGCGGCCAGCGCTGAAAACTACACAGTCTCGCGGAAGCGGCCAACGATCGAGCGGCGCGATCCAGTCGCACGCCCGGTCGTGCGCTCCGACCGCACGATAAACCCGTAGTAGTGAGCCGCGTTCGCGCTGGTTTATAGTACTTTCGCAAGGAGCGACAACAAGGCCTGCAGGCCAGACCAGGGAGGCGGGACAATGGCACGCGTGATGGTGGTGGACGACTCGCCCACCGACAAGGAATTCCTCAAGCAGGTTCTGCAGCGCGCCGGCCACGAAGTGCTGGAAGCGGCCACCGGCGCTGACGCGATCGAATTGGTCCGCGCGAATCGCCCCGATTGCGTCGTGATGGATGTGGTGATGCCCGGCATGAACGGCTTCCAGGCGACCCGCATTCTGTCGAAAGATCCGGCGACCGCGGCGATCCCGATCATTGTCGTCAGCAGCAAAAGCCAGGAGACCGATCGGGTCTGGGCGCTGCGGCAGGGCGCACGCGAGTACATCGTCAAACCGGTCAAGGATACGGACCTGGTCGGCAAAATCCGCAGCGTCCTCGGTTGATGCGCGGGACTGAGCGGTACGCGGCGAAACTAACGAGGGAAACATGGCTGATCTGAACGACGCGAGGCAGGGACAGCTCGCGCGCCACGATGCGTTGTTGCTGGGCCTCGCCGTGGTGGCGATGGCGATTGCCATCGGTGGCATCTATTTCCTGCAGGCCAGCAGCAATCGCGAGGCTGCGCAGTTGAGCCTGGCGCATTCGTTGTCGAGTGATGTCGACGGCATCGTCCGCATCGGCGAAGCCGCGACGCATGGCGTGGCGCCGGACTTCACGACATTGGCTGCGAACACCGACAACATCGATACCGAAGTGCGCCAGCTGGCCGAAGGCGATAGCGCCGCGGGGTTCGCCGCCGCCCCCGCCGCCGCGCAGCCGCAAGTGCAGGCCACCAGCAGTGCCTGGTCGCAGATGAAGCAATCGGTGAAGCAGATCACCGCCGGCGAGAAAGCGTTCGAGAGCAGCGCCGAACAGACCGATACGCTCGCCGCGCTGGTGCATGGTGATGGCAGCGAAGCCGATAGCGGCGGCCTGTACCACGCCTACGAAGGAATCGCCGAACGATTTGCGCAGACCCGCGCGAGCTTGGCCCAGACCTATCTGGTCTCCGCGCAGCTGGTGCTGCTGGAGCGGATTTCGGGACTGTCGTCGCGACTGCTGGGCCGCGGCCGCGACGCCAAGGACAGCGCCGCGCAACTCGATGCCGTGGCGAAAACCTTCGCCCGCAACAACGAGGCCCTGCTGGCCGATGCCGGCAACGGCGCGATGCTGGCACCGCTGAAGGATCGCCTTGCCGCAGTGGCACAGTCGGTCGCGACGATCGAGTCCAACGCCGAGGCCGTCGATACCCTGCAACTGGCGGCAGCCCAGCTGCGCGAACGCTCGGTCAACCTGATCAACGCCGCTGCCGAGCTGGAGCAGAAACTCAGCGACACGCGCGTGAAGCACGTGGTGTTGCCGATCGTGGTCTATATCGCCGGCGCGGTGGCGATCCTGTCGTTGCTGGCATTCGTCGCATTGACCGTCGCGGGTTCGCGCGCGCGCGCGCAGGAAGCCGAATTGCGCGATGCACGCCAGCAGCAGGCCATTTTGAATCTGCTCGACGAAATCACCAATCTGGCCAACGGCGACCTCACGGTCGACGTCACCGTCACCGAGGATTTCACCGGCGCAATCGCCGACTCGATCAATTACACCGTGCAGACGCTGCGCGGGCTGGTCGGCACGATCAATCGCACGTCCGAGCAAATCGTTGCTGCCGCCGCGAGCACGCAGGATACGGCGGTGCGCATGAGTGCCGATTCGGATCGCCAGGCGCAGGAAATCACCAGCGTCGCCGGCGCGGCAACCGCCACCAGTGCGCAGTTGCAACAGGTTGCCGGCCGTGCGGAAGATCTTGCTGCACAGGCGCAGGGCTCGGTGGCGATTGCGCACAATGGTGCCGGCACCGTCGGCCGCACGATTCAAAGCATGGCCAACCTGCGCGAGCAGATTCAGGACACTGCCAAGCGCATCAAGCGACTCGGCGAGTCCTCGCAGGAAATCGGCAACATCACTGAACTGATCAACGACATCGCCGAACAGACCAATACGCTGGCACTGAACGCATCGATTCAGGCCGCGATGGCGGGCGACCAGGGCCGCGGCTTCGCGGTGGTTGCCGACGAAGTTCAACGCCTGGCGGAACGCGCCGGCTCGGCCACGCGCCAGATCGAAAATCTGGTGAAGACCATTCAGGCCGATACCAACGAGGCGATCGTGTCGATGGAACGCTCCACGGCGAACGTGGTATCGGGTGCGAAGTCGGCGGAAGAGGCCGGCCAGTCGCTGACCCGCATCGAAGCCTCGTCGCAAGAGCTTGCGCGGGTCATGCAGGAGATCTCGCTGGCCGCACGCGCACAATCGGCCGAGGCGACCAAAATCGCCAGCACCATGCAGGGTATACGCGAGATCGCGGTGCAGACCTCGGGCTCGGCGTCGCGCACGGCCGAAGCCGTCGGCGAACTCAATCACCTGTCGGATCGCCTGCGCGAATCCGTTGCCGGCTTCACGCTGCCGCTGGAAGCCGCCTGAGGTCTACGCGCCGAACCGACGGCGCAAACCCGGCAGGATTCCGGCTGGAAGCCGGCTGAATTCCAGTTGGATTCCGGCACGATCGGGGTGGCTAGTCGCGCCGGGTGCCGAAACGCGACGGCTTGAGTTCGGCAGAATCGTGCGGACAACTCCCGCGGGGGTCGATCACCACGGCTGAGCAAGCCCTCGTTCGACAGTCCGCCCGGCTCAAATCGGCGAACCTCGAACGCTTTTGTGCGGTCGCACTGGCGTACACAGCTGCATTTTTACGGCGGTGCAGCAGCGGAAGGCCGATTTCCAGTAAAATGGTCGACCACGGCGGCGTATTTCGCCCGCGCACGTTTTCTCATCACCAGTCAGTGACTATGGACGACCACAAGGGTTCTGCTTCGAATTTCCAGGCCGATTTGACGCAGCTGTTCGGCCTGAACACGGTTTCCTACCGCTACAACCTGTCGAAGGAAGAGCTTTTCGCCGAAGCCATCGCCAACGATCGCGGACGCGTCAAGAAGGATGGTCCGAGCGACGCCCAAAAGGCCTTCCCGACCAAGCTCGGCGTCAAGGGTCCGCTGGTGTACTACACCGATCCGGATTGCACCGGTCGCCGTACCAAGGACACCTACGCGGTGAAATGGCCGGAAGTGGCCGACGAGATCTGGTTCAAGGCCGATCTCAACCCCTACGACCCGCAGAAATACGAAGCCCTGCTGAAACGCGTCGTTGCACATCTGAACGCCAAGCGCGCGAACCTGTACGTCAAAGACCTCTACATGGGTTCGGACCCCGATTTCGCAGTGCCTTACCGCTTCGTCGGCGAGTACGCCACGCACGCGATGTTCTGCGACAACATGTTCCCGAAGAACCTGGTCGGCGTGAAGGATGTCGATTCGCGTCGCTGGACCATGCTCAACGTTCCGAGCTTCTTCTGCGAACCGGAACGCGACGGTTGCCGCGCCGAAGCGGCGGTGATCATCGATACCAAGAACCGCATCTGCCTGGTCGCCGGCCGCGCCGATTACTGCGGCGTCAACAAGAAGACCATCTTCACGGTCGGCAACTACCTGCTGCCGAAGCAGGGCCGACTGTCGATGCATTGCTCGGCCAATGTCGGCAAGAACAATGACGCGGCGATCCTGTTCGGTCTGTCGGGAACCGGCAAGACCACGCTGTCTGCAGACGCGAGCCGCCGCCTGATCGGCGACGACGAGACGATCTGGTCCGACAACGGTCTGTGCAATCTCGAAGACGGCTGCTACGCCAAGCTGATCAATCTCGACAAGGAAGCCGAGCCGGTCATTGCGCAGGCGCTGTCGAAGGCCGGCACCATCATCGAAAACGTGCCGCCGCTGCCGGGCAAGAAGATGGAAGAGTGCCACCCGGACGAACTCGACCTCAACGACGGTTCGCTGGCCGAGAACACCCGCTTCAGCTATCCGCTCGACGTCAATCCGAACGTCATGCCGAACGGCCAGGGCCCGCATCCGCAGACCATCGTGCTGCTGACCGCCGACGCCTTCGGCGTGCTGCCGCCGATTTCGATCCTGGAACCGAAGGACGTGATGTACCACTTCGTTTCCGGCTTCACCGCCCGCGTGGCCGGCACCGAAGTTGGCGTCACCGAGCCGCAGCCGACATTCTCGGCCTGCTTCGGTGGTCCGTTCATGGCGCACAAGCCGAACGTCTACGCCAAGCTGCTGGCCGAGAAGATGGAGAAGCACAAGGCACGCTGCATCCTGCTCAACACCGGCTGGAGCGGCGGCCCTTACGGCACCGGCAAGCGCATGAGCTTGAAGATCACCCGCGCGCTGCTGAACGCTGCGTTGAACGGTGAACTCGACCACGTCGAAACTGAAGTGCAGCCGATCCTGAAGTTGAAAATGCCGAAGTCTTGCCCGGGCGTGGATGCCAGCATCCTCAATCCGCGCAATACCTGGGACGACAAGTCGGCCTATGACGCCCAGGCCGAGAAGCTGCGCGACATGTTCCGCAAGAACTTCGAATCGAAAGGTTTTGGCCAGTTCGGCATCGAAGCGCGCATCTAAGCGAGACGGCAAGCGTGCGGTGCCGATTGCGCACCGACGCCACCCACCGCAATAGCCCGCACGAGAGCGGTCGCCGGATTCGGTGACCGCTCTTTTTTTTGCAGTCGCATCCCCGGAGTCGTGATGGATATCAAACGCATCTTCTGCATCGGCCGCAACTACGCCGCGCACATCGAGGAGCTGGGCAACGCACCGGATTCCGATTGCGTCGTGTTCATGAAACCGCCCAGTTGCGTGGTGCCTGTCGGCCAGCCGATTCGCCTGCCACGCGGCGTGGGCGCGGTGCATCACGAAGCGGAATTGGTGGTGGCGCTGAACGGCGGCGGATCGGATATTGCCATCGAGCAGGCGTTGAAACATGTTGGCGCGTTCACGCTGGGGCTCGACCTGACCCTGCGCGATCTTCAGAACCAGCTGAAAGATGCCGGCAAGCCCTGGGAGTTATGCAAGGCGTTCGACGATGCCGCACCGCTCGGCCACTGGGTCGCCTATCGAGGTGAAGACTTGCAGGCGCTCGAATTCAAATGCCATGTGAATGGCGCGTTGCGCCAGCACGGTCAAACCCGGGACATGCTTTACAGCGTGGCACGTCAGATTCAGATTCTCAGCCGCACCTGGGCGCTGGCAGCTGGCGATGTGATCTATACGGGAACGCCGAAGGGCGTGGGCCCCCTGCAGGCGGGCGATTCAATTACTTTGGAGAGCGACGCGATCGGTCGCTTCGAGTGGTCGTGCGGCTAGATCTGTGTCTCAGTGGCTAGCGATTCCGCCCGGTTGCGGCTCGAACTTTTACGGGATTCCGGCAATCGACTGTTCAGACGTCTTGCAGAGCATCGCGGCCGCATTACGTGCCTCGGCATCGCAGCGACGTGCACGCAGTTTCGGCACGAGGATGGAGCACCCAAGCATGACAACGCCTAGAACGAGCGGTAGCAACATCAGTACTTCGCACCAATGAATCACCATGTCTCTCTCCGTAACTCAGGCGTCCCTGCCCTGACGACGACCTTCGCAGCGCGTCTCTTTGGACGCGGCTCTGCAGAGATAGTAACCAAGCGAAGTAATTCTGCACATGGGGAGAGGTGAATTTCCTAGCGCACCTCTGGCTGGCCGATCGCACCGGCGCTGATCTTGCCGGCGCGGTTCTAGGCGATTTCGTACGAGGCCGTATTGTACGGCCTCATACTATTGATCCTGCTGCAATTCCTGTTAGTGCTTCAGAAAACATAGGGCTCGAGCCCAGGTCTACTCCGCTGACTGCAGGCTTGGCGGAATCGGTTTTGCTGCACCGCCGCATCGACGTCAGCACCGACCACCACCCGCGCGTGCGCGCGGCCTTGAGTGATTTCCCTCCGGGTGCACGGCGATATGGCGGCATTCTGCTGGATCTGCTTTACGACCATCTGCTGGCCCGGCGCTGGCACGAATTCAGTGACGAAACCTTGGAGGATTTTTGCCGCCGAGCGGCTCGGGAAGTCGCAGCGGCAGCGTCGTGGTTCGAGCAGGCCGGCGCCGTCGCGCCGACGGCAAGCCGATTGCAGGCGCTACTGATGTCTTACCAACATGCGACCGGCATCGATGAGGCGATCCGTCGCACCGCGATGCGCCTGCGCAAACCTGAGGGACTGATCGCCGCTGCACAAGCCTGGCCGACCCGAATCGAAGCGGCCAACCGGGATCTGGCGCCGCTGCTGTCCGACCTACGTGTTGAAAGCCTGCGCTTCATGCGAAACGACAACACGACGCCAGACGAGCGCGCCACGGCGGACTAGCGTCATCTTCAATCGACGCGATGCGGAGTAGTCCGAAATCATTCGGACGCATCGCAAGGAACAGCGTTCAGGAGTGTCGCGCGGCACCGTCGTTCTGATCGGCGCACGTCAATCTGCCTGGATTCGCTTAAGACGTCGGCGCGTGGTCCTGCATCAGTGCCGCGATGCGCTGATCCTTGTCGGCCCACAACTGACCGATCCATTCCTGGAACTGCTTGCGAAAGACCGGATCGTCTTCGTAGTTCGAACTGTAAAACTCGTGCGGGATCGTCAGCGTACGCACCTCGACGACCACGCGGCGCACACGACCCGCCATGAAATCCCAGAAGCCGCGTGCACCGTCGGGATAGACGATGGTGACGTCGAGCAGGCAATTGATTTTCTCGCCGAGCGCCGACAGGCTCAGGGCGATGCCACCGGATTTCGGCTTCAACAGAAACCGATACGGCGACTGCTGCTGATCGTGCTTGGCCTGCGTGAAGCGAGTGCCCTCAAGAAAATTGAGAATCATCACCGGCACGTTGCGATAGCGCTCGCAGGCCTTGCGCGTGGTGATCAGATCGCGCCCACGCAGTTCCGGATGCTTGGCCAGCGTCGCGGGTGAATAGCGCTTCATGAAGGGGTAGTCGAGCCCCCACCAGGCCAGCCCGAGCACGGGCACCCAGATCAGCTGCTGCTTCAGGAAGAATTTGAAGAACGGAGCGCGCCGGTCGAAGGCTTTCATCAAGACCAGGATGTCGTTCCAGCTCTGGTGGTTGCAGCAGACCAAGTACTGACCTTCCCGGTCGAGTTCGGCGACGCCACGCAACTCGTAATGCGGCGTCAGGAAATGATCGGAAAACCAAACGCAGCACGTTGCCCAGGTCTGCGCCAGTGCTGCCGCACATCGCGACGCCCAGTCGCGAATCCCGCGCGTCGGCGCAATCAATTTCAACAGCGCAAACACATACAAGGGCAGCGCCCAGAAAACCGTGTTGATCGCCAGCACCAACATCATTACGGCGCCGAGTATCGGCGCCGGCAGAAAACGCAACATGACTTAATTTCCCCTCCGACGCTCCTGGCGTCAGTTTATCGTTCTAACGGCGCTGGACCGACCGCACTCCACTACTGCGACACTGTATCAGCCGCGGCCGGAGGCGTTGTCACCGGCGCTACCGGTTCGGTAGCGGGAGGTGACATCTGCGCCGCCGGATCGGCCAGCGGTGTTGTCACCGATGTCGGATCTGCAGGGGTGCTGACTGCAGGTGCCGGCGTCACCGGTGCGACGGCCGCCGGTGTTTCCGGGATCGACGGCGCGGCCTTGATCGGCTCCGGTGCCGATGCCGGCAGCGTGGCGCGCCAGTGCGCGCGCTCCATGCCGGTGGGATCGGCCAGCACCAGTTCGCGAACCGCGATCGGCGGCAACGCCACCAGCACGCAAGGGCTGGTGATCATCTGCGTGGTCATCTGTCCCGGCGGCGGAGACAGGAACGTGGCGGTCAGCGTCAGCACACCGTCTTTCAGGTTCGCGCGCCGGCTGACCAGCACACCGTAGCCGCCGGTATTGCGCTGGCCGTTCTCGATCAAGGCATAAGCGCCCGAGGTAACCGCCGCGAGCCGTCCACCGAAGAAGTCGACGTTATGTGCGGACTGCCAGGTCTGCAGTTCGGCGACGTCCAGGAACAAGGTGGCCTGCGGTGCCGAACCGGCCGTACCGCATTGGTTCGAGCGATGCACTTCCACCACATCGACCGGCCCCGATGGCAGATCCGAGTGGCTGGTGGTGGCACAGGCCGCGAGCCAAACCGGCGCTGCCAACAACAGGATGCGACGGTGTCGCAGGATTCGGCTGAACACTAATGAGATTCCAGTAAGGCGGCCGCAACGACCGCTTGGGGATTGAACTGCCGCTGCGACAATCCGACAGCGGCATCCTGCAGGATCAGATCGGAGGCTTTCTCGGCGATCATCGTCGTCGGTGCATTGGTGTTGCCGCCGATCAGTGTCGGCATCACCGAGGCATCCACCACGCGCAGCCCGCGCAGTCCATGCACACGCAAACGCGGATCGACCACCGCCATTGGATCGCGCCCCATTTTGCAGGTGCCGACCGGGTGGTAGATCGTCTCGCAGTTGGCGCGGATGTACTCGCGAATCTGCTCGTCCGACTGCACCGCGGGATCGGGCGCGATTTCGCCGCCGCTGTACGCAGCAAAGGCCGGCTGACGCATCACCTCGCGCCCGCGCTTGAAGCCCTTGACCAGCACGTCCAGATCGCGCTCGGTTGCGAGGTAGTTCGCATCGATCGCCGGCGGTGCGAGTGGGTCGCTGCTCGCCAGATGCACGCGCCCGCGACTCTCGGGACGCAGGAAGCAGGTCATCAGCGTGTAGGCGAAGTTCTTCACCAGCGGCATCAACTGCTGGCCGTGATTCGAATAGATGAACGGCACGAAGTGCCACTGAATGTCGGGAATTGGCTGCGCGGGGTCGCTCTTGAGGAATCCGCCGGCCTGCGCGAAATTGCTGGTGAACTCCCCGCTGCGACCAAACCAGTAGCGGAACAGATTGGCGACGCTACGGAAGAACGCTCGCGGATGCAGGCTGATCGCGTTGTGCGACTGGTCGCGATGGGTGATGTGGATGTCGAGATGGTCCTGCAGATTTTCGCCGACGCCGGGTAGATCGTGCAGCAGCGGAATCGCATGCTTTTCGACCTCTGCGCGAGGGCCGACCCCCGACAGCAGCAGCAACTGCGGTGAACCAATCGCGCCGGCGGACAGAATCACTTCGCGCGCCGCACGCGCGTCGACTTCGACACCGGCACGCCGATAGCGCACGCCAACCGCAGCGTCGCCTTCGAACAGCACGCGTGTGGCGTGCGCATCGGTGATGACGGTGAGATTCGCGCGGTTCGCCGCCGGCTTCAGGAACGCTTCGGCATTGCTGCAACGCGCGCCGTCTTTCTGCATCACGTGGTAGAAACCCACACCCTCCTGCTCAGGCCCGTTGAAGTCGTCGTTGCGCTTCAGACCGGCCTGCTGGGCGGCTTCGACGAAGGCCTTCATCAGCGGATTCAGATAGCGCGCGGCGGCGACATTGAGCGGCCCGCCGGTACCGTGGTAGGCCGCGTTGCGCGCGTCGACGCCCGGCTCGAAGTTTTCCATTCGGCGGAAGTACGGCAGCACATCCTTGAACGACCAGCCGTCGTTACCCAGTTCGGCCCAGTGGTCGTAATCCCATGCGTTGCCGCGGATGTAGCACATGGCGTTGATCGACGAACTGCCACCGAGCGTGCGACCCCGCGGCCACAACATCGGGCGGCTGGCGCAGTTCTTCTGCGGCGTTGTCAGGAAATTCCAGTTCAGGATTTTGCTGCGGATCACCGGGATGATGCCGATCGGCATGTGCAGGAACGGATTCGTATCCTTAGGCCCAGCTTCGAGCAGACAGACTTTGTACTTGCCGCTGGCGGAAAGCCGGTTGGCCAGCACACATCCTGCCGAGCCGCCGCCAACAATGACGTAGTCGTACATGGTTTATCGCTCCTCGTGGGCTTGCGCCATCACCGTTGAACTGCCGCGGCGAAAATCCGGCGGTGCGGAATCGCGCAAGTACAGGTGTCCTTCTGTCCTTGCAGTTTAAGCCGATTGGCGGCGCGGGTCATCCGTTCCGCAGCCCGTGCTTGTGCCATGTATTCCTGCTTGCCGCCCAGTGTTAATTTAAGACGATGAATACTGCAGTCGCTCGACCCGGCAGCGACGCCGGCCTCAATCCCACCGGTGCGCCCGCCGGCGCACCACCGACGCCGCGCGCACATCCGGCCGAAGGGCCGCTCGATCTGCTGCGCCTGCTCGACGAACTGGTGACCGACGGTCTGCTCGACGCAGGCCTTGCACAGCCTTTGCGCCAGCGTGCGAATGACCCGGCTGACCGCCGGCCGGCGCTGGTCCGCATTGCCGAGCGTAACTGGGACAACGCCGCCCTGCCGGGACGCAAGCTGGGTATTGAAGTGTTGACGCAGTGGCTCGCACACAAGGTTGGACTGCCTTACCTGCGAATCGATCCGCTATCGATTGAAGTTTCGCGTGTTACCACCGTGGTGCCTTACGCATACGCCACGCGCGCGAAGATCCTGCCGGTGAAAGTCACACAGAACGAGGTGGTGATCGCGACCGCGGAACCTTACCTGCGGGATTGGGAACGCGATCTCGGACGTGCGCTGAAGCTGGAGATTCGCCGCGTGCTGGCGAACCCGCTGGATATCGAGCGCTATCAGCTGGAGTTTTACGCGCTGGCCCGCTCGGTGAAGGCAAGCGAAACCGAACGCAGCAAGTTCGCCGCCTTCGGCAGTGCGAGCACGCTGGAGCAGCTGATGCAGCTGGGCCGCGCCGGCAAGCTCGACGCGAACGATCAGCATGTCGTCAACATCGTCGACTGGTTACTGCAGTACGCGTTCGATTCGCGCGCCAGCGACATCCACCTGGAGCCGCGCCGCGAGCACGGCAATGTGCGCTTCCGGATCGACGGCGTGCTGCATGAGGTCTACCAGATCCCGGCACCGGTGATGGCCGCGGTGACCAGTCGAATCAAGATTCTCGGCCGCATGGACGTCGCCGAAAAGCGCAAGCCGCAGGATGGCCGCATCAAGACGCGCTCGCCGCAAGGCAAGGAAGTGGAACTGCGCGTTTCGAGTTTGCCGACTGCCTTCGGTGAAAAACTGGTGATGCGCATCTTCGATCCGGAGGTGCTGGTAAAGGACTTCGGTCAGCTCGGTTTTGCCGCCGACGAGGCCGCGCACTGGCGCCGCATGATCGAGCAGCCGCACGGCATCGTGCTCGTCACCGGCCCGACCGGCTCGGGCAAGACGACCACGCTGTACTCCTCGTTGAAGCAGCTCGCCACACCGCAGGTCAATGTCTGCACGATCGAAGACCCGATCGAGATGGTTGACGGCAGCTTCAATCAGATGCAGGTGCAGGCCAACATCGACCTCGGCTTCGCCGAAGGCATCCGCGCACTGATGCGGCAGGATCCGGACATCATCATGGTCGGCGAAATCCGCGATTTGGAAACGGCGGAAATTGCGGTGCAGGCGGCTCTCACTGGCCATCTGGTGCTGTCGACGCTGCATACCAACGACGCGCCGGCCGCGGTCTCTCGCCTGCTCGACCTCGGCGTGCCGAGCTATCTGATCAAAGCGACCTTGCTCGGTGTGGTCGCGCAACGTCTGGTGCGCAAGCTGTGTCCGCATTGCAAACGCGCGGAAGCAGTCGACGCAGCACGCTGGCAGGAGATTACCGGCGGCTGGCCGCTGCTGCGACCCGAGACGATCTACGTCGCAGTCGGCTGCCTCGAATGTCGCGAGACCGGCTATCTAGGACGCGTCGGCATCTACGAAATCATGCCGCTGACTGCCAGCCTGAAGCCGCAAATCACCGACGCTACCGATCTCGCCGCATTGCGCGAAGCGGCTCTGCGCGAAGGCATGCTGCCCTTGCGCATCGCGGGCTGTCGCAAGGTCGCGGCGGGCGAAACCAGCATCGAAGAGGTTTTGGGAGCGGCACCGCTGGTTCGGGTGGACTAGAGCGCCGAGTCGCGGCAGCGATCGATGTGCAATCCGTCGCGCCGGCACGCATCGCGTGCGACGGACTTGCGATGGCGCAACCTTGCGCGATTCGGCGGACTAGATAGATCCGACCGAGTCGGCGCGCCGTCTTTCTGGTACGCCCGATTTACGCGGCATCACTGCTGATCCGTGATTCAGACGTTGAAGCCCGCGCAATTCGGTATCGCTCAACGCCGGAAGCGCGAATCGCCCGCGTTCAATCGAGCGACTGAAGGCTTCAGCGAACGGTGCCGCGAGCGCAACAGGGCGTCTGGTCCCCGCGGCATTCTGCCGACTTAGCCCTGCTCTGCCAATCAATGCCGACGACTGCGGCCGGGCCAGCAGGCTGCTGCCAGCGCCAACCGCGATCAGTTGCCGGCGTAAATCTGGTGACTGTGGTGCGTTTCGGGTTCCCACATCTTGATGCCGCGCTCGATTTCGGCGAGGTCCAGCAAGCTGCCGCCGCCGCGCGCGGCGGTATCGACGAATGCGGATTCCAGCACGCGCACCAGCGCACGGACGTTGCCGTGCCAGCGGCACTCGCGGATGCGGCGCCAAGCGTCTTCGGTGAGACCAACCGCGGCGGTCCAAGTGCTGCAGCGCGCAGCCAGGCGTGCCAGCGTGCCGGCAACCACTGCGATCATGTCCTCTTCACGGTGCATCAACTCGGGCACTTGCAGTGTGGCCGCGCCGAGACGGGTGAATTCGTCGAGGTTGACCGAGTTCTGCAGATGCTCCCAGCTTCTGTTGGTCGCGAACAGCAGCGCGCAGTTCAGCGGCCGCTTCGACGACGCGCCGAGCGGCAGATACTGGTTGCTGTCGAGCGCTTCCATCAGCACTTCCATCACCGCGCCGTTGACGCCATGACTTTCGTCGAGGAAGCACACACCGTCGCGCGCATGCGAGAACGCGCCGCTACGGGCGCCCGCGCCGGGGAACGCGCCGGTCACGTGGCCGCACAGCAGCGACTTCACCGCACCCTTGTCGCCGGTGTTTTCCGACATCAGGTTGACGGCGACGAACTGGCCCTTGTTGCGCACCAGGAAGTAATAGAACGCCAGCGAGGTCTTGCCGCTGCCGGGGCCGCCGAGCAGGTAAGCGCGGTTGATGCCGTTATGCGCGAAATCGCGAATGCGCGACACCAGGCTTTGCAACTGCGGGCTGAACACGTAGAAATTCTTGTAGGCGGTGTCTTCCACTTCCGGATTCAGCGGCATCCGGATGACGTTGTCCTCGACGACCGGAATCAATCGCGTCGGCAGAGCCTTGGCAACGGCAGCGAGATCGTTCGCCAGCAACAGGCGCACGCCAGCCAATTTACCCGCGATTGCGCGGCGATCGATCCATTTTCCGAGCTCCGCGAGCTGCGTACTGCGCACCGCAATGATCAGCGTGGTCTGTCGGCCAGTGGCTCGCACGGCTAAGATTTTGTCGGACAGTTCGTCTAGCTGCGACGGCTCGTTGTACAGGCTCATGACGAAGTCGCTATCCAGCGGCAGCGGCATGTCCGCGCCCATCGAAACCACATCGCAACGATGACCGGGCGGCAATTGCTGGTCGAAAATCGCCAAGCTGTCGCGATCGCGCAGCAACATGCTGTTGGCAACAATTGTTAGATACGGCGGGGTCTGCGGGTTACTCGTGTGGAAGCCCCCGAGGTTTGCCTGGCTCTTGCGCGCGCCGATTCCGAACATAGCTTTGTTGCTCCCGAAACAGAGTGAGTTGCCGCTCGACGCATCGTAGGTGGCGTCGTGCCAGGGTTGCCTGACGAACATCCCAGCGGAGCCCGAACGCTGACAAGCGGTGCGATCGGGTGGGTGTCCAGAGCTAATTTGTAGCAATGAATCTTGAACCGATCGCCGCAGGCCCTACTGTTTGCAGAGCGCGAGCCTAACGAATTTGCCTGAGGAGTTCATCATGACGACCCTTCATTATCCCCACTGGACTCTGCATCGCGGACTGTTCAATGAGGTCAATCGCACGTTGCGGCGCGGCCCGACGGGCGAGCCGTCATCGAGTGCTTGGTCACCCGCCGTCGATATCCGCGAACATGCTGACAAATTTGTGTTGCTGGTCGACGTTCCAGGCCTTGACCCGCAGACGATCGACATCACGCTCGAAAAAACGGTGTTGACCTTGAGCGGCTCGCGTACGGCGGCAGCACCGGAAGCCGGCGTCGAATTGCGCCGCAGCGAACGCAGCAGCGGCCGGTTCACGCGCCGCTTCAATCTGCCGGATACGGTCGATGCCGAGGCGGTCACCGCTCAGGGCAGCAACGGCGTCCTGGAGATCACCATTCCGAAACGTCCACTTGAGCGGCCCCGCAAGATCGCCATCAGCCACTGAGGTTCGGCCGACTCCGGCTAAGGAGCGAGGCATTCGTTGGCGTTCGACTTGGCCTCGGCGCAGCTCGTCGCGCCGCATTGCGCGATGCGGCACACAGCACCGTCACAACCGTTTGCGGCACGCGGCGACCGCGCAGGGTGAGAACCCGTACTTTCGCGCCGCGGCATTCGGCCCAGTCATTCGGCTCAGTCATTCGGCTCAGAGATCCGGCCCCAATGATCCCGCTCAGAGATCCAGCCCCAAGATTTGGATCAGAGATCCAGCCCCAAGATTTGGATCAGAGATCCAGCCCAGAGATTTGGATCAGAGATCCGGCGAAAGGACTCGGTCACGAATGTCGGCAAGCTTGGAAGCCAGACGGATTGCCGCGCGTCGCGCAACGGCCACCGGTTGGATCGGCGATGACCGCCTCGATCTTCCCAACCGCAGGGTTGCAGGGCACCGGGCGTCGCAGATGCAACCCGCCACGGGCGACAAACCAGGTTTTTGAGCCTCTTTCCGGCGCCTGCAGTGTAAGCTGCCGCGCTGCGCCGCTAATGGGGAACGGCGCGACCCAAACCACCCGTTGAGTATGCAATGGAATACAAGGATTACTACAAGATTCTCGGCGTAGAACGCAGCGCCACTGCGGACCAGATCAAGCGCGCCTACCGCAAGCTGGCGCGCGAGTTTCACCCGGACCGCAACAAGGCCAAGAACGCCGAAGAGAAGTTCAAGGAGATCAACGAAGCCAACGAAGTGCTCAGCGACGTCAAAAAGCGCCAGGCCTACGATCAGCTGGGCGCGAACTGGCGCGGCGGCCAGCGCTTTACGCCGCCGCCGAACTGGAATTTCGATGTTGGCCAGGCAGGCGCTGCCGGCGGTTTCGGCCGCGGCGGTGCGCGCGGACGCGGCGGCCTCGGCGGCGATGCCGGCGGGTTCTCGGACTTTTTCTCCAGCCTGTTCGGCAGCGAAATGGGCGGTGATTTCGACGGCGGCGGCCATGGCGGCGCGCCCGACCAACGCGCCAAAGTCAGCATCGCGCTGGAGGATTCCTACAACGGTTCGACGCTGAATCTCAGCATCGGTGCACGCAATCTGAATGTGCGCATCCCCAAGGGCGTGACCGCCGGACAGACCATCCGCCTTGCCGGCCAGGGCAACCACGGCGCCGATCTGCTGCTCGAAGTGGAATTCGCCAACCACCCCAAGTTTCGCGCCGAAGGCCGCGACATCCATGTACAGGTGCCGGTTGCCCCCTGGGAGGCCGCACTGGGTGGCAAGGTGCCGGTGCCGACCCTCGGCGGCACGGTCGAATTCACGCTTCCGGCCGGCATCAGCGCCGGCAAGAAGTTGCGACTCAAGGGTCGCGGTTTGCCCGGCACCACACCCGGCGACGAGATCGTCACCATCAGCCTGGTGACGCCGCCGGCGACCGGCGATGAGGCGCGCAGCTTTTACGAGGACATGGCCAAGCGCTTCAGCAGCTTCGACCCACGCGCCTAAACCACGCGCGTCCGCGCCGCGCCCGCATACTGCGGGCGACGCTGCGCCCAAGCTTGTGCGCGTTCGAGCTGCGCGGCGAGGCGGATCAGCACGCCTTCCTCGCCGTGCGCAGCAACGAACTGCACGCCGAATGGCAACTCGGGGCCACCCGCCTCGACCGCGGCGTAATGCAGTGGCACCGACATGCTCGGCGTTCCGGTCAGGTTCGACAGTTGCGTGAACGGCACACGCTGCAGACTCTTCTGCGCAAACTGATCAATGATGCCGCTCTTCAGCAGCAGCTTGCCGACGCCCAGGCGCAGCGCCAGCTTTAACGCAAGTTGCTCGCCTGCCGGCAACTCCAGTTCGCCGATTTTCGACGGTGGCATCGCCACACTGGGCAACATCAGCAAATCGTAGCGTTGATGAAACGCGCCGAGTGCGCGTGAAAATTCGTTCCAGCGTCGCCTCGACTCGACGTATTCGCCAGCGGACAGCGCACGCCCGAGCATGCCGAGCCCGCGCGTATCGAGCTCGAAGTCCGTGTCACGCGCACCGGCTGCAGCGCGCGCCTCGGCGATATTCGCCGCCACCTGCCCGAAGTACATCGTCAGGAAACAGCGCGCCAGCGCATGTCCGTCGACCTTCGGCTCGGCGATTTCGACGTGATGACCCAGACTCTCCAGCAGACGCGCGGCGTGCTCGACCGCCGCTACACATTCGGGAGCGACCGGCGTATCGATCGGCGAACGCGTGCTGAAGCCGATGCGCAGGCGACCGGGCTCGCGCCGCAGCTCTTCCGCAAATGGACGCTCCGGTGCTGCAATCCGGAACGGAGCGCCGACATCGGCACCAGCCAGCGCGTCGAGCATGTGCGCCGAGTCGCGCACACTGCGGCTCAGCACGTGCTCGCTGGACGCACCATCCCAGAACTCACCATGCGATGGGCCGGGCGGCACGCGGCCGCGCGATGGGCGCAATCCAAACAGTCCGCAGTACGCCGCCGGAATGCGGATCGAACCACCGCCATCGGAGGCGCCCGCGATCGGCACGATGCCGGCGGCGACCGCCGCCGCCGCACCACCGGACGAGCCGCCTGGCGTGCGCTCGAGATCCCAGGGATTCCGCGTCGCGCCGAACAACGCGGTTTCAGTCAGCGCCTTCAGTGCAAATTCCGGCGTCGCGGTTTTGCCGAAAATCACCAGGCCGGCACGCAGGAAGCGTTCGACGATTTCGGCATGTCGTTGCGGAACCCAGTTGCGCAGCGCGCGGCTGCCCGCGGTGGTGGGCACTCCGGCATAGTCCTGAGCGATATCCTTGATCAAGAACGGTACGCCAGCAAACGGGCCCTTGAGCGGTGCCGCAGCGCGTGTGCGCGCGATCTCGGTCATCGGGATGCAGATCGCGTTCAGCATGGGTTGCATTTCCGCGGCGCGCGCCAGTGCTGCGTCGAGCACCTCCGAGGTGCTCACTTCGCCGCTGGCAATCAGTGCGGCGAGGCCAAGCGCATCGTAATCGGCGTATTCCTTGAACATGACTGCTCCCTTTGTGCGGCTATCCCAACGAGGATAACGGTGACTCCGCGGCGCCGGCGGTTGCCGAATGATGGTTTAGGTTAGCGCCTGTGGCCCACCTGCGTGATCACGGCGGTTGCGACTCAATAACGCTGCGACTCACCGGTCCGCAGCTGTCGTTCGGTTCAGTTGACTCGCCGAACCTCGGCCGCCATTCGGCTGGTCCTGTTCGAATTGACACGGACGCCTGCGCACAAGCAACTGAGCACGCCAATTCTTTCCTGCACGTGACAGCCCGTTCGGGTCAAGCAGACCCTTCGGCGCCGCTCGGAAACCGTTTATCGGACACCGGCTGAGTACGCGCGCACGCGTGCGTTGATGGCTGCGATCAAATGCTTCGATTGCTCGTTGCGACGCAACCCGTCCGGTGTTCGATCGAGTCAATCGGCCAATACCTGGAGTGCAGTCACGTGAAGCATCCCCACCGTCAACGCACCCGCGACATCGCACCGACGCATCGCCGACAACGCGGCGTTGCCGCAGTAATGTTCGGCATCGCCATCCTCGCTTTCATGACCATGGTGATGTTCGGCTTCAACGTCGGCCAACTCTATTTCGCGCAACAGGATTTGCAGCGCCAGGCTGCGCTGGCGGCATTGTCGGGCGCTCAGGCAGCGAGTGGTTGCCGAACAGGACTCGGCCCAATCCCCGGCATCTACGGTGTTCCGGGCAATACGGCGGCCGTAACCGCAGCGGTCAACTTCAGCATTCTGACCAATGCAGGCCCGGACAATCCGTTTCAGGTGATTCCGCCGAGCGTCGAATTGGGAACGATCATGTCCACCAATTACAAGCAATTCGTGCCGCTCGCGGACGGCGATATCGGCATCGACGCTGTACGCGTGCGTCTTTCCCGCACAAAACCGACGCTTATTGCCGCCGCTCTGTTCTCAGCACAGGATGCGACCCTGATGACCGCTGCGGCGACCGCGCGCGCAGGCAACACTGCAACATTCACGGTCGGCACCTCGCCTATCAGTTTTGTCCCCGATCAGGTCTCACAACTCAATCAGCTGTTGGGACAGGTGTTCGGAACGCCCGTCTTCGTATCGCAGTTCAGCTATAACCAGCTCGCCAACGCTCAGATCTCACTGGCGAACTTGATGAGTGCTGCGGGCGTCAGCGACCTCGACGGCCTCCTCGGCATCAACACCTCGCTAGCCGGCGCAATCGGTATTCTTGGCAACGCCTTGAACAAGAGCGGCAATGGCCTGGCTGCGGTCACCGCCAACATTCTCGCCTTGCAAGCGCGTGGCGCGCCATCCTCTTCCGTCAACATCGGCGACGTTCTCGGCACCGTCGTCGGAACCACGCTGAATTCGGACAGTAGTGATGCGGCCTCGGTCATTCCGTTCGTCAAAGGCTCTGACTTCCTGCTGGCGCTGGCGCAGGATGCCGCAGCGCAGCGGCCGCAGGGGTATCAAATCAACGCCGGGTTTATTTCACTGCTTCCAGGGCCCGACAAGCTATCGGTGACCTTGCATGTCATCAGCCCGCCAGTACTCGCAGTGGGGCCGGTGGGCACTGAGGGCAGGAACTCGCAATTGCAACTGCGCATTCGCCAGCAAAGCGGCCTATGGTCAGAGTTGCTGGGTCGATACCAAAAAAACGGCTACGACCTCAATCTCGCCAATGGAACCGGCACACTCACCAACTTGACCTGTCCAACGGCGACCAATGCGATGCCATCGGCAAACGTGGCCGTGGCCAGCAACACGATGGAGTGGCGATATGGCAGCTTCGCCGGCGACCTGGGGCCCAACAATCCCGATCCGGATCTGACGGGGGGCACCTTGTTCAGGCAATCGGCGCCGTTCAGCAGCGTGCCGCTTTACGAAGTGACGGTCGATGGCCCCGTGACAGCGACCGAAGGCAGCGCCATCAACGGTTCAAGCGGAGCACTCAACACGTTCGGCGTACCGACGAACACCGTTCCACCAAGCAAACCCGGACTGCTATTCAGATCTCCGATCGGCCAGAACGTTTTCACAACCGGCACCGCGAAGACGTTTGGAAGTTATCTGCCAAGCCTGCTCAGCGGGACGACCGCAAATCGACACACCTATATCAACGGCAAGGAGGTGTTAACAGCTTTCAATGACGCCGTGAATGCGTTCAACACAAATGCAGTCGAACCCATCGGCAACCTGATGGACTCGGTGGTCGACCCAACCCTTGCGGCACTCGGCATCAAGCGCGGATTGGTTCAGATCAATCTGCAGAGCATTACCATTTCCTCGCCGGTGATCGAGAGCTTCTGCAACCCCGACAAGCCACTCGCCCCTGGTGCACCGGCCTGCTAACGACCTGCAGAAACCCAGTCTGACCTCGGGACCTCGCGACCTCGAACGCAACACCACATGCGGTGTTGCCTTGGCCCGACGGAACGTTGATCGGCGCAGTTTTGCGGCCTGATGCGCTTGTGCATCACCCCTGCACATCGATCATTCGCATCGCCCTCCGCCTCGCCCCTGCGTATCGCCCTCGCGTAGTGCTCTTGTGCAGTGCTCTTGTGCAGGGCTGATGCGCATCGCCCTTGTACAGCACACCTGCGCACGACACTCGATGCGACCGAGGCAAGTGCACCGCGCTCGTAAAGACAATGCCGGCGCATCCTTAGACCGGCGTAGCGACCCACGAAAAAAAACGTTTCGCGCAGTCGTACGACGACCGCGGACGCGCCCGCGCACTACCCGCTGTTTCGCACCGCCATGACGCCCGGATCGGGCGTCGCTAACCCTTCGGCGCGAATTGGCAGCCACTAGTCGGCAAACCGACCTCCAGGCACGCCAACTTGGCTCATATGGACGAGCAATAGTTTGTTTGAGCCACGGAGAGTCGCTACTAAGGCGAAAATACCCCCCGTGGACCTTCCGTCCGTCCCGGGGAGTAGTACCGCTTGAGCCGTCCGAATTCACGAATCCAGAGCCTGTCTCGCCTGCCTGCGCAGCGTCAGCGTGGTGTGGCAGCAATCTTCATGGGCATTGCGCTGGTCGCGCTGATGACGATGGTGATGTTCGGCTTCAACGTCGGCCAGCTGTATTTCGCGCAGCGCGATCTGGAGCGTCAGGCGGGGCTCGCCGCGCTTTCAGCCGTGCAAGTAGCGAGCGGTTGCCGCGCAGGGCTCGGCGTGGTGCCGGGTACGCTCGGCGTGCCGGGCAATCTCGCTGCGATTACGGTCGCGGTGAACGACAGTCTTACGAAGAATTACAGCAGCCAGAGTCCCGTGCTGCCGACGGCGACGATCGAACTCGGAACGATCGACGCCAACACAGGCTTGAAGAAATTCCACACCCTGCCCGCCGGCAGCGCCCTGATCGACACCGTGCGGGTACGCCTGCAACGTCCCCAGCCCGCCTTGATTGCCGCCGGACTGTTCGGCGCCAATAGCGGAGCAATGCTGTCGGCCACCGCGACCGCGCGGCAGCCGAATGTCGCGAGCTTCACCGTCGGAACGTCCTTGCTGACGGTCGACAGCACGAAGAGCGCACTCCTGAATGCACTGCTCAGTGGCGTTGGCGGTGGTGCGATCAATCTCAGCGCGGTGGCCTACAACGGCATCCTTGCCGGCCAGGTCACGCTCGGCCATTTGATGGTCGCCGCTGGCGTCAACGATCTGAATGATCTGCTGACGGTATCGACAACGCTGCCGGGTGCGTTACAGATCGTCGGCAACGCCTTGAGCATGAGTGCGGACGTGGCGAGCCAGACGGCGGGCTCCTTGGTCAGCACCCTCGGCGGGCAGTCCTACACGACGCCGGGCACCGTCAATTTCGGCGAGATTCTCGGCTCTGCGGTAGGCACGACGCTGAACCCGGTTGCGACCGACGTGATTGCGGCGGTGCCCTTCGTCAACGGGCTACAGCTCCTCAATGCGCTGGCCTTGGATGCCGCTTCGCACAAGGCGAGTGGGAGCCAGATCAATCTGAGCCCGGTGCTGAGCATTCCCGGAATCGCCGGTCTGGGAGCTTTCCTGCACGTTATCGAGCCGCCGGTGCTTGCGATTGGGCCCGTCGGCACACAGGCCAAAAGTTCGCAATTGCAGCTTGATCTGCGCTTGAGCCTGTTTGACTCGAGCAGTGTCGCGCCGGGCATTCTCTCCGGTGCGTTGGGCTTGCTCAGCAGCCTTCTAAGTGGCGTGATCAACGTAACGCTGGGCGCCGATGTCACCGTCGCCGATGGCAGCGCAACCTTGAGCAACCTGCAATGCCCAACCGCCGCAACGACAAATCCATCCGCTCGATTTGGAATGACGGCCGATGCAGCAACGGTGAAGCTCGGCGCGTTTCAAGGTTCGGTGGCAAGCGATCCACCGTTGAAGGCCGGCAGCCTATTGACGATCGGCGGCGGCCTGATTTTGAAAGCCAGTGTAGGCAATCCAGTTTTCACGCAAGTCGGCACTGCCATCAACGCGAACTCTGGCGCGTTCACCAGCTACAACGCCCCGCTTTCGACATCGCCACCGAATGCCGCCGGCCTCGAGTACACGCCGACAGCGAATACCGGCACGTTCACGACAGGCTCGAATAATCTGCTAAGCAGCGCAGTCCCGTCTTTGTTGACGAGCTTGGTTCAAAGCTTGAACCTGAACGTACTCGTCTTGGTCCCCGCAAGCGCGCTGCTCGCGCCGGTCGTCAATATTCTGAATGCCTTGATCATCACGCCGCTGACCACGCTGCTCGACAGCCTGATCAACCCGCTGCTGCAACTGCTCGGCGTACAAATCGGCAGCGCCACGCTGAACCTCAATTACGTGACGATCGGTTCGCCGGTTGTCGAATCCTTCTGCTCGCCGACCAACCCGATTCCGGGGCAGGCGACTTGCGATCAGTAATTGCTGTCGAAGCGTGGGGCCGCAAGCGACGCGGATGAGCCCCGACGCCCGATGAATTGCGCAGACATCCCCGCCTCAAATGATCGCGGGAACCGTTTGAGGCTCAGCGGAACTCGCATCGACGACTGCATTCGATTTCAGTTTCTGCGCCGCAGCCGACATGCTGCGGCAATACCATAGCGCTCCGCTACGGTTTCGATAGCCCGCGTCGCGCAGCGCGCCAAGCACGTTGCGTTGCGCGCCGCTGAGTACAACGTAGATGCCACCGCCGTTGAGTTCGTCGATCACGCCTTCGAGCGCAACCAGGCCGGTGATGTCGATGGTCGGCACTGCCGACAAATCCAGAATCAAGCTGCGCATCCCGCGATCGTAGCGGCGCAGCGTTTCCACCGCGCGCTCTGCGGCACCGAAGAACAGCGGACCCGCAATCGAGTAGACCCGCACATCGGTTGGCAAATCGACCGGTGCACCGGCATCGCCAGCCGCCAGCAGCCGCACCTGCGAAACTTTCGCCATGCGGTGCATGAACAGCAAAGCCGCGAGCACTACGCCGACCGAGATGGCCACCACCATGTCGAGCAGTACGGTGAGCCCGAAGCAGCTCAGCAACAGCAGCACATCCTCGCGCGGCGCCTGCCGCAGCACCCGCCAAAATTTGCGTCGCTCGCTCATGTTCCAGGCCACGACCATCAGCAAGGCGGCGAGTCCCGCCATCGGCAGTTGCGACAGCAGCGGAGCCAGCGCCAGCATGCCGACCAGCACGAAAGCCGCGTGGACCGCTGCGGCGATCGGCGACTGAGCGCCCGCTCGAATATTGGCAGCCGTGCGTGCCAGCGCGCCGGTTGCTGGAATGCCGCCGAACAGTGGTGCGAGCAGGTTGCCCAGGCCTTGCGCAACCAGCTCGGCATTCGGGTCGTGCTTCTTGCCGGTCATGCCGTCTGCGATCACTGCACAGAGCAGCGACTCGATCGCACCGAGTATTGCAATCGCGAATGCCGGTGGCGTGAGCTCGCGCAGCAGGTGAAAACTCAGATGCAGCGGCTGCCCGTCGTCGCCGGGAATCTGCCAGGGCCACTGCAGTTGCGGCACCATGTTCGGAATGCCCGCGTGACGAACGCCGTCGATGAGGTAGCTGAAGCGATCGGCGATCGTCGGCAGTTGCAGTTGTGGCCACAGCTTGCGCAAGGCGAACGCCATCAGTCCGGCGGTGAGTGCGCCGATCAGATATGCCGGCACCGGCGTGCGCAGGCGTGGCCACAGCGCCATCACCGCCAAGGTCGTCAGGCTCACGGCGACCGCCGCAGGATTGATGCTGCCCAGCACGCCCGCGAGTGCCAGCATGCGACCACTGAAATGCTCCGGCGCATGCGCCAACGTCAACCCGAAAAAATCCTGCAGCTGCAAGCTTGCGATCACCACCGCAATGCCCGCGGTGAAACCGGTGGTCACCGGATACGGAATGTATTGGATCAGCTGACCCATGCGTCCCCAGCCGAGCGCAATCAACATCGCACCGGCCATCAGCGTGGCCAAGAGCAGACCGGCAACACCATATTGCACGGCGATCGGATGCAGGATCACGACGAAGGCCGCGGTCGGGCCCGAAACGCTGTAGCGCGAACCGCCGGCGAGTGCGGCAACCGCGCCGGCGACAATCGCGGTGTAGAGCCCGTGCTGAGGCGGCACTCCGGATGCGATTGCAAGTGCGAGCGACAGCGGCAGCGCGATCACGCCGACCGAAAGCCCGGCCCAGAGGTCTTGCATGAGTTCGCGACGACCATAGCCATCGCGCAGTGCCTCGCGCAGCGCAGGCGCGAACGCCGGCAGCGCCCGCCGAACCGCGGCCCAGTGCGGGATACGCGATGATGGCAGTCGTTGCCGCACGTTTAACCTCCTGTAAATTGGGGCAGTCTACGCTTCGTGTTTGCGCGTCTAATGATCCAGATCAAGGTCGTCACCAATTGCGGAGAACGGCTGCGGGCGGCGCGGCGACCGCATCGTGCGGCGAGGCTCGATCGTCTGCGGCGCAGACAACAACACGGTTTCGCCATCCCTTCTTCGTCGCGTATCACCAGGCGGCATCAAGACCCTTTCGCCCACTGCCACGCAGACACGGTGACGGCCTCCCTACTCCATCAAGTCCCATGAATCTGAAACCACACTTCAGCCGATTTCTCGGTGCGTTTCCCGAACGTCTGCACTTCGCAGCGCACAGTCATCACGCTTGGCCGGACGTCAGCTTCGATGCGCAGCAGCGCGCCTGGCTCGACGCGGCCGCCGCCATCGACAACAAGTGGATCAAGGTTTTCGATGAGGTGATTCCGCGCGCGCAGGCCCATCTCGCGCGACTGTTGAACCTGCCGGAATCGCGCACGCTGTGCTTCGCACCGACCACGCACGAATTGGTGGTGCGGCTGCTGTCCTGCGTGACGCGCAAACCACTGCGCGTGCTCACCACCGATAGCGAGTTCCACAGCTTTGCGCGGCAATTGCGTCGTTGGGAAGAAACCGGCGAAGCGGTTGCGGAACGCATCGCTGTGCTGCCCTACGCGAGCTTCGCCGAGCGATTTGCGGCGGCCGCAGCGCGCGGCGGTCACGATGTCGTTTACTTCAGCCAGTGCTTTTTCAACAGCGGCTTTTTGATCGACGATATCGTGCCGTTGGTGCAGGCCGTGCGCGACGACGCCACGCTGGTGGTGATCGATGGCTATCACGGCTTCATGGCGGCGCCGACCGATCTCTCGGCCATCGCCGCACGCGCGTTCTACACCGGCGGCGGTTACAAGTACGCGATGGCCGGCGAAGGCGCCTGCTACATGCACTGCCCCGATGGCTACGCCGAACGTCCGGTCAACACCGGCTGGTTCGCCGGGTTTTCGTCACTCAGCAAGGGCGCCACCGAGATTCCCTATTCCGACGGCGGCCTGCGCTTCATGGGCGGCACCTTCGATCCGGTCGGCCTGTATCGCCTCAACGCGGTACTCGACTGGGTTGCGGTGCAAGGGCTCACGCCCGCGTCCATCCATCAGCACGCGATGCGTCTGCAGGAACATCTGCTCGACGGCCTGAGCACGAAACCCATCACCGCACTCGATCCAAATGCGCTGGTAGCACCGCGCGAAGTCAGCCGCGGCAACTTCCTCTGCTTCCGTCATCCGCGCGCAGGCGACTTGCACGCGAAGCTGCTGCAGCACGAGGTCTACACGGATTATCGCGAAGATCGTCTGCGCATCGGCTTCGGCATTTATCAGAGCATCGACGACGTCGACGAGCTGCTGCGCCGCTGCGCGATTGCGTTGGCGTAAGTGAACGCCGCACGGAAGCTCTCGGTGAAACGAGCGGCGTCACACCGCATTCGGAAGCTTGCATGCTCGCAGCACGACATCGGCGAACATCGACGCATGCCTTGAAACAATGCGGTTGCGCACCAAGCGATGTTGGCGGTGCTGCGGTGTTGGCGAGCGCGATGCAGCATCCGTACAACCCGACGCCGCGGAGCGTTCATGGCACCCGATGCGTGGATCGATCGATCCACGCATCGGATGTCGTTCTCAGCTGATTACGCTCGAATCAGAACGGGTTGTAAGACTTCTCGCGCGTGAACGTCAGATAGCCGATGTTGGCGCCTGCACGCAGGCCCACGCCGGTGCGGATCGGTGCAACCGTGATATCGCCCGAACGCAGGTAATTGAGGCCGACACCGGCGACGACGTAAAGGCTGCCGTCGACACCCGGATAACGCTGGAACAGATCGCGTGTCCAGCGCAGGTTGTAGACCAGCGTGAAGGTCTTCGACGCATTGCCGCCGAAATCGAAGCCGACCGAAGGGCCCTGCCAATACACCGGCATCGAGCCGCCGTTCTTGAAGTACAGCGTGCCGGAGCCATAGCGCAGACCGACGATGAAGGCGCCCGCGCCCTCGTTGCCGACGATGTACGCGTTCGGCTGGCCGAGATCGCCGAAGGCTTTTTCGATCGCCTTGGCCAGTCCTTCGGTGGTGCCGCCGAAAAACTTTTGCGCCGCCGCGAGGGTTTCGTCTTTCGAATAGGTTTCGGGCCCGACGTCGCCGCTTTGCGTGGCAGCCGCGTCGCCGCCTGGCGCGCTGTTGGCCGGCGCTGCGTCGTTGGACGCGGGCGGATTGGCGCCGTCCTGCATGTCGGCATAGCCGGTCACGGCGGGAAGCAGCGACAGCAGCATCGCTGCGGCGAAGGTCATCGGTTTGAAAGCCATAGGTTGCGCAATTCCTTGGAGCTGGAGGCGCCAGTTTAGGCTCTTATGCGCGCGCTTGAGTTCCGTTGCGTGCGCTGACCGACGTGTGAGTGCTACGTCGCCGCCGCGCGACCACCGTTCAACCGTGCGCGATGCGCTCGCCGACGATGTTCAGATGCAGGCGCCGATAGAGGTCGGCGAGCAGCCACAGCGGGCCGATCATCAGGAACTGCAGATCCTTGAAGAACGATGGCTTCGCACCTTCGACCTTGTGGCCGATGAACTGACCGATCCAGGCGATCACGAATACCGCGACCATCAATCCCAGAAATGGGCCGGTCGCCATCTGTGCATGCAGATAGTCGACGCCGAAGTACAGCGCTGCAAACACCGCGACCATGCCCAGCGTCAAGCGCCAGGACAGCAGGCAGTAATAGGCCATTGCCAGCAGCACCGCGATCACTGCGCCGTTGATCGCGCCATCGCCGAACTGCAGCGCGCGCAGCAGTCCGAGCACCGAAAATACGATCGGCGGGATGCACAGCCAGTGCAGTCGCTTGTTGGTTGGATTGCGATGGCTGCTGCTGTATTCGTCGAGCCAGGCTTGAATCGGTTTCACGTGCAACGTCCTTATGTAGGCTTGGGGCAGCCCTGACGAGCGAGTATGCTGGAGCCACGGCAGACCGCCGATAGTAAAACCCGCCCAGCGCAGGTTGATCTTTCGCGACGGATCTTGCGGCTGGAGGAGATGTTTCGCGTATGCAATGCGTCAACTGGCACCTAGCTTGGCCACTCCGCTGAAAATACTCGAGGACCGCGCGCCGCTCGACCGCATCGAGCCGGTGGATCGTCTGGTCGGCCATCTGTATCGCTCGGCGCTGAGCGTGCCGCCGGAGAGTTTTCGCAACTGGGCGCTGCAGCAGTGGCGCGAAATCGTGCCGTTCGACGGCGCGATCTGGGGCAGTGGCACGGTGCGACGCTGGGCCTTCCATACCGCCACACTGGTCGGCCTGCCGGACGAATTTCCGCGCACGCTAGAAGCCACCCGCCCGATCAATCCGCTGGTGCCGGCGATTCTGGCCGCACTCGACGAGCCGGTGGACATGCGCGAATGCATGGGCGACGCCGAGTTCTTCAATTCCGAAATCTATCAGCGCTGTTTCAAGCCCTTCGGCATTACGCGGATTCTCAGCACCGGCCATCTGGATCCGCGCAGCGGACTGTATTCGCTGCTGAGCATCTACCGGCGCGATAGGAATCATCCGTTCAGCGAGGCCGAACGGGTGCTGCAGCGACGCGCAGCTTTCCATCTGTTCAATACAGCGTCGCACGCGTTCTTCCTGCACTTACTGCGTTCGCATCAGGAGCGTCCCACCGAGGCCGCCGCGGCGGCGGTCGATGTCGAAGGCCTGTTCCACGAAGTACAGCCGCGCTTCATCGAATTGCTCGACCAGTTCTTTCCCGGCCGCGAACCCGAGTTGCTGCCGTTCGATCTGCCGGGTTGCGGCGAAACCGCGGTGATCGAAGGACTCTGCATTCGAACCGAGGCACTCGCCGAACTGCGCCTGGTGTTCATCTGGCCGGCCGGTCCGCTGGATCGCCTGACCGCGCGCGAGCGGCAGATCGTTTACGCGGTGGCGCATGGGCTGAGCTTCAAGCAGGCGGCACGCCGCATCGGGATCGCACCGTCGACCGTGGCCAATCACCTGTATCGGATCTATCGCAAACTCGGCGTGGTCAGCCGCAGCGAACTGGCCACATTGGTCTATCCAAACTCGGGCCGTTGAGCAAACCCTACCCGTGCAGTGACGGAGACGGCCAAGGGAATGGCCACAACGACGCGCGATTACTGACGTCGGCGACGTGACGTTCATCAGGCTTTTTTCAGGACGCAGGTCCTTGCAGCCGGGCGCTGGCGCATTCAAGGTTGACTAGTGCAAAGTCAGCCACCGCGCGCGGGCTCGATGACCAAGCCGCGTGCTAACCTTTTCGTTGCCGTTCACGACCAACTCTTTATGCGCAATCTCAGTCCTGCCGAGCTCAAGGCCCTGCTCGATGCCAACAGTGTCGTCTTGCTCGATGTGCGCCAGGCCGAAGAACTGGAGATCGCACAGCTGCCAGGCGCGCTGCATATTCCCCTGAACGAATTGCCGACGCGCCTCGGCGAGTTAAACGCGGAAGCCCCGATCGCCGTCTTATGCCATCACGGGGTTCGCAGCGAGATGGCCGGGCGCCTGCTCGAGCGCAACGGTTTTGCCTCGGTCGCGCATCTAAGTGGCGGTATCGACGCCTGGTCGCAAGTCATCGACCCGGCGATCGCCCGCTACTGATCTGCGCACCGGCCCGCCGCGGCACCCTTTAACGAGTCAAGGAAATTCATGTCCCGATCCATTGCCGCTGCGATGCTGGGCGCCACACTGACGCTGCCTGGCCTTGCGCAAGCCAACGATCTGATCGAGCTGTACCGCGTTGCCCAGCAGCAGGACATGACGCTGCAGGCGGCGCTGTTCCAACGCGCGGCGGCGATCGAAGCGAAACCACAGGCCTTGTCGTATCTGTTGCCGCAGCTGAGTGCCACCGGTACCTATGAGCGCGACCGTCAGCACGACCTGACCGGAAGCAGCTTGTCCTCCTTGGGTGGTACCGGCGGCGGCAGCACCGGCGGCACGACCGGTGGCACCACGGCAGGTACGACCGGCGGCACGGTCGTCATCGCCGATCAGACCAACACCTCGTACTACAACACCAAGAGTTACGCGCTGACGCTGTCGCAGGCGTTGTTCGACTGGTCGGCATTCCAGACCGTGTCGCAAGCCAGCAGTCAGGTGGCGGAAGCCGAGGCGACGTATCGCTCGGCTGAGCAGAGCCTGCTGTATCGCGTGGCGGATGCCTACTTCAACGTGCTGTTCGCGCAAGACACCTTGCAAGCCGATCTGGATGCGCGCAATTCGTTCCAGCAGCAGTTTCAGCAAGCGCAAAAGAAGTTCGAAGTCGGCCTGGCTGCAATCACCGACGTACGCAACGCGCAGGCCTCGCTCGATACCGCTGCCGCGACCGTGATCGCCGACCAGCGCGCGCTCGACAGCGCCAAGCGTTCGCTCGGCCAGATCGTCGGCAAGCCGGTGCCGCTGATTGCCGGTCTGCAGGACGACATTCCCTTGGCCGCGCCGGACCCGCTGTCGGAAGACCAGTGGGTCAGCGCCGCGCTGCAGGACAACCCGGATCTGATGACCTCGTTCCAGACCGCCGAAGCCGCGCGCAAGAATATCGAGGTGTACCGCGGCCAATATCTGCCGACGCTGAGCCTGCAGGGTTCGGTCGGCCGCCGCATTTCGGACTACGCGATCGAATCCGACACCATCGACGACGCCATCGGCCTGCAGCTGAACTGGAACATCTTCCAGGGCGGATTGGTCGCCTCGCAGATCCGTCAGGCACGCGCGACTTACCTGCAAAGCCAGGCGCAGTACCAAGGCGAGCGTCGCGTGGTCGACCAGGGCGCGCGCGATGCTTATGAACAAGTGATCAGCGGCATCGCCAGCGTCAAGGCCAACAAGCAAGCGGTGATCTCGAATCAGACCAGTCTCGAAGCGAGCCAGGTCGGCCTGCGCGTAGGCACACGCACCGAGGTTGATGTGCTCACTGCGCGCCAGGCGCTGGCCACCGCCCAACGCACCTATTACCAGGCGCGATACGACTATCTGCGCGGCGTGCTGTCGCTGAAGCAGCAGGCCGGACGCCTGATCGAAAACGATTTGGCGGCGATCGATCAGTTGCTGCAGGCGGTCGCACAGCCGGCGCCGTCGATCGAACCCGTTGCACAGCCACCGGTCGTGTCGCCGGCGCCGTAGGCGCGACTGCGTCATCCGGCCGCTGCATCAGGCGGACACACTTCGACTTAGCGCCGTGATATCCGACTCGCGTCGCGTTCCGCTTTCATGCCGTACAAGGATCAATCCGATGATGCGACTGCGCTCTGCGCTGGTTTTGCTGAGCATCTGCTGCGGCCCAGTGGCATTCGCCGCACCGGCGCGGGATGGCTTCGTGCCCGACCTCGTGGCCGCGCGATCAGCGCCGCGCTTTGCCGGCACCGACAGCGCCGCGCTGGCCGCCGCGCAGAAAACAGTTGCCGAAAACACGCACAACCAGCCGCTGCCGTTCGCGGTCGGTGCCGAGATGCCGCTCGAACTCGCCGATGGCAGTTGGAGCACCGCCGCCGATGGCAGTGCGGTGTGGCGCATGCGGCTCGCCTCGAGTGGCGCCAAATTGATTGCGGTGGGATTCCAGCAGCTCAAGCTACCGTCGACCGCGCGTCTGTATCTATACGACAGCGCCGGCGATACCGTGCAAGGGCCCTACGTCGCCAGCGATCTGGCGGACGATGGCAGCCTGATCACCGCCGTGGTGCCGGGGGCCGAAGCAGCGGTGGAACTGCGCGTGGATGCGACCCAGCGCGATCAGGTGAGCCTGAAGCTGGCGCGCATCTATCACGGCTTCCGCGCACTCAGTGGCAACACTGCGGTCGCGCCCAGCGATGTCGCGGCGAAGAGTCTTACTGGCGACACCGCCGCAGCCTGTGAGGTCAACGTCGCCTGCCCGGCCGGCGATGCCTGGCGTGATCCGATTCGTGCGGTCGCCCTGCTGCAAGTGGGCAGCGGCGTCAATCTTTATCTGTGCAGCGGCCAGATGGTGGACACGCTGCGCGGCGACAACTCGCCGTACTTTCTGACCGCGCATCACTGCAACGTTGGCGGCAGCTTGACGACGCCGGCATCGTCGGTGGTGCTGTATTTCAATTACCAGGCGAGCAGTTGCAACGGCACCACCGGCAGCCTGAATCAGACGATGAATGGAAGCACGGTGCTGGCAACCGATGCCGGCTCGGACTTCACGCTGCTGCAGCTGCGCTCGCAGCCGCCGTCGGCCTACAACGTCTATTACGCCGGCTGGGATTCCAGCACCAGCGATATCCCAACTTCGGGCGTGGCGATGCATCACCCGGTCGCCGACATCAAGAAGATCAGCACCTTCGCACAGCCGGTCAGTCGCACGCAGATTCAGTTGAACACCGGCGCCATAACGAACCAAACCGTACAAGCCTGGCAGGTGTCGTGGACGTCGGGCATCACCGAAGACGGCTCCTCCGGCTCCGGTCTGTGGAACCAGGATCATCGCGTGGTCGGCGTGTTGTCCGGCGGCAACACCGCATGCGCCAGCGGCACCGCCAGCACCGGTCAGGACTTTTTCGGTCGCCTCGACGTCGCCTGGACAGCGAACACCAGCAGCAGCGGACAGCTGCAAGCCTGGCTCGATCCGGACAACACCGGCGTGCGTTGCGCGAACGGTCGCAATCCGGGCGATCCTGCGGCCAGCAGCAGTTGCAGCGCATCGAATGGCGGCAGCAGCAGTAGCAAGAGCGGTGGCGCCATCGCGCCGCTCAACAGCCTGGGTTTGATCGCGCTATGGCTGGTCCGCCGTCGACGCCAGGGATCGACCGGATAGCATTAAGCGCGCGTGCAGCGCGCGCGAAGCGGTTGCCGAGCAGCGGGTCGATTCGCATTCGGCCACGACTTGAATGAGATACACATCGCGTCGAACGGTTTGCATGCGCGGGTGCGTGACCACAGGTCGGAGGAGCTTCGTCGGACGCTTGCTTGAGCGCCTTGGTCGAGCGCTTCGTCGGGCGCATTCATGGGCAGGATGCCCCGCGTGAATTCTCGATGGACCGAATCCAGATCGGCCGCGACACAAAAGCACGCGGCCAAGCTGCATTAACATGCAGGCTTTCGCGTCGCCGGCCATTCAGGGGCGACGCTGCACCGCATGGAGAGCACTTTTGAAATTTCCCAACCGCCTCGTACGCTTTGCCGTACCCGCGCTCATCGCCGCCGCCAATCTCGTCATGACCACCAACGCCGTTGCTGACTCTGCCGCTGCGCGCGGCCTTTCGCCCAAAGATCTGGTGATGCTCGATCGCGCCAGCGATCCGCGGTTATCGCCGGATGGCGATTTCGTCGCTTATCAACTGCGCGAAACCGACTACGACGGCAACAAGGGTCGCACCAGCATCTGGCTGCTCGATACCGACGACAAGGACGCTCAGCCGAAACGACTCACGGCTGCCGACAAAAATTCGACGGCACCGCGATGGTCGGCCGATGGCCGCGCGCTGTACTTCCTCAGCACGCGCTCGGGCAGCTCGCAGGTCTGGCGTCTTGATCTGGATGGCGGCGAAGCGCAAGCCGTGACGAAACTGCCGCTGGATGTCGGCAGCTTCCTGCTCGCACCCGATGGTCGTCATCTGGTCGTATCGCTCGAAGTGTTCAACGACTGCGACAGCTTGGCCTGCACCAAGCAGCGTCTCGATGCGACGGCCGCGCAGAAGACCAGCGGTGTGCTGTACGACAAGCTGTTCGTGCGTCATTGGGATACCTGGTCCAACGGCACGCGTTCGCAGCTGTTCGCATTGCCGCTCGATGCACAGGGCCTCGCCGCCACCGGTGAGCCGGTGTGGCTGAGCAAGGGCATCGATGGCGACGTGCCGTCGAAGCCATTTGGCGGCGATGAAGAAATCGCGTTCACGCCGGATGGCGCGAGCGTGATCTTCAGCGCGCGCATCGCCGGCAAGACCGAACCGTGGAGCACGAATTTCGATCTGTATCGCGTACCCGTCGACGGCTCGCAGGCGCCGAAGAATCTGACCGCTGCCAATCTCGCCTGGGACACCGGCCCGGCGGTATCACCCGACGGCAAGACGCTGGCTTATCGCGCAATGAAGCGCGCCGGATTCGAAGCAGATCGCTTTGGCATCTGGCTGATGGATCTGGCGAGCGGCAGCACGCATGAAATCGCAGCCGACTGGGATCGCAGCGCCGATAGCCTGATCTGGTCGGCCAACGGCAAGACGCTCTATACCAGCGCCGATGAAAATGGCCAGAAGCCGGTGTTCGCAATTGAGGTCGGCAATGGCAAGGTCACGCGGCTGACCGGCGATGGTCACGTTGGCGGCTTCGACGTGCGTCGCAACACGCTGGTCTACGCACTCGACACGCTCGCTTCACCCGCGCAGTTGTTCCGCGCGAACACGCACGGCAGCAAGACGCGACAGCTGACGCAGCTCAATGCCGACAAGCTCGCCGGCATCGGCTTCGGTGCCTACGAGCAATTCAGCTTCAGCGGCTGGAACAACGAGACCGTGCACGGCTACGTGGTCAAGCCGGTCGGCTTCGAGGCCGGCAAGAAATATCCGGTGGCGTTCATCATTCACGGCGGCCCGCAAGGCAGCATGGGCAACGACTTCCACTACCGCTGGAATCCGCAGACCTACGCGGCCGCCGGTTACGCGGTGGTGTTCATCGACTTCCACGGCTCCACCGGCTACGGCCAGGCGTTTACCGACGCGATCAGTGGTCACTGGGGCGATCGCCCGCTCGAAGATCTGCAAAAAGGCTGGGCTTATGCGCTTGCGAACTATTCGTTCCTCGATGGCGATCGCGCCGCCGCACTGGGTGCGAGTTACGGCGGCTACATGATCAACTGGATCGCCGGTAACTGGAGCGCGCCGTGGAAGGCGCTGGTCTGCCACGACGGCGTATTCGACAACCGCATGATGGCCTACTCCACCGAAGAACTCTGGTTCGACGAGTGGGAGAACCAGGGCACCGCGTATGAGAAGCCGCAGAATTACGAGCAGTTCAACCCGGTGAACCACGTCGCCGACTGGAAGGTTCCGATGCTGGTGATTCACGGCGGCATGGATTTCCGTATTCCGCTCGAGCAAGGTCTCGGTGCGTTCACCGTGTTGCAGCGTCGCGGCATTCCCAGCGAGTTCCTGCATTTCCCGGACGAGAATCACTGGGTACTGAAACCGCAGAACAGCGTGCAGTGGCATGAGACCGTGCTGGCCTGGCTGAATCGCTGGACCGCTGCGCATTAGTCGATCGCAGCGGCCCGTGCCGCGCGGCAGACGAAGGTGTTGATGTAATCGGACGGGCGCTTCTTCAACGGGGCGCCCGTCTTTTGTTTTGCGCACCGCGAGCCATGCTCCGAGTCGTTGCTCGGTGAAGTCGCCGTACAATCGAGCGAAACAAAGGCGACAGACCAAAGGGGAGCTCGAATGACCAAGCCAGACCAAAGTCGCGATCCGCGACTGCCGGCGATTGCCGCGCCATCAATCAGCCTGCTGCTGCAGGAGATGCGCGTGATCGGCGAGTGGCCGCGCTTTCATCTGCAGACGATGAAGCTCGATCAACTCCCTCGCGGCGACGATCACGCCGTGATGGTGATTCCCGGCTTCGGCGCCAGCGACGGCACCACGGCACCGCTGCGTCGCGCACTCGCGCGTCTCGGCTATCGCGTCTTCGGTTGGGAGCAGGGTCGCAACTTCGGCATGCGCGGGCCGATCAAAAATGCACTCTCGCTGCGCCTGCAGAAATTACACGCGCGTCACGGCAAGCTCAGTCTGATCGGCTGGAGTATTGGCGGCGTCTTCGCGCGCGAACTTGCGCGGCATCAGCCCGATTGCGTGCGCGCGGTGTACTCGCTCGGCTCTCCGATCAACGGTAGCCCGGAGGCGAACAACATGAATACGTTGTTCCGTTTGGCCAATCGCGGACGTCCGATCGCCGTCGATGTCGACGGATTTTTGCGTCGCCGCATCGCGCCGCCGGTGCCTTGTGTTGCGATTTATAGCAAGCGCGATGGCATCGTCGCTTGGCAATGTTGCGTTGAAGAACCGGCGCCAAACACTGAAAACATTGAGGTCCAGGGCAGTCACGTCGGATTGGTCTGCAATCCGCAGGTGCTGCACGTGCTGGCGCAGAAACTTGCGCGACTGCCGCTTCCGGAAACATCCGTGGCAGACGCGTCGCACTTGGACAGGAAAAAACGGGCGAGCGGCCGGAAGTCGGGCAAGGGCGTCTAAGCAAGAATCGCGCGCACTACATCTTGTGTTTTTTTTTGAGCTTTGCCACTATGGGCTGTGGCTTGACATTGCCAGCGGTGGGCGTTGGCGAATCAGTCACATTTTATGGGGAGGTTCCCATGGCTGCTGCGAAGAAGAAAGCTGCAAAGAAGGCTGTCAAGAAAGTCGCGAAGAAAGTTGGCGTCGCGAAGAAGGCCGTGAAGAAAGCTGTCAAGAAGGTTGCCAAGAAAGTCGCAAAGAAAAAGTAAGAGCCAGCATCGCTCTGACTTAGGCTCGGCGCCCCAGACGCCGAGCCTTTTTTATTGCCTGAATAGCTACTGTTTAAGTAGCTGACACAAGAAAAACCCGCTTCAGGCCGCTATTTCCAGCGCTTCGTCATCGCACGGAGTCTGTAGTCGAACATTCGATTCGGCATTGAAGAACGCCGCCACCGCCGTGCGCTGCAGGGCGGTTGATTCCAGTCGGTTGACGCTGTGCCAGAACGGCTCCGCATCGGTGTGATCGGCGCAGTACCACTGAATATGTTTGCGCGCGATGCGCACGCCCTGAGCTTCGCCATACAGTTCGTACAGTGCGTCCAAATGCTCGAGCAACCAAGCGCCCACCTGCTGTGGCGACGGCGGCGGCGGTCGCGCGCCGGTAGCCAGGAATTGCGCGATGTCGCGGAAAATCCATGGGCGACCGAGGGCGGCTCGTCCGATCATCAAGCCGTCGGCACCGGTGGCGGCGAGCACCATCCGGGCCTTCTCCGGCGTGTCGACGTCGCCGTTGGCGATCACCGGAATACTGGAACCGCGTTTGATCGCCGCAATGGTTTCGTATTCGGCCTCGCCCTTGAAATGATCGTCGCGCGCTCTCCCATGCACGGCGAGCGCGGCAATGCCGGCGTCTTCTGCAATGCGCGCGATGGTGGGCGCGTTGCGCGCCGCGCGCGACCAACCGGTGCGGATCTTCAGGGTCACCGGCACCGGCACGGCACTGACCACGGCGCGGCAGATCCGCTCGACGAGCGCTTCGTCGCGCATCAGTGCGCTGCCGGCGTCCGCCTTGCAAACTTTTTTCGCCGGGCAACCCATGTTGATGTCGATGATCTGCGCGCCCAGCGCAACGTTGTGCTGCGCGGCCTGCGCGAGCAGTTGCGGATCGCTGCCGGCGATCTGCACCGAGATTGGTCCGGGCTCGTCGCGATGGTCCATGCGCGTGCGCGATTTTTCGGTTTTCCAGAAGCGCGCGTCGCTGATCGTCATTTCGGAAACCGCGAGGCCCGCACCCAATTGTCGACACAAGTTGCGGAACGCACGATCCGTCACGCCGGCCATCGGCGCGAGCACCAGCGGTGGATCAATGATGTGGGGGCCGATCTGCATGCGTCTATTGTCGCCGATCAGGGGTGTCCATTACCCGCGCCCGCTACGTGTGCCGATCACCTGCGCCCTTCATGTGCGCCGTGCACGTAGACGCATCACGAGCACCCATCACGTAAGCCCATCACAAGCGCCCATCACGTGCGCCCATCACGAGCACAGAGCGCTTCGAAGACAGCTTGGCGGCCGGGGCTCTATTATGCGTAAGCATCCCCATTCGAGTTCCGCAGGTATGAATTCAGCGTTGAAGCCCGAAGCCCAACCCGCAGTCGTGGCCCCGGCGGTCGCCGTCGGCGACGCGCCCGCGCCGATTGGCTCGGCCGATTACATCGCCTGGGCCGGCGTGTTGCTGGCGATGGTTCTGGTGTTCGAATTGAAGTTGTTGTCGGCACTGATCGCCGGCCTGTTGGTGCATGAATTGGTGCACGCGCTGGCCGGCAGACTGGGTGGCCGCATCTTCAGCGGCGGTGCTGCGAAACAGGCAGCCGCGATATTGATCGCGGTGACGGTGATTCTGCTGGTTGCCAGCGCGGTGTTCGGTGCCGCCGCGGCCTTGCAGCACGGCTCGATCGGTCTGCCGGAGCTGTTCCAGAAACTCGCCGAGATCATCGATCACTCGCGCGAACATCTGCCGCAATCGCTGCTGAACTCGCTGCCGAGCGATGCGGACGATCTGCGCCGCGCGATCGTCGAATGGCTACGCCAGCATTCGGGCACGTTGCAAGGTGCCGGCGAACGCGCGGCGCGCATTTCGGCACATATTCTGATCGGCATGGTGCTCGGCGCGCTGCTGGCACTGCGCAGTGATGTCGACGACGCGAAGCGGCGTCCGCTGTCGGCGACGATTGCCGGCTACGCCGCGCGCCTGTCCGTGGCGTTCCGCCGGGTCGTTCTGGCTCAGGCCTGGATCGCGACGATCAATACCTTTTTCACCTGGATGTACCTCGGCGTCGCCCTACCGCTCGCAGGCGTACACCTGCCGCTGACCAAGACGATGATCGCGATCACCTTCTTCGCCGGATTGATTCCGATTCTCGGCAATCTGGTCTCGAACACGATCATCGTGATCGTCAGCCTCAATGAGTCGCTGCCAGTCGCGGCGATCTCGCTGGCATTCCTGATGGCCGTGCACAAGCTCGAATATTTCCTCAACGCCCGCATCGTCGGCTCGCAAATTCACGCGCGCGCTTGGGAGATTCTGATGGCCATGCTGATCATGGAGTCCGCGTTCGGATTGGCCGGCGTCGTTGCGGCGCCGATCTTTTACGCCTTCATCAAACAAGAACTGGCACTCAAGAAATTGATCTGAGGCCAGCGTCACCACGCGGCAGGCAGCACGCCTGCGCGACCTACCCGACTCGAAAACGCGACTCACGATGAACGACGTTATCGCCGACGCCCAAGCACCGTCGCCCGAAGAATTCTGCGCCCAGCTGATTCCGCAATTGCTGGCCGATCTCGACAACCTGTTGTTCGACACCCAGCAGCCGACTGCCGACGCGGTACTGCTGCTGCGCAACGCCGCGGAAGCCGGTGCAGCGCGCGGTGCGCTGTGGCTGCTGCTGATTGCGGCCGCGCTGCAGGCGCATCACCAATTGACCGGCGACGACGACGCATCGGCGATCACGATCAAACCCAGCGAGATCGACAGCGTGCTGCTGCATCTTGTGCCACGCGCACACGCGCAGCTCGCCGCACTACGCGCGCATGCCGAGCGGCTGCGTCACTACATCGCCTTGGCCGAGAACGCGCGCGAGCCCGCCGAGTCGGCGATCGAAAACGCGGTCGTGCGGCTCTACCAAGGCCTGGCCAGCGGTGACGATGCGCGGGCGCAGCGCGGACTGATCGAGCTGCGCTCGCTCGTGGCGTACCTCGATGCCAACGCCCATGCGATCGATACGCAGACGACCGCCGGCGAACCGGTGCGCGTGGTCCGTCCCGATCGCTTCCATGATTACTTCCTGCGCTTCGGCGAACTCGCGCAGCAGCCTTCCGGCGATACGGGCGAACGTGCAGTTGCGGCCTTGTCGCGCGACGGTCGCATCAGCGCCGTGGTTACGCGCGACGAGCACCCACTCGAAGCCGCCGAGCGCGAACTGCGCCAGCACATCGGTGACGATGCTGCAGTTCAGGATGCGAGCCTGCTGCGGATCAAAGCCTTGCTGGCATTTATCGAACGCCTGCGTCGCGATCCTGCCGGCAATCGCCTGCTCGGCAATCCGCTCGACGATGCCACCGCACACAGCAGTCTGGTGGTTGCCGCGGCAACCGCACCCCTCACGATCGGCGCCGAATTCGCGTTCGCCACGTTGTCGCAACTGGCCTTGTTCAATCTGAGTTTGTTGCGCGCGCAGACGCCAGCGACGCGCGCGCACTGAGTCGAAACCCACCGCGCACCGATTGGAAGCGCGGCGCATCGAGGCGCATTTTCTGCGCGACAAATTCGTGCAGCGCTGCGTGCGCTACCGCACCGAAAATGCGACGAACCCGCGTGACCGCGTTGCAACTGCATCGCTGCAATCGCAGGCATCTGCAGCCGCTGTTGCACATCGCATTGCACCATTTTTGAAAACTGACGGAAGTGCTTTGTAGCGCGCCCAAGGGCGTGCCCGCATTCGCTTGACCGCGCCGCGATTGTGAGTCAAAGATTGGACGTAAGGCCCGCGATGGATATGCCGGGTCGTCAACAATAGGGAGTCACAATGAATCAGCTCGCAAGGAAGTTGGCGCTGCTCGTTAGCGCCTGCTCGTTCAGTGCGCTCGCTGCCGCAGCGGTATCTGCTCCGGTGGTTAGCTCCGTGGTCAACGCCAAGCCCGTTCTGCGTCAAGCGCTCGGCGCGCCGGTACTCGGCAAGGATCGCAATGATCCTCGACTCGTCAAACTCGACGCCACACTGCACAGGCTCTATGTCCGCAGTGGCCAGAGCGGTGCTTCGGTCACGACGCTGGCAATGCAGAAAGCGACCCCGCAGGCACGCCTGCGTACGGATGCTCCGCGCAAGACACCGTCCGTACTGGTCGACATCACCGTCAAGGGCAACACCGCCGCAGCAAAGGCGCAGCTCGAGAAACTTGAACTGCGTAACGGTTCGATGTTCTCCAACCTCGTCTCCGGCTGGCTGCCGGTCGACCGTCTGGTCGATGCCGCAGCACTCAGCAGCGTTCGCCGTATGCGCGCATCGTTGGCGCAAACTCATTCAGGCATCGTGCAGACCGAAGGCGACTTCGTGCAGCGCAGCGACAAGCTGCGCGCGTCGAAGCTGGTGCCCGGCCTGCTCGGCACCGGCGTGACGGTCGGCGTGATTTCCGACAGCTTCAACTGCCTCGGCGGTTATGCCGCTGATGTCAGCACTGGCGACCTGCCGCCCGACGTCAACATCATCTCGGAAGACGGCAGCACGACCGAAGATCCGACCACCTGCCCATCGAGTGCAGGTGGCACCGATGAAGGTCGCGCGATGGCGCAGGTGGTGTACGACGTTGCGCCCGGCAGCAAGCTGGCGTTCTACACCGCCTTTAACGGCGAAGCGGATTTCGCCAACGGCATCCTCGCGCTGGCAAAAGCAGGGGCGAAGGTCATTACCGACGACGTCGGCTACTTCGATGAGCCGGTGTTCCAGGATGGCATTGTTGCGCAGGCAATCGATCAGGTGAAGGCGCAAGGCGTGTCGTACTTCTCGTCGGCCGGCAACAACGCGCAGCAGTCCTGGGAAGGCCCGTGGATCGACTCGGGCGTGACCGGCACCGCCGGCGCGGGCAACCAGGGCGAGGAGCTGATGCAGTTCAAGGGCAGCGATGGCAGCACCAGCAACTTCCTGCCGATTGCCTACTACCCGGACCAGTATTACGTCACCGCGGTACTGGAATGGGATCAGCCGTACTCGACCGGCTCGCCGAGCAGCCCGGGCGCGACCAGTTCGATGGACATCTGCGCGACTGACGAAAACGGTGTGGTGCTGACGGCGACGGATCCCGATACGGGCGACGACTATCAGGTCTGCTCCGGACTTAACATCGTTAGCGAAGACTCGATTGCCATCGTGCAATACCTGACGCCGGGCACCGAATTCGGTGGTCTCGCTGTCAGCGTCGCTGCCAACACCCTGCCGCCGAAGAATCTGAAGATCATCTTTTCCGACGACGGCTTTGGTACGCAGGCACTCGATCCGTTCGCGACCTATAGCGGCACGGTGCAAGGTCATCCGGGTGCGGCGGGTGCAGCCGCAATCGGCGCGTCCTACTGGCGCCATACGCCGGTCTGCAGCGTCTCCAAGTATCCGAAGTACGAACTCGAAGCGTTTTCGTCCTCCGGCGGCGATGCCGTGTTGTTCGACGCCAACGGCGTGCGCCTGGCAGAACCCGACCTTCGCCAGAAGCCGAACTTCGTTGCGCCGGATGGTGGTGCGACCACGTTCTTCGGCAGCGATACCGGTCCAGACGTGATTGGCGGCACGGCGCCGATCTGCGATATCCCGGCGCATTCGTTCCTGTTCCGCGGTACCTCGGAAGCCGCACCACACGCAGCCGGCGTCGCCGCACTGCTGTATCAGGCGCAGCCGAACATCACGCCGGATCAGGTGTATGCCGCGCTGTCCAACTCGGCCATCGACATGACGGCGGAGGGTGTCGACTTCGACTCCGGCTACGGGTTCATTCAGGCGGATGCTGCGTTGGCGCTGGTTACGCCGATTGCCGCGCTCGACCCGAGCGCATTGAGCTTCGCATCGCAAGCAATCGGCACCACTTCGGCTAAAGCCAAGACAGCGACGTTGACCAATAACGGCAAGGCCGCGCTGGTCATCAGCAGCATCAGTACGGCACCGGACTTCCCGAGCAGCAACGACTGTCCGGCGTCGCTGGATCCTGACGCGACCTGCACGTTCACGGTCAGCTTCGCGCCGACCGCGGACGGTCCGCTGAACGAGAGCATCACGATCGCCAGCAACACGCCGGGCGGCGTGACAACTCTGGCGCTCAGCGGTACTGGTACGCGTCCGGCATTTACCGTGAACCCGACCTCGTTGGTGTTCAACCAGGTCGGCACTACGTCTTCCGGCGTTACCGCGCCGCAGACGCTCACCGTGACCAGCACCGGCGACGGCCCTGTTGCCATCAGCGGCGTGTCGACGACCGGCGAGTTCCAGGCCAGCAGCAATTGCCCGGATTCCTTGGACGAGGGCGCCACGTGCACGATCTCGGTGACGATGTCGAGCTCGCTCGATACCCTGAGCAAGAGCGGCACCGTCGTCATCACGTCGGATGCGCCGGCAGGTCCGGTGACGGTGCCGGTCAGCGGCACCATCAAGGGCCACGGCGGCAGCATGCCGTTCTGGCTGTTGCTGCCAGGTCTCGCGGCGTTCGCCGCGCGGCGCCGTAAGAAGCACTAAGCGTAGGGTTCGATGCGCGGCATGAACTGCCGCGCATCGATTCAGATTGATTCAAAGGCCCCGGAGTTCGCTCCGGGGCCTTTTTAGTTTTACGCGCTGGAATGGACAGACAACGGGCGCGGAAAATCAGTTTGACTCGACATTGCAAGGCTCATCAGCGGGTCCATCAGCGGGTCCATCGGACCTCTGGGACTTGCGCTGTTCCAGAAAGTCGACGCGGCCTCGACTCCGAATTCGAGTCCAAATTCGCATTCGCCGCAACGGACGCACGCTGCATGCACGGTTCAGAATCGCGCGAGCCTAGCGTCGCAAATCCTTATGAAATGAACGGATGCTCGATCGACGGATTGATCGATCCGGCCTTCAGGACGATTGCGTGCGCCGATAGAAAATCGCTTGGCTTGGTATTGCCGAACGATCACTGACTCGGAAAAGCGAACTCAGTGGGACGTTGGCCGCAGCGCGCTAAAGCCCAGCAACAGCCAGCCGAGCATCAACAGCACGCCGCCGAACGGTGCGAGCATCGCGTGCAGTCCCGTGAGTGCCAGCAGGTAGAGACTGCCGCAGAACAGCAGCATGCCGACTACGAAACAGCCAGCCGACAACTTCAGCCAAAGCGAGCCGCGCGTCTGCGCCAGCACACCCACTCCGAACAGCGCGAGCGTGTGATAGAAGTGATAACTGTTGGCGGTGTGGTAAAGCGCCATCGTCGTCTCATCGGCGCGGGCCTTCAGCGCATGCGCACCGACCGCGCCGAGCACGACGGCGAGAAATCCGGACAGGCCCGCGACGGCAATACAGGCTTTCGCATTCATTGCGATCGAACCTCTTCGAATTTGATGCCGGCGGCTTGCAGTCGCGCCAGCAGGAAGTCGCCCATTGCCGCAACCGGCGTGAGTTGACCGCCGCCGGCTGGCAAGGCATCGAAGGCCAGTGACATGGCCGTTTCGGCGAGCATCTTCGAGGTCTCGCCATAACCCGGATCGCCACCACTGACTTCGGTGATCACGCGCTGGCCGCCACCTTCTCCAACGAAGCGCACCCGGAACCACGATTGTTCGCGCCGCTGCGGCGACGGCCCGTCGCCCGGGTCCTTCTTCGTCAGCAGCCAGCGTCGCGTCGGTCCGAACTGCGCGAGCGCGATCAGCGCACTCACACCTCCGAGCAGCGCCATCACCGTGGACAGCTTGCGCACCTGGATGAAGTGGCCATAACGGAAATCCGGACCGTAGCAGTCGAGCGCCGCCGCGCTGCGGCGAACTACGTCCGGATCGATGCCGGGGAACGGCAGCAGCCAGGTTTGCAGTGACTGATCGTGCCGGATGCGCATCGCGGTCGAGCCGATCTTGCGGCCGGCTGGTACCGGCTCCTGCGCACGGCGCTGCTTGTGCAGCCGCGCCGTCTCGCCGAGACGGCTGAACGCATTGATTGCCGAATGATAGGTGCCGCCGGAAAACTCGGCCGATGCGCGCACATAGCCTTCAACACGGAGCGGCACATCGCGCGGCAAGCGCTTGACGGTGAAGTACGCGCCGAGATCGTGCGGGATGCTGTCGAAACCACAGCTGTGGACCAGTTTCGCACCGCTGGTCTGCGCAGCCTTGTGGTAGCGCAGCCACATCAGGTCGACGAACTCGGGTTCCCCGGTGAGATCGGCGTAGTGCGTGCCTGCGGCGGCGCAGGCGGCGACGAGTGGCTCGCCATAGCGAATGTAGGGGCCAACCGTGCTGACCACGACGGCGGTATCGGCGACGAGACGCTTGAGTGCTTCGACATCGCTGGCATCAACCTCCAGCAACGGCAGTTGCTGGAAGGCCGGATTGATGGCCGCCAAGCGCGTACGCACCGCCTCGAGTTTGGACAGCTTGCGCCCGGCGAGCGCCCAACGCGCCTGCGGCGGCGCGTTGCGCGCGAGGTATTCGGCAGTGAGCCCGCCGGTGAAGCCGGTCGCGCCAAACAGCACCAAGTCGAAACGGCGCGCGGTCGTCATGGCTCAACTCCAAATCGATAATGGAGCCGCAGCTTAGTCGAGTCGCAAATAAGCAACCAGATGCGGAAAGGTCTTTTGCGTCCCGTGCGTACCCGCAGTGTCGCGGCGCTTGCGCGCATCGCAGCGCCGCAGCCGAACCGCGTTAAAGCAGAGCGTCGCGCAGCGGCAGCGCGAGAATGCGCTCGATGCTGTCGGCAATCGCGAGCTTGCTGGTATCGATGTGCAGGTCCGGCTTCTCGGGCGCTTCGAACGGATCGTCGATGCCGGTGAAGCCGCGGATTTCGCCGCGCCGCGCTTTGCGATACAGGCCTTTCGGATCGCGCGTTTCGCACACCGCCAGCGGTGTGGACACATAGATTTCGTAGAACGCTCCGAAGCTGCTGATGCGCGCACGCGCCTCCGCCCGAGCGCTGCGGAACGGCGCGATTGCCGCACAGATGCAGACGCCGCCGTGCCGCGTGACTTCGCCGGCGACATAGCCGATGCGACGAAGATTCAGCTCGCGGTCGGCACGCGAAAACGTCAGGCCGCTCGACAGCATCTCGCGCACGATATCGCCATCCAGCAAGGTCACCGGACGCTGATACTCACTTTCGATCAGATCGCGCAGACGCTCCGATAAAGTGGATTTTCCGGCGCCCGATAGGCCGGTCATGAACACGGTGAATCCGCGACCCTGACTCGCTGTCATGCGCTAACGCGCTCCTTGGATGTGATCCCGATCGTGCAACGCCGCAAGGGCCCTGCATCTCCCATTCACGCTGTTTCGATAGCATGCGCAAGCGCCTTCGATCGGCCTTTGCGTGCTGTTATGCCAGTTTAGCGTCTACACGCAATTCGCCGCGTTATATGCATAGTACTAAGGCGTATCAAAACCCCGTGTGCCGCTATCGACATCGCTCACGCGGCCGTTCTGCAGCGTCACATCGCGCAGCAATGAACTGGATCCAAAGTTGTAGACCCAGTGCTCGAGATAAACCGGTCGGACCGGGTTGTAGCCGTACTGGCGCGCATCGCGCGGCACCGCAAAGCCTTGCAGGACTTGTTCGGCGCGTTTGCTGGCGGGCTCGCCACACTGCGCCAAAAGGCGATATTTCGACATGCCGACGACGATCGCCGAGGGGCCGCAGTGTCCATCGGTATCGGAGAACCCGTAGCCGTCGGTCTGCACATCGACCAAGCGGTCGTTGCGGAATTTCAACACTTGCAGCAGCCGGCTCGAACCGAAGTTGTAGGTCCAGACTTCGATGTCGGGCGCATAGCCGCTGTCGGCCAGCGCGGGGTTGTAATACCAGCGGTCGCGATAGGTCGGCTCGCCGCAGGTCGCGGCCACCTGTGCGGTCAGCGCATCGACACTGACAAGCCGCGAACCGCAGCGCAGCGTATCGTCGGCACGCGCGGGGCTGACGCCACTACCCAGCAGCGAGATCGCAAACGCCGCCATCAAGCCTAAGGCCAGCAGGCACGACACGCCCGACCGACCCCAACCGCTGCCAGCCCGGCGACTGGGCCCGCGACTGGGGCCACTGCCGGGTCCGCAACCGTGCCCGAGACCGAGACCGAACCCGCTACCCGGCTCTGCCGTACCGGAAGTCGTGCGGCGCCTTAAACTCTGCACCAGCTTTTTTTTCGCCGAGCGTTCCCGCATGTCGCGAAGCATGGTTCGATTCACCCTCGTTGCACTCTGGGCAGCCAGCCTGTTGCCGCAGGTTGCGGCGGCCGATGCGGTCGCTGCCGATCACGTCGAAGTCGAACTGGTCGCCGAGACCAGTGCGCTCAACGTCGATGCCGATAACTGGCTCGGCCTGCGTATCAAGCCGGAAGACGGCTGGCATGTCTACTGGCGCAATCCAGGCGATTCCGGATTGCCGACCGGAATCGACTGGCAACTACCCGCCGGCCTCACCGCCGGCGAGTTGCAATGGCCCTACCCGCACATCACGCGACTTGGCGACATCGTCAACTACGGCTACGGCGAGGAAACCCTGTTGCCGGTCGCGCTGCACATTGATGCCGCCGCGAATGGCGACAGCTTCGAGATTCATGGCAAGGCCCATTGGCTGGTCTGCAAGGATGTCTGCATTCCCGGCAGCGCGCAGTTGAGCCTGACGCTGCCGCGCGCCACGGGTGATGCCGCGATCGATCCGCGCTGGCGCGATCTGTTTGCGCACGCGCGCACGCAGCTGCCGCAGCCAGCCCCGGCCGACTGGAGCGTGCACTTCGCCGCGCAAGGCGATGACTTTTCGCTCGGCATCAGGGGCGTGCATCTGTCCGCCGGCGGCGACATCGAATTCTTTCCGTACGCCAGCGACCTGTTGAATCACTCGGCACCCGTGCGTCTCGCCAACGAAGGCGAGCACGGGCTGCGCCTGTCGCAAAAATTGGGCGACGCCTTCGTCAAAGCGCCGGAGCAGGTCGATGGCGTGCTGGTGGTGCACGACGGCGATGCGACCAAGGCCTGGGAACTGCACGCAACACCCGGCAGCGTTGCACCGGTGCCGCTGTCGGCGGCAAAGCCGATCGCAGCACCCATTGCCGCGGTTGCCGCACCGCCGGGCGGACTCGCGCTGATTCTGCTGTTCGCGCTGCTCGGTGGTCTGATTTTGAATCTGATGCCCTGCGTGTTTCCGATGCTGTCGCTGAAAGCGATCAGCGTGCTCGAAGGTCGCGGCAAAGTCCCGCGCGTGCAACGCGGTCACGCGCTGGCCTACACCGGCGGCGTACTGGCGACCTTTGGCGGTCTCGCCGGGCTCTTGCTGATCCTGCGCAGCAGCGGTGAAGCAGTCGGCTGGGGCTTCCAGTTGCAGCAGCCCGCATTCGTCGCCGGGCTCGCCTACTTGTTCTTCGCGATGGGTCTGTCGATGTCCGGCGTGGTCAACTTCGGCACACGCCTGATGGGCGTGGGCCAGTCGCTGACCACCGACAGCGGCTACCGCGGCTCGTTCTTCACCGGCGTGCTGGCGGTCGCGGTCGCCAGCCCCTGCACTGCGCCGTTCATGGGCACCGCACTGGGCTATGCGCTCGCGCAACCGGCGGCCATCGCGATCTCGGTGTTCCTGGCACTTGGGCTTGGTCTGGCGTTGCCGTTCCTGCTGATCGGTTTCTTTCCGAAGTTCGGCGCGTTTCTGCCACGACCCGGCGCCTGGATGGAAACGTTCAAGCAGGTGATGGCGTTTCCGCTGTATCTCACCGTCGTCGGGCTGTTGTGGGTACTCGGTGGCCTGACCGATCGCGACGGCATGACCATCGCGATGATCGGCATGACCTTGATCGCGCTCGCGCTGTGGCTGTGGAATCGCAGCGGCTGGTTCGCCAACGTGCTGAAGGCGATTTGCGTGGTGCTCGCGCTGGCGCTGCTGGCGGCACCGCAGATCCGCCTGCGCGACATCACCAGCGACAGCGCCGCGCATGCCAGCACCGGCGCTGCGCACGAAGCCTGGTCGGAGGCTCGCGTGGCCGAGCTGCGCGCGCAAGGCAAGACCGTGTTCGTCAACTTCACGGCGGACTGGTGCCTCACCTGCAAAGTGAACGAACGGGCCACGCTGGCTTCATCGACGGTCGCCAACGCATTCGCGGCACAGGATGTCACCTGGCTCGAAGGCGACTGGACGCGCAACGATCCGGCGATTACTGCGCTACTGACGCAATTCAATCGCTCGGGTGTGCCGCTGTATCTGCTCTATGTCAAAGGCGGCGACGCCAAGGTTCTGCCACAGATTCTGACACCCGGCATCGTCGTCGATGCGCTGAATCCATAGGCATCTACTACCACTTATGTAGCGGACACCCGCAGCGGCATTCCGTACCGATGGTCATTGCATAGGAGACCGAACATGCAGACTCGACAGCTGTTTCGAAGTTTTCTAGTGATCGCGCTGGTGGGACTGGCGAGCGTGGCAATCGCGCGCGCCGACACACCCAAGATCGGTCAACCGGCGCCGGCATTCAGTGCCGTCGACAGCAACGGCAAGACGGTTTCGTTATCCGACTTCAAGGGCCGCGTGGTGGTGCTGGAGTGGACCAACGACGGCTGCCCGTTCGTGCGCCACTACTACGATCGCGGCGACATGCAGGCGCTACAGAAAAGCTTCACCGCGAAGGGCGTGGTCTGGTTGTCGGTAATCTCCTCTGCACCGGACGGCCAGGGCTACGCCGATGGTGCGCGCGCCAACCAACTCACGCAGGCACGCGACGCAGCACCAAGCGCCGTGCTGCTCGATCCCAAGGGCACGCTTGGACACCTGTACGACGCCAAGACCACACCGGACCTGTTCGTGATCGGCGCCGACGGCAAGCTCGCCTACGCCGGCGCGATCGACAGCATTGCCAGCGGCGACCCCGATGACGTGCCGAAGGCACAGCCCTACGTGAAAACCGCGCTGACCGAAGTGCTGGCTGGCAAACCGGTGACGCTGGCACTGACGCAGTCCTATGGCTGCTCGATCAAATACGCAACGCCGCAGTGATCGCTGCGGCTACGCGCTGAAGGCCAGCGGTTGGTCGGCTATCGCAGCGTTCTAAAGTCTGGCGTGCTGGGGTTCATCGGGCGCTTGTGAAAGCGCCTGGCGTACGGGCACGTCGACGCGGAGGACTGTCGGCTGTCGCGCTGAGAGGCTGTCGCGCTGTCGCGCTGTCTCGCTGTCGCGCTGTCGCGCAGTCGCGCTGTCACGCTGTCACGCAGTCACGCAGTCACGCAGTCGCGCAGTCGCGCAGTCGCGCAGTCTCGCCGTCACACTTTCGCGCATCATGTTTCGTGCGTCGCGCTGAAGGACTTTCACGCATCGTGCGTCGCGGCGTTACTCGGGCTTGGCAACCGTCGGCGCGCGCTGCGGCGTCGCTGCGACCGGCGGGGCTGATCCAGCAACCGGCATCGCCGCCGGCGTTGCGATTTCGGCGACGTCCTTGGTCGGGTGTTGCGCCGCGATCTTGCCGATTGCCGCGGCCACCATCTTCTGCAGCGCTTCTTCGACCGGTGTGTTCTTGAAAAAGCCGACCAGCTTGCTCGGCAGCGGAATGTAGCCGAAGTTGCCGCCGGCCAGACCGGCGAGGTTGATGCCGTACTTGGTGTTCTTGCCCTCGACGCCTTCAGAGGCGAGGATGCGACCGCTGGCAACGTCGATCACGCGCAGCTCCATCGCCACGAACCCGCGCTTGAAACTCAGGTTCAGAATCGCCGCACCGTTGCTGAAATTGCCGAGCGGAATGGGGATGGGAATCGCGCCGCCCTCACTGCCGACTCCGGCATCGAACGCGGTGATCGCGCCGACCACCAACAATTCGGCGCCTTCCAGCTGACCCATCGGAATGCGGGTGGTGTCGCCGACGCGCGCCGATTGCGAGAACTCCTGCTCGGTGGTCGCATCTCCGAGATTCTGCCGGTCGAGCACGATGAACTGTCCGGTATCGAACAGCTCGGTGGTCAGCATGTCGCGGATGCCGTTGGTGACACTGTCGCCGTTGAGCTGTTGATCCTGCGGTTTGCCGGCGTTGATCAACACCAGCTGCCGCGCGATCGACTGCGGCTTCAAGGGATCGGTCTTGTCGATGATCTGGCCGACCGCAATGCGGTACTTAGGGCCGTTCGCCGCTTCCGCGCGCGCCTGCGCAACCGTCTGCCCACCGCCGCCCTTGACCACCTGCGTGCCACTGCACGCGCACAGCCCGAGCACCAGCAAGGTCAACCCGAATTGGCGCAGCTGACGTACAAATTGCCGGCAGCCGTACACGAGTACGCGGGCGACCGCGAAGATCGCCATCGAGTATTCGCGCGGCATCGCGTCGCTCACGTCGATGGACGGCGTGGGTGGTCGGGAACCGACGGCGATCGGCAGTGGTGAATGCGTCGGCGTCAGCCGAGCTTGTTGTTGACGATGTAGTTCACCGCGGTTTCGATGCAGTTGCGCAGCGCCTGTTCCATCGGCGTCTTGCTGTAAGCGCCAAGGCCAACGGGCAAAGTCCCCGGCGTGAAAATGATGCCGACGCTGTTGCTGCCCGACGTGCCGTTGACCGTCGTGGCGTTGACCACGCGGCCGGTGGCGGCGTCGAGAATCCGCAGGTTGATCGTCACGCAGGCCTGGTTGCCCGAGTAGATGATGATCGAGCCACCGCTGCAGTGTTCCTCGAACGCGGTGACCGTGCCGCGAATCAGCAATTGCGCACCTTCGAGTTGACCGATGGGCGCGGCGGTGTCCTTGCGGAAGCGACCGGTGTTCGACAGATCCTGTTCCTGCGTGACTTCATCGAGATGTTCGCGCTCGAGCACGATGAAGCGATTGGTATTCACCAGCGCGTCGGCCAGCATGTCGGCCATGCCGCCACCGATACCGCTGCGCCCCGCCGCTGCGTAGTCGAACGCGCTGACGGCAACGCGATACTTCGGTCCGTTGTACGGCTCGGCACGCGCCTGCGAGATGGTCGGACCGTTGTTGTTGCTGACAACCGTGGCCGTGCTGGTGCAGGCGGACGCCGACAGCAGCGCGGCGAGCAGCAACGGCAGACGGATCGACACAATCGAAATTCGCATGGCTAACTCCTCGGGATTTTGAAAAACCGCATTTTCAGCAGTCTGAATCGCCCGGAATCTTAGCGGATCGTCCGGCGCGCCGTAGCCGACAAGAAGCACTCGCTGCGGTGTTGGACAAGACCCTCGCCGCTGCCTAGATTGGTCCGATGACCAATGCCTTATCAACCTCCGATCCGACGCCCGATCCGACGCCCGATCCATCGTCCGATCAGACGCCCGATCCGATGCCCGATCCAACCCACATCCGCTTCGCACTGCACGGCGGTGCCGGCGATGTCGGCCGCGATGCCGACCGCGCCAGCCTGTTGCCCGCGCGCGCCGCACTGCGGCAAATCGCCGAAGCCGCGACCGCCCTGCTGCGCACCGGCGGCAGCGCACTGGATGCGGTAACGCTGGCGGTCGAGCTGCTCGAGCAATGCCCGCTGTTCAATGCCGGCGTCGGCGCGGTGCTCAACCGCGACGGCCAACCGGAACTGGATGCGGCGGTGATGCGCGGTACCGATCGCGGTTGTGGCGCCGTGGCGGGCATCGCGCGCGTGCAAAGCCCGGTGCGGCTCGCGCGCGCGGTGATGGAGCAGACACCGCACGTGCTGTTTGCAGGTGTTGGGGCCGAAGCGCTGGCGCGCAGCTTGGGCCTGGCGATGGTCGAGCCGGACTACTTCATCACGCCCTTGCGCATCGAACAGCTGGAACACGCGCGCCGCAGCGGCACCATTACGCTTGATCACGACGAGCGCACGGCCGAGGAAGCGTCGACTCAGTCGGTGACGCCGCCCGCCGATCCGAATGCGGGTGGTGGCTTCGGCACGGTGGGTGCGGTTGCACGCGATGCGCACGGTCGTCTCGCGGCGGCGACCTCGACCGGCGGTCTCACCAACAAGCTGCCGGGTCGTATCGGCGACACGCCTTTGATCGGCGTCGGTACGTTTGCAGACGATGAAAGCTGCGCGATTTCCTGCACCGGCACCGGCGAGGCCTTCATCAAGGCCGGCTTCGCGCAAGCTGTGCATGCGCGCATGGTGCTGAGCGATTTCAGCGTGCATCGGGCCTGTGCGGAAGCATTGCTGTCGGTGCGCCGTTACGGCGGACGCGGCGGATGCATCGCAATCGGGCGCGACGGCCACGTCGAACTGCCCTTCAACTCGAACGCGATGTTCCGGGCCTGGCTGGATGAGTTGGGGCAGATTCGCGTCGCGGTGCGCGACGACGACGCCGACTAAAGCGCGCCGCTCAGCCGAGCGGCGTCAGTAGCGGTGTGCCCTCGCCAGTCGCGGCGGCCAAGGGTTGTGCGGCGGTGTCCATGACGCCTTCGGCCGGCAGCGCGTAGATGTCCACCAGCCCGGCGAAGCCCTTGACCGCGATCGGCGGTCGCGCTTCCAGCTGCTCGTCGGCGGCAAGTTCGCCAGCGCGGGTATCGACCAGAACCTCGCCATCGTCGGCCTGTTCGCACAGACGCGAGGCCAGATTCACCGCCGCACCGACCGCGGTGTATTCAAGCCGCGACGCCGAGCCGATCACGCCGACGGTGACGAAGCCGCTGGCGACGCCGAGTCCGATGCCGAGATGATGTGCGGGGCTGCTCCAGCGTTCGGTGACCTCGCGCGCGGTGACGCGAAGTCGCCGCGCGATTGCCAAGCCGACCATCGCATGATTCGGCACCGGCAGCGGCGCGCCCACCAGAATCAGAATGCCATCGCCAGCGAAGTCCTTGATCGTGCCGCCGTAGTCGGACACGACCTGACCGGCAGCGTCGTAGTACTCCCGCAGCACTTCGATCACCCGCGAACTCGGATGCGCCTGCGCGTAGGCGGTGAACCCGCGCAGGTCGCTGACCACTGCGGTGATCTCGAGGTAGTTCTGCTGCATCGCGCCATCGAGGCCGCGTTCGCGCACCAACTCAGCCACCTGGCTCGACAGGAATCGCGACATGAACTGGCCGCGCTGACCTTGCAGCACGTAGTACTGCATCGAGCCGACCAGGAAGATCATCTCGCCGATCATCTCCGCTAGCGGGCCGTACTCGACTCTCAGCACGAAGCCCGAGAGCAGGAACGGCGTCGCCACCACCAGCGCCAGCACGCGGATGCGTTCGGCACGATCGGGGCGCCGGTTCAACATCAGTACGATCGCCACCAGACCGGTCAGCGTGCTCAGCAGAATCGGCGTTGCGAACAGCCAGAATCCCGGCCGGCTGAGGCGCTCCGAGCTGTTCAGCGCGAACAGGAAATCGTCGCTGCGGATGCGCGGGAACGCGATCGACAACAGCGCATACAACAGCCCGGCCGCCTGGCCGACGCGCAGCGTGAGATCGCCGAAGCGCGTGTCGAGCGCGCGCGCCGGCAGCGTGCGCCGCACGCGCAGCGACCATTCCAGAAAGAAGATGATCGACGCCGCCTCGGGCAGCGCCAGCCAGCCGGATACCGGCGCGCCGACGGCGGCAGCGTTGAACGCCGAGGCGTTGAGGATGATGGCGATGCCGAGCGAGGCAAGTCCGGCGCCGAGCGCACGTGAGGTGCGCGAACCGGGGTCGGCGCGAACGAACGCCAGCGCCATCCCCAGCGCCACCAGCGCCACCAGAAGCTGCGGCAGAATCGACGTCATGGTTTCGCGCGGGGTCGGACGTGCCTCATTCGCCGATTATGCTGGAGCCGGCCGGTCGCGACAGCTGCCAAAACCAACGCGGTGCGCAGCCGCTACCGCCGATCCGCTTCAATTGGCCGTTGAGAACCGTGGTTTTCGCGCCAACACCCGTTGATCGCCGTTATCTGCCCCGGTCGTCGGTGATGCCCACTACGGTCGTGCGCACTCAGGTCTACTAGCTCCACGGCAGCAAGCAACACCGCCGACAGATTCGAAGTAGAGGCCCAATTCGAGCAATAAAGCCTCTACCTCACCGGACCCTGAGCCTTAGGCCGCAACGAACCCTACGTTCTTGCGGCCTTCTTTTTGTCCGGAATCCGACCATAGGTCGCCGTTCGCCGCATCACGGTCGCCGCGAGCGCCAGGATCGCCAGGATCATCTGTCGCATGCACAGCGCGCGGACTCAACGCTCCTTCGCAGTTTCGCTGGCCAGATCCTCTTCGAACAATTGCTCGAGCTCGCGCGCCGATTCGCGTGCGGTCTGGATCAACTGCGCTTCGTCGCGATGCACCGCGAACTGCTTCAACAGCGTGTTGTGATCGTGGCTGCGGAAACGCTCGATGTCGCGCTCCACGTGATCGTCCGATTCGCCCAAGGCGCGCAACAAATCACCCGCCATTTTCAAGCTCGAGTAGTAGGCGCGACGGATCACGTCGTTGACGCCGAGATCCATCAGCTTGAGCGTATGCATGCGATCGGCCGAGACCGCGAAGATGCGCAAGTGCGGAAAATTGCGCCGCACGGTTTCGGCGATACGCAGCGATTCTTCGAGGTTCGCGATTGCCAATACGAAGAATCGCGCATTGGCCGCCCCGGCAGCGCGCAGCACTTCGACGCGGCCGGCATCGCTGTAAAAAATACGATTGCCGAATTGCCGCACGAAATCGACGTGCTGCCAGTTCTTCTCCAGCACCGTGAACGGGATCTTCTTTACGCGCAGCATGCGACCGAAGATCTGACCAAACGGACCGAAGCCGGCGATGATGACATCGTTGTCCGGCACGTTGATCTCGTCGTACGGCCGGGTCACCTCATCGTCGGCGCCGAGCAGTTTTGCCAGCAACAGATAGAGCGGCGGTGTTGCGATCATCGACGCGGTTACTGCGACCACCAGCAGATCGCGCAAGCCGCTATCGATGATGTCGGCGCCAACCGCGACGCCAAACAGCACGAAGGCGAACTCGCCACCTTGCGACATCGCGAAGCCGAGTCGAAGCGCTGCACGATTCGGCAGGCCATCGACACGGCCGATGAACACCAGTACGGCGGCCTTCACCAGCAGCAGCACCGCGACCACCGCGAACACCTTCAAGGGCTCATGCGCCAATAGCCCGAGATCGGCGGACATGCCCACCGCCATGAAAAACAGACCGAGCAGCAGCCCTTTGAACGGTTCGATGTCGGCCTGCAATTCGTGGCGATATTCGGAATCCGCCAGCAGTACACCGGCGAGAAACGCACCGAGCGACATCGACAAGCCCACCGCCGACATCGCCAGCGCCGTAGCGGTCACCGTCAGCAATGCGGCCGCAGTGAAAATCTCCGGCACCTGAGTCGAGGCCAGCACCCGAAACACCGGCCGCAACAGGTAACGTCCACCGGCGACGACGACGGCAAGCGCGACGATTGCCTTGGCTGCGCCGATCCAGGCGCTGCCGCCGGCGGCCACCGCCGCATGCGCGCCGAGCAGCGGCAGCAGCGCGAGAAACGGAATCACCGAGATATCCTGAAACAGCAGAATCGCAAATGCCGCGCGGCCGTGGCGATCAGCCAATTCCTTGCGCTCGCCGAGCATCTGCAGCACAAACGCCGTCGACGACATCGACAAGCCGAACCCGGCCACCAGCGCGGCGGCGACCGGCAGTTGTGTCGCGTATGCCAGTGCGGCCAGTAGCGCGGTGCTCAGCAACACCTGCGCGCCGCCAAGTCCGAACACTTGCTTGCGCAGCCGCCACAACCGGCTCGGCTGCAGTTCGAGGCCAATCACGAACAGCAGTAGCACCACGCCGAATTCGGAGAAATCCAGAATCTCGTCGACCTGCGTGATCAGACCGGCACCCCAGGGACCGATGACCATGCCCGCCGCGAGATAGCCGAGCACAGCACCAAGCCCCGCGCGCTTGAACAAGGGCACGGCGACAACGGCGGCAGCGAGGAACAGGACGATATCGATCAACATGACGAGGCGTATAGCAGGCGCGTGCGCAAGAACGGTTACAACAGGGACGGTTACAACAGGGACGGTTACGACAGGGACAGTTACTACAAGGACGATTACAACAGGAACAGTTACAACGACGAACCAGAATTCCTTTATCGTTCGCGTTAAATCTATTAGGGGACCAGCATCATGCAGCGAGTCGGCATCATCTTAGCCTGTGGGTTTACGCTTCTGCTCTGTGCGGAAGCGCAGGCGCAGACCAACGTGGCCCCGGTGGCCGCCACCGATTCCGGTTCGATTCAACAAGCGCGTCCGCCCGATGCGAAGACGCCGGCGACCGCCGCCGAAGTGCCGCTGACGGGCGACGCGCCCGCACCCGTAACCGAACCCGGCGCTCCGGTTACCGCGACGGCGCCGATCGTACCGAACATACCCAGCGCGCCGACCGCCGCACCTGCTTCGATTGCCGGCAGCGATCCGATGACGCCGAGCGTGGAGCGCAAGCGTGGCGCGTTCGAAGCCGATCCGGACGCCTATTCGGTGATCAGCGCAGGTTCGGGATTGTCTTTGCACAAGCCGATGTTCCTGCTGCCGGCAACCTACAGCGAGGAATATCACGGCAAGAAAACCGAGATGCTGTTCCAGATCAGTCTCAAGCAGCGCTTGTTCGGCATTCCGCTGTATCTGGGCTACACGCAGAAATCGTTCTGGCAGGCGTACAACCAGAAGCGCTCCACCCCGTTCCGCGAAACCGATTACAACCCGGAAATCTTCTATCGCTTCATTCCCGCCGATCGCGAGCGCTGGCTGCATCTGGGCGCGGATTTCGGATTCGAGCACGAATCCAACGGCAAGGACCTGCCCGACTCGCGCAGCTGGAACCGTATTTACTTTGCGCCGTTTCAGGCCGCAGGCGAGCACATCATCTACTGGAAGTGGTGGTATCGCCTGCCGGAAGACAAGAGCAAGCCGCGCACCGACCCCGATCGCGACGACAACCCGGATATCCAGAGCTATTACGGTTACAGCGAACTGCACTACGAGCAGCAGCTTTTCGACAAACACCTCGCTTCGTTCATGCTGCGCTGGAACCCGGTGACCGGCCGTGCCGGCGCGAACTTTACCTATACGATTCCGAACAACAAGGATGATCCGAGCTTCTTCTGGATGCTCTACATGTTCCAGGGTTACGGCGAAGATCTGTTGAACTACAACCACTCGGTGTTCCGCATCGGATTGGGGGTCGCGCTGGCGCGCTGAGCACCGCGTTGTTGAGTGCACGATGGCGCGTCGCCGCAGGACTGCTGCGACACGTCATCGCAAACAAGCTGTTGCAGCATCGGTACCAGGATTGGTACACAGGATTGGTACACAGGATCGCAAGGAATCGACCATGTACGAAAAGCACGGAGTCAATCGGAACGGCAGACGCCGCCACCATATTGCCGACTGGGAAATCAGCAGCGAGATGATGGATCACGCGCTGCGCTCGATCCGCGCGCGAGCGCACCTCGAACGCAGCTACGACATCCCCTATCTAGCCGGCTACAGCCTCGACGGCCACACGATCTTCATCGACCGGCATATGCCGAAAAGCTTTGTCTACAAGGGTCGACGCGTGTTCACCGATCGATTCCTGATCGTGCACGAGGCCGTTGAAAAATCGCTGATCCAACTGCTCGGCATGCACTACCTCACCGCCCACCAGATCGCGCTGCGTGCGGAACAAGCGGCGGTGCGCGCCGAAGGCATCACTTGGCGCGCATACGACGGCTTCATGCAGCAGTACATCAAGGTGATCGGCGACGAAGACTTGTCGCGCGTGCCGGAAACACTGGACCTCACGCCCTATCGCGATTTTCACGATACGGCGGAATTGAAAAAGATGCGGGCGACAACCGTCGCCGTTGAAGCCAAGCCCGCCAAGCCGCTGTCGCCACGAATTCCGGCGGCCGCCCCCAAGCCGAAGATCTAGCGCGGAGGCGCGATGTTCCAGACGACCGAAGCCCCTTCCGGGTTGGACAAGCCAGGCGTCTACGCGCTGCTGGCCGAACAGGCCCAGGCACTGTTTGCCGGCGAGCGCAACGCGATTGCCAATGCCGCCAATCTGGCTGCGCTGCTCTGGTATGGCCTACCCGAGCTGAACTGGGCCGGCTTCTATCTCTTCGATGGCAAGGAACTGGTGCTGGGACCGTTTCAGGGCAAGCCCGCGTGTATCCGGATTGCACTGGCCCGTGGCGTCTGCGGCACTGCGGCCAGCACGCGCCGCACCCAGATCGTGGAAGACGTGCATCGCTTCCCCGGACATATTGCTTGCGACGCGGCGTCCAACTCCGAAATCGTCGTTCCGCTGATCTGGAATGAGCAGCTGATCGGGGTACTCGACCTCGACAGCCCACAACTCGCACGCTTCGACCCGGTGGATGCCGCCGGGCTGTCGTCGATTGCGCAAATCTGGCTGGCCGCCAGCGATACCGAGCGCCTGCGGCACGCCGCTTAGCCGACTGCCCGACGCTTCATTGCATGGGCCGCCGGGCGAGCTAAACCCTTTACCGCGCCAATCGATTGCGCGACGACGATCCGATCCAGCGTGAACACGCCGATGCGACGGCGTTCGCTATAACAATCAGGTCAGTCATTGTCATTGACATTGTCATCGCCATCGCCATCGCCATCGCCATCGCTGGGCCACCCAGAACGCCAGCATTCAATGACTTCGCTCACCGCCGCAAGTTTCTTGCATCCAAATTCGCAGTCACACGTATAGAACTAGATATAAAGAAGTTTTCCAGGGAGTGGAATCTTGAGCGTGCCGACCGTTTGCAGTCTGGTGATGGCCCTACTCGCGATCTTTTCGGCGGCGCCGTGGTGGAGTTGGTCGAAGGCATGGGGATATCTCCCGATGGCCTCCGTTGCCGTGCTTCTGATGGTCGGTGTGCTGGCGTTGGTTTATGGACCGACCGCCGAGCCCGATTCGGAGCAATCCTAAGCCCCTGAAACCCCAGCTTCGAAAGTCGTGACGGACAAATCTGGCGCCCGACCGATGCCAAGCCGCCGGTTACGCATGCGTGGTCCAACACGAAACCTGGCGCGGAACGATCAAAGCTGTCGATCGACCGTCGCAGTTTCGAACCGGGAAGGCCTGCCCTTGACTCGGCTACTGCAGAACCGAATCAGGACTAGGCGAACGCCGAGCGCGACTCAAGGTGGCGTACCCGAAGCCGGTCGGGCAAGCATTAATCATCCTGGCAACATGGCCGCCGAAAGCATTTCCGCAACCAATTGCTCCGCAAGGGGTCTTGTCCTCCGTACGCAGTACAGTTCCAAGCCGTGTGACGACGTAAGCTATCTCAGCGTACGTCTGGGTTTGCCGCTCAAAGGAGAGGTTCTAAACGGGGACCCTCGCAATGGGAGCGATTGGAAAAGGAACGTGACCCAGCAAGCTGGTCCAGGGTTTGCTCAGACTTCCTGGGAATGATGTCGGTCGAACAGCGATTGAGACCTGCGTCATAACGGCAATTGAATTGCAGCTGTTTGGGGAACAGGGAGCTAGCCTTACAACGTAAAGTGATCTTTGCAGCGTGGGAGCTGTCAATGTCGTTAGCAGGGCCACAACAACGATGATATTCGCGCACGACCGGCAGTCAGGCGTGCTTTGGGAGTGGTGGGTGAAAGGGAGCGGATCATGCTGATTTTGACGCGGGGAGCCGGCGAAACGCTGGTGATTGGCAGCGACATCACGATTACGGTACTCGGCGTAAAAGGCACCCAGGTGCGACTCGGAATCATCGCTCCCAAGCACGTCAGCGTGCATCGACAGGAAGTATTCGAACGGATCACCACGCTGAAGCAGGATGAAGCTGCCGGCGTTTCACCAAAGGACGCGCCGACAGAGCGCTGAACCGCGCCGCCATTCGCAGACGATTCGAATCCTGAACGCGCACTACAGAATGCGTCGCAGTTTGTAGTGGACCGGTAGGGCGTCGGCACCGCCTTCCGAGACGCGTGGCGCAGCTTCAAGCCGCCAGTGAGATCCGGAATTCCAATAGTTTCGAAGTGCGCTTCAAAGCACGCGGATCGCGCCTGAGTTCACCCTCCCCGCCCACATCGCAGCCGCTTTTTTGCGCGTTTTTTCGTTCCTACGCGCCCTACAGGCCGAGGCGTTTGAATCGGTCGCTATGCCGTCGCGTTCTTTAAGACGCGAATCGAGAAGACGTACAACGAAACGTTTCCGCACCGCCCGCTCACACCGCATTCAGCCGTTAGTCCGGCATCTGCTCCGCGGCTGCCAGCAGCCAGTTGCTGAAGATATGGATGATGTCGGAAGGTCCGTAAATCGTGTCCTGCGGCAAGGCCAGTTCATCGATCGGCTGCAAATCGCTCACGCTTACCGGCACCAGCACGCCTTCCGGGCTGCAGTACGCCGAGGCGATATCCTGCAAGGCGCCGGTATTCGGATCGACGCGGACAAAACGGTAGCGCGCATCATCTCGGGTGGGACGAACTGCCAACAGGAGTTGATATTCGAATCCGCAGTAGTGCACCTGCACACCGGACTCACCGCTGGCGACGGTGACCTCGATCCCACGCTTGCGCAATGTTGCCGCCGTTAGCGGCAATTGCCGGCAGAACTCGTTGAATTGTTCGACTCGTAGAGCAAAGCATTCCTGAATCGATTTCAGGCGCGCGATCGACTGATCAGCGTCTTGCATGAGTTATTCCGAATGGGTGACAGGCAATTGGATCGGCTTTTGGGGCCGCGCGAACGAAGGGGTGTCGACCGACACCCAAGCATCGTCAGGCGTTTCGAGTGCCAACGGCGCGATTCGTTCCTCGAATTCGCAGGTCGCCCAAGCCTTATTCAGGACGTGGGCAGTCCGTACACACGACGCAGTTGCTGGCTCACCCGCCGGTGCTTTCGGCCTGCCGATTCAGCCGCCAGCAATGCCGCAATCGAAGCCATGCAGAGGGCGACCGCGAGGATGTGGAGCAGTGGCGAACGCCAAGCGGGCGCACCGAGGTAGATCACACAGGCCAGCCCCGAAGACAGTGCCAGCCACTGCGCGATGCGGCTGAACGTCGTCCCTTGCCAGGCGAGGAGCGTCAAGTGCAATTGCAGGTCCTCGACGTCCTCGGCGGTAGCGCGCACCGCAGGACGATCGCGATTCGCATCGCCAAGCTCGGCGTGCAGCCAGAGCGAGTTCCTATTCGCCGATCGGCTTCGGCGCATGCGCCGGGTCCGCCTGTTGCGGGTCGCCCTGGGCGAGCGCCGGAGAAGACTTCTGGCGCTGGCTCGGCAGCTTGCTCACCGGCACCGATCGGGGCGCGATGATGCCGATCGAGACCAGTTCTTTCTTGACGTCTTGCACGACGACGACGACGTCCTCGCCGATGCGGACCGACTCGCCAATCTTGCGAATTAATACGAGCACGGACGATCCTCAAGCAGGCAGTCGATTGCCATCCAAGCGTGGCACCGCCTCGACGAGTCTTCGCGGATGCCGCCAGCAACTGCCGGAACCGACGGCCTTTTCCCTGTACCTCATTCAGCCCGAATGCAGGGGCGCAAACAATCGGTCTTTAGTACGGCTTTCGCGGTGCGCGACTCGCGGTTTGCGGTTTGCGGTTTGCGGTTTGCGGTTTGCGGTTTGCGGTTTGCGGTTCGCGGTTTGCGGTTCGCGGTTTCGCATCCACTTCAGACTGAGGTGTCCGCGCAGGTGACGCCGGCCACCACCCACTCAAACGACCTGCTTAACGAAGACGAGCGGTGCGAGGCCGACGATGATGCCGATGCTTTCAGCCCTCCAACGACGGTCGCAATTGCCCCCCTCGATCGCCACCAAGTTTGGCGCTCGAATGTACTTATGGACTCACATCGACACTGCCCCAGCCGCGACGACCCGCCGCTTGGAATGGTCCGTGCTTGCAGTGAAGACGGGCGTTCAGTCGAACGCCGACACGTTTCGCTTTTTGGAGCGCTTCGATGGGCAAGCAGAGACTGAGGGGACCGACCCTGACGATGGGCGTGAACCAGGACGAAGAAGGCCGTGTCTTCTGGTTCATTGCCCGCCTGGAAAACGGCGAGATCCGCGACATCGAGTTTTCGCGCGATCACTTCGACAGCGTGACCAAAGCGCGCATTAGCGGATTTGCCGAGATCGATCGGCGCCAACATTCGTCGCGTCGTAGCAGCGCACTGGCCCCGGTGATGCAAGCAGCAGCCGGCTAGCCACCCGGCTGGCGATGCTGCAAGGCCCCCGAGGACGAGCCGTAACGCAATCGCGGATTTAATCAGCCGATCTCGCGGCTTGAGCACGATCGCAGGGCGCATCGTCGCTCGGGCTCGCGCCAACCGTTGCCAGCTGTTCATGTCGGGTTCATTGCGTCGGGTGTAGGGTTGCCGTTGTCGAATCAACGACAACTAGGAACACTCGCCCCATGAAGAAACTTTTGCTCGCAGCGGCTTTGGCCGCTACGTCGATTCCTGCGTTCGCCCAGGTGGGCGTGTCGATCAATGTCGGCGAACCTGGATTTTTCGGCCAGATCGATATCGGCGGCGCACCACCTCCTCGTCTGGTCTACGCGCAACCCGTGATCGTCCAGCAGTCGCCCGGCTATGTGGGTGAGCCGGTTTACCTGCACGTTCCGCCCGGTCAGGAACGCCACTGGCGCGATCACTGCGCGCAGTACAACGCCTGCGGACGCAGGGTCTACTTCGTGCGCGACGACTGGTACAACACCCAGTACGTGCCCTATCGACATCATGGACACGACGATCACGACCGCCACGACGACCACGATCGCGGCCATGATGATGACCACGGCAACGGCCATGGTCACGGCTACGGACACGATCACGATCACGACGATCGCGGCAACGATCACCACGATCATGGTGGCTGAAGTCGGCGTCAGCCTCTGCGGTTCGAACCGTTGACGCCTGTTCGATGGCGCGGGCGCAACGGTTGAAATCGAAAACCTGATTTGCTTCGCGTTGGCTCCGACGTTCGCATGAACGTTCGAGGCGGCGTTCGAGGTAGCGTTCGCGGCGACTTTCGCTTGGACGCGAGCGTTTCTTGGCTTCTACGCTGGACTAGGCTGGACTAGGCCGCCGTCACCGAAGCGCTGTACTCGCTGAAGATCGACAGGCGAACCTCGCGACGCACGGTCGCGAATCCAGCCGCACTCAGACTCGCGAGTATCGTTTCCGGCGGCACGCAATGCTCGATGGTTTCCCAGTAGTAGCGCATCAGTTCAGCAGCGTCGCCGCTGCGCGCGAATCGTGGAACCAGCTTGTGCATGTACCAACGCAAGGCGCGCATGCCGGTATCGCTGCGCGGCCGCGTGATTTCGAGCAACAGCACGCGACCACCGGGCCGCAACACGCGGCGATATTCCGCAAACGCCGTGTCGAGGTCGGCGACGTGCCGCAAGGCATACCCCATGGTCAGCCGGTCGAACGTTGCATCGGCAAACGGCAGGCGCTCGCCGCGGCCGGGCACAATGCAGCGCACACCGCTGCTGCGTGCCTGCGCCAGCATGCCGGCGCTGGGATCCAACGCAACCACCAGGCCTTCATTTCCGACCAGTGCCTGCGCGAGTTTGGCGATCACGCCGGTCCCACTGCCAACGTCCAACACCCGATCGCCGGGTGAAATGCCAAATCGACGCAAGGCGTCGCCACGGTAAAACGCGCCGGAGCCGAAGCTCATCAAGCGGTTGATACGATCGTAGTCACTCGCCGCCGAGTCGAACAACTGTCGAACGCGCTCGATGCGACCCGGTTCATCGCTGAAGTAGGCCGGCAAGATGGGATGCGGCGCCCGCCTGAATTCTGGTGTCGCGACCGAGGGGGAATCCGTGTTCATCCGTAGCGGGTCGACCTCGTAGCAAACCATCGTTGAAATGCCATCGTACCCGCGCGGCTGCACGGCCGTATCGACAAGTTCGACTCGCGTGCCGCAGCTTTGCTGAAAAGCGTAGTGCGCAATGCTAAATGCTCGGCACCGAACGCCGGGTTGATCGGCGTTCGGACTACAGTCGCGCTCCAGAGTGGATGCGCCTGACGATCAAGCAAATCCAAACTGATCCTCGTGGCGTCGCACAGGATCGGTCGACTGTGACCTCCGCTCACCACGTCTTGGAACCCATCCGCAAGGCCTCCCTAGCAAGCGCGACGACGGTGCCACGCATTGACTCAGCTGAGTTGCGTCGCGGCCGGGATCGCGTGGCGCGGCAGCTTCAGCGTGAACACGCAGCCAGAGTTCGGCACATCGCGCACTTCCAACGTGCCTTGATTGGCTTCGACGCTGCGCTTGGCGATCGACAAACCCAAACCGAGGCCGCTGCGATCCAGCCCGCCCTGCACGAATGGCAGAAACATGCTGCGTTCGGAGCCCGGCGGCAGGCCGCCGCAATGATCCTCCACTTCGATCAGAATTCGATCGGCCACGGCATAAGCATTGAGCGTGACTTCCGTGCCGGGACGCGTGAACTTGAACGCGTTCTGCAGGAGGTTGCCGACGGCCGCGAACAGCAGGTCGCGATCGGCGTCGACCGCCAGCCGTGCATCGACCAGCGAGACCGTGAACGTGCATTGCTTCAACTGCGCTTCGAGCCCGGCAGAAAGCTTCAGCTCGGCGATGAATTCGGCCAGCGAAAACAAGGCGTGTTGAACCGGCATTCCAGCCGTCATGCGCACCTCGCTCAACGAGCGGTCGATGAGGTTGCGTAAGCCAACCAGGCTGCGATCGAGCACACCCGCGGTCGCGCCGGCGAAGCCCACCTTGCCGCCTTTGATCGCAGTGAGTGCCAGTGTCGCCGTATGGATCAGATTGCGCAGCTCATGCGCAAAGAAGCCGAGTCGCTCGTTCAAGGCCTGGCTGTGTCGGTCCGCAATGACGAAGTCGCGCTGATAGATGAACTCCGTAACGGACACCGCAATGACGTTGTCGAGGCAACGATTCATCGTGCGGAACTCATCGATTTCGATCGGCACGTTCAATTCGAACGCGAGGTCCGTCACCGCCTGACACAGATCACCGTAATCGTGCACGACCTGCTCTACGGTGAATCCGCGTTGCAGCAGTTCTCTGCCGTGCAACGCAGCCGTTTCGCCCATTTCGGACAGCACCGGTGGACCCCCGCCGGCGGGGCCGGACACCTTGCGACTCCGCATCGGCTCAGCCGCACGTTCCATCTGCAAAGTCTTGATCAGTTGATCGAGGAAAAACGGTATGCCGTGCTGGAGTGAGTGATCGACAGCAAGCGGCGTATCACGCAACGCCACCTTCGACTGACAGCGGTCGATCAGGTTCTGCCTATTGGCACTCAGGAAGTCGTGAAGCATCCTGCAGCATACGCGGGTTGCTCGTGCGTTATCGAACTGAAAGCAATCATTCGCTCGCAAGAATAACGTCGTTGTGGACCTATTCAGAACGAAACGCAGGCAAATGGAGGTTCCCCGCAAAAACAGCATCTACATCACTTCATTTGCAGTGTGAATCTTGGCGCCGAACGCATCGACGCAGATGACGCTTGTCTGTGCGGTAGCGAACAGAGATGCGTCAGACGCGAGATCGAACTTCTCCACAGCACCGATCCTGGACGTGAACACATACCGCAACTGGCGCATGCATTGAAGCAATTGGCAGCTGCGCTTAATTGGCAGCTGCGCTTAATTGGCAGCTGCGCTGACACGGCGTTACTGCCGCTCTCAATCAGAATTATTAACATCGAGCTGCGTCGTCAGCGATAGCAACGCAACGCCAGTATCAAGTGCCCAATCGAACGGAGTGGACTGGGAGGGGTCTGTCGAGAGCCATCTGCGACATTCCTCCTGGAGCATTATGAAATTCCCACTGCTGGTGCTGGTCGGCCTGCTGCCGCTATCCGCCTGTGTATTCGTACCGGATCATCGCCGCGACGGGCCGCCGCCTGAACATCGCGACGAACGCGATCATGGTCACGACCACGATCACGATCACGATCACGACCGTTGCGATCACGACCACGACGAGCACTGCTAGCGCGTTGTAAGCGCCTCCACCGTCAGACAGCCTTCGCTAGCGTTTCGGCCATTCTGGTTTGCCAGCCAGGGCCCGTTGCCTTCCAACGCGCCAAGGTTTCCGGCGGCAATCGCAACGAAATTGATGCGCGAGTTTGTGCCGACTTCGGACGACCACGCGGCTTAAGCATCGCCTCGGCCGCTCGCTTGCCGAATAGCTCCGGCAGAACGTCCGATGCCGGCCGCGCCTTCTTGAAGGTGTCCTTGGTCCACTCCGGATTCTCGGCAGTGGCTCGGGTCGCGTTAACTTTGCGCTTCATACCGTGTGACCTCTCGTGCGTTCGCCTTTCTCAAACTGATGACATGAACGTTGCCGGCGCGCGGCGTGAATACCAGAACGTGCAAGCGCGACTCGATAAAACCAAGCGCTGAAAAACGACGCTCTCCGTAATCTCGTCGCGAGTCCTCCGCAACTACCGCGCTTGACCACTCAAAATCCACCGCGAGTTCGAAGGCGATACCGCGCAACTCAACATTGCGCCGATTCTTCGCCGGATCGAAGCTCAGTTTCATTGACTTATTGTATATACAATAATAGCGTTGTGCGACAACAACAGCCGTTGAGCTAAGCGATGAATGATGGATCGAAGATTCGAAAGAAACGGTGGCTGCTGAATGTCGCGCCGCCCGGCCGGGCTCTTACCGATGCAATGCGTGGACGGATCGGGCGATGGCGCAATAAAAGCAGTCCTTGGAGGCTTTTGGAGGCTTGCGACCTCGCGTTCCGCTTTTCTGCGTGATTGCCTTTAAACAGCAGGCTTTCGCGACCTCCTGGCGATTCCGACGCTGACCTACGCAACTGGCGTCGAGTAGTCGAACATTATTTAACAGCTAGGTACGTTGAAAGTGGCGCAACCGTCTGTAGCACCTGCGTAGTACTCACGACTTAACATTTCTGAGCCCCATTAATCACCGGCTCTAATATTCTGATTCTTATTATTTTTCTGGTGCCGGCTACAGGAATCGAACCTGTGACCCCCTGATTACAAATCAGGTGCTCTACCAACTGAGCTAAGCCGGCGCTTGGGCGCGCGTTGCGAGCGCGAAGTTTAGGGCGAGTTCGCGGACAGTGCCAGCAGGCCGGCGAGGACGAGGTCAGGCTGCACGGTCCAGGGGCTCGCGAGTGCCACCTGCAGGGTTGCGGCATCGCCGCCGCTGAGTACGTTTACCGCCGATTGCGCGGCATAGCGCGCGGCGAGGCGATCGAGCAGGCCGGCGCAGGCGTGGAGCGCGCCTTGACGCACGCAGGCTTCGGTATCGGCGCCGAGTTCGTTGTCGAATGCGTGGTCGACGCCGCTGGCAGCGAAGCGCGTGGCGCCGAGGACGGCCTGTTGCATCGTGACGAGGCCCGGCGCGATGACGCCGCCGAGGTGTTGGCCGCGTGCGTCGACCACATCGACCGTGAGCGCCGTGCCGGCGCTGGCGACGACAAACGCAGCGCGCGTTTTCTGCCAGAGCGCCAACATCATCAGCCAGCGATCGACGCCCAGGCGCTGAGGTTGCGAATACGCCAGACGAAGCCCGGAGTGGCCGTTCTGCACGGCGGCGAATTGCGCTTCCACTGGCCAGTGGCGAACGCAGGCCTGTGCGATCTGTGCATCGAAACTGCTACCGGCGACGCTGGCGATCAAGATACCTGCCGGCGCCTGCGCGATCGTCGCGGCAACAGCATCGACCGCTGCGACGGGATCGCCCCGATGTGCCTGCGCGTTCACAGCACCCAGCACACCGCCCTCGGCGAGCGCCCATTTGATTCGGCTGTTGCCGACATCGACCAGAAGCTGCGCCATGCGTTTCAGCCGGCGATCCGCAGGCTGACGTCGCCGGCATGCAGATGCAGGCGCCGGCCGTCGCTTTCGACGATCAGCGCGCCGTCAGCATCGATTCCACAGGCACGCCCCTCGATCAGTTCCTGCGCGCCGCCGGTGATGCGCACGGCTTGGCCCGCGGCTGCATCGAGCAGATTCCAATCGTCAAGAAAGCTGGCAAAGCCGCTCGCTTCGAATTGCAGCAGCGCGGCGACTAATTGGTCCAGCAACAGTGCGGCGACGCGATTGCGGCTCGGCATGCGCACGCTCGCGTGCGTACAGGCCTGTGCCAGCGATATCCACGCCTGATCGATGGCCGCAGCCTGAGCGGCGCTCATCGAACAATTGAGCCCGATCCCGACCACCACGCGGCAGGCCCCGCCCGCCTCGCCGCGTTGCTCGATCAAGATGCCGCCGAGCTTGGCCGCACCCACGCGCAAATCATTCGGCCATTTGAGCTTGATATCGGCAACGCCGAGCGCGCGCACGGCCCGCGCGCAGGCGACACCGACGGCCAGCGGCAGCGTACCGAGTTGCGGTGGCCAGGCCGGGAACGACCAGGCCAGCGACAGGTACAAGTTCGCACCGAATGGCGAACGCCAGGCGCGTCCACGCCGACCGCGCCCGGCGCTTTGCATCTCTGCGAACAGCGCCTGTGGATCATCAGCAGCGTTGGCTTCGAGCAGGCGTTGATTGCTTGAATCCACGCGTAGCGCGACGTCGATGCGCGGCAAATGCAATTGCGTGCGGGGTGCGAGTTCAGCGCGAATCTGCGCGGCATCGAGCCGCTCCAGCGGCTGCGTCAAACGGTAGCCGAGGCCCGCCTGCGTTTCGATGTCGAGATCCCAGTCGCGCAGATGCGCGATGCGCTTGGCCAGCGCGGCACGGCTGATGCCGGCGATCTGCGCCAGTACTTCGCCCGAGCACCACTCGCCGGATGCCAGGGCATCGGCCAGCGCCAGCAACTCGGTATCGGCTAGCGGCCGCGCCATTGGTCGAGCTTGCGCCCCAGCACGCGCGCTTTCTCGAAGCGATGTTCGCGCCCGGCAATCAGGTTGGCGATGTTCGAGCGATGCTTGAACACGATCAGCGCCAGCATCGCTGCCGCGAACAAACCCGTCGCGGAGTTCAGCCCCGGACCGGCGATCAGCACGTAGGCAAACGCCGCCAGCGCGCCACCGATCGAGGCCACCGCGACCCAGCCGGTGAGCATCACCAGCATGGCGAATAGGACGATCATCCAGGGCAAGGCCGCCGGCAGCAGCGCGCCGAACACGCCGGTGGCGGTGGCCACACCCTTGCCACCGCGAAACCTGAGCAGCACCGGAAAGCAGTGGCCGACTGCGGCCGCGAAGCCGCAGAGCAGGCCGATCCAGGCCACAGGCCATGTGCTGGCACCGGCGAAATGCCAGGGAATCAGCGGCAAGGCCAGTGCCGCGACAACACCCTTGCCGATGTCGATCAACAACACGCCGATGGCGAAACTCGCACCGCGCGCGCGCAGGGCGTTGGTGGCGCCGACGTTGCCGGAGCCTTCGTTGCGCAGATCGCCGCCGCCTTTCACGCGCCGCATGATGTCGCCGCCCATCACACCGCCGAGAAAGTAGGCGATGACCGTTTTGACCAGCAATTCAATCATGCTATCTATTCCGTAGCCGGTCGATGCGGTCAGGCGCCGAGCCAATTGCGTCGGCGTGCGAGCACCGCAGGCTCAGCGGTTTCGACCAGCGTCAGCGTCCAGGTATCTGCGGGCGATGCTTCCGGCACCAACTGGGTATCGAACAACTCGTCGCCACGGAAGTAGTGCAGCTTGATCGCGCGGCCCGGCGTGAGCGTTTCCAGCGTTTTTGCCCAGTTCGCGGTGGTGATGCGCAGTCCGTCGATCGCCACCAGGTTGTCACCTGCGGCGAGTCCTGCGCGAACTGCGGGTGCCGCACTGTGCACCTGCGAAATCGTGGTGTCGCCAGCACGCAGACTCAGGCCGAGCGATACGTGGAGTTCCGCCTTGCCGTTGACGCGACCGCCAAGATCGCTCGCGCTTTGCGCAACACGCGGCTGCGCCAGCACGCCGAACTCTGCCAGCAGTTCGGTCAGTGGCAATTCTTCCGTTGAGCGCAGCAGGCGATCGAAGAACGCGCGCAGGTCGAGACCAGACAGCTCGGCGGCGAGATGTTCGAGGCCGCTCTCGGGCACGGGACGATCGTCAGCACCGTAGCGCTGCCACAGCGTGCGCATGACGTCGTCGAGCGTGATCTTCGATTCGCGACGCAGCTTGAGGTCGACGCAGAGCGCGGCGAGTGCGCCCTTGATGTAGTAGTTCACCGCCTGATTCGGCGTGTTCTCGTCGGGCTGGTAGTACTTGATCCAGGCTTCGAAGCTGGCATCGGCCAGGGTTTGCACCTGACGTCCGGGCGTGCGCGACAGCCGCGTTGCGTTTTCGGCGAGCAGATCGAGATAGGCCGGCGCATCCAGCACTGCGGCGCGCAACAACATCAGGTCGTCGTAATAGGACGTAATGCCCTCGTACGCCCAGAGGTCGCGCGAGTAGGCCTCCGCACGTAGATCCGATTCGGCGAATGGCGCGGGCGTGATGCGCTTGACGTTCCACAGATGGAAATACTCGTGGCTGACGAGCCCAAGAAATCCGCGATAACCCTTACGCAAGCCCGCCTGCCCCGGTCGCGGCAAGGCATCGCGCGCGGTCACCAGCGCCGAGCAGCGCCGATGTTCGAGTCCGCCATAGCCGTTGGCCGTGACTTGGGTCAGGAACAGGTAGCGATCAAACCCGACGCCGGCATGCGGCTCCTGGCCGAACAGCTCGCGCTGTGCATGGCAGATACGCGTGGTGTCGTCGATCAGGCGCGCGGCATCGACCTCGCAGCGGCCGGAGAGCACATACGCATGGGGAATACCGTCGACATCGAAATCGATCCGGCGGAAATCGCCCATCTCCACCGGGTTGTCGAGCAACTCTTCATAGCTACCGGCGCGGTAGCGGCCGAAGCCGTCGTGATCGACCGACACCGAGCGCAGCGTGGTCGCAAGTTTCCAGCGCGCGCAAATCGCCGGATCCGGCCGCAGGATTTCGATCTCGTATTCGCTGGCGTCGACGCCTTCGGGGCGGTAGCACAGCGAACTGGCGTTGAAGAAGCCGCGATGCGCGTCGAGATAGGCCTTGCGCACGGAGGCGTCGAAGGCATAGACCTGGTAGCTCAGCGTCAGCGGCGCCGACCGAGCCAGCACGCGGAAACTGCGTTTGTCGATGCGCTCGATCGGCAGCGCAACCCCGCGCGATTCAGCGCGCAGGTTCAGCACATGCTTGGCGAAATCGCGTACCAGGTAGCTGCCCCGAATCCACGATGGCAGCGTGAAGCGCTGCGCGGCCGCCGACGCGGCAAGCTCGCAGCGCACTTCGAACAGGTGCGCATGCGGGTCGGCAGCCGCAATGCGGTAACGGATAGGGGTCAAGGCGCTGGGGGTCCGGTAATCGGTCGAACGAGCTTACCGAATCTTAACGCAGCGCCGGGCGCAGTCGCGCTTCGGCGCTTCGAAACCTGGCTAGCTGTTTGGGGCGATAGCCAGCGAAATCAGTGTGTAGTCCGCATCGTGGACGGTGCCGACCAGTGTGGCGCTGCCATTGCCGAGATCCACGGTGTAGAGACTCGCTGCACCACCGAGCACCGCGTAGGCGGTGCCATCCTGCGGCGCAATCGACAGGCCGACGTTCGAGGTGAACGTGACGCCGGTGGTGCCCAGGCTATCCACACCGCCGGAGGTGACGCTGCTGGCGTTGGTGGCGCCCTTGTCGCCGATGCGATCGAGGCCCAGATCGGCAACGTCGAGTGCGTAGAGCGTGGTGCTGGCGGCACCTTGAATCGGGTTGTCGTAAGCGATAGCGGAAATCTGTGGCGTGCCGTTGGTGCCGTCGGAGTACGACAACTTGTCGCTTTGCTGTGTCGGCTCGAGCGTGCCGCTCGAAGGCATCACCAGCGCATTTAAATGTCCGTTGGACTGCACAGTGTCGTTGGCGATCACGCGTAGATCATTGGTCGTCGGATCGAAACTCATCACCACGTTGGACAAGGTGTCGTTGATGAACGGACCGACACAGCCGCTCACGACACCGCCGAGCGGGTCCACCGTACAAATGCGGTTGCCGCTGGTGACGCCGTACAGCACCGACGTCGCGTCGGTTGAGTAGGCAATCTGCAACAGCGTCTCCGAACCGGTGAGGCCGGTCACGGTCACCTTGTTGTTGATGTCGGACGGCTTGTTGGTGGCGAACGTGATGATCGAATTCGTGCTGGTCAACGCGTAGGCGGTGTAGTCCTTCTTGTTGCAGCCGACCAGCAGAAGGCTAGTACCGGCCAAGACGAGCAAGGCAGTTCGCCGATGCCGCAGCCGGCCGAAAAATCCGCAGGCTGGGTCGAAGTTTGCTGAACTGTTGGAGTTGGCCATCGAAAGCTTCCTGCGGATGTAACCGATCTGGGCGCTAGTCTAAGCCACCGCTTCGAAACCCAGATGAACGCGCGGGGCAACGCTTGGTAAAGCTGTGCAAATCAAGGCTGCGCGTTCAGCACGAACCGCACGGCCGGTAGCTCACGCCTGGCCTCAAGTCTCAGGCCATAGTCGTGCAGCACCGAGCACGCCGCTGCTGTCGCCGTGCCGCGCCGGCAGCAGGCGGGTGGCGATGTGGTCGGCAAAAATCCATTGATCCCACAGCGCCGGAACGACCTGATAAAGCCGCGTCACCCGCGACAAGCCACCACCGAGCACGATTACGTCGGGATCGAGCAGGTTGATGATTTGCGCCAAGCCGCGCGCCAGCCGATCTTCATACCGCGACAGCGTCGCCAAGGCCGTAGCTTCGCCCGCTTCCGCCGCCGCGACGATCTGCTCACCGCCGAGATCGCCCCCATTCTGGCGCCGATGGTCCGCAGCGAGGCCCACACCCGAGAGCCAGGTTTCGATGCAGCCGTGCTGACCACACCAGCAGCGCAGCCCCGGACTTTCGCCCCATTCCGGCCTCGCCCAAGGCAAGGGGTTGTGGCCCCACTCGCCGGCAATCGCATTGGCGCCGCTCAGCGCATCGCCGTGGATCACGATGCCACCTCCGACGCCGGTGCCGAGAATCACTGCGAACGCCGTCGATGCGCCCGCAGCCGCGCCATCGAAGGCCTCCGACAGCGCGAGGCAGTTCGCATCATTGGCCAGCCGCACACGGCGACCCAGCGCCGATTCGAGGTCGCGCGCCAAGGGCTGGCCGTTCAGGCAGGTCGAATTGGCGTTGCGAATCAGGCCGGTCGATGGCGAAATCGAACCCGGATGCCCGATGCCGACGGGCAGATTTTCCTCGCCGATGGCTTGTTCGAGTTGGCTCACCAAGCCCGCGACCGCGGACACCGTTGCCGGGTAATCGCCGGCCGGCGTCGCCACACGTCGGCGCAAGCGCACCTCGTCACATCCGACCAGCACGACCGCTTCAATCTTAGTGCCGCCGAGGTCGATTCCTATACGCATTTCAATAGCTTAACCGTGCGCATTCGGCAGCGGTATCTTGCGCGGTATTGCTGCGATGCAGCATTATTTTTATAGGCACTTACATACACTTACGATTGCTTTCCCGTCACCGAGTGGTCTCGACCCTTGAATCGACGGGTAACGGACCTAGAATGGTGCGGTGCAACAACTGGAGTCTCCGAATGGATACCCAACTCAATACAATCGTTTCGCAACCGCTGCCGATCGTCCTGCTGTTCGTCGGTCTGCTCGTCGTCTGTGCCGTTACACTGCTGGCGCTGATCGTCGCCGATCGGCTGGTGGAAGCCCGAGCAGCGCGGCTGGCGCGCGGGCAGTCCCTCCAACTCAGCTTCGAATCCTTGATTTCCGAGCTGACCGCTTACGCCTGATCGCCGGAGACGCTCGCGGGTGACGACAGCAGATGAATCCTTGCCGCCGCGTCCGCAACCCCCGGAAGGCTACGACTGCTGCGGCGGCGGCTGCGCGGACTGCGATCTGCGCAAATATCACCAGGAACTGGCGCGGTGGTTGAAACTGGCCGCCGCGCACAGCCCGAGCGCGGACTAGGCCACGCCAACAGCGCCGCAACTACTGCGGGTTTTGTAGCTCCGAGTCGACCGCGGTGAGTGCCGCCTGCATCAGCGGCACCAGCTGACGCTCGTCGCGCGCCATTTGTTTCAAGCAGTTCTCGGTAAGGCGCAGATCGCGCAGCGCGTCCTTGTTATCCGACTGCAGCGTCGCCGCCGCATACAGATGCAGGTTCTGCGTGTATTGATCCTGCTGCGTGTACAGCGCCGAAACCGCGGCGAGCGTGTTGACGGTCAGGTGCGGCAGGGTCTGCGACAACATGGCCGAGTCGAACGCAGCGCGCTGAAACAGGATTTCGCGCAGACCATCGAAATCCGCCGGATAGTCCCAGGCGCCACCGGCGGCGAGTTGTTCGCGCGCACTGCGGATGCTCTTGCTCATCTGCTCGTGATAGCTCAATGAGTCGCCAATCGCGTGCTGATTGAAGGCGATTTCGCGCTGCAGGTCTTCCAGCACGCGATGCGCGAGTTGGCGTCGCTCACGCGCATTGCTCCAGTCGTTCACCGCGAAGGCGAGCAACACGCTCGCAATCAGCAGGACCATCTCGAACAGCAGCCTGCTGAGGCCGTGACGCTCGCGATGGCGTTCGAGAACCGGGTCGAGCGAGTGCGGCGCCATTGACGGCTTCGGCGCGGCGCTGTGATCAGGATCTTGCGGAGCTGCGGGGGCAGACATGCAAATTCGTTAGGCCTAGGGACGCGACGGGAGCTTAAGCCATTGGATCGCCTGAAGCGGATTCGCGTTTAAATTTCGCTCGGTTCGTCTCACCGGCCGACCGATCGACCAGCGTTGTCCGTCTGCCCCCCTTCACCCCGCAACGCAGTAGCGATGGCGACTATTGCCCAGATTACATCGGCGTCGCGGGGTTTTTGTTAGGCTCTGGGCGAACGCCGCGACCCATTCGCAGGTCAATACGGCATCTCGCCCACCCGACGATATGGCTGAAGCCCGCCTGGTCATCTGCAAGTTCTGCGACTGCGTTTATCAGCGCGCGCCGCTGGGTGCGCGCGAAATCGCGCGCTGTTCGCAGTGCGGTGCCGAGCTGTACCACTGGCGACGCATCGACATCGATGCGATGTTGGCGCTGAACATCGCTGCCCTGTTCGCGTTCGTGATTGCCAACCTGTTTCCCATCGCAATTGTGCAATCGCAGGGACGCGCCAGCGAATCGAACCTGTGGCAGGCGATCATTGCCAGCTTCTCCGAAGGTGCGGCACCGATCGGCGCATTGGCCGCGATGACGGTGTTCTTCTTTCCCCTGCTGCAACTGTGCCTGTTCTTCTATGTGCTGGCGCCCTTGCGCAGCGCGCGGCGGCCGCGCGCATTCGTGGCGGTGATGCACGCACTGCGGCAGATGCAGCCCTGGGCGATGGTCGAAGTGTTCATGCTGGGCGTGCTGGTCGCCGTGGTGAAACTCGGCGATGTCGCCAGCGTCACCCCGCTCACCGGCGCTTACGGTTTCGCCGCGCTGACCTTGCTGCTCACGCTGTTGAATTCCTACGACCTGCGCGAACTTTGGGATCGCGCCTCGGCCCTTCCCGCGTGAGCGCTCCGCTGCGAGCGGCCTCGCTGGGACTGGTCGGCTGCGAAGCCTGCGGTCTGGTGATCAAGGCGCCGGCGGTCGATTGCGCGGGCTACTGTCCGCGTTGCGACGAGCCGCTGCATCGACGCAAGCGCGCGAGCCTGCAACGCAGCTGGGCGTTTCTGATCGCCGCTGCCGTGCTGTACATCCCAGCCAACGTGTTGCCGATCATGCGCACGCAGCAGCTGCTGGACCGCTACGACTCGACGATCCTCTCCGGTGTCGCGCTGCTCTGGCATAACGGCGCTTACGATCTGGCGATCATCGTGTTCACCGCGAGCATCATGGTGCCGGTGCTCAAGATCCTCAGCCTCGCCTACTTGCTGATCAGCACCCAACGCGGCAGCGCCGCGCACGCACGCCAGCGCACGCGGCTATATCGCATCGTCGACTACATCGGTCATTGGTCGATGCTGGACGTGTTCGTCGTCGTGCTGCTGGTGACGCTGGTGCACTTCGGCGCGCTCGCCTCGGTCGAGCCCTTGCCTGGCGTCATTGCATTCGGTGCCGTCGTCATCCTGACCATGATGGCTTCAATGAGTTTCGATCCCCGCCTGATCTGGGACGCGACACCGCCCGCGACCGAACCGGAAACACAGACGCCCGCACGCCCATGACCGATCGCCCGACACACTCCGATTCGAATTCGCTGCCGACGCCCGAGCTGCACCAGCAACGCCGCTGGGGCCTGCCGCTGATCTGGCTGGTGCCGCTGGTGGCGGCACTTGCGGCCGTGATTCTGGTCGCACGCATCTATCTGAACAGCGGCCCTTCCATCACGATCACGTTCGAGTCCGCCGAAGGTCTCGAAGCGGGCAAAACCGAGGTGCGCTACAAGGACGTCGTCGTCGGCAAGGTCAAAGAACTGCTGCTCAGCAAGGATCATCATCAAGTCATCGTGCATGTCGATCTGAGTGCGAGTGCGTCTGGCATCGCGGTATCCGACACACGGTTCTGGGTCGAGCGTCCGCGCGTCGGCATCGGCGGCGTTTCCGGCATCGGCACGCTGCTGTCGGGTGCGTATATCGGCGTCGATATCGGTGGATCGAGCGAAGAGCAGAAGAATTTCAAGGGACTCGAAAAGCCGCCCGGCATCACTCACGATCAACAGGGCCATCGTTTCGTCTTGCATACCGCCGATGCCGGCTCGCTCGCCATCGGCGCCCCGGTTTATTTCCGCAAGACCCCGGTCGGTACTGTCGTCACCAGCGACCTCGACGCTGACGGCAAGGGCGTGACCGTACAGGTGTTCGTGAGTTCGCCGAACGACCGCTTCGTCACCGGCAACACGCGCTTCTGGAATGCCAGCGGTGTCGATATCTCGCTCGGCGCCTCGGGCTTCAAGCTCGATGCGCAGTCGCTCGCCACCGTGGTCGCCGGCGGCATCGCCTTCGCCAGCGTCAAGGCGACCGACGATGCGGCACCGGCGCCCGACAACACTGAATTCGAGCTGTACCACGACCAAGGTGCCGCGATGGCACCGCCGGATGGCGAAGCCATCGATGTGCGCATGCGCTTCCGTCAATCGACACGCGGACTGTCGCTCGGCGCACCGGTGGATTTCCAAGGCATCACGCTCGGCAGCGTGACGTCCATCCTGCTCGACTTCGACAAGGACAAGAAGGAGTTCTATACCGACGTCGTCGCGCAGTTGTTCCCGGAGCGCTTGGGTCCGGCGTACCACACGCTGAAGCATGCCGGCAGCAGCAAGGAATTGAGCGTGCCGGACATGTTCAACGACATGATCGAGGATGGCTTGCGGGCGCAGTTGCGCTCGGGCAACGTGCTCACCGGGCAGCTGTTTGTCGGTCTCGATTTCGTCAAGCCGGTGAAGCCGTATAAGCTCGACGCGTTCTCACAGGAACTGCAGATTCCAACCGCGCCAGGCAGCCTGCAGGAATTGCAGACGCAGTTGCAGAACATCGCGCGTAAGCTCGACGCGGTGCCGTTCGACGAAATCGGCTTGAACCTGCGCGACACCTTGAAGAGCGCCAACAGCCTGCTCAAGCAGATGGACAAAGACCTCGTGCCCGAAGCCAAGCAGACGCTGACCGACGCACGCCACAGCATCGAATCGCTCGACCAAAGCATGCTTGCACCGAATGCGCCGCTGCAGCTCGATGCCCGCAAAACTTTGGAACAGCTGAACCGCGCCGCGGTGTCGTTCCGCACGCTGTCGGACTATCTCGAACAACATCCGGAATCGCTGATTCGCGGCAAGTCGCCAGACCCCGAACCCTCCGACCAGGCAGGCCAGAAGTGATACGCATGAGAACTCCGATGACTACACGCTGCTTGGCGCTGTCGATTGCCGCACTCGCCCTCACCGCCTGCGCCAGCACACCGCCGCAGTACTACACGCTGCTGTCGCCGGCCGCGGCTGCGTCGACACCGGCGAGTAACGCGTTCCAGCTCGAAGTGCTGCCGGTCGACATTCCGGCACAGGTGGAGTCGCCACAGATGGTGATTCGTAGCGCCGCCGGCGAAATGTCGAAGGCCGAGGGCCATCGCTGGATCGCGCCGCTCGATGCCGAAATCCGTGGCGCGCTCTCGGCCGATCTGAGTCAGCAACTCGGTGCGCGCGATGTCTACGGCTTGACCTACGGCAATACCCTGAAGACCTATCGCGTCGCACTGAAAGTACAGCGCTTCGATTCCGCGCCCGGCGCCTACGCACGTATCGACGCGGTGTGGACGGTGACAGCGCTGGATCAGCCGAAAGCGATCAGCGCGTGCAGCAGCAGCGTGTCGCAGACCATCGGCGCCGGCTACGACGCGCTGGCGCTGGGTCATCAGCAGGCACTCGCCACAATCGCAGCACAGATCGCCGGCAGCATCAGCGCCTTGCAGGCTGGACGCGCAGCACCGGTGTGCCCAGGCGGATAGCGCCGTTGCGATGTTCGGTCGCGTTCAAAATTAACGGTTCGCCAACGGACGAAGACCGCACGGATCGGCGTGCGATCGAGTTTCGATCGACGCGCAATCAGCGTTTGCTCGCTGATCGATCGCGGACCTCGTCAACTGCCGTTTGAGTAAATGGTTCGCAGCACGGCGCACCCGCACGATTGAAATAGCTCTAGTAGTGCGGCGGAATCTCGTCTTCCGGCTTGCCGACGAAACCGGCATCGCCACTATTGCGCACCCGCTCGAGCAGTTGCTGACACACCGCCTGTAACCGATCGATCTGTTGCTGCTGCCGGGCGACCACAGCACTCAGCACCTGCACGGCGTCCTCGGTATAGGCGAGCTTGCTTTCAACTTCCACCAGACGCTGTTCCCACATGGCCTATCTTCCTTCGCGATTCCTGCGCTTTTGTTCGCCGGCTGGCACGCCGCAGTTGCAACGATGGCTTGCTCAATCCTGCGTAATGCTTGCATGCCCCGGCGACGACCCGAACTTCAAGCGCCTATTGTCGCTCTATCCCACGTCCTTGCCCGAGCGACCGGCGCCGCCGCGGCGCTAAGCTAGGCGCCTTCGAATTCGTATTCCATAGCCAGAAGAGGAGATTCACATGGTTGCAAGCATTGGTTACGCCGCCGCACAAGCGAAAGCACCGCTGGGTCCGTTCAGCTTCGAGCGCCGCGAGCCGGGTGCCAACGACGTGATGATCGAGATCAAGTACTGCGGCGTGTGCCATTCGGATCTGCACCAAGTGCGCGACGAATGGGGCGGCTCGGTGTTCCCGATGGTGCCCGGCCACGAAATCGTCGGCAAAATCGTCAAGGTCGGCAGCGCGGTTAAAGATTTCAAAGTCGGCGAAACCGCAGGTGTCGGCTGCATGGTCGACTCCTGCCGCAGCTGCGCCAGTTGCGCAGAAGGTCTCGAGCAATATTGTGAGAAGGGCTTTACAGGAACCTATGGCGCCAAGGAGCGCACGGGTTCGGGCATCACCTTCGGCGGTTACTCCAACAACATCGTGGTCGACCGCGCGTTCGTGCTGCACGTGTCGGACAAGCTCGAACTGTCGGCGGTCGCGCCGCTGCTGTGCGCCGGTATCACCACCTACTCGCCGCTGCGGCACTGGAAGGTCAGCAAGGGCCAGAAGGTCGGCATCGTCGGCTTGGGCGGCCTCGGCCACATGGCGGTGAAGCTGGCACACGCCTTCGGCGCCAAGGTCGTGCTGTTCACCACCAGCGATGGCAAGAGCGAAGACGCCAAGCGTCTGGGCGCCGATGAAGTGGTGCTTTCGAAAGATCCCGCGCAGATGAAGAAGCACCTGCGCAGCTTCGACTTCATTCTCGATACGGTGTCGGCGCCGCACGATCTGAATGCCTACCTGGCTCTGCTCAAGCGCGAAGGCACGATGACCTTGCTCGGCGTACCGCCCGCAGCACCTTCTTTGAATATCGCCAACCTCATCTTCAAGCGCGCGCAGCTGGCCGGCTCGCTGATCGGCGGCATCAAGGAAACCCAGGAAATGCTGGATTTCTGCGCCGAGCACGGCATCACCTCGGATGTGGAAGTGATCCCGATGAACAAGATCAACGAGGCCTACGAGCGCATGCTGAAGAGCGACGTGAAGTATCGCTTCGTCATCGACATGTCGACGCTGCACGCCTAAACGCAAACGCGAACCGAACGCGAACGCAGACCTAAACGTAGGCGGCACGCGAACGTGCTTATGCAGACCTGATCGTAAAAAGCCCACGGGCAACGCCCGGCCTACGCAGCGGCAACAAGCAAGGCGGCATCATCGAAGGATGACGCCGCCTTTTTCAATCGAGTGCCAGTTCGATCAGTTGCGCTTCGACCTGAGTGCCCACAATCAGCAAGCGCCCCACCGACACCGGTAGCTTGAAGCGCCGCGGACCACAGCTGCCGGGGTTGACGTACAGCACGCCATCGCGACGCTCCGACATGGGCTTGTGCGAATGCCCGCTGATCACGGCTGCAGGGCACCGCTCGGCAGACCACGCCGTGCGCGGGTCGAGTTCATTGCGGTTGTGCAGTATGTAGATGCGCAAGGCGTCGAGTTCGAGCCAGGCGCGCTCTGGAACGCCGTCATACGCGGAATCGATATCGTTGTTGCCGCGCACCGCCGTCAGCGGCGCGATCGCGGCGAGTTGCTCGAGAATTCCTGGATCGCCGATGTCGCCGGCATGAATCAGAAAGTCGCTGCCTCGCAGCGCATCCAATGCCTGCGGTCGCAACAATCCGTGCGTATCGGAGATCAGGCCAATCGTCAGAGGCTTCATCAGTGGTCGAGAGGACGAGGTGTCGGCAGCTTACGCAAGATCGGTGCGCCAGTGCCAAGTACTGGTGCTGGCGTAATAGTGCCGGCGCAATACGGATGAACGAGTAAAGCGTCGTATCGTTTTCAAGACGCGCGGATGCGGTCTTCAGCTGCATCGATCAACGCGTGCATCGATCAACGCGGCGATATGACGCGCAGTGCCTTGCAGCGACTCAAGCCAGATCGCGATAACGACGTCGACGACTACCACCTGCGAGCCAGGGCAGCACCAGCCCGAGGAACACGCCGCCGCCGACCAGTGCGGCACCGGTGATCAGCATCTGACGCCGCGCCTGGCCTTCGTCGAAGCGACGTTCGAGTGCAGCTGCGGCCTGCTCGCGCGCCGCCAGCGTCTCGCGCAACTGATCGTTGTCGGCCGCCATCTGCAGCGCCGGCTTGGCCTTCTCCAGTTGCTGCTGAGCAGTCTGCTGTTCGTGCTGCAGCGATTGGATCTGCGCGTTCGCATCCTGCAACTGGCTGCGCAGCTGAACGAGCTGATCCTTCGCAGCGGGTTGATCGGAGATGAAGCGCGCGGTGACCCAGCCTTCACGGCCATCGGCGGTGCGCACGCGCGCAAAACTATCGGGACCGAGCACTTCAAGCACGCTGACGCGTGCACCGCTCTTCAGCGCACCCAAGGGCGCAGCATCGTTACTCGGCTTTTCGCGCAGCGTCACGCTGATGTCGTCGGAGATGTACTGCTGATGTCCGGACGATTGCGCCATTGCAACTGGCAGCATCAACGAGGCTACGATGATGAGAACAACTGGCTTTACATTCATCGTCGTCGGAGTGTAACAACCGATCGCCGGATTGAACACCCTGCGACCTGAATGCCTGCATACGATCCGTGCGTGCACCTTGCTTGCGCCTGCACTTTTTCATTCGCACGACTTCGCTGCCGCGAACTCGTCGCCAAAATTCCGGTCCATGCCGCAATCAATGAACGCCTCATCGAAAATGATTCCGGTGCCGCTCGCGCACCGGACTGTGCTGGTGCCGCTGATCGTGGCCTGCGCCTTGTTCATGGAAAATCTCGACTCCACTGTGATCGCTACCGCACTGCCGGCGATCGCACAGTCGTTCAACGAGAATCCGCTGCGGCTGAGTCTGGCCATCACCTCGTACCTGCTGAGCCTCGCGGTGTTCATTCCGCTCAGCGGTTGGGTGGCCGATCACTTCGGCGCACGCCGCGTGTTCCGCAATGCGATTCTGGTTTTCACCCTCGGCTCGGTGCTCTGCGGTCTGTCGCGGACGATGCCGGAGTTGGTGGCCGCACGCATCCTGCAAGGCATCGGCGGCGCGATGATGGTGCCGGTGGGTCGTCTCGTATTGCTGCGCAAGATTCCCAAGAGCGATCTGGTGCGCGCGATGTCGTATCTGACCGTTCCCGCACTGCTGGCACCGATCATCGGTCCACCCATCGGCGGCTTTCTGGCGACGTATGTGTCCTGGCGCTGGATCTTCTTCATCAACGTACCGATCGGTGTGGTCGGCTACTGGCTGGTGTCGCGTTACATCGAAGAAGTCCGATCAGCCGAACGGCCACCTTTGGATTTTCGCGGTTGGCTGCTGGTCGGCAGTGGACTGGCCGGCACCGTGCTCGGCTTCGAGAGTCTGGGCAAGGGCGTGCTGCCGGCGAGTTGGGATTGGCTGATGCTGATCGGCGGCGGCGTGCTGCTCGGTGGCTACGCGATCTATGCGCGTGGTCGCGCGCATGCCATCGTCGACCTCAGCCTGATGCGCGTGCCGACCTTCAATGTCTCCTTGACTGGCGGCAGTGTGTTCCGCTTCGGCACCGGCGCGTTCACGCTGCTGATGCCCTTGATGCTGCAGCTTGGCTTTGGACTGTCGCCTGCCGCATCGGGCGCGCTGACGTTTGCGGGCGCAGTCGGCGCGCTGCTGATGAAGACGACAGCACGCAGAATCGTTCAGGCATTCGGATTCCGTCGCGTGCTGATCCTGAATTCGCTGATCGTCGGCGCGTATTTGATCAGCTGCGGATTGCTGCGGCCGTCGACACCGCACGTGTTGATCGTCGCGCTGCTGATGGTCGGTGGATTCTTCAATTCGCTGCAGTTCACCTGCATCAACACGATGGCATTTGCGGATCTCGACGAGACGCGCATGAGCCAGGCCACCAGTTTTTCCAGCACGGCACAGCAACTCGCGCTGAGTATCGGCGTCGGCATTGCCTCGCAGCTGCTGCATTTGATCCTGATGCTCGACCATCGCAGCAATCCCGGCGCGGCCGATTTCGCCATCGCTTTCGGCGTCGTCGGCATGCTGACCTGCCTGTCGGCACTGCTGTACGTTCGACTGCGCAGTGACGCCGGCAGCAGCGTCAGCGGACACGTGCTGACGCCTGCGCGCAGTTAGACGTCGTTCTGGCTCCCGCGACGTGCGAAGTCGCTGAGTGCTGCGGATTCGCCGAGCGCTCGTTTGAAATGGCAGGTTTTGTCGCGCGTGGTGCGTAGTTCCTGAGGTCGCGTTATTGCGCATGGCCACTCGCGCGCGACCGCCGACTCGTACACTAGGGCCAGTATCCAGATCCGCCCGGCACTTCGAGGAGCATCCCGTGGACGACATCGAACTACGCATTCAACTGCAACGTCTGCGCGACGAGTACGACCAGCTGCCGGCGGATGCGTCCGCAAGACCTCAACTCGCGGAACTGATCGGCGCGGTTGAGCAGCACTTGGCGCAAGCGAGCGGCGCGCAGACGCAAGATCAGCTTCGTGAAGGCATCGACAATGCGATTCGCCGTTTCGAAGTCGAACATCCGAAGCTCACAGCCACGCTCGGAAGTCTGCTCGATACGCTGAGTTCGATGGGAATCTAGCCCGCACGTCATCGCTCCAGAACGGCGCTGCAACAACTCGGCGCCGGTTCAGATTCAGTTCAGCCGCACTTGATAGCCTGCTCGCGTGATCAGGAGAAGTGCGATGAAAAAACTCTTACTCGGAACCGTACTGGCCGCTAGCCTGCTGGCTCCGTTGGCCGCCTCGGCACACACCAATTTATCCATCGGCCTGGGCCTCGGAATTCCGGCCTACGGTCCTGCGTATGCGCCGGCACCGGTGTATTACGCACCGCCGCCGCCGGTGTACTACGCGCCGGCGCCGGTTTATTACGGTGGCCCCGCTTACTACGGCGCGCCGGTTGTATTCGGTGGTGCTTACTACCACGGCGGCGGCTACTACCACGGTGGCGGCTACTATCATGGCGGTGGCTACGGTGGCTACTACCGCGGCGGTCACGGCTGGCGTTAATCGTCCTCGAACGACGTCCGCCGACGAACACAGTCGGAGGGCATTGTCGGCAGCATGTGGCATCCGAATCGCCGGCCGAGAGGCTGGCGATTTCGTTTGCGCCGTCCAACTTCGCGAACGCTCACCTGTTAGGGCCGATAGAATCGACCCATTCCATCGGCGTTAGCCTGCAATGTTGACGATCAATTCACGCATCAGCATTCCGCTCACGGAAATCGACATGAGCGCGATGCGTGCGCAAGGCGCCGGTGGTCAGAACGTCAACAAGACTTCCACCGCCGTGCACCTGCGTTTCGATGTGCCCGCTTCGTCGCTGCCCGACGAGGCCAAGGCGCGCCTGCTGGCACTCGCCGATCAACGACTGACACGCGACGGCGTGATCGTGATCAAAGCCCAGCAGAGCCGTAGCCAGGAACAGAATCGGGCGGATGCCTTGGAACGGCTGCAGAGCTTGATTCGCGACGCGCTGGTGGTCACGCGCAGGCGCAAGGCAACAAAACCGACGCGCGCATCGAAGCTGCGTCGGGTTGAGGGGAAGACGCGTCGCGGTCAGCTGAAATCACTGCGTACGCGTATCGACGACTGATCGCCTATCGACTGACGCCGCGGCGATGGCTCGGTCGCTGAAGCGCCGCTGCGCAGATGTCCTGGTTCGCCTTCAGATACCCGCTCGCGAACCACAGCATCCTTGTGCGACGCCGCCTTGATCAGGCCGCGTTCGCCGCCAGCGGCACCAGCTCTTCCAGCTTGCGCGCGCGACTGCGCAGACGCTCGCCGCGGCCAGTCTGCTCGGTATGGGCGATATGCCGCAGGATCGAACTCACCATGCGCGGGATCAATGGATCGGGCAGATCGTGTCCCATGCCCTGCACGATTTCGAGCTGCGCCCCGGGGATGTGTTCGACCAGTTCGTAGGCGGCGGCCACCGGGATCAGGCGATCGGCGGCGCCATGCAGAATCAGCGTCGGCACGCGAATCGAAGACAGCAGCTTGAGCCGGCTGCCGGAGGCGAGGATCGCCAAGGTCTGGCGCGCCAACCCCGGCGGATAACTGCTGCGCGCGAATCCTTCTTCGATTCGCGAACGCAACTCTTCCTCGCTCGGCTGATAGTCGGGACTGCAGATCAGACGCCAGGTCCCCATGGCGTGCTGCACCAGCGTTTCGCGATCTGCGGTGCCCGGACGCTTGACCATGCGCAGACGAATTTTCCAGGCCGGGCCGGGCAACTTGGGATTGCCGCTGCTCGACATCACCGAGGTCAGGCTGCTCAGGCGGTGTGGAAATTTTGCGGCGAGAATCTGCGCGATCATGCCGCCCATCGATGTACCGATGACGTGCGCGCGTTTGATCTTCAGGGCATCGAGCAGCGCCACGGCGTCCTGCGCCATGTCGTCGAGCGTGTAGTGCGCCTTCACCGGCAGCCCCAGCGTATACGCGATACCGGCGCGCAGCAGGCGCGGCTTGCCGGCCGCATCGATCTTGCTCGACAGGCCGACGTCGCGGTTGTCGTAGCGGATCACGTAGTAGCCCGCTTCAGCCAGCGCGCGGCAGAAACTCTCGGGCCACAGCGTCAACTGACCGCCGAGTCCCATCACCAGCAGAATCGCCGGCGCCTGCGGACGACCGAAGGTTTCGTACTCGAAAGTCAGACCGTTGGCGAGAATCTGGGACATGGCGCTACTCGTGTGTGAACCAATTGCGACGAAATTGTTGCATGTCTGAGACACTTCTGTGTTACACCCGGTTCGACGCTTGAGCGACAATAGTTGCCCCCCCTTTTCGACTGTTTCCCGACTGCCCGATGCCTCGCTCGATCCTTGTGCGCCGTTCGCCGATCCACGGCAACGGTGTGTTTGCCGCGAAAGACCTGCCCGCCGAAAAATATGTGATTCGCTACCGCGGCCGCCTGTTGACACACGCGCAGGCCGACAAGCGATACTCCGAGAATGCGGAGACCGGTCACACCTTTCTGTTCATCCTCAACGATCAGTACGTTATCGACGGCAATCAGCAGGGCAACGACGCCCGCTGGATCAATCACAGCTGCGCGCCGAACTGTCAGCCGGTGCTGGTCGAATACGAAGGTCGTGATCGCAAGCTGGATCGCGTGATGATTGAAACGCTGCGCCCGATCAAGGCCGGCGAAGAGCTCACTTACGACTACGGCATCACGCTCGAACATCGCCACACGGCGCGCTTGAAGAAGCTGTGGCAGTGCCTCTGCGGCAATCCCAACTGCAGCGGAACGCTGCTCAAGCCGAAGTCGCGCAAGCGCTCGGCGGCCTGATCGGCGGGGCGATACGGCGGACATGCGGTGCGCCTGAACAAATTCATCAGCGAGACCGGCGTGTGCTCGCGCCGCGAAGCGGACAAGTGGATCGAGGGCGGTCGCGTCAGCATCAACGGCGTGCGCGCCGGGCTCGGCACCCAGGTCAACGCAGGCGACGAGGTTCGCGTCGATGGCCAGCCAATCGCCGCACGGCCGAAGGGTGTCTATATCGCGCTGAACAAGCCGGTCGGCATCACCTGCACCACCGAGCGCCATATCGACGGCAACATCGTCGACTTCATCAATCACCCGCAGCGCATATTTCCGATCGGCCGGCTCGACAAGGATTCCGAAGGGCTGATCCTGCTGACCAACAACGGCGACATCGTCAATGAAATCCTGCGCGCCGAGAATCATCACGACAAGGAATATCTGGTCACCATCGACCAGCCGGTCACGCCGACGTTCCTCGCCGGGATGTCCGCCGGCGTCTACCTGCCCGAACTCGGCGTGATGACCAAGCCCTGCACGGTGGCCCGCATCGGCAGCCGTGGCGACGGCCACACGTTCAGGATCGTGTTGACGCAGGGACTCAATCGGCAGATTCGCCGCATGTGCGAAAGCTTCGGCTACGAAGTGCGACGACTGCAGCGCGTGCGCATCATCAATATCCGGCTCGGCAATCTAAAGCCGGGACAATGGCGCGATCTCAGTACCGAGGAACTGCAAGGCTTGCTGCCGACACCCGAACTGCTGCGCTGAAGGCCGCTGCACACGGTTCGATGGCGGACGTCGCATCCCGAACCTCGAACTTCGAACCTCGAACCTCGAACCTCGAACCTCGAACCTCGAACCTCGAACATTCTGGTATGCAGATCGAACGCTACTTTCAATGTAGCGCCGGCCGCGACTATCTCAGCTGCAGCGCTTGCAGATCTCGTTGAGCAGCTTGGCGAGCGCCACCAGGTGCGTGCCGACAATGGCCTTGCCGGTGGTCAAGATCGCGGCCGAAATATCGCGGTCGGGATCGGCCCAACCCAGTACGTTCATGAAGCCGAGATGCCCGAAGGCGTTGTGCGTGAACGGGCCGTACAGCCCCGCCGGATTGACGCCGAGCATCATGCCCTCGCTGTAGCGCATGGGAATCAGCATCGAACGATCGAAATTGATTCGACCTACCGGTTTGATTGCGCGCGCAACCGTGGCGCGCTCCAGGACGCGTCTCCCCTGCCATTCACCACCGTCGAGCAGCATCTGGAAGAAGCGCGAGGTTTCGTCGGCGGTTGCGTACAGGTTGCCGGCCGGAATCACGGCGTTCATGAAGGCCTCGGTGTTGGAGGCATCCACCACATCTTCGAATGGCACCAGCAACACCCGCTCGGCAACCTTCGAGACCGGAAACAGCACCGGTGCACCGGCGCTGTAGTTCAACGCGACGTCGCGGCGATAGCGCTTCGGTAAACCGTAGCTGAAGTGTTTGAGACCGAGCGGCTTGCGAATGCGCGCATCGAGATAGTGCTGCAACGAGTCGCCGGTCACGCGCTGCAGGATCTCCGCGAGGATGAAGCCGCCCGTGATCGCGTGATAGGCCATGCGACGCGTATGCGAAGGCGGCGCCTTGCAGATCAGCTCAACCACGCGGTCCCAGTCGTTGAGCAATTCGACCTTGCGTTCATGCGGCGCCAGTTCGATGGTCGGAAATCCGCCGCGATGGGCCAGCACATCGGCAATGGTGGTAGCAGCTTTGCCGGCACGTCCGAAGCCCGGAATGTAGTGCGCGACACGCTGGTCGAGATCGATCGCACCTTCCTCGGCCAGTTTGTGGATCAGCACCGCAGTGACGGCCTTCGACGCCGAGAACAGACAAATCGGTGTGGTCGGCGTCAGCAGCTGCTTGGGGACGGTTGCGGCATCGCGCGGTCCGTTGCCGCGTGCGTGTCCGAGGCTGCGATTCAGCGCGATCTCGCCGCGACGGCGCAGACAGATCGAGATTCCTGGATACGCGCGTGATCGATACAGGCCCTCAACCGCCTGCCAGATCGCCTCGACGTCGTCGGCCTTGAGTCCGCCCGCTCCGGCAGGCTGCTCGCTTACCGTTGCGATTGCGGTGACGCCTTCGAGCGTCGCCGGCACGCGCACTTTGTACTTGGAAAAGAAAGTCATCGCCTGTTTCGGTCCATCCTGACCGCGCTGTTAGTCGCGAGCGCCGCGCCGCCGCAACCGGTTGCTTCCCGCTGTTCGACTCGCGCAAAGTGCCGCGATTATGTCAGTTCTACGACAGTGAACCGATGCCGCGCCCGCTTCGATCAACGCGACCCCGACTCGTGTCGAAGACGCGCCGCTAGTAGTGGATCACCGAGCGGATCACCTTTCCTTCGTGCATCAGGTCGAAGGCCGTGTTGATCTGTTCGAGCGGCAATACCTGGGTGATCATTTCATCGATCTTGATCTCGCCACCGAGGTAGCGTTCGACGTAGCCCGGCAACTGTGAGCGCCCTTTCACGCCACCGAAGGCGGAACCGCGCCAGACACGTCCGGTGACGAGTTGGAACGGTCGCGTACTGATTTCCTGCCCTGCACCGGCCACACCGATGATGATCGACTCACCCCAACCCTTATGGCAGCACTCGAGCGCGGCGCGCATCACCTGCACGTTGCCGATGCATTCGAACGAGTAGTCGACACCACCATCGGTGAGATCGACGATCACCTGCTGGATCGGCGTGTCCGGATAGTCCTTCGGGTTGATGCAATCGGTTGCACCGAGTGCGCGCGCCATCTCGAATTTCGAGGTATTCGTGTCGATCGCGATGATGCGGCCGGCCTGCGCCATCACCGCGCCTTGCAGCACCGAAAGTCCGATGCCACCAAGACCGAACACCGCGACGCTGGCGCCCGGCGGCACCTTGGCCGTGTTCAACACGGCACCGATGCCGGTGGTGATCCCGCAGCCCAGCAGGCAGACTTTTTCCAGCGGCGCGTTCGGGTTGATTTTCGCCAGCGAAATCTCCGGCAACACCGTGTATTCGGAAAACGTACTGGTGCCCATGTAATGCAGGATCGGCTTGCCGTTGAGCGAGAAGCGCGAAGTGCCGTCCGGCATCAGGCCGCGGCCCTGCGTCACGCGGATTTTCTGGCATAGGTTGGTCTTGCCCGACCGACAGAATTTGCACTCGCCGCATTCGGGCGTGTACAGCGGAATCACATGGTCGCCCGGTTTAACCGTGGTCACGCCGGGCCCGACCTCGCGCACGATGCCGCCGCCTTCGTGCCCGAGTATCACCGGGAACAAGCCTTCCGGGTCCGCACCCGACAAGGTGAACGCGTCGGTATGACAGACCCCGGTCGCAACGATCTGCACCAGCACTTCGCCCTCTTTGGGTGCTGCGACATCGACCATCTCGATCGACAAGGGCTGGCCTGCGGCCCAGGCAACGGCGGCTCGGGATTTCATGGGTGCGGATCTCCGGGAATTGATTGGGTATTGTTGAGCGGCGTGCGCAACCTTACGGCAGCGTTCGCGATCGGGATGCCCGCGGGATGCCCGATTGAACAGAAAGATCAAACAGCCGAGTGGCACGCGGCGGGCACATGAGCGTACCGATGCAGGCTTGCGACGATGCCGCAGGAGCGGCATCGATCACACCGATCGGTGTGGCCACCCTGTATTGAAAGGCGCCCGAAATCGACGCCCACAAGCGCAACAACGGCGGTCGCGTGATTTCACGATATCTCGACCGTCGATGCCAACCGCAAAAGTACAAAAGGCAGCCGCCAGCCCAACCCCTGGGTAGACGATTCACCCTTGCTGCAGCACCAAGAAAAACCCCGCCGAAGCGGGGTTTGTAAAACTGTTGAAGTGGCTGCTTAGAGCGGCTTGATCGCCGTCGCCTGCATGCCCTTCGGGCCGCGCTTGGCTTCGTACTGCACGCGCTGGCCTTCTTTCAGGGTCTTGAAGCCCGTGCCCTGGATTTCCTTGAAGTGTGCGAAAAGATCTTCGCCACCGTCGCTCGGGGTGATGAAGCCAAAGCCCTTGGCGTCGTTGAACCACTTAACCGTGCCGGTCGTGACATTGCTCATTGAAACGTTCCTATGATGATTGATGATGTACGGACTAAACCGTCCGCAGGTGCATACGAATCAAGAAACGTAACCGGAGTCTTGCAACGACGCACCGCCCGAAAGCGGAGGATGAAGGTTCGCGGACAAACGGCTTGAAGCGACTGCGCCTCCGACTTTATACGTTTGCAACCTGTCCGTCCATACTCTTTTTGTTGCGCGATTTCGGCCGCCCCGAGCCCGCCAATGGGGCGCCGGCGCGCCTTTAGAGGGCACCGATGGCGTGCCCTGAACCCCGCTCGTGAACTCGGCATAAGGTCGACTCCGGTCCACCCTGCGGGGATTACCGATTGAACAGGCCCCAATCAGCAGCTTGATCGATTGTGAGCCGCGTGGTCTGCCGACCGGCCGCATTCTTCAAAACCGCTGCGGCGAATACGGTGCGAGATCGAGCGAGGGCTTGCGCCCGGTCAGCAATTCCGAGATCAGCAGCCCGGTCACCGCCGACAGGCTGATGCCGAGCATGCCGTGACCGGTGGCTAGCGTGAGGTTGGACAGTTTCGGCGCCCGCCCCAGGATCGGCAGGTCGTCGTAGGTCATCGGCCGCCAGCCGTACCACTCTTCCTCGATCTCCGGTCCCACAGGCTCGTGCAAATACTCCGCCGCGCCGCGCGAGAGTGCGGCGAGCCGCATGCGATTCATCGTCCGGTCGAAACCCGAAAACTCCATCGTGCTGCCGAGCCGGTAACCGCTGCCCCAACTGGTCACGCAGACGTTGCGCTCTTTCAGCACCAGTGGAATCAGCGGCGCCGCCTTGGGCCGCGCATAGGTGATCGAGTACCCCTTGCCCGGTTGAATCGGCAGCTTCAGATCGAGTTGCGCACCGACCAGCGGCGACCAGGCGCCGAGCGCGAAAACGACTTCGTCGCCGGCGTAGTCGCCGCACGCCGTCCGCACCCGCTGCAGCCGACCGGCCTCAACCTCAAAACCTTCGATTGATGTGTGCTCTTCGATCAGGCCACCGGCTTCGCGGACCGCACGCGCCAGTTCCGCCAAGTACTTGTTGGGGCGCAGGCGCGCATCGCCCGGATGAAAATGCGCGCCGACGATGCTGTCGTTGAGCGCCGGCTCGCGCTGACGCGCCGTGGCGCCGTCGAGCGTTTCGACGCGCACGCCAACTTCGCGCAACAGCGTGGCCTCGCTGTGCGAAGCCGCGAAGTTTTGCGTGTCGCGATAGACGTAGAGCGTGCCGCTGTCTTCGAACTCGCATTGCAGCTGCTCGTCGCGGATCAGCTCGCCCAAAAGCTGGCGCGAGCGCAGCAGCAGTTTGGTCTTGATGCGCGCGGTGGCGATGAAGTCGCGCTCGTTGCAACGGCCGGCGAAGTGCAGCAGCCACAGCAACAGCGTCGGATCGAGTCGCGGCTGCACGTACAGCGGCGCGTCGCGCTTGAGCATCCATTTCAGACCCTTGGCGACCGTACCAGGCGCTGGCAGCGGCAGGTGACTCGGCGTGATGGTGCCGCAGTTGCCGTGCGAGCTGCCGCTACCGGCGGTCTTGGCTTCCAGCACCGTCACGCTACGGCCCGCGCGCAATAGAAATAACGCGCAAGCCAGACCGATGACGCCACCGCCGAGAACCAACACATCGCTGCGCGCCGGCTGCATCAACAGCATCCTCGCAACGGGATGACGCCAGCTCGCCATCGCCGGATTGCGTCCGGTCGAGCGGCTACCCGTGCGATCTCCCGCGCGCCTGCAGCCCCGTGTCCGCGAACGATGAATGTCGCGGTAATGTGTGGCGCAACCAGTCGCCTGACGGAATGCACGCTCGGTTTTTTGATCGGGGTTCTGGGCGGGATTCTGGGCGGGATCGACATCGAATTATTGTCGCATCGCCGCCCCCTGCCTGCATGTCTGCGGCGGCGCTAAACTACGGCAGCATTCGCCGTCGGCGAGCCGCCATTTTCGGTAACGCCTTGACCTCGCTTCCGCCCGCTGTCGCCGATCTGCTCGCACCTGCACATCGTCCGCTGTTCGAACGCGTGCTGCAGGCCAGCCCCTGGCTGGCGCAAGTCCTGCAGCAGCAACCGGACTGGGCACATGCGCTGCTGCGTTCCGACCGTTGGCGCGAAGCAGAACCGCTCACCGCGCCGCAGCAGATCGACGCAGCGCTCGCCGAATGCAGCGACGAAGCCAGCTGGATGCGCGCCCTTCGACGCCTGCGCAATCGTCGCTTTGCGTGTATCGCACTGCGCGACCTTGCCGGCCTCGCGCCACTGCAGGAAACGCTGCAGCAACTCTCCGATTTCGCCGACGCGGCGGTGCAGGCGGCCACGCAGCGGGCGATGCGCGTGCTCGAAGCGCAATTCGGTACGCCGCGTCAGACCGATGGCCGCCGCGCACAACCGATCGTGCTCGGCATGGGCAAGCTCGGCGGCGGCGAGCTGAATTTCTCGTCCGACATCGATCTGATTTTTGCCTACACCGATCGCGGCGAAACCGACGGCGCGCGCAGTCTCAGCAACGAGGAATTCTTCGTGCGCCTGGTGCAGCAGGTGGTCAAGCTGTTGGCGCAGCGCACACCGGACGGTTTCGTATTTCGCGTCGACACAATGCTACGGCCGTTCGGCAGCGCCGGTGCGCCGGCACTGTCCGTCGACGCGATGGAAAGTTACTACCAGAGCCATGGCCGCGAGTGGGAACGCTACGCGCTGATCAAAGCGCGTCCGATCGCCGGCGATCTCGCAGCCGGCAGCGAGTTGCTGAATGTGCTGCGGCCGTTCGTCTATCGCCGCTATCTGGACTTCAACGCACTCGGCAATCTGCGCGACCTCAAACAGCGCATCGACGAGGCCGCTGCCGTGCACGGCGCCGACGACGATCTGAAGCTCGGACCCGGCGGCATCCGTGAACTCGAGTTCATCGTGCAGTTGTTCCAGTTGACGCGTGGTGGTCAGGAAGCGCGGCTGCGCGATCCACGCCTGCGCACCGTGCTCGCGCGGCTCGCGGATGCCGGCCTGCCAAGCAGCAGCGTCGCCGCGCTCGATCGCGCTTACGTCTACCTGCGTCGCTGCGAAAATGCGGTGCAGATGTATGCCGACGAACAGACCCACAAGCTGCCGCAGAGTGAGGCGGCGCGCACTGCGCTGTGTGCCGCGCTGCAAGCGCCTGACTGGCAGGCACTGCTTGGCGAACTCAATCCGCATCGCGAATTCGTGCGCGCCGAATTCGAGCGACTGTTCAGCGATAGCGCTGCCAGCGACGTTGCGCCGCACACGATCGAACGGCTGTGGGACGTCGAATCCGCGCAACTGACCGAGCGTTTGCAAGAACTCGGTTTCAGGCGCGATCCGCAAGCGCTCGCACAGGTGTTCGACGCGCTGCGCGATTCCGGACTGGTGCGGCGCCTCGACGAACAGGCACACCGGCGGCTGCGCGCGGTGATCGGTCTGCTGGCGGAAGCTGCCCTACGGCAAGACGATCCGGATACCGCGCTGCTGCGCACGCTGCAGGTGATCGGTGCGCTGGCCGGTCGCGGCACTTATCTCGCGCTGTTGCGCGAGAGTGCGACCGCGCGTCTGCAACTGGTGCGCCTGACCGCGTCTAGCCCGTGGATCGCCGATCTGCTGGCGCAGACGCCGTCCCTGCTCGACACGCTACTCGACGAACGCCTCGCCGCCGACGCGCCGCAGCGCGAAGAACTGCAGCGTGCACTCGCCGCACGTGCGGCGGGGATTGGCGACGACATCGAAGAGCAGATGGATTTGCTGCGTCGCTATCGCCAGGAGATGACGCTGCGTATCGCCGCCGCCGATCTTGCCGGCAGCCTGCCGCTGGTGCAGGTCAGCGATCGGCTCACCTGGCTCGCAGAGGCGATCGTCGCGCAGGCGCTCAACTTCGCATTGGCGCCGATCGAACAGCAATACGGCGCCCGCAGTCGCGACGACGGCAGCCGCGCCGAATTCGCGGTGATCGCTTATGGAAAATTCGGCGCGATCGAACTCGGCTACGGATCGGACCTCGATCTGGTGTTCGTCTACGACGCCGCCGACGGCAATGACGACGCCAACGACAACCGCAGTGCGCGCAACCTGTCGGCGATGGACTTCTTCGCGCGCGTCGCCCAGCGCACGGTGCGTCTGTTGGCGGCGATGACCAGCGCCGGCCGCGCCTACGAAATCGATCTGCAACTGCGACCCAGCGGCAATTCCGGACTGGTCGTCACCAGCCTCGCCGGCTTCGCGCGTTACCAGCGCGAAGCCGCGTGGACCTGGGAACATCAGGCGCTGCTGAAAGCACGCCCGGTCGCGGGCGACGCGGCGCTGTGCGACGCGATTGCGGCAATCCGAATCGAAGTGCTGCGCCGCCCGCGCGACGCAGCGAAGCTGCGCGCCGAAGTGCGCGAGATGCGCGCGAAAATGCGCACCAGCCTGGAAAAGAAAATCAGCGGCCGCTGGGACGTAAAGCAGAGCGCCGGTGGTCTGATCGATGCCGAGTTCATCACGCAGTATCTGTGTCTGCGCGACGCCGCGCGACTGCCGCAACTGCTCGAATTCACCGACAACTGGCGCCAGCTCGAAGCACTCGCGCAGGCGGGCTGCATCGCCACCAGCGACCGCGACGCAATGCTCGCCGCCGAGCGCACCTATCGAGGGTTTCTGCATCGCCGCTCGCTGCAACAACAAGATGCGACGGCCGATCAGGCACAATTTGCAGATGAGCGCGCGGCGATCGCCACGCGATGGCAAGCCTGGCTGGAGAAAGATTCGTGATCGTAGTGACCGGAGCCGCCGGCTTCATCGGTGCCAACCTGGTGCTGGGGCTCAACGCCCGCGGCATCACCGACATCATCGCCGTCGACGATTTGAGCGATGGCACCAAGTTCCGCAACCTCGCCGAAGCCGAGATCGCCGACTATCTCGACAAGGATGAATTTCTCGCGCGCGTCGCCGGTGGCGCGCTGCCGAAGGTCGATGCGATCTTCCACCAGGGTGCTTGCTCCGCAACGACCGAATGGAACGGCAAGTTCATGATGGATGTGAACTACCGCTATTCGCAGACGCTGCTCGAGTACTGCCAGAACCAGCACGCGCCGTTTATCTATGCCTCGTCGGCCTCGGTGTACGGCATGGGCAAAGCCGGTTTTCGCGAGTCGCGCGAATGCGAGCGCCCGCTGAATGTGTACGCGTACTCGAAATTTCTGTTCGACCAGACAGTGCGCCGCGCCGGCCTCGACCAGGCGAAATCGCGCGGCAGCGGCCAAGTTGTCGGACTGCGTTATTTCAACGTGTATGGCCCGCGCGAACAGCACAAGGGCGGCATGGCCAGCACCGCGTTCCACTTCAATAACCAGATCGAACAGGACGGCGAGTGCAAGCTGTTCGCCGGCAGCGACGGTTATGGCGATGGCGAACAGCGGCGCGATTTCATCCACGTCGACGACGTCGTGGCGATGAACCTGTGGTTCTACGATCACGCGGAGAAATCCGGCATCTACAACTGCGGCACCGGCCGCGCGCAGCCGTTCAACGATATCGCCAAGGCGGTGATCGCCTGGCACGGCAAGGGCACGGCGAAGTACGTGCCGTTCCCGGCCAATCTGGTCGGTCGCTACCAGTCGTTCACCGAGGCCGACCACGCCAAGCTGCGGGCGATCGGCTACGACCGCGCGTTTCTCAGCGTCGAAGACGGCGTCAAACGCTATCTCGACTGGCTGCATCAGGCCTGAAGCGGGCGCCGATGCAAGTCTGGCGCACTGACCTCGCCGCGGATTCTGCGGTGCTCGCATGACGGCCAGAGGCACGGCGATCCTGGTGGTCGGCCCGTCCTGGGTCGGCGACATGGTGATGGCGCAGTCGCTGTTCATGCGCCTGCGCGAGCGCGATCCCGATGCGGTGATCGACGTGCTCGCACCGGGTTGGTCGCTGCCGGTGATCGCGCGCATGCCGGAGGTTCGCAACGCCGTCGAACTGCCGTTCGCACACGGTGAACTGCAGCTCGCCGCGCGTCGCCGTCTTGGCCTCGAACTGCGCCAGGCCGGCTACGCGCAGGCGATCGTGCTGCCGAACTCCTGGAAGTCTGCGCTGGTGCCGTTCTTTGCCGGCATTCCGCGTCGCACCGGCTACCGTCGCGAGATGCGTCAAGGCCTGTTGAACGATCTGCGACGGCTCGACCGCGGAGTCCTCGGCCGCACCGTGCAGCAGTTCGTCGCGCTCGCCGACGATGTCGAACCGAGCACGGCGCCGATCGTGCCGACACCGAAGCTGCGGGTCGATACAGCACGCGGGCGGCAATTGCGCGCCGAGCTTGGCCTCAGCTCCGGGCCCGCCGTCGCGCTGATGCCCGGTGCCGAGTACGGTCCCGCAAAACAATGGCCGGCCGACTCCTACGGCGCACTGGCCAAGGATCTGGCGACCCGCGGCATCCAGAGCTGGACCCTGGGTTCGGCGAAGGAAAAGGCGCTCGGCGAACAGATCGCGTACGCCTCCGACGGGGCTGCGATCAGTCTCGCCGGCCGCACCGCGCTGGTCGATGTGATCGATCTGCTGGGCCAGGCGCAAGCCGCAGTGAGCAACGACTCGGGGCTGATGCACGTTGCCGCCGCAGTCGGAACACCGCTGGTGGCGCTCTACGGCAGTTCTTCGCCCACGCATACACCACCGTTGTCGCGCGACGCGCAGGTGCTGTATCTGCACCTGTCGTGCAGCCCCTGTTTCGAACGAACCTGCCCGCTCGGCCACTTGAACTGCCTGCGCGGCATTGCGCCGCAGATGGTGCTGGAGCGGCTGCCCGCCGGTCTGCGCGGCTGAAAGGCCGCGCCGCGCCAGCACCACTCGGTGGCCTGGCGCACGCTCGTTGCTGCCGCGCGCTACGCCGTATAATTGCGCTCCCGCACGACTGCGGCTGAAGCATTTCCCCCTTGTTTGTTGGCAAAAGGATGCAGCGATGACGACGATGGCCGACCGCGACGGCTTTATCTGGTACGACGGTGAACTGGTGCCCTGGCGCGAGGCGACCACCCACGTCCTGACCTACACGCTGCATTACGGCGCCGGCGTCTTCGAAGGCGTTCGCGCCTACAACACGCCGAAAGGGACGGCGATCTTCCGCCTCGAGGAACACACCAAGCGCCTGTTCAACTCGGCCAAGATTCTTGGCATGAAGATTCCGTTCACGCCGGAACAGGTCAGCGAAGCACAGCTCGAAGTCCTGCGCGCGAACAAGCTGAAAGAAGCCTATCTGCGGCCGATGGTGTTCTACGGCGCCGAGGGCATGGGTCTGCGCGCCGACAACCTGAAGACGCATCTGATCGTCGCCGCCTGGACCTGGGGCGCGTATCTCGGCGCCGACAATGTCGAGCGCGGCATCCGCGTGAAGACCAGCTCGTACTCGCGCCAACACGTCAACGCCAGCCTGTGCCGCGCCAAGGCCAATGCAAATTATCTGACGTCGATGCTGGCGCTGAACGAAGCGCTGCGCGATGGCTACGATGAAGCGGTGATGCTCGATCCGGATGGCTTCATCGCCGAGGGCAGCGCCGAGAATATTTTCCTGGTGCAGGACGGTGCGCTGCATACGCCGGACATCACCTCAGCGCTCGACGGCATCACGCGCCGTACGGTGATGCAGCTGGCCAGCGACATGGGCATCCCGGTGTATCAGCGCCGTCTGACGCGCGACGAGATGTACATTTCCGATGAAGCCTTCTTCACTGGTACCGCTGCCGAAGTGATGCCGATCCGCGAAGCCGACAACCGCGCCATCGGCAAGGGCTCGCGTGGACCCGTCACCGAAAAGCTGCAGAAGGCCTATCACCAGCAGGTCAAGGGTGAGCGCGCCGAATATCCGCAGTGGCTGTCGTACGTGACCGAGCCAGCGGCGAAGCCGAAGAAAGTCGTCGCCTGAATCGAAACCGCGATGCCGGCGCCGCCGCGACACACACAGTGTCGCGGCGGCGCCGGCTCGGCTGTTTCATGTTTCATCTCGTCTGCCTCGATCGACGCGAAACACAGTTCGATTGATCGTCGATCGCCATTCAGTCTGAGCAGGAGCCGTATCGCATGATCGCCAGCATTCCTGACTTCTCGCGGGCGCGCGTGCTGATCGCCGGCGACGTCATGCTGGATCGCTACTGGCAGGGGCCGACCTCGCGCATTTCGCCGGAAGCACCGGTGCCGGTGGTGCGCGTGCAGCGCGATGAAACGCGCCCGGGCGGCGCGGCCAACGTCGCCCTGAATGTCGCCTCGCTCGGTGGCGCAGCCCATCTGCTCGGCGTCGTCGGCCGCGACGAGGCGGCGAGCAAGCTGCGTGAGGCGCTCGGCGCTCGCGCGGTGGAAGCCGATTTCGTCGAGTCCGCCGATCGTCCCACCATCACCAAGCTGCGCGTGCTGTCGCGCAACCAGCAGCTGATCCGGCTCGACTTCGAGGAATCGCTGTCGCAGATCGGCGCGTTCGATCGCAACGCGTATCGCGAACGCTTCCGCTTCGCGCTGAACGATGCGCAAGTGGTGGTGCTGTCGGACTACGGCAAGGGCACGCTGGTCGATGTGGAGCAATTGATTGCGGATGCGCGTGCCGCCGGCCGCGCGATCCTGATCGATCCCAAGGGCAGCGACTGGCGGCCGTATCGTGGCGCCACGCTGATCACGCCGAACCTGTCGGAGCTCGAAGCGGTGGTCGGGCCCTGCCCGGACGAAGCGACCATTGTCGCCAAGGGCAGCAAGCTGCGTGAAGAACTCGCGCTCGAAGCGCTGTTGGTGACGCGCAGCGAGAACGGCATGACGCTGCTCGCACCGAACCTGCCGCCGCTGCATTTGCCGACGCATGCGCGCGAGGTCTACGACGTCACCGGCGCGGGCGACACCGTGATCGCGACCTTTGCGGCCGCACTCGCCGCCGGCCACGATTTTGCGCATTCGGCGCGCATCGCCAATCTCGCCGCCGGCATCGTCGTCGGCAAGCTCGGCACTGCCACCGTCAGCACCGCCGAACTCGCTCGCGCCAGTCGACGCGAGCACGAGGACGACAGCGGCGTGCTGGAGGAAGCCGAGTTGCTGGAGAAGGTCAAGGAAGCACGCCAGCTCGAACAAGTCGTGGTGATGACCAATGGCTGCTTCGACTTGCTACACGTTGGACACGTGCGTTACCTCGAAGCCGCGCGCAAGCTCGGCGATGTGCTGATCGTCGCCGTCAACGACGACGCCTCGGTGTCGCGTTTGAAAGGCCCGACGCGACCGCTGAACAAAGTGGCGGATCGCATGCGCATGCTGGCTGCACTGAAGTGCGTCGACTGGGTGGTGCCGTTCAGCGAAGACACGCCCGCGCGACTCGTCGCCGCGGTGTTGCCCGATCTGCTGGTCAAGGGCGGCGACTACAAGCCCGAGCAGGTCGCGGGCTACGACGCCGTCAACGCCAACGGCGGCCATGTCGTGATTCTCGATTTCTACGAGGGTTACTCGACCACCAAGATCATTGAGCGCGCGCGCAGTTAGCGCGCTAGTCGGGACGCGTTGTCGGGAATTTTGGCGCAAACGCTTCACGTTCGACACCGGTTCCGTTCACGACGAAGCTGACCGCGTGATACAAGCCTGCGAGCATCAGCAGCTCGATCAGTTGGGTTTCGTCATAGCAGGCTGACAGCTCGGCCCACAACGCATCTTCGACTCGGCTGCTGTCGTGCAGCGCATCGGCCAGCCGCAACACCAACAGATCTTCGATCGGCCAATCCGCCGCATTGATCTGTGCGGCGGCAGTTGCATTGACTTGTGCCGGCGAAAGCTTGGCCTTCGCCGAATACACCGCGACGTGCACTCCCCACTCGTACTCTGCGCCGCAACGCGCGCAGGTGCGCAGGATCATCAGTTCGCGTGCGCGGATCGTGATGCTGCCGCGATCGAGCAGACCACCGGCCATCATTCGCGACAGCACCCGAGGATTCCGCGCCACCGTTCGGAACAGCGCCAAAGGCGGCGCGCCGTGCATGATGCGGTCGAAGTCCTGCTGTACTTCGCTGCTGTACGGCGGTGGTAATGGCGCGATGCGGACCTTGCTCATACGGCAACTCCAGTGCGATGGCATTGCCGGCACTGTAGCGGTTGATTCCGCGCCATGTGCAGGCCCGGCTATCGGCGCGCGCCGTCCACATCGCGCACAAAAAAAGAGGCCCCGTCGCCGGGGCCTCTTGATACTGCTGCTCTACAGCGAGTGAAGCTTGAACAACCTAGGGACTTAGAAGTCGCCCATGCCGCCCATGCCACCACCGCCGCCGGCAGGCATCGCCGGCTCGTCCTTCTTCGGCAACTCGGCGACCATTGCTTCGGTCGTCAGCAGCAGGCCGGACACCGAGGCTGCGTTCTGCAGCGCCAGGCGCGTCACCTTGGCCGGATCGATGATGCCCATTTCGAGCATGTCGCCGTAGGTGCCGTTAGCGGCGTTGTAGCCGTAGTTGCCCTTGCCTTCCGAGACCTTGTTGAGGATGACCGACGGCTCTTCGCCGGCGTTCTTGACGATCTGACGCAGCGGCTCCTGAATCGCACGATGCAGGATGCGCACGCCGACCGCCTGGTCGTCGTTCAGCGACTTCAGCGTTTCGAGGACCTTCGAAGCGCGCACGAGGGCGACGCCGCCACCGGCAACGATGCCTTCTTCGACGGCCGCACGGGTTGCGTGCAGGGCGTCTTCAACGCGGGCTTTCTTTTCCTTCATTTCGATTTCGGTAGCAGCGCCGACCTTGATCACTGCAACGCCGCCGGCCAGCTTGGCCACGCGCTCCTGCAGCTTTTCCTTGTCGTAGTCGCTGGTGGCGTCTTCGATCTGCTTGCGCACTTCTTTGACGCGCGCTTCGATGTCCTTCTTCGAGCCGGCGCCGTCGATGATCGTCGTGTTCTCTTTCGAGATCTGGACTTTCTTGGCGGTGCCGAGATCGGCCACCGAGGCCTTCTCGAGCGACAGGCCGACTTCTTCCGCGATGACCGTGCCGCCGGTCAGGATCGCGATGTCCTTCAGCATTTCCTTGCGGCGATCACCGAAGCCCGGCGCCTTGACGGCGGCGACCTTGAGGATGCCACGCAGGTTGTTGACGACCAGGGTCGCCAGCGCTTCGCCTTCGACATCTTCCGAGATGATCAGCAGCGGACGGCCGCTCTTGGCCACGCCTTCCAGCACCGGCAGCAGCTCGCGGATGTTGGAGATCTTCTTTTCGTTGATCAGGATCAGCGGGTTTTCCAGCTCGACCTGCTGGCTCTGCGCGTTGTTGATGAAGTACGGGCTGAGGTAGCCGCGGTCGAACTGCATGCCTTCGACGACGTTCAGCTCGTTCTCGAGACCGGAGCCGTCTTCGACGGTGATGACGCCTTCCTTGCCGACCTTGTCCATCGCGTTGGCGATGATTTCGCCGATGGCTTCATCGGAGTTGGCCGACACGGTGCCGACCTGTGCGATGGCCTTGCGGTCCTTGCACGGGGTCGAATGCTTCTTCAGTTCGGCGGTGACGGCCTCGACGGCCTTGTCGATGCCGCGCTTGATGTCCATCGGGTCGACGCCAGCGGCGACCGACTTGAGGCCTTCGGCCAGAATCGCCTGGGCCAGCACGGTGGCGGTGGTGGTGCCGTCGCCGGCGGCGTCGGAGGTCTTGGAAGCGACTTCCTTGACCAGCTGCGCGCCCATGTTCTCGAACTTGTCCTTCAGCTCGATTTCCTTGGCAACGGACACGCCGTCCTTGGTGACGGTCGGGGCGCCATAGGACTTGTCGAGAATGACGTTACGACCCTTGGGGCCGAGCGTGACCTTGACGGCGTTGGCGAGCACGTTGACGCCGGCGGCCATGCGGCTGCGCGCGTCGTCGGCAAACTTAACTTCTTTAGCTGACATGTTTCTTTACCTCGAAATGAATGGGATCAGGGAGCCGACGAATTAGGCGAAAACCGCCATGATGTCGTCTTCGCGCAGCACGACGAGGTCGTCGCCGTCGATGCGCACTTCGGTGCCCGAATACTTGCCGATCAGGACCTTGTCGCCCTTCTTGATGTCCGGCGCCTGGGTCTTGCCGTCGTCGGTGATCTTGCCCGGGCCGACCGCAATCACTTCGGCCTTCAGCGGCTTTTCAGCGGCGGAGTCCGGGATCAGGATGCCACCGGCGGATTTCTTCTCTTCTTCGATGCGCTTCACGATCACGCGATCGTGCAGAGGACGTAGCTTCATAACCTTCACTCCTGGTTGCAGTTAACTGGCTTTGGCTCGCAGGAGTTTGTTCGCCCTCCAAGTGGGACTGACCAGCCCATGCTGGGCATGGTCCCGTCAACCTGATCGCGCCGGACCGCGGCACGAACTTGTTAGCACTCTCCCGTCGAGGCTGCTAATTGTTGTGGAGGCGGACCCGGGATTCAAGGGCGACAGGGAATTTATTTCGAAAATGTCGTTCGATTGTCGGAAAGTCCTGGCTCCGCGCCAGCCTACCCGGCGTCTGCGAGGTCAGCGAGGCCGTCGCCAGTCTGGCCTTGTCGAGTTTAGGTCCGCCAGGAGGATTTTCGTGGGATCGTTCTAATGCAGCCCCGACAACCGCGCACGCGTGCAGGCTACCGATGTCCGACGACTGGGGCCGGATACGACCCGCCAGCCATTGTTCAGGCCGGCCTGCGGCGGCGTCCGTTTGCCGAGCGCGCTACCGCCTGAGCGAACGGAACCGCTCTGACTCGACGCAGTCGACTCGCATCGAACTCAAAGTACCGCCTTTCGTTGCCGCTCTGCTGCGGCGGCCACCAACCTAAGCCGACGCTCTGCTCGCGCTGCCGATCCGGCGACGCTCTCGGTCCGCGCTCAAGGCATGGCGCGATCGGCCGCATCAGCAAATTCCGAGCGACGCTGCAAAGTGCCACCGAGAAGTCCTGCCGCATCCACACTTAAGTAAGGCAACCCGAGCTGAGCGAGCCAGGCCGGACCTGCGTCCGCGCCTTTCAGCATGGCGATGGTCGCCGCACTGCCGGCAATCAGGCATTGCTCGGCGATCACACTGACCGCCGCCAGTCCCTGCACCGGCCAACCGGTTTTCGGATTCAACAAATGGCTGTAACGGCGTCCATCGATCTCAAAAAAACGTTCGTAGTCGCCGCTACTGGCAATTGCGCCGGCGCTCAAGGGGATGCTGGCGACCGCCTGTTCCGGTCGATGCGGATCGCGGATCCCGATGTGCCAGGCGGACCCATCCGGATGTGGACCGATCAGCGCAATATCCCCCGCCAGCTCTACGAAACCAGCGCGGGCACCCGCCGCGCGTGCGGCCTGGGCGGCGCGATCAGCAGCGTATTCCTTGACGAAACCACCGAAGTCCAGCTGCATGCCCGCGAGCGGCACGGTCAGACGCGGTCGCTGCCAGCGCAGTCGTTGCCAGCCGATCAAGGCCAAGGCGCGATCAATGTCCTGCTGCGTGGGGAGCCGGGTCGCTTGGAAATTCCAGGCCTGCCGCAAGACGCCGGAGGTGATGTCGAACAGACCATCGCTGTGCTGCCAAGCGGTTTGCGCATAGTCGAGCAGAGCGGCCGTTTCCGGGTCTACGTCCACACCCTGCGGAGCACCCGCACAATGGTTGATGCGGCTGGTGATGCTATCGACGCGATAACGCGAATAGCGTCGCTCGAGCCGCAGCACTTCGGCCTTGGCGGCGTTGATCGCGGCTTTCGCCTGCGCCTGATCGGCTGAATAAAGCCGCAATTCGCAGGGACCACCCATCGCCCTGAACCGGTGACTGAAGATCTTCATTCAGTTGCCAGGGCGCTCAGACGAATTGCAACCGGAATCTCGACTGATCGAATGCCTCGACACATCCCTCGGCAAAGCGACCCCACGGCCAGGACATCGCGAATGCAGAGGCCTGGCCCTCAAAAGGCTTTCGCGATTCCAGCGGAAAACACCTGAAATTTGACCAGTCCTGGATTTTCGACCTCGACGTGCTTGAGCGCAAAGCTGCCGCTGCTGTCGTAATGCTCGTAGCGGACACTCAGACTCCAGCCGCCAAGACGTTTGTAGATGCCGAAGCTCTCGCTCAACGCGCCGAACGGCGACAACCGATAGTCACAGGAATACAGGCCGGTACTCTGCAGCGAGCTGTAATACGGCTGATAGAAATCGGCCTGGCTTTGCGAATACCAGCGCAAGCGCGGCACCACCACCCAGCGGTACGGCAGGGACTGATACCAGGCCAGTTCCGCGGTGTGTGCATTGACCCCCCAGTTGTCGCTGTAGAAGCGGTAATCGATGTGCAGCGCCGCATGCAGTTTCGGAATGTCCTGGCGCAAGCGCGTGGTCCAGGCCAGCAGCCGGCGATTGCCCGGCCGCGTGTCGTTGCGTGTGTTGCCGTCGACATAGACCAGCTTGTACGGATCGGACAGATCGCCGTGCTGGATGCCGCCGCTGAGGCTGGTCTGCAGCACGGTGTATTGCGTCAGCACCTGCGACACGCCGATGAAGCCATTGCCTTCATCATTGTGGGCATGCGCGATGCGCGTCGGGAATCGTGCCGACTGGCCTTCGGTCGGATCCAGTATGTTACGGGTGTAACCGCCGCCGCCGCTGAGCGTGCTCAAACCACCATTGAAATCCCAGCTGCCTTCAAGTCCGGCATTGCTGGTGCGATAGTCGCGTTCGCTCGAATAGCCTGCGAGTAGGCTGCCGGACAGATCATCGAAATGCTGGTCGGCACGCAACTGCAGTGACTGCCGGAAATCGTGAATTGAAGCGCCACTCATCACCTGCAAGGGCTTGCCCTTGGCATCGGGAATGATGAACCAGGGCGAAGCACCACTCATGGTTTCGACGGTAATGTCGGCAGTCAGATCGGACGCCGCACCAAGTCGCGTCGCGGCACGAAACTGATGCGAGTCGACATCGTAGCGTTGGCTGCGCTGACCGCTGGCCGTCTTGCTGCCGGGGATGTCGCCCTCGCGATACCCGGCATAGCGGTAGTCGAGCAAGGTGCTGTCGCCCGAAGATGTCGGCACATCGCCGACCGCCTGTGCATGCGCGTTCGTAGCGGGAATCGCCAGCGCGGCGGCAGTCAAAGCCAACAAGGCTTGATGGGCGCGTCCGCTCGAACTTGCCGGGCTCGATCCACCAACACGGTCGATGCGAATGCCTTTGTCGGTGATCACTCGCCGGCGGCGCCGATCATCTGCAGCCACAGCCGCCCCCGCCAACGCTGGCGCCGCCGGCGGCGCTTTCCTTGCTGCCGAACGTGTGTTCGCGCATGGCCGCATCCAACGGGTCTGGATCCCAGGCCATCTCCGCTGCGGCCAGATTGCCGCGCTGCCAGGGTTTGACGTCCATGCTGCCGCAGCCGACGAGCAGCGCCGCCGCAATCATCATGAGACTGTGGAAAATCGCTGCTTTCATTGCTCCTCCAGCAATTGTTCGAGCGCCTGCCGCAGCGGCTCGATATCGTTCTTGTTGAATCCGCTGCGGACCTGTCGGACGATGCCTCGACGATCGATCAAATAGGCAGTCGGCATTGCCGGCAAGGCATAGGCCTGAGCAATTTTTCCCTGAGCGTCCTGCACTTGCGGAAAGCTCAGATGCATCGTCTGCAGCAGCGCGGCACCATCGAGTGGGTTCTGATCGACACCGACCGCGATTACCTCGAAACCCTTGGTGCCGTAGAACTGCCGCAGTGCTTCGTAGTGCGGAAGCGCCTGACGGCAAGGCCCGCACCACGACGCCCAGAAATCCACCAACACCACCTTGCCGTGCTGCTGCGACAGCATGTCGAACACCGGGGCCGGCTGTTTCAACTCAGCCGCAGCAACCAGTGCCGGCTGGCCCAGCACCAGTACGCTGCACAGCAACCCAGCGATCTTCAAAACTGGGGAATACTCGCGAACTCGGAATCGCACGGCAGCGACTGCGGCCGTGCCCCACCCCCCGACCACCATGTTTGCCTCCTCCGGCGCCGTGCGACTGCTAGTTAGCGAGTCGAATCGTTCTTGTGGCAGTCAGTATGAATGCCCAGATGTTCGCGGTAACCGCACTAGTAACTTTTTCCAGGGCGCCGAGTGCCGGCGTGCTCTGTGAAGCTGAACGCAAGAGAACCGTCGGCAAACCGGCGGCCAAGGCTCAAGAGGACGGCATCACAGGGTTTTCAGGTATTCGCCAGTGCTTTACGCTCGTTGTCGCTGGACAGGTGACTGAATTCGTGACGCTGATTGCGGTGGCCGTAGCCAGTGCTGTTGTACCCCGAGCGATTCGCTTGAGCGAGCGTGGCCACGCGAGATTGCCGTTTTGCTTCAAGTTTCAACGATGAAGATCGACGACATCGCACAGCGTCGGAAATTTTCGCACCCAAACTTCACTGTCCCGTTCCGCAAGTTGACTCGGATCAGTCCCAAAGCCCTCCGTTCGCGGTTGGCCGGCTAGCAGCCCTTGTTTCGGCCAGGGACAGGCCGCCAGCGCGCCGCGTTTCTGCGGTCACCCACTCTGAAATAAGGGCTGGGTACAATGCGGCCATCCTTTCCGCCTGCTTTCGGAGTTTCGATGAAACCTTACGGCCGCAAAGTCGCCATTCTCGGTGGCTCACGCATTCCGTTCGCGCGCAACAACACCGCCTACGCCACCCGCAGCAATCAGGACATGCTCACCGCCGCGTTCAAGGGCGTGGTCGACAAATTCCAGCTGCATGGGGAACGGCTCGGCGAAGTCGTTGCCGGCGCGGTGCTGAAGCACTCGCGCGATTTCAACCTGACCCGCGAATCGGCCTATTCCTCGGGCCTCGCGCCTGAGACCTCGGCGTTCGACATCCAGCAGGCCTGCGGCACTGGCCTCGAAGCGGCGATCCTCGTGGGCAGCAAGATCGCACTCGGCCAAATCGAATCGGGCATTGCCGGCGGTGTGGATACCGCGTCGGACGCGCCGATCGCGCTAAATGAAAAGCTGCGCAAGATTCTGCTGGAGGCCAATCGTGCGAAGACCGGCGGCCAGCGCTTCGCCGCGCTCGCCAAGATCCGACCGTCGATGCTGGTGCCGGCAATTCCGACCAATGGTGAGCCGCGCACCAAGCTCTCGATGGGCGACCATTGCGAGTTGATGGTGAAGGAATGGAAGATCTCGCGCGAAGACCAGGATCAGCTCGCATTCGAAAGCCACCACAAGGCCGCACGTGCGTATGAAAGCGGCTTTTATGGCGACCTCATCGTGCCCTATTCCGGTCTGAGCCAGGACAACAACCTGCGTGCCGACATCTCGTTGGAAAAACTGGCGTCGCTGAAGCCGGCGTTCGACAAGAAGAGCGGCCAGGGCACGTTGACCGCAGGCAACTCGACGCCGCTGACCGACGGCGCCTCCGGCGTGCTGCTGGCATCCGAGGACTGGGCCAAGGCGCATGGCATCGCACCGCAGGCCTACCTCACCGCCTATGAAACGGCCGCCGTCGACTTCGCCGGCCCGAAGCGCGAAGGCCTGCTGATGGCGCCGGCCTACGCAGTGCCGCGGATGCTCGCGCGCGTCGGCCTGAAGCTGCAGGATTTCGATTTTTACGAGATCCACGAGGCTTTCGCCGGCCAGGTGCTGTGCACGCTGAAGGCCTGGGAAGATCCGAAGTTCTGCAAGGAACGCCTCGGCTTGAGCGCGCCGCTGGGCGCAATCGACCGCAGCCGTTTGAATGTGCGCGGCGGCAGTCTGGCGGCCGGGCATCCCTTTGCGGCCACCGGTGGACGCATCGTCGCCACGCTGTCGAAGATCATTGCGGAGAACGGCGGCGGTCGCGGTCTGATCTCGATTTGCGCGGCGGGTGGTCTCGGCGTCGTCGCGATTCTGGAAGGCTGAGCGCCGCATCAAGGCTGAGTGCCGCATTCCGGGGCGCAGGCCGCTGAGGGCCGCGCGTCGGCGTCGGCCCGATCGATGAACGTTTCACCATGGCCCGCCATCGCGCGGGCCATTTTATTGATGCCATTCGACGCGCGACGACGTTGATCGCGCATTTACCCCGGCTTTTGGCGCGTGGCTCATCTCTTTATTTTTGCGTGCGTTTGCAGAACCGCACTGGACCGGCATACTTCTGGCAGAACGATGCGCATTGCTGCTGGCAAGGCCGCAGCCCACGCGACTTAATGAAATAGGGAGATTCATGAGCAGCCTGTTCCGCACCAAACCGATCGACTCGGATCACACCCGCGACACCGGTCTCAAGCGCAGCCTCAACGCCTTCGACCTGACCATGCTGGGCGTCGGCGCGATCATCGGCGCCGGCATCTTCGTGTTGACCGGTGTTGCCGCGGCCACACACGCCGGCCCCGCGATCATGTTGAGCTACGTACTCGCCGGAACCGCCTGCGCTTGCGCGGCGCTGTCCTACGCCGAGTTGGCGGCGTCGGTCGGAGGTGCGGGCAGCGCCTACGGTTACGGTTACGCCGGACTCGGCGAGCTACCCGCCTGGATCATCGGCTGGATGCTGGTACTCGAATACACGGTATCGGTGGCCGCGGTATCGGCCGGCTGGTCGGGCTATTTCAACAGCAGTCTGGCCGACGTCTTCGGCGCCGGCCTGCCACCGGCCTTGCTGCATGCGCCGTTCGATCCGGCGCATCCGGGCGGCGTCGTCAACCTTCCGGCCGCGGTGATCATCGCCCTGCTCGGCATTTTGCTGGCAACCGGTGCGAAGAGCAGCGCGCGATTCAACACCGCGATGGTCGCGATCAAGCTGACCGCGATCCTGATCTTCATCAGTGTTGCCGCGTTCCATATCAATCCGGCCAACTGGCACCCGTTCATTCCACCGGCGGAAGTGGTGTCAGGCGGACCCGGCGGATTCAACTGGGACATGAGCCTGATCGACTTCGCCAAATGGATGATGGGCCTGCAAGGCGAAGGCGAGGTTCGCTACGGTTGGGGCGGCATCGCCAGTGGTGCGGCCACGATCTTCTTCGCCTACCTGGGCTTCGATGCGGTCTCCACCGCTGCCGAAGAAACCAAGAAGCCGCAGCGCGATCTGCCGATCGGTATCCTCGCATCGCTGACGCTGTGCACGGTGCTGTACATCATTGTGTCTGGCTTGCTGACCGGCCTCGTGCCCTACAAAGAGTTGAACGTCGCGCACCCGGTTGCCTATGCACTGGAACAGGTCGGCGCGCATGCCGCTGCCGGACTGATCTCGTTCGGCGCGATTGCCGGCCTGACCACGGTGATGCTGGTGATGTTCTTCGGCCAGAGCCGCGTGTTGTTCGCAATTTCGCGCGACGGACTGCTGCCGAAGTTCTTCGCTACGATCCACCCTAAAACGCGCACGCCGTTCGGCTCCATCGTGTTGTCCGGCACTGTGATGGTGATCCTTGGCGGCTTCGTGCCGCTCGGCAAACTGGTGGAGGTTGCGAACATCGGCACTCTCGGCGCGTTCGTCATCGTGTCGTTCGGCGTGATTGCATTGCGTCGAACCAAGCCCAATCTGCCGCGACCCTTCCGCACGCCGCTGTTCCCGATCGTTCCGATCGTTGGCGTGCTGGCTTGCGGCTACCTCACGCTGAACCTGTCGGTGTTCACCTGGGTTGCCTTCATCGTCTGGCTCGCGATTGGCCAGGTCATCTTCTTCGGCTATTCACGCAGCCGCAGCCTGCTCGCACACACCGGCTAAGCGCCGCGAGATTCTCGCCATGCAGGTTTTCTGGTCCAGCGTTGATGCGATCAACGGCGTGCTGCTGTCGGTGCCGGTGTTGCTGGCGCTGCTCGGCATCGGCTTGCTGTTCACGATCCGCAGCGGATTCTGCCAATACCGATCGCTGACGCACGGCGTGGCCTTGGTCGCCGGCAAGGGCATCGACACCTCGCATGGCGAGGGCGCACTGACGCACTTTCAGGCATTGACCGCGGCGATGTCCGGCACCGTTGGCCTGGGTGCAATCGCCGGCATGGCGATCGCGGTCGACTTCGGCGGACCCGGTGCGGTGTTCTGGATGTGGGTGGTCGGCATCGTCGGCATGGCGCTGAAAACCACCGAGGTCACGCTATCGCTGCTGTATCGGGACACCCGCGAGCCAGGCAATCCGCATGGCGGTGCGATGTACGTCGCGCGCGATGGTCTCGGGTCGCTCGCACCGGGATTGCGCGGTTTCGGCAAGTGGGTCGGCGGCGCGTTCTGCCTGGCGCTGCTGCTGTTTGCGTTCACCGGCGGCAACATGTTCCAGACCTGGAGTGTGGCCGACACCACGCGCGAATACTTCGGCGTGCCGACCTGGATCACCGGCGTGATCCTGGCGACGATCGCCGGCGCGGTGATCCTCGGCGGCATCAAGCGCATCGGCAACGTCACCAAAACCCTCGTGCCTTTCAAGTGCGGCGTCTACGTGCTCTGCGGTCTGTATGTGATCGTGCTGCACGCGCAGCAACTGCCAGAAATATTTCGGCTCATTTTTACCTGCGCGTTTTCCACCACCGAGGGCGCGGGCGCCTTCGCTGGCGGCGCAATGGGTGCCACGTTCATGTGGGGCATGAAACGCGCGCTGTTTTCCAGCGAATCCGGACTCGGCACGGCACCGATCGCGCACGCGGCGGTGAAGACGCCGGAGCCGGTGACCGAAGGCGTCGTCGCCGGTCTGGAGCCCTTCATCGACACGATCTTCGTCTGCACCGTCACCGCACTGGTGATTCTCTGCACCGGTATCTGGAATCGCGCGCCGGCTGCCAAATGGGAGACGACGCCGACGATGCGCGAAGTCGCGCCGCACCAGTGGCAACCAGAGCTGAACCAATTGCCGTCGCGCAGCGATGCGTCAACTGATTGGGTCAATGGCGCGCCGTTGTTCGTGATGGTGCAAGCCGATGGGCGCCGCGCGCGACTCTATGGCGCGGTGGAATCGAGTGCATCAGGACTGCAGGTTCATTGGCAGCCCTTGAGCAGTCAGACCGAACCCGTGTTGGTGGAGCCAGGCGTGTTCGCCGATTACCGCGGCGCCACCTTGGTCGCGAAATCGTTCGACTCGGTCAACGAAGGACTCGGCCGTTGGCTGGTGACGATTGCCGTCTGGGTATTCGGACTGTCCTGCATCATCAGTTACGGCTACTACGGCGAGCAGGGCGTGATCTACCTGTTCGGTTCGCAGTGGGTGATGACATATCGCTGGCTATGGTGCGCCGCCGCCGCCGGTGCGTGCTTCGGATTTATCAAGACCAGTGGTGAACTCGATGCCATCAGCACAATCGGCATGGGTTTCATGTATGCGATCAACCTGCCGTTGATGCTGATCCTCGGCGGTAAGGCGATGTTTGCCTACCATGATTATTTCCGTCGACTGCGCAGCGGCGCGATCGTGCGCGCCAGTTGAATGGAACGTCCGGTGTTCGCAGTGTCTGGCGCATCCAACCTTCAGTGACATCAGTATTCCGGACATGACCGACTCTGCCGCTGTTCATTCCGCACAAGCCCGCACCGGGGTGCTGTTGGTCAATCTGGGTACGCCAGACGCACCGACACCGTCGGCGATCCGCCGATATCTGCGGCAGTTCCTGTCGGATCCGCGCGTGGTCGAAATTCCGCGCGCGGTCTGGCTGCCGATCCTGTATCTGTTCGTTCTGCCGTTCCGGCCGCGACGTCTGGCACATGCCTATTCGTCGATCTGGCGTGATGATGGATCGCCCTTGCTGGCCATTTCGAAGCAGCAGAGCAGCCAACTGCGCCAGGAACTCGAGCGGCGCCACGGCCACGATGTGCCAGTGGCGCTGGCGATGAGTTACGGCAACCCGAGCATCGATGCCGCGCTGGCGGAACTTGTCGCGCAGAATGTTCGGCGCCTGCTGGTGCTGCCGCTGTATCCGCAATATTCCGGCAGTACCACTGCCGCAACCCTGGATGCAGTGTTCGATGCGCTTCGCAACTTGCGCTGGCTGCCCGAGTTGCGCACGGTCAACAGCTATCACGACGATGCTACGTATATAGCAGCGCTCGCGGACAGCGTGCGCGAACATTGGCGCGCAAAGGGACGCGGCGAATTTCTGCTGATGTCGTTCCACGGCATTCCACAGCAATACGTACGCGCGGGTGATCCGTACTACTGCCAGTGCCTGAAGTCCGCCCGACTGCTGGCCGAAGCCCTGCAGTTGCAAGCCTCGCAATGGTCGGTGGCATTTCAAAGCCGCTTCGGCAAGACTCCTTGGGTGCAGCCGTATGCGGATCAAAAGATCCGCGCCTTGGCGCAGCAGGGCATACGCGAATTGGATGTCATCTGTCCCGGTTTCGCCGCCGACTGCCTGGAAACGCTGGAGGAAATCACGCTGCGCTATGGCTCAGAATTCGTCGAAGCCGGCGGCCGCGAACTGCGCTACATACCGGCGCTCAATACCGCGACCACGCACATCGATATGCTCGTCGGCCTGGTTGAACGCAACCTGCAGGATTGGATGTATCCGACCCTCGATGCGGAGGCGATCGCAAACCGGCAGTCACGCGTGCAGATCGCCCTGCCTGAATTCGACGGCAGCGCGTCCGCAGAACGAACGCCCGACCACATCGAGAATCAGACGCGCTGAGCCGGCGAAAAGAGCGAGGCCTCCGAAGCGAGCGCGCTTTGGCGCATTCGAATTTCGATCGACCGAGGATCGAAGCGGCGCGGGGCCAAACAATGCAAACGCGAAGCCCTCGCGCGGCGCAAGCGCACAGACCGTCCAGTCACGGATTCGCGATGGGCTGGACCGCATCGCAATGGATCGGACTGAAGGAATAGCCGGTCGTTTCGATATCCAACCCACGCGCTCAGACTCTCGACTCGAGGCAGGCGCGCCCGACCGCGACGGTGACATCGCCCCGAGGGCAGCTTAGGGCGGCGACCCGGATGATGTCGGCGGCACGATCACCGTCGGTGCTGAACGCGTATCCACTGGCGCGGCACCAACCGGTACCGTAACGCTGGGCGCAGGTACCGACCGCGGTCGGACCGACGGAGACGGGTTCGCTGGCGACGCTGCCATCGGCACGGTGGTCTGTGGCGATGGTGCATGAACTACGGCTGCCGCTGAACTTGCCTTTGAGGTTTGGCCAGCAGTCGGCGCTGCGGATTTAGGAGCAGATGCCGCAGCGACAGGCGCCTCGATCGTCCCAGACGCAGGCGGGGGCACCACGATCGCTGGCGTTGCATCGAGTGTCGAAGCCGGCGTCACCGGCGACCGTTTGGGCGATGCGGGGCTTGGCCCAGGTACAGGGTTCGAGTTTTCGAGGCCGCCCCGCGAAGATTGTGGCGCGAGATTCGACGCAGCGTTGGCAACTGGCGCATCGCGGCGCACTGCCACGGCCGCCTCTCCTGGGGCGCAACCACGCGCATCGACACCCTCGCCGTATGGGGTTCGCGGGCACTGGTCGATTCCATCGGGCACGCCATCGAAGTCGCTGTCGATCGCACAGCCGCGTGCGTCGACGTGCGCGCCGGGCGGCGTGTAGGGACAGTCGTCGTGGTCGTCGGTTACGCCGTCGCCATCGGCATCGCCCTGCAGCGGACAGCCGCGAGCATCCACGCGCGTTCCGGGGGTTGTATAGGGGCAGGCGTCGATCTCATCCGGCACGCCATCCGCATCGCCATCGACCATCGGCGGCGACTGCGCTTGAGCGGCTGCACCCATTGCAAGTAGCAGGAATCCACCGAGACCTGCCGCTACGCCCTTCAGCATTCGTGCTCCCTGTTTCCGTACCTTGAATGCCAGTTACATCGATGTCCTGCAGCTTGCCCGGATTCTACCGATCCGGCCAGTCGTCGTCGGCGCGCGGACCAACTTCCGCGACAGCCAACAAAAACCCCCGCCGCAGTAGCTGCGACGGGGGTTGATTACGACTGGCTTCGAATCAGACTTTGTTACGGCGCGATCGTCTTCAACTCGACGCGACGGTTGAGTGCACGGCCGGCCTTGGTCGTGTTCGGCGCAACCGGCTTGCTCTCGCCATAGGCGTGAATCTTGATGCTCGCCGCCTTCACGCCCTTCTTGGTCAGGTAATCCTCGACCGCATTGGCGCGACGCTCGGACAGCGCCTGGTTATAGGCGTCGGTACCGATCCAATCGGTGTGGCCGGCGACGTCGACCTTCAGATCCGGATACTGCGTCTCCAGCTGATTGATGACGGTGGCATCGGAGTCGAGGCTGGCGCGCGCAAAGGAATCGAGCGACGACTGGTCGAATGCGAAATGGATGTCGTCGAAGCGACGGTTGCCCTTGAGGGTCGTCGGCGCCTTCGCAGCAACCGGAGTCGGGATCGGCGCGGCGGTCGGCTCTTCTTTCTCTGCCGGCTTGCCGCCACCCACTGGGATCAGAAGTCCGAGTGTGAACACGGGCTCGCCGAAAGTGTTGACGCCCTTGCCAGGAAATTTGGCGTCGTCGACGAACGTCCAGCGGTATGCCGCGCTTGCGCGCACGCCGAAGTCGGCCGTGTAAATCTTGAAGTAGTGAATGGCACCGACGCCGGCATCGGTGAACAGCGCGCTGTCCTTGCCGCTGTTCTTCAGAATCTCGCTGGTGTGGCCGACATTGACGCCGAAGTACGGCGCGAACGAGGGATCACGCGAGAAGAAGTACTGGGCACCGATCTGCTGCTGCCACTCTTTCCAGGGCGCACTGCCCGATTTCGAGTTGTCGTGATTGAAGTGGTAATACAAGCCACCGGCTTCAATATTGAAGTGTTGGCTAACAGGAAAACCGCCGCCCAAGAAGCCGCCGATACCGTTCTCGGATTTGCGGCTGTCGTCAGCGATCGCGTAGTTGAGGCTCATGGCGACGTACGGACGCATGGCGACATCATCATCTGCCGCTCGCGCAATGCCACCGCTGAGGAGCAGCGCCGCACCCGCGCCACACATTGTCAGTGCCTTAAGCTTCATCTTCGACTCCCAAGCCGGTAATTTAATCAAACTGCCCCCGCCAGCTGCGCCAGCGATGTCACTGACACGCATTTTCCGCGCCGTTCATTGCGAAGCGTATACGGATGCGTGACGGCGGGCAAGGTCGACAACCGCAAAAAACACCGAGAACCCTGCAGCTTTAGGAGATATAAGTGACAATCGCCGACCCTGTTGTGGACCGGTTCTCAAACCTTGCAAGAATTCATCTTTCATTACGGCTTATTCCTGGCTAAGACCGTAACGCTGGTCGTCGCGCTCGGCGCGATCGTAATCCTCATCGCCGTCAGCCTGCGCGAATCGCGCCGTGGCGGCGGCGAACGCCTGGAGATCAAGCACGTCAATCAGCAGCTCGAGCACGCCGCGGACGTGCTCAATGCCGAACTGCTCAACGACGCCGAATACAAGCTGTACGCCAAAGCTCGCAAGCAACAGGAAAAATCCCGCCAGAAGGCACCTGGCAACGAGTCCACGCCACGACTGTTCGTCCTGGATTTCATCGGCGACCTGGAAGCGTCGGCGGTCGAGTCCTTGCGCGAAGAGATCAGCGCTCTACTGCAGGTCACGCGCAGTGGCGATGAAGTCCTGCTGCGGCTGGAGAGCGCCGGCGGCGTCGTCCAGGGTTATGGCCTGGCTGCTTCGCAACTGCGTCGACTGCGCGATCGCGGCCTGCGCCTGACCATCGCCATCGACAAGGTCGCGGCCAGCGGTGGCTACCTGATGGCAAGCGTGGCCGACCACATCGTCGCCGCTCCGTTCGCGATCGTCGGCTCGATCGGTGTCGTTGGCCAGTTGCCGAATTTCAGCCGCCTGTTGCGCGACAATAAAATCGACTACGAAATGCATACCGCGGGCGAATACAAACGCACGCTGACGATCTTCGGCGAGAACACCGATGAAGGCCGCGCGAAGTTCCGTGAAGAACTCGAGCAGGTGCACCAATTGTTCAAGGGCTTTGTCGCCGCAAACCGGCCCAAGCTCGAACTCACGCCGGTGACCACCGGCGAGTACTGGTACGGCAGTCAGGCGCTGGCGCTCGGGTTGGTCGACGAACTGAAGACCAGTGACGATCTGCTACTGCAGGCTGCGGCAAAGTCGGCCGTCTACACGGTGCGCCATCGGCCGCCGCGCAACCTGCGAAAATGGCTGCTCGGCGGCTTGGGCGGCTCGCTGGGCGCGGCCACCGGCCTGCACCACAAGCTGCTGCAACTCCCCTGAGTCGGTCGGAAAATCTGACCGACAAGGTAAATTTTTCCTGCGGCATCGCGAAACTCGGCAATCTTTTTACGGTCACACAGGCGGCGCGAAAGGGCTCTAAACCAGCCTGAACACAGCCAGAACAAGATGCCCGCCGACGCCAACGATCTATTTGTGTCCCTCAACCCCAAGGCTTGGACAATGTCGAAAATGACGCTGATTAAAACCACTGCCGCCGCCGCTGTCCTGGCGCTCGGTGCTACCGCTGCTGCCGTGATCTTCGGAACGACCTCGCCGTCGCCGGTTCAGGCGGACATCCCGCCCGCCGTCCTCGGTCAGGTGCAGACCCCGACCGGCCCGATGCCGTCGCTGGCACCGATGCTGAAGAACGTGCTGCCGGCGGTCGTGAATATCGCGGTGACCAGCAAGGTCGAAGTACAGAATCCGCTGATGCAGGATCCGTTCTTCAAGCGCTTCTTCAACGTTCCCGATCAGGCGCCGCAAGAACAGGAAGCGCAGGCGATCGGTTCGGGCGTGATCGTCGATGCCGCCAAGGGCTACGTTCTCACGAACAACCACGTGATCGACCAGGCCGACTCGATCAAGGTCAAGCTCAATGATGACCGCGAGTACGACGCGAAGCTGATCGGCAAGGACCCGGAAAGCGATCTGGCGGTGCTGCAGATCAAGGCCGAGGATCTCAAACAACTGGCAATCGCCGACTCGGATCTGCTGCAGGTCGGCGATTTCGTCGTCGCCATTGGCTCGCCGTTCGCGCTCAACCAGACCGTCACCTCGGGCATCGTCAGCGCGCTCGGTCGCGCCACCCCGGATGGTGGCGACGGCATTCAGGATTTCATCCAGACCGACGCTTCGATCAACCCGGGTAATTCCGGCGGCGCGCTGGTCAACCTGAAGGGCGAACTGGTGGGCATTCCGAGCCAGATCTTGTCGCGCAGCGGCGGCAACATGGGCATCGGTTTCGCCATCCCGACCAACCTCGCGAAGTCGGTGATGACGCAGCTGATCGCCACCGGTAGCGTCAACCGCGGTCGCATCGGCATCGGCATCCAGCCGCTGAATCCGCAGTTGGCAAAGGCCTTCGGTCTGAAGGACACCCACGGCGCGCTGGTCACGCAAGTCACGCCGGGTTCGCCCGCCGCCAAGGCCGGCATCAAGGTGAAGGACGTGATCATCTCGGCTAACGGTCGCGAGATTCTCAACGCACAGCAATTGCACAACACCGTTGGCGTCCTCAGCGTCGGCGACAAGATCAACCTCAAGCTGATCCGCGACGGCGCGCAGAAAGACGTTTCGGTGGAAGTCGGCAAGGCGCCGGATAAGGTTGTCGCCGCCAGCGGCAAGGTCACCAAGTCGAAGCTCGCTGGCGTCACGCTGGGCGAAGTCACCGACGGCGACAGCAAGGGCGTACAGATCACCGCAGTCGACCCGGCTTCGGCCGCGGCGCGTGGCGGTCTGCGTCCGGGCGACATCATCGTCGCCGTCAACAACCGCCCTGTCACCGGCGTCGACGACTTCAACTCGGCCGCCAGCGCCAGCAAGGACGGCCAATTGTTGCTGCAGATCCAGCGCGGCAACGCAACCTTCTTCCTGGTTCTGCAGTAATCCAGCGGATCGACGGACCGTTGCCATTGCGGCAACGGTCCGTCAACGCAAGCTATACTCGCAGCGTCCCTCTGCCGAACGCCGATGCTCGCCGAACAACTCGCACAATTGGACGAACGTGTGCAGCGACTCATCACTGCGCATAGGCAGTTGCGGCTCGAAAAAAAGCGCATGCAGCAGGAACGCGATCGCTTGCTCGCGCTGAACGCCGAACTCAAGCGCCGCATCGAAGGTGTGGTCGAGCGCATCCGCCTGCTGGAAGCGGACCAAGCGCCATGAGCATTCCGCCGAACGAAGCTGCCAAGTCCGCACGCAAGGAAGAACCCCTGACGGTGACCGTGCGCGTCATGGGACGCGAATATTCGGTGGCCTGCCCAACCGACGAGCACGAGGCCTTGGTGGCCTCGGCCGATCACCTGAATGAACGCATGACCGCCATTCGTCGACGGGGCAAGGCACTCGGTGCGGAGCGCATCGCGGTGATGGCAGCGCTCAATCTCGCGCGCGACTACTTGGCTCTGAAAGGTCACGCCGCGCTGGCACCTCAGCAGGCCGAGGCGATCGAAAAGATCCAGCAACTCGGTCTCGATATCGACAGCACGCTGAACGCGGCTGATTGACCGATAAAGCACCGCGACACGCTCACTCGCTGTGCTATCTTTTGAACGTGTCTCCTGCGGTGTTCGATGTCCGTTAGAACCCCTTGAGCCTAATTGCTATGCCTAGGGAGCCAACCCCGCGTAGGGTGTGCAGGTCCGCGATGTCAGCGGAAAGCCCAAATACATGGAGCGGCACCCACTTGAGACGCTGTCTCAAGGTCGAAGACGGATGACGGCACTGGCGGGAGACACCTTTATTTCCTCGGCGGCGATGCAAAAATCCGCATTGCGCACCGAACTTCGCCGCCGCCGCCGCGCGATCGGAACTTCCGAACGCCGTCGCGCCGCACGCCGAACTGCGCACTTGTTGCTGAATCTTCGTCGCGTGCGCGCAGCACATCATGTCGCGGTCTATCTGCCGCTTGCGCACGAACTGGATACGCGGCCACTGATCCGTGACTTGCTGCGACGAGGCACCCAGGTTTACGCGCCGTTCGTCGACTGGCGCAAACGCATGCATTTCGCAGCGCTGACCCGTTTGACGCATTTGCGCAAGGATTCGCTGGGTCTGGCTGCGCCGATGGCGAGCCGATCGCGCCGATCGCCGCGCCGTCTGGACCTAATTATTCTGCCGCTGCTCGGCTTTGACGCCTGCGGTCATCGACTCGGCATGGGTGCGGGCTACTATGACCGCAGCCTCGCTTTTCAGCGTGTCGGTTCACGACCCTGGCGAGTGGGCTATGCGTATCCGCAGCAGCAGATTGCGGCGCTGCCAGCCGAGCCCTGGGATGTAAGACTCGATGCCGTGGCACTTTCGAACGGCATTCGGCGTCTCACCCAAGGTGCCAAGGCTGGTTGAACCCAGCGCGCGCCTGCCTGCTGACGGCAACCAGCAGAAATTTTCGGCATTGCAGATTCGATTCATTGAGAACTTATGAATAAATTTCCAAGCGCGCTCGCACTCCTGGCCAGCAGCCTGATGTTGGGCGCGTGCTCGCACATCCAGTTTTATGCCGACTCGGACCATGAACTGATCTCCTCGGCCAGCATTACGCAGTTACAGCCGACACAAGTTCGCGTCAGCGTGCGCTTCTTCAGCGACGGCAAACGAGTCGATCGCGCCGAAGTGCCGTTGAAGAAATATGTCGACAACGCGCTGAATCAAACCTCGGTATTGCGACCGACGGACGATCCCAAGGCACCGGCGACGCTCTACGTCGAAGTTGAGGACATTTCTGCCTCGGGCGAGCAGCCCAATGGCGACTTCCTGTTTTCAGGCATGACGATCGGGCGCATTCCGGTGAGCCGCATCACCGACCGCTACGAATTCAAGCTGCGCTACCGCATGGCGAATGGGCACCAGCGATTCGGCCACGACAAACACGGCATCTGGACCAGCGTCGGCGAATTGCCTGCGCCGAGCTTGCGCGGCCCCTACACCAGCTCGGAGCGCGCCTTCAAGGCGGTGGTCACGGATGTCGTATTGACCTTCCTGAAAAACGTAACCTTGACCGATACCGACGCCGACTCGGTTATCTTTGTGCAGGACGATCCGGAGCCCTAGCCTCGGAACACGGATCGAGCAATCTCGATAGAAAGGACAAGTCGCACGATCATGGCGCATTGGTTGATGAAGTCCGAACCGGACACGTTTTCGATCGACGACCTGGCGGCACGACCGCGACAGACGGAATCCTGGGATGGTGTCCGCAATTACCAGGCGCGCAATTTCATGCGCGCGATGCGTAAAGGCGACACGGCCCTGTTCTATCACTCGAATTGCGAGCAGCCGGCGATTGTCGGCCTGATGCGTGTGGTCACCGAAGCCTACCCGGACCCGACGCAATTCGATCGCAAGCACGATCACTACGACCCGAAATCGAAGCCCGAAGAGCCACGCTGGTCATTGGTCGACGTGCAGTTCGAGCGCAAGCTCAAGCGTGCAATCACGCTGACCGAGTTGCGCGCGCACGTCGATGCGCTGGCGGGCTTCGCGTTGTTGATGAAGGGCTCGCGACTGTCGGTGATGCCGGTGCGGGCGGAGCATTTCGCCCACCTGCTGAAGCTTGAGAAATCCAAGACAGCGGCCTAGGGAGTGGGGCTAGGCAGTGGGCTAGGCAGCCCTTTCGAGGCTTCGACGCCGCGCAACGATTCCCCTTGCTCTTTTTCTGACCTGCGCCTCGCGCTTGGTCCTTGCAGACGTGCAAGCGCACGGGGTTCGCCGTTAAGACGCCCTCAGGTCTGCGCCCCCAGAAACAACGCGTACGCCGGATTGCTCGTCTCGTCCCAGTAGCTGTAGCCGAGCGCATCGAGTGTCGCGCGACACTCGCTCAACTCCTGACGTGGCACCTGCAAACCACAGAGCACGCGACCATAGGCCGCGCCGTGATTGCGGTAATGGAACAGCGAGATGTTCCAACGGCCGCCGATCGCACTGAGAAATGCCAGGCAAGCGCCGGGGCGTTCGGGGAACTCGAACCGGAACAGGCGCTCGTTGGAAGCGCCCGGCGCGCGGCCACCGACCATGTAGCGCACATGCACCTTGGCCATCTCGTTGCCGCTGAGATCGCGCACTTCAAGTCCGGCGCGGCGCAATTCGGCAATCGTTGCATCGCGCTCAGCCTGGTCGGCGAACTTCACGCCCGCGAACACGTGCGCCTCGGCCGGTGTGGCGTAGCGATAATTGAATTCGGTGATCGGATGACGGCCGAGCGCTTTCAAAAAGCTGCGGAACGCGCCGGGCTTTTCGGCAATCGTCACCGCCAGCAAGGTCTCGTGACCGTCGCCGAGTTCGGCACGTTCGGCGATATGGCGCAGGCGATCGAAATTCAGATTCGCGCCTGAAACGATCGCGACATAGGTCTTGCCGCTGCCGCCATGCTCGGCGATCCAGCGCTTGACGCCGGCCACACCCAGCGCGCCGGCCGGCTCCGGCATCGAGCGATTCTCCTGGAACACGTCGCGGATCGCCGCACAGATTTCGTCGATGCTCACACGCATCGCCACGTCCACCGTTTCGCGCGCGATCTTGAACGGCAGCGCACCGGCCTGGCGCACCGCCACGCCATCGGCGAACAGGCCGACGCGGTCGAGCTTCACGCGGCGCCCGGCCTCGAGCGCCTGCGCCATGCAGTCGGAATCCTCCGGCTCGACGCTGATGATCTTCACGCCCGGACGATGCTGCTTGATGTAGGCAGCAACGCCCGCGAGCAGACCGCCGCCACCGGTGCACACGAAAACCGCATCGAGCGGACCTTCGCCGATCTGCTCGAGGATCTCCTTACCCACCGTGCCCTGCCCGGCGATGACATCGGCATCGTCGTAGGGCGGCACCATCGTCAGACCTTTCTGCGCAGCCAGTTCGATCGCATGTGCCGCGGCATCGTCATAGGCATCGCCGTGCAGCACCGCGCGACCGCCGAGCAGGCGCACGGCATCGACCTTGATCTGCGGCGTGGTCCGCGGCATCACGATCCAGGCCGGGCAGCCGAGCTGGCGCGCGGCCAGCGCCACGCCTTGCGCGTGATTGCCGGCCGATGCGCAGATCACGCCGCGCGCGCGCGCCTGCGGCGACAGCTTCAGCATCTTGTTGTAGGCACCGCGCAACTTGAACGAGTAAACGCTCTGCTGATCCTCGCGCTTCAACAGCACGCGATTACCGAGCCGCGCCGACAGCTTCGGCGCGAACTCCAGCGCGGAGACGGTGGCGACGTCGTAAACCTGCGCCGCGTCGATCGCCGCCGCGGTCCGTGCGATCAGACGGTCGGCGGCGCTGGAGCGGGATTTGGCGGCAGGGGTTTTCACGAGCGATCGCTTTGAATGGCCGCAGTTGCCTGCGACGCAAGGCCCGGTTCGGGCGGTTGGGGGTCGCGTATCATAGCGTCCGCTTTGCCGCGCCCTCAGCGCGACGAAGCCCTTGCCCGTAACGATGGCTCCCGACCGGATCGATTTGAACGCCGTGCCCGCGCTTCCAACTCTCAACGCCGCTGCGCTGCCGCCACTGTGCTTTGTCGGCGGCGGCAACATGGCCGTCAGCATGATTGGCGGACTGCTGGCCGCGGGATTGCCCCCTGCCCGCATTCGCGTTGCGCAGCGCAATGTCGTGCGCGCGCAGGCGCTGCGCGAGCGCTTCGGGATCGAAGTCGACGCCGATCCGGCTAAAGCAGTCGCCGGCTGCACGATCGTCGTGCTGGCGGTCAAGCCGCAGCAGATGTCGGAAGCACTCAGCCAGTTCAGCCTGCCGGCTGCGACCACGGTGATCTCGGTGGCCGCCGGTGTGCGCGTCGCCAGCTTCGCGCGGCGCCTGCCCGGCTGCCACATCATCCGCGCCATGCCCAACACCCCGGCACTGCTGCAAGCCGGCATGAGCGGCCTGTATGCACCGCCGGACACACCTGTGCAGGCGCGCGCGCAGGCGCAGGCGCTGCTGGCCGCCGCCGGCGACACCTGCTGGGTCGACAGCGAAGCGCAGCTCGATGCGCTGACTGCGGTGTCCGGCTGCGGTCCGGCCTATTACTTCAAGCTGACCGAAGCCCTGCGCGACGCCGGTACCGCACTCGGCCTCGATGCCGCGCTGAGCGCACGCCTGGCGCTACAGACCTTCATCGGCGCGGCCCGCATGGCGGCGGTCGGCGATGCCGATGTCGCGCTGCTGCGCCAGCAAGTCACCTCCAAGGGTGGGGCCACCGAAGCCGCACTGCAGTCGCTTGAAAGCGGCGGCCTCGACCGTATGTTCGTCGATGCGCTGCGCGCCGCCGAACAACGCTCGCGCAAGCGCGGCGACGATCTCGAACGCAGCACCACCGCCTGACCCCGCAAGCCGATGAGCGCCAACACCAACAATGCCCTGCTGTTCCTGATCTCCGCGATCTTCGATCTGGCGGTCTGCCTGTTCCTGCTGCGCGTGCTGCTGCAGCTGGTCCGCGCGGATTTCTACAATCCTATTTCGCAGCTGGTGTGGCGCATGACGCAGCCGATCATCATTCCGATGACACGTGCATTGCCGCGCTACAAGCGCTTCGATATCGCGAGCGCGCTGGTCGTGCTCGTGCTGGCGTTTGTCGAAGTCGAGGCGATCGGCGCGATTCTCGGCGCCGATATTTCGCTGCTGTTGGCGGCCTGGTTCGCGATCCTGAAAGTCGCAGCGATGCTGCTGCGCCTGTACACCTTGAGCCTGTTCGTGCAGGCGATCCTGTCTTGGGTCGGCCCCGGCACCAGCAATCCTGCCGCGAACGTGCTGTGGAGCCTGAACGAACCGCTGCTGCGACCGGTGCGTCGCATCCTGCCGTCGGTCGCCGGGCTCGACCTGTCGCCGCTGGTGGTGATGATCGGCTTGCAGGTGGTGTACCGCCTGCTGCCGCTGCCCGGCTTCTTCGTCTGACCTTGGCCGCAACGTCGCAAGCCAACATCGAAGGCGCGGGCGGTAGCGTCGGCATTGTCGTGCCGCGCGCGCTCGAGATCACCGAGCCGCTGACGCTCGACTGCGGCCGCACCTTGCCGCAGCACACGCTGATGCTGGAAACCTATGGCAGGCTCAACGTCGCGCGCAGCAATGCGATCCTGATCTGCCATGCGCTGTCCGGCGATCACCATGCGGCCGGCATCTACGCGGCCGACGACCGCAAGCCGGGTTGGTGGGATTCGGCGATCGGACCCGGCAAACCGATCGACACCGATCGCTTCTTCGTCGTCGCGCTCAACAACCTGGGCGGCTGCCGCGGCTCGACCGGCCCGACCACGATCAATCCCGAAACCGGCCAGGCCTGGGGACCGGATTTCCCGATCGTCACCGTGCGCGATTGGGTGCGCTCGCAGGCGCTGGTTGCCGACGCTTTGGGGATCGACTGCTGGGCCGCCGTGGTCGGCGGCTCGCTCGGCGGCATGCAAGTGATGCAGTGGGCGATCGACTGCCCGACGCGCCTGCGGCATGCGCTGGTGATCGCCGCCGCACCGCGCGCTTCCGCGCAGAACATCGCGTTCAACGAGATCGCGCGCCAGGCGATCATCTCCGATCCGGATTTCCACGAAGGCCGCTATGCCGAGCACGGCACCAAGCCTTCGCGCGGACTCAAACTGGCGCGCATGCTTGGCCACATCACCTATTTGTCGGACGAAGCCATGCGCGCGCGCTTCGGCCGCCTGCTGCGTGGCGGCGACGGCCGTTTCAGCTTCAACTACGACGTCGAGTTCGAAGTCGAAAGCTACCTGCGCTATCAAGGCCAGAGCTTTGTCGATCGCTTCGATGCCAATACCTATTTGCTGATGACCAAGGCGATCGATTACTTCGATCCCGCGCGCGATCACGGCGATGATCTGGCCGCTGCGTTTGCACAGGCGCGCGCGAAATTCCTGGTGGTGGCCTTCGATGCCGACTGGCGCTTCTCGCCGAGTCGCTCGCGCGAGATCGTCAACGCGCTGGTGGTCGCGGATCGCGATGTCAGCTACGCCTTGATCGATTCCCCGCTGGGCCACGACGACTTCCTGATGCCACTGCCGGACTATCACAAGGTGCTGCGCGGTTATCTTTCGCGCGTCGCCGACGAGGTTAGCGCATGAGCACCTTGCGTCCCGACCTCGCGTTGATCGGCGACTGGATCGCGCCGGGCTCGCGCATACTCGATCTCGGCTGCGGCGATGGTGCCTTGCTGGCGCATCTCGCACGCACGCGGCAGGTGCGCGGCTACGGTCTCGAAATCGATCCGGATAATGTCGCGGCGTGCATCGCCGCCGGCATCAACGTGATCCACGCCGACCTCGACGACGGCCTCGCCGATTTCGCCACCGGCGCGTTCGACTACGTCGTGATGACGCATGCGCTGCAAGCGCTGGTACGGCCCGATCTGGTGGTCGCCGAAATGCTGCGTGTGGGTCGCGAAGTGGTGGTGACCTTTCCCAATTTTGGTCATTGGCGTGTGCGTCAAGCGCTACTGCGCGGACGCATGCCGCTGACGCCGGCCTTGCCGGCGCAGTGGTACGACACCGAGAACATCCATCTCTGCACGCTGGCGGATTTCGAAGCCCTGTGCCGCGAATTCGGCTGGCAAGTGCTGGCGCGCGCGCTGCTCGATCGGCGCCACCGCAGCGGCAAGCTGATCGCCGCCGCGCCGAATTTGTTTTGCGAAAACGCGCTGTACAAGCTGCGTCGACCGGCTCATTGATGTCGTTTCGACGGCAGGGCATCGCCTTGCCGAACGCGATTGAGCGAACCTGTTTCAAGCGCGGCTGACGTTGCAACAGCATTGATGCTGCGAATCCGTCCACGTTGACGGCAAAAGATAATCCTTAGGGGAGTTCATCGAGTGCCGACGATCGTTGCAGAGCAGGTCGGCATCGAGCCGGCTAAGCCTACAGGTCAACGCACGCTCGCCAACGTGCAGGTGCTACGCGCCGTCGCAGCGATCCTGGTCGTGCTGTTCCATTCCCAGGCGATCGGCAGCAACTACGGGTTTCGCGCGCACTATTTGGCCTTGTTCGAGAACTGGGGCTGGAACGGCGTCGATCTGTTCTTCGTGATCTCCGGCTTCATCATGGTGTACATCCAGCGTCAGCGGCGCGACACGCCCTGGCGTTTTGCGGTGAACCGGCTGTTCCGCATCGGGCCGCTGTATTGGACGCTGACGCTGGTGATGACGGCGTTGTTCCTGCTGCAGCCAAAATTGTTCAATACGAATGGGATCGGGTGGCCCTGGGTTGTCAGCTCGCTTGCCTTTCTGTCGCAGGCGACACAGCACGGCATGCCCGTTCTGTTCGACGGCTGGACGCTGGAATTCGAAATGCTGTTCTACCTGATCTTCGCGCTATCGCTGCTGCACCGTTCGCTTGGCGGCGCGCTGGTCGCAGCGTCGCTGATGATCGTAACTTGGGCGTTCCTGTTCAAAACATGGATCATGTTCGAGTTCCTGTATGGCGTCGCGATCGGCTGGTTTTACACGCGGATCAGATTGAATTTGGCAACCACACTGGCCATCTCGCTGGCAGGCGCTGTGCTGTTCGTGTGGCCGCTGTTCAAGAACTTTTCGGATATCGACCGAGCAGTTCTTTACGGAATGCCGGCAGCACTGATCGTCTATGCATGCGTCTGCTCGAAGCAGGTTCAGTTCGGCGTGCTGACGTCGATCGGTGATGCGTCTTACAGCATTTATCTGCTACAGATCTTCACGATCAGCGGCTACTACAAACTGGCCGCACGAATGCACTGGCCCGAACAGGCCAGCGACATTTATTTGATCGGCAGCATTGCGATCACGGTCGTCTCGGGCTGGATTCTGTACACCGCCTTTGAGCGGCCGGTCGAACGTCGGCTGCGGCCATTGAAACGCCGATTCGTACGCCACTAAAGCCGAAGATGCGCGGCCGCTGCAGCGTTGCAACGTCGCCCGCAGCGGCGTAGCGCTCGACGTTTACTCCGCCAACACCCAGCAACGCTTGCCGTTGCGCTTGGCCTGGTACATCGCATGGTCGGCGCTGCGAATCAGCGCGTCGCAATCGGTGCCGTGACGCGGAAACAGCGCAATACCGACACTGGCGCCAACCATCACTTCGAACTGCTGGCCATCGACCTCCAGCAGATAGGGCTGCCGCAGTCGTTCGCACAGCGTCTCGACCAAGCGCTGCACCACGGCATCGCTGTCGGCGGCGTCTTCCATCACCACGGCGAACTCGTCACCGCCAAGCCGCGCAACGGTATCGCTGGCGCGCACGCATTCGCGCATGCGCTGCGCAATCGCCACCAGCAGGGCATCGCCGACGTGATGACCGTGACTGTCGTTGACCGGCTTGAACTCGTCGATATCGACATACGCCAGCGCCACCGGCAAACGGCTCCGGGCGTGCCGCTCGATCGCCTGCCCCAGACGATCGATGAAGAGCATCCGGTTGGGCAGTCCCGTAAGGCCGTCGTGGCTGGCCTGATGCCGCGCGGCATCTTCGGCGCGGCGACGCTCGGCCATCTGCACTTCCAGTTCGCGGTTGCGTTCGTGCAGTTCGTCGAGCGCCGCCTTGAGCTGCGCGCGACTTCGATACAGATCGAGGAAGACCTGGACTTTCGATAACAGGATGACTTCGTTGATCGGCTTGGCGATGTAGTCCACCGCACCGGAACCGTAACCGCGTAGCTGCTGCAAGTCGGAATATGCCGCCGAGACGAAGATGATCGGAATATCGCGGGTGCTGGCTTCTTCGCCGAGGAACGCCGCAACCTCGAACCCATCCATTTCCGGCATGTTCACGTCGAGCAGGATCAGCGCGAAGTCCTGATCGAGACAAGCCGCAAGCGCAGCATTGCCGCTTTCCGCCTCGGCAACTTCTGCATCGACCTTCGACAGCAGCCGTCGCATGGCCACACGATTGGCGAGCGTGTCGTCGACCACCAGAATCTTGGGCCGCGTCGTGATCATGCGCACCACGCATTGAGTGCGGCCGCGATTTCGCCGAGTGGACAAATCACGTCTGCGCCGGCGACGCGCAGCGCGGCTGCCGGCATGACAGCGGCTTGCGCATCGAGCGGATCCTGCACGATGGCGTAGCCACCCTTGGCACGCACTGCCTGCAGGCCCAGTGCACCGTCGTCGTTGGCGCCGGTCATCACCACGGCGGCCAAGCGTGCACCGAAAACATCGGCCGCGGATTTGAACAACACATCGATCGCCGGCCGCACGAAACAGACTTTCGGATCGACCGACAGCGAGAAGCGCTGGTCACGCTCGACATACAGGTGATATCCGGAAGGCGCGACATGTACGGTACCCGACAACAGCAGCCGTCGCTCGGTGGCTTCGACCACTTTCAGCTTCGAATGCGAGGCGAGCAGGCTCACCAGCATTTCGACGTCTTCCGAACCGGTATGCGATACGACAATCACGGCCGCCGGAAAGTCCGGCCGCAGACCGCCTAGCACCACCCGCAAGGCCTGCAAACCACCGGCCGAACAGCCCAGCGCAACCACCTGCGAAAGTGCTGCGTTCATCAGCCACGTGCGGCGAGCCGGAAAATTCTGGCGCGCTGGTTGATCGCAGTGAAATCTTTAGCCACCGGTGCGAAATCGAGCGTTTCCTTATTGCCCAGACACAGAAAGCCGCCACGGATCAGGCTGTCGCGAAACAGTCCGAGCACGCGGTTCTGCAAGGTATCGGTGAAATAGATGAGCACGTTGCGGCACAAGATCAGATGCGGCTCGCAAAAGACGCCGTCGGCCACCAGGTTGTGGTTGGCGAAAGTGATGTTGCGCTTGAGGCGCTCGTCCAGTTTGATGTGCTCGTAGCGCGCATGATAGTAGTCCGCAAGCGAACCGCTGCCGCCGGCCGCCAGGTAATTCTCCGAATACGTGCGTGCTTCGCGCAGCGGGAATATCCCTTCCTGCGCGCGACCCAGCGCCGCATCGTTGAAATCGGTGGCGTAGATTTGGGTGCGATCGTAGAGCCCTGCTTCCTCGAGCAGAATCGCCAACGAATAAACCTCTTCGCCGAACGCGCAGCCTGCCTGCCAGACGTTTAGATGTGGATACGAGGCCAGCAAGGGAAACACCTCCTGTCGCAGGGCCTGGAATACGCTCGGATTGCGGAACATTTCGGAAACCGGTACCGACAGGCCGGCAACCAGCGGCGCCAGGAAGGCATCGTCGCGCAATACGCGTGCCGTCAGATCGCCGATCGTCGCAAAGCCATGCGAGCTGACCAGGTTCTGCACCCGCCGCTTGAACGAGGCGCGCGTGTACTGGGAGAAGTCATACCCGTGGCGCAGTTGCAGCGCGCGTATGAACAACTCCACTTCGACGTCTTCGGCTTCCGGGCGGGACATGGTCTCCAGTCTGAGTGTTGCGCTACCGAAAGGAGCGACTAGGTCAGTTCAGCGGTTATACGCGGTTGGACCAGCGGTCGCATCGAATGGCTCCCAGGAATTTTAAAAGCAGCATCTCACCAAAAGGGTTCCCGGCACGCAACATCGGGGCGCTCTTTCCTGGAATCGCTCTGTGGTCGTTGGCTGATTCACGAACATGCGACTTCAGCATGTTCGATTCGAGTGATCGCAGCCATCCATGGCGAGTCGCTGCGGTTTCTCCAGACCCCGGCCCGGACTTCCTGTCCGGTCGTTCGCTGATTCACGAGCATGCGGCTTCACAATGTTCGATTCGAGTGATCGCAGCCATCCATGGCGAGGCGGTGCGGTGTCACTAAACCCCGGCCCGGACTTCCTGTCCGGTCGTTTGCTGATTTGCGAGCATGCGGCTTCAGCATGTTCGATTCGAGTGATCGCAGCCATCCATGGCGAGGCGGTGCGGTGTCTCTAAACCCCGGCCCGGACTTCCTGTCCGGTCGTTCGCTGATTTGCGAGCATGCGGCTTCAGCATGTTCGATTGGAGTGATCGCGGCCGTCCATGGCGAGGCCAAGCGGTTTCTCCAGACCCCGGCCCGGACCTCCTGTCCGGTCGTTCGCTGATTCACGAGCATGCTCGTGAATCAGCTCACCCACACTCTCATCATGGAGAGGAGTTTGTCGACGTCGATGGGCTTCGATAAGTAGTCGTTGGCGCCGGCTTCGAGGCATTTCTCGCGGTCGCCGCGCATTGCCTTTGCGGTGAGCGCGATGATCGGCAGGTCGCGGTACTTCGGCTGCTTGCGGATTTCGCGCATGGTCTCGTAGCCGTCCATGCCGGGCATCATGATGTCCATCAGCACCATCGCGATCTCCGGGTTGTCGTCGATCTGCTTCAGTGCTTTGTAGCCGTCCTGTGCCATCAGCACCTTGAGGCCGCGATTTCGCAGCGCCTTCGACAGCGCGAAAATGTTGCGCATATCGTCGTCGACCACCAGCACGGTGCGTCCGGACAGTTGCGGATCGATGTCGCGCGGTGCCACCACCGGCAAGGGGCGCGCGCGAATGCTGTGCAGGAACAGGCTCACTTCGTCGAGCAGTCGCTCGGGCGAACGCGCGCCCTTGATGACGATGCTGTCGGTGTATTGGCGCAGCCGCAGGTTCTCTTCGCGCGAAAGCTCACGGCCGGAGTACACGACGACCGGCGGAACCGGACCGAGCGCGCTGGCCCGCTCGAGGAACTCGAAGCCATCCATGCCGGGCAGACCGAGATCGAGAATGATGCAGTCGATCTCGCTGCTTTCGAGGCGCGCAAGCGCATCTTCGCCGCTGGCGGCCTCGACGCACTCGATGTAACTGTCCGCGACGAGACGACGGACCGCCGTGCGTGCATTGGCATCGTCGTCGATCACCAACACGCGACGCGGCGTACCGGGCGCGAAATGCAGAAGTCGCTCGAAGGCCTTGCCGATCGCATCGCGACTCACCGGCTTGGTCAGGAAGCCGACCGCGCCCATGCCGAGTCCACGGCCGTGCTCGTCGAGCGCAGAAATGAAATGCACCGGAATATGCCGCGTCGTGGTGTCGGCCTTGAGCCGGTCCATCACCGTCCAGCCGTCGATGCCGGGCAGCATCACGTCGAGAAGAATGCCGGTTGGCTTGTGCGTGTTGGCCAGTGCCAGTCCCGATTCGCCATCGCTGGCGGCGAGCACTTTGAAGCCCTTGCGACGGATCATGTCGCCCAAGATTCGCTGGAACGCCGGATCGTCCTCGATCACCAGAATCACGGTGTCGCCGGCGACAATCTGTTCGCGATCGTCGACGATGAACGCCGCCACCGGCAGCACCCGCGGTGCGGTGTTGGCGCGCACGGCAACCGGCGCGACCGGCGCTGCGACCGCTGCTTCGCGTGCTGCAACGGTCGGCGTCGATGCTTCCAACGGCAGGCTCGCGACCACCACCCGAGTCTCGGGAAGAATCAGGGTGAACTGGCTGCCGACGCCGTCTTCGCTGTGGATTGAAATATCACCACCGAGCAGCCGCGCCATGCCGCGCGAAATCGACAGGCCTAGACCTGTGCCGCCGTACTGGCGACTGGTGCCGGCATCGACTTGCTCGAACGCCTGGAAGATCTTGGCGAACTTGTCCGCCGGAATGCCGATGCCGGTATCGCTCACGCTGATTGCGATGCTGGTCGCAGCGCTCAAGCCGGGCGGCATTTTCTGCGTCGCGGCCGGCCGCGCAATCTGCACGCGCACACCGCCTTCGCGGGTGAACTTGAACGCGTTGCTGAGCAGGTTGCCGACGATCTGATCCAGGCGCGCTGCATCGGTGCGCAGCGAATGCGGCACGCCGGGCTCGATGTCGATGCTGAACTCGAGACCCTTTTCCTTGGCGACGTGGCGGAAGTTTCGCTGCAGCGAGGCGGCGAACGCATCGAACGGCATCTGTTCTTCGACCACTTCCATCTTGCCGGATTCGACCTTCGACAGATCGAGAATGTCGTTGATCAGCCGCAGCAGGTTGGAGCCGGACTCGTGGATGATGCGCGAGGATTCGATCTGCTCGTCATTCAGGTTGCCGTCCTCGTTGTCGGCGAGGCCGCGCGAAAGGATCAGCAGACTGTTCAACGGTGTGCGCAATTCGTGCGACATGTTGGCGAGGAAGTCCGACTTGTACTGGCTCGCGCGCGCCAGTTCGTCGGCCTTGGCCTGGGTATCGCGCTGCAATAGTTCGAGCTGCGCTTTCTGCTCGTTGAGGCGCTCGCTCTTTTCGCGCAGCTCTTCGTTCGAGGCCTGCAATTCTTCCGTTTGAACGCGCAGCTCTTCTTCGGACGAGCGCAGGCGCGCCGACTGTGCTTCCAGTTCGGTGGTGTTGGCCTGCAGGGCCTCGTTGGTTGCGCGCAGTTCCTCTTGCTGTACGCGCAGCGCTTCTTCCGACGACTGCAACTCTTCGGACTGCGCCTGCGTTTCTTCGAGAAGTTGTTGGGTGCGCGCGGCGCGCAGCAGGTTCTCCAGCGACAGTGCCAGAATCGGTAGCAACTCGTCGAGGAAGCGCTGATGGGTTTCCGAGAACGGCGCGAACGACGCCAGTTCGATCACGCCCAGCAGTTGATCTTTATTGATCACTGGCAACAGGATCAGGCTGCGCGGACGCGCAGCGCCGAGCCCGGACTCGATATGGAAGTAATCCTCGGGCACCGTTTTCAGAACGATCGGCTGGCGCTCCACTGCGCACTGCCCGACCAGGCCTTCACCGAGTTTGAAGTAGGCATCGCGCGCGCCCTGCTCGATGCGGCCGTAACTGCCGAGCCGCTCCAGCTGATGCAGTTCTTCGCGGTACAGGTAGAACACCGCGATGCCGCACTCGAGCCTTGGCGCGGTGGCGCTGACCAGCGCTGCGGCAAACGTGCGCGTGCTCTGTGTCTCCTGCAACAGGCTGGAGACTTCGCTGACGTTCGACTTGACCCAGCTGCGGTTGAAGGTCTCGATCGACATCTGCTTGAAGATCTGCAGCGCGCGCGCGATCGCACCGATCTCATCGCGACGCTGCTGCTGCGGCACAACGATGCTGTGGTCATGCTGGGCAAGCCGCGTCATCAACTCGGTCAGGTCGCGGATCGGTCGCGTCAACAGGCGCGACACCATGAACAGCGACAGCGCACCGAAGACGAAATCGATCAGGAGAGCGCCGAGCGTCGTCATGCGCGAGGTCTCGACCGTTTCCTGCAACGTCGCCGTGCGCTGTACCAGCAAGGCACTTTCACTGTTATCGATTTCGCGGAACAGGTCGAGCACCTGCGGCAGCCGCGTGCCGACACCGTGCAAATAGGTTTCCGCAGCTTGCGCCAGTGCTGGCGCGCGGCGCTCGGGGGCGGTCGGTGCCGCACGAACCGAGGCGATGGCGACGTCTGCAATCTCCGCTTGCCACAAATCCTTGTCGTGCCGGATCTGGTCGAGTCGCGACTGCTGGGTCGAATTGTCCGAGGTCAGGCTGCGCAACTTCGAATAGTGCTCGTCGAAATCGCGCTTCGCGCTTTCGTGCAGCTTCAGCTCGTTCTCGTCGCCCGACAGCAGGAAGCCGCGCACACCCACCTGTTCTTCGCGCAATGCCAGCATCGCGGCTTCGACTTCCTGGATCACCTCGTACGTATGGATGGTCCAGGCGCGCGCCTCGGCCTGCGCGTTGAGCGTCTTGAAGATCGAGACGCAGGCGGTGGCGAACAGCGCAATGATGATGCCGAAGGCAAACAGCATCTTTACCTGGATCGGCCAGTCTTCGAGCCAGGCACTGCCCTGCATCCGCATAGGCGGCGCGGGGGCGTTGAAGTCCTTATCCACGGGCGGCCTCGCGTCGATCGAGCACCGCCAGCTTGGCGCCGATGTAATCGCGCTCGGCCACGTACAACAGGTCGGCGAGTTTGCGCAGCAGCTGTTCTTCGTTCATGTCGAGTCGGCCATCGGCGTAGGCCACTTCCCACAGCATTTCCATCAGCTGCCGCTTGCCGGCAGGCTCAAGTTCGGTATTCAGGGTCTTCAGATAGTCGAACAGCGAAACCGCGGCGCCGACCTCGGCCTCAGCCTGCGCGATCAGACTTTCGGCACCGTTCTCATCCAAGTCGTAGCGTTGCGCCAGGAGCCCGGCGACGCGCTTGCGTTCGACCGCGGCGATTTCGAAATCGGCCCGAGCCAGTTCCAGCAGCAGTACCGCCGTCGACAGACGCTCGGACGGTGCTGCGCGCCCGCTGGCGGCATCACCACTCAATAGACTCCACAGGCGGTCGAACATCATTCCACAGGATTGAAAGGTTTTTAGGAGTTACACGAAGACGCGATTGAACGGTGCATCGGCGTACCGCTAGAACGACACGCCGAAGCGCAAATCGTAGACATTGTTGCCGCCGAGACGTTCGTATTCGGCGGTGGTTTCCAGTGGCCCGAGCGCTAGGCGCAAGCCGGCGAACGCCTTGACCCGATCGATCGATTCGCTTTCCAAGTGGTACTGACCGTCGGCCTTGATCGTCGACCAGACGTAGCCAATACCGGCGTAAGGAGCTAGAAACGGAAATCCCTTCGAAACGGATGCATCGACGCCGTACGAGCGATAGCTGAGATCGCCCAGATTGCTGGCGCCGGTGTAGCTGGCGCGCAGCGCCACCGCCGGGACCAGTGCCGATCCGGCCAGCACGGCATAGCGCAGGTCGCCGCCATAGACGTGGGCGTCGGTATCGGCGACCCAGCCGTAGAAACCGCCGACATCGATGCCGAACGGCAGGCCTTTACGTGCGCTGACCCCGGCCACGCCGATCTGATCGGATGGGTCGCCGGTGAGCCGCGACCAGGCACCACTGTCGCGTGTCGGCGCATAACTGCCATAGGCACCGAGCGCGAAGCCGGTGACGCCGCCGGCATCGGAGGGCTCCAGCGGTTTGTAATCGAATGCCGCCGTCATGTCGCCGGCGACCGCATGGAAATCCGACTGGCTCGGACTGTTGGTATCGATCCCAAAACTCAGCGCGGCTGCCGGAAGCGCCGGAAGCAGCAAGGCGAAGACGACACCCAGCTCGCGCAGCCCCGCCAGCCTCCCTCGCCCTTTCTGCTTCTGCATCGCCGCTCCTTGCGGTTGATCCGCAAAGCATATCAAGCCGCCTGCCGGCCGCGCAGCGTCCGCGCGGGGCCGCGCCGGATTTCGCCCGCTAGGGCGTGGCTTGCATGAATGGCAGCACGATGTCCTGCAACTCGGTCAGGCGGCCGTTGAAGAAATGACCCGCGCCGTCGAATTCCACCAACTTCGGTGGCGGCTGATAGGCGCGCAGCGCGCTGGCGGTGGCGTCGAAGGCAACCACGTCGTCGTCGTGGCTGTGCACGGCCAGCCAGGGACATTGGGGGTGCGGCGGCGGCTCGCTGGCGTCGACATAACGTCCGAAGGGGATGGCGATGCTGACCAGCTTCTGCGGTCGCCGCCGGGCGGCGGCTTTCAATGCCACGTAAGCACCGAACGAAAAACCCGCCAGCACCAGCGGCAGCGTTGCGGCGTCCTGCCCGGAAACCAGTGCGAGTTGCGCACGCAGCCAGGCCTCGACCGCGAGCGCGTCGTCGGTTTCGCCGCGCGCCTCGTCGTACAAACCGGTGCTCTTGCCGACGCCGCGAAAGTTAAACCGCGCGGTCGCGTAGTCCGCCTTCAACGCGGACGCGGCCAGCGTGTACACCACCTTGTTGGTCATTGCCCCGCCGAACAGCGGATGCGGATGGCACACCACGCACAAGCCGCGCGGCGCGGCCTTCGGCATCGCGACCAGGGTCTCCAGACGACCGGCCGGACCGGTCACAAAAAGCTCGGCGCTGCGGCCGGCGGCAGGCAACTCAGAGGCAAGTTCGTTCATGGACCTAAGTGTAGGACGCAGCTGCACATCGATACAGCTGTGCGCAGCGCCGCCACGCTTGCCAGCGCGCGCGCAAGGCTCCTATAGTTTCGGCGCCGGCAGGGATGCCAGCGGCACCATCAAGTTGGTGGCCAGGATGGCGGCAAACCGGGGGTGATCAGCATGAATAGCCGCAGCGACTTGGGGTCGCGCCCGCGACGTCGCGTGATCGGCCCTTTCGTGTCGGCGGCCGGCCTGCCTGGCAACTTGGTCGTTCACCGTACTGCCCGGCCGTCTGCCGCTGTGCGCTAATCGCTCTGCCTTTTCGACTCGAAACCTCAAGCCCATGCCGCGCCTGCCACCTTCTGTCCGCACGCTGATCGAACGCGTCTTCAGCATTGATCTGCGCACGCTGGCGCTGTTCCGCGCGCTGCTCGGCGCGGTGACGTTCGTCGACCTGTGCAACCGCGCGCTGGAGTTGCGCACCTTCTACACCGACCTCGGCGTGATGCCGCGCGACTGGATGCTGCAGTTCAACGGTCTGTGGCGTATCAGCCTGTATTCGGCCAATGGCGAAACCTGGTTCGTCAGCCTGCTGTTCGCAGTCGAAATGCTGGCGGCCTTGGCGTTGATGCTGGGCTATCGCGCGCGCGTCGCGGCGGTGCTGCTGTTCGTGCTGCACGGCTCGCTGCTGAATCGCGACCAGATGGTGTTGCTGGGCGCCGATATCCTGATCGAATGCCTGCTGTTCTGGAGCATGTTCCTGCCGGTGGCGGCACGCTGGAGCATCGATGCAACGCTGAGCGAGCGCAAGCCGGCGCCGGCCAATCCACATCTCTCCTGGGCCAGCGCGGGTCTGCTGCTGCAGGTGATGTCGGTGTACTTCTTCAGCGCACTGCTGAAGAGCGGTGTGGAGTGGCGCAACGGCACCGCGGTCGACTACGCCCTGCAGATCGACGGCTACGCCACACCGATCGGCGTCTGGCTGCGCGGGTTCTATCCGCTGACGCAGGTGCTGACGTACTTCGTCTGGTGGCTCGAGATGCTCGGCCCGATTCTGGTGCTGTCGCCCCTCTTCAATCGGCCGCTGCGCTTCACGACGATGCTGCTGCTGATGGCGATGCACATCGGCTTCCTGTTCTGCCTGTCGCTCGGGCCGTTCCCGTTTGTCAGCCTGACCTCGCTGACGACACTGATCGGCGGCTGGGCCTGGGATGCGCTGGATCGCCGCACCCAGCGCAGCGAGGCGAAGCAAGGCGCGCAGCCGCTGCGCATCTTCTATGACCGCGACTGCGGCTTCTGCCTGAAGTCCTGCCTGCTGATGCAGACCTTCCTGATCCTGCCGCGTGTCCAGATCGCACCGGCTCAGGACAACGCGCGCGCCAAGGCGCTGCTCGAAGCCAACTACTCCTGGGTGATCATCGATCACGACGATCATGCGTATCTGAAATGGCCGGCGTTCGTGCAGCTGCTGAAGCGCTCGCCGCTGTTCTTCTGGCTCGGCTTCCTGTTGCAGGGCGGCTGGGCGGTGCGACCGGGCAATGCCGTGTACGACTTCGTCGGTCGTCATCGCGGCGCGTTCGGCAGCATGAGCGCCGCGCTGCTGCCGTTCCACAATCGACGCCTCGAGGCCGGGCGACTCGCGCAGGCTCTGGCCGCTGTCGCGGTGTTCGCCGTCTTCGCCTGGAACCTGTGTACGCTCAACGTGCTGCTGAAACCGCAATACGCCGCACTGGTGCGGCCGTTTTACGCAACGCTGACACCGCCATTCCGCGTGCTGCGCATCGATCAGCTGTGGGACATGTTCGCGCCGTTTCCGTCAAAGGAAGACGGCTGGTTCGTGATTCCCGGCGAGTTGTTCGACGGCAGCCAGGTCGACGTTTATCACCCGGAACGCGACGGCATCAGCTACGACAAGCCTGAATACGTTTCGCGCGAGTTTCCCAACATCCGCTGGCACAAATACATGGAGCGGATCTGGTCGGCCGAGTTCTCCGCCAACCGCCTGTATTACGGGCGCTACCTTTGCCGTAGCTGGAATGCGACGCACAGCGGCGCCAAGCAGCTGAAGACGTTCCGCATCATCTACATGCTCGAGCTGTCGGTGCCGCACGGCGAAACGCCGCACGTCGAGCAGCGCGTTCTGTGGAACCACGAGTGCTTCGGTTCGAAACTGCCCGGCGGCTCTGCCGGCCCTTGATCGCGACACCGCCTTGATCGACATCGGCGCGAATCTCGCGCACGACAGCTTCGACGCCGACCGCGACGCGGTGCTCGCGCGCGCCTGGGCAGCCGGCGTGTCGGCGATCGTCGTCACCGGCTCGGACGCCGCCAGCAACGAGACCGCACTAGAGCTTGCGCGCGCGCATCCCAAGCGGCTTTACGCCACCGCCGGCCTGCACCCGCACCACGCCGCCGACTGGAGCGAAGCGCTCGGCGCGCGCATTGCCGAGTTGGCTAACGCGCCCGAAGTCGTCGCATTTGGCGAATGCGGACTCGACTACTTTCGCGACTTGTCGCCGCGCGCAAGCCAGCGCGCCGCCTTTGTCGCACAGATCGAGTTGGCGATCGCCGCGCGCAAACCGCTGTTCCTGCATCAGCGCGATGCGCATGCGGACTTCCTTGCGATCCTCAGCGAGCATCGCAGCGCGCTGTTGGATTGCGTGGTGCATTGCTTCACAGACACCCGCGCTGCACTCGACGACTACGTGGCGCTCGACTGCCACATCGGCATCACCGGCTGGATCTGCGACGAGCGTCGTGGCGCCCATCTGATTGAGGCGGTGCCGAGTATTCCAAGCGAGCGGCTGCTGATCGAAACCGACTCGCCGTATCTGCTGCCGCGGACCTTGAAGCCTGCGCCCAAGCATCGTCGCAATGAACCCGCGTTTCTGCCCTGGGTGCTGCGCGGTGTTGCGCAGGCGCGCGGCGAGGACGAAAACCGTCTGGCCGATCAGACCCGGCGTAACGCCGCGCGTTTTTTCAGAATCGCTTCGTAGCCCACTCGGCGCATTTTCGGCTCGTGACGGCATCGCAGGGAGACACCGCGCGCTCGCGTTCAGGGCGCGCGGTTTGAGGCCCACAACCCTTGCTCGGAGCGGAGCAGTGCGGTGCGGTGCGCTGCCTGCGAGCATCGGATTGCGCGTAGCCAGGTTCGCACCAGTGGGCATCGTCCGGCGCGAGACGAGTCACCGCTCACGGAACTGCAGGCGCGCTTGCAAGGTTTACGGCCAATCCACAGCTGGCGCTGGCGCCGTGCACTAATCGGTACGCGCGCGCTACTTCCGCAGTAGCACCGCCATTATCATGCGAGCGGCCGCGTGCAGGTCCGCACGGCGAGACCTACCGATGACAACCGTTCCCCTTTAGCGGGCGATCGACACCGTTGATCGCGCACGGGCAGCGGAAAACGGCTTTTGTGCCGCTAGGGAACCGCAAGGTCGATGGATCGATGTTCGCTGGATGCGGCTTGCGCCCACGCACCGCTCGGTGCGAAATCCTGTGGAGAAGACCTGTGCAGCCGATGAAATCTTGCCGCCGCGCGACCGCCGGAATCGAGCGGCAACGCGGCGTCGCCGCGATTATGTTCGGCATCGCCACGCTGGCATTCATGACGATGGTGATGTTCGGCTTCAACGTCGGCCAGCTCTACTACGCGCAGCGCGATCTCGAACGTCAGGCGGGTTTGGCAGCACTTGCCGGGGCACAGGTGGCGAGCGGTTGCCACAGCTACGGCGTGCCCGGTGGGCTGACGTCGGTGACTGCGGCCGTGGTCGGCAGCTTGACGGTCAACGGCAGTGCCAACACCAGCCTGCTGCCGCCCACCGTCGAACTCGGCATGATCGACAGCAGCGCCGGCTACAAGCGTTTCATCGGACTCGGCAGTGGCGATATCCGGATTCAAGCGGTGCGCGTGCGGCTGACGCGCACGCAGCCGGCCTTGATTGCGCCTGCGCTGTTTGCGCCCGCCGGCGCTGGCCTGATGGCCGCAGCGGCGACCGCGCGTGCAGGCAACTCTGCAACTTTCACGGTGGGCACCGCGATGATCAGCGTCGGTTCGAACCAGGCGCTGCAGCTCAACTCGCTGCTCACCGCAATTCTCGGTTCGCCGGTTTCCGTGAGCAATGCCAGCTACAACCAACTGGCGGCCTCGCGCATTTCACTGGCGAACCTGATGCGCGCAGCGGGCGTCAGCGACTTCAACGGTTTGCTGGGGGTGAACACCTCGTTGCCCGGCGGGTTCTCGATACTCTCCAGCGCCTTGAGCGCCAGCGGTAGCGGCGCATCCGCAGGGATGGTCAGCCGGCTTGGGCGTCAAGCCCGCAATGCGCCGTCGTCCAACGTCAATATGGGCGAAATCCTCGGCACGGTGGTCGGCACCACGCTGAATCCGTCATCGACCGACGCGGCGTCTGCCATTCCGTTTGTCAGCGGCTCCGATTTCCTGCTGGCAATGGCGCAGGATGCGGCCTCGAAGAACCCGACGGGTTATCAGATCAATACCGGACTCGGCCTGATCCTGCCGGGCATCGGTGGCACGACGATCACGCTGCACGTGATCCATCCGCCGGTGATCGCGGTGGGGCCAGTCGGTACCGAAGGCAAGAACTCGCAGCTGCAGCTGCATATTCGTCAGCAGTACGCGGATAGCAGCGGCCTCGGGCAACTGCTCGCACTTGGCATGTCGATCAGAACCGGCTTCGATCTGAGCCTGGCCGACGGCACCGGCACCTTGACCGCACTGACCTGCCCGAATGCGGCCAACGCCAATCCGAGTGCGTCGATTACGGTGACCAGCGATGTGATGTCGCAGACGTACGGATCGTTCGCCGGCGATCTCAAAGACAATCCAGATCCACCATTGATCGGCGGCACGATGCTCGCACTCGGGCCTTCAGGTTCGATTTCGCGCACCTGGGTTGACGGCCCCTTGGTCGGCACCGCAGGCGTTGCAATCAATGCCAACGCCGGCCCGTTCAACGTGTTCGGCGTACCCACCAGCACGGTGGCGCCGGTTCAGGCCGGCCTGATGTTTCGGTCTCCGGTCGGCACCAACGTCTTCACCACCGGCACGCAAAAGGTTTACAGCACCTTCCTGCCGAGCTTGATGAGCAGCACGGCCGCCAATCTGCATACGAGTGTCGGCGGCACCGTGGTCTCCGGACCGGCCAATTCCGCGCTGTCCTCGTTCGGCTCGTTTGTGGTCGCACCGATTGGCGGGCTGATGGACAGCGTGATCGATCCGCTGCTGTCCTCGCTCGGCATTCAGGTCGGCGTCGTGCAGATCAATCTGCAGAACATCACGATTTCATCGCCGGTGATCGAAACCTTCTGCAATCCGTCCCGGCCGATACCCGGCGCTGCCGCCTGCTGACGCAATTGGCGGTCTTCGTCCAGTCGGTGCCGCTGAGGACAGCGGCAGCGACGCGATGGCAGCCTGATAGGCGGGCACGAATCGCGGCCTGCCGATGCGGCGCAATTCCCGTTCAGCATCCAGGTACAACGCCACAGCGCTAAACTGCGCACCGCCTTCGTTCAACCTGCCCTTCGATGATCGGTCGCCCGCTTTTCAAACATCTGTTCGGCGTTGTGCTGCTGCTGGCGCTTGCAGCCTGTGCGCAGCATGCGCCGGTGCCGGACGCACCACCGGTGACGCGTGCACCGCGCGTGGCGCTGGTGCTCGGCGGCGGCGCCGCACGCGGCTTCGCGCATGTCGGCGTGATCAAGATGCTCGAATCGCAGGGCATCAAGCCGGACCTCATCGTCGGCACCAGCGCCGGCAGCGTGGTCGGTGCGCTGTACGCCTCCGGCCTCAACGGCTTCCAGCTGCAAGAGATGACCTTCGATCTGGATCGCAAGGCGTTCGCCGACTGGCACTGGTTCGGTCGCGGCTTGCTGCGCGGCCAGGCGTTGCAGGATTTCGTCGACAAGAGTGTGGGCAACGTGCCGATCGAGCAGCTGAAGATTCCGTTCGCCTGCGTGGCCGCGAAGCTGCGCACCGGTGAGCCGGTGTTGTTCACGAAAGGCGATGTGGGGCTGTCGGTGCGCGCCTCGTCGTCGATACCCGGCATCTTCGAGCCGGCCGTGATCGATGGCGAGGAATACGTCGACGGCGGCACCGTGAGCCCGGTGCCGATTCGCTTCGCGCAAGCGCTTGGCGCAGAGGTGGTGATTGCGGTGAACGTTTCCGCGTCGATCGAGGAACAGGGCGCCGACAGCACGCTGAAGAGCGTGTTGAAGACGTTCACGATCATGGGTCACGCACTGAGCGCGGCAGAATTGCCGCTCGCCGACGTCGTCATTTCGCCCGACGTGCGCAACGTCGGCGCGGCCGACTTCGACAGCAAGCAGCGCTCGATCCTCGAAGGCGAACGCGCCGCACTGGCAGCAGTGCCGCTGATCAAGGCCGCGATTGCGGCGAAGACCGTGGTGGTTCCGCGCTAGCACGCGTTCGCGAGCCACGCTCGCCGGTCGCGTCGCCAACTTCCTCGCCGGTTGCGCTGAACGCGTTGCGGACAATCTCGCCGCCGCTGTCGACGCAGCATTCTTTGCAAGTCGATCGCCGGCGGCGTCGCCTCATTTAGAATCCAGTCGCCGGAATTGTGGCGGAACACTTCGTAAGTCTGGTCGGTGGCGGGTCACTTCGTAAGTCTGGTCGTCGGATTGGTTGCGGGTCTCGTTGCAAGTCTGATCGCCAGGGTCATTTCCGGCGTCGCTGCAATTCCACTGTCGGCGCACAGATCCAACCGTTCGACCGTTCGGTCGTGCAAGCGCATAGTTTCGGCGCGCGCCAGTCGCGAGCGGCGTGACGACGCGCTAGGCTCGATCACCCGCCACGAGGCTCATGGATCCGATGCCGAACGTCAGCACCGATATCGCCAGCACAAGGTCCGAACCTGCGGCCGACGTGTTGCGCCTGTTGTCGCTGAATATTCAGGTGGGGCTCAATTCCTCGCAGTACCGGCACTACGTTACGCAGGCCTGGCGCCATGTGCTGCCCTCGCGCGGCGTGCGCGCAACGCTCGACGCGATCGCGCATCTCGCGCGCGACTACGATCTCGTCGCGCTGCAGGAAGCCGATGCCGGCAGTCTGCGCACCTCGCAGTTGAATCAAGTGGAATATCTCGCCGCGCGTGCCGGGCTCGGTCACTGGGACGCCGCGGTCAACCGCGACCTCGGTCCCTTCGCGCAGCACTGTCTGGGTTGCCTGTCGCGCGCGCCGCTCGCACATCGAAGCTATCACGCGCTGCCGGGACGCCTGCCCGGACGCGGCGCGCTGCAGACGCGGATCGAGCGCGCCGGCTACGCGCCGCTCAGCGTGTTCGTCGTACATCTGGCGCTCAGCCGCGGCGCACGTTCGCGACAGCTGGCCTTTCTCGGCGAGCTGCTGGAGGACGCCGGCGATGCCGTGATCGTCGGCGACTTCAACTGTCAACCGCCGGAGCTGGAAGCGCATCCGGTCTTGCAGCGCCGCGGTGTGCGCGCCCTGAACCTCGGCGCGACGTTTCCGAGCTGGCGACCACAGCGCGCGATCGATCATCTGCTGCACACGCCCGATGTGGAAATCGTCGCCAGCCGCGTGCTCGATCTACGGCTGTCGGATCATCTGCCGATCGCGGCGGAAATTCGCCTGAAGCCGCGCGCGTAATACCACAAGGCTTGACGCGTTCTTCGCCGACATCGGTTCGGAACACGTGATTCGAATCCCGATCGATCGATCTTCACGTGTAGCGCCGACGCCTCCGAGTCGAGACCGCCTCAAGCAGGATCGGCAAACACCGCGCTGACGCCGAGATAGCCGAGCGTGCGCGCCAGCCGATTGAGGCCCGCGCGATCGAGACCACCAACCTCCCGAATGCAGTGGTCGACAATCATCGTGCACATCGTGTCGGCCATGTGATCGGTCGCGCCGGCGCGGCTGAGCCCCTTCCTGCGCACAGCCGCGAGCGAGCGACGGCTCTGCGCGCACAAACGTTCCACCAGCTCCCGATAGATCGCGCCGACTTTCTCGTCGCTCGGCGCGAGATCCGCGACCGCGGACAGGATCGCCTGATGCTTCTTGAAGGTGTGCACCATGCCGACCAGCGCCTCGCGCAGGTCGTCGGGTCGCGCGGCGGCGGCGTCACCGAACCAGGTGCCGCCGCTGTCGATGATCTCCTGCGCAATGTGACTCATCAGGCGCGCGACCAGCTCGCCCTTATCCTGAAAGTGGAGATAGAAAGTGCCGCGAGAAATGCCGGCGGCTTCCGCGAGTTGCTCGACCGAAAGCGTGCCGAAGCGTTGCCCGCGCTCGAGCAGCGCTTCCATTGCGATGAGCAAGCGATCCTCGATCGAAAGCTTGGGCTGTTCGGCCCGGCGGGCACGCGCCGCGCGGGAGGGTCTGGAAACGATGGGTGGCATGAGTGGCAGGATAGTCCAAGGTACGCATGAACTCCATGTTCATTGTGTAATTGACACACTGTTCATTTGCGTGTGATGCTCCGATCGTCGCTTACGGCAGCCGAATGCACAAAAAAGTGTATCGGGTCTGTGGCGGGAAAGAGCCTGGTCGCCTAGCGACGTGAAGCGCTTCGATCTCATTGATCCAATCGGTGCGGGGAGCACAGCCTGTGAACACGAAAATCAAATTGCTTTGCGCTTGGTCGGGCCCTGCCCTGGCAGTACTGGCCACGGTGGGTCTCGCACTCGCGAATGTGCTTCCGGTTCCGCCGGCCGCGCATCTCGATCCGCATGAAATCGCGCAGTTCTACACGCAGTCCACCACGCGAACGCTGTTCGGATTCGCCCTCGCGAGTCTCGCACTGGGACTGATCTTTCCGCTGGTCGCGCTGATCGCAGTGCATATGGTGCGGATGGAGGGTCGCACGCCGCTGCTGACCTTCCTGCAGATGGTGACGGGCTCGGCAACCGGCGTGTTTCTGATAGTTCCGATGATCATGATGGCGACCTGCGCGTTTCGGCCGGAGCGTTCACCCGAACTGATCCAATTGCTCAACGACTTCGCTTGGCTGATGTTCATTACACCGCTTGCGCCGTTCTGCATTCAGAACGTGGCCATCGCCTTGGCCATCCTCAACGACCCCAGCCCGCAGCCGGTGCTGCCGCGTTGGGTGGCGTTCGGCAATCTCTGGGTCGCGTTCCTGTTCGTGCCGAGCATCCTGCCGTACTTCTTCTACAGCGGTCCGTTCGCCTGGCAGGGAATCTTTGTGTTCTGGCTGGCCTTCATCGCCTACGCCAGCTGGGCGATCGGCATGGGACTCGTGCTGCGTCATGCCGTGCTGCGCGACGAGGCAGCGGTCACCATGACGCCAATGCACGCCGTGGCATGAGTCGGCCGCAGCCGCGCACCGAGCAAGCGCTGGATCTGCCCGACTTCCTGCAGGAGGTCGAGCAGATACGGTCGCCATCGACCCCAAATAAGACGCGCGATACGACGCGCGATACGACCCGAGATCAGGCCGGCGATCAGACCCGCGACAAGGCCCCAGTCAAGTCGAGCGCCATCGACCGGACGTCGGTCGAAAGCGGCCTGTGGGTCTTCATCTTCGGCGACATGACATTGTTCGGCGCGTTCTTCACCGGGTTTGCGTGGCAGGCGCGTTCAGAACCGGCCGTCTTCGCATCGTCCGCGAGCAAACTGTTGATCGGCATCGGCGGCGTCAACACGCTGGTGTTGCTCACCAGTTCTCTTTTCGTTGTTGCCGCCGTCCGTGCGATGCACGCCGGTGCACCTCGGCCAGCCGCGCGAGCGCTTGCAGCCGCGCTCGCCTGCGCGCTTTTATTCGCTGCGTTGAAGGTCACCGAATACCTCACCGAAGTCGGCGCTGGCTACACGCCGGCCACCAATCTGTTCTTCACCTTCTACTTCGTGCTGACCGGCATCCATCTGCTGCATGTGCTGATCGGCGCGGTTCTGCTGTTTAGCGCTTGGCGTGGCTTGCGCGCAGAGACACCGCGTGTGTCGTCGCGCTTCGTCGAGGGCGCAGGAATTTACTGGCACATGGTGGATCTGCTGTGGGTGGTGCTGTTCCCGCTGCTGTACATCTCGAGACTCGCGTGACCGCCTTCCTTCCCGGTCGCGTGTGGGCTGTGTGGCTGGCACTGGTGCTGGCCACGCTGTTCAGCTGGTGGGCAGCCGCCGGGCGACCATTCGAAAACACATCTGCGCAACTCGGTGCCGCGATCGTCATCGCCCTCGGCTTCGGCAAGGTCTGGTTGATCGGCATGCACTTCATGGATCTTCGGCAGTCGCCGCTGCTGCTGCGCCGAATCTTCAACATCTGGACGATGCTGGTTGGCGGCGTTCTCGTCGCACTCGTTTTGCTGTAGCCCGAACTCGGGCCGCGAGATTCGAAGACCGTTTCGATTCAGAGTCTTGAGTGCTGCGTTGCCTCTCAATGCAGCTGCCGCCGGGCAAGCGCGCTGAAACGTCAGTGACTCGGCTCAGCTACGAAAACACCGCGACCGCACGCGGACGATCAAGCTGTTGAAGGCTTGCAATGGGTTGAAGCGGGCAAGCCACGCCGCCCCAGGGATGAGTGGCGGCAGCCTGCCCGAAGCGGCCATCCGAATCTCGACGCAGCCACCTGACTTGCCGTACTGTAATCGTGCCGTACCGTTTCTTGCCGTACTGTTATCGAGAACGCCGCAGAGCTTCTCCTTGCAAGTGATCAGCCGGTCGACCGCCGCGATAGTGCGCTCTTCATTGCCGCTATTCCGTAGGCCTGATCGGCGTTAGCTAACTCAAGACAATTAATCGCCGGGGACAGTAATGAAAGGGCAACTCGATCCATCGCACATCATGCAAACCGCCACTGCATTTTGGGCTTCCAAGGTGTTGTTGACCGCGGTCGAGCTCGATTTATTCACGACGCTAGGAGACGGGCAGCAATCCGCTGCACAGCTCGGCAAGACGCTCGGCTTGCATCCCCGCGGCACGTTTGATTTCTTCGACGCGCTGGTGGCCTTGAAGTTTCTCGACCGGGATGGAGATGGTCGAGACGGGAAATACAAGAATACGCCCGAAACCGCAGCGTTCTTGAACAAGAAGAGTCCTGCCTACATCGGCGGCATGCCGGAGATGCTCAATTCGCGCCTGTTTGGATTCTGGAACAACCTCGGCACCGCCTTGAAGACAGGGCAACCGCAAAACGAGGTGAAAAACGGCGGCGATTCGATATTTGAGACGTTGTACGCGAACCAGGATTCCCTGGGCGAGTTTCTCGATGCGATGACCGGTTTCCAGGCGGCAAACTTTACGCTGCTCGCGCAGAAGTTCGATTTCTCGAAATACAAAACCGTCGGCGATGTCGGCGGGGCCTTGGCCTTGCTGTCGAGAATTGTCGGCGCGCAGCATCCGCACCTGTCCTTCACCAGTTTTGATCTTCCACCGGTCGCGCCGCTCGCGCTTAAACAGATCAAAGCGGCCGGGATGGAACGTCGCATCACGCCGATTGCGGGAGATTTTCTAAAGGACGATTTGCCAAAGGCGGACGTCATCACGATGGGCAATATCCTGCACGACTGGAATCTCGAGAAGAAGAAACTCCTGATCAAAAAGGCTTATGCCGCCTTGCCAAAAGGCGGCGCCTTGATCGCCATTGAAAACGTGATTGACGATGCCCGCAGGGAAAACGCGTTTGGCCTGCTGATGTCCTTGAACATGCTGATCGAGTTTGGCGACGCCTTCGACTACACGGCCGCCGAGTTCAGGGACTGGTGCAGCGAGGCGGGGTTTCAACGCTTCGATATGCATCCGCTGGCCGGCCCTAGCAGCGCCTTGGTTGCTTACAAATAAGCGATCCAAGCTTGCCGAAGCCCGACCTTAGGCCGGGAGATTCGGAGCGTCGGCGACAGAGATACGTCGTCGGAGTTGCTGCGACAAAGATCCGGCGACCGTCGTGATTCTGGGGCTTCGCTAGTGCGTTGACCGCTTTGCGCCTGCCGCCAGGCACGCCCTCTGACGAGGTTGGCGAGTCGGCTTTGCTACGAAAATAGTTCTGCTGAGCGCGAGCGTTCTACGGAAAGAAACGGCTACGCCACTCAGAGTTAAGGAGGGTTGCAGCATGCAGCCCATCGCCGTCGTTCATGGCCGCTCATCCGCGGCTCTGCTGATCGCGATGAGCGTGCTCGCTGAAATAGTCGCAGACGAAGGCGACGAACGCGCTGACCTTGGGGCTTACCAGTCGATGCGATGCATGCAGCACCCAGGCTTCGGTCACGGGCGCGGTCGACAAGCCCCAACTGACTAATCGGCCCGACGCGAGCGCGTCGAGCGCGATCGTGCGCGGGATCATCGCAGCGCCCGCACCGGCCAAGACGGCGTCGCGAATCGATAGTGGCGATGCGAGGCGCAGCACTGCCTGAGGATGGAACACCGTCTCCTGCCCGCGCGCCTCGTCCGTTACGTGCCAGGTTTCGTGCGGCGGCCCTCCCGTGCGCATGACGGCGGGGAAACGGGCAGGCGAATCGGGTGTGCCGGTGGCCGGTCGCGGCAAGCCCGGAGGCGCCACCAGTATCTGCCGGTTACGCAGAAAGCATCGCCCCACGAGTTCGGTGTCGGGGCGTGGGTTGGCGCGGATGACGACGTCGATTTCGTCGGCAACGAGATCGACGAACCGGTCGTCGACGGCGACTTCCAGCAGCACCTTCGGATAGGCGGACAGAAACGCGGCTGACAAGGCGCCCAAACTCGTTTGCGCAAACAACAAGGGCACGCTGACCCGCAGACGGCCGCTGGGTCCGCCCAGTCCGGCTTTGATGTCCTGCAGCGCTTCCGTGATCTCGCCGAGGTGAGCGCCGGTGCGCGCATGCAGGGCGATGCCTTCGTCGGTCAGCCGCAGCGTGCGCGAGCCTCGCTCGATCAGGCGAATTCCCAGGCTTTCCTCAAGATCACGCACGCGACGCGACAGGGTCGCCTTGGATTGGCCGCTCGCTCGGCTGGCGCGGCCAAAGCCGCCGTTGGCGGCGACGAGGTTGAAATCGGCGAGCGCATGCAGGTTCATAGATGTTCCACAAATGAGACGACACGTCCATTTTATCGAGTCTATGCGGCGAACTAGAGACGGTCTAGCCTGCAGTACCGGGATCACCGACGCGCCGCCCCAGCGGGCCGTCAGCGACGAAATCCCGATCAACTGGCTGCAGTACGCATTAGGAGTCGAACATGTCCATCCTCATCACTGGTAGTACCGGCCGCATCGGCGGCCAGGTTGTCACCCAACTCGTCGCGAACGCTGTCGCCGTTCGCGCGCTCACTCGCTCACCAGAAAAGGCCGCTTTCAGCGCCGGGGTCACCGCTGTGCGCGGCGATCTGCTGGACGCCGACGCGATGCGCGCAGCGCTGGCGGGTGTGGACACGCTGTTTCTGCTCGTCAGCAACGCGCCCGACGAGCTGACCCAGGCGATCAACACGCTTGGGCTGGCGAAAGAAGCAGGCGTCAAGGGCATCGTCTATCTGTCGGTTACCCGCAGTGCCGAGTACAGCGACGTTCCGCACTTCACCGCCAAGCACGCCGTCGAACGGATGATCGAAACGATGGACCTGCCCGCAACCGTGCTACGACCGTCTTACTTCATCCAAAACGATGCGATGCAGAAAGAGCCGTTGACCCGTGCCGGGCTCTACGCGTCGCCGATTGGCGACAAAGGTGTATCGATGGTCGACACACGCGATATCGCCGACGCTGCTGTGATCGAACTGTTGCGTCGCGATCGAGCGTCGGGACCGCTGCCGCGCGTTACCTACGAATTGTCCGGGCCGGATGCGCTCACGGGTGCTTCGCTGGCGAAGCTCTGGGCGGAGGTGCTGGGTCGCGAGGTTCGTTACGCAGGCGGCGATCTCGACGCGTTTGAGAAAGCCATCAAGAGCAGAGCGCCGGCCTGGCTGGCGTACGACATGCGCGCCATGATGCGCCGCTATCAGAGCGACGGCGCGGTGGCCACACCCGGCGACATCGAACGCCTGACCACCTTGCTCGGCCACGCGCCGCGTAGCTACCGCGACTTCGCGATCGAGACCGCGCGCAGCTGGCAGGCGTAATTGGCAGACGTGTGTACGTGAACGCCGACCACTCGAAGTTTTCAACGCCGCAGGAGATCGTCATGACGCCCACTCAGTCGAAACAGGTGCTGTTCATCGGCCAGCAGCCAGAGACCGTTGATTTCTCGGACCCGGCGCTGCCGCCGGGATTTGATGCGTCGAAGATCCACGCGGGCATCGCGGTCGGAATGCAGCAGATGGCCGATCGCGGTTGGACTGCGGAACTCTGCCTGGTACCGCCGGATGCGTCGGCGGGCGAAAGGGTGACGCGGCAACTCGCCACCAAGCCCTACGATTGCGTCGTGATTGGCGGCGGCATCCGCATCCCGCCGAAGAGCCTGTTGTTGTTCGAGAACCTGGTGAACGCCGTGCACAGGGCTGCACCGCAGGCAGCAATTGCGTTCAACACCACACCTCAGGACACGGCGGGTGCCGCAGCGCGATGGCTTGAAAGGAGCTGAACACGCGATCGCGTCAAGCCATCACCCGGCGCGCTGCAAGATGTGCGGTCGTTTCAAGAGACGGCGAGAACAGCAGCTTTTGCTCATGGCGGAGCTTGGCAACTCCGAAGATTCGTCGATGACTCGCGCGGCCGCGACCGATGATTAACGTAGCGACTGCAGACGCGCCTCCGATCTGTTCATTACTCGCCAACCCGCTCGCCGGCCTCCATTCTTGTCGGCGATCGAGCGGCTTCGACCAGACGAAACTGATTCCACGAAACACGACGGACAAGATGATCAATGCTGCCTGCGATCAATCTTGCAGGAGCCGCGTTGCGCCTGTGCAACGCGGCTTGCACTGAACCAACGCGAACGCTAGAGCCGTTCGATGATGATTGCCGGCGCCATGCCGCCGGCAGCGCACATCGTGACCAGGCCGCGCTTCAGATTACGTCGTTCGAGTTCGTCGAGAATCGTCCCGATCAGGATGGCGCCGGTGGCACCAATCGGATGACCGAGCGCGATAGAGCCGCCGTTGACGTTGACCTTGTCGCGATCCAGCTTCAAGTCGCGGATGAATTTTTCGGCCACGACCGCGAAGGCTTCATTGATCTCGAACAGGTCGATGTCATCGATGGTAAGCCCCGCCTTCGCCAGCACCTTGCGCGCCGCTGGGACAGGCGCATTGAGCATCAGGGTCGGCGAGTCGCCGATGTTCGCAGTGGCCACCACGCGAGCGCGCGGCGTCCAGCCCTGCGTACGTGCGTAGCGCGGCGAGGCGAGCAGCAGCGCAGCAGCACCGTCGACCACGCCCGATGAGTTACCGGCGTGATGGATCGGTTCGACCACGAGATTGGGATAAACCTTGCGGATCAGTTTGCGATAGGTTGTGCCGACTTCGTCCAGCGGATGATCGGCAAAGGCAGCGAACGCAGGCTTCAGTTGCGCAAGGCTTTCCAGCGTGGTGCCCGCACGCGGATATTCGTCACGATCGAGCGCGAGCGAACCATCGTCGCGATACACCGGCACCAGACTTTTTGCGAAGCGCTGTTCGGCAATGGCGCGGGCTGCGCGCTGCTGGCTTTCGAAGCCTAAGCGATCGCAGTCGGCGCGCGTGATGCGCTCCAGTGCGGCAACCGCATCCGCACAGACACCCTGATGCGGCTGCGGGTGCAGCTCGCGCAGATGCAGATTGCCGTTGTCGAGCAGCGGCGGCAGCGTGTTCCCGCCGGAGCCGTAGTTCGACATCATCTCGGTGCCGCCCGCGACCACACAGTCCTCCATGCCGGAGAGGATCGAGGCAGCCGCGAGATTTACGCTGGTGATGCCCGAGCCGCAGAAGCGATCGAGCGTGACTGCGCTGGCACGCACGTCGTAGCCGGCGTCGAGCGCGGACATGCGACCGAGGTCCCCACCCTGTTCGCCGCGCTGTGAACTGGTGGCCCAGATGATGTCGTCGATCTCGGCGGTGTTGAGCTTATTCCGCTGCGCGAGCGCCTTCAGGACAGTGGCACCCAAGCGTTGCGGATGAATCCCCGAGAACGCGCCCTTGCCGGCCTTGCCGACCGCGCGGGGAGTTCGACAGGCATCGATGATCCAGGCTTCATTCACGACTCAGCATCCGTAGTTGGCGGGCAGACTAAGGTTCCACATTCGCTAGCGACGCAGTGCCCGCCGAAAGTTGGGCGTGCACTGTCAGAGTCGGTCGGAATTGCCTCGCTCGGCGGCTGGGGACCGACGACCTGTTAGTGGCCTCGTCGCAGCGGCAGCGAGCATGGGCACGCCGGTTATCGACGCGCAGCCGCCCGAAGTATCGATCGCGTCGGGCAGTGTTCGGGTAGGCCGAATCCTGCAGCGCCGCGAATCAAATCCAGGCAACAAAACGTTTGAACAGGCTGTCGAAATCCGGACCGACCGAACGTCGTTAAAGTGTGGGCCGAGCAAGGCGCTTGGCTGAGACCCTTTGGCCGGCAAGGTTCGAGCTGCGCGAATGCCTCCGCAATGCCGAATCGAACTTTCAAACGAAACACGGAGACTTACATGCGAACGCTGAAAATCACCGAACACATCTCGCTGGATGGCGTTATCCAGCACTCAGCCGACGACAACGATTTTGCTTACAGCGACTGGACGACGCCATATCGCACGCCCGAAGGCAGAGATGCCGTTCTCGCCGCGTATGGCGAGCGCTTCGATCTGCTGCTCGGGCGTCGCACTTACGACATCTGGTCGGGCTTCTGGCCCAAGGCGCCGAGCAGCCCAATGGCGGACCGAATCAATGCGGCAACAAAATTCGTCGCGACCCACCATCCCGAAAGTCTGCAATGGGGTCCGAGCGAGGGACTTGGGCCCGACCTCGTCGAGGGAATCCGCCGCATCAAATCGCAGGACGGCCCGAACCTGATCCTCTCGGGTAGCTCAACGCTAACGTCGACGCTGCTCGAACACGGGCTGGCAGACGAACTCCTATTGATCGTCTATCCGGTACTGCTGGGTTCAGGGAAACGGCTCTTCGCAGAGGGAACTCCGGCCCGCGCGTTCGACCTCATGAGCACGCGCGCATTTTCGTCCGGCGTGATGCTCAGCCTTTACAAATTCGGCGGGCCCTTGAAGGCCGCATAGTGCGACAAGACAAGCGCCGCCTCAATGACTCGGCGGTCCCTGCAGCACTTGCGCGAACAGCGAGCCCCACAGTGTCAGCAGATTGTTGTTCGGCATCACCAGTGCGCTCAGCGTGTTGCCAGTGCTGATCGGAAACTTCGGGCTGATGAGCTTGCCGTCGGCGCTGAGGTATTCGCCGTACGACGCATTCAGACTCGGATCGATCCAGGCCAGCGCAAGCGTGCCGGCGTCGTTGCTGCTGATCACGAACGGTTGAAGCGACTCATCCCCACTTGCAGGCGATGCGGCGGTGGCGATTTCAACTGCAGCAGTTTTCGGAACACCGTAGGCACTGTAGCGACGCATGTACAGGTGCTTAACAGATTGCTTGATTCCCTTTAATTGGTCGACGTAGGTACCCGGCTGCAGCGACCAGGCTAAGACCCGATCATTGCCGAGGGTCGTCACCGAGAAATACGAACTGCTCAGCGGTGAGACCCGGCCATCGAGCGACAACTGTGTGGGTAACCCCAGCGGCGTGCCATCAGCGTGATAGCTGCGCATATAGAACGAAGAACGCAGCTCCAGTTCGGCCGGGTGGAGCACAACCCCGGCACGCAGTTTCCACACAATCGAATAATCGCCGGTGCCATCCACGACACATTGGAACGCGTAAGGGTCGAAGACTTCAGTGCTGCCCAATATCCACGTTGCCTGGAGGCCAGTTCTCTGCCTTTGTTCAATCAGGGTCAGCGCGCCCACAGGCTCGTTCTGTGCGTTATAGCGCTGTGCGTAGATCGCGCCCTCACCCGTCGCAAAAACTTGTTGGTCCTTTGTATAGAGATTGTCGTGGTGGACCGCCCAGGCAAGTACCCAACTGCCATCCGGCTTCATGGCCACCGACACGCCTTCCAGGTCGGGATGGTCGTCCTTTAAGACAAGCTTTGCGGTTGGAAATTGCAGCGGAACATCGATTGGAAGGCCTTGCGGACTGCCGTCGGCGTGATAGACCTGAGCACGAATGCCACCGACTGGGGAACCGTCCTTAATCACACCGCTGATGCAGGCAACTACAAATTTCCCGTTGGGCGCCATTGAAACAGATTTTTTAAAAAAAAGTCCCGCACAGTTCTCTGCACGAAACTGTTCGCCACGCGGATTGCCATTCATGTCGAACAGCCGAAGGTAGGACTGGTCCGAGCCTAATCCCGGCGCATACCCGTTCCAGGCAACCAGATAGTTTCCGAGCGCGTCTGCAGCGATTGGCAGACTGAAATCAGTGACTGGCGGGATGTCGAATGAGCTCTGCACCTGCACCGGCGGCGCTACCGGCGTGCCGGGCGCAGCAAGCGTAGCGGCCATCGCGACCGGCGCAATTGAAAACAGCACTGCAGAGAGAATCAGAGCTTGCTGCCAGGTTTTAGTGCGCGCGTGCATGGTGACTCCGGTATCGATTCGCGCGCGAAACACGCGAGGTTTCAGCGCCGCCTCAATGACTCGGCGGCCCCTGCAGCACTTGCGCGAACAGCGAGCCCCACAGCGTCAGCAGATTGTTGTTCGGCATCACCAGTGCGTTCAGCGAGTTGCCAGTGCTGATCGGAAACTTCGGGCTGATGAGTTTGCCGTCGGCGTTGAGGTATTGGCCGTACGACGCATTCAGATCAGGATCTGTCCAGGCCAGTGCAAGCGTGCCGGCGTCGTTGCCACTGATCACGAACGGTCGAGGTACCTGATCCCAGTTCACGGGCGTTGAAGCAGTGGCGACTTCAACGGCCCTGGTTTTTGGAACACCGTAGGCACTGTAGCGCCGCATGTACAGGTGATTAACGGACTGCTTGATTCCCTTTATTTGGTCGACGTAGGTGCCAGGCTGCAGCGACCAGGCTAAGACCCGATCTTTGCCGAGGGTCGTCACCGAGAAATACGAACTGCTCAGCGGTGAGCCCCGGCCATCGAGTGACAACTGTGTGGGCAACCCAAGTGGCGTGCCATCAGCGTGATAGCTGCGCATATAGAACGAAGAACGCAGCTCCAGTTCGGCCGGGTAGAGAAGAACCCCGGCACGCAGTTTCCACACGAACGAATAATCGCCGCTGCTATCCACGGCATATTGAAAAGGCCCATCGAAAACTTCGGTGCTGCCCAATATCCAGGTCGCCTGGAGTCCAGCTCTATGCCTTTGCTCGACCAGAGCCAGCGCTCCCACCGGCGCGTTCTGTGCGTTGTAGCGCTGTGCGTAGATCGCGCCCTCACCAGTCGCGAATAGTTGTTGATCCTTTGTATACAGATTGTCGTGTTCGACCATCCAGGCAAGCACCCAACTACCATCCGGCCTCATGGCCACCGACACGTCTTTCAGGACGGGACGGTCATCGTTCAAGACAAGTTTCGCAGTTGGAAATTGCAGCGGAATATCGATCGGAATGCCGTTAGCGCTGCCGTCGGCGTGATACGTCTGAGCATGAACGAAATCGACCGGATAACCGTCCTTCATCACAAAGCTGAAGCAGGCAACTACAAAGTTTCCGTTGGGGGCCATCGAAACTGAATTGGAAGAAAATCTGTAACAGTTCCCCACGGGAAACTGTGCGCCACGCGGAATGCCGTTGCTGTCGAACAGTCGAAGGGATGACTGTTCGGAATATAGTCCCGGCGCATATCGGACCCAGGCGACCATAAAGTTTCCCTGTGCGTCAGCAGCGATTGGCTGACTCACGTCGTTAAGCGGCGGGATGTCGAACAGGGACTGCACCTGCACCGGCGGCGTTACCGGCGCGCCGAGCGCGGCAAGCGTAGCGGCCATCGCGACCGGCGCAATTGAAAACAGCGCTGCCGAGAGAATCAGGGCTTGCTGCCAGGTTTTAGTGCGCGCGTGCATGGTGCCTCCGGTATTCGCTTAGACGGCGCTCATCGTTTTCGGCCAAAGACAAAATACGAAGCATCCCAATCAGGCCGATGCGTCGAGCGCAGTGACGCCGATAGCCTAGCGCAGGCGATGTCTCAGGCCCTGCTGTTAGAACAGCCTAGTTCGAACCTAGGCTTCCGATTCGCATACGGTCCATTTTGGTCAATTGCAAAATATTCCGGATGAATGGACTAATTACGAAATCCGTAGCGACGCTTTGTTTATAAACACCGTAGCGGTTCTTTTGTCGCCCCAGCTTCAAACTCTTTCAGATTTTTTGCAAAACTCACAAGTCACCGCGAGCCAGAAAAGTCCGCGGGCTAATACCTTAGCGCACGCAATTACTCGGGTGTCAGTTCTGCAATGAGCGACAAGGAGATCAAGCAGTAAGCCGAAGTAGGTCCGGCGCCAGCGCAACACCCTCAGAACCACACGATTTTCCAGAACTCATCAACAGGAGAGTTTGCATGTCGCCCACTCATTGTTTCCCCTGGTGGATCGCCGGCCTGGCCACGCTGCTATTGTGCAGCCCAAGCGCATTTGCCGACGCCACGGTGGACACCAGCCTAACTACCAATGCCGCGACTTCGACCGCCTACCTCGCGCACAAACTCAAACCACAAGACACGGGTCCCGATATCACACTACCTACGTCCTCTCATTACGTCGTACTGCCGCCAGCGCAGATACCCAGAAAGGATGTACTCATCGTATTTCTTCCGGGTTCCTTCGCGCAGACGGGCGACTACGAGAAGATCAGTCAACGCTTTGCACACAATGGTTACTCCGTGATTGATTTGTCTTACGACAACAGCACAGACATGCAGAAATGTGATTCCGACTCTACGATCGTAGCGACTCAGGATATCTGCTACTTCGACGAACGGAAGGCCATCAGCTTCGGCCGAGACAAGAACTACGACGGAACGATCGCCCAGTCAGCGCCGCTGCCGTATGCGAACTTTGACGACGTCTTGGTTGGCGATTCAATCGTTCACTTGCTAGTCAGCGCCATCGATACCCTCAGGCACGAGCCGGCTAATCCGAAGACTAATCCCGATCCAATTTACTGGGATCAGTTTCTGATCAGGAGCGCAGCAAACTCTCCCTATTTGGTCTACAACTCAGATCTGAATGCCAATACCGATCGTCGGCAGCCGGTCTATCCGAACTGGTCCAAGATAATTCTGGCCGGTCATAGCCAGGGGGCTGGACACGCGGCCTATATTGCAATGATGATTCCGGTGCCGGTGCGCCGGGTTCTGATGTTTTCGGGGCCGGAAGACTACAACTCCACCGCTCAAAATCCCAAAACCGATCCTGCGAAAAGAAATTCCGTGCCCTGGCTGAGTCAGTCGTCCAGTACTCCGTTGTCGTCGTTCTGGGGGTTGCGCAGCTCGGACGGCACTCAGCAGCCGTCCAACGGCGCCGTCGCCGATCTGGCCGAGAAATTATTTGGCGAACGCGCCGTATTCAATTGGGACTTGCTCGGTGGCGCTGGCCTGGACCACGTACACCGGCTGACTATCCGGGCGCCGAGTACATTCAATTCCTTCAAGAATCACAACAGCACCGCAGTCGATTACGCGATCGACGATCCGCTGTTTTCGGACCCGCCGATCTATCAGCAGTGGGACCAGATGCTGCAGACGCCCTGAGCACGCGGCTGCTTCGCGGCGAGAGGACTTTCGCGTTCGTAACGCGCCTGTGTGCGACGCATTCAGGCGCGTTTTCTTCTTTGCCTTTCCGTTTGCACCGGGCAACCACTCCACTTCCTCAAACGACCGAGGCGCTTATGGAGCGACGTCCGCTAAAAGGATCAACACGAAAGGATCAACAGGTTCGCATCCGTTCGCGTCTGCTTTTTAGTTCAGTCCGTCACCGCGCCGCGGCTCGCGGTGCTTACGAGTCGCGCGTATTTCGCCAGCACGCCCGTGGTGTAGCGCGGCGCGGGTTGTTTCCATGCGGCGCGGCGCTTGGCGATTTCGGCGTCGTCCACATTCAGCTGAATCAGCTGGCGCAGTGCGTCGATGGTGATGCTGTCGCCTTCGTGGACGAGGCCGATGGTGCCGCCGACGAACGCCTCGGGCGCGACGTGGCCAACCACCATGCCCCAGGTGCCGCCGGAGAAGCGGCCGTCGGTGATCAGGCCCACGCTTTCGCCGAAGCCCTTGCCGATGAGTGCGGAGGTTGGCGCCAACATCTCGCGCATGCCGGGGCCGCCTTGCGGACCTTCGTAGCGGATCACCAACACGTCGCCGTGATTGATCTGGTCCGCCATGATCGCGGCCATCGCCGCGTCTTCGGAATCGAACACGCGCGCAGGTCCGGTGATCACCGGGTTCTTCAAGCCGGTGATCTTGGCAACGCAACCTTCGGGTGCGAGATTGCCTTTGAGAATCGCGAGATGCCCCTGCTGGTACATCGGCTGGCCGATTGGACGGATCACATCCTGATCGGCGCGCGGCCTTGCAGGAATTTGTTTGAGCGTTTCGGCGATTGTCGCTCCACTAATGGTGATGCACTCACCGTGCAGCAGTCCGGCTTCGAGCAGGATCTTCATCACCTGCGGAATTCCGCCGGCCTTGTGCAAATCGGTGGCGACGTATTTGCCCGAGGGCTTGAGGTCGCACAGCACCGGCGTCTTCAGTCGCACGCGTTCGAAATCGTCGATCGTCCAGGGCAGGCCGGCTGCGTGCGCAATGGCGAGGAAATGAAGCACGGCGTTGGTCGAGCCGCCAATGGCCATCACCACGGCGATTGCATTCTCGATCGACTGGCGCGTAACGATGTCGCGCGGCTTGCGGTTGGCACGGATCGCATCGACGAGCGCCTTCGCCGAGTCCGCCACCGAATCGCTCTTCTCGTGATCGGGATTGGCTTGTGTGGATGAATACGGCAGCGACATGCCGAGTGCTTCGATCGCGCTGGACATGGTGTTGGCGGTATACATGCCGCCACAAGCGCCATAACTCGGGCAGGCATTCTTTTCGATGCCGTCGAAATCTTCCTTGCTCATCTTGCCGGCCGAGTACGCACCCACCGCTTCGAACGGCGACACGATGGTGAGATCGATGCCCTTCCATTTGCCCGGCTTGATGGTGCCGCCGTAGCAGAAGATCGCCGGCGCGTTGATACGCAGCATGGCGATCAAGGCACCCGGCATGTTCTTGTCGCAGCCGCCAATCGCCAGAACGCCGTCCATGCTCTGGCTTTGCACCGCGGTTTCGATGGCGTCGGCAATCACTTCGCGCGACACCAGCGAATACTTCATGCCTTCGGTGCCCATGCCGATGCCGTCGGTGACGGTGGGAAAGCCGAAGGTCTGCGGCATGGCACCGGCGGTTTTCAACGCGGCATCCGCACGCTCGACCAAGGCACCGATGCCGGCGTTGCAGGGGTTCATGGTCGAATGGCCGCTGGCCACGCCGACGATCGGCTTTTCGAAATCGCCGTCGCCGAAGCCGACCGCGCGCAACATCGCACGATTCGGGCTGCGCGCGATGCCGCCGGTGATCGTCTTCGATCGGCGATTGAGTGCTTCGGGCGCGTTGTTGTTCGAGTCGGTCACGGTTGGTCCCGGTGTAAGTGCGGCGTTTCGGAGCGTCGCAGCATACACCCGGCCCTCTGCCCAGCCTTACTCGAAGCGTCGGCAGCTGCGGTTTGAACAATGACCGCGCATCGAGCCGGGCGTGCACCGGATCGGCGATTCGATCGCTGCGTCCGTGAGCCAGCACTTCAGCACTTCAGCAATTCAGCACTTCGGTGCGGATGGCCGCACGCGACGCCAATACGGCATCGCGCAATACGGCATCGCGTGCGCCGACCAGAAACGCCGTTATGCGGCGCGACGCTCGTGCTGATGCGTACCGCTGAGTTGGTCGATCAATGCTTCGACAAACGCCGGAATGTCGTCCGGCTTGCGGCTGGTGATCAGGCGCCCGTCTATCACGACTTTCGAATCTTCCCAGTGCGCGCCGGCATTGCGCAGATCGGTTTTCAGCGAAGGCCAGCTGGTCATCTTCTTGCCCTTGACCAGACCGGCGTCGATCAGCGTCCAAGGTCCGTGGCAGATTGCGGCGATCGGTTTTTCGGCAGCACCGAATGCCTTGATCAGCGCGATGGCCTCGGGTTCGAGCCGCAGCTTGTCCGGGTTCATCTGCCCACCCGGCAGCACCAGCGCATCGAATTGTTCAAGCTTGGCATCGCCGAGCTTGAGATCGACCCGCGTGCTATCGCCCCATTCCTTCATTTTCCAGCCGCGAATTTCGCCAGGCTTCTGAGTTGTCTCCGGCGCGATCACGCTGACTTTCGCACCGGCTTCTTCGAGCAGACGTTTCGGCTCGGTCAACTCAAGCTGTTCGAAGCCATCGGTGGCGAGCATCGCGACGTGCTGGCCTTTGAGTGTGGTGTTCGACATTGCATCCTCCGTTTCTTGCAAGCGGCCATCCGTGGCCGTACCTAGTTGCGACACATCCCTGCGGTGGAGGTTCAAGTCGATTGCGTGAGCACATCGATTTCGCGAGCACGTCGATTGCGCGAGCACGTCGATTGCGCGAGCACGCGCGAGGCGCAGCGCCCGATGCCGGCACTCGTGCGTGCAGCTCGATACACGCGCATCGATTTCGTGCGGCCTCGCGCGCTAGCGCAGGTAGCCGATTTCGCGCATCGGCGAGCGGATCAGACTCAACGCCGGCTGTGTCTGCGCGACCTTGCCACCCACTGCACAACTGCCGGTGGCGCGGTAGGTCAGCGCATCTGCAAGCAGACTTTCGTTGGGATCGCCGAGCGCATGCGAGAGATCGTCCGCCGCCGGGCAGGTCGGCGCAATGCCGTCCGCGTAATCGCCAAAGCCTTTTGCGTTGACCAAGTGCATCTGGATCGAGAAATACGTGGTGCTGCAATTGTCCTGCGGGAAAAATCCATAAGGCTTGCCACAGGTGACGCCGCCGATCTGAACCACATCGACATCGACGCCGCGCAGGCCGTTGATCACCGCTTCGCTCGCCGAGCAGGTGCCGGGCTCCGACAGGACATAAACCCGCTTGAGATCGAGATGCGGCAACGGCGTTCCTCGCGCAACTGAGAAGTCGCGCGCCTGATCGTAGAACGGCGTCTGCGTGACGGCGCCCGGAAACGGGTTGCGATCGTTGAATTGAATCACGCTGAAGAACTTGCCGCCGGTCTGCGCAGGCCCGGCGATCATGTACGCCAGTTCGCTGGCAATATCGAGCAGGCCGCCGCCGTTGTAACGCATGTCGAGTACGAGATCGCTGACGTGCGCCGATTGCAGCGTGCCGATTGCTTTCACCAACTCGCTTTCAGCCGTCGCGAAATGATGATTGAACACGATGTAGCCGACATCCTGCTGCGGCGCAGGCAGCGTGCCGGATTGCAGCACCGATGCTTCGGTAATCGACTGTGCCAGCAGCGTGACCGTGCGCGAGTGCGCACCATCTGGATCGAGGAACGTAAAGCTGTGGCGACCGATCTGCTGCGGGAATACCGCCGCATTGAGTGTCGTGATATCCGCCGCGCTGTCGGCATTGATGGCATCCACACCGTCCGCGCTCAATAGCTCGCTCCCCCGCGCGACGCCCGCGCGACTCGCCGGTGAATCGGCCTGCGTATAAACCACCAGCGTCTTGCGTGGCGGCGAGCTGGCGAGTATCGCGAATTGCGCGCCGTAGCCGATGCTCGCACCGTCATTCGCGAGCCCCTGCCAGACGGCGGTGTCCTCGGTGAAATGGAAGCGATCCTTCGGCGCACCGCTTGACGTCTTCAGCGGTGACTTGAGCACGGCAAAATAGTCGATCGGGGTTGCATAGCGCGTCGGCACAAGAACAGCTGCATCGAGTGCACGCACGTCGCCGTACCAGAGGTAGGTTTCGTCGGTCCATGCGCGCAGCCAGGCCTTTTCATCGGCGACGCTGCCGGCGACATCGCCGTAGGGTTTGCCCGTTTCCGGATCGATCGTGCCGGCACTGCGCGGCGCCTGGCATTTCTCCGCCAGCGAAGCGGCAGACGGAAGTTGTCCTCCAACGCCGAAGTTTGGGGCCGGCCCATTGCCGCCGCCGCAGGCATTCAGCAGCAAGGCGATCGCAAGGTTCACCGCACAAGCGGCAGCTCGAAAAGAGGATCTGGCGTCGATGAGCATGGGCATGAGACTTCCGGTCGGCGATGAGTGAGTGGCTCGGGACGGCGTACCGGCTCGGCGCTATCGAATGTACGATCCGGCCGCGCGTTCGCGGCGTGGCCGTTATTGCCCCGTATCGCGCGAAGGTTTTAACGTCGCCCGACTCATCGGCCGTGTTCGACTGCGGGCCAGCCGATCGTCCACTCACGCAAAACGCATGGACCGCCGGACATAAAAAAGCCCCGCAATGCGGGGCTTCGTTTACAGCGGCTCGAAAGTCCGACGTGCGGCTTAGCCCTTCGGTTGCGTCACCACGCGCAGATAAGGCTTCAGCGTCTTCCAGCCCTGCGGGAACAGCTTCTTGGCGTCCTCGTCTTTCAGGGCCGGCACGATGATCACGTCTTCGCCATGCTTCCAGTTCACCGGCGTTGCGACCTTGTGCTTGTCGGTCAGCTGCAGCGAATCGATCACGCGCAGGATCTCGTCGAAGTTGCGGCCGGTGGACGCCGGATAGGTCAGCGTCAGCCGAATCTTCTTGTTCGGATCGATCACGAACACGCTGCGCACGGTGAAGGTATCGCTGGCGTTGGGATGGATCATGCCGTAGAGGTTCGAGACTTTTTTGTCCGCATCCGCGATCAGCGGAAAGTTCAGCGCAGTGCCCTGCGTTTCTTCGATGTCTTTGCTCCAGCCGTGATGATCGACCAGCTTGTCGACCGACAGACCGATCGCCTTGACGTTGCGCTTGTCGAATTCCGGCTTCAGCTTCGCGGTGTAGCCGAGTTCGGTGGTGCAGACCGGCGTGTAATTCTTCGGGTGCGAAAACAGCACGCCCCAGGAATTGCCGAGCCACTCGTGAAACTTGATCTTGCCTTCGGTGGTTTCGGCTTCAAAATCGGGCGCGATGTCGCCAAGTTGCAATGCCATGGATGTTCTCCGTTTGTCTGTGTGACGCTCGTGTGTGCCGCCAGGGTGCTCTAGTGTGCGCCCTCGCGGGCACAGTTCAAGCTATATGCTCAGACCCAAGCCGTCTTTGCCAAGATCGGCGCGATGTAGAAAGCGCCACGACAAGCCGAGCGCTGCCACACCGAGGCCTGCGGTGAGACCCCACCACAGCCCGTCGGGTCCACCACCGTGCGTGAATGCGAGTTGCCAGGCCACCGGCAAGCCAACCAGCCAGTAAGCCACTAAGGTGATCGCCGCCGGCATGCGCGTGTCCTTGAGGCCGCGCAGCGCGCCGTTGGCGGTGACTTGTACGCCGTCGAAGAACTGGAACACGGCGGCAAGCCACAAGAAATGTGTGGCCTGTGCGGCAATCGCAGGATCATGCGTGTAGATCGCCACGATCACGCCACCGAACAGCAGCATGATCGCAGCGTTCGACAGCGCATTGACCAGCCCCATCAACATGCCGACGATGCCGCGGAAGCGCGCAGCCGCCAAGTCGCGCGCGCCGGCCGCCAGACCAACCCGCACCGCAGTGGCCTGCCCGACACCGAGCGGAATCATGAACAGCAGCGATGCGAAATTGATCGCCACCTGATAAGCCGCGACGACGGCATCGCCGAAGCGCGCCATCAACAGCGCACTCAACACGAACAAGCCCGACTCGGCCAGCAGGATCAGCGCGATCGGTCCACCCAGCCGCAGAATTGCAGGCACGCCGAGCGTTGCACCCTGCGCCACGCCGCGATAGCGACGCAGCTGTGGCTCGTAGAGATATGCAAGACCCAGCACCGCCGCCATCAACGCGCTCGATAAGCAAGTGGCGATGCCGCAACCGATCGCGCCGAGACGCGGGGCGCCGAGGTTGCCGAACACCAGGAGCCAATCGAGCACGGCATTGGCGCCGAGGCCGATCACGCCGGCGATGACGATCGGCCGCACCTGGCCCGCACCTTCGGCGCAGGAACGCAGTGCGAAGTACATCGAGAAGCCGAACGCGCTACCCGAAAGGTAGCGCAGGAAATGCACCGCCAATTGCAGCGTGGCGTCGTCCAGTCCGAGCAGGTGCAAGCCCGGCTCGGCGGCGAGATTCACCGCCACACACCAGGCCAACGCCACCAGCAGCGCGCAGCCGCGTGCACGGCGCATGAACACGCCGATCGCAGCGGCATCGGCTCCGGCACCGCGCAGTTGCGCGACGATCGGCGAACAGGCCATCAGCAGGCCCATCGCCATCACGAAGAACAGGATGTTGAAGTTGATGCCGACCGCCACCGCCGCCAACGCCTGCGCGCCCAGACGGCCGGCGAACATCGTATCGAGCGCACCCATGCCCACCGCCGCCAGCTGTGCGGCAATCAGCGGCGCGGCCAGACGGAAATTGGCGCCGGCTTCGCGGCGGAATTCAGGTGCGGACAACATGAAAGAATCGTCACTCGGTTGATGCGTGAACACACCGGCTGCGGATGCGGGTACGCGTCGTCGAAAAAAAACAGTCGCGCGGCGCGCTGCGGAGATAGTGCGGCGCCTGGGTGTCGCACCGCGTGGATACGCGCGCGCGTGATCGCGAGCGGGTCGCGATTTTAACGGATCATCGCCACTTGCCGCTGCCGCGGTTCGTCGCGCACGCAACTAAGCGTCGACGAGATGCGAACGCAAAGCACGTGCGCGCAACTACGCAGCTGTGCGGCTATGCGGCTATTCAGCTGCGCGGCTTCGTAACTCTGAAGTTGGTAAGTCGGTAAGTCGGTAAGTCGGTAAGCCGGTCAGCAGGTCAGCAGGTCAGCAGGTCAGCAGGTCAGCTTCGCGGATGTGCAGTGCAGCATATCCGCGCGGAGCATCGCACTGTCGCCAGCGACAAAGGCCTGCGCCGAACGGTGTGGCATCCTGCAACTTCGCTCCATCGACGTCCGCCCGCTGTGTCCGCACTTCAGCCTGAAAATCATTTCGCCGCAATCGGCGCCGATCGCGTCGCCTATCAAATCTCCGGCAGCGGCTCGCGCGACCTGCTGTTGACTTCCGGGGTCTGGAGTCATCTCGACATGCTGTGGGAGGAGCCCAGCATCGCGCGCGTGCTGCGACGGCTCGGCAGCTTCAGCCGCGTGATCAGCTTCGATCGGCGCGGCTGCGGCTTATCCGATCCGCGCCCGAACGATGGCGGCAGCCTGGTCGAGCATTGGCTGCAGGATCTGCTGTGCGTGATGGACGCAACCCAGGCGAACAACCCGATCCTGCTGAGCATGATCGACTCCGGCCCGCTGGTGCTGAAGTTTGTCGAGCGCTATCCGCAGCGCGTCTCGGGCCTGATCTTCGCCAACACGACCGCCTGTCTGCGACAGGCGCCGGACTATCCGCAGGGGCACTCGCAGTCGGCGATCGATGCGATCCGCAAATTCATGACCGAGAACTGGGGCCGCGACGAATCCGCCGCGGCGTTCGCGCCGGGCCAGGCGGACAATCCCGCGGTGCTGCGCTGGTATGCGAAATTCCAGCGCGCGATGGCGAGTCCGCGCATCGTTGCCGACAATCTCACGCAGTCGGCCGACATCGACGCGCGCAACGTACTCGCCGACATCCGGGTTCCCACGCTGGTGCTGACGCGCAGCGATCTCAAGCTGTTCCCGGCGGCACAGGCGCGTTACATGGCGGATCACATTCCGGATGCGCGCTTCGTCGAGTTCCCCGGCGCCGACATGCACATCTTCTGGCAGAACGTCGACGAGACGATGCAGCTGATCGAAGAGTTCGTCACCGGACGTCGCCGCGGCGGTGCGCCGGAACGTGCGCTGGCCACGGTGTTATTCACCGACATCGTCGACTCCACGCGGCGCGCCGCCAAACTCGGCGACAGCGCCTGGCGGGAATTGCTTGACCGCCACGATCGCATCATCCGCGCCGAGATCGAACGCCATGGCGGTCGCCTGGTGGATTCCGCCGGCGACGGTACCTTCGCCACGTTTGCAACCCCCGGCAGCGCGATCGATTGCGCGCATGCGCTGCATGCGGCACTGAAGGAATTGAAAATCCGCATTCGCGCCGGCCTGCACATCGGCGAAGTCGAACTGCGCGAGGACGGTCGCGTCGGCGGCATGGCGGTACATATCGGCGCGCGTGTGCTCGGCGAATCGGAAGCCGGCGACGTGATGGTGTCGCGCACCGTGCGCGACGTGCTGATCGGCTCGCCGTATCGCTTCAAGGATCGCGGCATCCGCGAACTCAAGGGCGTGCCGAGCAAGTGGCCGCTGTACGTGGTGGAGCCGCTGCGGCAGCGTTGAATCACGCGGCTCTTGCGCGACCGATCTGCGCGACACCAATCAAGCGCACTGAAGCGCGAATACTCGCGTTGATGGTGATGGTGATGGTGCGGGGCTTGTAGAGCCGGCAGCGTGATCACGTCGCTGCGCGTGCAATTACGCGCCGCGGCAGGAATTACCCGAGCCCCATCTCCCCGCGATACGCCGCGAGCGTCGGCAGCAGTTGCTTGGCGCCGGCCTGCGGATCGGCCACTGCGCCATTGGCGACGGCGGCGACAAACTTCTCGTGTTCGCGCGCGCGCAGCACATACAAGGCAATGCCGACTTCCTGCGCCAGGCGCGCTAGCTCGGCGCGTTCGTCCGGCGCGAACTGCTCGCCGCGCCGACCGCCGCAGACGATCGCGCCGAGCAGCACGCCACGCAGCGCCATCGGAAACAGCGTGCCGTCGCTGCCGAACGCACTTTCCAGCTGTGCATCGAGATCGGCGGGCTGCAGTGTGCTGCGAAGGCTGACGAATGCGACGTCGTCCACTTCCACGCTGGTCGGGTACTGCGTGTCACCGCGCTGAATCAGACGCAGATAGCGACCGTCGCGGCGTTCGTAGATGGCAACACCGCTCCCACCGACCGAACGCTCGATCGTGTCGACCGTTAGGCTCAGCAAGCGCTCGTGCTGTTCGATGAATGCCGACTGCTGTGAAAAGCGGCGCAGCTCGTAGCTGGCACGTCGCTGACGACTAAAAAACAGCCGATCGACCAGTGTCTCGACGCGGCGATGCACGCGATTCAAAGCCAGGGCCAGCACCAGCGTTGCACCGGCTTGCAGCAGAAAGCTTGCATCGTTGCCGACTGCGGCCTGCTCGATGAAATTTTCCAGAATCGCAAACACGCCGATCACGAGGCTGGTCATCAGGCCGTAGACCAGTGCGCGATCGACGATGAACGCGATGTCGACCAGGCGATGGCGCAGCACCGCATAGATGTAGCCGAACATGCATAGGCCCTGCAGCGCCGCGATGACAACGTGTCCCGCGATATTCGCGCTCGTCACGAAGACGTTGATCACCACCGACGCGCCCAGCAGGCCAGTGCTCCACAACACCCAACGGATTCGCAGACGCCGCGCGGCATCATTGCGGCGATAGGCCGCGAGCAACAGCGCGAGTGGCGTCAGCACCATCAGCACGCCCGGCAGGGTCATCAGCCGCGGATGTGCGATCCAACTGGTCCACGCGTAGAACACGACGCCGATGGTTTTGCCGATCGAACTGGCGATGGTGGCGAGCACCAGTGCTGCGAACACCACGCGGAACGCGCGCCGCATACCGGCAGACAATGCAGCACCCGCGAGCGACTCGACTGCGATGTACAGGCCCGGAATCGTCACGCTCCAGGTGACCATGCGTGCAACCAGATAACACCAGAGGCTGGTGAGCGCGTCGGTCGGCCAGAACTCGAACAACTGCTGCGAGCAGATGCCGAGCGCAAACAAGGTCAGACCCCAAGCAGTCCAGTCGCGCCCGCGCCAGAGTGTCAGCAGACCGAGCGCCAACACGCCTAGCAGCAGCGGATACTCGGTGATGCGTCCGTACGTGGCAAACGCACTGGTGTTGACCTGCGTGGTGACCGGAACGTTGACCCGCGCATCGCCGCGACGCACGACCAGTGTGTAGGTGACGCCGTTGCGCAGGTTGTTGTCGTAGATCGCCGCGGCGCGCGCGTCGGGATCGGTTGCGTCGAGGTCCACCACATCGTTGGGCCGCAGTCCGGACGACAAAGACATGCCCGGCACTTCGGTGACGACGTAGCCGATGCCAGCGCGCGGCTCCAGGTCGAACGGCAGCGTCGAAAACAGGTCCGGGATCAGCAGCGGAAACATGCTGAGTACGGCCAGCAAGCTCACCGCCATCCGCCAGGCATACCCGGCAGGAGACATCCTGCCGCGGTCGTCTGCGGTGATCGCGCGACTCATCGCTTGCCGAAAATCCGACCTAGCCGGATGCCGCCAGCAGGCGCGCGTTGCCGCCGACCGCGGCGGTGTTGACGCTCAATGTGCGCTCGGTGACGAAGCGCAGCAGATAGTGCGGACCGCCGGCCTTCGGGCCGGTGCCCGACAGGCCTTCGCCGCCGAACGGCTGCACACCGACTACGGCACCCGTCATGCTACGGTTGATGTAGCAATTTCCGACGGCGGAACGCGCTTGTATGCGGCGCCAGGTGGTTTCGATACGGCTGTGCACGCCGAGTGTCAGACCGAAGCCGGTGGCATTGATCGATTCGATCAGGGCGTCCAGGCGCCGCGCCGAATAGCGCAGCACGTGCAGGATCGGACCGAAGTGCTCGTCGCGCAGTTGCGAGAGGCTGTCGATCTCCACCGCCAGCGGCGCGAAGAAAGTGCCGCGTGCGGCTTCCGGCGGCAGACGCAGACGCGCGATCGGCCGGCCGATCGTTTCGATCTCCTCGGCGTGCGCACGCAGACGCTGCAAGGCGGCGTTGTCGATCACCGGACCGATGTCGGTGGACAGCAGCATCGGATCGCCGATGCGCAGTTCGCGCATCGCGCCGGCAAGCATCGTGATGGTCTTGTCTGCAATTTCTTCCTGCAGACACAGCACGCGCAGCGCCGAGCAGCGCTGACCGGCGGAATAGAACGCAGAGTAGATTGCGTCCTTGACGACCTGCTCGGGCAATGCGGAAGAGTCGACGATCATCGTGTTCTGGCCGCCGGTCTCAGCGATCAGCGTGGCGATCGAACCGCGCCGCGCCGCCAAGGTGCGATTGATCGACTGCGCCACCTCAACCGAACCGGTGAATGCAACACCGGCGATGCGTGCATCGCCGACCAGTGCAGCACCCAGTTCGCCAGCGCCGAGCACGCACTGGAACACATACGAAGGCACGCCCGCTTCGCGCAGCAGCCGCGCCATTTGGCTGGCGATCAAGCTGGTCTGTTCGGCCGGCTTGGCGACCACCGGATTGCCGGCGACCAGCGCGGCAGCAATCTGCCCGGTGAAGATCGCCAGCGGAAAATTCCAGGGGCTGATGCAGACGAACACGCCGCGGCCATGCAGCTGCAATTCGTTGTGTTCGCCGGTGGGACCCGGCAGCGTCTCCGGCATCGCCAGCACGCGCCGGGCTTGTGAGGCGTAGTAGCGCAGGAAGTCGACCGCTTCGCGCACTTCGGAGATCGCGTCGGCGATGGTTTTGCCGGCTTCGAGGATCAGCAGCCGGATGAATTCGGCGCGGCGCGTTTCGAGACGATCGGCCGCGCGTTCGAGAACCCCGGCGCGGATCTCTACCGGTGTCGCATTCCAGCGCGGGTACGCGCGCGCGGCGGCAGCGATCACTTCCGACGCGCGAGATGCTGGCAGCGGCGACCATTCGCCGACGATGCGGCTGCGGTCGGACGGGCTGCTGACGCTGATGGTTTCGGTGATCGGCGCTTCGCTGTCGAACAACAGCGAACTGGCGCGGATGTTCGCGCCGGCCTCGCGGAGTTCCACGGCGAGTGCCTTCGCGGAAATCTCGTCGGCCAGATTGACGCCGACGGAATTACGCCGCACTTCGCCATACAACTCGCTCGGCAGCGGCAGGTTTGGATTCGGCTTGACCGCCAGCGCCCGCACCGCTTCGATCGGATCAGCGACCAAGGTTTCGGCGGCGAGGCTTTCGTCGAAGATGCGATTGACGAACGAGGTATTGGCGCCGTTTTCCAGCAGGCGCCGAACCAGGTACGGCAGCAGGTCTTCATGACTGCCGACCGGTGCGTAGACCCGGCACGCGACCGGCGCGTCTTCACGAACGATCTGGTACAGCGCTTCGCCCATGCCGTGCAGACGCTGGAATTCGTAGCCGACGTCGTCGCCGGCATAGGTGCGCACGGCCGCCACCGTGTGCGCGTTGTGCGTGGCGAGCTGCGGATAGAACACCTCACGCGCGGCGAGCAGCTGACGCGCACACGCCAGGTAGGCGACGTCGGTATTGAGCTTGCGCGTATACACCGGGTAGTTCGGCAGGCCCTGCTCCTGCGCGCGTTTGATTTCGGTATCCCAGTACGCGCCCTTGACCAGCCGCACCGGCAACTTGCGACCAACCGATCGACCCAGCGCTTCCAGCCATTCGATCACGGCCGGCGCGCGCTTCTGAAACGCCTGCACGGCCAGGCCGAGCCCTTCGTAACCAGCCAGCGAGGCATCGCGATAGACCGCCTCGAAGATATCCAGCAGCAACTCGAGGCGATCGGCTTCTTCGGCATCGACGCATAGTCCGATGTGCTGTGCTTTCGCCGCCTGCGCCAGCGCCAGCAGCCGCGGTGCGACTTCGGCGACGACGCGTTCGTGCTTCGAGTACTCGTACCGCGGATGCAGCGCGGACAGCTTCACCGAGATGCCGGGCCGAGCGAACACCGGTGTGTCGCCGCTGCTGTTGTCGTGATAACGGCCGATGGCGGCAATCGCATCCTGATACGACTGCAGGTAGCGCTGTGCGTCGGCCGCCGTGAGTGCGGCTTCGCCGAGCATGTCGTACGAATGCAGATAGACGCGCTGAGATTTGCCGGTGGCATTCTTCAGCGCTTCGCCGATATTGCGGCCCATGACGAACTGTCCGCCCATCATGCGCATCGCACGACGCAGCGCCAGGCGCACCACGGGCTCGCCGGAGCGGCCGATCAAACGATTCAACGCCGCCCGAATATTGTTGGTCGATTCCGGCGGCAGGCGCACGATCCGACCGGTCAGCATCAGGCCCCAGGTGCTGGCATTGACGAACAGCGAATCGCTGCGACCGAGGTGCGATTCCCAATCGGCTTCGGCGAGCTTGTCGGCGATGAGTTTTTCGGCGGTGTCGTCGTCCGGAATGCGCAGCAGCGCTTCGGCCAGACACATCAGCAAAACGCCTTCTTCGCTCGAGAGATCGTACTCGCGCATGAATGCGTCCAGCGCGCTCTGGGTTTCCTTCAGCAAGCGCACACGCTCAACCCAATTGGCGGCCTGCTTGACGGTCGCCTGTGCGCGTTCGCCCGGAACGCTGGCGATCGCCAGCAACCGGTTGACCAGCTGGGTTTCGTCGGCGAGCCACAGCTCACCGATGGCGGTACGTCGGGGCGAGCGCGGCGGTGGCAGCTCGGCGTAGATAAAGCCCGGCGCGGCGGCCGGCTTCAGCGTTTCGGACAGTTCCATTGTCTGCGTCCAGATTCAAAGATGGAGTGTCGCATGGGCGTACGGAATTTTCGAAAAATGAGCTTGGATGGTAGCGCCCGCTGGGCGTGGCCGCAGTGGCGCCCGCGCGCCGCGCGCGCATAGACTGCGCAGCGCCGCCGATGCTCGTTTACGCGCTCGAAGCGGGCCGAAATCACTTGCCGAAACAAGGTTCAAACGTGGCTACACCCGATGGTTCGCCGCCGCTGGCCGACGACATTTTTCTCGTACTGGTAACCGCGCCGGCAGCGGTGGCCGACGCGTTGGCCGAAAGCCTGGTCGCCGCGAAACTGGCCGCGTGCGTGCAGGTATCGGCGCCGATGCGCTCGACCTATCGCTGGCAGGGCCAGGTCGAGTCGGCCGTGGAAGTGCAACTGCAAATCAAGATTCGCCGTACCGCCTATGCTGCCGTCGAGGCGCATGTGCGCGAGCGGCACCCTTACGAAGTTCCGGAGATTTTGGCGGTCCCCGTCGGCGCCGGAAACCCTGAGTATCTGCAATGGATCATGCATCAAACCGGATGACCCGCAGCACACCGACAATGCGCGCGATGGTGGTGGCCTTGGGCGCCCTGCTGAGCAGCGTCAGCGCGGCGGCCGGCACCGATGCGCTCTGGTCGCACAAACAGCCGACCGCCGCCGATCTGCTGCCGCCCGCCCAGGCCTTCGCGCTGGTGGCCGCCGAGCAGCATCAGGATTACATCGATGTCAGCTGGTCGATCGCGCCCGGCTACTACCTGTACCGCAAGCGCCTCGCATTCGCCGCCGAGCCGGCGGGCAGCGCAGCCCTCGGCACTGCGCAATTGCCGGTGGGTGCGAAACTGCAGGACGAACAGGGCGACAACGAGGTCTATCGCGATCTCCTGACAGCCCGGTTGCCACTACACGGTGGGCGCGCGCCGACGCGCCTGCGCGTGCGCTTTCAGGGTTGCGCCGATATCGGCGTGTGCTATCCACCGCAGACGCAAGTCATCGATGTCGTGGCCAGCACGCCCTGACGATTCTCACGCTCGCCAGTCCCGCCAATCCCGCCAAATCACCCGCCCAATGCGCCGCCCGCGCCACTCACACGACTAAGAACCATGCGTACGATTCTTCTATTTCTCTTTATCTGCATCGTCGCGGCCGGCGGTGGATTCTTTGCATACCGGCATTTCGCGCATGCGGGCAACGTGGTCGGCAAACCTTTGCCGGCCGGCATTCAGATGAACGATCTGGACGGCAAGCCGCACGCGCTCGAGGAGTATCGCGGCAAGCTGCTGTTGTTGAATTTCTGGGCCACCTGGTGCGGGCCCTGCCTGCACGAGATTCCCGAACTGGTGAAACTGCAGACCGAATTCGGTCCGCGCGGACTTCAGATCGTCGGGCCTGCGGTGGATGATCCGGACGCCGTTCGCGGCATGCTCGGTACGCTGGGCATCAACTATCCGGTGCTGATCACCGCGGAACCGGAGACGATGATCAAGACGATGGAGCAGCTCGACAATCCGGTCGGCGGCCTGCCGTTTTCGCTGCTGGTCGGCGCCGACGGCATCATCATCCGGCGCCAGATTGGTGAATTTTCGGCCGGTGAACTGCGCGAAATGATCAGCTCGCACCTACCCACCTGAGGTTTCGCCGCATTTTGGTGCGAACCGCGACGATCGCGCACCCAACGTCTGGCAATTGTGAACTTCTGGCCCTTGAGGCAGAATCGGCGCTCGCCTGATCACAAGAACAACAGCGCGTGAGCCGACTGCTGCTACTGAATGGCCCGAATCTGAACCTGCTGGGTTCGCGCGAGCCTGAGGTTTATGGTCGGCAGACGCTGGCGCAGATCGAAGCCGCGCTGGTCGCGCAGGCCGCCACACTCGGCCACACGCTCGACTGCTTTCAAAAGAATCAGGAAGGCCTGCTGATCGAGCGCATTCACCAGGCTCCGGCCGACGGCGTGGCCTTCATCATCTTCAATCCGGGCGCGTTCACGCACACCAGCATTGCGCTGCGCGATGCGCTGCTCGGCGTCGGCATTCCGTTTATCGAAGTGCATTTATCGAACGTGTTCGCACGCGAACCGTTTCGCCACCATTCGTATTTGTCCGATATCGCCGCGGGGGTGATTGTCGGTCTCGGGGCTGCCGGTTACCGGCTCGCGCTGCAGGCCGCACACGAGCGGCTTCAACCACAAGGGAGTTGAGAACACGATGGACCTGCGCAAAATCAAGACGCTGATCGATCTCGTCGAGGAATCCGGAATTTCCGAGCTTGAGGTCAAGGAAGGCGAAGAATCGGTACGCATCAGTCGACTGCCGCCTGCGGGCACGCAGGGTCCGCAGTATTTCCTGCCGCAGCAGCAACCGCAGTACGCGCCGCCGCCAGCCGCTCCGTCTGCCGCGCCCGCAGCGGCCGCAGCAGCGCCGGCTGCTGCACCGGCCGCGCCGAAAGTCGACAACCGTCACGTCGTCAAGTCGCCGATGGTCGGCACGTTTTATCGCTCGCCGTCGCCGGGTGCGAAGGCGTTCGTCGAAGTCGGCCAGACCGTCAAGCAGGGCCAGACGCTGTGCATCATCGAGGCCATGAAGATGCTCAACCAGATCGAAGCCGATCGCAGCGGCGTGATTGCCGAGATCGTTGCAGACAACGAAAAGCCGGTTGAATTCGACCAGCCCTTGTTCATCATCGATCCGGCGTAGTGAACGTCCTGTTGTAGAGCGGGCTGCTGAATCCCGCCGCTTGCAGACAGGCCTGTCCAGGACAATCACACAAGACTCCCATGTTCGAAAAAATTCTAATTGCGAATCGCGGCGAAATCGCACTGCGCATCCTGCGCTGCTGCCGCGAGCTCGGCATCCAGACGGTGGCGGTGTATTCCACTGCCGACCGCGACCTCAAGCACGTGCGCCTCGCCGACGAAGCCGTCTGCATCGGGCCGCCGGCGGCCACCAGCAGCTATCTCAACATGGCGGCGATCATCAGCGCGGCCGAGATCACCCAGGCCGACGCGATCCATCCCGGCTATGGCTTTTTGTCCGAGAACGCGGATTTCGCCGAGAGCGTTGAACGCAGCGGCTTCGTATTCATCGGTCCACGCTCGGAAACGATTCGACTGATGGGCGGCAAGACCACCGCAAAGGCCGAAATGATTTCGGCCGGCGTGCCCTGCGTGCCCGGCTCCGACGGCGTGCTGCCGGACGACGAAGTCGCCTGCAAGGAGATTGCGGCGAAGGTCGGTTATCCGGTGCTGATCAAGGCCGCGGCCGGTGGTGGCGGACGCGGCATGTACGTCGTGCGCAAGGAAGAGGACCTGATCCAATCCATCGGCATGGCGCGCAATGAAGCCGCGCAGGCGTTCAAGGACGGCAGCGTGTTCCTCGAGAAATATCTCGAAGTACCGCGCCACATCGAAATTCAGGTGCTGGCCGACGAACACGGCAACGCGATCTATCTCGGCGAGCGCGACTGCTCGATGCAGCGCCGCAATCAAAAAGTGCTGGAAGAAGCGCTGGCGCCCGGCATCACCGCCGCGCAGCGCGAAGAGATCGGCAAGCTCTGCACCGATGCCTGCAAGCGCATCGGCTATCGCGGCGCCGGCACGATGGAGTTCCTGTACGACCACGGGCGCTTCTACTTCATCGAAATGAACACCCGCATCCAGGTGGAGCACCCGGTGACCGAACGCGTCACCGGTCTCGACCTGATCCGCGAACAGATCATGGTCGCTGCCGGCAAGCCGCTGCAGATCCGTCAGGAGCAGGTGGAACTGCGCGGCCATGCGATCGAATGCCGCATCAACGCCGAAGACCCGTTCACGTTCATCCCCTCGCCCGGCCTCGTCACCGGCTATCACACGCCCGGCGGCCCCGGTATTCGTGTCGACAGCCACTTGTACGCAGGCTACCGCGTGCCGTCGAACTACGATTCCATGATCGCCAAACTGATTGCTTACGGTCCGACGCGCGAATCCGCGATCGCACGCATGCGTACCGCGCTGGCGGAAATGATCGTCGAAGGCATCAAGACCAATATTCCTTTGCAGCGACGCATTCTCGAAGACGAAGTGTTCTGCGCCGGCGAGCATCACATTCACTATCTCGGCGAACGCCTGGAGCAGTGGACGGCACAGCGCTAGTGCCGTCGTTCGATCGAAACATCGCCTGAGGCGCCGGTCATGGGCTGGTGGCAACTGACGGTCGCGAGCCGTTATCCGGAATTCGCCGAGGAGGTGCTGCTGGCGCAGGGTGCTGCGTCGGTCACGCTGAGCGACGCAGCCGACGATCCGGTGCTGGAGCCGGCACCCGGAGCCACACCGCTGTGGTCGAACACGCTGGCGCACGGCTTGTTCGATCGCGAGGCACTGATCGAACCCGCGCGCGCCGCGCTGCGCGAACAATTGCCGGATGGTGAGGATATCGCGCTGGAACTGCGCACGATCGAAGACGCCGACTGGGTCAACGCCTGGCTGCAGCATGCGCAGCCGATGCCGTTCGGCGAACGTCTGTGGATCTGCCCGAGCGGTCACGTCATCGATGATCCGCGCGCGATCGTGGTTCAGCTCGATCCGGGCCTCGCGTTCGGCACGGGCACGCATCCGAGTACGGCGCTCTGCCTGGAATGGCTGGCGACGCACGACGTCGGCGCACAGGTGCTCGACTACGGCTGCGGCTCTGGCATTTTGGCGATCGCCGCACTCAAGCTCGGTGCGCGCGCAGCGCTGGCGATCGATATCGATCCGCAAGCCTTGACCGCGAGCCGCGACAATGCCGAACGCAACGCAGTGTCGGATCGTTTGACGCTCGCCGACGCCGAGCAGATACAAAGCAAGGACTTCGATCTGGTTCTGGCGAACATCCTCGCGCGGCCCTTGATCACGCTTGCACCGATGTTGGCGGCGCGCACCCGCATGGGCGGGCAGATCGTGCTGGCCGGCATCCTCGATGCGCAAGCCGACGAGGTTCGCGCGGCATACGCAGCCTGGTTCGATTTCGAAACCGACGGCAAACGCGAAGGCTGGTCGCGCGTCAGCGGTGTGCGTCGCCGCTGAGGCTCGCTTCCCAATGTTGGATGCGCCTGTCACACGACCAGTGGCGCTTTCGTGACCGCGTCGAACTCAGTATCATCTCCGTCCCCTTTTTAAGAACGATGACAGCACGTCGAAGGTCTGCGCGGGCATGTCTCCAGCGAAAAAAGCCGATATCAAACCCTTGTGCCATTCCGTTGCAGATTGTCTCGAAGATTATTTCGCGACACTCAACGGCCACGCACCGAAAGATCTGTACGAGATGATTCTCGAACAGGTGGAACCGCCGCTGCTGCGCGCGACGCTGCGCTATTGCGACGGCAACCAGTCGCGCGCCTCCGAACTGCTGGGCCTGAACCGCGCAACGCTGCGCAAGAAGCTCGGCCTGTACAAGATCGACCCGACGCAGTCCGACTGATCGTTCGCGCGTCGCTGCATTCGCTGCACTCGTTGCCCGCTGCCCAATCCTGGAGCATGAGCTTGTCCGACGTTTCCCTGCGCCCGCGGCGCGCCCTGCTTTCCGTCTCCGATAAAACCGGCCTGATCGATTTCGCACGCGCGCTCGCCGCACACGGCATCGAATTGCTATCGACCGGCGGCACCTACAAGGCGCTGACGCAAGCCGGGATCGCCGCACGCGAAGTGGCCGAGGTCACCGGCTTTCCCGAAATCATGGACGGCCGCGTGAAGACGCTGCATCCGAAAATCCACGGCGGCATTCTCGGACGCCGCGGCATCGACGACGCAGTGATGGCCGAGCACGGCATCGCGCCGATTGATCTGATCGTCGTCAACCTCTATCCATTCGAGCAAACCGTCGCCAAGCCGGATGTATCGATCGACGACGCGATCGAGAACATCGACATCGGCGGCCCGGCGATGGTGCGCGCATCGGCGAAGAACCATGCCTACGTCGCCATCGTCGTCGAGCCCGCCGACTACGCGGCAGTGCTCGCGCGGATCGACGGCGCCGGTCTCGATGCCGCGTTCCGTCGATCGCTGGCAACCAAGGCGTTCGCCCATACGTCGCGCTACGACGCGGCGGTCGCAGGCTATCTGTCGAGCCTCGACGCCGACGGTCAGCGCGATGTGTTTCCGGGCATTCTCGGCCTTCAGTTTCAGAAGCTGCAGGCGATGCGCTACGGCGAGAATCCGCATCAGCGCGCGGCGTTCTACGGCGAACGCGCGCCACCGGCGGGCAGCATCGCGGCGGCGCGGCAGCTGCAGGGCAAGGAACTGAGCTACAACAACGTCGCCGATGCCGATGCCGCGCTCGAATGCGTGAAGTCGTTCGTCAAACCCGCCTGCGTCATCGTCAAGCACGCTAATCCCTGCGGCGTCGCGGTGTCGCTCGACGGCATTCGCGTTGCCTATGACCTGGCCTATCAAACCGATCCGACCTCGGCATTCGGCGGCATCATCGCCTTCAATCGCGAGCTCGACGCCGCCACCGCGCAGGCGATCGTCGAGCGTCAGTTCGTCGAGGTCATCATCGCACCGAGCATCAGCGCCGAAGCGCGGGCGATCGTGGCTGCCAAGCAGAACGTGCGTTTGCTGGAGTGCGGCGCCTGGCCGGAGACACCGCAAGCCGCGTTCGACTACAAGCGCGTCGGTGGCGGTCTGCTCGTGCAGGATCGCGACGATCACAAGATCGACGTCGACGCCTTGAAGATCGTCACGCGTCGCGCGCCGACCGAAGCCGAAGTGCACGACCTGGTGTTTGCGTGGAAAGTCGCGAAGTTCGTTAAATCGAACGCAATCGTCTACGCCAAGAACCGGCAGACCATCGGCGTCGGCGCCGGCCAGATGAGCCGCGTGTATTCAGCCAAGATCGCCGGTATCAAAGCGGGCGACGAGAAGCTGACGGTGCCCGGTTCGGTCATGGCCAGCGACGCCTTCTTCCCGTTCCGCGACGGCATTGACGCGGCTGCGGCAGCCGGCATCACCGCGGTGATTCAACCGGGCGGCTCGATGCGCGATTCCGAAGTGATTGCCGCCGCCGACGAGCACGGCCTGGCGATGATGTTCACCGGCGTGCGTCACTTCCGGCACTGAGTGCGCAGGAGTTGCGTGGTGCGTCGGTCGCCGCACTGCGCACGACGCACCGCGTGAGTTCGAACGAAGGCGTAGGCCGCGTGGCGTGAATCTCGTGCCACAACCGGCGCGTGACGAAACTTAAACGCGCGTCATTCGTTTGCGTTCGCGCGTTGGCGCGCGAACACTTCGACGCGCTTAATCCTTGCCGACAAAGGGTGGCGGCGTCTGCGAGCCCTTGACCGCCTTGCGCAACACGCGGATATCGCCGCTGAAGCTCGACAGTTCGACGCGCGCGCCCGAACCATCGCCCCAGACATATTGACGCTTGCCGTTGCGCCCCGGCGGACCCGCGCTGATGCCGCCCGACGCCGCGCTGGCCGAAGCGCTGGCCGAAGCGCTGGCCGTGGTCAGCGTCGCATCGCAACTGGTGTCGCCGCTGAAGCTTTTCAGCAGCGCGGTGCCGGACACATCCGAAGGCACGTCGAGCGTAATGTCGCCGGACAAGGTATCGCCGATGATCTGTGCCGTCTGCGCGAGCGTGACATCGAGGCGCATGTCGCCGGACACCGACTTCAGGTGCACGTCGCTGAAGCGGCCGCCGTCGAGCTGCAGGTTGCCGGACACGGTTTCGACCACCAGCTTGCCCTGCATGCCGGCCAGGTGCATGTCGCCGCTGACGCTCTTTGCGAAGGTCATGCGCGACGGCCCGCGCAGCGTGATGTCGCCACTGACGCTCTGCACCGACACATCCGGCGAAGACAATTGCAACAGCGCGGTACCGCTGACGGTATTCACCTTGACGGGTCCGCGCAGGTCCTGCGCCGAGACATCGGCGCTGACGGTTTCGAGCTCGACGCGCGCACCGGATGGCACCGTCAGCGTGAGGTCGGACTCGCCGCTGTTGTGCGACTTCTTCGGCATCTTGACGACGATGCTGAGATTGTCGCTGCCGCCGCCAATGTCGATGCTGTCGGCCTCGTCACCGAGTTGCCCGCGCAGGTACACCTCGTTCTTGTCCCAGCTGTTGACGACGACGGTCCCAGCGATATTGTTGACGTAAACGCGACCGGTCGCCACCAGCGGACGGTGTTCGTCGACGGTGACGCCGGCGTGCGCTGCGAACGCGCAGGCACAGCCTAGGAGCACCAGCAGCTGCTTCCGCACTGCTACCGTATCCGCAGCAGTGCGGCGAAGCGAAATTGGCGCGACTGTGTTCATCAGTGCCGATCTTCCAGCGCCGCAAGCTGAGTCTGCTGGCTACGCGCGCTCGCCAGAAGGCTTTTCAGATATTCGCCGTCCGGATCTTCAGCCAAGGCGCGCTTGAGCTGCTCTTCGGCGTTGTTGACGATCTTCAAGTTCGCGCGCACCAGCGCACGAGTTTCCCCATGCAGCGGTCGGTTCACCACATCGCGAATCGCTGCGGCATGCGCCTCCGCAAGCTGTGCCGCGGCCACCGCCGGCGGTGCCTGCAGCGGTTTGCCGCGGCGTTCGCCATGCAGCACCGACAAGCCCAGCACCATCACCAGCGAGGCGGCAAGTGCAGCACCACCCCACAACGGCATGCGCCAGGCGCGCGCGCGCCGCGCGTGAATTGCTGCCTCGATACCCGGCCACAAGTCGTGCGCCGGCAGGTGTTCCTTGCGCAACGCGGCCAGCTCGCCTGCAACCGCCGCGCCTTCCGCGATGGAGGTGTGCTCGCGACGCGCCTGAATAGCCGCGGCAATTCCCGGCCACAGATCGGTCTGCGGCAGGCACTCGCCGCGCAGGGCCTCAAGACCGGCGGGCGGCGGCGCGATTGAATCGTGTTCGAGATGCGTAATTTCGTTCGGGGACTTCATTGCAGCCATTCCTTCAACAAACGCCGTGCCCGATGCAGCTGCGCTTTCGACGTACCGACCGCGATGCCGGTGAGTTCGGCGATCTCGTCGTGCTGATAACCTTCGACGTCGTGCAAGAACAGCACCGTGCGAGCCCCTTTCGGCAGCCGCGCCACGGCGCGTTCGAGATCCATGCGCAGCCCGACGTCCTGGACCGGTGCGCGTTGAGCGGCGCTGCTGATCGAATCTTCGTCGTCGGTTTCGCCGGGACCGAGATCCTCGAAGCTGACCCAACGTTTCAGCAAGCGCTTCTCGCCGAGCACCACGTTCACGGTCAGCCGGTGCAGCCAGGTGCTGAACAAGGCATCGCCGCGAAAGCTACCGATATGCTCCCAGGCGCGCACGAAGGCGTCCTGGGTTGCCGCATCGGCGCGCGACTTGTCGCCATTGCAGAGCCGGCAGCACAAACCATAGATGCGGCCCAGATGGCTGCGGTACAACTGCTCGAAGGCCTGCAGATCGCCGCGCGCAGCGCGCCGTGCCAAAGCCAGGTCTTCCGGTTCCGATACCGAATCCGTTGCCGCTGGCGTCAAGCCGGTCTCCGCAGAATCTATGAAGGTTGCGATCGTCACACCATTGAGATGAGCAGCGTCTGCTAAAGGTTTAAGCGGGCATTCAAGCCGGCGCTCAAGCTGAGATTCAAGCGAACATCCAAGCCAAGGTCCAAGCCAAGTCCCAAGCCAAGGTTCAAGGCGGCGTTCAAGCCGGCTCATGACCGGATCGGCCAGGTTTTCAGTACCGCACGGTGTCAGATTACACGCTCGGCCAGCGCTTTCGGCGACGCCACCGAGCGGCGCTGCAACAAAAATCTTTAGACTCGCGGCTGCATCTGTCGCCGACCCGCTCGAAGCTGCCGAACATGCTCAAAATCCTTTACCGCCTCGGGTGGTGCCTTGCGCTGGGGTTGCTGGGGCTCGGATTGTGGGCCTTCTGGCTGGAGCCGGACTCCCTGCGGGTCAACCACTATGACTTGCCGCTGCACACGGCCGGCGCACCGATCGACGGCCTGACGATCGCGGCGTTATCGGACCTGCATGCCGGCGCACCCTTCATCGATACGGCGAAGCTCCGTCGCGTGGTGGCCCTGACCAATGCCGCGCATCCCGACTTGATCCTGATCGCCGGCGATATCTTCGCGCAGGCGGTCATCGGCGGGCACCGCATCGATCCGACCGTCGTCGCCGATGCGCTCTCTGGCATGCACGCGCCGCTCGGCGTGTTCGCGGTGCTCGGCAATCACGATGTCGGCGGCAATGTCGGGCGCTTCCGTGCCGAGTTGCAGCGCGTCGGGATCACCCCGATCGACAACGACGTCCGCCGCATTGATCGTGGCGACGCCCATTTCTGGCTGGCCGGCTTCGCCGATCTGCAGACCGGCGGCCCAAAGGTCGACGCCACGCTGGCGCGAATCGACGACGATGCGCCGGTGATCGCACTGACGCACGACCCCGAGTTGCTGCCACAGCTTCCAGCGCGGGTGAACTTGCTGATCGCCGGCCATACCCATGGCGGTCAGGTGCGCCTGCCGTTGTTCAGCCGCGTGATCTTGCGTGAAACGCGCGACAGTCCGCTGCACTGGCTGCGCGGCCATTACCTGGTGCAGACCGATTTGTTCGTCACCACCGGGATCGGCACCAGCAATCTGCCGGTACGTTTCCGCGTTCCGCCGGAAATCGCACTGTTGCATCTGCGGCAGGATTCGACACCTTGAACCTCGCCAACCTGACGCAATCGCCGCTGCCGTTGTTCGCCGCCGTCGCCACCGCACACGCGCTGGCAGTGATCAGCCCCGGCCCTGATTTGGCGATGGTGATTCGGCAGACGCTGGCGCAAGGGCGCAACGCCGGTCTGCGCACCGCGCTCGGCATCGGCTGCGGCATTGGCGTGCACGTCGCTTACGGGCTATTCGGTTTGAGTTGGGCGATCACACACTACCCGGCGCTGTTGGACACGCTGAAGCTGCTGGGCGCCACAGTGCTGTTATGGATCGGCGCGCAGGCGATTCGCGCGCAGCCTCGCCTGCCGTCGCTGGATTCCTCCAGTGCTGCCGCGACTGCTCGCACCGGCGCGCGCGATTTTCTGATCGGCTTCGGCACCAACATATTCAACGTCAAGGCGATGCTGTTCTTCGTTGCGCTGTGCGCGGCGATGGTGTCCGCCCATGCCTCGACCGGACTGAAGCTCGCGCTTGGGCTTTGGATGATGCTGGTCACCGCCGGCTGGTTTGCCGCCGTCGCGATGACGTTCGCGCATCCGCGCCTGCGCGCGCGCTTCGGCGCTGGCGCCCACTGGATCGACCGCGCGATGGGCGCGATACTGCTGATGCTCGGTGTGACGATGCTGCTATCGGCATTGAGCTGAGGCGGTAAATCTGGCGCCGCCCGCCTGCATCGGCGCGACGCTGGCGGCCGTATCACCATGCGCCCGAAATACTGCCTCGCAATCAATAAACAGGAGAACACATGGACGTCGCCGCCGTAAGCATCCAGGAGATTGAGTTCGACAGCCACGGAACCACGCTGCGGGCCGGCTACATCGAAGCTGCCGCCAGCAGCCGTTTCCGCAATGCGCGCGGCGTTCCCTGCATCGTCATGGCGCATGGCCTTGGCGGCACGCGCGCCGCCGGGCTGGAGCCATTCATGCGGCGCTTCGGCGCGGCCGGCTTCAATGTGCTGTGCTTCGATTATCGAGGCTTCGGCTTGAGCGAGGGTCAGCCGCGGCAATGGATCAGCGTCAAACGCCAGTTGCAGGACTGGGCTGCCGCCATCGCGTTCGCGCGCAAGCGCCCCGGCGTGGACCCGACGCGCATTGCGACCTGGGGAAGTTCGTTTTCCGGCGCGCACTCGGTCGCCGCTGCGGTTGCCGATGGCAACATCGCGGCCGTGTCGTCACAGGGCGCGATGATGGATGGGCTCGCCTCCTTCGTGAACCTGATCCGTCAGTCGGGCCTGCTGCACGTGCTCAAGCTCAGCGCTTATGGTCTCGCCGATGTGCTGCGCGCCGCGACCAGCGGCGCGCGCGTGACGATACCAGTGGTCGGCAATCCCGGCGAAACCGCCGCGCTGACGACGCCAGATTCGAAACCCGGCTATCTGCGCATCACGCCACCTGACTGGAACAATGCGATCTCCTGCAGCTGGGCGCTGACCATCGCCAACTATCGGCCCAACACGCTGACGCCCCGACTGCCGTGTCCGGCATTGTTCTGCATCGCGACCGAAGACAAGGTCGTGCCGCCGTCGGCGATGGAAGATGGCGCACGTCGCGCGCCGCAGAAGGTTGAAGTAAAGCGCTATCCGGTGGGCCACTTCGAAGTCTATGTGCTGCCGACGTTCGAGCAAGTAGCATCCGACCAGACGGCGTTTTTCGAACGTAGCTTGAAAGCGGCCTGAGCACTCAGGCGCGGCGCTTGAAACGAATCTATCAAGCGCAAAACCCGCTGCTCGTCTGGAACGCGCGGCGCGTGGTCGAGGCCGCCGGCATCCGCTGCATGATCCGCAACGAATTCGCCGGTGGCGCCAGCGGCCTGCTGTCGCCACTCGATACCTGGCCAGAACTCTGGGTGCTCGACGAACGCCATACCGAGCGCGCACTGAAAGCCTTGGCCGAATCGGAACATGCAGACGCCGAAGGCGCCGATTGGCAATGTCCGACGTGCGCAGAAACCAATTCCGGCAGTTTCGAAATTTGCTGGAACTGCGGTCGCTGAGCGGTCAATGGGCGGTCGCTGAGCAGTCACTGACGCGAACGCGGCCGCTGATGCGGCCGAGGCCACCGATAACGCGAACGAGCGACCGGGCCGCTAGATCGGCTTTGAGATCGCCCGCCAGAGCATTTCGAACAGCGCGTTCGCCTGCTGCGTCAGCGGCTCCTTCTGCCCGCGATGGATGTACATCTGCACCAGCCGGCTGAGTACGCCGAGGATGTAGTCGAGCAGGATCTTCTCATCGACCTCGTCGTTCAGTACCCCGCGTTCGCGGCCTTCGGCGAGCACCTTGATGAACGTACCGAACAGCGCCGGACTCTCGAAATTGCCCTGCGTACGCCAGGTGTTGACGTACACCGAACTCATCTCGAGCTGGGCGACTTTCGGATTCTTCTCGAAGAAGTCGAGCACCACCCAGAACACCTTGCGCAGACGCTCCTTGTAGTCGGCAATGCCTTGCAGATGATCGAGCATGCGCTCGGCAAGGATGTCCATCCAGTGATCGAGCGTGGAGAACAGCAGCGCTTCCTTGCTGCCGTAGTACTTGTAGATGGTCTGCAGGCTGACATTCGCGCCGCGCGCGATCTCGATCAGGCTGACCCGATGAAATTCGCGCTGCGAAAAAATTTCCAGCACCGCCTGCTGGATTCGCATGCGCGTGTCGGGGTCCAGCTGCGCCAGCTGGGCTCGGAAATCGATCGCCTTCTCACTCATGAATGGACTCGATGTGTAATGTTGTTTACTGCACGATCGGCAGCACCCGGGTTGGCCATCCGGACATCCATACGCGCCCGTATTGACCTGTTGTCACCGTAGGATTATGCTCGAACAGTCGGCTTGGTGACATGCGAGATCGTCACATGAGCGCGACCCACGCGAGCGGCAGCCAAGCGTCTCGCGGGCTAATAGTAATGCACATTACCCAAATACTTCAACCTCCTGCACCGGACCCATTGAAATGACCGAAGCATATGTTTACGACGCCGTGCGTACCCCGCGCGGCAAGGGCAAGAAAGACGGCAGCCTGCACGAGGTCACGCCGGTGCATTTGTTGGCGAACCTGTTCCACGCGCTGCAGACCCGCAACCAGCTCGATACCAGCCAGGTCGACGACGTCGTTCTCGGCTGCGTAACGCCGGTCGGCGAACAGGGCGCGGATCTCGCCCGCACCGCCGTGCTGTATTCGGGCTGGGCGCAGAACGTGCCCGGCGTCACCCAGAGCCGCTTCTGCGCCTCGGGTCTGGAGTCGATCAACCTCGCCGCGATGAAGGTGATGTCGGGCCAGGAAGATCTGATCGTTGCCGGCGGCGTCGAATCGATGAGTCGCTGGCCGATGGGCTCAGACGGCGGCGCCTGGGCGATGGACCCGCGCGTCAACCATCAGCTGGCGTTCGTGCCGCAGGGCATCTCGGCCGACCTGATCGCCTCGCTCGAAGGCTTCTCGCGCCACGACGTCGATTCCTTTGCAGTGCGCTCGCAGCAGCTCGCCGCGAAGGCGCAGGCGGAGAATCGCTTTGCCAAGTCGCTGGTGCCGGTGAAGGACGTCAACGGCATGATCGTGCTGGATCACGACGAAACCGTGCGCGGCGCGACCACCGTCGACAAGCTCGGCGAACTCAAGCCGAGTTTCGAACAGATGGGCAGCATGGGCTTCAACGCCACCGCGCTGCGCAAATACACCACGATCGAAAAGATCACGCACGTGCACCACGCCGGCAATTCGTCGGGCATCGTCGACGGTGCGGCGCTGACGCTGATCGGTTCGAAAGCCAAGGGCGATGCACTCGGTCTGAAGGCGCGCGCGCGCATCCGTTCGGTCGCGGTGGTCGGTTCGGAGCCGACGATCATGCTGACCGGCATCGCACCCGCCGCGCAGAAGGCTCTGAAGAAGGCCGGCATGACGGCGAAGGACATCGATCTGTTCGAGATCAACGAAGCCTTCGCCGCCGTGGTGATGAAGGCCGCACGTTCGCTCGATATCGACATGGACCGCATCAACGTCAACGGCGGCTCGATCGCGATGGGGCATCCACTGGGTGCCACCGGCGCGATCATTCTCGCCACCGCGCTGGACGAACTCGAGCGCACCGGCAAGACCACCGCGCTGATTTCGCTGTGCGTCGGCGCCGGCATGGGCATCGCAACGATCATCGAACGCATCTGAGCCCGCACGGGCGCATACGCATCTGAGCGCGCCAACGAGCGCCGCCACCAACCAATAGAGAACGCGAAAATGGATGGAAGCAACAACACCGCAGTAAAAGTCGAACGCGACGCCGACGGCATCGCCACGCTGACGATCGACATGCCGGGACGTTCGATGAACGTGCTGAACGAGGAACTGAGCGGACCCCTGACCGCAGCACTCACGCAGATCGAAAGCGATGCCAGCATCAAGGGCGTGATCGTCACCTCCGGCAAGAAGGAATTCCTCGCCGGCGCCGACATCGAGGGTGTGTATGCGATCACTGATCCGGCCGTGGCCTTCAAGCTGGCAGAGGACTACAAGATCATCCTGCGTCGCCTGGAAAAATGCGGTCGCCCGGTGGTCGCAGCACTCAATGGCACCGCGCTCGGCGGCGGCCTGGAGCTGGCGCTGGCTTGCCACTACCGGATTGCGATCAACAATCCGAAGGCCAAGTTCGGCCTGCCCGAAGTCAAGCTCGGCTTGTTGCCGGGCGGTGGCGGCACCCAGCGTCTGCCGCGCCTGATCGGCATTCAGGCGTCGTTGCCGCTGATGCTGGAAGGCAAGGAGCTGCGCGCCGAACAGGCCAAGCAGCAGGGCATCATCCACGAGCTGGCAAGCGACCGCGACGACATGCTGGCCAAGGCCAAGAGCTGGTGTCTGGCGAATCCGAAAGCCGTGCAGCCCTGGGACGACAAGAAATTCAAATGGCCGGGCGGTGATTCGAAGAGCCCGGCCAACGTGCAACTGTGGGCGATCGCGCCGTCGATGGCGGATGCCAAGACCTACGGCAACTACCCCGCCGCGACCAACATCATGAGCTGCGTATTCGAAGGCGGCATCGTCGACTTCGATTCTGCCTGCCGCATCGAGAGCCGCTTCTTCGCCGAACTGGTGACGAGCCAGGTCAGCAAGAACATGATCGGCACGCTGTGGTTCCAGCTGAACGCGATCAACAAGGGCAAGTCGCGACCGGAAGGTTTCGAGAAATCGAAGGTCAAAAAGCTCGGCATGCTCGGCGCCGGCATGATGGGCGCGGGCATCGCGTACGTCACCGTAAAAGCCGGCATCGACGTCGTGCTGCTCGACTCGACGGTGGAAGCCGCCGAGCGCGGCAAGGCCTACTCGGCCAACCTGCTCGACAAGGCGATCAAGAAGGGCCGCGAGACGCCGATGGGCAAGTCCGCGTTTCTCGACAAGATCAAAACCACTGCCGACTACGCCGACCTCGCCGACTGCGATCTGATCATCGAAGCCGTGTTCGAAGACCGCACGATCAAGGCCGACGTCACCAAAAAAACCGAAGCCGTGATCGCCAAGACCGCGACCTTCGCGTCGAACACCTCGACCTTGCCGATCACCGGCCTGGCGGAAGCCAGTCTGCGTCCGGATCAGTTCATCGGCCTGCACTTCTTCTCGCCGGTCGACAAGATGCCGCTGGTCGAAATCATCATGGGTGCGAAGACCAGCAAGGCGACGCTGGCCAAGGGCTTTGACTACGTCCAGCAGATCAAGAAGACGCCGATCGTGGTGAACGACTCGCGCGGCTTCTACACCTCGCGCGCATTCGCCACCTACATCATGGAAGGCAAGGCGCTGCTGCTCGAAGGCCAGCACCCGCGCTCGATCGAAATGGCCGGGCTGCAGGCCGGCATGCCGGTGGGTCCGCTGGCGCTGCACGACGAAGTCAGCATGAGCCTGTCGCTGCACATTCTCGAACAGACCAAGAAGGATTTCGCCGCTGAGGGCAAGACCTACGTCGGCCATCCGGGCGAAGCGGTGGTCATCAAGATGGTCAAGGAACTCGACCGTCCGGGCAAGAAAGCCGGCAAGGGCTTCTACGAATATCCGCAGTCCGGCCCGAAATTCCTGTGGCCGGAACTGAGCAAGCATTTCCCGCTGGCGAAGGAGCAGATGCCGCAGGCGGAGATGATCGAGCGGATGATGTTCGCGCAGGCGAACGAGGCGGCAAGGTGCTTTGAGGAGAACGTGGTGATGACCGTGGCCGATACGAATATCGGCTCGATCTTCGGTTGGGGCTTTGCACCCCACCAGGGCGGGGCACTGCAGTACATCAATGCCTACGGCATCGCCAAATTCGTCAAGCGTGCGGAGGAACTCTCTGCGCGTTACGGCGCGCGGTTCAAACCGGCGGCGATCCTGGTCGATATGGCCAACAGCGGAAAGACGTTCGAATAGGGTCATTCGAGTAACGTTTTGCCGCGCGCACGGTCGAACCTCGCAGAACTAATGGAACTAGCCTTGAGGTGACGTCATGTTTGCATTGCTGATGAAGTGGATGAAGGCCAACAAGATCCTGCCGCAGATCTCGGATACCGAGCGGCTGGCCTTGGAGGCGGGATCGATCTGGATTGACGGCGAGTTGTTCTCCGGCAATCCGGATTTCAAGAAGATCCTGGCGGAGAACTACAACCGTCTGCCGGCCGAGGAGCAGGCGTTCATCGATGGTCCGGTGGAAGAGCTGTGCCGCATGATCGATCGCTACGAGATCGGCCGCACCAAGCGCATCCCCGAGGAGATTCTCGACTTCGTCAAGAAGTCGGGAATGATGAGCTTCCTGATTCCCAAGCAGTACGGCGGCAAGCAGTTTTCGATTCTCGGCATCAGCACGATCATGGCGAAGATCAGCGCGTACAACGCGACGGTCGGCACCTTCGTCGTGATTCCGAATTCGCTCGGCGCAGCGGAACTGCTGAAGCATTACGGCACCGATCGGCAGAAGCAGGAGTATCTGCCGAAGCTCGCCAGCGGCGAGTACGTGCCCTGCTTCGGCCTGACCGAGCCGACCGCCGGTTCGGATGCGGCCAGCATCAAGGCCGATGGTCTGCTGTTCAAGGACAGCGACGGCGCGATCAAGATCAAGATGAATTTCCGCAAGCGCTACATCACGCTCGCGCCGATCGCGAATCTGGTGACGCTGGCCTGCCGTCTGCGCGATCCGCAGAATCTGCTCGGCAAGGGCGAGGACGTCGGTATCACCTGCGTGATGATTCACGAAGGCACGCCGGGCTTCACCCACGGCGATCACCACGATCCGATCGGCGATCCGTTCTACAACGGTCCGCTGATCGGCAAGGACGTGGTGGTACCGCTGACCAACATCATTGGCGAACTCGGCGGCGCCGGTCAGGGCTGGCGCATGTTGATGGAGCAGCTCGCGGGCGGCCGCATGGTCAGTCTGCCGGCCGGCGCGATCGGTGGTGCGAAAGCCGTTGCCGCCGTCACCGGTGCGTACTCGATGGTGCGCCAGCAGTTCGGCATTCCAATCGGCCGCATGGAAGGTGTGGAAGACAAGGTTGGCAAAATCGCCGCGCTCAGCTACATGCTTGAAGGTGCGCGCGTGTTCGGTTGCTCGGCGGTCGACAGCGGTCACCAGCCGCCGGTGGTCTCCGCAGTGATGAAGGCCTACAGCACCGAGATCAGTCAGCACTTGATCATCGACGGCATGGACGTGTTCTCCGGCGCCGGCGTGATGCAGGGGCCGAACAACATTCTCGGCATGGGCTACAAGTCGGCGCCGGTTGGCATCACCGTCGAAGGCGCCAACATCCTCACGCGCACGCTGATGATCTTCGGCCAGGGTGCAACGCGTTGCCATCCATATGCGCTGAAGGTGGTCAACGCGGTGGAGCAGGACGATGCGAAGGCGTTCCGCAACAACCTGGTCGGCTGGATCGGCCACTTCGTGCTCAACATCGGCCGTTCGGCGCTGCGCTACTTCACACGCGGCTTGAGCGCCGGTTCGCCGGTCAGCGGTCCGACCGCCAGCTACTACCGTCGCCTCGGCTGGGCGTCGACGCGCTTCGCGGTGCTGACCGATCTGGCGATGTTCACCATCGGCGGCAAGCTGAAGGTGCGCGGCAAGCTCACCGGTCGCTACGCCGATGCGCTGGCCTGGCAGATCCTCGCGATCGGCGCGCTGCGTCGTTGGGAAGCGGATGGTCGCAAGGAAGAAGACCTGCCCTTGCTGCATTACTCGGTGCAGTACGCGCTGGCAAAAATCCAGGAAGCGTTCGCCGGCATCTACGCCAACTTCGGCGCGGGTCTGCTGGGTTTGTGGCTGCGCACGGTCGGCATGCTGTTCCTGCGCATCAACCCGTTGGCGTCGATGCCGAGCGACCAGCTCGGCCATCAGTCGGCACTGGCGATCCAATCGCTCGGCGCGCAGTACTCGCGCCTCACCGAGAACGTGTTCGTGCCGGCCGACGATTCACGTGGCGCAGGACGCTTGCTAAAAGCATTCAAGCTGCTCGGCGAAGCCGCGCCGGTGATTGCGAAAATCCACGAAGCGCAGAAGCAGAAGAAGCTGCCGCGCGGCGTGCCGGAAGACTTCGCGCAGGATGCTGCCAACCAGGGCGTCATCAGCGCCGAGGAAGCCGCAACCGTGCGCAAAGCCTACAGCGCGCGATTGGAAGCGATCGAAGTCGACACCTTCACGCCGGAGCAATACTTCGGCCTGATCAACAAGGATGGCGGCATCGAATACGGCGACGTGCCGCTGAAGCGCGCGGTCAACGCCTAACGCTCAGCGTGTTTGATCGAACCCACCGGGAGTGGTCCCGGTGGGTTTTTTAATTCCGCAGCCCGATTTCTGATCAATCTGTATGGCGGGCTGCTAGCGACCGCGGGTCAAGGCGATGCGCGCGCTGCGTCGATCGCCGCGCTCAATGGCATGCGCGCCAGCGATGGCGCGCTCAGGCTGCCGAAGTACAGCCAAGGACCATGTTCCTCGACGCTGGTGATCGGCGCATACGCGTCGCTGCCCTTGTATTGGAGATTGGCGACGAGCTTTCCGTCGACGTCGAAGCCCAGCACGATGCTGTGCGCGACCGGTCCGGGTTGCAGGAACTTCGGCAGCCGGGCGACGACTTTGCGCAGCCAGGGCTTGCCGGCCATGTCGTCGAGTTGTGGGTTGCGGGGACTCGCCAGCGCCACCCAGAAACGATCATGGCCGTTGAAGCTGAGGTTGTCGGGGAATCCCGGCAGGTTGTCGACAAATACGTCGTGACTGCCAGCCTTGTCGCCCTTGAGCCAATAGCGCGTGATCCGATAAGCGCCGGTCTCGTTGACCAGCACATAGGCATCGTCGGGGCCGAGCGTGACACCGTTGGCGAAATACAAACCGTCCAGCAGAACGTCGGTGGTTTTCGTTCCGAAGTCATAGCGCAGCAGGCGACCGTTAGCTTGGTGTTCGAGCAGATCGAGCGGGTAGTCGTTCAGTGCAAACTTGCTTGAGGCGTCGCTGAAATACGCATACTTACCGTCGTGACTGACATCGACATCGTCGGCCACCTTGAACGGCGTGCCCGCGGCGGCGGTACTCAGCACCGTCAACGGCGTCTTCGCCGACATCGCCAGCAGGCCCTTGACCGCGTCGGCGATCACCAGGCTGCCATCGGCCTGCAGCGCGATGCCGAGCGGCCGTCCGCCGGTATTGCCCAGTTCGCTGTGGTTGGCGCCGTCGGCGTCGAGCCGGATCACGCGTCCATCGAGATATCCGGCGTAGACATTGCCGGCGGCATCGATCGTGATGCCCTCCGGGCCTTCGCCAACGCCGAGGGCGAGTCGCTGCAGACCCTTCAGCTTTTCGTTGAGTGCGTAGGGTCCTGTGCTGTTCGACGGCGCCACGGGCGCGGTCCAGGCGACCGGCGCAACTGCGGTCGGCCAGGACAGCAGAAACACAGCGAAGCCGAGCATCAGCAGCAGAACGATGCGAATCAGGAGTTTCATGGTGGCGCTTCCAGCGGGTTCTTGTTGTCGCGTTCGCGGATGCGCAGGTTAGCCGAAACCGCGCAAGCCGCCGCCGCTTTGGTTAGCATTGCGGCAGCTATTTATAAACCTTACGTGCGAGGACAGGATGGGCGTCGACTACAAGACTTTGGCCAGCCCCGTGGAGATGTTGCTGCAACGGGCACAGCAGACGCCCAATCAGCCCTACTTGCATCAGCCGGTGAAGGGCCAATGGCGCACCTACACCTGGGCCGAAGTGGCCGACCAGTCGCTGCGCATGGCGGCTGCGTTGATCGCACTGGGCCTGCCCAAGGGCAGCCGTGTCGCGCTCACCGGCACCAACACCGCACACTGGTTCATGGCCGATTTCGCTTGCGGCCTCGCCGGTCTGGTCGGCGTCGGGCTGTATCCGAAGCAGTCGGACGATGCCGTGCGGTTCATCGCTGCGCACAGCGAGGCAAAGGCCGCCTTCATCGGCCCGATGCCGGATGCCGCCAGCTTCGTCGCCGCGCTGCCGGCCGACATGATCAAGATCGCGCTGCCGTATCCGGGTGTGATCAGTTGCGCGCACAACTGGGACGATCTCGTCACCCAACACGCGCCGCTGAAACAGCCGGTGGCGCGCGGCGCCGACGAACTCTGGAGCCTGATCTATACCTCGGGCACCACCGGCAATCCGAAGGGCGTGATCATCACGCAGAACAACCTCACCTTTACCGCCGCAGGCATGATGCGGCTGATGCCGGCGACCGCTGGCGGCGAGCGCTTCCTGTCGTACCTGCCGCTGGCGCACGCGTTCGAGCGCGGCGCGGTGGAAGTCGGCAGCCTCTACCTCGGCGCCCAGGTCTATTTCCTCGAAGAACTCGACAAGCTGCCGGACACGATCAAGCACGTGCGGCCAACGCGCTTCTTCGGCGTTCCGCTGGTCTGGACGCGCATTCAGGCCGGCATTCTCAAGCAAGTGCCCGCGCAGAAGCTCGCGCGCCTGGTGAAGAATCCGCTACTCGGCTGGTACGTGAAGCGCAAGATCAAGAAAGGTCTGGGCCTGGATCAGGCCTGGCTGCGCATCTCCGGTGCGGCGCCGATGCCGATGCCGGTGCTCAAGTGGTTCGAAAGCATCGGCCTGGATATCTTCCAGGGCTATGGCATGACGGAGAATTCGATCTACGTCAGCGTCAACATGCCGGACCACAACCGTCTCGGCAGCGTTGGCCGTCCGTACGACGATTCGCTGATCCGCATCGCCGCCGACGGCGAGATCCAGAACAAGCATCCCGGTGTTACGCCCGGCTACTACAAGGACGAAGCGAAAACGCGCGAGCTGTACACCGAGGACGGCTGGCTACATACCGGCGACGTCGGCCGCGTTGACGACGACGGTTATCTGTACATCACCGGGCGCGTCAAGGAGATCTTCAAGACGCTGAAGGGCAAGTACGTCACGCCCGCACCGATCGAAGGCAACTTCGCCAGCAACCCGGACGTCGATCAGGTCTGCCTGGTCGGCTCGGGTTTGAATCAGCCGGTGATGGTGGTCAGCCTCAATGCCGATGCCGCCAAGAAACCGCGCGATCAGGTCGGCAAGGAATTGCTGGCGACGATGGAGAGCATCAACGCCGGCATCGAGGCGCACGAGGCCATTGCCAAAATCATCATCTCGAAGCAGGCCTGGTCGATCGACAACAACCTGATGACGCCGACGATGAAAGTGCGGCGCAACGAAGTGGAAAAGCACTTCCACGACCTGATCGAAAAGGCCGAAGGCGATCGCAAGCTGAAGCTGATCTGGGAAGAATAAAACACCGGAGGCGCCGACGCTTCAACCGCGACCTGTCACGCGCCCAATAAAAAGCCGCTGCGATTGCTCGCAGCGGCTTTTTCGATTCCGCAGGCAGCGCGCCTGCCGATCGAACCGAACAACTAGCCTGCTTTAGCGCTCATGCTGCTCCGGGTGTGGCGGCTGCGGATGTGGCTGTTGCGGATGCGGCGCCTGCGGGTGCTGTGGCGGCCGGGGCTGTTGCGGGTGAGGCTGCGGCGGACGCGGCGCCTGCGCATGCGGCGGCTGTGGATGCGGGGCTTGTGGCACCTGCGCATGCGGAACCTGCTGTGGACGCGCACCGGGCTCGCCGCGTTGAACCTGCGCGGCCTGCTCCGGCGTCCGGACTTCGTTACCTTCGTGCGGCTGGTGAGCAGCCCCGTCTTCGTGTGCGGCGGCAGCCGCTGGTGCCGGACGTTCGCCGGGATGTGCGGCTGCAGCCGCTGGTGCCGGACGTTCGCCGGGATGTTCGGCCTCAGCTCGCGGCTCGCCCTCGGCGCGCGCATGCACTACACCCGCGCCGGTGAAGGCACCTGGGCGCGGCGTTGCCGCAATCTGCGGACGACCGCCGTTGACCGAGGCACGCTGCTGCGGATTGCTGCGCGCAGCCTGCTCGTGGCTCGCCTGCATTGGCGTGGCCGCAACATGCTGTTCGTGCTCGGCCGCCTGCTCCTGCGCGGTGGCACGCGCTTCAGTACCGCCGCTACCACCGTTGTAGCTGACGCGCGTGACGTTGACGTTGTTGATCACCGTCGTGTTGTAGGTGTTGTGGATATTGGTGACGTTGACGTTGTTGACGGCGGTGTTGTAGTTGAACACGCCATGATCCCAACGGCCGCCTTCGTAGCCGGCGCCACCATAGCCGTAGCCATAGTTCACGCCGCCATAGAAGCCGACGTGTTCGCCCCAATAGCCGGGGTGCCAGACGTAAACATTTTCGGACCAGCCCCAGTAACCCGGCGTCCACAGATAGTTCGGACGCGGCGCGACCACCCAGGTGCCGGGCACCCAGTAGTAGCCACCATCGGCGTCATATGCCCAATACCCCGGCGTCCAGATGTAACCGGGCGCGGGGCACGGCGGCTGTTCATAAACCGGCAGCGCCGGTGGCGCGATGTTGATCGAAATGAACAGACCCGCGTAACTGTTGCTGCAGACAGCACCGAGCAGCAGCAGCGCGAGCAGGCTGCGTGAAATCGTTTTCATGCGGACACTTCCTTATGCATGCCTTTCCGTAGGCCGTGTCCCATGCTGCCTGTACAAGCTTTCATCATCCTGAACAGGAAAACGCAGCGCGCTACGCCACCCGTATCGACTGCTGCAGCGCTGCAAAAATTCCCGCTTGCACAACAGTTCAAGAAATGCGCGGGGATGGCTTGCGAGTGACCCGCGCGCGACGCTGCTGCGCGAACAGCAAGCTCAGGCCATCGATCGCCAGCACGTTCGCAAGATTCGAATCAACGCGATCAACGCCGGGGGCTCGGCCCGGCGCAGCGCTGCCATTAGTATCGGTGCTGCGTTTTACGTTTTACGTTTTACGTGTCGCATGCCCGCGCAGCGCGGCTGAAGGCTCAGGCGAAGACGACTGTCTTGTTGCCATCGACCAGCACGCGATCCTCGACGTGCCAGCGCACCGCACGTGCGAGCACTTGGCGTTCGAGATCTCGACCCAGGCCTTTGAGATCGTCGAGTTCATGACGATGCGTCACGCGCACGACGTCCTGTTCAATGATCGGTCCTTGATCGAGTTCGGCGGTGACGTAGTGCGCGGTCGCGCCGATGATCTTGACGCCGCGCAGTTGCGCCTGACGATACGGGTCACCGCCGGCGAACGCCGGCAGAAACGAGTGATGAATGTTGATGATGCGATTCGGAAACGCCGCGACGAAATCGGCGCTGAGCACACGCATGTAGCGCGCCAGCACGACGAAGTCGACGTCACCGAGTTGCGCCCGGATCTGCGCTTCGGCCTGCACCTGTGTATCCGCGGTAAACGGAACATGCACGAACGGAATGCCGAAGGCCGCAACGGCTGCACCCAGATCGGGATGATTCGAAATCACGCAGGGAATATCCACCGGCAATTCGCCACGCTGCCAGCGCCACAGCAACTCCAGCGCCGCATGGTCGTGCTTCGACACCAGCACCGCCATGCGCAGCCGCTTCGCAGCGAAATGCAGATGCCAGTCCATCTCGAAGCGCTCGCCGACTTGCGCACCGAACGCCTGCTGCAGTTCCACTGGCGTCAGACTGAGCTTGTCGGTCTGGAACTCGACGCGCATGAAGAAGCGGCCGCCGCGCGCATCAGTGGAATGCTGATCCAGCTCGGTGATGTTGGCCTCGTGCGCAAACAGAAAGCTGGTGACGGCGGCAACGATGCCGGGACGATCCGCGCAGGTGATGACGAGCCGCGCGAGCGTATTGCTATCCATGGTGTGAGTCGTTGAGAAAGTGCAGGAAAGGCGAAGGCCGGCGCGAAGTCGGGCCGCTATTCTAATTGGACGCCACACTCGCCTTCAGTGCCGCAGCCTGCTGCGGAAACCAGGGGCCGTTGGCCTTCAGCGTATCGGCCACCACTTTGCGCGCATCATCCATGCGATTGAGCTTGGTCAGCGTGCTTGCCTCGGCTTGCGCAACTTCGAGACGGTTGACGCCATAGGCCTTCGGCAAGGCCTGCTCGAGCAAGGGCAGCGCCTGTGCGTATTGATGCCGCGCAAGCAAGGACTTCGCGAAGCGATACGGGTAGACGTAGTCGTCCGGATACGCCTGAATCAATTGCGGATACAGCGCGTCGAGCGCGGCGGTTTTGCCAGCGCGGTCGAGAAACACGCGCAAGTTGTCGGCGAGGTTGCGGTCCTTGCGCAGGTCGAGTGCGCGACTGCGCCCGGTGCTGACGCTCAGGCGCCGCTGTGTGTCTTCGATCGCCCGATCGAGCAAGGCCTCGGCCGCGTGCGGATAGCCGAGCGTTTCGTCGAGGCTGGCCGCGGTCAGCACTTCGCTGCGCACATCCGCACACGTCGGCGCACTTTCGGCAAACACCGCACCGGTCAACAAATGCATCATCGCCGGCTTCTGTTCCGCCAACAGGCTACGGCGCTGTGCCAGCGGCAGCTCCGCCGTGCATTGCATTACTCGCTCGACCTCGTACGCACGCTCGCAGCCGAGGTCGCCCGCCAGGGCTTCCGGTGCGAGCTCGGCGCAGGCTTGCGGATCGGGCTGCTGTGCGGCCTTCATCAAACGCAGACGCGCCAGATACGAATGGGTTTTGGGATCCGCCGCGAGCGCGCTGCGCTGTGCGCTCGGCAGTCCGTCAATCAGGGCTAGTGCGCCCTCTGCATCGCCGCGCGCGTAGAAAGCCGGCAACAGTTTGCGCGCTGCCTTCAGCGCCGGACGCCCGCCGGCGAGCACTTGCGCACGTAGCGCATCGAAGCTGTCGTCGCGCGACAGGATCGGCGTCAGTTGATGATAGAAGTCGGACCGGGTCTGTTCGCCGACGATGCGTCCAAGCTCCACCGCATCGGTACTGAGAACGACGTAGCTCGGCAGCGCCTGAACTTTCAGACGCTCTTTCCAGTACGCGCCTTCCGGCGCATCGACATCGATTTCAACCACCACCGCGTGGCGCTCGACGTCGTCCCATTCCGGACCATCGAGCACATGGCGCGCCATGTAGTAACAGGAGTAACACCAGGGCGCATGGAAATCGAGCAGCAACGGCGCGTGGCGCGCTTTGGCCTGCACCACCGCAACATCAAGGGGGGCCGCCCAGTCGTCGGCGCGGGCAGCGGCTGGCAGCAAGGCGGCAATCAGCAGCAGCGGCGCAGCGCGTTCAATCCAGCGGCGGCAGATTCTTCGGGGCATCGTCCGGCGGCTTGCTGGTGTAGACAATGCGGACATTGTAAGCCTTGCCGGTCGTGGGGTTGATCACATTAGACACGCCGCGGTATTCGAGCAAGCGTTTGCTGGCCGGATCGTAAGTCAGCACCAGGGGATCGACCGCGAAACGCAGCAGCGAGTCCGGTTCGATCTGCAAGCGGATCGCCGGCCGGCCTTCGAACTCGGTATCGCCGATTTTGCGCGCGCGGAAGTTGTACGAATCGAGTTGACCGGCCACGCCGAACTTGAAAGGCACGGTCTTGCCAGCGACCAGATCGGCCATGTTGGCAACGATGAAGGCATGGAACCCAGCATCCGCTGCCATCTGCTGCGACTTCTTGATGGTGGCGCTCTGGCGCCCTTTCTCGCGCGACTCCTTGAACATGTCGATGCCATCGGCCGACACGCGGCTGATACCTTCGGAGTAGCCGACGCCCGGAAGGTCGAGCCGGTACACCGGCACGAAAGGATCGGCACTGAAGTCGACCGATTTCTCGCCGATCTTCTTGCCGTCGGCGGAATAGTACTTGGTGCTGCCGCGCTCCCAATGTCCGCCTTCGACTTGCTCGTCGTAGGCCTCGGTGTAGAGGTACTTGCCGGATTTCAGGTCGTAGGCGTAGCCGAGGAATTTCATCGTTTCCGGTGCTGCGACGGCGGGCAGCGCCAGCGTCGACGCGCACAACAACGGCAGCGCGGCCAATATCTGCAGTCGCTTCATTGCAGCTTGTCGTCCTTGAATGGGTCCAGACAAGGACCATTCGCACCGGCGATGGTTGCGTTAAGAAACATCATTGACCCTAGGCGCGAGGCCGCGGACTGAACAGGTAATGCGCCACGCCCCATTCGTTGCCGCCGGCGTAGCCGAACAGTTCGGCCACGGCCATGTAGAACATGCGCCAGCGCTGGAACCAGATCGCCGCGTCCTTGCCGTAGGTCTGGCGGAACACCTCCATGATCGGGCCCTTCGCCGCATCCATGCCGGCGAGCCAGTGGTTCGAGGTCTTCTCGTAGTGCGCGCCGCTGACCCACCATTGCTGTTGCAGCAGCAGATCGTTCTGGAAGTTCAGCAGCAGGTTCTCGCTCGGCATGGTGCCGCCGGTGAAGAAGTACTGACTCATCCAGTCGGTCTGGCCTTGGACTTCGAAGTGATACGCCAGGAGCTTGTGCACGAAGATATGCACGAACAGCTTGGCGTCGGGCTTCATCCAACGCGCCAGCTTGGCCAGCAGCAGGCCATAGTTCTTCATGTGCTCGAACATCTCGATCGAGATCACGCGGTCGAACTCCGCCACCACCGCCGCACCGCTCGGTGCTGTTGCGGGGAATTCGAACTCGACGATATTGCCGGTGCAGATGGTCAGGTTGCGCAGGCCACGCTCGGCCGCGCGCGCTTCGATGAATTCGCGTTGACCGTGCGAGTTCGACAAACCGACGATCTGTGCATTCGGATACTTCGCCGCCAGCCACAGCGACAGCGATCCCCAGCCGCAGCCCAGATCGAGAATCCGCATGCCATCGGCGAGGCCGGCGCGCTCGGCGTACAGCGACAGCATCGCCTCCTCGGCCTGTGCCAAGGTCTCGTTGCCGGTCTGGTACAGGCAGCAGGAATATTTCAGGCGCGGGCCGAGATGACGGTGAAAGAACTCCGCCGGCACTTCGTAATGCTGCGTGTTGGCCGATGCGGTTTCGATCGCGATCGGGCTCGCGCGCAACTCGGCGAGGAAGCTGTTGAAGCGCTGCGAACGGACCTCGCCATCGCCATTGGCTTCGTCGATCAGGCGTTGGCGCATCAGGCTGCGCATGCCGGCACGGGTCAGCGTGTCGGGAAAATAGCCGCGCTCACAGAGGTCGATCAGATTCATTCGGGCAACGTCGTCGGAGAAAGTGGAAAAAAGAAGGGAGAGACAGCGGAAACTTCACAAGGAACGCATCGGCCGCAAAGCTAGCGCCGTCGCGGTGGCCACGGGATCATCATGCTGGTGGTGCGCATGTATTCCGCGTAGCCGGCGCGATGCTGCGCCGACTGCGCTTCGACCATCGGCACGCCGGACAGCTTCAGCAACAGCCAGGCCATCAGCACCGGCGGGAGAAGTGCCAGTCCCCACCACGGCGCACCGAATGCCAGCGGCACATAGGCGACCCAGTGCAGGCACTCGAAGAAGTAATTCGGATGCCGCGAGTAGTTCCACAGGCCGCGCCGGCAGACCTGGCCCTTGCTCGCCGGGTCCTGCTTGAACCGCTCGAGCTGATAGTCCGACACGGCTTCGCCGCCAACCGACAGCAGCCAAAGCGCCAGCGCCAGCCCGATCGCGATCGGCCCCGGCATGTCGGGACGATAGGCGCAGACCAGGAATCCGAGCGCCAGCAACAAGGCAAGCACGCCCTGCAGCTGGAAGAACCAGAACATGTTGCGATTGACCGCACTGCCCCATTTCTCGCGAAACAGCGCGTAGCGCTTGTCCTCCGGCTTGCCGTAGTTGCGCGCGAACAGATGCAGCCCCAGGCGCAGCCCCCACATCCCGGCCAATACCGCGAGCAGTCCGCGCAGCGGCGCCGGCGCGCTGCCGAAGGCGGCGAACCAGACGCCGAGGAAGCCGAGGCTCCAGGACCAAACCGGGTCGACCATGCCGGCGTTGCGCGTGCGCAGCTGGATTAGCCAGACCGCGCTCAGCGCCGCCAGCACGCACAGTAATCCGGTAAGGGACGCAAGCACCGCAGACATCGATCGACTCCTGGGCCCGTTTCGGGCGGCATGGAAACCACACTATGCGAGTGCTTACGCAGCGCGGGCCCAAACGGATGAGCCAGCGGCACCGCCGACCCGTTCAGACTACCGCTAGAATGCCAGCGACCAGCGACGCCGAAATAACGTCGCGGCGAGGACCCCATCAAGAGCCCCGGATGAGTATGCAAACCAGACTGTTGACCAGCACTCTCGCGCTTTCGCTCGTCGCCTGCGCGGCCAGCGGCCCGAAGCAGCCGCCGCTGACGCCGCTGCAGACGGCACAGATCGCGATCTCGCGCGCCGACGAGGCCCGCGCCGGCGACTACGCCAATCTCGATATGAGCAATGCCCGCGCACGCTTGACCGACGCGCGCGATGCCAACAACCGCGCGCAGCAGGGCAAGGACCCACAGGCTAGCGAAGCGTCCCGGCAATTCGCCGACGAGGCCCGCGCCGACGCCGAACTGGCGCTCGCCAAGGCGCAGTTGGCGCGCGTGCAGGCAGCAACGTTCTCGCTGCAGCAGCAAATGGGCCTGATTCCGCAGGCACCGCCGGAGACGATGACGCCGGAAACCGAGACCTACCCGTCTGCGCCGCCACCGGACATGCCGTCGACACCGGACGAAGTGCCGCTGCAACCGCTGCCGAATAACGGAGCCGCCGCATGAAGCCGACCAATCACGCGACGCGCTGGACGATTTGCGGCAGCGTCGTGCTGCTGATCGCCGCGCTGTCTGCGCAGGCGCAAAGCGAAACCCCTGCGCCGCAGCCCGAAGCGATCGCACCGGTGCTGCCGCAGGGTTCCTCGGTACCCTTGATCACGCCCAGCGGCCCGAACAAGGAAATGCTGGCGGCGGCCAAGAATGGTCGCGCGAGCGAAGTAGCTCGTCTGAACGGTGAACTCGCCGCGCTACAGGCCGACCCCAGCCTGTCGCCGCGAATCCCGGCGCAAGCGCTGGCCGATGCGCGTGCAGCACTCGTCAATGCGGACAAGGCACAGGGCGACGCCGCCAAGGGCCCGTACCTGCTGTATCTCGCCGACCGCAAGGTGCAGCTGGTTCGCACGCTGGCGCAGACCGCCTACGCGCAAGCGCAGTACCAGGCACTGGTCGCGCAACACGGCGACCCGGCCGCGGCTTATCAGGCGCCGACACCCGTGACGCCCGCGATCGTCGACACGCCGCAGCAGGAAGAGTTGCGCAAGAACGCCGCTGCGCTGCAGCCGCGCCGTGACCGTGGCGGACTGCGCTTCACCGTCGACGACGTACTGGTCATGCCGGGCACGATCACGCTGACGCGCGAAGTCTCGAACGGCCTGATTGCGCTGTCGGTCTACCTGCGCCGCAATCCGCAGAGCCAGTTGCTGCTGATCGGCCACGCGCGCGGCAGCGACAGCGACGACGCCATCGTGCGGACGGCACAGTCGCGCGCCGACGGTGTACGCAATTACCTGATGCGCCTCGGCGTGCAGGTCGAGCAGATCACGCTCGATACCAAGGTCAGCCAGGACCCCAACGAATGCGCGCGCTGTGTCGATGCCTTCCTGGATCCGCCCTGGGCGAACCAGACCAGCCCCTGAGCAAACAGCAGACGCAGATCGTCTGCTGAAGCGCCAATGAAGCTCCGATAAAGTTCTACGACACCGCCGCCACTGCGGCGGCGGTGTTCGGGGTGCCGCCGCTCAGGGCGATGGCAACAGGCCCAGCAGCGTCTGCGCACCGAGTCTGAGGTTATCTGCCCACGGCAGTCCGACGATCTCGCGCCCGGTTGCCGCATCGGTGAACGGCATGCGTTCGCCGCTGCCGATCACCAGCCGATAGTCGATGGTCAGTTCGGTGCCGGGTGCGAGCGCCTGCTGCGCGAAGATGAAGCCGAGATGCCAGAGGCCGTTCGGCGTGAACGAGTGATTGACGTAGCACTCGTCGCTCCACTCCGGCGTCAATGAAAACTGGTCTTCGAACCAGCGCACGCTGGATTCCACTTCGATCGAATCCGCGGCGTACGCGCGCAGCCGCGACTCCGGCCACACGGTATGGATGTTGTCGGGCGCGATGATCACGCGACCTCGCGTCACGGCTTCGTCCAGGAACAAACCCTTGCCGGCACCGGCAATTTGAGAAGCTGCGATGGTGTAGCGCGGCAGAATCATCTACGGAATACCTTGAGCACTGTCGCGAGAACGCCCGCATGTTCAGCGGCATTGCGCCACTGCGCCCGCGGCAACTCGGCATCGTTCATATCAGTGGCTCGCGCGGCGATCACGCCGTATCAGTGCCGTGTATCGGTTGACGGCGCAGTGCCGCTGGCGATCAGCAGGTCGGCCACTTCCAACGGTGTGAACACATACTCGCGGCCGCAGAACTCGCAAGTCACCGCCACACGCCCTTGCTCGGCGAGTATCGACTCGACTTCTTCGCGGCCCAGCGACACCAGCATCCGGCCGATGCCGCCGCGGCTGCAGCGGCAGGCCACCGTCACCGGCCGCGGCTCGAACACGCGCACGGATTCGGCGTGGAACAAGCGATGCAGGATGGTGCCGGCATCGGCCGCGAGCAATTCTTCGCTGCTCAGCGTGGATGCCAGTGTTTGCAGGTGTTCCCACTCGATGTCGGCATTCGGCAGATCTTCGATCGGCAAACGCTGCAACAGAAAGCCGGCGAGACGGCCGTCGTCGCCAGCGGCCAGACGGATCAACGTCGGCAACTGCTCGGAGCGCGCGAAGTATCCTTCCAGCGCATCCGACAGGCGCGCACCTTCGATCAGCACCAGCGCCTGGCTCGCCGGGCGCGGCTCGGCACCCGGCGCATTGACCGGCTCCAGCATCAAGGCCAGCAAGCCGCCATACAGGAGTTGCGCAAAGTCACCGGAGAGTTCGGCGTCGGCCTTCGCCATCGCACGCACGTTCAAAGCCTGGTCGACCTGCGCGACCAGCAGCTTCATCGCGCCTTCGCCCTGAAACTGCAGATTGATGCGGCCTTCGGCGGTCAGGTGCGTAGCCAATAGCGGCATCGCCGCGATCGCCTCGCCGACCAGCCGACGCACATCCGGGCTGTAGCTGCGTTGATCGAGCAGATCGGCGACGCCGCGCGAGAGCTCGACGATCGCGCCGTGCGCGACATGGTTTTCGAACGTGAAACGGGTGAGTAGATTCATGGCGACAGTTTACGAGAAGCGCGACGTTCGCCCGGCCCCGATACCGACATCAATACCGGCATCAATAGCCCGTCATCTTGCCGGCGATCAGCTGCACCACGTGCCCGTCCTCGACGCGCAGGTTCAAATAGCTCGACTCGGCGATATCGTCCTGCATTTCGCCGGCCTCGTTCGGCGTGGTGCGTGGCTGCACCATGCGATGGTTGGAGTAATAGCTGCGCCAATCGCGCAGCACGCCGGACGGCTCGCCGAGTTTTTGCGCAAGCTCGGCTTCGCTGCTGTCGAGCCAGACGCCGCGATCGAGCGCGACCTTGCTCAAGGTCTTCGGCAACAGTGCGCAGCCGTCGCTGCTGTTGCTGTAGACGAATTGGGCGGCGACGGACGTGACCATGCGCTGCGCGCCGCCATTGTCGGTATCGGAAATGAACCACAGCCGCTGGTGCAGCGCGGCGTTGTCGTAGCAGATCCAGTCGAACGCGGCCTTGTCGTCCTCGAAATGCGCGATCTCGGCAACACCGGCGACACGCATCACTTCCGCGAGCGTATTGAATTCGAGCCAGACGGTGACGCTGCCGAGCTTCAGCGCATTGGCCGGCTTGGTCTCCAGTGTCGCCACCGGCAGCTCGTTCCAGGGATCAGTCGGCGGCAGCGGCAAGCCCGCGCGTGCCGTTCCGGCGCCCAGTACCGCGGCGAGACCCAGCCACAGCGACAGATTGCGCAGGCGCAGACGCAAGCACTTGCGCGCGCGCATCGCCTTCAACGACCACGCCCCGCGCGCCGCGCAAATCATCCGAGCAGCTTTTCCTTCAGCAGCCGATTCACCGCATCCGGATTGGCCTTGCCTTGCGTCGCCTTCATCACCTGGCCGACGAAGAAACCGAACAACTTGTCTTTGCCGCTGCGATAGCCGGCGACCTGCTCCGGACTTTTTGCGATGACCTCGTCGATCGCCTTGATGATCGCGGACTCGTCGGTGATCTGCACCAGACCTTTGGCCTTGATGATGTCGTCCGCGCCGCCCTCGCCCGCGACCATCGCCTCGAACACATCCTTGGCGATCTTGCCGGAGATGGTCTTGTCGGCGATGCGCTGCAGCAGGCCGGCGAGCGCGACTGCAGAGATCGGTGAGGTGTCGATCTCCTTGCCGGACTTGTTCAGTACCGCGAGCAGATCGGTCGATACCCAGTTCGCGCACAGCTTGGGATCCGCAGCCGATTCCTTGACGACGGTTTCGTAATACGCGGCGAGTTCGCGCGAGGAGGTCAGCGTCTTCGCGTCATACGGCGACAGGCCGAAATCTTTTTCGAAGCGCGCGCGCTTGGCTTCCGGCAATTCCGGCAGGCTGCCGCGAATCGCATCGATGTAGTCCTGCGTGCAGACCACCGGCAACAGATCCGGATCGGGAAAATAGCGATAGTCGTTGGCGTCTTCCTTCGAACGCATCGCGCGGGTTTCGCCACTGTCCGGATTGAACAGGCGCGTTTCCTGGCGAATCGTGCCGCCGCCTTCGATCACTTCGATCTGGCGACCGATCTCGTATTCGATTGCCTTTTCGACATAACGGAACGAGTTGACGTTCTTGGTCTCGGTGCGAGTACCGAACTTCGCCGCGCCGCGCTTGCGCACGGAAACGTTGGCATCGCAACGGAACGAGCCTTCCTGCATGTTGCCGTCGCACACGCCCAGGTAAACCACCAGCTGGTGCAGCTTCTTCAGATACGCCACTGCTTCCTGCGCGGTGCGGATGTCCGGCTCAGAAACGATTTCGATCAGCGGCGTGCCGGCGCGGTTCAGGTCGATGCCGGTCGCGTTGGAAAAGTTTTCGTGCATCGACTTGCCCGCATCCTCTTCCAGATGCGCGCGCGTAATCCCGATGGTCTTGGTGCTGCCATCTTCCAGTTCGATCGTCAGCTTGCCTTCGTAGACAATCGGCAATTCGTACTGCGAGATCTGGTAGCCCTTCGGCAGATCGGGATAGAAATAATGCTTGCGCGCGAACACGCAGCGCTCGGCGATCTTGGCGTCGACCGAGAGTCCGAACGTCACCGCCTTGCGCACGGCGTCTTCGTTCAACACCGGCAGCACACCGGGCAGTGCGAGATCGACCGCGCAGGCCTGGGTATTCGGTTCGGCACCGTACTGGATCGCCGCACCGGAAAAGATTTTCGAATGCGTCATCAGCTGGCAATGCACTTCCAGACCGATCACGGCTTCCCATTCGGAGTTATGCAGGATGTCGTGCGCCATTACTTGAATCCTTTTGGCGACTGCTTGTGGAAGTCGGTCGCCAGCTGATACTGGTGCGCGGCGTTGAGCATGCGCGCCTCCGAGAAGAAGTTGCCCATCAGCTGCATGCCGACCGGCAGCCCGTCGACGAATCCACAAGGCAGGCTCATCGCCGGAATGCCGGCGAGGTTTGCGGCGATCGTGTAGATGTCGTTCATGTACATCGCAACCGGATCATCGGTCTTCGAACCGATCTTGAACGCGGTGCCGGTCGCAGTCGGCCCCAGCACCAGGTCGACGGTTTCGAAGGCGCGCTTGAAATCCTCATAGATCAGGCGCCGCACTTTCTGTGCCTTCAGATAATAGGCATCGAAATAGCCGTGGCTGAGCACGTAGGTGCCGATCATGATGCGGCGCTGCACTTCGGCGCCGAAGCCTTCGCCGCGCGAGCGCTTGTAGAGTTCTTCCAGCGTCTTCGCGCCTTCGGCGCGATGGCCGTAGCGCACGCCGTCGAAGCGCGCGAGATTGCTCGAGGCTTCCGCCGGCGCGACGACGTAGTACGTCGGCACCGACAACGGCGACGACGGCAGGCTGATGTCGTGCACGGTGGCGCCGAGTGCTTCGTACTGCTTGATTGCCGCCTCGATCAGCGTACGCGCGCCGGGATCGAGTCCTTCGGCGAAATACTCTTTCGGCAGACCGATCTTGAGGCCCTTGATCGAGCCGTTCAACGCGGCGACGTAATCGTCGACCGGTCGATCGACGCTGGTCGAATCGCGCGGATCGAAGCCCGACATCGCCTGCAGCACGTAGGCCGCGTCTTCGGCAGAACGCGCGACCACGCCGGCCTGGTCGAGACTCGACGCGAACGCGATCATGCCGTAGCGCGACACGCGGCCGTAGGTCGGCTTGATGCCGGTGAGATTGGTCAGCGAGGCCGGCTGACGGATCGAACCGCCTGTGTCGGTGGCGGTTGCGACCGGCGCAAGCCCGGCTGCGACCGCCGCAACCGAGCCGCCCGAGCTGCCGCCCGGCACGCGCTCCAGATCCCAGGGATTCTTGACGGGTCCGTAGAACGAGGTTTCGTTCGACGAGCCCATCGCAAACTCGTCCATGTTCGCCTTGCCCAGCATCACCATGCCGGCACCCTGCGGCGATGGCGCCTGCAGCTTGTCGACGATGGTGGCGTTGTACGGCGCGACGAAGCTATCCAGCATCTTCGAGCCGCAGCTGGTGCGCACGCCCTGCGTGCAGAAGATGTCCTTCTGCGCGAGCGGAATACCGGTCAGTGCGGCGGCAGTGCCGGCTGCGAGCGCGGCATCGGCGGCGTCGGCCTGCACCAGCGCCTGCTCGGCGGTGACGCTGATGAAGCTGTTCAGCGCGCCATCGTGCTGGGCAATGCGGTCGAGAAATGTCTGTGCGAGTTCGCGCGCGGAAAATTTGCGGGCGCGTAAGCCTGCGGCGAGTTCGGCAATGGAAAGCGTGTGCATGGAGGCGGTCGGCAGTTTCAGTTTGCGGTCGGCCGACGACGATCTGCGTCGGCGCCGATTGGTTTTTCTTTAGTGCGCGGCAGGAGCTGACGGCGTGGGCGTCAGCGGCAGCGCAGGAAGTTGCGGCGGCACCACCTTGCTGTCGGTCAGCACCGTGGCGCTGCCGGCATCGAGTTTCAGATTCCAGTTGTCGCCTTTGTCGTCGGCGATGCGCACCTTGTAGTCATAGCGATCGTCGCGCTTGCTCAAGGACGTATCGTTGATGTGACCACCGGGATGCTTCGCCAGCGCTGCGGCGTTGAGCTTTTCGAACGAGGCGACCTTGCCTTCCTTCTGCAACTCGGCAATCTCGTCCGGCCGTACGGATTTTTTCTTGGCCTCGGCCAGCGTGCTGCCCAACAGCAGCACCGCGGCGATCATGGCGATCGTGGTCTTCATGCGTACTGTGCCCTTGTGTGCGATCGGAAGCCGTGGTGCGTGCCGGGACATCATTCGATCACCCGCGGCACCAGGTACACGCCGTCGGCAACCTGCGGCGCGATCGCCTGCATCGCCTCGCGCTGGTTGGTTTCGCTGACGACGTCGGGCCGCAGCCGCTGCACCATGTCGAGCGGATGCGCCATCGGCAGCACGCCTTCCGTGTCGGCGCGCGAGAGTTCGTCCACCATCGCCAGGATGTTGGAAATCTGCACCGCGTAATGTTCGGTCTGCTCGGGGGCCAACTGCAGCCGCGCGAGCTGCGCGACTTGACGGATCTGTTCGGGACTCAGGCTCATGGAAGGTCTTGCAAGCACGCCAGGGGTTTGATGAAACCGGTATCGCCACCCTGCGCACCCGCACCGCAGGCCGCGCATGGCGCCGTTCGCCGGGAAAATCCCAACAAATAATCCGGGGAAATACGTTATGATTTGATGATAAACGATTTCAGGTCCTGCCTTCGCGAAGGCTTGTTGCAGCGAGGGCAAGGACAAGGCAAGCCGCGCCACGATGCGGATGCCGCGCCAAACGGACGACGAACCCGTCCATCTGCCATTCTCTCCAGACCTTCGCCTACGAATTCACCCGATGCTCGACGCCTTCCGCAGTCTCTTCGTCAACGACCTCTCCATCGATCTCGGCACCGCCAACACCTTGGTGTTCGTGCGTGGCGAAGGCGTGGTTCTCAACGAACCCTCCGTCGTCGCCATCCGCCAGGATGGCCGCGGCCAGCAGAAGATCGAGGCGGTCGGCATCGACGCCAAGCGCATGCTCGGCCGCACGCCGACCAACATCGTCACGGTCAGACCTTTGCGCGACGGCGTCATCGCCGACTATCGCGTTACCGAGAAGATGCTGCAGCACTTCATCCGCAAGGTGCAGAAGGGTCGCGTATCGCGGCCGATGACGCGCGTGATCGTCTGCGTGCCCTACGGCTCGACCCAGGTGGAACGCCGCGCGATCCGCGAATCGGTCGAAAACGCCGGTGCGCGCCGCGTGTTCGTGATCGAGGAACCGATTGCCGCCGCTCTCGGCGCCGGTATTCCGATCTCGGAAGCCCGCGGCTCGATGGTGGTCGACATCGGCGGCGGCACCTCGGAAGTCGCGGTGATCTCGCTCAACGGCATCGTCTACGCCGAAAGCGTGCGCATCGGCGGCGACCGTTTCGACGAAGCCATCGTTTCGTATGTGCGGCGGCAGTACAACATGCTGATCGGTGAAGCCACCGCCGAGCGCATCAAGCAGGAAATCGGTGCGGCGTTCCCGGGCCCCGAAGTGCAGGAAATCGACGTCGTCGGCCGCCATCTGGCCGCCGGCGTGCCGCGCAACTTCACGATGAACTCGAACGAAATCCTCGACGCGCTGCAGGAACCGCTGGCCGGCATCGTCAAGGCGGTCAAGCAAGCGCTGGAACGCACCCCGCCGGAACTCGGCTCCGACGTCGCCGAGCGCGGCATCGTGCTCACCGGCGGCGGCGCGCTGCTGCGCGACCTCGACAAGCTGATTTCGGAAGAAACCGGCCTGCCGGTGATCATCGCCGACGACCCGCTCACCTGCGTTGCGCGCGGCGGCGGCATGCTGCTCGACATGCTCGATCGTCAGGGCGACATCTACCTGATGGATTGAGTGCGGCTGGCGCCGGATACGAGCGCCATCTGCGGTCGGCACCGTCACCGCTTGCGCCGAAGGTCGCAGCGGATGGCGAGGCGCAGTGAGTGCGTTGTCGCCGATCGATCATCCGTCGCCGTCGCGCGGGGGCGTCGATCGCCATGAACCTAGGTCGCACACCCCGGCGCTTGGCGCTGCCGGGATCAAGGTTCCGCCCGGTCCACGATCGAAGCCTGCACTGCGCCGACTCGCGAACAGCGCACGGATGCCGATGGACCTGATCGTCCCCACACCGCAAGGCCTGTACTGCCCGCCCGGCGACTTCCATATCGATCCGAGCACGCCGGTCGCGCGTGCGGTGATCACGCACGGTCACGCCGATCACGCGCGGCCTGGCTCGCGCGAGTACTGGGGGAGCGCGGCCGGCTTCGGGCTGCTACGTGAGCGCCTCGGGCTCGGCGCGAAGATCAACCGGCTGCGTTACGGCGAGACGTTCACGCTCGGCGAGGCGCGCGTCTCGCTGCATCCGGCCGGCCATGTACTCGGCTCCGCGCAGGTGCGGATCGAAGCGCAAGGCCAGGTCTGGGTGGTCTCCGGCGACTACAAGCGCGAAGCCGACCCGAGTTGTGCGCCGTTCGAGCCAATCGCCTGCGATGTCTTCATTACCGAGGCGACCTTTGCATTGCCGGCGTACTGCTGGCCGGACCCGACCGAGGTCGCGCGCGAGATTCACGACTGGTGGCAGCAGTGCAAGCGCGACGGTCAGTGCGCGCTGCTGTGCTGCTACTCGCTCGGCAAGTTGCAGCGCATCCTCGCCGAGCTGTTGCGACTGACCGACGAGAAGGTCTATCTGCACGGCGCGATGGCGCGGCTGGTGAAGATCTACCGCGAAGCCGGCATCGCCATGTTGCCGACCGACATCGTCACCAACCAACCCAAGCATTTCGATTGGCGCGGCCGCCTGGTGCTGGCGCCGCCCGGGGCCAGCGGCACGCACTGGACCAAACGATTCCGGCCACTGTCGAAGGGCTTCGCGTCGGGCTGGATGCAGGTCCGCGGCAGCGGCCGGCGCCAGCAATACGACCGCGGTTTCGTGTTGTCCGACCACGCCGATTGGCCATCTCTGATCCGGACGATCGAACAGACCGGCGCCAAGCGCGTGCTGGCGATGCACGGCCATACCGACACGCTGGTCGCCTATCTGCGCGAACGCGGCATCGATGCAGCGCCGCTGAATCTTCATCACGGCGCGAGTCCGAATGCACTGGATGCGGCCGAGGAAGCGGCCGCTGGCGTTGCCAGCACGTTCGCCATCAATCCGCTGACGACGCCCCCTGCGCAAGATTTCTCCGAACGATAGCCACGCCGAGTCGTTCAACGGCGTTCAGCGGCGATCAACGGCGTTCAACGGCCGTCCGCGATGGCGAGATGGCGCGCACAGCAGGCGGCTGGTCGGCGCGTCGGCATCAAGGCGCTCGCAAGCCCTCTCAAGCGCCCTCAAGTTCATTGATCGCACGCTGCGCAATCCATCCAACGCGCGCGGTGTCTGAATGAACGGCGCGAATCTCCGACAATCACCACGGCTGAAGTCTTTGTGGGCATCTGCACGGCTTACGGACGACGTGCACGGAATTCGCGATGCGCTGATCCGGTCTGGTTCCTGCACCGAAGCAAGCGGTCCGAAAGCAACTGGAAGGCCCTTCGAATAACTGTTCGCGGTGGGCCACTGCGGCTGGGCCAAAAGAATCTCGCTCAAATCCGCTGGCCAGGGATTGCCGCGCTGCGCGCCGCACCCTATTCTCGCCGTTTAATAGAGCCGTTTCGGCCCCACACTGCGCACGCTTGAATACCACGCTCCACGACTCCGCCTCCAAGCCGCTTTTTTCGCGCGGACCGGGCCTTGCGCTGAATTTCTTTTTCCTCGCCTGCGTGTCGATCGCCCTGATGGTGATGGACGGTGCGGGGACTCGCATCGCGGCTGCGCGCGCCTGGGCGGCCTGGGCCTTGCAACCCTTGGCGCAGATTGCCGCCGCGCCCCAGTCGCTGGCGCTGCTCGGCGACAGCCTGCAAACGCGCGATCAACTCGAAGCGGAAAACCGCCAGCTCAAACAGCGCCAGACCGAGCTTGACGGCCGCCTGCTGAAGCTCGAATCGCTTGAGGCAGAGAACGAACGCATCCGCGCGCTGCTGTCGTCGGCGGCCTCGCTGCCGGACCGCGTGCTGATCTCGGAAGTGATGCAGACCAGTCAGGACCCGTATCGTCACCAGATCGTGCTGAATCGTGGCGAGCAGGACGGCGTCTACAAGGGCCAGGCACTGGTGGATGCGAACGGTGTGATGGGCCAGGTGATTCAGGTCAACCCGACCACCTGCGTCGCGTTGCTGATCACCGATCCGGACCACGGCATCCCGGTCGAGGTGAACCGCACCGGCTTGCAGACCATCGCGCTCGGTCGTGGCGATGGCCAGGGCTTGTCGCTGCCGTATCTGCCCGGCAATGCCGACGTCAAGGTCGGCGATCTGCTGGTATCGAGCGGCCTCGGCGGCCGCTTTCCGGCGGGCTATCCGGTCGGTCACATCTTCGAGCTGCGCCATCCGGCCGGCGAGAATTTCATGGAAGCGCTGGCGTATCCGACGGCCAAGCTCAATCAGGGCCGTCAGGCCTTGCTGGTGTGGAGCGAACACAACACGCCCGCGGTCGATCTGAGCGTGCCGACCGCACGTCCCGAGATGAAGCAGAAGGCGCAGCATGCGCAGGAACAGGCGGCGGAACATCTGGCGGCCCATCCGGCGGTTGCTGCCACCGAGGCGCCCGCGGGTTCCAAGCCGGCGGCCGATAAGCCGGCGCCAGCCAAGCCAGCCGCCGACAAACCAACGTCTGCCAAGCCGGCCGCGGACAAGGCAGCGCATGGCGCTGCTGCCGCGCCAACACCGGCACCGGCACCGGCACCGGTGAAACCGGCGAACAAGTCGGCACCGGCGAGCAAGTCGGCACCGGCCAGCGCCGCGAAACCGCAATCCAAGCCGCCGGCTGCGGAAGCTGCGGCGCCGAAAGAATCGCCGCCACCCGATACGCCACCACAATGAGTCGCGGCAGCCTGTTCCCGGTGTTCACGCTGACGCTGCTGCTGGCGCTGATCCTGCAAATGGTCGCGCTGCCGGACGTGATCGCCCCGTTCCGCCCCGAATGGGTGGCGCTGACGCTGGTCTACTGGGCCTATGCAACGGCCGATAAACCGGTGCTGCTCGCCGCCTGGCTCAGCGGACTGGCGCTCGATGTGCTGTTCAACAGCCTGCTGGGCCAGCACGCCTTGGCGCTGCTGACGGTAACCTTCCTGGTGCGGCGCCTGCGCGGCAGTTTGATCATCTTCCCGCTGCCACAGGTCGCGCTGGCACTGTCGGCAGCCTGGGTGCTGTACGCGTTCCTGATGTTCTGGATCGATGGCCTCACGCACCACAGCGCGGTACCGAGCCTGCGCTGGCTGCCGGTAATCAGCACCACCTTGATCTGGCCGCTGGCGGCGCTGGTGATGGATCGCTTCCGCGCACAGCCGAAGCTGCGGCGGTTGACGTGACGAAGCGGCGTCCGCCCGGACGCGGCGATGCGGCAGCGGTGGCACGCACGGGTCGTGGCCCGATCGCGATGCTGAACACGCCGTTCGAGTCGATGAAAAATCTGCACGAGGAGAAGGAGGCCTTCACCACGCGCGTGGTGATCGCCGGACTCGGCTGCCTGGTGTTGATCGGCTGCCTGGTCGCGCGCATGACCGATCTGCAGTTGATCCAGCACGCCTACTACAGCACCCGCGCCGACGACAATCGCATGCGCCTGGTGCCGGTGGCCCCGGTGCGCGGTTTGCTGTACGACCGCAACGGCGCCCTGCTGGCGCAGAATGCGCCCGCCTTCGTCCTCGAGATCACACCCGAGCAATTGCCCGGCAAGCTCGACGACACGCTCGCACGGCTCGGTCAGCTGGTGCGGTTGACCGATGTCGATATCGCTCGTTTCCGCGAGCGCATGCGCAAGACACCCCGCTACCGCGCGGTGGCGCTGCGCACGAATCTCTCGGCCGAGGAAGTGGCGCGTTACGAGATCAATCGCTACGACTTTCAGGGCGTGGAGGTCACCGCGGGCCTGCTGCGCGAGTACCCGCTGGGTGCGGGTGCTTCGCATGTGATCGGTTACGTCGGCGGCATCACCGATAGCGATCTGCAGACCATCGACGAGGCCTCCTACCAAGGCCTCACGCAGATCGGCAAGTCCGGCGTCGAGAGCAGCCACGAGGAAGAACTGCGCGGACATCCCGGCAACAAGATCATCGAGGCCAACGCCGGTGGCCGGCCGTTGCGTGAACTCGATTATCAGCAGGGCAATCCGGGCCGGAATCTGTATCTGACGATCGATTCCAAATTGCAGGCGACCGCCGAAGCAGCACTCGGCGAACTCGACGGCGCGGCGGTTGCGATCGATCCGAAAACCGGCGAAATCCTGGCGATGGTCAGCAAGCCCGGCTTCGATCCGGGTCCGTTCGTTGAAGGCATCGACGGCGCCAGCTACCGCGCGCTGCTGGAGAACCCGGATCGGCCGCTGTACAACCGCGCGCTGCTTGGCACCTATCCGCCGGGTTCGACGATCAAGCCGTTCATGGCCGCTGCGGGGCTGATTGCGGGCACTTTGAACCCGGCGACCAAGGTGTTCGATCCGGGCTATTTCCAGCTGCCCGGCGTCGACCGCAAGTACCGCTGCTACTGGCGTCAGGGTCATGGGTGGGTCGATCTCAACTTGGCGATGACCAAATCCTGCGACGTCTATTTCTATCAGGCGGCGCTGAACATGGGCATCGATCACATCGACGAAGTGCTCGGCGCATTCGGCTTCGGACATATCAGCGAAGTTGACATCCCGCACGAAAAAACCGGGCTGCTGCCTTCGCGCGACTGGAAGCGGCGCGTCTATCGCCAGGCCTGGTTTCCGGGCGAAACGATCAACACCGGCATCGGCCAGGGCTATCTCACCGTGACGCCGCTGCAATTGGCGCAAGCCACGGCTCGCATGGCGATGCGCGGCGGCGGATTCAAGCCGCACATGGTCCACGCCGAGGAAGACCCGGCCACACACAACATCAGTGCCGTTACGCCAGAAGCGTTGCCGCCGATTCCGGCGAAGGATCGCGGCGTGTTCGATCGCGTGATCGAGGCGATGGAACTGGTGATGCAGCCCGGCGGCACCGCCTACGCCGTATTCAAGGACGCGCCCTATCGCGCAGCCGGCAAGACCGGTACCGCACAGGTCGCCGGATTGCGCCAGGACGAAACCTACGCACCGAAACTCGATGCCACACCGAAGGCGCTGCGCGATCACGCCTTGTTCATGGCGTTCGCGCCGGTCGACGATCCGCGCATCGCCGTTGCCGTCATCGCCGAGCACGCCGGCCACGGCGGCACGTCGGCAGCGCCGGTGGCGCGCGCGATGATCGACGAATATCTGCTGGGCAAGGTGCTGTTCAACGCGCCGCCGACGCCAACGGTGCCCGCGATCGTCGAGACCGTTCCGGATGACGACGGCGACGATGAGAATCCGGATGCCGGCACGGCACCCACACCACCAGACCAACCGCGACCCGGCGACGACGCGTCCGCCGTGCCACAGCAGTAACCATGCCCGCGCGCATCGAAACGAGGTCCTGCCGCAGCGCCGCGATACGGACTGCCGGCTGCGCATTAGGAGACCCCGCGCCTTGGGCCACGCACGCCGGCACGGCGTTCACGGCAGCGGTCGCCAACCGACATGCCGCGCAGCGCGTGTCCGGGCGTTCGACCGCGGCTGCGCGGCCATTTGCAGCAGCGCGCGCCGTTGGGGCCACAGGCAAACAAGTGATCATTCGATACGAGTCGAAGCCTGAGAGCGGATCGGCGACAATCCACCGATGAACAGCAGCAGCGAAGTCTCCGTCATCACCCAGGCACCGCCGCCGGTGATGAGCCTCAGCGCTTGGCTCGCGCGCTTTCATCTGGATTTGTGGCTCGGTGCGGCGCTGTTGACGATGAGCGCACTCGGCCTGCTGGTGCTGTATTCGGCCTCCGGACACTCGGCCTCGATGGTGTTCAGCCAGGGCCAGCGGCTGTTGCTCGGCCTGGTGGTGATGACCGTTCTGGCACAAGCCCCACCCGAGCTTTATCGCGCAGCCGCGCCTTGGCTCTACAGCGTTGCGCTGCTGCTGCTGATGGCTACGCTGGTACTGGGCCAGCATGCCAAGGGCGCGCAGCGTTGGCTCGATCTCGGCGTGATGCGTTTTCAGCCTTCCGAGTTGATGAAGCTGGCGATGCCGATCGCGGTTGCCGCCTTCCTGCACGGCCGGCGTCTGCCGCCCGGTATCGGCGTGCTGCTGGCGACGCTGGCGATGATCGGCGTGCCGACCGCGCTGATCGCAGTGCAGCCGGATCTCGGTACCGCGCTACTGGTGCTGGTGGCCGGATTGCTCGCACTGTTCTTCGGCGGTCTGCGCTGGCGCTGGATTTTCCTCGCGCTCGGCGCGGGTGCCGCCGCCCTGCCGCTGCTGTGGTTCAAGCTGCACGACTACCAGCGCAACCGCTTGCTGACGTTTCTCGATCCCGAGCGCGATCCGCTGGGTGCGGGCTATCACATCACCCAGAGCAAGATCGCGATCGGCTCCGGTGGACTGTTCGGCAAGGGCTGGCTCAACGGCACGCAGGCCAAGCTCGACTTCCTGCCGGAATCGCACACCGATTTCATCTTCGCGGTGTATTCGGAAGAGCTTGGACTGCTCGGCGTACTGGTGCTGCTGGCGCTGTATGCGGTGATCGTCGGCCGTGGTCTGGTGATCGCGCTGCGCGGCCAGGATACGTTCCAGCGCCTGCTCGGCGGCAGTCTCGCATTGACGTTTTTCATCTACGTTTTCATCAACACCGGCATGGTCATGGGCCTGCTGCCAGTGGTTGGCGTGCCCTTGCCGCTGGTGAGCTACGGCGGCACTTCGATGGTCAGCCTGTTGGCCGGCTTCGGCATGCTGATGTCGATCCAAACGCATCGCAAGTTGCTGGCGGCCTGATGCGCGCCTGCGCCCGCGTCGGGCAGATCGGCATGCTGGCGTTTGCCGCTGCGATCCTGTCCGGCACAGCGACGCCAGTGGCGGCCGACTACAGTGGCAACGCGCGTGCGCCGCTGTTGTACGCCAATCTGCGCACGCAATACGGCTTCTCCGAACCGGAGCTCGCCAATGTGCAGAATGCGTTGCAACAGGCGCAAACGCTGCCGCAGCTGATCAGCGCCGAGCAGAACAACAAGGAAAAAACGCTGGCCTGGGACGACTACGTGCGGATCCACGTCACCCCGGCCAACATCGCGGCCGGTCGCCGCTTCATGCGCGAACAACACGACTGGCTCGCGCGCGCCGAGCTGCAATATGGCGTGGCACCCGCGGTGATCGCAGCACTGCTCGGCGTCGAAACCAAGTACGGCGCATTTACCGGACGCGCGCGCGTACTCGACGCGCTCGCCACCCAGGGCTTCGATCACCCGACGCGCAGCGCATTTTTCTTCGACGAACTGACACAGTTTTTCGTGCTGTGCCGCGATCAGGATCTCGATGCCACACAGCCGCGTGGCTCCTATGCCGGCGCCATGGGCGATGCCCAGTTCATGCCGAGCAATTACCGACGTCTGGCGGTCGACTTCGACGGTGATGGCCGCCGCGATCTGTGGTCGGCGCCGGATGCGATCGGCAGCATTGCCAACTACCTGTCGCACTACGACGCAACGCGCAGCTGGCAGCGTGGTCAGCCGCTGCTGGTATCGGCCACGCTCGGTCGCAGCTTGCCGGCGGACCTCGAACGCAACACCAAGCGCGCCGCCTACCGGCTGGCGACCCTGCGTTCGGCCGGCGTGCAAGGGGCACTCAGCCTGCCCGGCGATCTGCCAGCCGGCCTGATCCAGCTCGATCGCAGCACCGGACCCGAATACTGGCTGGCGCTGCCGAATTTTTATGCGGTGATGTCGTATAACCCGCGTGTTTTCTACGCGATGGCAGTGAGCCAGCTGGCCGCAGCGCTGGCGCAACCGGAGGCAGGTGAGTAATGCCGACGAACACGCGTTCATCGCAGCCCTCGATGGCGCGACCGCCCGGTCTGCCTAAGCTCCGGCCCGGACATCCTTGTCCGGTCGTTCGGTCGCGCCGCGAGCAGTGCTCGCGTAGCGCGAGCCCTCACCCACGCGTGTTCTATGCGATGGCGGTGAGTCAGCTGGCTGCAGCACTGGCGCAACCGGAGGCGGGCGAACCATGAGGTGCGCGCTCCGATCCAGCGCAGCGTGGTCGATACATAAAGGGTCGCGCGCCGGCTTGCGCGCGGGGCTGTTGGGGCTGCTGGCATTGACACTGTCTGCCTGCGGCCCGGTCCCGGTGCGACATTCGAGTAGCGCGCGACCGCCGCAGCGCGTGGTGCACAATCCAACAACGCCGCCGTCGTCGAATGCGCCGCGTGCGCCGGATCAGGATGGCTTACCGAGTGCCACGGAGATTCCACCCGATATCGCCGCGATGCCGGACGCGGTTCCGCGCTACGAACCGCGTAGCGCACTCGGCAATCCGGATTCCTACGAGGTCTACGGCGAGCATTACGTCGTGCTCAACGACTTTGCCGGCTTCAAGCAGCGCGGCATTGCGTCGTGGTACGGCAAGAAATTCCATGGCAAGAACACGTCGAGCGGCGAACCCTACGACATGTTCCTGATGACCGCCGCACACAAGACGCTGCCGATTCCCTGTTACGTGCGCGTCACCAATCTGAGCAACCAGCGCAGCGCGATTGTGCGCGTCAACGATCGCGGGCCGTTCCATAGCGATCGCATCATCGATCTGTCGTACGTCGCCGCGCTCAAGCTCGGCGTGATCGGCGTCGGCTCCGCGCCGGTCGAGATCGAAGCGCTCACGCCGCCCGCGCCGGGTAGCGCGCCGATGCTGACGGCATCCACCACGTCCGCACCAGTCACCGCGTCGATGAGCGCGCTACCGCCGAAGCCGGCTGCATCAACCATCGGCGCCGCGTCCACCGCGTCTTCCGCCTCTGCAGCGGCCTCGTTGCCGATGCCACCGCCGGCACCGCTCAACACCAATACCGCCGCGACAGTGGCGGCGATCGCCACGGGTTCCGGCAATGCCGTCGCCGCGGTGCCACCCGCGACCTTGCCCGCGTCCGCGATGGCGCCCGCCAACAGCAGCGACGCGCGCTGGCTGCAGGCCGGCGCGTTCCTCGATCCACTCAATGCCACCACGCTGCGCGACCAACTCGCCGGCATGGGTATCGCCAACGTGCAATTGAAGGTGCAGCCGCGCGGCGCGCAATCGCTGCACCGCGTGCTGATCGGACCGTTCAGCGATGCGCAGGCGCGCGAGGCGGTGCGCAGCCGGCTGGCGTCGGTCCAGCTGCAGTCGATGCCGGTCTCCGACTAGACGCGCGTGCCCGCTGAAAGTTTTGATCGCAGCAAGGCGGCGCCTGATAAAATCGCGGCTCGTGTCGCCTTCTACTCTGACCTGCGCTCCTTGATGAAACTCCTTCCGCGTCTTGCCCTCGCCCTCGTCGTGCTGCCCTTGTGTGCGCTTGCCAGCGCGCCCCCGCCGCCGGATATCGATTCCAAAAGCTACGCGCTGATGGATTACCAGAGCGGCGAAATCATCGCCAGCAACAACGGCGACGAGCACGTGCCGCCGGCCAGCATCACCAAGGTGATGACGGTGTTTGTCGCGTTCGATCTGATCAAGCAGGGCCGCTTGAAGCTCGACGATCTGGCCACCGTCAGCGAAAAGGCTTGGGGTGAAGGCAAGGATTCGAGCGAATCGCGGATGTTCCTGACGCTCGGCGCGCAGGTGAAAGTCGAAGACCTGCTGCGCGGCATCATCATCGTTTCCGGCAATGACGCCAGCATTGCGCTGGCCGAGCACATCGCCGGCAGCGAAAACGCGTTCTCCAGCATCATGAACCAGTACGCGCAGAAGCTTGGCATGACGAACACGCATTTCGTCGACGCCAGCGGCATGCCCAACGACGATCACTACACCACCGCGCACGATCTGCTGATTCTGGCCCGCGCGCTGATCCACAATTTCCCGGAGCAGTACAAGTATTTCTCCGAGCGCACGTTCAAGTACGGCATCGAGCACGCGCAGGAGAATCGCAACGGCCTGCTGATCAAAGATCCGAGCGTCGACGGCATCAAGACCGGCCATACCGAAGCCGCCGGCTACTGCCTGCTGGCCTCGGCCAAGCGCGACGGTCGTCGCCTGATTTCTGCCGTCATGGGCGGCAAGAGCTGGGCGTATCGCGAAGAGGCCAGCGAGGAGCTGCTCAATTACGGCTTCCGCAATTTCGATACCGAGCAGGCACTTGGTCCGGCCGCACCGGCCGGAACGCTGAAGGTCTACAAGGGTGCGGCCGAAAGCGTCGGCGCCGGCACGCCGGAGCCGATCTATCTGGCACTGCCCGGCGGCCACAGTCCGCTGCAGATCCAGACGCAGCTCGGCGGCAAAGTGGTCGCGCCGATCACCGCCGGCCAGACGCTCGGCGAAGCCAACATCCTGCTCGACGGCAAGATCGTCAAGACCGTGCCCTTGGTGGCGCTGCAGGACGTGCCGCTGGGCGGTTTCTGGCATCGGCTGGTCGACCAGATCAAGCTGTGGCTCGGCTTCTAGAGCGGACTTGAGCCTGCCGGCGCGCCCGCGGTCGCGTGTCGCCGGACTGCCTGCATCGCCTGCGCACGCGGACGATGCAGGCCTGCGATGCCAGCCGCCTGACCTGAGAGGTCATCGCACGCAGGTCGCCGCTGCGGACTCAGCCGGCACGAACTTCGAATCCCTGCGCCTTCCGGCGCCACGCCGATGAGCGCTGCAGTGGTGGATGCCGGCGGCGAAGCGGAACGCAGCACCGCGCCGACCACGCGAATCGATTTGCTCACGAGGCAGCTGGGCATTCGGCCATACGAAGAAACCTATGCCGCGATGCGCGCCTTGACGGCCGCGCGCACGGCGAACAGCGCCGACGAGTTATGGCTGCTCGAACATCCACCGGTATTCACACAAGGTCAGGCTGGACGGCCTGAGCACCTGCATGCGGCGGGCGACATTCCGGTGGTGCAGAGCAATCGCGGCGGCCAGATCACCTATCACGGTCCCGGCCAGTTGGTCGTGTATGTCTTAGTGGATTTGGCGCGGCGGGGTTACGGCGTGCGCAGCCTGGTGACCCGGATCGAGCAGGCGATGATCGCCACACTGGCCGGCTACGGCGTGACCGCGCAGGCGCGCGCAGATGCACCGGGCGTGTATGTGCTGCGCGACGCGTGGGCCGACGGCGCGCGTGACGAAATGCGCAAGATCGGCTCGCTCGGCCTGCGCGTCAGCCGTGGCTGCAGTTACCACGGCCTGTCGCTGAATGTGTCGATGGACCTTGCCCCGTTTGCGCAGATCGACCCCTGCGGCCTGCGCGGCATGCGGATGACCCAGCTGAGCGAACTGGCCAGCGCGACCGCCGAAGTGCCGACGCTCGGCAGCGTTGCTGCCGTGTTGTCGGGAGACCTGCGACGCCAGCTGGAGGCGCCGTGACGGCCGCCAAAGATGCACGCGCATGTCCGCGCATGACCGCACTACTACCCTGGGCACCGCGTTAAGCCACGCCTAAGCTCGGCTACGGTAGACTGTTACCGACGATTAACGTCCCCAACTGCACATCCATGATCTCGCCCGATTCCGACATACACGTTCGCGTGCGCGGTCTGCGTTTCAATTTTGGTCCGCGCGTCATCTACGACGGCGTCGATCTCGACATCCCGCGCGGCAAGATCACCGCGATCCTCGGGCCTTCCGGCACCGGTAAGACCACCCTGTTGCGCCTGATCGGCGGCCAGTGGCGGCCGAAGTCGGGCACGATCGAAGTCGATGGCATCGATGTCCACAAGCAGTCGCGCAGTCAGCTGTTCGAACTGCGCAAGCGCATGGGCCTGCTGTTCCAGTCCGGCGCGCTGTTGACCGACCTCAGTGTGTTCGAGAACGTGGCGTTTCCCTTGCGCGAGCACACCGACCTGCCGGAATCGATGATCCGCGATCTGGTGCTGATGAATCTCGAAGCGGTCGGTCTGCGCGGCGCGCGCGATCTCTACCCCGAACAGATTTCCGGTGGCATGAGCCGCCGTGTCGCCCTGGCCCGTGCAATTGCGCTGGAGCCGGCGCTGATCATGTTCGACGAGCCGTTTACCGGCCAGGACCCGATCAGCATGGGCGTACTGATGCGCCTGGTCAGCACGCTGAACAAGGCCCAGGGCCTGACCTCGATCATCGTGTCGCACGACGTCAAAGAAGTGCTGTCGATCTCCGATTACGCCTACGTGATCTCGGGCGGCAAAGTGCTCGACCACGGCACGCCGGAAGCGATCCGCGCGAGCCGCTCCGAATACGCGCAACAGTTCCTGCACGGCCGCCCCGACGGCCCGGTGCCGTTCCATTACAAGACGGCCAAGAGCTACACCGACGAACTTCTGGAGTCGCAGGCATGAGCCGCAGTACCAGCATTCTCGGCGACTTCCTGCGCGGCCTCGGTCAAGCGACGTTCTTCCTGATCACGATCTTGCGCGCGCTGCCCGGCGCGCTGCTGCGTCCGCGGCTGATCGTGCAGCAGCTGTATTACGTCGGCGTGCTGTCGCTGATCATCATCGTGATTTCCGGCAGCTTCGTCGGGATGATCCTGGCGCTGCAAGGCTATCGAACGCTGTCGCATTTCGGCGCGACCTCCACGCTGGGCGTGTTCGTCTCGTTCGTCGTTGTGCGCGAACTCGCACCGGTCGTCACGGCCTTGTTGTTCGCCGGCCGCGCGGGTTCGGCGCTGGCCGCCGAGATCGGCTTGATGAAGGCCACTGACCAGCTCTCCGGCATGGAGATGATGGCGGTGGACCCGGTCAAGCGCGTGATCGCCCCGCGCTTTCTCGCCGCAGCGATTGCAATGCCCTTGTTGACCAGCATTTTTGCAGTGATGTCGATCGGCGTTGCGGGCGGTCATCTGATCGGTGTCGACCTGCTCGGCGTCGACCAGGGCACCTACTGGGGCCAGATCCACGCGCAGCTGCGGCCGCACGATGTCGTCGAAAGCCTGATCAAGAGCGTGTTCTTCGGCATCGTCATCGCCTGGATTTCGGTGTACCAGGGCTATTTCGCATCGCCCACATCGGAAGGCGTGTCGCGCGCGACAACGTCCACCGTGGTGGTGTCTTCGCTTACCGTCGTCGGTCTAGACTTTGTGCTGACCGCGTTCATGTTTCGCTGATCCAGCGCAGATTATTTTTAGGAAACCGTAATGCAATCGAGAGCTCTGGAAATCCTGGTCGGCTTCTTCGTCTGTCTCGGCGTCGCTGCGGTTTTCGTACTCACCGTGCGGGTCGCCAGCCAGGACAAGATCGGCGCCGGCGGCGTCTATGAAGTCACTGCGAAGTTCGACAACATCGGTGCACTGACGCGCGGCGCATCGGTGAAGATGGCGGGCGTCAAGATCGGCAGCGTGCACAACATCGCGATCGATCCGAAAACCTTCCAGGCGGTGTTGACGCTGGACATCGACAAAACGCGCAGCGACATCCCGGTCGACTCAACCGCGAAGATCATGACCGCCGGCCTGCTCGGCGAGCAGTACGTCGGCCTCGAAGCTGGTGGCGACGACCAGTCGCTCACCAACGGTCAGGAAATCAAATTCACCCAGTCCGCCTTCATTCTTGAAAACATCATCGGCCAGGTGCTGGTGTCGATGACGCAGAAGAACAAGGACAGCGGCGATGCGCCCGCATCCAAGCCGGCCGCGCCAGCAAGCCCCGCACCGTAATCACGGAGGATAAGACGATGGCATTCACCCCGAAAAATTCACTGAAACCGCTGCTCGCCGGCGCCGCCGGCCTGTTGCTGGCCGCGAGCGCGCTGGCCGCACCGGCCAGCGCACCGCAGGACGAGCTGAAGACGGTGACCGAGCAGATCCGCGGCATGATCAAGCAGCATCACACCGAGTACGCTGCCGACAAGGGCAAGTTCTACGCGGCGATGAACGAGCAGCTGATCCCGCACTTCGATGTGCCCTATATCGCCAAGTACGTGCTGGGGCTGAACTATCGCAGCGCCAGCGCCGATCAGCGCACGCGCTTCGCAAATGCGTTCAAGGACATGCTGATGCGCAGCTACGCGGATGCCTTGCTCGACAAATACGATTCGGTGAAAGTGGATTGGCAAACGCCGCGTCTCGCCGACGGCGCCACCGATGCGCTGGTGACCTCGATCCTGACGCAGGACAACGGTCAGAAGACCAACATCGGCTTCCGCGTGCACGTCGTCGATAACGACTGGAAGGTCTGGGATATCGTCGTCGAGAACATTTCGCTGGCGACCAACTTCAAGTCGCAGATCAACGCCGAGATCAAGAAGACCAGCCTCGACGACGTTATCGGCCGCATGGAAAAGGGCGAATCGGTGGCCGCTCCCAACACCGCGCCCGGCGCGAAGTAGATCTTTCGAATGAGCGCATCCGCAGTGCTGGAAGGTGAACTCAGCTTCAAGACGGTCACGCAATTCCTCGATCGCTCGAACGAGCTGCTCGACGGTGGCGTGCTCGACTTGAGCCGTGTCAGCCGCGCCGACAGTGCGGGCCTCGCGCTGCTGCTGGAGCTGACCCGGCGCCAGCGTGCGCGCGGCTCCAACCTGAAGCTGGTGCGCGCCGATCCGAAGATCGTGCGCCTGGCCGAATTCTTCGGACTCGACGGCGTTCTGCAGTTCGAGGGCGACGCCACGACGGATGCTGCAAAAGGGGAAGTGGCATGAAGCGAGCACGAAATTCCACGGCACTCAGCCGCACAGCGCTGCTGTCGACGCTGGCCGTGACGCTGATGCTCGGCGCTTGCGCCCATCGCCCTGCCGATGACCCGGCCGATCCGCTGGAGCGCGTCAATCGCGTGACCTTCGGCATCAACGACAAGGCCGACAAGTACCTGCTGCGGCCGGTTGCGCAGGGCTACGACTACGTCACGCCGTCGATCGCGCGGCGCGGCATCACCAACTTCTTCGACAACCTCGGCGAGCCGCGCACGATCATCAACGATGTGCTGCAAGGCAAGTTCAGCCAGAGCGCCGGTGACCTCGGCCGCTTCCTGCTCAACACCACGGTCGGCCTCGGTGGCCTGATCGATGTCGCTACCGACTCCGGCCTCGAGCACCACGACGAAGACTTCGGGCAGACGCTCGGCTATTGGGGCATCGGCGAAGGCTGGTATCTGGTGATTCCGCTGCTCGGCCCCAGCGACAACCGCGATCTGATCGGCCGCGCCGGCGACTGGCCCACCAGTCCGACGTTCTATCTGGACGGCGATCACGACTGGCTGGCGTATTCGCTGAAAGGCGTGGACCTGATCAACTTCCGGGCGAACCTGTTGTCGTCGGATAGTCTGATCAGCCAGCAGTTCGACAAGTATCTGTTCTTCCGCACCGCCTACCTGCAGCGCCGCCAGGCGCTGGTCTACGACGGCAACCCGCCGCCGGAAGATCTCGGCATCGACGACAGCAGCGACAGCGACGCCGCAGCACCCGCGCCCGCCCCGAAGGGCAGCACTTCCAACACCAGTCTGCCGGCGCCGAAGTAAGCGCACCGCACCTTCGGCCGGGATACTGAACCGGCCGAACGGCAAACCGATCGCGTCCAGTTCACTGCGGTTCGGTCGCGCTTGCGTGGCCGGCCGAATCCAGCCTGCTTGCAGCGACTAGCGTTGTCGGAATCGAGCGCGCGTCGTCGTAATCATCGGCGCGCGCTTGCATCAACGCGCGCTTGAATCTCAGCCGACGAAGCGCCGCGCGTTGACGAACATCTGCATCCAAGGCGTGGCGGACTCAAACGACTGCGGCCACCACGATCCAACCGTCGCCGCGATGGTGCGCTCCGGATGCGGCATCAGAATCGTGATGCGGCCATCGGCATTGCACACCGAGGTGAGCCCGCCCGGCGAGCCGTTCGGATTCTGTGGATAGCGCGTGGCGAAGGCGCCATGGTTGTCGATGAACCGCATCGCGACCTGGCCGCCGTCGATCAACGTCTGCAGGCTCGCCTCGGCGCCGAATTCGGCGCGGCCTTCGCCGTGCGCAATTGCGATCGGCAGCTTCGAGCCGGCCATGCCGGCGAACAGCATCGAGCGACTTTCGGTGATTTCGACCATGCCCCAGCGCGCCTCGAACTGTTCCGAGGCATTGCGACGGAACGCCGGCCAGTGCGCGGCACCCGGCACGATGTCCTTGAGTGCCGCGAACATCTGGCAGCCATTGCAGACGCCCAGCGCGAAACGATCGTCGCGCGCGAAGAAGCCCTGGAACTGCGCACGCGCGCGCGCGTTCAGCAGAATCGATTTGGCCCAGCCCTGCCCTGCGCCGAGCACGTCGCCATACGAAAAGCCACCGCAGGCGGCGAGGCCGGCGAAGTTGTCGAGCGTCGTGCGGCCTTCGAGGATGTCGCTCATGTGTACGTCGACCGCGTCGAAGCCGGCCCGCTGGAATGCGTAGGCCATTTCGATCTGGCCGTTGACGCCCTGCTCGCGCAGGATCGCAACGCGCGGACGCGATCCGGCAATTGCCGGTGCAACGCGCTCGGGCTTGAAGGTCAGGCGCATCGACAGGCCTGGGTCGGAGACCGCGCCGGCGGATTCGAATTCCTCGCGCACGCAATCGGGGTGATCGCGCAGAGCGGCGATGCGCGCGCTGGTCTCGGCCCAGATGCGATACAGCTCCGCGCGCGTGCGCTCGAACAGCGGTTTGCCGGATTGCGCGATGACGATGCGGTCGTCATGGCGCGGCGAACCGAGTGTCGCCACGTTGAGGTCGGCGTCGAACAGATCCGCACAGATGCTTTCGGCATCGTCGGCGCGCACCTGCAACAGCATGCCGAGCTCTTCGTTGAACAGCGCGGCGATGGCGTCTTCGCCGAGCGCTTCCAGATCGAGATCGAGACCACAGTGTCCGGCGAAGGCCATTTCGCAGGCCGCGGCGAACAAGCCGCCGTCGCTGCGATCGTGATAGGCGAGCAACTTGCCGTCGGCATTGAGCCGCTGCACCGCCTCGAACGCGGCGCGCAGGCGCGCGGGATCGTCGAGATCCGCGGCCGCGCCGCCGAACGCGTTGTAGACCTGCGCGAGTGCGGAAGCACCCAGGCGATTGCGCCCGTTGCCGAGATCGATCAGCAGCAGGCGCGTGTCGCCGGCATCGGTGCGCAGCTGCGGCGTCAACGATGCGCGCACGTCGGCGACCGGTGCGAACGCAGTGATGACCACCGTCAGCGGCGAGGACTGCTTGACCGACTGACCCTCAGCGCTCCACACCGTACGCATCGACAGCGAATCCTTGCCGACCGGAATGGCGATGCCGAGCGCCGGGCACAGCTCGGCACCGACCGCGCGCACGGTGTCGTATAGCCGCGCATCCTCATCGCCTTCGCCGGCCGCCGCCATCCAGTTGGCTGATAGCCGGATATCACCGATCGCGTCGATCCGCGCGGCGGCGAGGTTGGTCAGCGCCTCGCCCACTGCCATGCGGCCGGAGGCAGCGGCGTCGAGCAGCGCGGTCAGCGGCCGCTCGCCCATCGCCATCGCTTCGCCGGTCGTGGCATTGAAACCCGTCGCGGTGACCGCGCAATCCGCCACCGGTACCTGCCAGGGTCCAACCATCTGGTCGCGTACGGTGAGACCGCCGACGGTTCGATCGCCGATCGTGATCAGGAACTGCTTGCTCGCCACCGAGGGCAGACGCAGCACGCGCTCGCAGGCTTCCGCGAGATCAATCGCGTGATGATCGAAACCGAGATCGGTCTGCGCCGCGCGACGATTGTTGCGCTGAATGCGTGGTGCCTTGCCGAGCAGCACCGGCATCGGCATTTCCACCGGCAGGCGCTGATCGGTATTGGCCGCGCGCGCATCTTCCATTCGCAGCGTGCGTTCTGCGGTGGCTTCGCCGACCACGGCCAGCGGGCAGCGTTCGCGGCGACAGAAGGCCTCGATCACGTCGACCGATTCCGGCCGCACGGCGAGCACATAGCGCTCCTGCGATTCGTTGCACCAGATTTCCATCGGCGACAACGCCGGATCGGCGCAGGCGATGTCGCGCAAGCGGAAGTGTCCGCCGCGATCATCGGCATGCACCAGTTCCGGCAGCGCGTTCGACAAGCCACCGGCGCCGACGTCGTGGATCGACAGGATCGGATTGGCCGCACCGAGCGCCCAGCAGGCGTCGATGACTTCCTGGCAGCGGCGTTCGAGTTCCGGGTTGGCGCGCTGGACCGAGGCGAAGTCGAGCGCCTGTGTGCTCGCACCGGTGGCCATCGACGAAGCCGCGCCGCCGCCAAGGCCGATCAGCATCGCCGGACCGCCGAGCACCAGCAGCTTGGCGCCGATCGGCACCGCCTGCTTCAGCACATCGGCGTCGCGGATATTGCCGTAGCCGCCGGCGATCATTACCGGCTTGTGGAAGCCGCGCAGGCGTCCGTCCGGCGTGCGCGCTTCAAAGCTACGGAAGTAGCCGGTCAGATTCGGCCGGCCGAATTCGTTGTTGTAGGCCGCAGCCCCGATCGGCCCTTCGAGCATGATGGCCAGTGCCGAGGCCATGTGCGCGGGCTTGCCGAAGTCCTGCTCCCAGGGCTGCTCGAAGCCGGGGATACGCAGATTCGACACGGTGAAACCGGCGAGACCCGCCTTCGGTCGAGCGCCGCGACCAGTTGCGGCCTCGTCGCGAATCTCGCCGCCGGCACCGGTCGCGGCACCTGCGTGCGGCGATATGCCGGTCGGATGGTTGTGCGTTTCGACCTTCATCAGCATGTGCACGTTTTCGTCGTGCAGGGCGTACGCGTGCGTGGCCGGATCGGCAAACAGGCGCTCGGCGCGATGCCCTTCGATCACCGCCGCGTTGTCGCTGTACGCCGACAGCACGCCGTCCGGCGACGCCTTGTAGCTGAGCTTGATCATCTCGAACAGCGTGTGCGCCTGCGGCTCGTCGTCGATGACGAAATTGCCGTTGAAGATTTTGTGGCGGCAGTGCTCGGAATTGATCTGCGCGAACATCATCAGTTCGGCATCGCTCGGATTGCGCCGCGCTTCGACGAAATGGGCGACGAGATAATCGATCTCCTGCGGCGACAGCGCCAGCCCCCAGTCGCGATTGGCCGCTTCCAGCGCAGCCTTGCCGCCACCGAGTACATCCACGCGCCGCAGCGCGCGTGGCGCCTGCACCGCAAAAATGCCGGCGAGTGCCGCGGCGTCGGTCAGCACACTCTCGGTCATCGGGTCGTGCAGCTGGTCGAAACAGCTTTGCGGCAAGGCATCGACGCCGTCGAACAGGTAGGCGCGGCCGCGCTCGATTCTTTGCACGCCGGTGAGTCCGCACACCTTGGCGATGTCGGTGGCCTTGCTCGACCACGGCGAGAGCGTGCCGAGGCGCGGCACGATGTAAACCGCGCCCTGCGCTACGTCGAACGTAGCAGAGGTTTCGCCCAATAGTGTGGCCAGCGCAGCGGAATCGATTTCGCCGGACGTCTCCACCAGAAAAAATTCCTGCACGCGCAGCGCGCGCAGCGCCGGCAGCGCCGACTGCAGCCGTGCAAGCAGGCGGCCGCTGCGGAAATCGGTTGCGCTGCGGCGCGCGGGTAACAGCAAAACGGAAGCGTTCACGGGCAAGTCACTCGAAAAAGTCATTCAGGAAAGTTGGCGCCAATCGAGACCGGCGTCTTGCTCGGCGCAATTCAGCCAGTCGGGCGTACAGCCGAGCGCTTCGGCGGCAAGTGCCAGCGCCAGTTCAGGTCGGTTGTTGGTTTCCGACAGGTGCGCAAGCGCCAGATGTCGCAGCCGCGAGCAATCGATGCTCGCCAGCAGGTCGGCGGCCTGCCGATTGCTCAGATGGCCGCGCTCGCCGCCGACGCGCCGCTTCAGCGAATCCGGATAGGGGCCGTTCTCGAGCATGTCGACGTCGTGGTTGAACTCGATCAGCAAGGCATCGCAGGCGCTCAGATTGGCGCGGATATGCGGCGTCGCCATGCCGGTATCCGATAGCACGCCGATGCGCTGCGCGCCGTCGCCGAACACGTACTGACACGGCTCTTGCGCATCGTGCGGTACCGGATACGGCTGGATCTGCAGGTCGTCGATGACGAAGGCCTCGTGCGGACTGATTACCCGGGTCGTAACACCCGTCGCATCCCGCCAGGCGCGCAGCGTGCCGCTGGTCAGCCACACCGGAATTTGATGACGCCGCGCCAGCCGCGCAACGCCGCCGAGATGATCGTCATGTTCGTGCGTCACCAGAATCGCCGCGAGGTCGTCGGGCGCAAGCCCGAGTCGCTGCAAGCGCCGCTCGGTGTCGCGCAGGCCGAAGCCGCAATCGAGCAGCACGCGCGTCTTGCCCGCCTCGATGACCGCGGCATTGCCCTTGCTGCCACTGCCGAGATACGCAAACCGCATCATCGCGCGGGACTCCAAACGAACCACAGGGCGCTGCGGGCGAGCCGTGGCGCAGCGACCCGGACCAGCCGCGCGCGGCCGGCGGCGCTGCCGACCTTACTTCTTATGCTGGCCCCCGGTCGGGGTGTACAACGGGAACGGCGTGACCTTGGAGCTCTCGCCGCTCGCGGTGGTGATGCGCGCCGGGCCGGGCTTGGCCACTTCGTCGATGCGGACCACGGCATGCAGCGGAATGTAGGTGCGCACCACGTGTTCGAATTCGGTCTTCAGCTTTTCTTCGCCGGGGTCGACCAGCACCGTGGTTTTTTCGCCGAACACCAGCTTTTCGACCTCGACGAACCCCATGATCGAGCCGTGGCTGACGTTGCGCGCGTAAATTTCGTAGACCTGTCCCTGATTCTGGAACGTGACGCGATAAAGACGCTGGCTGGTCATTCGATAGGGGTCTGACGGAACGCGCCTATTATCGGCTCTGGCGGCTGGAGCGACAAATCATCGCCGTTCGCCGCAGCGCTTCAGCCGATGCTTCGGGAAGCAGCCGGTCGAGGCTGGTGCGCTTCGCGCAAGCAAGGCCCAGCCGATGTCCGAATTTCAGGGCGACGTTCCAGGGCGGCGATCCGGCTCCGCGCTCGTAAAAAATCGTAAAGCGCGCGGCGATGACGCAACCGATGCCCGGCCGGCCAGTCGGAGTACTGCCGCGGCGCCACAGGGCCTGCGGCTTCACAAATTCCAAACCTAAAAGACCATCAAGGAGTTCAGCATGAAGCCGAACCGCTTAATCGCCGCCACATTGGTGACGCTGGCCGCCGCTGCCGCATTGCCGACACAGGCGGGTGTGCGTCTGGACGTCGACATCGCGCCGCCGGCGCCGCGCGAAGAGGTGGTGCCGGAACCGCGTCCGGGCTACGTCTGGGCACCGGGCTACTGGAACTACGATGGCCGCCAGCACGTCTGGGTGGGTGGCCACTGGATCCACGAACGCCGCGGGCAGCACTGGGTTGCCGATCGCTGGGACCAGCGCGACGGCCACTATCACCACGAACGCGGCCATTGGGAACGCGGCTGAGCTTCAACTCGGTTTCGGCTGCTTCTCAGCGGGTTTGAGGGCGCCGAAGTCGACGGCCCGAACGGCGTGCGGCTTGCAAATCTCCCGCACGACCGGCGGGCGCCTTGGGGTCGAATTTGGCGAGCGCTGGGCGGTCCGGCGCTCGCCCGCGCGACCTAGCCGAACCGACCGGTGATGTAGTCCTCGGTCTTCGACTGGCGCGGCTTGGTGAACACCTGTGCGGTTTCGCCGTATTCGATCAGTTCGCCGAGATACATGAATGCAGTGAAGTCGGCGACGCGCGCCGCCTGCTGCATGTTGTGAGTGACGATCACGATCGTGTAATCGCTCTTCAGCTGATAGATCAGCTCTTCAACCTTGGCGGTGGCGATCGGATCGAGGGCCGAAGTCGGTTCGTCGAGCAGGATGACTTCCGGACGAACTGCAATCGTGCGGGCGATGCACAGACGCTGCTGCTGACCGCCGGAGAGTCCGAGTCCGCTCTGGTTGAGCTTGCTCTTCACTTCGTCCCACAGCGCGGCGCGCTTCAGCGAACTCTCGACGCGATCGTCCAGCTCCGACTTCGGCAGACGCTCGTACAAACGGATTCCGAAAGCGATGTTGTCGTAGATCGACATCGGGAACGGCGTCGGCTTCTGGAACACCATGCCGATGCGCGCGCGCAGCAGGTTGAGATCCTGCTTGGGATCGAGCACGTTGCCGCCGTCGAACTTGATCAGACCTTCCGCGCGCTGCTTCGGATAGAGGTCGTACATGCGGTTGAAGATGCGCAGCAACGTCGACTTGCCGCAGCCGCTGGGGCCGATCAGCGCGGTGACTTTCTTGTCGTAGATCGGCAGGCTGACATGCTTCAGCGCCATGTAGTCGCCGTAGTAGAAGCAGACGTCTTCCACGGTGATGCGTTCGGCCAGCGGCACCTTGTTGGTCTCGCTGACATTGGGGCCGAGGTACGGCCGCGGTTTCGGCGTGGAGAAGCCGGCGGCGGTCTGATCGTTCATAAATTTCCGGGCACTGCGTGCATTCAATCGGAGGTTCTGGGCGTCGACAGCGAGCGCGCGCCGATATTCAGCGCGAGCACTGCCAGCGTGATAATCAAGGCACCGGTCCAGGCGAGCTTCTGCCAGTCGGCATACGGCGACAGCGCGAATTGGAAGATCACCACCGGCAGGTTCGCCATCGGCGCGTTCATGTTGCTGCTCATGAACTGGTTGTTCAGTGCGGTGAACAGGAGCGGTGCGGTTTCGCCCGTGATGCGCGCGATCGCCAGCAGCACGCCGGTGATCATGCCGGCGCGCGCGGCGCGATAGGCAACCTGCACGATCACCAGCCAGCGCGGCGAGCCGAGCGCCGAGGCGGCTTCGCGCAATCCGTTCGGCACCAGCAGCAGCATGTCTTCGGTCGTGCGCACCACCACCGGCAGCACCAGCAGCGACAGTGCAACGCCGCCGGCCCAAGCCGAGAAGTGCCCCATGTGCACGACCATGATCTCGTAGACGAACAGGCCGATCACGATCGACGGCGCCGACAGCAGCACGTCGTTGATGAACCGCACGATCGACGCCAGCCAGCTGCCGCGACCGTACTCGGCCATGTAGGTACCGGCGAGCATGCCGATCGGCGTGCCGATCGCGGTGCCGAGCAGCGTCATCATCACGCTGCCGTAGATCGCATTGAGCAGACCGCCGGCGCTGCCGGGCGGCGGCGTCATCTCGGTAAACACCGCGAGCGACAGGCCGCTGAAACCTTTGAACAGCAGCGTGGCGAGAATGAACGCGAGCACGATCAGGCCTGAGCCCGCCGCGATCCAGGCGAATGTCATCACCACCAGATTGCCGGTGCGGCGGCGACGGTACATCGCGGTATCGATCGCCATGCTTACGTCCCCGCCTGCTTCTGGAGACGCAGCAACAGCAGTCGCGCGCCTGCCAGCACGATGAAGGTGATCACGAACAGCAGCAGACCGAGCGCGATCAGCGAGGAGGTGTAGAGATCGCCATCGGCTTCGGTGAACTCGTTGGCGATCGACGCCGAGATCGTTGTTCCGGGTGCCAGCAGCGACGCGGCGATCTTGTGCGCGTTGCCGATCACGAACGTCACCGCCATGGTTTCACCAAGCGCACGACCGAGGCCGAGCATCACGCCGCCGATCACACCGGTCTGCGTGTAGGGCAGCACCACCTTGCGGACGACTTCCCAGGTCGTGCAGCCGAGACCGTAGGCCGACTCCTTCAGCACCGGCGGCACCGTCTCGAACACGTCGCGCGTGACCGAGGTGATGTACGGCAGCACCATGATGCTGAGGATGATGCCGGCGGTGAGGATACCGATGCCGTACGGCGGACCGGCGAACAGCGACGACAGCACCGGCACCGAGGCGAACGTCCCGATCAATGCTGGCTGCACGTAGGCTTGCAGAAACGGCGCGAGCACGAACAGGCCCCAGATGCCGTAGATGATGCTGGGAATACCGGCGAGCAACTCGATCGCGGTGCTGATCGGCCGCTTCAGACTGCGCGGGCAAAGCTCGGTAATGAAGATCGCGATGCCGAGGCTGATCGGAATGCCGATCAACATGGCGATCAACGAGGTTACGAGGGTGCCGTAGATCGGTGCGAGCGCGCCGAATTTGTCGTTGGCCGGGTTCCAGTGTTCGGCGGTCAGAAAACCCCAGCCGAATTCCTTGAATGCCGGAATCGAACCGTGAATCAGCGCGACGATGACGCCGCCCAGCAGCAACAACACGGTGATGGCCGCGCTGCGCGTGGCATTGCGCATCAGCGCGTCCCAGATGCCGTGACGGCGGAGCTGCGCAGTGGATATTGCGTTGGAGGCTGTCGCCTCGAATGGTCGTGCCACGGAAAAGGTTTGGCTCACGATTGGACCTAGAGACTCTACTCGAAACGAATGCCGGTCACCGCTTACTTTGATCGCCGTCGGTGCGAAATCGATCGGCTTCGAGCGTCCAGATATTGCCTACTCGAGCCTGAACGAAGCGTGCGACGAGCCGCGCATGCGGCGATCAAAGTAAACCGTTACAGACCCGAAGGCCGGCGATTCGCCGGCCTTCGGTCACGCAATTACGCCTGACTGCTGTTACTTCCAGATCGGCAGACCGGCGCCGTCTTTGATGCTTTCTTTCCAGGTCTTTTCGACCAGTTCGACCACCGGCTTCGGAATCGGCACGTAGTCGAGTTCTTCGGCAAGCTTGACGCCGTTCTTGTACGACCAGTCGAAGAACTTCAGCGCTTCGCCAAGGGTCGCGGCGTCATCCGGCTTCTTGTAGACCAGGATGAAGCTGGCGCCGGTGATGGGCCAGCTGCCCGCGCCCGCCTGGTTGGTCAGCACCAGGTAGTAACCCGGCGCATGCGCCCAGTCGGCGTTGGCGGCGGCGGCCTGGAACGCTTCGGCCTGCGGTTCGACGGTCTTGCCGTCCTTGTTGATCATCTTCACGTACGTCATCTTGTTCTGCTTGACGTAGGCGTATTCGACGTAGCCGATGGCGCCGTCGGTCTGACCGACAAAACCGGCCACACCTTCGTTGCCCTTGCCGCCGATACCGACCGGCCATTCGACCGCTTTATCAACGCCAACCTTCTCTTTCCATTCCGGGCTGACCGCGCCCAGGTAGCTGGTGTAGAGGAAGGTGGTGCCGGAGCCGTCCGAACGATGCACCACGGCGATCAGCGTCGCCGGCAGCTTCGATTTCGGGTTCAGCTTCTTGATCGCGGCATCGTCCCAGCTCTTGATCTTGCCGAGGAAGATATCGGCCAGAGTTGTGCCGTCGAGCACCAGTTCGCCGGGCTTCACGCCCTTCAAGTTCACCACCGGAATCACGCCACCGATGATCATCGGGAACTGGATCAGGCCGGCTTCATCGAGATCTTTCGGCTCGAGCGGCGCGTCGGAGGCACCGAAGGTGACCGTTTTGGCCTTAATCTGCTTGATGCCGCCGCCGGAACCGATCGACTGATAATTCAGGCCGATGCCGGTCGCGGTCTTGTAGGCATCCGCCCACTTGGCGTAGACCGGATAGGGAAAGGTTGCGCCGGCGCCGGAAATATCGGCGGCCATCGCGGCCGGCAGTGCCAGCGTCGCGGCGGCGCCGACGATCAGCGAGCGCAGCGTCGCTTTGTTGATGATGCTCACGGGTTTTCTCCGAGTGAATAAGCCCAGGGTTTGTTCTGTTTGATCGGGTGACTCCGCCGGAAGCTTACGTTCACTTTTTGACAGTTTCGTTGCAGTCGAAACTATCTAGTCATTTCAACCAGTTGACGCTTTGCCCTGGGCTTTTTGCGACGAGGTTTGTGCCGCGCGTGGCCGCACGATGACAGTGCACGTCATCCCGGCGCTGAGCGTCAGTCTGTCCGGAATCGCGTCCAGCTGGATCCGCACCGGCACCCGTTGCGCCAATCGCACCCAGTTGAAAACCGGATTGACGTTCGACAGGAGTTCCTGGCCGGTGAGGTTGTCGCGGTCGGTGATGCCGCGCGACAGGCTTTCGATGTGCCCACGCAACAGCGGACCACCGCCGAGCAGGCGGATGTCGACCGGTTCGCCGAGCTGCAGCCCAAGCACCTTGGTCTCCTCGAAGTACCCGTAGACATAGAACGAGCTCGCCTCGATCAGCGCCATGGCCGGGTGGCCCGCACTGGCGTAGTCGCCGACGAAGGTATTCAGGTTGGTGATATAGCCATCGGCCGGCGCGCGCACGCGGGCGCGTTCGAGGTTGAGTTGCGCGATCTCGACCTGCACCTGCGCCTGATGAAATTGCGCCTCGGCCGCACTCGCCTCGTAACCCGCCGCCTGGCGCGATTCGCTCGACACGACCACGCCGTCGAGCTTGGCACGTCGCGCGGCTTCGCTGCGGCGTTGGTCGAGGGCCGCCTTGCGAACCGACAGCACCGCCTCGGCTTCTGCCAGGGCGTGCTCGAAACGCAGCGGATCGATCGCGAACAAGAGCTCGTCGCGATGCACCAGCTGGTTGTCGTGCACCGCCACTTCGGTGACCAGCCCCGATACATCCGGCGCCAGATTGATCACGTCGGCGCGCACGCGGCCGTCGCGTGTCCACGGCGAGTACTCATAGTGATGCCACAAACCCAGGCCAAGCAGAATGGCGGCGGCAAAAATCGCCAGGGTCAGCAGCACGCGAACCAGGCTGCGCAGTTTCATAGGGGAAGTCTCGATTGCGGCGGATGCACCCGGGGCCTCATTGCTGCAGTGCCCAGGTTGCGAGCACGAACAGGCAGACGAACAGGCTCATGCGGAACAGCGGCGGATGCCACACCTGATGGTAGAAACCGTAGCGGCCGAGCACGGTGTCGAGCAGCCAGTACCCGGCGGCCACGCCGATCAGAATGGGCAGCAGCGTTGGCAGCAGTACGCCGTAGAGTTCGATCTCACGTGGCATGCGCAACCTCCGCGCGGTCGTCGACGTCGAGTCCGCGCGCCAGTTCGACGAACCAGGGCTCGTCTCCGAGCACGCCACGTATGCGCATCAGGTCGGTTGCCAATCGCCAACGCGGATCGTCGCGCTCGGCGAACAAGGGATCGGCGCTGGCGGCGTCCGGTAGCGCCATGACACCGGGCAGCAGTGCAAGCAGCTGATCGACCGCGGCACGCGCCTGCGCGCGGCGCGACAGACTCGGCCGCCGCAGCAGGGCAACGATGCTGTCGAGCAAGGGCTGCAGTCGCGTCGTTGGAAATGTCGTACCGGCATCGCGCGCCGCTCGGCGTAGATGGATCAGCGCATCGCCGAGATCGAGCACCGCCAGTGCGTGCGCCAGTTGTTGGCGATGTTCGCCGCGGCTGCGATCGGCGCGACCAACCAGTTGTACCAGCAGATCGCGGGTGCGGCTTTCGAAACGCGCTCGCAGGCCCGGCAACCGCGCGGTCGCGGCCATTTCGGCGTTGCGGCGCAGCTGTGCGCGCATGCGTGATGCGAACCAGCTCGGTTGCGCCGGCACGATCGCGGTCAGCATCAGCAGTCCGGCGATCACGCCGAGAATCTGCGCCAGGCCGTTGTTGAGCAGGCCGACCGGATCGTAGGTCATCACGTTGTTGACGCCGACCAGATTGGAAAACATCAGATTGAAGCCGAGCCCGATGCTGGCAACACTCGGTGTGGCCATCGTATAGACGCTGGCCATCGCGAACGGTGCAAGTGCAGCGCACAGCAGCGCAAAGCCATCCAGGTGCGGCATCAGCGCGAAGACCAGAATTGCGCTACACGGCAACGCGATGACGAAGCCGTACAGCAGGTTGCGTGCAGCCAGCGCCGGCTGCGGCGCAGCGGCGAACAGCGCGCAGATGACGCCGGCGATCAAGGTTGCCGAAGCGCCCGCCGGCCAGGCGCTGGCGATCCAGAAGCTGGCGACCAGCAGCACAGTCAGAAATGCGCGCACGCCCATCATCAGCGCACCCACCGGCTCTGTATGCGGCGAGAACGGTGGCACACGATGCGGCAGGCGCGCGTTCAGTCGATCGAGCGAGGCGTAGGCCTCGGTGTAGCGGGTCAGCGCTTCGAGGAAGCGCTCGTACTGGCGCGCGACGGCGTCGAAACGAATCGCAGGAATCTCCAGCCCCGCTGCGTGCGTCGCGGCATCGACTTCGATGCGGGCGGCCGCCAGCCGCGACCCGAGATGGCGGCGGAAGCGGCGCAGCGCACGCAATGCGGCACGCGCCTCGGCCGCCGTGGCGGGCGGCCGACCCTGCGGTCTCAGCGCCACCAGCAAGGGATCGCCGATGGCGCGGAATGCGGTGACGACTGCTTCGTCGCCCGCACGCCGGCGACGTCCGAGCATCGCGTAGAAACCATAGAACGCGGTGCCGGCATTCATGAACTCGGCGTTGTACAAGCGCAGTCGGCTACTGCGGACACGCACTTCCGGGTTCTCGAAATAGCCGGATTCGCGCAGCGCCTCCAGTTCCAGCGCGCGCGTAATGAACGCCAGGTTGCTTTCCTCGAAAGCCGCCAGTTCGAGATGACCTTCCCGGACCTTCTGGATGTATTCGATGAAGCTGCTGTACGCGCCGCGCACCGACTTCACCAGTTGGTCGCTGGCGCGAATCGGCAATAACAGGTCGGCAAAAAGTCCGGCGCAGAAAATACCGAGCAGTACTTCCGACAGACGAAACAGCGCGACATCGAACACGCTCTCCGGCGCGCTCAGTGACGGCAAGGCAATGATGCTGGCGGTGTAGCCCGACAGCACGAATGCGTAGGCCTGAAAGCCGCGGAAATATGCAGCACCGGTGGTGCACACGCCGAGCCATGCGGCGAGCAGCACGATGAACAGGTTGCGATCCTGCACCAGGTTGCCGACCAGCAGCACGGCGACGATCGCACCGACGACGGTGCCGATCGCGCGATAGAAGCCTTTCGCCAAAACCTGCCCGGACTGCGGCAGCGACACGATGAATACCGTGGTCATCGCCGTTGACGGCGACGTGAACCCCAACCGGAACGAAATCCATAACGCGGCGCACACCGCCAGGAAAGTCCGCAGTACGAAGATCCATTTCGGCATCTCCATCCGGTGCCAGTCGTCGTAACCCAGCCGAACGGCCGAGCGAGGTGCGGCGATCGTGCCTGCTGGCGCTTCTACGCTCACGTTGCGGGCTCGCTGGACGCGGCGCGAAGACTGCGATCCAGTCGCGCCACTTGCTTGCGCAGCAGGCGCTGCAGTTCCTGCAGCTCGGCGATAGTGAAGTCGCCGTACAAATCGCCAAGCAGTTGCGTCATCACCGGCTGCAGCTGCTCGATCAAGGCGAGGCCAGACGAACTTAACGAGACGACAACGCTGCGGCGGTCGTCGACGCCGGCGACGCGCTCGACCAGACCCTTGGCGCATAGCTCGTCGCAGATGCGCGTGATGTTGGTGCGCTTCTCGCCCGATGCGTCGGCCAGTTGCGAGGGACTCAAGCGATGACCCTCGGTGCCGTACAACATCATCAGCGTGTTGTACGAAACCATATTCAACGCGAATGGCCGCAGCGCGAGATTGGCGCGCTCCTGGGACAGCTTGTTGATGTGCCGCGACAGGCGCGCGAGCGTGGTGTGCTGCACGGAGAACTTCGGCAGGCGGCGCCGCGTACGCGCGATGCGCGCCTCCGCATCGCTAAAACTGTCCGCTATCTTATCGGTAGCGTTCACGGCAATGCTCCGGTGTTTGTCGCAGCATCTGATCCGCCGACAGGCACGGCGTCAGTACCGTTCGCCGAAGGAACAAGCGCTGCGTTGTGCCGATCCGAGGCTTGCGCGGCGTCGACTGCGGCCGGATGCGCAGCACTGGCTTTTTGCAGCGCGGCGGCGCTGTCGGTGTCGTCGCTGAATCCGCCACCGAGCGCTTGCATCAGCGCGGCATAGGCGTCGAGTTGCGCGGCTTCGATCTGCGCGAGTGTCTGCCGTTGCGCCAGCAAGCCGGTCTGCGTGGACAGCACGGTGAGATAGTCCGTGAGTCCCGCTCGAAATCCGATCAAGGCCTGGTCATAGGCGCGCTGCGCCGTATCGAGCGCAGTCTGCGCTTGCGCACGCTGACGAGCGTTCGAACGAACTGCGGCGATTTCGTCGGCAACCTGCTGCAGCGCCTGAATCAGCGCAGCGTTGTAGCGATCCACTGCAAGATCGTAATCGGCAGTGCGGCCAGCGAGATTGGCGCGCAAGCGGCCACCTTCGAAAATCGGCAGCGTAATGGCTGGGCCATAGCCGTAGATCACGGCGTCGCCGCCAAACAGTTTGTCGAAGCTGAGCGCCTGCAGGCCGGCAAAGGCCGACAGATTGATGTTCGGATAGAACTGCGCGTTGGCGGCATCGATGCCATGCGCGGCCGCCTCGACGCGCCAGCGCGCGGCAATCACGTCCGGCCGTCGCCCGATCAGTTGCGCGGGTACCGCGCTCGGCAAGGACACTTCGATCGCACCACCGAGCGCCGGCCGCAGCAGCGCGTCGCCCGCACCTGGACCTTGACCCGACAATGCGGCCAATTGATTGCGCAGCGCGCTGATACTGTTATCGGCCTGTTCCAGCCGCACCCGCACCGGATCGACCTGGGCTTCGGCCTGGCTGACCTGCAGTGCCGAAACGAGGCCCGCCGCATAACGCCGTTGCGTGATCGTCAGCACTTGCTGTTGTTGTTCGAGCGTATCGCTCAACACATCGCGCACGGCATACGCCTGCGACAGGCGCACATAGGTTCGAACCAGTGCGGTCTGCAAGCTCAGCCGGGCTTCGCCGACATCGAGTTCGGCGGCACGCAAACCGCCCAGCGCGGCCTGCCAGCTACTGCGGTTCTTGCCCCAGAGGTCGAGCTCGTAGGACAGGCTCAGATCCGCGTTGTTGTCCCAGAACAGCTTGCCGTTCAACGGCGGCGGCGTTTCGCCGAGCTTGCTGGCGTGCACCCGGTTGAACTTGCCGTCGGCATCGAGCTTGGGCCACAGCACTGCGCCCGCGGCACCGGCCGACGCTTGGGCCTGTTCGATGCGGTCGCGTGCGATCCGCAAATCCGGATTCTGTGCGAATGCGATCTCGACCAGCGCGTCGAGCTGCGGATCGCCATAGGCCTGCCACCAGCGCTGCGTCGTCTCCGGCGCCGTAATCGTGCTCGCACCGCCCGGTCCCGCAGCAGGAGTGACGGCGGCGGGTGTGATGGCAGCGGGCGTGATGGCGGCCCCGGTGATATCGCGACCGGGATCGAGCGTGTTCGCATCGAGCGGCTGAGCGGTCGGCCGGATACTGCCACGTTCCGCGCAACCGGCCAGTGCGGCAACAACGCCGATTGCGATCCACAGCTTGGCCGGACGGCAGGTCATGCGCGTTAGAACCAATTCCCCAATCAATAGTTCAGTTGTGAATTATTCATAGTTTTCGCACTTCCGCAACTGGCAGCTGCCTGAACCGCGCGCCACTGCCCCGCCAACGACCCGCCATTACGCCTGTGCGCAGCCTCTTTTACCGGACAATTCACCGCGGAGGCTAGCCGGTTCGAGGCGTCGAAGCTCAGCCGTAGGCCGGTTTGCACGACTTTTAGGCCGCGCCCCAGATCGGTAACGGGTGAACGAAGCGGTTACGGCCTCATGGACAAAGTGCCGGGCCGGGCAGCGGGCTCGGGCCGCGCAAGGCGGTACAAGTTGCGCCTCGACATGCGAGCTGCGCGGGACTAGCAGCCTCTAAGCGCTGCTGGCGCTCGGCTTATTTTCTAGTGCTTAGCGGAAGCGAAAACCGTTGCGGTCGCAATCCACCAATTCACAGGCGCTGACGCATGCGCCGGCAAGGACTGGTGGCTAGCTGTCGCTGTCCGAGGGACAGACTTCCGAGCGCAGATTGCGCGAGGCCCAATGGCCATCTTTTGCGGCGAACTCGTACGCGGTGGTTCCGCCGCAGGACGGATTGTTCAAGCCGGGCGCGTAGTAACACGCCAGCAGTCGATCGGAACCGTTGGCGAGCCAGGTGACTTCGGAGCCGCCCGGCAGATTTTCCAACTGCAGCAATTCGGCCGCGTTCGCCGGCGGTTTCTGCAAGGTGCTCCAGCCCGGTCCGGCCAGCGTCTTGCACGATTTGATCGGACCAGCGCTGCAAGCGCCGAGGCTTGCGAGCAGCAAGCTCGAAAGCAGCATAGTTGCGGATCTCATCGTTGGTCGGCTGAGCGGTGTGGACAGCTTGTACGTTAACCGATCGACGCTGGCACCGCGTAATAGGCCACACCGAAGTCATGCACGCTGCCGCTGTTGCGGCTGCCGACGCGTTCGATTCGGAAACCCTCGTTCGCAACCTTCAAATTCGGCGCATCGACGCCATCGTGCAGTGCCTCGTATTGCGCTTGCGTCAGATCGATTGCGCCGGCCAAGACTGCATCGAGGCCGATGCGCGCGGCCGCCACTTTCCAATTGGCCGCCACCCGCGCCGGAATCGCCTCCGCCGCGTCACCACTGCCATAACCGACCAGCAGCAGTTCGCGTCCGGCGAGATCGTGACCGCTTTTCACCGCCTCATCGAAGCCGGCGGCCACCCAGGCAGGCAATGCGGCGGAATACAGGTTGCCGGCTTCCATCATCCGCGCCGAACCGAGCTGCATCTTGTCGTCGACCACCTGGCGGTACCGCGGCGAATCGCGCAGCACCTTCGATAAGGCGGCGCACAGCGGATAGGGCTCCGCCAGCTGTTCGTTGAAATCGGCCTGGTGCGCGCGTGTATCGATCGTCGCCATTTCGGCCAGCACCGCGTTGACATCGACGCCGGCCTGCGCGCAATAAGCTTCAAGCTCGGCGCGTTCGGTGTGGCCATCCGCGCCGAGTGCGAACAGGTAGGCCAGCGCGAGTGCGGCATGTGGCATGCGGTGATACGGCCGGTGCATGAACACCGCTTCGAGATGACGGAAGTAATCGGCACGCGCGCCACCGCGCTTGCTCAGCAACTGATCGAGCGCAACCAGTGTTTCGTCGACATAGGCCGCGGTCGAGTACTTGCCGTTGAATACGGGGAAGTCGCGCAGCCGACCATTGGCCGGCACCGGCTGCCCGGCGAAGCGCGCGAACGGCTTGCGGAAGTCGAGCATGCGGAAGCTCGACGCACTCGCGGCGGCGGTCAGATCGATCGCCAGCAATTGCGGATCGGCTTCCAGCAGCATCGCCACCGCACCGGCACCTTGTGTCGGCTCACCGGTGCTGCCGCGTGCGTACTCGGCGATATCGGAGGCAACCACGATCGCCTGGCGCCCGGCACCGTCGTAACTCAAATAACGCAAGGCGCCCTTGATGCCGTAGACACCGCCGAGGCAGGCCTGCTTCAGCTCCGGCACTTCGCAGTCACGCGCCAGGCGCGGCAGACCGCGCGCCGCGAGCGCGCGATCCACCAGTCCGCGCACGATCACCGCACCGGTGGCGTTGTCCATGCTCGATTCGGTGCCGAGCGCGAGATAGCCGACGCGTGCCGGATCGATCCGATAGCGCAGGATGAGATCGAGCGTGGCCTGCGCGGCCATCGTGTAGACATCCTGCTCGACGCCCGGAATCCGGAAGCCGGTGCCGATGACGTTTCGCACCTTGTCCCAGACGTTGCCGGTCCAGCCGCACCATTGCTGCAGATCGACGCGATACGGCGGAACGTAAACGGCGAAGCCACTCAGACCGAATTGTGCAGCGTTCATGTTGTTAGCAACTCAGGGGTGTAATAAGGCTGAATAATTATTGGGTAATTATGATTGCCGCGATCCAACCGCGTCGATAGCGGCAGCTTATGCGAGGCCACTCAACTGCCGACGTCGTAGGTACGATTCTTCCAGCGGGAACGCACGCCGCGCCAGTACCCAAGCGCCGAACTCCAGGTCATCCACAGATACAAACTCGCGGTCAACGGCAGCAACAGTGCCCACGCCGGCGACAAATCGTAATACCGCAAGGTCGGCCAGTAGCCCACCATCATCGCCAATAACGCTGCGGCGGCCAGCGGTGCGACGGCTGGAAATGCCAGCGCGAGCAGCGGCAGCCAATACGCGGCAGCGAAAATCACCGTTACCAGCAATAGCAACAACGTCGAATAACCGAGCTGCGTAAATGCCGAGCGCGCCACCATCTGACGGATCGATTCCAGCGTCCCGTAGGCACGCAAGCTGATCACGCCGCGGCTCATGCCGGTCCAGGTGCGGAAGCCCGCAGCCTTGATACGCCGCGCCAGCGTGCAGTCGTCGATCAAGGCACCGCGCAGACTGGCAAAGCCGCCGATCTTTTCCAGCGCCGCGGTTTCCAGCAACACACAGCCACCCGCCGCAGCGGCGACATATTTGAAGCGCGAGTTGGAGAGATGGAACGGATACAGCAGCTTGAAGTAATAGACGAAGGCCGGCAGCAGCAAACGATCCCAGAACGAGGTGCGGCGCAAATCCGCCATCAGCGACAGGAAGCTGGCACCGCTGGACTCGCGCTGCCGCAATAGCGCGGGCAGCAGACCGGGTTCGAGCGCGATATCGGCATCCAGCAACAGCGTCAACGGCGTCGTCACGCGCGCACGTCCCTGCTCCAGCGCCCACAGCTTGCCGGCCCAGCCAGCCGGCAGCGCAGCACCGCTGAGCACCTCGACGTTCGGATAGCGCCGCGCGATCGCGGCGGTGTCGTCGGACGATTGATCGTCGACCACGATTACGCGCAGTCCACGCCCTTGCTGCTGCAAGGAATCGAGCGTGCGGGCGATGACTTCCGCCTCATCGCGCGCTGGAATCAACACCGTGATCGCGCTGCAGTCGACGCCGCTGGCACCAACCAGCGGCTCCACGCGCTCGCGCGTGCTCCACGGCCGCCACGGCGCCAGCAGCAGGCCGAACCAGATGACGGCCGCTGGAACCGCCAGCCAGAGCAGCGCCGGAGTCACCCTTGCGAAATTACGCGGCCGCTACGCTTTCGGTATCAGAGCTCGACCGGTGCCTTGTCGGCTTCGGCGCTTGCCGAGGCCGCCGCATCTGACGGACGCTTGATCGAACTCAGTGGAATCTTCACCGCAGTGGCATCGGCGCGCTTGCCGTAGGTCACCGGTAGATCGGGCGCCATCGGGCCATCGGTACGCGGACCATTCATCGCCACACGCAAGGCCTTCAGCGGGTGCGCGAACGTATCGTTGACTGCGGTACCTTCAAAACCGCAATGCGCCATGCAGTTGTCGCACTTCGGGTTACGGCCGACGCCGTAGTTCTCCCAGTGCGTGGTCTCCATCAGCTCCTTGTAGGAACTGGCGTAGCCCTCGTCGACCAACAAGTAGCAGGGCTTCTGCCAACCGAACACGTTGTACGTCACCGTGCCCCAGGGCTCGCACTGGTAGGCCTGATTGCCGGCGATGAAGTCGAGGAACATCGGCGACTGGTTGAACACCCACTTGGTCTTGCGTTCCTTGCCGAGCTTGAACACGTCGCGGAACAGCTGCTTGGACTGCGTGCGGCCGAGGAACACGTCCTGGCGCGGCGCGTGCTGGTAGCTGTAGCCCGGCGACACGGTGATGCCTTCGACACCCAGCGTCATCGCGTAGTCGAAGAAGTCGGCGACCTCTTCCGGCTGCTCACCGGAGAACAGCGTGCAGTTGATGGTGACGCGGAAGCCCTTGCCGAGTGCGAGCTTGATCGCCTCGACCGCCTTTTCGAACACGCCTTCCTGGCAGACCGATTCGTCGTGACGCTTTTCGAGACCGTCGAGATGGATCGAAAACGTCAGGTACGGACTTGGCGAGTACTCGTGGATATGCTTCTTCAGCAGGATCGCGTTGGTGCACAGGTAGACGAACTTCTTGCGCTCGACCAGGCCGGCGACGATCTGCGGCATTTCCTTGTGGATCAGCGGCTCACCACCGGGGATCGATACCATCGGCGCGCCGCATTCGTCGGCTGCACGCATCGCGTCTTCGAAGCTGACGCGCTTCTGCAGAATCTCTTTCGGGTAGTCGATCTTGCCGCAGCCGGCGCAGGCGAGATTGCACATGAACAGCGGCTCGAGCATCAGCACCAGCGGGTACCGCTTCTGGCCACTGAGCTTCTTGCCGAGGATGTATTTGGCAACCTTGACCTGCTGAATCACGGGAACAGCCATTTAACTCTCCGATTTCTTCAATGAATTGCGGATCGCCGCATCACTCGATATGACAGCAGTTTACGACGCCTGAGCCGTCAGTGGCGTCATAACCTCAGAATGCTCACGCCGCATGCGCGCCCATTCGATCTTGAACCACGGGGTAAATGCCTCGGGCGTGGCCTCGATTTCGGCATCCAGGGCTGCCGGGGCGATGTAGCGCACCGCGGAAATCTCGTTCGGGTTGACCGTCGGCGCGACATCACTGTGACCGGCATACACCCAGCACAGTTCGTTCTCGGCACCGTCCGCATCGAATTGCGCCTGATACTGGAACTTGAACAGGAACTGCAGCTCGCAATCGAGCCCGAGTTCTTCTTCAAGACGCCGATGGATCGCGGTCTGCATTTCTTCGCCACGGCGCGGATGGCTGCAGCAGGTGTTCGACCAATACTGCGGCCACAGCCGCTTGCCGGCTGCGCGCTGCTGCAGCAGCACGCGTCCCTGGGCGTCGAACACGAACAGCGAGAACGCGCGGTGCAAGGTGCCGCGACCGACATGGGCATCGGCCTTCGGCAGGAATCCGACTTCGCGGTCCTGCTCGTCGACCAGAATCAACGGCTCGTCGTCGAACGACACCACGCGATCGACCGACTGCAAGGCGCTTCCGATTGCGCTATCCAATTTGCACCTCCATGGCTTGATATCCGGCGTCGCGCATCGCCGCGACGACCTTCTCCCGGTTTTCGGGACACAGCGCGATGATCGACCCGCCGCCGCCGCCGCCGGTGAGCTTGGCGCCGATCGCACCATGCTCGCGCGCAAGCTGCACCAGTTCCTCGATTTCCCAGCTCGACACCTGCAGCGCATTCAACAGGCCATGGCAGATGTTCATCAACTGGCCCAGTTGTTCCAGATCGCCGCCTTGTACCGCGGTCAGGCCCTGCAAGGTCAGCTGATCGATCTCGCGGAAAATGCGCTCGTAAAGCTCCGGATTCTTCTTCCACGCCGCGCGCACACCGCCGACCGTTTTCGCTGTCAGGCTTTCCTTGCCACTGATGCCGATCACCAGCGGAATCGGCTTGGCCGCCTTGATCTCGCGCATCAGCGGCGCGCGTCCATCGTCATAGCGCTTGTACAGCAGGAACTGGCCGTAAGTCGCAACGGTGTTGTCGATGCCCGACGGTGTGCCGTGCGCAACCTTCTCGCATTCGTAGGCCAGCGCATTGACATCGGCATCGCTCAAACCCAGTTTGAAATGCTGGTCGAGCGCGCGCACGATCGCCACCGCAATCGCCGACGAGCCGCCGAGGCCCATGCCGCGCGGCACATTGGGGAACACTTCGATTCGCATCGAGCGCTCGGTCAGGCCGAGCTTGTCGAACACGATGCCGAGCGAACGCTGGAACGAGTCGCGGTGCAGCGGATCCTTGTGCAGCCGCGATTCCATGCCCCAGCGCGGGATGATCAGATCGACGCCCGGATTGGGCCCGCCGGCGTCGGAATCCTGCACCACCGCTTCGATCGCCAGCGGCACCGGTGCGGCAATCGCGTGACTACCGTAGACCACCGCATGCTCGCCGAGCAGGATGACTTTGCCGTGGCCTTGCGAACGCGGCGCCGTCGAGGTCGTTTCCACCGGCTCGTGGCGCGATTGCTTGCGCACCTGCACGACGATTTCCTGCGCCTTCCAGATCTTGATGTCGCCGCCTTCGATCAGGCGCTCGACCACGGTGTCGAAGATTTCCGGCGTGGCACCGGCCGCGATCGCGACACTGCGCGCGTGCAGCGTCATGTGACCGACCTGGATGCCTTCGGTGACGAGTGCGCGCAAGGCCGAAAAATTCTGCGCGAGGCCGACCGCGCCCATCACCTCGGCGAGTTCGCGCGCGGACTTCACACCGAGCAGGCGATGGTTCAAGGCCACCGTGGGATTCGATTGCAGCGGTCCGCCGACGGTGCCGACTTTCAGCGGCAGTTCGATCTCGCCGACCAGTTCGCCGTTCTCGCCCTTGTACCACTGCGTCATCGAGCTGTAGCGGCCACTGCGCGCGGCATAGGCGTGTGCGGCGGCTTCGATCGCGCGCCAGTCATTGCCGGTGGCGAGCGCGACGGCATCGATGCCGTTCATCACACCCTTGTTGTGCGTCGCCGCGCGATACGGATCGACACAGGCGAAGTCGTTCGCGAGGATGATGCCGTCGCGCACCTGTTCGCCGTCGAAGCCTTTGCCGGCGAGCTGCTCGAACGGAATCACCGCACGCGCCTTGACCATCGCGCGATCGGTCAGGTTCGACAGGATGCGCAGAAACACCTTGCCGCCGGTGATCGACTCGACCAGCGAGGCAACGCCTTCGCACATCGTGTTGACCAGGTTGGCGCCCATCGCATCGCGGGTGTCCACCAGCAAGTGCACCACCAGCATGTCGCCACGACCGTTCGGCAATTGATGCAGGTGCACTTCCAGATCCTGCGCACCGCCACCACGCGCCACCATCTGCGGATGCAGGCTGTTGGCGAGATTGAGCACCTCGGTCTTGCGCTGCAGGATCGCAGCCTGCGCCTTGGCGACGTGCGGAATGTCGACCACCTGGACCTGACCGATCAGGATCGGTTCGGTGCTCTCGGCGCTGAAGCCGCCCGCACCGCGGACAATCTTCGCGGCCGACGACAATGCGGCAACGATCGACGGCTCCTCGACCACCAGCGGCACGATGTAGTCGCGACCATTGATCAGGAAGTTCAGCCCGAGTCCGACCGGCAGTCCCATCACGCCGACGACGTTCTCGATCATCTTGTCGGCGCGATGCAGCTTGAGCGTGTGATCGCCAGAGACGAGCGCCTGATAGTCGGCCTCGGTGAGCCAGCCGCGCTCGCGCATCAGTCTCGCGCGATCAGCCACCGAGAGCTTGTAAAACTCGGGGAATCGCGCGCGATCCGGGGCCGAAGCAACGCCGTCCCTGGGAGCAGCGGTCATGCCTGAAGAGTTGCTCATACTTCGTCGATCTCCGTGAATTCCAACCGCAGACCGCCTTCGTCGGCGGTCATGGGCACGCGCAGGAAGCCATCCTTTGCCAGCGCTGATGCGTAATGCTCCAAGGCCTGCGGGTCGGTGGCGAAGGCAACACCAACATCGCCACCGCCTGCGCCGCAGGACTTGTAGATGACCGCGGAAGCGCGCGCCAATTCAGCCAGGCGCAGATGTTCCGCAGAAAAGATGCCAACACCGCTGGCCTCGCCCAGCAGACGCAGCGCATCGGCGTAGCCGGCCGCGGCCCGCAGCAAGGCGTCGGCGTCATCGCCGCGAACGGCGGCTACGCCGGCTTCGGCAATCGCGGTGAGTTCGTTCATCCGCGCCGAATAGTCTTCGGCATGCCTCTTACTCCAGGCTTGCAGCGTCGCCAGCAGCTTCGGCGTCGACGCCGAGCGTCCCGACCAGACGAAGCAGTAATGCAGCGCCTGCGGCCAGCGCGCAGCACGCGCCTGCGGCAGGCTGCCGCCTTCCAGCAGGCGATATTCGATCAGGCCACCGACCAGACTGGTGGCGACATCCACACCGCTGCCATGTCCCGACTGGAACTCGCGATGGATGTAGAGCAGGCGCTCGAGCCAGACGCGGCGATCGGCCGCCGCAGCACCACGGCCGAAATGCGCCACCAGCGCCGAGGCCATTGCGACAGTAAGCGCGGCACTCGAGCCGAGGCCGAGTTTGAGCCGCTCGCCGCCGACCTGGTCGAAGAACGAGGAGGTGTCGAGTTGCAGTTCGAAGCTGCGGCCCAGTGTCGGCAGCGCTCGCTCATGCGCGAGGCCGCGCAGCACCTGGTCGACCAGCGCCAACGGTCCAGCGCCCGCGGCGTCGCTCCATTGCGGCACGCCTTCGCTGTCGAAACTCAGCTGCACGCTGTCGGCGAGGATGTCCGGCGCATGCACTTCGCAGCGGCTACCGAGTCGCGGCGTGATTCGCGCGACTGCGCGACGATCCACCGCCAGCGACAGCGCCGGCGCGCCTTCCAGCACTGCGTATTCACCGAGCAGCACCACTTTGCCGGGCGCGCTGGCAACGATCTTCATGCGGCGACCTGCTGGTGCGCGGCGATCAGTTGCGCCGGCCCGCCGAGGCCGGTTTCGACCACGTCGAGCACGCCGGGAATCTCGCGCAAAGCGGCCGCGACGGCGGCGGCGGCCTGCGGCTCGCAGACCGCTTTCAGCTGCGGTCCGGCATCGATCGTGAAGAACACCGGCACGCCGGCGGCGCGCAAGGCGCGCACGCGATGCATGCAATCGACCGTCGCCGCGTTCCAGTACAGCAGACCCGGTTTCGCCGCCAGTGCCAGCGCGTGCATCTTCAGGCAGCTGTGTTCGGAAATATCCGCGAGCGCTTCGAAGTCGCGCTGTGCCAACGCCGCGCGAGCCGTGACGAGATCGGCTTCCTGGCTATCGATCCAGGCCTGCTGATACGGCGAGGTATCGGCGGTGCGGTTCATGCCCTCGGTCGAGCCGATCGCCTTTTCCTTCTTCGAGGTGATCGCGACCACCACGCGCAACGGCCAAGCATCGGCATCGAGCAGCGGGCGCGCCAGCGAATCGGTGCCGTCGGCACGTGTGCCGCAACTCCACTCGACGTAGCCACCGAAGATCGAGCGCGCTGCCGAGCCGGAGCAGCGACGCGCCAGAATCGATTGCTCGGCCAGCGACAGATTCAGGCCCAGCGCGGCATTGCCAGCGACGATCAATGCGGCGAATCCGGAGGCAGACGAGGCGAGGCCCGCGCCGGTCGGAAAATTGTTGCTGCTTTCGACCTTCGCACGGTAGTCCACACCGGCACGTGCGCGCAGCAGATCGAGACACTTGGCGACACGGCGCAGCTGGCCGTCGTCGCGACGGCCGTCGAGCAGGAAGGTATCGGCGTCAAGCGCCGGATCGAACTGCACGGCGGTGCGCGTCCACAGGCTTTCCAGCGTGATCGACAGCGAGCCGACCACCGGCAGGTTCAGTGCCAGATCGCGCTTACCCCAGTACTTGATCAGCGCGATGTTGGGCTGCGCCTGGGCTTGCGCACGGCGCGTACGGTCGATGTCGGGTGTTGGCTTGGAGCTCATTGCGGCGGGGCGGCGACGGCGCACACAGGCGCGGCGGGCGACGCGGCGGCAACCGCCAGACGTCGGAAGAGCGAGTACTTCATCTGCGCATTTTACTTGAACTTGATCACCAATGATGCGCAGACCCGGCTTGGCACCCTGATGCACCGCGGAATGTGCCGCGCGACCCCGACCAATCGATTGCGGAACGTTAAGCTAATGGAAAGACTACTCGCAGAAAATCCGGCGGTTGAATTTCTATCAGGGACAAGCTGAGAGCTGACCGAATACGGCCATGAGCTTCGATTTGCTAATGGATCTGATCGGCTGGGCTGTGCTGCTCGCCGCGACCGCGTATGTGCTGCTCGCCATTGCCGCCCAGTGGGTCTGGAGCCGGCGCTGGCGCATCGGCAGTGGTCCCTCGCCGCTGGCAGCGGTCAGCGTGCTGAAACCGCTGTGCGGCGACGAGCCGCGGCTCTACGAAAACCTGCGCAGCTTCTGCCAGCAGCACTACCCCAGCTATCAATTGGTTTTCGGAACACGTTCCAGCGACGACCCCGCGCTCGACGTGGTGCGGCGTCTGCAGCTCGAATTCCCTGCGCTCGACATCGCCTGGGTGGCCGACCCGCGGATTCATGGTCGCAACTTGAAGGTCAGCAATCTGCTCAACCTGCTGCCCTTGGCGCGTCACGACTGGCTGGTCATCGCAGACAGCGATATCTCGGTGGATCCGCACTACCTGGCGCGCGTCTGTGCCCCGCTCGGCGACGCGAGCGTCGGGCTGGTCACCTGCTTGTATCGTGGACGGGCGCTGGGTGGCCCCTGGTCAAAGCTGGGACGCCAGTTCATCGACGACTGGTTCGCGCCCGCCGTGCTGGTGACGCGCCTGTTTGGCTCGGACAACTTCGGCTTCGGCGCGACGCTGGCCTTGCGGCGCGATGCCCTGGCTGCGATCGGTGGGCTCGAAGTCCTCGTCACGCAGCTTGCGGATGATCACGCACTCGGCGCGCTGACCCGCGCGAAAGGCCTGCGCACGGTGCTGTCGCGGTCGGTCGTCGCCACCGATGTCACCGAGCGTGCCTTGGACGAACTGGCGGCGCACGAACTGCGCTGGTTGCGCACCATTCGGATGATCCAGCCGCTGGGCTATTTCTTCAGCTTCGTCACGTTCACGGTACCGGTTGCGATCATCGGCTGGCTTTTGAGCGGCGGTGGCCGCGATGCCACCGTGTGCATCGGCATCGCGCTGGCAGCCCGCCTGGTGCTGCATGTGCAGTCGAATGCGCGGCGCTACCGGCGCAAGGATCTGAAATCGATCGCCGCCGAGCTTGCGCTGTTCGGCGTGCGCGATACGCTGTCGCTCGCATTTTGGGCGGCCGCTTTTTTCGGCCAGCGCGTCAGTTGGCGCGGCCAAAGCCTCACGCTCACCGGAGCGAGTGGCGAGTACGCTGCCGAGATCTCCGATTCCCTGCGTTCCGATTCCTGCGAGGCCTGTAAATGACGTCCGCTTCCGTCGCTGCAACACCGCTGAAAACCCTGTTCCTGCAGGCGCCTTCGTTCGACGGCTTCGACGGCGGCGCCGGCTCGCGCTACCAGGCCAAGCGCGAAATCAAATCGTTCTGGTTCCCGACCTGGCTGGCGCAACCGGCCGCGCTGGTGCCGGACTCGCGCGTGCTCGATGCACCCGCTGACGAGCTGAGCGTCGAACAGACACGCGAGATCTGTCGCGCTTATGAGTTGGTGATCATGCATACCAGCACGCCCTCATTCCCGACCGACGCGAAGTTCGCCGAGCTGCTGAAGCAGGACAATCCGAACATCATGATCGGTCTGGTCGGCGCGAAGACGATGGTCGATCCGGAAGGCTCGCTGAAGGCGACCAAGGCGGTGGATTTCGTCTGTCGCGAGGAATTCGACTACACCTGCAAGGAGGTCGCCGAAGGCCTGCCGCTGAAAGACATCACCGGGCTTTCGTATCGCGAATCGGACGGCCGCATCAAGCACAACCTGCCGCGCGCGATGATCGAAGACATGGACGCGCTGCCGTTCGTTGCCCCGGTGTACAAGCGCGATCTGAAGATCGAGAACTACTTCATCGGCTATCTGAAGCATCCCTACGTGAGCTTCTACACCGGTCGCGGCTGTCGTTCGAAATGCACGTTTTGCCTGTGGCCGCAGACAGTCGGCGGCCACCGCTATCGCGTGCGTTCGGCAGCGAGCGTGATCGCGGAGTGCAAGTGGATCAAGGAGAACATGCCCGAGGTCAAGGAGATCATGTTCGACGACGACACCTTCACCGATTCCTCCAACATGGAACGAGTGCACGAGATCGCGCGCGGCCTCGGCGCGATGGGCATGACCTGGAGCTGCAACGCCAAGGCCAACGTGCCCTACGAGTCGCTGAAGATCATGAAGGACAACGGCCTGCGTCTGCTGCTGGTCGGCTACGAATCTGGCGACGACCAGATCCTGCTGAACATCAAGAAAGGTCTGCGTACTGACATCGCACGGCGCTTCACCGAAGACTGCCGCAAGCTCGGCATTCTGATTCACGGCACCTTCATTCTCGGCCTGCCGGGCGAGACCACTGCGACGATCGAGAAGACCATCGAGTTCGCCAAGCAGATCAATCCGCACACGATCCAGGTGTCGCTGGCGGCACCCTACCCCGGTACAACGCTCTACAAACAAGCCGTCGATAACGGCTGGCTGAAAGAGAACGACGCCGTCAATCTGGTCAACGACAAGGGCGTGCAACTCGCCGCCATCAGCTATCCGCATCTGTCGAAGGAAGAGATCTTCCACAGCATGGAAGTGTTCTACCGACGCTTCTACTTCCGCCCCGGCAAGATCTGGGAAATCGTCCGCGAGATGCTGGCGAGCTGGGACATGATGAAGCGGCGCCTGCGTGAAGGCGTGGAGTTCTTCCGCTTCCTGCGCGCACACGAGGCCTGAGCGTCCCGACCAATCGCGGATCACCCGCGCCCTGCGCGCGCCTTGCGCGGCGGGTCAGGCCGAGGTCAGGTCATTGGCCGCAAGACCAAGGGTAGTCAGGCGCTTGCACACCAATTGCGGCAACGCCTCGGGTTAAGATTCGCGCCGGCGCAGTCTTGCGCCGGTGCGAAGACCGAACAATCAAACAAGCGATGGCACACCGCCACAACGGCCTGATCATCACTGCCGACGACTTCGGTCTGCACGACTGCGTCAACGAAGCCGTGGAGCAAGCGCATCGTCAAGGTGTGTTGACCGCGGCCAGCTTGATGATCGCCGCGCCCGCCGCAGCCGATGCCGTGGCGCGCGCACGACGTCTGCCACGCTTGCGCGTCGGATTGCACCTGGTGCTGGCCGACGGTCCGGCGATGCTGCCGCGCGCACGCATTCCCGATCTGGTCGATGCCGAGGGCCGCTTTGGCGATGCGATGGCGCGGGACGGTGTTCGTTTTTTCTTCCTGCCGAAAGTCCGTCGCCAACTCGCTGCGGAAATTCGCGCGCAGTTCGAAGCCTATGCGGCGACCGGGCTTGCGCTCGACCACGTCAACGCGCACAAGCATTTCCATCTGCACCCGACGGTGCTGACGCTGATCCTGCAGATCGGTCGTGACTACGGCCTGCGCGCGGTGCGTCTGCCACGCGAGCGCGGCGCGCCATGGTGGCTGGTGCCTTGGCTGGCGCTGATGCGTCGGCGTCTGCAGCGGGCCGGCATCGCCTGCAACGACAGCGTCTGCGGTATCGCCGACAGCGGTGCAATGGATGAAGCCGCCTTGCTCCGGGCGCTGGCCGGCGTCGGGACCGGCGTCACGGAAATCTATCTGCATCCGGCAACGGTGGCGGGTGCTCCGATCGCAGCGACGATGCGCGGCTATCGGCACGACGCGGAGTTGGCAGCCTTGCTGTCGCCGCGCGTGCGCCGCGTGGTCGAAGCCAGCGGCATCCCCTGCGGCGGCTTCACCGATCTGTTTCCGCTGAACGCGAACGGCAAACACGCCACATGAAGCTCGCAACCTATCTGCTCGGCTTCCTCGGGCTCGCCGCCGCCATCGTGCTGGTGTTGCATCACGGCTGGGATGCCGTCGCCACCGTGCTCGCGCAGGGCGGCTGGGGTCTGTTCTGGCTGGTTCCATTCCATGCGCTGCCGCTGATTCTCGATACCTTCGGCTGGCGCATGCTGCTGGCACCGAGCGACCCGGACAATCGTGCGCCCACACCCTACCTGTTCTGGGTCGCGACGATCCGCGAAGCGGCGAACCGCCTGCTGCCGGTGGCCAACATCGGTGGCGAAGTTATCGGCATTCGTCTGGTGATCCTGCGCGGCATCGGCGGCGCCACCGTCACCGCCAGCGTCATCATCGAAGTGCTGCTGACGCTGTTGAACCAGTACGTGTTCACCGCGTTCGGCCTGGTGCTGCTGATCATGCTCACGCACGCGACGCATCTGACCAGCACGATCCTGGTCGGCCTGGCACTGAGCCTGCCGATTCCGCTCGGTATGTTCGCCGCACTGCGCTACGGCTCGGTGTTCGAGCGGCTCGAAAAACTCGCCGAGCGTGCGCTCGGCAGCGCCAATGTCGCCGCGCTGCTCGGTGGCGCCAATCTCGACGATGCGATCCGCGCGTTGCTCAAGCATCGCGGCCGACTGCTCGGCTGCATGCTGTGGCAGCTCGCGTGTTACGTACTCGGTGCTTTCGAGTGCTGGTTTACGCTGCGGCTGCTCGGCCACGAGGTCACTCCCTGGGCGGCGATTACGCTCGAGGCGATGACGCAGGCCGTACGCCACTTCATCTTCGTGGTGCCGGCCGGGCTCGGCGTGCAGGAAGGCGGACTGATTCTGTTTGGCCAGCTGATCGGTCTACCGACCGATGTGGCGGTGGCACTGTCGCTGACCAAGCGCGCACGCGAAGTCGTGTTCGGCCTGCCCGCGCTGATCAGCTGGCAGTGGGTTGAAGGCAGGCGTCTGCGCGCACTGTGGTCGCGTGCGAAGCGCGCAACCGAATCAACCACGCCGGGCTGAACCCGACGGCGACGGCGCAACTTACGCGCAGCACTTGGTTTGCACGGCGGCCTTGACGCTCGCGCGAATCATGCGAGCTGCGCCTGTGGCACAAGCAAACCACAGCGACATCGGCCTGCGAATCGCACCGGTACTGTGCCGGCTGCGCAGTGGGCTCTGCGTCCGGCGACGACTTCGATGCCCTTGGTATGCGCCATCTTGGTCACGTGACCGCGCACGTGATCGGGCGCTAGCGTACGCAATTGCCGTGGCACACACGGCTTGCCGCCAAGAGAGATCGACCCGCATGAACACCCCTTCGCATCAGCCCGCTGTTAGCACCAGACGCATGACGGCCGCGCTACTACTGCTGGCCGCAACGCTATCAGCGCCCGCTTTTGCGGCTAACGATGTACTGCTCGCGAGCGATGCGGATCTGCAGGCCAGCGCCAGCGACGCTGTCGGCAACCTTGTCATTCTTACGCGTGCTGGCACACCGCAGCTGCCGCTACTCAATGTGCAGCGCTTTGACGCACAGGGCCACGCACTCGGCGCTGCTGTGAGTATCGCGTCAGCAAGCAGTGTCGTCAGCAGTCCGGCGCTGGCGCGCAATGCAGCGGGTCGGTTCGCGGTGGCGTGGATCGCGGATCCGCAGGGCAGCCATCCGCAAGTCCTCGAACAGTCGTTCGATATCGATGGCACCGCGCGTGGACCGGCATTGACGGTGGCAACTTTGCCGCAGCGCTTCAGCTTCTTCGGCACCGACAAGGTCGTGGCCGTCGGCATCGACGATGCCGGCAATAGCGCGGTTGCCTGGAGCAACCTGAATCGCATTGTCGACATCCCGGTTGGCGATGGTTTGATTGCGCTCAACATCGACAGCATCCGCGTGCAGCGCGTGACCGCCAGCGGCAAACTCAGCGGCGCCCCGCTGCTGGTCGCCGCAGAGGCCGCAGCACCGGTACCGGGCATCGGCGGCGTTGCCTCGCCCGCGGTGTTGATGCAGAGCGGCGGCGATTTCTCGATCGCCTGGCATGCGGGTCTCGCACGCGGAGCGGTGCGCGTGCAGCGCTACGCCGGCACCAGCGGCCTGCGCGTCGGGAGTTTGAAGACGCTGCAACAGACCAGCGATCCGGCCCTACTCCGCACGCTGCCAGATGGCCGTTGGTTCGCCGTGTTCGAAGGCCTCGACGCTCAGGGCTTCAGCGATATCGATGCGCATATGTATTCGAGCGCCGGCGCGATGCAGGGCAGCGCATTTCGCGTCAACACCTACAGCCTCTATTCGCAGGACACGCCAACGCTCGCCAGCGATGCGCGCGGCGACCTCGCGGTTGCCTGGAACAGCCTCGGACAAGTCGAAGGCATCTCGTCGGGAGCAGCCAGCTACGACATCTTCGTACAACGCTTCCGCGCTGATGGCAGTACATTCGGCGGTGAGTTTCGCGCCAACAGCTACACCAGCGGTCAGCAGACTGATCCACAGGCGCTACTGGATGCGGTTGGCAATCTGCAGGTGATCTGGACCGGCGACGGCGCCCAGGGCTACGGCATTTACCTGCATTACTTCGCCGCACCCTGATCCGACCTTGCCGCTCGCGGCGCAGTCGTTTCGAATACCGGCCGAAGGCCGGCAGAAGGCCGACCGCGCATCTTGAACAGATCATTCGCGAGTTGCGAAGTCGCGAGGCTTCGAACTCGCAAGCGGACGAAGTCGCGAGCGGACGCGTTCACAAGCGTATGAGGCTTGCGATCAGATGTGCCCGACAACGACACGAGCGGCGGAACGCCGCGAACGAGTGCCAGTCGCGAGCACCTAATCGGACGCGTGCGCGCATGCTAGCGTGTGAGTTCCATTGCAATAAGCCGAGATGCGCATGCCAGTTCCAGGCTTCACTACGGTTGCATTCAGCCACGCCGGCGTCAGTCGCGAGGTATTCCGCGCTGGCCAAGGACCAGCCGTGATCGTGATGACCGAAATCCCCGGCATTACGCCGCAGGTGGCGCGCTTCGCGCAATGGGTGGCCGATGCTGGCTTTTCGGTGTTCATGCCACAGTTGATCGGCACCCCGATGAAGCCGCTGACGCGCAGCGGTGCGCTGCTCGAAATTGCACGTGTCTGCATCAGTCGCGAGTTCCGCGTATTGGCGGCGAACGAATCGAGCCCGATCGTCGACTGGCTGCGCGCGCTCGCGCGCGATGCGCACGCCCAATGCGGCGGCCCCGGCGTCGGTGCCGTGGGCATGTGCCTGACCGGCAATTTCGCGCTGAGCATGATGCTCGATGCGCCGGTCTTGGCGCCGGTGCTTTCGCAGCCCTCGCTGCCCGGCGGATTCACCGCCAAGGCGCGCGCCGCCTTGCACGCCTCGCCCGCTGCGATTGCAGCGGCGCATGAAAAGATCGACCAACACGGCGCACGCATCCTCGGCTTGCGATTCCATGGCGATCCGATGTGTCCACCGGAACGGTTCAAACGTCTGCGCGAGGAATTTGGCGACGCCTTCGAGGGCATCGAGATCGACTCGAAGCACGCCAATCCGGATGCGATGAAACCTGCCCACAGTGTGCTGACCACGCACCTGATCGACGCAGCCGGCGAACCCACCCGCGCCGCACTCGATCGCACGCTGGCGTTCCTCACCGAGCAACTCAAACCGTCGGCTTGATCCTCAAGCGCCACTCTGCAATCGCATAGTGCAGGCCGATCGGCATCACATGCCTTGAGTGTGGCGACGGTCGAGCTTTGCGCGAGGCGGCGACGAAGTAGGGGATCCCGATCGCTTGCCTATGAGCTGTAGCGAAATGTCTTCCATCGCGCCTGATGTGCGCGATTTTCAGGAGGCTGCAACGTCCGAGACGTGACCAAGCAATGATCGGCGCGACCAACACGCCGATACGCAGCCGACGATCTCTACGTCGGCACTTCACAGCCGGACACTACGTGTCGCTGCAAGCCTGCGACACGTAGCGCCACACACGCAGCCCGAAAACATTTCAGGTTGACGCCGCATTCAAGCGTGAAGAATTGCCGACGCTCGATGCTTCAGGCTGGTGGCAGCCAGACGGAGATCCCCGTACCTGGTGCGGTAATGATCGGCTCACCGATCTGTTTGTCGGTTGCGGGATCAAACACGATGACGCGTCCGCGACCGAGCACGCCGATCGTGAGCAAATCGGCAAACAAGGCGGCCTCGCCGATCGGCCCTTTCAAACCCACCGTGCTGGGACCGAGATCGCTGATATAGCCGCGCGAACCGTCGGCGCTGAAAGTGACGCCCGTGGTCGAACCCGAAGTCGGAATCGTGCGAACGATCTTGTCGGTCGCCACATCGATGACCTTGACGCCGGTCGCGCCGAACAGTGTCACGTACACCTCGCGGCCGTCAGGCGATAGCGTCGAGGTGAAAGCGCCAGGGTTGTTCAGATGATAGTCGGCGTCTGTTCCGGTATTGATCGTCTTTACGAGTTTCCAGCGGGCAACATCGATCACGCCGATCGTATTGATGGTATCGGTGTAGAGCTTCGCGCCATCCTTGGAGAAGCTGTACCAAAACGTCGCCAAGCCGCCGCTCCAGATGGGCTTGTGAATGACCTTGCCGGTGATCGGATCATAGACACCCAACAGTCCGGTGGCGAAACCGACATAGAGATTCCCGTCCGGCCCCGCGATGGCTGCCACCGGGATATCGGTGAAGCGCAGTGTTCGCACGACCTTGTCGGTCACCGTGCTCATCACCTCGATCCTGAACGTGTCTTCCGGCAGATACAGCTCCTGGCCGTCCGGCGATGTGAACGCACCGAGCGGTGTGCCGCCGACGACCACCGTCTTGACGCTACCGGTGCTGCGCGTGATGACCGAGACGGTGGCTGGAAACAAGCCGAAATTGTCGGCATAGATCTTCGCGCCATCGAGCGTCGTCGCCAGCACCGCCGGACGTGCGCCGATCGGTCCGACAGCGATACGCGTGGTGACGACGCCGCTCGCCGTATCGATCACCGCAATGGTGTTCCAATCGACTTCGGGCACATACAGTTCGCCCGCCGGGCCGCTGAACGGCGCAGCGTTTGCAGCAGCCGGCAGCAGCAACGCAAACACAAACAGCACAAGCCAGCGCAGGGTCTGCTGACGACTTCTATGGATGGTGCGCACGGACTTGATCCTCACGGTTGATGCTTGCTGGGTTGATGAAGAAACGGATCGGTCGCCGCCGTGCGATTCCGATTCGTTCGCAGATGAGCGCCCGCGCCGGGTTCTTTCCGAAACCCGGACTCGCGTTTCAAGCTGCGAATGACATTGCAACCGAAGCGACGATTCAAGCTGCGAACAATCGGCGCGAATTCGAAAAATCCATAAACGCCAAAACGACGCAAGACGGTTTGCGGATTCGGTGGCGCCTGGCCGTTCGTCGTATCCCGAATGCCGCATTCGCCAGCGACTCGTTTCAACTTCGAGATCATCCTGAGTAGCGCTATGTTTTTTGAATTCGCGGCGCAAGCGCTGCCGTCTTCGGCCAGTATTGCTGTTTTACTCGAGGTGATATGGCTTTCGGATCCAGGCGGTTAGCTTCCAAGCCCGGCGCCCGCTGGCATCGAGGCTCAAGCGACCTTCGTCGCCTTGCTCGAACGCAAAAGATTTTTCGAACAGCAAACGTTGGAGCGCGATCGTCCCGACTTCAAACCAGGCGCGCTCGGTTGTCGAACAACATCTGCGACCAGGCGGCCGCACGGCTGCTAGTCAACAAGACGTCATCGACCGCCGACACAACGGCAAGACCGGATCGGGCGCCGAGTCGCTTACAAATTACGAGTCGCTTCCAAAACCGAAGCACTTTGAGCTAATTCAGATACCCGTTGTCGCGGAACCAGCGCACCGCGTCTTCGAGTGCGGCGCGCGGAGGACGCGGCGCGTAGCCGAGTTCGCGTTTCGCCTTGTCGCAGGAGAAGAACATGATCTTCTTCGACATCTTGATCTCTTCGACGGTCGCAAGCGGCTGGATGCCGGTGAGTCGAGCGAGCGCTTCCGAGATCACCGCGATTGGCATCACTACCGCGTGCGGCAAGCGGATGCGCGGCGGCTTGCGACCGACGATGTCGGCGATTTCTTCGAGAATCTGGCGCAGGCTCAAATCGGTGCCACCGAGCACGTAGCGCTCGCCGCGCAGACCTTTCTGGTACGCCAGCCAATGGCCTTCGGCGACATCGTCGACATGCGCGATGTTGAGACCGGTATCGACGTACGCGGGCATCTTGCCGGCGGCGGCATCGCGCACGACACGTCCGGTCGGCGTCGGCTTCACATCGCGAGGACCAATCGGTGTTGATGGATTGACGATGACGACGTCGTAGCCGTCGTCGGCAAACCCCTGCGCGACTTCCTCCGCCAGATACTTCGATCGCTTGTAGTGACCGATCATGTCGAGCACGGTGACCGGCGTGGTTTCGCTACCAGGTGTGCCGTCTTTGGGAATGCCGAGCGTTGCGACACTGCTGGTGTAGACCACGCGCGCGACGCCAGCCGCCTTGGCCGCGGCGATCACTGCGCGCGTGCCTTCGACGTTGTTGCGATAGATCTCTTCCGGCTTCGGCACCCACAGCCGGTAGTCGGCAGCGACGTGAAACAGCGCGCAGCAATCGCGTGCGGCCGCTTCCAGCGATGCGGCATCGGTGAGATCGCCTTCGGCGACTTCGACGTCCAGCCCGGCAAGGTTTCTACGATCCGAGCCGCGACGCGCCAGCACGCGAACCGCGAAGCCTTCTGCGAGCAGACGCCGCGCAACGGCCGAGCCGACGAAACCGGTCGCTCCCGTTACCAGCGCGCGTCGTGGCGCGCTCATGCCGATCGACTCATAAGTCTGAATCCCTGTAAATGCTGATATTCACGCTGACACAACGCGGGTGCACAACGCGCCGATGCAACGCCATGCCGATCGACGATTTTCGATTCAGCCATCGCAAGCGCCGAAAGACGATGCAGGTTTACGAAGTACTTCACCGGCAATTCCAGACGCCGTTCAAGCCGCAATGGTTTGGCTCGATCCGACCGGCGCCGTTGGCGCCCAAAAGGCCTGCGCGCCGCCGAGTGCGGCTGCGGCTTTGAGGCTTGCTTCCGCGCGTGCGAAATGGCGTGCGACGCGCAGCATTCCGAGGAGATCCTGCGGCCGTCGCAACAAGGCGCTGGCGATCGCCTTCGGTCGCAGCTCGCCGTTGTGGTCGAGAGCCACCTGCACCGCTTCCGGCAGTCCGTGGCCGGCGGCATCGATCACCGCACGCACCACGGCGAACGGCAATCCGCGTGCGCGCGCAACGGCAGCAATTGCCGAGCTCTCCATGTCCACGCCGTCCACCGGATTGCGCGCGAAGGCCTTGCGCTTGTCGGACACGTTTGCGAGCGGCGCGGCCACGGTCATCATGCCGCCTGCGCCGACCGGCGAAACTCCGGCCAATCCGCGCTGCAGGCGGCCATGCCAGGCGCTATCGATCAGGTAGCGCTCGCCCGTGCTGCTGTCGATGACTTCACGCGGCAGCAGCAACGCACCGGCGGCGAGTCGCGGATCGAGACCGCCGGCGGTACCCCAACTCATCAGCGCCGTAGCGCCGGTGTCGACCAGACTGGACGCCGCTCGCGCGGCCGCAATGGCACCCAGACCGCCGACGGCGACGACCACGCTGCCGCTGAGTTCGACCACGCTGCCGACCGCTGCGCGCCGACCGAGCAGCGAGCGCGATTCGTCGGGCAGCGCGACGATGATGCCGAGGCGCTTCAAGCGGCGCCGTGCGCGGCGAGTTGCCGGTAACGCGTCAAGGCCCACAGCGGGAAGTAGGCGTCGTAGCCGTAGTACTTCATGTAGAACACACGCGGGAAGCCCGGCGCATTGTGGCCGGGGTCGTGCCAGAGGCCGCCGTACTTGCCGTCCGCGCGCTGCTGCGCGACCAGCCAGGCAATGCCGCGCCGGACGACTTCGGAGTGCGCCTGACCGACCGCGAGCAGGCCGAGCAAGGCCCATGCGGTGCTGTTCGGGGTACTCACCAGACCTTCGCCGGTCAGCATGCGGCCACGCAGCGTGACATCCAGGTAACTATCGTTGGTCTCGCCCCAGCCACCATCCGGATTCTGCATCGCGCAGAGCCAGTCGATCGCCTTGACGATGTACGGGCTCGATGCGTCTTCACCGACCAGGGCGAGGCCGGCGAGCACGCTCCAGGTGCCATAGATGTAGTTGGTGCCCCAGCGGCCCCACCAGCACCCATCTGGCTGCTGCATCTTCTTCAGATAGGCGACCGCACGCGCGATTGCCGGCCGGTCCTGCGGACGCTTCAACACGCCGAGATAGGCCAGCACGCGGCCGGTGACATCTTCGGTCGGCGGGTCGAGCATCGCCTTGTGATCGGCGAACGGAATCGAATTGATCCAGTAGTGGGTGTTGTCGGCATCGTAGGCACCGAAGCCGCCGTTCTTCGACTGCAGGCCGAGCAGCCATTCGGCCGCACGTTCGGTGCTCTCGCGATAGCGGTTGCCGCCTTTGCCGTCGCGACCGGCGAGGTGCAGTACACCGGCAATTACCGCGGTGTCGTCGAGATCGGGGTAGTACTTGTTCTCGGCCTGGAACGCCCAGCCGCCCGGACGCGGTGCCGGCTTCGGCGCGGCTTCGATCCAGTCGCCGACATGATCGAGAATCTGGCGCGGCAGCAGCCAGTCCTCAGCGCGTCGAATCGCGGCCTGGGTGCGCGCACACGAAGCGCCATCCGGGCTGTCGGCATGCAACAAGGCCATCATCGCCCAGCCGGTATCCCAGGTCGGCGAGACCGTCGGCTGCGCATAGGCGCTGTCGTCCGGCAGTTCGACAATCAGGTTCTTCAGCGACTGCAGGCATTCGGCGCGCAGCGGGTGATCCGGCGGGTAGCCGAGCAGCGCCATTGCCTCGTAGGCGTTGACCATCGCCGGGAAGATGCCGTTCAGACCATAGACGCCGTTGAGCCGCGGCACGAACCATTGTTCGGCGCGCTGGATCGCGAGCTTGCGCAAGCGCTTCGGAATGAACGGATCGGCCACGCGCCCGAGCTTGTCGAGCGCGAGAAACAAGCGGCCGATGGCGCCCTGCACCGGGAACCAGTCGGTCTCTTCCGAGGGCGGTCGCACGAACAGTTCCGGAATCTGCACGCCATGCGGATTCTTCGCCTGCGCCTTCAACGAACACAGCACGAACAGCGGCACCATCACCGCGCGCGCCCAGGTCGAAACCTTGTAGATCTCGAACGGGAAAAAGCGCGGGAACAGCATGATCTCCACCGGCACATAGGGCGCTGCGGTCCACGGCACCTGCGCGAACATCGCCAGCAGAATGCGCGTGAACACGTTGCTGCGCGCCGCACCACCGGCTTCGAGAATGGCGTCGCGCGCAAGGCGCATATGCGGCGCGTGAATATCGTCGCCCGCGCACTTCAGCGCGTAATAGGTCTTCACCGTGCACGACAGATCCATCGCACCGCCGCGGTACTGCGGCCAGCCGCCGTGATCCTCGACCACCTGCTGCGCGCGCAGATATTTGGCCAGCCGCGCCTGCAGGGCTTCGTCGATCTCATCCATGAAATGCATCATCAGGATGTATTCGGCCGGAATCGTGCAGTCGGCCTCGAACTCGAAGCACCAGTCGCCGGCCGGGCTCTGCAAGTTCAGCAGCGCTTCGCGACCAGCATCGATCGCGGCGTTGACCGCCGCTTTCGATGCATTCGCAGCGTTGCTGCGCATGGACTCAGCGTCCGGGACGGCGGCATACGTTGCAGGGCCCGCAGCCAAGGGTCGGGCGATGGAAGTCACGCTCATGAAGGGTCGCTCGAAGGTTTGAATCGGAAACGCACGCCAGGCGCAAACTGCAGGTGGCGCATGCGACAGTCGCTACTCGCTACTGCGCGCTCAATGAATCTGCAGCGACATCGATGGCATCGGCGTGCTCGTCGCCTGCGGCGCATCGGCGACTTGCGCCAGCGGCGTCAACGGCAGTTCGCCTGCGATCGAATCGAACAGCTTGGTCAGCATCGCATCGCTGCGGATCGACAGGTTGGTCAGCATCATCGTCGTCGCCAACGCACTGCGCGAAACCTTGACTTCGCTGCCGGCGCGGAACGTCGGCTTGCGGCACAGGTTGCGCAGCGTCAGTGCGGCCAGACCGACCGCCCACAGGCAGAACTTGCGCATGCCGGTTTCCTGCGACGGCAGCGCCAGGCTGTACGCCAATGCGTTGCGCAAATGCGCGTGCGCAACGCCGACCAGCTCGGCTTGCGCGGCGGCGTAGCCGGGCGAGGCACTGCCGGCGGCGAGCTCATCCGTATTCACGCCGTGACGTGCGAACACTTCGCGCGGCAACCAGCACACACCGCGTGCGCGGTCTTCCCACTGGTCCTTGAGGATGTTGGTCATCTGCAGACCCTGGCCGAAAGATATCGACAGGCGCCGCAGCGTCGCGCCGTTGGCGGCGACCTCGGGCGAGAAGTCGCAGAACAGTTCGGTCAGCAGTTCGCCGACCACGCCGGCAACGTAGTAACAGTAACGATCCAGATCCGGCAGCGTCGCCAGGCCCTCCGGCCCCGCTTCTCTCTGGAACTGATGCATGCCGCGTCCCATCACGCGGATGCAGCGTTCGATCGCAGCGCGCTGCACCGTGTTGAAGCTGTCGGTGACCCGCATCACCAAGGCCAGCTGACGCACGAGGTCGCGCTCGGAGTCGAGCGTCTGGTTCGACAACAGCGGTTCGAGGTCCTGCGCCAGCGTCTGCGGGGCGGCGCGTCCGGCGACGACTTCGATGAAGGCCTGCTCGTAATGTTGCTTCTGCTCGGCGCTGAGCGCCGGCTCATCTTCGATCGTGTCGGCGATGCGGCACAGCAGGTAGGCGTTGGCAACGACGCTGCGCAGAATGCCGGGCAGCTGCGGGATCGTCAGCGCGAACGTGCGCGAGACCAACGGCAGGATGTAATCCTGGTACTGGTCGGCGCTGCCGGACCAGGCGGTACCGAATCGATAGTCGTTCATGCAAAAGTCCGATCGGAGAGGTGCGGTAAAAGTTCAGCGCTCACCAGAATTCACCGCGCTGCCGCTGACTGCGAAACACACCGAGCAATTCCCGATAGATGCTGTGCACCGCCAGCGGCGTTGCAATCAGCAACCAGGCATCGGCAGCGGCGAAGTAAGCTGAGGTCAGCGGAGCAATCATCTGCAAACGATCATTGAATACGTGGGCGACGCCATGGGCGTCGAGTTGGCCGGAGAAGAACATGATGAGCGGCGCCGCCGGCGTCGAACTGAGGGTGAGCCAGCGAACCTGCTGGTAGATCCGCTCGAAACGATGGGACACCTGCCGCAGTTCGCCAGCGGCATTGTAAACCTTCAGGCTCTGGCGGATTTCACGCCGCTCCACCTGCAGCCAGGTGAACAGCAGCAATGCGGCGATTGACGCGCCGAGGATCGGCAGTCCGGCATCGAAGTCCATGATGCGATTCTTGCGCAGTTCGGCGCAATTTTCCAATTGATCGCCGCCCATGACCGCTTGGTCGGCAGAGATTTCCGGCCGTTCGACCCCGAGTTTCGGCCGGCAATTGGCCTAATACGTCAGCAGCGATTCCAGCGCGGCGTCGCCGAGCCGCTCGCGTCCGGCGAGGAAGGCCAGCTCCATCAGGAATGCGCAGCAGACCACCCGGCCACCTTGCTGACGCACCAGATCGCTCGCCGCCGCAGCGGTACCGCCGGTGGCCAGCACATCGTCGACGATGGCGTATCGCGCCGCCGACTCGATCGCATCGCCGTGGATCTGCAGACGGTCTTCGCCGTATTCGAGCTGATAGCTGATCTCCGCGGTTTTCCACGGCAGCTTGCCGGGCTTGCGCACCAGCAGCAGCGGCAGTTGCAGTTCCCGCGCCAGCGCTGCGCCGAAAATGAAGCCGCGCGATTCGATCGCCACCAGCGCCTGCGGCGTATGCGCGGCGATGCGCGCGGCGAGCAACTCGATGCTCGACTGGAACGCCGCAGCGTTGGCCAGCAAGGGCGTGATGTCCTTGAACAGAATGCCGGGCTTGGGGAAATCCGGCACATCGCGGATATGCGCCTTCAATGCGGCGGCGCGGTCGTCTGCAGTGGTTACAGCCATCGTGTCGGGATCCGGTTTGAGGTTGTCGCGGAATCGGGCTTGGTCCAAACTGCCGCTGCGCGCGGCAAGCGCAACCCGGCGAGCTTGGTACAGCGGGGAAACTCGCCGCATTATCGCATCGCCGTCGGCCCCGGCCGACGATTTTTCGATTTCGGACCCCGTAGTCGGGTCTCCCGCAATTCGACTTTCCGAACTTCATTCGAACCTCGTGACCCTGCCCGAATCCTCCCTGCCCGCCACCGATCTCGGCGGCTATCTGCACCGTGCCGAACGCGTTCTTGCAGCCGCACTCCCGCCCGCCGACACCGATCCAGCGCGCCTGCATGAGGCGATGCGTTATGCCTGCCGCGGCGGCAAGCGGCTGCGCGCACTGCTGACCTACTGTGCCGGTGCGGTGCTCGGCGTCGATCTGAACAAGCTCGATGCACCCGCCTGCGCGCTGGAACTGATCCACGCCTATTCGCTGGTACACGACGATCTGCCGGCGATGGACGACGACGACCTGCGCCGTGGCCAGCCGACCACGCACGTGGCCTACGACGAGGCCACCGCAATCCTGGTCGGCGACGCGCTGCAGACGCTGGCATTTCGCGTGTTGGCCGAGCCGCAGACGCACACCAGTCCCGCAGCGCAATTGCAGATGCTGAGATTGCTGGCCGATGCCGCCGGCTCGCTCGGCATGGTCGGCGGCCAGGCGGTCGACATCGAATCGGAGCATCTGAAGATTCCGCTCGCGCGACTCGAATCGTTGCATGCGCGCAAGACCGGCGCACTGATTCGCTGTGGCCTGGAACTCGCCGCCGCCGCTGGCGAAGCGGATGCCGAGCAGACCCGTGCGCTGAGCGAGTTCGGTCGACTGCTCGGCCTCGCCTACCAGATTCAGGACGACGTGCTCGACGAAAGCTCCAGCACCGCCGTGCTCGGCAAGACCCAGGGCAAGGATCGCGCGCAGGAGAAGTCCACCTATCCGGCGCTGCTCGGGTTCGACGCCGCCAAGGCACTTGCCAGCGAAACCTTTGCGCGGGCGCGCGGCGCGCTCGACGGTTTCGGCGCACGCGCGGCACCCTTGCTCGCACTCGCCGCAACCATCGAGCAGCGCGATCACTAAGGGTCGGTTGCTAATGGTCGGTTGCTGAAGGTCGAATCCTGACGGTCGATTGCTGAAGGTCGAATCCTGACGGTCGATTGCTGAAGGTCGAATCCTGACGGTCGATTGCTGAAGGTCGTGCTGAAGGTCGATTGCATCTTGCGATCGTCCCGCCGACAAACCCAGCGCGCGGTTCAATCCTCGGTAGGTGTAAAGGTGGCGGTGACGGTGGCGGTGTGCAGAGTTGAGCGCAAGGATCGATCGGCACCTGCGTATCGGGCGCGCGATCGACAATCGTCGCGCAGCGAGTCGAGTGCCGCGCTGAACTGAGCGCGCCGTTCTAGTGTCGATGGCGGTGTGCGGATTCGCGGCACACCTGCTCTCCACTGGAACCCTCATGCCGCTGCGCATTGAAGACTACGCCCTGATCGGCGATTGCGAGACCGCCGCGCTGGTCGGTCGCGACGGTTCGATCGACTGGCTGTGCTGGCCGCGATTCGATTCGGGCGCCTGCTTCGCCGCCTTGCTCGGCACGCCGCAGCACGGCCGCTGGTTGCTCGCGCCGAGCGACAGCACCGCACAGACGCAGCGTCGCTACCGCGACGGCACGCTGATCCTCAATACCGAATTCAACTGTGCACAAGGTGGCGTCGTCGTCAGCGACTTCATGCCACCGCGCGAACGCGAGGCTTCGCATCTGGTGCGCATGGTGCGCGGACTCGGCGGTCGCGTGGCGATGCGGATGGAACTGACGCCGCGCTTCGACTACGGCGCGGCACGTCCCTGGATACGCGCGCTCGAAGACGGCAGCGGCTGGTCGATGGTGTCGGGCCCGGACGCCGTGTATCTGCGTAGCAGCATCGCGGTCAAACTGCAGCGACAGGAATCGAATCTGGTTGCCGAGTTCGAAATCGGCGCCGGCGACAGCGTGGCATTCGTGCTGAGCTACGCCGCCTCGCACCTACCGCCGCCGGCACCGCTGGACGGGTCGGCGGCTCTCGACGAAACCGGCACGCGCTGGAACCAGTGGTCGTCGCGCTCGGCGTATGCGGGCAGCTACAGCGATGCGGTGAGCCGATCGCTGATCACGCTGAAGGCGCTGACCTATCGCCCCACTGGCGGCATCGTGGCGGCACCGACCACCTCGCTGCCGGAAGCACTCGGCGGCGTGCGCAATTGGGACTATCGCTTTTGCTGGCTGCGCGACGCCACGCTCACCTTGTTGGCGCTGATGCACGGCGGCTATTACGACGAAGCCCGCGCCTGGCGCGGCTGGCTCGAACGCACCGTCGCCGGCAGTCCGGACGATTTGCAGATCATGTACGGCATCGGCGGCGAACGACGTCTGACCGAGTGGACCGCCGACTGGCTGCCCGGTTACGAAAATTCCGCGCCGGTGCGCATCGGCAATGCCGCCGCAAACCAGCTGCAGCTCGACGTCTACGGCGAGCTGATGGACGCGCTGCATCACGCGCGTATCGGCGGGCTCGATTACGACGCCGACATCTGGGAGCTTCAGCGCGTTGTCGTGCAGCATCTCGAACGGATCTGGGAACAACCCGACGAAGGCATCTGGGAAACGCGTGGCGGCCGTCAACACTTCACCTATTCGAAAGTGATGAGCTGGGTCGCGCTGGATCGCTCGATCAAGGCGGTTGAGGACCTGGGCCTCGAAGGCCCGGTCGAGCGCTGGCGCGAAGTGCGGCAGAAGATCCATGCCGACATCTGCAACCGCGGCTTCGATGCGAAGCGCGGGCATTTCGTGCAGAGCTACGGCAGCACCGCGCTCGATGCGAGCCTGCTGCAAATTCCGCTTGTGGGATTCTTGCCGCCAGACGATCCGCGCGTGCTCGGCACCGTGGCCGCCATCCAGCGCGAGCTGGTCGTCGATGGCTTCGTGTTGCGCTACAACACCCACGAAACCGAGGACGGCTTGCCCGCCAACGAAGGGGCCTTCCTCGCCTGCAGCTTTTGGCTCGCTGACAATCTGGTGTTGCAGGGTCGGCACGACGAAGGCCGCGCGCTGTTCGAGCGTCTGCTCGGCTTGCGCAACGATGTCGGCCTGCTGGCCGAGGAATACGATCCGCGCGTGAAACGCCAGGTCGGCAATTTTCCGCAGGCGTTCTCGCACATCGCGCTGATCAACACCGCGTTCAATCTGAACACGGCGAGCGGGCCGGCACAGGAACGCGCGCAGGAAGGACAAAGCACGCCCGGCAGCTAGACCTCGGCACGTCGATTGCGCGAAGCGCAATGGGTGCGGGTGCGGGTGCGGGGCTTTCTTTCCCAATTCTATTAGCTACTGTTTAGATAGCAATCGAGAGAATCACATCGCGCGCGAGCAGCGTGTGCAGCGCATACAGCTCGCATGAGCTGCATGCATCCGGCCTTCGAATGCTCGCCGAACGATTTTGCCGAACTCGAAAACCAAGCCGATACGCGCTAGCGCTCGTTAGTCCGACCAGCGCGCTTCCAGATTCAGCAGATCGGCAATCAGCGCGGTCCAACCGGTCTGATGACTCGCGCCGCAGCCGCGGCCGCTGTCGGCGTGGTAGTACTCGTTGAACTGCAGCAAGTGTTGCCAATCGGCATCCGTGGCGTAGCGCTGCTCCTCGCCATTGCAGGGACGTCGTCCCGAGGCATCCGGCAGGAACAGGCTCTGCAAACGGTGTGCGAGCCGGCGTGCGGCTTCTCCCAGGCTGACGAACTCGCCCGAGCGAGTTGGAAATTCGACTTTGAATTCGGCACCGTAGAAACGGTGATAGACGCGCAGGGATTCGAGAATCAGAAAGTTGATCGGAAACCAGATCGGTCCGCGCCAGTTGGAATTGCCGCCAAACATGCCGGTGGTGCCTTCACCGGGCTCATACGAAATCGCGTAGTCGGTGCCGCTGGCGTGGTAGACGTACGGCTGCGCGGCGTGGAATTTCGACAGCGAACGAATGCCGAACGGCGCAAGAAATTCGTCTTCATCGAACAGCCGCGACAACATGCGCGCAAGCCGCTCGCGCGAGGGAACGGTGAGCAGCAAGTCGTCGTGACCTTCGCTGAGTTCGAGCACGTGCGTGGCCAGCAGCGGACGATACTTGGCATCCCACTGCGCGCGCCGCATGAAATCGGTGAAGCGCGCCACGCCCTCGCGTTTGATGATGGTGCTGGCGAACATCGGAAAGAAGCCGGCGATCGAGCGCACGCGCAGCGGCGTCGATGTCGCGCCGAGCTGCAACTGGTCGTAATAGAAACCGTCCTGCTCATCCCAGAGGCCGCTGCCGCCCGCGTGATTGATCGCGTCGGTGATCGCGCCAAAGTGCTCGAGGAACTTGGATGCGAGGTCTTCGTAGACCGGATCGTCCGCTGCCAGCTCGAGCGCCATCGACAACATGTGGATGCAGTAGAACGCCATCCACGCAGTGCCATCGGCCTGCAACAGACGACCTCCGGTGGGCAACGGTTTCGAGCGATCGAATACACCGATGTTGTCCAGCCCGAGGAAGCCGCCGGAGAACAGGTTGTTGCCACCCGCGTCCTCGCGGTTGACCCACCAGGTGAAGTTCAGCAGCAGCTTCTGAAAGCCACGCTCGAGAAATGCGCGGTCGGGCGCTTCGCCCGGCGGCGGCAGGCGATACACGCGCCAGATCGCCCAGGGATGCACCGGCGGATTGACGTCGGAGAAATTGAATTCGTAGGCCGGCAGTTGACCGTTGCGATGCATGTACCACTCGCGCAACAGCAACAGCAGTTGATTCTGCGCCAGCGGCACGTCGATACGGCTCAGGCTGACGCAATGGAACGCCATGTCCCAGGAACAGAAGTACGGAAACTCCCACTTGTCCGGCATCGACAACACGTCGCGCGTGTACAGGTGCGGCCACGCAGGATTGCGCTCGGTGTGTTCCAGCGGCGGCGGCGGCTGAGTCGGATCGCCCTTCGCCCAGCGGGTCTGAATCAGGTTGTAGTACTGCTTCGACCACAACAGTCCGGCGTAGGCCGCGCGGGCGATGCGGCGCGGTTCGCCCTGCACGCTCGCCTCGATATGCGCGGCGTAGAACGCATCGGCTTCAGCGATACGCTGCGCAAACAGCGCGTCGAATTCAGCGAAGCTGCTGCCGGACATTGCCGTCGCAGCCGACAGGCGTAAGCGCAGGCTGACACTCGCGCCTGCGGCCACATCGAAGCGACAGTGCAGCGCTGCCTTGGTGCCCACACTTTGCGGATTCACCAGCTCGCTGCGACCTTCGATCACCGCGGCGTGGAACGCATCCTTGACGTAAGGCTGCTTCACTGCGACTTCGTAAAGGCGCGCGACATTGGTCTCGTTCTCGGTGAACAACCACGAAGCATCGGCCGGCGCGCCATCGACCTGCAAGCGATAGCTGCCGAGCGTCTGGTGCATGGCAAGCACCGCGCCGGCGCCGATGTCGGCGCCGATGTTGGCCCCGGCGTTGGCAGGATCGCGCAGGATCTGCGGCTTGAGTGTCACCTCTTCTTCGAGTGCGCCCCAGCTCCAGGTGTTGCGGAACCACAGCGTCGGCAACAGATGCACGACGGCCGCGTCCTTGCCGCTGTTATGCAGCGTCAGCCGGATCAGGATGTCGTCGGCATCGGCCTTGGCGTATTCGACGGTCAGATCGAAGTAGCCTGCATCCAGCAGGCCGGTATCGAGCAGTTCGTACTCGCGCATGTTGCGATCGCGGCGCGCGTTCTCGGCGATCAGGTCGCGATACGGATACGCAGCCTGCGGGTAGCGGTACTGTGCCTTGCAGTAGCTGTGCGTCGGCGTGGCGTCCTGGTACCAATACAGTTCCTTGACGTCTTCGCCGTGGTTGCCTTCGGGTCCGGTGAGGCCGAACAGGCGCTCTTTCAGAATTGGATCGCGGCCATTCCAAAGCGCCGGTGCGAAACACAGTCGGCAGTGCTCGTCGGTCCAGCCGAGCAGACCATCCTCGCCCCAGCGATACGCGCGACTGCGCGCCTGGTCGTGCGGAAACGATGTCCAGACGTCGCCGTCGGCCGAATAATCCTCACGCACCGTGCCCCACTGCCGCTCCGACAGATAGGTGCCCCACAGCTTCCAGCGCTTTTCGCGCCGCGCGTCCTCGGCCAGGCGTTGGCTCTCGGCGTCGCTCACTGCTCCGAGTAGTTCCAGAGCAGGCCGCCGTCGACGACCACCGTGGTACCGGTCATGTAGTCGGCATCGCTCGAAGCGAGAAACGCCGCAATACCCGCAACGTCTTCGGGCTTGCCGAGGCGCTTCATCGGAATATTGCCGAGCAGCGCGTTCAACAGTTCGGGGCTGTTGAGCAGCTTGGTGTTGATCGGCGTTTCGATTGCACCCGGCGCGATGTTGTTGATGGTGATGCCGAGCGGCGCCAACTCGATCGCCAGATTGCGCGTCATCATCTTCAGGCCGCCCTTGCTGGCGCAGTACGAGGTGAAATGCGGAAACGGCAGTTCTTCGTGCACCGAACTGACGTTGATGATCTTGCCCGGCCGCTGGGTTTCGCGCAGGTGCCGCACGAAGGCTTGCGTGGCGAAGAAGGTGCCCTTCAGGTTGATGTCGAGCACGAAGTCGTAATCGGCCTCGGTCACGTCCCAGAACGATGCATTCTTCTCGACGCCGGCATTGTTGACCAGGATGTCGATCTTGCCCATCTGCTTGACACCCTCGGTGATCATGCGCTGGTCATCGGCGATGTTGCCGAGATCACCTGCGATGACCATGCCGCGCCGACCGGTTTCCTTCACCTTGGCCAGCACTTCTTCGGCGCGACTGTCGTCGGCGCGATCATCGATGATGATGTCCGCGCCTTCGGCGGCGAGCCGCAGCGCAATCGCGCGACCGATGCCCTGTGCGCTGCCGGTAACCAATGCCACCTTGCCTTCGAGTCTCATCGTACGGTCCTGTGCTTGATCGATATGAACTGCCCGCGCTGCGCGGGTACGTTGTTTGCACCCGATGGACCACGGGACGGAATGATTTGTCCCGCGATCGGTCTGAAGAACGCTGTTAAGTCCCGAGCGAGCCAATACGCGAGCGACTTCGTTCGCCACGGCCGTTCCCGCACTTCGCACCACCAGGACCCTGCCCGAACACCATGCAAGAAGCATATGACTTTCTGATTATCGGCAGCGGTGCCGGCGGCTCCGCAGCGGCGTATGCCATGGTCGCGCAAGGGCGACGCGTGCTGCTGCTGGAAAAAGGCAGCGAATTGCCGGACGACGGCAGCACGCTCGATCCCATTCTCGTCGCCGGCGGCCATTTCAACAGCAAGGAAATCTGGAACAACGCGCGCGGCGACGCCTTCATGCCGGAAGAGCATTTCAACCTCGGCGGCAAGACGCGCTGGTATGGTGCGGCACTGCTGCGTAATGCGCCGCATGAGTTCGAAGCCGACACCGAACTCGGTTTGCGCGCCTGGCCGTTTGATTATTCCGCCTTCGAGCCGTATTACCGCGCGGCCGAGGCGCTGGTCGGCGTGCATCACTTCGAGCCCGAAGATGATCTACAGCGCATCGCGGTCGATCTCGATCGCGCCGGCTGGCACATGCAGCCGCTGCAACTCGGTCTGTCGCCGGAAATTCTGAACCACACGCTCGAAGCCACGCACTACGACGGCTACGCCGTGCCGAACGGCCTGAAGTCAGATGCCAAATATCGCCTGCTCGATCCGCTCACCGCGCGGCCCAACCTCGAGTTGGTGCTGAACGCGACCGTGCGCGAACTGCTGCCATCGGGCGACGATCCCTTGCAGATTGCTGGCGTGCGCTGCACCGATGGCCGTGAGTTCTTCGCGCAGACCGTGCTGGTTGCCGCCGGCGCGATGCACTCGCCGCGTTTGCTCCAGCACTATTTCCTGACTCACGAACTGAGTTCACGGCTGCCCGCAGCGGCAAATGTCGGGCGCAATTTCAAGCGCCATATCCTGACTGCGGTGATCGGCTTTGGCTGGCGCATCAAGCGCGACCGTATCTGCAAGACCGCGCTGTTCCTGCACCAGGACTTTCCGCACAGCAGCTCGCAGCCGCTCGGTGGCTGGGCCGATCGCGAGACAATCCGCTTTCTGCTGCCGGGCTGGCTGCCGCGCGGGCTGGTCGAGTTCTTTGCGCTGCGCGCCTACGGATTTTTTCTGCAGACCGAAGACGGCTCGCACGTCGACAACCGCGTGATCGGCGAAAGCAGCGACGGCAGCCGGCCGACACTCGACTACCACCCGGAGCGCAACCCGCAGTTGCCGCGCGAACACCGCGGCATGGTGCGTCACTTCATGGCGGCGATGCTGCGCGCGGGCCTGCTGCCGTTCAAGCAAACCATCGGGCTCTCCGGCATGGCGCATTGCGGCGGCACGCTGGTGATGGGCCGTGATCCAGCCGACTCGGTGGTCGACGCCGACGGCCGCGTCCACGGCATGAAAAACCTGTACGTCGTCGATGGCAGCGTCTTGCCGCGGCTCGGCCGAATGAATCCGGCGCTGAGCATTTATGCCTGGGCGCTGAAGGTCACGCAGGGTCTGCTTGCGGCTGGCTGAAACGCCGTCTGCGGTCGCGCTGCGGCCAAAGACGGGTGCGCGCGCAGCAGACCACAATTCAGGCATCGCACGCAGCACACGACTGTGCAATTCTGGTCGCGATCCAAAAAAACCAACGGGGGAAAGTCCAAGTGCCCAACAAGAAGTCCGGCATCGCACACAAGCTGCTCGATGCGCACGTCGAATACTTCATCGAGCAACTCGAGCCGGAGCGCCTGCGTCCGCTGCTCGAGGCCCAGATCGACGAAGTACTGGCCGATGCCGGCAAGCTGACGCTGGACGACGTCGTGCACCGCGACTCGGTCAAGCAAGTGGTGCAGGTCTACGCGGTCGAGCTTGAACTCGGCGGCGCGATTCCCGAGCTGGTGGCGAAGATCGCGCGCGCGGTCTACCTCAACGGCATCCACGAAAAAACCCGCCTGCGCGATTTGCTCAGCGACAAGCAGTTCGCCGAGATCGTCGACAAGCTGCTGGAAATGGAGGACCTGCGCGTACAGATTCTCGACGAAGCGGTGTCGAACCCGCTGTATGCCGAAATCGCATCGGATCTGCTGTTTCACGGCATCCGCGGCTATCTGATGCACAGCCGGCTGACCAAGAGCATTCCGGGCGCGTCTTCGATGATCAAGCTCGGCAAGAACATGCTGCACCGTGCGTCGCCCGCGCTCGAACAATCGATCGAAGACAACCTGCGCGCATACATCCGTAAAAATATCGGCGCAACTTTGAAGGACAGCCAGCGCTTCCTGCTGAAGAACTTCGACTCCGAGCGTCTGCGCGAGATGGCGATGGATGCGTGGACCGCAGTGAAGCCGATGAAAGTCTCGATTTTCCGCAAGTACCTGAGCAGCGACGATGTCGAGGACTTCTTCGTAATCGCTTACGAATACTGGCGCAGCTTGCGCAAGACCGACTACTACAGCGCCTTGATCAATATCGGCATCGACTGCTTCTTCGACACCTACGGCAAGACCAAGCTGGCGAAGATTCTCGAGGAAGTCGGTATCGGCCGCGAGCTGTTGCTCGCAGACGCAATGCGCTTTGCGCCGGACGCGATCGCCGGGCTCAAGAAGCGCAAGCTGCTGGAGCCGCTGATCCGTCGCAATCTGAAAGGCTTCTACGAATCGGGCCGCATCGAAGCGCTGCTCGCGCAAGATCACTGACGCGCAGAGGGCACAGCGTCGGTCGCGCAAGCCGCGGCCGATGAGGTGCCAGCCGCATTGCGCGTGCTGGCTCCTTCGTCAACGCGAACGCGAATGTCAGCGACAGATCCGACGCGAACGTCGTCGCCCGCGCCAGCGCAGCCAATGTTTACGCAGACGCTCGGCAACCGCGTCGAACCTGTGCGCGTTTTGATGGTCGGACTTGCGGGGGCCGATGGGCCCGAGGGGAACGCCAGCCGGCGCGCTCAGAGTCGACAGGGAAGTCCGCATGAAAATCGCGCAAATTTCTCCGCTTTACGAAGCCGTGCCGCCGCGCCTGTATGGCGGCACCGAACGGATCGTCGCGCATCTCTCCGATGCGCTGGTCGACCTGGGTCATGAGGTGACGCTGTTCGCCAGCGGAGAAGCGCAGACGCGTGCGACGCTGGTGCCGGTCCGAGATCAGGCGATCCGGCTCGATCCGGCGCCATTGAAGTCGGACCTCGCCGCGCATTTGAACATGCTGCACGAAGTGCGCAGCCGCGCCGACGAATTCGACATCCTGCACTTCCACTCGGACCTGCTGCAGTTCCCGCTGTTCGAATCCTTGGCTGCGCGCACCGTAACCACCATTCACGGCCGTCTCGATTTGAAGGACCTGCCGGAGACCTATCGCCGCTGGCCGCATTTCCCGCTGGTGTCGATTTCCGAGAGCCAGCGCGAACCGCTGCGCTTCGCCAACTGGGCGGCGACCGTGCATCACGGCATGTCGCCCGATCTCTATCGCTACTTCAGCGCGCCGGATGCGGCCAAAGGTGACGGCTATCTCGCCTTCCTCGGTCGCATCTCGCCGGAGAAGCGTCCTGACCGTGCCATTGCCATCGCCAAGCGCGCGGGCATGCGGCTGAAGATCGCGGCGAAAGTGGATCAGGCCGATAAGGCCTATTTTCACGAACACATAGAACCGCTGCTGGATCATCCGCTGATCGAATTCATCGGCGAGATCGGCGACGGCGAGAAATCCGATTTCCTCGGCAATGCCCGCGCACTGCTGTTTCCGATCGACTGGCCCGAACCCTTCGGTCTGGTGATGATCGAGGCGATGGCCTGTGGTACGCCGGTGATCGCGTGGAATTGCGGCTCGGTTCCGGAAGTGATCGACCACGGGATCAGCGGCTTCATCGTCGACTCCGAAGATGCAGCAGTCGATGCGGTGGAACGCGTTTATCAACTGGACCGCGAACGCGTGCGCCGCACGTTCGAGAATCGCTTTTCATCGACCGTGATGGCCTATCGATACCTGGAGGTCTATCAGCGACTGATCGGCATCGAAGCACCCTCGCAACTCGAATTGCCGCGCAGCGCGTAACGCAAGCGCGGCCGCGTGTCTCCGCCACCAATTGGCGCGTCGATCGATGGATCGATTGACGCATCGATCTGCGCATCGATCTGCAGCCGGAACCGCTGCCTTATTGCGCGCAGATGACAACTTACCGGCTGAAAGTGCGGTTTGCGGGCTTCGATCGACCTGATGGCACTGTCATCCAAATGAATCACTTGGACGCAGGACTTCGTGCAATTCCCAGCAAGCGCTGGCCGAACACTTTCGATCCGTGTTAAGCCCTGCGCCACTTCTATCAGAGGGGAAGTGCATGAATACGCGCAGTAGCGACATCTTTGCCCGTGCCCTGCAGGGCTGCCACGCACTCGAAGCCGCTTTTCCAACCGACGAACGCCTCAAGCTCATCGTCCGCAGCCTGGAGCAATGGAGCGCACCGCGCGGTGCAGCGGGCCGCTCATCGGAACGGATTCACGCGAGCCGCATCAACCCGCGGTACCTGAAGCCGATCGACGAGAACGTTGCCAATCTCGTCTACGCGGCGGTCAATCAGGCACGCCGCGAACACCTGATCGCCTAGCGCCACGTCACGCGCGCAACAACCCGCGCGGATTTATCAAAGAAGGAATTCAGAACAGATGCCGGACCTTTTCAGGCCCGGCATCTTCGTCAGGTTGTCGCGAGGTCGTCGTGAGGTCGTCGCGAGCTGCGCTTAGCGCACGCCGAGCACGTGGAACACAAACAGCAGGCCGGCGCCGAACAGGGTCGCACCGAGCAGCACGCAGGCCGGCAGCGTCAGCACCCAGGCCAGCAGGATGTTGCGCAGCGTTTCGCGCTGGATGCCGGAGCCGTTCGCGGCCATCGTGCCGGCGATGCCCGAAGACAACACATGCGTTGTGCTCACCGGCAATCCCAGCATGTCGGCCGCTTCGATGGTGGCAAAGGCGACGATCTCGGCCGAAGCACCCTGCGCGTAGGTCAAGTGCGCCTTGCCGATCTTCTCGCCGACGGTGACGACGATGCGCTTCCAGCCGATCATCGTGCCGAGACCCAGCGCGAGCGCCACCGCCACCTTCACCCACACCGGAATGAACGTGGTGAGCGTCTTCAGGCCTTTCTGGTAGCCGCCCAGCGCAGCGGCGTCATACGCAGCTGGCAACTGCTTGGTCTTGATCAGCTTGCCGATCGATTCCGACACCAAATAGGTTTCCTTGCGCAGATCTCGACGATCGTCGGAGGACAGCTTCTCGAGAGAATCGAGTCCCTGGAAGCGCGTCAGGATGCGGTGGTTCACGTCGGCCAGCGCCGGCAGCGTCTTCTCATTGGCCTTGCCGGTGCTGAGCAATTCCGTCAGCGCCTTCGGCGAGGATTCGTCGTTCACGCCCGGGGTAACGCCCTGCGCGATCAGCGCCTGCTCGAAGGTTTGCGCGGAGCTTCCGATCTGCTGCAGCGAAGCGCTGCTGGCATGCAGGTTCAACGCGAATGCGGCCGGCACGACGCCAACCAGAATCAGCATGATCAAGCCCATGCCTTTCTGTCCGTCATTCGAGCCGTGCGCGAAGCTGACACCGGTGCAAGTCAGAATCAGCAGCGAGCGGATCCAGATCGGTGGCGGCTTGTCGCCATCCGGTGCCTTGTACAGCGCCGGATTGCGCAGCAGCATCTTCGCCAGCAGCAACAGGCCGCCGGCAACGAAGAAACCGATCAGCGGCGAGATCACCAGCGCCTTGCCGGTATCGGCAACCTTGGCCCAGTTGACGCCATCGCCGAAGGCGGAATCCGGACTCAGCAAGGAGTTCATCAGACCAACGCCGACGATCGATCCGATCAGCGTATGCGAACTCGACGCCGGCAGACCCAGATACCAGGTGCCGAGATTCCAGATGATCGCGGACAGCAGCAGCGAGAACACCATGGCGAATCCGGCACCCGAGCCGACGTTCAACACCAGCTCGACCGGCAATAAGGCGACGATGCCGAAAGCCACCGCACCGGTCGAAGTCAAAACGCCGATCAGGTTCCACATGCCGGACCAGACCACTGCGGGCGTCGGCTTCAGCGACTTGGTATAGATCACCGTGGCGACCGCGTTCGCGGTATCGTGGAAGCCGTTGACGAATTCGAAACTGAGCGCCATCAACAGCGCCAAGCCCAACAGGATCAATGTGGGCCCGGAAATACCGAGTTGCTCGATCACGCAAAATTCTCCTGAGGATGATCCGTCACCCCAAACGGACATCCCAAGGCTAGTGATCGATTGTGATGCTTCGGTGACGCCACGCGCTTCTGCATGTGTAAAGACCACGCAGCACTCGCATCCGGCGGTGTCGCGAGTTCGTCATGTTCCATACTTCATGCTTGCAACATGACAAGGTCGGGGGGCAGGTCAACACAGGGAGGTGCCGGCGGCGCGCCAGGCGCGTCGCCGCCGTGCCCTCCAGTGAATCTGCAATTGCACGGCCTCGACCGGCTGGTCTATTTCGCGCCGACGATCTTCTTCGGCTACCTCGCGGCGATGTGCGCGGCGCTGACCTTGATCGCGCTGCTGTTCGTCACACTGCCGAATCCGGCCGCGCTGGTGGGTGCTGGGCTGTTCGGTCTGATGGTGACGCTCGGTCTGTTCGCCGTTTTGCTCGCCGCACAGCGCCGCGAGTTGCGTTATCAAGCCTTGGCGACCGCGAACGACGCCGCGCGAAATTACAGCCTCATCCTAGAGGTGGCAGCCGCAGCGGGCTGGCATGTCGCGCGTGTCGAAACCGACGTTGTGATCGAACTGCGCATCGCGAGTTCGCTGCTGAGCCTCGGAGAGTTGGTGGTTGCGCGCTTCGACGGCAGCACCGTTCTGATCGCGGCCATCAGCGATCCGCGTGTCGGCTACTCGATGGCGGGACGCCGTCGCTGCCGCGCGCATGTCGAGCGCCTGAGGGTCGCACTACTCGCGCCCGACGAGACGCCACCGACGACGCCGGATCGCAAGCCTTAAGGCGCGCACCCGCGCATCGCCATCGCGCGATGCGCTAGCAATCCTTGGCAACTGCGAACGACGGCGCGCGAAATTTTGCACCTCATCCTTGAGGTCGCAGCCGCAGCGGGCGTTCCGGCGCAACCGAACCCTTGTGCGCCAATTGTCTCGATGCAATCCCGGCCCGTGCAGACATCAAACTTGCGTGGGCGATGCTGCGAGGCTGTGCTCTTGCAGAAGCGCCAGCGATTGGCTCACACGCCATCTGTGCCTGAGAACTTCAAGCCGCGCGCAGGCGCTCGCGATCGTCGGCCACGTTCGGCACCAGGCGGTAGTCGGCGGTTTCGAGCTGGCGCGTCGCGCGACGGTAGTCGCTCATGTAGCCGATCCAGTTGTTGGTGTTGCGCCCGTCGGCGGTCAGATACCAGTTGTGGCAGCCGGCGGTGTAGACGCTGTTCTTGCTGCGCCGTTGCAGTTCGTCGTTGAACGCGCGTTCGGCTTTCGGCAGCACGTCGAGATAACGCAGACCCTGATCGCGCATCAGCGTGGCGGCCTGGGCGATGTAGCGCTGTTGGCATTCGACCATGAAGATGATCGAACCGGCACCGAGATTGGTGTTCGGGCCGTAGACCACAAACAGATTCGGAAAGCCGCTGACATTCATGCCGAGGTAGGCTTCTGCACCGTTTTGCCAGCGCTGATTGAGCGTCATTCCGTCGAGACCGGTGACGCGCATCGGCGCCAGGAACTGGGTCGATTCGAATCCGGTGCCGTAGACGATCACATCGAGCTTGCGCTGCACACCGTCGGCGGTGCGCAGGCCTTCCGGCGTCGCAGCTGCAATCGGCTCGGTGACGACTTCGACGTTCGGCGCATCCAGCGTCTTCAGCCACTCGTTCGACAGCAAGGTTCGCTTGCAGCCGACCGGATAATCCGGCGTCAGCTTCTGTCGCAGTGCGGCCTTTTTTACCTGCGTGCGCAGCATGTAGCGGCTGGCGAATTTGAAGATGCCTTTTGCCAGCAGATTGATCCGCGAATCCGGCTGCAGCGCGGACGCCAGGTATTCGAGCGACCAGAACACGCGGCCGCGATCGAGGCTATGCAGCTGCGGCACGTGCGTCAGCAGCTGGCGTTCGAGACGCGAATACGGCCGGTCGTATTTCGGAATGCACCAGCCCGGCGAGCGCTGAAACACATAGAGCTTGTCGACCTGCTTGGCGAGTTCGGGAACCAGCTGTACAGCACTCGGGCCGGTACCGATCACCGCGGCGGTCTTGCCCTTGAAGTCCACATCGTGGCGCCAACGTGCCGAGTGGAAGGCGGGGCCTTTGAAGTCCTCGATGTGGTCGACTTTCGGAATCTGCGGCTGATGCAACTGGCCGACCGCGGAGATCAGCATCTCGGCCTCGAAGCGGCCGCCGTCGCGCAGACCGAGTTGCCAGACACCGCGATGATCATCGAATTCGGCGGAGACCACTTCCTGACCGAAGCGGATGTGTGGACGAATACCGTGCTTGTCGGCGACGTGCCGCAGGTAGTCGAGAATCTCCGACTGCTTGCCGTAACGGCAACTCCAGGCGTAATGCGGCTCGAACGAAAACGAGTACAGATGAGACGGCACATCGCAGGCCGCACCCGGATAGGTGTTCTCGCGCCAGACGCCGCCGACGTCCTGCGCTTTTTCGAAAATCGTCAGCGACTGGATACCGGCCTGCTTCAGGTAGTACGCCGCGCCGAGACCACCAAAGCCGGTGCCGATGATCGCCACGCGCGGTCCGCTCTGCTGGATCATGTCCATCTCCTCCGAGCGCAGGGAAATCTGCGCTTTACCTTGTGCATCCACTGTAGCGGAGCACGGCAGCGACACGCGGGTTTGCCGCGGACAATCGAGTTATAGTTTCGGACATTTTCTACGATCTCGACACCCATGTCCGACTGGTCCGTACGCCGTGGCATCGCCAGCAGCCAGCTGCTTTGCATGCTGGCGGGCGAGCGCGGCCTGTCGCTGGTGGATGTGCTGCGCGGCACCGACATCAGCGCAGCGCAGCTGGCCGATCCGGCCACCGAGATCGAGGCGGCGCAGGAACTGGCCTTGATTGGCAACCTGGTGCGCGGCCTGGGCGATCCACCGGGACTCGGACTCGCCGCCGGCCTGCGCTATCACCTGACGACGATGGGGATCTGGGGCTTCGTGCTGGCGAGCAGTGCCACCTTGCGCGCCGCGCTCGAAGCCGGGCTCGGCCATATGGATCTGACCTACAGCTTCAGCCGCATCTGGATCGAGCAGGACGCCGACGGCGCGCATCTGATGCTCGATGTGAGCGCCGCACCCGCACCGCTGCGCCGCTTCCTGGTGGAGCGCGATGTCGCCGCGATTGTCACGTTCAATCGCGAACTGCTGTCGACCCGTCAGACCGCGCAAGCGATCCGCTTTGCATTCACCAAACCCGACGACCTCGATCCGTACCGCAGCGCGCTGGGACGAACTCCGCAGTTCGACGCCGGCTGCAACGCGCTGACCATCGCCTCGGCGCTGCTGGATCGCCCACTGCCGCAGGCCAACCCGCAGGTGCGCGCGCTGTGCGAGATGCAATGCCGTAGCTTGCTCGCGCGACGCCGCACGCGTGCCGGCTTCGCCGGTCGGGTTCGCGATCAGTTGCTGCGCAATCCGCAGCAATTGCCGGACATGGAACAAGTCGCCACCGAACTGTGCATGACCTCGCGTCACCTGCGCCGACTGCTCGATGAAGAAGGCACCTCATATCGCGCCCTGGTCGACGAAGTTCGGCAGGCCCTCGCCGAACAACTTCTGCGCAGTCCGCGCATGAAACTCGATGAAGTGGCCGAACGACTCGGTTACGCCGAGCGCGCCAGTTTCATCCAAGCCTTCAAGCGCTGGACCGGCGTCACGCCCGGAGGCTTTCGCAGTAGCGGCGGCAGTAGTGCTGGCAGTAGCGGCGAGATCAGCGCAGTCACCGCACATTCACCTGCGCAGCGCGGGCGAACGAACATCGAGGTAACCACGAAAAATCGCCCTGAATAAGCCGCCGGCGCGCCTCGCGAAAAAACGCATCCGCATGCGCCGCGTTCGCAAAGCAAACGCGTTGATTCCGCGGTTTCCTGCGACGACTGTTGCGATAACTGATCTTTTTCAGCAGGTGGCGCAGCAATTATCCAGGCGCTTACGCCGCTATTCGTTTGGTAGCGCAGCCCTGTCGCCGGAAACCTACTGCGTGCGCGTCGCGCTTTTTGATCGCCGACGGTGACCCGAGCGCTTGGCCAGCCAATCCGCCGTGGGCGCCCATACCTGCTGACGTGCGCGACTTCCGAGTAGCAGGCCGAGGTGGCCGCCGACCGCCAGCCGGTAGGCCTTATCGCGCGACCGGACCAGCTCGATCAATCGATGCGCCATCGCAGGCGGCACAATGTGATCGCTGTTGCCTGCCACGACCAACAGGGCGCTTTGGATGTTTCGCAAATCGCATTGTTTGTCTCCGAGCATCACGCGTCCATCGGCCAGCGCGTTGTCGAGCGCAACCTTCACCACTACGTCGCGCACCACGCCGCCGGGATACAGCAGCATCTGGTTGAGATAACGCGCGGTGAAAGCATGCCCTTCAACGTAGGCGCGATCGGATAGATGCCGCAACAATTCCAGATACTGGGTGACGCTGCCGACCGGATTGCTCGCCTTGAACGCCAGCGACAACAGCCAGCCCGGCACGTTGAACAAGGCGGCGTCGAGTTGTTCGAGGCGGAAGCCGGTGTGGCGCCGGATCAGCTTCGTCGGCACGTCGGCTGCGGCGGCGAGTGCGCCGGCGATGCCGCCGCTGCGCAGATCGATCGGGCTGGCGATGCAAACGATATTGCGAATGGCGGCCTTGCCTGGGAGCCCGGCGTGCAACAAACCGAGCAGTCCACCGAGACTCCAGCCGAGCAAGGACACCTCGCGCACGCCGCTATGCGCGCGCACCTTTTCCATAACTTCAGTCAGCAAATCGTCGGCGTAATCTTTTAGATCGCGCAGACCGTCCTGCGGCTTTGGCACACCCCAGTCGACCAGATAGGTGCGGAAGCCGCGCGCCGCCAGATAGCGCGCGAGGCTGCGCGTCGGCATCAGGTCGAAAGCATCGGCGCTGACACCGAGCGGTGGAATCAGCAACAGCGGCACCCGTAGCTGCCGACGCTCGATCGTGAGCCGCTCGCCATCGGCAAATTCGATCGACTCTTCGTCGGACAGTCCGTAATAGCGCACCGACATCAGTGCGCTGTCGTAGATCAGTTCGAACCAGGTCTGCTGCGTGTGCAGCAGACGTTGGCGACGCAGCAGCCAGTCGAAGCCGTTTTCGGCGCCCTGCAGCACACGCCCGGCGCTGGCGCGACCGCGTTGCAGCCAGCGCTGCAGACGCTGCGGCATCGCCGGTGGCGGCGCGTTAGCTGGCGACAGCGGCTTGCCGTAGCGGACCGAGCACCACGGCGTTGTCGGCACCAAGCTTGGGTGCGGGTCCGCGCGTGGCCTTCGCGTCGCTGAACTGGATCGGCAGACCGATCACCGGCTTGCCGTTGAGGGTTTCCACCAGACCGCGCGCCAGTACCTGCTCGTTGGCCAGCGCTTCGTCGGGCGTGAGTACCGACGACACGCAGGTGTCGAGATGCGCGAGCTTGGCTTCCCATTCGTCGCGCGTGCGCGTCTTGAACAGTGCAGCGAGTTCCTCGCGCAGCGGCGACGCGCCGGGCGTCAGCGGCTTCTTCAACAGATCCGGACGTTCGCACTGGCGCATCGTCTCCTGGAAGAATTTCGCTTCCAGCGAACCGACGGCGAGATGCTTGCCATCGGCGCATTCGTAGACACTGTAGTTCGGCATCGTGCCGGACAGCATGTCGCCGCCGCGCGGCATCGCCTTGCCAAAGGTACGGATGGCGGCCAGCGACAGCACCTGCAGCGCCAGCGTGCCGTCGAGCATGGCGACGTCGACAAAGCTGCCGACGCCGCTGGCGCGCGCGCCGAACAGCGCAGCGAGAATGCCGACCGCACAGGTCAAGGCACCGCCAGCGAGATCGGCCACCTGGAAATTGCCGGGCAGCGGACCACTGCCGGCGCCGCCGGTCTGATCGAGTTCGCCGGCATAGCCGCGATAGTTCATGTCGTGACCAGGACGGTCGCGATACGGACCAGTCTGGCCATAGCCGGTGAGTGCTGCGAACACCACGCGCGGATTGACCTTCTTCACCGCTTCGTAGCCGCAGCCCATGCGATCGAGCACGCCGGGACGGAAGGTCTCGAGCACGATGTCGGCGGTCTTCGCCAGCTCCAGAAACAGATCGCGATCGTCGGGCTTGCGCAGGTCGAGAGTCACCGACTTCTTGCCGCGATTGACCACGTCGAACAACTCGCTCGACATCGCACGCGCGTAGTCGCCGCCATTCGGCTCTTCGATCTTGATCACTTCCGCGCCCATCTGCGCCAGATACAGCGTGCAAAACGGGCCCGGCAGCAGGCGCGACAGATCGAGCACACGTACGCCGGACAGCAAGGGATTCGTCGACATCTTTGTTTCCTCGTCAGCGGTGCCCAGAGGCACCGGGTGGGTGTTGTTCGGGTAAGGCCGGAGCCTCTGCGGCGTGCAAGCAAGCATAGCCCGCGCGCGCAGCAAACCTGTTGGTCATGCGCGACGTGCGGGCGCCGATCCGCAGTGCTGGTCCATGAAGGTCTTCATCAGACGCAGGTAGTCGCCCTGCTGGAAATGCAGCAGATGGTTGCCGGGGAACCAGTGCATGTGGCTTCCCTGCCAGTGCTCGTGCAACAGGCGCACAAAAACCGGCGCGGTGAAACGATCGCCGGCGCCGCTGATGATCAGCAAGCGCGACGGGTCCGCCTGCGGCGCATACGTCAGCGGACTGTGCAAGGCGGTGCCATGGCGCAGTTGCCCGAGCGTATAACCGGTGCGCCGCATCATCAGCCGCAGCAGATTGCCCATCGGCTGCCACTGCATCGCCATGTCGATCGGCACCACGACCGGCGAATTCGGAATCGAAAATGCCAGTCGCGGATCGACCGCGATCAGCAGCGCCGACAGATAGCCGCCGAGACTCAGGCCCGATACACCGACCTGCGGAGCGCCTCGCGTGAGCAGGTAATCGAGCCAGACGCGCGTATCCATTACCGACTGCAGCATCGCTTCGTTCGAATGCGCCAGGCCACCTGCGAAATAGCCGTAACCGCTGAACGGATGCCAACGCTCGGCACGCGCGCCATGAAACGGCAGCGTCGCCAGCAGCACGTCGTAGCCTTGTCGGAAAAACCAGGGCATCGACATGCCCCAGCTGTTGATGCGATAGCTATCGAGGCTGTAACCGTGCAGGAACACCAAGGTCGGCCGCGGACGATCGTCGTGCGTGAAATGCAGTGCGCGTGCAACGCGGTTGCGCGAATAGCCTGCATAACTGCGCGACAACTCGGGATTCAGCGTGCTGAATGGACTCTCGAACGACAGCGCGCGGCAACTGCCACCACGCAGCCTGAAGTTACCGCGCGGTGCCGCCACGCGGATCTTGATGCCGCCGGGCGGTTTTGCATAAACCTCGTCGGCACGCCCCCGGTCCGCGAAGGACTGATAGAACGCCAGTTGCCCGAACTCGCGCAGCGCGTCGCGACTGCGCAGTAGCCGCGGCGCCATCGCCGCACAGATCAAGCTGCCCAGACCCGTGCGCAACACGCGATCCACCGCGGCGGTCCCGCGAATCTTGAGCCGATGCTGCGTATCGAGCGCGGTTCCATCGCGGCGCAAGTAATAGTCGAGCGGCAGCGTTTGCCACCACGGCGGCTGCGGCTCGACCAGCACCGTCGGTGCGGCCTTCCTCACTACACGAGGCTTGGGCTTCGTCATGCGAAGCCCTCGCCCACCGGCGCGCCCGAACGGAGCGCCGATGCATGCCGCGACGTCAGCGCGTGTCCGCGCAAACGCCGGACACATCCCGGCATCGGCGAACCGCGCGTGGCGCTCATGTCGATTTGCGCGTTTGTCGCAATTAGTCGCGACGATACATCGTGACGACGCAAGCGCCGCCGAGGCCGAGGTTGTGCTGCAGCGCTACGCGCGCGCCGGCAACCTGGCGCTTGTCGGCGGTGCCGCGCAGCTGCCAGACCAGTTCGGTGCATTGCGCCAGACCGGTCGCACCCAGCGGATGCCCCTTCGACAGCAGACCGCCGGACGGATTGGTGACGACCTTGCCGCCGTACGTGTTGTCGGCATCCCAGATGAACTTTTCGGCGCCGCCTTCCGGGCACAGGCCGAGGCCTTCGTACGTCAGCAGCTCACTGGCGGTGAAGCAGTCGTGCAGTTCGACCACGTCGACATCGTCGGGACCGATGCCGCTCTGCTCGTACACCTGCTTGGCAGCCTGCACCGTCATGTCGTAACCGACCATCTTGATCATCGACTGCGGCGCGAAGCTGGAGCCGTAATCGGTGGTCATGCTCTGGCCGGCGATGTAGACCGGATTGCTGATGTTGTGCTTCTTCGCAAATTCGTCCGAGCACAGGATCGCAGCACCCGCACCGCAGGTCGGCGGGCAGCACTGGAAACGCGTCAGCGGATCGAACACTTCTTCCGAAGCCATGATCTCGTCGAGGCTCAGTCGCTGACCGAACAGCGCGTAAGGATTGTTCGACGCGTGTACGCGTGCCTTTTCGGAAATCTTGCCGAAGGTTTCCTTCTTGGTGCCGTGCAGGAAGCGATACTCGCGCCCGGCGCCGCCGAACATCTGTGCCGCAGGCGGCGCTTGCGTGAAGCCTTGCAGATCGACCATCACCTGCGCGTGCTTGCCCATCGGCTGTTCGCGATCGTCGTACTTCGCACCGAGCGCGCCCTTCGCCATTTTCTCGAAACCGAGCGCGAGCACGCATTCGGCGAGTCCGCCTTCGATGGCCTGACGCGCCAGGTACAGCGCGGTGGAACCGGTGGAGCAGTTGTTGTTGACGTTGAACACCGGAATGCCGGTGAGGCCAAGCTCGTAGACCGAACGCTGGCCGCAGGTGCTGTCGCCGTAGACATAGCCGGTATAGGCCTGTTCCACCGCTTCATAAGGAATGCCGGCATCGGCCAGCGCTTTCTGACCCGCTTCCTTGGCCATCTCGAAATATTCCGGGCTGCTGCCGGGCTTGGCGAACTTGGTCATGCCGACGCCAATAACGTTTACGCGACGTTTCATGTGAGGCTCCAAAAATTATTCGTGAGGTTTAGATCGGCGCGGTTTACGCGCCGATCTCGAAGTGTCGATCGCTGCTTCAGATCAGCTTCTGCAGGAAGCCGAGCTGATGCGCGAGACGGATATCGCCGTCCACGCGCAGACGTCCGCGCTGGTAGAGATCGCGCAACTCGGCTTCACCCTTGACCAGTGCCACCAGATCTTCGTCGGCGATGCCGAACACGGCAGCGGCGTTCGCGCTTTTACCGGACTCGATCTTCGGCTGCGGGCCGCTCAGATCCAGCACGAAGCTCTGCTTCGGCTCGCTGACTTCGAACACCATCACCGCACCGGCGGCGCCGTTGATCGACTTCGCGTCACTGCCAAACTTCTTCGAAAGCGCTGCAAAAATCTCAGCCGCGCGCCCCGACTTGGCCGGTGCTTCGGCGGCTGCGGGCTTGCTCGAAGCGACGCTGCTTGCACTTGCCGCCGGTGCTCCGCTGCCGAGACGTTCGGCTTGCGCCTGCTCGACCAGCTTGCGATCCATCGTCTTCAGGAACTCGAGCTTCTGCGAGGCCATCAGATTGCCGCCGATCTTGAGCTTGCCGCCCATGAACAGCTTCTGCGGATCGGCCTTGCCGGTGCACATGTCGAGGAAGTCGGCGTCGCTCAAGGTCAGCGTGACGTCGGGCTTGTCGACCGAACCCGGCTTCACGCTGCCCGGTGCGTTCTTCAGGTCGAGCGTCCATGCGCTGTCCGGATCTTTCAGCACGAACTGGAACACGGTGGCCGCCTTCGCCACCATGGCCGGCTGTGCGGCGAGCGCCTTGGCAATGCCGTTGAAGATGTCGGCAGCGATCAGCTCCTGCGACTGCTGCGGCGCTGCTGCGGCGGACGCAGCACTCGCGCCACCGCCTGCGCCAACGCGCTCGGCCACCGCATCCATCACCAGCTTCGGATCCATCGTCTTCAGGAACTCGAGCTTCTGCGAGGCCATCAGATTGCCGCCGATCTTCAGCTTGCCGCCCATGAACAGCTTCTGCGGATCAGCCTTGCCGGTGCACATGTCGATGAAGTCGGCCTGGCTCAGCGAGAGCGTGACGTCGGGCTTGTCGATGTCGCCGGCGCGCGCGGCACCGGGCGCATTCTTCAGATCGATCACCCAGCTCGAATCCGGCGCGCTGAGCTTGAACGCGAACGTCGTCGCGATCTTGCCGACCATGCCGGGCGCTTGCGCGATCGCCTTGCCGATGCCCTTGAAGATGTCTTCGGGAATCGGACCTGCGGGCTGCGCGCTCGTCGCCGTGCTGGCCGCCGCAACGGCCTTGACCTTCGCCTTCGCGAGCGGAATCGTTTCGTACAATTCGACCGCCGCGTTCTTGATCACCACTTCGTCGCGTTCCTTCACGCGCGTTTCGAACACGATGCGCAGATCGGATTCCTTCCACATCCGCGTAACCAGCGTATCGCCCGGATAGACGCTCTTGGCGAAGCGCACCTTGATGCTCTTGAAGCGGCGCGGATCGTTGCCGAGGAACTGCTTGATGATGTGGCGGCCGACATAACCGAAGGTGCACAGGCCGTGCAGGATCGGCCGGTCGAAGCCGAAGTTCTTGGCGAATTCAGGATCGATGTGCAGCGGATTCCAGTCGCCCGACAGGCGATACAGCAGGGCCTGCGATTCGCCGATCTTCTCTTCGATCACCGCGTCCGGCTCGCGCGCCGGCGGCACGTTGACGTCGGCCGAAGGACCGCGATCACCGCCCCAGCCGCCGCAGCCGCGCAGGAAGGTGGTGATCTCGTTGTAAGCCAGCTCTTCGCCGGATTCGTCGAAGGTGTGCACGTCGATGATGCCGACGGCATCCTTGCCCTTGTCGTAAGCGGTGCGCAGCTTGATCTCGTGACGCAGCTTCGCCTGCGGCGGCAGCGGTCGCTTGATCTCGGTGTACTGCTCGCCGTGCAGTACGCGGTCGAGCAGATCGCTGCTCAGACCGGGCAGCTTGCCGCCGTCCACCTGCAGCTTCATGAACGCATTCAGCGCGGGCATGACGCCGTAGGTCGGCACCGCGTGGTAGTTCTCGCCGAGTTCATACACGTACTGCAGTTCCTGCGGTGCCAGCGGATCGGCGCCGACGCCAACGCCGAGCGCGTAAAGCGACAGGTCGCGCTGGTCGTAGGAGTTCTCCGCGACGATCGGCTTGGCCGCCTTGGCCTCGTCGAGATCGATCCACTTGTTGCCGCCGAGCTTGGGGTTGTTGATGTTGTCCATTGCGCCGGCCATCGACTCGGCGATGTTGGCCGGGTGCGTGGTCTTGCTGAAGTCGCAGATCTCGTCCCACTTGGACGCGACGTCTTCGATCTGCAATTCCGACTTCACGCTGTAACCGTGACCGACGGTGCGCTCCCAGCGCAGCTTGTTGACCATGCCGGCGCCGACTTCGAACAGGCCTCCGGTTTCGCGGCTGTCCTGGTGACACAGCCAGCCGACCAGCGGACTGACGTAAGCCGGATTGAGTTTTTCCAGCAGCTCCGGCGGCAGCACGGTTTCGGTCAGACGCGAAGCGGCCAGCGGCGCGATGGTGTTGACCAGCACGTTCTTGGCAGCGCCTTCGAGCGACAGGGTGCTGGCGAGACCGACCAGCGCCAGCTTCGCGGCCGAGTAATTGGCCTGGCCGAAATTGCCGTAAATGCCGGCGGCCGAGGTGGTCATGATGATGCGACCGTAGCCCTTCTCGCGCATGATCGGCCAGGCGGCGTGGGTGACGCGGAAGCTGCCGTTGAGATGCACGCGGTAGATCAGGTTCCAGTCTTCGACGGTCATCTTGTGGAAGCTGACGTCGCGCAGGATGCCGGCGTTGTTGATGACCACGTCGACCGTGCCGAAGGCATCCATCGCGGTCTGCACGATCTTGTCGCCGTCTTCCACGGAGTCGTAGTTGGCCGCGGCCTGGCCGCCGAGCGCCTTGATTTCCTCGACTACCTTGTCGGCCGCCGCCGAGGATTTGCTGCCGTCGCCGTGACGGCCGCCGCCGAGATCGTTGACTACGACCTTGGCACCGCGCGCGCCGAACATCAGCGCATGGGAACGACCGAGTCCGTTGCCGGCGCCGGTGACGATGACGACTTTGTCGTCGAAGCGAAGTTGATCAGCCATTATTTGCGAGCCTCAATTGCAGAAGGGGTTCGGCCGCGCGCATCCCGGCGCACACCGAAGACAGATGGTTGCCCGGCGAGCCCCGCAAGCGCGGGTGCCTCGCCGGGCGATCGCTCACATCGTGCGGGCGATCAGTTCCTTCATGATTTCGTTGGTGCCGCCGTAGATGCGCTGGGCACGGCAGTCGATATAGGCGCGCGCGATCGGGTAATCCATCATGAAACCGTAGCCGCCGTGCAACTGCACGCACTGGTCGATGACCTTGCCCATCAGATCCGAGCACCAGTACTTGGCAGTGGCGGCATCATCGACGCCGAGCTTCTTCTTCAGCACCATTTCCAGGCAGCGGTCGACGAATACGCGACCGATTGCCAGTTCCGCCTTCATCTCCGCCAGCTTGAAGCGCGTGTTCTGGTAAGCCGACACCGGCTTGCCGAACACTTTGCGGCCACGCGTGTATTCCATCGTCTGTTGCAGTGCCGCTTCGGCGCCGGCGATCGAGGTGATCGCGATCATCAGGCGCTCCCAAGCGAGTTCCTGCATCAGCATCACAAAGCCCATACCGAGCTTGCCGAGCAGATTGGTCTTCGGCACGCGAACGTTTTCGAAGAACAGTTCGCAGGTGTCTTGTGCGTGCATGCCGACCTTCTTCAGCGGCTTGCCCTTGCTGAATCCGGGACGATCGGCTTCGATCACCAGCAGCGAAATGTCTTTCGAACCTTCGCCGCTGTTGCCGGTTTTCACCACGACCACGGCGAGATCGCACAGGTAGCCATTGGTGATGAAAATCTTCGAGCCGTTGACGATGTAATCGTCGCCGTCTTCCACGGCGGTGGTGCGCACCGCCTGCAGGTCCGATCCGGTGCCGGGTTCGGTCATCGCGATGGCGCTGACCAGTTCGCCGGTCGCCATCTTCGGCAGCCACTTCATCTTCTGTTCGGCGTTGCCGAAATTGTTGATGTAATTGGCGACGATGTCGGAGTGCAGCGAGAAGCCGGAGCCGGAGTCACCTGCGTACGACTGCTCTTCCATCAACACCACGCTGAACAGCCGATCGACACCGGCACCGCCGTATTCCTCCGGCATCGTCACGCACAGGAAGCCGAGCTCGCCGGCGCGGTTCCACATTTTGCGGTCGATGTGCTGTTGCGCTTCCCAGGCTTCGCGATGCGGCACGATTTCTTCGTTGAAGAAGCGACGCGCGTTCTTGCGGAATTCTTCGTGTTCGGCGCTGAAGATGGTTCTTGGAATCATTGGATTTCGGCTCGGTTTGGGCGCAGTTTGGTTTGAATTATTTACATACAGTCCGGACTGCATCATATTTGGCGGAGGCCGGATGTCAAGCCGTGTGCGCGTTGGACGATTGCCCGATCGAATTGCCGACGCGTACCGCTTGCTCCGGCGATGGCACGCGTGGCTAAATCCCGACCCAGATGAAAACCCGAACACCTGCCGCCACCCCACGCCGTACCCAAGCGCAACGCAGCGATGCGATGCGAACGCGATTATTGGCGGCGACGCTGGAAAGCCTTGCGGAAGATGGTTATGCCGGCAGCACGCTCAGTTCGATCGTGCGACGCGCCGGCGTTTCGCGCGGCGCACAGGTCCACCATTATCCGAACAAGCAGTCGCTGTTCCTGGATGCGGCGGAAGATGTGCTGCGCCATACCTATCGCCGACTCGGCACATTGCTGCTGTCGGTCGCTGACGAGAACAACCGCCTGCAGGCGCTGATCGACGCGACCTGGGAGCAGGTATTCGATACGCCGCTGTTCAGCGCCTACGCCGAACTGCTGGTCGCCAGTCAGCGCGATCCGGAACTCGCTGAAGCGATCCGTTCACTGTTGCTGCGCGTGCAGAACGTGTTCGAGGCCGCGGTCGATCACTACTTCGAATGCGTGCCCGGCACGCGCGTCGACCTGAAGGCGCTGTTCATGCAGCTCGGCTGCCTGCTGTTCGGTCTGGCCTCGCAGGCGCGTCTGAGCGAGAACCGTGACTACGTGCAGGTGCAACTGCGCCTGTGGGTGCGGCAAGCCAGCCTGGTGATGCGCGCACGCAAGGGCGTGAAGACGGTGCCGCCACGGCCGCAGGCCTGGGATCGTCCGCCGCTGGCGGCGCGAGGCGCGCGCTGAGTCCGGCGCTCGCGCGAGTTTCGATCTGAGACTCGCCTCGGGTCCACATTGCGGAAATCGAATGCGCTGCGCGTCGACTCAACCGTGACGCAGCAGCGCAATACCGATTTCGATCAGGATGAGGATCACCACGGCCAGCTCCATCAGCTGGCCGCGTGCGTCGGAGGCTTCGTCGTATAAGGCTGCATAGGTGTCGCGCACGATTGCCAGCTTGCGATTGACCGCGTCGCCGACCGCCGGCACGCGGAACAGCTCCAGCGCAGACGTGTAGATGCGCGCGAGGTACACGTCCTCGGTGACCTGCAGCGCGTTGTCGACGCGCTCGGTCAGTTCCGTCACTTCCGCCACCAGTGTGTAGAGACGCCGCGCCAGATCGGCGAATCGTCGCGGCGCGAACAGATGCCGCGTACGGCGCGTGGCTTGTACGAGGTCGTACATGCGCGGCAGTTCGTCGTCGAGCAATTCGTCGTAGTAGCGCAGTTCCAGCAGCTGCGCATTCGCCACTTCGAGCACGTCCGCCACGTCGGAATCGCTGCGTGGTTCGCAGATGAAGGCGCGATCCCAGGTCAACACGACGAGGTCGTCTTCGTAGTACGAATAGCGTTGACGCAGCAGATCGCGTCGCGCGCCTTCGGCCAGCGCGCGCTTCTCGCCGGACAGCAGCGGCACCAGATCGACGCGCTCCAGCAGTTCGGCGGCGGTGAGCGGCGATTCCCAACGCTGCACGATCGCCAGCAGATAGTCTTCCTGCAGGCGATTCTGCGACGGCCGCGTCAATGCCGGCGCCAGCACATCGAGCACGCGCGTCAGCAGTGAGTCCCAGATGGCTTGCGGCGCGGCCGGTCCGACGACGCCATCGAGCGAATTGAAAAAACGTGTGAAGGCGATCCAGTCCAGGTCGGCTACCGGCGCGCGCAGCGACAAGGCGACCACGCCGAAATCGTAGAGCCGCGCCGACACGCTCACATCGACGGCAGTGCCGTCGATCTCGATGCGCGTGGGCTCCAGCACCAGCACAACCGGCGGCACATCGAACGCCACGGCCTTGCTCGGCGTGGCACTCAAGCGGCTGCGACTGGCCGCATTGCCGGCGCGTTGCAGCCAGAGTCGTTCGGCCTGGCCCAGGTCGATCGTGTCGGCGACATCGAACAGCCGAAGCGCGACCACCGCGCCGGCCTGCACGCGTAATTCAGCCACGTTCGAGGTACCTGGTGATCTGCCGCCGATCCGCACCGCGCATGCCGATTAGCCGCACACTGGCAGTCGATAGGGCCTTGAGTTCGTTGGTGGTTCGCATGGCCGATGCAGTCTGCACCACGTGCATGGCGACCGCACGACAGTGTCGGCGCGCAATAAACCTCGCGCCCACAAAAAAGCCCGGGGCGGTGGGACCCCGGGCCGGTGCCGCGATGTTGCTTTAGACGCTTACGGCGTGACCAGCCTGCCGTCGGTGCACAGCTCGTGGATTCGCAGTGCGTCGCCGACGTTGACGGTGATCAGCCCCGGCGTCAGCGAGATCTGCGCGGTGTCGTAAGCCTTGGTCGTCTTGACGCCGATGAAGGCCGCCTTCGGACTGCTGCCGCCGATCGCCTTCAGCAGCGTCAGCGCGTTCTGGTCGAGCGTATTGCTCTCCTGCGCCACGGTGCTGTTGAAGGTCGTCACCTTGATGCTGCTGAGCAGCGTGACGTCGGCCGTGCCGTTCGGGAACGACACGCCGAACACGGCGAACTTGCCGGCCGGCACCGTCTGACCGGCTGGCAGCAGCACCGACTCGTCGATCGAATCCACCAGACCCAGCAGCAGGCCGGCGGTGAACGACACCGAGGCATAGGTATCGAGGTTGCCGTCGATCACATAGTCCGGGTTGGCGATGCTGTTGAGCAGATTGACCAGCTGCGTGCCGCCGAGCGTCTTCAACAAGGTCGTCAACGGACCGCCGACCAGACCGTGCGTGCCCACCTCCGTCGACGGCGTGCCGTACGCGCGCGCGCCCTGGGTGCAGATGAAGTTGCCGGTCACCGGCGTGCCGCCGTCGGTGATGTTGGTCGGCGTGGTGCCGTCGTTGGTCGGGCCACCGGTCGTACCACCGGTTGCGCCACCGCTGGCGCCGCCGGTCGTGCCGCCGGTGGTGATGCCGCCGTTGCCGCCGCCGCCATCGGTGCCGTCGCCATTCGAGGTGCAACCGATCAGGCCAAGGCTGAACGCCGCAACCGCGGCGGCGAGGATGAGTTTGCTGTTTTTCATATGAGGTTCTCGCTTCGAGCGTTCAAGGAGGGATCAGTTGAGGATGTGCAATTCGACGCGACGATTGCGCTCGCGCCCTTCATCCGTGTCGTTACTGGCGACCGGATTCTCCTTGCCATAGCCCTTGGCTTCGATGCGGCTTGCACCGATGCCATGTGCAACCAGATATTCCTTCACCGCTGCAGCACGACGCTGCGACAGTTTCAGGTTGTAGGCCGCCCCACCCTTGCTGTCGGTGTAGCCCGCGAGTTCGACCTGCATGTCCGGATACTTGTTCATGATCTTGACGACGTAGCTCAGGATCGTTTCCGAATCCGGACGCAGATGCGACTTGTTGAACTCGAAGGTCACGCCGTCCAGACGCAGGATCTTCGGAATGGTGCAGCCGTCGCCATCCACGCGCGTGTTCGGCGGCGTGCCCGGGCACTTGTCGGCGCTGTCGACGACACCATCGCCATCGGAATCCTCGAGGCCGGTGTCCTTCTCGATGACCTTGACCACCGTGGTCGGCTGCGCCGGCGGCGGCAACTGGTAGGCCTTCGGTTCATAGAACGGAATCTCGATACCGAGGCTGGCGCGGTAGTCGGTGAAGCCGTTGTGTCCGTCGGCCGACAGGAAGTCGTGAATCGCACGGCCTTCCGCACGCAGGCGCACGCGGTTGTGCCAGAAGGTGTTGGTGACTACGCCCACGCCGCCATCGACATAGCCGGACGGACCGTTGTTGCTGCGCGGATGCGCGTCGGTGAAGTCACCGCCGCCGCCGACCAGCAGGAACGGCGTGAAGTGCTGACGATCGCCGAACGAATAGGTCAGGTCGCCGCCCAGCGTATGGCGATAGATGTCGCCGCCGCCGGTCGATCCGGTCTCGAGGATATCGAGCGTGTAGTTGGCTTCCCAGCCGAAGTGGTTCGCGAAGTGCCGGCCGAAGATCAGGCTGGCACCGCCGCCCGAATTGGCACCGCCACCGCGGTTGCTGTCGGCGAACACATAGCTGCCGAGAATGGTGATGTAGTCGATGTCGCGATCACCCGGCAGGCCCCAGCTGCTGGCGGCGTCGGTCGCCGGAGGCGGCGGCGTGTCGCCGGACGACGTGGTCGTCGTATCGGTCGTTGACCCACTCGCATCGCTCGATGTTGTTGTGGTGGTCTCGCTGGTGGCCGTTGCGCTGCTGTCGGCCGCAGGCGCAGTGCTGTCGCTGCTCGCTGCCGGCGGGGTCGCATCGTCGATCGGGGCCGGAGAGGTCGGATCGTTTTGAGCCATCGCGCTGCCGATCGACAAGAGGCCGACCGCAGCTACTATCACTGTTTTACGCATAGTCCCTGTGCTCCGTTATCGGGCCGTTACTGCTATTTGGCCCAGGTTGTTGTGTCCCAGCTTGGGTGCCGAAGTGTGCGGCAGGTGATTGGTGGCACGACGAGGTGCCGGCATCCCTGCGAACCCACTGCGCGCAACGCGCACCCAGCATCCTGTAGGTGCAAAACCACTCTCAGCGGTCGGAATGTACCACAGCACGTTTTCATGACTATTTCTTTTCTGGCAATGCGCGTCACTTTTCGCAAAAAGTCGCCGGGCCGGACGAAATCACCTAGCTGATCGAAATCGACGGCTTTAGGTCGCCGCTTGGCATAGCTCGTGCTTTTATCCACGACGTAGCACCCCGCGGCCAACGATGCCCGCTCCTCTTCACGTTTGTTCAACGTCGAGAATTTTGTGAGCCCATCGTTGCGTCCTGCGTCCGCCATCCCTGATTTCGTCCTCAATTCGCCATTCAGCGCGACGTTCCTGCGCGGCCGCGGCATTGCCGCATTCATGGGCAATCGGCCCGGTTCATCCGCGATGCCGATCGCAGTGGCGGCGATTACAACCCGCGTGGCAAGCCGTAAGTCCATTGCCACTCGCGGCCTTCGCGAGGCGATCCCGTTGCGGGTCATGGGCGACTCAAGCCAGCAGCCGATCACTCGCAGGAAGCCTGATCGGCACCTCGCCGCGTTACTCATCAAACGCCCCCTTTTTAATCACTAACGGCACGACCCGCACGCGCGGTTAGACCCGATCAAGCGGTACCGGAGACTTATGAAAGCTGTTCTCGATTCACTCAAAAGTGGCAACTGGCGCGCGCTTCTGGCCTGCTTCCTGTACTTCGATACCGGCTTCACCGTGTGGGTGATGCTGGGCCCGCTGGCGCCCTTCATCGGCAAGGACATTGCGATGACGCCGCCGGAATCCGGTTTTCTGGTGGCGGTGCCGGTGCTGTCGGCCGCGATCCTGCGCGTCACGCTGGGCAACCTGTTCCAGTCGGTCGATGGCAAGAAGCTGGCGCTGATGGGTGTCGCGCTATCGTCGCTGCCGGCCATCGTGCTGCCGCTGCTCAGCGCGCCGCCGTCCTACAACCTGCTGCTGGTTCTTGGCGTGTTCCTCGGCGTCGGCGGCGCCAGCTTCGCGGTGGCGCTGCCGATGGCGGGCAGCAACTATCCGCCCAAGGTGCAGGGTCTGGTGCTGGGCCTCGCTGCCGCCGGCAACATCGGCGCGGTGCTGGACGGCTTCATGTTTCCGGGACTCGCGCAGCATTTCGGCTGGCAGATGGCGACCGCCGCAGCGCTGCCGCTGCTGGTGCTGACGGCGCTCGCGCTGATCTTCTGGGCCAAGGATTTGAGTCCGAAGGCGGGCAACACCGGGCGCAGTTTCGCCGCGTTCGCAGCCACGCTGGTGGGCATGCTCGTGCTGGTGCAGCTGGTACACGCCGGCGTGCTGGGCCAGGGCAAGACGGGCCTGCTGCTGTTGCCGGTGCTGGGCGCGGCACTGGCGATCGCCGTGTTGCCGCAGCGGTATCGCGCCGTGCTGGCCGAACGCGACACCTGGGTGATCATGCTCGTGTACAGCATCACCTTCGGCGGGTTCGTCGGCATGTCCTCGTACGTGACACTGCTGCTGACAACGCAGTACCAGATGGCCAAGGTCGATGCAGGACTGCTGATGGCGATGTTCGCCTTCACCGGCGCGATCGTGCGCCCACTGGGTGGCGCGATTGCCGACCGCATCACCGGTGTGCGCTCGCTGATGGTGCTGCTGGCGGCAATCTCGATCCTCGATTTCACCTTCGCTGCATGGATGCCGCCGCTGGCGGGCGGCATCGTCGTGCTGCTGGCGCTGTATCTGTGCTTCGGTCTCGGCAACGGTTCGACCTTCCAGCTGGTGCCGCAGCGTTGGGCCGGCAAGACCGGCGTCATGACGGGAATCATCGGCGCAGCCGGCGGCATCGGTGGGTTTTATCTGCCGGTGATCATGGGCATCGCCAAGGAAAGCACCGGCAGCTACCAATTTGGATTCGCCACATTCGGTGTGCTTGCTGCACTGGCCTTCGGCCTCGTGGTTGCGCTGCGTCGGCAGTGGTTCAGCTGGGCCAGCGTTGGCGCACCGGCCGCATCCGATGCGCCGCTGGGCGAAATGGTGCACGCCGAGTGATCCGACTGCGAGTGATCCGCCTGTGATTGCTCCAACTGTGATTGCTTCGACTGCCCTTCTCGATCGAACCCTACGTGGCACTCAGAAGATTTTGGTATGAATAAGTCGAAACTCGTCGTCGTCGGCAACGGCATGGTGGGCCACAAGCTGCTCGAAGCGCTGGTCGCGAATGGTGCGGCCGCACGATTTTCGATCACCGTGCTCTGCGAGGAGCCACGCGCCGCTTACGATCGCGTGCATCTGTCGGAATTCTTCGCCGGCAAGTCCGCGCAAGATCTCTCGCTGGTGCAGGGCGATTTCTTTGTCGAGAACGACATCGCCCTGCATCTGCGCGACAAGGCCGTCGGCATCGATCGCGCCGCCAAGACGGTCCGCACCGCCGCCGGTGCCGAGATCCCTTACGACAAGCTGGTGCTGGCGACGGGATCGTATCCATTCGTGCCGCCGGTGCCGGGCAAGGATCGCGACGGCTGCTTCGTCTATCGAACCATCGAAGATCTGGAGGCGATGACGGCCTGGGGTGCCAAGTCGAAGATCGGCGTCGTGATCGGCGGCGGACTGCTCGGTCTCGAATGCGCGAAGGCGCTGAAGGATATGAATCTGCAGACGCACGTGGTCGAATTCGCACCGCGGCTGATGTCGGTGCAGGTCGACGATGGCGGCGGCCGCGTGTTGCGCAAGAAGATCGAGCAGCTCGGCGTCACTGTGCACACGCAAAAAAACACGCTGGAGATTGTCGACGGCGCCGGTCTGGGTGTGGCCGGCCGCTATGCGATGAAATTCGCCGACGGCAGTCAGCTCGAGACCGACATGATCGTGTTCTCCGCCGGCATTCGTCCGCGCGACGAACTCGCACCGCACGCCGGGCTCGATCGCGGCGAGCGCGGCGGCATCGTGGTCGACGACTATTGCCGCACCACCGATCACGATATCTACGCGATCGGCGAATGCGCCTTGTATCAAGGCCGCATCTACGGCTTGGTTGCACCGGGCTACCAGATGGCGCAGGTGGTTGCCGATCAACTCGCCGGCAATAACGAGAGCCGTTTCCAGGGTGCCGACATGAGCACCAAGCTGAAGCTGCTCGGCGTGGACGTCGCCAGCATCGGCGATGCGCACGCGGCGACCAAGAGCGCGCTGAGCTACAGCTTCGTCGACGAGCGCAAGCAGATTTACAAGAAGCTGGTGGTCGATGAAAGCGGCAAGCAGTTGCTCGGCGCAGTGCTGGTCGGCGAGGCCGAAGAGTACGGCACGCTGCTGCAGATGATGCTGAACAACATGAGTCTGCCGGATGCGCCGGAGACGCTGATTCTGCCGATCTCCGATGGCACCGCGCGACCCCAGCTCGGCCTCGACGCGCTGCCGGCGACCGCGCAGATCTGCTCCTGCAACAACGTCAGCAAAGGCGCGATCTGCAGTGCGATCGACCAAGGTTGCACCACGCTCGGCGCGCTGAAGAAGAGCACCAAGGCGGCCACGTCCTGCGGCGGCTGCGGCCCGCTGGTGACACAAATCCTCAAGCATGAGTTGAAAGCGCGCGGTGTCGCCGTCAGCAATGCCTTGTGCGAACACTTTCCGTACTCGCGCCAGGAGCTGTTCCATCTGGTCAAGCTCGGTGGCATCAAGAGCTTCGACGAACTGCTCGAGAAGCACGGCAAAGGCCGCGGCTGCGACATCTGCAAACCGACCGCGGGTTCGATTCTCGCGTCGATCTACAACGAGCACGTGCTGAAGCCGAAGCACGCCAAGCTGCAGGACACCAACGACTACTACCTCGCCAATCTGCAGAAGAACGGCACGTATTCGATCGTGCCGCGCATCGCCGGCGGCGAAATCACGCCGGACGGTCTGCTGGCGATCGGTGGCATTGCGAAGAAGTACGGGCTCTACACGAAGATCACGGGTGGCCAGCGCATCGACATGTTCGGTGCGCAGGTGCACGAGTTGCCGCTGATCTGGCGCGAGCTGGTCGACGCCGGTTTCGAATCCGGCCATGCCTACGGCAAGTCGCTGCGCACGGTGAAATCCTGCGTTGGCAGTACCTGGTGTCGTTACGGCGTGCAGGACAGCGTCAGTCTCGCAATCGAAATCGAGAACCGCTATCGCGGCGTTCGCTCACCGCACAAACTCAAGCTCGCGGTCTCGGGCTGCACGCGCGAATGCGCCGAAGCACAGAGCAAGGACTTTGGTGTCATCGCCACCGAGCACGGCTGGAATCTGTATGTCGCCGGCAACGGCGGCATGAAACCGCGCCACGCCGACTTGTTCGCCGGCGATCTCGATCACGACACGCTGATTCGCTACATCGATCGTCTGATGATGTTTTACATCCGCACCGCAGACCGTCTGCAGCGCACCTCGGTCTGGCTGGAGAACCTCGAAGGCGGAATCGACTACCTGCGCAAAGTGGTGGTCGAGGATTCGCTCGGCATCGGTGCAGAACTCGAAGCCGACATGCGCAAGCTGGTCGACACCTACGAATGCGAATGGAAGAAGGCGATCAACGATCCGAGCGTACTGAAGCGCTTCCGCACCTTCGTCAACAGCAACGAGGTCGATCCGAACGTGCTGTTCGTCGAAGAGCGCGGACAGATTCGTCCGGCGCGCGAAGACGAGCGTGCTGCGCGAATCGGCAATATTCCGGTGGTTACGGAGAATGGCCATTAACGCCGTGTTGAAGCAGACGGCCTCGGCGGCGACGCAGTGGACATCGGTCTGCGCGCTCGACGACATCGTGCCGGATACCGGTGTTGCGGCACTGCTCAACGGCGAACAGATCGCGATTTTCCGCGTCGGTGCGGACGACGCGCTCTACGCCATCGGCAATCACGATCCATTCAGCCACGCGAATGTGCTGGCACGCGGCATCGTCGGCGACATCGGCGGTGAACTGGTGGTGGCCTCGCCGGTTTACAAGCAGCACTTCAGCCTGAACAGTGGTGCATGCCTGGAAGAGACCGGCGTCTGCGTTCCGGTCTATGCCGTGCGTTTGTCCGACGGGATCGTTCAGATCGCGCTATGAAGTCAGGCTGCGCCATCCGCCGTATGGGACGCAAAATCGTCCGCGGCTGTACGCATCGCGACGTCAACCGCAACCGGGTGCTACGGCCATGAAGCCTCGCCTGGTGGTCGTCGGCAACGGCATGTCGGCGATTCGTGTGATTGAACTGCTGCTGGAACACGCGCCCGACCTTTACGCCATCAGCGTGTTCGATGGCGAGGATCACGGCAGCTACAACCGCATCCTGCTGTCGCCGGTGCTGGCGGGCGAGAAGTCGATTGAGGAAATCATCGGCTATCCACCCGCCTGGTACGCCGCGCGCGGCATCACGCTCTACAGCGGCGATCCGGTGGTCTCGATCAATCGGTCGCGGCGCGTGGTCAAGTCGAATTCCGGTGTCGAACTGCGCTACGAACGCCTGCTGCTCGCGACCGGCTCGGTGCCGGCGATGCTGCCGATTCCAGGCGTGCAGCTTCCCGGCGTGATCGGCTTTCGCAATCTCGAAGACGTCGCCACGATGCTCGACGCCGCCGCGCGGCTGCGCTATGCCGTTGTGATCGGCGGCGGCTTACTCGGCATCGAGGCGGCGAACGGACTGAGTCGTCGCGGCATGCGGGTCACGCTGGTGCACCGCAGCGATGCGCTACTCAATCAGCAGCTGGATCCGGCCGCAGCCGCCTTGCTGCGCGCCAGCTTGCGTGCGCGCAAGCTCGATCTGCGCCTGAATGCAGACACCCGCGAGATTCTCGGCCGCGAACGCGTCAGCGGTGTGCGCTTTGCCGAAGGCGACGATGCGAGTGCCGATCTGGTGGTGATGGCGGTCGGCATCAAGCCGAACATCGAGCTGGCAAAAAAAGCCGGGTTGCGCTGCGAGCGCGCGGTCGTCGTTGACGACACGCTGCAGACCTACGATCCGCGTATCTACGCGGTCGGCGAATGTGTGCAGCATCGGGGTCAGACCTACGGCCTGGTGGCGCCGCTGTGGGAGCAGGCGCGCGTCTGCGCCGTGCACCTTGCGCAATACGGGCACTCGCGCTACGCCGGTTCTGTCACCTCCGCCAAGCTCAAGGTCAGCGGCATCGATCTGTATTCCACCGGTGATTTCATCGGCGGGGCCGGCACCGAGGATCTGGTCTACCGCGATCCGCGTCGCGGCATTTACAAGCGACTGGTGCTGAAGAATCAGCGCCTGGTCGGTGCGGTGCTTTACGGCGACGTTAGCGACGGCCCCTGGTATTTCGACCTGATCAAGAGCGGCGCCGATATCGTTCCGCTGCGCGATCAACTGGTGTTCGGTCGCAGTTACTGCGAGGCCGCGTGAGCGCGGTTCGCACCACGTGCCCTTACTGTGGGGTGGGCTGTGGCGTGCTGGCCACACCGCAGGCCGATGGCAGCGCCACCATCGCTGGCGATCCAGAGCATCCTGCCAACTTCGGCCGACTCTGCGTGAAAGGCACCGCGCTCGGCGAAACCCTCGGCACCGACGGCCGTTTGCTGTATCCGCAGATTGGAACCCAGCGCACCAGCTGGGATGCGGCACTCGACCACGTCGCGGACGGCTTCAAACGCATCATCGCCGAGCACGGTGCCGACGCGGTTGCCCTGTACGTGTCCGGTCAGCTGTTGACGGAGGACTATTACGTCGCCAACAAGCTGATGAAGGGCTGGATCGGCAGTGCCAACATCGATACCAATTCGCGCCTGTGCATGTCGTCGGCGGTGGCCGGTCACAAACGCGCATTCGGCGAGGACGCAGTTCCGATCTGTTACGAGGACCTGGAACTCGCCGATCTGATCGTGCTGGTCGGCAGCAATCTCGCCTGGTGCCATCCCATCCTGTTCCAGCGGATCGCGCGCGCCAAAGAGCAGCGGCCGACACTACGAGTGGTCGTCATCGATCCACGCCGAACCGACACCTGCGATCTCGCCGATCTGCATCTGCCGATCAAGGCCGGCAGCGATGTCGCGCTGTTCAATGGCCTGCTCGACTGGCTGTTGTGCAACGGCGCCGTCGATCATGCGTTCATCGCGGCACACACCAATGGCTGGGACACTGCACTCGCAACCGCGCGTGAGGTGGGCAACACCGCCGACATCGCGGCGACCTGTGGCTTGCGCGAAGCGCAGGTGATCGAGTTCTACAGCCTGTTCGCTGGAACTCAAAAGACCATCACCGCATTTTCGATGGGCGTGAATCAATCCTCGTCCGGCACCGACAAGGTCAACGCGATCATCAACTGCCACCTGGCGACCGGCCGCATCGGTGCGCCGGGCATGGGGCCGTTCTCGATCACCGGACAGCCGAACGCAATGGGAGGCCGTGAAGTCGGCGGACTCGCCAACATGCTCGCTGCGCATCTGGATCTGGAATCTGCGCCGCATCGCGCGCTGGTGCAGACCTTCTGGAACAGTCCGCGCATGGCCGATCGCGGCGGACTCAAAGCGGTTGAGTTGTTCGACGCGATCGAACGCGGCCAGATCAAGGCCGTGTGGATCATGGCGACCAATCCGGTGGTGAGCATGCCGGATGCCGATCAGGCACGGCGCGCGCTGCAGAATTGCGAGCTGGTGGTGGTATCCGATTGCATTGCCGCGACCGACACCACCGCCTGTGCGCACGTGCTGCTGCCAGCCACCGGCTGGGGCGAGAAAGACGGAACCGTCACCAACTCTGAGCGCCGCATCACGCGGCAGCGCGCCTTCCTGCCCCCTTCGGGCGAAGCGCGTCACGACTGGTGGATCATCTGCGCACTCGCGCAACGCATGGGCTTCGAAGGCTTCGCGTTCGAGTCGGCGGCGCAGATTTTCGACGAACACGCGCGGCTTTCGGCGTTCGGCAACGAAGGCGCGAACCGGCGTTTGTTCAACATTGAGCGCCTCAGCGGACTCAGCGAGGCGCAGTTCGATGCGCTGCCGCCGACGCAATGGCCCGCGCGCATCGGGAACGATGCGTCCGACGGCGCGCGCCTGTTCGCCGACCAGCGCTACAGCACGCTCGACGGACGTGCGCGATTTGTCGCCACCGCTTCGCGTGCGCCCGAGAATGCGCCCGACGCCGAGTATCCGCTGATTCTGAATACCGGTCGGGTACGCGATCACTGGCATACGATGACGCGCACCGGTCGCTCGCCGCGACTCGCGCAACACACGGCTGAACCGTACATCGAGATTCATCCCGATGACGCCGCTGAATATGGTCTCAAGCACGGCGAACTCGGACGACTCAACACGCGCTGGGGCGAGTGTGTCGCGCGTGTCGACACGCAGCGCGGCACGATGCGCGGCAACGTATTCGTTCCGATTCATTGGAATGCGCAATCCGCCTCGGCGGCGCGCGTGGGTACCTTGGTCAACCCGGTGGTCGATCCGGTTTCTGGCGAGCCCGAATTCAAGCACACACCGCTGCGTGTCTCCGCGTATAGCGCGCGCTGGTTCGGCTTCATCCTGTCGCGCAATCAGTTGCTGCCCGTCAACGCCGATTGGTGGACGCGCATCACCGGTGCGCAATTCGTGCGTTATGAAATCGCCGGCTGCAGCGAGATCCGCGACTGGCCGAGCAGTGCCGCGCAATTGCTCGGCGTGACGGTCGTCGACGAGCGCGACGCCGCACGCGAATGGCTCGACTACGCCGATACGCGCGCCGGCACGTATCGCGCAGCCTTGATCGTCGAAGGGCGCCTCGAAGCCTGCGTATTCGTCGCGGCCTCGGTGAATTTGCCGATGCGCAACTGGCTTGCCAGTCTGTTCGACAAAGCCCAGCTCGCACCCGGCGATCGCAACGCGCTGCTTGCCGGACGCTCGGCCGCCGCCGCCCCGGACTGCGGCCCGCTGGTGTGTTCCTGTTTCGGTGTCGGCCGCAACACGATCACGGACGCAATCCGGCTGCGCAAACTCAGCAACACCGGACAGGTGACCGCCGCGGTGAAAGCCGGCGGCAATTGCGGTTCGTGTTTGCCAGAAATCAGACGCCTGCTGCAGACAGCCGCAGTGGGCGAAGGCGCCACGCAGCAGCCCGCGTCAACCGCTGTCGAAGTCGCCGTCGAAGTCGCCGTCGGAACGCTTGACGGCAGCAAGGCCTCGATGGGTGCCGACCAGGCGCCGCTTGTCGCGGCTGACCGCGTGGTTATCGCTTCGCCTGCGACCGGATCCACATCCGACGCCGATTCCATCCCAGAAGCCGTTCCACTCAAGGAGTTTTCATGATGCGAGCAGAAAGGACGTCCGCACCATCTACTAATTCGACTATCAATCCGGCCATCGACCCGAGCAATCATCCGGCCATACATCCTGCGATCGATCGTTCATCGCTGGTGGGTGCTGCGCGATCGACGCGTCGCCAGGTGGTCGCCACCTTGTTGCTGGCCGTCTGCGGCAGTGCATTGGCGATCGACGCGCCACCGCCGCCGGCACCGCCGCCGAACGGCGTGTCGATCGGCTGGATGGTGTTCGTGCCGGCGACCCTCACGGTTGCACCCGGCACCACCGTGACTTGGACCAATTGGGACGATTCCAATCACGGCGTGAAATTCGCCGATCAGAAAAGCGGCCGGCTCGACAAGGGTGCGACGTATACCCGCACGTTTACCGCGCCGGGCGAGTACCCCTACATCTGCGTTTTCCACGGCGAGCGCATGAAGGGCACCGTGATCGTCAAGTAAAAGTGCTGCAGCGTCGAGCGCGCGATCAGTCGCGTCGCCACTCAATCAGTAGCGTCTGCAGCTGCGGCGGGCACACCGGCTTCTGGCGGAGTTGAAGCTGGAGTTGCAGCTGGAGTTGAAGCAGGAATCGAAGTCGAAGAAATGCTGAATCAATCAAGTGCGGGCGACCCTGTCAGATCGCCCGCCTTGCTTTCGTCACGCTACCGCAGTCTTGGCGCTCAGCGGGACTCGACCGGACCGACGCGCACATCGCCACCATCCACCGATGGTCGCGCGCTCAAATACGCGGACACCAGCGAAGGCTGGTACGCGACCAGCGTGCCGAGCACCTCGTTGGAGGTGTGATACGACACGCGGGTCTGCTCCATCGCCGCGTACAGGTCTTCGACCAGCGCGTTGTACTGCGTGGTCGTCAGCGTTGCGACACCGCTGTGCGCGGTACCTGCGGCGATCGACGGGGTTCCCGTCAGCGTCTGCAGCAGCGCTTGTTTCTGTGCATCCCGCTGGGCGCGCGTGCTGCCGGTAAACAGCACCTGATTGATGCGGTTGTCGCCTTCGGCCAGATCGTAGAAGCGATTGATGATGGTCTGCAGGCCAGTCGTGCCGCCCAGGTCGGCGAGCAGTTCCGGCGAGAAACCCGGGAAACGGGTGACCGATTTGTTGTCGTCGGCCTGAACCACCTGAGCGCCGGCAAGCAATGCGGCGGCGGCGGCGAGCTTATGCCATTGATGGATTTTCATGATGTCGATCCTCTTTAGGACTTCTTAAAACTTCCACGGGGTTGTGCCGCTAATTGTTCTGGTAATACGCAACAGCGACCGCAGCGGATGCGATTTGTTCGTCGAAAAAGACTGCGCCGCAGCTTCGCTGCTGCTTTTAAAGTGCATTTTGCGCGCTGTTGCAGCGCGGCTGGTCCGCCTTGCACCTTAGGAGTGCGCATCGTCGAGGTCGAAACTGCGACGCTCGCGATCGAAACCGCGCGCGGATCGAACCTCGCTAGAGCGCGTCGGCGACGCTCAGAACCACTCGTGCGAAGTCGCCCAGGCGCTGCTTGCGATCCATCGCCATTTTGCGCAGCACCACGAAGGCTTCGTTCTCGTCGAGCTGTCGGCGTTTCATGATGATGCCCTTGGCGCGCTGGATGTCGCGCTGGTCGGCCAAGCGCGAGCGCGCTTGCTGCAGATCCTTCTGCAAGGCCTGGTGCATCTCGAATCGGGCGATCGCGACTTCGATCACCGAGCAAATGCGATTCGGCTGTAAACCATCGACAACATAGGCACTCACGCCGGCATGCACCGCGCGACGAATGGTGTCGGCATCGCTCCGCGCGGCAAACAATACGATCGGCCGCGGATGCTCGCGATTGAGTTCGCCGAGCGATTCGAGCGTGTCGCGGCCGGGTGCATCGACATCGATAAAAATGATTTGCGGTTGACAGGCGACGACGGCAGCCGACAAGTCGGCATCCGTGCCGAGCTTCGCAACCACCTGGTGACCGTCTGCCTGCAAGGCCTGCTCAACCATCTCAAGGCGTGAGCGGTCATCGTCGACCAGCATCACGCGTAATTTCTGGTGTTCATGCGGCATGGCTAGTCCCTGAGTCAGCCTGTTGCGAACAACACAGCAAACCAAATGCCATGTTTTTTGCATTGCACAACCCGGGACCCGAATTATTTACATAAACTGTGCCCAAGAGCCTGGGAACAACCCGGCCGACCTGGAGCGGAACATGCGACTTTCGATGCATACGGATTATTCGTTGCGGCTGCTCGTATTCCTGGCCGCGAGCACGGATGGCAAGGCAGTGGGCGCTGGCCGTATCGCCGAGCGCTTTCGCGTGTCCGCGCATCACATGCAGAAAGTTGCCCAAACGCTGCGCCGGCTCGGCTTTGTCAGCAGCACCAGCGGACGCCAGGGCGGTCTGCGACTGGCGAAACCGGCGGACCAATTGCGCGTTGGCGACGTCGTCGAAGCACTCGAAGGCCGTGGCGAGATGGCCGATTGCAAGCGTGGCCCCTGCGTGTTCCACGGCGCTTGCGGCTTGAAGGTGGCGCTGGATCGTGCCGAGCGCGGCTTCCTCGACGAACTGCGCGGCTACACCATCGCCGATGTGGTCCGCGGGCCCATGCGGTTGAAGCTCGAAAGTCTGCAGCAGGCCGCGTGAAGACCACGTCACTGCAGGCGATGGCATATCGCTTGCTTCGTCCCTTGCACTAGACCGATCGGGCAACGAAGCCCGCTCGTAACGGACAACGAAGTCCGCAGCGCTGACCATCAGCGCTGCGGACTTTTTTTATGGCCGAAATTCGGCGCAGCGATGTGTCAGCAAGGCATTTGCAGGGACGCGTGAAACAGCTCAATTGCCCCAACCAGCAGCAGCATTCGCGTCGGCGCGTCGCGCAGCGCGCCTGCCGCACGCTGCTTCGCAGCAGCGGCATCGGGCTGTTGATGTTTGCCAGCACGCAGGCCGCGCAGGCTGTGGAATCCACCGACACGCTCGGCGCCGACGGTCTGCGCCTGATACAGGCTGCGCGCGCGCTGGAGAATCGCGGCGACACCACGCGCGTCTACCTCGGCGATCGCAGTCAGGGCCTGCGCTTGCGCTACGTGCATGCACAACTCGATGATGGTCAGGCGCTGGACTACGACTACAGCGACGCCGAGGCACGCGCGCTCAACAGTGGCGCGCTACAGCAGCTGTTCGATCTGCCGCTGAGCACGGGTACGCATCGCTTGCGGCTGGAGTACACCGCGCGCAGCGCGCAGTCGCTGCCGGGCGATGCGCGCGTGCACGGCTGGCTCGACCAGAAGTTCGAAGTTGGTGGCGATGCACGCTGGGTGGTGGCGGAGTTGCACAGCGGCGGCTATGTCGATCGCACGCCGCAGGTGCAGCTGCATACGCTCACCGCAGTCAGCGGCATGGCCACAATGCCCGCCGACGATGCCGCGCGCGCCACACAGTTCGGCATCGGCAGCGATGACGATCCGCGCGTGCGACTCGCGCAGTTCCTGCTGGCGCAGCAGCGTGAATTCGATGCCACGGCAGAGCTGCTCGATCTGCAATCACGCAGCAGCAGCTTGCCGGCGAGTTTCGCGCAACATCTGCAAACCAGCACGGCGCTGATGATGCATGCGGCAATCACCGCGGAAGGTCCGCAAGCGATGGATCAAGCAGCGCTGCGCGCGCTCGGCGACGGTCACGACGAAGGCGCACTGAGCCAGCTTGCGCAGAGCAAGCCGGTCGATTCGTTCAGCTGGGCGCTGCGCGATCAGGCCAATCTGAAACTCGGCTACCAGCAGTTGCATCAACACCAGGCGGCCGCTGCGATCGACAGTTTCGGCCGTGTGCGCGCACAAGGTCCTTTCTCCGCGCGCGCGCTGCTCGGCCTCGGCTGGGCTTATCTCGACAACGGCACGCCGGCGGCGGACGTCAGCGCCGCAGCGGCCACCATCGAGGCCGGCCAGCGGCCGGATTTCATCGTCGATGTCGAACGCAGCCAGCGCCGCAGCGCTTTGCACTCGACGGTGCCGACCTCGGCACAGCAAACGCAGCTGCGCCGCGCGCTGGTGCCCTGGACCGAATTGATCGGACGCAATCCGATGGACCCCGCCGTCCAGGAAGGCTTGCTCGCGATCGCTTATGCCTTGAACCACAACGGCGCGTTCGAAGATGCGCAGCGCTTCTATCAACGCTCGGTGAAGCTGCAACAGACAACCTTGTCGCGAATCGATGCCGCACGCGCACAAGTCGCCGACGGGAGAATGCTGGCAGCACTTGCACGCGGGCCCGGCGACGCCGGCGCCAGCGGCTGGCACTGGCAGCTGCCGGATGTTCCAGTGGATGCGCATTGGTGGTTGACGCTCAACGACGATCCGCAGGCGCCGGAGAATTTCTATTTCGAACAACTGCTCGCCGACGCCGACTTCAGCACGGCGTTTCACCGCTATCGTCAGCTGCAGGAGATTTCGGCCGACGCCAGCCAGCATCAGCACGCACTGGCTGCAATCGGCAGTGGCGAGGCCTCGGCGTTACAGGCGCAACTGCAGGCCTTGCAGCCGCGCCTGCAGGACACGATGACCGCTGTCGCCGCACAACTGCGCCAGCGCGCACTCGACGATCTGCAGCAGCAAACGGCACAGGCGCAGACCTATCTGGTCGAGGCGCGCTTTGCGCTGGCGCGCAGTAACGACTGGGTGCCGGTGGCCGAGGTGGCGAAGAAATGAAGCCTCAGCCGTTCGCTGCCGTCTGTTACCGGTCGGGGATTACGCAGGCCACGGCGCCGTCGCATGCACGCAGTAGTCTGATTGCGATTGCCGTGTCGACGCTGTTTGCACTGACTTGCAGCGTCGCGCGCGCAGGCGACGTGACACCCACGGTTGCCGACATCACGCGCCACAACGAGTTGAACTCGGACAAGTTCGTCATCATCAAAACGCCGAGCATTCTGCTGTCGCAGAAATCGAAGGCCTTGCAGCCCGACCCTCGTGTCGCGATCGACAACTACGATCAGCTGATCGGCATCGCCACCGATCCGCAGATCCGCGCCGAGGCCTTGCGCCGCTCGGCCGATCTGCGACTGCAACTGGCGGAGCAACAGGCCGAACCGGATCCCGCCGAGTTGCGCCATGCGGCGGCAAACTATCAGCAATTGCTGCGTGAACAGCCGCATTACGCGTTGAACGATCGCGTGTTGTATCAGCTGGCACGCGCCGAGCAGGCACTCGGCGAGAACGATCCCGCCATCGACGCCTTGCGGCAGCTCGGCCGTGATTACCCGGCGTCGGCGCGTGTCGCCGATGCGCACTTCCGCGCGGCCGAATTGCTGTTCCGCAGTGCCCGCTATGCGGAAGCCGAGCCGGAATACCGAGCGATCGTCGAACAGCAACCGAACGCAGCGTTCTTCGACGCCGCGCAGTACAAACTCGGCTGGTCGCTGTACAAGCAGGATAAGCACGAGGCCGCCGTGTCGGTGTTTCTGGCGCTGCTGCAGCGGCAGTTGCCGCCAGGCGAACTGCGCGATCCCAAGGCGGCACTCGCGGCGGTCGACAGCGGCAAGCGCGAGCGTGTGGAGGATGCCCTGCACGTGGTGGGCCTTTCGTTCGCAGCACTCGGCGGTGGCAGCGCGATGAACCGCTACTTCGAGCAGTCACACGGTGAACCGCGCTTCGCCACACTCTTGTATCAAAGTCTCGGCGATACGCTGCTGGAGAAGCATCGCTACAGCGAAGCGGCCGGCGCCTACATTGCCTTTGCACAAGCGCATCCACGCGATCAGCAGGCGCCGCGCTTTCAGGCCAATGCAATCGACGCGTATCAGCAAGGCGGTCTCGACGAACTCGCAATCGAAGCCGAGCAGCACTATGCCGATGACTATGCGCCAGGTGCTGCGTACTGGAGCGGGCGGCCACCGGAAGCCGACGTCCTTGCACGCGTGCGCCGCGACTTCGACGAACTCGGACGCCACTACCATGCCCGCGCGCAGGCGCGGCCGACCACCGACGAGTCCGCACGCCAGGCCGATTTCCTGACGGCGGCCAGTTGGTATCGCCGACTGCTGGTGAGCTTCCCGCAGGATCCGAAAGCCGCCGAGGTCAATCTGCATCTGGCCGATGCCTTGTACGACGGCGGCGATCTGCACGAAGCCGCGCAGCAGTACGACAAGACGGCCTACGCCTACGGCAATACACCGCAAGCGGCAGAGGCAGCGTTCGCTGCAGTTCAAGCCGACGAACGATTGGCGCAGGCCAGCGACTCCGCCAACCGTGACGCCGCGCTGCGCCTGGCCGTCGCCGCCGCATTGAAATTGGCCGATCGCTATCCGCAACATGCGCAGCGCGCACTGGTGCTCGCGCGCGCCGCCGAAGATCTGCAAACGCTGAAGGATTATCCGCAGGCGCTGACCGTCGCCACACGCGTATTGCAATCGCAGCCGCCGGCTTCGAACGATCTGCAATTGCAGGCACTGGCGGTTGTCGCCGACTCGCAATTCGCGCAGGCGCAGTATCCGCAGGCAGAAGTGGCCTATACCGAACTGCTGCGGCGCCAACCGGCCGGCGCCACCGCACGCCCGGCAATTGTCGAGCAACTCGCCGCGTCGATTTACCAGCAAGGCGAAGCGGCGCGCAAAGCCGGCAATTTGCGACTCGCTGCACAAGCCTTCCAGCGCGTCGGCACCGTCACGCCGGATGCGAAGCTGCGCGCCAATGCCGACTACGATGCCGCCACCGCGTTCATCGATCTGCAGGACTGGTCGAGTGCGCAGCGCGCGCTCGAATCGATTCGCGCGAGTGCACCCGATAGCGCCTTGCTCGGCGATGTCGACAAGAAACTGGCGCTGGCGTACCAGAAGGATGGCAAGTCGGCGGCGTCGGCGGCTGTCTATGCGCGTATCGCGCAGCGCGGCAACGAGTCCGGCGACACGCGGCGCGAAGCCGCTTGGCTCGCCGCACAGTTGTACGACGGCGCCGGCAACAACGCCGCCGCCGCACAGGCCTATTCACAGTACGTCGCCAGCTTCAGTGACCCGCTCGACCGCAGCCTGCAGGCGCGGCGGCGCCTCGCCGATATCGCGCGCACCACCCAGAACGACGATGCAGGCTACGGCCGCTGGCTGCACGAACTCGTTGCAGTGGAGAACGCAGCGGGCGCGGCGCGCACCGATTCGAGCCGCATGCTGGCGGCCAAGGCGAGCCTCGATCTGGGGCGCGTTGATGCGCAAACCGCACGCGCGATGGCGCTGAGCGCACCGCTCGACAAGAGTCTGGCGCGACGCAAGGCCGCGACGGAAGCGGCAATCGCCAGCCTCGGCCGCGCAGCCGACTATCGCTATGCCGAGATCCGCACCGCCGCCGAATACGAGATCGGCGCCGTCTATCGCGACTTCGCCGAAGCCATCGTCGCCTCGCAGCGTCCCGGCAATCTGCAGGGCGAAGCGCTGGAACAATACAACCTGCTGCTGCAGGAACAGGCGCTCGCGTTCGAGGACAAATCGATCGCCGCGCATAGCGCCAACCTGCAGAGCCTGCGGCAAGGCGTATGGAACGAATGGATTCACCGTAGTGCCGATCAGCTTGCGCAGCTGTCGCCGGCGCAATACGGCAAACACGAGCAACACGATGAACGCTATGGCGCCCTCCGCTAGATTCGCATCTGCCACCTTGACCGCCGCAGGGCTGCGTCATTCGCGGCCCTCGTTGGCGTTGCTGTCGGCGCTGTTGCTACTCAGCGCCTGCGGCGTTGCGCCTGCGCGACCTTCGCACGGCTCGTCGATGGATCGCACATCACCGGCCGCTGCCCCCGCGCAGGCCGATCGCCCGACCGGCGACGCGCAGCCCCGTTACGCCAGCGCACTCGCGCTACTGGATCAGCAGCAGACCGATCAGGCCGAAGCCGCGCTGATCAGCCTGGTGCACGATTACCCGCAACTCTCCGGACCGGCCACCGAACTCGGGCTGCTTTACTTGCGCAGTAACCGCAAGGCGCAGGCAACGCAGAGCTTCGAACAGGCGCTGCGCGCGAACCCGCAGAACACCGTGGCCTTGAACTGCCTCGGCATCCTCTATCGCCAGCGCGGCGACTTCGCGCGTGCAGAGCAAAGTTATTTGCAGGCGATTGCACTGAAGCCGGACGACGCCAAGGCGCATTTGAATCTCGGCATACTTTACGAATTGTCGATGCACCAACCGCGGGCGGCGCTTGAGCAATATCGTGCGGCGCAGAAGTATTCGCCGCAGGACAACCTGCTGCTGACGGCCTGGGTAATGGAACTCGATCCACAGGCCGCAGCGCCCGTCGCGGACGGTACCGGCGCATCGGCAGTGCGGGCGGCGCGATGAACCGCACATCGCAGGGCGCGATCCAGCGTGCGTCTCACGGTGCGACTCAAGATGAAACTCGGGGTGCGGCTCGGGGTGCGATTCAGGGCGCGACTCAGGATGCGACTCCGCGCGTTCGAGTCTGCGCGATTCTGCTGGCGCTTGTCGCCAACGCCATGGCAACGGTACCGGCACCCGCGCAGGCCAGTGTTGCGACGAGCGCTGCGGCGAAACCCGTCGCCAGCGATAGCGGCACCACGATCGTCGGCGATCAGGATGCCGCAATCGGTCTCGATCTGTTGCCGTGGAAAGACGAGGCAGCCGCCGATATCGATCGCGCGCCGGGCTGGCTCGATCAAAGTCCGCAGGCGTTCGACATTCAGGCATTCAGACAGCGGATCGAAGCAGACGATGCGCTTGCGGCGTATCGCCGCAGCCATCTCGAACAAAATCGCTAGAACCTCCGAATAACGGCTGATCAGCGGCAGTTCGTGGCACATTGATTGCTTCATTACTTTGCTTTCTCGGCAACGAAGCTGAGTCTCCAGACACCGACGTCCAGGTCATTGGCCCCGCCAATGACCTGGACTTTTTTTTTGGCCGTTCGCCGGGTCGCGCTACCGATTCACGCAGGACGCAAGCACAGGGAAGTCTGCACTCAAGGCCAGTCGCGCCGAAGGTGTCGTCGACCCGACATTAAAAAAACACGTTCAACGCACAGGGAAACCGCAATGACAAAGTTCAAATTCGGATTGATTCCACTCGCACTCGCCAGCATGTACACAGCAAACAGCCACGCAGACGAGTTCTTCGACGATCGCTTCTACGTGGCCCCCATGGGCAGCTACGTACTCGCGGACAACGATCGCCACACCAAGGACGCGTACGGCGGCACGCTCGCCGCAGGCAAGCGCGTGCTGCCGTATCTCGAAGCGGAAATCCTCGGCACGTATCTGCACTACGGCGAGAAGACCACGACGACACGCGGTGGCCTGCTCGGGCTTGGCACGACCACCACCAGCAACAAGGAAACGGTTTATGCCGGCGGTGTCGGTGTGAACATTCTGATGGCGCCGAACGATCAGAGCTTCCGCAAAGGTCTGTTCATTCACGCCGACGTGCAGGATGGCAAGAAATTCCTCTACAACGCCGGTCTCGGCTACGACCTGCCGCTGAATTTCACCTTTGGCGGCATGGTGTCGGGCATCGCAATTCGCGCGGAAGCGCTCTATCACCATCAAAAAGGCTTTGAGGAACCGCAATTCAATCTTGGTGTGCGTATTCCTTTTGGTGCGCCACCGACACCACCGGTTGCAGCACCCGAACCTCCGGTTGCTGTCGTGCCGGCGCAAGAGCCGCCGCCACCACCACCACCGCCACCCTGTGAAATGCCACAGCCGGGCGAGCCAATTTCGATGGAAGGCTGCAAAACCGGCGACACCATCGTCCTGCGCGGCGTCAACTTCGATTTCGACAAGTCGACACTGACGCTCAATGCCAAGTCGCTACTCAATCAGGTGGCCGACGCCTTGAAGTCGCGCCCCGACATCAAGGTTGAAATCGACGGTCATACCGACGGCAAGGGTTCAGTGCCGTACAACCTCAAACTGTCCGACGCGCGCGCCGCTTCGGTGCGCAGCTATCTGGTCGAACAAGGCATCGACAGCAGCCGCATGACCTCGAAGGGCTTCGGCAAATCGATGCCGATCGCCGACAACGCTACCGACGCCGGTCGTGAACTCAACCGTCGCGTCGAGTTGAAGGTCACCGAGGCCAATGGCACTGCAGGCGCAGTTGAGGTGGCACCGATGACGAGCTTGCAGACGTCGCCGGATGCGCCAGCGACTTCGATGCCGCCTGCAGCTGAACCGGCCTCGTCGGCACCGATGGCACCCATGGCGCCGTCAGCTGCGGCGGGTCCGATGCCGGCGATGGACATGCCGATGTCCGCACACGCAGACACTGCGAGCGCAGCGCCGGCCGGCGGCAACGCGGTGTCGATTGCGAACTTTGCATTCGCACCGGCCAGCATCACGGTTGCACCCGGCACGACCGTAACCTGGACCAATGCCGATTCATCTGCGCACACCGTAAAGTTCGCCGACGAGGAGAGCGGCAAGCTCAGCGAAGGTGCGAGCTACAGCAAGACTTTCAGTCAGCCTGGATCGTACGCATATAAATGCGGCATCCATTCATCGATGACGGGCACCGTCATCGTGAAATAGCAACAGCGTTTTACGGGGTCCCTCCCACCTTGCCCCGCCTCGGCGGGGCTCTTTTTTTGTGTCGACAGGTGCGAGTGCCGACAGGTGCGGATTTCCGCACAACCGAATGATCACGGCATGCAGCCATCCGGTGCTGGCGCACACGCTGACTGCTGCCAACGCCGAAGTTGGACGTTGGACGTTGGACGCTCGACGCACGACGCACGACGCTCGACGTTCGACGTTCGACGTTCGACGTTCGACGTTCGACGCTCGACGCTCGACGCTCGACGCTCGCTACGAAACCGCGCTTTGCACATGTTCGCGAATGCGCCGCTCCGCGCACAGGCTTTGTAGCCGACTCAGAAAAATACTTTTCGCCTACGCGGCGCAACGCACAGATCGCGCGACTTTGCCGGGGACATACTCGGTTCGATACCAACGTAAGGGTCGACTCCAAGCCTTCAGGAATGGAGTGACGACATGCGCGCTTGGCTTCCATGGAAGGTTCTATGCGTTCCTTACCGACGCTATCGGGCGCGTTGCGTGTGCTCGGATTAATTGCCATCGCTACACTTTTATCGGCTTGCGCGAGTCGCAATGTTGTCGATGACCAGGACGACCCGCTGGCCATGGTCGATGTGGATGCCCTCTCGTCCGGTGCGCCGATCAGCGATGCGGTCGCCGATTGGCAGCCGTTTGAAAATGGCGCGCACAGCGTCGAGGGATTTCAAGTTCCCTACACGGATCGGCGCACCGCGCGATCCATCGCCAGCTTCACCAATCAGAATCCGCGCTACCGCGTCACCGTCGAAGGCAGCAGCAGTGGCCGCGTCGCCGTCGTGCGCGGGCAGCTGATTGAAGCCGGCGTACCGATCTACAAGATCGATCTGGCACCGCTACGGACTACCGTCCTCAATAACGAGGATGCGGTGAGTGTCTTGGTCGGCACTTAGAACACGGTGACTTGATCTCTGAACTGGATTGACTGATCCGACTGCAAGCGCGCCCTGCACTTCCCTCACGCACCAGGTGTGAGGTTGCAGGCAGGCTGCGACTGCGACTTCAGATGCTCAGTTGCGATCGACGTTCATCGTTTCACCCTGCACGGCAGGTTCATAGGGCAACAGTCGATCAGCCTCGCGCTTGACCACGGCGTAACACTCACAGCTGAGCTTCTCGAGCTTGGGTCGATCCAACACCTGGATGCGGCCGCGCCGATATTCGATGACGCCCTGCTTCTGTAGTTTTCCCGCCGCTTCGGTGACGCCCTCTCGACGCACGCCGAGCATGTTGGCGATCAATTCCTGCGTCATGTTCAACTGATTTCCGCGCAGTCGATCCAGCGACAGCAACAGCCAGCGCGCCAATTGCTGATCGACCGTATGGTGACGGTTGCACACCGCGGTTTGCGACATCTGCGTAATCAGCGACTGCGTGTAGCGCAGCAGCAGTTGCAGCATATCGCCATTGCGGGCGAACTCCTGCTTCAACTCCCGTGCAGGCAGGCGATATGCGAATCCAGCACTCTGCACGACCGCTCGGCTCGGTGTGCTTTCGCCGCCCATGAACAGCGAAATGCCGACCAGCCCATCGTTGCCCACCACGGAGATCTCGGCAGACGCGCCATTGCCCATCAGGTACAGCAGCGAGACGATCGAATCGGTCGGGAAGTAAACGTGCTTCAAGGTGTCGCCAGATTCGTAAATCACTTGGCCGAGCGGCAGCGTGCACAGCTCGAGTTGAGGAATCAGGCGGTCCCGAACCTCGACGGACAGCGCCGCGAGTAGGCGGTTATCGCTTGGCTTTGGAGATTCAGGCATGTGAGTGGTCGAAGGACAAACGATCGGTTGACGGAATGAACGGCCCAAGGCGACGAGGGCTCAATTCCAGAGTGCGGCTTGGGCGAAAAGTGCCCGAGATCTAAAGGTGCAGCTTGATCAGAGACGCGTGCGTGCTCAGCCTTCGGTGCAGCGCTGACGCGATTGAGCCTTTCGAAGCGGCGACCGATGGGCGCGTTGGACGGTGCTGCGCGCCATGCGGGAACGACTTCGCTTCAATACTAAGTCGCGGATGCCTCCGGCATCAGGCGATCATATTCGTCCTTCACCACGCGGTAGCATTCGCACGCGTGCCCTTCGAGCGCACGCCGATCCAGTACAGTGATCTTGCCGGCGGCGTAAGTAATCAGTCCCGCATCCTCAAGCACGCCGGTCGCGTCCGTGACGCCTTGACGACGTACGCCGAGCATATTCGCAATCAGGCCCTCGGTCATCATCACGCGGTTCACCGGCAATCGGTCGATACTCATCAACAGCCAACGGCAGAGCTGCTGATCCACCGAGTGATGTCGGTTGCAGGCGCCGGTTTGCATCATCTGCGTCATCAGCGCCTGGGTGTAAAGCAGCAGCAGCTTCTGAACCGCGCCAGCGCGTTGAAACTCATCGGTTAACTGCGCCGACCGCAGTACGTAGGCATCGCCGGCGTTCTGCACGATCGCGCGACTGGTAGTGGTCAGACCGCCCATAAACAAAGACGTGCCCACAATTCCTTCATTTCCGACAATTGCGATCTCGGCCGAGTCGCCGTCGGCCATGACATAGAGCAGCGAAACGATGCAGTCGATCGGAAAATACACATGCGTCAGACTCGTGCCGGATTCATAAATCACGCTGCCCAGATTCAGGTGCACGCGCTCGAGATTGGGTTGAAGCCGGTCGTATTCGTCGGCCGGAAGGTGCGCGAGCAGACGATTGCCTTGATGCGGGTGGGCTTGCACGCGGTCGATGTTCTATCCATTGATTGCGGCAGGATCGCCAGCGGCGGCCGCGGCGCGGCGCCGCTTTATCTTGGCACTGACAATCGCCCGGCCTCTATGCGTTCTCACACATAGGCGCCTTGAGCACCGGCTTGCCTTCGGTACCGCTTGCAGGATGCCGACCTGCTAGAACTCGATGCCGCTGTGCGATACGCGGCGTCGCGTATTACCCCGCGTTTGTTCGGCACCGCACGGAACGACAAGCAGCGTTTGCCTATTCTACGGGCGAGACGTCTTGCTTATTGATCCGTGTGGCTCCCCGACCTACTGCTGGGGCTGCTCTTTCCCTGGGGCAGTTCCCGCCACGGATATGACGGTCGCCTGTCCCCGCGTTCGTCCGCCGGGACAGGCTTTTTTTTGCTCGCGCCACCGAACCGATTTCAGGCGACGATTCGGTGGATGCGGGCTTCGACGCTTACTTCGATCCTGCGACCTTTCGATCTACAAGTCTTCGAGGCGGAGACGTCGAATCAGCTTGATTACTTGGCTTTGAGCCCCGGCAATGTCGCCCCGGTCAACAGCGGCGCATTGACGGTCGGCGAGAACGCCACCGTCGGCGCAATCGACGGTGCAATCGTCGGTGCAAAGTTGGGCGCCAGATTGGACAGCAGCGTCAACGTCGGTGCGAAGTTCGGTGCGATCGTGGCGGAGCGTGCGATCGGAATCGCGATCAGTGCGGCGCTGGCGGGCATGGCGGCCGAGAGACCGCCGGCTGATGCGACGACAACGCTGACCGCGAGCATCATCTTGCGTGATTGCAATTGCATAGTGTTCTCCGTTGAGTCTTGCATGGGACGGTCGGTTGACGATCCCAAAACCGTGCGGAATGAGTCCTGACCGCATTGATCGTGCGGGTCGGATGCGCCGGCTTGCGTCAGAGTGCTGAAACCTCTGGATCCGTTCTACGCTCTGCGCATGGCGCGGAAGCGAGATACGTGTTGAACCAACAGAGTAGGTGCGGAGGCGCCGCCGCGTCCGTGCGGTGCCGAACATAGCCTCCGGATGGATCTCGTTCCGATGGCAGTTGGGATGGCCGTTCGGATGGCCATTTCGATGGCCGTTTCGATGGCCGTTTCGATGGCCGTTTCGATGGCCGTTTCGATGGCCGTTTCGATGGCGCCGCTGCAACTGTGCCGATTCGAACACGTCGCGCTTCTCTTGAGCTTCAACACGCGGACGTTTGGCGACGCATGCGTCCCGAGCAGCGTCGGCAACTAGAAACTGTTGGAACGCCCGATCTGCTTTCTCTCGAGCATTGCGGCGTCCACGCACTTGGCGTGTTCGATCAGGAACTGACACTTGGCCTGATGACGAATGCCGCCTTCCGAAATAGCGACAACACCATAAACCTTGCGCATGGCCGGATAATCGAACGCGGCCCGCTCGGATCTTGATTTGAACGGCAGACGTGCCTTGGATTCGAGGCGATGCGGAAGCACCGAGCGGTCGGCCTCGGCAATCGTTATCAACGGCGCAAGCTGCGAGTGCCGCAGCAACATGACGGCATTGATCGTCACCGCGGCCGGCCCGGCATTGACGAGGTCGATGACCAGGCGCTTACTGCCATCGACATCGCGCTCGAAGCGTCCTTGTATCTGGATGCGAGGACTCGCACGTTGCGCAATGAGCATCCGCAGAAAGCCGGCTGCCAGGCCGCAGCCCAGCACGAGCAACACGATTTGCATGACGGCAATTTGGTTCATCGGCTCACCTGGCATTCACTCCGCATTCCACACCTCTCGATTGCTTGCTGCGTCGACTTCCGATCGCGGCTGCTCCGGTACGTCTGCCCGCAAGATTCGACTGTCCAAACGATCATCGTCGCTGCGTTGGTTCGGTTTGCCGCAGGTATCTCCAACAAGCGACTCGATTGAGCGATTGGGTGAGAACTTGGATGAGAGATCAGGCGCGCGATCGGGGGACACTTCGGCGCCTTGATGCGCGCGTGAACTGATCCGATCGGCCGCATTGGCGAACGCCTGCGAGAGCGGACTGTTGACTGCGCGCCAGCCGGCTAGTGGATGCTGATCGTCTGCGATGCTCGCCTGCTCGGCCGTCGCCGGACGAATCGCCGGGATGTTCGGCTGCACGTTCCAAGTCGACGCTCGGTCGTTCATAGCAATGCCTGGCGTCCTGGGCCTTGAGATCCGCGATCCGTCGCTGCGGCCTTGACAGATATAACAAAGCGCAACACGGCTGCTCCGTGCGCTACCGAACGTAGCGGCGCTCGATGCGGGTAGTTTGCCGACGGTCAGGAGTGCTGAAGCGAGAGCCGTCCGCGATTACCGAACCCGTTGCGTCGGAGCTGTCTTTTGCACGCCGAGCGCTGCTGTTGCGAAACAGCATTCGAACCGATTCGAGCGAGGGTGCGAGTGAGACTGCAAGGGTTCGCAGGACGTTGCGGCCAGCGCGCGCCTCGCCAGCTTAAAGGCTTGTTGAACTTTCAGGATGGCGCCTGTCGCGGCGCAAACGCAGCGCCGGTCGACGGCCGCAGTGGTCACGGGTCGATGATGATCTCAACCCATGAAGCAGATCATCTCCGCCGAATGGAGTCGACGGCGACATGGCGAGGGCGCCGCGCCGCGTTCTATTCAGCGCTCCATTCAAGGTTCCAATCAGGGCTCCATTCAAGGGGCAAATCACGGGGCCAATCACGTGGCCAATCACGTGGCCAATCAAGGCTCCATGACGCGATCGATCACCTGGATGATGCCGTTGGAAACACCGACGTCGACGTTGGTGATTTTGGCGGTCGTGCCCTTGTCGTCGGTGACTTGCAGATCATGTCCGCCGGAGCTGACGGATACGCTCAGCTTGTGGCCTTCCACCGTGGTCAGCTGGGCCTTGCCGTCGCCGTTCTGACGCATCATTTTGGTCAGTGCGGCGGCATCGTAGCGACCTTCTACGATCAGGTAATCGAGGATGCGCACCAAGGTGTGCTGGTGCTCCGGCTTCAGCAAGTCGTCGAGCGAATCGGTCGGCAGTTTGTCGAAGGCGACATTGGTCGGCGCGAATACGGTGTACGGTCCCGGCCCTTTCAAGCTATCGAGGAGGCCGGCCGATTTCAAGGCATCTACCAGTGTTTGGTGATCCATCGAGTTGCCGAGATTTTCGGCGATATCGCGATCACCGAGTATGGGCGCGCCGCCCAGCGTTTTATCCTTGGCGAATACCGGCGACTGTTGCAGCAGCAAACCGAACAGAGCCAGGCACGACCACCGCTTAGTGGTGTTGTTCACGGACACTTCTCCCTCACGACCGAACGTCTATTTATGGATCTGCCGCTTTATGCGGCAGTACGATGATTCAGGCCTTGCATGAGCCGCCAGGCCGAAGATGCATTACAACGGTGCAACGACGGTGCCAAATGAACAACACGATGCGTCGATGTCAGCGCGCTTGTTGTCGACGTCGATTGCGACTCGTACGCCAAGTCATCCAGATCCCGCTAATCGATAACCAGAGCGCCAAAAAGCCGACGGTGTTGATGACGTAGACGCCGAATCGTCCAAACAGCTTGCCGCTGTGTGCATCGACCAAGGCATGTTCGAGCGTCACGCGCGGACGTGAATACGGCTCCAGCAGCGCGCGACGCTCCGGCGCCAGCGTTGCAGCCTCTGACCACACGACTTGTGTCGGTTCCACGGCCTTCCAGTTCTCGCCGCCATCCTCACTCTGGAAACTGGCGCTGCTGTTTTGAACCGCGAGACTGTTCGCTACGCCCTTGACACTGCCTACGCGCTGCAGATTCGGTAGCGGCAGGGTCGGCGGCATCAGTTCGTCGACACGATCGCCTTCTGGCGTCAACAGAATCAGGCTCTGCGGGGTCGCGACGAACAGCGTCGGCTTGCCTTCGTCCGTAGCGGCGACAACGCCGAGCGGATTGCGCAGCGGCATCGACAGCGGCTTGCCGTCGAGCAGCGTCTGACCACCGGCCACGGCCAGCCAATGCGTGTCCGCGATCAACCCGGTCTGCGGCGGCTCGGCGTGCAAGCCATACAGCGAAGTCAGCCAGGGCCAGCTGACGCCCACCGTGTCGTAGCCCCAGGACGAACTTTGGTTGATGGCGAAGCCGCTCGCGCCGAGCCAACCCATGAAGATGAATGCGGCGATACCTGCGCGTTGATGCCACTGACGCAGCTGCGCCTGCAACGACTTCGCGGCCTTCGCCGCGGGCTTCGCGGTCGCAGCCTTGCGCCGAGGAAACCTCGACAGGCTCAGGCGACGCAATCGTGCACCGATGAGTCGCATCGGTTGTCCACTATCGGGCATGACTAGGCGGTCAACGAGTCGAGCTTGATGGCTGCGCGCGCCATGCGCTGCATCATCAAGACCGACAGCGTTGCACCGGAAATATTGTCGATGTTGCGATCCAGCGCCGTGCCATTGAGCTTGGCGCCATTGAACTGCTGCAGAAACGAGGCTTCGCCGACCTGCTCTCCGCGCGATTCGCGATAGATCAGCACGCGCGCGGTTTCGATGGCGCCGGCTTTGACGACAAACGCCGCGGTGGTGAGCTGATAGCCGGGCTTGCCGATATCTTCAAGAATCCAGGCGCTGCGACCGCCCGCCTTCCAGTAGCGCAAGCGTGACTGCGGATACGCGCGACCGAAAACGGCCGAGATCTGCGCCTGCTTGGCGGCATCGAGATCCATCAGTTGTGCGGGAGGAACGCTGTTGCCGAAAGCCTGCGCGAGGAAAGCTTCCGGCGTTTGAAATGTGGTCCATAGACTGCCGCCCTCATCCGCGCCGGCCGCAGTCGAACCCGCCCCGATCAGGAGCAAAGCCAGTGCGGAGCGCAGGAAAGAGCGCTTGCTGAGATGAATGTCGTTGAGTGTGATCGCCGAGTTCATCTCGTTCAGCTCTTTTTGCTGCATGTGTCTTCTATCTTCCTTGTGTTGCAAAGTTGCAGTCGTACCCAATACGGGTACGACTGCAAGCGGATCTACAGCGAACTACTCTCAACGCTGACTCTTAGCGGTAACGCTTAGCGGGTCACGATGTCGCGTTCGAACGGCGCCAGGCCGGCGATGATCTGATTGGCGACGCTATACGGCACGCGCGCCTTTTCGAATGCGAGGTAAGCGTCTTCGACCACTGCGTTGAACTGCGTCAACGTAATGCCGAGGTCGCCGTGTGCCGCACTCATGCTCGCGCCTTCGTATTGCTTGTGGCCGCCGAGCACCAACTGCACCAGTTCGGTGTTGAGCGCTTTCTGACGCTCGACCTTGCCGTGGCTGATGAACAGTTGGTTGATGCGGTTGTCGTCGAGAATGTAATAGAACAGATCGTCGACGATGATCTTGATGCCGGCGGGACCGCCCAGTTTCTCGATCGTGTCCGAGGGAATGCCCGGATACGTTTCCGTACCCACGCCTTCCTGCGGAATCGGTGCGGTCTCGGTGGTTTCCGCTGCGAGTGCCGGCGCTGCGATGCACAGCGACGCGAGGCCGGCGAACATCAGTCTGCTGATTTTCATCTTCATCTCCATGTTCCAGTTAACACTGGCCGTGATTGGGTTTACACAGGTCCGCCGTTTATTAGAAGCTCGCTTGCAGCGAGATGTAGTAACCGTCCTGGTGCGGCGTCAAGACGATATTTCCCAGCATGGCGTAGGCCATCGTGATCGAGAGGTTCTTGCTCGGGAAGAACGCGATGAAGGCATCGCGCCAGTCGCTTTCCTTCTGGCTCAACGTCGGCCCGGTCAGCGTGCTGAGTGCGCCCGCGAGGACCGGGTTGTTGGTGGTGTCGAGGTTCAAACCGGCAACCTTCAGGTTCAGCGCACCGTCGAGGTTGTTCTTGTGCATCGCGTACTCGGCACCGATCGCCGTGCCCTTGTTCAACAAGTACGCAATCGAACCTTCGAAGCGGAATGTGCGGTGATTGCCGTCCGGACCACCGAAGCCGACCAGACCGGTCTGGTTGGCCGAGGTGTAGCGACCGGTGAGGTTGATCAGCGTGCTGATCGGGAAGAAGATCTTCGTCACCGACGCGTAGATTTCGAAGTCTTTCGACTTGTCCGCGCCCAAGGTCTTCAGCAGTGCTTTGTTGCTGTTGACCTTGTAGAACGCACCGACGGCGACCTGCGGAATCAGGTTGTCGGAGTCGTAAATCGCTTCACCAAACACGCGCACCTTGGCGCCGAACACGTTCATCCGCACGGTGGTGTTGAACGGCTCGATGCCCGTATCCAGCGCACTGACGCCGAGTCCGCCGAGCGCGGTGTTGACGGTGGTCGTAGCGAGGCCAACGGTGTCGTAGGTGCTGCCCGTCGGCAAGGAATCGTTGGTGTACGACAACTCCACGCGATCCCACAGGCCGACCGCCACACCGCCCGAGTTCAGGTCGTAGCTCGGCAGATGCACGTAGGTGTAGTGAATGTCGCCATTGATACCGTCACGCGTTTCATAACCGGTGATCGTCGCCCACGGCGTGATACCGCCACCGCCGGCGCCGTCGGTCATGCTGACGCCACCCGTCGCCAGCACCTTGCCGTCGTTGTAGATGCCAGCCGAGGCCGCTCCACTTACGGCGAACAGTGCCGCCAGCACGCTCAGCTGCCGGCCGATTGCCCTCTTGTTTTTGGTTCTGCGGTTCATTACTTGAAACTCCCTGAGGCAAATAAAGACAAAAAAAAACGTCCATGCGCTGGGGTTTAGCCAGTACATGGACGTCGTCGTCCGCAGGATCGGACTTCGTCGGCCGATCCATTAATTTTGGGTCCCCTCGCGGGGTCAGATGGGATTAAGCAATCACTATGCCAAATCTTTTCAGTCTGCTAGCGGCCGACTGCGTCGACTTTGATGCGATGCCGGGATGCGGTTCCGGCCCAGTGCCGAGCGACTGGCACTGGCACTGGCTTGGCGCTGAATCTGGAAGATGAGGTTCGGCAGCGCTCACCGGTGAGATCTCGCGCGACGCAAGAGAGTCGATGAACGCGGAAGAATGAGTTTTCGCCGTCGTACGCCCTGCGCGGTCGACGATGCTCGCAATGCGCGCAGGATGCGATGGGCTTGGACGGATTCACGCTCAAGGCGCCGACACTTCCCAGAGCGCAGTCTCGTTTGGCACGCGCGACCCCGCCGTGCGCCTGTGCTCCACCGGTTCCACCGCGCTGTTCCTGGCGCGTCAGGCCATCGAAGGCGGACTCGCCGAATGCGTACTGGCGCTCGGCTTCGAGAAAATGGCAAAAGGCGCGCTCGGTGCGAAGTACGTTTGACGGCAAGTGCGTGTGTGAGTGTGTGCGTACCTACGTACGTGTGTATGAGTGTGTGTGTGCGTGTGTGCGTGTGTGCGTACGAGTGTGAGTGTGAGTGTGGGTGTGTGCGTACGAGTGCGAGTGTGAGTGTGAGTGTGAGTGTGAGTGTGAGTGTGAGTGTGAGTGTGAGTGTGAGTGTGAGTGTGAGTGTGTGCGTACCTACGTAAGTGTGTATGTGTGTATGTGTGTATGTGTGTATGTGTGTATGTGTGCCTGCGTGCGTGTGCGGCTGCCACTCGGCCGCGAATCTTCAGCAGTTGTCGCGGCGCGATTGCGTGACGCCTACGGTCGTCGCCGAATCGTTCGATGCAGCGTGCTGGTGGCGCCCTATGCGCGCATCGCGCCGCGCGGAGACCGCAAGGCACCGAGCGCCGCGACGTTCAGCAAGGACGGGCTTGATGCCGAACCGGTCGGCAGCTTCAAACAGCTGAGCGAAGCCAGCGGGAAAAGCCATGCCGCGCAGCTCGCCGGAGCGACTATCCGGCGACCGGCTCGCTCGCGCGCACGCGCTTGGCGGTGAGCTGGAAGTCTTCGGCGCTGAAGGTGGAACCGTCGAGCAGCAGGTTGGCGCCGAGCTCCAGCGGTAATCCGCCGGTCGTCGGCGTGGCCCAGGGGCCGCTCTGATTGCCTTCCGGTTTGGTATCGCCATCCGGGCAGGGTTCGCCGACCAGTGCGGCTGCATCGCGATAAACCTCGCAACGATAGATCTCGCGCGCCAACACCGTCGGATCGCCGATATCGCCACACTGCCCGGCGCGCTGCATCTGCTGGATGAACCACACCGCGTGCGAACGCCAGGGAAAGGTTGCGGCATAGCGGTGGAACAGCAGACCGTCCGGGCGCAGCGTCAGCGCCGTTTGCAGCGCCGACTCGTTGACCTGGAGCCAGCCGCCGCCGATCAGCAGATAGGCGGCTTCGCGTCGGTGTGCGGGCACGTCGAGCCAACGCGCGGCGTCGATCAGTGCTGCAACCAGACGTCGCAGCGTGCGCGGATTCGCATCGGCCCAGGCGCGGGTGACCGCCAGTACCTTTTCGGGACTGTTGTTCCAGATCTGATGCTTGCTGGCCACCTGGATGCCACTGCCCTGTTCGTTGGCGACATCGCCCCAGGGCGCGCCGACACAGAAGCCGTCGATGCGACCGGCTGCAAGTTCTTCGACCATGCGCGGTGGCGGCACCACGCGCAGCAACACGTCGGCGTCGGGGTCGATGCCGGCGCTCTCAAGCCACATGCGCAGCTCGTAGTGATGCGTCGAAAACGGGAACACATGCGCGAAGATCAACTGCCGCTTACCCGCCGCGCGATCCGCAGCGACCACCTTGGCAAGCGCCTGTGCGGATGCGGCGGGTCCACGCGGTTCAATGCCGGTGGCGCGCATCGCTTCGAACAGCTTGTGCGAGACGGTGATGGCGTTGCCGTTGAGGTTGAGCCCCATTGCGGTGACCATCGGCACGCCGACGCCGTCGATGCCCAATGCCGCGGCAATCGGCATCGGCGCGAGCATCTGTGCGCCGGTCAAGACCCCGGTAGATACCTTGTCTCGCACTGCGGCCCAGGCGCGCTCGATGCTGAGCTCGACCTGCAGGCCGTGCGCCGCGAAAAAGCCTTTCTTCAACGCCACCACCAACGGCAGCGCATCGGCCAAAGGCAAAATGCCAAGCCGAATTTTCGATTGTTCGACGTGCTGATTCACAGATTCTTCCTCGCTTTGAAGCCGAGCATGTTGAAGCGGCATGCTGCTGCGTGCCTTGAATACAAGTAAGGATCGCCCGCAGATTTGGTGCCAATGCTGTGCGTGCGGTGCTTCAAGGCGCATTAATTTCGCAATTTACGCGCACTGCTGGTGCAATCGACAGGGCCGGACGCTGCAACAACCGCCAATGCGCTTGCCGCAACGGCGAAGTGACGCGTGGCATGTCGCTTGCGTCTACACGCTTGGGTTCGCCGAATGCGGCGCGCCCGCAGGAGCCGGCAACGACGCCGCATCCGCACGACATCGACGTCCACGCAGCCCGAACGGGGCTGCGTGGATTTTTTTTGCGTGCCGCGCGCCGGAACGAGCCCCGCCGCGGCATACGTTGAAGAAACCGAGGAAACAGCATGTCGCCAGCCCTGTCGCACAAGCGGTCTGCAAACGAGCAAATGAACATCGCGCCGCACCCGATCGAGAGTCTCGCCATCCTGATGGCCTGCCTGCTGCAGCTCGCATCGGCGTTCCTGTTGTTGAGTGGTCGCAACGTGCCCTGGAGTACACCGACCACGACTGCGAGCGTCTCGCTCAACAGCGCCGCCGCCTCGCATTGATTGCGCACCAACTCGGCAACGCGCTTGTTTACTGGACCTGTTCGAGGTCTTTTTGAGGAGCGCACGGCGTCGGGATGAGCCGCACTAGCGCCGCGTCGGTCGCGCGTCGACGCGGCCGCAGCCTGCGTGCAGCGATGTGCGCGTATGACACCGATCACTTAAGCAATCGCGCGTCAAAACGCTGGCAGCACGCCATCGCGCGCGATGTGTTCGAGCGTCCGCCAGATTCGAACAGCAATGGTCCGCACAATCATTGCTGCGCTCGCCGCGATCTTGAATCGCGATGGATCGCGCATGCTTGGACACGCTTCGTTTAGTCGCGATCCTGCAGCTTGGCGTTGCAATGCAGCGTGCTGTTCAGTGCAGCAATCATTTCTTCGATGCTGCGATCAATCCTGCACTGACTCGACCTGATCGCCGGCATCACGAAATGAACTGCCAGTCGATGCAAGAAGCTGGTGCAGCTTGCACCAGGCCCTGCACAAGAAAGTGGCTACAGCTTGGGATGCCTGACGATTGCGACGTGATCAATCAGAGCAAGCGCTGGTTTGCAGCGCGACTCGAATCGCAATTGGACGTCTGATCACGACGTGTGAATTCGTGCGTGTGGCCGTCGCGTCTGCAAACGATTTCGCCGAGCGGCCTTCGTGCCGAGCCCCATTGCAGATGCCGCACGACGCACCGCCAGCAACGCACGCGTACTGCGCGCACGCTCGCGGCGCACATCCGATGCAGCAGGCGGATCGATTTGCAGCGGCTTCGCCTCATCTCCTTGTAGACGATCGAACAGCCGCTGGGCCTGTGCGGCGTCGTTGCGTTCGCCCAGTACTTCCTGCAATTTCTGCAGCGATTGCAGGAGCCGCCGCGACGAAGCCAGTGGATTGCGACGGCCGAACAGTTCGATGCGATCGCGCAGTTGCTTGCCGCGGAGGCGCAGCGCATGTAGGCGATCGAGATTGCCGGTACTGCAAAGCGCGCGCTGATCCTCGAACGCCTGCCAATCACGCCGCAGGATGTCGTCGGCAAATTGTTCGAACGGGAGTTGTGTTGCAAGAAGGCGCGTCGACGGGTCGGGCGAGCCTGTGGCTTCGCGCGCCGCGCAGATCAAACGCTCGATTCGGGTCAGTGTCTTGCGGAAACGCCGCCTGGCGACTGCTCGCACGGCGCGCGTCGCGGCCGTTTGCCGCTGACGCTCGCAGCGTTCGGCGAGCTTCACCCGATCGGCCGACATCAACGGCAAGGGCGTCGACCACAGCGCACCCTTGGCAAACACATCCCAGTCGCGCACCGTGCCGAGGCGATGCTGCAGCCGACGCAGTCGGTGTTGGACGACTCGAAGTTCTTGCGGCGGTAGCAGACGATCGAATGCCTCTAGCGCACCACGCAGGCGACGGACCGCGACGCGCAGCTTGTGAACCTGCGCAACGCCGGTGTCGTGCAGGAACTGCGCCGCCGCATCGGCAACAGCCTCGACGAGCGGCTGCAAGATCGGCTCAATCGCATCGACCGCACATGCGGCAGTCTCGATGCGCGCTGGGTACCGATGCGCGACTTCCGATCGCCGCTGGCTCACGCGTCGATTCGGATGCAGTTTTCGACCCGACTGACGCCGGGCACCGACCACGCGGCGCGCTCCGCGGCTGCGCGCACACAAAGATCGCGCACGCGCCCTTGCAAACGCACGCGACCCGAACCAATGACCTCTGCGACAACCGGAGTCGCCGGGTATGCACCGACAACGCCCAGCACACTGTTGATTTGCGCCGCGACCTTGGCCGCATGAACCTGCGGATTCACGCGAATTCGATTGACCACGCAATGCACGCCGCCGAGCTTTGCAAGCTCGGCTTCCGCCTCACGGCTCTGAAACGCCCAGTCGACGTCGCCAGAAAGCTCGACCACGCCGTGGCGTACGGTGATGGCAATCCCTGTTTGCGACGTGCCGAAGTGCCACTCCAGAACATTGGCCGCACGCACGGCGATTTCGTCGTCCGCGCGCTTCTTGTCGACTGCCGTGATCACGTCCAGTTCCTGCGCCACGGCGCGCACGCCACGCACGCGCTGCGCGGCAACCTCAGCGAATTGTCGCTCGATCGAACTTTCAACATGACCGCTGAGCGTGACGACGCCACGACGTACGGCAACGCCAACCTGCGCGCTGCGCTCGCCCAATTCGCGCTTCAGTTCTTCGAGCACGCCTTGCTGCAGCAGAAAGTCCTGGTCCATCGCGATGCTCCGTTGATGCGCACGACTATCGCGGGGCCACCCGGCGTGTGCGTTGACCTGCGTCAATCGATGCACATTTTTGCGGCGCTAGTCTGGCGACACTGCCTCGCCGCCCAAGCTCGACCGATGACGCCGGACCTATCTGCCGCGATCAGGATTCCGACTTACTGGCTGATGATCGTGATCGCGCTGTCGCTGGTTGGCGCGGCCGTGGTGATGCACTACGAAGCGCTCGAACGACTCAACCGGCTGCTACCGCGCTGGCAACTGGCGCCGCGACTGCGCGTGTTGTTTTTGATCTTCGGCATCATCAGTCTGCATACGGCGGAAATCTGGGTGTTCGGCGTCGGCATCTTCGTCAGCGCACAGTTTCCGCAATTGGGCTCGATTGCGGGTGTCGAACCCTTGCAGTTGCTCGACGCGGTGTACCTGTCGACCACCACTTTTACCAGCGTCGGCTACGGTGATCTGGCGCCGCACGGACCTTTACGTCTGGTGCTTGGCAGCGAGGCGCTGACCGGCCTGGTGCTGATCGCCTGGTCCGCCTCGTTCACCTATCTGGAGATGCAGCGCTTCTGGCGTAACGGCAACTGATCAGTCGCTACCAACCGACGCATACGAATACGCAGCCGCGCGAAATTGCCGCCGGGCTCAGCCTCAACGATCGCCGCGACTGCTGCCGCGCAATTGCAGGATCATCTGCACCAGTTGCGCGAGGCCGCGCGCGACCATTTTTTCCATCACATGGGCACGATGCAATTCGATCGTGCGTTCGCTCAGGCCGAGATCGATCGCCACCACCTTGTTCGATTCGCCGGCGACCAATCGTTCGGCAATTTCGCGTTCGCGCGGCGTCAGGCTGTCGTAGCGATGCTGCAGTTCCGTCAGGCCGCGCCGCTGCTGACGCTGTGCGCGGTCGTGTTCCAGCGCTTTCTGCACGCGACGAATCAGGTCGTCGTCCTTAAATGGTTTTTGCAGGAAGTCGAACGCACCGGCCTGCATCGCCTCCACCGCCATCGATACATCGCCGTGGCCGGTGATGAAAATCAGCGGCAGCGTCCAGCCGCGCCGATTCAATTCGTCCTGCAGCTCGAGGCCGCTCATGCGCGGCATGCGGACATCCAACACCAAACAGCCCGGATCATCCGGGTGATAGTCCGCCATGAAGGTGCGCGCGTCAGCGAAGCAGCGGCTGGCAATGCCGACCGAGCGCAGCAACAGCGCGATGCTCTCGCGCACAGCCTCCTCGTCGTCGACGACGAAGGCGCGCGCGGAATCGAGGGCGTTGGGAGGGCTCATTCGGTCGCGGTGGGCAAGCGGAGTACGAATTCTGCACCGCCGCGTTCGCCCCGGCGATACAACAGTTCGCCGCCATGCGCGCTGACGATGGACTTGCAGATCGACAAGCCGAGGCCCATGCCTTCGGCCTTGGTGGTCAGGAATGGTTCGAACAGGCGGTCTTCGACTTCCGCGCTGAGACCGGGCCCGGAATCAGACACGCAGATCTCCACCACCGCGCGCGCACGTGCCGACGACGTGACGCGTACGAACTCATCGCCGCGACGCTCCTGCATGGCCTCGGCCGCATTGCGGATCAGGTTCAGCACCACCTGCTGAATCTGCACCGCATCGCCGTGCACCGGCGGCAGTGCGGGCGACAACTTCAATTGCAGACGCAGGCCGTTGGCGCGCAGATCGAGTTCCATCAAGCGCGAAACGTCTTCGATCAGCGCGTTGCAGTCGAGCCGCTCGCGCAACTGTTCACGCTTGCGGGTCAGACTGCGCAGGCTCCGGATGACCTGTCCGGCACGATCGGCCTGGCTGCCGATCTTGTCGAGAATGGAGACCAGCTCCGCTGCATCGGTCAGGCCATTCTGCAGTAATCGCCGACCGGCATTGGCATAGTTGGCGATTGCGGTGAGCGGCTGATTAACCTCGTGTGCAATGCCGCTGACCATTTCGCCGAGCATCCCGAGTCGCCCTGCATGCACCAGGCGGTCGCGCAGTTCGTCGGCCTCGCGCGTCGCTGCAAACAAGGCGCTGCGATCGATCAGCCCGACAATCATCAGCAAGGAGCGCTGCTCGATGTCGCAGACGACGCCGGCGTACAGCAGTGCATACAACACACCGCCGTCCGGCGTGCGGAATCGGACTTCGCGGCTGAAGCTGTCGTCGACCGCGTTGAGGCTGAGGAAATCCGCGACCAGCGCGGCGCGATCCTCGTCGACCGTCAGGTCGGTGTAGCGCCGCTGCAGCAAATCGTCGCGCTGATAGCCGAGCAGAACCTGACAGGCGTGATTGGCGTCGAGGATGTGTCCGCGGATGTCGGTGATCGACATCGCAGTCGGCGCGTTGTCGAAGATCAAGCGCAGTTCGGCGGTGCTGCGGAGCAGCTCCTGTTCCTGCCGCTTGCGCTCGGAGATGTCGCGCAGAATGCCGACAAAGCCCTGCTCGGCGCCGCTGCGGAATTCGCCGACCGACAAGTCGATCGGAAAGGTCGAGCCATCCTTGCGCTGGGCGGTGACTTCGCGGCCGATGCCGATGATGCGCGGCGTGCCGGTCTGCTGGTAGCGATGGATGTATTGGTCGTGATCCTGCGCGTAGGCCTGCGGCATCAGCAACTTGACGTTCCGGCCCAGCACTTCGTCCGAACCGTAGCCGAACAGCCGTTCGGCGGCGCGGCTGAACCGCAGGATGCGACCGGCAGAGTCGATCAGAACGATTGGATCGACCGCCGCATCGAGCAGCGCGCTGAGCCGGTCTTCGGATGCGAAATTGGTGCGTGCCGACTCGGCCGGCGGTGCCGGCAAGGGGTTTTCGTCTGGCGCCAACGGCGGAATAGACATAGGTGCGAAGTGTAGTCGGTACGGCTGCGCCGCAGGATTCGGGTGCATTGGGGTCATCAGGGCGCACTAAACCGGAATCACTGAACCGGTATCACTGAACCTGTATCACTGGTCCGAATTCACCGATCAATATGCACTGATCTGGATCAAGGCCGCACGGTCCGGGTGCGGCTCAACATCGCGCATGAAATCGCCTGGAGAAATCGCGATGCAGCCACCGCCATCGCGTTCGGCGCGCAACGCCGCGTTCGATCGAACGTCGCGCCCGGTCATGCTGGTTGTCGACCACGCGGCGCCGCATGGAGGTGCGGTCGGATTCTCAGTCGGCAGCTTGCAGACAGGTCGGGAGCCCGCGGGCTTGCCCGCTGTGGCAACGCTGGCGAGCCAGCGCGACGTGCCGACCCCAGCCGCGCAAGTACCGGACTGGATCGGCGTCGCACTGGCCTTGGTCGCGGTGTGCCTGATGTTGACCGCGTTGCTCTCGGTACCGGTGCGCCGCGCAGGCACTTCACCGTACGGGACAACCAAGCCGACGCCCAAGCGGCGCCCTTGAGCGCCAGCCGGTCGGCGACGCTCAGCTCACTTCCGGTACCCGATCGGCCGGTTGTTCGAGCGCAACGCGACGCCGCATCGCGTCGATATCGACGTGCTGACGTTCCACCACGGCGAAGTCGCGCGGCTTCACGACCAAGAGGTCGCAGCGCAGCTGCTGTAGCAAGGTCTCCGCAGTGCTGCCGAGCAACAGGCGCTCCCAACCATTGCGGTAGTAGTTGCCAACCACCGCAATGTCGGACGACAGCTGCTCGGCGATTTTCGCAATCGCCTCGGCCGGAATGCCGAGCGGCCGATGGCAATGATCGGAGGGAACCTGCAGACGCTCCGAAAACGTGCGGAACGCTTCGTGATGCTTGCGCACCTGTTCCTCGTATTGCGCGCCGGAATGAAGGCCGCGGCCGGACAACGGGAACCACGGCATCACCGACACCAGATCCATCCGCGCGCCGGTCAACTCGCCGAGCCAACGCGTCGATTGCAAGATCTGCGCATTGAGCCCGTCTTCGCGCTCGGGCGACTCGGCCAAGACGTCGATCGCCGCGAGCAGGCGCTCGGGGTGCGGCGCCGCGTCCGCACCGACCAGCATCAGGTCGCAAGGCAGCAGCCGAATCAACTTCCAGTCCAGCGGCGTGAACAGCATGCGACGCAGAATCGATTCGCGACGCACGTCCTTGACGACGCAGTCCGCCGCCACCGCCAGCGCCTTGGTGATGATCGCCTCGTGCATCACGGGCGCCCACAAGACCTCGCACTCGATATTGAACTGCGGATGCGCGAGTTCCGCGGCCAGCCGATAGAGCCGCTGCTCCTGTTCACGCAGCAGTTCCAGGCAGGCCAGTCGGGCGACGTGCGGACGTGGGCGCTCGGCGTCGATCAGGCTGTCGTAGATGAAGCTGCACAGGTGCAAGGTTCCGCCGCTGAGGCGTGCCAATTCCACCGCGCGTTGCACCGCTGCGCTGTGTCCAACTTCGTCGGTTACCACCGCCAGAATGGCCGATGTTTTGTTCATGTCGATTCCTCGCGACAGAGGTCGGCGCGAATCGCAGCGACCGGAACTGTCAGAAACTGCAGCGTAGTGCTGCAATGCGCAGTCGCAATTGACCTAAGTCATGCAAGGCGATCGACCCATGGTCGCGCTGTTTCCGGTCCGCGACTCGTTTCGAACGCTGCGATCGGAATTGCGTCTGAGCAAGTCCGAGCGCTGCTCGGCGCAGACGGCGTGAGCCTCGCGGAGTTCGCAGTCGGAGGCGTCGCCGTGGTTGATCTGCATCAAGCGTCGAACCTCGCCGGTGATCCACGCTGCGAGCAGCGCCAGTTCGGCGCGATGCTTGCGGGTGCGCAGCGTGCTGAATCCGTCTCCTCACCTGCCGCCGCGCAAGATAGAGCCGGGCTCCGGCACTGCGGTCGGCGCCATTTGGTATCTCGCCCGCGCGGGCGGCTATCTGCTCGCGGGCCGTGCGCGCACGCGGCACGGACCCTTGATCCTGTCGTTGGTGTTTGCAGTCGTCTGGGGTTTGCTGGCGCTGCATCCGCTGCAACCTCAGGACTGGTTGCTGGAGAATCTGCTGACCTTGGGACTCGTCGCCTGGCTGCTGGTCTCGCGGCGCAGCCATCCACTCAGTACGCCGGCCTATGCACTCCTGCTGCTGTACGGCCTGCTGCATGCCATTGGTGCGCACTACAGCTATTCGCTGGTGCCGTATCGCGAATGGCTGAGCGCGGTGTTCGGCGGCGCAACGCCGAGTTGGCTGATGACGTCACGCAACCACTACGACCGGCTGCTGCATTTTCTGTTCGGACTGTTGTGCTTCCGACCGATGCGAGAAACCCTGCGTGAGAGTCTGCCGAAAATCCATGTCAGTGCGTGCCTGTTGACGGTCTGCGTGCTGCTGTCGATCTCAACGCTGTATGAGTTGCTCGAATGGTGCGTCGCTGCGACCGCCGGCAAGGACCTGGGGCTGGCCTATGTCGGCGCACAAGGGGACATCTGGGATGCACAGAAAGACCTCGCGCTCGCACTTGTCGGCAGCCTCCTCGCGATGCTGATCTCGGTGCTGCTTGCATTCCGAAAAGAACCCAAGCCAATCGCCACGTCGGCTGCGTTCGAAACTCGCGTGGCTGCCCGTCGTGCGTGATCGGAAACCGCGGCGACGTTGAGGCAGCTACGAACGTCGAAGATCCAAGCCAGGAATCATCGACGCTCGCGCCGCTTCGATCCCCGTCGATGCCAGTTTCGATCCCCGTCGATGCCGGTTTCGATGAGGCGAGCGTCGAGTGACGCCGCTGCAGCAACGCTTTGAGCGGTGTGGCGACTGCATCCTTGCTTGCCGCCACGGCACCGCTGCGGGGACGCGCCGGTGCGCAGGCCGTTCGCGTCGACGGCAGGTCTCGGTGCGACGATGTGCGTGACGCGCGGGCAGACACCTGCGTCCGCCGCGAGCCTCGGTTGAGAGCGATGTCGGTGCGCGCCATCGGTGGCGCGACCGGTCAGGTCGATCAGACCCCGCGCGTCAAACCCAGCGTGTAGGTGGCTTGAAGCGACCTGGAGACAAGGGCATCGCCAGCGGCGCGCCGATGACCAGCGGTGCGATCACACGAAAGCTGCTGGGAACACCCATGGCGGTGTGACCCTCGACCGAATCGAGCCAGGGTCGCGCCTGACTCACCCAGCAACTGGCCAGACCCATCGAATGCGCGGCGAGCATCAAGCCATACGCCGCCATCGCACAGGCGCACTCGGCATCGACTTCGGTTTGCACCGCGTACACCACGATCAGTGCCGGCGCGTTGTGGAACAAGCGTTGTTCGGGCCGCGACAGTTCTTCGCGCTGCGCCAGAAAGGGCGCATTTACCGACCAGTCATTGAGCAGGAATTGGCGAGCCTGATCGTCGAAGCGGCTCACCTGGGCCGGATCGGCGCAGATGCCGAACGACCAGGGTTGCAGGTTCATATAGCTCGGCGCAGCGCTGGCGATTTCGACCAGTTCCTGCAACACGGCGTGTTCGATCGGATCCGGTCGATAGCTGCGCACGGCGCGGCGCTGCTGCATTGCTTCCAGCAATTTCATTCGTGACTCCAACATCGATAGATGGCAAGCGACTATCCGCGACCACCCGTTGCCGCACCTTGACCTGGATCATGCAGACCGTTCGCCCGCGCACCGAAGCTTTACCGACCCGGCGAATCGGCAATCCGGCAATCCGGCAATCCGCATCGTCGCGATGTCGCGATGCGGTGCTCGACAGCCGACGTCGACGCGCGCCCGAGCCTGCTCGCTAGTTGCTGTGCTTGAGCGCAAGTCCGCCGTCGACACGACGACGCCACAACAGCGCCAGCACCTCGATCGCCGCCGCCAAGGCCAGCAGAGTCAAGACGACGCCGCAGGCCGCCGCAGTCCACGGCACCCAGGCGCGCGGCTCGATATTCCAGTCGAAGGTGAGGAAATCGCCAACGCCCAGCGGAATTGCCAGCGTCGACAGCAGCAAACACCAGCTCGCAATCACCGGCAGCGCGCGCGGAACGCGCGATGCGGCGCGACCGTGGGAGACGCGCGGCCGCCGCAACGAGAACCAGCCGGCGCCGCCGTTCCAAGCGGAGAGCGCCAGTTCGATCCAGCACAGCAGCGTCAGCGCGGCGAATCCAATCTCGAGAATCCGGTGCAGCGCGGGCAGCGACGAATGCAGTGGAGGCGCCAGCCATTGTTCCAGCAGCAGCAAGCCAGCGCTGGCGATCAGCGCCAGGTGCAACATGCGTGCGCGGCGCGACATCGGCGAAGCGGCAGTCGTCATGACGATCTCCTGCAAAACGGCAGCGCCCAGCATGACGGCGACCCGCCACATCGGCATTGCGCCAGATCAATCCCGCGGCCCGACGCCATCGCAGCTGAAGGCTTGATCCAGATCAAGGCGTTGCCGGCATCGCGTTCGCAGAATGCCGCGTCGACATCGTCGTCGATCTGTCGAGGCGCTTTGCCATGATCACCGAGGAAACCGCTCTGGCCGTATTGCTCGCCAAGCGCGCCGAACTGACCCAGCGCCTGCTCGAGCTCGAGGATGATCGTCGCCGTCACGGCGCGGCCATACCCGCCGGGTTCGCCGAGCAGGCCAGCGCCTGCGAAAACGACGAAGTGATCGACCGCCTCGCCGAGGCGACCCGGCTCGCGTTGATGCAGACGCAGCGCGCGCTCGATCACCTCGATATTGGTCACTATGGGGTGTGCACGCGCTGCGGCGGGCGCATCAGTTTCGCGCGTCTCGACGCGGTGCCCGAGGCAACGGAGTGCGCCGGCTGTGTCGCCCAGCCGAATCCCGCGCAAACGACCGAAAGTGTTATCGCTGGCTAGCCGTGCACTGACCGCGCCTGCGCTGTTCTTCGCAGGCGGGGCCGCGAGCGCGCACTGTGCATTGATGTGCGGCAGTCTCGCGATTCACCACGCCCGCAGCGCGCCGGGCATTGCGCCACGTCAGGCGCTCGCCTGGTTGCACGGCGGCCGCGTCGCCGGTTATGCCGCAATGGGTGTGGCCGCCGGACTGCTCGGTCAGGGTCTGTTGCTGCACCTGGCCTCGGCGCGTTTCGGCTACTGGCTGCAGGTTGGCGCCGCTGTGGCGCTGCTGGCCAGCGGCATCTGGATCGGCTTCCTGAAACCGGCGGGTCACGCGCATCACTGCGCACCGCCACGTGTCGGTTTGCGTCTGCCAGCGCAACTCAATCTTCTGCTGCGCGGCCTGAGCTGGGCCTTGCTGCCCTGCGCACTGCTTTATGCGGTGCTGCTGCTCGCCGCCTTCACGGCGAGCGCGCTACAAGGTGGATTGCTGGCCGCCGCCTTCGCACTCGGTGGCACGCCGGTGCTCGCCACACTCGGCTGGCGCTTCCGTGTACACGGTGCGCAGCGCGCGAGCGCGCGTCGAACCGGCTTGTGGATGATGCTGCTCGCGGTGATCGGCTTGCTGAGTCTGAATTGGAGCGGTGCCGCCGGTGCACTGGCGTTCTGCGCGGAGAAGTTGGCACTTTAGTATTGCGGCATCAGTTCAGGTCGCTCGCGGTGGACGTCGCTCGCATTGTTGCTCGCATTAACGAAAGCATCGCCAGGGCTCGGGATGCGTGCAGATGGACGTCGCGCGCGATAGAGACAGAGATAGCTTTAGAGATTGGGATCGGGATCGGGATCGGGATTGGGATCTGGATAGCGATAGCGATAGCGATAGCGATAGCGATCATGCTACACATTCGATAAACGATGATCGCGAGCTTGCGATGTCGAATTCACTCGACGCGGCCAGATCGACGGCGTCGCGCGAAGATTCCACGCCTTGGTTCCGCGTCATGATTCTCGGTTTCCGCCGTTCGTACCGCTGACTGCGGGCGGCCTCAGCGCTCGTCGTCTGGCAAACGATCGGCCTGCGCCGCGATTTCGTCGAACTGGCCATTGCTGCTGGCCCAGACGAAGGCGGCAATCGCAGCGAAGACGACGCAGACGCCGAGCGGAATAAGCAGATAGAGGCTCGCCATCAGACGTTGCCTGCGAGGCGGCCGAGCGGCTTCTTGGCGACGGCGACTGATTCACCGACGATCGAACCATCTTTGCGTGCGGCCGGTGCCAGGCGCAAGGCATTGCCGACAACCAGCAGCGACGACACCGACATGCCGGCGGCGGCGAGCCAGGGCGATAGCGCGCCGCTCATGGCCAGCGGCAACACCACGAGGTTGTAGCCCAGCGCCCAGGCGAGGTTCTCGCGGATCCTCCGGTTACAGGTCTTCGCGATATCCATCGCCAGTGGCAAGGCCGTCAGCGAATCGCCGAGCAGCAACAGGTCGGCGCGCTGTTGTGCGAGTGCGGCTCCTTGCGGCAGCGCGGCGGAGACGTCCGCAGCACTCAGCAGCGGCGCATCGTTGATGCCGTCGCCAACCGCCAGCACGCGCCGGCCCTGCGCTTGCAGCGCTTGCAGACGTTGCAGCTTCTGCTCCGGCGTCTGGCGTGCGGCACGCTGGTCGATCTTCAGCAGGCGCGCCACCGCGCTCACCGCATCATGCGAATCGCCGCTGAGAATTTCGCAGTTGATATCGCGTCGATGGAGTTCGTCGATCAGAGCCGGGGCTTCGCTGCGCAGCGGGCTTTCCAGTTCGAAGCAGGCCAGCGCGCGATGCGTATCGCACAACATGATCCGCGTGCAGCCATCGGCAATCTGGAATTCGCGCGGCAATTGCAGCGCCACCGGCGCCTGCTCGGCCGCACCGAGCCAGTAGCGCTGTCCATCGATCAGACCCTGCACACCGGCGCCGGCGATCTGCTCGGCCTCGCGCACGACCAGGCCACTGGCGATGCCGGCAAACGCGGCGGCGATCGGGTGCCGATAGCCTCGTTCGAGTGCGGCAGCAATCTGCTGACAGCGATTCACGTCGAGTCCTGCGAGCGCGCGCGTACGGCGCAGGCGCATGCTCGGTCGCGTCAGCGTGCCGGTCTTGTCGAACAGCACGGTATCGATTCGGGCGAGCGCGCCGAGCGCGGCGGCGTTGGCCACCAGCACGCCTGCGCGTGCGAGTCGATCGGTCGCCGCAGCCAATGCCGCCGGCACTGCCAACGACAAGGCGCAAGGGCAGCTGGCAACCAGCACTGCCAGCGCGATATTGAGTGCGGCGTCGAGGCCGGCGCCGCGCGCCAGCGCCAACAGCAGACCGATGACTGCGAACAGCAGGATCGCCGCGACGAAATGGCCGGCAATGCGGTCGCTGAGTTGTTGCAGGCGCGGCTTCTGCGTTTGTGCGAGATCGAGCAGCTGCGTGATCTGCGCCAGGCGGGTATCACCGCCGCAGTGGCTGACGCGCAACTGCAGCGGTGCCGCACCGACATTGATCGAACCCGCCAGCAGTGCGTGCCCACGCGCACGCAACTGCGCCTGCGCTTCGCCGCTGAGCAAGGACTCGTCGAGTTCGGCACGTGCATCGAGCAGTTCACCGTCGGCCGGCAGTGCATCGCCCGGTGCGACGACCAGAATGTCGCCGCGCGCCAACGTGTTGATCGGCACCGTTTCGAGGCCCTGCGTGCCCAGGCGCTGCGCGGTCAGCGCGCGTCGTTCGCTCAGCGCGCGCAGATGCGCAACCGCACGCGCGCGCGTGCGACCTTCGAGCAGACGCCCGAGCGTCAGCAGGCAGACGAACATCGTCGCGGTATCGAAGTACAGCGCGCCGGCGCCGTGAGCAACGCGCCACAGCGAGGCGCCATAGGCCACCGCCAAGGCCAAGGCCACCGGCACGTTCATGTCGAGACTGCGCGCCTTCAGCGCGCGCACTGCGTCGCTGAAGAACGGCCAGCCGGCCCACACCACGCCGGGCGTTGCCACCAGCGCCTGCGCGATGCGTAGCAGCTGCTCGATCGGTGGCTGCGGCTGCACGCCAAAGTAGCTCGGCCAGGCCAGCATCATCACTTGCATGGCGCAGAGTGTCGCCACGCCCGCGCGCGCAAAGGCGCGGCGTCGTTGTGCAATCGCTCGTGTGGCGGAGGCTTCGTGCGCGAGCACGCGCGGTTGCAGTCCCGCCTCGTCAAGCCGCTGCAGCAGCGCCGACAAGCGAACCTGTGCGGGACGAAAACGGAAGCTGATGTCGCGCGCAACCAGATTCACGCGCAGCGCGCTGACATCCGCCGCGAGCAGGCGCTCGGCGCGTGCCGAGCAATTCGCGCAATGCATGCCGTCGAGCGCGACGCGCACTTCGCAGCCACCCTGCGCCTGCGCGAAACCGGCCTGCAGTTCCGGTCGGTCGAACGCAGCCCAGTTCGCCGTGCTCGCGGCGGTCATCGGCCGTGCGCGGCGCCGACGCCGTTGGCCGCATTCGGCAACGCGGTGAATCCATGCGTGTACGCCGTCACCGCGAGCGTCGTGCCGACGCCCAGCGAAAACAACAGCAGGCCGATCACCAGGAACAATTCCAGCGACCGCCAATCCTGGCGCACGACCTGTCCTTTTATGCTCATGAATGCTCTCCGGTAAGGAAGCGGGCACTGCGGCTGCGCCGGATGTCGGGTGCATCCTGCTGTTCGAGTTCGATCACCACATCGCGCACGGCCACGCTTTGCGGATGACCGTCGGCGCTCACATCCTGCGCCGCGGTGCGGAGCATCACCGGGCTCGCCGCCGCAGAATGCGCGTCGCGCGTGAGGCGATCGGGCTCGACCGTGAGTGGCGCGCCGTCGCTGAAATGTGCGCGGACAAGATAGGTGTGCGGCACGCCGTCGTCGTTGCTGATCTTCAGCTGATAAAGATTCTCGATCGAGCCGTCCGACATTTCGCGGTACAGCGTGTGGCGATCGCGCAAGACATCGAAACGCAAGGTCGAGTGCAGCAGCACCAGCGTTACGAATGCGGCACTCGCAGCGAGCCACACGGCGCCATAGCCGAGCGTGCGCCCGCGCAGGAAGCGGAACGGCGCGCCGGCTTCGTGCGCACTGCTGGTGTAACGGATCAGCCCGCGTGGTTTTGCGACGCTGTCCATCACCGAGTCGCAGGCATCGACACAGGCCGCACAGGCGATGCATTCGTACTGCAGCCCTTTGCGGATATCGATGCCGGTCGGACAGACCTGCACGCACAAGGTGCAGTCGGTGCAGTCGCCGGCAGCGCGACCGATCTGCTTCGCCAGCGACTTGCGCGGTTCGCCGCGGCCTTCGTCGTAGGCGATGATCAGCGTGTCGCGATCGAACATCGCGCTCTGAAAGCGCGCGTACGGACACATGTACTTGCACACCTGCTCGCGCATGAAGCCGGCATTGCCCCAGGTGGCGAAGCCGTACATCCCGGTCCAGAACAGCGCCCAGCCCCCAAGCTGAAAGTGCAGCGCCTGCGGAATCAACTCGCGCGCCGGCACGAAGTAAGACACGAAGGTCAATCCGGTCAGCAGCGCAAAGGCCGCCCACAGCAGATGTTTCGCACCTTTGCGCGCGAGCTTGTTCGGCCCCCAGGGTGCGCGATCCAGTTTGATCTGCGCGTAGCGGTCGCCTTCGCAGAGACGTTCCATCCACAAGAAGGTATTGGTCCACACCGTCTGCGGACAGGCGTAGCCACACCACAGCCGTCCGGCCAGCGAAGTCACCAGGAACAGCGTCAGCGCCGCGAGCAACAGCAGCAGTGCCAGCAGCAACAGATCCTGCGGCACCAGCGTCAATGTGAAGATGTGGAAGCGCCGCGCCGGCAGGTCGAACAGCACCAGCGGCCGACCTTGCCATTGCAGCCAGGGGATCAGGTAATACAAGCCGAGCAGCGTGCAGGTGGCCGCCACGCGCAGACGGTTGTAGCGGCCGCTCACCGAGCGCGGATGAATCTTGACCGCGGTTTCGTACAGCGAGACGGTTTTAGGTGGCGATGTCAGCGAGTCGGGACTCATGGCGAGGTCCGCGCTTCAGCCAGCAGCGCCGCCGTGGTCGCCGGCACCAGCGCGAGCGCCCACAACAGAGCGAACAGACGCGCGGCATCGCCGAGCGACTGTGGTGGTAGCGGCACATCCTCCGGCCACAGCAGCAAGGCGATCAACGAAAGGGCGGCGCCGAGGAACGAAGCCCACAGCAGGACGCTCAGTCGACGCAGCCGCGGACGCGTGCCGAGCGCACGATGCCGCGCGGCAGTCACGATCTGCGCGGCGTCGTCGTCGTTCACGGCGCGCTCGGTACCGGCGGTTGCGCACCTGCGGCCGCAGTCGTCGCGGTATGCGAGAGGCTGTAGACATAGGCGGCGACGACGCGGATCTCGTCCGGCGCGAGGATGGTTTCGTGCGCCGGCATCTGCGCGTGACGACCGAACAGGATGGTCTCGCGTACGCGTTCGCGGCTGCCGCCGAACAGCCAGATGTCATCGCTCAAGTTCGGCGCACCGAGCGCCTGATTGCCGTGGCCATCGGCGCCATGACAGGCCGCACAGGTCTGCTGGAATTGCTGCAGACCGGTGCTGCGCTTGGCCGGCGACAGCTTTGCATCGGACCAGTACGGCACGAAGTCGAGCAACGCCTGCAGCGCATCGGCGGAGAGAATGCCGTTGAACGCCGGCATCTGCGCCTCGCGACCATGCGTGATGCTCGCGACGATCTGCTCGGGCGCACCGCCGAACAGCCAATCCTGATCGCTCAGATCGGGAAAGCCGAGGGCACCGCGTGCATCGGCGCCATGACAACCGGCGCAGTTGCCGATGAACACCGCGCGGCCGAGCGACAAGGCTGCGGGATCGGTCGACAGACTCGCGACATCCTTGCCGGCGAGCGCGGCAAACGCCGCACGACGCTTGGCGGTGATGCTGTCGAGCGTGGCGTGCATCTGCTGGGTCGAACTCCAGCCGAGTCGGCCCGGCAGATTGCCGAGACCGGGATACAGCGCGAGATAGCCGGCCGCGAACAGGATCGTCAGCACAAACAGGTTGAACCACCAGCGCGGCAGCGGATTATTGTTCTCGCGCAGGTCGTCGTCCCAGACATGATCGCTGCTTTCGCCAACCACGCCGCGCGAATTGGCGAACAACAAGGCGAGGCAACCGACCATCATCAGCACCGTGATGACGATGATGAAGTCGCTCCAGAACGCGCTCAGATGTGCCGGTGAGTTCACTTGCTGCACCCCTGGCGCCAGTCGGGCAGCACTGACATTGCGTCGTCGATTTCGTCATCGACCGAATGGGCACTCATCGCGCCCATGCTTGCTTTTTTGTTCGCCGGTTGCGCGGTTGAGGCTGTGGCTACCGCGAGCGGTTCGTCTTCGAACACCAGGCGTTCGGCTTCCGCGAAGCGCGCCCGGTTGTGCTTGGTGTAGGCCCACCAGCTCACACCGATGAAGCCCAGCAGGGCTGCAATCGTAAAAATTCCACTGATCATGGCGCGCCTCCCGGCGGCAAGGGCTTGGACGTTGCGTCGGACGCATCGGCGACCGGGTCGGGCTGCGGCACGCGCAGCGATTGCAGGAACGCGATCAAGGCGTCCATCTTGGTTTTGCCGGCGACTTCCTTATCGGCGGCGGCGATCGATTCTTCAGTGAACGGAACACCTACACGCTTCAGCGCGCGCATCATCGACGGCACTTCGCCCGGTTCGAAATGATCGGCAGCCAGCCAGGGATAGCCCGGCATGTTCGACTCGGGCACGACATCGCGCGGGTTGTTCAGATGGATGCGATGCCATTCGTCGCTGTAGTGACCGCCGACGCGCGCGAGGTCCGGCCCGGTGCGCTTCGAGCCCCACTGGAACGGATGATCGTAGACCGACTCACCGGCCTGCGAGGCCGGACCGTAGCGCAGCACTTCCTCGCCGAGCGAGCGGATCATCTGCGAGTGACAGCCGTAGCAGCCTTCGCGGACAAAAACATCGCGACCGGCGACTTCCAGCGGCGTGCGCATCTTCAAACCCGGCGCCGGCGTGTTCGCGCTGCTGTCGTTCATCAGCGGCAGAATTTCCACCAGACCACCGAAGCTGATCGCAACCACGGTCAACACCGCCAGCAGCATCACATTCTTTTCGATGACTTCGTGTTTCATGCGTGCGCTCCCACCGGCAGCGCGGCAGGCGTGGTGCGCGGCACCAGCGTGCGCCACACGTTCCAGGCCATCACCAACATGCCGCTGAAGAACATCAGGCCGCCGAGCAGCCGCACCGCGTAGAACGGATAGGTCGCCTTCAGCGATTCGATGAAGCTGTAGGTCAAGGTGCCGTCGGCTTCGGTCGCGCGCCACATCAAGCCCTGCATCAGGCCCGCACTCCACATCGCGGTGATGTACAGCACGGTGCCCACCGTCGACATCCAGAAATGCAGGTTGATCGCCTTGATGCTGTACATCTGCGGCAGACCGAAGGCGCGTGGGATCAAGGCGTACATCGAGCCGATCGAGATCATCGCGACCCAGCCGAGCGCGCCGGAATGAACGTGGCCGATGCCCCAGTCGGTGTAGTGCGACAGCGCGTTGACCGTCTTGATCGACATCATCGGACCTTCGAAGGTCGACATGCCGTAGAACGACAGCGAGACGATCAGGAACTTCAGGATCGGATCTTCGCGCAGCTTATGCCAGGCCCCGCTGAGCGTCATGATGCCGTTGATCATGCCGCCCCAGCTCGGCGCCAGCAGAATCAGCGAGAACACCATGCCGAGCGACTGCACCCAATCCGGTAGCGCGGTGTAATGCAGATGATGCGGGCCGGCCCACATGTAGACCGCGATCAAGGCCCAGAAATGCACGATCGACAAGCGATAGGAATAGATCGGACGTCCGACCTGCTTCGGCACGAAGTAATACATCATGCCGAGGAAACCGGCGGTGAGAAAAAAGCCGACCGCGTTGTGGCCGTACCACCATTGCACCATCGCATCGGTGGCACCGCTGTAGGCGCTATACGATTTCCACAGGCTCACCGGAATTGCCGCGCTGTTGACGATGTGCAGCAGCGCCACCGCGAGGATGAACGCCCCGAAGAACCAGTTGGCAACGTAGATATGTGCAACGGTGCGCTTGGCGATGGTGCCGAAGAAGACCACCGCAAACGCGACCCAGACGATCGCGATGAGTATGTCGATCGGCCATTCGAGCTCGGCGTATTCCTTGCCCTGCGTGATACCCAGCGGCAAGGTGATCGCAGCAGCAACGATCACCAGCATCCAGCCCCAGAAGGTGAACGCGGCCAGCTTCGGTAGAAACAGCGCCGCGCGACAGGTGCGTTGCACGCACCAGTAACTGCTCGCGAACAGCGCACTGCCGCCAAAGGCGAAGATCACCGCATTGGTATGCAGCGGGCGCAGGCGGCTATACGTCAGCCAGGGAATATCCATGTTGAGCTGCGGCCACAGCAGCTCGGCGGCGAGCCACACGCCGACCAGCATGCCGACGATTCCCCAGACTACCGTCATCACCGCGAACTTGCGGATCACGGCGTCCTCGTAACGAACTGCGCTTGTCGCGGCTTGCATCATCTTCCCCCGATCGAATGCGTGCAGCATCGGTGAGAGAGGCCATCAGCTCATTGATCCAGATCATGCGAATGGCCCAGACCGACTTACGGCTCAGCTCGAAGGCGTCAGCGGTATTGACGTCGGTTTGCCGTCGAAGTCGGTCCAGCATCCGTGCTCGAAGTCGTACAGCTTGCAGCGCCGCGCGGTGTCGGAATACTGACGCCACGAAAACGCTTGTCGAACGATATGTCCCGGCATGCGCGCTTCGAGAATCGCCTGCGCACGCTTGAGTCGATACAGCGGAATGCACATGTCGACATGGTGCGCGGTGTGCTCGAGGATGTGATGCAGCAGCGCGTCGAAATCAATGCCGAAATGCGGCTTGAAAACCATGTGCACGGTGGTCGACACGAACGGCTGTGCCGCCGACCATGCCGGCTTGTCGGCATACCAGGCGATACGCGGATGCGTGTGATGCACGTACACGACCCAGCCGATCAGGCCGTTCCACAGCAGCAGCGGCAGCGCAAAGCCGCTCAGCAGCAATAGGCCCGCCGATTGCCCGGTTGTGCTCGCGGCGAGCACCAGAAGCGCGATCCAGGCGGCGGCGGCCAGCGTCACCAGAACGCCGTCGGCAATGAATACTCGGCGCCGCGTCGGCATCTGAGTGCGATTGGGGAAGTACATCTTCTTCCACCAGATCTCGTTGAAGTAGTACAGCCAGGGCGCCCAGCCGCTGCGGTAGACCCGCTCCAGCCAGCGCCGACGCGGCGACAGCGCGCGATACGCCGCCAGCGTGCGCGGCGCCCAGACCATGTCGAAGTCCTTCAGATTGGTGTAGCCGTGATGCACGACGTTATGGCCGATCTCCCACAGGCTATACGGCGTGAGTGAGGCGAGGAACACGATGCGTCCGATCACGCGATTGAGTCCGCGATGCTCGGTCAGACTCTGGTGGCAGGCGTCGTGACCGAGAATGAACAGACGCGCGATAACCACGCCCTCGGCAACACCGCACAGCAGCTTCAGCAACGGTGCGCGCAGCCAGATCGTGCCGGCCAGCAATGCGGCGAACAGCACCAGATCGAATGCGACCAGCGCGAGCGCGAGCATGGTGTTGCGCGTCGACACCGGTTTGAGCCAGGTGCGGATCAGCTTTCGATGTGGAATCGCAGTGGCAGGCGGCGCGGACTCGCGCGTGATGGCAGGCGCAGTGAGGACTTCGACGGACATGGGCGTTGGAACTCGGTTTCCGAGGGTTAGACGGTTCTTGTGCAGGCGTTGTGCAGTGAGCCAGCGGATGGGCTTTCGCACGCTGCTCGGCAATTTCAATGGCACAGTGCCAAGCGGCAGGTGAGAGACCGGGCTGGCGGTCCAAGCGCGATGCTGTCATTAGCCGATGGGCTTGCGACTTGATATGGATCAAGCTGCGGCCGAATGCGGGGTTTGACTTGGATCATGGTGCGCGGCACCGCGACACGCGATGCTCACTGCCACGATTTGCCAGCTGCGCGCTCGTCATCCCGGCGATTCGCTGCGCGGGGTCGAGATTGCTGCAGGAGCCACTGCTATGAATTCGTCCGTCTTCCTGGTCGACGTCCGCGCACAGACTTTCACGCCGGCGAATCCGACTGCGCGCGCCTTGAGCGCCACCTGGGCCACGGCTGAGCAAGGCTGGCCCTTGACGCAACTGCTGCCGAGTGATGCGGCCGCCAGCTGCGACGGCGCTGCACGCTGGCTGCGTCTGCCGGATGGCTCGCGCCTGTGGACCCGGATTTCACAAACGCCGCTGCCGGAAGATTCGGGGCGAGCCTTGCTGATGCTGAATCCAGCCGGGCTCGCCGAACTCGATGCGCAGTTGCTGCCGCAAGCGACCGTGCATCTGGACGCGTTTCGCAGTGGCACCGCCACGCAATTGCAAACGCTCGGCGGTCTTTGCGAAACCCTGCAGTCGACGCTGGACTTGGCACTCGCACGCGTGTTGCAGATCGATGGAACGGCATGGGTCGAATGCGTAGCACGCGGCGATGCCGCAGTTGCCGCGATGGCACGACAGGCTCCTGTGGCAGGCGAGGAAACCGTCAGCGCCCTCGGCGCCGGCGTAGTTCGGCAACGTCTGCGCGATCTCGGCGTGCAGTCCACCTGGCGTTGTGAACTCAAAGGCAGCGATCAATCGTACGTGCTGGAGTTGCTGGCCTACGGCGCTGCAGATTTCAGCAGCGCGCCCATGCCGGCGTTTCTTGCGCAACGGATGCCCTGGCTCGCGCAGCAACTCGAAGCCGCCGCCGGCCAACAGCAGAATCAGCTGCTCGCCTCAGGATTACAGGGTGCTGCCAGTGCGGCGTTCATCACCGACGCGCAGGGTCATTTCGTCTGGGTCAATCCGGCCTTCTGCAAGCGCTATGGTTACGCACCCGAAGATGTGATCGGCCGTACGCCGAGTCTGCTGCAATCCGGCAAGCACGGCGCGCTGTACTACGAGCGCTTGTGGAGTGCACTGAATGCCGGGCGCCCCTGGGCCGGCGAGACCTGCGATCGCACGGCGGACGGACAGTTCGTCACCGTGCGACAGGTGATCTCGCCGATCCGCCAGCGTGGACGCATCAGTCATTTCCTGTCGATCCACGCCGATATCAGCGCCGATACGCAACTGGCGCAGATTGCCGACCTGCAACGCGGAACCGACGTATTGACCGGCGTACTGACGCAAGCCGCGCTGGTTGAACACTGCCGCGAACTGCTCAACGGCGCGACGCATTCGCGGCGCACACCGGCGCTGATGTTGATGGTGATACAGACCGCAGCCGGCACGGCGCCGACGATGGATGCCGAATCGCTGGCGTTCTCGCGCGCAGTCCTCGGCGAGCGCATCCGCAGCGTTGTCGGCGACGACATCGCCGTGGGCACGCTCAGCGGTTTCGACTTCGCGTTCTTGTTGCCGCATCCGGGCGTACTCGATCTTCGGCTGCAGCAGCAGCTGCAAGATCTTCTGAGTGCGCCGCTGCCGCTGCTGGGCGAAACGCTGCAATTGCAGTGTCGCTTTGCCTGCGCGCAGTTCCCGCACGATGGCGGCGACTTCGATGCGCTTCGTCGTAGTGCCGAGGCGCAGCTGCTGGAAGAAGGCGGCCCGGCGCATGCGGTGATCGTGCGGCCGGCGCTCGCAGTGAGCGAATCACTACCGCCGCCACGCTGAGTTCAATCGACGTTGGAGGTGCGGCGCATCGGAAGGATGCCGCTGCGCCAACGCGTTTTCCGCACATCAGTCGGCGGCCATCGACAGGGCGCAGACAGGTCGAATAAAGCGCTTCGACACGACACGCCTATCACTTACGCGCTCACTTGCGCGCTCACCTACGCGCTCACCTACGCACTCGCCCGCGCGCTCAGCCACGGAATCGGCCACGGAATCGGCCACAGAATCAGCCACGGGCTCATTCACACACGCTACCGACGCGCTGCCAACGCGCCACCCGACACTCGGGCAATCCCGTGTCGGCCCTTTGCCGACACGGGAACTACGCTCAGAAACGATAGCCGACGTTGAGGCTGTACACGAAGGGATTGATCTTGACCGTACCGAGTGCCGCACCATTGATACTGGCATCCGGCTCGATCTGGATGTAGCGCACGTCGGCGCCGACCAGCCAGCGTGACGTCAGATTGGCATCCACGCCGACCTGTGCCGCAACGCCCCAGGTATTCGACAACTGCAGGTGTGCGCCGTTGGCGACGTGCTCGCTGAAGAAGAAGGTGCGGTTGACGCCGACACCGACGTAGGGATCGATGCGCGCCCAGGCGCCTTCGAACTGCAGCGGATGCAGCTGCACGCTCAAGGTCGGCGGCAGATGCTTGGTCGATGCGATATCGCTTCCGTCGATCTTGATGTGCTGCACATACGGTATGACGCCGAGCAGATCGAACGAAACGTAGCGACACAGCCGGTAATCGACATTGAAGCTCATGCCGAGCTTGCTCATCACATCGACGTTGCCGCCGCCGAGCGTTCCGTTGTCCTGCTTCGGTGCAATGTCGGTTCCGCCAATACGAACCGTCCATGGTGTCGGCATGTTGCCCATCATGTGCGCCTGCGCAGCACCCGTTGCCATCAGTGCCAGCACGCATACCGCCCCTTTGATGCTCATCGCTACTCTCCTGGTTGTTGGATACCAGGACATGGTCGATGTTAACTCTGCCGTCTGCGATGATCCTGATCATTGCCTAGGGGCAATAGCGTTTATTCCAGATCGACGCTTTTCCATCGTCCGCGTGCTGGGACGCCATCACGTTTTTTGCGCATTACGCGTTCCGCTGCGGAACGACCATCACATTGCAGGGCGCGTACGACAGAATCCGCTCGGCGGTGCTGCCAACGAACAGGCGCTCCACGCGTGTGCCCTGCGAAGCGCCGACGACGATGATGTCGTTCGCACGCTCGATTGCCAGACCGGCAATCGTCAGCGCGGGATTTCCGAGCAGGAAATGACGACGCTCCGCCGGCACGCCATGCGCATCTGCAAGTGCGGTGAAGGCCGCCTCGCTTGCATCGTAAAGCTGCTGGTACAACGCGCCGTCGACCATCGGCAGAGTCGACGAAGCGGTCAATGCCAGTTGAGGTGCTGCATCGAAGGCAGTCGCCAGATGCAGCTCGATGTCGCATTGCAGGGCCAGCGCCAAGGCGGTGCGGATGATCGTATCGTTATGCGCTTGCACATCCGGCAAAGCCAGCCCGGTGTCGACGGCGACGATGACGCGGCGTGGCACCGGATGCACGCTGCCGTTGACCAGAATCAGCGGCACCGGCGTGCGGTGCATCAGCTGCCAGTCGAGCGGCGAAAAGAGCAAGCGCCGCACCAGCGGATCGGCGTGCGCCGCCTTGATGACGAGATCGGCACCGGATTCCTTCACGTGCATCAGGATCTCGTCGCGCGGATGCGGTTCCCAATTGACCTCGTAGGTGACGTCGATACCGCGACTGCGCAGCACGCTGGCTTCCTGTGCAAGCCACTCGCGATGCTGCCGCAGGTAGGCGTCGCGCGCGAGTGCCATCGCCGACGCATCGACGCGCTGCATCGATGCGATCAATTGATTGAAGTCGAACGCGACGATGTGCAGCGCCGCACCGGTTTTTTGTGCGAGCCAGGCCGCGGCTTCGTAGTCGGCGCTGCGGCGCAGTTCGGCGTCGGCAATCAGCAGGATTCTGCGAGTTTGGTGCATGGTCGTGAGACTCGAAACGAAGCGGGCTTCGAGCCTGCGCATCGGAGAGTCGAACCGCCATGACCTGGATCAAGCCGATCGTGTGCGTCGCACGATAGAGTCCACAGGCAGCCGACGTCTGCCACGTCGCGGACCGTGGGATTGAACGACGATGGGCGACTTCGCAGGAATGTTGAAACAAACTCGCGCGCACACGCGCGGTTCCGAACTCGCTGCGCGATTCCGCCATCGAAAGCCTGCGCGCACGATGCTCGCGCAGCTTGCCGAGCCGGTCGCAAAGCCATTGCGAGAACACGTCCTGACTCTGCTGCTCATGGGCACCGCGCTCGCCGGCGCCTTCTGCGTGCCTGCGACGTTCGCAGCGGCAACGGCCGAAGCATCATCGAATGCAGAACCGTTAACCGACAACGCGACGATCGAAGGCCTGCAGCAGCGCCTGCGCGAGCTGAGTCAAAAACTCGATGGCTTGCGCGACGCCGGTACCGCGACGCCGGAGCCGTTTCGTCGGCATTGGCGCGAGGTGCAGGACTACGGAGTCGCCGTGTCTCGTGCCGCCGCCAAGGTCAACGCAGGACAGAATCCGGCGCTGCCGCAATCCGGCAGCGCCTGTGAACTTCCGCAACAGTTCGATCCGACGCGCTACGCCGCGCGCATGGACGGTCTGCTGCTCAACTGGCGCGAGGCGCTGATCGCCTTGCACCAGGCGCCGGCCAATCGTCCCAACAGCACGCGCGGTGCCATGCTCGCGCGTCACGCCAATGCCGTGGCCAATGCGCTCGAAACGCTGCGCGTGCAGACCCTGCTGCACGGCAGCGCAGCACCCGTCGCCGACACCGCCCGAGTGGTGCCGGAAGCTGCATCGGAAAGCGCCTATCTGGTGAGCCTGTATTGCACCCAGTGCCATGCCCTGCCCTCGCCGCAATTGCATACTGCCGCCGAATGGCTCGCCGTCAGCGGCAAGATGCGCGAGCACATGCAACTCGCCAACGGCGATGCCGCCGGCACGACGGTACAACTGCCGTCGGAGAGCGAGCGCCTGATGATCGAGCGCTATCTGCAGGACTACGCCTGCACGCCGAAAATCTAGCCGCGTTTGATTGCGTGGCGCAGTCGATGCGCGGAGCGCAGGCTGCATTTGCCAATACTTAGGGACTGTAATTAGGGCCTGTACTTAGGGACTGTACTTGGGGCCTGTACTTGGGGCCCGTATTTAGGGCTTGTACTTAGGGCCTGGGGCCAAGGTCGGCTGGTTCGTGTTCCTGCCCGCTGCAGCGGCGCACCCCGAAAACCGGCAAGGCATCGCTCCCGCCAGCTCCCGCATTTGGTTTGACGTCGCTTCGACCAACAAGCGAACATCAAAGCATCTAGCGGCGCGCGCGGTAACTGAGGGTCGCGTCGCGCGCCAGCCCAAATCGCTTTCGGAGTTACGGTCATGCTGACCAAATTGCAGCGACACCTGCGACGCATGTCGCGCGCCCGCCACTTTCAGGTTCGGTTCTGGCGGCGCGCAACGTTCAAGCAGCCCAATGAGGTTCGTATCGGCGACCGGATGACGCCGATCGCGTCACCAGTGGAGCATGGTGCAGCCGCTGATTTCATCACCTGTTTTATCGAAGACGAGTACGGTCTCGGGGAAATTCGATTCCCGGTTGCGACGATCATTGATATCGGTGCCAACATCGGCTTTCTGTCGATGGCGGCGCGTGCGTATTTCCCCGATGCGACGATCCACGCCTACGAACCCAATCCTCGCGTGCTCGCGTACGCACGAAAGAACGCAGCGGCCGCGGGCTTTGAATTGTTCAACGAGGCGGTTGGCGGAACTGCGGGCACCGTATCGATCGAAGACAGCGGCGACAGCAACCAGGCGATCACTCGATCCGGAGGCACTAGCGGCGTGCAGGTGCCGCAGATCACGCTGTCAACGGCGGTGGCGCGCCTTGGCGGCCGCATCGATCTCGCGAAGATCGACTGCGAAGGCGCTGAATGGGAGATGTTCAACGATGCCGCGGCGTGGTCGCACATCCGTCATCTTCGGATGGAATACCACTTATGGGGCAAGCACAGCTACGCCGATGTGGTCGCAGCGCTGGACCGGCTCGGATTCGTCATTCATCTTCACAATGATTCTGGTGAATTCGGAACCGTGTGGGCGCGCAACGCGCGCGCATCAGCGACGTCTTAAGCCGCCGCCGTTCGCGCCGACGCACGCTTCCCCTGCGAGCACTAAACAATCCGATTGCCGAGCACTCGTAGCGCCACACGAAAGTAGCGATGCGTCCAGCAGGACTGTATCGCTGCCGAAGGCGAGCGAGCGCCTGATGATCGAGCGCTATCTGCAGGACTACGCCTGCACACCGAGACTCATGCCTGGACTCAGGCTGGGACTCAGGCCAAGACTCAGGCCAAGACTCAGGCCAAAACGTTAGCCGCGCTGGTTTGCCAGGGGTTGTGCAGCGGCCGGCACAGTTCGTCGCTGCGGCACATCACCCAGACATCCCGCGGCGCGTTGGTGGTCGGGGACTTCGCTGTCGCGCGAACCCGCGCTGCTTGAGCACATCGGTTGTCTTTAGAACCTGCCCGGCACCGCGCTGGCTGATTTGATCCCTCGCACACCGGCCTGCGTCGCGATGTATGCTTCCATACCGTCTGCTTAGGTATGTTGTGAGCAAGCATCGCGCAATATTTCGCGTGTGCAGCGCACCATCGGCATCTGCAATGTGCTTGATCGCGTAATCGCAGGGCAGCCATGCGCTTCGATGCAGCGTGCATTGAGGCCCGACGCGAGCCTGCTTGGCCCGCGCTTCGAATCACTCGTCAAGGAACGGCAATGTCGAATTCCAGGGTCATGAAAGTCTGTCTGGCGCTTACACTGCTATCGCTGATTCTGTCGGGCTACCTGCTGACTCGCGTGAATGCGCTGCAGCCGGCGACTGCATCGGCGACTTCAACTGCGAGCCCAATGCCGTCGGTGCTGCAGCCCGGCAGTTCTGCGGGTGGCCCGCCGTCTCTGGCACCGATGCTGAAGACGGTGCTGCCGGCGGTCGTCAATATCGAGATCACTGCGAAGGTTCCGTTGCAGGCGCCGCAGGCCGGTACTGCACCGCGCGATTTCCACGGTGCACCGGAGGATGGCGATGGCGCAGCGGGTGCCGCACCCGACGAAGGCGATGAACCCGGTGAGCAGGTCGCGCACGGCATCGGCTCCGGCGTGATCATCGATGCGAAGGCCGGTTACATCGTCACCAACAATCATGTCGTTGACGATGCCGACACGATCAAGGTGAAGCTGAAGGACGATCGCGAATTCGATGCCGAACTGGTCGGCAAGGATGCGGAAAGCGATCTCGCGATTCTGCGCATCAAAGCCGACAATCTCACCCAGTTGAGCCTGGCCGATTCCGACCGCGTACAAGTTGGCGACTACGTGGTGGCGATCGGTTCGCCATTCGCGTTGAATCAGACTGTCACCGCCGGCATCGTCAGCGCGGTGGGGCGCGATACGCCGGATGGCGCGGAAGGCATCCAGGATTTCATCCAGACCGATGCTTCGATCAATCCCGGCAATTCGGGCGGTGCGCTGGTGAATCTCAGCGGTGAACTGGTCGCCATTCCGAGCCAGATCCTGTCGCGCAGCGGCGGCAACCTCGGCATCGGCTTCGCGATTCCAACCAATCTGGTCAAGTCGGTGATGAAGCAGCTGATCGCGCATGGCAAGGTGGTGCGCGGCAAGCTGGGGCTCGGCCTGCAGGAACTCAATCCCGATCTGGTCAAGGCCTTCGGACTCAAGGACACACACGGCGCCTTGATCACGCAGGTCGAGCCGGGCTCCACCGGCGCGCAGGCCGGCATCCAGCCACGCGACGTGGTGCTGGCCGCCGATGCGCACGACATTCTCAACATTCAGCAATTCCACAACTATGTCGCCACGCTGTCGGTGGGCGACCACGTCACGCTCAAGTTGTTGCGCGAAGGCAAACCGATCGAACGGGTGGTGGAGGTCGGCAAGGCACCGGAAAAGCTGGTGACCGCCGACGGCAAGGTGATGCAGTCGAAGCTCGCGGGCACGGTGCTGTCGGAAGTCACCGACGGCAAGCGGCGCGGACTGTTGGTCAGCGCGATCGACTCACGCAGCTTGCCGGCACGCGCCGGTGTGCGGCCCGGTGACGTGATCGTGGCGATCGACAGCCAGCCGGTTTCGGATCTTGCCGCACTCAACACGTTCCTGAGCACGCGCAAGGATCAGAAGCTGCTGCTGCAACTACAGCGCGAAGGCCGGCTGCTGTTCCTGGCCTTGCAGTGACGCGCGAACGGCGCGCCGCTCTCGACCGTTGACCGTGCGGGCGAGCAGGCGCAGTCGGTACAGCGCTTTCGCGAAAAGCCGTACTCGCGATCGCGTGATTTTGATGTTGGCGCTCGGTTGCTGTGTAAACCTGCGCCGAAATCGCATCCAGATACGCGCGACCGGGCGTAGTCATTCCACAGGCGTTTTGTTTGCAGCAGCAGGCCAGCCGATCACTTTCGGATGGTTTTCGATAGCGACATTCAATAACAACTAAGGAAGGAGAACAGATGAATACTCAGGGCTCAGGATGTGCTCGCATGCGTGGGCGTTATAGCGTCGCCTGCGCATTGCTGTTGTTGATCGGATTGCTCGGCTTCGGCAGCGCGCAGGCGGCGGTCACCGTGGTCTCGGTGCCGGTGACTTTCGATGTCGTCAACCAGAATCGCTCGCTGGTGCCCTGCCTTGCCGACGGCAAGCACTATCAGGTGCATGGACACCTCGTTGGACCTAGCAGCGCCTTGAACACCGCGACGCCGGGCGCACTCACGCTGTACTTGCATGGCATCGGTTGGGGCGAGTTCTACTGGCACTTCACCGCGGTGCCGAGTCTCGACTACGCCAGCCAGATGGCAGCGCTCGGTCACGTGTCGCTGGTCTATGACCAGATCGGCTACGGCGCCAGCGGACGCCCGGCCGGCCTCGCCAACTGCTATGGCGGCGAAGCGACTGTCGTGCGTCAGATCGTCGCCGATCTGCGCGCCGGCACTTACGTCGCACAGGGCCGCGCCGCGCCGAAGTTCGCACGCGTCGCGCTCGCCTCGCAGCAGGCTGCCGCCTTGGTCGCGCAACCCGATGCGTATTCGTTCAAGGATATCGACGCGCTGATCGTCACCTCGTTCGCGGATTTACCGGCGGCGTTCAAGCCGGCCTTCCTGCTGCAGTCGGTGCCGTTCTTCGCAGCCTGCGCAACCGGCGGCCAGCGCTCGGATGGCACCAGCGGTCCGTATTTCTACGAACCGTTTCCGGTGAGCGACGGCACTTTCGAGCGCAACAGTTTCGCCAACGCGGACTCCACCGTGATCGCCAAAGCCGTCGCGCTGCGCGGACGCTCGGCCTGTGGCGAAGCACTGTCGGCGTTCCAGACGGTCGGCATCGACGAGCTGCAGTTGATCCTGCGCAGCGTGCATGTGCCGGTACTGCTGGTGAATGGACTTGAAGATGCGTACTTCATGCAGCCGCTCGGCGGCAATACGCAGAAACTGCTCTACACCGGCAGTGGCGACGTCAGCGCCGAGTTCATCGCCAACGCCGGCCAGGCGCTGGCGCTGGAACGCAGCGCCGGCGACTTCCGCAACGTAATGCACAACTGGCTGGCGGCGCGCGGCTTCTAAGCACACGCCGAACGACACGCGGCGCGACGAACACTTGCGCCGCGTGTTCGTACAACTGAATTGAGCAAAGTCACTGCGCGGACCCTGCGCGTTCGAGCGACACTCGAACGATCGAGTCGGACGCGCTGAAGTGCCGCGCATCCTTGCGCCTTATGCGGCGCGATTCAATTCAGGCACAACTGCGCGGCTTTCTGGAATGCCGGCCGCTGCTGCAGCCGCTTCAGATAGGCCTGAATGCGCGGATACTCGTTCAGCGGCGCATGCGTGTTGACACCGGGAATCGCGACACCCGCACCGAGTGCCAAGCTGTAATACAGCATCACGTCGGCGGCGCTGAAGTCCTTGCCGAGAATGTAGTCGTGGCCGTGCAGCGTCTGCTCGAGATAGCCGAACATCGTGTGGTACTCGCCCATCGCGAACGCGGCGAGGCCGGGCGCATCGGACTTCGTCATCGCCAACAGCGCGTCAATCAATACCGGATACATCAAGGTCGATTCGGAGCAATGCATCCAGTAGCAGTACTGCAGACGCTCGTACGTGCCGGCGGCCGGCCGCAATCGACCGTTGCCATATTGGTCGAGAATGTAATCGCAGATCACCGCCGACTCTGCGATGGTGAGCTCACCGTCCTGAATCAGCGGCGCCTTGGCCAAGGGCATTACCGCGCGCAGGCTCTCGGGTGCGCGGAACGTCTGCGCGTCGCGCGTATGCCGCACGATCTCGTAAGGCAGGCCGAGTTCTTCGGCGAGCCAGACGATACGATCGGAGCGCGACAGCACCAGATGATGAATCTTCAGCATGCGCCACACTCCAGACTGCTTTATCGTGACTACTCTTTCGCGCGTTCGCAGCCACGCGCGACGACAACGCAGCGATGGCTGCGCAGCCTCGCCGCTCAGCCGGCCCGCTTACGCGCGCGCAAGTATTCAAGGTAGGCAGTGGGCCACATGAATTCGGCCCAGCCCACGCCGGCACGACCATCGATCTCGCAAGACATCGCACCTTCGTTGAGCGTGGTGTGCGGGCCTGGAATCAGGGGATAGCTCGCGAAGAAGCGCCCCGTTACTCGCGTGCTGCGACCGGCACTGTCGTGCAGCAGCGCGTCGATGGTTTTCTGCCGATACTGATCGTCGCTTTCGAACTCGACATCGACTGCGGTGATCTCGGCCATGCGGCCGTCGCGGAACACGTAGCCGCGCAAATCGATGCGACCGCGCGCCTGAATCTGCCAGAAGTGAACACAGGTCTCTGGACCCGCCTGCGCATGAAGCCACTTCCAGTGTTGCGGCGTTTCCCAATCGCGCGTGCCCCAGGAATGATCGCGCTCGCCGGTGGTGTCGAATGCAATCCGCCGCTGGTCGATGCGCAAAGTGCCGTGCATGCGGCCGGCCTGTTCGAGACGATTGGTCGCCGCATAGTCGGGGCAACCCTCGGCATGGAAGCCGTAGGCATACGCCGGATGCGCCGCTTCGAACCTGAGGTCGATGCCGACTCGCGCGCTATCGACATGCAGCTCGGCGTTCTGCAACTTCAAATCGTGCTTGACCTGCACCTTGCCGACGCGCCAATCGTCGAAGTTCTGCGTAGCCGGCACCGCAATATCGTCGATCGCCTCGATGATGGGATCACCACCAACGCCGGGCCCGAACACCACGAACATCGAGCCGGCGCGACTCTGGTTGTTGACCCAGGTGTAAGAGAAGGTGGCGATCTGCTCCTTTTCGAGCACCATCACATACGGCACCGACTCGCGCTCGAGCGCACCGGGCCCAAGCTTGTGGCGGCCATCGTTGACCGGATCGAGTAGCGGCAGTGGACGGTTCGTCGGCAAAGCCTGGTTCATCACAATTCTCCTTTGATTGATGCGCCGCGCCGATGACATCGACGGCGCGTGAACTGCGGATCAACGCGTCGATGCAAGCGCGCGACGGCCGCCGCCGTGGTCGTCAGTGATCGCGTCGGTCAAACACTTGCTGGCACATCTGCGGCAATGCCGAGCAACTGTTCGATCGGCGGAATCGATTTCGGATCGCCTTCCCAGCCTTGCGACAGCACCCAGGATCGATCGCGCAGCACCTGTTCCTTCGACATTGCCAACACCGCCGCGCGCACGTCTTTTCGCGCAGCGCTGCTGCCGTCGACGTAGACCGCAGTGATTACGGCACCGCTCAACTGTCGCAAGTTGCGCACGCGCTGTTCGATCTCCTCAGGCGAGGCCGACTGCACACCCGCCTCGCGCAGTTCGAGTGCCAGTGCCGCCAGCGCGCCGGTGGTTTCAGTGCCGCCCTGCGCGAGACTTTGCAGCGACTGGCAAAACGCCTCGAGCCGCGCCAGTTCGTCGCAGTCGTAGCGGTATTGCAGCGGCAGCTGTTTGGCGATGAGTGCGAGCGAGCCGAGCACCAGACGCGCCTGCTCCTGCGCCAGCTTGTTGTCGGGATCGATCGCCGGCAATACGACGTCGGTCATCGCCTTGATGATGCTTTGGATCTGCAGCGGGGCTCGCATCTGCATTACGGCGCTCCCTCGATCAGTTCGCGCATCTCGTCGAGCAACATATAGCCGATGCCCATCAGCCAGGTGACCAGCACGTCCTGGTGCGTCTTGCCGTTGTGCGCGATGCGATAGCCGGTGGCAAACAACAAGGTCGCCATCGTGTACGAGTTGTAGACCTTGTACCAATGCACCGCACGCGGATCGACCTTCAGCCCCGAGCGCTGTTCGTAAGCCTCGAGGAAGGCCTGCTCCGGCAGCAGGCCACAGGTGAGAAAGGTCTTGCCGTCTTCCGCCAGGTGTCCGAAGGCTGTGCTGGTGGTCCAAGCAATATCTTGATGTCGATCGCCGATGCGTCCGAGTTCCCAATCGAGCCAGGCCGAGATGCGGGTGTCGTGCTCAGTGAACAGGAAATTGCCGAGCCGATAGTCGGAGTGCACGATCACCGCGCGATCGAGCAGCGGTGGATTCTCGCGCAGCCAGGCCGCACACAGGCGTACCAGCGGAATATCTTCGTCGCTGTCTTCCTCCCATACGCGCTCCCACCAGTTCACACCCCACAGCGCACATTGCGTGGTGCCGACGCTCGGCTTGTCGAAGGCTGAAAGATCTTTTCCGCTGAAGTCGAAGGTATGAATTTTTGCAAGGTGATCGACGAACTGCGGTGCGAGCTTGGCGCGCAGCGCGACCGGCAACTGCGTGCCGATTCCGGTTACGCCGCCGACGCCGGAGGTCGGCTTGGCCACGCCTTCGGCGAATCCGTACACCAGCGCCGGATGCGGCAGGTGTTCGCCTTCCGCATCGCACCAGAAAACCGGCGGCACCGGCACCACGCCTTCGAACGCCTTGATCAACTGAAACTCGCGCAGGCGGCTGGTCTCGACGATCGATTCGGCCGGCTCCATCCGCAACACCATCGGTGTCACGTCCGCGCCGACGCCGGGACGCTGCCAATGCAGGCGGAACGCCATCTGCAGTTTGGATGCGCCACCGGACAACCAGCGCGCGTCGGTGATTTGGAAGTCGCCTGAAAACTGCGAGCGGATCAGCGAGTCGACGCCCTGCACCAGCGTCTCCAGCTTGAGTGGCGCAAAACCAGGTCCCGAGCGTCGCTGCATCTTGCGCGTCAATACACGATCGATCTCGGTCTCGGTCACGAAGCGGCGCCGCAGACTCGCGATCCACTCCGGCGAGGGCCGGTCCTTGTCGATGCGAAAGTCGCCGCCTCTTGCGGCCAGCTCTAACCGCTCAGCGCGCATGACGCGGCTCCTCGCGCAAGCAACCAGGCGAACTGCCGGAAACGCTGTGTCGGTGCATCCTTTTTTCTCCTCCAGAACTGTCCGGCGCGGCCGGTCATCGCGACCGGTGATTCAGGCTCGGTCTTGGCGCCGGTCAACGGCGATGCTGGGCCTTGAATCCTTCCGTTCGATTGCGTCGCGGTCCACGTTGAAAACCAGTCGTGTACCGTATTGTTCGCTATCTAACCTATTTAAAGAGAATCCTGCAGAACACTGCGGATGTCAATATCGCAGGGCAATCCTCCGGCGCATCGTTCTGCAATGCACAACCGAATTGGATCGATCAATCGCGGCCAGATCGATGCGGCAAACGCAGACTTGCAATGCGCCGGTAGATCGCTGCACACAGTTCTTCGCCACGCCAACGCGTGCCGGCATTCAAGGCGCTTGCGTCGGCGGACCGGATACGACGTTGCTGGGCGGCTCGGAAGCAGGCGCGCTGCCTGCAGCGACGTTCCTGCTGCCGGCCTGCTCGTTGACTGACGGAGCCGCTGACACAGTTGCCGCAGTCGGCGGCGGCGGCAGCGGCAGCGGCGCAGGGCGATTCGCTGGCGGCGCTTCGCTGACGGTGCGCGCAATGCGAAAGCCCATGCCATCGCTTCTCGCATCTTGCGGATCGGCATCCCGGTTCGATACGCGCAGCGCGCGCGGATTGTTGCCCCAGCCGCCGCCACGATTGACGCGCTTGCTGCAATCGCCGCCATCGATCCAGGCTGCGCCGTCTGCGGGCGCACCGCTGTAGTCGCTGTGCCAGCAATCCTGCACCCACTCCCACACGTTGCCGAGCATGTCGTAGAGACCCCAGGCGTTGGGCGGGAAACTGCCGACCGGCGCGGTGGTGGCGAATCCGTCATCGCAGTCGGTGTACCAGCTCATCTGCGGATGCGCGCGGGCGCCGGCGCGGTCGAGTGCATTGGCGTAGCTGCACACCGTTGCGCCCCAGTTGCCCCAGGTGAATTGATCGCGGTTGCCGGCGCGTGCGGCGTATTCCCACTCCGCCTCGCTCGGCAGGCGATAACGTTTGCCGCTGCGACGACTCAGCCAGGCGGCATAGTCCTGCGCCTGGCTCCAGCTGATACCGACCACCGGGTGATTGCGCGGCTTGCCCTCGTTGTCGGCAGACGCCGCGGTGCAGCCTTTTGCGTCCACGCAGCGCTGCCATTCGGCGATGCTGATCTCATAGCGTCCGAGTGCGAACGGCGCGATGCGCACGTCGTGCACCGGCTTCTCGTAGTCGAGGCCATTGCCGAACTGATCGCCCATTTTGAAACTGCCGCCGCCGAAGCTGACCATCTCCGGCGTATCGGCGCAGTCGCGAAAGTAGACCGGCACACCAGCCGTGACCGCATCGACGCGTTGCGCGATGCAAGGCGTGTACGCGCTCTGCGGTGGCGCTGCAGCAGCGGGTGATGGCGTCGGACGCGTCGCGCGATGCGTCGTCTGCGCGGATGCAGACGATGAAGTGGCGGCGTTACCCTGCGCAGAAACGACTGGCGCAGCAATCGCGCCCAGCAGCAGCAACAGCAACAGCAGCTGTGGCGCCCAGCGTCGCGCGCCGCGTGCGCGATGCCAGTGGCGCGCGAACCCGCGTGCCCTCGCCTGGTGTACTGCAGAACGCCGCGAGCGCGCGTTCATCGTCTCGCACTCATGGCGTTGCGCTCATGGTGTCGCGCCCACGGTATTGCGCTCATGGTGTTGCGCTCACGGTCCGCGCTCATGGTGTGAACTCGAGCAGGAAGCTGCCGGCTTGCGAACGCGCCGCCGGCAGCGGCAAGGGCTGCGTCTTCCAGATGGCTCGTTCGACCGAGTCGTCGAGCATCGGGCCGCCACAGCCTTCCTGCACGGTCACCGCGGAGATGAGACCGCCGGCCTGATAGTCGATGCGAATACGGCAGTGAAAATCGCGGCGTGAATTTGGCGGCTGTAGCCAGTGCGCGCGAACGCCTTGCAGCAGATCGTCGCTGTCGGCCTGCGGATCGGGTGGCGCCGCGGTTTTCTGCTGTGCCGCACTGCTGGCGCTGGCTGCGGCCGCGGCGGTTGCCGGCGTCGCTTTTGTCGCAGGCTGAACCTTCTGCTTGGGCGGCACCGGCGGCGGCGTTTTTGGCGTCGGCGTCGGCGTTGCCATCGGCGGTGGCGGTGGTGGCGGCGTCACCGGCGTTGGCGGTGCGGCCGCCGGCTGCGGCGGCCTCACCGGTGCTGCGCGTGCGAGTGTGATCACCAGCGGACCATGCACGCGACCGACTGCAATGGCGCGGCCGCCGCGATGTGGCCACAGCAGAATCACGCTGAATACCAGCAGCAGATGCAGCGCGGTCGACAGCGCCGAGCCGCCCAGCAGCACCTGACGTTCGTCACGACTGCGCTGCGCGACGACTGCCGGCGATGCCTCGACAACGCCGGGGCCGACAACGGCGACACGCGGACCGGGCAGTGCTGGAAATTTCACGGGCTTTGCGCGTCAGGCCGCGAGCGGGTCGATGCACCACGCAATTCTGCAAAGCCGATGCATCGCCGTCAGCCTCGACAGCAGGTGCTTCAGCATGCGGGGCGACACCAGGAATTGAGCAGGCATAGCGGCGGTCATCATAACCAGCGTTGCCGTGCGACGTGCAGGCTTTGCAGACGCCGCACGGCCGCCGCCATCGCGACAGCGCAGATGTGAAACCGGCGTTGGCACACCTGCGCGCCAACGCCGGTGAAGCTTACGAACGTCGGGATCAAGCCGTCGTCATGAACTTCGACAGATCGATGCTCTCGCCGACCACCAGATCCTCGCGGCTGGCGAACTTCGGCTTGATCATCCAGACCAGCAGCGGCAGCGTGATCAGCGACAGCACCATATTGATCAACATGATCGCGACCAGCAGCAGACCCATGTCGGCCATGAACTTCAGATCGGACAGGTAGTACCACGGCAGGATGCCGATCAGCATGATCGTCGCCGTGAACATGATCGCCTTGCCGGTGGTGGTGAGCGCCGCCGAGATCGCCTTCTCCCAGTTGTGCTCGTGCACCGTGAACTCTTCGCAGATACGCGACAGCAAGTAGATGCCGTAGTCGATACCGACACCGACACCCATCACCGCGACGATCACCGCGTTGATGTCGAGGCCGATGCCGAGCACCTTCATCGCGGCGATCAGCAGGAAGTTCGACAGGTTCACCGGAATCAGCAGGATGAATGCAGCGACGAACGAGCGGTAGGCGTAAGCCGAAATGAACAGGATCGCGAGGTTCACCAGTCCGAGAATGAACCAGTGATAGCGATGCACGACGCTGTTCATCGCCTGCTGCAGCGCAATCGCACCGGTCGCCATGCGCACCGTGAAGTGCTCGTGATCGACACCGACGATATCCACCGCGCGCTGCACGCTCTTCAACGCGGCGTCGACGGTTTCCTGTTTGTTGTCCTTGTACCAGAACGACACGGTCGAGTGCTGTTGCTGGAAATCCATCACGTTGCCGAAGTTGACCGGATTGGAACCGAACAACACCGCGCTGGCCGCACCGAAGGTCGCCTTCGGCGTCGGATCGACCGGCAACCATTGCGGGTTGCCGCCGGAGAACAGGCGGTTGCCCTCTGCCATGTAGTCGGAGAACGACAGCGATGCGCGCGGCTTCAGCCCGGGATCTTTTTCGACGATGGCCTGAATACGCGAGCGCACCGTCATCGCCTCGGCGGTGAGTGCGGCACGCACGCGCGAGTCGTTCGGATTCTTCGATTCGAGCACCACTTCCAGCGTGTTCATACCGGGGAAGTTCTTGTCGATCTTGCGCACCGCCGAGTTGAACTCGGAGTCGGGCCACAACAGGTTGCTGCCTTCGGTGGGGTTGCCGATCTTGATCTGGAACGATTCATACACCGCCCAGATGCCGACGACGACGGTGATCGCCGCGGTGAACTTGGCAGCCTTGCCGAAGCTGAGTTTGGCGACCTGGCCCAGTACGTTCTTCAGCAGCAAATGCACGCCGGATTCCTTGCCCGAGCCGCCCGCGATCTTTTCGATGTTGTTCGGCAGCGGCAGATAGGACAGCAGGATCGACGCCAGGAACACACCGGTCGGGATGATCCACAACGCCCAGGCACCGCAGAACAGCGCGTGGTTGTACATCGTGCGGATCGGCGCGACGGCGATGAAGATGATGCCGAACACGTCGGTCATGATGCCGAGAATCGACGGCGCCATCATCACGCCCATCGTCACCTCCGCGGCTTTTCGTTTGTCCTTTAGATGCGTGAGGATTTCGTAATAGCGTTCGGAGTATTGAATACAGTGCGAGAACGTTCGCGCAACCAGCAGCAGCGGCACGATTGTTAAGAGCGGCTCGATCGGCTTCTGCATCCAGCCGATGAAGCCGACACCCCAGACACCGGCGACCACCGCGCAGACGATGGGCGTAACCACACCGGCGATGTTGCGCATGTACAGCACCAGCGCAATCACCAGCAGGCCGAGCGTAACGCCGAAGATGCTGTAGGTCTGTTTCTGCAGCTTGTAGACCCAGCCGGTCAAGGTCGGCTGACCGGCGAGGATCACGTCGTGATCCTTGTCGCGCGCGTTGATGACGAGATCGTGCGCGTATTTGAAGGCTTCGCCGTATTCGATCGAATCCTGATACGTGGCCAGAATCAGTGTGGCGGATTCATCGGCCGAGACGTAGAAGTTGCGCGCGTTGGGCGACTGATGCACGCGGCGGCGGAAGTCTTCGACATCGGACGGCGTCGACGGCACGGCATCGCCCATCAGCGGTCGCATGTCGACACCGGCGGGTGTGGCCTCGACGTAGCGCAGCTTTTCGGTCGAGATCGAGATGATCTGATCGTGATCGACGCCGGGCGCCAAGTCGATCGCGCGCGTCATGTCCCAGACTTTCTGCAGCGTGTCGGCGTGATAGATGTCGCCGTGCTTGCGCTTGATCATGATGAACATGGTCAAGGGATTGCCGAAGTTCGGATGGTCGTAATAGACCTGTACGAACGGATCGTCCTTCGGCAGCAAGTCCTTGAAGATCGTTTTGATCTGCACCCGCGGGAAGCCGGCCATGAAGCCGAGGGTCACGATCACGAACGCCACCGACACCAGTCGGCGGTTGTCCATGATCCATTTTGCGATTCTGAAACGAAGCGGCAGGCTTTCCATAGTCTTTAATCGAGAGTCCGGCAAATTTATGGGGATCGGCGGTGCGGCTTACACCGCGCCCAGTCGCTGCAGCGCGGCCTGGGTTAAATACTTGTCGTAGATCGTCGGGTCGTTGGCGCCACTGACGTAGCTGCCTTCGATGTTCTGCACTTGCTGTAGTCGAGTGACGCGCCCGGTCTGGATGTCGGAGGCGGTGACATGCGCCCAGCTCCAGTACGGATGCTTGCCATCCATGACCTTCTTGTCGCCCTTCTCATACAGCGTGTAAGCGCCATCGAAGGAACGATACGGCGCGCCGTTGCGGTCGTAGGTGACCATGCCGACGACCACTTGATTGCGCGCATCGAACCAGACGCGCTTCTTCGAAATCGGCGCACGCGGAAACGCGGTCGGCTCGGCCTCGACCATGATCGCTTCCGGAATCAGCTCGACGTTGCTGTTCCAGAACGTCTTGCCCTTCGGCCCGCCATGCGTGTCGTGCTCCCAGTTCGGGTGATCGGCGTTCCAGGAATCCGACAGTCCGGCGAGAAACGGTCCGCGCCCGACGATCTTGTAATTGCTCCAGGTGTGCAGCGGATCGCCGGCCGCCCAGGCATCGGACAGGAACAGCGTCGTGCCGGGCAGCAAGGGCTCGAAGCGTTGGTCGGTCGGGAACTGACGCACGCGCCGGAAGTCGGCGACGTAGCCGTACAACAGCGGAAATTTGCTGTGGTCGTAAGGCCAGATGTTCAGAAACGAGGTGCCGCGGAATTGCTGCGGCGAGGTGAAGAAGACCGACTGGAATCGCAGCTTGTCCTTGTTCTCAGGCCAGTACGGTTTCGGATTCATGCTGACGCGACCGACCGTCGCAAGCTCGGCCCAGCCGCCTTCGTAGAAGAAGCGCGGCTCGCCGTCGACGGCGACATCGCAGATCTTCAGTGCATAGAACGAGGCGTCGTGCCGGCCCCAGCTGAGTGTCTGCGCGGCGAAAAGTTCGATACCGTTCTTCGGATTCGGAAACGGATTGCCGCCGATCCAGGGCTGACCATCGTCGGAAACGACGTTGTTGCCCTGCGCATCGAAACGGCCCTTGCCCGAATTCTTCAGCGTCGCCTCGATATATTCCCAAGGCGAAAGGCGCATCACGTCCGTCGTGGTCTTCACGATCTTCAGCTTGCGGCCCATCTTCAGGATCTGTTCGTAGCGAACCGGCTCCAGCAGATCCTTGACCAGTTCGACGTTCGAGGCGTTGATCTCGTCACCGGTCTTGATCTTGCCGCGCGTATAGCCTTCGATCGACAGCAACTCGTCCGGATAGGCTTTGGAGATGTCGCCGGTGGCCGCGATCGCGTCCCAGGTCGGCATCAGCACGCCGGCGCAAAACGTTCCGCCGGCGGCTTGCTTCAGAAAGTGACGTCGACTGTAGCCGCGGTCGTACTTGATGAGCCTCATAGTGCCTCGACAGCTTTAAGGATGGCCGGTGGTCGCAATCGCGACCACCGGCGTATCCGCATGTGCATCAGGCATCGACTGAACATGCGGAACTCCACGGCTTAGAACTGGTAGCCGAGGCGCAGGCCAACTTCGTTGGCGAAGTCGATCAGGTGCACCGTGTTGTCATTGGCATTGTTGCCCCAGGCGTGGCCGTTGACGTAGTTGTAGAACGCGTTGACCGTGATGTTGCCCTGCGGCTTCCACTGAATGCCCGGCTGCACCAGCACACCGCCGTAAGGATCGATCAGCGCGGCTGCACTCACTTCATAGATGTACGCCGGGAACGGCTGCACGAAGGCGAACACCACGTAGTTCGAACCGAACTCACGACCCGGGTTGATCTTCGGGTTGGTGTTGGTTGGCACGTGCTTGTCGAGCTTGATGCCATTGAAGCTCAGGTTCTCGCTGCCGTAACCGTCGTTGAGCAGGCCCAACAGATCGCTGTTCTTCTGCCAGAGGTACTGGAACACCAGGTAGGTCGCCGGGAAGTCCGACGAGAAACGCTGGTACTTCTCGGACACCAGGCCGACCTGAATCTCATCGCGCTTGTCGAATTCCTTGCGCAGATCGACCGCGGTGAATGTGCGGTTCGGCGTATAGGTGACATCGACGTGCGTGATCAGCTGATCGAGAATCGAGCCCGGTTCGGCATCGAGCACGTAGCCGCCGCTGATGCCGAACACATCTTCCTGATGATAGGTGCGCTCGATATGACCACGCAGACCTTCGCCGGCGATGAAGAACGCGTTCAACTCGCCGTTGGCCGCGCGTGGATCGTGTCCGATGTCCTGCGCCAGCAGCTGCTGTGCGGCCGGGAAATCGTCGACTGCCTTGTTCAAGCCGTCGTAAGAATCGAGCTTGATGTAGCCGGCGTAGTTGAACCACTCTTCGGCCGAGAACACGCCGGCGGGTGCGACTTCGAACGGCGTCTTCGCCAGGATCGGGCCACAGCCTGACCCGATCGGCGTGCCGAGCACGGCCTGGCAATAGTTGTTGAACGCAAGACCCAGCACATTCGAATTCGGCAAAGGCTTGTTGACGCCCGACTGCGCCCAGCGGATTGCGCCGAGCGGGTTGTAGCGATGCGTGTACATCGCTTCGACGTCGAACTTGCCGTAGTCGCCCTTGATCTTGATACCGGTGTTGAAGTGGTGCTCGCCACCTTCGGTGAAGTAACGATCCTCGATCGTGAACTGCGACGGCACGATGTTGTAAGGCGTGTTGACGTTATTCAGGATGGTCGGAATGAATTGCTGCGCGAACACGTCGACGACGATCTGATCCGTCGCCTGATAGGTCAAACGCAGACCCGGCGCGGATTCGCGCACGTCGGCGTACTCTTCGACCGCGCGGTTCAGAATGAGATGGCGCCGCACGTCGAGGCCGTTGGCGGTATCGAAGGTGCGGAAGAACAGCAGCTGGCCCCAGGCGACGGTCTGGTTGCCGAGGCGCGCAGTCAAACTGCCGATCTGGTACTGCAGGAAGAACGCCGGCAAATCGACTTGGTAATTGGAACCGGAGCGTTCGAACAGCAGCGGATGCTTGTCGCCGTTGACCTGATAGCCGAAGTACGACGGCTTATGGTGAAACTGGTTCGGCAGGCCGCCGGTGATGCCGCCGTTGATGTCTTTGTACGCGTCGTAATCGAAGTCGCGGTAGCCGAGTGCACCGGGATCGTACAGCGCACGGATGCGCGTGATCAGCGAGATGTTGCCCCAGGCGATCGTGCCCTGCAGCTCAGCACGCAAAACGTGGTAATTGATGTCCGGATCTTCTTTCGGAACGTAGCGCGTAATCACGTCGCTCGCCGTCGTCAGACTCTGGTTCGACACACCGGCGGTCGGCGGCAGCACCGCGCCGAGTGCGAAGCCGAGCGGCAGCGGGCCGGTTGGATCGAGCGGCGTGCTCCAGTTGGTCAGCGGATTGCCTGCTGAACGCGGAATCGCAACGCCGTTGGCTTCGTCGCCATACTGGTTGGCATAGGCGGCCTTGCCGGTTGTGTTGATCGCCGTTTCCAGACGCAGCAAACCGTTGTAGGACACGTCACCGCCAAGAAACTGAAATCCTGCGCCACCACCGGCCAGCGCATTACCGCTGCCGGCAGCCAGCACCGTGATCGTGCCGACGACTGCTCCGCGAATTCTCCAATTCATCACCCGAGCTCTCCCCTGTTACGTTTTTCGGAAATTCCCTCACCCAGCTGCCGTCTTTGAGTTCGACGGTTTCGCTGCATACCCCTAACCACCGATCTCGATGATCTTTCCTGCGTGACCGACCGCCTCGATTCGTCCCGAGGCGAGATCGGTCCTCACGGCCTGATACCAATCGGACAAGGTGTCGTCTTCGACCACCGGCTGCCAGCTCATGCCGGCGTCGGTGCTGTGCAACATGGCGCGCATGCCGGTGACCACCAGTTCTTCACCGCCAGGCTTGGCGCTGATACTGAGTAGGTTTGCATCTGTTTTCGTAGCGATGGTCGACCAGGTCTTGCCGTCGTCGGCCGAGCGCTCGATGTCGCCCTTCTGGCCCACCGCGAAACGCACGCCCTTGTCGGTGACGTAGAGCGAGAAGATCGACGGCGACAGATACTCGCCATGCTTGATCGCCGTCCAGGTCTTGCCATCGTCCTTCGAGCGCAGGATCACGCCGAATTCGCCAGCCACCATGATTTCGCCGTTGTCGCCGATATTGGCGGCGTACACGTGCGGTTGGGCATTGCCGCCCGGCACGTCGCTGATGAACGGGTCCCAGTTTTCGGGTGCGATCGAAGCCCAGGTATGTCCGCCATCGGCCGAGCGGATGACCGTGCCGAATTCACCGGAGGCCACCGCGACACCGGATGCGGCAACGCTCACTGCAAACAGCCGCGAATTGGTCGGCCCCGGATACGCGATCCACTGCTTGGGCGCATCCTCGACCACGATGACGCCCTGCTGGCCCACCGCGATCGTATGACCGCCGCGGCGATCCACTGCCAGCAGTGCCGATGCCGTCGGCGCCTTGTCGAGCGCCGTCCAGGCCAGACCGCCGTCTTCGGATTCGAAGATGCTGCCGCCGACACCGACCGCAACACCCTTGCCTTGATCGAAGCTGATGCCGAACAGCGCGTCGTGCGCCGTGCCCTGCAGCATCGTCTTCAGTAATTTTGATGCATTCGCGGTCTTTTCGATCGCGAAGCTGGCACTCGAGATCACACCGACGAGTGTGATTGCCAACGTCAGGCCCAGCGCCCTAGTTGCTTGCTGCTTCATGCTGCTCCTCCGAAAGTCCGACCGCGTCGCCGTTGTCGACGCGGTCGGCTTACTACTTTTTTAGTTGCTTAGACTGCACCGAGGCGCGCGATGGCGGCCTGGGTGAGGAAGCCGTCGTAAACCTTGCCTTCGTCTTCCGCGTAGTAAGAGCTCGAGTAACCGCCCGAGATCTGCTTCACGTGATTGAGCAAGCTCATGCGGCCCGACTGCACGTCCTGGATGTGGACGAAGGTCCACGACCAGTGCGGATAGCCGTCCTTGTCCTTATTGACGACGTCGCCCTGCACCTGCTGACCGAACGCGCCTTCGACCTGCTTCCAGATCTGGCCGCGACGATCGTAGGTGACGTAGCCGGCGAGCATTCCGCTGCGCGCATCGATCCACATGGTCTTCTTGCCGACCGGCGCACGCGGATAACCCGTCGGTTCGGCTTCCACCACCAGGCACTCGGGCACCAATTCCATCGTGGTGTCCATGAAGGTCTGACCCTTCGGACCACCGTGACGGTGCGGGTTTTCCCAGTTCGCGTTTTCCTTGCCCTTCCAGTTGCCGTTGAGCGGCACCAAATGAGGTTCGCGACGCACGACCTTGTAGTTGCCCCAGGTCAGCATCGGATCGCCGGCACCCCAGGCGTCGGAGAGGAACAGCGTGATGCCGGGGACCAGCGGTTCGAAGCGCTGGTTGGCCGGGAACTGGCGAATGCGGCGGAACTGCGGCAGGTAGCCGTAGATGTCCGGGAATTTACGCTGGTCGTAATACCAAGGCACCAGGAACGACGCACCGGCCTGTTCCTGCGGCGACGTGAAGAACACCGACTGGTAGCGCAGCATGTCCTTCTTGCCCTGAAACACTTTCTGCGGGCCGGTACGTGCCGTGGCGTTCAGTTCGGTCCAGTAGAAGTCGTAGGTAAATGCCGGCGAGCCGTCCGGGTTGATGTCGAAGTCGCGCACCGCATACTGCGAGACGTCGTGACGACCCCAGCTCAGCGTGATGTTGGCGGTGGCTTCTTCACCGGTACGCATTTCCGGGAACGGATTGCCACCGATCCAGGGACCGCCGGTGGCCTTCTCGACGACGTTGCCGGTCGCGTCGAACGCGGCCTTGCCGGCATTCTTCAGCGTGGCTTCGTAGTAAGCATGCGGGAACAGCTTGGAAACGTCGGTGGTCGGCGGCCCGATCGTGATCTTGCGGCCCTGCTTGAGGACCTGCTGATACATGATGGGGTCCATCAGATGCTTGACGTACTCGACGTTGGCCGAGGTGATGACATCGCCGACCTTCACCTTGCCCTTGGTATTGGCCTCGATGCTGATCAGTTCATCCGGGTACGCCTTGGTGACCTCACCCGACTGGGCGATGGTGGGCCACAGCGGAGCGAGCACGCCCGCGGTGGCGCCAACAGCAGCCTTCTGGAGCAGCATGCGACGACCGTAATCAAAATCATATTTTCTGATGTGCACTTTTTTATCTCCTCGAAATATCTCTAAAGATCAACCGGGAGCCCGCGGAACCGATCAAGCGGTCCGAGCGGACGTTTGCGGAGTCGTCTCGTCTGGGATCTGCTGCAGAAAGCCGTACCCGCAATAACAGTACGGTTCCGAACGATCGAATGGACGCAGCGAAGAAGCGCTCGGGCAACGCGCCTGTCGACAAGCTGACAATTCGCCTCCGTCCATATTCGTCTCTCTCCACGTGCGCCCTGCCAGGCGCGTATTTGTATCGATCGCAAAACATCGGCTGGAGCTTGAAAACGCCGCCTGTCAAATGCCGTTGGCCGGTTACCACTTCGCGCCTTCGACAAATAACGGTATGCTTCCAGACGATTCTTGTGTCTTACTATTTCGTATTTATGCGTACGGTACCATACGATTTGGCAAATGCAAGCCGGCTGACTTGTTTTTTGTTTAAGGTCGGCGCCGGCGCCGCAAAAGCCGCCGTCTGGCGGTCGCAGATTTCAGGTCTTATCGCTGCAGATCCCTTTATTCATTGAGCCGCCGGCGTCACTCGAAGCGCCGAGACTCGAACACCGAAGCAGACTGAGGGTTCGTTTTGAATGTCACCCTTGATCCACGCATCGGGGAAAACTGCGATGACCAAATGCCTGAACCATTGCGTTGCACTGCACCAATCTTCTTATCCAAAAAGCCAAAGACTATGTATGCGAGATGGGCTTGCTTCGTACCAAACTTCGGTATGGCATATCGCTGCGGCGAAACCCGCAGACTTACCTTGCTGAAGTTCGCACTGTTTTTGCCGTGGGGGTTTGCGTAGACGGAATGTCGGCCAGGCTGTCGCCCTCATCGCACCGTGTCCACCAGATCAGCTCTATAAAAAAGTTACTAGGAGACCTTGTATGAAGAAAGTCCTGCTCGGCGCGATGTTGCTGGCCGTATCTGCGCCGTCATTCGCCGCACCCACCAATCTCGTCACCCGCGTTCTCAGCATCAACGTGCTGCAGAAGGGCGGCTTGATCGACGGGCGCACCACCTTGTCCGGCATACCGATCTCGCTCTACACGGCCGGGTACTCCGTCACGTCGCATTTTCTGAGCGGAACCCCGCTACCGGGTCTGTTGGTCAAGCTGCGCACCGCACAGCGCAACGGCAACACCTGATCGGTTACGCCGCCGCGATCTGCGGCGGCGCCGAAGAAAGGTGAAAGGATGGATGCGGCGCCCGCCGCATCCATCCTTCGGTTGCCCCCAACCCGATTCACGTGATCGAAAGATGCCGCGTGCGCGATGGAGAGCGGATGTTGGTCCAATTCAAGCAGTGGGCGGCGGCGTCGAGGTGCTTCGCACTGGCGGCAGTCATTGCCGTAGCACTGCCGGCGTCGGCATTCGCGGCCACTCAAGCCGCGCCAGCGAAACCCGCACTTCCTCAGCCGGTTGCGCCGGCGACGGTTCCGCCGCGCCCACAAGTGCGCGAACTGCACTACGTCGTCACCGTTGACGCACAGCAAAACTGGAAGAAGAGCGACCCCAAGACCGGCGAGCAATGGTCCAAGGGCAGCACCACTCAACGTTACGAAGTGACCACTCAGTTGCGCTCCGACGGCGTACTGCAGGTTCGCAATCTGCAGGATCTCGATCTGAACGCACGAATGGAAGCCAAAACCATTTTCCTCGCGCGGCGCGCGCAGGCGGAACTCGCGGCCAGTGGCCATCCGCTGAAGCTGCCGCAGTCGGCCGGCGACACTGCAGCGCTATCCAACCGGATGCAGGAGGACATCGCCCGCTGCAATGGCGATCAGGCCTGCAACAGCGATATGACGATGCGTTACGCGGCAATCTTCGCGGCCATCGAGCATCCCGAAGCACTGGAGCCGGACACGGTTCCCGGAACCTTTCTGTACTTCCTGCCGTTTCACGGTTGCCTGCAAAAATCGCGCGTGACTTTGCAGATGCAGATCGACGGCGTGCGCTGGAATAAGGATGTCGATCGGCTGGTGTCGTTCAGCGAGCACCGCAATGCGGATGCGGTGGATGTCTCAGACGGCCTCGGTCTGTGCGATCACTTCGGCGCAACGCTGGATACCGAAGATCCGAAGGCGCCGATGTACCTCGACAATGTCTTCGTGCCGCGCCCGGTCGGCACCACCGTCTACACCGAGAACAATCACACGAGTCAGCGCCAGGAGCCGCAGCCGGTTCCGAGCGCGGTGGTCGACTGGATGGCCGCTACCCTGCGCCATGCCGCGCCTTCTGGCTCCGCAACGGCGACGCTGGCCTTGCCGCTGTCGCTCAATGGCAACAGCACCTGGTTGGGTCTCTGGCAAGGCACCGCCAAGGTCACCTTCCAGTGGTCATTCACCGAAGTCGCGGCGGCTGCGGTCCATTGACCCGGACCGGCTTCAACGTCTGGCGTAATCGCGGCGGCTTGCTTGCGCACCGCTTCACACACCGGCTGGCCGCACTGGCGATTGCGGCCGGACTCGGCGCTTGCGCGCACCAGGACACGCGATTCGTCGGCGTCTTCACCTCGTTCAAGGATTGTCGCGCGCGCTTCGCTGCAATCGATGCGCGCATCGATGCCGCCGGTGTGCGCGACGCCAGCTACTATCGCGTGCCGGGCTATCCCTACTTGCGCAGCGACCGCACGCTCGCCTCGTTCCGCAACGAACTCGAAGGTGTGGATCAGATCGGCGGCTGGTTACGCCATCTGCGCGAATATGACCAGGAAGCACGCGAGTTCGAGTACATCAACCTCGGCCTGAGCCTGCAAGAGGCGGCGATCCTGCGCTACGATTTGCAAAGCTGCGGACGCGGCTTGGCCGCCGTCGAGCTGGACGATCCAGACGGTTTCGCCGCGCTGTCGGCGGCGGTAACCCCCACCGACGACTATTCCGACCAGCGCCGCGCGCTGCATGCATATGCCTTGATCGAGCCGGCGTTGCGTCGTCGCGTTGCACAGCGGCAGGCCGCCGTCCGCCGCGAATTCGAAGCACCATTGCCAGCCGCCGACGACGCCGCACCGCTGCGTCTGTGGCAAGTTCAAGCAACTGCGGATACCGAGTTGCCCAGCAACGGCTACGGCAATTCTCCCAGCGATGAACTCGGCTTTCCGGGCCTGTTCGACTCCGGCTGGCAGGCGCTTGCCGAACGCAATGCACCGTCGCTGTGGATCGAGACGCAGGGTGAGCGCGATCAGCCGGGTGCGCCGCGACTCACCGCGCACGGCGCCACCGTCGACCCCGCGCAGCCGGTGCTGTACTACCAGATCGGCTTCACCCGCTTCGGCGATCAGCGGCTGGCGCAGGTGACCTATCTCGCCTGGTTTGCACGCGACGATGCGGATACGGTCGACGGCATTCTCTGGCGCGTCACGCTAGATCCGAATGCGCAGCCGCTGTTGTACGAAAGCCTGAACGTCTCCGGCCGCGACCATCTCTGGTTTCCGACGCCGGCGCTGACGCTGCGTCGCGATCTCGACCCGCATGTGGAAGCGCCACTGCTGCCGCAGCCGGCACGACCCGCCGGACCACAGGCCTTGCGACTGCGCAGCGGCACGCATGCACTGCGTCGCGTCGTCGATGTGGACCTCGCACAGAGCGGCGATGCACCGACACAGCGATATCTGTTGCGTCGCTATGAAGATCTATTCACCTTGCCCCTGCCCGACGGCGGCAGCCACAGCCTGTTCGATGCCGATGGCCTGGTACGCGGCAGTCATGGCGATGGCGACTGGCTCGAGCAGGCGAGTGGCGTACTCGCTGCTGGCGCACCGCGCCAACTCGGCCACCACGCCGTAACCCAGGTCGGTCGCGTCGAATTCGATGATCCAAGGCTGCTCGAGTCGGTATTCGTGGCACCCGCCGCCCAGCCACCGTCGAACTAGCCCATGCGTTGCGGCAGAAGCGGGGCGCAGCACACGCGCAGTGCGCCGTGAAATTCGAAGGCGTTTCCGCAGAGCGGCTCGAGCAGCTGCTGCAGTCGGTCGCCGCCGGCAACGCGCAGGCCTTGCTCGAGTTGTACGACTGCTGCAGTCCGCACCTGCACAGTGTTTTGTTGCGGATGCTGAAACATCCGGACTGGGCTCAAGAAGCCCTGCAGGACTGCTTCATCCGCGTCTGGCAGCGCGCCGAAACCTATGACGCCAGCAAAGGCGAACCGATCGCCTGGCTGATCGGCATCGCGCGCTATCGCGCCCTCGATGTGCTGAACAGTCATCGTGGCCAGATCAATCAGGTCGAACTCGAATCGGTCGCCAACCTCGCCGACGAGCAGCAGAGTCCCGAGTCCTGGGTCGAGCAGCAGCAGGGACTGGCGCAATTGGGCCTATGCCTGCAGCGCTTGCAGGAGTGTCAGCGCCGGAGTCTACTGTTGGCGTACTACGAAGGGTATTCGCACCGGGAGCTGGCGCTGGCGATGAACGCACCGCTTGGAACGGTCAAAGCTTGGATCCGTCGCGGACTTGCCGCACTGCGCGCCTGCTTGCTGGAATGATGCGGCGATGAACTACGCCGATCCCGAACTCGCCCGCCGCATCGCTGCCGAGTACGCGCTCGGCACCCTGCGCGGCGCAGCGCGGCGACGCTTCGAGCAGTTGCTGGGCCAGCAGCCGGCGCTGCGCGCCGAAGTGGCGTTCTGGGAAGTGCAACTCGCCGACTTCGGCCAACAGGTGCTGCCGATTGCCGTACCGCCGCAGGTGCGCGCGCAACTGCTCGCGCGTATCACCGACCTGCCGCAACGGCCACCACTCGCGGAGATTGCGCAGAATTCGCAGCGGCAGATTCATGCAGGTTCACGGCGACGTCGGCGTTACCGGGCGGCCATTGCCGCATCGCTCGCGCTGCTGCTGCCGGCACTCGCGATTGCTCCTGGTTGGCAGCCCTCGACGAGCCTACGACCTGAGGCTGCGCAGGTCGCCACGTTGACGCCGCAAAGTGCCGCAGATGTGCAAGCACGCGCGGATGGGACGTTGCCGCGTTTCGCGCCGGAGCCGCACGCCTCTGCATTTGGTCGGCACGCGTCAACGCAGACGCAGACGCAGACGCTGCCGACGATGGCGATGACGCCCTCGGCAGCCGAGAACGACGATGGCATGACGGCGCTGCCGATGTACGTCACCGCGTTGCGCCTGCCGGCGTCGAGCATGCAATGGCTGGTCAGCGTGACGCCCGACCGGCGTGAATTAGTCGTCGTTGCCGCCGACGACTATCTGCAACTCGGACGCTACAGCGTCGAACTGTGGTGGCTGTCGCCGACCAAGGGCCCGGTTGCGCTCGGCGTATTGCCGAGTGCGCGCGACGACACCACCACGATCGAATTGCCGGCCGCGCTCGCGGCCCAGCCGCATGCAACCTTTACCATCAGCCTCGAACCGCAAGGTGGCTCGCCCACCGGCAAGCCGACCGGGCCGATGCTCGATTCACGTCGCGATCTCGGCGCGATCTAGGCGCGATCCAGGCACGATCCAGGCGGACTTGAGCAAGCCGCGCGGTGAGCGGCGCCGCGTTAGCGTCGCCTTGTGAGACCTCCGCTGCATTAGAAACCGCCACGCAGCGAATGGGCGTGAGCGTGGGCGTGCGCGAATCAGCGAATCAGCGAATCAGCGAATCAGCGAATCAGCGAATCAGCGAATCAGCGAATCAGCTTGCCATCGCCTAGCGACACTGCAAGTGCACGACGCCTGAGGATCTCAGGCACCGCTCGCGCCATCCGCCTTCGGCCACTGCAACATCCACACGCCACTGGCGCGCGCGACCATGCGGCCTTGCGCGTGTACCTCGCAGCCGACGAAGGCCAGCCGCCGACCCATTTTCGAAATCGACACATCGGCTTCGAGCCAATCGCCCTTTGCAGTGCGATCGAGATAGTCGATGTTCAGCGACACCGTGAGATTGGCCGGCGGACCCTCCGGCTGCACCAACACACTGAGCCCCATTGCCACGTCGAGAAAGGCGCTGAGTGCACCGCCGTGCAAGTTGCGGTAGCGGTTCAAGTGCTGCTCGGCGATTCGCAAACCGACGATCGCACCACGCGGCTTGAGCTTGTAGTACATCTGCCCAAGCGCAACCTGAAACGGGCTGTGATCCTGCAGCGTTTCGAATCCTTCCGGTACAACGACATCGACAGCCGACATTTCGGTTCAACCTTTCTCTTGATAGCGACGCGCGGACTGCGCAAGTAAAACTGAATCTATTCGATCGCGCGAGGCGTGTGAGTGCAGATCGTCCGAACAAACTGCATCACCAACGATCGGCATGCCTTCGGTTTCCCGAGCGACACCGCAACGCGCACGACCGGTTTGCAACCAGCATCCCATTCGGCACACGTCAGCGATCAGTCCGCCTGCAGCAGACGTTCGCGCAGCACGCGCACCGAGGCATCGTCGAAGCCGAGGCCGTCGCGAACGAAGGCCTGATCCGAGCCCCAGTGCTGGTCGATCGTCTGCCACGAGGCTTCGAGATAGCTCGAATGCGCACGCGTGATCACTTCCATCACGGCCGCATCGGTACGCTCGCCGAGCATGAAACTCAGATTGCGACGGTACTGGTTGGTCAGCAGATAGTCTTCGAGAATCGTCGCGCGCGGTACGCCGAGCGCCATCAGGATCGTCGCCACGGCGAAGCCGGTGCGGTCTTTTCCGCTGGTGCAATGCACCAGCAGCGGTAGCGCGTCACCTTCGATCAGCAGTTGCAGGATGCGCGCGTAGACCTGCGCCTGATCGATCGGGAAGCGCGCATACGCCAGGTTCAGATGCGCTTCTACTTCACTCGCAGCCAGGCGCCCTGCGCGAATACCGTCGAACATTTCCTGCGCACCATTCGGCAGGAATCCGAGTCCGTGCAGTTTGACGCCAGCGACAACATCGGCGTGATCCGGCTTGTGCCGTCGCTCGTCTTCGTGGCGCAGATCGCAGATCGTGCGCAGTCCGAGCGCAGCCAGAATCTCGACGTCGGCGGCGGTCAACTCGGCAAGCGAGTCGGCGCGATACAAACGACCCCAGCGGATGGCACGACCATCGGCGCTGCGATAGCCGCCGAAGTCGCGAAAGTTGACCGCGCCATTGAGGGCCACCAGCCGGTTCACTGGGTCGATCGCTTGTACGGTTTCCACAGGCTTCACGCTCGCTTCGTTCCCATCGGCACAGGCTTCTGAGGAAATGCTTCGTCGGTACAGCAACGATACCGAGCCCGGCGCCATCGCGCGAGTGTGCGAATCGCCGAAGGGCTCGCTCGTCGAAACTGGATTGACCGGCGCGCGCAAGCACAGGTGGCGTCGCTCAACGCATGAGCGAGGTTTTGCGCAGGTTTACGCGCGATCATCGCGGCTGCAAGCCCGACACCGCGCTGCACAGCGTCGGCGGTGCAACTCATTTTCACGGCAGACTTATGCGGCGGTTCGGCCCGTTGCGAGCAGAGCAGCGACGTCACTCAGGACTCAAGCCACCCGAGTGGTGTCACCACCTCGTTCGCGGCACGACGATTCGTCACCGGACGATTCGTATTCGGACGATTCGTAACGAATCGTCGATGCAGACGCCTCAGGCCGCGCTGCGCAACAACAGCAGAATGCCGGCGATGGCGAGTGCGCCGTGCAAGGCCACCAAGGGCAAGGGTGCGCGATTCTTGAACACGATGCGGAACAGCAACAGCCCGCCGAACAAGGCGCCCAGCAGAATACCGAGCGCCCACCAGGCGCTGGTCGTGGTTGCCGCACCGCCGTAAAGATTCAGGCCGAACAGCAGACACAGCGCGGCGAGTCCGGCCAGGCCGTGCGCGCTGCCCAACCACGAAGGCAGCCGATGGCGCAGCACGAGCAGCATGGCCATCGTCACGCCAACGCCGGCGACGGCCAGAAACGGAACGGCGGCCCACTGCGGCAGCGACATCAGTGCGCGCTCGCGACGACGCTGATGCTGCGCGGCTTGGGTGCTGCGATCCTCAGATCGGTCGCGCTCATTGATTTATCTCCCGGACGCTCATTGGCCACTGAAGTTTGCAGTGCGCTTTTCCAGAAATGCCCCGACGCCTTCGCGGAAGTCGGCGGTTTTCGTCGCTGCGCAGAAGGCCTGGCGTTCCTGCTCCAGATGCGCGGTCAAGCTCGTTGTGAAACTGCCGGCGGCCAATCGCTTGTAACTGCCATACGCCAGCGTCGGCCCGGCGGCGAGGCGCCGTGCAAGCGTTTGCGTGTGCTCGCTGAGTGTGTCGGCTGGCACCACGCGATTGACCATGCCGTGCAGCGCTGCGGTGTCGGCGTCCCAGGGTTCGCCCATCAGCATGAACTCCATCGCGCGACGCGTGCCGAGCACGCGCGGCAGCAGATAGGTGCCGCCGCAATCCGGCGCAGCACCAATGCGATCGTAGGCCAGCAGGAAACGCGCGCCCTGCGCGGCGATGACGTAATCGCAGGCCAGCATCAGGCTGAGCCCGGCGCCGGCAACGGCACCGTGCACGCTGGCGATCACCGGTGCGCTGTGCTCGGTCAGCACCGCGACCACCTGGTGCATCGCGTCGAGCAAGTCGTTCGCCACGCCATCTGCGTGATCGAAATCGGCGGCGAAAGCGGCGAGATCGCCGCCAGCGACGAACGCACGGCCCGCGCCGCGCAATACGATGCAACGCAGGCTGCCATCGCCGCGCAACTGTGCGGCCGCCTGTGCGAGCGCGCGTGCGGTCGCAACATCGATGGCGTTGAGCCGGTCGGGACGATTGACCGTCAAGGTCGCAATACCACTGGCGGCATCGCGTTCGAGTAAAGCCTGCGTCATCGGGTTCTTGTGTCCATCAATCGCGAATCGGGTGTCAGTGTGGCGTGAATTGGGCGTCAATTGGGCGTGAATTAGACGTCAATCATTTGTGTATCAGACGTGTGGCTGAGTGCCACCGCCGTTGGCAAGCGTCTCCGCATTGCGCGCGCGAATCCGGCGCCGACATCGATCAAGCTCGCAGGACGATCGACGCTGTTGACCTGCACCTTCGACGAGGCTGCTTTCTCACTTACCCAAGTCAAATGCCGGTCGGTGCGAATTTGTCCGCGTGCATTCGGTGTGCATCGACCCCGAGTTCCTGCAAGCATCGCTCGACCGCCTCGACCATCGGCCGGCCACCGCAGATGTAGCTGACGACATTGGCGTAGTCGACACCGAGCTGATCATTCAGCGCCTCGGTGATCAATCCGCGTGCGCCCGCGTAGTGGCTGCCTTCGGGCTCGTGCGAGACGATCGGAACCAGGCAGAGCCTGCCCGAATATCGTGCGACCAGATCCAGCAGCGCCTGGCTCGCCAGCAACTCTTCGGCGCGGCGCACGCCATACACGAGCGTGAAGCGCGCATCCGGCAGACTGCGCAGGCGCTCGGCGGCGATCGACAGAATCGGTGCCAGACCGGTGCCGCCGGCCACACCCAGACTATCGCGTGCGCCCGGCTCGATGCCCATGCGTCCGTAGGGTCCGTGCAGCCAGATGCGCGCATTGCTGCGATCTTCGCTGAAGAGCCATTCGGAGAACGCACCACCCGGCAGGCGCTTGACCAGGAAGCCGACTTCGCGCGCACCCTCACCCGCCACATCTGGTGGCGCGTCGTAGAACGAATACGAGCGGCGCACGAACGAGCCGGAAACGGCCAGCGTGCAGTACTGGCCGGCGTGATACTGCAGCGGCTGTTCGAGTGCGAGCCGCAGATCGACCACGTCGCCCGGCAGACGACGCCATTGCACGACGCGTGTTGCGATACGGCGTTCCGGCAGTGCTGCGTGCGCACCGAGGCGCACGTCGATTTCGAGATCGCTGCGCACCTTTGCCTGGCAGGCGAGGATGTAGCCGTCGCGCAGTTCCTGATTGCTCAGCGGCGACAGCGCGAAATCCACCATCGGGCTGATGCGCCCGGAGACCAGCCGCGTTTTGCAACTGCCGCAGGTGCCGACCCGGCAGTTGTGCGGATAGTCGATGCCGAGCGCCAGTGCCGCCGGCAACAGCACCTCATTGCTGCCGATGTCGAAATGCTGTTCGCTTCCGGCAATACGAATACGGCAGTGATTCGCCGCCACCGCGGCGCTCGACGGGGAAGCGTCCATGCTGGAATCCATCACCCGGGAAACTCGTGGCATGCCGGATCGGGATCAGGCCGGCAGGCCGGCCAGCGGCAGCGGTTGGTTCAGATCGTGCCAACCGGCGCGTGCGTTTTCGGCGCGCGCGATTTCGCGCTCCTGCGGATCGGCGTAGCGTTCGTCCCAATCGCGCAGCAGCGGCTTGATCGTCGCAAACCACAGCGGCGGCACCAGCGCCAGCAACACGCACATCAGGAACTGCGGTTGCTTGGGGCCGGTGCGATCGGGCACCAGCAGGTAGAACGGCTTGTAGCTGTCTTCGTGATGCCCGGCGTGGTTGGTGATCTCCAGCGCGAGGATGCGCACCAGCGGCGTCAGATGATTCCAGGTGTGCCGCTTCTCGAAGCGCCCCGGCGTCGCCGAGATCAGACCGTAGTGATTGCAGTAGTTGAACACTTCGAGAAAGCTGCGCGGACCGGCCAGGCACACGCCGATCGCCAGCAGCATGCCCTTGGCGCCGCCGCAGGCGAATAGCAGCGCGCTGAACGCGAGCAGCATCGCCGCGCGGTGCACCCAGCTGTTGCGCGGATCGAACCAGCGGCGTCCGCGCTTGGTCCACATGGTCCGCTCGAGGTGATACGACTCGATCACCTGACGCACCAGCGTCCGCACGACGTGGCCATACACCGTATCGCCGCGGCGCGCGTAATCGGGATCGTCCGGCGTGGACACGCGCATGTGATGCGTAACGACATGCGTGATCTCGCGCCAGGGATCGAAAATCATCACCTGACCGATGCGGCCGTACCAGCGCAGAATCATATTCTCGCGATGGAACAACTCGTGCAGCGCCGGTGCGGTGACAACGAATTGCGTGAACATCATCGTCAGGAAGGCGCCCAGCGCGTCGGCGCCGACGAAGCGATCGTGGCCGGCGAGCCAGGCGTACATCAAGATCAGCCCGAAGCCGAGCGCGAGATTGATCGAGACGACGATGTCGTAGGCGAGCAGATGCGTGGTGTCGCGCACCGAGTGATCCGGTTCGAGGAAGGCATCGAAACACAGCAGCGCCACCAGCACGCCGAGTCCGAGCCAAACGTAATGACCACCCATCAGCAAGCCGCTGGCGGTTACACCCAGGATCACTGTCGAGATCGTGTATTTAAGGCTGTCGTGCACCTTCGCTTCCTCCAGGCACGGCGTTCCGTCCAATGCGGTTCGCCCTACGAAGCGCAGACTGCGGCAGCCGGCCACCCGCCGGCCCCAACCCATAGTATGGCCGCCCGCTACAGCGCCAGAAGATTCAGTGCGCGTGCACGCGCCAGCGCCGCCGATCGGCTGGAGACGCCGAGCTTGCTGTAGAGGTTGTAGAGATGCCATTTGACCGTCGCCAGCGACAGGGACAGCCGATCCGCCAACTGCTGGTTCGACAGCCCTGCTTCCACCAGCCGCAACAGCTCCAGTTCGCGCGCGGTCGGCGTTTCCGAAAGTGCGGGCGCGGCATCCATCTGGTCGAGCTGATTCAGCAGCGCACCGCTGCCGATCGGCAAACCGCGACAGACGTCCGCGAAAAAGCGCCGCTCGATCTCCTCCGGGAAATTCCAGTCTTTCGGCCGCGTTTCGTTGGCCACACCCGCGACCAGTTCGGCACGATCACGAAACGGGCGCAGGTAATGCCGCTTGGCCGCGAGGCTCACTGCGCGGGCCAGGTGGCGCGCGGCCGGTGCCGGATTGTGCGAGCGCAAAGCAATCGCAACCTCATCGAGTGCCAGTTCCACCTGGCGCGCACCGCGGCCGCGCTCGCGCGCATGCTGCTGCTCTTCGGCGATCAGCAGGGCCGCCGGCTTCAGGCGACCCGCGGCGATGTGCAGTTCGATCGCCACGGCCGCACGCAACTCGGCGATCGCAGCGCCGGCTTCATCCGGCAGGTGCGCGCAGGCGCTGCCCAGGCGAATCTGCGCGGCCTCCACTTGCGCTTCCTCGACGCGACCGAGCCGCAGCAGGCGTCGCACCAGGAAGCAGGAAAACATCAGCGACAGACGCGGCGGATATGCCGCTGCTATTTCGCGCAGATACGCAATCGATAGCACGCCGTCGTCTTGACCGGTCCACAACTTCAGTGCGGCGTCGAGTCCGAACGCGGCGCTGTCGACGATGCCGTGATGCTGCGCGCGCCGCAGGCCGAATCCGAGTAGCTCAAGGGCGTCCTCGCGCCCCATCTCCACCGCGCTCTTGGCGGCCAAAAGCGCGATCGTGCCGCCGATGCCGGTGCCGTCGCCCATGCTCTTGCGTGCGCGCTGCAACGCGGATTGCAGCTCTTCATGCGCGCTGACGAACTCGCCCTTGTGCAGTCGGATCATCGCGTCGATCAGCACGACCCAGCCGAGGCCGTAGTCGCTGTCGGTCTGCGCGATCGACGACTGCGCCAGTCGCGCGGTCTGGTGCGCCTCGACGAAATCAAACGAGCCGGCGTTGTAGATCGTCGCCGCACAGGCGACCGTTGCGACATCGAAGGGATGGTCGTCGACCGCGCCCGGCAACCAGGCCATCGCGTTGCGGTGCGCGTCCGCCAGATGGTCGGTGTAGACATCGATTGCCAGACCGATCACCTGCAAGCGTCTGCGGAACGCCAGTGCGGCCGCCGGTGAAAGCTCCGCATCGCCATCGCGCTGCACGCGCGTGCCGAGCAGCTTCAATTGCACACGCGCGTATTCATAGCGGCGCTGGAACACCAACGCCCAGACGTACCAGAAATCGGTTTCCCAGCCGCCGCGATTGCCGGCCGCATGCAGGCGCTCGACCCATTGGATGTACTGATGCAAATCGCCGCGATCGCGCACGAACATCGCGGCGACGCGTTCGAGGATCGCCGCCGCCAGCGAGGTCGACTCGGCCGACAGCGCATAGTCGATCGCGTCCTGCCAATAGCCGCCGTGCTCGCACCATTCGGCGGCGCGCGCGAGAATTTCGCGGCGCCGCGCCGGTTCGATCTGACGGTCGCCTTCGTCCAGCAGAAACTCGCGGAACAGGCCGTGCAAGCGGTACCAGCTGCGATTGCGGTCGAGCGGCAACACAAACAGATTGCGCTGCAGCAGCTGACGGATGAAATCGGCGGCGCGCGGATCGCCGATCGCCTCGCGACACAGGTTGACGCCGAAGGTGCGCAGCAGCGCGATCTCCAGCAGGAAGGTACGGAAGTCGGGATCGAAGTTCTGCAGCAGCTGCCGGTTCAGCAGTGCGAGGTCTTCGTCGGCACCGGAGAACTGCGCCAGCGCCGATTGTGGCTGTGGCGAACTCGACAGCACGATCTGCAGCAGCCGCAGCGCCGCGGCCCATCCCTCTGTCTGCGCCTGGATCGCATCGAGTGCATTGCCATCGAGACGCGCGCACAGCTCCGCCGTCAACAGCTCGCGCACTTCTTCGGTTTGGAACCCAAGCTCGGCGATACCCACGGTTTGCAGCCGCGCTTCGAGCTTCGCGCGCGACTGGTCGAACGGCAGCGCGTCGGTACTCGAAAGTACCAGCCACAGTGCGGCCGGCGTGCGGAACAGCAAGGCATCGAGCAGACGGCGCAAGCGCGGATCGGTGCAATAGCCGAGGTTGTCGATGAACAGCACGGTCGGATCGCGCACCTGTGCGAGCGAGGCCAGCAGATTGGTGATGCGCTCCTCGACCGGCTCGTCGCCCTGGTGCAGCGCCGCGCGCGGATCGACTTCGGGCCGCAGGCTCTGCAGCGCGTCTTCGAGTTGCTGCAACACGCGCTCGATGCCGCTGTCGCGGTCGTCCAGCGCCATCCAGTAGCAGCTGGCGCCGGCCTGTCGATAGTGGCGATACAGCGCCGACATCAGCACCGTTTTGCCGTAGCCGGTGGGTGCGGTGATCGCGACCAGTTTGACCGGCGGTCGATCGTTCACCGATAGCTGACGGTAAATGCGCGTGCGCACCGGCGTGAATGGGAAGAACGGCGGCTCCGGACTGCTGACGGTCATCGGTCGAACCTGCGCTCGAATCGCGCGACGATGCAGTCATCGATGCCGATGCTCACGCCTGCGCATGACGCGCGGCCGGCCGCGATGCCGATGCCGATGCCGCTATGGCAATTGGGACTGGTACTGGTGCTTACCGTACGCACGGCCACTCGCTAACTTTTGTATTGGGGCGCGCAGCGTGCCGCGTATTACTGTGATCCACAACCCGCCGCGGCGCCTGCCGGTTTCGCGTGCGCGCGACAGGGGCATTTGCGCGGCCCGAGACACAAACGCCCAAGCACGGTCTGGATTGCCAATGGATCTTCACCGCCGTCACGCGGACACGCTGTTCAACGACATCTTTCTGCCGGCCGAAACGCTGCAGATCCGCCGTGAGGTGCGACAGTTCGCAGACGACGTCGTGCGGCCGGTTGCCCGGCAGCTCAACACCACGCCGGAATCGCGCGACAGCTTTCCGCATGCGCTGTTCAAGGCCATGGCTGCCGCCGGTCTCTACCGCATTCCGTTTGGCGCCGACGTCGGCGGGCGTGGCCTCGAATTCCCGACCTTGGCAACCGTGACCCTGCTCGAAGAACTGGCCTACTACGCGCCGAGCCTGGCGTCCGCGCTGTTCGACGGCCAGGCCATCCTGGTAGGCCAGACGCTGAACCGAGCCGGCGATTTCCTGCGGAAGAAGTACCTGCCGCAGCTGGTGCGCGGCGAATTCATCGGCAGCTTTGCCACCAGCGAGCCGGAGGCCAGCACCGACCTGTCGCCGCACAACATGCAAACCGTTGCGACAAAGACCGAAGGTGGTTGGCTGATCAGCGGCACCAAGCGCTGGATCACCAACTCGGTGGCGGCCGACTACATCGCGGTGCTGTGCCGCACCGGTGAGCGCCAGACGTTTCTGTTCGCGGACATGAAGGCACCCGGCATCCAGGTGTCCGATCCGGATCGCAAGATGGGCAACTACGCGCAGCTCACGGCGGACGTTCGTTTCGATCGCGTGTTCGTTGCCGACGATCACGTCATCGGCACCGAGAACGGCGGCCTGCGCGCAGCGCTCGGCGCCTTGATGCTCGGACGCATGGGCATCGGTGCGATCGGTGTGGCAATGGCGCAGGCGGCGTTCGATTTCTCGGCCGGCTACATGTCGCGGCGCAAGGTGTTCGGTCGGCCGATCGCGGCGTTCCAGCACTGGCAGTTCCGCTTCGCCGATCACGCTACGGCGATCGAACTGGCGCGCAATCTGTATCAGAAGGCCGCGCTGATCTACGACAAGACCGGCAATGCCGAAACCGAAGCGGCGATGGCCAAGGTGGTCGGCTCCGAGCTGGCGGTGAATGTCGCCCGCGATGCGATCCAGGCCTGCGGCGCCTACGGCTTCGTGCAGTCGCTCGGCGGCAGCGGCGAACAGTTTCCGTTGGAGTCGATCTACCGCGATGCGAAGATCGGCGAGATCTACGAAGGCGCCAACGAGGTGCAACGTTGGGTGGTGGCGCGCAATATATTCGGGCGGGATATCACTGGTTGAAGTTCGCGCCACTGACGCGAACCACCGTTTCTTGAGGAGTTCAGCATGCAATTCACGTTGAGCCTGCATCGCGCAGCGCGCCTGCGGCCCAAGGCACTGGCCTGCGTTTGCGGAAACCGCCGCCTGACGCATCGACAACTGCGCGATCGCGTCGCGCGACTCGCGGCTGCGATGAGTGCCATCGGCCTGCGCAGCGGCGACCGCATTGCAATGCTGGGGCTGAATTCCGATCACTACCTCGAGTACTACCTCGCGGTGCCCTGGATCGGCGGCGTGGTCAACCCGGTGAACTTCCGCTGGAGTCTCGACGAGATCGTCTACTCGCTGAACGACTCGGCCTCCGTCGCGCTGTTTATCGATTCCAATTTCGTCGTGCACGCCGACACGCTGCGTGCGCGCTGCCCGCAGTTGCGCGTGCTGATTTATTGCGGCGACGACGTATGCCCCGACGGACTGCTCGACCTCGAAGCCCTGATCGCCGCACATGCGCCGATCGACGATCTCGCCGCCAACGGCGATGCGCTGTACGGCGTGTTCTATACCGGCGGCACGACCGGCCGTTCCAAGGGCGTACTGCTGTCGCATGCGAACCTGGGTGGATCGGCGCTGGCGATGCTGGGCGAAGGCCTGTTTCGCGAGGGCTGCAGTGGCCTGCATACCGCGCCGATGTTTCATCTCGCCGGCATGATGCAGACCGCCTGCCTGTTGCTGCGCGGCGGCACGCACGTGATGTTGCCCGCCTTCAAACCCGACGCGGTGCTGGGACTGGTTGCAGCCGAACGCATCACCGATCTGCTGCTGGTGCCGGCGATGCTGCAGGCGGTGATCGATGCGCCGCGCTTTGCCGAGTTCGACACCAGCAGCGTGCGCAACTTGCTGTACGGCGCGGCGCCCGCCTCCGAAGCGCTGCTCGATCGCGCGATGCAGGCGTTGCCGAACACCGATTTCTATCAGGTCTACGGCATGACGGAACTGTCGGCGACGATCAGCGTGCTGCGTCCGGAAGTGCATCGCGCGCAAGACCGATCCGCCGGACGCCTGCGTTCGGCCGGTCGCGGATTCATCCATCTCGATCTGCGCGTGGTCGATGCGCAGGAACGCGAATGTCCGCGCGGCACGATCGGCGAGATCGTCGTGCGCGGACCCAATGTGATGCAGGGGTATCTGAACCAGCCGGAGGCCACCGCGTCGGCAGTGCGCGACGGCTGGCTGCACAGCGGCGATTTGGGTTACATGGATGAAGACGGCTATCTGTTCGTGGTCGACCGGCTGAAGGACATGATCGTGTCCGGCGGCGAAAACGTTTACAGCGCCGAAGTGGAAAACGCGATCGCGCAGCATCCGGCGGTGGCCGCCTGTGCGGTGATCGGCATTCCGAGCGAGGAATGGGGCGAGTCCGTGCATGCCGCGATCGTTCTGCGCGCGGGTTCGAGTCTCACCGAAGCGTCGCTGGCCGCGCACTGTCGCCGACTGATCGCCGGCTACAAATGTCCGCGCAGCATCGAGCTGCGCGACAGCCTGCCGCTGACCGGCGCCGGCAAAGTGTTGAAACTGGAACTGCGCGCACCGTTCTGGAAGCACCGCTCGCGAGCAGTGAATTGAGCGAATGCTGAGGAGTCGCGACGGCATCCGTATTTCGATCCGAATCCGCATCCGTACCTAGGGCGAACTCAGTCGTCCGTCGCGCGCTGCTGCATGCGCGCCACCACCGCGATCGCGCGTCGCAGATCGCTCGCATCGTTCTGCAATTGCTGATCCGCACCCGAGCCGATCGCCAGATCCGCTTCGAACGCGGCTTCGCTGGTTTCATCCAGCGCGCGCCAGAGCTGCACATGCAAGTGTTCGAGTTCGATTGCGTTCATGCAGCCTTCGCCGCGCGGCGCGCAGGACACGAAGCGCAGGATCGCCATCGCCGGCGACTCCCCATGCGTGCCGACCACCGCGCACGCCGGACGTTCGCCGAGCTTGCCGCCCGGCGGTGGCGGCGCGGTCACGTGCCCGACGCGCTTGCCGCCCGGCGGTGGCGGCGTATTCACGCGACCTGGTTCTGCGGCCGTTGGCAGGTTGCGGCGTCGGTGCGATCCGTTCGGCGCGTTCATGCGTCACCAAATGCGGCGCGCACCGAGCCGAGCCCGGCGATCCGCGTTTCGAATACGTCACCGGGACGCGCGGCGACCATCGGACCCAAGGCACCCGACAACACGATATCGCCGGCCAGCAGCGGACGCCCCATCCGAACCATCCTGCGCGCCAGCCACAACGCGGCGTTGAGCGGATGCCCGAGGCAGGCCGCGCCGCTGCCGCTGGATACTTCCACATCGTTCTGCGTCATCGTCATAGCACAAGCTCGCAGGTCCAAACCGTCCAGCTTGAAGGGTGTATTGCCGAGCACGAACAAGCCGCTCGACGCGTTGTCGGCCACGGTATCGACCAGACGAATATCCCAATTGCTGATGCGGCTGCCGACCACTTCGATCGCCGCCACCGCAAAGCCGATCGCGCGCATCAGGTCGGCAACGGTCGGCTGCTCGATCGTTAAATCGCGATCGAGTACGAAGGCGACCTCGGCTTCGGCTTTCGCCTGCAGCACACGCGGCAGCGCAATTGGTTCGCCGTCGACGACTGCCATGTCGGAGAACAGCATGCCGAAGTCGGGCTGATCGACACCGAGCTGACGCTGCACCGCAACCGAAGTCAGCCCGATCTTGCGACCTACCAGACGACGCCCCTCGGCGAGCCAGCGTGCAGTGTTGAGTTCTTGCACACGGTAGGCGGCGTCGAGATCGGTCGGCGCGATCAGTTCGCGCACCGGCGCACAGGGCGTGCCGCTGGCGTAAGCCGCGCGCAAGCGTGCGGCGGCTTCGGCGACAACGGCGTCGGCGGTCGGCATCCCGGTCACGGGCGCGGGCACGGGCGCGGGCACGGATGCAGGCGAAGCCGCAGACGCAGACGCAGCCGGTCCACGCGCCGCGATCGGGCTCGCCGCGGTCATGCCGCTACCTTCAGCGTAGCGCCGCCGAAGAACGCTCGCGCAACGCGATTGAATTCGTCCGGCGCCTCATATTGCGGCCAGTGCGCGCCATCGGCCTGCATCACATACAACTCCGCGTTCGGCATGCGTGCACAGGCGGCGCGTGCGCATTCGAGATCGTGAATCGGATTGTCGCGCGTCCACAGCAGCATCGTCGGCGTGCCGATCTGCTCCAGCGGCAGCAGGAATTCGTCGTGGCGCGGCAGCATGCGGTTGACCATCGGCGAGACTTCGCGGCCCTCCGGCATCGTGTAGTAGTGCAGACGCAGCGCCACCAGTTCGTCGGTGATCAGATGGTGATTGCTCGGATGGATCAGCCAGCCGATGCGCGCGCGCACGCTCTCGGCGCTCGGCGCCTGGCCTGCAGCTTTCTTCGACAGCTCCATCAGGTTGGTCATGTCGGCGCGGCCTTTCTCGCTGACGATCGGAATGCCCGCGCCGGTGTTCAGCATCAGCCGGTCGACGCGTTGCGGATACTTCGCCGCGAAAAAGCCCGATACCCAGCCGCCGAGCGATTCGCCCGACAGATGCGCGCGCGCCAGACCCAGCGCGTCCATCAGCTCTCGCAGTTGTTCGGCCAGCACCGGCGGCGTGTATTCCATCGCCTTGCGATTCGACAGACCGTGGCCGACGTAGTCGAACGCGATCGTGTGGAACTCGTCGGACAACGGCACCAGATTCTTGCAATAGGCTTCGAGATGTCCGCCGATGCCGTGCTGGAACAGGATCGCCGGTGCATCGCGGCGGCCGGCTTCGGCCACACGGATACGCCCGTAGCTGGGTGTATCGACGTAGCGGATCTCGGCGCCGAGGTGGTCCTGCCAGAGGCTCATCGTTTGACTCCCTTGAGTACGTTGATATGCGCCGCGATGATCAGCTTCCACTCGCTCATCAGCGACGCAAAAAGTTTTTCGTCGCGCTGCCACAGCGCGCGTACCGCGAAGCCGCGAATCAGGCTGAGCGTCAGCCACAGCACCGACTCCGCCTTCGCGCGCGGCAGCCCGGTGTCGCACAACACTTTCAGCCAGGCCTCTTCGACGGCCCAGCGATTGGCGCGCGAATACTGATAAACCTCGTCGCGCAGTGCGCGGTTCTTGCTGCCGGCGAGCACCAGATCGAGGATCACGTTGAAGTCGGGGCCGAGAAAGAAATCCGCCGCGTCGCTCATGATCGCGGCGATCGGATCACCGCCACGACTCGCTGCCTGCGCGCGTGCGGTACCGCGCTCGAGGCTTTTGGTCAGCAGGTGGGCGGCCGTCGCCAGCACCAGACTGTCCTTGGTCGGGAAGTGATGCTGCTGCGCGCCGCGCGAAACCTTGGCGGCGCGCGACACTTCGTCGGTGCGCAAGCCGGCATAGCCTTTTTCGTGCAGCACGCGGGCCGCTGCCTCGACCAGCCTTTGACGCATTTCATCGCTGCGCTCGGCCTGCGTGCGTCGCTTGAGCGTGCCACGCGCCGGCTTCTTGGATATCACGCTGTCAATGCTCGACATGCAGCACTCCTTCGATCACACGCACCGGATAGGTCATCAGCGGCTCGCTGCACGGCGAGGCGATCGCCGCACCGCTGGCAATCTCGAAGCCGCACAGATGCCAGCCGCAGACGACGCTGGCGTCGTCGACCATGCCTTCTTCCGACAACGAGGCGGCCTCGTGCGTGCAGGTGTCGGCAGTGGCGTAATACGCGCCATTGAGGTTGTACAGCGCGATGCGCGTACCGTCCGGCAACTGCGCGCCCTTAATCTCGCCTTCCAGCACTTCGTCGGCAGCGCAGATCGCAAACAGCTTCGATAGAGTTCGTTCCATGGATTCGAGTTCGGTTTCCATCACAGCATCGTGGTGCCGCCGTTGACGCTGATCACCTGCCCGGTGACGAAGGCGGCTTCCTCGCCAGCCAAGTAGGCGACCATCGAGGCGATCTCATGCATTTCGCCGGCGCGGCCCATCGGCACGATCGCGGTGACCTTGCGCGCCAGCTCCGGATCGCGCTTCGCCACTTCGGCGAGTTGCGGTGTGTTGACGACGCAGGGTGCGACCGTGTTGACGGTGATGCCGCACTGCGCGAATTCGCGCGCGAGTCCGGTGGTCATGCCGTGCATGCCGCCCTTGGCGGCGTTGTAGGCCGCGTGGTCCCACAAACCGTTGCGTACCGAATCGGCACCGAGGTTGACGATGCGGCCATAGCCCTGCGCCTTCATCAGCGGCAGTGCGTACCAGCAGCACCAGATCGCGGTCCACAAGTTGCGATCGATGGTGGCGCGCAAGGTCTCCGGCGTGTGTTCGAGGAACGGTCGCAGGATGCCGCCACCCGCATTGTTGGCGAGGATGTCGAGACGACCATAGTGCTGCGACGCGGCGGCAATGGTGCGCGCCGCGACATCCTGCTGCGCGAGGTCGCCGGCTTCGGTGGCGACTTCGGCACCGCTGCTGCGCAGCTTCGACGCGGCTTCCTGCAACAGCTTGGCGTCGAGATCCGCCAGCACCAGGCGTGCGCCTTCCTGCGCGAATCGCTCGGCGATCGCATAACCGATCCCGCGCGCGGCACCGGTGACGACTGCAACGCGGTCTTGCAGTCGACGTGTCACGCGAGCGCGCCGCTGTGCTCGGCAGAGACGCGCGCAGCGCCGGCACTTGCGGCGTTCGCGGCGCTGGATGGGTTCGCATCGGCAGCCTGTTCGATCTGGCCGATCTGACCGAACGCGGGGGTTGGCACGCTGCCCCAGGCGTCGAGTGTGCCCGGCACCGGTTCCAGCAGCCGCGCTTCGCGTGGCTGGATTTCGGGAAAGGTCTCCATGCCAAAGCTGTATTCGACTGTCATGCGGTCCGGATCGAGGAAGTACAGAAAGATGCTTTCCGACGGCTGATGTCGGCCGGGGCCGAACACGATCTCGACCTCGGCCTTCTTCATGCGATTCATCGCGACACCGACATCGTCGATGTCCTGCACCATGAAGTTGACGTGATTCAGGTGATCGTTGGCGCCGGTCAGAATCGCCAGCGAGTGATGCAAAGGATTCGGAAAGCAGCGCAGGAAGGCGGCAAAGCCCGGCACGAAATCCGACACCCGGAAGCCGAGCTTGTCGGTGAGAAAGCCAAGCGCGCCATCGAAGTCGGCAACGTTGAGCACGACATGACCGAGCCGCTCGATCTTGGTGACGCTCGGCTTGTAGGCCTGCGCCAGCTGCATCATCTGCACGAAGAATTCGAAGCACAGGCCGCTGCCCGGCAGGCGAAAACGAAATGCCGCGACCGTGCGCAGCCGCTTCAGCTCGGCCGCTGCCACCACTTCGATGGCGAGCCCGAGTCCGGCGATGTAGTCGCGTGCGGTATCGAGATCGGCGCGGCTTTCGAGTTCGAAGCCGATGCGCTTGATGCCGGGCACCTCAGCCGGATACAGCAACAGATTGTGATGATCGCGCGAGCAGCGCAGCGCGACGACATCGTCCTGCGCCTCGCTCAGATCGAGGCCGACACGGTCGCGGTAGAAGGTGCTGCTGGCGGCGAGGTCGCTGACATTCAAGGCGACGTAGCCGAGACGGCGATAGCGGAACGGAATCGTCATAGCTGGCTCCTCAAAGGATGATGCTGATGCGACCGTTCGGCTTGAGGCCGTCCATGTCGAGTACGCAGCGCTTCTCGCGAATGCGCAGGCCCTGCTCGGTCATCACCAGTCGGTTGCGATAACTGCCGATGTAGATTTCGGTGTGGCCGGCCTTGGTGCGGTAGGTCAGCACGGCCGCACCCACTTCGAGTTCGTCGGCGTGACGCGCGCGGATGCGCACGTTGCTGACGAGGTGACGTGTCTTCGAGCGCGGGAATTCCGCATGTGCGGTGCGCTTGAGCAGGCGCTCGACACGCTGCTCCAGTCGGAAGCGATCGTCGGCCACGTAGAACAGCGTCGTATCCGGCGAGGCATCGGCGGCAACGTCGGTGGCCGGCACGTAATAGCGTCCGTCCTCGGCGAACAGCGCCACCCATTCCTTCAGCCGCCACTCGTCGAGCAGTTCGGCTTCCAGGTACATGAAGTCTTCGACTTCGCTGCGGCTGACATCGGCGAGTGATTGCATGCTGCGGATCTCCTAGCTCGCCGTGGCCTGAACACGCGATTGCCAATGCGTCCAGAACGCGCGCATCTGCAGTTCGTCGTCGTAGCCGACGCGCTCGCGACCCATGCCTTTGGAGATATCGCTCCAGGGCGCTTCGAGCAGATTGGCGAAGCCGCGCTGGCATTGTTCGAGTGCTTCGACATCGTCGGGCGTGGCGAAGCCGCCGGGGCCGAGGAATTCGAGAAAGTTGGACAAGCGATACTTGCGCGCCCAGGCGCTTTCTTCCTGCGGCGCCAGCGCCCAGCCGTACACCTGCATCGCATCGGGTGCGGTTGGAAAATACGTGCGCACGGTGATCGCCATGATGTCGTTGATCACCAGGTTCGGAAAGATGAACAGGTTGCGGTTGGAAAATGCGATGCGGTCCGCGCGTTCCTTGCCGAAGCGTGTGTGCAGACGCTGATAGACGCGATCGAGTTCCTGCTTGCCGTCTTCGCCCCACAACGGAATCCACTGAGCGACCGGGCGTCCCCAGGGCGCGCGGTATTCGATCACCGCGTGGCCGTTGCCAAGATCGTAGCCCTCGCCTTCGAACGGCACCGGCGACATGCTGCCGTTGGAATTTTTCAGGTAGTCGACGTAGGTCGCATGCGTGTTGATCGCGTGATAACCATCGATGCTGTTCTCGGTCAGCAGTTTCCAGTTCGCCCGAATCTGATATTCCTGCGTGCCGCCGACCAGTGCCATGCCGGCCTCGGATTGATCGACCACGATGTCGATCCACTCCTTTGCATTGCCGAGGTAATCGCCGAGGCTCTGCACGCCGCGATCGAAACAGACGAACCAGAAGCCGCGGTACTGATCCAGACGCGGCACCGGCACCAGATTGGCCGAGCCGTCGGCATTGAAATCGTCCGGATAACATTCCTTGCCGGGCTGCGATTTCAGCGCGCCATCCGCGCCGAACACCCAGCCGTGATAGAAGCACTGGAACGACTTGGCATTGCCAGCGCGTTCGCGGCAGACCTGCGCACCGCGATGCGGACAGGCATTGAAGAAAGCATGCACTTCGTTCTTCGCATCACGCGTCAGCAACAGCCCGCGCCGCGCGATGGTGCGCGTGACGAAGGCCCCGGGTTTTTCGATTTCGCTGGCATGACCGATGTAGAGCCAGCATTTGTCGAAGATCGTTCGATATTCATCGGCAAACACTTGCGGGTCGACGAAACTGCGACGCGCGACCTTGAAGGTCTGCTTCGCGGGATCGATCCGCACGGCGGGAGCGGCTTTCGGCTCAGCGAGATTCATGGACGTTCGGCTCGGAAGTTGAATCGGAAGTTGAATCGGAAGTTTGGTTGGAAATGGGCTCAGGAAATGACTAACTCGGCGGCCTTCGGAATGTCGAACTCACTACCGCAGGCGTCGCAGGTGATGTCGCTGCAACCGCGCGGATCGCTCAGATAGCCTTCGAGCGCCGCATTGCAACTGGGGCAATGGAACCAGACCTGCAGCGCCTGCACCTGCACGTGCATCACCTTGAGCCGGCTCGCCGGACGCGCTGCGTCCTGTTGTGCCTGAGTGTCGACCGCCACAGTCTTTGCTGTGCTTTTCATGTTGTCCCTCTCCTATTGCTGAACTCGCTGAACTGCTCTTCTCGGAACTCCACCACCTGATCATTCGCGCCACGCGCGGCTTCGCGCGCACGCAATTCGGCGCGGCGAATTTTGCCGGACACGGTTTTCGGCAACTCCGCGAACTCGATTGCGCGAATGCGCTGGAATGGCGCCAGCCGCGTGCGCGTGAAGGCGAAGATCGCGCGTGCGGTTGCAGCGTCGGCGGCCACACCCGGCTTCAAGACGACGAAAGCCTTGGGCACGCACAAGCGCTTGGCATCCGGCGTTTCGACCACGGCGGCTTCGGCCACGGCCTCGCATTCGATCAAGGCGCTTTCGAGTTCGAACGGCGAGATTCGATAATCGGAACTCTTGAAGACGTCGTCGGTGCGACCGACGAACCAGAAATAACCTTCGGCGTCGCGGCGCGCGACATCGCTGGTGCCGTAATGACTGCCGCCGAGCGCGGACGCGCTGCGTGCCGCATCACCGTCGTAGCCCATCAGCAGACCGGCGGGACGCGGGCTGAGTCGCACCGACACTTCGCCTTCCTCGACCGACTGCCCCTGATGATCGAGCGGCTCGATCACGTAACCCGGCAGCGGTCGGCCCATCGAACCCGCGCGCAGCGCTTGGCCCGGCGTGTTGCCGAGCATCGCGGTCGACTCGGTCTGACCAAAGCCTTCGCGCACTTCGAGGCCCCAAGCCGCCTGCACGCGCGCGATCACTTCCGGATTGAGCGGCTCGCCGGCGCTGGTGACTTCGCGCAGCGAAACCGGAAAGTCCGCAAGTTCGCAGAGGATCAGCGCGCGCCAGGCGGTTGGCGGCGCACACAGGCTGCTGACGCCGCAGCGCGCGATCGTCTGCAGCGTGCGTGCGGCATCGAATGCCGGCTGGTTGTAGACGAACACGGTGGCGCCCACGGTGAGTGGTGCGAACAGGCAGCTCCAAGCGTGCTTGGCCCAGCCGGGCGAGCTGATGTTCAGATGCACGTCGCCCGGCTGCAGGCCGAGCCAGTACAGCGTGCTCAGATGCCCCACCGGATAGCTGCGCTGCGTGTGCAAGACCATCTTCGGTTTGCTGGTGGTGCCCGAGGTGAAGTACAGCAAGGCAGCCTCGCCGGACTGCGTCGGCGCATCCGCAGTGAAGGCTTCGTCGGCGCGCGCCACATCGCGATAGTCGATCCACGCCGTCGGCACCGCCTCGCCACCGACCAGCACGCGGCAGCATCCGCCGGCGATGCCGTCGAACTTCGCAGCGACACTGGCATCCGCGACGATCGTGGTGATGCCGGCGCGTGCAACGCGATCGTCGAGTTCAGCCGCCGACAGCAAGGTCGTTGCCGGACACAGCACGGCGCCGAGTTTCAGCGCGGCCAGCATCAGTTCCCACAGCTCGACACGGTTCGGCAGCATCAGCAGCACGCGGTCGCCACGGCGCACGCCGAGTCCGCGCAGGAAATTCGCGCAGCGATCGGACGCGCGGCGCAGCTGATCGTAGCTGCGCTGCGTTTCGCGGCCGTCGTGCTCGACGATCCACAGCGCGGTCGCGGCGTTGTCGCGCGCGATCACATCGAAATGCTCCAGCGCCCAGTTGAACTGCGGCAGGTCCGGCCAGCGGAAGCCGGCATACGCGGTGGCGTAGTCGTTGCGATGTGCGAGCAGGAAGTCGCGCGCGCGGCGGAACTCCTCGCCCGCACCAGTCGTGGATCGCAGCACCGGGGATGCAGCTGCGCTGTCAACGCGAATCACGGACGTGCTCATCGTGCGCGTTCAGGCAGCCGCTTTTGCGCGTGCCAGATCGAGCGCGACATCCTCGATCATGTCTTCCTGGCCGCCGACGGTCTTGCGTCGACCCATCTCCACCAGTATGTCGCGCGCCGATACGCCGTACTGCGCGGCCGCGCGTTTGGCGAACAGCAGGAAAGACGAGTACGCGCCGGCAAAACCGAGCGTGAGCGCGTTGCGATCGATACGAACCGGGAAATCGAGAATCGGCGTGACCAGGTCTTCGGCGACGTCGGTGACCTTGTACAGATCCACGCCGGTATCGATACCCATGCGCTCGCAGACGGCAATGAAGACTTCCAGCGGCGTGTTGCCCGCACCGGCACCCATGCCACCGCAGGCGCAGTCGATGCGCGCAGCACCTGCGGCGACGGCCGCGATGGAATTGGCTACGCCCATCGCCAGATTGTGGTGACCATGGAAGCCGATTTCGGTTTCCGGCCGCAGCACTTCACGCAGGCGCGCAACACGTTCGCTTACGTCCTCCGGCAGCATGTAGCCCGCCGAATCCGTGGTGTAGATGCAGTGCGCGCCGTAGCTTTCCATCAGCAGCGCCTGTTCGGCGATCTGCTGCGGCGAGGCCATGTGCGACATCATCAGGAAGCCGACGGTGTCGAGGCCCATCTTGCGACCGAGCGCGATGTGCTGCTCGGACACGTCGGCCTCGGTGCAATGCGTTGCCACGCGGATCGTGCCGATGCCGCAGTCGGCCGCCATGCGCAGCTCATCGACCGTGCCAATGCCCGGCAGCAGCAGCGCCGACACCTTGGCCTGCTTCATCAGCGGAATCACCGCGCGCAGGTAGTCTTCGTCGCTGGCCGCGGCAAAGCCGTAGTTCACCGACGCGCCGCCGAGGCCGTCGCCATGGGTCACTTCGATCAGCGGCACGCCGGCATCGTCGAGTCCCGTCGCGATCGTCTTCATTTGTTCGATCGTGATCTGATGACGCTTGGGATGCATGCCGTCGCGCAGCGACATGTCGTGTACCCGAATCTTTCGGCCACGCAGGCTCATGTCGCGAGCTCCTTTGTTTTGGACGCCGTTTCGGCCGCCGCACTCGTCTGCGGCTGCCAGCGCCCGGCCAGCATTTCGCCTGCGAACACTTCGCCGGTGCGCGCCGCCGCGGCGGTCATGATGTCGAGATTGCCGGCGTACTTGGGCAGGTAGTCGCCAAGGCCTTCGACTTCCAGATAAATCGACACGCGCTTGCCCTCGAACACCGGTCCGTTCTTGAGCCGGTAGCCCGGCACGTACTGCTGCACTTCCGCCAGCATTGCGTGGACCGACGCGGTGATCGCGGCCTGATCCGGTTCGTCGGTGGTCAGGCAGTGCACGGTGTCGCGCATGATCAGCGGCGGCTCGGCCGGGTTGATGATGATGATCGCCTTGCCGCGCGCGGCACCACCGACGCGCTCGACTGCGCGCGCCGTCGTGCGGGTGAATTCGTCGATGTTCTTGCGCGTACCGGGACCAACCGACTTCGACGACACCGTGGCGATGATTTCGCCGTAGTCGACCGCCTGTACGCGCGACACCGCGGCGACCATCGGAATCGTCGCCTGGCCACCGCAGGTGACCATGTTGACGTTGCCGGTGCGGCTTTCGAGCTGTGCCGCGAGGTTTACTGGCGGAATGCAGAACGGACCGATCGCAGCCGGCGTCAGGTCGATCATCAGCACGCCGAGCGCGCCGAGCTTGCGCGCGTTGTCGGCATGCGCGTAGGCCGAAGTCGAATCGAAGGCAATGCGGATGTCATCGGCCGCCACATGCGCGAGCAACGCATCCACCCCGCCCGCCGTTGTTTTCAGCCCAAACTGCCGGGCTCGCGCCAGACCTTCGGACGCGGCATCGACGCCGACCATCCAGACCGCCTCCAGCAATTCGCTGCGCTGCAGCTTGTACAGCAGGTCGGTGCCGATGTTGCCCGGCCCGATCAGCGCGCATTTGATCTTGTTCATCTCCGTCCTGGTTGGATCGCAGCCCACGCCTGTCTGGCATGGCGCGTTATTCTGTTTGGTACGTCACACTACCTTATGGTTCGTTACGATTGCAACATTCAGGCTGTATGGCTTGTAAGTTGTGCGTTGCGGCAACGGGTAGCCGCCTGTGCCGGGCCTCACATGTCGCCGTGCGGACGCCTGATGGCACCCACTCGCCACCTTCGTCATCGTCTGTTTCAAGTCTGCAAGCTGACATACTCGTCCACGCGCATCGCACGTCGCACACCTTTCATACGCTCGCGTCCATCCCATGAATTCGGTCCTGTCGGCGACACCCAACACCAAGCCTTTCATGCGATCGCGCAGTCTGCGGCGCGCGCTCTCGGAGGCGCATGATTACGACACCTGGTCGCAGACCGCGCGCGCGCTCGACGACTTGAGCGGACGCGGTGACTGGAAGCTGCGCGAGCGCAGCAGCCTGTACGACTACACGACGATCGGCGAAAAACTCGAAGAGCTGCGCGATGCGCGCAAGCGCGGCGACAGCCGCCGCATGGTGTTCGCACTCGAGGAAGGCGTGCACGGCAACCTCGGCGGCATGGGCCGCGCGGTGCTGTACAGCAAGGCGCAGTTCGGCACCAAGAAATTGATCGGCGATTACGTCGCCACGGTCGCCGACACGCTATTGCACATTGAGCGCCTACCTGAGCAAACCATGCGGCACGTCGACAAACTCGACCTGTTCCGCCGCGCCAGTCATTGCTACGGCCGCTCGGCACTGATGCTGAGCAGCGGCGGCATGCTGATGTACTTTCATTTCGGCGTTGCCAAATGCCTGTTCGAGCAGGGCGTGCTGCCGAACACGATCTCGGGTTCGAGTGCCGGCGCGATCGTCTCTGCCGTGCTGGCCACACATACCGACGCCGAACTCGAAGGCTTCTTCACGCCCGAGAACATCTGCTTCGGCGAGCAGTGGAAACCGAATCTGCTGGAGCGCGCGACCGGTCTGCGCCGCATCTTCGGTACGGCCGCGTTCGAGCACACCTTCGAACGCCTGATTCCGGACCTGACGTTTCGCGAGGCCTTCGCGCTCTCGGGTCGTAACGTCAGCATTTCAGTAAGTCCCTGCGAGCGTCATCAAAGTCCGCGACTGTTGAACGCGATCACCTCGCCGCATGTGCTGATCCGCTCCGCGGTGCGCGCGTCCTGCGCCATCCCGGGACTGTTCGAGCCGGTGCAGTTGCTGGCGCGCGACAGTTACGGCAAGACCGTGCCGTATTTGAAGTCGCGCTGGATCGACGGCGTGTTCGCCGCCGACTTGCCGGCGCGCCAACTGGCGCGGCTGTACGGCACCAATCACTACATCGTCAGCTACATCAACCCGGTGCTATTGCCGACGTTCCGCGATCACAAACTCGAAAGCGATCGCCTGCGGCCGCTGATGCGGATGCTGAAGGGTTCGTTGCGCAACCTGGCGAAATCGACCGATGCGAAACTGGGCAAATACTTTCCGGAATCCTCGCTCGGCGTGGTCAACAAGGTGATTCACGACCTGCTCTCGCAGGACTACGTCGGCGATGTGAATATCGCGCCGCACCGCCGCTTCGTGTCGCCGCTGAAGCTGGTATCGCCGCACACCAACGAAGAGATTGCGGAGGTCATCCTCGAAGGCGAGCGCCAGACCTGGCCGCGTGTGGAGATGATCCGCAATTCCTCCAGGATCAGCCGCACGCTCGACGAGATCCTGCGCCGCGCCGGCGAGCCGGGGCTCGTGGCGAGTTGAATGCGGCGATGCAGCGGTGAGCACAGCCCTGAAGGCCGCGCGATTTCGAGTTCCGAGTTCCGAGTTTCGAGTTTCGAGTTCCGAGTTCCGAGTTCCGAGTTTCGAGTTTCGAGTTTCGAGTTTCGAGTTCCGAGTTTCGAGTTTCGAGTTTCGAGTTTCGAGTTTCGGACTCTAGGCTCCGCATCAAAAATGAATTCCTGCGCGAACCGGAATCGACTCAGGGCGCCACAGAGTTTCCCGCCTCGAAGACCGGACGGAAGAAGGTTCGGTCGTAGCGCACGATACAGCGCGTGTCGCGCGCGTACTTGAAGGCCGCGATGCATTCCGGGTCGGCAAAGGAAGCGAGCCGATACTGCTCGTACAAGGCCAGGCTCGGGAACGTAAAGATCGCGATGGCAACGTCGCTCGCACCTTCGGACGGCAGGAAATAGCCCTGGTGCGTGCCGCCGAAACGGCCGATCAGGGCGATCCACAGGCGGCCGTAGTGTTCGAATTCCTTCAGCTTGTAGGGGTCGATGACGTAATGAATGCAGCAACTGACCATGCAGGATTCTCCGGGGGTTAACGGTCCGCCATGAGTGTCGCACCACCGGATGCAATGCGGCAGCAGCCGGACAGCTCACCGGCCAAGTCGTGGCCTCCGCCATCGCGGTACATACGGCCTGATTGATCAGCCGCACAGCGGAATCGCGCCGAATCTGAGGTTTCGAATTTGACGCCGCGCCTCGATCTGCTACGGCAGCGCAAACAGCGGCGATGTAGAAACGCGATCGACCTGAAGATGCTCGATTCCGAGCCGGCGTACCCGCCGGGAACGCGCATCCCGGCGGCTTCGCTTGCGCATTCGCCATGGTTCGCTTTAGTATCGTACCGCTATTAACTATCTCGATACTTTCATGCGCGGAATCGAACGACTGGCCTCGGTTGAACGCAGCACCCCGCCGATGGCGGAGGCCTTGCCGCAGCTGCCGATGTCCGAAACCGTGCTGGTTCGGCTGATGCGCATCAGCGTGTTCGGGCTCGGCAACTACTTCGAGCCGGTGTTTCGTGTGCTCGGGCTCACCGAAAATTCGTTCCACGTGCTGTGTCTGTTGATGGCCAGCGACCACGGCCGCGCATCGCCGAGCGAGCTCAGCGAACTGGTCGGCACTACGCGCGCGAACATGACGCGGATTCTCGATTCGCTGATCAACGACGGCTTCGCTTCGCGCAGCGTGGAAGCGCACGACGCGCGTCGCCATTCGATCCGCATTACCGCCGCCGGTCGCAAAGCCGCCAGCGAGGCGGTACCGAAGATGGTCGAACCGCTGAAGCGCGCGTTCTCGGGGCTCGACGCGGAGGAAGTCGCGCTGCTCGATCGCCTGCTGCGAAAGACCATTGTGTCGTTCGACCGCGGTGCGGCACCGCTGCGTGCAGCCGCCTGAAGCGCGCCAATCAGATCAATCACAGATCGATCACAGATCAATCAAAACTTAAAAACATAAACCGCCGACCACTACGGCGTCATCGCGAGAGAGGAGCACGAGCATGGACGAGAAAACGAGCCTCAGATACGAGTTGATCAGCGCATGGTGTGGACCTGCGTTCTTCATCACGTTCATCATTTTTTGGGTCATCATCGGGCATAATCTGCCGAACCCGTCGCCGGCGCTCAGCGCGGTCGATCTGGCTGCGCGCTATATCGAAAATCTCGGCCAGATTCGACTCGGCTTCATCATCTCGCTGATCACCGTGGTGTTCTACATGCCGTGGACCTGTGTGCTGACGGTGCAGATGTGGCGCATCGAAGGCAAAGCGCCGGTGCTGTCGCTGCTGCAGCTTCTCGGCGGTGCATTGACGGTGATGGTCGTCTCGTTCTCGGCGATGTTCTGGGTGGTTGCCGCGTTCCGTCCCGAGCGCGATCCGGCGATCACGCAGATGCTCACCGATACCGGCTGGCTCTGTATCGATCTGCAATATGCCTGCACGACCTTGCAGATGGTTGCCGCCGCGCTGGTGGGACTCGCCGACAAGCGTGCAGTGCCGCTGTTCCCGCGCTGGGTCTGCTACCTGACCATCTGGTGCGGCATCAGCTTCTTCCCGGCCAGCCTCACCGGCGTGCTGAAGACCGGCCCGTTCGCCTGGAACGGCGCACTCAGCTACTACATTCCGTACTTCTGCTGGTTGTGCTGGTACACCACCGCGAGCGTCTACATGATCAAGGATGTGCGGCGCCGCATGTCGGGTGCCAGCGTACCGGCAACCAGCCGCGGCTTCGTTCCGGGAATGAGCGTCTAGGTAATAAGAAGCGGCGGCGCGTCAGTCCAGGCGCGCGCTTCGAATTCCCCCATCGGTTTCGCGCCGGCCGCACGGCGCGAAGCCTTTGGACTTCGAGGTGCAGGTCTGCATCGCCAGATCACCGGCGCAACTCGCGCTACGCATTCGTCTGCCTTGCCGATGCCTTGAGTCCGCCCCAATGAACGCAATTACCGCCGTCCCGGATCAGGCCGCGCCGATCGCGCAGCGCCTGCCCGGCGATCGCGACGTCTGGATTTTCATCTGTGCCGAATTGCTGATGTTCGGCGCGTTCTTCATCGCCTACATCGTCAACCGTGCCAGCGAACTCGCCGTGTTCAACGATTCGCAGCGCACGCTGGACCGAACCTGCGGCGTCATCAATACCCTGATTCTGATCAGCAGTTCCTGGGCGGTGGTACAAGCACTCGCTGCGGCGCGAAGCCGGCGACCGCAGTTGATTTCAACCTACCTCGGCGTCGCCATCGCGCTGGGTGTGGCCTTCATGCTGGTGAAGGTGTTCGAGTACACGGCGAAGTTCGAAGCCGGCCTGTCGATGCTGACCAACACCTTCTACATGTTCTATTTCTGCCTGACGATGATTCACCTGATGCACGTCGTCGCCGGCACAGTCATTCTCACCGTGATGTGGAACAAGGCTCGCGCCGGCGGTTACGACAGCGGCCCCTTGCAGGGCCTCGAAACCGGTGCCTCGTATTGGCACATGGTCGACCTGCTGTGGATCTTCCTGTTCGCGCTGCTTTATCTGCTGCGCTGACCGAACATGAATACCCTGCTGCGCAATACCAATCACCGCACCTGGCTCCTGCTGGTAATCGCCACCGCTGCAACCTACTGGCTGCGCGAAGACGCGCAACTCGGCGCCATTGCGGGCTTCGTGACGCTGGCGATCGCCTACGCCAAGGGCCGCCTCGTCGTCCTCGACTACATGGAGCTGCGGCATGCGCCACGTTTGTGGCGCAGCCTGCTCGAAGGCTGGCTCGTCGCGGTGACTGCAATCATTCTGCTGGTGTATCGCTACGGCCTGCCCGAGTTCGGCGGCGGCAACGTCGCCGGCTGAAGCGTTCAACCGATGCGGTAGCCTTCGAACCAGTTGCGGATCGAGTCGGGAATCGGTTGCGGTCGACGCGTGACTTCGTCGATCAGCACGATCACGGTTTCTGAAGTACCGAAGCAGCGATCGCCTTCGAACAGTCCCTGCCCGATGCGGCAGGAGCTGCGGCCGATGTCGAGCACGCCGGTGCCGACGTCCACCTGTGCGGGCCAGAACACTTCGCCGATGAAATTGAGGATCAGCTGCGCGGGCAGGAACATCGCACGCTCGGTGAAATGCTTGTCGACATAGCGGCGCAGGAACAAGGAGCGGCCGGTTTCGCAGAACGCCCCGAACGTCAGGTTGTTCGCGTGACCCACCAGGTCGGTATCGGACCAACGCACGTGTTCCTGCGTCCAGTGCGTGTAAGAGGTTCGCAGCGACGTCAGAGGATTGGAGGTTGCGGCAGGCATGGTGGGAGAGGCAGTAGATGGCGGCTGGATATTGGTATGCAATGATACTATCTGCGAACCTCTCGAAACCCGTGGCGTCGAGCCCAGCGATCCATCCGATCCCTCATGAACCCTACTCACAGCAATCTCGATCGCGATCTGCGCTTGGCCGCTCGTGCACTCGCACGCGGCAATCTGGTTCACGCCTACGGCCATTGCAGCGTGCGTCTGGACCGTCAGCATTTTCTCGTCTGTGCCGCCAAACCGATGGGGACGATCGGCAGCGGCGAGGCTGGCACCGTGGTTGCGATCGATGGCGCGCTACCCGAAGGCGTGCTGGGTGAAGTGCGCATTCATCAGGCGATCTATCGACTGCGCAGCGACGTCGGCGCCGTTGCCCGCATCATGCCGCCGCAGACCATGCTGCTGTCGCTGCTGCGCCGCACGGTGCGTCCGCGGCATGGCTTCGGCGCTTATTTCGCGCCGCAGCCCCCGCTATGGGAAGACCCGCGACTGCTGCGCGACGACGCCGCCGCGCTGAAGCTCGCCGAACAACTCGGACCCTCGAATGCGATCGTGATGCGCGCCAATGGCGCCGTCGTGGTCGGCGCCGACTTGGTCGAAGCCGTAGCACTGTCCTGGTTCCTCGAAGAAGCCGCACGTGTCGAAACCGCGTTGGCCAACCTCAAAGCCGATGGCGAGGAAACACTGTTGACGCCGGACGAGACCAAAGCCCGCCAGGTCACCGCCGGCCGCGTCTACGAACGCATGTGGGACTACCTCACGCACGGCGACCCGGAACTCATCGCAGGTTAGCGGCGCGCGTGTAAATCTGCTGCTCCCTGCGACGCAGGCTGAGGCCGTGCGCTGACGACCTACTGCGCACGCCCAAACATCTGGTGCGCCTTCAAACAGTATTGCGAGAATCATCGTGTCGATAGCGACATGCTTGATAGATCGGCAGGCGCAGGTCTATCGTGTCTTGACGAATTGATCGGCCTCAATCTTCCACGGTCGTGCGTAAACAGGGACTTGGCGAATGGAAACCTGCGTTGAACCACGAACTCGGGTCCACTGGCTGCGGTTCAATCGGCGTTGGACCTTATGGACAAAGTAGCATTCGTTAAGGAGATCGCCCGTGCACTGACCGAGACGCGGCGCACGCTAAGGAGGCGCGGCCTCCTTTCGATTCTGCTTCAGCTGCCGCTCGTGATCGGGATATTCGTCCTACTGCGCCTCCAGCCGTCTCGTACTGAGATGCTCTGGTACTGCCTATCCGCCTTTGCGATCTGCAACGTTGTCACGGCGAGCTTGGTTGTTTCGGTCAATAGGTCTTTCATTCGTAATTCGCCTGTGTGTCCGGCTTGCCAGAGGGCGGTTGGCACGATGACCTGGCGCAAAGTCCTAGCTAGCGGAAAGTGCGTGCATTGCGGCGCGCTCCTGTATACGCCGGTCCAACTAGGTGTTGAACGCGACGAACCTGCCTCCGGCGGGTCCGCGCATTAACCTAGCGTTGGGTTGAATGAAGTTTCGGGCCAAGAGCGTGGTCATAATCACGGCGCTCGTTCTTGCAGCGTTGTCTGGGCGGTACCTGTACCGCGAGGCGCATACCGAAGCCACCTTCACAAACGCTGAACGTGGGCAAAGCGAGGTCGCAATTTTGTCGAGCATCGGAGCCCCGGATGAGGTGCTTCCGTGCGGAGAGTATCTGTGGTGGAGCGGAGACCAGACTAATCCACCACGAAATGCTGGCCAGTGTAAAAAATGGGTTCGTTATGACTTCTTCCTGCATGCTTTTGCTTTCGGCTATTCCGGAGAGGGCAAATTGGTGTCTCGCTATGAATACAGTTCAGAGTAGGCACGAGACCCAACCGTCAGTCGAGCAGACGGCCCGTCAGCCATGGGCGAAGCAGGCGTTGACGTGCTTTGGTCGCCGCTCATGAAACAACTTCGCGGCCACTGTCTGTGCGGTGCTGTCGAGTACGCCGTAGCAGACAACTTCGAGTACGTAGGGTTTTGCCATTGCTCGGAGTGCCGCAGGTTCTCGGGCTCGGCGTTCTCAGCGGTCGGCGGTATTTCCACAGCAGAGTTCAGGGTGCTCAAAGGCCAAGAGTCGATCCGCCACTTTCCCAAGAGCGCGCACACGGTTTTGGGTTTCTGCAGCATTTGTGGCTCCAGCCTTTACGCGCAGAAACCGCTCCGCGGCATGCTGCATCTGAGGCTGGGAACGCTCGACGAATCTCCGAGCAGGGCGCCTCACTATCATTCTCACGTCGCCTCCAAAGCGCCCTGGCATCACATTGGCGACGACCTGCCGCAATTCGCCTCCAGCCGGACTGCCACCGTGGCTCAAGCATCGGTTCAATCCAACGGCCTCGGCTCTGGCGGGTCGGCGGCGTGATTTGCCCATTTTTGCGTTGCGCGATTTATTCGGTTTGACTAAGCCTCATGAACAGCAACGTCGATGTGATCGCCCGGTTGTTCGACGCGATCAATCGCAACGATATGCAGGCGCTCACCGACGACTTCGATCCGCAGATCGTGCGCGTCGAGCCTGAAGGGTTTCCGACGTCGGGTACGTATCGCGGAATCGCCGAGGTTCAAAACCACATCCGCAGAGGACGCGGAACTTGGGCCGAAGGCAGCTGCATGCCGGAGCGGTATTTCGTTGATGGCGACAAGGTCGTCGTCTACCTGCATGTCTGGGTCCGGCTTCTGGAACGAAGCGACTGGATCGATGCGCGATTCGCCGACGGTTTTGTTTTGCGCGACGGCAAGATCGTCGAGTATCGGAGTTTCGGTGAGCGCGTCGATGCGTTGCAGTGGGCGGGCATCGAAGACATCAGTTCTTAGTAGCGCCGCATGCGGGTTGTGCACATAAAGCCGGCTGTATGGCTAAGACCTCGCTCAATCGAACCACCGATGCTGCACAATCAATTCAACTTCTAATTGATCACTCGGATAGCGCATGAACACTAATGAACACTAAGTTATTTAAAAGCCTGATCGCCGCCGTCGGCATAGCGTTCACGCTCGCTTTTTGCCTGGTGGTTGTTCCGGAGCTTGTGAATAAGCCGAATGTGATTGCTGCGTTCGCTGCCGGGTTTGTGAATCCGTTTGCAGCGGGCTATTCAATCGACACGATCGCGTGTTGGTGTGCGCTGTCTATCTGGGTCATCTATGAAGCCAGCACGAAGGGCATTCGGCACGGTTGGGTTGCCGTCGTCATTGGGATTGTCCCAGGCGTCGCAGCCGGGCTTTGCATGTATCTCCTGATTCGACTGAAGCAAGAAACTGCCCTAAGCGAGCCTTCTACTCGGCTGCCTCAGTCTAATGGCGACGCTGCGGGTTGACTGCGTTCCACGGCGTCTGTCGCGACGCATTTTGATCTGCCCGATGCGTCTGGCGGCGCTCTACTAACGCCGTAAAAACGCGAATCGCAGTCGCTACTGCAGCTCGCTGCTGTTGACGACGGGCCTGATCTTCCGGGTGCCGCGCAGGCGCAGGTTCGGCGTTGTCGGATCGTTCGGCGAGATTTCGCTGTGATCGACCTCGACGGCGACGGCGACGGCGACGGCGACGATCCTGCCGACAAACCGAATAGTCCTGGCAGCGATCGGGAATTCGATGGCTCAGCCGATCACCGCATTTGAGTCGCTGCGTTTCGACGTTGAACGCGAACGGGCGCATCACCAACATCGGTACGGCAGAGCACGGCGCCGCGCGGTGACGGCGAGTCCCACACGAGTTTCTATGGTGCACCAGCGCTGCAAGGCAGCGCTTTGCGTGGCAGCCTCACGCGCCGGCAAGGCTCCGGACTATCAGGCGATCAGGGGACCGAGCGGCCCTCAAGCGCGCATCGTGTTGCCAGCCTGCATCGTTACGCTCTGCGTCTGGCGCGCCTGCGCCAGCACGGCGCGGCGCATGTAGAACGCATGCGCATCGAGCCACACGCCCCAGATCACCATGGGCAGGTAGAAGCCCAGCAGACCGTGATAGGCGAACAGGCCGCTCTGCGTGAACGCAGGTCCGGCGGCGCAGGCCAGCACAACGGCACCGACAATCGACGCCTTTGCCATCCAGCGCGGAATCATCGGCTGCGCGCGCGTATCGGCCAACGACACGATCGCGGTGGCGACCATCTGCAGTGACAGAAACACCCAGCCAAGCAGGAAGCCTAGCCAGGCGACGTCGTTGAGTGCGACGACGATGTCGGGGCTCGCTGCCGGACGATACGCCGCGCCGATCCAGAAGCCGGCGTTGAGAAACACGATCACGGCGATGAGGATGCCGCCGATCGCGGTGGTGATCGACCACAGCGGTTGGCGTCCCTCGATCTCGGCCAGCGTCAAGCCCATTTGCACCGAGGCGATCACCAGGAAGGCGCAGGCTACGATCAAGATCGAATTGCCGAGCAGCATGCCGTCGCGATAGGTCACGGTGAAGAATTTCGCAGTTTCCGCGGCGCCGAGATCGGCGGCGGCCGGCATCCAGAAGTGCGCGATCCAGAGCCAGCCGATTGCGGTCAGTACACTGAAGATCCAGGCGCAATTGAAGCCGAAGGATTGGTGCTGCAGCTTGGTGTGTGCGGCGATCGCCATGTGGAAACTCCTCGATGATCGATGCAGTGGGTGCTGCGCGAGTGACGTCAGGCCGTGAGCCCGGAACCGGAGCGTGAGGCCGCCGATGTCGTCACGCGCACGCCGGAACTCCGCAGCAGTGCGCGCGCCATGAACCAGGAGTGAGTGTCGAACCACAAGCCCCAGATCACCATCGGCATGAAGTAGCCGAACAGTCCGTGATACGCGAACGGCCCATGCTTGGTGAAGGCCGGAACACCGGCCGTGACCAAGGCAATGGCACCGACGATCGAAGCCAGCGACAGCCAGCGCGGAATCATCTTGGTGGCGCGGCGGTCCTGCAGCATCACCACCGCGGCGGCGATCATCTGCAGCGACAGGATCGGCCAGGTCAGCAGAATCGCGAGCCAGGCGCTGTCGTTCGACGACACGATCACATCGGGGTTGGCACCACCGCGATAAGCGGCATTGATCCACAGACAGCAGCTCAGCATCACCAACACGACGATGCCGCCGCCGGCGAGACCTTGCACGATCGCCCACACCGGCATCGGGCCTTCCATGCGCGCCATCATCGCGCTCAGCTGCGCCGTCCAGATGCCGAGGAAGCAGCAGCCGATGATCCAGATCGAACAACCCAGTTCAATACCAAAGGCGTGCGCGTTGAAGTAACTCGCAGTTTCCGCCGGACTCAGGTCGGCATGCGCGGGGAAGAGTCCTTGCGAGATCCCGAACCAGCCGATCAGCGTCAGCACGGTGAAGATCGGTCCGCACCAGATCGCAAAGAGCTGGTTGTTACGACTGCTGCGTTCAGAAATATCCATGGCTCGCCCCTTCGCCGCTCACGTTCGATTTAGAACACCAGCACCGGCTTGATCGCCGCACCGGTCTCGGTCGCATGCGCCGCGTCGTTGATCTGCTCGAACTTGAACTTGCTGATCAGACGATCGAATGGGAACTTGCCGGCCTGATACCAGGCGAGCATGCGCGGAATAAACGTCTGCGGATCGGCATCGCCTTCGGTGATGTATTTCACGCTGACACCGCGCACCAGCATGCTCATCAGATTCGCCGGCAGATTGGTGTCCGGGGGCGGCACGCCGATCAGCGCCAATGTGCCGTGCGGCAGCATGGTTTCGATGGCAACACCCATCACCGCCGGAATGCCGGTGGTATCGATGGCGTAATTCACGCCGCCGCCGCTGAGCTCCTTGATCTTGCCCAGTACGTCGGTGGTTTCCTTCGGATTGATCACATGCGTGGCACCGAGCGACAGCGCCAGCTTGCCGCGTTCGGCATTCGGCTCGACCACGATGACCATGCCGGCATCGATCGCGCGTGCGCCGAGCAGTGCGGACAATCCCACCGCGCCGCCACCGAACACCGCGAGCGTTTCACCGGCCTGCATGTTGAGCGACAGCACCGCCGCACCGGCACCGGTCTGAATGCCGCAACCGAGCGGCCCGAGAATCTCCAACGGCAGCTTGTCGTCGACGACGACGGTATTGATCTCGCGTGCGATGGCGTACGTCGCGAACGATGACTGGCCGAAGAACTGGCCGTGCATCATCGTGCCGCTCTGCGCCAGCGGCGTGGTGCCGTCGGCAGGCCGCACGCCGGCAAAGTTGTTGGCGAGGAAGTTGTAGCAGTACGCCGGCAGCGACTTCGCACAGTTCGGGCAGCTCTGGCAGGAATTGAAACTGAGCACGACGTGATCACCCGCCTTCAGTTTCTTCACCTTGTCGCCAACCGCTTCGACGATGCCGGAGCCTTCGTGACCGAGCACGATCGGCAAGGGCACTGGAAAGCCGTCGCGGCACACCAGATCGGTATGACAGATGCCGACGCCGACCATCTTGATCAGCACTTCGTCGGCGCGCGGAGCGGCAACGTCGATCGACTCGATCGTGAACGGACCACCAACCTGACGCACGACGGCTGCCTGCGCCTTGTAACTCTTCACCGAAGTATTCACTGCTGTATTCCTGTGTTCATTGCGATTGAAAAAACTATTGCGGCCGCGGAGCAGTTCAGTCGGCGACCTTGATCAGCAACTTGCCGAGATTGCGGCCCTCGAACAGCCCCTGAAATGCTTCCGGCGCGTTCTCGAGACCGTTGACGACTTCTTCCAGCGGCTTGACGCTGCCCGCCGCAAGCCAGGCCTGCATGTCGCGGTGAAACGCCGCCGCGTATTGACGAATGTGATCGAACACCACAAGGCCGCGCAGTTGCAGTCGCCGGTTGATCAGTTCGTTGAGCAGACTCATGCTGTATTGATACTTGCCGCTGTAAACCGGCTCGCCGATGCGCGGCGTGTCCATCAAACCGCAGGCGGCGATGCGCGCGTTGCGATTCAGCAGTGGCATCACCGCATCGAGCGCCTTGCCGCCGATGGTGTCGACGAACACGTCGATCCCCTGACTGCAGGCCGTGCGCAATTTGCCGGCGAAGTCAGAGCTGCGATGATCGACGCAGGCATCGAAGCCGAGCAGATCGACCGCAATGCGGCACTTCTCCGCACCGCCGGCGATACCGACGACGCGACAGCCTTTGAGTTTGGCGATCTGGCCGGCGATTTGTCCGAGTCCACCGGTCGCGGTGCCGACGACGACGGATTCACCAGATTTCGGTGGCGCCAGTTCATGCAGGGCAACATAGGCGCCAAATGCAGAAGCGCCATACGCGCTGAGTGCCTGTGAGGGATGCCCACTGCAGAAGTCGAGCTTGCGCACGCGGCTGCCGTCCGACACGCCGTAGTCCTGCCAGCCCCAGAATCCGCTGAGCAGTTCGCCAACCTTGTACGCAGGATTGTTCGATTCTTCGACGCGGCCGACGGTCGGCCCCACCATCACGTCACCGAGTGCGACCGGCTCGGCGTCGCTGCTGATGCGCTTGACGCGGGCGTACAGCATTACATCGAGCGACAGCCACAGGGTGCGCAATCGCAATTGACCGTCGGAGATCGCCGGCACCGCGCTGTTGTCGAGTTGAAAGCAATTTGCGGTGGGAACGATGTACCGCGGTCGCTCGACAACCAACACACGCCGGTTGATGTTCATCGACATTCGCTCTCCTCGTACACCGATCGCGCCGATCGCGCCGACGTTTATTGTTGCAACGCATCCGGGTTGTAGGATGCGTGCTTGTACATAACGATATGGTAGCTTACGATACTTAAACAAGCTAGCACGTCAAGCTAGAACATCAAGCTAGTACATCTAAGAGCCGCGCACATCCGCCTGCAGGCATTCGCAGGCAAACCCGATGCAGCGCCGACCGTAGGCTGGAGGCATCGATGGGGCTGTTCAAGTCGCTGTTTGGGCAAAAAGAGGCGAAGCTCGTCAACGTCGCCCCGTTCGGCTCGCAGTTCGAAGTCCCCAGCGGGCAGACCATGCTCGAAGCCGCGCTCGCTGCCGGCGTGCCATTTCCGCACAACTGCACGGTCGGCACCTGCGGCTCTTGCAAGTGCAAACTGAAAACCGGTCGGGTCAACGCGCTCACCGATTTCGGCTACACACTGTCGCAGCAGGAGATCGCAGCCGGCTTCATCCTCGCGTGCCAGGCGATTCCGCGCGATGCGCTGACCGAAGTCGAAGTGGAGAGCCAGGCGCTCGATGCGCCCGCGCCGGAAGGCTTCGTCGCGACCTTGGCGGAAACCACGTCGCTGACGCACGACATCCTGCGCGTGACGCTGACGCTCGACCGGCCGATCAAGTTCGTCGCGGGCCAGTACGCGAACCTCAAATATCCGAACATCCGCCGCGCACGGAATTACTCGTTCGCCGATGCGCCCGATCGCGACGGCCGCAGCACGCTCAACTTCTTCGTGCGCAAGGTGCCGGGCGGCGCATTCACCGAAGATCTATTCGCCGGCAAGCTGGCCGGTGTTCCACTCGATCTGGAAGGACCGCACGGCAGCTTTCACTTGCATCCCGGTGACGCGCCGATGATCTGCATAGCCGGCGGCAGTGGACTGGCGCCGCTGCTGAGCCTGCTGGAGGACGCGCGCAAGAACCGCGTTAAACGGCCCTGTGCCTTCCTGTTCGGCGCACGCACGCAGGCCGACCTGTACGGCCTCGATCAGATTCAGCAGATCGCCAATGGCTGGGCCGACCAATTCGTGTTCCTGCCGGTGTTGTCGCACGAGCCCGCCGACAGCAGCTGGAAGGGTGCGCGCGGTCTGGTTACGCAGTTCATTACCGATGCGCTGCCCGGAACCGACTTCGCGACTGCGCAAGGCTACATGTGTGGACCGCCTGGAATGATCGACGCCGGCATCGCCTCGATGACCGAGATCGGCATGCCGCTGGAAGCGATCTTCTATGACAAGTTCACCGACGAAAGCCACAGCGCGAAGATGCCGTGAGCGCTCGCTCGACAGTTGTCTCCGCCGATATTGTTTGGTGACGAGAGTGACTTCGGCCGTGTACTCACTCGCACCACAGCAGCAACTTCACTGAGTTTCCCGTTCCGCCCGTTTACACGCGCGTACCGCATCTGCCGAATCGCCGTCTCGCAATGCCACAGGAGTATTTCGATGAATCTTCCGATGAGTTTGCTGCAGATCGCCTTCATTTTTTTCGCCTTGATCGCCGCAGGTGGACTGCTGATGGCTGGCCTGATCGCCGGCAAGATCGGCATTCCGCCGTGGCTTGGTCCCGTGCATGGACTCGGCGCGCTGGCCGCACTTGGCGTTCTGCTGGCAGCAGTTTTGAAGACACCCGATGCACCGCAGCACGCCTGGTGGGCGCTGTACGTGTTCGCGGCCGGTTTCGCCGGTGGCGTGTTCTTGTTCCGCGTGTTGTTCCGCAATCGCGTGCCGATGCTGGCGATGGTTGCCGCGCACGGCTCGCTCGGCGCGATCGGTCTCTATCTGCTGTACGGCGCGGCGTTCTAGTCGCGGCACGACACTTACATCCGGCGTCGCGGCGCCCTGCCTGATCCACCCGACTTTCGCTCATGCGCTTACGCTTGATTCCTCTGGTTGCCGCTTGCGGCCTGGCACCCTTCAGCGCACACGCAACCCTCGGCGTGTTCGAACACGGCTCCGGCATCAAGGCGCTCGGCGCCGGCGGCGTCAGCTTCGTCAATGCGGAGGATACCGGTGCGATCGCGGCAAACCCCGCCAGCGCGCTGGAACTCGGCAGTCGCTACGACCTCGGCATCGATCTGCTGATGCCGGACGCGCGGGCGCGCATCGCCGGCAACAGCCTGGGTCCGGACAAGACGTACGATTCGGATGCGCACCACTACTACTTCATTCCGCAGGCCGGCATCAGCTTCCCGATTGCGCCGAACTGGGCCGCGGGCATTACGGCTTACGCCGCCGGCATCGGTCCGGACTACACGCAGAGCCCCTATGCGCGATTTGCGTCGCCGGCGGTTGCGAGCCAGTCGCAGAGTGCCAGTCTGGCGGTGAAGATCTCCGGACTATCGCTGGCGCTGGCGCACAGTCCCTGGCCCGGTCAGACGTTCGGCATTGCGGTGAACTTTCAGCACGAGACGGTCGATGCCAAGGGACTGTTGCCGTTCGCCGGGCTTTCACAGGCACCGGACGAAGTCAGCAACGTCGGCAAGCACGGCGCATTCGGCGGCAGCCTGATGGCCGGCTGGAGCGGACGCCTGACGCCTTGGCTGAATGCCGGCGCCTCGTACCGTTCAAAGAGCTATTCGCAGAAGATTCACCAGTACGCGGGGCTGCTGCCCGATTCCGGCGAACTGGAACTGCCGGCGATCTATGGCGCGGCGCTGGCGTTCAAGCCGCTGCCGCAGCTGACCATCGAGACCGAGTTTTCACGACAGCAGTATTCATCGCGCCATGCGTTCGGCAATACCATCGACGTACTTGCGCAGGGCAAGCCACTCGGTTCGTCGGATGGGCCCGGCTTCGGTTGGGGCGACCAGAATGCCTACAAGCTCGGCGTGGTGTATCAGGCCACACCGGATCTGCGACTGCGCGCCGGTTACATCTACGCAACCGCAAGCTTTCCGCCTTCGCAGACGCTGTTCAATCTGCTCGCGCCGGCGACGCTACGCAATCACTACACGCTCGGTGCAACCTGGGGTTTTCTGCCGCGCTATGAGGTATCGGGCTATGCCGCGCTGGCACAGCAGCGGCAGGTCTCCGGCCACGATTCGATTCCGGCCGCGTTCGGCGGCGGCGAGGCCAGTATCTCGAACGAGATGTTCCTGGTCGGCGTGTCGATCGGCCATCGCTTCGGACTGACGCAGTAACGACGCGAAGGCAGGCTGGCCGAAGGCGCCGCGCGGTCAATAATCCGCTCGCGATTCCGCTCGAGATTCCGAGCGCGATTCCGAGCGGGATTCCGATCTCGATTCCTGTCGGGATTCCATTCGTTCTTCAGCGAGTCGACGACGACTGTACGGCACTCGCAAGGCGATCACGCGTGCTGGATTTGCGTAGCACTCGAACACGTCCGATTCGAGTCGCGACGACCGCCGTTTCGCAGCCGTCGCCTTCGAGTCCGGACCAGGGTCTTACGGCGTCGAGTTCGTTAGCGCCTGCTTGGCGATCATGAACACGGCGACGATCGAGATCACCGCAAACAGCAGCGCCGGTGCGAGGCCGATGATCGACGCCAGATTCGAAGGCCCGTACTGGTTCGATGCAAAGCTGATCGCACGATTCGGCGCGAACAGTGCCGCCCAATAGAACACCGTGTTGGCCCAGCCGGTTCCGACCAGCATCCAGTAGAGGCGGCGCGACTGCTGCGCGCTCGCACCGATCACCGGCAGGATCAGCGCGACGATCATGATCAGGAACGCGTTCATCATGCCGCCGATGTGCGCGCGCACCCAGGCGTCGGTCTTGCCCGGAATACCCATCGGGATGATATTGCCCGGAATCAGTTCGAGTCCGCCGAGCAGGCTCACCAGCAATCCGATTCCGGCGCACATGCCGATCAGCAAAATCACTGCGCCCTGACCAATCATCTTCTTCTGCAATTGTCCCAGCATCACCTTCTCCCTTTGCCGTAACGCGCAGGTGCGCGCGCCTTGCTTATGCATCGCGCCGGATCGCGACGCCCCCTGAACAATTCCGCACCGCTGGACTTTCGACTTTCAGCTTGCAAGCTTCAGCTTGCGACTTTCTGCAGCGCGACGGCGAGTTGATCGCGCACCGCACGCTTGAGAACCTTGCCGGTTGCGGTCATCGGCAGCGCTTCGACGAAGTGAACCGACTTTGGCACCTTGTAACCCGCGATCAAGCTGCGGCAATGCGCGATTACTTCCTCGCTGCTGAGCGTGGCGTTCTCGGCGACGATGATCACCGCCGTGACGCGCTCACCCCATCGTTCGTCGGGCAGACCGATGACGGTGGACACGCGCACCGCCGGATGTTTCTGCAGCGCCTGTTCGACTTCGCCCGAATAGACGTTCTCGCCACCGGTGACGATCATGTCTTTGACGCGATCGACGATGTACAGCAGCCCTTCCGCATCACGATAACCGGCATCGCCGGTGCGATACCAGCCGTTGTTGAGCACCGCAGCGGTCGCCTCGGGCTGATTCCAGTAACCGCCGAACAACGCTGGCGAGCGCACGACGAATTCGCCGGTCGCACCGTCGGGCAGCTCCTTGCCTTCCGCATCGACGATCTTGACTTCGATCAGCGGCAGCGGGGTGCCGCAGGCGCGCAGCCGCGGCTCGTTGTTGATGTCGTGCTGTTCCGGCCGCAGCAGCGTGATCGCGCCCGACGATTCGGTAGCACCGTAGAACTGCATGAACTGGCATTTCATTTCGGCCAGCGCGCGCTGCAGCAGCCGCGAGCTGATCGGAGAACCGGCGTACATCACCAGACGCAGCGAAGAGAAATCCGTTGTCGCGGCGTCCGGATGATCGAGCAGCATCTGGATCGCGGTGGGCACCAGCGCGCAGATGGTCGGACGATCGCGCTCGATCAGCTTCAGCGTGCGACCCGGATCGAGCGCAGGCAGGATCGAAACGGTCGAACCGTTGTAGAGCGATTGCACCGACAGGCCGGTACCGACCAAGTGAAAGTTAGGCATCACCATCAGCATCACATCGTCGGCCTGCCATTGCAGCGCGGGCTCGAAGTGTTCGCACAGGCGCATGTAGAAAAAGCCGCGATGCGTCAGCTGCACGCCTTTGGGCTTGCCGGTGGTGCCGGAGGTGTAGATCAAGACACCGGTATCTTCCGGCGCGATCGGCGCTTGCGGATCGATCGGCGCCACTGCGCCGATCCAGGCTTCGAACTCGCCGGGTTCGTTGCTGCTGGAATCGAACTGGATGCAGCGGAATGCATTGGCACAGCGCGATTGCAGCGACTTCGCCATGGCTGCGAATTCACGATCAACCAAAATCACCGGGCAGCCGGCGTCCTCGATGACCAGCTGCAGTTCGGGTTCGGACAAGCGCCAGTTCAGCGGCGTTACCGCACAGCCGGCCTTGGCCGCGCCGAACAGTGCTTCGAAATACCGCGCAGAGTTCTTACCGATGAAGCCGATATGCGAACGATGAGCAACCCGCTCGGCGATCAGGGCGGCGCCGATGGCATTGCTCGTTTCTTCGAGCTGGCCAAAACTGCGCGCGCCGGCAGCGTCGATCAGTGCGAGCTTATCGGGCTGCGTACGCGCGTAATAGCGTGGAATGTCGGCGAGTGTTTTGATATCCGAATAAAGCCACATAGCTGTTCCCTGCTGCTTTGATCCGCCGCGCGGTTCTGGCGCGAACGCTTTTGGTACCGCGTTAGCGCCCCTGGAATTGCGCCGGCCGTTTTTCAACAAATGCCAAGATCCCTTCGCGCGCATCGCTGGTCGCCGCCGCGCGCGTCAGTGCTTGCGCTTCGTCTTCGAGCTGCGCTTCATAAGGCTGGCCGAGTGCGCGGCTGAAGATGCGGCGAATCTCGCCATAGGCACGCGTCGGCCCCTTGCTCAACTTGATCGCAGCGGCCTCGGCGGCGGCGGCGACACTTGCATCGTCGACGACTTCGTCGACCAGTCCGGTCGACAGCGCCTGATCGGCGCTCAAGGTTTCATTCAGGATCAGGAACCGCCGCGCGCGTGCCAGTCCCATGCGCGACGACAGGCCGAAGGAAGCACCGGCGTCGCAGCTGTAGCCGATCTGCGGATACGCCGCGCCGAAGCGCGCCGATTTCGCCGCGAACACCAGATCGCAATTGGCGACCATCGCAACCGCACCGCCCATTGCCGTGGCGTGCACGCAGGCGACCATCGGCGCATTCAAGCGCGCGAGTCGCGCCATGCCCATGTGCAGGCCGGCGGTCCACTCGCGGATCTTGTTCGGCAGCGTATCGAGCGATTGCGCAAACATCTGGATATCGCCACCGACGCTGAAAAAGCGGCCATTGGCGGTGAGCAGCACCGCACGCACGTCGTCGCGGCCGGCCAGCTCATTGGCGGCTGTAGCGATATCGGCGCAGAAACTGGCGTTGAACGGATTGCCCTTTTGCGGCTGGTTCAAGGTCAGTCTGGCGAGTCCATCGGCGATGCTGAGTTCGATTGATTCGTAAGTCATACGGTATATCGGCCTTAGGCTGGTTTCCTCGGCGCGGCGGCCGCTGCACGGCAGGGAGTGGCCACGACGTCCGGATTAAAAAAAGCGCTGCCAGGCAGGTGAAACCTGGCAGCGCTCAAATCCCCATAGGAGGAGGGATACAGTTTTAGATGCCGACGGTCGCCGATTTGCGCGCCTGTACCTGTGGCTCGTTCTGCCAATCAGGCCAGCCGGCGGCGCGATTCTGCTTGGCGGCGATCGCCAACTCGTCGGGGGTGGCGAATTCCAGATCCCAGCGCTTCAGCGCCGGCTTGATGATGGTCTCGTGCCACAACGGCGGAATCAGCGCCGACAAGAAGCAGACGAACACGCTCGGCATCGGAATCGATTCCTTGTGCGGCGCCAGCTTGTAATAGACCTGATAGGAATTCAGATGATGATCGGCGTGGTTGGTGATCTCGAACGCGACCGTGCGCGAGAACCAGCCCAGATGGTTCCAGACATGACGCCGGCCAATGGTCGCGCCTTTCAGACGCACCAGACCGTAGTGCTGGAAGTAGTTGAACGACTCGACCCAGACGCGCGCGACGATCTGTGCGGCGAGCCCGCAGATGTTCGCGGTGATGCCGCCGATCGCATAGAGCACGATGTGAAACAGCACCAGCGCCAGCAATGCGCGATACAGGCGGTGACGGATATTCCAGCGGCTCAGGCCACGCTTCTGCAGCGCATTGCCTTCCATGCGCAGCGCGTAGCGCGTGCTCTCCAGCAGCGCACGGCCGGTGAAACTGTAGAGGCCGACGCCCCGCGCAGCGGTATCGCCGTCCTCGGTGGTGGCGACATCGATGTGATGGCCGACGACGTGGCCGATGTCACGCGTACAGTCGAGATAGCACAGCTGTACATAGTGACCGATGAATCGCGGCAGCTTGCCGCGCATGTGATACAGCTCGTGCGAAGCGGGCACCAGCGGAATCACGCCCATCCAGCCGACGCTCAGCACGCCGCCGATCATCTGCGCGGTGGTCAGGTGCTCGACCGAAATGCGCCAGGCGAACGCCAGGTACAGCAGCAAGGGGCCGATCGCGCAGATCCAGATCGGCAGATTCGCCAGCGAGGCGTTGGTCATCTTGCGCAGGCTGTAGTCGCGCGGCAGCACGGTATCGAGGAGCGCCAGCGCCGGGAACGTCAGGATGCCGAGCCAGACGTAATCGCCACCCATGAACATGCCGGCGAATGCGATGCCGAGCACCAGTACGGGGGTCCAGTATTTCAAATAGTCACTCATCATCTCTCTCCAGATATCCCTCTACAGAACGCGGCTTTGCAATCCACCGCACCAGACTTTGGTTAGGCTTTAGGCCCTCGCCCGCACAACGGGGCCACTTTCCGGCCGGGCGGTCGCGCCAGTCGGTTTGACGATCGGCTGAACACGCTCATGGCCGCGCGCCGCGCTGAACAGCGAGCGGCCGATGATCAGCTTCATGATTTCGATTGAACCGCCGGCGATCTTGACGATGCGCGAATCCGCAAATGCGCGCGAGATCGGGTATTCCCACATGTAACCCCAGCCGCCGAACAGTTGCAGACATTCGTCGGCCACGCGGCAATGCAGGTTCGATAGCCACATCTTCGCCATCGCCGCATCGACTTCGTCCAACTCGCCGCGCATGAACGCAGAGATGCAGTGATCGGTAAAAACGCGACCGATCACGGCGTCGGTTTTCATCTCCGCAAGTTTGAATTGCGTGTTCTGGAAATCGCCGATGGTCTTGCCGAAGGCCTTGCGGTTGGCGGTGTAATCCACCGTCATCTCGATCAGCGTTTCAGCCACGGTGGCCGAGCGAATCGCCTGTGCGAGCCGCTCCTGTGCCAGCTTGGTCATCATCAGCTTGAAGCCTTCACCCTCGGCGCCGAGCATCGCGCTTGCCGGCACGCGGAGATCCTCGAAGAACAGCTCCGAGGTGTCCTGTGCCTTCAGGCCCAGCTTCTCCAGGTTCTTGCCGCGCTTGAAGCCGGGCAGCGAGGTATCCACCAGAAACAGCGTGATGCCCTTGGCACCGGCGTTCTCGGTCTTGGTCGCCAGCACCACCACGTCGCACAGCTGGCCGTTGGAGATGAACACCTTCTGGCCGTTGATGACGTAGTCGTCGCCATCGCGCACCGCGCGCGTGCGGATGTTCTTCAGATCCGAGCCGGCGTGAGGCTCGGTCATGCCGAGCGAGCCGATGGCTTCGCCGCTGACCATCTTCGGCAGCCAATGCTTCTTCTGTTCTTCGCTGCCGAACGAGCGCACATAGGTGGCCACCAGATCGCAGTGAATCAAAAAGCCCGGACCGGTGAAGCCGCTGCGCGCCATCTCTTCGAATACGACCACGTCGAACAGGTAGTCGAGCCCGAGGCCGCCGTATTCTTCCGGCACCGTGCAGCACAGCAAACCGGCATCGCCGGCTTTCAGCCAAAGCTCGCGCGGGACGATGCCTTGGCGTTCCCACTCGGCGTGGAACGGAGCGATTTCCTTCTCGATGAACTTGCGCACCGATGAACGGAACATTTCGTGCTCGTTCTGGAAAAGGCTGCGCTGAAACATCAAAAACACTCCGAAAACGGTTATTAAAGTCTATCGTATGCTTCCATACGATTGATGTAAAGCGCCTCGCCGGCTACGGCAATCGAAGGCCGCACGCTCACTTCTGCAAGCTTTTATCGATGAGTCGCTGCGTGCGCCAGCACACTTAGCAGCCGCTGATCTTGGCGGTACAACAACGACCCCACCCGGGCGGCTGACCGGCCGCAACGATGCGCGGCTGGACGGCGACTTCCCAGTCCAAATCGTCGTCCGGATCGTCGGCCGGCTCCTCGGTCAGTTGTTCGGCCAGTTGTTCGGTCAGACTTTGCGCGCGCTCGCTGGCGCTACAGCGAACGCGAAATCAGCTCACGCATGATTTCCGAGGTGCCGCCGTAGATGCGCTGCACACGCGCATCGGCATAGAGCCGGCAGATTTCGTATTCGCGCATGAAGCCGTAGCCGCCGAAGAACTGCAGGCACTGGTCGACCACGCGGCCGTGCATCTCGCTGCACCAAAGCTTGGCGATCGACGCGTCGGCAGACGTCAGCGCGCCGCGTTCGTGGCGGGCCAGGCATTGATCGACGAACGCCCAACCGACACTGAGTTCCGCCTTCAGATCAGCCAGCTTGTACCGCGTGTTCTGGAAGTCCATCACGGCCTTGCCGAACGCACGCCGTGAACGCACGTAATCGCAAGCCAGATCGAACGCACGCTGCGCCGCTCCCATCGACGACAGCGCCAGCGTCAGGCGTTCCTGCGGCAGTTCGGTCATCAGCACGGTGAAGCCGCCACCTTCGGCACCGAGGATATTGCCGACCGGAACGCGCACTTCGTCGAAGAACAATTCCGAGGTGTCCGCCGATTTGTGGCCGAGCTTGTCGAGATTGCGGCCGCGGCGAAAACCCGGCCGGTCGGTCTCGACCAGCACCAGGCTGATGCCCTTAGCACCCGGCGCGTCGCTGGTGCGCGCAACCACGATGACGACGTCGGCATGCTGGCCGTTGGAGATGAACGTCTTGCTGCCGCTGACGACCAGTTCGTCGCCGTTGCGCACCGCACGCGCGCGCACGCCTTGCAGATCGCTGCCGGTGCCGGGTTCGGTCATCGCGATCGCACACACGCTCGCGCCGCTGACCATACGCGGCAACCAGTGCTGCTTCTGCGCCTCGTTGCCGAAGTGCAGGATGTATCCGGCGCAGACGTCGCTATGAACGGAGAAGTCGCTCAAGGGCCCCGCATAGCCGGCATAGGCGATTTCCTCACCGATGATGGCGTTGTGCAGGAAACTGCCGCCAGGTCCGCCGTAGCACTCCGGTACCTGTGGACACAGCAGACCGGCGGCACCGCCACTGGTCCAGTACTGACGATCGACAATGCCCTGCTCTTCCCAGCGGGCAAAGTTCGGCGTGATCTCGGCCGCGATGAACCCGCGTACGGCATCGCGGAACATCGCGTGTTCTTCGTTGTAGACCGCTCGATGTTGCAGCATGGCTGTCTACTTTCCGGTTAGAGACTGGCCGCGCGCGGCAAATCCACACCGCGCGAGACGCCCGCGCCGCGATACTCATTGAGCAACTGTTCGACGGTTTCGGCGACATCGGCCACGCGATCGACGCAGCCGACGCCCTGGCCGGCGCCATAGATGTTCTTCCAGGGCTTGTGGCCGCCGTGCACATCGGAGAAGTCGATCTTGCCGTCCACGGCAAGCCGGTTCTGATCGAGGCCGGCGGCGGCAACGCTCTCCTTCAACCAGTTGCACATCACGCCGGTCACCGCCTTGGTGCTGACCACACCGTCCATACCCGCGCGCACCATCATCGCCCGGTATTCCTCGTTGACCAGACTCTCCGGACAGGCGATGAAGCGCGTGCCCATGTAAACCAGATCGGCACCGAGCATCTCGGCGGCACGCACGCCACGGCCATCGGAGATCGCGCCGCCGACCACGATCGGTCCATCGAAGAAGCGCCGCACTTCGGGCACGAAGGCGAACGGGCTGTAGGCGCCGGTATGCCCGCCGGCGCCGTGACACACGAGCACCAGACCATCGACACCCGCATCCACCGCCTTGCGCGCGTGCTCCAGCGACATCACGTCGGCAAACACCGCGCCGCCATAGCTGTGCACGGTATCGAGCACGCGCTTCGGCGAGCCGAGCGCGGTGACGATCAGTTCAGGCCGGTATTCCTGCAGCAGTTCGAGCTCCTGCGCGAAGCGGTCGTAACTCGGATGCACGATCAGACTCACGGCCCAACCGCCAACGGTTCCACCGGCTTTGCGCACCGCGGCGAGTTCGTCGCGGATGCGCAGGAACCAGTCGTTCAGTTGCTCGATGCTGCGCGCGTTCTGCGTCGGAAACGAACCCATCAGGCCGGCCTTGCAGGAGGCAATCACCAGTTCGGGACCAGACACCAGAAACATCGGGGCAACGATCACCGGCAAACGCAGGCCCTGGCGCAGACGCGAGACGATCCGATCGGCAGATTGATTCATGGGGAGATTCGCTGGTAGGTGTTTAGACGTGCGCAGTATCCGAAGCCCGCTCCGTGCATAAAAGCTTGCCTGCGTAACATTAATGCCGGCGTCAATCACGGCGACTCTGGCGCAACGTTTTAAGGCCGCGGGCGGAGCGGACGATTAGCCCCAGGATTTTGGAAGTCGGTACTGCGCCGCAGGATTGATCGCTGGATCTGGGCTGCACTCTGGCATTGCGCCCAATTCTTGATGGTCGAAGGCAGACTGCGCGCTGTACTTCGCCAAGCCGTATGCGTCCAACTTGAGCCGCCGGATCTGCACGGGCTCGATGCGAACTCGATGCGAATTCGATGAGACCTCGATGCAAGCTCGCCGCCGACGTAATCGGCGCCGGATGCTGGGCTACGGCATGACGCGCCAGGCACGCGTGAACAATTGCACGAGCGTTTCGATCCAGTGCCGTCGCGCCTGAGGATGCCGCGAAGGTTGAACCAGCAGGTATCGACCCGCACCGCTGGCCATGCCGGCGATCTGTGTGGCGGCGTCGTATGGAGAATCGATCGCGATCTGGCCTGCCTCCCGCAGTCGCTGCAGATAGTCGACCAAGGGGGCGACTGCCGACTTCGAATCGTTCAGCATCGCGCGACCGAGCTTCGGAAAGCGTCGCGCATCGGCAATCACCATGCGCATCACCGCCATGTACTGCGGCTGCGTAAACCCATCGTAGAGCTTCTCGATGATCTCGCGCAGCACCTGCTCCAATGGCGCATGTGGATCTACGCTGAACGCCAGGCCATCGCGGACGCGCAGCTGGGCGCGCCGTGCGACTTCGACGAACAGCTGCTCCTTGGTATCGAACTGGCGATAGAGCGTGATCTTGGCAACTTCGGCGGTGCGCGCGATGCCTTCCATGCTGCTGGCTTCGAAGCCATGCGTAATGAACGTCGTCAGCGCGGCATCGAGAATGTTCTCCCGCAGGACCGAAGCCTGTGCGACGGTGGGACGTCCCGGCGCACGTCGTGGCGATGGCGTCTGTCGCAGGCGCGCCGGCTTCGGTGTCAGCGGCATCGCCGCGCCGAATCCGGGCCAGAGCCCGAGCCAGGCATCACCGGCATTGCAGCACAGACGCGCCGCAGACGGACCCTGCCGCTCGCATATGGTATGGTTACATACCGTATAAGACACACTGAACACACTCCTCGATGAGCACCCTTTTCTCGCCCGCCCGATTCGGCAGGCTCGATGCCGCGAACCGTATCGTGGTCGCTCCGATGTGCCAGTACTCCGGCATCGACGGAAGTGTACAGCCCTGGCATGCGCAACACCTTGGGCAGCTGGCGATCTCCGGCGCCGGTGTGCTGACGCTCGAAGCCACTGCGGTCGAACGCCAAGGCGCGATCACGCACGGCTGCTTGGGACTCTGGAACGACAGTCAGGCGCACGCACTCGCCAAGCTGCTAAGCGAGCTGCGCAGCTTTGCGCGATTGCCCATCGGCATTCAGCTCGGCCACGCCGGACGCAAGGGCTCGGCGCAAGCACCCTGGCTTGGCGGCGCGCCGCTGACACCCGAGCAAGGCGCCTGGACCACACTGGCGCCGTCGGCGCTGCCCTGGGGTCGCGACTGGCCGGTGCCCGAGGCACTCGACCAGGCCGGCATCGACCGCATCGTCGCCGCGTTTGCCGCCGCGGCACAGCGCGCCGATCGCGCCGGTCTCGATTTCATCGAACTGCATTCCGCGCACGGCTATCTGATGCACGCCTTTCTTTCGCCGATTTCGAATCAGCGCCGCGATGGCTACGGCGGATCGCTTTCGAATCGCATGCGCTTTCCGCTCGAAGTGATGCGCGCGGTGCGCGCAGTTTGGCCGGCACAGAAAACACTGGGCCTGCGCATCAATGGCACCGACTGGCTCGACGACGGCTGGCAGGTCGAAGATGCAATCGCGTATGGCCGCGCGCTGCTCGATGTCGGCGCCGATTATCTTTCGGTTTCCAGCGGCGGTGCGCGCGGCGGCGTGACGATCAAACTCGAGCCGGGCTATCAGGTGAGCTTCGCCGCCAAGCTGCGACAGGCGCTGGGTTGCCCGATCGTCTGCGCAGGCCTGATTGCCGATCCGGCGCATGCCGATGCGATCGTCACACGGGGCGATGCGGATTTCGTAGCACTTGCACGTGCGCTGCTCGACGATCCGCGCTGGCCGCAGCATGCCGGCATCAGCCTGGCGCAACCGCAGGACTTGCCGCCGCAGTATCAGCTGGCAGCAGCCGGGCGTTGGCCGCTCGCGCGTCGCGCCGCCTGAAAATAATCCGCAAGCAACTAGAAAACTTTAAGGAGTGACCGATGACACTATTCGACAAAAAAGCACTGTCCGGAAAACGCATCCTGATCACCGGCGGCGGCACCGGCCTGGGCAAGGGCGTAGCCGGGATACTCGCGGATCACGGTGCGCAGGTGCACCTGTGGGGACGACGCAGTGAGGTGCTGAAGCAGGCGGCCGATGCGATCAACGCGCGCAACCCGGGCTCGGCGTTCTTCCAGGCGGTCGACATCCGCAAGCAGGAACTGGTCGACGCCGCAGTCGGCGCGATCTGGTCCGAGCATGGGGCGCTCACCGGCCTGGTCAACAATGCCGCAGCCAACTTCATCGCACCAACCAAGGACCTGAGCCCGCGTGCGTTCGAAGCGATTACCAGCACCGTGATGAACGGCGCGTTCTTCACGACCCAGGCCTGCGGCAAGCGCTGGATCGACCAGGGCCTCAAGGGCTCGGTGGTGTCGACGCTGGTGACCTGGGTCTGGACCGGTTCGGCATTCGTTACGCCGTCGGCGATGGCCAAGGCGGCAGTGAACGCGATGACGATGTCGCTCGCGGTCGAGTGGGCACGCTACGGTATTCGTATCAATGCCGTGGCGCCGGGACCGTTCCCGACCGATTACGCCTGGCAGATGCTGAGCCCAACCGAGGACAGCGCAGTCGGCGCAACCCAGGCCAGCGAAGTACCGATGGGCCGCTACGGCGAGATCCACGAACTCGCGAACCTGATGCTGCTGCTGCTCGGCGACGGCTGCGAATATCTCACCGGCGAGACGATCTGCATCGACGGCGGTCACCATCTTGCAGCTCCTTCTACCTTCGCCGGCCTGACCAAGCTCGATGACAAGGCCTGGCTCAAAATCCGCGAGGCCAGTCAGGCCGCGAGCGCGTCGGCCAAGGCTCAGCGCAACGTCTGAGCACCAGGCGCCGCACGACAGAATAGCGGCCTGCAGGACCTGCGCGGCGGCGCCGCGCCGCCGCGTTTCACATGCTCGATTCAAACGCCGAAATAATCGGCTCGCTGGACGACGGAACTAAGTCTAATTACGACCGCGACGTTTGCGTGCGGCCGATGCACCGCGCCGTAACACGCTGGCCGCAGGAGGGCTCGGCGCAACCGCAGACTCCGCCAGCGTGCGCGTCTTCGTGATCGCCTGCTGCAAACCACGCACCCATTCCTGCAGGCGTCCCGGACCGTCCGCTTGCTGAAGTCTTGCCGGGGCCTCCAAATTCACTTCACTGCTGACTTGCACGAGAACGCTTCCCCAACGTCGCCGTTACCCGTATCACTACGCGGCCAAATCTATATAGGTATGGTGCCATATCATTATTCAGAATTGAAGCGCGAACTGGGTGAATGGACCTAAGCTTCTGCGCGAATGAGTTTCGGTACCGCAGCGAACGATGCGATCCGCGCCGAAGCAAGTGCATACCCGGATCACTTCTGCCAGATCAGTTCTGCCAGATGAGATCAGCCAGATAAGTTCAGCCAGACAACTCTTGCTCGTGGCGCGACTTTCGAACGGCCGTTTGAGCGAAGTTGCACAGGTCCGCATCCCCCGAAGGATTCAGCACGACAGTTCGTCACTCGGATTGCACCGCCCAGGGAGCCGACGCTCCGGTGGTACCTGTTCGGCTGATGGCAGACGCCAAGTCTCCGGGGCGCGATCGCGACCCGGTCTTCTGCGCGTAACGCGGCGGCGACTTTCGAGCCGGTCGGCAGATCCGCCGCGATCGCTTTGGCCGTGCCGTACGCACCCGACGACTGACGCGCAAGTAACCGCGCCCCGAGATGCTGAGCAGACGAGCCGGAACACCGTCGACGTGGCCACCGGTGCTCGCGAGGGGGCCTGCGAGGTGCGCGCACCACCTTGCATCACCAGCCGCGCAGACGGCGCCTGTCGACTGCGCACCTGAACGCGGCACGGGGATTGCCTACGATTTGGCAGCAAATAGGTGCGAGCGCAGATCGGTTGGAGCGTCTGCGTCAACGCAACAGGCACTTGGGCAGGGACAAAAAAATAACTCGCGACGGCGCACGGAACGATCCGCAGGCGCCGCCGCCCTGATGCTCAAGGAATGGCGTCGTGCCCAAGTCAAACACCTCTTCGGCGGCAGGCATGCGCCTGCTCGAAACAACGGTGGGCGCCTTCCCCGCAGCAACCTTCTGCGTCCCCGTCGCAGCCTGCGTGCGTCGTCGCCTCTGCGCGTCCGACGTTCGGCGCCGCACGCCTGGCGGGATGCAAGGCCCCAGTTCCCACCGCAGTACGTAAGGAGTCGTCCGATGTCTATCAACCGTCGCACCGCGTTCGCCTGCCTCGCCTTTGCGTTGAGCCTGCCGCTGGATGGCTGCATGCTGGCGACCAACGGCCTCGACTACAAGCTGCAGGCGCCACCGCCCGCACCACCGCCACCGCCCGCGCCGGCTCCGATGGCGCCGCCACCGCCGCCACCGTGCTCGCTCAATGCACTCGGTGGGTGCAAGACCGGCGATAAAGTGGTGCTTACCGGCGTCAACTTTGCGCTCAACAAGTCGGAACTGACACTGAACGCCAAGTCGCTGCTCGATCCGGTTGCCGAATCTCTCAAGGCGACCAAGACCAAGATCGAAATCGGCGGCTATACCGACAACATCGGTTCGAGTGCGTACAACCTGAAGCTGTCGAGCAAGCGCGCCAAGTCGGTGATGGCGTATCTCGAGGCCAAGGGTGTCGATCCGGCGCAGCTGTCCGCAAGCGGCTACGGCGAAGCCATGCCGGTGGCGGACAACAGCACCGAAGACGGCCGCGAAATGAATCGCCGCGTCGAAATGAAGGTGATGTAGGCCGCGCGTATCGGGTCGCTGTGTCGCGCTGATTTACAGCGTTCAACGACGGCTGCAGCAAGGCGTACTGGAGGGCAGGTGAGCCCGATCGCCCTCCAGTATCGCCGTGCCGGAGGGACTCAGGCCGCGCCGGAGCCTTCGGCCGCAGCCGAGTCCTTGGTATCGACATCGGCATCGGCATCGGCATCGGCAGGCTCCAGCTCGCTGCGCTGAATCTGATCGGCGGATGCCGATGGCAGGTGATACGCCGCTTTCATCTGTTGCAGGATTTCAAGAATCTGCATCGCCAGTTCCGATGACATCGCCACCTGCACCGCGGTCGCCGGTGTATCGGGCTGCATCGCCACATCCAGTTGCAGCATCACGAAGCGCGAATCGGTGGTGATCTTCACCCCGGCGCTTTGCGCGAAGCCGAGCGTTCCCTGCGGCAATGCGGCGAGCATGTCCTTGTTCATTTTCTAGCGATTCCTGATGAGCGCTGCGACGTCCCGATCGGGGCCGCCGCGTGGCGTGGTTTTGGAGCGCAGGCCCTTCGGATTTCCTGACTTTCTCTGGATTTCTCCGAATTTCTCCGAATGTCCTCGGCACCCGCGCGCGCCGATTATCCTCCGGCCGCCGCCCGCGCGCTGCTGCGATCAAGCTACCGGCAGCAAGGCGACGACGACCAGCACCCGCATCTCCGCTGATTCGATCATCGCGCTGGCGCAATTGAATTCCTCGCCAGCAGCGAGCCGCGGGTCGGGCTTGGCGAACCTGACACCCCGGTGATCGGCCCGGCGATCGTCCCGCCGAGCCGCCGACGCCGCCGAGCCGCCGCCGCCGAGCTTTGTGGCTCGCCGATTGACTTTTTCTTGTTATATGATGATCATCATCTTATTGGAGTCCATCAACCGGAGTACAGCAATGAAATCGACATCGAAGATGGGAACCGCGCTGATCACCGGCGCATCCAGCGGTATCGGCGCGGTCTATGCGGACCGTCTCGCGCGGCGCGGTTTTGACCTGATTCTGGTCGCCCGCCGGAAAACCGAACTGGAGGCGCTGGCGACACGGCTCGGCGCAAGCACCGGAGCACACGTTCGCACCGTTGTCGCCGATCTCAGCACGCACGACGGCACGGCGGGCGTCGAAACGCTGCTGCAGGAAGACCACAGCATCCGCCTGCTGGTCAACAACGCCGGCACCGCGACCATCGGGCCTTTGGCGGGCGCCGATATCGGCCGCCTCGACCGCGAACTGCAGCTGAACATCGTTGCGCCGACGCGGCTCGCACACGCCGTGCTGCCGGGGCTGCTGGCGCGCAAGCAGGGTGCGATCATCAACATCGCCTCGGTGATGTCGCAGATGGTCCAGCCCGGAAATTCGGTGTACGGCGGCACCAAGGCCTACCTGCTGCACTTCAGTCAGGTGCTTGAACAGGAAGTGGCTGGCTCCGGCGTTCGCATTCAAGCGGTACTGCCGGGTGCCACGCGTACCGACATCTGGAACGGTTCGGGTGTGGAATTGCATCAGCTGCCCGAGGAGATCCTGATGGATGTCGATGAGATGGTCGACGCCGCGCTTGCCGGCTTCGATCATGGCGAGTCGGTAACCATTCCCTCGCTGCCCGATGTCGCGGACTGGCAACGACTGCTCGCCGCGCGCGAAGCGCTGAAGCCCAATCTGTCGCGGCAACACGCGGCTGATCGCTATCAGGCCGACAGCGTCGCTGCGTAAGTCTGCTCTGATAGGGCGATCGGCGTGCAGCACTGCGCCGGTCGCTTGGCTTTGCGCGATGAGCGATGTAGCGAATCGAATCCATCCTGGCCGCGCCCTAAGTCCGCCACCGAACGGCTAAGGCGGCTCGGGTGTTGTTGGGAGCTTGGGTGGCGTCAGGAGACCTGAGGCGTCGCGCTCGCCTCGGTGCGTGGCAAAGCCGTTGATTCGCGCCTCGCCTGGCGAGCGCGCGAAAAAAGTGCGTCCAATGTGATTGAATGAAGTCACGGCGGGCGGTCGAACATGACCGCGCGATGCGAGGGGTCATGCGAGCATGACGTCATCGATCGCATCGAATCGCTATTTCAATCGGGCCGACGCCAGCAGGAGCATCCCATGACGCAGCTAAGCGCAGTGACCATCGTCGAATCGTTCTGGCGCGACGTCTGGCAAGCCTGCAATCCGGAGGCTGTGGACCGTTACGTCAGCGAGGATTTCATCATCACCAGCGGTGGCGTCGACATCGTCACGCGCGCGGCCTTCAAGCAATGGGTCGCCGCCTTCCAGTCGAAAATCAGCGGCCTCGAATTCGACATCATCGAAAGCTTCCAGAACGCCGACGGCAATCGCGTCGCCTCGCGCTTTCGCATACGCGGTCGTAACAACGGCATGTTCGGGCTCACCGCCGACCAGCGCGCAATCGATTTCAGCGGCACCGCGATCTGGGAAGTCGGCGACTCCGGCGAGTTGCGGCACAACTGGGTCGAACGCAGCGCCTGGGAGTTGTATCAGCGCTTGACGCTTGCTTGAGCGCGAATGCGAAGTCGAATGCAAACGCGGCGGATGGCTTGACGATGAGCAAGCACGTCGCCACCTGGACCTCAGGACTCGAAGCAGCATGACGGGTTGCAACGATGGCCCGCTTCTAACAACTGCCGTGCACGACGCGCTGCTGGCCGCCCGTGCGGCGGGCGGCGGCGAATTCCAATGCTCGTTCGATCTGGGTCGCACGCTGAGTCGTGCCACGGTGACTGCGTTGAACTGGACTTGGAACGAAAGGACTTATCCATTCCCGGACGTCTGCAAGGCGCGCACGATTTATTACTGGAATGGTGAAGACTTCACGCCGGTCGCGCGCTTCAGCGGATCGCTGATCAAGCTGGTGCCGACCGAATGGGGACCTCCTACATTCGAGATCGACGGCATCAAGATGCTGCCGACCGCGCAGGTATCGCCCTACGCCGACGCGCAGCGCAAGGTGGCGCTGATCCAGCCACGTGGCAAAGTCGTGCTGGATACCTGCGGCGGCCTGGGCTACTTCGCGGCCTGGTGCCTCGAAGGTGAAGCGCAGCGCGTGCAATCGTTCGAGAAGAATGCGGATGTGATCTGGCTGCGCAGTCTCAACCCCTGGTCGCCCGAGCGATCCCACTCGAACGAGAGTGGCCACCGCCTGTCGCTTTGCCATGGCGATATCAGTGAGCAGATCGCCACACTGCAGGACCAGTCCGTGGACGCGATCTTGCACGATCCACCGCGCTTCGGAATTGCAGGAGAACTTTATTCGCAAGTGTTTTACGCACAGCTCGCGCGCGTCCTCAAACGGCGGGGCCGGCTATTCCATTACACCGGCAGCCCGAACAAACTCACCAGCCGACGCGACGTGCCCAACGAAGTCTCCATTCGGTTGGCACGCGCCGGGTTCTCTACCGAGCTGAACGGGGATGGCGTGCTCGCAATCAGGCAAGCCTAGCGCGACGCGCTTTGCGCGCAACGCGCCGGCGACGGGCTGCGAGACCAAGTCGCCCGTCGCCCAAAGGTGGACGTGCCCCTACAATGCTGCATACAAATACAGACTTATCGCGGATCGACGCGATCAACGCTCGGCCCGGCGTACGGCGACATCCATTTGGCTATAGATTGGACGCAACAGGCTTCCAAGGAATGAGGCAGACGACCGTGAGTACCGCAGCACCGTGAGCGGTTCGATTGGCGAAGCCGACGTCGCCGCCGATCTGAAACGCTGGGCCACACGCCCACGCCTTGCCGCACCGCTGGAACTGCAATTCCGCACGCACGTCCGTCGCGAGAAGCGTATGTCGCGCGCGATGTATTACCTGCTGACCGCCAGCATCTTCGTCATCACGCGCCTGTTTGGCTCGCAGCTGTTCCACACACCGCCGTCCATTCAGCTCTATTTCCATGGTGTGGAAATGTTGCTGGCACCGCTGTGCATGGCAGCGGCGATGATCGAATTGCTTCGGCTGCCGCAGCGCCTTGCTACCACCCTGCAGATTGGCGTCATGCTGGCGATCTGGAGCGGCGTGGTGACGCTGCGGCTCGTTTCCGGACTTCAGAGCTTCTACTTTCCACCATCGATCCTCGGGGTCGCGATGGTCGGCGCTGCGATGCTGTGTGGTTTCAGCTGGCGCCTGATCACAGCCGGAATCGTTGTCGCCAGCATCGGCGCGATGCTGGTTGAGCTACGCCTGCCCAACCCCCAGCCGGTTGTGCTGATGAATCTGCTGGTCGACGCCATTCTGGCGACGCTTGCGGTGGTCGGCGCGTTTTTCGACGAGCGCCTGCATCGCCGACTGTGGCGGCAGGCGCGCACCTCGGAGATTCTTGCGCGGACCGATGCGCTGACCGGACTGGCGACGCGTGGTGAATTCAATCGCCGCTTCGTACAGACCTTTGCGCAAGCGCGTCGCGAGTCGGCAATGCTCGCAGTGATGCTGATCGACATCGATCACTTCAAATCGGTCAACGACACTTACGGCCATCTGTATGGCGACGAAGTTCTAAGAACGTTCGGCGCCGCCTTGCAGCGCGCGCCCGCGCGCCGACCGCTGGATATTCGCGCACGCTATGGCGGCGAGGAGTTGGTGATCGCCTGGTACGGCGTTGCGCCCAGCGCGATCGCGGAACTGGTCGAGCACGTCTTCGCCGAGGTCAAGAACCTGACGCTGGCAGCTCCGAACAGCAGCACGCCAGCGCCCCGCGTATCGATCAGCGCAGGGATCAGCTACGCGATTCCTCGCGGCGACATGAAGCCTGAAGCCCTGCTGCGTAAATCCGACGCGCTGCTCTACAAAGCGAAACGATTGGGGCGCGACTGCTACTTCATAGAACCATTGAGTCTAGAGTGAGGTAAAACGTCTTCGCTGGCGTCGAAGGTCAAGCCGAACACCGCCATCCGTTGGGAAATTTGGCGGGGCCGCGACGAAGCAGCGACGCGGCTCCATTGTCCCCAGACCTCACGGAACTTGCGCCACAGATGCCGCAGATTCGCCCTTCGCGTTACTCGAACGACTATCAGAAACTGTTGAAGCTGCTATGTGCTCAGCGCCAGCGCGCCGGATTGTCGCAGTCGCAAATCGCGCTCAGCATGAGCGTTTCGCAAAGCATGATTTCGCGGCTAGAAAGTGGTGCCGTTCGGATGGACCTGATCGACCTGCTCGATTACATCGATGCGACCGATGGCGACCCGGTGAAATTCATCGCGCAGTTCACCAGCATTATCGGCTGGCCCAAATCGCGGGAGCCTGCAAAAAAGTAAGCGGCGCGCACGTGCGCGGCACTGGGCTCGATGGATCCTCACCGATCGACATCGGGCCGCAGCACCGATTGAACGTTGGCCCATCTGGATCTGCGATGCCTGAGTGAAAGCGAGACTGCTTGATGCTTCATGATCGCTATCTTTGATTCACTCCCGATGGAATGCGCCCTTTAGGTCCTGCGAGCCCCTGACCTCGCTATGGCGCAAGCGCCGTTGCGACCGATCAGGGCTTGCTCGGCGGATAGGCTTCTTGCAGTGCAATAGCACCTGTTTCGAGCAGAGACTTCAGGTTAGAGATGATCTTCGGCCAGCCACCAGACACGGCGCCTATGAGTTTCGAAGGCTCACAATCGATGGTGTGTGTGATGCTGAGTTTTACCGCCGCTCCGATCGGCTCGAGTTCCATCGTGCAGAGCGAACTGCAGTCGCAGAGGCGCGAGAGTCTGCTGACGCCGGTTTGTTACTCTGATGCGGTGTCACTGCCATGTGGGCTGAGCGGGAGGGCGACGTGCGGCGCGAAATTGGACGCAGCTTGGCTGCTTGGCTTGTTCTGGTTTCGGTGGCGGCCTGCCAGGAAAAAGTGGAGCCTGACTTAAGCCGGCTCTATGCCTCTGGCATGGAGAAGGCGCGCACGCCACCCGTGATTCTGATTCCCGGAATTCTCGGTTCGCGCCTCGTCGATCCGGCGTCGGGCGTTGAGGTGTGGCCAGGATCGGCAATCAACCTTCTGCTCAACTCGAAGCAGGATCTGGCGCTGAAAATCGATCCCAAATCGCTGCGACCGGTCGACCAGACGTTGCAGCCCGGCGGCTTGTTCGAGGAAGCGTTCAACACCGATTTCTATGGCGCGATATTGCGCACCTTGCGGACGTCCGGCGGTTTTGTGCCCGGCGAACTCAAACATCATGCCGATCCGGAGGTACGCCGATACTATGTCTTCGCCTACGACTGGCGGCAGGACAATGTTGAAACCGCGCGTCGTCTCGACGCGCTGATCGAACAGATCAGACGCGATTACGACGATCCACAACTCAAGGTCAATTTGATTGCGCACAGCATGGGCGGTCTGGTCGCGCGCTACTACCTGCGTTACGGAACGGCGGATGCCCTCGAAGGCGAGGGCGATTTTCCGATCAACATGCGTGGCGCTGCCAAGGTCGGCACCTTGGTCTTGCTCGGCACGCCGAACCTCGGTTCGGTACGTTCTCTGCAAAGCATGATCCTGGGTCACAAGGTCGGACTCAGCCGAGTGCCACCGGAAGTGCTGGCAACGATGCCGAGCATTTACCAGCTGTTGCCGCATCCTCTGAATACTTGGTCGGTCAACGCGGACGGCAACGATCTCGACTTGGACCTGTATGACCCGGACACTTGGAAGCGCTTTCATTGGTCGGTGTTCGATCCGGAGGTCTTGCGGCGAGTCCGTTCCCGTTTCAAGAATGCGGACCAGGCCGATGCCTACGTCGCGACCCTGCAGGCCTATTTCGTTCGAAATCTGGAGCGGGCGCGCCGCTTCATTTGGTCGCTGACATTTGAAGAGCCCAGCTCTGCGGTCAAGCTGGTGGTGTTCGGCGGTGATTGCGTACTGACGCCCGCGCGCATCGTCATCGAGCCGCAGGAAGGTGCTGCAATGGCGCGGCTGTTTCCACAAGACGTGCGTCATCAATCCAAAGGCGTCGATTACTCGCGTCTCATGTTGGAGCCGGGGGATGGCGAAGTCACGAAACCGTCGTTGCTCGGCCGGCAAGCGCTCAGTCCGGTTGCGCCGCGGCTCGATGCCCTGTTCTTTCCGCTGGCTTATGCGTTCTTTCTGTGTGAGAACCATGAGCATCTCACCGGGAATATCAACTTCCAGGACAACCTGCTCAACATCCTCCTGACCAGAGAGCGATCTTGGGATACGCCCGAACTCGCCCAATCGCCCACGGTAAAACGACCGCACTAGGAAGCGTCACAGCGATGAAGAATGCAGTTGTAAACGCAGTTGTAGGGGCCTAAGCGTCGCGATTGCGAGTCAAACGCCGCGAACTCGCGCGACGCGCGTCCGTCAATACGGCGGCGGCTGGCGTGCGCGTTGGGCACGTGCTGCTTCGGCCCACCATGCAAGATCATCGGCAAAGCGCGGGAAGCTACGTTCGAGCGCTCGCCCCGCATCGCCGGTTGGCTCGCCATCAGGGTTTAACGTCTGAGCGATTGGACCCACGGCGAGCGTGCTTGAAATCACGATCATGCCCATCTCGGAAAGTGTGCCGTGCCAAGCAGTGGCGGCTCGCGCCCCGGCCAGTCGTCCTGCTGAATAACTCGCGATCGCAGCGGGCCGCCAATACCATTCCTCGAGAAAATGGTCGGTCAGATTCTTAAGGCCGGGCTGCAAACCCCAGTTGTATTCGCCGGTCACGAAGACGAACGCGTCGGCGGCTTTGATCTTCGCGGCGAGTGCTTCCATGGCCGGCGGCGCCGATCCCGGCGGAAACTCCTTGTACATGCGATCCAGCATCGGAAGTCCAACTGTCTTAGCGTCGATCAACTCGACGCTATCGCCTCTTGCACGAAATCCAGCCACGATGAAATCAGCCAGCCGGATGCCCATCCGGTCTGATCGGTAGGAGCCGTAGAAGACGAGAATTTGGAGTCCCATAATTAATTAACCTTGGCTTGCAGTTCGACCACCAGTAACAGACCCGTCGTGGTCCGGCCGGCATCATCGAAAAGTGATGAACAGCCGAGAGCATAGTTCTTAGTCGTCTGGAAAACAGTCCAGACGCAGAGCGTGAATCCGACGCAAGGTGTCGAACTCGCAGCCGAGGCCTTACGCCGCGTATCCGCGAGTCTCTGGTTCGTTTCGGTCTGGGGAAAGCCGCCAACAGTGGGCCTCAGGCCGAAGGTCGGTAAACCGACCTTCGGAGAGGGGACTGGTTGGCGGTGAACGTAGTCCGCACCGAACCCGTCTCTATGTAAATTCGCTGGTAACAGCGAAACTAACAGCGAATTTCGGCATTCTTGGGCCTCTCTGCTCTCTCAGATGCAGAAATACTCTCGTGAATGTGGGCACTTGTGAGCGAATTCTCCACTCATCCGAACAGCGAATTATCAGCTGGCTAGCAGCGAAATAAACTAAAAGAACAGGTACCGGAGCTTCAGTTGTTGTAAGCGTCCTCGTTAATTTGTTCCCACGCGCCAGCTCGATGCGTCGAGCTGACGTCAGGCATTTTTTCGGATCACGTCCTGAAGAATCTGCTTGTCCAGGTTCAGGCCTGCCACGATTCGCTTCAGTCGCGATGCCTCGAGGCTTTTTAGTAGGTGCAGCGAGCGGGATGCCCGACCTGGGACGCTGCGGCGGCGCATGCGAGCTTTCCGTTGGCACGCGGATCGCCGATTGCGATCGGCTGTTGCTGCCGACTTGGGATCGACCAATTCTGAGCGCTCATGCTGATACCCGAGTCACCAGGCGCTCTCGATCTAAGTTGTTATCGAATTGATGTATTTGTTAGGACGGGCCGGTCAGCCCCGTGTTCAGTAGCCTGTTCAGCCGGCGATCAGAAGCAACACGTGATGCCCGACTTTTGATCAATCGAGGCGCAGCTATCCGGCATTTATAGCTGACACCGCAAAGATGACTAATCCGACCACCAAGCAAAAGCCACCGAACTTTTGAGTGTGGACTTGGAACATTTCCACTGCGCCAAATAGGGCGAGCAACAAAGCAAATTTCGCCATAGGCCAATTCTCTTTGTAAAATTTATACCGGCAATATATGGAGCCAGAGGGTTCCGATCATTAGCGCCATATCTTGCGCCCGTGCATGCAAGCTGAGACCACATTTGTACAAAATACTGATCCAGGCGATCGACAAGAAAGACGCAGGCCCGATGTGAGTCCCAGCGATGTTTCCTCGGGTCCGCAGAGTAAGCACATTCTGGGTCATTCCGAAGTGCACGTTTGCATCCTCTGCCCTCTCAACCCCGAAATACTCTCGACAATATGTGCACTTGCGGGTGAATTCCCTAGGCACCCGAACAGCGAATGATCAGCGAAGTATCAACGAAATAAATTGTGATAAACAGTGACCGAAACAAATCGCAAAGCAATTGGCTGATAGCGTGCACTTCGAAGTAACCCAGAACATGCGTGCTCGCCGGACAACTCAGCCCGCGAAGGCTTCTTCGGTTGCCTGAAGAAAGAGCTGTTTTACTCTCGCGACTGGCTGCCCACCACCATCGAGGAACTCGTCGCAGCCTTGGACGCTTATATCCGCTGGTACAACGAGGCAAGGATCAAGATCTCGCTGGGCTACCGCAGTTCCATGCAACACCGCAGGAACCTAGCGATCGCTGCTTAACCAGTTCAAGTTTTCTGCCGCACCCTCGAGCGGTGAATATTCAACCGGCAGCAACATCGAAGAGGTTTACCTCGGCGGATACGAGTCCTTCAACGACGCCACCACCACCCGCCTGCCGATCCTCATTTACGAGGTCTACAACGCAAAGCGATTACACTCGTCGCTCCGCTACGTCTCGCCGAATCAGTTCGAACAATCCCGCGCCCGGCTCGCCACTAGAATCTTTGACCCGCGCCGGTCCGGCCTCAGGGATTCACTCTAAGCCAGGGTCACTTTTCCACACGCGAACCCGGTTCGTCATTATTGATTCTTGCTTAGATTGCCAGTCAGGAAAATATCCGAAGCGGTTTCTTACGGTCGACGACATATGAAAATCTGGCGGTACGTTTGGATTCAAGGAGTAGCCGTGTCAGCAGTACTGCGACCCAGGGTTCTCATCTTTCTTTCCTGTCTCATTGCGCAGGCATCAGTCTTTGCCGACGATCCGATCGAGGATCGCGGCGCTGTCGTCGAGCGGCTCGAACAGTCGGGCTTAAATCTGTATGTCGAGATCAACCGCCTAACCGACCATGGCGCTTGCCCTGCTGAGAATTGGCTGCCGATCTACATCGGCACCGATCTCGACACCTTCTCCCTAGCCGAAGTCAGCGTGAAAGTCGACGACGAGCCCGGACAGATCAAGAGTTTTGGACCGACCGAAGCCAAGAGTCTGGCTCACGATAGTCTCTATCAATTGCTCTGCATCCCGCCGTCGATAGGTCCGCATCAGCTGCATATCGAGGTGAAGCTTCGTGAGGCCGATGCCGCCTCGAGTACCGCTGCAACCTCACTAGCTGATGACAAGACATTCGAAACCGAATCACAAACCACAGCAATCGCGCTTTCGGTATATCAGAAGCCGCTATTTTCGGCGCCCGCTCTGCGCCTGCAAGTCCTGCGGGGATTGCCTGCGTCAAACACGCGCACAACAAGCGTCAGCGCGCTGCAGAGTTTCATTGGTGGCGCACCGAAGGGGACCTATTTGCTGGGTGACGCCGACGATCCGAATGTGCGCAGCGCCCATTATCTGGCTGGCATCGGTGAGCGCTTCAGTGCTCTGACCAAACTGATGCGCATCCGCATCGATCACCCGAACGATTTACTCGCACCCGACTTCAATTTTGAACTGGCTACTTCTCTGCTCGATGTCGGACTGCTTCAGGCCGCCTCCAACGCCGCGCTCGGCGCGCACGCCGCAGGTGAGCAGCGATCCCGCATTTTCGCTTTGCGCTTGCGCATCGCCTTAGCGTTTTACCAGCAAGGCGCATTGGCACGAGCTGAGAACCTGCTGGCTAAATTGCGCCCCCATATCGACGATCATCAGTTGATCGAATGGCAGGACGTGCAATCGCGCATCCTGCTTGCGCAGGGCCGCTATGCCGACGCCACGTCGCTGTTGTTGACCACCGAGAACAAAGCCAACTATCCCTCCTACGTGCGCTATTTCAATCTTGGGGTTGCGCTACTAAAGACCGACCATTCCGATCAGGGTGTCACCGTGCTCGATCGCGTCGGCAAAGTCCCAACCGACAATCTCCTACTGGGAACCCTTCGAGACCGCGCCAATTTAGTGCTCGGGTACTATTTCCTGAAGCAGCTTCAAGGCGCGACGGCGATCCCGATCCTCCAACGAATCTCGTCTTCGGGTCCGTACGCCAATCGCGCCTTGCTGGGGCTGGGGTGGGCGTGGCTGGCGCCATCGGGTAGCAAACAGCACAAATCCGCAATTGGTGACGAACGTACGGTCGGACGACCGCCGGAGGCAGTGTTGAATTACCTGCCCAATGGAAATGATCGAAATTTGTATCAGCGCTATGAACTTCGGCCGTTCGAGCGCGCCAGGGTGAGTGACGACGAGAGTATCCGGCTCAAGCAGGCCCTGACGGATTGGGCTGCACTCAAGTCGCGCGACACTACCGATCCAGCTGTGCAAGAAGGCCTGCTGGCGATTGGCTTTGCACTGGATCGGCTCGGTGCCCATGACGATGCAGGCAAGTACTACGAGCGTGGTGTCATAGCGCTCGATGCCACGCGAGCGGAACTCCAGGCCACCGAGAGCTATTGCAGCGATGCGCACTGGATCGACCAGCTTTTGCAGCAGAAGGCGAGCGATGAGCCTGGCGATCCGATCGTTGTGAGTAATTTCCCGCCGCCTCGATTCGCCGTGTTCCTCGACGACGTCATTGCGAGTGATGGCTTCCAGCAGGCACTGAAAAATTATCGCGATCTGCTGCTGTTAGAGAACATGCTGCAGGCTGCAGAAACGAAGCTGGTATCGATTTCAAACGACAATCCTGCCGTGATCCAAACAATCGCATCTCTGCGTGCGCGGATTGCCGTGATGCGGCCAGAAATCATAGCAGCATCCGTAATAGAGGGGGGACGCGCCCGGGCGATGGCGATCGATGATCTAGAAGCCCAACAGCGCCTCTCCCGAACCTTATCTGAAGCCGGGCATTTCGAGCTCGCGCGGGCCTACGATCGCTCGTCACCTCATGCCCAGCCTTGAGTTGCTTGACCTGTTGAGCGATTCAAAGATTTGTCGGACTCGGCCAGGATCGGAGGCGGCAGATTAACGGGCATCCAATTCAGTATCGCGGCCGATTTTATTCACCTGGCCGATTTAGTACGTAGATATCGAATGAGTCATCCGTCATATCCTGATCGGCGTCAGTTTGGCACTATCTTTCGATACGGGTACAACGCATGAACATGTGATGAAAGAAGTCTGAAAACACGACTAACGTGTGATAGATTGCGTAACAAAATATAGCTCGAACTATAGGGTTGCATCGGTTGGCATTTCACTTTCGACTCAGGAGGAATCAACATGTATCGCATCGCCATCCCCGCACTGCTGTTTGCCGTTTTAGCTTCGGCCAACGCTGAAGCTTCCGGCCTCCACCTCAACAGCGCGGTTGTCAAATTCACCAGCAAGGTTCCGGTCTTTGATAATTTTGTGTCGTCTAAGGGAGTCACTCTGCCGGTTCTGGGAAAACTGCCGGGCTTGAGCCTGCTCTTGGGTTCGCGCGTTGTTCTGCTCGGCAACGTCAATATCGACGATCTACAGAACGGCGTCGACGTTGGGCACAGCGGGACCCAATATGCCGGGCAGCTTAGTCGCCAGCTCCAGACGGAACTCAAGCTGCTCAAGAACTAAATGCTGATCCGTGTCTCGCAGCATTGCCCAATTCGGGCCAAGCTGCGAGACCGGGTGAGTAGCGCTTGCCTGGCTGCTGCAAAATTGTCGTCTGATTTTTAAAGCGACACGCTCACTTCGGACATCCGCGTCGATGTCACAGTGAAGTGGAACTTCAAAGAACAGTCGTGTCGACCTTAGGCGGCATGACTGCTTCGTAGAAGATGTACCGGCCGAACGAATAACTTCAGGCTTGCAGTGAAGCCTTTTGGCGATCGCTACTGCACGGTCGGCCGTGGCGAAAGCCAGAAAACTCAGCGGCTAGATCTTGTCGCGGGATTTGCAAGGAGCGCTGGGAGCCGGCTTCCAAGCACTCTCTTTGAATCTATCTCGTGAATAAAAGAGGCTAGCATCAAGGAGGGGTTAAGGAGAGGTGGCAGGAGCGACCAAGCGGGTCACGACTTGGATCAAATACATTTTTTAGCTGTATCGAAATGGCGCAACGAGGCGCAACGAGTGAAACCAGCTCGGCACTAGACGCAAACATTAGCCAGTGCGGCGCATCCATTCCCGCATTAAATTCGGGGATGAAGGTTCACCGCACCGGCCCGATCCGCTAGTTGCTGGAGATCGCCGGTACTGCAGCCGGTTCAGGTGCGACATCGGCTGGTGCCGTAGCGGCGGCGCCTTCACTTGCCGGTTGGGCTGCGGTGACCGAGCTGAACGTCACCTTCAGCTCGACGCGACGATTGAGTTCGCGCCCTGCATCGGTGTCGTTGTCAGCGATTGGTTTTGATTCGCCGTAGCCGACTGCCGTCATGCGCGAGGCGTCAATGCTCTTGGATTCCAGATACTCCACCACCGACTTGGCACGCGCATCCGAGAGTTTCTGGTTGTGTGAATCCGAGCCCCTGGAGTCGGTGTGGCCGCTGAGTTCGACCTTAATGTCCGGATGCGCCGTCAGCTCGTCGGCGACCGTGTCGAGAATGCTCTTGGCGTTCGGCGTGAGTCGCGCCTTATCGGTCTGGAAGTTCACGCCGCGCAGCACGATGCTGTCACCCGTTGCACAACCTGATAGCGACACCTTGTCACCTGGCTCGGGTGTCTTGCACGGCGGCGGCAAGGGGCAGCCCTTTGCGTCCACCGGTGTGTTGGGCGGCGTGCCCGGGCACAGATCAATATTGTCCGATACGCCGTCACCGTCACTATCCGCAGGCGGAGCAACAGCAACGGGCACAACCTCGGCCGCTGACGGAGCTGGCGGTGGAGTGGGCGCCGTCAGCGGTAGGGGAATCTGCAGACCAACGCGCAGGATCGCGTCGTAATAGCGCAGCGGCGCATCCGGCTTCGGTTCCGTTTTTGGATCGTCCGTGGGCCGCTGCTGAGTGATGCCATCATTTTCGTGACCATAGCGGAAAAGCACTTCGGTGCGCAGACCGATGCGATAGCCGGCGATCTCCAACGGGAACAGATATCCCGAGCCGACCTGTACCGTCGTTATCAAAAACGTTGTGGAGGTTTTAGCGTATTTGAGGGCATCTTGGACGCCGGCGCCGCCTATCCCGTACAAGCCGGGTAGCTTGTCGAAAGGAAATATCAACACATTGACATAACCACCGACCAGTTCGGTGCGCTTGGCGTAGGTGTATGTTGGGCCAGCCTCGAAAGCGACCGGCCCGCGGCGATAGCCGCCCATCAGATCGACGCCCCCGCCCACGGTCGGACGATTGCCGCTGCCGAAGAAGCCGGTGCCAGTGCCCAGAACGCTTGCGTAACCGCCATCGCGGTAGAGCGGGTCCACCGCATCCGGGTCGCCAGCGGCCAACGCTGTCAGAGGCATTGCGCCGATCGCCGCTGACATCAACAACGACAATTTCATGAACTGCTTAGTACGAGTCTGCATGTCGATTCTCTTCCCTTGTGCACCACTCGATCGCCTTGGATACGAGTGGCGCAAGAAATTGCTTGGTCGTTTAACTGCTACTCCCGTCCCGTGACTAGAACGTCACCTTGACGCGGGCGCCATAAGTCCTGGGTGCATTGAGCGTGGTCAGCACACCAAAGTCAGAAGCGTATTGGGTGATCGGGTAGTCCTGGCCGAAGATGTTCTTGACGAAGCCCGTCATCTCGATACCCCAAGGTGTATAAAAATAGCTGACGTGGGAATTGACGAGCACGTAGGAGTTTGTGGAGTAGAGCTTCTCTTGCTGCGGCGTGTTGAAGTAGCCCGAGTTGAAGTTTGCGTCGACCGCGAATTCCACAGTGTTGTCGCCGAAGTTGATGGCCTGATTGGCCTGCACGCTGGCAGTGAAGTCCGGCGTATTCACGATTTTGTTTCCCGAGAAATCCCGCTCCGGCAGCGGTGAGCCTGGCCCGAACGACAGTCCCGTCGTCGTGTCGAAACCGCGACCATTTTTGAAACTCACGTACTTACCGTTAAGGTATGTACCGGCCGCAGTGATCGCCAGACCCGGGTCGATCTTGGGGAGCACTTGCCAAGTCGTATCGAACTCGGCTCCGTAGATGCGCGCTTTCTTCGCATTGTCAAAGCGCACGACACCGCCAGAAGTGATCGACAGGAAGGCCGTCAGCAAGTCGTACTCGTCGATGTAGAAGGCCGCTGAATTAAACGTGAGCGTGCCATCGAACAACCGAGTCTTCGCACCGACTTCGTAGCTATCCACCCGCTCCGCTTTCACCTCATCCGGCGGCGTGAAGAAGTTGATGGTGTTGTAAGTGGGCGCAGTGAAGCCGCGCCCGAACGAGGTATAGAGCTGAATGTCGTCGAACGGGAACCAGTTCAGCGAAGCATGCAATGGAACTTGTACCGCTGTGACGTTAGGTACCGGGAACGTCAGCAGCGTGGTCTGCGCGGAGGGATCTTCGAGGTGCGGGTTTTCAGGCGGCAATATGATGCCTAGACGCCCCCCATGGAGGCCGCGGGTTTCTTGGTCGAGACGCGCGCCGAGTGTAAGGTTGATCGGGGTGCTCAGGTCGAAGATGCTCCGCACATTCAGCGTGCCCTGGAAGTAACCCGACAGCGATTTGGAACTGAGGATGCCACCCGCCACCAGCGTGGCGGGGCCCGTGAGTCCCGAGATCGGATTTAGGCCCACATTGGCCAGCGCCGCATTCAGAGGACCTGTGAAGTTAGCGGCGAAGTTCGGGGCGCCCAAGATCGCGGTAGGTAGGTCGGCGAAGCCGTTGGCGCCGCCGACCTGCAGCTCAAGGCTCGGAAAACCGCCGTTGCCCGTGAGATAGAACGCGCCCGCGACAAACGAGAAGTAGTTGCTGAAAGGCGTGCCCTTGTTCGACAGGAACTGGATCTCGGCGGTCTTCTGCGTTTGGAACTGACTGTCGGTGTAGAACGTCACCAGCGGCCGATCGGTACTGTCGAAATCCCACTGTGCAAATTGGATGTTAAGACTCTGGACCGAGGCCAACGCCTTAATTTCAATTGGATCGAGCTTCAAGTCCGCGTTGCCGCCCCAACTATAATTGTACCCAGCGTCGCCGCCGGAAAGATCGTGCGACACAGCCCGCTTTCCGGGCGTCGGATCCTTGGGCAAGAGGACGCCACCCACTGAGAGTAACGGGGCAGGCCGGGTCAGTTTGGTAAGCAGCGAAAGCGGATCCGACTGCTCGCCATAAACGCCGAACGCCGAGAGCGTGAGGTTGTCTAGCGGATTCCACACTAACTTGGTGCGCGCGCCGCGCTGGAAGGTGTCGATCATCGGCCCGGAGACGTTCGTGTAATAACTATGCGAACGGTTGTTGTAACCGGAGAGGGTGGCGCCGAATTCCTCGCTTACGGGAAGGTTTAAAAAGAAACTCTGGTTGAACGCGCCGTAGTCGCCGATCTCCGCCGTGACGTCGCCGCCGAAGGCGCCCTTAGGATCGGGTGTCGTCAACGAGATGGCGCCGCCCGTGGAGTTGCGGCCGAACAGCGTGCCCTGTGGCCCCTTCAGCACTTCCACGCGCTCCAGGCGCCCTAGAACGTTGGCGGCGCCCTGCCCGGAGAGTTGCGGAATACCGTCAACGTAGACCGGCACGTTCGGGTCGGCCGAGGGCAGGAAAGCATCCGTGCCCACGCCGCGCAGGAAGATCACGGTATAACCGGCCTTGTCCTGTTCCACGAGGCCAGGCGTAACCGAAGGCAGGTCCTCAGCCTTCTTAATGCCGAGGGCGTCAAGCTTGTCGCCCGAGAACGCCTGCACCGAGATCGGCACATCTTGGATATTTTCGGTGCGACGCTGAGCGGTCACGACGATTTCTTCAAGCAATCGATTGCCACCGCCGGACGCCTCGGCTGGCGCGGCCTCGGCTGGCGCGGCCTCAGCGGGAACAACAGATTGGACAGTGTCCGCAGGAGCGCCGTCTGTGGGCGTGGTTTGCTGGGAGGGCGCGAGCTGCTCGGTGCCGCTTTCCGCGGCAGTTGCTCCCTGCGATTGGGCCGCCATTGCCGGAACGGCCATGCCTGCAGCCAACGCTAGACGTATTGCTTTTTTCACCGCTGCTCCCCTGTCCACTGCTCTTAGTTGAGCGACCATCCGAAGCTAGCCGCCCGTAGATAAATAATTGCCACGCACGGCTATTGATGCCGCATCGTCGCCCTAGGGTTTCGAATCAAGCCTTTCGAAACCCGTCACCGCAGCAGAAGAAATCTGCTTCAAATCGCAATGCATTCCCGCCACCCATAAACCGCGCGCACAGCGGTTGATAGAACCAGCCATTCAATTGTTCACATCACCACTTTTCGACATCACTTGGATTAGAGCTTTGCTTTGCCTTGACTGCATTTCAATCGACTCAGCTTGGATTCGACTGAAGACCTCCCTGCAGGCATGTTTTATGTTGCATCGCGATACACGGACAATCCCTTAATCATTAGTACTATTATAATTAATTAACTAACGATATGCTACCACACTACCTGCTCGCCGAAAATACCTTCCGGCTATCCGAAGATCAAATAGTCTTTAAGTAACGCTTCGTTGTGGACGTGGCGGCATGACACGAAACGAGGTAATTCAATCGTTCTCTGGCCGTTCGCAAACGGCGGTCACGCTATCTGATCGCCAAAAAAGCAAGATGACCTGACTGGCGACTTTCGAATACGCGGTGTACTGCACGCCGAGTCAAACGTTGACCCAGTGCTAAGTTGATGGTGAAGATGCCTCGAAAATTCGTAGTCGTTTAGAACGAGAGTTAAGGCCGCTTTGAAGCTCCCGAGAGGGATAGGAGAAGCGATGAAGAAATCGAGATTTACTGAAGAGCAGATTGCTTACGCGCTGCGGCCGGCAGAATCTGGGACGGTAGTTGCCGATGTCTGCCGCCAGATGCATCGAACTGGCGCGTTGGATACAGCAACGCCTTCAGGTTAGCGTACGGCGCGCCTGTCGCCTGGCCATGCTGCGACATGCCACACCTGGTACTGGAAGTCCCAGGCGCGCGACACCACAGCCCTGCGCATGCGGATTCGGGAGATTGCTCATACCCGACCACGATTCGGCTATGTGCGAATCTGGATCATGTTGCGGCGAGAGGGCCGTTCAGATGGCCGGAATCGAATCCATCATCTGTATTGCCTCGGAGGTTTGCAGGTCCGAATGCGGCCACGACGTAAGAAGCGTCTCAGCCTGCATCGAGGCGCGGTCCCCTTGCCGACGGCGACGAATCAGTATTGGTCGATGGACTTCCCTCACGATCAACTGGCCGGAGGACGCAAATTCCGGGTGCTGACAGTGATCGATCAGTGGAGTCGCGAGAGTGTGTTGCTGGAGGCTAATTTCGCCCCCACCGGCCAGAACGTCGTCGATGCACTGGAAACCTTGTCACGCAACCGTGGGCTACCGAGATCACCTCGATCACGTCGGTGAAACATCGGCTTCGAATCCAGCGATGCCTACATTGTGCACGAAACCGCTTATAAATTTAGGCGGTTCTCCGACATATGACCGTGCCAACGGCCATACCTGCCACTGACTATACCTTTGGAGTGAAGGGGATTCGTTGCGGCTAGAAACAAATATGCAAGCGGACGATTAACTGGTAAATTAATACCGCATCATCGATGGTGGCGACGTCGCAACGATATTTCTGGTCATTCGTCTGGCCGCTCTAAGGCATCAAACGTTGCTTATTGATCAGCCTATGGCAGCCCGCGACTTTTGCATCGAGCGATAAAACTGACATCGCATCCTGTGCATGGAGTGCAACTAGAACGTATTCAATGCCTGATCTCTGCCATTCGATTTTCGATAAGCAATCCAGAACCACGAGGTATTGGGCGTATGCCTGAGATAACGTCGATGCGTAGGAAGGCCACGGAATCGTTGACGTCTATCACGCAGGCGATTGCTTCGGTAGGTGATAGCCCGCAGCTTGATATTGAATTGGGATTCCTGATTCACGACGTCTCAAGAATGCGGGCTGCTGCATTCGATCGCTATATCAAGCCACTGAATGTAAGCCGATCCAAATGGTACATCCTCGCGCATCTTTCAGCCGTGGGTCCGTTATCACAGGCGGAGCTTGCTGAACGCTTGAAAGTTGGCCGAAGCAGCGTCGGCTCGGTTATTCCTGTGCTCTACCACGATGGTCTGGTGCGCCGACAGCCCAGCTCGACGGACCTGCGTCCAGATCGAATCTCATTGACGAGTCGAGGCAGAAGGCTCGTAGACCAAATCATGGAGATTGAGACGGCATTTAATGATCGGATTCTTGCTGCTCTGTCCGTTGACCAACGCGAGCTGATGGCGAGCCACTTAAGCGTCATCAAGCAGGCCGCGGCCAGCGTTGTGGCTAACGGCGAGGGTATCGGGTCTTTAAGGTGGGTCTAGCTGTATCGAAGTGCGATCGTTATGCGCCACTCGGATTACGACTGTGCCCAGCGAATGCTCAAAGTGTCTGCAATTAGTGAACAGTTATTAAGACAAAACATCGGAATTTGACCGACTGAAAGCTTGTTCGCCGGGGGCTCACACGATGGCACTGGGAAAACACCCCCCCTATAAGATGACGCATGCTCTAGGAAAACCTAAATCCGAGGATTTATAGAGCGACAAATACTCTCAACTGTTTGAGACGGCGACGTTATTAAAACATCTGTCGTTCAATAGGTTATATGCGGGTCTGAGCTGATGTCGCGTTCGTGGCAGCATTGGCGTTTTGACACAGTGGCTTGTTTAGTCTGTATATCGTATGGCATTGTAACGATAAAGTGATAAACTATTCGCTAGCATATGAAAGGTATTGAACGACTCGCATCGGTAGAATCCAGCACTCCCCGGATGGCGCGTGCTATTCCGGAGCTGCCTATGCTTCAGACCGTAATGGTTCGATTGATTCGCATTAGCGGCTTCGGACTTGCGAGCTATTTCGAGCCGGTATTTCGAGAGATCGGAATTAGCGAGCGAGCGTTTCATGCCTTGTGCCTTCTCGTAGCGAGTGAGCACGGCCGCGCGGCGCCCAGCGAGTTGAGCGAGCTTGTGGGTACTACCAGGGCAAATATGACGCAGATCCTGGATGAGCTGCTCAGGGATAAGCTCGTGTCGCGAACGCCTCATCCGCGAGACGGGCGCCGATACGATATCAGTATCAATGCTGCAGGGCGCAAACGAGTGCGCGAAGTCGTGCCGCAAATAATTGAGCCGCTCAAGGATGGATTCTCGTTGTTGGATGCCGAGGAGTTTGCGTTGCTTGATCGGTTACTTCGCAAGTTAATCATCTCGCTTGACAAAAGCTCGCGCGCAATTAGCCGTGCCGCATGATCGTTTATGTTTCTTAGTCGACTAGATCGACGTCACGCAGGAGGAGATACGGTATGGATGAAAGAACAAGCTTACGTTACGAATTAATCAGTGCTTGGTGCGGTCCCGCATTTGTGATTACGTTCGTAATATTCTGGCTAGGATTTGGCCATAATCTGCCTAATCCGTCGCCCGCCTTGACGGCAACCGAACTTGCTACGCGTTACAGCGATAACCTGAGCCAAATTCGTCTCGGTTTTATCGTTTCAATGATCACCGTCTGCTTGTATATGCCGTGGACCTGTGTGTTGGCGATGCAAATGTGGCGCATCGAAGGCAAGTCACCTTTGCTTGCGTCGCTGCAGTTCATGGGTGGCGCGCTCACCGTGATGGTTGTTTCCTTCAGTGCAATGTATTGGGCAGTAGCAGCATTCCGCCCTGAGCGGGCGGCATCGGACATTCAGACGCTCACCGACACGGGTTGGTTGTGTATCGACCTGCAGTACTGTTGCACGACATTGCAGATGGTTGCGGCCGCGCTCGTCGGCTTAGCAGACAAGCGGACTGTTCCTCTATTCCCGCGCTGGGTCTGCTATCTGACCATCTGGTGCGGTATCAGCTTCTTCCCGGCCAGCCTTACCGGTGTCATGAAGACTGGACCGTTCGCCTGGAGCGGCGTGCTGAGCTTCTACTTCCCATACTTCTGCTGGCTCTGCTGGTTCTCCACGGCTAGCGTGTACATGATCAAGGAAGTACGGCGCCGCATAACGGCATACGACGGCGTCAAGTCACCTGCGGGCACCTTCGCTTCCGGCATGAGCCGCTGATCGGGCATCCCTCGGCAAATCGCCCTCCGATGCGGCATCGGTCGGAGGGCGGTTAACCGTTTTCATTCCATCATTCATCCAACTGAGCATTGAGCGATGGATGGTCTTTCCGCAAATATGACCACTCCACGTGCTACGGATATTCGCATTCCTGGCGATAAGGATGTCTGGGTTCTGATCGGTGCAGAGCTTTTAACGTTCGGGATGTTTTTTGTTGCGTTTATCGGTTATCGCGCACTTGAGGTCGCACACTTCAATGCGTCGCAGACCGCGCTGCATCGCAATCTCGGCCTGCTCAATACCTTATTTCTTGTAACGAGCTCTTGGTGTGTGGTCCAAGCAGTGCGTGCAGCCCGGGAAGACAGACCCGCTTCGGTTGCCCGAAGCTTGGGCATCGCTATTTTGCTCGGCATCAGTTTCATGGTCGTCAAGGCACTCGAATACACCGAGCTAGTGAGCTCTGGTGTAGGAATGACGACCGACAATTTCTTCATGTTCTATTACTGCCTTACGATCATTCACCTTCTGCACGTGGTCGGCGGAACGGTGATTTTGACGGTGATGTGGGCTAACGCGCGAACCGGCCGATATCATTCCGGTAACACTAAAGGCCTTGAGACTGGTGCCTCCTATTGGCATATGGTTGATTTGCTCTGGATCTTTCTGTTTCCGCTGCTCTACTTGGTCAGGTGAGCCAATGCTCGCGTATCTGCGCGATCCCCTGCATAGAACTTGGCTGTTGTTGGTGACGGCGACGGCGATCGCGTTTTTGCTTCGTGAAGACAATGTAATCGGGGATATAGCAGCCGCCGTGACAATTGTCATTGCTTGGCTGAAGGGCCGACTCGTAATCCTGGATTTCATGGAACTTCGACATGCTCCGCCGCTTTACCGGCGAATCTTTGAAGGATGGGCAATCCTGGTCTCAACCTTGCTCCTCGCGCTGTATTGGGAGGGGCCGGTTTTTTTTGCGTCGTTTAAATGATTTTGAATCACCCTTCGTTCTCTTTACCAGCGAGGGGCTAACAAAGACCAATAAAAGACCGACTCACCTTGGCGCGATTGTTGTGATCGAAGGAGGATCTGAAATGCATAAAGCATTTGTCACGCAGGTCGATACCGCCGGAACCAAGTTTCCACCTGTTCAGCGAAAAAAAATATTCTGCGGAGTCTGCGAAGGATCGTGCGGACTTGAAGCGACTGTTCAAGGGACCGAGCTAATCAGTCTGCTGCCAGATCCCGATCATCCGAACACTAAGGGCTTTGCTTGCTCCAAAGGCTTGGCGTTCGGCGCCGTGCGTGATGACCACAATCGTCTTCTCCATCCACTCAAGCGGTGCCCCGACGGAAGCTTCGAGGAAATCTCGTGGGAACAGGCACTCGATGAAATTGGCGAGCGACTCAATGGCATTATTGCCAGGCGTGGGAAAGAGTCGATAGGTCTCTATCAAGGCAATTCGGTAGCTTGGAACTTTGGTGCGTTCTTAAACTTATTTGGAATGGCAGGCGCCCTCAAGACCAAGCATCTCTACAGTGCAGCGTCGATCGATATCAATGGCTATTGGATGATTAGCCAGTTGCTTTATGGCAGCAACTTCCTGAATCCGATTCCAGACGTCTCAAGAACTGACTTTATGCTGTGCCTTGGGGCCAACCCTGCGGTATCGCATGGAAGTATGGCCAACATCGGTCGATTCCGCGATACGATGATGGGAGTGACGCAGCGCGGCGGCCGAGTCGTTGTCGTCGACCCCCGCCGGTCAGAAACCGCTAGTTTGTTCGAACACGTTCCAATTCGCCCGAACGGCGATGTGTGGCTACTGGCCGCCCTGCTCAAAGTAATTTTTGATGAAGGTCTTGAAGATCGCGAGGCGCTGTTACGGCAGACAACCGGGCACGAGATTTTGCGAGAAATGCTTGCACCGCTTGAGCTGAGGCATGCTGCCCTCGCTAGCGGCATTTCGGTCAAAAAGATTCAACAGCTCGCACGCGACTTTGCAGGTGCGCGCTCAGCATGTGCTTATGGACGCTGCGGCATATCGATTGGTCCTTTCGCGTCGCTCGGTAAATATTTTCTCGATGTCCTGAATATCGTAACAGGCAATCTCGACCGACCCGGAGGCTGGTGCTTTGGGCGACCTTTCGTCGATCTAGAAACGTTGATGCACCGCATGAAGTCTACCGGCTATAACCGCTGGCGAACTCGAGTTGATGATTTCGCTGAGGTGGCCGGTACTTCTCCGGTCGTCAGCATCCCGCGTGAAATACGTACGCCAGGAAAAGGCCAGCTGCGCGCAATGCTTGTGGTCGGGGCAAATCCCGCCAGCAGTAGCCCGGCAGCGGGGGAATTGCGCGAGGCCTTCAAGGACCTGGAGCTGTTGATCTCGTTGGACGTTTATCAGACGGAAACCAGTAGGCTGGCACATTACATCCTCCCTCCGACAGTGTGGTTGGAGCGAGAAGGATTTCCAATCTTCACCCAGTCCCACTCCGGAGTGCCGCATGCGCAGTGGGTAGGGCCAACGCTGCCGCCGCGAGGCGACACGCGCGACGACGCCTGGATCATGGACGAAATCGCACGGCGCATCGGCATCGTGCCAGCCGATTTCCCTGGTGCACAAGTCCTCGGAAAGCTCGGCCTGCGACTTTCGCCTTCACTGATGATGGATATTGGTTTGCGGACTGGTCCAGAGGGCGACTGGTTCGGTCTGCGCCCTCGAGGGCTCAGCAGGAAGAAGCTAATCGGGAATAACGGCGCTATTAAGCTTGCGGATACCGTTCCAACCGGTATCTTGCATAAGCGCATCTTCACCAAAAGCCGCAAAGTGGAGTTGGACCATGTGCTGATACGTGGAGAGATGAAGCGCTTGTTGGCATACGATTTTACTGTTGATAGTCGGTTTCCTTTGAGCCTGATCAGTCTGCGTGAACTACGATCCCAAAACACCTGGATGCACAACGTTCCGAAGCTGATCGTCGGTGACCGCGTTCAGCGACTTAGAATTCACCCTCAAGATGCCGAACGCTACGGAATCGAGGACGGTGATCCGATCGAGATTACTTCTCACTTTGGTCAGATTAATGTTCCTGAAGCACGAATCAGTGACGAAATGATGCCCGGAAGCGTCGCACTTCCACATGGATGGGGCCACCAAGGCAATTGGGAACGCGCAGTGGCCGTTGGTGGATCGGGATATAACGAGTTGACGACAAACCGCGTCGATTCGACCGATCTTCCAAGCGGGAATGCCACCGTTAATGGGATCGCAGTACGCATCCGCTCCCTCCGAGTATCACGGGCCGTTGCGTAATGAGCTACGTCATTGCCGCACCCTGTGTCGCGGACTATTCCTGTGTGGAAGTGTGTCCCGTCAACTGTATTCATCCGATGCCGGACGAATCTGGATTTGAAGCATCAACACAACTTTACATCGATCCAGCCAAATGCGTCGATTGCGGCGCCTGTGACGAGGCGTGCCCAGTGAATGCTGTCTTCGCCTTGGATCAGTTGCCAGTTAAATGGGCTCACTACGCCGGCATAAACGCCGAGCATTTCCCCCTCAAGCACGGGAATATCGATGCTTGATGCAAGGCCGCTACGTGTCGCAATCGTCGGCAGCGGCCCGTCTGGCATGTATGCGGCAGGGCACCTATTAGAAAGCCCAGCAGGTACCTTTTTTGAGCATGGCTTGACGAAACGGGTTAGGCACCCGATCAGTGTCGATGTAATCGATCGCTTACCGACGCCGTGGGGACTCATTCGCGGGGGCGTAGCGCCCGATCATCTCGACAAAAAGAAAATCGCTTCGATCTACGAAGCAATTGCGAGGCGTCCCGGATTTCGCTTCATCGGCAATATTCAGGTAGGCGCCGACGTTTCCGTATCCGAGCTTGCAACGTGGTACGACGCTGTGATCTACGCAATTGGATGCGATGGCGAAAGAAGGTTAAGCATACCGGGCGAAGGGCTTGCTGGCAGCTGTTCCGCGCATCGCTTCGTGGGTTGGTATAACGGCCAACCGGATTTCAGCCACCAGACGTTTGATTTACAAACTGATCGTGCGGTCATCGTGGGCAATGGAAATGTCGCAATGGACATTGCTCGCATCCTTCTCAAATCAGTTGATGAACTGCAAAAAACGGATATCGCTTCGCACGCACTGAAGGCTCTCGAAAAAAGCACTATCCGCGAGGTTGTAATTCTCGGTCGGCGAGGCCCCAAGGATGCCGCATTCAACTTCCCTGAGCTGGAAGAGCTTGGCGAGCTTCACGATACCGCTATTGTCGTTGAAGGCGGGTCTGCGCTGACACAGCTGAGTTCCAATCATTGCAACGGGACAAATCTTGAGACACTACGAGCGTTGTGTGCAAGGCAGCGAACCGGGCGCCGGCGGATCGTTCTGCGCTTCGACACTTCCCCGCTAGCGGTGCTGGGTGGTTCTCATGTCACCGGCGTTCGAGTCGCTTCAGAAGGAGTCGAGGATGAGATCAAATGCGGATTACTAATCGCCGCAATTGGTTATCGGGGCACAGCGCTGCCAGGCCTTCCTTTCGATGACATTCGCGGAACGATCCCAAGTCATGAAGGGCGTGTGATCGACAGTGGCAAGCCGGTAACAGGAGCGTATGTCGCGGGTTGGATCCGGCGAGGTCCGCGAGGAATTATCGGTAGCAATAAGAAATGCGCTCGCGATGCAGTCATGGCGCTTTTGACCGATTTTGAACTGGACCGCCTGCCACGTCTAGGCACACTCGCGGGAGACGATGTATTAGCGCGCCTGCGGCAACAAGTACCCGGCGCGACAAGCTTCGACCATTGGAAACGAATCGACCAAGTTGAACGAGCGCTGGGAAGTAATTTTGCCCGTCCACGAATTAAGCTTACGAGCTTAGACGAACTTCTTAAAGTCTAATCGCTTTGGCGCGCAATGATCAGCTTAGCTGTCTCTCCGCCGCATTCGAACTCGAGGTCTCTGAGTCTATCGATTTTCGATCGCTATCATGATTCAATTAGACTCTCAACGGCTGGGCTACCGTGAAGTTTTGCAGAGTTTTGGAATAACCGAACTTCTGAAGAAGGTGGCTAAGCTCTCCGTTCATCTATTCAACCGGGTGGGTTCTACCCCGTAACACGGACACTTCAAAGAAGGCCGAAAATGGCCACCAGGAGTGTTTATGTCGAAGCGAAGGTAGTTCAGTGCCAAGTTCAAGCAAGGTGCCACTTAGCAGACTCGGCAACCAGGCGTCAGCTGTGCCCAGGTGGCCCGAAACCTCGGCATCAAAGATAACCTGCTGACGCGTTGGAAGCGTGAGCTTGAGGGACACGTGCAAGCTGCGCTTATAGGTACGCGAATGGCACGCGACGAAGAGCTTGCGCGTCTCAAACGCGAGCTGGCGCGGGTGAAGGGGCATCAGTGGTTCGACGAACTGATGTCGGGCAGTAGCAAGACGGTTAAGCAGATCGCGCAGCGAGAGGGCGTGACGGATCGTTATGTGAGCCGGATGCTGCCGCTCGCATTCCTTTCGCCGGAGATCGTGACGTCGATCGTCAATGGCACACAGCCGATTGATCTCTCAGCGATCAGCCTGACACAACGGACGGAGTTCGATGCAGATTGGATGATGCAGCGCGAGGCATTGGGTTTCTAAGGCCGCCAACCTATCGACGCTTCGACCAAGCCCGGCAATCGTCGGGCTTTTTCTTTGCTGGCTCGGCGCAAAGCGAACCACGTCGTTTGGAAACAGAGACGAATTCGAGGAAGCGACCACTTGAGCCGCCTAGAGGCGAGTCTCTGGTTCATTTCGGTCTGGGGAAAGCCGCCAATAGTGGGCCTCAGGCCGAAGGTCGGTGAACCGACCTTCGGAGAGGGGACTGGTTGGCGGAGAGGGTGGGATTCGAACCCACGGTACGTTAGACGTACGCCTGATTTCGAGTCAGGTACATTCGACCACTCTGCCACCTCTCCGGGGGCGCTAGTTTAGCAAGCCGGCGCCCTAAAAACGAAATGGCCGGCTGCCCAATCGGACGGCACCATGGAATTTCCAGGCCCCGGCGCGGTCTTATCGCGTTATAACGGCCATATAAGTCGCAAAAAGTCCCTGTTGGAATGACCAGACCGTTGACCCGAGGCCGCAAGCTCGCGCTGTATGCGACGCTCGGCTGCGCACTCGCGCTTTCTACCTGCTCGCCCCGTCCGAGCGCGCTGCAGCGCGTGTTTGCGACCGAGCACTTGCGCGTCGCGATGGTCGAAAGCCCCACAACCTGCTACAACGCCGCCGCCGGCGCCACCGGTTTCGACTGCGAGCTGTTGACCGGTCTGGCCAAGCGATTCGGCGTGGCGCTGGATCTGCATTTCGTCGATTCGGCAGCAGCAGCGCTGGACTTGCTGAACGAAGGTCGCGTGGACATCGCCGCCGGCGGCATCGCGATCGACAACAGCGCCACAACCCCGCTGCGCTTCACCTCGCCGCTGGAGAACGTTGCGCTGCAATTGGTTTCGCGCGCTGATGCGGCAACTCCAACCTCGCTCGACAAAGTCGATGGCGAGATTCAAGTGGTGGCCGGCAGCGGCGCCGATTCCTTGTTGCAGCAATTGAGTGAGCGCTACCCGAAACTGCGCTGGAGTGCGACCAGCGAACTGAGCGAGGAAGATCTGCTCGATGCTGTCGCCGATGGCGAGGTGGAGTACACGATCGCCTCGTCGACGCTGGTCGCGCTGGAGCAACGTTATTACCCGACGTTGCGCGCAGCACTCGATCTCACTGCGCCAGCGCCGGTGGGATGGGCGCTGCGCGGCGACGCCGACAAGGCCTTGTTCCGCGCAACGCAGGACTATGTGGACAAACTCGGCACAGCCGAACTGGCACGCATCAGTGATCGCTATTTCGGCCACGTGATCGATTTCGATTACCAGGGTGTCGCGCGCTTCGCCGAGGATGTATCGCGCCGGCTGCCGCGCTACCGCGAACAGTTTCGCACTGCGGCGCAACGCTACGGACTCGACTGGCGCGTGCTCGCGGCGGTTGGCTATCAGGAATCGCACTGGGATCCGGATGCGATCAGCCGCACCGGCGTACGCGGCCTGATGATGCTGACCGAAGACACCGCGTCCGAGCTCGATGTACTGGACCGGCAGGATGCCGCGCAGAGCATTGCCGGCGGCGCGCGTTACCTGGCGCAGATTCTGAAGGCGCTGCCACCGGAAATCGTCGAGCCGGATCGCACCTGGATGGCGTTGGCCGCCTATAACCAGGGCATCGCGCATCTGGAAGACGCGCGACAACTCGCCGCGATGCACGGCGGTGATCCGAATCGCTGGCTCGATGTGCGCAATACGCTGCCGCTGCTGAGCCGTCCGCAGTGGTTCAAGCAAACGCGCGCCGGTTACGCGCGCGGACGCGAAGCGGTGAACTTCGTCGGCAACGTGCGCAACTACTACGACATTCTCAGCTGGCTGGGCAGCAACGGCACGTCGGCCTCGCCGGCCTCGATCGCATCCATCGCGAACGAACCGTCGCCTAAATCTTCAGGCGCTCGACGATCTGCCCTTGCCGCAGGTGGCGCTCGATAATCTCGTCGATGTCGCGCTCGTCGGCATAGCGATACCAGACCGCTTCCGGATAGATCACCACGGTCGGGCCTTCTTCGCAGCGGTCCAGGCATCCGGCCTGGTTCACGCGCACTTTTCCGATTCCGGCAAGCCCGGCTTTCGCCACCTGCTTCTTGCAGTAGTCGCGCAGTTGCGTGGCGCCCTTGTCGTTGCAGCAGGGTCGGCCGCCATCGCGTTGGTTGCAGCAGAAGAAGACGTGGTGCTGGTAATAGCTCATGCGAACAATTCTACGGTGGCGTGGCGGTCGGCGGCTTGCCGAAGGCGTAGCCGATGTTGATCGAGGTGATCTGATCGGAATGGTAAGTTCCGGCCGGCGTTTCGGTGTTGTAGCGCAGTTCGTAATCGAGTGCGGCGAAGAAGTTGGCGATGATCGTCAACTTCAACTCGGTGACCGGATCGATGAAGGTGTTGTGCGGTCCGAATTCGGTCCGCAGCGTCTGCTTGAACTGGCTATTGCCACTGATCTTCCACAGATAGCTCGCGTCGAACGTGCCGATCACGCTGGAGCGGAAGTGGCCGGCACCCTGGTCGCGCGTGTGGTCGGCACCGACACCGAGATCCATATCCAGCGTCTGCGTCGCCGACTTGAGGATGTGTCGGCCGTAACCGGTCGAGCCAGACAAGCGCTCTGCGATCGGGCCGTAGTGATCGTCGTCGAAGTTGACCTGACCGAACACGTAGGAGTCCGGGTTGAGGTTGTACAGCAGCTTGTCGCCGATCGAATATTTTTCGTCCGTATTCACGCCCTGGGAGCTGGCGCGAAACGCCGAGCCGGTGAGCAGATTGTCCCAGGGGTCGGATTTGTAATCGACATCGAACTTCACGTTGAGCGTACTCGCACTTGAGTTTCCGCTACTTTTTACGTAGCCCGCCGAGAAGTCCCCGCTCCAGTGCGGTGGCGGCGTCGGAGGCGGCGGCGCGGGCTTCGGCACATCGGCGGGCATCGAAGCGGCCGCGGCAGGCGGTGGCGCATCGGCCGGGACCGCGGCGGCCGGCGCACTGGACGCATCCTCCGCCCGCGCCAACAGCGGATTCAGCCCGATCACGCAAAGCGACAGTCCCAGGCCCCGATTAATCCGTTTGATCATTCCAATGTGCACGCAGCGACTCCCTACGAAAAAGACGGATTGGTTGGCCAACAGACCGCGGATTCCGGTCGATGTTGCAGCGCAGTATGATACTTTGCATTCGCCCCATGGCCACTTCCCTCTCGTCCGCCGCCGCTGCGTTTCCACTCGCCGAGGCCGACCTCTGCGTGAAGTGCGGACTGTGTCTGCCGCACTGCCCGACGTACTTGGACCTGCGTAACGAAGCCGATTCGCCGCGCGGTCGCATCGCCTTGATGCAAGGTCTGGCGATGGGCGCGATAACTCAGAGCGCTTCACTGGAAGACCATCTCGACGGGTGTTTGTCCTGCCGCGCCTGCGAAGCCGTGTGCCCCGCCAAGGTGCCTTATGGTCTGTTGATCGACAGTGGTCGTGCCGTGCTGGCGCAGCAGCGCCCGGCGCGCGTGCGTGCGTTGGCGGTGCTGAGCGGGCTGCTGAGCCGGCGCTCCGCGCGACGCATCGTCGCAGCATTGTTGCGGTTCTATCAGCGCAGCGGCGTGCAGCAGTTGGTGCGCGCCACCCACGTGCTCGGCCACGGAAACCTTGCGCGACTCGAAGGCCTGCTGCCGCAGATCGATGCGGTCTCGACCAATCCTCCGATGACCTCCGCGCGCTCGGAGCCCGACGAGGTGCTGCTGTTCGCCGGCTGCATCGGCGACATTGCCGAACGACGACTGCGCAGCGACGCTGCGCGTCTGTTCGATGCCTGCGGATACGAATTGCGACAGCCCTCTGCACAAACCTGCTGCGGCGCACTCGACCAGCACGGCGGACGCCCGGCCGCCGCACAACGTCTGGCGCGCATCAATCTCGATGCATTCACAGGCACCGCACCGATCACCGCCATGGCCAGCGGCTGTGGCGCCAGTCTGCTCGACTACGCGTCGATGCTCGGCGACGACGCGCGAGCCTTCAGCGCACGCGTGCGCGACCCGATGCGCCTGCTATTGATGCGCGCCGATCGACTGCGTCTTGCGCCGCTGGCTGCGCGTGTTGCGATCCACCTGCCCTGCACACAGAAGAACGTGCTGCGCGATGCCCAGGCCACGCGTGAACTACTCGCAAAGATTCCCGGGATCACGCTGCTGGAGTTGGACACAGAGCAGCGCTGCTGCGGCGCCGCCGGCCTGCACTTCGTAACGCATCCGGCTCAAGCCGATCGCCTGCTCGCGCCCAAGCTCGCCGCCGCGCGCGCGCTGGCGCCGGATTACATCGTCAGCGCGAACATCGGTTGCGCCCTGCATCTCGCGGCCGGCTTGCGCCGCGACGGAACTACGGTGCCGGTGATACATCCCCTGACGCTGCTGGCGCAACAGTTGATGGCGTCACCGGGCTAGCGCCACTGGTGACCGTAGTCGCCGGCGGCGTTTTGCTTGAATCGGTCGTCGCACGACTATTCGCCGGCACGGCTGCATCAACCACCACCGGTGCGGTCTCCTCCAGCAGCTCGTCCGCCGCCAGCCCATTGGGATGTTTGCGCAATTGCGCCTGAATGCGCAGCAGAATCACTTCCGCCAGATCGTCCTGAACGAAGCGGCTCAAACGCGCTTCTTCCTCTTCCTTCGGCAGGATTTGCGTAGCGCTGAAGCTGTAGGCGCGATCGAGACCCTGGCCCTGCGGCGGAATCAGTTCGCGATCGCCGCTGCGCAGCTCATAAGTGACGCGCGAAACCAGACGGTATTCGATCGCCTTGCCGTCTGGTCCGATCGACAGGACTTCCTGGGTTTCTTGCAGGTCGGTGAGGCGCAAGACCGACTGCGCATCGCGCGCCTTCGACTTGACCACACCGCCGCTGCGCGTAATGCGCGCCTGCAGCGAGGTCTCCAGCGGCGGCACGGTCACGTGATACGGATCGATCACTTCGATGTAGATCGACTTCAGCGGATCCGCCAGCGGCTGCGAGCCGGCGAAATGAAAGCCGCAACCGGACAACGCAAGCCCGACGCCGCACAGCAGCGCCGCGCGCGAGACCGGCCGCAGCCGCGACGTCACGCCGCCACCACGAAGTTGACCAGCTTGCCCTTCACCACAATCTGCTTGCGTATGGTTTGACCTGCGATGAACTTCTGCACGTTCTCATCGGCGAGTGCGGCGGCGATCACCTGATCATCGCTGGCATCGGCTGCGATCTCGATCTTGCCACGCAGCTTGCCATTGATCTGCACGACGAGCGCAACCGTGTCGGCAATACGCGCGGCGGCATCGGATTGCGGCCAGGGCGCATCGATCACTGCGGCGTTGTGCCCCAATGCCCACCACAGCTCGTGCGCGACGTGCGGCACGATCGGCGCGAGCATCTGCACCAATGCGTCGAGCGCTTCCTGCATCACCGCGCGACCCTGTGCATCGGCGGCACCGCCGCCGTCGCGGAAACGATGCAGCAGGTTGCTCAGTTCCATGCAGGCCGCAATCGCGGTGTTGAAGCTGAAACGCCGTTCGTAGTCGTCGCCGACCTTGGCCAAGGTATCGTGCAGCTTGCGGCGCACGTCTTTCTGGGCAGCACTGAGTTTCGCCACCTCGAGTGTGGCGACCGCGCCCGGCTCACCCTGAGCGACGTGATCGGCCACCAGCTTCCACAGGCGCCGCAGGAAACGCCCGGCGCCTTCGATGCCGGCATCGCTCCATTCGAGGGTTTGCTCCGGTGGCGCGGTGAACATCATGTAGAGGCGCACCGCATCCGCGCCATGCGCATCGATGATGTCCTGCGGGTCGATACCGTTGTTCTTCGACTTGCTCATCGTGCCCATGCCGGCAGCGGTGAGCGTTTCGCCGGATTCGCGATGCACGGCGCGCGTGACGACACCTTTGGCGTCGCGCTCGACATCGACGTCCTTCGGCGCGATCCACTCGCGGCCGCCGGCTTCAGTCGTGCGGTAATAGGCTTCAGCCAGCACCATGCCCTGCGTCAGCAAGCGCTTGAACGGCTCGGCGACATCGCTGAGACCGACATCGCGCATCAGCTTGACGAAGAAGCGCGCGTACAGCAGATGCAGAATCGCGTGCTCGATGCCGCCGATGTAGATGTCGACCGGCATCCAGTACTTTGCCCGGGCATCGATCATCGCGTCGGCGCCGAAGCTGGCGAAGCGTGCGAAGTACCAGGAGGAATCGACAAACGTATCGAACGTATCGGTTTCGCGTCGCGCCGGCTTGCCGCACTGCGGACACACGCAGTTGACGAATTCCGGCGTGCGCAGCAACGGATTGCCGCGACCGTCTGGCACCAGATCTTCCGGCAGACGCACCGGCAGCTGGTCTTCCGGCACCGGCACGGCATCGCAGGCTTCGCAATAAATGATCGGGATCGGACAACCCCAATAGCGCTGACGCGAAACGCCCCAGTCGCGCAGGCGATAATTGATGCGACGACGACCCGCACCGAGTGCTTCGAGTTTCGCAGTAATCGCATCGAACGCCGCGTCGAACGCCAGGCCGTCGAATTCGGCCGAGTTGATGCAAACTCCGCGCTCGGTGGTGCAGCCGTCGGCGCTGGATGCGGCAATCGCGCCGATCAGGCTCTGCTGCGCCGGATGCTCAACCGCATCGTCTTCGTCGGACAAGCTGCCGAGTGTGGCGGCGCGCTGCTCCAGCGCCCACTCCTGCTCGGTGACGATCACCTTGCGGATCGCAAGGCCGTGCTTGCTGGCAAATTCGTAGTCGCGCTCGTCGTGCGCCGGCACCGCCATGACTGCTCCGGTGCCATAGCCCATCAGCACGAAGTTGGCGGCCCACACCGGCACCCGCGCGCCGGTGAGCGGATGGATCACGTCGACGCCGAGCGGCACGCCGCGTTTTTCCATCGTCTCCATCGCCGCTTCGGTGACATCGCCGCGGCTGGCTTCTTCAACGAAGGCCGCAACGGTGGCATCGCGCTCGGCTGCAGCCAATGCCAGCGGATGCTGGGCGGCGACGGCCAGATAGGTGACGCCGTAGAAGGTATCCGGACGCGTTGTGAAAACCGTGAGCGTGTCCGCGCCGTCGGCCGCATCGGCCAGCTTGAAGTCGATTTCCAGACCCTGCGAGCGGCCGATCCAGTTGGCCTGCATGGTCTTCACCGCGTCCGGCCACTGATCGAGACCTGAGAGATCGTCGAGCAACTCGTCGGCGTAAGCGGTGATCTTCATGAACCACTGCGGCACTTCGCGCTGTTCGACAATCGCGCCCGAACGCCAGCCGCGACCATCGATCACCTGCTCGTTGGCCAGCACGGTCTGATCGACCGGATCCCAGTTCACGCGCGAATTGCGGCGATAGACCAGGCCCTTCTTCAGCAGCTGGATGAAGAACCACTGCTGCCAGCGGTAATAGTCCGGCTCGCAGGTAGCGAGCTTGCGCGACCAGTCGTACGCGAAGCCGAGGCGCTTCAGCTGCGCGCACATCGTCTCGATGTTCGAATAGGTCCACTGCGCCGGCGGCACGCCGTTCTTGATCGCCGCGTTCTCCGCCGGCAGCCCGAACGCGTCGAAACCGATCGGCTGCAACACATTGCGGCCGCGCATACGCTGATAACGCGTGACGACGTCGCCGATCGTGTAATTGCGCACGTGCCCCATGTGCAGCTTGCCGCTGGGATACGGAAACATCGAAAGGCAATAGAACTTGTCCGCGCCCTCCTTCTCAACGGCTCGAAACGAGCCCTGCTCGTTCCAAAAATCTTGCGCGGCGCGCTCGATGTCGCGCGGGGAATAGTCCTGCTGCATGTGCTGCACGGGATAGGGTTGGCTGGAGAGTGCGTAGTTTAGACCGGGGAGCGGATACGAGCTGTTGGATGTGAAAAACCCCACGTCGGGGAGCTCAGCGCTTCCTTATCGGTGCAAACCGGCCGCTACTGCTAAAGAAACGTTGACGTGCGCATGCAACCCTCGACAAACGCAGCGCCTTCGGCGCGAAGCTAGTGACAAAAGTCGTCAGAAAATGCCCAAAGATGCTGGTGATGGCCGTGGGGCAATTCCCGACAGTAGTTCGCAGGTGATTGATAGAGAAAGATTATCAGCCTTACTGACTCCCGGCACATGGGTTGCGCCTGAAACAAGGCCGAGATATCGGACCACTAACCCCCGAGGGAGATTTCCATGAAGAAGGTTCAACAAGGTTTCACGCTGATCGAACTGATGATTGTTGTTGCGATCATTGGCATTCTGGCCGCAATCGCCATCCCTGCATATCAGGATTACATTGTGCGTTCGCGCGTCTCTGAGGCGCTCGCCGTAGCCGATGCTGCAAAGACTGTTGTGGCTGAAAATGCCGCGAATGGTTCGGCCGCGTTTGATACCGGCAACAATCTCCCGACGACAGCAACTGCGAACGTGTCCTCGGCCTCTATTGCTGCGACGACCGGCATCATCACGGTTGTCACGACCGCCAAGGCTGGCGGCGTTACGCTCACTCTCACTCCGTTCGATGGTGCCGTCGCGACTGCAATAGCTGCCGGCACGCCGCCGTCGCATCCCCTCGTGTGGGCTTGCAGCGTGAACGCGGCAACGGTTTACAAGTACGTTCCGGCCAACTGCCGCCAGACGACCGCTGCTGCGCTTCTGTAATTCGGTCAAGGCAATCCTTCGCATTCCGCGGGGTTGCTGATCGAGCGATGGACAAAAGCCTCCATCGTTCGATCTTCAGACATTCGAAAATGTTGGGTCGAAATCCAAGATCGTTGCAATCATTGAATGGAGAAGTCATGAAAAGAGTTCAACAGGGTTTTACGCTTATTGAGTTGATGATCGTGGTCGCAATCATCGGAATTCTTGCCGCGATTGCGATTCCTGCTTATCAGGACTACATCGTGCGCTCGCGAGTCTCGGAAGCGCTTGCCGCAGCAGACGCCGCCAAGACGGTTGTTGCAGAAAACGCAGCAAACGGTTCGGCCGCATTTGATACCGGAAACAATGTCCCGGCGACTGCGACCGCCAACGTTACGTCTGTTGCTATTGCCGCAACCACCGGCATCATCACGGTAGTAACGACGGCGAAGGCAGGCGGCATTACTATTACGTTGACGCCATTCGACGGCGCTGTTGGCACGGCCATCGCTGCGGGAACGCCCCCGTCACACCCCCTTGTTTGGGCGTGCAGCATCAGCGATGCCACCCTGTACAAATATGTTCCCGCGAACTGCCGTCAAACCACTGCTGCGGCTCTGCTGTAAGCAAATCTCTGTTCGTACCGAGCACAGGTGCCGCCCTTCGGGGCGGCGCCTTTTTTTATGTCAGTCGAACTCTTCAAGCCAACGACCGAAATGATTGTCTCGGTGCCTGAACGAACAGCGTCAGGGGTCGTGCCGGCTGGCCGTTCGCCGGGGCTAGCGCTACGCTAGGTCCATGGCCACCAACACACTGTCACCTAATTCAGGCGCGTTCCTCAGCGGCCTACCTCGCCGCCTAGTTTCAGAGAGTCTGCTCACTGAGGATCAAGCCCAAAAGCTGCAGGAAAAAGCCCGCAAGGATCATCTGCAATTTGTGACGCTTGCGGTCGAGAGCAAGCTGGTGCCGCCCGATCGCCTCGCGCAGATCGCCGGAACGGAGTTCGGCTCACCGATTCTTGATCTTTCTGCGCTCGATTTGAGCCAGCTTGGTCTGAAGGAAGTCAGCGAGAAGCTGATGCGCACGCATCATGCGCTGCCGCTATTCCGGCGCCAGAAAAAGCTTTACGTCGCGATCTCAGACCCGACCAATCTGCAGGCGCTCGACGAGTTTCGTTTCGCGACCGGGCTTACGATCGAAGGGATCGTGGTCGAGGACGACAAGCTCACCAAGGCGATCGACAACGCGGCATCCGCGATCCAGTCGGCGAGTCTCGGCAGCGGCGATGTCGATCTCGAAAATCTCGAGGTCGAGGGCGGCGACGACGACAAGAAGGCGGATGAGAAAAACGCCGAGGATGAAGACGCGCCGATCATCCGTTACGTCAACAAAGTGTTGATGGACGCGATCAATCGGGGGGCTTCGGATATCCACTTCGAGCCCTACGAAAAGAAGTATCGGGTGCGCTATCGCATGGATGGCGAGCTGAAGGAGATTGCGAATCCGCCGGTGCAAATGGGCGGCCGGTTGGCTGCGCGTCTGAAGGTGATGTCGCGCCTCGACCTGGCCGAGCGCCGCGTGCCGCAGGACGGCCGCATCAAGTTGAAGCTGTCGGCCAACAAGTCGATCGACTTCCGCGTGAGCACGTGTCCGACGCTGTGGGGCGAGAAGATCGTCATGCGCATTCTCGATGCATCGAGCGCCATGCTCGGCATCGAAGCGCTCGGCTACGAGCCGCTGCAGAAGGATCTGTACCTGAAGGCGCTGGCAAAGCCGCAGGGCATGATCCTGGTTACGGGGCCCACCGGTTCCGGCAAAACGGTGTCGCTGTACACCGGACTCAACATCCTCAACACCGAGGACGCGAACATCTCGACCGCGGAGGATCCCTGCGAAATCAACTTGCCGGGGATCAATCAGGTCAACGTCAACGTCAAGCAGGGCTTGACGTTTGCGGCAGCGTTGAAGGCGTTCCTGCGCCAAGATCCAGACGTCATCATGGTCGGCGAAATTCGCGACCTGGAGACCGCCGAAATCGCGATCAAGGCGGCACAGACGGGCCATCTGGTGCTGTCGACGCTGCACACCAACGATGCGCCGCAGACGCTGACGCGCCTGCTCAACATGGGTGTACCGGCTTATAACGTCGCGTCGACCGTGTCGCTGATCATCGCGCAGCGCCTGGCTCGCAAGCTGTGCAAGATCTGCAAGAAACCTGACACCAGCGTACCGCGCGAGGAACTGATCCGCGAAGGGTTCGAAGAAGCCGTCGTCGATGCGCCGGGCTTCACGATCTACAAGGCGATCGGCTGCGATCAGTGCAACGACGGCTACAAGGGTCGCACCGGCATTTATCAGGTGATGCCGGTGACCGATGCGATCTCGCGCATCATCATGGAGAACGGCAACGCCATCGATATCGCCGACCAGGCGCGCAAGGAAGGCGTGTTCGACCTGCGGCAATCGGCCCTGAAAAAAGTGCGCGACGGCGCGATCGATCTGACCGAAGCCAATCGGGTGACCACCGACTAGGCGCCAACCTGCATCGCATCGCCCGGCTTGGCTGCGCCGTCCGGCGCGACCAACGTACCAAGAATCGCGATCCACGGCCTTGAAAACGCTGCGAATGCAGGCGCTTCTAGGCTATCCTGATCGTCGCTGAACCGGGGAGTCGGCATGGCCATCGCGGTCGTCAAGGAACACACATTCAGTTGGGAAGGCGTCGACCGCAAGGGTTCGCGGATCAAAGGCCAGAGCGACGGCCCGAGCGAACACTTCATCAAGATCCAGCTGCGCAAGCAGGGCATCAACCCGATCCGCGTGCGCAAGCAGTCGTCGCTGTTCGGCAAGCGCAAGAAGCCGATCAAGGGCCAGGACATCGCCATCTTCAGCCGCCAGCTGGCGACGATGATGTCGGCGGGTGTGCCGCTGGTGCAGGCGCTGGAAATCGTTGGCCGCGGCCACGCCAATCCGAGCATGGGCGAGATGGTGTTGGCGATCAAAGCCAGTATCGAAGGCGGTTCCTCGCTGGCCGAGAGCCTGGCCAAGTTTCCGCGTTACTTCGATGACCTGTTCGTCAACCTGGTCGATGCCGGCGAGCGCTCCGGTGCGCTGGAAACCCTGCTCGACAAGATTGCGACGTACAAGGAAAAGACCGAGTCTCTGAAGAAGAAGGTGAAGAAGGCGCTGACCTATCCAACCGCCGTGCTGGTGGTCGCCTTCATCGTCACCGGCATCCTGCTGTATTTCGTGATTCCGCAATTCGAACAGTTGTTCGTCGGCTTCGGCGCCGATCTGCCCGCGTTCACCAAGATGGTGATTGCGCTTTCGGCGTTCGTGCAGGCGGACTGGTGGATCATCATCGGCGCCCTGGTCGCAGGCTTCTTCGCGTTTCGCGAAGCGCATATCCGCTCGCCCCGCTTCAGGCGGTTCCTCGACCGCGTGATGCTGAAGCTGCCGGTGGTGGGCGACATCCTTTACAAGTCCGCCGTTGCGCGCTTCGCGCGTACGCTGTCGACCATGTTCGCTGCCGGTGTGCCGCTGGTGGAGGCGATGGACTCGGTGGCGCGTGCGGCCGGCAACATCATCTTCACCGAGGCGATCATGACGATGCGCGACCAGGTCGCCACTGGAACGCAGTTGCAGCTGACCATGCAGCAGACCGGGCTGTTTCCGTCGATGGCCGTGCAGATGGTCGCCATCGGCGAGGAATCCGGCTCGCTCGATCACATGTGTGCGAAGGTCGCCGAATTCTATGAAGAAGAAGTCGACGCGCTGGTCGACAACCTCACCGCGCTGCTGGAGCCGATGATCATGGTGGTGCTCGGTGTGCTGGTCGGCGGCCTCGTCGTGGCGATGTATCTGCCGATCTTCAAACTCGGCCAGGCGATCTAGACCCTCATGGCACTGACCGATGCGCTGGCGTCGAGCCCTACGCTGCTGATCATCGTCGCCGCATTGTTGGGGCTGCTGATCGGCAGCTTCCTCAACGTCGTCGCGATCCGCCTGCCGCAGATGATGGAGGCGACCTGGAAACGCGACAGTCGCAGCATGCTGGATCTGCCGGAAGTTACGGACCAACCCAAGCTGTCCTTGATGTCGCCGCCATCGACCTGCCCGTCCTGCGGCGGCCGCATCCGCGCCTGGCACAACCTGCCGGTGATCAGCTGGCTGCTGCTGCGCGGGCGCTGCGCCTACTGCAAGGCGGCGATTTCGCCGCAGTATCCCTTGGTCGAGCTCGCCTGCGGCGTGATGTCTGCGGTCTGCGCCTGGCGCTTCGGCTGGTCGCCGCAACTGGCGGCGGCGCTGGTGATGAGCTGGAGCTTGCTGGTGCTGACGGTGATCGATCTGCGCACACAGTTGCTGCCGGACGACATCACGCTGCCGCTGATGTGGCTCGGCCTGCTGCTCAGTGTGTTCGAGATTTTCGTCGGCGCACATACCAGCATCGTCGGCGCGGTGCTGGGCTACCTCAGCCTGTGGAGCATCTACCATGTCTTCAAGCTGCTGACCGGTAAGGAAGGCATGGGCTACGGCGACTTCAAGCTGCTCGCCGCACTCGGCGCCTGGTTCGGCGCGGAACGGCTGCCGATGATCATTTTGCTGTCGTCGCTGGTCGGTGCGGTGATCGGCATCGGGTTGATGCTGTTTCGCGGCCGCGACCGCAGCAGCGCGATCGCCTTTGGGCCCTATCTCGCCGGTGCCGGTTGGATCACGCTGATCTGGGGCCAGTCTCTCGGCCAGCTGTTCCTGCCGCACTGAAGCGGTTCACCCAATGCCACGTCCGCTCACGATCGGCCTCACCGGTGGCGTTGCCAGCGGCAAGACCTACGTCGGCGGAGAATTCCAGCGCCTCGGTGTGCCGCTGCTGGAAGCTGACGATGTCGGCCGCGAGGTGGTGGCCGCACCGTCACCGGCGCTGACGGCGATCGCCGAGCAGTTCGGCGCCGATTTCATCATGCCCGACGGCCAACTCAACCGCCGCCGCATGCGCGAGTGCGTATTCGCCGATCCGGCGGCGCTGAAACGGCTCGAAGCGATCACGCATCCGCTGATCCGCGCGCGCATTCGCGAATGGCAGCTGGCGCAGACCGCGCCGTATTGCATCCTCAGCGCGGCGATTCTGCTCGAAGCCGGCATGGACGCGCTGGTCGATCGCGTGCTGGTGGTCGATGCCCCAACCCAGGTGCAGCTCGAACGCCTGGTGCTGCGCGATGGCGTTGCCGAGCCGCTTGCACAGCAGATGATCGCCGCACAGGCCACGCGCCAGCAGCGTCTGGATCGGGCACACGACGTGCTAGACAACAGCGACACGTCGCAGCCTTTGCGACCCGCGATTGCGCGCCTGCACCGGCTGTATCAGTATCTGGCCGGGGAACTGGCCAAAGCTGCACCGGGCTGAACCTCAGCGTTCGGGCAATCGCCGGCAAAACAACAGACGACAACAAGGACGTTGCCGCATCCGCAGTCGCAAGCCACAATGCGGCGCTTCGATGACACAGGGAAACGATGGAACGTAGCGGCGAATGGGTTGTATTCGAGCAACCGCTCACGGAGCGGGTGCGCGCATTCCTTCGCCTGGAGTTCCTGTTCGACGAATTCGCGCACTTTCGCGCCGATGACAGCATCGCCGGTGCACGCGCCGCGATGAAGACTTTTCTCGATATCCTCTCGGTGATCGGACGCTCTGATTTGCGCACCGATCTGATGAAGGATTTCGCCGAGCAGATCGCCATTTTCACGCGTCTGCGCAGCCGTCCGCAGGTCGACGCCGTGCAGCTCGACCGCGTGCTGGCCGATCTGCGTGGCACCGGCGCGGCCTTGCAGAAACTCGGCAGCGCGCATCCTTCGCAGCTGTTGCGCGAGAATGAATTCCTGTTCGCGGTGATGAACCGCAGCGCGATTCCCGGTGGAACATGTGCATTTGATCTGCCGGCCTACCATCGCTGGCTGGCGCGCTCGCACATCGAAATCGCCGCCGATATCAGCACCTGGACGGCGCAGCTGCAGCCGTTCGAGCAGGCGATTCGCCTGTATCTGCGCCTGATGCGCAACAGCACCCAACCGAGCGAGCAGGTCGCCGAGGGTGGCGTGTTCCTGCATACGCCGCAGACCTTTCATCCGCTGATCCGCGTGCTGATTCCACAAGGGATGGATGTCTATCCCGAAGTCAGTGCCGGCAAACACCGCATCTCGATCCGCTTCATGTCGCTCGGCGACGTCAACGTCCGCAACGTACAGGCGGTCGCAGAAATCCCGTTTCGGCTGCAGATGTGCAGCATTCGCAGCACCCATGATTAGCACCGCACCCGGCCTGGCGCCGATTGCAGGGCGCAGCAGCTGATGGCGAGCGACGCACGCGAGCCCGCGGCCAAGCCGCGCATCGCGCGCTGCCCGCGCTGCGGCAGCAGCACACGGCTCGACCCGGCGAACCGCTGGCGACCGTTCTGCAGCGAACGCTGCAAGCTGATCGACCTCGGCGACTGGTTCAGCGAGCGCTATGCGATTCCGGGCGAGCGCCCGATCGAAGACGAAGACGGCGCCGCGCTCGACGAGCCGCAGGATCAGTAAGCGCGGCAGCGGCGCGACTTGCTCAAATTGAGCAGCACGCTGACGCGATCATCGACTTCGCATCAGATCGAACAGCACGCCGAAGTGATCAGCCGCTCCGCATCAAGCAGTCCGCCGACGAATTAGGCAGCGCGGAACGGGCCGCTTGGCATTCGACCTCCCCAGTCGCGCTCGAGTCGCAAATGCTGCTTGATCAGAACCGCAGTGGCGGTCGCATTCTCGACAAGTACAAAGTGCCCCCGAACCAGAGTGCGCCTTCATAAAAAGAGTGCACCGCAAAAAGACTGATTCGCGGATCGATGCGCAGATTGCGCTGCAGACCAATCCGCTGATCGATCATCCGGCCGCGATGCGTCGCCCATGCATGCCTCGATGAAAGCCTAAGTCAGCAGGAGTCAGCCGACCTAAGCCGACATCGCAAACGCGGCGATGGGACCGGCTTCAGCCGCGCGTCGGCCAATACGCCGAAATCGCTGCGATCCCAAAACCGCCCAGCGCCTGCACGTGCTCCAGTGCAGACGCGTCGAGACCGCCGATTGCGTAGGCCGGCAAGCCGGCCTGCTCGGCCAGCGCGGCGAAGTTGGGCCAACCCAAGGTCGTCGCTCCGGGATGCGAGGCGGTGTCGAGCACCGGGCCGACAATCACGGCGTCGGCGCCGATCGCGTGCGCCCGGGCGATCTGCGCGGCATCGTGCGCCGAGGCGAGCACCCAGATGCCTTGCGGCAGCGGCCGCGAATCGAGTTGCGCAAGGGCCGCACTGCTGGCGTGCCAGCCGACCGCACCGAGTGCGGGCACCTGGCTCGGCGCACGATCCAGCACCAGCCCAATCGCGCGGGCGCGCGCAGGCTCCGTTAGCGCGATTGCAATGGCTTGGTAGGCGGCATCGTCGAGCGCCGGCAAGCGCAGCCGTAACAGTGCGCCGCTCGGCAAGTGCGCGAGCCCACGAAGCAGCGATGCGAGCGTCGACTGCGGTGGCGTGATCACGTATTCGCGCGGCATCTGTAGCGCTGCGGCGACACGCCAGCACGACGGCAGCACGTCGAAGTCGCCGATGCGCGACGGCGCGATCCATTCGAACTGCTGGTTTTCACGCGGCTGCGGTTCGCCGTGGAAGTCGTCGATCAGCCAGGTATCGAGCCACACGCGTCGATCGGAATAATCCTGCCGCAGGCGCGCGAGCCGCTTTCCGCCGCGAATCTGGACGCCCAGTTCTTCATCGAGTTCACGCCGCAGCGCCTGATACGGCGTTTCGCCGCACTCGAGCTTGCCGCCTGGGAATTCCCACTTGCCGGCCGCGAGCTTGCCGGCCGGACGCTGTGCCAACAGCACTTCGCCGCTGGCGCGCATCAGCACGCCGCAGGCGACGTCGATGACCGGTCGCGAGTTCGGTTCAATCACGCGCAGCACACCGCGCGCTTCAGGTGCGGTACTCGGCGTTGATCTTGACGTAGTCGTAACTGAAGTCGCAGGTCCACACGCGCGCCTGGGCAGTGCCGCGACCGAGCCCGACGCGGATGCTGAATTCCGACTGCGCGACCACCGCGGCACCGAGTTCTTCGCGATAGGCCGGATGCGGTTCGCCGCCTTCGATCAGCGGCACCGCGTCGAGCGCGACACTCACCGTGCTCGGATGCAGGCCGTCGACGCCGGCTTTGCCGATCGCCATGACGATGCGTCCCCAGTTGGCGTCGCTGGCGAACATCGCGGTTTTCACCAGCGGCGAATGCGCGATCGACAAGGCGACCTTGCGCGCCTCGGCCGCATCGCGCGCGCCGCCCACCTCGATGGTGATGAATTTGGTCGCGCCCTCGCCGTCGCGCACGATGGCCTGCGCCAGTTCGATCGACACGTCCGTGATCGCCGCCAGAATGGTCGCGTAGTCGGCATCGGCGATGTCGATGTCGCGCGTTCCGGCCTGCGCCGTGGCGCACAGCACGAAGGAATCGTTGGTCGAGGTATCGCCGTCGACGGTCGCGCAATTGAACGACTCGGCGGCGGCCTGCTTGATTGCTGCCTGCGTCGCTGCCGGCGTCAGGCGTGCGTCGGTGCAGACAAAGGCCAGCAGGGTCGCCATGTCGGGATGAATCATGCCGACACCCTTGGCGATGCCGGTAACGGTGACTGGCCCTTGCGCGGTATTCACGCGGCGACTCGCGCCCTTGGCGACGGTGTCGGTCGTCATGATCGCCTGCGCGGCTTCGCCCCAGGACTCGGCGCGCAAGTTCGCTTGCGCCTGCGGGATTGCCGCCAACATGCGCGCGACCGGCAACCGCTGACCGATCACGCCGGTCGAGAACGGCAGCACTTGCGTGGCTTCGCAGCCGAGCGATTGCGCAACCGCCGCGCCGATCGCCTTGGCATCGGCCACACCGGCATTGCCGGTCGCCGCGTTGGCGTTGCCGGCGTTGATCACCAGCGCGCGAATTGCCGCACCGGCGGCGAGGTACTCGCGACAGACCGTTACCGGTGCCGCCGCAAAACTGTTCTGCGTGAACACCCCGGCGACGCGGCTACCTGCGGCGAGCTCGATCAGCAGCAGGTCCTTGCGGCCCGGCTTCTTGATCGCGGCTTCGGCCGGGCCCAGACGAACGCCAGCGACGGGCAGCAGGTTGTTCGGGAAATGCAGGTTGACAGGCATCGCGTTGAATTCCAGAGCAGGGTGCAGCGGCAAGATCGCAGGCCGGCGCGTGCGGCCGGCATCTTCGGCTGCGAATTATGAACTGTGACGCATGAACAGCGCGCGACGACGCGCGATTCTGGCTGTCCCCGCCGCTCAAGGAAATCACTTCGCGACGTCTGCTCGTCAGGCGCTCCTGCGATTGGCGCGGGCAGCGTCACTCAACGACGTCACCGCTTCGAGGCGCAGCCGCATCGCACGCGGTCGCCTCAATCTGAAGACATCCAAGACTCGCGCGCGGTTGATCGAGCGAATCGCTAGCAGCAGCGACCTTCAATCCAAACGCACGCGCAGACCTCAGCGGCGAATGCTTACGACAAGCGTCCGTGGCACTGCTTGAACTTCTTGCCCGAGCCGCAGGGGCAAGGTTCATTGCGTCCGACTTTGGGGGCTTCGCGGGCGAACGTATCGGCCAGTTCGGCGCCGACGGCCGCTTTCGCAAGGGGCTGCAACGGTCGACCGGCTGCAGCGGCCGGCGCGGGTCGCCCTAGATTGGGTGGCGGCTCCGCCGGTTGTGCGGCTGCCGCCGCGGCGTCGGCTGCGAGAATGCTCTGCGCCTCGGCGTGCTGCGCCTGCATTTCAACCGGGCGGCGACGCGCCTCTTCAAGCGCGGCCACTTCGGCTTCGGACAGCAACTGTACGCGCGACAAATTCGAGATCACCGCATGCTTGAAGCGCGCCAGCATGTCGTTGAACATCGTGAACGCTTCGCGCTTGTATTCCTGCTTCGGATCCTTCTGCGCATAACCGCGCAAATGGATGCCCTGGCGCAGATAATCGATCGCGGCCAGATGCTCGCGCCAGTACTGGTCCAGAATCTGTAGCGTGATGACTTTCTCGGCGTGTTCGAGTGCCGCCGGATCGCGCTGCTTCTTGCTGGCGTAGGCGTCGTTGAGCGCCTTCATCAGGCGTTCGCGCAACTCCTTTTCTTCCAGCTGTGGCTCGGCCTTGAGCCATTCGCGCAAGGGCAGCGTCAGATCGAAGTCGCGCTGCAGTGCTTCCTCCAGCCCTTCAAGATTCCACTGCTCTTCGAGGCTCTGCGGCACGATATAGGCGTCGACCACCGCACGGCAGACGTCGACACGGATGTCGTCGATCAGCGGCGTGACGTTGGCGGCGGTCATCAACTCATCGCGCAACTCATAGATCGCTTTGCGCTGATCGTTGGCGACGTTGTCGTACTCGAGCAGATTCTTTCGAATGTCGAAGTTGTGCGCTTCGACCTTGCGCTGCGCGGTTTCGATCGCGCGCGTGACCATGCCGTGTTCGAGCGCTTCGCCGTCCTGCATGCCGAGTCGCAGCAGCAGCGCGCGCATACGCGGCGGCGTGAAGATGCGCATCAGCGTGTCGTCGAGCGACAGGTAGAAGCGCGTTGCACCCGGATCGCCCTGACGGCCGGAACGGCCGCGCAGCTGGTTGTCGATGCGGCGCGACTCGTGACGTTCGGAGCCGATCACGTAAAGCCCGCCAGACTTCAGCACTTGTTCGTGGCGTTCGCGCCAGCTGGCTTTCGCCGCTTCGCGTGCCGCCAGTGCCTCCGCGGTGCCGTCTTCAGCGAGATGCGTCAACTCGGCTTCGAGGCTGCCGCCGAGCACGATGTCGGTGCCGCGACCCGCCATGTTGGTGGCGATGGTCACCGCACCGGCGCGGCCAGCCTGCGCCACGATCTCGGCTTCGCGTTCGTGCTGTTTCGCGTTCAGCACTTCGTGAACGATGCCCTTCTGCTTGAGAAGTCCGGACAGCAATTCGGAAGTCTCAATGCTGGCGGTACCGACCAGGATCGGCTGCTGGCGCTTGTGCGCGCTTTCGATGTCGGCGATTACTGCTTCGAATTTTTCTTTCGCGGTGCCGTAGACCAGATCGCCGCGATCCTGACGGATCATCGGCCGGTTGGTCGGAATCACGACCACTTCGAGGTTATAGATGCTCTGGAATTCGTAGGCTTCCGTATCGGCGGTGCCGGTCATGCCGGACAGCTTGCCGTACAGGCGGAAGTAGTTCTGGAACGTGATCGACGCCAGCGTCTGGTTTTCCTGCTGGATCGGAACGCCTTCTTTGGCTTCGACCGCTTGATGCAGACCATCGGACCAACGCCGACCGCTCATCATGCGGCCGGTGAACTCGTCGATGATGACGATCTGGCCGCCGCGCACGATGTACTCGACATCACGCTTGTACAGATGATGTGCGCGCAGCAAGGCATTCAGGTGATGCACCAGCACGATGCGGCTGGGATCGTAAAGACTTTCCTCTTCGGCCAGTAGCCCGACTTCGCGCAGCAGGTCTTCGATCTTCTCGTGGCCGGCTTCCGACAGATGAACCTGCTTGCCCTTTTCGTCGGCCCAGAAATCGCCCGCGCCTTCTTCGTCCTTCTGTGCGTGCAAACGCGGAATCAGGCCGTTGAGCTGGCGCCAGAGTTCCGGATCGTCATCAGTCGGGCCACTGATGATCAGCGGCGTGCGGGCTTCATCGATCAGGATCGAGTCGACTTCGTCGACGATGGCGTATGCATGACCACGCTGCATCTTGTCGTTCAGCGAGAACGCCAGGTTGTCGCGCAGATAGTCGAAGCCGAGTTCGTTGTTGGTCGCGTAGGTGATGTCGGCGGCGTAGGCCTCGCGCTTTTCCTGCGGCGACTGCCCCGGCACGACGACGCCGACGCTGAGTCCGAGAAAGCGATGAATGCGTCCCATCCACTCGGCGTCGCGGCGCGCGAGGTAATCGTTGACGGTGACGATATGGACGCCCTTGCCGGTCAACGCGTTCAGGTAAGCCGGCAATGTGGCAACCAGCGTCTTGCCTTCGCCGGTGCGCATTTCCGAAATCTTGCCTTGGTGCAGCACCGCGGCACCGACCAGCTGGGTATCGAAGTGGCGCATGCCCAGTACGCGCCGCCCGGCTTCACGGACGACCGCGAATGCATCGGGCAACAGCGCATCGAGCGTCTCGCCGTCGGCAAGTCGCTTACGCAGCACCTGTGTCTGCGCCGACAGTTCGGCATCGGCCAGCGCCTGATACTTCGGCTCCAGCGCGTTGATGGTGGCGACGACGCCGCCGAGGCGCTTGATCAGACGTTGATTGCGGCTTCCGAAGAGGCGCGCGAGAAAGTTATTCAGCATTCGGATTTCGAGGACAGGCCATTTGCGCTGACAAGCGCGTAGGCGCCCTAAGTCATTAGGAGGTGGATTATGCCTTAAGACTTGTTACAGCCGGGCAGCTTTTCAAGGGACCGGACCGGCATCGGCACTGGACCTTGAGCCGAGTCGGCAGCGTCGCCCAACCGGATTCCTTCGTAGGACGGGGCTTAACCGCCAGCGTCAGGCTTCAGTCGCTTCAGCGCGGGGTCCGCCGCAATCGCCTTACGTCCTCAATTCCGTCCCGCGCTCAGTTCGGCGGTCGCCGCGTTCAACGGCCCGCATATACAAGGAACCGATCTAGCGCGCCGCGGCGATGTATTGCTCGGGATTGACGATGTTGCCGTTCAACAGCACTTCGAAATGGACGTGCGGTCCCGTCGACCGGCCGGTGCTGCCCATCAGCGAAATCGCCTGGCCTTTTTTCACGCGGTCGCCGACTTTGACCAGAATTTGCTCGTTGTGGCCATAGCGCGTGACGTAGCCATTGCCATGATTGATCTCGACCATGTTGCCGTACCCGGTATGGTCGCCGGCCTCGGTGACGATGCCCGACGCCACCGCCAGCACTTCCGATCCTTCGGCGGCCGCGAAGTCGATACCGGGGTGATAGGCGCGCAGTCCAGTGAACGGATCGGTGCGGTTGCCGTAAGGCGAGGTGATGTAGCCAACACTGATCGGCCAGCCGGAGGGTTTGATTTCCTTTTGCAGGCGCCCGGCCAGCAGCAGATCTTCAAGCACTCGCATTTGCCGTTCGCGGTCGCTGAGCTGTTGCTGGAGTTGGTCCAGCGAATCGACCGCGCTGCTGAGTACCAGCGGCTGCGATGCGTCGATGATTTCCGGACCACCCATCGGCGGCGGTTTGTCGAAGTTGAATTCGGTGGGGTCGATATTGGCAATCTGCGTCATGCGGCTGCCGGCGGCGTCGAGGCGCATGACATAGGCCTGCAACTGCGCGATGCGACGCGCCAGCCCATGCGCGTCTTCCTCGGCCTTGGCGCGCGCATCCGCCAATTGCTGGCGTTGCTGCTGCATCTCGGCGGCCCAGGAGGTCAACACCGGTGTCGGCATCGCGCCGGCATCGGGTCGCAACCACCAGCCAGCGGCGAAGAACAGCGCCGAAAACATCATTGCGGCAAATCCAGCCGGCAACCATGTCGTGACGCTGCGCGGGTCCAAGCGCAGACGCCAAGTACGGCCGCGCTTGTGACTGATTAGAATTAGATCCACTTACGTTCCATCCTGAAATCGGTGAAGCAAAAACCGCCATCCGAAGCGCGCAGCATCGGTTCTTATCTGAGCGATCCGCTACTTTCTGTGCGCCGCCTGATGACCGAAGCCGACCGACTGACGCAACTGCAAATCGCACTCCGCGAATGGCTCCCCTCAGCGGTTCGCGACTCTATCCGTGTAGCGGCCGAACAAGAAGGAACCCTAACCCTCCATGTCAGCTCAGCTGCCGCGCTTGTCGCCATCCGCTACTGCGAAACCGAACTCCTCCGCCATCTGCAACAGTCCGCTACCTGTTCCGCCACGAGGGTGGTAACCAAGGTAGTGCCGCAGGCCTGACCTAAATTGACTAGCAAAATTTGACCCAGGTCACGAATCGGGTCGATCGGAGTCTAAGCGTGATTTTGCGCCCGGCGCAAGGCCAATGCCCTGTTTCGGGGCACCACGTACGACCTCTTTACCTAGCCCAGGCCACGGCGCCAGGGCAGCAGAAGCCCGCGGAATCAGGCCAAGGCGGCTGCGGGACGTGGGTAAAAAGCGGCGGCCGGCGACGGTTCGTCGCCAAAAGTGACCACTTCCCAGGCGGATTCATCGGCCAGAACTGCGCGCGCGAGCCGGTTGTTGAGCGCGTGACCCGACTTGAACGCCGTATAAGCTCCAATCAGCGGATGCCCGAGCAGGTAAAGATCGCCGACGGCATCGAGAATCTTGTGCCGAACGAACTCGTCGGCATAACGCAGCCCGTCTTGATTCAGCACGCGAAACTGGTCGACCGCCACGGCATTTTCCAGACTCGCGCCGAGCGCGAGCTTGCGCGAGCGCAGGAATTCGAATTCGCGCATGAAGCCAAACGTGCGCGCACGACTGACCTCGCGGATATAAGCCGCGGTGGAGAACTCGACGGTGGCGGTCTGCGCGGTCGACTTCACCAGCGGATGATCGAAATCGATATGGAAGTTCAGGCGGAAGCCGTTGTACGGCTCCAGCCGCGCCCACTTGTCGCCGTCGCTCACCTGCACTGGCTGCTTCAATTTGAGAAAGCGCTTCGGCGCCTCCTGCTCGCGAATGCCGGCCGACTGGATCAGGAACACCAGAGGTGCGGCACTGCCGTCCATGATCGGCACTTCAGGCGCCGACAATTCTGCGATGCAATTGTCGATGCCGAGGCCCGCGAGCGCCGACATCAAGTGTTCGACCGTACCGAACTTGACGCCGTCGACAATCAGATTGGTCGAAAGCGTGGTCTCGCCAACCGCTGCGGCACGCGCCTGCACCTCGCGCGGCGGGTCGAGATCGACGCGCCGAAACACGATGCCGGTATCGACTGGCGCCGGCAGCAAGGACATGAACACTTTGTGTCCACTATGCAGCCCGACGCCGCTGGCGCGGATCGGTGTCCGCAGGGTTCTTTGCGAAATCATTTGGGATGAGGCCGTTGCCGTGCTTGCGCACGCCGTCTCTAGACAGGTGTCGAGGCCGGAAAGTTTAGCACCTCCCCAGAAGGTGCCACCCGGCCTGCGCCTCTAGATCCGTCTGCGGCCCGCTGGTCTCAGTCTGCCTGGGCGCGCAGGAATGCCGGAATATCCAGCAGTTCCTCGTTGTAGTCCGCCAGTGCCGCCAGACCACCGCCGGAAGGACGCGCGTTACGCATCACTGCGGGAATCTCCACATCGTGCGGCCGTGCCGACTTCAGCGGCTGACGCATCGGCGTGACCACGCCGACCGGATGCCCGAAGCTCTGGCCCTTGAGTCGTGTCGGCAGCGCATCGGGCACGCCCTGTATGTTGCGCTGACCTTCGAGCCCGGTGGCCACCACGGTGACGCGAATCTCGCCGTTGAGGTTCGGATCGTACGAGGTGCCGCATTTGAAATCGGCATCTTCCGAGGCGATCTCGCCGACATGCGAGTTGATGAACTCGTACTCGTCGAGAGTCAGCGTGTCGTCGCAGGTGATGTTCACCAGGATGCCGCGCGCGCCGCGCACTTCGATATCGTCGAGCAGCGGGCTCGACAGCGCCATTTCGACCGAGCGCTTGGCGCGATCTTCACCGCTGGCGCGACCGATGCCCATCATCGCGGTACCGCGACTGCTCATTACCGTGCGCACGTCGGCGAAGTCGAGGTTCATCTCGCCCGGCCGCGTGATCAGATCGGAGATGCCGAGCACCGCGTTCTGCAGCACGTCGTTGGCGGCCTTGAACGCGTTCTTCAGCGAGATGCTGCCACCGAGGACCAGCCGCAGCTTGTCGTTCGGGATGACGATCAGCGAATCGACCTGCTGGCTCAGCTTGACGATGCCCTGCAGCGCGCGCGTCATGCGCTGACCCTTCTCGCTCTGGAACGGCTTGGTCACCACAGCGACCGTCAGGATTTTCATTTCCTTGGCGATTTCTGCGATCACCGGTGCTGCACCGGTGCCGGTGCCGCCGCCCATGCCGGCGGTGACGAACAACAGGTCGGTGCCTTCCAGCATTTCGGCGATGCGCTCGCGATCTTCTTCCGCGGCGGCACGGCCGACTTCCGGATCGCTGCCGGCGCCCAGTCCACGTGTTAGTTCAACACCCATCTGTAACTGAAGCGTGGGCGCGCATTTCTCCAAATGCACGCGGTCGGTGTTGGCGCAGATGAACTCGACGCCTTCGATGCCCGCTTGGGCCATCTGATTGACCGTATTGCAGCCGCCGCCGCCGACGCCGATCACACGAATCACGGCGCGCTTGCTGTGGCCATCCACCAGCTCGAACATCTCAGGAACCACTGTCTTCATATTCACTCTCCTTGTTGCCGCCGTAATGCAATCGTAATGTCGTCGGACCTGCGTCCGTAACCTTTTCAAAAAAAAATTTTCAGAAGTGACCTTTCAACCAGCCCTGTACTTTTCCCGCCCAGTTGCCGACGCTCGCGTGCGATAGCGAACGCGTGCCCACCGGCTTCTGCTGTTTCGCGAACAACAGCAGTCCAACGCCGGTGGAATAAGCCGGACTGCGGGTGATTTCCTCGATACCTTCAACGTCGTGCGGCAGGCCCAGACGCACTGCCACTTCCAACACTTCTTCAGCCAGTTCGAGGATCCCTGGCGTTTGCGCAACGCCGCCGGTGATGACGACACCACCTGCGATCAAGTCGTACACGTCCGCACGATGCAGTTCCTTGCGGACGTAGCGGAACAATTCTTCGAGACGCGGCCGCATCACTTCAGCGAGCATCTGCCGCGACAAGCGTCGCGGTGGTGTCTCGCCGACGCTCGGCACTTCGATCAGCGCGTCGTTCTGCACCAGCTCGGGCAAGGCGCAGCCATATTTGATCTTGATCTGTTCGGCGTGCTGCGCCGGCGTGCGGAATGCAACGGCGATATCGCTGGTGACCAGATCACCGGCGATCGGTACCACTGCGGTGTGGCGAATCGAGCCGCCTTTGAATACCGCGATGTCGGTGGTGCCACCACCGATGTCGATAACGCAGACGCCGAGGTCGCGCTCATCAGGCGAGAGCACCGCATCGGACGAGGCCAGGTGCTGCAGCACCAGCTTTTCGACGGTCAAGCCGCAGCGCTCGACGCACTTGTACAGATTCTGCGCGGCACTCAGCGTACCGGTGACCATGTGCACTTTCGCCTCGAGCCGCACCGCGCTCATGCCGACCGGATCGTGGATGCCTTCCTGGCCATCGACCACATACTCCTGCGGCACCACGTGCAGCACTTGCTGGTCGGCCGGAATCGCCAGCGCGCTGGCCGCTTCGATCACCGCCTCGACATCGCGCTCGCTGATCTCGCGATGCCGGATCGGCACCACGCCGACCGAATTGAGGCTCTTGATATGACTGCCGGTGATGCCGACGTGCGCGGCGCGCACGCGGCAGTTCGCCATCAGCTCCGCGGCCTCCACGGCACGACGGATCGAATCCACCGTGTGTTCGATGTTGACCACCACACCCTTCTTCAAACCGCGCATGGGCGCGGTGCCGAGGCCGATCACGCGCACGCGGCCGGTGCCGTTGGGCGAGGCCACCAGTTCGCCGATCATCGCGGCGACCTTGGAGGTGCCGACATCGAGTGACACCAGGTATTCAGCGGTCGCGCGTCTGCTCATTTCTTTCCTTCCTTCGCGGCCGCAGGTGCGACAACGTTTGCTTTCGGTTTGGCGGCGGCGGACGAGGGATTCGGCGCAGACGGACTCGCCGTGGGTTTGCTCGGGGCATGCGCGGCCGCAGGCGCCGCTGCGCTTTTGGTAGCGGGCGCTTTCGTATCGGGCTGCGCGCGCAGGCTTGAAGCCGGGCGGTTGGCGACGCTTGCGCAATTCTTGTTGGCGGCAGGCGCGCTGGCGTCAGCGCCGGCAGCGCGCGGCGCGGCGCAATCGTTGCCATTGATCCAGCCCACCGAGAAGCCGTTGCTGTAGCGCAGATCGATGTACTCGATCTGGTCCAGAAAAGCCGCAAGTGTTCGGCTGATGGTGCCGAGCAGCGGCGGAACGTGCGCCAGCGGGTCGCCATCGCCCAGTCGCAGCTCGATGCCGCGCGCCGTCTGCATGCGCCACTCGCCGCGCGCATCGAGCACCAGACCGACCGGCGCGAATTCGCTGCCCTGCAAGGCCGTCGAGAGTCCGCTGAAGGCGCCCATGACTTCGGTTTCGCGGCCGACCGGCCCGCTCAGTTGCGGCAGTGCCTGAATCACGGCGGGCTGCAGATCCGATGCCGGTGGCGCGAATGCATCGCCCTCGCTGTCGAGCAACTGGTTATCGCCCCAGCGCGCGGCCGGTACGCGTTCCCACACGCGAATGTCCAGCGTATCCGGCCACACGCGCGACACGCGCGCGTGACCGACCCAGGGCAGCGCTTCGACGCGATTGCGCAACGTGCCCAGATCGGCGTCGAAGATTCGCGTGCGCGGCATCAGTGCCGCGGCGGCGGCAATTTGCGCCGCCGACAGATGCGTCAGCGCGCCATCGATGCGCAGGCTGTTGAGCGGTCGATTCAAGGCCGGTTGTACGGCGCGTCCGGCGAACAATGCAGTGATCAGCGCGGCCGCCGTGACCAGCAACGGCATGACGGCGCGCGGCAGCGTAGGCGTGTCGTTCCCGGCCATGTTCATCATTCCTGCATCGATCGCCGCGCTCATCGCGTCGGCTCCTGAACCGCTGACGACGCCGCGGGCTCCAGCGTCGTTTCCAAGATCGCCCAGCACAGCGCGTCGTAGTCGATGCCGCAAGCCGCCGCGGCCATCGGCACCAGGCTGTGCGAGGTCATGCCCGGATTGGTGTTGACCTCGATCAGCCAGGGATGGCCCTTGGCATCGAGCATGAAATCGACGCGCGCCCAGCCGCGACAGCCGACCAATTCGTAGGCACGCGTGCACATCGCCTGCAATTCGGCCTCATGCGTCGGCACCAGATCGGTTGGGCAGACGTAGCGCGTGTCGTTGGCGATGTATTTCGCGTGGTAGTCGTAGAAGTCGCTGGCCGGTTCGATGCGAATCAGCGGCAAGGCTTGTCCATCGAGAATGGCGCAGGTGTACTCGCCTCCAGCGATGTAACGCTCGGCCAGCACCGCGCGCGGCTTCAACGGATTGCTGCCGGCGGCATCGCGATACGCCGCCGCCAGCGCATCCTGGCTGCGCACCTTGGTGACGCCGACGCTGGAGCCTTCTTCGGATGGCTTGATGAACAACGGCAGTCCGAGCACGTCGCCCGCGGCGAGTGCATCGGCCTCGCTCTTCAGCCACAGCCACTCCGGCGTCGGCAGACCTTCGGCCTTCCACATGCGCTTGCCGCGCAGTTTGTCCATGCCGAGCGCCGAGGCGAGCACACCGCTGCCGGTATATGGAATTGCCTGCAGGTTGAGCACGGCCTGAACCGTGCCGTCTTCGCCGGCACCGCCGTGCAGAATATTGAACACGCGATCGAAGCCACGCGCACGCAGTTGCAGAATCGCCTCGCGGTCGGCATCAACGGCAGTGGCGTCGACGCCGCGGCGCTTCAGCGCGGCGGTCACGCCTTCGCCGCTCCACAGCGAGACTTCGCGCTCGGACGACCAGCCGCCCATCAGCACGGCGACACGACCAAAGTCGGCGGGATTGGCGGTGCGCTTACGCATGCGCCACCTCGCCGACAATCTTCACTTCGGGATGCAGGTCAATGCGGGTCTGCTGATTCACGGTGTTGCGGATATGAGTGATGAGGGCTTCAACGTCGGCAGCCTTGGCGCCGGCATCGGTGACAATGAAATTCGCATGGAGCCGCGAGACTTCCGCACCGCCGATGCGAAAGCCCTTCAAGCCGGCCGCTTCGATCAAGCGCGCGGCGTGATCGCCGGGCGGATTGCGGAAGGTGCTGCCGGCGGAGGGACGTCCGACCGGTTGTGTCGCCTTGCGTTGTGCCAAGGAGGCGCGGGTGGCTTGTGCATGGCTGCCGTCATCCGGCGTCACGACGAAACGCGCACCGAGGAATCCGAGGAACTGCGCGGGCGCAACCACACTGCGATAACCGATCTCGAACGCCGACGGCGTCAGCCAATGCGTGCTGCCATCGCGCAGCACCACTTCGGCTTCATACACCGCGCGCCAGGTTTCGCCGCCCCAGGCGCCTGCGTTCATCGCCAAGGCGCCGCCAACCGTGCCGGGGATTCCGGCCATGAAACCGAGGCCGGCGAGTTGTTGGCGCTCGACGAACTTGGCCAGTCGCGCGCAGTGCACACCGGCTTCGGCGATCACGCGCGGCGCATTGCTGAACGGTTCCGGCGCGTCGAGCTTCAAGTCGTCGAGCGCACCATGTAGCGCAATTACGCAGCCGCGGAAGCCGCCGTCTCGCACCAGCAAGTTGCTGCCGAGGCCGAGCCACAGCACCGGCTCGTCCGCGTCGAGGCTTCGCACGAAGTCGAGCAGATCGGCGCGATCGGCCGGTTCGAAATAGCGATCGGCTGGACCCCCGACGCGCCAGCTGGTGTGCGCCGACATCGGCTCGTTGGCGAGCAGTCGACCGCGCAGTGGCAGCGTGTTCATCGGCGGCTGCGGCTCGGCCATCACGGCTTTGCCTCCGCGCGATGTAGCAACAGCGCCGGCAAGCTGCCGATGTCGCCCGCGCCCAGACCCAGCAGCACATCGCCATCGCGCAGGATGGCTTCGAGTGCCTCCGGCAGTTCGGCGACATTCTTGACGAACACCGGTTCGACGCGACCGCGCGCACGAATTCCGCGGGCGAGCGCGCGACCGTCGGCTTCAACCAGCGGCGCTTCGCCGGCGGCATAGACTTCGGTCAGCAGCAGCGCATCGGCTTCGGCGAGTACCGCACAGAAATCGTCGAACAGATCGCGCGTGCGCGAGTAGCGATGCGGCTGGAACGCAACCACCAAGCGACGTCCCGGATACGCGCCGCGCATCGCTTGGAATGTCGCCGCGATTTCACGCGGGTGATGACCGTAGTCGTCGATCAAGCGCACCGTGGCGTGGCCGATCTGCACATCGCCATGCGATTCACCACGACGGCCGACGCCCTGGAATTCGGTGAAAGCCTTGCGGATCGCAGCGAAGCTCACACCCAGCTCGCGTGCGATCGCAATCGCCGCGAGCGCGTTCTGGACGTTGTGGCGTCCGGGCAGGTTCAGGTGCAGCGGTTCGCGCGTGCCATCCGGTTGCGCAACGGTGAAGTGGCTGCCGCTGCCATCGAAGCGGATGTCTTCGGCAACGAGGTCGGCGTTCGGTTCGAGACCGTAGGTCGTGACCGGTCGGCCGATATCGGGCAATGCGGCGCGAATCACCGGATCGTCGGCGCACAGCACCGCAAGCCCATAGAACGGCAGACGATGCAGGAATTCGAGGAAGGTGGCGCGCAGCTTGGCGAAGTCGCCGCCGTAGGTTTCCAGATGATCGGCATCGATATTGGTGACGGCGGCGATCATCGGCGTCAGATGCAGAAAGCTGGCATCGCTCTCGTCGGCTTCCGCAACCAGGTAGGCGCCGGCACCGAGCTTGGCGTGCGTGCCTGCGCTCTTGACGCGACCGCCCACCACGAAGGTCGGATCGAGTCCACCCTCGGCGAGTACGGCGGCGACCAGACTGGTGGTGGTCGTCTTGCCGTGCGTGCCGGCGATCGCGATGCCGTAACGGAAGCGCATCAGCTCCGCCAGCATCTCGGCGCGCCGCACCACCGGAATGCGTGCGGCGTGCGCGGCGTCGAGTTCCGGATTGCCTTCCTTCACCGCAGTTGAAATCACCACGACATCCGCGCCCTGCACGCGCTGCGCATCGTGGCCGTATTCGATGTGCGCGCCGAGCGCGATCAGGTGACGCGTCGCCGCGCTCTCCTTCAGATCGGAGCCGGAAATTTTGTAGCCGAGATTCAGCAACACCTCGGCGATGCCGGCCATGCCGGAGCCGCCGATGCCGAGCAGATGAATGCGGCGTACACGGCGCATCGGCGACGCCGCGAGTTGCGCCTGTGGATTGATCGGTGGATTGATTGTCGGCAGCACCGCGCTCATGCGGCCACCTCGATGCAGACATCGGCAATGGTTTCGGCTGCGCGATTCCAGGCGGAGCGGCGCGCGGCCTGTCCCATTTGTACGAGCTGCGCGCGACGCGCGAGCAGACCTTCGAGCATTTCGGCGAGGACGCTCGGCGTCAGAATTTCTTCCGGCACCATCAGCGCAGCACCGGCATCGACCAGATATTGACCGTTGCGCGTTTGATGATCGTCGACCGCGTGCGGAAACGGCACCAGCAGTGCCGCGCAACCCGCAGCGGCCAGTTCGGCGACGGTCGATGCGCCGGCACGGCAGATCACCAGATCGGCCCAGGCATAGGCGGCCGGCATGTCGTCGATGAACGCGCTGACCTCGGCGGCGACACCGCAGGCCGCATACGCCGCTTGCGCGATGTCGAGCGTGCGACCGGCCTGATGGCGTAGCTGCGGTTGCGCATCTTTCGCCATCAAGGCAACCGCCGCCGGCACCATTTGATTCAGTGCACGCGCGCCCTGGCTGCCGCCGATCACCAGCACATGCGGACGGCCGACGCGCGCACCGAGGCGCTGCGCCGGATCGGCGAGTTCGGCGAAGCCGGCCCGCACCGGATTGCCGACTGTGCGTGCGCCTGCAAAGGTTTTCGGGAAGGCTTCCAGCACCACGCGCGCCAGAAACCGCAGTGCGCGATTGGTCAAACCGGGCGCTGCATTCTGTTCGTGTATCACCAGCGGACGACGCAGCAACCAGGCCGCGAGGCCGCCAGGTCCGGACGCGAAGCCGCCCATGCCGAGCACCACCGCGGGCCGCTGCCGCCGCAACGCGGTCATCGCTTCCTGCACCGCGCGCAGCAGTTTCAGCGGCGCTGCGAACCAGCTGGCGATGCCCTTGCCACGTAGACCCTTGACCTGAATGGTTTCGACCGTGATGCCGTGCTTGGCGACGGTGCGCGACTCGAAACTATCGGGTGCGCCCATCCAGACGACTTCGTGACCGCGCGTCCGCAGCACCGCAGCAACCGCGAGCGCCGGGAACACATGGCCGCCGGTACCGCCTGCCATGATCATGACTTTCATGGCCGGGCTCCGGCGCAAACCGATCGCGTCGATGCTACCGATCGGGTAGCAGACATTGCGAATCTGAACATCGTCGCGATCGCGATCTTCTCGTACCCAAAGCGCGCTGGAGCAAACTGCTGCCATCCATGGCGAGACGCTCCTGTGTTCGTCGGGCTCCAGTCCAGCGATCCCTGGCCCGTCGCACGCCGGCTCGGAATGCCCTTCAAGGCATTCAGGATGAAATTCACGACGAATTTCATGATTGCCTCCGGCGCAGCACGCGCTGCAGCCAGGCGCGGCCGTCCATGGCGAGACGGCCTGCATTCGCCGGACCCCGGCCCGGCCATCCTTGGCCGGTCGCACCCCGGCTCGGAATGCCCTTCAAGGCATTCCTCGAAAGCCCGGGGTGCCCTGCGGTGGCCATTCGGTTTTCGTGGTCGACGCGCAGCAGCAGTCCGAGCATCACGCAGACTGTGATCAGGCTCGATCCGCCATAGCTGATGAAGGGCAGCGTCAAACCCTTGGTCGGCAGCGCACCCATGTTGACGGCCATGTTGATCATCGCCTGCAGGCCGAGCCAGCTCGACAGGCCGTAGCACAAGTAGGCTTTGAAGCGCGCGCCGAGTGCGTCGGCCGCCGCACCGATCACGAATCCGCGCCAGACGACGATGCCGAACAGCACCAGCAGCGTGGTGACGCCAACCAGGCCGAACTCTTCGGCAAGAATGGCGAAGATGAAGTCGGTGTGCATTTCCGGCAGATAGAGCAGCTTCTGCACGCTATTGCCGAGCCCCACGCCCCACCATTCGCCGCGGCCCACCGCGATCAGCGATTGCGTCAGCTGCCAGCCGCTGTTTTCGGCATCGGCCCAGGGATCGGTGAAGGTCAGCAGACGCCGCATGCGATAGGCCGCGGTGATCACCAGCAAGGTCATGCCGGTGCCGACGACGGCGAACAAGCCGCCGAGATACAGCAGACGCGCGCCGCCGAGGAACAGCATCAGCATCGACACCCCGATCAGGATCGCGGTTGCGCCGAAATCCGGTTCGATCAACAGCAGCAGGCTGACGATGCCGAGCGGAATGAATGGCATCGCCAGGCCAGCGATGCTGGTCTGCAAACGCTCCTGACGTCGCACGATATAGCCGGCGAGATACAGGATCACCGCCAGACGTGCAGGCTCCGAGGCCTGCAGGCGGAACAGGCCGAAGTCGAGCCAGCGGCGCGCGTGGTTGACCTTCACGCCGAGTCCGGGAATCAGCACGATCACCAGCAGGAAGAACGCGAACACCAACAGCAGCGGACCGCTCGATTCCCAGCTCTTCATCGGCACCGCAAAAGCCGCCGCGCCGAACACCGCGCCGATGCCGACGAACACCAGCTGGCGGATGAAGAAGTACATCGTCGTGCCGACCATCTTCTCGCCGATCGCGACCGAGGCCGAGGCCACCATCACCAGGCCCCAGGCCAGCAGGATCGCAACCGTCAGACACAGCGCGCTATCCAAACCGTAGCGTGCGCGTGGAAATTGGAAGCTGGCGGCCGGCGTGCTCATGCAGCCACCTGTTGTGCGAGCGCACGGAACTGCGCGCCGCGCTCTTCGTAGTTGCGGAACTGATCGAGGCTGGCACAGGCCGGCGACAGCAGCACGCGATCGCCCGGCTGCGCCAGGCGTCGCGCCAGCGTCATCGCCTCCGGCAGATCGGCGACACGCTCGATCGCAATGCCGCGGCCCAGTTCGCTGGCGATACGTTCGGCATCCTGGCCGAACACGATCGCCGCGCGCGCTTTCGCCTGCAGCGGCGCGCGCAGCGCGCTGAAGTCCTGGCCCTTGCCCTGTCCGCCACCGAGCCAGACCAGCGGCCCGTTCAATCCCTGCAGTGCGGCGAGTGTCGCGCCGACATTGGTGCCCTTGGAATCGTTGATCCAGGTGACGCCACCTTGATCGGCAACCCACTCGCAACGATGCGGCAGACCGCGGAATTCGCGCAGCGCGCGCAGACTGCCGGCGCGATCGACACCGGCCGCATCGGCGAGCGCCAGTGCGGCGAGCGCATTGGCGACGTTGTGCAGCCCTTGCAGCTTCAGCGCCGTGATCGGCAGGCAGGCCTCGCTGCCGACGGCAAGATGCGTTTCGCTGCCAATGTCGAGCAGCCCATAGTGGCCGGCCGATGGCGCATCGAGCCCGAAGCTGACGATGTGTCGCGCGGTATGCGTCTGCGTATGTGTGGCCTGATCATCGCGATTGACGACCGCGGTATTCGCGTGTGCGTAGATGCGCGCTTTCGCAGCGATGTAGCGCGCCAGCGAACCGTGGCGATCCAGATGATCCGGCGAGATGTTGAGCATCGTCGCGGCGATCAGCTTCAGCGAGTCGGTGGTTTCGAGCTGGAAGCTCGACAACTCCAGCACGTACAGCTCGCAGGCGTCGTCGATCAAGTCGAGTGCGGGCGTACCGAGATTGCCACCGACCGACACGCGCACACCGGCTGCTTGTGCCATCGCGCCGACCAGCGTGGTCACCGTGCTCTTGCCGTTGCTGCCGGTGATGCCGATCACCGGCGTGCCGCCGCCCTGCGCGATTGCGCGCGCGAACAGTTCGATATCGCCGATCAGTTCGACCTGTGCGGACCGCAGCTTTTCGACGAAGGGATCGTTCAGCGGCACGCCCGGCGACAGCACCGCGAACGCGTATTGCGACAGCGGCTCGGCGGCTGCAAACGCGCCCAGGTGCAATTGCGCGTCGGGCGCGAATGCGCGCAGTTCCTCGATACCCGGCGGCACGGCGCGCGAGTCGGTCAGCGTCAGCCGTGCGCCTTCGCGCGCGAGATAGCGCACGCTGGCCGCACCGCTCTTGCCGAGTCCGACGACGAGCACCTGCTGGTCGGGATAGAGGCGCGCCATCAACGCACCTTCAGCGTCGACAGGCCGATCAGCACGAGAATCAGCGTGATGATCCAGAAGCGCACGATGATTTTCGGCTCGGGCCAGCCTTTGAGTTCGTAGTGGTGATGCAGCGGCGCCATCCGGAAGATGCGCTTGCCACCGCTGTACTTGAAATAGCCAACTTGCAGTGCGACCGATACGGTCTCGGCGACGAACACACCGCCCATGATCGCCAGCACGATTTCCTGACGCACCAGCACCGCGACGACGCCGAGGGCCGCACCGAGCGCGAGTGCGCCGACGTCGCCCATGAATACCTGCGCCGGATATGCGTTGAACCACAGGAAGCCAAGGCCCGCACCGGCGATCGCGGTGCAGAAGATCGCAAGCTCACCGACGCCGCGTATGAATGGAATGCCGAGATATTCGGCGATGCGCACGTTGCCGGTGGCATACGCGAAGATGGCCAGCGCCGAGGCCACCAGTACGGTCGGCATGATCGCCAGGCCGTCGAGGCCGTCGGTGAGGTTGACCGCATTGCTGCTGCCGACGATCACCAGATAGCACCAGGGCACGAAGAACAGACCGAGCGGAATCGATACGTTCTTCAGGAACGGCACGATCAGCGAAGTCGCCGAGGCTTCGTGCGCGCCCGGCATCAGGCTCCACGGCATACCCTGCGGCACGCTGCTGGCATAGATCGCCAGCGACACGCCGAAACCGGCCAGCGACAACCAGAAGTATTTCTGCCGCGCCGGCAGACCCTTCGGATTCTTGTGCGCGATCTTGAGCCAGTCGTCGACGAAACCGACCACGCCGAACGCCAGCGTTACGATCAGGGCGAACCAAATGAAGCGGTTGGTCAGATCGGCCCACAGCAGTGTGGCGATCGCGATCGCCGCGAGAATCATCGCGCCACCCATCGTCGGCGTGCCGGTCTTGGCCAGATGGCTCGCCGGACCATCGACGCGCACGACCTGACCGAACTTGAGGATCTGCAGTCGGCGAATGATCCAAGGACCGAGCACGAAGCAGAACAGCAGCGCGGTCAGCACACCGAGGATCGAGCGGAACGTCAGATAGCCAAAGACGTTGAAGCCGCTGACGTAGGGGCGCAGGTGTTCGGCGAGGGCGTACAGCATCAGTGCGCGCCCCCGCAGAGTGAGGACGCTGCGAATGCGCCGCTGCCGCGGACTTCAGTGTGCCGCTGCATGCGTATCGTCCTGCGTTGAAGGATCGCTCAAGGCGGCGACCACACGTTCCATTCGCGACGAGCGCGAGCCTTTCACCAATACCGAAACATCGGCGCCGAGATCCGAGTCGAGGTCGGCACGCAGGCGCTCGATCAAATCTTCCAGCCGGTCGAAGCTGTGGCCGCCGCTGAATCCGGCGGCAGCCCGCTGCGACAGCGCACCGTGCGTATAGATGCGCGCAATGCCGAGTGCGCGCGCCTCGCGGCCAGCCGCTTCGTGCAGCGCGGCGGCGTCGGCGCCAAGTTCCTTCATGTCGCCCAGCACCAGCCAGCGCTGACCCGGCAAGGTTGCGAGCAATTCCAGCGCGGCGCGCAGCGAAGTCGGATTGGCGTTGTAGCTGTCGTCGAGCAGACGCGCGCCCTGCGGCGTGGTTTTCAAACTCAAGCGGCCGGCGGCGGGACGCGCCTGCGCCAGACCTGCCGCGATCTGCGCCGGCGTCAGCTGCAAGGCGATACCCGCCGCGGCCGCGGACAGCGCATTGGCAATGTTGTGACGACCCGGCAACGGCAGCATCACCGCGCTTGAACCGGCCGGTGTGTGCAGTTGGAAGCGGCTGTGATCCGGCGCGAGTTCGATACCGCTGGCCGTGACATCGGCACTCGCGTCGAAGCCGAAGCGGATGCGGCTGGCGCGCGCGGCGAGCGTCGTCCACAGCGGCGCGTACGGATCGTCGGCATTGATGATGGCGACTCCGCCATCGAGTGCCGCGAACAGCTCGCCTTTCGCGTGCGCCACGCCATCGCGGCTGCCGAAGCCCTCGAGGTGCGCATCGCCGGCCTGCGTGACGATGCCAATCGTCGGCGCGGCCAGCGCGGCCAGTTCGGCGATTTCGCCGGCGTGGTTGGCGCCCATCTCGATCACTGCGGTCGCGTGTGCGGCGCGCAGGCGCAACAGCGTCAGCGGCACGCCGATATGGTTGTTCAGATTGCCTTCGGTCGCCAGCACCGCGCCGCGCGCGGCGCACACCGCGGCGAGCAACTGCTTGGTCGTCGTCTTGCCGCTGCTGCCGGTCACGCCGATCACTGGCAGCTTGAAATCGCGACGCCAGCTTTGCGCATAGCGCTGCAGCGCCAGCAAGGTATCGCCGGCGACGATCTGCGCCGAGGCACCGGCGACTTCGTGCGCGACCAGGCTGCCGACCGCGCCGAGCGCTTCGGCCTGCAGTACGAATTCGTGCGCGTCGAAACGCTCGCCCTCGAGCGCGACGAACAGATCGCCCGCGCGCACCTGTCGCGTGTCGCTGACCACGCGCTCGAAGCGACGATCGCTACCGAGCATGCGTGCGCCGAGACGCTCGGCAACTGCCGACAACGACTCCATCGTCGTCGCGTCCACGTCGGCATCGGTCCGCGCCATCGCGTTCATGCGCGTGGCTCCAGTCCGAGCAGTGCGGCCACCGTCGCGCGATCGGAGAAGCTGCGACGCTCGCTGCCGTAGAGTTGATAGTCCTCGTGGCCCTTGCCGGCGATCAGCACGACATCGTCGGCCGAGGCCTCGGCGATCGCCTGCGCAATCGCACGGCCGCGATCGTGCTCGACCCGCACCACTTGCTCCGACGTCTGCGGAAGACCGGCGCGCATATCGGCCACAATCGCAGCCGGATCTTCGCTGCGCGGATTGTCGTCGGTGATGATCAGGCGATCGGCGCGCTCGTAAGCGGCCTGCGCCATCAGCGGCCGCTTGCCACGATCGCGGTCGCCGCCGCAGCCGAACACGCAGATCAGCCGGCCGCTGGTGTGCGCGCGCAGAGCTTCGAGTGCGGCCGCCAAGGCCTGCGGGGTATGCGCGTAGTCGACCACCACCAGCGGTGCGGCGCGCGGACCGCGAAAACCTTCGACGCGTCCAGGCACGGTGGAAGCAGAAGCGAGTGCGGCGACGGCGTCCTTCAGCGGCACTTCGGCGTGCAGCAGTGCGGCCAATGCCGCCAGCAGGTTGTAGGCGTTGAAGCGTCCGAGCAGGCGGCTGTCGAGTCGTGCCTCACCCCAGCTGCTACGCACATCGAAGCGCAAGCCCGCACTGTGCAACTGCAGATCGAGACCAAGCACGTAGCGCTCGCCCGGTGCGCCGGCGCGATCGCTGCCGCCGATCCCGTAGACCGTCACGTCTTGCGTCGCGGCGAGTTCGCGCGACCACTCGGCGCCGTGCGCATCATCGCGATTCAGCACGACGGCTCGCAGTCCGCTTTTCGTGAACAGGCGCCGCTTGGCGGCGGCGTAGCTTTCGACATCGCCGTGATAATCGAGGTGATCGCGGCCGACGTTGGTCAGCACCGCAACATCGAATTCGACACCGGCGACGCGCTGTTGGTCGAGCGCGTGCGAGGACACTTCCATCGCGCAGACTTGCGCACCGGCATCGCGCTCGGCGGCGAGCAACTGCTGCAGCCTTACTGCGTCGGGCGTGGTGTGCGTGGCGTCTTTCAGGGCACCGAGGCGGCCGTAGCCGAGCGTGCCGAAGTAAGCGCTGCGACGCGATAGATGTTCGAACGCCTGTGCGATCAGATGGGCGGTGGAGGTCTTGCCATCGGTGCCGGTGATGCCGACGGTGTACAGCTCGCGACTCGGATGACGATAGAAGCGTGCGGCAACTTCGCCCGCGCGCACGCTGAGTTGATCGATCGCAAATGCCGGCACCTGCAGCACCGGCACCGCGATGTCCGGCGTCGGTTCCCAGGCGATTGCCGCAGCGCCGCGTCGCAGCGCTTCGTCGACGAACTGCAGGCCATGCTGCGACTGTCCTTTTGCCGCGAGGAACAGGCCACCGGGAATCACGCGGCGGCTGTCCAGTTCAACGCCGGTGACGGCGACATCCGGCAGGACTTGCTGGGTGAAGTCTTCGAACAGCGCCGGCAGGCGCGCGGTCTGTAGCGCAGCGTTCAAGGTTGCGCTCCGGGGAGCACGGCACCGGGCACGGCGGCCGGGTTGACGCTGGCGGTCTGCAGTTTCGGACGCGATGCAGGCAACGGCAACTGCAGCGGATTGTCCGGCGGAATCTGCAACAGACGCGCAGCACCCTGCATGACGTTGGAGAACACCGGTGCTGCGACGAAACCGCCGAAGTATTCGCCGGCGCTCGGCTCGTCGATCATCACCAGCGTGACCAGACGCGGATGCTCGGCCGGCATCATGCCGATGAACACCGACTGGTGGACGCCTTCGATGTAGTTGCCGTTGGCGTTCTTGCGAATCGTGCCGGTCTTGCCGGCGACCTGATATCCGGGCACCGCCGCTTTCATTGCCGTGCCGCCCGGCGCGATCACGCCTTCCAGCAAATGCCGCACGGTGCGCGCCGTATCGGCCGACACCGTGCGCTGCGGCGGCGCCAGATGATCGCGCGCGAGGATCGACAGTTGCGGCATCAGGCCGTCGTTGGCGATGGCCGAGTACGCGCGCACCAGCTGCAGCGCATTGACCGTTAGTCCGTATCCATACGATGCAGTGGCGGTGGCGATCTGGCCCCAATCCGAATAATTGCGCAGCACCGTACCGGCTTCACCCGGCAATCCGGCGGCAACCGGTTCGCCGATGCCGAACAGCTTGTAGCCGGTGTAGATCGGCTCCGCACCCATCATCAGGCCGATCTTGGCGGCGCCGACGTTGCTCGACTTCGCCAGCAAGGTCGCCAGATCGACGGCGCCGGTGAGATGTTCGTCGTGCACCGTGAGTGCGCCGACCTTGAAGAACCCAGGGCCGGTGTCGATGACGATGTTGGGTTTCACTGCGCCGGTTTCCAGCGCTTCGGAAATCAACAGCGGCTTGATCGACGAGCCCGGCTCGAAGCTGTCGGCGACGGCGCGGTTGTGAAGATCTTGCGGCGCGCGATCGTCCGGACGATTCGGGTTGTAGCCGGGCTGACTCGCCAGCGCGAGGATGTCGCCGGTGTGCGCATCGGCGACCACGATCAGTCCGCCCTTGGCGTTGTTCGATGCCACCGCGCTTTTCAGTTCGCGATACGCCAGATATTGCAGGCGCAGGTCGAGCGTCAGGTTGACGTCGCCGCCCGGCTGCGCCTCGGTGTAGTCGTCGGTGTCTTCGATGACGTGGCCGGCGCGGTCGCGGATCACGCGGCGCGAACCGGGCGTGCCGCGCAGCGCCTCGTCCTGCGAGGATTCGATGCCTTCCTGGCCCTTGCCGTCGATGTCGCAGAAGCCGACCACATGCGCGGCGCTCTCCGCCGCCGGGTAATAGCGACGGTATTCGCGCTGCGCGAACACGCCGGGTGCCCCGAGTGCGAGGATGCGCTTGGCCTCGTCCGGATTGATCTGCCGCTTGAGGTAGACGAACTGACGATCGGAGCGCTCGCGCAGGAAACCTTCCAGTTCGCGGCTCGGCCGATCCAGCATGCGCGCCATCGCACTGAGATAGTCGGGCGCATCGAGCAGATCCGAAGGCACCACCCAGATCGAATCGACCGGCGCCGACAGCGCCAGCGCCTCGCCACGACGATCGCGGATCGCGCCGCGATTGCCCTGCAATACCACGGTACGAACCTGGCGGCGGTTGCCTTCGCGCGTGAGGAAATCGTTGTCCAGCACCTGCAGGTAGAACGCACGCGACAGCACCATCAAGCTCATCGCGCCGAGCACGCCGAGTGCGGCATGCCGACGCCAGGCCGGCGGCGCTTCGCCCTGGCCATGCGACGACGCGCCATTCATCGATGGGCCGGCCGATGAGCCTTTCGATGAGCCGATCGAAGGCCCTGACGCACGCGACATCGGACGCACCGGCGATCTCATCGCTTCGCCTCCGGTGCGCTCTCGACGATTTGATAATCGAGCGGATCGACCATGCCGAACTGGCTGCGCGCGATGGTGTCAACGCGACCATGCTGCGCCAGCGTGGCTTCTTCCAGCTGCAACTGCGCCCACTCCAACTGCAGCGCTTCGCGCTCCTGGCGCGCGGTCTCGATGCGCGTGGTCAGGCCGCGATTCTGATGCTTGACCTGCACGACGGCGATTGCCGAGGCGATCACCAGCAGCGCCAGTGCCAGCGGCACCAGCGTACCGCTGCCGCGCGTGACTGCAACCGCGCTCATGCGAGCCGCTCCGAAATTCGTAGCACGGCACTGCGCGCACGCGGATTTTCGGCGACTTCCTCGTCGGCAGGAAATTCGCGCGCCACCGCTTTCAGTTCCGAGTCGCGAATGAAGCGCTTGACGATGCGATCTTCCAAGGAGTGGAAGCTGATCACGGCGAGACGACCGCCCGGCGCGAGCAAGCCCGGCATTGCCGCCAGCGCGGTTTCCAGCGCGGCCAGTTCCTGATTGATGAAAATGCGGATCGCCTGGAAGCTGCGCGTGGCGGGGTGGATCTTGTGACTGCGTGGACCCGGCACCGCGGCGATCAGTGCAGCGAGCTGTGCAGTGGTGGCGATCGGCGATTCGCCACGCGTTTCGACGATGCGCCGCGCGATACGGCGACTGTTGCGCTCTTCGCCGAACAGATACAGCACGTCGGCGATCTCGCCTTCCTTTGCGCGTGCAAGCCAGGCCGCAGCGGATTCGCCGGAGCTTGGGTCCATGCGCATATCGAGCGGACCGTCGTTGGCGAACGAGAAGCCGCGCGCGGCGTTGTCGAATTGCGGGCTGGAGACCCCGAGGTCGAGCAGCACGCCGTCGATGCGGCCGACGAGATCGAGTTCGCTGGCGAGTGCGGCGATCTCGGCAAAATTGCGTGCATGAAACGTGAAGTTGGCGCGGCCGGCGAATTCGCGCCAGGCGTGATGACCGGCATCGGGATCGCGGTCGAGCGAATGCAGGTGGCCGCTGGCACCGAGCGCTTCGAGAATCGCGCCGCTGTGGCCGCCGCGTCCGAAAGTGCCGTCGACATAGATACCGCCGGGTCGGACGGCGAGTCCGGCCAGCGCGTTGTCGAGCATCACTGGCCGGTGAGAGGTCATCCGGCTAACGCTGCGACTCGGGCGAGCGGCGGGCGTTATGGTCCGCACGCGCGTACTCCGTCACGGGCCGAGCGCTGCAAACGCGTCGGCATAGCTGGTCAGCGCCGTGCCGGTGGAGGCCGTCCACTGCGCTTCCGGCCACAGTTCGAAATGGTCGTTGAGCCCGGCCAGCACCACATCCGCGCCCAGTTCCAAGCGCTCGCGCAGCATGTTGGGAATCAGGACGCGGCCCTGGCCATCCAGCTCGGATTCGACTGCGTGGCCGACGAACAGGCGCTGCATCACCACCCGCTTCGCGCGATCGGGAATCTTTTGGATTTGCTCGGCCATTCGCCGAAACACCGGCGAGGGATAAATCTCGATGCACTCGGGGCCGAGCGTGATCGCGATCTGCTTGCCGTATTCCTCGGCCAGCTGCGCACGGACGCGCGCCGGAACGGCCAGGCGGCCCTTCTCGTCGATCGTCAGGCGGTTCGATCCAGCAAACATGCGGGCTACCTAAGTGACACCAGAAAACGACATCGAAGCCCGTGGTTCCCCACTTGGACTCCCTCAGGCGCCACTATAATCCACAAATTACCACCCTGCAATCACGCCGTGAACCCCAAAAGCCGTGTCGCGACAACGGCTTAGCGCGAATTGATTGACTGTTGGCTTGCTGAGTTAAAACAAGCTGTTAGGCACAAAAGTTAATGTCGTTGCTGGGATTGGGCGCTGGTGCCGCCCAGATCGGCTGCCGGTCGTCGGCGCAGACCGCGCTTCGCCCCACGGCGCAGCCAACATTGCATGCCCGCGCGGTGCGGGAGATTCGCCGACCGAAAGCCGACGCAAACAGTCGGTCGCCACGAAACCTGTGGCGCCGAGGGAAAGTGAAGTGGGAGCCGGCCGATAAGCCGGGTTCTGTCTGAGTCTTGGACCGAAGTCCGCAACCGAGGCAATCATTCCTCTAGGCGCGCCGTCGCCGATGCGCTCAAGCAGCCTACCCGGAAGGCGCGCGGGCCGCGCGTCGGGCAAACGGCTTGCGCCGATCGCCCACCTTCCCTATTTGGCCTTGCTCCAAGCGGGGTTTGCCGTGCCGGTCCGTTGCCGGACTCGCGGTGCGCTCTTACCGCACCATTTCACCCTTACCTGATCCGTCGGCTCTTGCGAGTCGGCGGCCATCGGCGGTATCTCTCTGTTGCACTTTCCGTCGGCTTGCGCCGCCCAGTCGTTATCTGGCGCTCTGCCCTGCGGAGCCCGGACTTTCCTCCCCCTTGCCTGCTTGCGCAGACTCGGCGGCGATTGCCTGGCCGGCTCCCGCGCGCATTGTACGCGCCAGGCGGTCACCCCACAGCCACGGGGCCCGGCGCCACAGTGCTTAATACCGCGCGCAGCAGACTTCTATACTCGCGCAACAACAAAAACGACACCTGGGGGAAGCAAACGATGCGCAAGATTCTCGTGCTGTTGATTCTGCTGTTGGGCGCGGCATTCGTCTGGAACCGCTGGCCGCAACCGGTGCCGCAGATTCCGGCCGGTGTGGCCTTACCGCAGGCGAATGCGCCAGCCGGCTTACGTTTCTCGCTGGTGAAAACCGCCGATGCAAAGACGCTGGAAGCCTTTACTTACGCTGGTGGAAGCCTGTTCAAAACCGCCGGCATCAATCACATCGCCGTTTTGGTTGAGCACCCGCAGGGCCGCTTCCTGTTCGACAGCGGTCTCGGCACCGAAGTTGAGAAGCAGTTCGCGACCATCCCGTTCTGGGCGCGTCCGTTCCTGGCGTTCCAGAATCTGCGCCCGGCCGTCGGCCAGCTGGAAACGGCGAATATCGCCGCACCCGAGCGCATCATTCTGTCGCATGCACATTGGGATCACGCCAGCGCGCTGGGCGATTTCCCGAATGCCCAGGTCTGGGTCACGCCAGAGGAAAAGCACTTCGTCGACACCGGTCATCCGCCGGTAGTGCTGCCCACGCAGTTCGAGTTTCCGCCAGAGCGCTGGCACCTGTACGAACTGAGCAGCGGTCCCTATGCCGGCTTCGATCGCAGTCTCGATCTGTTCGGCGACGGCTCCGCCGTCTTGCTGCCGCTGCCGGGCCATACGCCGGGCTCGGTCGGACTGTTGCTGAGTTTGCCGAGCGGCGAACGATATTTCTTCGTCGGCGATCTCGCCTGGAACCAGGCCGGCGTTACCGGCCCACACCGCAAGTTCAGCCTCGCCAGCAAGATCGTCGACCTGGATCCGGATACCAACTGGAAAGCCTTGCTGCAGGTGCGCGGCCTGCTCGATGCGAATCCGAAATTGCACATCGTGCCGGCACATGACGAGGCGGTGCAGGACGCGATCGGCTACCTGCCCAACTGGGTGCAATAGGTCCATTAAGTTCGATTGATCAGACTCGATTGGGCGCCGTGTTGGCAGTTGTCGCAGCCAATGCGGCGCCATTGGGTCGAGACTCAGTTACGCGAATGAATCCGTCTCGCTTGGCTGAACCCTCGAACGCCTGAAGGCCTTAATGCCTGAATGCCTTAACGCGTGAACGCGTGAACGCTTGATTTGAGCGCCTGCGCGGGGGCGCGCCTGCGATGCCCTGCGTTGCATGCGAGCGCCGAAACGCGCCACCATGCGACCCACGCGCAGCTGCGCGCGCCGATCATGCGAGCCTGATGCCGAAGTCCGAATCGAGCGGGAAGCCTGCGTCGCGGCGCGTGTTCTCGCACACCTGCTCCAACACTGAGATCGTTTGTGCGCTCGGATGCGCCGACGTGCTGGTCGGCATCGATACGGATTCCGACTATCCGCCCGAAGTCGTCGCCGCACTGCCGAAGCTCGGCCGCGATCTCGATCTCGATGTTGCGGGCGTTATCGCGCTCAAGCCCGACCTGGTGCTGACCTCGCTGACGGTGCCCGGCCACGAGCGTATCGTCGAAGAGCTGCAAGCCGCCGGCATGCAGATCCTGATCTGCGATCCCTGCTCGCTCGAAGATATTTACAACGACATCCGGCGCATCGCCGCAGCACTCGATGTCGCCAGCCGCGGCGAGGCACTGATCGCCTCGATGCGCTCGGCGATGCCGGCAGTTGAACGCGAGGGCCGCAAGCCGAAAGTCTTGCTCGAATGGTGGCCAAAGCCGGTGATCGCGCCGGCGCGGCAATCCTGGGCGACCGACTTGATCGAACTCGCCGGCGGCATCAACCCCTGGCATTCGATCGATGCGAAGAGCGCGCCGCTGACCGACGCCCAGATCTTCGAAGCCGCGCCCGATGTCGTGGTGATGAGCTGGTGCGGTGTGCGCGAAGAAAACTATCGCGCCGATATCGTGCGGCGTCGTGCCGGCTGGTCCGAAGTGCCGGCGATACGCGATGACCGCATCGTGCCGATCACCGAGGCCTGGATGGGGCGCCCCGGTCCGCGTCTGGTCGAAGGCTATCGCGCCTTGGTCGCTGCGCTACAGAGTCGGTAGCGCAGACTTACTGAATTTTCCAGACCACGTCGGGGCGCGCACATTCCGCGCCCCGCAACCATTCATGTCGCTTGCGGCGCGACATGCGCGCACCCTCAGTCGGTCTTTTCGATTCCGAGGCCAACGCCGAGTGTCACGTCCTTCGCATCGCGTCCGAGCAGTGAAACCAGCGCGAGCACGACACCGACCACACCGATGGTCCAGGCCAGAATCATCGCGTAGTCGCCGCCGTGCGATTCGGCGATACCGGCCTGGAACGGGCCCATTTTCGCCATCGCCAGATTGCCGAGCTGATAAGCGAATCCGGGCAAAATTGCGCGCGCGGCCGGCGGCGACAGCTCGTTCAGATGCGCCGGCACGATGCCCCAGGCGCCCTGCACCATGAACTGCATCAGGAAGGCGCCGACCGCGAACATCAGCGGCGCGGTGGAATACGCCCACAGCGGAATCATCGGCAAGGCCAGAATCGCGGCCAGCGCGATCGCCTTCTTGCGGCCGATCTTCTCCGACAGACCGCCGAAGAAAATGCCGCCACACAGCGCGCCGAGGTTGTAGACGATCGCGATGCTGCCAGTGGTGCGCGCGTCGAAGCCGTGCTGCTTCTGCAGGAAGGTTGGATACATATCCTGCGAACCGTGCGAGAACGCGTTGAAGCAGGCCATCAGCAGCACCATGAACAGGAAGGTCGGGAAGAACGCCTTGATCGCGGTCCAGCTCTCGGCCGCAGTAATGCGCTTCTTGTGGCGACCTTCGAGCCAGGTCGGCGATTCGTCTACGGTCGAACGGATGTAGAGCACCAGCAGCGCCGGCGCCGCACCGATGATGAACATGCCGCGCCAGCCGACGTAGTCGAAGGCGAACGCGAACAAGATCGACGCCAGCAGGTAGCCGATCACGTAGCCTTCCTGCAGGATGCCGGAGAACAGACCGCGGCCCTTCGCCGGCAGCGATTCCAGCGCCAGCGCAGCACCGATGCCCCACTCGCCGCCCATCGCGAAGCCGAACAGCGCGCGCAGCACGAGCAGCACCTCGATCGACGGCGCGAACGCCGAGCCGAGTTCGAAAATCGAATAGCTGATGACGTTGACCATCAGGATCGGCCGACGGCCATAGCGTTCCGCCAGCCAGCCGAAGAACAAGGCGCCGAGCGGCCGCATCGCCAGCGTCAGGAAGATGCCTTCGGCAACCGCCTTCACCTCGACATGGAAATCGCCCGCGATCGCCTTCAGTGCGAACACGAAGATGAAGAAATCGAATGCGTCGAGCGCCCATCCCGCCACCGAGGCGATGAAAGTGTGTCGCTGCGAACGCGTGAGCTGCCGGAAGCTGTCGCCGATGCTCATCTATGCTCCTCCTGGTTGAGCAAATTCCGCTGCGGCATTTCGCCGCTTTGTTCTAAGCAGGCCGATTACTGCGCCAAAAATCCGCAGTGCTGTTACCGGCTCGCCGTCCCTAGCTTGACGAGTGCGTCACGGCGCGACGATCAACGCATCCTGCTTCGTCGACGCAACCGTACTGCCAAGTCGGAATATGAGCGTTGAGCGGGTCGCTCGTCCAGTTCGGTACACGCGTCTGGCGCGAGAACATTCCGGCGCGACATCCATTCGCATTCGATCAGCCCAGCAGGTGCGACTCCGCAGGGGCATCGTATGCGATGAATTTGGTGCCGCGGATGCACGGCGAAAAAAGCTTCGGCAGCGCTGTCGCGCGATCGGTCGGTCGTTCGAATGGCCCGCGCCGTTCGCAACTCACATGGCACTTGCAGCGCCGCGATCAGCCTCCGCGGCGCGCATCACTCCCAATCGACCGACGATCGCATCGCATCGAGGCGATCGGCTTTCGGCGGCTGCTGCAGCGCAGTGCGCCGACAGCGGTGCTTCCTCGTGCGCCATCGATTCAATGTGGCGACGGTGAACGACTACGCAGCGATCAGCTGCGGTCGCGTGCGCTCGCGGCGTGCGCCTGCAGACCTTCGGCATCGGCGATGCGGCCGGCGATCGGTGCGAGCACGCGCGCACCTTCGACACTGCATTCGATCAGGCTGCTGCGTTTCTGGAATTCATAAACGCCGAGCGGATTCGAGAAGCGCGCCGCGCGCGACGTCGGCAGCACGTGATTCGGGCCGGCACAGTAGTCGCCGAAAGATTCCGGCGTGTGCCGGCCGAGAAACACCGCGCCGGCGTGACGCACCTGCGCCAGCAGCGCACGCGGATCGGCCACCGACAATTCCAGATGTTCCGGCGCGATGCGGTTCGACACCGCGATCGCCTCGTCGAGGTCGCGCACGGCGATCAGCGCGCCGCGTCCCGATATTGACGCGCGCACGATGTCGGCGCGCGGCAGTTCCGATAGCCGCGCCTGCATCGCCGCGAGCACACGCTCGAGGAAGGCGGCGTCTGGCGAAATCAGGATCGATTGCGCGTCTTCGTCGTGCTCGGCCTGCGAGAACAGGTCCATCGCGATCCAGCGCGGATCGGTGGCGCCATCGCAGACGACGACGATTTCCGAAGGCCCGGCAATCGAATCGATACCGACACGGCCGAACACGAGTCGCTTGGCTGCGGCGACATAGGCATTGCCGGGACCAACGATCTTGTCGACACCCGGCACGCTCGCAGTGCCATACGCCAGTGCCGCAACCGCCTGCGCGCCGCCGATCGTGAAGACGCGATCGACACCCGCGAGATGTGCGGCACCCAGCACAACCGGATTCAATTCGCCGCCAGGTGCGGGCACCACCATCACCACTTCAGCGACACCGGCAACCTTCGCCGGAATCGCATTCATCAACACGCTCGAGGGATACGCCGCCTTGCCGCCCGGCACGTAGAGGCCCACGCGATCCATCGGCGTAACGCGCTGGCCCAGACGATTGCCGTGCGCGTCGGCGAATTCCCAGTCTTCGAGTTTCTGCCGCTCCGCATACGCGCGGATACGCGCGGCGGCGGCTTCGAGCGCACCACGCAAATCCGCAGGCAGGCTGCGCCAGGCGGCGGCACGCGCAGCCGCGCCGATCTCGAGTTCGGCGGCCGCGGCGATGCTGCGCCGGTCGAAGCGATTGCTGTATTCGATCAGCGCGTCGTCGCCGCGCGTGCGTACGTCGGCGATGATCGCCGCAACGCGAACGTTCAGTTCCGGATCGGCTTCCGGCGCGCGATCGAGCAGGCGGCCGAGACTGGCGTCGAAATCCGCGCTGCGACTGTCGAGCCGCGTCGGCAGCAGTTCGCGCTCGGCCGAGTCAGACATTGCCGATCGCCGCGCGGAAACGCTCGAGCAGCGCGCCGATTGCCGCGTGCTTCATCTTCATCGCCGCCTTGTTGACCACCAGGCGCGCGCTCGATTCGAAGATCGTCTGCACTTCCACCAGGCCGTTCGCGCGCAGCGTATTGCCGGTGGCAACGAGGTCCACGATCAGATCGGACAGACCGACCAGCGGGGCGAGTTCCATCGAGCCATACAGTTTGATGATCTCGACCTGCTCGCCGCGCGACGCAAAGAAACGGCGCGTGACTTCCGGGTATTTGGTGGCCACACGCAGGCGCCGGCCGCTGAAGCCATCGAGTCCCTTGGCGAGCGGCGAATCCGCCTTGGTGGCGACAGCCAATCGGCACTTGGCGATGCCGATGTCGAGCGGCTCGTACAGCGCTTCGCCGCCGTGTTCGAGCAGGATGTCCTTGCCGACGATGCCGAGATCGGCGGCGCCGTATTCGACATAGGTCGGCACGTCGGTCGGCCGGATCACCAGCAGTTCGACGTCCTTGTCCTGCGTCGGCAGGCGCAGCAGGCGTTCGGCGTCGCCCGCGGGGGCGATGCCAACGATGTTCAGCAGCGGCAGGCTGTCTTCGAGAATGCGGCCCTTCGACAGGGCCAGCGTCAATGCGGTCATGGCTTTACGCTAGAGGTGCAGCGGTGGGCCGGCGCGCGGCACCGGGGACGCGGATTTTAGCGGGCGCCGGGCGCCCATGCTCGGAACTCGGTTGTCGGGTAGTCTGGCGCCCGCAAAGCTGGCTTGCGCCTTGCGCGCGCATCAGGTGTCCAACCGCGGTTCACGGAGGCCCATGAAGCTCGTCATCGGCAATAAGAACTACTCGTCGTGGTCGCTGCGTCCCTGGCTGCTGATGCGGGTGAAGAACATCCCGTTCGAGGAAATCCTGATCTCGCTGTACCAGGCCGATTCGAAGGCGCAGCAGCTGCGCCATTCGCCGGCCGGCAAGGTGCCGGTGCTGATCGACGGCGACCGCCGGATCTGGGATTCGCTGGCGATCGCCGAATATCTGGCCGAGCAGTTTCCGCAGCGCGCGCTGTGGCCGCGCGACGTGGCCGCGCGGGCGCTGGCGCGCTCGGTCAGCGCCGAGATGCATTCCGGCTTCGCGAGTCTGCGCGCGCAGATGCCGATGAATCTGCGCGTTTCGCATCCGGACAAGGGGCGCTCGCCGGAAGTGCTGGCCGACATCGCGCGCATCTGCACGATCTGGGAAGACTGTCGCAGGCTTTACGGCAGCGATGACGACGGCGCGCAGTCGCGGCCGTTCCTGTTCGGCGATTTCAGCATCGCCGATGCGTTCTATGCGCCGGTGGTGACGCGCTTCATCACCTACGCGGTACCACTGTCGCCGGTCTGCGGCCGCTATGTGCAGGCGATGCACGCACTGCCGGCGATGCAGGACTGGTACCGCGCCGGCGTGCTCGAAGCCGAACGCCTGGCGATCTGCGAAATCTACTGAATGCTGCGCATGCACTCGGCCGCGAACCGCTGATCGACGATGCGCCTGCAAACCAGCCTCGGCGTGCGCAGTCATGTATTCGCAGATCTACGCGAAGTGCTGGCCAAGGCCAGCCCGGCGCGCTCCGGCGATGCACTCGCAGGCCTCGCCGCCGCCACCGATGAAGAACGCGTTGCCGCCAAACTCGTACTGGCCGATCTGCCGCTCACCTGCTTCCTCGATCATCCGCTGATTCCCTACGAAGACGACGAGGTCACGCGCTTGATCGTCGATACGCACGACGCGTCCGCGTTCGCCCCGGTGCGCGATCTCAGCGTCGGCCAGCTACGCGACTGGCTGCTGTCGGACCGCGCGGACGCGACGTCGCTGCGCGCGCTGGCCCCGGGCCTGACGCCGGAGATGGTCGCCGCCGTCAGCAAGCTGATGCGCAACCAGGATCTGATTCTGGTTGCGCGCAAATGCGAAGTCGTCACGCGCTTTCGCAATACGCTCGGCCTGCGCGGCCATCTCGCAGTGCGACTACAGCCGAACGATCCGACCGACGATCCGCGCCGCATCGCCGCCAGCATGCTCGACGGCCTGATGTACGGTGCCGGCGATGCCTGTATCGGCATCAATCCGGTGACCGACGAGCCGGCGCAGCTTGCGAGCCTGTGGCGCCTGCTCGATGAACTGATCGCGCGTTTCGAGATTCCAACGCAGTCCTGCGTGCTTGCGCACCTGACGCGGCAGATCGATGCGATCGACGCCGGCCTGCCACTCGATCTGGTGTTCCAGTCGATCGGCGGCACCGAGGCAACCAACCGCAGCTTCGGCATCGACCTCGCCCTGTTGCGCGAAGGACATGCCGCGGCGCAGTCGCTCAGGCGCGGCACGATCGGCAGCGACTGCATGTATTTCGAAACCGGCCAGGGCAGCGCGCTGTCGGCCGGCGCACATCGCGGCGTGGATCAGCAGACCTGCGAAGTCCGCGCATACGCCGTGGCGCGCGCGTTCCAGCCGCTGCTGGTCAACAGCGTGGTCGGCTTCATCGGCCCCGAGTATCTGTACGACGGTCGCCAGATCATCCGCGCGGGTCTCGAGGATCATTGCTGCGGCAAGCTGCTCGGCCTGCCGATGGGCGTCGATGTCTGCTACACCAATCACGCCGAAGCTGATCAGAACGACATGGACACCTTGCTGACGCTGCTCGGCACCGCCGGCGTCAACTACGTGATGGGTGTCCCCGGCGCGGACGACATCATGCTGAGCTATCAGTCGACCTCGTTCCACGACGCGCTCTACCTGCGCGAAGTGCAGCAGCTCAAGCGCGCGCCGGAGTTCGAGGTCTGGCTGCAGCGTCAAGGCATTTGCGACGCCCAGGGGCGGCTGTCGGCAAATCCCGCAACGGCGCTGCCGATGCTTGCCGCTTTTGCGGAGGCGCAAACGCGATGAACATCGACGCGCCTGAAAACGAATCCGGTGGCAGTGCGGTGCCTGACTCACCGGCAGTAAATCTTGCGCAGGACACGATGCCCGCAGCGCCGTCGAGCACGCAATCGATTCCCGCGTCGGGGGCACTACCATCGACAACTGTCCGCGCGGATAGCTGGCGCACATTGCGGCAAACCGGCGGCGCGCGCATCGCGCTCGGCCGCGCCGGCGCCAGTCTGCCGACGGCCGCGCTGTTGGCGTTTGATCTCGCCCATGCGCAGGCGCGCGATGCGGTGCATGTGCCGCTCGATGTCGAAGCCCTGATGTCGCGGCTACGTGAGGATGATTGGTCGGTGCAGTCGGTGCGCAGCCGCGCAGCCGAGCGCAGCGCCTATCTCGCCCGGCCGGACTGGGGACGTCGTCTCGCGCTCGACGATGCCGCACGACTGCGCGCCGCGAGCGCAAGCACGAGCACGCGCCCAGGAGCAGGAACGGCAACGGACACGGACACGGACACGGACACGGACACGGACACGACCGATTCTGCCGGCACCGCGACTGGCGTGGATATCGCCATCATGATCGGCGACGGCCTGTCGTCCACTGCGGTCGATGCGCATGCCCCAGCCCTGCTGCATGCGCTGCGACCCCTGCTCGTGGGCTTCACGCTGGCGCCCTTGGTGATCGCGCAACAGGCGCGCGTGGCGCTCGCCGACGAAGTTGCGGAACTGTGCCGCGCGCAGCTGGCCATCTGCATCATCGGCGAACGCCCTGGCCTGAGTGCCGCCGACAGTCTCGGTGCGTATCTGACCTATGCACCCAAGGTCGGACGCAACGATGGCGAACGCAATTGCATCTCCAATATCCGACCGGGCGGCTTGTCGCTGGATCAGGCCGCGCACCAGATCGCCGCACTGGCACGCGCAGCTTTGAGCCGGCGCGTCAGTGGTGTGGCGCTGCGGTTCGATCCGACTCGTGACGCGATCGCGGAGGCCAGACCAGCACCGTCGTAGAGAATCGCTTGCGCCAAAGACGTCGCAGCGGATGGCTTGCGAGCCAGCAACATAATCGATAGCGATGCTTTCTTTAGAACACCTCGCGGCGTCTCGCGGGTCACTTGCGTTGACTTCACGCACGCTCCACCAACACGAATCCGCGCAGCCTGCTCGGCCTGCGCAGTCACGCACTCACGCACTCACGCACTCACGCACTCAGCGCATCGAACGCAGTTGCCGACCTTAGCGCGCGTCGAGCGCAAGCAGATCGCGCTCGACTCGGCGAAGCGCGCGCGCGAATGGGAGCAGGTGGATCGGCTGTGTGCGCGAGCGGCGTTATTCCAGCTTCAAGGCCATGCGAACACCGCCTGTGTCGGTCGTCGCCGATCCGCTGCCGGCGACGACGAAGATGCGCTCGGCATTGATCTGCGAATTCGTCAACAACAGCGCCTCCACCGCTTGCGCGCGATCCTTGCCGAGCTGTTGCAATGCGGCCTCGTCCGGCGCCAGGCGTTCGATCAGCGCCGACTCGATCCAGTCGATGCGACTTTTGATCTGCGCGTCCTTGTCGTCACCGCTGGTTTCGGGATAGCTCAGCGACTTCTTCAACTGATCGCGATACACGCGTTCGAGTGCTTTGAGTCGGTCCTTCGGAACCGCGCTCGCGGCGGCAGGCGGCAGCAACTGGTCGAGGGAGCGCTGTGCAAGCGCCTTTCGATCTGCAGCTTCGGCAACAGCGAGCGGCACGTCGAGACGAAGCTGCGGGCGCTCGACCAGAGCGGCGGCCAGCTTGCCGAGCTTGCCGCTCTCGGTGTCGTTCAAGCTCGCTGCACCGGCTGCGAAATCGACGTACGAAAGTTCGTCGCCGCCACCGAACAGCGAACCGATCGCAGCGAACGGCGCGGTAACCACCTTGGTCAGCAGGTTGACGAACACGTGCCAGATGATCGGGCCCACACTGAACGTCGGATCGTCGAGGCTGCCGGCGACCGGCAGTTGCAGATCGATCACACCGTTGCGGTCCTTCAGCAAGGACACGGCCAGACGCACCGGCAGCGGCACGGCCTGCTTCGAGCCGGTGGCGTCGCCGAATTCCAGTTGATCGACGACTACATGATGCTGTGCATCGAGCTTGCGATCTTCGATCTTGTATTTCAGCTCGGTGGTCAGCTTGCCCTTGACGATGTTGTAGCCGGCGAAGCGGCCGGAGTACGGATTGAACGTCGTCAGATCCATGTTGCGAAAACTCAGGCTGACGTCGGCGTATTTGCTGGCCGCCAGCGGATTGATTTCGCCGTCGATCACCACCGGCGCGTACTGGTCGACATGTCCGTCGAAATGCAGCTTGGCGCGCGAGCTCGCGACCGTCGAAAGGCCGGTGACCTTGCCGGCGAGTGCCACGATCGCGGTGGCGAACTGCGGCTCGATCGAGCGATCGGCGAAGTTGGCGCTACCACCAGCGAGCGTGATCGTATCGATGCGGATCGGCATCGGGTTGGCAGTGGCTGGCTTCGTGGCCGGCGTCTTGCCGCCGACTTCGACGGGTTTTGCGGGCACGGCTTGCGCAGACTCGTTCGATGGCGCTTTCGTCGCTACCGATGCGGTAGCGGACGGCGGACTCATCACCTGCACAACATTGATCGAGCGGTCCTGCTCGATCACCACGCGCGCGTACGGCGCGGTGAGCGCGATCTGGCGAATCGCGAGTTTCTGCGGGCTTTGCTGGTAGTCGATGCCGGTGATATCGAGCTGGCGCCATTTCAGGAAATCCTGTTGCGCCGGATCTTGCGCGACGAAGTTCGCGATCCCGACATCGCCACTCGCCGCGAGTTGTGCCGGCTTGGCGCCCGCCGCCGCGTAATGCACCTGCAACGCGCTGCCGAACGTGCCGGACTTCAGCCGCAGGCCGGTATACGGAGCGAGGTAGGGCTGCAGCGCGGCGAGGTCCAAGCCTTGCAGCTGCAGCTTGAGCGCCGCATCCAGCGGCGTCGGCCGTAGCTTTCCGTCCAGCTTCAATTGTGCGGCCGGTTCGAGCTTCAGGTCGCCGACGAGTTTCAGCTGCGCATCGGCGGCATTGCTGTACCCGGCAACGTCGAGATTGATCGGCCGCAGTGCAAAGTGCGTTGCCGGCGCCAGTGCGTGATCGTCGACCAGCACAGCGGCATTGCCGAGATGAACTGAGCCGACGCTCACTCGCCACGCGCTCGCTTTCGTCTCGCTCGTATCCGCTGCCGGCTTCGGCGTATCGGTATCGACCGTGCCTGCTGCGTTTGCAGCGCTTGCCGCAGCCGCATTGCTCGCACCGGGCGACGCGGTCGCAGTAGTTGCCGCACTCGCCGCACTCGCCGCACTCGCCGCGCGATTCGCAGCACTGCTGGTGGCCTTGGCGGCATCCGGCGCGTTCGACTTGCGTGACTGCGCGCGTCGCGCATTCGGCGGACGCGTTGTTGAACTTTCGGATGCGCTGTCCGCGGCCGGCAACAGCCGCGACAGGTTCAGGCTGCCATCGGTCTCGCGCTGCACATGCAACTGCGCGCCGTCGATCGCGACTTTCCCCACAGTCACCGTGTGCTTGGCCAGTGACAGCGCGATATCGCCGATTTCAAGCTGTTCGATCGACAACGGCGGATTCGCCTTGTCGGCGCCACGCTCGGTCAATGCGAACGCTCGCAAGCGAATGGCCGGTATCGCGACGTCGAGCGACAGCTGTGGATCGAACGTCAGCGTGTAGCTGCCGTTGAGCTCACCGACACCCGACAACAACTGCACCGGCAGTTGATTCTGCAGATAGTCGGCCACCGTCAGCGCCTGCAGATCGCGCAAGGCGAAGCGCCCGGTGGAGCCGAGTGGCTGCACGCTGAAATCACCGGACCAGTCGAACTGCTCGCCGCTTTCCGCACGCGCGCTGAACTGGTAGGCGTTGTCGTACGAGGCCTCGGTGCGGAAGTCCTTCAGGCTGAAGCGGATCGGACTGAAGCTGGTGGTGAAGGCCTGCGGCCGGCTGAGATCCTTGACATCGATCTTGCCATCGTCGACCACCAGCGACTGGATGCGCAGTCGCGGCGGCGCGCTCGATTTCGGCGGCGCGTCTTGCGGCTTCGACGGCGGCAGCAGCTTGCTCAGATTGAACGAGCCATCTGCCTCACGCACCAGCGCCACATAGGGTCTTTGCAAGCGGACTTCCTGCAGCACCCCACTGCGGTACCACAGCGAGGCGAACACCGCCGCATTCACGCGCAGCATCTGAAAGGCCAGCAGCGGCTTGCCCTGCGCGTCGTTCAGCGCAAGGCCATCGATTTCGGCCACCAGGCTAAAAGGATTGAATGCAATCCGCGACACCAGCAACTGGCGACCATCGAGCGCGAGTTGTTGCGTCAACAGCGAGCGCGCGAGTTTCGGCACCAGCAGGAAGCCGAGCCCCGCATAGAGCAGCAGCAGCGCCGCGCCGATTGCAAGACCGATCCGGTGTCGCTTCAGAAACTGCCGGGGAACTCGCATGAGGTCTCGCTATTTTTTTGACTGTTGCCCGTGCGGATGGGTGGGTGACGGCCGCGCAGGTTCTCCGATCGCCGCGCGTGCTCGCGCAAACCTAACGGCTCGACGCGCCAAACGCCAGTCTTGCGTCTGGCGTGGAGCGAGCGAGCGGCTACCCTCACGCCATCACGCCATCACCCCATCACCCCATCACCCCATCACGCCATCACCCCATCACGCGACTCACCGCGCGAGCCTCACGACATTGGGTCTGCGCGACAAGCTTTGGCCTGTGCGCTGTCGGGATCGAAGTGTTGCCGCAACCGCGAATCAATGCGGACGCGCTGCGCCTACACGCGCAGTCCGCCATCCAGATCGATGCAGCGCCCTGTGAAGAAGTCGTTCTCGAAGATGAAGCGCACCGCATGCGCGATCTCCTCGGGTTCACCCAGGCGCTTCAACGGCACCGGTGCCAGTGCCTGCTGCAGCACCTCGGGCTTCATACCCGCGAGTATTTCGGTGCGCGTGAAACCCGGTGCGATCGTGCCGACGCGGATGCCGTAGCGCCCCAGTTCCTGCGCCCACACCACGCTCATCGCCGCAACACCGGCCTTGGCTGCGCTGTAGTTGCTCTGCCCGGCATTACCGTGACGCGACACGCTGGACAGATTGACGATGACGCCGCCATTGCCGAAGCGCTGCATTGCCGCTGCCGCCTCGCGCCCGCAGAGGAACACGCCGGTGAGATTGACGTCGATCACCGCCTGCCACTGCGCCAGTGTCATCGTGCCGACCAGCGCACCGTCCTTCACTTTCAGCAGGCGCGCATCGCGCAGGATGCCGGCGTTATTGACCAGACCATCGAGGCGACCAAAGTCGCTGGCGATTTGGGTGAAGGCCTGGGTCACTGCCGCCTCGTCGGCGACGTTGGCGAGGTAGTAGCGCGCCTGACGCCCGTGCGCGCTGCACGCCTGCGCAGCCGCCGCCAGCGTTGCGGCGTTGACATCGATCAGGGCCAGCTGCGCGCCTGCGGCAGCCAAGGTTTCGGCGATCGCGCGGCCAATGCCCTGGCCCGCCCCGGTAACGGCGACGACTTTGTCGGTGAGGTTCATTGCTTGAGTTTAGACGGCCGACTGCGGCGGGCCTAGCGCGTCGGGCATGCGCAATGGGCCTACGCAACAGGTCTATGCAACGGGTCTAGCGCAACGGGCGTTCGACCTGGCGTCTTCGGCACTCTTCGGCACACTGCGGCGCAATGCCGAATGCGGCCCGCCGTCGATCGAACCCGCAAACTGCGCAGGATTTCGGTTCAGACAGTAATGCTGCGCCCTATTCAGGCCACACACAGCGCCGCTGGTTTCACAACATCAGCGGCACCCCTTGCACCAGCCGCTTGCACAGCGCGGGCAGGCTCAACTGTTCGATCCACCAGCTCAGCGCGCGGCGCGGGCGATTGCCGATCCAGGCGAGGTACAAGGTGTTCGGCTCGCGCGGATCTTCGGTGGGTTTCTCGATCAGTCGACCGTCTTCGAGCAGTCGGGCAATCCGCTGGCGCGGCAGCCAGCCCACGCCGAGACCGGCACATTGCGCGGCGACTTTCTCGCGCATGCTCGGCACTGCCAGTACCGGCTGCCCAGCCTGCAAGCCATAGCTTCGACTCGCGGCGGCGCGCGCGGAATCCGACACCGCGACCGCACGATGTGCAAGCCGTTGATCGCGCGTGAGTGCGGTTTTGACTTTCGCCAGTGGATGCTTCGGTGCAACCGCGAATACCCAATCCATCACACCGAGTTCGCGCCACTGCAGTCCAGACAGCGCCGGCGGTTCATTGGTCGCACCGATCACCAGGTCGGCGCGACCATCGGCCAAGGCTTCCCAGGTGCCGCCGAGGACTTCGTGGGCGAAGCGCAGTGCGACATTCGAGGCGAGCCGGTCGAACGCAGGAATCAGTTCGCGTAGCGGTGCAAAGTCGATCACCTCGTCGAGGTGAATTCGCAACTGTTCTTCCCAGCCACCGGCGACCTGCCGCACACGCCGTTCGAGCCGCTCGGCGTCGGCGCCGATGCGTGCGGCCTCGTCTGCCAGCAACTGGCCGGCTGGGGTTAGTGTCAAACGGTAGCGACGTCGATCGAACAGCAACGCATCGAAACGTGCTTCCAGTTGCCGCGCGGCGTGCGAAATGGTCGACGGCGCCTTGCCGAGTCGGGCCGCCGCGCGCGACAGGCTGCCGGCGCTGCGGATGGCTTCGATCAGATCCAGTTCCTCGCGACTCAGCATGTTCGGCTCCTTCGAACGAGTGTATCGACGCCACGGTACGTCATTGCGCTCGCGATATTGGAGCATGAGCCACGTCGTTACACCGACATTCTCAATTCTCGAAGGAGTGCTGCCATGAACCGATTCAGCAATAAACGCGTCCTCGTCACCGGAGGTTCCAGCGGCATCGGCCTCGCCGCCGCAATCGCCTATGCGCGCGAAGGCGCCGAGGTGGTCATCACCGGTCGCGATCCGAAAGGCTTGCAGTCGGCACTTGCACAACTGCCAGCGAACGCACGCGCGATCGAAAGCGATGCAGGCAGCCTCGAGGCTGCGCGCAAGCTCGCGACCGAGTTGGCGTCGATCGGTGCATTCGATGCGGTGTTCGTCAACGCCGGCGTCGCCGAGTTCGCCAGCTTCGATCAGGTCGATGAGACGATGTGGGATCGCTCGTTCGACATCAACGTCAAAGGTCCCTACTTTCTGTTGCAGGCGCTGCGCCCGCTGCTGGCCAAGGGTGCGGCGATCGTGCTCAACGGCTCGATCAATGCGCACATCGGCATGCCGGGTTCGTCGGTTTACGCTGCGACCAAGGCGGCGCTCATATCGCTCGCTCGCACGCTGTCAGCCGAACTGCTCCCGCAATCAGCACGCGTCAACGTCATCAGCCCGGGACCGGTGACCACGCCGCTGCATACCAAGCTCGGCATCGAAGGTACGGCAAAGGAGGCGATGACCAGCCAGATTCCGCTCGGGCGCTTCGGCACCGCCGAGGAGATTGCAGCGACGGTGCTGCACCTGTCCGCCGCCGAGTCTGCTTACATGGTCGGCACCGAGGTGATCGTCGACGGCGGCATGAGCCAGCTTTGAGCGTCCGGCATCCGTCGCAGTGTTCGCACTGCGACGGATGGTTGCGCGGGACTCGGCGGCAATCGATCTCCACTCGATGGCCCGGAACAGGCACTACGGCGCCTGCGGCGGACCCAGGCAATTAATGCGGTAATGCCGGTTCGCTCAGCCAGCCCCGCGCGGCGGCGGTGCGTAGCGCGGCGGCGCCACGTTCGACGGCGGCGCGAAATTCGGCACCTGATTGCCTTTCGAATACATGCACTGCTCGTAGGTCAGGTCGTAGCGGTACTGCAGGTAGCTCGACGACCGATTGCCGTAATCGCTGCCGACGGCGGCACCGGCCAGCAGGCCCACTCCGGCGCCGATGCCGGCAGCGCCTGCGGATTGACCAATCAAGGCGCCGGACGCCGCACCGATGGCCGTGCCGGCCACCGCGCCGGTCGCAGTGCCGTTGTTGTTCGCCGCACCGGCTTGCTGCCCGCCGATCTGCTGCTGCGCGTAGCCGCGACACATCTGGTCTTCGGACTGGAACACTTCGAACGGTTTGTACGGCGCCGGCATCACGGCGACGGTGGGCTCGTACGGCATTTCGACACAGGCGCCGAGCAGACTCGCGGCGGCCAGAGCGGCAACGCGCAAAACGTGTTTCATGGGCGGAACTCCGGGATCAGACGAACGGAATCGGTGGCGAGCGCAACGCTGTTGGCAACACTTGGCGCAACGCTGTTCTCAACAGTTTCGGCGCCGCGCCTGAGGTTCACGGCGCCGCATCGCCGCCGGACGGCGGCAGTGGCTGCAGGGCTTGATTGCCGGCCGGAGCGGCATAGCCCTGTGGCGGTGGCGCGATCGGTACGTTCTGGTAGGTGCCAGCGGGTGCGGCGCCCGGATCGGTCGGCGTCTGGTCATCGCCGTTGCCGTCTTCGGGGTCCGATGCGGACGGCGGCTGCGATTGTGAATACGGGGACGTCGCCTGCTCCGGATCCGCATCGCCCGGTTGTTGCGAATAGGCGGGCTGGTCCGGATTGGACGGTTGTTGTGGATAGCCCGGTTGTTGTGGATAGCCCGGCTGTTGTGGATAGCCCGGTTGCTGCGGATACGCCGGCTGTTGCGGTGCCGGCGGCTGCGCGGGCGCGGGCGGATAGCCCCGTGGATCGGCTTCGCCGTAGCCACCTTGCGGTGACTGTGGCGACTGCGGCGTACCTGGATAGCCACCGCCCGGCGGCGCCTGCGAATACGGTTGCGGCCGGTTCGGCGAACCCGGTCCGCCGCTCTGAGGCGCGCTCGGCAACTCAGTCGGCGGCGGCATCCCGCCACCCGGGTTCGGTGCCGGTGGCAAACCTGCGCCGGCGGGGTCAGACGGTGCCGAGGCGGCAACCGCCTGCCAGGGTTCGGGGCACTGCTTCACGTAGGGGTAATAGCCCTGAAACGTCGGACACCAGTACCAGACCTGCGGCATCTGCGCATCAGGCGCAGGCGCCGGCAGCGTCACGCTCGGCGCGACCTCGGCTGCGTCCGGACCGGGATAAATCGGCGCCGGATACAGCAGCCAGGGCCCGGCGCCGGCCCACCACCATCCGTAATAGCCGCCGTAGTTGCCGTGATACCAGTAGCCGCCATTGAAGCGTGGACCGCCGCCGTAGCCGCCCGGTCGACCGTAGTAGCCGCCGCCCGGATGCCCGTAATAGCCACCACCGGGATGGCCGTAGCCGCCGCCGTGCGAAGGACCGCGACCGCCGCCACCGTGGTCGTCGGCGCTCGCCAGCGACGCACCGCCGAACGCAGACAGCAATAAGGTGCCGGTCAGAACGGCCTTGCAGCCCGCAACGCGGCGCAGTTGTTTTGTCATTCGCGGTTTGTCATTCGGATTCGATCCGGTGGTCCATTCAACTGACGTCAACTGACGATGACGTCGACGCGGCGATTCTGTCGGCGCCCGTCCGACGTGGCATTGCTGGCGAGCGCGCCGGCTTCGCCGCGACCGACTGCGGTGATGCGATCGGCAGGCACGCCGTGGGCGACCAGATAGCGCTTCACCGCCTCGGCACGCTGCTGCGACAGCGCGAGGTTATCCGCAGCGCGTCCGCTCGCATCGGTATGTCCTTCGATCACGAGGTGCCGGTTCGGTTCGCGCGCGATCGATGCGATCAAGGTATCGAGTGTCGCGGTCGCCGCCGGCGCCAGTTCGGCGCGCCCGACTGCAAACAACACGTCACCAAGGCTATAGGTCACGCGGCCCGCAGGCGCGGGCGCCGGCGGTTGTTGCGTGGCCGTCTGTTCCTGCGCCGGCACCGCTTGCCAACCGTTCGGGCATTCCTTGACGTAAGGGAAATACGTGCGCGACGCCGCGCAGTAGTACCAGTACGCGGCCGGCGCCTGCTGCACGGTAACCACCGGCTGTGGCGCTTCGTAGACCACGGTCGGCGGCGGATAGTAATAACCCGGCGCGTAATAGTAAGGATCGTAATAGTACGCACGCGGCGGCCCGTAATAGCCCGGACCATAGCCTGGGCCGTAAGCGGGGCCGTAGTAGCCACCGATCGGCACGCCGACGCCGATGCCGACACCGACGTGGGTGTGCGCCGAGGCGCGTGGCGCGATCGCCAACACGCTGGCGCCAAGTAGCAGCGCCGCGACGGGAATGAGGATGCGTAGGTTCATGGCCTTGCTGCCTGGTGGAAAAGAACTGCTCGGCGACGGCTTTCGTCTGCGAACGCTACGGCGGCGGAAACATTCGGCCGAGATGCGCGAAATGCGTGTACGCACGCCAACCCGCGCTTACCGTTTGCATCCGCACCTCTGCCGTCACACTCGCAACGATGCTGACGAGCTTCGTTGAGCTTCGATCCCGGCACATGAATGACACCTGAACGCCGCCGGTCGTGCCGGCCGCGAATTGCCGTTTTACCCTTCTTTACTGCAGCAAGCGGCTGCCGCCGTATTCGCCTGGGATGAAGATCGGCAACTCGACATTGCTCAGCGTCACCGCATAAGGATTGGGCAATGCCAGCGACGACAGGTTCAACGTGGAGGTAATCGGCGGAATGCTTACCCCGAGCGCGTAGTCGATCGTGCCGATCGCGCCCGGCACCAGGTTGGCGCTGACGATTGCGGCGTACTGCACGTGCTGCGGGTAGAACAGCAGACCGACGACATCGCCCTTCTGCAGACGCTCGCCGACGCCCGGGAGCAGCACGGCCGTATCGTTGGTGTTGCGGTTGTTGGTGTGATCGCCGGCAACGAAGCCGCTGACTTCGTCGTCGACCAGGAAGGTCTTGCCGCCGCGCTGGATGCCGACGCCGATGTACGCCACCGCGGTCTGGACCGCCGGCTGGCCCTGCGTGACGCTGAGCTTCTCGATGCGCGGTGAACCGGCAATGACTGCGCCATCGCCGGTGATCGTCGTCACCGGTGCGAACACCGGCGCGATGGTGCCGACCGGTACGCTGGCGCTGAGTGTGGCCAGCGACGTCGGCACCGCGCCGCTGCCGCTGAGCGAACCGACCGGATAGTCGTCAAGCGCAACGCCGATGGCGGTGCCCGTGTAGGTTGTCGCAATCGGTGAGACGGCGGGCGTATCCGCAACCGAAATGCAGACTTTCGGAATCGCATCGAACGTCGCCGAGCCCTGGCCTTTCAGCTTTTCGTCGAACCAGGCGAGGATCGCGTTGACGCCTTGCGCGGAGCCGCAGTTCGCCGGTCCTTCAAGCTGGCCAGCCAGCGGGTTCATATGGCCGCCTTCGGTGGTCAGCATGCGCACATCGGCGCCGGTGTTCTTGAAGTAGCTGTAATTGAAATAGGCGTCGTTCAGGTTGAACAGCGTGTCGCGATTGCCTTGCAGAAACAGCGCCGGCACCGCGCGCAGCTTGGCACTAGACTCGCCGAAGCCCCAGGGCTGCCCGAGTTTTTCCTGCTGCTCGAAATACGCTGCGCTGTGCGTGAAGAAAAACGGATTCAGTTCGGACTCCGCCACGCTGCGTGGAAACGCGCCAGGCCGCGCCATTGCCGCAACCAGATCGTCGCGGGTGCGAATCGTGAACGCGGTGAGCCCCTGCACACCAACGGCATTGCACAGCGTTGCCACCAGCGGCGTGTTGTGCACGCCGAGCGGAATCGCCGCCGAGGTTTTCGCGGTTGCCGCCAGCAGGCACAGCAGACCGTCGAACGAAAGTTTCACCGCGTCGCCCGGCAGCAGGCTGTACAGCAGATCGTTCCAGGTGCCGTTCGGCACGATGGTCTTGATGCGCGGATCGAGCGCTGCCAAGGGCATCTCGAAGCCGCCGCCGTAGCTGTAGCCAATGGTGCCGACATTGAGATCCTTCGCCACGCCGGAGTTCGGTAGCCGCTGGATGTTGTAGGTCGCCGCGTTGTCGTAGGCCCAGTCGAGGATGCGGATCGCGTCCTGCACCTCGGCGCGCGGATCGATGATGCGCGCATTGGCATCGGTGGAATCGCCATGTCCGCGCTCGTCGTAACTGATAACGACGTAGCCGTGATATGGCAGTGCCTGCACCAGTTCGTCGATCGACGCGAAGTGCGGATCCATCGGATGCAATGTGCCGTCGGCGGCAAGCGTCTTCAGCCGGTTTCCGCCGTAGCCATGGCTTTGCAGAATCAGCGGGAACGTATCGCCCGGGCATCGCGCCGGCAGCAGCAGCGTGAACGCGATGGTCGTGGTCGGCGCCGGATTCGCGGTCGGATCGAAATCGGACGGAATGTCTTCGGTGAGGGTCTGGTTGACGGTTCCGGCCGGCGTGGGATTGGCGCAAGCCGCCGTAACACCGCCGCCTGCCGTTGACACATCGGGCGAGGAAGAACCGCCGCACGCGACCAAGATCAATGCGAATGACGCGCACACAAGCGCGGCTTTCGCTGCCGCAGCAGACGCAGCGATACCACCAACACGTTCCCGCATCCCTGCACTCCTCGCTTACTTTCTTACGATTTTATGACTGCAATCGAAAGTATACGGCGAAGTTGGCACGGTACCTTACAAACGCCAGCCGCCCCGAGATTGACTGCAATCGAAGGTCTGCGATCGAAGGACTGCGATCGTAGGACTGCAATTGGCAGCAGCTACATACCGCGATGGGTCGCTGGTCTCGTCTGCGCCGCAGCAAATTTGGGTCGGCGGCTCGTCTGACTCCTTGCGCGTCACACCAATTACTCAGCGCACTCGCAACTAGCGGCGCACGGGCCCCATACAAAATCGGCGCGGACGAGTGCTTCGTCCGCGCCGAGAATCATCGTGAGCGCGCGTCGCCTTTCGGCGCCCGGTCGTTCTGTCAGTGGTTCTGCGCCATCCGCTTCAGGCTCGCCGGATCGAAATGGCTGTCCGGATAGCTGGCTTCGAAATTGATGATCTCCGAATTCTCGTTGATCATCGCGGTGGTGAAATAGCGACGGCTCTGCAGGTCGTAGATGATTTCCGGAATCGCCGTCGTCGTCGGAATGAACGGCGCGGTCAGCAGATGGCCTTCCTGGAATTTCCACAGCTGGTTGCGGTTGTCATAGCAGTCAACCGCGACGATGCTCCAGCTGTCCTCGTCGACGTAGAACACGCGACGCTTGAAGCTGTGGCGCACGCCGTCTTTCAGGTTCGCCTCGACCACCCAGACGCGATGCAGTTCGTAGCGCGCAAGGTTCTGATTGATGTGCCCCGGCAGCAACAACTGCTTGTAGGTCACCAACGGCGCGGGGGCATTGATCGTGTAGGAGTTGTACGGGATGTACATCTCCTTCTTGCCGACCAGCTTCCAGTCATACCGATCCAATGCGCCATTGAAGGTGTCGACCTGATCGGTGTACTGCTCGCCATCGGTGCCGACATTGGGATTGTCGTAACCGACATCCGGCGCACGGTTCACACGGCCGAGGCCGGGATCGAAGATGTAGGCCACGCGGTTGCCGATGAAGGGTTCCTGCACCAGCGTGATCTGGCCGGCGACGCGCGGCGGCGCGATCACGCGCGACAGGTAGAACGCGAAAATCTTGTTGTCGCTCGCCGGTGGCTCCTTCAGGTTGGCGTACTTGAACTTCACGTCTTCGACGATCTTGGTGAGGCTGACGCTGCCATCGGGTTTGACGATCGCCTGGTCGTTGAAACGCTGCACCGCCGAGCCGCGGAATTTCAGCTTGTGGTTCCAGATCACCTCGGCGCCGGTCTTCGGAATCGGGAATGGAAATCCGGTCGCGGCACCGATCACGCCGTCGGTCCCGTCGAGATGTGCGCTGGTGGCGTTCTTCAAAGTCGCGGCGTTGATCGCGTCCGGGAAAAACGCGGTGCGCACGGTTGGATAGACGATCAGCCGGTAGTCCGGGTACAGCTTCAGCAAGGCCTTGTGACCTTCGGTGAGCTTATCGGCGTACTGCGCCATGTTGGCCTTGGTGATCACCAGCTTCGGAATGTCGGCCTTGCCGATCTGCATTTTTTCGGACTTATAGATCGTCGCCAATGCCGGCGGGAAATCGTAGGGCGGCTTGGTCGGCACGCCGTCGAAGTTGGCGGAGGCGGCGAAGCCGCCGGCATAGGCCTGCTTCACTTCGTCCGGCGTCAGCTTGGCCACCTTGTCGCGCAATTCGGTGAGCTTGGCGCGCGTCAGGTGCTTCTGTTCGTCGGTGAAATTGCTGGCACCGGTCCACTCGGGAATGCTGCCGTCTGCATTGCCGGCGCGTGTCGCGCCGACTGGAGTCAGGTCTTTGCCGAGGTGGGAAGCTTCTTCGGGGCTGACGCCGGCATGTGCGGCGGCGGCGCTGAGTGCTGCGGCCAACAATACGGCGCGAACAGCCGAAGTTCGGGTACGGACAGCGGTCATTTTCTCGTCTCCTTGAGTATTGCGGCGAATTCTTGTGCTCGCGGGGCGGCGATACCGCTCCCGGGGCTCGATCGCGTCGCCCGATATTAGCCGTAGGTGCCGCGGCGGATATGACTGGACAGCGTGCCGGGACGGCGATACGGTCAGTTCCCGGACGAGCGCTGCCGGCTTCGGCAGCGCCGACACCGTGATTTTCAGTAAGCTTGAAGCGCATCGCGGCGCTAGACGGCTAGCGCGACGGCTAGCGCGCAGGTCAGTCGCGCAATCGGGCGCAGCGTCGGTTAGAGGAGAAGCTTGAATGCGGGATTCCGGGCAGATGTTCCTGATGGCGCACCAGTCAATGGTGTCGGCCGGCCTGGACGTGAACGCGATCTACCGACGCATTGGCTACGACGCTCAAAAGCACGATATGCGTGAGCACCGCACGCTGCACGAATTGCAGCTGCAGTTCTGGGAAGCGATCGAGGCAGTCAGCGGCGACCCCGACATCGGCCTGCATCTGTGTCCGTACATGCCGGTTTACGGCGGCGAAATTCTCGAATACCTGATGCTGAGCTCGCCGACGTTCGGCGAAGGTCTCGCGCGCGTGGTCAAGTACCTGCGGCTGGTCAGCGATGCCATCGAAACGCGCGTGTTGGTCGAAGGCGACACGCTGCGTATCTGCGGCGTCGTCACCCGTCTCAACGCGCCGCAATTGCGCCATACCGAGATCTGCACGATCTACGGCATGATCCAGTTCTCGCGCAAGCTCACCGACAATCATGCGCGCCTGCTGCGCGTGGGGCTGCGCTGCAAGCGGATTTCGCCGCAGGAAGAATACGACCGCATGTTCGGCTGCCCGGTGCGCTTCGAACAGCCTGAGAGTGAAATCGTGGTGGAGCGCTCGCTGCTCGACTACCGCTCGCCGCGCTGCAATGCCGAATTGTTTCGCGTGCACGAAGAACTCGCCGCGTCGCGTCTCAGCAGCCTGTGGCGTCAAGACCTGATCGACCGCATCCGCGCCGTGTTCTCGCGCCGCGTGGAGTTCATGGATTGCCAGCTCGAAGACGTCGCCCGCGAACTCGACATCTCACCGCGGCTATTGCGCTACAAGCTCAGCCAAGCCGGCACGACGTTTTCCGATCTGCTGGCCGACTTCCGGATGATTCTCGCGCGGCGCCTGCTCACGCGCACCGAAGAACGCCTCGACCACATCGCCTACGTCACCGGCTTCTCCGAGCCGAGCAGCTTCTATCGCGCCTTCAAGCGCTGGACCGGGCTGACGCCGATCCAGTATCGCGACAGCCATCGCCAACCCGGCGAGCGCACCGGCGCAAACCCGAAGCAGCAGGACGACGCCGAACAACTGCTGCGCGAACCGCTGCAAGCCCGTCCGGCACCGCGCAGTTCGGTGCGCTGAGCGAGCTGCGCTCGGCACTCGGCCGAGCGGCGCCACAAAGCATCAGATGCCTGCAATAACAGGCATCCAGACGCACTGCCCTAGCCCATCTTCGCGACCATGCCCAGCGGCAGGTGGCGCATCAGGAATCCCAACGGGACCCACGGCCAGGACGGCACGCTGGCTTCTTCCGGCTCACGTTCGATGGCGCGCACCAGCGCGCGGCAGCCGGTGACGGTGTCGATCATGAACGGCGTCTTCTTGACCTTCTCGTTGATCTCCGAGCGAATGTAGCCCGGATAGATCGTGCTGATCTTGATCGGCTTGCCGATCAGTTCCGCGCGCACGCCTTCGGCAAGTGCGGCCAATGCGGCCTTGCTCGCGGCGTATGTGGTGAGATTGCGCGGCATCCCGCGCATCGCGCTGACCGACGAGATCGCAACCAGATGTCCGGATTTCTGCGCGCGGAAAATTTCGAGTGCAGCTTCGAACTGCGCGAGCGCGGCGACGAAGTTGGTTTCGGCGGTCTTGCGGTTCGCGTAGAAATAGCCGGTGCCGAGCGGCTGGCCCTTGCCGATGCCGGCGTTGACGATGATGCGGTCGATGCCGTGCATGTCGGCATGGAAGGCGCGAAAGACTTCGAACACTGAGTCGTAGTCGTTGACGTCGAGCGCGCGAATGAACACCTGGATGTTCGGATGCGCGGCGAGCAGTTCCGCTTTCAGTTCTTCGAGACGGTCGGTGCGACGCGCGCACAGCGCCAGGTTGCGACCGCGCGCGGCGAACTCGCGCGCCATGCCGCGGCCGAGCCCGGAACTCGCACCGGTGATGAGGATGTTTCGTCGAATGGTCATGGGATGGCTCTAGCGATAAGTGATCAGCTTGTGGCCCTTGTCGGACGTGCGTCCTTCCAGATAGCCGTGTTCATTGAGCGTACTCAGACGCAAGCCTGCGGTGCCCGAGAGAATCTTGGTAATCGAGGCATTGGCGATGGTCCAGTTCAGGCGGAACGCCTGTTCGTCCGGCAGGCCCATCAACTGGCGCACCGCTACGCTGATCGCGCCGCCTGAGGTGAACACCAGCGCGGTCTGGCTGCGATCGAGTCGGGCATGCAGACGCGCGAGGCCGGCTTCAACGCGTGCCGAAAATGCCGGCCAGCTTTCGCTGTAATCGGCATCGTGCGCACCTTCGGTCCAGCGCGCCACCGCCTTCGCAAAGATTTCCTGAAAGCCCTGGCGTGGATCTTTGTATCCCGCCAGCGCTTGCGCGATGCCGGTCTGCGTACGCAACTTCGTATCGAGTCCGCCGAGTACGTCGGTGTGATCGTATTCGTCCCAACCCGCATCTTCGTCCCAGGCAACCGGCAAACCCATCATCGTCAGACAGCCGGTGGCGGTTTGCTGGTGGCGGCGCATGCGGCCGCAGACAACGACATCGGCTTGCAGCTTGCGCGCAACCAGCGATTCGCCGAGCACGCGCGCCTGCTGCTGGCCGAGCGCGGAAAGATCGTCGTAGTCCTTCGCCGCGAACGAGGCCTGGCCGTGACGGATCAGATAAATCGCACTCATCGCGACTGCTCCCGAATGATACGCAGGCAACGCAGGTTCAGATAATTGCTCATCAGCCAGAAGCGTTTGAACGCCGGATTGCGCGTCTGCTTGTGGTGATAGCGGTAATAGATCTGCTGCAGGATCACCGCGAGACGGAACAGGCCATAGACTTCGTAGAACGCGAAGCTCGCCGGTTTTAGGCCGGTTTTCTCGCAGTAATAGGCGACCACTTCGCGGCGCGTGAGCATGCCCGGCAGCCAGGTTGGCTGGCGTCGCAGCATCTGCATGAAATAACCGTCGCCGGCTTCGATCCAGTACGCGAGGCTGTTGCCGAGATCCATCAGTGGATCGCCGAGAGTTGCCATCTCCCAATCGAGCACGCCGATCACGCGGGTCGGGTCGTCGGGCGCGAGCACGACGTTGTCGAGCCGGTAGTCGCCATGAATCACGCAGCTGGCGCCATCCTCCGGCACGTTCGCCTTGAGCCAGTTCACCACCGGCCGCGCCGACCAGACGTTCCAGGTCGCCGCCTTGGCGAAGCGCTCGCTCCAGCCATCGATCTGGCGGCGGCAGTAGCCATTGCCCTTGCCGAGTTTCTGCAAGCCCGCGGCTTCGACATCGACGCGATGCAGTTCGACCAGCTTGTCGATCACGTTCAAGCACAGTTGTCGCGCCTGCGTCGGTGTGAGCGACACACCGCGCGGCATTCGTGCGCGCGGGATGATGCCTTCGAGCCGCTGCATCACGTAGAACTCGTCGCCGATGATGCTCAAGTCCTGGCAGTAGGCGACCATCTCGGGCACTTGCGGGAAGACCGGCTTGAGTCCCTGTTGCACGCGGAACTCGCGGCCCATGTCGTGTGCGGATTTCGCCTTGGTGCCGGCCGGCGGACGTCGCAGAATCAGGTCTGCGTTTGCATAACGCAGACGATAGGTCCAGTTCGAGGCGCCACCAGAGAATTGCGTGACCTCGGGTGCGCCTTCGAGTGCGATGCCCTGCGCGAGCAGCCAGTTGGTGACGGCGCCCACATCGAGTTCCTCGCCGCTGCGCACGGCGCCGCCGCGATCGGTGATGCTGGATTCAGTCATGGACGTGTCGGGTTGTTCGTGGGTGCGGACTCATTCGCGCGAATGAAGTTTTCGATCAGACGATTCACTTCGTCGGGCTGTTCAAGTCCGGCGAGATGCGCGCTATCCGACAGTACGACGAATTCGGCACCCGGAATCGCGCGCGCCATTTCCAGCGTCTCGGCCACCGGGAACGTCGCGTCTTCGACGCCGGCCACCACCAGCACCGGCGACTCGATCGCGCCAAACCTCGCACGCTGATCGGGGCGCCGCGGCACGACGCTTTCAATTGCCCAGCGCACCGAGCGCGGACGAACGCGCGCGAGGGATGCACGGATCGTATCGATCACCTGCGGTCGCTCGCGCCGCGTGGTCGGCCCGACGAAGGCATCGACCACGCGCTGCACCAGCGGCCCGCGAATGCCGATCAACAACACCAGGCGAATCAGTGCGGCGAACTCCAGCTTCTGCCGCAGTCCGCAGCGCGAAGCGGTGGCGTTCATCAGCACGGCGACACCGAGCCGCTGCGGATGCAGTGCGGCGAACGTGCCGCCGATCATGCCGCCCCAGGAATTGCCGACGACGTGCGCGCGAGCGATGCCGAGCGCATCGAGAATCTGCACGATGCATCGCGCGCATTCTTCAAAACTGAACCGGCGCGTCAGTGCTTCGCTATCGCCGTGTCCTGGCGGATCGATCAGCACGACGCGATGACGGCGAATGAAGTGAGCGGCCTGCGCCGACCACATGCTGCCGTCCATCATCAGGCTCGGCCAGAACAGAATCGCCGGGCCGCGGCCGCCGACATGCACACGCAGGCGTCCGAGCACGGTATCGACGTCGATGTGCTCGAGTGCTGCGAAGACTTGTTGTGGCGAGGAGGTCGCGGACCTTGGCACCGGTCTGCGAGTGCGCGCCGCTGCGGCTGCGTCTGCGGTTAGCGTCATCGCGTCGGCGTTGTCGGGCGCTTGCGATGCATCACGGCTTCCGCGCGCTTGATGGCGGCATTGGCGAACATCGCATACGGCAAGAAGCGTTTGTACAGCCAGATGCGCTCTTCTGCCTTGTGCGTGAGGATATGGAACCGCTTTGCGGCGACACCCGCTGCCACTTTCTCGGCGATCTCTTCGGGTCCGACCTTGGCCTTGCCGACCAGCTTGCGCGTGAAGTTCGACAGGTCCTCGTTGGTCGAGCGCTGCGTCTCATGCAGGTTGGTGCGGAAAAATGCCGGGCACACCACCGATACACCGATGCCGTAGCGATGCAACTCGATCTTCAGCGTTTCCGACAAGGCAACGACCGCCGCCTTGGTGACGTTGTACGCCGCCATCTGCGGCGGATTGATCAGTCCGGCCATCGAGGCGATGTTGACGATATAGCCGGACTTCTGCTGCTTCATCACCGGCGTGAACACGCGGCAGCCGCGCACCACACCGAGCAGGTTGATGTCGACGATCCACTGCCAGTCGGCCAAGGTGGTCTCGTCGATCGGGCCGCTTTGCGCGACACCGGCATTGTTGAACAGCAGATCCACGCCGCCGTACTGCGCGAGCATGGCGTCGCGCGCGGCGATCAGATCGTCTTCGACGGTGACATTGCAGGTGACGTAGAACGCCTGCGCGCCGAGTGCGCGCAGTGCATTCAGCGTTTCCTCACCGCGCGCATTGTTGATGTCGCCGATGCCGATACGCGCACCTTGCCGCGCGTAGTGCTCGGCCAGCGCCCGGCCCAGACCCGACGCGCCGCCGGTGATGAAGACGCGCAGGCCACCGCCCTTGCTCACGCCGCTCGCCACCTGCGCGCTCACGCCGCGGCCTTCGGCTTGGCAACGGCGTATTTCGCCAGTTCGACTTTGGCGATCATGCCGCGATGCACTTCGTCCGGACCATCGGCCAGACGCAGCACGCGCGCCTGTGCGTACAGCGCCGTCAACGGGAAGTCGTAAGAAAGACCGCCCGCGCCATGCATCTGGATCGCCGCGTCGCAGACCTGCTGCAGCACATTCGGCGCGATCACCTTGATCGCCGAGATTTCGTTCAGCGCCGCCATGCCGCCGGCCTTGTCGATTTTCCAGGCGGCATACAGCGTCAGCAGGCGCGCCTGGTCGATCGCGATACGCAGATCCGCAATGCGTTCGCGGTTACCGCCGAGGTTGATCAGCGGCTTGCCGAACGCCACGCGCGACAGGCCGCGTTCGATCATCAACTGCATCGCCCGCTCGGCGGCGCCGATGCAACGCATGCAGTGATGAATGCGGCCAGGCCCGAGGCGACCCTGCGCGATCTGGAAGCCCTTGCCCGCACCGAGAATCAGATTCGACTTCGGCACACGCACGTTGTCGAACCAGACTTCGCCGTGGCCGTATGGCGGATCGTATTCGCCGAATACCGGCAGCATGCGCTTGATCGTCACGCCCTTGGTTTCCAGCGGCACCAGCACCATGCTGTGCTGGCCATGACGCGCGGCCTGCGGATCGGTGAGACCCATGAAGATCGCGATCTTGCAGTTCGGATGGCCGATGCCGGTGGACCACCACTTCTTACCGTTGATGACGATCTCGTCGCCATCGATCGTCGCGCTGGCCTGCATATTGGTGGCGTCGCTGGAAGCAACGTCCGGCTCGGTCATGCAGAACGCCGAGCGAATCTCGCCGGCGAGCAGCGGCTTGAGCCAGGTTTCCTTCTGCTCCGGCGTGCCGTATTTCCACAGCACTTCCATGTTGCCGGTGTCCGGCGCGTTGCAGTTGAAGATTTCCGGTGCGAGGAAACTGCGGCCCATCTCTTCTGCGAGCGAGGCATAGTCGACATTGCTCAGGCCCGCGCCGAGTTCGGCATCCGGCAGAAACAGATTCCACAGGCCGGCTTCGCGCGCCTTCGCCTTCACCGCCTCGACTTTCGGCGACACCTTCCACTCGGTGTGATCGAAGCCGATCTTGCGTTCCGCGATTTCGCGTAAGTGCTCGGCTTCGAGCGGTGCGACATGCGCTTGCATGAACGCGCGGATGCGCTTGACATAGTCCTGCGTGCGCGGCGACTGGGCGAAATCCATAAGGGCTCTCCGGTTGAGGTCCGCACGATAGCGGCTACCCGTTCATCATTCCAATCAATTCCGTGAATCCTGATATATATGTTTCATGAATGATTTGGTCCACCCCAAGCGCGATCTCAATCTGTTCCGCGTGTTCCACGCGGTGCATGGCGCGGGCAGCCTGACGCAGGCGGCGGCGCAACTGCATTTGTCGCAGCCAGCCGTGAGCAACGCGCTGGCGCGACTGCGGCTGCAGTTCGACGACGCCCTGTTCATCCGCGACGGCCGACGCATGGTGCCGACCCCGCGTGCCAATCTGATTGCACCGCAGGTGGCCGCTGCACTCGACGCGCTCGAACAAGTGCTCAGCGGCGAACAGCGCTTCGAGCCGCGCAGCGCGGAACGCCGCTGCACCATCGGTCTGCGCGAATTGCTCGAGTTCTCGCTGCTGCCGGATCTGTACGGCGAACTGCAAACGCAGGCGCCCGGCATCAACCTGCACAGTTCGCGCATCGACCGGCGTCGGCTCGAACGCATGCTGACTTCTGGCGCGTTCGACCTCGCGATCGACGTGCGCCTGCCGGTCGGCGAGGATATTCGGCATCGCTTGTTGTTTCGCGAAGAACTCTGCCTGGCGGTGCGTAGCGGCCATCCATTCACCCGACGCAAGCCCACCGTGGAGGACTGGCTCGCTGCCCGGCACGTCGTCGTCGCCTCGAAGGCCGGTGGTCCGGTGCTGGAAGATCTCGCGCTGGAACGGCGCGATTTACGTCGTCAGATCGCGGTGCGCTGCCAGCACTACTACGCCGCCTGCCGCGTCGTCGCCGGTTCCGACCTGGTGCTGATGTTGCCGCGGCACTACGCCAGCCAATTGCAGCAGTCGCTGGCGCTGAAGCTGCTGCCCCCGCCGATGCACACGCCCGCGCTGGAGATCCTGCTGTACTGGCATCGCAACGCCGAGCGCGATGCCGGCATCGTCTGGATTCGCGAACGCCTGGTGGCCTTGACTCAGCAGCGTTACGCCGAGGCCGCGCCGCGTCCGCTTGTTCGCAAGCGCGCTTGAGGCGGCTCGTGCGGCAACACCATGCGGCAAGCTGTTGCAGCGGCATTGAGTATTTGCGATGCATGGCATCGCGTCGATCGCAACGCACGACCCGCGCTGACACTCCTTCGCGCGCCGATAACTTGCGCGGTCTGAAGCATCGCCAAGCTAAGGCCAGCACCGGGGCGCAACAATCGTGATCGCTGCGACGACGATGTTGGTAACAGCGATCGCAGCGGCATTGGCGACTAGCGACTTCGACTTGCGACGCCGACTTGGACGAGCGACAGCGACAGCGACAGCGACAGCGACAGCGACAGCGACAGCGACACATCATTATCCCCGCACGATTGCATCGCCACCGTGGCGGCGCAGTAAACTCCGCGACCCGAAACACTAGCCCTCGCGATGGACGTTCGCCCGATTAACACAGCGCAACCCGGCCGTGCCGCGACCTGCCAGCCGTTCGCGCGCAATCGCCTGTGGGCATTCACACGATGAGGAACTGGCGGCCACGCAGCCGTCGCGATGAACGCCTGCGACTGTGGCATCGCCGGCTCGGCATTGCCGCGTTCGCGTTCATTACCTGGCTTGCCGCCAGCGGCACGCTGCTGAGCCGCAGCGAAACCTTCGGTCTCGATCAGGTCAACGTCGACTGGCCCTGGCTGATGCGGCTTTATGGCCTGCATGCGGAGCCGCCACAGCAGGGCTTCATCAGCGGCGCGCACTGGCTCGCGCGCACCGAACGCGCCACGCTGCTCGACGGTGCCGTGCTGACGCCACCGCTGCCAGCGCCAATCGGTTTCGTCGGCGCAGGGACGCAGTGGGTGGTCGCCACCGCAGAGAGCCTCGTGCTGCTGCGCGCCGATGGCGCACGCATCGACGAACTTCGCAGCCCGCTGCTGCCGCTCTCGCATCTGCGTCGCATCGGCCAGATCAGCGGCGATGACCACAGCATCGTGGTGCAGGATCTGGATGCGTTTGCGAGCCGCGACGGCGGCGACCATTGGCAGGCGCTGGCCGGCGAAACCGTGCTGTGGTCGCAGCCGGTTGCGCTGAGCGCTGCGCAACAGCAGCAGACGCTCGCCTATGCGCGGCCACAAGTGCGGCTCGAACAGCTGCTGATCGATTTGCACAGCGGACGGCTGTTCGGCGGCGTCGGCGCTTGGGCAATCACCGTCACCGGTTTATTCGCCTTGCTGCTCGCACCCAGCGGTTTCCTGGTCTGGCTGCGCCAACGCCGACGCCGCAAGCGCGCGCGCGGCGCGCCGATGCAGCCACTCTGAAGCGGTCTGCGCGCCCCGATGGACGTACGCTTGATCGCAGACTTGATCGCAGACTTGATCGCAGACTTGATTGAAGACTTGATCGCAAGCTCGATCTTAGGCGTGAACCTAGGCTTGATCGCCGCCTGAGCGGGTCGAGCGCCTGAACATGACCGCCCCCGCCAACACACCGATCGCGCAGCGCATTTTCCTGGCGATGGGCACGCGCGTCTCGGTGACGCTCGCCTGCAGCGACGGCCAGCGTCCGGAAGCTGCCGAAGCGGCGCTGAACGAGATCGAGTCGCTGATTTCAGACTTCGGTCGTAACGCCTGGGCTTGGGGCAGCGGTGCGCTCGGCGCCTTCAATCGCGAGTTGCTGGCTGGCCGGGTCGCCACGCTGCCCGCCACGCTGCAATCGCTGTTTAACCGGGCTTGGCAGTTACGCGAGCGATGCGGCGGGCTGTACGAGCCGCGCATCGGTGCCTTGGTGCGGCTGTGGGGCTTTGCCGACGTCGAGCAGCCGGGCAGCGCGCCACCGGCACCGGCACGCATCGCCGCACTGTTGGCGGCATTGCGGGCGGCGCCGAACTACGACGGCGGCGCGACGTACGGCCCCGCCCCGGACATCGCCTGGGATTTCGGCGGCATCGGCAAAGGCCATATCGTCGATCTGGCGCTCGCGCGGTTACACGCAGCCGGCTTCTCCGATGCGATGGTCGACGCCGGCGGCAATCTTGCCGCGCGGGGGCGCCGCGGCGAACGCCGCTGGCATGTGGGCATTCGTGATCCGCACGTGCCGGCCGAAAGTCAATTGTTACTGGCTTCGCTCGACATCAACGACGAGACCGTCAACACCCACGGCGACGACCAGCGCGGTTTTGATTTTCAGGGTCGCCGCTACGCGCACATTCTCGATCCGCGCAGCGGCGAACCCGCGCAAGGCCTGCGCGCATTGACGGTCGTCCACGCCGATGGCTGCCGCGCGGAAGCCGAAGGCGCGGCACTGTTCGTCGCCGGTGCCGAGCAGTGGCCGACCCTGGCACGGCAACTTGGACTCGATCAGGTTCTGGCAGTCGCCAGCGACGGACGCATCCAGGCCACGACGGCCTTGGCGGCGCGGCTGCTGCCGCAACGCGAAATCGCGATCGAAATCGTCGATTGACTGTTGCGGGAGCATGCGCCGCGCGTCGGCGTCAACACTGACGTCAACCGCAACGAGTCACATGCCGCGCGGAACGGGCCGACGTTCTTGGCGGACCATGCGTCGCTAAAAGCCCGCTGCTCCAAGCCATGCGCGCGAAACACCGCTCACGCAGCCTGCAGCCAGTACGGTGCAGCGCCGCATGTTCGCATCAGCGGGTCGCTGGCTCATGAAACTTGCGCCGCACGGTTCGAATGGCCGGCGACAACAATCCCTGCGCCCACAAAAAACCCGCCGGTGCTGCCACCGGCGGGTATTTGATTGCACTTCGCGCTGGGCTGCCGAGCGACAGCACCAGCGCGTTTGGTATCGCCTTACTGCGGCGGCGCGCTGCCTGCGTCGGCTGCCGGGGCCGGTGCTGCATCAGCGGCTGGCGCAGCGTCGGCCGCAGGTGCCGGGGCGGCGTCCGCTGGCGGTGCGTCTGCCGCCGGGGCGGCAGCCGGGGTCGACTCCATCGCACCGGACGACACCGGCACATCGGTGCCCGAACCTGGCGTGGACGACTCCGTTACCTTCAGCTCGACGCGACGATTCAGCTCACGACCAGCGTCGGTGCCATTGTCGGCCACCGGCATCGACTCGCCGAAGCCCTTGGTCGTCATGCGGCCCGCATCGATGCCCTTGCTGATCAGGTACTGCTTGACCGAATCGGCACGGCGCTGCGAGAGCTTCAGGTTGTACGCATCCGAACCCTTGCTGTCGGTATGACCGTCGAGTTCGACCTTGATGTCGGCACGCGAGGTCAGTGCAGCGGCAACCTGGTCGAGCAGCGTCTTCGCATTCAAGGTCAGCGTGGCCTTGTTGAAGTCGAAGTTGACGCCACGCAGCACCAGCGTGTCACCGGACTTGCAGCCTTCCATCGTGATCGGCTGTCCCGGTGCCGGCATTTCGCACGGCGGCGGCGGCGGCGGCGGCGGCGGTTCGACCGGTGCCACCACGGCAACCGGCGGCTCCGGCGGCGCTACAGGCTCAGGCAGCTTGCCGAACGGAATTCGCAGGCCGAGATGGAACAGCGGCTCGCCGGTGAATCCGTTTTCCTTGTGATAGAGCGCCTCGGCACGCACCGCAACGCTGTGGCTGGCGAACGGCAGATCGAGACCGAGGCCACCGTTGTAGACGAAGCGATCACCGGCCTGCGCATCACCGTGCACGAACAGACCGTAGTTCGACGGCGACAGGTACACGTTGGCACCGAGTCCACCGCCGTAGATGCTCTTGCTCGGCGCATGCACCTGGACATCGGGGCAGGTATTGAGCAAGCCGCAGACCAGACCGGTGCCGGGCACGTTGTAGTTCTTGCCGTGGTAGTGCAGATAGTCGCCGACGATTTCGAGACCCAAATGCGGCACGACCGATTTGCCGATGGCGAGACCGCCGCCGTAGGCATCGTTCGAGTGGCGATTGTCCGAGCTGAGCGCATAGCTGCCCATCGGCGCGATGTAGAAACGGTTGTCGAAAATATCGCCGCTGGCGGTAGTCGGCGCGGGCGCCGACGTGCTGTCGTCGGCAAATGCTTGCGCACTGACCGCAGTCAGCAGCGCGAGCGAAAGAGATCCAAAACGGAGTTGTTTCATTACGTGTCCCTGTTCCGATGAAGCTTTTGTGGGTGCCAACACTTAAGTTCGAATCGCCCGTCGTCAGCTGCCTTGCGAACGTCTTCCGCGGCTTTTTTAACATGCGGTTCCGCGCAGGCACAACCGCCAGGGTGGAATTCGGCTCTCGTGAGTACCGCGAATCGGACGTCTCTGCGTAGGCAGAGACGTGACCAAAAGTGCTCGGTTCTGGCAGGATCGTCACATTCGGCGCCGCCGGTTCCGAAGTGTTGTGAGTAACCGTCCTTAACCCACATCTGCCGATGGCCGCAGCAACCCAAACCCCCGGCGACGCGCAACTGCTCGGCCGTCAGCCGCTGTTCGAAGGGCTGAGTGAAAGCGACTTGCGCGCGCTGGCCGCGCGGCTGCGTGAACGCTCGCTGCAAGCCGGCGAATCACTGTTCGCGAAAGGCGATATCGGTCGCTCGATGTTCGTGGTGCTGCAGGGCAGTGTCCGCGTCTTTCTGCCGGCGCTACGCAGCAGCGACACACCCACACTATTGCGCGAACTCGGCCCCGGCGATTTTTTTGGCGAAATGGCGTTGATCGAAGGTCAACCGCGCATGGCCAGCGTTGCCGCCAACATCGACACGCGGCTCGGCGAACTCTCGCACGACGACTTCGTCGACCAGTTGCAGCGCTCGCCCTCGGCGATGTCGGCGCTGTTGCGGGTGATGTCGCAGCGTCTGCGAACCACGACCACGCTGCTCGAAGGGCGCGCCTCACGCAACGTCAATCTCGAGGCCGACGAAGGCCTCACCTGGGCGCAGCATCTCGCCGACCGTGTGGCGCATTGGAACGGCAGCTGGCTGTTCATCGCGCTGCTGTTCGGAATCACCGCGATCTGGGTGGCCGTCAATGCTTACGCGCCGCTGCGTTTCGACGAATACCCGTACCAGTTCTTCAATCTGTTCCTGGCGATCCTGGTGGCCTTGCAGGGGCCCTTGATCATGATGAGTCAGAACCGTCAGGCGAATAAGGAGCGACTACGCTCCGAGGCCGATTATCTGGTCAACCTGAAGAACGAAATCGGCATCGATCGTACGCTGGAACAGCTGCAGCAGATGCGCGTCGAGCTCGACGCAATCAAGCATTCGCTGGTCGAGCGAATGCCGCCTTCTGCGCCCGCCAATTCGCATTCGTAAGCTGTTCGAAGGATACGGACCTAGCCGCGTCTCCTGCCGTCGATCGCGCGGCGCAGAACCTCAGGACGCGCGCATCGGGGTTACTGCGATTGAGCTGGCGGTGCCGCGGATTCGAATGCCGCACTGCTGGCGATGTTTTGCCGCATTGATCCACGCGCACTTACGCCGCGCTTTCTGCTGCACCAATTCCAGAATGTTCTGCGTGTTTCCTCTGCTCATGACACATCCTCCCTAACTGTTCGATCGACAGCTTCTCGCTCGATCGCAATCTGTTAGCGGCTAGTGAAGCGCCGATTCAACGACATTTGTCGCCAACGGCGACGAAGCATCCTGAATGACCGCTGAATGGTTTGACGCATCCGAAGCCGCTTTGAGCATGCGGGCGTGCATTAAACGCTGAAATCGAACCGTTTGACGGTGGCCTGCCTGATTCCGATTGTTTCGGATGATCGCGCCCAAGGCTCGATTGATCGAAGTCTGTAACGCAGACTTCATTGCTACTTTGTAAGTAGCACTGCAGAAGTTCCCTCAAGAAACTATTTTCTTTCGAGAGCCTCCGCGCGCGCTCGTTTTCACTCTCGGCGCCACATATCGGCGCCAAGGAATACCGTACCGCGGTTCCAATGAACCTCCGTCGCAAGTGCCGGTCTAGAAATTTGAGCGCACCAACGAGTTGCGCCCCACACACGTAACCTGGAGTAACTATGAGCGACGTAACTGAACGTGCAAAGAGCGCTGCGAACGATGCGGCCCACAGCGCCGCCGCGGACAAAGCCAAAGGTCACGGCAACGAAGTGATCGGCAAGATCAAAGAGAAAGTGGGTAGCGCCCTCGGCGACCATGAGCTGGTAGCCAAGGGCCATTTGCAGAACGCTGAAGGCAAGAAAGACCGTCTGAAAGGCGAGATCAAGGAATCGATCGAGGACGTCAAGGACAAGGTCAAGGCCGGCGTTGAAGTCGTCAAGGAGAAGATCGACGAGTTGCGCCACAAGTAGTCGGTCGGTTGGTGCGGTTAGTCCTGCACCAAGTCAGTAAGTGATCCGACAGAAAACGCTCGGTTGATAACGAGCAGCGGTTTGGCATTGCTAGACGCCAAGTCGGCCAAGTCTGCGCCGATCACGCACACATCGAAAAGCCCGCGCGAGCGGGCTTTTCTTTATGCGAATCGATTACGTCGGTGCGAATCAATTGTTCGTGAAGATGATTCTTTCGAACGTCAAAGAGCGCCAAGCGGAACCATCGCGATCTGCCGTCGATCATCGCGATCGATTGAGACTCCGCCGGAGTGCTTAGACCCAAGCGCGTACGCCGGGTGCCTGCGATAGCATGACGCCATGCAGAACCCGATTATCTGGATCGTCGATGCCGCCGATTTCTTGGTGCGTGCGGTGTTCCACGCGTCGATTGGTTTCGCGGTCTGTATCGTCGGATGTGCATTGGCAGTGCGCACGCTGTTTCAACTGGCCGCGCTCAGAACGCCGATGTCTGCAAATCTCTGGCTGATCAACAGCGGCCTGGTGCTCGGTGCGATTGTCGGGGCGCTGGCGGCGCCGCGTTTGCTGACACACGCGCCGAACTGGCTGTTCCGTTGAGCGATCGCGCGGCTGCTCTGTTAAGTGTTCTGTTAAGTGGTCTGTTAGGCGCTCGAAGGGCCGAGAAAAAGTGCCGGGTGCGAGACGCACGCGCAGTCGCTTGCAGAATGAGCGTGTGGCAGAACTTGATAACGTTTCCTGGCGTCGCGAACTAGATCTCGCGCAAGCAGCGGCTGCGCGAGCTGCAACGACTCCGTACTCCTGAATTGCTCCTGACTCCTGAGATCGGCGCAGTTCCGGCGATCAACGGCGTGCTAGAGCGGGAGCGCCGCTCGCAGGATCGAGCGGCGCGTTCGAAGTCTCGGATTTAACGGTAGCCGTACGGACGGTAGTAATGCGGGCCGTAGTAGCCGCGATATTCCACTTCCGGGCCATAGACCACCGGCGGACCGTAAACATAGGCCGGCTGCTCATACACCACCGGCGGCGGCGCGACATACACAGGCGGCGGCGGTGCGTAGACCACGGCCGGCGGCGCATAGACCGGGCCGCCCAAGCCAAGCCCGATCGACAGATTGGTATGGGCCGAAGCGACGGCGGGCACCGCGACGGCGGCGATTAAGGCGGCACCTATCAAAGTCTTGTTCACGTTACGGCTCCTGCTGCGGTGGTGTGCACCGGGTATGGCGATGACTCTAGGCTCAGCTGACTGAACCAATCCTGAACGCCTGCGGTGCCCGCCAGGCGTCCGCGATAGCGTGCTCACTGCCTGATACAGGACTGATAACGGGCTGACAATGGGCGCTAGAAATCGGCCGCTGCGGCGCCGATACTGCGCGTCCTGCCTGATGCGGATGTCCGCGTACACCATGCCTTCATTTGATGTCGTTTCCAAAGTCGACCTGCACGAGCTGACCAACGCCGTCGACCAGGCCAAGCGCGATCTCGGCAACCGCTACGACTTGCGCAATACCAATGCGCGTTTCGAACTCGAGAAGGACGCGGTGATGCAATTCGCGCCGAGCGAATATCAACTCGATCAGCTACTCGACATGCTGCGTTTGCGTCTGTCGGCACGCGGCATCGATCTGCGCGCAATCGAACTCGGCGAGGTGGAAACCAATCTCGCCGGCGCGCGCCGCAAGATCACGATCAAGCAGGGCATCGAACAGGTCCAGGCGAAGAAAATCATCGCGCAGTTGAAGGAAGCCAAGCTGAAGGTCGATAGCCAGATCACCGGCGACAAGCTGCGCGTGAACGGCAAGAAACGCGACGATCTGCAAGCGGCAATCGCGTTGCTGCGCAAGGCCGAACTGGAAGTACCGCTGCAGTTCGAGAATTTCCGCGACTGAATCGCGCCCGGAATGTCGGTCCTGTTTAGGTCAACGTTTTCGACGCTGCTGCGGGCCGGCGATTCGACCAACAACTCGAGGCTTGCTCTGCTTTTTCAACCTCGGCAGTGAGCTTGAGCAATTCCGCCGAGCGCAACGCTGCTGGTAAAACGCGCTCCTGCATGAGCCCCATCTCAGCAGCGTTTCAGGTCTCCTGTCGGCGACTTCAAGCGTCGATTCTGGCAGACGGCTGCAGGCTCAGCGCCTCCGGCTGCGCAGGGTTTCCGGCACGCGCGCGCATGCGCCGCGTCTTGAAGATGCCCCAGCCCTTGGTCAGAAGATCCAGCAGGAACGACTTCAATCCGCTTTCGTTCGGCACCGGCGCGCGGCCGCGGCCGATGCGGTGCAACTGTCGCGTGTACCAGGTGACCTCCATGCTGGCGCTCTCGTCGACCATGCGGATGCCGGTACGAATCGCGCGCAGCTGATGCAGCGGATCTTCGCCGCGCAGCAAGCGTTCGGCCACCTGCGGTTCAATCGCCATCAGTCGTCCGAGTCCTACCAGGTCGAGGCCGCCGCTGGCCAGCGCGGCGTTCATACCAGCCGCAGTGCGGAAGCCACCGGTGACCATCAGCGGCACCGCCACTTCCTTGCGCACCTTGTCGGCGAAATCGAGAAAGTAGGCTTCGCGTGCGAGCGTCGAGGCTTTCGCGCCACCGCGCGCCATTGCCGGCGATTCGTAGGTGCCGCCCGAGATTTCGACCATATCGATGCCGGCATTCGCCAGACTGCGGATGGTTTCCAGCGATTCGTCTTCGGTGAATCCGCCGCGCTGGAAGTCCGCCGAGTTGAGCTTGATGCCGACCGGGAAGTCGGCGCCGACGACGCGACGGATCTCGCCGTACACCGCCAGCACGAAGCGGCGCCGACGTTCGGCGTCGCCGCCCCAGTCGTCATCGCGCTGATTGTGATGCGGCGACAGGAACTGGCTGATCAAGTACCCGTGTGCGCCATGCATCTGTACGCCCTTGAAACCCGCGGCCTTGGCGAGGCCGGCGGTGCGGCCGTAACGCACGATCAGGTCTTCGATTTCGCTCGAGGTCAGCGCGCGCGGAACCGGAAAGAACGGCGCCAGCGCCGGGCCGAAACCAATTGCCGAAGGCGCGACGGTTTCGCGGTTGAGGCCGAGAAAGGCCTGCTTGCCGGGATGATTGATCTGCATCCAAAGCTGCGTGCCGTTACGGTTGCCGGCCTGCGCCCATTCGCTCAGCATGGCGTGACCGCTGGCGTCCTCGACCACGACGTTGCCGGGCTCGCCGAGTGCGCGGCGATCGATCATCACATTGCCGGTGACCAGCAAGCCGATGCCCGACGCCGACCAGGTGCGATACAGCTGCACCAACTCCGGCGTTGCGTGTCCGTGCAGGTTCCCCAGCGCTTCGCTCAGTGCAGACTTGACCAAGCGGTTCTGCAGACGCGCGCCGTTGCTGAACTGGAAGGATTGCGACAGCAAATTGTCGACGTGACGAGATTGAGCATTCATGCTGACGGCCTCGAGTGTGCGAACAGGATTGAGAAAGAGGGCTTGAGCAGCAGCGGGTTCAGCCGCTTGCACGCTGGGCGGTGACGGGCGAGGAAACGCGAGCCGGTTCGTTTGCCAGCACGAACTGCGCAATCGCGTCTGCGATCGGCCGCGGATGGCTCAGCACGCCCCAGTGGCCACAGTCGAATTCGCGACGCACCAGGCGCGGCGCCCATTGCTCGAGATCTTCGAACAGGGTCGGCGTAACAAACGGATCACGCTGCATGATCAGCAACTGCACGGGTACGTTGGTCGTCCGCTTCAGCGGATTGCGCAACTTACCGGGCACGTTGGCGCGATACAGGCGCACGCCATTCTGACCATCCGCCATCTGGGTTTCGCGCGGCGCGACACGAATGCCTTCGAGCTTGAACAAGTAGCGAGGCCAGTACCGCGCCATACCAAAACGCCAGCCGAGTTCAGGAATCAGCGGCAGCTGGAAGAACGCCATATACGAAGACCCGAGCATGCGCTTGAATGCTTGCAGCAGGCCGCGCAGCGTCGGACGCTGCAGACGACGCAGGAACCAAAAACTGGCGTGGTCGAGCGCGGGTGCGGCGGTGGAGTAAGAGGCGACGCGACCGTCGAGGCATCCGCACAGCAGCGCCTCCCAGGCTTGCAGCGAGCCCCAGTCGAACGCCACCAGATGCACCGGCCGCGTCGGGCTGACTTCATCGATCACCGCACGCAGGTCACCGACGATCTGCGGGAACGCATAGTCGGCCGTCGTCTTCGGCGCCGACGAGCGTCCGGCGCCGCGTACGTCGTAAGCCACTATGTCGAAGCGATCAGCGAGCTTCTCGGCAACGGCACACCAGACATCCGCCGCATCCGGATAGCCGTGCACCAGCACCAGGGTCGGCCGCGCGGGAGGCGTGTCCGCCTCGCCCCAGCGATATACCGCCAGATCGACCGTGCCGGAGCGGATGAATTTTGGAGTCGGCAAATGCAGGAACGGCGACGCTGGCAGCATGAATCCCCTCGGCGCCGCTGCGTGGCGGCATTTGATCACTATTCAGCCGCCTTTCGGCGCGCTTGCTCGCTGTAACTGTACCAGCGATTGATGTCAACAAGTCAAAGGCAGGCGTCTGCGGTGTTGGCTCTAAAAGGTAATAGCGCCCTCGCCGCCCAGCATTGCCACACTGTGTCAGTCGCTTACCGGCAAGGCATTGGCCACGCAGCGCGATGTCGCGGCGCGCCTGTCAGCGTGCATGCGCATTTTGCGCCTGGGTGCCGCGCGCGCTCGAAAGATGAGTTCGATGAGTTCGATGAGTTCGATCGCCTCGTATCGCGCGAGGCCGAATCGACCGAACGAGTCGAACCGCACTGCAGCCATGTTGAGGACAACGATCTACGACCGTGGCGACGTCAACTGCCGATCGAGAAAGTCGGCACCTCGCTGCACCGCCGCGCCATCCATCAGGAACGCGGTGATGTGGCCGAGACCGCGCATCAGGTACAGCTCGTTGACCACGCCCGCATCCTGCAAGGCGCGCTGATAGTCGATCGCCTGATCGGGCGGCACCAGCCAATCGACGGCGCCGTGATACAGGAACACCGGCGCCTGTCCGGCCCGGACATTCGCAGCCGGCGAAGATTCGCGAAAGATCGGCGAATGCTCGCGCCAGCGTTCGCCGAGAAACGCCGGCACCAATGTGCCGCCGTGGAATTTGCGCAGGTCTGCCGGCGTGCCGCCCGCGACGACCGCAGCCACGCGAGCGCCTGCGTCATACAAGCGGTCGCCGGGCTGCAAACTGCCGAGCAGCGCGGCCAGATGCGCGCCGGCCGAGTAACCCCAGGCGGCGATGCGCGAGGGATCGATCCCGTAGCTCGCCGCATTCGCGCGCATCCAGCGCAGCGCTTGCTGCATGTCCTGTAGCTGGGCCGGGAAGAGCGCCGCCGGCACCAAACGGTAGGTCGCATTCACCACCACGTAGCCGCGCGCGGCTACTCGCCGCGCCTGCGACGCGGTCTGCGCCACATCACCGCTGTTCCAGCCGCCGCCGTGAATCATCAGCACGGCGGGCAGCGGTCCTGGCTTTGTTGGAAGGTAGACGTCCGCCCGCAGCGGCACGTCGTCGGTGCCGCCATAGCGGCAATCGCGGATCACCTGAACCCTGTGTGATCGGCGAACACCGCGCCACTGAGCAGGCCGGCCCTGGTGGCTCGCAAACAGCGCGAACACGGCGCCGAGTGGCCGAAACAGGATTGAGAGAATTTGCAGAATCATATTCAGACTAATGGTGCGGAATAAGGCGGGCGCGAGCGAGCAGCGTGGTGTATCCGTCACTGCTACGTGACAGAGCACGATGCGGTTGCATAGCGAGTGGATTGCGAGCTTGTTCGGACCGCGTTGCAAGACTACGGCTGCGGCTCACAGGATAAGGGCGCGTGCTTGCGCGGTGTCGCCCCGCCAGCCCCCACGCGGGATCGTTTCCGCCGTTCACCGGTCGTAATGCAGCACACTCACCCTGGAGAGCATTTCGATGCCGATGCAACTGGAAGGATCTTGCCACTGCCGCGCAGTGCGCTTCCGGGTCAACAGCAGCGCACCGTATCCATACCAGCTGTGCTACTGCTCGATCTGCCGCAAGACGGCCGGGAGCGGTGGATATGGAATCAATTTGCTGGCGGATGCCGCATCGCTCGAATGCGATGACGACGGCGCCAAGAAAGTGATGCATGCCACGCTCCATGTGCAGGGTCGCATCGAGTTGAGCAGCGCAGAGCGGCATTTCTGTGGACGCTGCGGAAGTGCCTTATGGCTGTACTCGCCGGAATGGCCGCTTTTACTGCACCCACATGCGTCGGCGATCGATACCGAACTGCCGGTGCCGCCCGCGCGATTGCACATGATGCTCGGCTCGAAAGCGAGTTGGGTGCAAGCGCAAATCGGCGAGCGCGATGCGCAGTTCGAAGCCTATCCGGAACACTCGATCGAAGACTGGCATCGCGCCCGCGGACTCTGGATCGACTGAAGTCCTCTACGCGGAAGTCCGCACTGCAAACCGCGCTTCGCGGCTCAGCGCGAAGTGAATTGGATCGCAGTACGGCGGAACTTTGACCGCGCGAGTGTTTCTGAAGAAGACGCGTATTCATGGAGGAAACGCCAATGGCAGACCGCAAGACCGAACTCACCGAGTTGCGCAAACTGGTCGACCGCATGAAGGTCGGCATGCTGACAACATTGGACGGCGACAAGCTGCGCAGCCGACCGCTACACACGCGCGAATTCGATGCCGATGGGAACCTGTGGTTCTTCGTCAGCGCGTCGTCGCCGAAGGTGGCCGAACTGGATTTCGATCACGGCGAAGTCAATCTCAGCTACGCCGATCCGAGCAAGTACGACTTCGTGTCGATCAGCGGCCGTGCGACGCTGGTGCGCGACCGCGTGAAGATGGAATCGCTGTGGACCAAGATGATCGAGGTCTGGTTTCCGCAAGGCATCAAGGATCCCGATCTCGCCCTGCTCCAAGTCAAAGTCGAGAGCGCCGAATACTGGGAATCGCCGGGCAGCGCAGTGGTGCGGCTGCTGGCGGTGACCAAGGCGCTGTTGACCGGCGACGCATCGAGCCTAGGCACGGATCGCAAGCTGCAGATCAACTGACTGCGGAAGCCTCATCGATCAGTGAATCGATCTCAGGTCGCAGTTCGACGCAGTTCGACGCAGGAGGTCACGGCGGAATCATGATGATGCCCGCCTGTAGGACGGCATCCGCGCCGCTACAGCGGAAATGCATTCAAGCATGCCGACCGTCGTCGCAATGCGGTGCGCACCGAGACGCGCGTCGATCATCGTCGCGTGAACTGGGTACGCCAGTCTGGTGCTTTGCCTAGGTACGCCGGTCTGGTGCTTTGGCTAGATCGTTGAACGCAGCACACGTCGCCCGACTTAAGCTGCGCGCGCGGCGCAATCACCCCGCAGCAGGCGCCAACGGCTTCAAGGTATCGTCGTAACCTGCCATCTGAGGCATCGGCAGCGGCACCAGCGTGTCGATCTGCGCCAGTGTTTCGCGCCAGCGCGCCATGATGGCGTCGCGCTCCGGTGCCGGCAGGTACGGCACATGCCAGGCAGCGAATGGCGGCAGCACGCTGAAGCCCACATAGGCCAGCGAGCCCTGCAGCAGCGGACGCAGCATGGTGTTGAAGTCGCCATGAATGGCATCGCTGCCGAACATGTGTTCGCGACCGCCGAGCGTGACCGCGACCAGCGCCTTCTTTCCCTTCATGCCGCCGCGATCGTAGATACGACGACCGCCGTAAAACAGGCCGGAAACGAACACGCGATCGATCCAGCCTTTCATCATCGCCGGCAGTGCAAACCAGTAGAGCGGGAACGTGAGAATCAGCAGATCGCAGCGCTGGATTTTTTCGATCTCGGCGCGGATATCCGCCGGCAGGCTTGCGGTATCCACCGCGTGGCGCTGCTCCAGCGCATAGCGCAGGTAGTCCGGATCCTTGCGGATGCTGAAGTCATCAGCGCTCGCGACCGGATTGAAGCGCTGCGCATGCAGATCCGAAATTTCCACGGTGTGACCCGCAGCGACGAGTACCTCGCGTGCGGTATCCCGCATCGAGGTGCAGAACGATTGCGGCTCGGGATGGGCGTGGACGATTAAGACGTTCATGGCGATTCGAATTGCGTTCAGGGAATGAAGACCAGCAGGGCTGGCGGGGTGCGGGCGTCGGTGCAGTGCCGCGGCGCCCGGCATTCTGGCACGCCGGGCGCCGCAGACGGCGGGGTGTTTTCGATTGGTGCCAACTGCCCGGCTCGGCGCCAACTGGTCGTAAGGAAGTAGCCATGCTCCGCACTCAGCGTTTCGCCGTCGCCAGCCAGAGGCAATTCATGCCGGATTCGAACGCAAGACCCGATGCGTAGCTTTTTCAGTACCGCGTAAGAATTTCCGGAACCGGTGTCGCGATGAATTCCGCATGCCGCCGTTCGGTCGCGGGTCGCGGCCTTCAAGCGTTCTGTCGAGCACAACTTTAAGTGTTCACAATCATCGATTTAATGATCGTCTGCCGGCGCCCCCTTGCGCGCCGTCTGCGTCGGCACAAGCCATGCGCCTATTCATTCGCGAGACCGGAATGGGATCCGGTCGGGAACCAGCGATTCATCAGGAAAGCGATCATGGGCAACATCGATTCCGCACCGCAGACACAACACTCGACGGCAACGCAGGGCGCTGTTGCAGCCTGTCAGCCCCACGCGGCGATCGACCTCGCCTTTCTGATGCGCCTCGGCGGCATGTTGCTGGTCGCCGCGATGCTCTCGGCGATTCCACAACTGGCGCATGCCGACCGCGTGGACTACCCCGCCTCCGCTGAAACCTGCCAGCGCAACTTGCGCGGCTTGATCGATCAGACGCGCGACTCCGCCACCAAGGTGGTGTTTGCACAAGCTTCCGCATCGTCGCGCAGCGCGACGATCTTCGTCGCCGACGGCCAGGTGCGCATCGCCTGCGACGACGTGCGCCATCGCATGTCGATTACACGAACAGTGAATGGCGAGCCCAACGCTGAACCCGTCATCGTCAATCAGTAGTAGCGGCGTCACGACAGCAGCAGCGCTAAGTTTTCCACTCATCAACCAGGGAAGCGAAGATGAACACGAAAGACGCGGCATACCAGTCTCTGCGCCAGGAACAGGCTCGCGTACAAGCCGTTGCCACGCGCATCGCTCAGTTGCGCGCCGCGCACGGACAATCGGCCTCCTTGCGCGGCACTGCGGCAAGGCTCGGGCTTTTGCAGGATGTTTACGAACGGTTCGAAAGCATCGCACTGCCGAAGGGTGAGTTCGGTCGCGTCTCGATCACGCCCTCGTCGGATCGCGAAGCGGAACTGTGCTGCGCGATCGACGAGGCACTCGAACAGGTCGCACAGGCCGATCCGAAATCGAATCGCTGGGACATTCAGCTGCAAGCCGCGATGGAACTGATCGAAGACTTCGCAGTGCATCAGCTGGCCAATCTGGAATCGGTGCTGAAGTACGGGGCGCGCGCAGCACCCGCGCCGCGAACGGTCGGCGCCGTGCAGGAAGCTGCCGAGCAGCATCGCGCCGCCGCCTGATCACCCATCACCGATCACCGATCACCGATAACTGATAACTGATAACTGATAACCAAAACCACCGTCGAGAGAGGAGAAACCCGGATGCGAGGACTATTGCTTTGGGCCGTTGGCCTGCCGATTCCCGTAATCATTCTGCTGTACATCTTCCACGTGATCTAAGCGCTCCCAAGCCACGCGCCGGTCGTCCCGCGTGCCAGCCAGCGCTACCAGAGCGGTAGCGCGGACGGCGCTAGATCAGGTTCCTCATCAGGAGAATTGTTATGCAAGTTTCCAGAACCACCATGTCGACCCGCGTCAACCCCGCACAGCGCATCCACCTGATTGCGGAACTCGCGTGCTCGCTGGCGCGGTCGTGCCCGTTCTCCAGAGATCCAAGCTGGTTCTGGAGTCTGGCCGAGGCCGAGATTGCAGAGTCGGTCGAGGTACTGGGCGAGCCGACGTCGGCAAACGAACGCAGCCACTGAACCTCCCGGCCCGGCGACTGATATCGCGGGCAGTTGAATTCGCAGCAGCGCATCGCTGCGTACGCGCGCGCCGCTCCGATGGCGCTGCAGCCCGTAGACACGGTCGACCGCAGTGACTTAGCTCTGCATGAATCCGAGATCCGCGGTTGCGAATGATCCAATGTTCGGAAGGACCGTCGGCATCGCCGCTGACGACACGCCGAACCATTGCGCGAGTGTCGCGGCGTATTGATCGATTGAAGTCGACGGCACCCAGCGACCCTCGCCATCGGCATCGTCGGCGCCGTTGAGCGCAAGGCTCGGGAACTTGCCGTAGAAGTTTCGGCCGCGCACCGCGCCGCCCATGATGAGCTGATGATTGCCCCAGGCGTGATCGCTGCCGCCACCGCTGTTGGGCTTTAACGTCCGTGCAAAATCCGACAGCGTGAAACTGGTGACCTGAGTGCTCGTACCGAGCAAATGCATGGCGTCGTTGAACGCGCGCATCGCCGCCGCAAGCTGCCCGAGCAGGTTGGCCTGCGTGCTGATTTGCGCGGCGTGCGTATCGAAGCTGCCGAGTCCGACGAAAAACACCTGACGGCGCAATCCAAGTGACGCATTCGCGCCGATCACCCGCGCCACCTGATGAAGCTGGTTGGCGATCCCCGTGTTGAGCGAGGCGAACGCCGCATCGGTTACGGAAGCGCCGGTGAGTATCGGCGTCAGCAAGCTGCTGGCCTTCTCGCCCGCCGCCACAACGTTCTGGGCGGCGATGACGCTCTGCTTGTTGCGATCGAGGCTAAGCAGTTTGTTGAATTGCGCAGTGATGCCCGACGCGTAACCGCCGCCGACGCCGGCCAGTCCAAAGCTACCGCTGGCAGGAATCGCCAGCGCCTGGCCGAGGTTGCCAGCGGTGAACTGCACGTTGCCGCTGGTGCTGATCACCATCGGCAAGGCAGCGCCCAGGTTGATGCCCGCGAGCGCGTCGGCCATACGACCGCCCCAGCCGGTATTGCAATGGATACCGCTGATCGAACTTTGAGCCTGTATCTGCTGGTCGAGATGCGAGAACAGGTTCATCGGTAATGGCGTGCTGCGGGCGCGATACGCGGCCGCCGTGGTTGGCCGCAGCAGCGTGCCACTGTTGAACAACAGGGCCAGTTCGCCGCTGTCCCAAACCGGCCCCAAGGCCGCCATCTGCGGATGCAGACCGAACTGCGCAGCAGCGGCGCCTTGTGCCAGCGGCATGACGCTGGCCAGGGGCAGGCCGATGCCGCCACTGCTGCCATCACCGCGCACGGCGCGATAGTCGGCATAGCGACCGTCGACCGGCACCACCATGTTGTTGCCGTCGTTACCGCCGAACAGGAAGATGCAGACCAGCGCGCGATAGTCGCCAGCAGCGGCGAATGCGGGCAAGGACGGAAGCTGGCTCAAGGCGAGTGCCGAGCTGAAGCTTGCGAGAAAGCTGCGTCGGGTCAGCGACATGTTATTGCTCCACCTGGTACTGCGCCGAAGAAAAAGCCAAATAAAGCGCGGCGCGCGTTCGATTGAACAGATCGACGCTGGGCACCGCATTGATCGCCTGCATCAAGACCAGCGCCATATCGAGCGGCATCGTGTTGTGGAACAGCACCTGGTTGATCTGGTTGGTCAACATCACTGCACTACTGGCGCTGGCCTGCCAGGCCGTCAGATCGATCTGTGTGCCGGTCGCTCCGCTCACGCTCGGATCGGGTGCGACCGGTCCGGAGAGGAGCCGGTTGATCACGTTCGCGCGCAACACCGCCGAGGCCGTGTCGAACAGCGCAAACGGTGGCGCACTCAGCGTGCTGCCCGGAAGCGTATAGCCGGGCGGGTAATAGCTGAAGACGGTGGGTGCGTCGAAGATGTTCTGCTCCATCGCATTGCTCTGCCACAGCGGGAACACACCGTCTGTGGTGCCGCCCATCATGCGCAGCATCCCGGCGAGGAACAGCGCCGGTTCGCGCAATTTGCCGAAGCTGGGATCGGATTTGCTGTCGCCGCGCGCCTCGCTGTCGAGCAGGATCTGCGTGATCACTGCCTTCATGTTGCCGCGCACGCCAGCGCCATCGTTTGCGAACACGGCGGCCACGCGCTGCACATAAGCCGCGCTTGGATTGCTGGTGACCAGATGCTGGATCAGCTGCCGGCAGATGAAGGGTCCGACATTCGGCTGCGCGAAAACATTGTCGAGCGCAGCTTTCAGATCGCTTGCAGCCGTGCCGCCGGCCGGCACCACGAAACCATTGAGCAGCGTCTTCGCGGTCTGGTCGTGATGCGCCTCGATCGCAACCATGTTGGCGCCGTAATTTTCCGGGTCGACCCATTTTGCGAGCTGCCCCGGCAGCGGCGCGAAGGTCCAGCCGGTGAACACTTTGGCGAAGTCCTCGATGTTGTCCTGGGTGTAGCTCGGAATCGCCTGACCATTTGCATCCAGCTTCGTGCTGCCGTCTGGATTGAGCTGCACCAGTCCGAGCGTGAACAACTGCAGCAACTCGCGTGCGTAATTTTCGTTGGCACCGGTCGCACCACCGGGCGGCGCCACATTGTTGTTGACCATGTCGAGATAGCGCCCCATGGCCGGGCTCAGGGTGACATCGTCCAGCAGTGTCCTGAAATTTCCGAATGCGTCGTTGAGCAGAACTTGCTGATAGTTCGCCATCGCGTAGGGCAGCGGAATCTTCATTCCCGAAACCACCAGGATCTGCGACAAGGCGAACGCGACGCGCTGGCGCAATTGATCGGCGCCCGACACCGCGTTGACGAAGAACTTTCGCTGCAACTGAAACAGCGAGTAGTTATCGCGCGAGCAGGTCGCGGGCGAACCCGGCGGACAGCCCACTGAGGAATTCGAATTGGTGTAGACGAAGCCCGGATAGCCACTGGCGGGCCGCGCGAACTGGTCCTGCAGATAGGCCAGCAGGCCGAGCTGCTGCACGCGCAGGACTTCGGCCGCGGTGAGTCCGAAGCTGCTCTGCTCGAGAAAGCGCCGCGCGTCGGCGGTGCTGACCGGTGCGGTCGCCGAAGGCGTCGCGCCCTTCAAGGCGGCGATCCAGGACACTGGAGTCGACTGTGCCCTTGCAAGCGCCGCAAACAGCATCAGCACGAATGCGAGCGCAAACGGAACGAGGCCGCGCCTCGCAGCTATTCGCCCGGAGGCGCGGGACAATCGCGGCGTGCTGAAAATCGGCGAATGCTTATTCGCGGCGTCGGGCATCGCGCCGGGGCGCAGATCGGTATGCAGTGTCATGGTGAAGTGCGAGGCAATCGTGAGGCTGCGAAGGGCCCCGGACGACTGGCGCTGCGCTACCTCGACTCGCACAATCCGGAGATGTCGGCGATTCCTTCGCGTCAACCCTCATAGCGACCGCAAATTGCCTGAATGAACTCGCAGGGCCGTCCGTTGATCGGCGCAGTGCAACCGTCCGTACGCGAAGCGAAACCAGTGACGAAAACTGCACCGAAATGGGCACCGAAATGGACTTGGCGTCGTCCGCCAGCAACACTTCAGGCCTTCGCAGAAACGCCGGCAATAACAATTCTGGCTGCACCCTTATCGACCGAAGACAAGCACTTGCCCGCATGTTTTCAGGGCACGCCCAGGCCATTCGTCAATCGGCTGCGGCCAACGTCACGATCCTTGCATAGCGGAAGTCAGCCCGTAGACGGGCGCTCAGGGGAAGGCTCGTGCAACGACGCACGTTTTTATCAAGGATCGTGATCGCCGCTGCGTGTGTGGTCGGCAGCGCGCTGCAGTCGCCATCGGCAATCGCATTCGAACCCGCCGATCTTCAATCGGACGAGATGGCGCCAGCGCTGTATCAGGCGCAGCCCGTGTCGTTCGTCCAGTTGAACGTGTCCACACCAGCGACGGCGGCCGTCGTTCCGGGCGGCGGATGGAGCAACGCAAAGAACGATGCGCCGGCGCCGGCCATGACGATCTCCAGGCTGGGCCACTTCTGCCTGATCGCGGTTCTGCTACTCGGCGTACTGGGCCTTGCAGAAGCGCTGCTCGGCGCCCGCGCGGAAGCTCGCATCAGCGCAGAGCCGAAGCGCCGCTAACAGGTCGTTATCGCGTAATGACGAACGCGTCGCGCGCCGACGCCCTGCGTGGCGCGCCGATGGTGCCGATCGGCACTGACGCGCCGCACCAGGATTCAGCCGCCCACCGCAACCCTCGCGCCGACTTTATAAACAGGGCGCCGCTGCAGTTCGGCGCAAAACGATTTCGGTGCGCTCATGGTTTTGCGAGTTGTGCTGCGTCCGCAGCTGCGAGCAATTGCACGAAACGCGGATTTGCGCGCAGGCGATCCCAGGCCGGGTCCAGACGCAGCAAGGCGGACGTGATCGGCGGCCCAAGGAAATGAGTCGGCGCCGGCAGCTTGACCAGGCTCTGCAGTTGATCGATTGCAGCGTCCTGCTCGTCGAACTTGGCGTAGATGAGCGCCAGCGCCAGCTGGTGTTCGCTGGACAGCAGTGCATCCCGCTCCGGCGGCAGCAGTTCGATGCTGCGATGAATCGCCGCCAGCGCGGCCTCGCGATGGCCGAGTGCGGCCTCGATCACGCCCCGCGCAACCAGGAACAAATCGTTGTCGGGTTGCGTGCGCAACAGTTCGATCACCTGCGTGCGTGCGAGACTGAACGCAGCCGCAGCACCGCCGGCATCGCCGCTGCGCTGCAGGAACTCGCCGAGCTTGAACTGGTAGATCGCATCGGCGGGCGTTGCTGATTGCGCGCGTTTGGCGAGCATCTGCCGCATCAGCGCAGCACCTTCACCGTAGCGGCGCTGCAACTGCTTTTGATACGCCAGCACGGAAATTCCGATGAGGTCGCTGGCATCGAGATTGACGCGTGCCGCGAAAGCATCGCCTTCGTCGAGCCGGCCCTGCATTTGGCGCAGAGTCACTTCACCCGCCAGGCCCAGACTCGAATCCGGCGACACGTCGAGCAGTCGGTCGAGATATTGCTCGGCCAGGTCGTAGCGGCGCAGCGCCAGACTGGTGAACGCCGACTGGCTGATGATCTCCGGATTGCGCGGATCGAGTTCCGCAGCTTCGCCGAAGAATTTCAGGCTGTCGGACCAGCGCCCTTCCCGGCGCGTGATCAAGGCTAGCGTGAACGGAATCAGCGCATTGCCCGGCGCGCGCGGTCGCACCGCTTCCAGGATTCGCCGCGCGGCGACGAAGTCGCGCTCAATCCAGTACACATAGCAGCCCTCGGCGATGCGCACCTCGACGTCGTCCGGCTGAAGGTGCAACGCATTCTGTAGCGAGGTTCGCGCGGCCTCGCGGCTGGCGGCGGAACTGTCGTAGTTGCCGATATACAGTGCGCCACGGATTTTAGAGTCCAATGCCCAGGCCGCCGCGAACTGCGGGTCGAGTTGAACCGCGGCCTCGGCCTGTGCGAGTGCGGCTCGCATGTCGGCTTCGACCTCACCGCGATCCAACAGCAGCACGCCGCGCAGGTAAGCCTCCCAGGCGGCGGGATTCTTCGTCGGCCGCGCTGCCAGCTCTTTCTGCTCGCTGCCGCTGAGCTTGGTGTTGAGGGCTTCGGCGATGGCGCCGGCCACTTCGCTCTCGACTCCGAATATGTTTTCCAGCTTGCGATCGTAAGTTTCGGCCCACAAGTGCGTATCGCCGTCCGCGCGGATCAGCTGAACGTTGATGCGCACCGAATCGCCGGCCTTCTGCACACTGCCTTCGAGAATGTTGGCGACGCCAAGCTGCTTCGCGATCGCACCGACGCTGTCGGGCCGCGTGGCATAGGCCTGCGTCGAAGTGCGCGAAATCACCCGCAGCGCGCCGATCTTCGCCAGTTGCGTCAGCACCTGATCCTGAATGCCGGACGCGAAGAAGGCATTGTCCGGATCCTGGCTGAGATTTTCGAACGGCAGCACTGCGATCGACTTGTCGTCCGCCGGTGCGTCGGCACCGGCGATGCCGCCCGGCTTCAACAGCGTGCGCTCGGCGACGAAATACGCAAGCCCGAGTACGACCAGCACGCCGAGCACGAGGTTGAGACGTCGTTCATTGCTGCGCGCCCGCCGCTCGGCCTGAGGTGTCGGACCAATTGGCGCCAGCTCATCGGTGCGCACGATGCCCTGCGGCGTCAGGTCGAACAGCCAGGCCAGCACCAACGCCACCGGAAAGCCGGCAACGATCAACAGCACGATGATCCGCTGCACCCAGGCCGACACATCGAAGATCGGGAACACTTGCGTAACGATCTGCACCAGCAGCCACCCGGCGACGGCATACATCGCGCCGACCTTGTAGACATGGCGCCGCTGCAGCTCGGCGAAGAACGAGGGCCGCGAACGCGGCACGCTCATCGCGGGGCGCTCATCGCGGGGCGCCTGCAGCCGCGGAGGCCACCGATGACGTGCTTGAGGTTGCGACAGACGCAACCGATGACGCGCTTGCAGATACGGCGGCCGCCGCCGCAGTTGATGCAGGCGGATCACGCGTCAGCGCCTCGAACCGCGGATCGCCGCGCAGCGCGTCGAATTGCGGTGACTCACGCAGAATGGCCGGAAACGCACCCCAGGCAGTTGGCGCGCGTTGCGCCTCAATCAGATGCCGGATCGCGCCATCCTTGTCGCCGAACTTCACGTCGACGATCGCATGAAGCATGGCGGCCTGCGGCAGACTCATGGCATCGCCGCTGACGCCGGCTTCGGCGATGCCGATGTAGCGCACAGCGGCCTCGCGGTCGCCGATATATGCCGAGGCCAGCGCCAAGCCGAGACAGCCGAACGGATTGGTGTCGCCGGCTGCGCGGATCTCCTCGTTGATCTTGCGCGATTCGAGCATCGCCGCATTTGAAGCGGCGCTGTCGCCGGCCAAGGATTCGGCGAGGCCGAGATAACTCAGCGCAAACGCCACGGTGCCCGGATCGAAATCGGCGCGGCGCTTGAGCACCTGCGTGACTTCTGCAATTGCGCGCGCGTAATCGCGTTCGAACAGCCACTGATCCAATCGGTGCGTCAGCGGGAAAAAATCAACCGCGTCGAGCGGCAGCTGTTCGGCATAAGCATGCGCGGCATGCAGGTCGCCGCGCGCCTGCTCGGTGTAGATGCGTTCGCCGAGCAAGGCCGTGTCGCCGGGATTCGCGGCAAGTCCCTTCTGCGTTACCGCCTGCGCCTCGTCGAAACGTCTTAGCGCGCGCAGGGTCAGCGTCAGGTTATAGGCGACTGTCGCACTGAGCGGATCGAGTTCGGCTGCGCGCTGCTGTAATTGTAGCGCCTCGGTCCAATGCCCCTGCCGGCGACGCACATTTCCCATCGCGTAAAGCGAGCTGGCCGCTCCCGGCTTGCGCTTGAGCGCCTCGCCGTAGGCTTCCAGGGCTGCGTCGTAATCGTTGAGTCCCCAGTAGCGATAGAGCCCCAGTGCCTCGTAGGTTTCCGCCGCGTCCGGCGCCAGCCGCATGGCCTGATCGAGCGCCAGCTTGGCCATCTGCAGGCGCTGCGGACGTGTGTCGATGTCGTAGTACCACTCGACGTACACGCGTGCGAGGCCGGCCCAGGCAGCGGCGAAGTTCGGATCGAGCCGCACCGCATCTTCGTAGGCCTGGGCCCAATCCTGCAGGTCGGTCTGCGACTGCGCGAAGCGACCGTCGTGCACCAGCCCGCGCAGATAGGCGTCGTAGGCTTCTGGAATTGCAGTGGGCCGCGCCGACATCTGCTGCTGCTCGGCGCCGGTCAAGGTCACCCGCAGCGCTTCGGCAACGGTCTGCGCAATCTCGCCCTGCACTGCGAAGATATCGTCGAGCTTGCGGTTGTAGCTCTCTGCCCACAAGTGTTGATCGGTGGCCGCACGGATCAGCTGAACGTTGACGTGCACGGTTTCACCGGCGCGCTGCACGCTGCCTTCGAGAATCGCCGACACCCCGAGGCTGCGCGCGATCTCCGGCAGATTGTCCGGACTGCTGGCGAAGTGCATCGTCGAGGTTCGCGAAATCACCTTCAAGGTGTGCACCTTTGCCAGACGCGTGAGGATCTCGTCCTGGATCCCCACCGCGAAATAGGCATTGGCCTTGTCGTCGGACAGATTCTCGAACGGCAATACCGCGATCGACTGATCACCGCCATCGACATTGGCGCCGCCGAGCCAGCGATCGACACGCCCACTGCGCGCCAGCACGACATACGCGAGCGCGATCAGCAGCAACGCGCCGAGCACATAGTTGAGCTTGCGTTCCGTGCTGCGCCGAATGCGGACCGCAGAGGCGACTTCGCCGCTCGGCGGCAGCTGTTCCGTGCGGACGATCCCTTCGGGCGTGATGTCGAACAGCCAGGCCAACACCAGCGCAATCGGAAACCCCGCGACGACCGCGATCACCACCCAGCGCACCGCAGCGTTGGAGATGTCGAAGAACGGAAACACCTGCGTTGCCACCTGCACCAGCAGCCAGCCGGCCACCGCATACATCGCGCCGACCTTGTAGACGTGGCGGCGCTGCAATTCGGCGAAGAACGAGCGCTGCACGGTCATGGCTGGCGTGGCCCGCGATTGCGCAGGTACGAAGTTCTGTCGATTGCAGGCCTCGGCACCACAAGTCGCGCCGCAGCAGCATCTTCACCACAGACGTGCGATGTCGGAACGACGCCACGCCGCGCGCGGACCTCGCAGAGGTCATACCGCCGCATCGGACTTAAGAACGACGACGTTTGGCTCACGGCCTAGACTTCCCGCCGGCCGATGGCCAGCCCCCGCCGGAATGATAGCGCGGAAGACGGATAACACCTGCGACGAGCGTTTCGAAATCGCGTCCGAATCTCGACCCGCGCACGCTTGTAAGCTCGTCGAAAGCTGCTGGCAGCAGACCTATCGCGAAATGTCGGGCGCTTGCGTACCGGCGTTGTCGCGCGTGGCCCGACTCTCACCCGGGACGCTCCGGATCGGCCGCTGCGAGTAATTCATGCGAATTCACGAGTCTTTGCGCGCCGCGCAATTTCGACTCGTCTGCGCGGAGGTTCGCGAACCACGTCGGGCGTCAGCACTACCCCGGTGATCCGACTCGGCGATCCGACTCGGCGATCCAAGTCGGTGATCCAAATCAATGTCAATTGTCGTCGCCTGGTATAGCTTGAGCCCAGCTTTACTTGGAGTCGCTGCCAACGGCAGACCGGCAGCGCCTCACGGCCAGTTGCAGCACCGCGCCGCGAAAGGCGCGCCACCTTTGGTGCGTCGAACGCCACACCGATAAATCCTATCGATCGACCGGCAGTGCTCCTTCACTTCGAAACGGATCTGAGCCGAACGCCGGCTTCAAATCACGCGTGACCGAGGCAGCCGATGCGACGCAAGCCTGCAAGCGCGGGAGACGGACTACGGAACAAGGAGAGAGCGATGCGCCGAAGGTCGGGTTTCATCGGGTGTAGCAAGAGTTTGGCGGGTGGCTGCGTTACTGCACAGCGGCCAGCGACGGGTTGCGGCAGTTCCGACACAGCTGATTCGGCCATGCGTCCCGTCGTCGGTGTATTGAAGCGGGCGCCGTCATCGTGAGTGATTACTCTCAGAAATCCGTCGCATCCGGCAACACCGGAGCGAGCCCAATCGCCTTGCGCATCGATACCGACGCCGCGTCGAAAGCGAGGTCCTGCTGCTGCAGCAATGGCGCTGCGACTCCCACGTCCACGCGCGAACTTTCGCAGACGAACGCTGACGGCGCGCGAGCAGAAGTGGCACGCGATCTCGGCGAAGCGCGCACCAAGGCCGCACCTGCAGAAATCGACCCGGTCTGCGGCATGACCGTCAATCCGTCGACTGCGCGCGCACTTGAACTTGCCGGGCGCACGTATCACTTTTGCAGCAAGAATTGCCAGACGAAGTTTCTCGGCGACCCTGAGAAGTATCTGTCTCCGGCAACGGCATCATCGGCCGAGAAGACTGTGCAGACCGCGCGTGTTTTCACCTGCCCGATGCATCCTGAGGTTCGGTGGGACCATCCGGGAAATTGCCCCGAGTGCGGCATGGCGCTGGAACCGGAAATTCCCGCGCTCAACCAAGCCGACGACAACCCCGAGCTGCGCAACTTCACGCGTCGGTTCTGGTGGACATTGCCGCTGTCGGCCATCGTGATGAGCCTGTCGATGCTCGGAGACCGGCTGGACCTGTTCAGCATGACTGTGCAGTCCTGGATCGAAATGGCGCTCGCCACACCGATAGTGCTTTGGGCCGGTTGGCCATTCCTGCAACGCGGCATGCAGTCGATCGCACACCGCAGACCCAACATGTTCACGCTGATCGGCTTGGGCGTCAGCACTGCGTACGTCTACAGCATCGTCGCGACCCTCGCACCGGGGCTGTTCCCCAACACCTTCGCTAGTCACGGTCGAATCGGCGTGTATTTCGAGGCGGCCGCCGTCATCGTGTCGCTGACGCTGTTGGGACAAATGCTCGAGTTGAAGGCGCGTTCGCAAACCTCGTCCGCGATTCGTTCGCTGCTTGGGCTGTCGCCCAAGACGGCGCGACGGCTGAACACCGACGACAGCGAGAGCGAAGTTCAACTCGATGACCTGCGGCTCGGCGATCGACTCCGGGTACGACCCGGCGAGAAGGTACCGCTCGATGGCGTGGTGCTCGAAGGCGAAAGCTACGTCGATGAATCGATGCTTACCGGTGAGTCGCTGCCGGTTCAGCGCAAGCCGGGCGACGCCGTCATCGGGGCCACGCTGAACGGCAGCGGCAGCCTGGTGATTCGTGCGAACAAAGTCGGCGCCGGAACGCTGCTGGCGCAAATCGTCCAAATGGTGGCGCAAGCACAGCGATCGCGCGCGCCGATGCAGCGCATGGCAGACACGGTGAGCTACTGGTTCGTGCTCGGCGTGATCACAGCCGCGGCGGTCACCCTGCTCGCTTGGGGGCTACTCGGACCCGAGCCCTCCTGGGTGTACGGCTTCATCAATGCCGTTGCCGTGCTGATCATTGCCTGCCCTTGTGCCTTGGGGTTGGCGACGCCGATGTCGATCATGGTTGCGACCGGACGTGCGGCAACTGCCGGCGTTCTGTTTCGCGATGCCGCAGCGATCGAGATGCTGTGCCGTATCGACACGCTGATCGTCGACAAGACCGGCACGCTGACACAGGGCAAGCCCGCCTTCCACGGCGTGCAGGCAGCGGTCGGCTTTACCAGCGAGCAGGTACTGCAGCTCGCAGCCAGTCTCGACCAGGGCAGCGAGCATCCGCTTGCAGCCGCCATCGTTGCCGAGGCGCTTCGTCGGAACCTGGCGCTGCTACCGGTCGAACAGTTCGAGTCTGTGACCGGCGTCGGCGTGCGCGGTGTCGTGACCGGCCAACGCCTGAATCTCGGCAACGAGGTCTTGATGCGGGACATCGGCGCCGATGTATCCGATCTGCTCGCGGCCTCGGAGCAACTCCGAGGCGAAGGCGCCAGCGTAATGTTCCTCGCTGTCGATGCGCAGTTCGCCGGCATCGTCACAGTGTCTGATCCGATCAAGCCGTCGACAGCCGATGCACTGGAGAAGCTGCGCGCACTGGGCATTCAAGTCGTCATGGCAACCGGCGACGGAATAACGACGGCACGCGCCGTGGGGCAGCGCCTCGCGATCGATGAAGTGCACGGCGAAATTCGCCCCGAAGGAAAAGCCAAGCTGGTCGCCGACTTCAAAGCGCGCGGTCGGTGCGTGGCGATGGCTGGCGACGGCATCAACGACGCGCCCGCGCTCGCCGGCGCCGACGTCGGCATCGCAATGGGCACCGGCACCGATGTCGCGATGAACAGCGCGCACGTCACCCTCGTCAAGGGGGACTTACTCGGCATCGTGCGGGCAGTCGAAATATCGCAGTCGACGGTGCGCAACATGAAGCAAAACCTCGGTTTTGCGCTGGTCTACAACGGAATCGGCATACCGGTCGCAGCCGGCGCGCTGTTCCCGATGTTCGGGATCCTGTTGTCTCCGATGCTGGCCGCGCTGGCCATGAGCCTCAGTTCGGCATCGGTAGTGGGCAATGCACTGCGCCTGAGAGGTCGCGCGCGCTGAGGCGCGGTGTTTTAAGACCCGCCTACTTCCACGGCACCAACTGGCATGCGCGCTGACGGTAGCTGAGCACCTAGTGGTGATCCATACCGAAGCTTAGCGATCTTTAGCTAACCTTTAGCGAACCAGATGCAGCGATCGGCGAGCGCCTGCAATCGGCCTCTAGATCCTTCGAAGGCTGCGCTTTGTAAACCCACAGTTTTCGCACGCCAGGTTACCTCCGACGAGGAGCGGCGGACCTTACCGACTGTTGCGCACGCGGCGTGCCTTCAAGGTTTTTTGTCTTTCAATGAGGCGGGGCGCTGCTTGCTATCTTTAGTGAAGCGCTGGAGATTGCCAAGCAGCTCGACCAGCCGAGTCTCGCATTCTGAAAACGAGTAGCCGCGCCGCTGCGAGATCATGAAGGTGAGAGGGCGCATGTGCCATGCGTGCCGATGGAGTTCCACGAGCCTTGCGTTCGCAAGGTCTTCTTTAACCATGTGAAGCGGCATGTGCCCCCAGCACAAGCGCCCCCTGAGCAGATCGAGCTTGGCGCCCAGATCATTCACTCGCCACTGGCGTTCACCCGCGATCCCCTGCTGCGTCTTTTCTGCATCGGGTTGATTGTCGGTTACGACGAGCTGAATGTGACGACCAAATTCCTCTCGCGGGATCGGCCCCGCGATTGCTGCCAGTGGGTGCGATGGCGCACAGACGGTGACCATTTGCACTTCGCATAATCGCTGCCTATCGATCGTACCCGGGCTCAGCTCTGGCACGTCCGTGACCGTCACCGCCAACGCGCACGCGCCATCGAGTACCAAGCGCTCGCCGCCCTGCATGGTCGTCATCTGCAGATTGATCGAAACCGTCCGAAAGTCCGCTTGCAGGCGGTGCAGGCATTCGATCAGGTGCGCGCGCGGAAAATAGGTATCGACGGCGAACGAGACTTGCGGTACGCCCGCTTGCGCAATCGAAACCGCCCGCGTCTTCATTTCCTCGGTGTGTGAGATCACCGCACGAGCATCCGGCAGGAGGCTGCGGCCCGCAGCCGAAAGCGTGGCTTTGCGCGTGTCGCGCGCGAACAGCTCCACATCAAAAGCGCTCTCGAGCGCCTTGATCGCGTGACTGATCGCCGATTGAGCGCGGTTCAGCTTGCGTGCCGCCCCGGAAAAGCTTCCTTGGTCGCACACGGCAACGAAGGCCCGAAGCTGATTGATCGTGACGTTGTCGAGCATGTCTATCTAACGAATAGATGATTAGCATCGATATTCGGTTAATTGTCTTCATGAGTAAAGCCCCCCAGATTTACGGCAAGCAGTTCTTAACTTCCGTACAACCCCGAGGAAAAAACCACGTCATGAAACGACTGAATGGAAAGAACGCAGTAATCACTGGCGGCGCCACCGGCATCGGCCGCGCCGCCGCAAAGCGCTTCGTCGAGGAGGGCGCCTTTGTCTTCATCTACGGCCGCCGGCAGGACGCGCTCGACGCCGCTGTGGCTGAGCTTGGCCCCAATGCCCGTGCGGTGAAGGGCTCAGTCTCGGATGAGGCCGACCTCGACCGGCTTTACGCGGCGGTGAAGGCTGAACGCGGAACCCTCGACATCGTGTTCGCCAATGCCGGCGCGGGAAGTCAGGCAGCGCTGGGCAAGATCACCGCCGAGCACATTGACGAAACTTTCGACACCAATGTGAAGGGCACGATCTTCACGGTTCAGAAGGCACTGCCACTGATGGGCAAGGGCAGCTCGATCATTCTGACCGGATCGAGTGCTGGCACCACAGGTGCCCCGGGAATGAGCGCCTACAGCGCGAGCAAGGCGGCCGTGCGCAATCTCGCGCGCACCTGGGCGGAGGACCTGAAGGGCACCGGCATCCGGGTGAACGTGCTGTCGCCCGGAGCGACTGCGACCGAGCTCGCGAAGGATGCACTCGGCGAAGAGGGCCAGAAGGTCTACGCCGCGATGACCCCGCTACAGCGCATGGCGGATCCCTCCGAGATCGCTGCGGCCGCCGCGTTTCTCGCGTCGCCGGACAGCAGCTTCATGACGGCCAGCGAGCTCGCCGTCGACGGCGGCCTCGCGCAACTCTGATCCAGGCGCGGTCGCGTGCCTGATCCATTCACAACCAAGGAAGAAAGATTATGAAAAAGCTAGAAGGCAAAATTGCAGTCATCACCGGCGGAAGCAGCGGCATCGGCTTGGCCACAGCCAAGCGTTTCGTGGAAGAAGGTGCGCACGTCGTGATCACCGGGCGTCGCGAAAAAGAGCTGAAGGAGGCCGCCGCTTCCATCAAGACAAACGTTACGACGGTCGTCGGCGACGTGTCGCGCTTGGAAGATTTGGACCGGCTCTATGCCGTCGTGAAAGAGAAGCACGGTCACATCGACATTCTCTTCGCGAACGCAGGCGCGGGGACCGTCGCACCGCTCGAGTTCGCTACTGAGGCCCATTTCGACCAGACCTTCGACGTGAACGTGAAGGGAATGTTCTTTACGGTGCAGAAGGCGCTTCCGCTCTTCAAAGACGGCGGTTCGATCGTCCTGAACTCTTCGGTCTCGAACGTCCTCGGGCTCCCAGGATTTACGGCGTACGCCGCGAGTAAGGCGGCTGTGCGCAACTTCGCGCGCGGCTGGGCTTCGGAATTGAAAGACCGCAAGATCCGCGTGAATGCGATGAGTCCCGGAGCAATCGACACCCCGGCCTTGGCGACGACGACGGGCCTTACCGCTGAACAGGCCGAGCAAGCAGTCGCGCAGTTCACGTCGCAGATTCCGATGGGCCGCAGAGGCATGCCCGAGGAAATCGCGGCTGCCGTCACGTTCCTCGCCTCCGATGAAAGTTCTTACATCACCGGCGTGGATCTGGCCGTCGATGGCGGAATGGCGCAGGTCTGACCGCGCGCTCCTGCGGCCGGTTGATCATCGAGCACCTGTTCAAGATCAACGGGTGAATCAACTGAGAGATCGCCCCACATTCCGATTGCGGCTGCACAGCCGCCACCACGTCGGCTGCGGCAAGTCCGCAACCGATGCGGTGAGGTCGGATGAGATTCGATGTCATCACAACGGAGCGCGCAATGAGCATTGAAGAGAATGTCCAGACCGTCAAAGATTTCTTCGCCGCGATCGGCAGCGGCAACAGAGAACGTTTGCTGGCGCTGGTCGACGAAAACATCGAGTGGATCATTCCGGGCAAGGACTGGCCGCTGGCCGGAACGCGACACGGACACGCGGGATTGGCGGACTTGCTGGAGACGGCATCCAAGTCGATGGAAACGTCCACGGAACCCCGGGAGTTCGTCGCGCAAGGAGACAGAGTCCTGGTCATCGGCTACGCCAGGGGCAAGGTCAAAGCAACGAACAAGACGTTCGAGGACGACTGGATCTTCGCCATCACAGTCCGCGACGGACGACTCACGCGCATCCGCGAGTACATCGACACGCAAGCACTGGCGCGGGCCGCGCAGTCGGACGCGTCACAGCCAGAGGAGTGCTCGCCCTATGCCACGGGGTGAACGGTGGCGCGGACGCCGCGGCAGACACCTCGGCAGACGATGAATCTGCCGTGAATTTCCGCTCTCACACCGAGCACGCTTCAAACACACAACCTAAATGGAGATACCGATGTACGACCAAACCAAACAATCCGAGTTGATCCAGTTCTTACGCGTCGATGCGGGCTCCACTGTGATCGACGTTTATCCAGGCGACGGCGCCTGGACCCGTCTGTTCTCCAGCATCGTTGGGCCCAAAGGACGGGTCTACAGTTTCGTGCCCGCCGAAGTCGCCCACTTCAGCAATGATCCGGTCGGTCGCATGCGGACGCTAGCGAACGAGCCGGAACGAGGCAACGTCGAAGCCGTCTCCGCGGATCTCGTGGCGATGTCCGAGGTGACGCAGCCGGCGGATGTCGTATGGCTGCATCTGTTCTATCACGATCTCCACACTCCGCTGATGCAGGCCAGGGGCGCGACGGCAGCCGAATTCAATCGAGCCGTCTACAAGCGGCTGAAGTCCGGCGGCGCCTACGTCATCATCGACCACGCGGCCGCCGCCGGGTCGGGTGCGAGCAACGCGCAGTCGCTGCATCGGATTGAGCCTGCTTTTGTTCGCGAGGAGGTGGAGGCAGCCGGCTTCGTGCTGGACGCGGAAAGCAACATGCTCGCGAACAAGGACGATCCGCACTCGATCAAGGTGTTCGATCCGTCGATCAAGGGCGTGACCGATCGCTTCGCGTATCGGTTCGTGAAGCCCTGACAGGTCCTTGCGCCGACTCAATCGACTGGATACGTACACTTCCATCGAAGATATCGAGACCCTCCTGTTTGCTCTGTTCGCTACTACGAATCTGGTGTCAGCGTGCCTGCGGACAATCTAGGAGTTCCGGCAATTCATTTTGGCGGGCTTTCGGAAGGTGGACTGTTCGTCGCCATGATCGCCCGCCCCTTCCACGAAACCGATTTGCTGGTTCGAGCGCTGACCGATCCATGCAAGCAGAGGCCGCTAGACCTTTTGCACTCACACGACGGCGCGACGCTCGATGAACTGAGCGAGTGCACGCACAGAGCGTCAGTGTTCAGGCTGTGGTCGCGCACTGCTTAATTGCGAATCAGCGTCGCTTACGCGCTCAGCGCGGAGCGGAGATAGTCGACGAACGCGCGTGCGGAAGGTTTCGCAGCGCGTCCCGCCGGATAGACCGCATGGATTTCAATGCTGTCCATCTTCCAGTCAGCCAAGACTTCGACCAAGGTGCCGCTCGCCAACTCGGCGCGGCAGCCCCATTCGAGGGTCGACAGGATGCCGAGCCCGGCGACGGCTGCGACGGTCGCCCCTTCATTAACCGTAGCAATCAGTCGCCCTTCCGCGCGGATGGATGTCGTCCGCCCATTGCATTGGAAGGACCATCCGGCTGGCGTGACGCCAGCCGGACCAATAATCAGCGAATGATTGGCCAGCTCACCGGGAGACTCGGGCATTCCCGCCTTCGCGAGGTACGTCGGCGACGCGACGAGCATCCTGCGCGATCGGCCCAGCGGCAGCGCGACCGCGTTTGAATCGGTCAGCGCTCCGAATCGAAGCGCGACGTCGATGCTTTCATTCACCAGATCCTGACGTTGGTCGTTCATCTGCAGGGAGACACGCAATGCAGGGTGCCGGTCCATAAAGGCCGGCAGCCGGGGTACGACCTCTCGTACGGCAAGTGGGGTTGATACCGCGATACGCAGGATGCCGCGCAACTCGCCGGTGCCGCGCGCGACATGATCGGCCTCCTCCAGCGCTACCAGAATCGGTTCGATTCGTTCGAGGTAATCCCTGCCCGCTTCGGTCAAGGTCACGCCACGCGTGGTGCGGGTCAGCAAGGCGACGCCCACCTCCTTTTCCAGCTCAGAAATGATCCTGGATGAGGACGGTTGCGACAGCCCCAACTCGCGACCGGCTTGCGAAAAGCTCCGAAGCCGCGCAACGCGGCAGAACAGACGGAGAGAGAAGAGTCGATCACTCATTTACATCCTGAATATATCTTAGTTGGCCGACCGGTCTACCCGTTCAAAGTCGAATGGCCAAGGATACAAACAGCGCTAGCCGGCGCCCGAAACAACCGGAGATTAACCATGTCACTGCAAGCCAAGCTCGATGCCTTTAAAGCGGATTTCGAAACCAACAAGGCCCCGCCCCATGTGGTTGCGGCGTTCCACAAGGGGACCACCGAGCTGATCGCAACGGGCCAGGCCGAACGCGCACTCAAGGCGGGCGACCGAGCACCCACGTTCACACTCGTCGACTCGGATGGGGAATCGGTTTCCTCGGCGGACCTGCTCAGTAAGGGCCCGCTGGTCGTCACGTTCTATCGCGGCGTGTGGTGCCCGTACTGCAACATGGACCTACAGGCGATTGAAGCCGCGGCCGGCGAGATCCGTGAGCAGGGCGCCGAGCTGGTCGCGATTTCGCAGCAGACTGCCGCGTACAGCCGGAAGTCCTTGCGAGAAAATAAATTGAGTTTCCCGATATTGAGCGACCCGCACGGTGAGACCGCTGCGGCCTTCGGCATCCGTTACGTGTTGCCGGAGTACCTGCGCGAGATCTACAAGATGTTCAAGACCGACCTGAGCGAGATCAACGGCGAGCCGAGTTGGACACTGCCGATGCCGGGCCGTTACGTGATCGCTCAGGACGGCGTTATCGCCTACGCCGAAGTGAACCCGGACTACACCCGTCGTCCGGACCCTAGCGAGCTGCTCCCGACGTTGAAGCAACTTACTCGCGCCGTCGCGGCCTGATCTGAACGCGGTGTGCACGCGAGCCTGCGCCGGTCCTATCGCCGGCGCAGGCGCTCGATCGGTTCAGCCACCACTGGTATGTGCTTTCCGCAGAGCGTTTACGACAAGCAGGGCTCGTCAGTTGTTCGCGCTTGCTGGCTTCTCTGTTGTTAGCCACCTGCTAATGAACGCGGGCTGACGTCGCTACATCCTGACAAATACACGAGTCTCCCTGAGGTTATCCCAAACCTGATCAAGGAGAAGGCGCAGGGGCTTAATCAGGCGCGAGATGTGCTTTTGAAGAGTCAGGAAAGATTGGTTAGCGCTGTTATAGCCTCGGAGAGTATAAAAGCGAGGGTAATCCACCGGCAGGTCAATTATTTATTTGCGGATGCTCGGAGTTTTCTCAGGATTTCGCTGGGCCTGACTCTCACAATGAAACTCGGCTTAACCAGCGCTTAGTTAGGTCGGTTGTGGTAACGCATACGATCTTGGCGGTAGGAGACATGCAACGCCTTGGATACTTGTGTCGTATTAGGGTCAGTCGGGATCTCGTGGGATCTACGTTTGGAAATAGGAACAGGCCTAATTCTGCTCACAATGCTAAGGCCAATTAATGAGATTTAATTCGCTTAAAAACGTACATGATTTGATCGCGCTGCAAAATGGCTGACGTGACAGCTCCTGTTTGCAGCAGTGCCGAGGATTGCCTTGCGCAGGGGCGCAAAGCCCGGTCTGCTGCCCAGTGGGACCAAGCATTCGCATGCATCTGGCAAGGCTTGGAAATTTCGCCAGGTAATTTGGGTCTCCGCTTGGAACTGGTGGTTATTCTGCGTTTGTCCGAACGTCTCGAAGAGGCGCGGGCACAGATTGAAGCTTTGCTGATTGAACAACCCGCTCACTTTGGTGTTGTGATTGAAGCCGGTCATGTTGCGCGCCAGCAGCGTCGGTTTGAGGATGCCTTGAAACACTATCAGCAAGCACAGCTGATACAGCCCCAGCACCAGTGGGCCCCAGTGGGTGCGGCTGTCGCACTTCGGGAGCTAGGTCACTACGAGGAATCGAAGGTTGCACTACAAACGATCCTCGATAGTACGCCCGAGTATTTCGATGCTTTGGTCGAAATGGGTCATCTTGCAGCCCGCCAGCGCGCGCATGCTGACGCTGTGCACCACTTCAGGCAGGCACTTGCGGTACGTCCTCTGCATGACACCCTCCCTGTTCATATTGCGAGCCATTTGCGTGAACTGGGAAGGCTTGATGAAGCTAAAACAACCCTAAATGCACTCCTGTTCACACAGCCGAACCATTTCGGCGCCCTTCTTGAAAGCGGGCGCATCGCCCGTCAGCAGGCTCGTTTCGCCGACGCAATAGCGTTCTTTGAACGCGCGCTTGCTGTTCGACCAGAGAATGAATGGCTGCCGTGTGGAATTGCCGCATGCCTGCGCGAATCCGGACGCGTTGACGAAGCCCAGACGCTGCTCTCTCAGCTACTGGCGAGCAAGCCAGATCATTTCGATGCAGTGCTCGAATGGGTAAACCTGTTACGTCCTCAGGGGCGCCACGAGGAAGCACTCGCCACCCTGCGAAAAGCAGAATCGCTCGGATTAAACAACGAATGGTTGCCGATTAAAATTGCTGGGTGTCTGCGCGAGCTCCACCGCTTTGATGAAGCTCGCGTCCTTCTCGAAGACTTGCTCAAAGCCAAGCCCAATCACTTCAACGCGCGAACGGAACTTGGGCAGATGGCCCGGCAACAGTCTCGTTATAACGAGGCTATCGAACATTTCCAAAAAGCTCTTGCCATCAATCCTTCCAATGCCTCGTTGCCCTGCACGATTGCATCCTGTCTACGCAATCTGGGTCGTCTGGACGAATGCAAGGCAGCTCTGGAACGCATCCTGGCATCAAGCGCGGATCAATTCGACGCCTTGGTTGAATCAGGACATCTCGCTAATCGTCAGCGACGAGCCGACGAGGCCCTCGATTTTTTCCGGCGGGCATTTGCACTGCGGCCACAGACCCGATCTCTTTCGCTGAATATCGCCTACATCTTGCGCGAGCTGGGCCAGTTTGAACAAGCAAGAGAGATTTTGATTGAAGCGCTGAAAATGCAGCCCGATTACTTTGAAGCCTTGGTGGAATCAGGTCACCTTGCCCGTCGAGAGCGCAAGGGCGAAGAAGCGCTGGATTTCTTTCAGCGTGCATGCGCAATACGCCCGCAACATCAGGGAGTGCAGCTCGCAGTCATCAATGAACTGCGAGAGCTGGGGCGGATTGAGGAAGCCCTTGCAGCGATCGGCGAACTGACAGCTCCCTATGATCCAAGCATGGCTCCGTTGGTCCATCAGCGTGGTCAAATTGCCAGTTTTCAAGATGACTTCGAGCTGGCTCAGCACTACTTTGAAGCCAGCATCGAAATCGACCCGCTGTTTGTGTCTGGGTACTCATCATTGATCGACGTGCAGTTGCGATTGGGTCTTTGCGAAGACGCTCAAAGCACTATTCATCGCGCCACTCAACGAGTCGCCGATCCAAGCCAATTTCAAATTAGAGAAATCCGTTTCGCAAGTCAGTACGGAGAATATGAGCGCGTAGAAGAGCAAGTAAAACCATTGCTTGCCAACAACCCAAAAAGCAGCGAGCTATGGATGATATTGGCACGGGCGCGTACCCGCGCTGGTGAATACGCCAAGGCACAGGACGCAATTAGCCGCATGCCCAATCAATATCTGCAAGACCGCATCTGGATTGAAGAATGCAAAGCACACCTGGCGTGGTCGCAGTACCAGCTCGAAGCTGCTGTCAGCCATGCACAAGAGTGGCTTCGCTTGTCACCTGATCCCGCGCCTGCCCTGCATTACCTCTCCTTGCTGCATGTCAGCAGCGGTAACACAGAAGAGGGCGCAAAAACGCTTGCGACGCTGAAGAAGCTTCGTCAGTCACATGGTTCTGCCAGTATTCGAAAATCCGCGGGCAAGGATCTGTTGGATAATCTGCTTCGTGAGCTTCGCGTCAATCCCTTTGCGAACCGTTCGCTCGCTGCAGCGCTGCAATTGCCGATTGCCGAACGGCCCCCCGCGCTGGGTCTGGCGCTTCTCGACGAACCCAACTATGTCGGCAGTTCCATGGCCATGCTGATCACCCTGAGTCGTCTAGCGCTCATCGGTGACGAGCCGGTCAGTCATGGCCCTGTACCCAGCCGCATCCCACGCCATGTGATCCAGTTTTGGGACAACGATCCACCGCCAGACATTACCGAATTGATGCAAACGTGGACGACACAGTGCAGCGGATTTACGCATGAAGTGTTCAACGAAATTGCGGCCGAATCATTCATCGCCAAAGAATGCCAACCCGATGTGTTGCGGGCGTTCAAAACCGCAACACAGCCGACGATGAAATCAGATTTGTTCCGTCTGGCTTACCTTTATGCGCGTGGGGGCATCTATGCCGATGCGGACGATAAATGCCGCCATTCCATTGAGCCGTGGTTAACCAACGGCCTTGACTTGCTGCTGTTGCAAGAAGACTTAGGCTCCATTGGCAATAACTTCATTGCAGCAGCGCCGAATCACCCGCTGATTCTGGCTGCCCTCAAAGCCGTCACTCAGAACATCTTGCACAAACAGGGTGGCGGCGCATGGTGGTCCAGTGGCCCCGCAATGTTGTCGCTGGCTTTCTGCAATTTATATCTTGATGCCCTCAGCCAATCGCGCATGCCTGGTGGCGTTCAAATCATTAACTGCTATCACATCACCAAACGCATCAGCATGCATGTCCCACGCGCGTACAAGAATTCAGACAAGCATTGGAGTTCACCAAAGAGCCAAGCCCGTCGGGAGTTTACATACAACAAAGCCATACGCATCGATCGCACAAATGCTGGTTGGACACTAAATGTGGCGCCGGAATTGCGTTGACTGGTGTATGACGGGGAAACTGCTGGGTAATGCTGTTTCGGAATACTTCTTCAGACCTTCACGCGATCAATAGCTACACGACGTGCCCGTCCAAAATAACCCGATTACGTCCGAGTCCCTTCGCTCGATATAAACGTACGTCAGCAGCCTGATAGGCTTCAGGAAACGATGTGGTCGGTGACATCATCACTGCGTCCATGCTGGCCGTGACTATGCCATCGTCGTTGGGCAAAAGCCGCTTCGCAGCTCTGAATAATTAAGGCGATGGCGAATATGCTCAACTACTTCACGCGACCGGCGGCATTTAACCGTCTGGCCTCACGAGCCCACAACCTTGGGCTCGCCTCGACTCAATTCCACCAGGACTTCGCATGAACCATCCGATGTACACCCACTCTGTTCCAGTCTTTAAACAAATGTTGACGGCTCTGAAAGCTATTCTTGTCCAGGCAGAAGCGCATGTCGCCGCGAAAGCCATAGAGCCAGATGCGCTCCTCCAAGCGCGTCTATTTCCAGACATGTTTCCCCTGGTTAAGCAGGTGCAGATTGCAGCTGATTTCTCGCGCGGAATTGCTGCGCGGCTTGCAGGTGTCGATGTGCCAGTCATTGAGAGCAATCAAAAGACCTTTGGTGATCTTGACGTTCTGCTGACACAAACCATGGCTTTCCTGGATAGCGTGACCGTGCGGCAGTTTGAAGGTAAGGAAGGTATTGAGATTGTGCTTCGGCCCGGCACAACAAAGGAAAAGAAGTTGAGCGGCCAAGCGTATCTGGCGAACTACGGGCTACCTCAGTTCTTTTTTCACGTCAGCACGGCGTACTCAATCCTGCGTCACAACGGCATGCCCATCGGCAAACGCGACTACATGGGTGTTTACTGAAGCAAAGTGAATCTCCCCGACTTTCGTGGAGACTCGCAATTTCTATCCAGGATCACTGGTGCGAACATTTGCTGCTCGCGATGCGAGGTCGAAGGCGTTTCTTCATTGAAGCGATAAGGCTGAAGGTCGACTTTGGGCTGAGCTTCCCCGAGCGTTTTACTGACGTTTTGAGTCATCGCAAACGCCCCCCTTCGGCTGGTACGTGCCAAGCGCGGACAGTTAGAGCGGATGGTGAAGAGCGTCTTTGGAGTCGTTCAGGCTCGGCAAACTGCGGGTTACGCGGTGAAGCTGTCCACCGCACGATGGCCCTTTCGCCGTCTTCACTCTGGAAACAGAACTGCTGAACATTCCCGACGGGTCCCAGCCAGCTTTTTTCCTGCCGGCACTCGCCATTTTCCTGCAGCTGGCCGGTGACTCCCCGTCCCCTCCTGCGCTAGGCTAGGCAAAACCGCCGGGCGCGGGCATGCGGCGATCTGGCGAACAGACAGGGACGGCCAGAACATCACATCTCGTTACAGATTCTCAGGGAGCGAGCGATGACCAACGTTTTCGATAGCAGCAACACTGGCGACGACGGCACCGCCACCACGCCCGCGCAGCCCGGCCTGATTGCTCCGGCGGGTGACAACCAAATCGGCGTCGACGGCAGCGGCAATGGCGGCTTCTACACCGGCGGCAATGGTTTTACCGTCAGCGACAACAGCCAGCCCCGCGGCGGTTCGGGCGTGGAGCAGAACGGCTCCACCGGCTCGCTGACTGCCGATGGCACTCTCACCGGCGGCAACGGCGGCGACGACACTGGCAGCGGCAACACGGCGGGCTCGGGCGGATACGGTCTGCTGATCAATGGCGGCAATCCTAGTGGCATCATCATCACCAACCAGAGCGAAGGCGCCATCGTGGGCGGCAACGGCGGCAACGACGCTCTTGGCTTCTCCGGGGACGGCGGCGCGGGCGTGCTTGAGAACGGCGCGGCGCTGACCAACGCCGGCAGCATCGTGGGCGGTTCCGGCGACCTCGGCGGCGCGGGCGTCATCGCCGGCGGCGCCAGCACGGTCACCAACGGTGACGGCGGCGGTACCATCCAGGGCGGCGACAGCGCCGCCGCAATCGACGGTGGCGCCACGGCCCACGTCATCAACTACGGGATCTTGGCCGGCGGCGACGGCGGCAGCCTCAATCATCATGACGGCGGCGCAGGCGTCATCGCCGCCACGCTCGTCAACCACTTCGGCGTCGAGGTCTGTGTGATTCATGGCGGCAACGCCACCGGCAACGGCCACGGCGGCGCGGGCGCGATCATCAGCGTCTCGGCCGACAACGCCGGCGCCATTAGCGGCGGCAACGGCGCCGGCGGCGGCCTGGGCGGCGCGGGCATCGTGGCCCTGGGCGCCAGCGTGATCACCAATGAAGGCGACAGCGACCCCATGCACTCGGCCGCAATCGGCGGCGGCAACGGCGCTGCCGGCGTGGACGGCGGCACCACCGCCAGCGTCATCAACCGGGGCAACATCAAGGGCGGCGACGAGGGCAACGGGGTACACAACGGCGGCGTGGGCGTGATCGCCGCCTCGCTGGTCACCGAGGATGGTGTTAGCCATATTATTGGCGGCAATGCCAACACAGATGGCATCGGCGGCGCGGGCGCGGTCATCAGTGGCACGGTGGACAACGGCGGACTTATCATCCAGGGCGGCAGCGGCGCGCTGGCGGGCGGCGTGGGCCTTGAGTTGACAAACGGCACGGCCACGGTTACCAACGATGGCATCATCCAAGGCGGTAACAGCAGCGGCGGAGCCGCTGGCGTCGGTGTGTTACTGGATCACGGCGGCAGCGTCACCAGCTACGGCCACATCGATGGCGGCATCGGTGCCCACGGCATTGAGGCGGACGCCATCAACTTTGGCGACGGCACTGCCACGCTGATCCTCGGCGGCAACACCTTCAGCCTGGGCGGCAAGGTGGAGGCACAGGCCGCTGCCGGCCGCATCAATTCCATCGAACTGGGCAGCTCGCCCTTCTCCAGCCACGGGACTATCGGCAACATCAGTAGCCAATTCATCGGCTTCAACCAGCTCAGCATCGATCACGGCAGCAGCTGGGAGTTAAGCGGAACGCAAGTCCTCGATGCCGGCTTGCAGGTCATCAACAACGGCACCCTCAATGAAATCTCGACTGTCCAATCGTCTGCAACCTTCCGCGATTCGCTGAACATCGCGGGCGCGGTAACCGGCACCGGCACCATCAGCGCCACTTCCGCCTCGCTGACCCTGGCCGCCGTCGGCTCCGGCCAGACGGTGGAACTTGCGGGCAGCGGCGATCACCTGACCCTGACCGATGTGGCCGACTTCAAGGCCATCATTTCTGACTTCGATCCCAGCGACACCCTCACCCTCGACAATATCAGTGGCATCTCCAGCCTGGACTTCAACCCCGGCACCGGCCTGCTCACGATTCAGGCCGCGGGCGGCCCCTACACCCTGCATTTCAACAACCCCACTGGCGGCGATTACTTCCACGCCACCAGCAACGGCGTGGGCGGCTACACCATCACCGAAGACAATGTGGCGGCCTGCTACTGCCCCGGTACGCAGATCCGCACGGATCGCGGCGATGTTGCGGTGGAGTCACTTCGGATTGGCGACAAGGTCATCACCGTCGACGGCAAGGCCGAAGCCATCAAGTGGATCGGCCGCCAGACGCGCAACCCGCTGTTTGCCGCGATCAATGACGAGCTGCCCATCTGCATCAGGCAAGGAGCGCTCGGCAACGCCTTGCCGCTACGCGATCTGTATCTGAGCCCCGATCACGCGATGCTGGTGCAGGGCTGCCTGGTGCATGCCGGCGCACTGGTGAATGGCCGCAGCATCCTGCGCATTAAGCAATGGCAGGGCGATGTGCAGTACGTCCACATCGAGACCGAAGCCCACGAACTTATCCTGGCGGAAGGCGCTGCGGCGGAAACGTTCATGGACGACGATGCGCGTCATCGCTTCGACAACCATGCGGAGTTCGCGCAGCTGTACCCGGATGCGCAGCCGATGGTGGAGATGGAATTGCCCCGAATCTGCTACGCCCGCCAACTGCCCAAGGCCATCAGCCGTGTGCTGGATGCCGTTGCGGATGAGTTGGTTGGCAAGGTCGCTGCCGTAGCCTAAAACTTGCCGTTGACTTGGCATTTAGGGGGAAGAGTGATCGCCCTTCCTTACGATCAGCTTTTCGAACGGCAGCACCAATCTCGGCGGGATCGCATATTCCTACGACGCGAACCATCGCATCATCGGTCAGACCGGCGCCCTGAACACCAGCCCAGCACCAACCCCTTCCGATACGACGATTGGTCTGCTGTATCCCCTTTCTGCAAGCGCTCATCCCGATCGCGCAGTTCTGCTTCCTTGAAGCTGATCGTTTCAACCTGACGTGCGATCTCGTAGGTATTGTTTGAAACCTGCGCCCGCATGTCGTTGAGCCACTGGATGGCATCCGAGCTGTCGCGAAAGTTCCTGCTGATCCGCTCACCATCGATGACGAAGTGCGCGCGCAGGCGCCCGCCGGACACTTTGAGAATTCCACCGAAAGAGTTGTTGGTCGGCATGCACTGTCTCCATGAACAATAGAACAGTGTTCGCAGCCGGAACCTCACTTCCGCCTGTGGCCCCAAGATGGAGCCAAAACGGACAATTGTCTCGCGCAACCCGAACGGTCGGCGGGAAAATGACGTTGTATTTCAATAACTTATATGGTGGCCGGGGACGGAATCGAACCGCCGACACGGGGATTTTCAATCCCCTGCTCTACCGACTGAGCTACCCGGCCACTCGGGTTTGATGCTGATGGGCGGCACTTGCCGCGTTCTGCGGTCCGACTAGCGGGGGACGGCTTCGCAGAGCGCGCAATTAGACGCGAGCGGTGCGGTACGCGTCAAGACCGCGGCGCGTTCGAATCAGGTCTTCGGCGGCACGAAGTGGGTGGCGGCGAGTTCGCCGCCGAAAAAATACTTGTCGAGCTCTTCGGTCAGAAACGCGCGCGACTTCGCATCCGACAGCACGAGGCGATACTCGTTGATCAAGCGTGTCTGGTGGGCGACCCATTCCTTCCACGCCTCCTGCGACACATTTTCGAAAATGCGCTGGCCGAGCGCGCCCGGCAGCGGCGGACGCGTCAGGCCTTCGGCTTCGCGGCCGAGCTTTATGCAATGGACGGTTCTGGACACGACGATTGAGTGCTCTGCAGTAATTGCTGAAACAACTTGCTGATCGGCGCGGGCAGCGCGGGCAGCGGGCCGTCGAGTTTAACCCAGCGCTGCGCACCGCCCTCGCGCAGGGCTTCCGGAATCGACTGCAGTTCGATGCGCAGCGGCAACAGATCGAGTTCGAAATGCGTAAAGGCATGACGCAGACGCGGCAACGGTGTCGCCGAATGCTGGCCGAGGCCGTACCGATCCGCGAGTAAGGCCGCGGCGTCGGCGCCGTCTTCCAGCAGCGGCGGACACCACAGACCGCCCCAGATTCCGCTCGGCGGCCGCCGCTCCAGCAGAATTTCGCCCTGCTGATTCGCAACCAGCAAGGCCGAAGCCAGACGCAGCGGCCGCAGCCGTGCCGGCCGCGCCACCGGCAATTGCGCCACACGCTGTGTGCGCAAGGCCTCGCAATCCGCGCTCACCGGGCAACGCGTGCAGGCCGGTGCGCGCTGAGTGCAGAGGTTCGCACCGAGATCCATGATCGCCTGCGTGTAGTCGGCCAGACGCGTGGTCGGCAACAAGCGCTCGGAGATCGCCCACAGTTGTTTGCTTGCGGCCGGCAACCCCGGCCAGAGTTCGATTGCGGCGTGGCGTGCGAGCACGCGCTTGACGTTGCCATCGAGAATCGCGTGACGCGCGCCGTGCGCCTGCGCCAGGATCGCGCCAGCCGTGGAGCGGCCGAGGCCGGGCAACGCCAGCAGGGCCTCGAAATCCCGCGGTACGTCACCGCCGTGCTGCGCCTGCATCTGTTGCGCGGCCTTGTGCAGGTTGCGCGCACGCGCGTAGTAGCCGAGCCCGGCCCACAGCGAGAGCACTTCGTCGAGCGGCGCGGCGGCGAGACTGGCAGGATCGGGGAAGCGCTGCATGAAGCGCTCGAAGTACGGCACCACGGTCTTTACCTGCGTCTGCTGCAACATCACTTCCGAGATCCATACCCGGTACGCGGTGCGCGGCTGCTGCCATGGCAGATCGTGACGGCCGTGACTGGCGAACCAGACCAACAGCCGCTCGGCGAACGGTGCCAGCGGCACAGGACTCATTGCACGTGCGTCATCGCTCGATTGCGGGGTCATCGCGATCGCCCGCCGTGCCTTGAAGAGAAGTGCCCGCCTTCGTCGCGCATGGTCATCGCGCGGACGCCGCCTGCTGCCGCGCGACCTGTTCGATACCAAGCGAGGTGCGCTGCGCTTCGGCGCGCATCGAGTTTTCCAGCAGCCAGGGACCAATCAAGGGCGGAATCCAGAACGCCGGTTCTAGCTCGGCTTCGAAATCGAGTTGGGCATGTTCGCCGAGCGCGCTGAATTCCCATTGCGCAGTGCCGGATCGCAGATCGCTGTGCTCGGGCACCACTTGCGCCCAGATGTGGCCGCCGTCGCCGCGCGCGCTGTAGCGCATCTGCTGCTGTTGGCGCAGCGTCTTGCAGAACGGTCCGGCGCAGGTCCGCACTTGCGTGTAAAGCGAACCATCGGCCAGCAGATGCGCATCCTGAACGTCAGGATTGATTGCAACCAGGTTGTGCGGATCGGCGAACGCCGCATACGCGCGCGCGGCCGTTACATCCAGCAACACGTGCATGCGCACGCGATAGCGACCATCGGAATGTTCCACCGCGATCGACTGAATCTGAGCAGCCTCGCTGGGTTGCATCACCAGCAACGCACCGGCGCAGGTCAAGCCCGCCAGCACCCGGATATGCATGCGACGCCGCACCCCGAAACGCGTGGCGAAGATGCGCCTCAAGGGCTCGGTGGAGGCGATTGCGCGGGCGCTGCGTCCTCAGGCTTTTTCTTGCGGCCGAACAGCGCACCGAGGCCTTCCTTGAGCTGGTTGGCCAGAGCGGGATTCGATGTGCCGAGCTTCTTGTCGAGCTGGTCGCCGATGCGCTGCTGCAGCTTCTCGGTGGCCTTCTGCTGCAGGGCCGCTTTCACGTCGATGCTGTAGCGCGGCTGCGCGAAGCTGCCGGTCACGTGGATTGGGATCACCACACCATTCAGATCGGCGAGCTGCTTGCCGCCCTGCCCGGTTGCGGTGTTGACGATCATCGGCTTGGCGACGTAGTCGATGGTCTGGCCGGCGATATCAACCTGGCCTGCTCCATTCACGCGGAACAACGGACTCGCTGCGTTCAGATCATCCGAATGCAGCACGCCATTGACGATCTTGCCGGACGCGGACAGCTCGGTGAAATCGGTTTCCTGCACGGCGGTTTCGTCGTACTGCTGGCCGCTCATGAAGGCCTCGCCCTTGCGGATGATCTGGCCGAGGTTGAAGCCTTTGACCGCGCCATTCTTGAAGCTGAACGACACGGTGCCGTCGAGCGCGCGCTTCAATTCACCAACCGTGCGGCCGGTGCCGCTGACGTTGAGCGCCACATCGCCGGTGCCGGTGAGCGTGTCCTTGCCCTGCAGATCAATCAGCAAGGGGCCGGCGCTGATCGAAGACAGCTTCAGCGATTCTGCCAACGTCGGCTTCGTGCCCGGCGTGATGCGCGTGGTGTTGCTCAGCGTTCCGCCGTAAAGCTTGGAATCGAGATCGACGCGCTTTTCGCGACCGCGCGGTGCGGCGAGCTTCAGATGCACATCGGTCATGCTCAGGTTCTGCAGCTTGAACTTGCCGACGTCGAGCGTGCCATTCGCATTGAGCTTTTCCAGCGCATCGACCGGCAGCACGGTGGCGTCAGCCGAGCCGCTCGGTGCGGCAGGTCCACCGGCTGCTTTGCGCGCAGCTGGCGTTGCTGCCGCCTGCTTTTGTGCGGGCGGCAGGTAGCGGTCTGCGTCCAGCGTGTCGGCCTTGAGCGCGAAATCGAGCGCCTGCGTTTCGAAGCTGCTGACACCGAGGCTGCCAGTGAGATGCGTTTGATCCAGCTCAAGCACGATGTTGCTGATGCGCGCGGCCGTGGCGTTGCCTTCGATCTGCGCGCTGAGACTGGCACTCTTCAGTGCATCCGCGTCGGCGGTCTCCAGCGACATGCCGAAGGTCTTCAAGAGCTCGCGCGGATTGAACGGCTTGATCGAAAGCGGTCCGGCAAAGCGGCCGGCGCTGCCGTTGAGTCCGGTGCCCTGCAGGCTCGCGGTCGCGCTGAGGCCGCCGGCATCGAGACGACCATTGGCGAGACTCAAGGTGCCCTTGCTGCCGTCGTAGCTCAGATCCGCACCGAGTTCCGCGGTTTGCGTGCCGTTCGGAATCTCCTTGCCGCTGGCCTTTACGCGCAGCTTGAGCTTGCTGGCTTGATAGGCCTTCTCGGTGAGATCGAATACGAGCTTCGCCGAAATTTTGGTGTCCGCGGTGATGGCCGGCTGCGTCAATTGCGAGCTGAAGCCGAGATCGAAATCGAAGGCTTTGCCCGGCTCGATCGCGCCGGTTTCGAGCTTCAGTTTGGACAGCAGATAGCTCTTGTGCGCTTGGTCGTCGCGATAGTTCAGCGCGGCATTGCGAATGCTGATGCCGGCGATATCGATCGAGCGGATGCCGCTATCGGTGTTGACGCTGTTGCTGCTGGTTTCTGCGGACGTGCCCGCTGGTTTGCTGGTCTTCGCGACCAAATCGTCCCAGTTGGTTTTGCCGTCGGCCTGTTTCGCCAGATTCAATTGCAGGCCATCGACGGTGATCGAACTGACCTGCACGTCGCGATTGCGCAGCAGTGGCAATAACCGCACGCCCAGCTCTGCTTCGCCAACGCTGGCGAACGGCGCGGCGCCGAATCCGGCGGCATTACTCAGCGATACGTTCTTGATGCGTGCGCCCAGCGTGGGAAACACGCTCAGGTGAATATCGCCGATGGTGATGTCGCGTCCGCTGGCGTTCTTCACCTGCGCGGCAATCTGGCCACGGAAATTGTTGGCGTCGAAGAAAATCGCGAACAGCGCGACTGCGACGATCAACAGCAGCAGCACCGCGAGCACGAGTCCGAAGACGATTTTGAGCAGCTTTTTCATGGTCCTTAGTTCGAGTGCAGGTTCGAGCGCGACGTCAAACTTAGTCTACGGCAGTCGGCCGATTGTTCAATGCGCCGCACCACGTCGCGCCGGCGGCGGCGCAGCGCTGGAGAGTTACGCGATAAACTGCGCGCCCGGATTCAGGTTTCGCCCCATGTCGACGTCGTCCACGCCCACCCGCACCCGCCGCAAACCGACCGCCAAGGCACCGGCGCTCGCGCCGCGCCGCATCGGCTTCGTAAGCCTCGGCTGCCCCAAAGCGCTGGTCGATTCCGAACGCATCCTGACGCAGCTGCGCGCCGAAGGTTATGAAACGGTGGGCAGCTACGCCGCGGCGGATGTCGTTGTCGTCAACACCTGCGGCTTCATCGATTCCGCCGTTGCCGAATCGCTCGACGCGATCGGCGAGGCGATGGCGGAAAACGGCAAGGTCATCGTCACCGGTTGTCTCGGCGCGAAGGGCAGCGTGATCCGCGACAAATTCCCGGACGTGCTGTCGATCACCGGTCCGCAGGACTACGCCGGCGTGATGCAGGCCGTGCATAAGGCCGCACCGCCGCAGCACGATCCGTTTCTCGATCTGCTGCCGCCGCAAGGCGTGAAGCTCACACCGAAGCATTACGCCTATCTGAAGATCGCCGAAGGCTGCAATCACAAATGCAGCTTCTGCATCATCCCGTCGATGCGCGGCAAGCTCGCGTCACGCGCGATCGACGACGTGCTGACCGAAGCCGACAAGCTGGTCCGCGCCGGCGTGCAGGAACTGTTGGTGATTTCGCAAGACACCAGCGCCTACGGCGCGGATCTGAAATACGCGCGTCGCGACTGGCAGGGCAAGAGCTATGAAACGCGCATGCTCGATCTGTGTCGCGGGCTCGGCTCGCTCGGCGGTGCACAGCGCCCCTGGGTGCGCCTGCATTACGTCTATCCCTACCCGCACGTCGATCACATCATTCCGCTGATGGCGGAAGGCCTGTTGCTGCCGTATCTCGACATTCCGCTGCAGCACGCCGCACCTAGCGTGCTCAAACGCATGAAGCGCCCAGCCGCTGCCGAGGACACCTTGGAGCGCCTGAAGGCCTGGCGCGCGATCGCGCCGGACATCACCGTTCGCAGCACCTTCATCGTCGGCTTTCCGGGTGAGACCGAGGGGGAATTCCAGATCCTGCTCGACTGGCTCGAAGAAGCTCAACTCGACCGCGTCGGCGCATTCAAATATTCGCCAGTTGAAGGCGCAACCGCCAATGCGCTGTCCGGTGCGGTTCCCGAGACCTTGCAAGAAGAGCGGCTCGCTCGCTTCATGGAGAAGCAGGCCGGCATCAGCGCGGCCAAGCTCAAGGCCAAGATCGGGCGCACGCTCGAAGTATTAGTCGACACGCCCACCGCCGATGGCGGCGTCGCGCGCTCCTGGGCGGATGCGCCTGAAATCGACGGCACGGTAATCGTCGGCGGCGGCAAGCCGCTGCGTGCGGGCGAACGCGTGAAGGTACGCGTGACCGCTGCGGATACGCACGACCTGCATGCGCAAGTGCTTGCGTGATTCGAGCGTCGATCGCCACCGAGGGCTGCCGCTAGGCGGCCGCAATCCACCCTCTATCCTGCCGTCATAAGCCGCTTGAAAGCTTACGGGATTAGTCTTCGATGCCCGCCGGTCGTCGGATTTTAGCGATTTACGGCCCGTTATTGGCGATCTTTACGATTCTTAGCCGCTACAATAGGGGTTTGGTCGACGCGCCAGGGAGAGGTGACGCAGTTCACCATTAAGGCGCGTTTAAGCCCTCGTTCAGATAATCCGGCGTAACGTTCGTTAAGCCGAGTATTTGCGCAAGCACTTATCGGCAGGGCAGTAAAGAACGTTGTTTTTCCCTAGCTTACCTGCACGAGTGCCATTGATGGCTGATTCCCGAGGTCTGATGCCTATGCTGCCGCGATCGGTCGCCGCTGGCTGGCTGGTGGTCTGTGATTTCGACGGCACCATCGCAAATATTGACGTCACTGATGGCATTCTGAGCCGCTTCGCGCTACCCGAGTGGGTTGATGTCGAAGTTGAATGGAAGGCCGGCGCCATTGGTTCGCGCGAATGCATGCGCCGCCAGGTTGAGTTGCTGCGCGTAGCGCGCCCCGAACTCGACGCCTATCTCGATACGATCGAAATCGATCCCGGCTTCGCTGCGTTCGTCGCCGACTGCCGCCGTCAGCAATTGCCGTTGGTGGTGATCAGCGATGGTATCGATTACGCCATCCGCCGCATTTTGCAACGCCATGGACTGGGCGATCTGCCGCTCGCCAGTAATCGCCTGGTGCAGACTGGCGACGACAGTTACCGTCTCGAATTCCCCGACTCCGATCCGCAGTGCCGCGCAGGCAGCGGCACCTGCAAGTGCGCGGTCAGCGCTTCGCGCGCTCATGGCAGCAAGCGCCTGCTGATCGGCGACGGCAGTTCCGATTTCTGTCTCGCTGCGAGCGCCGATCTGGTGTTCGCGAAAACCAAACTGCTGAAGCACTGTCGCGACAATTGCCTGCCGCATCACGCCTGCCCGGACTTCGGGGTGGCCCTGCAATTGCTCAAGCAGTTGGACGTACCGGTGCGCTCACCGATCGCACTTAAGCGGACCTGGAAGGCCGCTCATCCGCCGGCCCCGCCGGCCGCTGCAATGGAGATCTAGTTTTGACTCAAATGAACAAAGCCGGTTTGACACGGGAAGCAGAGTTGCTGCGCGACGAAGCGAAATACTGCTCGTTCGGCGACACCGTGCACTATCTGAACCCGCCGAAATTCTTCGAGCGCTGCGATGGTTCGTATCTGTTCGACAAGGACGACACGCCCTACCTCGATCTGCAGATGTGGTACTCGGCGGTCAACTTCGGTTACGCCAACCAGCGCCTCAATGACGTGCTTAAGCGTCAGATCGATGTGCTGCCGCAGGTCGCCAGCCAGTATCTGCATCCGACCAAGGTCGAACTCGCCAAGGTCATCGCGCAGGACGCCGAGCGCAAGTTCGGCCAGAAAGGTCGCATCCATTTCAACGTCGGCGGCTCGCAGTCGGTCGAGGACTCGCTGAAAGTCGTGCGCAATGCCAGCAATGGCAAGAGCCTGATGTTCGCGTTCGAAGGCGGCTATCACGGGCGCACACTCGGCGCCTCGGCGATCACCTCGAGCTACCGTTACCGTCGCCGCTACGGCCACTTCGGTGACCGTGCGCAGTTCATCGAATTCCCGTACCACTTCCGCGGCCCCAAGGGCATGAGCAAGGAAGAGTACGGCGAGATGTGCGTGGCGAAGTTCGCGCGCCTGTTTGAAACCGAATACAACGGCGTCTGGGATCCCAAGACCAACCAGTGCGAGTACGCGGCGTTCTACGTCGAACCGATCCAGGGCACCGGCGGCTACGTGATTCCGCCGATGAACTTCTTCAAGGGCATCAAGAAAGTCCTCGACGATCACGGCATCCTGCTGGTGGTCGACGAAATCCAGATGGGCTTCTATCGCACCGGCAAGCTCTGGTCGATCGAACATTTCGGCGTCACGCCGGACGTGCTGGTGTTCGGCAAGGCGCTGACCAACGGCCTCAACCCGCTCGCCGGCATCTGGGCGCGTGAGGAACTGATCAACCCGACGATCTTCCCGCCCGGCTCGACGCACTCCACGTTTGCCTCGAATCCGCTGGGTACCGCGGTCGGTCTGGAAACGATGAAGATGCTGGCCGAAGGCGACTACGAAACCTCGGTTGCCGAGAAGGGCGCTTACTTCCTCGAAGGCCTGAAGAACCTGCAGAAGCAGTTCAAGCAAATCGGCGATGTCGATGGCCTGGGTCTGGCGCTGCGCGCCGAGATCTGCACCGCCGACGGCTTCACGCCCGACAAGGCCACGCTGGATAAGGTGGTCGATGAAGGCATGAAGGGCGACCTCGATGCCAACGGCAAGAAGATGGGCCTGGTGCTCGATGTCGGCGGCTACTACAAGAACGTGATCACGTTCGCGCCGTCGCTGCATATCACCAAGCAGGAAATCGATCTCGGCCTCGAACTGCTGGCGCAAGCGCTGCATCGCGTGGTCAAGAACTGAAATGAGTGTTGCCGCGCAGCTCGTCTGCCCCGAGATCAAGGATCACAGTTTCTTCCTCGAGGGCGGCGAAGTCGGCGTGCTGCTGATCCACGGACTCACCGGCACGCCGGTGGAGATGCGCTACGTCGGCAAGGGTCTGCACAAGGCCGGCTATACGGTCTACGGCATGCAACTGCCGGGGCACTGCGGCAACGAGGCGGATCTGTCCGCCACCTGCTGGAAAGATTGGTACGGTGCCGTCGAGCGCGCGCTCGAAGCCTTGCGCGCACGCGTGCAGACCGTGGTCGTCGGCGGCCTGTCGATGGGTGCGGTGATGGCGCTGCATCTGGCCGCACGGCAACCCGACAAGATCAGCGGCATGCTGCTGTACGGCACCACGCTGTGGTACGACGGCTGGACCATTCCCTGGTACAGCTTCCTGTGGAAGCCGCTGATCCATACGCCGATCGGTCGCAATTACACCTTCATGGAAAAGTTTCCGTACGGCATCAAGGACGAGCGCCTGCGTAAGCGCGTCGTTCAAAACATGCTGTCCGGCAACAGCGCCGATGCCGGCCTTGCCGGTATGCCTGCCTGCGGCGTGCGTCAGTTGTGGAAGCTGGTCGCCGAAGTAAAGAAAGAACTGCCGACGATCACCGCACCGGCGCTGATTCTGCATGCGCGCGAAGACGACATGAGCAGCGTGCGCAATGCGTATTACGTCGCCAAGCGTCTGGCCGGGCCGGTCGATGTCGGTCTGCTCGACGACTGCTACCACATGATCACGGTTGATCGTCAGCGCGACGAAGTGGTCTCGCGCAGCGTCGAATTCCTGCGTCGTATTTCGACGCAAGCAGTCCCGCTCACGGGACTGCGGGTCGCCGTCGGCTCGTAAAGTAGGGCGTCGCGTGAACGACGGGACTTCCATCGTCGGTCGTGCGTCGCGCACCAGTCTTGTCGATTGGGCGCTCGCCAAAGGTCTCAAAGACCTGATCAAGTTCGGCGCACTCGAAGTGACCTGCGCCAGCGGGCAACGCCTGCACTTCGGCGATGGCAGCGGCACACCGGTGGTCATTCGCTTTGCCGATGCGCGCGCGCAGTGGGCATTCATGATCGACCCGGAATTGCGACTCGGCGAAATCTTCACCGACAGCCGCCTGCTGCTGGAACAAGGCTCGATCTACGATTTTCTGGTGCTGGTGCTGAGCAACATCCAGGCATCGCCGAAAGAAAAACCCAACCTCTTGACCTATCTCGCCGGACGCGTCCGCTTCGCGACACGCCGCTGGCGTCAGCGCAACACCGCGACGCGCTCGCGTCGCAATGTCGCGCAGCACTACGATCTCGGCGACGCGCTTTACGCGCTGTTTCTCGACCAGGACTGGCAGTACTCCTGCGCCTACTTCGAATCAGACGATCTCACGCTGGAACAGGCGCAGCTGGCGAAGAAACGCCACATCGCCGCGAAGCTGATGGTCGACCCCGGCCACTCGGTGCTGGACATCGGTTGCGGCTGGGGCGGGCTCGGTTTGTATCTGGCGGAGACCGCGGGTGCGGCGCCGGTCACCGGCATCACCCTGTCGCAGGAACAGCTCGCACGCGCGAATGCACGCGCGAGCGAGCGCGGCTTGAGCGAGCGCGTGCAATTCAAGCTGCAGGACTACCGCACGCTCGACGGTCAGTTCGACCGCATCGTGTCGGTCGGCATGTTCGAACACGTCGGACTTTCGTTTTACGACACCTACTTTGAAAACTGCGCGCGCCTGTTGCAGCAGGACGGCGTGATGCTGCTGCATACGATCGCCTGCACCGGCGTGCCGACCCAGGCGAACCCCTGGCTCGATCGCTACATTTTCCCCGGCGGCTATCTGCCGACCTTGTCGGAAATGATGCCGGCGATCGAACGCGCGGGACTCGTATTGAGCGATCTGGAAGTCTGGCGCCTGCATTACGCGAAGACGCTGGCCTGCTGGCGTGAACGTTTCTTGGCGCGCCGCGCGGAAGCTGCCGCACTCTACGACGATCGCTTCTGCCGCATGTGGGAGTATTACCTGGCATTCTGCGAGGCGGCGTTCCGCCACGAAGATGTCGTGGTATTCCAGCTGCAGCTGACACGTCGCAACGATACCGTGCCCTTGTGTCGCGACTACATCGATCAGCGCAAGCAGGCCTTGCGTGCACGCGAAGCCTCGCTGCGACTCTGAAGCGTCGTCGCTTCGAAGCCTGACCAGAAAATGCCGATGCCTCGAACGTCGGCAAGCTGAGCGTTTCGCTTTGGCGTCGCTTTAGGCAATCCCTCGCGCGGTCGGCTCATGCGTCGGCGATGTACACGCGCGGGCGTATGCTGATGCTGATGCTGATGCTGATGCTGATGCTGATGCTGATGCTGATGCTGATTTTATTCTTGACCAACCCGCGCAAGAACTGCGACCGAGCCCGCTGCGCGTCGCGTATTTCGCAACATCATCAAAGAAAGTGCGCCCACAGCGGTACGCTCAGCAGCGACAGCAGAATGCCGATGCTGACGACCAGATTCGCCAAGGGTGGATCGAGATCGTGTTCCACCGCGAGGATGCCGGCGGTGATCATCGGCGCCATCGCGGTTTGCAGAATGCCGGCCGAAACCGCAATGCCGCGCATGCCCAACAGCATCGCCGCGAGTAGCGCGAGCAGCGGCGACAGCAGCAGCTTCCAGCCCAATCCTGCGAACAGCTTGCCGCGATTGCTGCCCAGATCGGTCAACTGGAATTGCAGACCCACGGAGAACAGGGCCAGTGGTGTCAGCGTGTCGCCGAGCCGCTTCAACACCGGCTCGAACAGCTCCGGCCAACCACCGAGCAGGCGCACTGCGAATGCGGTGAACAGGGCAATGAAGGGCGGAAAGCGCAGGATGCGTTTGACGATCTCCGCCGGATGCGGACGATCACCGCTATAGATCGCGGCCACCGAAACGCCGATGGTCGACAGCGACAGGAACGTGCCGAGCTGATCGGCGATCAGCGCCGGGCCGAGCGCTGCGTGACCGAGCAGGGCTTCGACCATCGCCAGCCCCATGAACGCGGTGTTGCCGAGGCCACACGTCAGGATCAACGCACCAACCGTGCCGCGCGACCAGCCGAACGCGCGACCGAGCAGCGGGAACAGCAGCAGTGCGCCACCGATCGTGATCAGCGGCACCAGCGCGGGAAACGCCAATGCGGCGTCGATGTGCAGTTGCGGAATCTGGTCGAGCACCAGCGCAGGCAGCGCGACGTACAGCACCCAGAAGTTGATCGACGGCGCGAGCCCCGCCGGCAACTGCAGCGTTCGCGCCATCAGCACGCCCAGTCCCAGGCATAGCGCCAGCAGTAGGAAAGCGGTCATCGTGATTCGAGATAGCGTCGGGGAACTTGCGTGGCGACGGTGAGTCAGAAGAAAACCGATTTTGCAGCTGATGAAACCTCAGTGTGCAAAGCGCCGCACGACGAAGCACGGCGCCATTCTAATGGAGCAAGGCGCCAGGGATGGCCCCTGAAGGAGCGGAATACCAAGGATGGCTCCTTTCAGATGCTCGTCAGATGCTCGCAAAATCGGCGCGCGCTGAGCGCTCGCGGTTCTGCGTGCGTCGGGCGAGCTGGGCGCCAGCCCAGCACACCTAGCATTGCGCTGATTGCGCTGATCGCATCCACACAGGCAAGCCTGCGCAGTCGATCGCGTCCAGGCCAATGAAGCCAGCCCGACAAATGAGCTCAGCAAATAAATTCAGCAAATGAGTTCAGCAAATGAATCCAGATCGCTTCAATCCAGGTCGTTGAATCTCGGTCTACGAAATATTGGGCCTTCAGTCGGCGTCACTTCGCGTCGGCGTCACTGAGTGCCCAGGGCAACTGCTGAATCATCGCCTGCGACACGAAATAGACGATCCAGTTGATGTGACTGATCGCCGGAAAATAACCGTCGCGGAACAGCCAGAAGTTTCCGATCAGCGCATCCGCTGCAGTCGCCAACACCAATCCGAGTGCCGGCAGCGCGGCGCGGCGCCAACCCATTGAGGCAAGCAGCCACAGCGCACTCACCCCGACGATCGTGATCGGTATCGAATACGCCGCGGTCATTGCGGTGACATAAGCGCCGGTTCCCGCCGGACGCATGCCGAGATCGCTCAACACGCCAACAAGGCCTGCGACGAACGCACTCGTCAGCAAGGGCGCAACACCAATGACGGTGCGCGCAATGCGCCACACCGCGACGATCACCAGCGCATAACCCGGCAGGAAGAACCAGACCGAATCCGCGAGGTAGCTATGGCGGATCACCGTATCGCGTGCGAACTGCTGATCGAAATAATTGCGGTTGACCAGATCACCCAGCACGCAGATCGACAACGACACTGCGCACAGCGTCGCGGTCGAACGAATTCGTGGCGACGAAGAATGCGTCCGCAACCAGCGCTGTGTGCGCCAGGCGTTCGCCGCGAGCAGCACGATGAGCACCATTTCGACGGAGCCGAATGCAAGCTGCGACGCGCGATTGCTCAGCGGCAGCACGCCGAGCAAGGCCAGTGCCTGCAGTAGCGTCGACAGCACAACCAACACCGTCGCGCTGACGCGCAGATGCCGCCGTGCTTTATGCCACGGCGCGTTCGTGGCGGACGACGCCGCGTGCATCAGCGCAGACCGAATGACGCCGGATTGAGGATGAAGTTCGGATCGAACCGGCGTTTTGCCGCCGCGAGTTGCGCACGCACATCGGCGGCGGCACGCCGCTGAAACTCCTGCGCCCACTTCGAACCGACACCATGCTCGGCGCTGAAGGTGCCACCGAACGCCGCGGTGACGTCGAACACGCAGGCGACCACCGCAGCCGACATCGCGGCGACCGGCTGCGCGGCCGTTCCCAGCACATGAAGATGCGCACCACCAACGCCAGCGTGGCCGAACGCGACGAATTCGAGTTGCGGCCATTGCGTCGCCAAGGCGCGCTGCAAGGCATCGAGATAATCACCGAAGCGTGCCACCGGTGTTGCCGTATCGAAACTCAGACGTCCGCCACCCAGCTTGCGCATGCGCGCATTGCTCGACTCGGTGATCGAGTGCCGCAGCTTTTTCAGCACCGGCAGCGGTGCATAACCAATGCGTTCGGTCGGCCACTGCAATTCTTCGGCAACGAATTCGTACAGCGCGCCAGCGAGATCGAAGTCCGCGCTCTGCGATTTCAATTGCAGCAGCACGAAGTACGGCGCATCGTCCGGCTCGCGTTCGAACGGCCAGCGAAAGGCATCGCCTTGATGTTCGCGCACCAGATCGATTGCCGCGCGGCCGATGAATTCGAATTCCTCGATGTCGCCCGGAAAGCGCGTGCGCGCCGCCTCGAACACGCGCATTGCCGACGGCATGTCGGCCACTGGCAACAGCACGGCTTCGCGCTGCGCCGGCATCGGCACCGTGCGCAGGCAGACCCGCGTGATCACGCCGAGTACGCCTTGGCTGCCGACGAGTCCCCACTCGGTCTGCACGCGGGCGGAGTCAATCGCCAACGTCTGCGGCGTCGGCTGGTGCCAGGCAGGCGCTGCGCACGGACCTGCCGCTTCGCCCGTGCCCCAGTAGCCCCAGGCGGCGACGCACAGATGCGCGGCGGTGCCGTAACACACCGCGTTGGCGCCGGCCGACGCATTCGCAACACAGCCGCCGGCGCTGGCAGCACTCGACGAACCCATCTCCATCGGCCAGACCAATCCGACGACTGCGAGCAAGTCATTCAGTGCATCGACTGCGATGCCGGCTTCAACCGTAATCCTTGCGCCCAGCGGCACGGCCTCCGCTCCGCGTGCGTGGTCCCACCATGCGAGCAACTGCTCGCGCCAGCGCTCGGGCGTGGCGGCGACATCGAAGTCGAGACTGCGGCCATCGGCCAATGCAAAACGGAGCGGTCGCTTGAGCTTTTCCAGCGACAGCACCGTTTCGCCCTGCGGTCGCTGGGCTTCGACCAGACCGGTGCGGCCGGCACTGATCACCAGCGACTGCTTTAGTTCGTTGCAGGCGCGCAGCATGGTGCCGACTTCGATTTCTGACTCGGGCAGTAGCAACGCATTGGCTTTGCCGGGCGCGCCGCGCTCGGGCACCTCGTAGCGTTGCAGGCGCTGCGCATCGCTGGAGTAACGTGCGCCGAACTGCCGGCTGAGACTCTCGACGGCAGCAGCCGGTGCGCTCATGGCGCCACCTTGTTCGCAGCTGCGAGTGCAGATGCGGGTGCAGTCGTCGAACTGGCGGTCGCCAGCGGCGCGGCGGTCGACACTTGCGGACCGACCGGCTTGCGGCAGTCGTGCACTGCGCGCGCAGCCGCAGCGCCCTGCGCCTGCGGACCAATTTTCTGCACGCATCGCTGACTCAGGCCTGGCGAGATGCCGAGAATCGACGGAGGACCGATCGACAAGCCGCCGGCACGCGCGTAGCCGGCGGCAATTGCCGACAGCGCGACGCAGGCGATCGCGACTTTCGAAAGTGTGACTTTCCGGCGGGGGCTGATAGACATTCTGCAGCAGAGCTGATTCATCGTTCGATCGACTCGAAGGCATTGCGCGGCGCGTAGCGCGCAGCGGCTTGCAATTATAGGTCCTTCACCGATACCACCCCGGTTGAAACAGCGCCCCGACAGGCGGTCGCGCTGCAAGCTCGCATTCAGCTTCGGTTCACTGCCATGCGCCTAGTCTGCTCACATCGGTCGCAGGAACACGCGACCATGTTGGACAAGGAGGTTGCTGTCATGAAACGCACTGCTCTGAAAATCGTTGCTGCACTGGGTTTGCTGGCGATGGTCCCCACGGTGGCCATGGCGCATACCGACGTCTCGATCGGCATCGGTCTCGGCGGCGGTGGGTACTATGAGCCGGCGCCGGTTTACGCCGCTCCGCAACCGGTCTACTACGGCGCACCGGCGTACTACGGCCCGCGTTACGGCTACGGCTATGAGGACCGCGGCGACTGGCACCGCCACGATGAGTGGCGCCACCACGGTTGGGACCATAATCGCGGCTGGCACGGCCGCGACGGCCGCGACCACGACTGGCACGGTCGCCGCTAAACGCCGGCCGGCGCTCGGCAGTCATCACTGCTGAAGCCCGCCACGGCTCGACCGAAAAGCCCGCCCCATGGCGGGCTTTTTTATGGCACGCGCACGCCTGCGCAAACAACGCGCTGCTTGCGCTTACGCGGCCGGTTTGGTCTGCAGCGCACTCGGTCGCGACAGCAGCCGCTCGGACCAGGCCGCCACTGCCGGCGGCGCACTGATCTCCATCAACGGCAGAAACTGCAGGAACGGCGTGTAGCACAGGTCTGCCAGCGTGTAGCGGTCGCCGACCAGAAATTCGCGCGCACCGAGTTGTGCTTCGACGATCGCCAAGTGCTTTTCGATTTCGGTCTTGGCCTGTGCGATTGCGGCGAGATCCCAGCGTTCCTTCGGCATGAAGCGCTTCGGAAAAATGATCGTGCCGGTCTGGCGACTCATCTGCAGATCGCACAGCTTCATCGCCGCATCGGCCTGTGCGCGGCCGCGCGTATCGGCGGGCAACAGCGCCGGCGACGGGTACGTCGCCTCCAGATAATTCAGGATGGCGGTGGATTCGTACAGCACGAAGTCGCCATCCACCAGCGTTGGTACGCGACCATACGGATTCAGCGCCAGATATGAAGGCGCGCGATGCTCACGCGCCGCCATGTCGACGATGACGCTTTCGTAAGGGATCTGCTTTTCGATCATCGCCATCGTTACGCGGCGCGAATAGGTCGAAAACGGGTGGTAGTGCAGCTTCAGCATGGGTGTCTCCTCAAACACACGTTGTATTTGGCATCACAACGGCCGTTGGCGCGACCGCAAATTGTTCCGATACTTTCCGCTTAGTTCCACCACGGATAAAACGCCGGCATGTTCGCCGTGCTGCCTTCGAACTTCGGCGCGCGCTTTTCGAGGAAGGCGCGTACGCCCTCCTTGCCGTCGCCAATACTGGTGTAGAACATCGCCAGGGAATCGACGCGATGCGCTTCCAGCGGGTGCGGCTGTGCGGTGTTGCGATACATCATCTGCCGCGTCAACGCGACCGCCACCGGCGAGCGATTGTCGGTGAACTTGTGCGCCAGCTTGTAGGCTTCTTCGAGCAACTGGTCCGGTGCATAAACGGCTTTTACCAGGCCGCCGGCACGCGCTTCCTCGGCCGTCAAGATGTCCGCGCTGTAGGTCCATTCGAGTGCTTGCTGAATACCGACGATGCGCGGTAGGAACCAGCTGGAGCAGGCTTCTGGAACGATACCGAGCTTGCCGAAGACGAAACCGATCTTGGCTTTCTCCGACGCCAGGCGAATGTCCATCGCCAAGGTCATCGTCGCGCCGATGCCTACCGCCGGGCCGTTGATTGCAGCGATCACCGGCTTGCTGCATTCGTAGATCGCAAGCGTCACGCGGCCACCGGTATCGCGTACACCCGCGAAGATCGCCGGATCATCCAGGCGCTGGTGCAGATCGGTCAGCGTCGGGGTTTGCGTTTCGTCGAGGCCGAACACATTGCCCGGCACCGACAGATCCATGCCGGCGCAGAACGCGCGACCGGAGCCGGTGACGACAATCGCGCGCACTGTGTCGTCGGCGCTCGCGCGGCCGAACGCGGCAACCAGTTCGTTGGCCATCGTCACGGTGAAGGCGTTGAGTTGCTCGGGACGGTTCAGCGTCAGCGTGAGGATGCCGTCGCGAACGCTGTAGTCGAGGGTTTCGTAGCTCATGGGGTCTTGCCTGGTTCGGTTGGAATAGATCGACGCCACCGCCTCCTGCTCGCGAGCGGCGCCGGCCGATGGTATCCGGTCGTGACGCCTGTGCGCTGCGACCGCGGCGACAGCGCCGCTACGAGGATGCGTCCTCGTCCGCTCAGGTGAGGCGCCCACTCGACGCGCCGCCATACTGGGCCATACAAGCTAAAAATAGGTCTGCTGCGACCGTATTCGGCTACGCAGGCTCAAGGAGAGAGAACCGCATGGCCCGCAAAGCGGACTTCGTACCGATCGTGGTCGCTTATCTGGTGTGCCTGGCCGCCGCGGCAGCGGTTTTGTTCGCATTCAATTTACCCGCGCCGTGGGACGCGCTGATTGCCGATATCGTCGCCACCGTGGTGATCTTCGGCTTCAGTCGGGCATACCGGAACTCGAGTTTCTACGACGCCTATTGGAGCGTTATTCCGCCGCTGCTCGCCGGTTACTGGATGGCCGGCGCACCGACGATGGCCAGCGATCCGCGCGCCTGGATTGTGCAGATATTGGTTTGGCTATGGGCGATTCGACTGACCACCAACTGGTCGGTGTACTGGGGCGGCTTGCAGCACGAAGACTGGCGCTATCCGATCGTGCGCGCACGCGCCGGGCGCGCAGCACCGCTGGCCGACCTGTTTGGCATTCATCTGTTTCCCACGCTGCAAGTATTTCTCGGCTGCCTGCCGATCTACGCGGTCATGCAATTCGGCGCCAATGTGCCGCTCGGTCCGCTGGATTTTCTTGCCTGCCTGGTGACGCTCGGCGCCATCGCGATCGAACTGATTGCCGATGTGCAATTGCATGCGTTCATCGCGCGGCGCACGCCCGGCACCTTCATCGACAGCGGACTGTGGGCCTGGTCGCGACATCCGAATTATTTCGGTGAGTTGTCGTTCTGGTGGGGACTCATGCTGTTTGGCCTTGCCGTCGCGCCGGATCGTTGGTGGTGGATCGCGCCGGGTGCGCTGGCGATGACGCTGATGTTCGTGTTCGTCAGCGTCCCGTTCATGGATCAACGCAGCGTTGAACGACGCCCGGCTTACCGCGAACACATGCGACGCGTATCGGCGCTGCTGCCCTTGCCGCCGAAACGACGGGCTTCTGCGTGACCGAGACAAGAACATCTGCGGTCGATGCCGGCATCGTTGCGATGCGGGTTCGCGGGGAGGCTTGCGCGCGCACGTATCTGAATGTGCGTCGACATCGACTCGCCGAAGCCCGGCCTTTGAAAACTTTGCTGCCTTTGCTGCCTTTGCTGCCTTTGTTGCCTTTGCTGCCTTTGTTGCCTTTGTTGCCTTTGTTGCATTTGAAATCTTTGCAGTCATTGAAGAGTTTGAACACTTTAAAGACTTCAGCGTCGCAGGCAGCACTCAAAGCCGGTGACACCCAGCGGCTCACCTAGCACTCAGGAACCCATTTCCATGAACCATCAGTGGAAGCGTTTTTTTGCGCTCGCGGCGCGCGATCTGGTCGTGATCATCGCAGCGCTGGCGCTGTGGTCGCATCTCATCGAACGTGCTGCCGCGCCGCTCGGTGCTGTGATGATCGCCCTGCATGTTTTGACCGCGCTGGTCACGGTGTTCGTCGGTTACCTGATGCATGAATGGGGACATCTGCTCGGCGCATGGGCGTCGCGCAGCGCGTTCGAGTTGCCGGCGAGCATCGTCGAAACCTTCTTCCTGTTTCGTTTCGACAATGTCCGTAACAGCCGCGCGCAGTTCTTTGCGATGGCACTGGGCGGTTTCGCGTCCAGCATCCTGATGGTCGCTTTCCTGTTGGTCGCGCTGCCGTGGCAGCTGCTCGCCAGCCAGATCGCGCTCGGTCTTACCAGCCTGGGCGTGCTCGCCACACTGGTCATCGAAGTGCCGGAGTTCTGGCGAGTCTGGCGCGGCGGCCCGCTGCCGAATGGCGCGGCGTTCATTTCCAAGCCCGCATCGACCTTCCCGCCCGGATAGGTAGCGGACGCAGGGGCCAGTTCGCTCTACAATGTGGCGCTACTACCGCATGAGGCACTGTCCGGAACCGGACGTGGCGCGCATCCGTGCATCGCCACCGCGCAAACCTGTTGCTGTCGGGGATACGCAGGTTCAACCGGAAGTTTCGATCGATGGGATTTGCCCGACTACCGCCGCTGAACGCCCTGCGCGCATTCGAAGCGGTGGCGCGCCATCGCAGCTTTCGTAAAGCGGCGGAAGAGCTGTTCGTCACGCCCGCGGCGGTCACCCACCAGATCAAGGCACTCGAAAAACAACTCGGGCTGATGCTGTTCGAACGCCTGAACCGACGCATCGAACTGACCGACGCCGCGCGCGCAGCACTACCCTTGTTCCAGCAGGGTTTCGAGGCGCTCGCCGACGGGGTTGCCGGACTGCGCGCCTATGGCCAGGTGCCGCACCTGACGGTCGGCGCAACACCCACCTTCGTCTCGCGCTGGCTGATGCCGCGATTGCAGCGCTTCCTTTCGCAGCACCCGGGCATCGACGTGCGCATCGTCGCCAGCGGCCAGCTGATCCGTGCAGGCCAGCGCGCCATGCGCTCGGAAGATTCGGGCGACGATGGCGAGCTGGCGACCGACATCGACATCCGGTTTACCAACGACCATCTGCCTGGCGAGTCGGTCGACCTGCTGTTCACGGTCGAAATCATGCCGATGTGCCATCCGCGCCTGATTGAGGGTCCGCCGCCGCTGCGCACGCCCGCCGATCTGCGTCATCAGACGTTGCTGCACGGCGATGGCCACAATGCCGATCGCAACCAGTCCGCCTGGGCCCGCTGGCTGCGGCGCGCCGGCGTTGAGGGCGTCGATCCGCGACGGGGACTGCGACTCGATCATTCCACCCATGCATTGGAAGCCGCTGCCGACGGACTGGGCGTCACCCTGGCGTCGCCGCTACTGGCAGCCGCGGAATTGTCCTCAGGTCGCGTCGTCGTGGCGTTCCCTCAGGCCCTGCCGCTGGACAACGCCTACTACATCATCACGCCCGGTAGCGCGGCCGCACGGCCGGAGGTCAACGCGTTTCGATCCTGGCTTCTGCAGGAAGCGGCGACGCCGACAGTCGTGCCGACCTAGTTCGCGGGCGTGAGCCCTCGCCAAGCGATGCGAGGTCGCTCCAGTGCTGCACGCAAGATAAAAAAAAGGCCACCCTTTTGGGATGGCCTTGAAAGATCCCATGCGGGATCTGGAGGAGACAGTGAAGATAGGTTATCGCGGCTGCTGCATCGCAACAATTGATATTTTCTGGTCGTTCAATTTAGTTTAGGTAAACCTTTCTTGCCGATAGTCCCTTAGCGGCGGCGGTCGCTTAAACTTCAACGACCTTGATTGGAATAAAAAAAAGGCCACCCTTTTGGGATGGCCTTGAAAGATCCCATGCGGGATCTGGAGGAGACAGTAGAGAAATGTTAATCCGATTGTTGCGACGCAGCAATTGATCTTTTCTCCCCATCCGATTTAGTTAATCTAATCTTTGGACGGTTTCTGCCCACCGGGCGATCGGACCGTCCGACTGATCGAAGCCCCATTGAGCGGCCCAGTGAGCGGTGAAGTGAGCCGCCAAGTGAGCGGCCAAGCGGCCCATCGAGCTAACCATCAGGTGCCCCATCACGGGGCTCGCAGGCCACAGACTTTCTCGACCGCTGCCAGCTTCGCGAAGGCTCGATCGGCATCGGCACACGACAACGCCGCTCAATCACGCTGATTTGCTGCTCTGCTAGACGACGAGCGCAGGCGCGGAGCGGTTTTTGCGTCCATCCAAGCGCCGACGGCCATGCCTCGGCCGTGGCAGCACGGGTTTGTCCGCACAACGGGGTGCGGTTTTAGAGGGCGCGATGATCGCGCAACGACGCAAATGCGCGTCGCCTCGCCGAGCACCGCGTTCGACTGCATGCCGAGCACCGCGCACCCGACCCGATGATTGCACTGCCGCATCCCGCCCCACCCCGCAATTCGGCTCAGCTGCCCGTGAGCGGCATCCTGTTTGCGCTGCTGCTCCATGCCCTGCTGATTTTGGTCGTCCTGCACGGGCAGTTCGGCCCGTCTCGTTCTCTGGAGCGCCGAGTGGTCACGGTGATCGAATTGCAGCCGGAACGGCGGGCTCCGGCAGTCGCGGCGATTGCGTCGCCCGCCGAATCGGCCGCAAAGCCCAAGCCTGACGCGCAGCAGCCACACTCCAACGTCGCACCGCCACGTCCGGTGCGCGCGAAAGCCATACGCAGTGCGCCGCCACAACAACCTCGCGTGATGGCCTCGAAATCGGCACCAGTTCTTTCTGCTGCTGCCGCAAGCGTCGCACCTCCCGCACCGGCAGTAACGCGACCCGCGACCGCTTCCTTACCGGCGGTTTCGCCACCGCCATTGGCGCCGCCGGTCACGGCCAGCAGCGGCCGCGTCGCACGTATGCCGTTCGACTATTTGTGGGAGGTCAGCGCCGATGTCGGCCAGCACCGCATCTACCCGCTGAGCGCGCGCGACGCACGCCAGCAAGGGACTGCGGTGATCCACATTCACCTGCGCCGAGACGGCAGCCTGCTCGACGTGACGCTGCTGAAGAGTTCGGGCTATCCGGTGCTGGATGAGGCGGCACGTGACGCCGTCCTGCATGTCGGACGCTTCCCGGTGCTGCCCGACGAGTTCAGCCCTGGGCTGAACGACTTCGCGATCGACCAGCCGATCAGCTTCCGCCTCGAATGACTGCAGGCTTGCTCCCGGCAGCGAAGCCAGCTTGAAACGTCGCTACTCTATCGATAGCGATGCATCGGCAAGGGCGGTTATCCTCCGAAGCTTTTCGCGAGCGATCTAACGCCGAACGATAGCGGCCTGCCTGCTGGAATCGTCGACACCCTGTTCGGTGTCGGGGGTCTTCTGCGCTGATGCACGCTCTTCCGCGCCGAGTGCCGCCAGACGCTGCGCCTTCGGGATCAGTGATTGGCTCGACTCGGTCAGCAGTCTGCGTGCTTCCGCAAAACTCTCGTGCGCCAGCCCCAGCTGCTTGCCGGTCTTTTCGAACACTTGCAGCAAGGGCGTCAAAGCCTCCAGAACCTTGCCACCGGCGGCACTGATCTCCGCGGCCTGTTGCCGGACTTCGTCGCGCACCCACAGGCGCTCGACCACGGCGAGTAAGGCAATCAAGGTGTTCGGCGAAGCCAGCGCAACGCGATGCTCGAATGCGTCCGCCTGCAAGGACGCATCGCTGCCGAGTGCCGCCGACAACGCCGCCTCGATCGGTACGAACGCGATGCTGATTTCCAACACGCCGTCGCCCAACTGTTGCGGATAATTGCGCGCAGACAGTTCGTCGATGTAGCTGCGCAGCGTCTGCGCATGCCGCTGCAACGCGGCCTCCTGCTGTGCAGGTTCGATCGCGTTCATCGCGTCCTGCCAGGCAGACAGTTCGAAGCCGCAATCGACGACCACGCGTCGATCATCCGGCAAGGTAATGACGACATCCGGCAGCAGGTGATCCTGGGTTGATTGGCGATTGCGCTGGTAGTGGCGCCCTTCGATCAAGCCCGAACTGGTCAACACCGACTCCAGCATCAGCTCGCCCCAATCGGCGTGCACCTTGGCGCTGCCTTTCAGGATGCGACTCAATTTCGATGCCTGTTCGGCGACATCCTGGTTCAACGACTTCAGGTCCTTCACCGCACCCAGCAGCGTGGCGCGATCTTGGGTTTCTTCGCCGTGGACGACGTCGAGGCGCTGGCGGAATTCGCCGAGGCGCTCCGAATACGGTTGCAACAAGGCCTCGATTTCCGCGCGCGAGCGATCGGTGTTCGATTGCAGCGCGTGCTCCAAGCGAACACTTCGTTCATCGAATGCTTGACTTGCCATCTCGGTGAACAGTTTCGACAAACGCGCCTGCGCGTCGGCGAGGAACTGTTTCATCTCGGCATTCGTACGCTCCGAGTGCTGCAATTGCGCCGTGGCCTGGGCCAAGTGCTCGCTACGCTCGCCGAGATCGCGCTGCAACTGCGCGATCTCGGCCTGCATACGCTGCTGAGTGCTGCGCGACTGCGCGAGTTCCGCTTCGCGTTCGCGCAAACTCGCCGCAGCACTGCGTGCGGCAACCGACTCGGTTTCGAGCCGCGCGAGCGCATTGCTCAGCGCGCTTTCGAGCGTGCCGCGTTCGCGCTCCTTGTCGCTCAGCGCCTGCTCCAGACCTTCGACGCGCGCCGCGAGGCGCCCGGCTTCCGTGCCAATTTCCTTCGCCGCGGCGCGCTCGATCTTGAGATCTTCGACCAGACGATTGTGTTCGCGACTGAACGCCTCGATCTCGGCCGGATACGCCGGACGATTCGCCAATAGCCGCGCAATCGCCATGTACAAGGCGCCAACCGCGACCACTGTGATGAGCACAAAGCCCACGTATTCCATAACCTTCCCCTTCGCCTCTCGCTCCAGCCCGCGGTTGGTCCCTCGCGGTGTTTGCACGGCTCACAAAGCGCTTGGAGCGCAGGGCCGAGTTCGTATAGTCCTAAATTTTACCTAGCCATCGCCTTCGAGTATGAGCGAAAGCGCCGCCTTCGGGCGTGCGGCGGATGGCGGCGTCGGAGGCTGCAACACGCTCGCCTGCCGCAGCGCAGCACACGAATTGCGCCCCAACGGGTTATCCTTCTGCGCGCCACAGAGAGAACTTTGCATGGAAACGACCGCTTCCGGACTGCAGTACGAAGACATTCAAGTCGGCACCGGGGCCGCAGCAACGCCCGGCGCCAGGGTCAGCGTGCATTACAGCGGATGGCTCTATAGCGACGGCAAGGCCGGCGCCGCATTCGACTCAAGCCGCACACGCGGTCGCCCGTTTGCGTTCGCATTGGGTGCTGGCGAAGTGATCAAGGGCTGGGACGAGGGCGTGCAAGGAATGCTGGTGGGTGGCACGCGACGGCTGGTGATCCCCGCCAGTCTTGGCTATGGTGCACGCGGCGCTGGCGGCGTAATTCCGCCGAATGCGACACTGTTGTTCGAAGTAGAACTGCTGGGCGTTTGATCCCAAAGCCGTTCCCCTGGTCCGTTGCCGGCTGCCGTATGCGTAGACAAAACCGAGTGCAGCCGCACCGTTGCTGAACTTTATGGCGACTCAATGCCCTAAAGAGCCTGAATTCCAAACCGCCCCGGAGGGCAAATAGATGACTAAAGCCGATCTCGTCAAGCACCTCGCAGAAAGCTGCGACATCACTGGTACCGTTGCCGACGCCGTTCTCAGCGAGCTGGCTGTCGCCGTTCGCAAGGATCTGATCGCCGGCAATGAAATTTCGCTGCCGGATATCGGCAAGTTCAAGGTTGCGCACACCGCTGCGCGCAGCGGCCGCAATCCTTCGACCGGCGCGACCATCCAGATCGCCGCCGCCAAGAAGGTCAAGTTCGTTCCGGCGAAGTCGTTGAAGGACAGCGTCAACAGCTAATGCGCTAAAGCGGTCGCAAGACCGCAAATGTCGCAAAGCCAGGCCGCCTCGTTCGAGGCGGCTTTTTTTTGCGCTGCTATCGCCGAAGGGCGCCGGCGCGCGATTACAGATACGGCGAGAACAACCAGCACAGCGCATCGCGAAAGCGCTGCGGTAGCCGGCGCGCGCGAATCTGTTCGAGGCTCAGCGCTTTCGATTGGGCCACGGTGCGCGCGAAAGCGTCCGCCAATCGTGCGACCAGCGCCGGATCGAACGCTTCCACCACCAGTTCGAAGTTCAATCGCATGCTGCGATTGTCGAGATTGGCGGAGCCGAGTTGCAGATAGTCGTCATCGATCAGCAGCAGCTTGGTGTGTGCGAACGGCGGTGGCTGCAGGAACACGCGCACGTGACGCCGCAGCAAGCTCGCGAGATAGTTGTTCGTTGCCCAGTTGATCCAGGGCTGATCGCTTTTTTCCGGCAGCACGATGCTGACATCGACGCCGCGCAGCGCCGCCGATTGCAAAGCCGCCACCAGTGAAGCACTGGGAATGAAGTACGGCGTCATGATCCAGATGCGGTGATGGGCGGCGGCGAACGCGCCCAGCAAGACCATCAGCAGCTTGTCCAGATCCTCGTTCGGGCCATCGGTGATCACGCGTGCCGCAGCGGCACCGATCGCGGCAGGCGGCTGCGGTTCGGCACTGTCTTCACCGGTTGCGAACTTCCAGTCTTCATTGAATACCTGTGCCAGTTGTTGCAGCACCGGGCCTTCGATACGGAAGTGCAGATCCTGCACGCGCGGACCACGCGCGCGTTTCATCAGGTGATGGTCGGCGATGTTCATGCCGCCGGCAAAAGCCAGCACGCCATCGACCAGCAGCAGCTTGCGATGGTTGCGCAAATTGATATGCAGCATCGGCGGCAGCAGACGGATCGGCAGGAACAGCCGCGGCCGCAGGCCGTGACGCCGCAGCAGGCGACTTGCACGCGGCAGGTAGTACGCATCGGCCACACCATCGAGCAGCACCCGCACGTGCACACCGCGCTTTTGCGCCGCGGCCAAGGCTTCCGCGAAATCGGATCCGACCTGTCCGCTGCGATAAATGTAGCTGACGAGATCGATGCTGTGCCTCGCGGCGGCGATGGCCTCGAGCATCGCCGGATATGCTTGTTCGCCGTTGTGCAGCGGTTCAATACGATTGCCGGCGGTGAGATCGCGGCCCGTCATCGCCTGCCCGATACGCACCAGCTCCAGCAGCCTTTGCTCGTCGCCGCGATCGCCGTTGCCGCGCAGCGCGGCGGGCAGCTCGCGCAATTCGGTCGGTGTGGGTGTCGGCGATGCACCGACGCGGCGCTGCGCCAGCGTGTGGATACGGTTGACGCCGAAGATCCAGTACAGCATCGCGCCCGCCAGCGGGAACAACCAGCACACGGCAATCCAGCCCCAGGCCGAGCGCGGGTCGCGCTTGGTCAACAGTGCATGTGAGGCCGCAACACCGGCGATCAGCAGATGCGCGCAGAGGATCAGGGTGTGCTGGGTCAGAAGGCTGGACATCGGATAACGATAGCGGATGCGGCCGCAGACTTCGCGCGGCAAGTTGCCAGCTGCCATTCAACCCGTGATCGGTGTCGTCGAGCGACGGCAGGCTTCGCCGATCCTTAGCAGTGGCCGTTGGCGCGCCGATTCAACTCCGGTGGCAGCCGGCCCTCAGACGACCGCTTCTGGTTCGACGAAGGCTTGCAAGAACGCTTCAACACAACGTCCAAGCGCATCGAGATCGTAGCCGCCTTCCAGCGTTGCAACGACGCGACCTTCGCAGAGTGCTGCCGCCTCTTGGCGAATGACGCGCCCGAGCCAGCCGAAATCTTCGGTCTCGAAACTCAGACCGCCGAGCGGATCTTGCGCGTGCGCGTCGAAGCCGGCGGAGACGAGCAACAACTGCGGGGCGAATGCGCGCAAGGCCGGCAGCCAATGCGCTTCGACTGCGTGGCGTAGCGCAGCACTGCCGTCGCCGCTCTGCATGGGTCGATCGATCAGGCTGTTCATGCCCGCCGGTGTGCGCCAGTACGGATACAGCTCGGCTTCGTAAGTGGAAAACAACTGCACGCGCGGATCGCCACCGAAGATATCGGCCGTGCCGTTGCCGTAGTGCACGTCGAAATCGATGATCGCGACGCGCGTAAGCCCACGCGCGAATGCACGCGCCGCCGCTACGGCAACGTTGTTGAAGATGCAGAAGCCCATCGCGCGCGCACGTTCCGCATGATGTCCGGGCGGTCGCACCGAGGCGAACGCCAGGCTGGCGCGATCGTCCAGCACCAGATCGACGCCATGCGCCGCCGCACCGGCTGCGTACAACGCGGCTTCGAGCGAATGCGGATTCAGCACGACATCCGCATCGATCGGGAGCAGACCGAGGCGTGGCTGTTGTGCGAAGAGCGCATCGACATATGCCGACTGGTGAACCTGCGAAATCAGCGATAACGGCGCCTGTGGCGCTTCATGACGTTGCAGCAGACGGTCGAGCCCGCCCGCGGCGAGACGCTGCTCGATCGCCTCAAGTCGCAGCGGCGATTCGGGGTGACCCGGCTGCATCTCGTGCAGCAGACAGGCGCGATGCGTGATCCAGGCGATCGGTGCAGCGATCATCGATGAAGTCCTCAAAAGCGATTGGCGCAATTATGCGATTGATGATCCGAACATTCGCGCGCAAGGCTTGCAGGCCAGAAGCCTGCCGCGAATCAGCGGCGGCAGCAATCCTGCAGCGCCAACGCGCGCAAAGGTTCGCAGTCGCGCGCAGACGCCCGCAGACGTGCAGCGTCGCCGTTCGGCAAGCGGTTCCCGTCATGGCGGACAGTCGAGCACCTTGCCGCACCCAGACACCAGGCATTGCGGTGCTGGTTAAGCCGCTCGTAAGGCTTCAGGATTAGCTTCAACAGGTGCTGCTCTCTTCGGCTCGCGCGTGAACACTGGGGGAATCAGGTTCGTCAACGACCGGTCGGGTGGCCCCACAGACCATTCCAATAACGGCAGCGCGCTTGCGACGCCGCCGCCCGCTCAAGGAGTCCGCATGTCGAAGCCCGCGCTCGCAGGACCGTCGTTGCGCCGCCGGTTGTGTTTCGTCGCACTTCTGACGATGGCGCTCAGCGCCTGCGGCGGCGGTGGCGGCGGCACAGCGAGTGATACCGGCACGTCGTCTGGTGGCAGCAGCGGGGGCGTCAGCGGCGGCAGCAGCGGTGGCTCCACCGGTGGGACCAGCGGCACGTCGACCGGCGGATCGACCGGTGGATCGGGAGGTGCGTCGGGCGGGACCTCCGGTGGCAGTAGCGGCGGCAGCTCCGGCGGTGGTTCGGGTGGCGGATCGGGCGGCAGTTCCGGTGGAGATAGCGGCGGCAGCAGCGGCGGATCGCCGGTGGCCTGCAACAGCAGCCGTTGGGTCACCGCCTGGCAAGCGCCACCGACCGATGCGACCACAACCGCCGATCCCGGCCTGCGTCCACTGACGGTCGGCGCCAACCAAAGCTATCGGCTGATCTTCACCGCGCTCGGTCACGGCAGCACCGCGCGCGTGCATTTGAGCAATCGTTTCGGTCTGGCGCCGATCGTGTTTTCCGGCGTGCGGCTCGCGCATCGCAGCAGCGGTGCGGCGATCGACGCCACAACATCGGTGGCACTGACGTTCAACGGCGCTGCAAACGTCACGCTGCAAGTGGGCGAGGACGTCATCAGCGATCCGGTGAGCTTTGTGTTCAACGAATTCGATGATCTCGCCGTGAGCATCGCCGCGATCAATCCGGGCATTGTGCCGACGCTGCATTTCGTCGCGCGCCAGACCTCGTATGTCACCGCGCCGGGTGCCGGCGATCACAGCGCCGATGTGTCCGGCAGCGCGTACACACAGAGCACGACCTCAAGGCCGTTCGTGGTCGGCTTCGATACGCTGGCGAGCGGTGCCACATCTGCGGTGGTCGCCTTCGGCGACTCGCTCACCGATGGCTTCCAAGGTCCGCCGCAGGGGCTGCCGGAGAACACCGCAACGGTCAATCGCAACGAGCGCTATCCGGATTTCCTCGCACATCGCCTGGTCACCGCCAGCCGCACGCTATTTGTCGCGAACGCCGGCATCACCGGCAATCGCGTGCGCGAGAATGGTTCGGTCCCCGCGTATGGGCCGTCGGCGCTGTCGCGTGTCGATAGCGACGTGCTTGCGCAGGCCGGCGTCAGCGACGTGATCCTGTTCGAAGGCATCAACGATATTGGCCAGACCGTCGGCCTCAGTGCGAGCCAATTGACCGACGCCTACACCCAACTGATCGCCAGCCTGCACGGTGCCGGCCTGCATGTGGTGCAGGCGACGCTGACGCCGTCCGGCGGCAATGCGCAAGCGGGCTACTCGAGTACCAATGCCTCGACGCTGCGCCAGGAAGTGAACAGCTGGATCCGAACCCAGAGTCCCGCCGACGCGGTGGTCGACTTCGACGCCGCGGTGCGCGATTCCAGCAATCCGAACCTGCTGGCCGCGCAGTACGACGGCGGCGACGGCCTGCACTTGAATGCAAGCGGTTATCAGAAGCTCGCGGCGACGGTGGATCTCAACAGCCTGCAAGGCAGCAACTGCACGCCTTGATTCAGGCGTCGTGCGCGATATTGGGCACGGTGTCTTGCGAGAGTGCGCCTGGCGATCACGGCCGCGTTGCCGGACTTCGCACATCGACCAGCCGACACTGCGCGCCCGCACCTGCGCACTTTTCCTTGACGCCAGGCTGGACTCAGCAGCAGCCGTGCGCGCCGCGACTGACATCGCCGCTGGCGACCGCAACGCCAGTGGTGAGCCCCGCCAGGCTCGCGCGACGATGCTCGGCGATCACGCGCGCCACACAGGCGCTGACCCGCTTGCCGGTCGGGATGTGCAGGAACTCGTTGGGCCCGTGCGCGTTGGAACCGGGCCCGAGCACGCCGGAGATGAGGAACTGCGCGCCGGGGAATTTCTCGCCGAGCATGCCCATGAACGGAATGCTGCCGCCCTCGCCCATGTAGGCTGCCGGCTGACCGAAGAAGTCCTGCGACGCAGCGGCGACCGCGGCTTCCAGCCACGGCGACAGCGCAGGCGCATTCCAGCCGGCCGAGGCCTTTTCAACTTCGAACGAAACGTGCGCGCCGTACGGCGGATCGCGTTCCAATAACTGTTTGACGAAGGCGCCAGCGGCCACCGCATCGAGCGTCGGCGGCAGGCGCAGCGACAGTTTCGCCGCGGTATACGGCCGCAGCACGTTGCCGGCGCTCGACAGATCCGGCAGACCTTCGATGCCGGTGATCGACAGCGCCGGTCGCCAGGTGCGGTTCAGCACCAGCTCGGTGATGTCGTCGTCGACCGGCTGCATGCCGTCGACGAACGGAAACCAGGCTTGCAGCGCGGTGCGCATCGCATCGGTGGCGGCGCGCACCTGTGCCAGACGCTGCGCAGGAATCTCAACGTGAAGCTGAGTCGGAAGGATGCGCCCGGTCTGCTCGTCTTCGAGCCGCGACAGCAGCTGGCGCAGAATGCGGAAACTCGAAGCAACCACGCCCGACGCCGCGCCGGAATGCACGCCCTCCTTCAGCACCTGAACACGCAAGTCGCCGCCGGACAGTCCGCGCAGGCTGGTGGTCAGCCAGAGCTGATCATAGTTGGCACAACCGGAATCGAGACACACCACCAGCGACGGCCGACCGATACGTGCAGCCAGATGATCGACATAGAACGGCAGATCGGTGCTGCCGGATTCTTCGCAGGCTTCGATCATGACCACGCAGCGTGCATGCGGCTGCTGCTGTTTCTGTAGCGCACGAATGGCGGCGAGCGAACCGAACAGCGCGTAACCATCGTCGGCGCCGCCGCGCCCGTAGAGCTTGTCGCCTTCCAGCACCGGCTTCCACGGACCGAGATGCTCCGACCAGCCGGTCATTTCAGGCTGCTTGTCGAGATGTCCGTACAGCAGCACGCAGTCGTCGCCTGTCGCGGCATCGCTCGCGGCGATGTCGATGAAGATCAGTGGCGTGCGTCCGGGCAGGCGCACCACTTCCAGCTGCATGCCGGCGATGGGCTGCGCACGCGCCCAGGTTTCCATCAGCGCCACGGCCTGATCCATGTAGCCATGCGCCTGCCAGTCGGCGTCGAACATCGGCGACTTGTTCGGGATGCGGATGTACTCGATCAGCTGCGGCACGATTTGCTCGTTCCACAACTGATCGATATGCGGATAAATCGGATCGGTATTCACTGACGATCGAATAGGTTCTGAAAAGCGGATGGCAATGGCATCGAGTCTAGCCGCTGCAGACGTCAATCCGGCGACACTCCCAAGCCGCCCGACAACAAACATCGGCGGGCAGGGGCCGACATGGATTCACACGATTCAGGGCTGGGCGCTGGGCGCGCCGGCCGATGCGGTCGCGGTTGGGAGCGTGGCTACGGCGGGCGTTGCGCTGGCGGGCACGTCCGCCGAAGGTAGTGACGGCGTAGCCGGTCCTGCTGGCGCAGCTACTGATGCAGTTACTGATGCAGTTACTGGGGCAATTGCAGTCGGAGTCGGAGTCGGAATCGGAGTCGCTGCCGCCGTAGCAACCGCGCCCGCATTCGCGTCAGGGCCTGCGACCGGCGCCGCAGTGGCGTGCGAACTCGCCAGCGATTTCGAGTCGGACGCCGGACTCGGGCTCAGCATCGAACTCGGCGTCGAGGCGGGCGCGGCCTGCGCAGGCGCAGCCGATCCTGCGGCCGCCGGCGCGGACGGCGATGCGGACGGCGAGGCGGGCGACGAATTCGCTGGCGCGGCATCGCCGCTGCCATCGCCGCCGCTCAGCGCACGCGCGGCTGCGTCCGGCGAGACCGGCAGGGGCTGCGGCTGTAGCGCCACTTGGTTGATGATCGAAGGATCATCACGCAGGCGCAGGTAGAGCCGGCCGTTGCTCGGCTGCGGTACCTGCAATACGTAGCCGGGGAATCCTTCCTGTACTTGCACCGAGCGTTTGAACTGCGGATCGCCAGCGACTGCGTCAATCAGGAACAGGTTGCGACCACCGAGCTTGCAGGCCAGCTCCGGTGCGGCCGGACATTTGAGATCGCTCAGCGCAGGCAGGCGCACCAGCGTCGCCAGCGGCTGCCAGTCGCCAGCCACACCACCCGCCAGCACGCGGAACTGCAGCGGACCGAACGCCGAAGAACCGAATGCCTTGGTCGGATCCAGCGTTGCCACGGCCACGTGCGAATCGACCAGTTGCAGACCGCCGACGCGCACACCGAGCTGGGTTGTGAACGCACCATCGGCGGTCGCGACTTCGAGCACTTCGTCGGCGGCGAAGCTCGCAGGCGTCAGTGCGCGCAGCGAGAAACTCAGGCGCGCATCCTGCGGCAGCTCGTCGGGATCGGCCAGTTCGATGTTGCTCGCGCCGCTCGATTGCGAAGGCTGCACGCTCTTGCCGATCAATTGCACACGCGGACGTGGACTATCGACTGCCGCGTTCAGCGACAGCACGCGCCCATCCTTCAAGGCGAGCTTCGCCGGCAATGCACGCGCCTGCTTCAACGCAGCGGCAGCCTGCGGATCTTGCGCCTGCATGATCAGCGTATCGTTGCCGTGCTGGCTCGACAGGTCACCCGGCGTGAACATCAGGCTACCGATGCTGAGACTCGCGACCAGATCGAGCCGACTGCCGCTGAGCACACCCTGGGCATCGCCAGCGTGCATCGCGAAGCCGTCGTAATGACCGGCATCGGAAAATGTCTGAATCGGCACCGGCAAGGAATCCTTGCTGCCGTACTGCTGCACCAGCAGCGTCATCGCGCCCGGTTGCGCCGATTCCAGCGGCAGCTTGACTTCGACTTCATCGGGCTTCACGCGCTTCCAGTCGGCCTTCAGTTCCTTGCCGGCCGGATCGCGCAACATGATGGTATCGACACAGCTGACGCTGTCCGCGCGCAGATGCACGGTGTCCTGGCGGCCGACGATCAAGGCATCCTGATCACCATCCGCCAGCGTCCAGCTCTTCGCATGGGTATTGCGCAATTGGAAACTCGGACCCGCATAAGGCTCGAAGCCCCAGTAGCCCTGCAGCGAGGCGTGTACCGTCTCACCGAGCGATGCGCCCTGCAGCCGCGAGGTATCGACAACGTAGCCGCCCTGGGTGCCGTCGGCGCGCGCCGGCAGGTCGATGGTCTTGCCGTCCTTGCCGCGAACACTCAGCACGATGTCGTGCGCGTAGCCGGTCGAGAACACCAGCGGTGCGCCTTCCACCGGCAGCACCAGCGAGTTGCGGCTGGCGCAGTAGATTTCGGTGGGGTCGACCGCATGCAGCGGCGGCGGCTGCGCTTGCTCCACGGCCGGCAGACCGACCACCAGCACCGACTTCGGATTGTTGAACGAGGGTGCAGCATTCAGCGTCAGCGCGAGACTGTCGCCGCGTTGCGTGGCGAGTGCTGGAATGTATTGGTACTGCGCGGTGCGGAACGAATCGAGAATGCGTGCGATGTCGACCACCGAAGCGATGTACGGGCTGTAGAAGCCGTAGCCGAGTTGCGGCGTCAGACTCGCTTCCATCACCAGGTCGGTGCCAGGACTCGCGGCTAGCGCTTCGACTATCGTAGTGGTGTGGCCGTCGTTCAGGATCAGCGATTCCTGACCCGACATCAGGCACGGCGCCTGCAGTTCTGGCAGGCGGTCGAGACATTTTTCGTCGACCTTGATGCCGAGACTGCGCGCGAGCAGCGGCGCGGTTTCCTTCAGGCTCTGCGGCGCGGTGTGATCGAGCATGCGCACCGTAGTCAGATAGCGTTCGAGGCGACCGCGATCGAGTGCGGCCTGATTCAGATCCTGCGAGGCCCGCACGAAGGCGCCTGGCCGCCCGCGCACCGCGCTCACCAGCGTGCGGAGATCGCCGCCGGTTTCGGGTGCGAAGAACACCAGCACCTGCTGCGCGCCCTTCGGCACGGTGACGGTGAGGCCGTCACGCGCGCAGGAACCCGTCCAGGTCTTGCACGGATAGAACCAGTCCTCCGGCGGCGGATTGGTCGAACCGCTGAGGAAGGCGGCGACCATCAGGTAATGCGCCGATTGTGTGGCCGGCAGATCCGCCTTGATCCACAGCTTGTCGCCGACCGCGAGGTTCGGCACTTCCGAGGCCGGCAGAATCTGCGCACCGCGAGTGACGATCACGTCGACCTTGGGGCCGCTCAGGTCGAACGGTGCCGGCGTCGCCAAGGCGGTGCCGCCGCAGGCCAGGGCCAGCGTGGCGATACAAGCGCGAGTCAGGGCGCGGACATTCATGGCGACAGGTTTCGACCGAGTGAGGGCGAGCGCGGCATTCGCTCGCCGTAAGAGCAGCGCACAAGACCAGTGCATCAGCCCGCTTTGATCATCGCGATCCGACGAAGTTCGCGCGCGCCGCTGCATCACGGTGCCTGCGAGACGATGCCGGACCAGGTGGTTTGTGCATTGGCCAGCATCGCCGCGAACGCCTGGCGTTCGGCCTGCAGGCGTTTTGCGTCCACCGCTTCGCCCGATCCCAGCGCGCCGGCCAAGTCTGCGAGATCGGCATCGGCGCCGACTTCGCCGAAGCTCGCGCCGGTGCGAACGTCGAAAAGTACGGCGCTGGCATGCGACTTTACCGCTGCCGCCGTCACCGACTTTGCGCCGAGCGACACATCCGATTCCGGCGCGTAGCTGCGCCCGCCGATCTCGAACCGCGTATCGATGCTGTACACCAGCAGCACGTCCGCCTGCAGCTTGGCGGCGGCCAGCCGCAGATCGTCGAGCGAGTCGAACCGGTGCGGCAGCAAGGCGGTTTTCAACATCGACACCGTCGCCACCTGCGGCCAACCGGAAATCTCCTGCAGGCGAGCATCGGTCATCAGTTCTTGCGTGGTAACGATACTGAAGCGGCCGTCGCCATAGCCGCGCGACGAGGCCGAGCGATAGTCCGGCGCCTGCACGCGCACCAGTGCGAAGCTGCTTGGAAAGCGCGGCAGCGGATCGCGCGCCGAACTCGCCGCGACATCGGCGGGCACGAGTTCGCCAAGTTTCACCGCAGCACCCGGCGTCTGGTAGCTGGCGCAGCCGGCACACATCAACAGCACAAGGGCAACTGGAACTCGCAACGAACTTCTCCTAAAACTCAAGGTGCCGAGCTTACCGGGGACGGCTTACCGAAGCCTTGCCGACGATTTCGCCGACCCTTCGCCAATCGACTCCGGGCCGTTCGATTCGACCACCAACGGTGAAGCGACGACGATACAACCGATCCAGAACGCCGCCGACCGCTGCGACGCCCCGCGATCAGCACGGCGCACGCGGTGCGGCGGTCGAGCGCCGGCTCAGTCGCACGCCCGGCGCTTCCGTGGCCGACCGGCGCCCATCTCGACGAACTCAATCCCGGGCCGGACGCCGCCCAGGCATGGCGCAAACATCTTGAAAACACCGCCCTAACATCGCCCAGATGCCGCCAAACATGCATTTGCGCCAAGCTAGCATCGACCCCGCGCATCGACCCCGCACATCGATTCGCCGGAGTCACCGCACCGACGGGCACGCTCGACCAGCACCGCGCCCAGCGCCAAGCTCGGCAAATCACAAATCACCACCAGACTGCGACCGCAGGCGCGGTCGCCGGTTCAGTCGATTCAGTCGGCTCAGATCAGACCGTGGCAGCGGAAGGCGGTCGAGCCGGCCTTGACCGCACAACTCGCATGTCCGGATTGCGGCCAGCTCGGCGCATACGTGAAGGCCATCGAGCCATCGGTGGACTCGTACAACAGCGGCGGTTCGTCGGGGATCTTGGCGATGTAGTTCGGCACCAGTTCGTCGAGGGTTTTCGGGTAATGGCCCTGTTCGTCGTGAAAGCGGCCGATCGCCAGCGAAATCGTGCCGACCTGCGACAAATAAGCCTTGCCGCGCGGATCGTCACCCGGCCCCCACATCAGGCTACAGCCCCCGAGCGCCAACGCGAGGCCAAGACCCAGGCCTACGCGCATCAACCGACTGCCGAACCGGGCTTCCATTTGCATTCCATGTCGTTCGAATAATGCGCACATTCTAATTTGTGCGCGGGGCGCGCAGTCGCATCGTGCGACTCGAGTGGGTTCCTTCGCCAGCGGTGTGGTCGCGTGCCCGGCAGCATCGGCGTTGACGACTCCTTTCGCCGCGAGTCCAAGAACGATTGCGCGCTGTCAGTGGCGCCTGTACCGCTGCGTCAGCATCGCGGCAGTAGGCACGGGAGGAGCGGCGGAGAGCAGTTCGCAGCCAGATGCGAACTGACCCTGCGGATCGCATACAGGCGAACGCCGCGTAAAGCAGCGCATCGTCGATCGGGATAGATCATTGCCCGTTGGGGCGAAGCAGCACTGCGAGTCCAGCGCTACCGTGCCACCGCGACGGCGACCTTATGGCCACCGGCCAACCGCCACCGAACACCGATTCAGTCTTAGCGTCTGCCGCGCGTGCGGCTTATGAATGCGACTGACGGGAACGACAGAGCCACCGCTTCAGCACAGCCACCGGCGCACGCAGCGCGCGCGGTGAGCGCGGTGAGCGCGGTGAGCGCGTTATCCGCATTGCGACGCGTCGAAGGCATCGCAACGCGGAGCATCGAAAGGCTCAGTGCGCCGGCGTCGTCGGCGTCGGCGCGTACCACTCGCGCATGTCGTCGTACATCGCGCCCTTCAGCAGGTAGTACGGCGCCTTGTGATAAATCTTGATGTCGTGGAACGGGTCCGTGATGATTTTCGACGCCCATACCAGGCCCGACTGCACGCCCTTCAGGAAGAACAAGTGCACGGTGCGGAAGACGACTGCGCCAATGCCGATCCAGAACCACAGCAGCGAGGTGTTGTAGAGCAGGCCGCGCGCGACTTCCTGCGCGTTGAAGACGCCGAACAGATCGGGCTGCAGCATCAGCAGCAGCGGCGCCAATACCCAAATGCTCAACAGCACGACTTTGCGCCGCAGGTTGTAGCCGACCTTCACGCTCTCCTTGTATTCGTGCGTCGCCTGATTGACCTCGTCGTAGGTTTTCGGCTCGAAGAAGAAATGGCCGATCTGGCGCAGGATCATCGCCAACAGCCAGCCCACCATCACGGCCAGCACCGGATTGAAGAAGATCAACACGTAGCTCGCCAGGAAGCAGCAGGCGCTGACCAGATGCAGCGACTGGTTGATGCGGCTGTGATGGTAGAAGCGGTGGTCGTCCCAGCGCTGTTGATGCAGCTCTTCGAGAAAGGTCATGGCGTTGGCTCCTGGATGCATCGGTCAAGTCGAAAAGAAGGTTGCGTCGGCGGCGGCCGATGCGTCCGGCTCGGTGCGCGCTTTGCGGGTGTCGCGCATCAGCGCACTGCCCATGCGGATCGTCACGCCGGGGCGCAGGTGTTCGAGCAAGCTGTAGTGAGAGCTGGCGAATACGATGATGGTCGAGCCGTGCTGGAAATAGCCCAGCTCGTCGCCGCGCCGATAGTGCGCATTGCAACGGATGCGGTTGGCGCCGCGTCGCAGTTCCACGTCTTCGGGCAGGCAGTGGAACTTCATGCTGGCAACCAGAATCGCCGCGACCGGCACCAGGCAAACGCTGCGCTCGCCGTCGGTGTCGATCAGCGGCAGAACTGCGCGCTCGTTGCGGCAATACAGTTTCTCGATGCGCTTCAACGCAATCGGATTGACGTTCCAGGTATCGCCGGAGATATAGCGCACTTCTTCGATGCGGCAATCGACCGGCGCATGAAAACGGTGATACATGCTCGACTTCAGCCGCAGCGTTGCATAGCAGCCGTTTCGATACTGCTTCTGTAGCGAGGCGTCCGGGATCAGATCGCCGATCTCGTACGGAAAGCCCTTCGCCTGAAACAGTGTGGTGCCCTCGATGGCGCCGCATTCACCGACCACGGCGTCGCAGGGGCTGACGATGACATCGGCGCGATCATCGATTGGTCGTGCGCCCGGCTTCAGGCGGCGCGTAAAGCAGGCCTGCAAGCTATCGAACTGCTGCTGCTCGGCCTCTTCGAGATTGAGGTCGTCGGCGAAGGCGCGCCACAGCGCGATTGACGCCTGGGTCAGCCTGCGATTCTCGACGCGGCTGAACCAGCCGACGGCCTGCGTCAAAGCACGCCGCGGAATGCGGTTGGTCAGCAGGAAGTTGAGCTGTTCCTGCTGACTCAGGGAACGGAGCGCGGCGGCGACCATCTCAGGCCGCCGAACGCTGTTGTGCGTCGGCCTCGACGCGCTGCAGACCGAGATCGTCGAGGAACTGGCGCATGATCGGCTCGGCCTGGTAGTCGCCGACGCGGCGTTGCGCTTCGCGCCGCATCGCGGCATGGCGTTCGGGCTGCTCGAAGTGCGTCACGATCTGTGCGGCCATCTCGTCAATCGAATTGACCAGGTAGCCGTTGCGCTCGTGCTGCACGATGTCCTTCGGACCCTTGCAGTTGTAGGCGACCACCGGCATGCCGTGCGAGAAGGCTTCCAGCACGACGTTGCCGAAGGTATCGAACTGCGAGGGGAACACGAACAGGTCGAGCCCGGCATACAACTGCGACAGGCGTTCGCGGCTGATCCAGCCGAGGAAGCTCGCTTCCGGCAGCGCCTGACGCAACTCGGCTTCGGCCGGGCCGGAGCCGGCGATGACGATGCGCAGATCCGGCAGCGACTGCTTCGCGCGACGATAAATTTCCGGCAGTTCGAGTACGCCTTTTTCCTTGCTGATGCGGCAGGCGACGAACAGCACCGGTGTATTGGCGTTGGCGCCCGCCAGCAACTCGGACTTGCGCACCGGCACCACCGGTGCGGCGGCCGGCTCGGTGTGATGCGCGGTGAGGAAGACTTTCTCGGCCGGCAATCCCATCTCGTGACCGGTGAGCCAGTCGCGATGCTCGGTGTTGAGCACGAACACGCCGTCGAACTGCTGGTACAGCGCGCGCAACACGCGGCGAATGCGGTCGCGTTCGTGACGATTCAGATCGGTGGTGTGCTTGACGAAGTCGATCCAGTCCGTGTGCATGAAGAAGAACGCAGGCACGTTGAACATGTACTTCAGGAACAGCGCCACCAGCACCATCGGTCCTTCCGTGGAGCAGACGACGCGGTCGTAGCCGCCGCGGTAAAACACGCGCGCGATCTCCAGCAGGTCCGGCACGCGGAAACTCTGCTCGCCGAGCTTCGGGAAACTGAATTCGGCCAGCGGTCGCAGCACACGCAGATGCGATTCCGACTTCGCGTCGGCATGGCAGATCAGAAAATCGATCGGCAGATCGCGGCGCTGGATCTCGGCCAGCTTGCCGGACAGCGAGTTGGACACGCCGTTCTTGTCGCGCAGCGTGTCGGTGAGATACAGCGCGCGCTGTGGATGATGGCTGCGGCCGAGATGACCGGCGAACTCATTCAGGAATGCGCGGTTCTTGTACAGCACGCGCGTACTCGCCACCTGCGCGCCCGCGAGCACCGCGCAAACCAGCGCGGGGAACATCAGGTTGTCGAGCAGATCCTTCAGATTCACCGCGCCGCGCGTGCTGCCTTCGACGGAATCCGACAACAGCGCGCTGATCTGGCTCGGAATCTCGAAATGGCGCGTGAGCCATTCGGTCGACAGATCGTCCAGCGGCAAAGAACCGAACGCCGGCGCCGAACGACGCATGCGTTTGATCATCAGCTGGTTCAGATTGGTGAACAGCTCCGCGATCGCATCGTTGACGGTGGCGACAAAGCGCTCCGGCGCGTTCTTGCGTGCGTCGGCGATCTTTTCCAGCTGTGTGATGCAGAAGCGGAAGTCGCTCGACACGTTCCAGCGCACCAGCCAGTCCGGCTTCTTGCCGTGCAGTGCGTCGTGTACATAGCCGATGAACAACTGCGTCTTCTTGTGCTTCTTGAGTTCCAGCAAGGCATTGGCGATTGCGAAACAGGCGACCTTGTCTTCCAGTTCGCCGCGATGGAACATCATCCGCAACAGGCCCGGATCTTCAATGCGCGTGGCGATCTGCGAGAAGTAGTCGAGCAGCGCGATGCTGAGCTTCTGGTTCTCGCCGACGTCGCCGAACGGCGCGACGTGTCCCGCGCGCAAGGCTTCGAGCGCGAGCGTCGACAGTTTGCTGTGCACACGCCGCTCGGCGAGATTCGGCACCCACAGGTAGGAACCGCATTGGCCGGCGAACATGCCCATGTGGTCGTCCGAGCCGCCGGTGAGCGTTTTCGCACGCTGCATCGAAACGCCGAAGTCGGCCGGGTCGAGCCGATGCTTGCGGCTGTAGCGCTGCAACTTCTCTTCGTTGAGGCCTTGCGCCCAATGCAGCGTCAGCACGCTCTGCCAGACATCGCGTTGGCCATTCAGCACTTCGAAGCGCTGGAACATCAGCGCGAGCTTTTCGAACAATTCCGGATTGATGCCGGGATTGGTCGTGTAGAAATACAGCGGGTGCGGCAGGATCACCGGGATATCGTGTTCCGCGGTGTAGCGCAGGAATTCGTAGATGTCGCCGCGCTTGCGGTTCAGCACGGTTTCCTGCGTTGGCGTGAAGCCGTAGGTCAGCACGTGCACGTACAGATCGTATTCCGGGAAGAAGCAGGTGAACTCCGCACCCGGCAATACGTCCTGACCTTTCTCGAGCAGCTTCCAGCAGGAGCGCGCGTTGTTGTGGTTGGTCACCGTCAACACATCGCTGCCGTTGCCCTGCAAGGTCTTCACCAGCTTGCCGGTCTTTAGCCAGGTCTCGGGGATGCGCAGGATGCGCCCCCAGAGTTCGTCCGGCACATCGCTGTTGTGGTCGTGGCAATGGAAGTCGATGCGCAGACTTTCGGCACGCGGATAGCGCGCGGCTTCGACCATCAGATAGCGACTGAACTCGGCATGGAGTTCGTCGCGAAATGCGGAGTGTTCCAGGCTGATTCGGTTGATCACGGTCTAGAGACTCTTCTCGATCGCGGGGCCGACGGGCGCAGCTCCACCCACGGGGGCGGCCGCAGGCGTGTTACGGATACCGAAGCGCTGCGCCAGCATGTCCTTCAGCATCTGCTGCTTGATCCACTTGTCGCTCAGATGCGGCGCGCGCCACCACCAGCCGTCGGCCTGCATCTGACGCGCGGCACGCAGCACGCGCTGTGCGATTTCGGCGAAGTCCGCATCTGAATAATTCAGGCTCATGATCATGCGGCCACTGCCGACCCAGCTCAGCTCCAGGCCTTCGGCGCGCAGATAGAACTGCAGCATCCAGTTGTAGCGGCATGGCTGCGTGTACAGCACGGTGAGAATGCTGTGCAGATTGGCGAACTTCACCGGCAGGCCGGCGTCGTCAAGCTGACGATTGAGTGCTTCGACGCGTGCGTTCCACTGCGCATCGGCACTTGCATAGATCGCCTGAATCTCCGGCGCGTAGATGCGCGTGAGGAACGCGTCCATGCAGGCCATCACGTGCGGATGCGAGTTGAACGTGCCGCGCGCGAACGAGATGTTGGCCGGCTCGGCATCCTTGAAACGCTTCATCAGATCGGCGCGTCCGCACAGCACACCGACCGGCAGACCGCCGCCGAGCGTCTTGCCGTAGGTGACCAGATCGGCCTGAATGCCGAAGTATTCCTGCGCGCCGCGAAAACCCAAGCGAAAGCCGGTGAAGACTTCGTCGAAGATCAGCACGATGCCGCGGCGCGTGCAGACCTCGCGGATGCGCGCGAGCCAGGCGCTGTAAGCCGCGCGATCGAATGCTGTGCGGCGCGCGCTGTTGACCAGCGAAGCATCGCCGGGCGCATCCGCGTTCGGATGCAGTGCCTGCAGCGGATTGATCAGCACGCAGGCGATGTCGCGGCGGGTTTCGAGCACGTGCAAAGTTCGCTCGCTCAGATCCGCCAGCGTGTAGACGTCGTTGACCGTGCGCTGGTTGCCGACACCGGGCTGCACGCCATCCCACCAGCCGTGATACGCCCCGCACAGGCGCACCAAGTGGCTGCGTCCGCTGTGATAGCGCGCCAGCCGCACGGCCTGCATCACCGCTTCGGTGCCGGACATGTGGAACGACACTTCGTCGAGCCCGGAGATCTCGCGCAGACGTTCGACGTTGCCGCGAATGGTCGGGTGATACGGCCCCAGCACCGGCCCGACATCGGCCGCCTGTGCATAGCCTTGCCGCAGGCATTCTTTGTAGAAATCGTAGCCAAACACGTTGACGCCGTACGAACCCGAAACGTCGTAACGCCACTGGCCATCGAGATCGCAGATCTCGGTGCCGCGCGTCTGGGTGACGACACTGCCGAAGCGGAACTCCAGCGGCAGCAGTCGGCGGTACGGGAACGGAACGCGGTACTGACTGGTGAACTGCACGTCGGAGATGCTGGGCTCCAGCGAACGGCTGTACGCGAGCGTTTTCGGCGAGGTCTCGCTCACGCGCTGGCGCAGTCGCTCAAGGCCGTTGCGGCGGCGCTGTGCGATCTCGTTCGGCGCCAGATCGCTACTGAAATAGCGCGTGGCGTCGTATTCGAAGTAGCTCGTCCAGCGCGCCAGGCGCCGCGACATCTTGGCGTGGCCGCTCAGCGACGGATGTTTGGCGAAGGACAGCTGGAGTCGCGTGTAAGCCTTACTGAGGAGCCAAGCCCCGAGCGCGGCTGCCAGCAGGTAAAGTGCGATTTCCAAGTTGACTTGCAACCGTCCCTAGGTGCGCCAGTGGGCGCAATCAGCAGACGGTACAAGGCATCAATGGCAGAAAAATTAAGCTTTGATCGCAGTTTGACGAAGCTTCAATACTGCGGCGCGGCGACACAGGCAAAAGTCGCGCGCTTCCAGTACGCGACGTTCACGCAAGTGCAACGCAGGCGCGCCGCAGAGCCGCCGCGCATTCAGTTCGCGATCAGAACTCCGACCACTGGCCGCCGACTTTGCCGCCGGGGGCACCCTCGCCTTCAATGCTAGCGGCATTCGCCGCGACTGCGGCTGGCGCAGTGGAGCGGCGCGCGCGTGCAACCGGACGTCGCTCAGCGCTGCGGCCAGCCAGTGGGACCACGGCCAGCGTCGGCTTCTTGACCAGCGACCGAATGGATCGCGCGGCCTCGACAGCGGCCGGCGAAGGCGCTGCATCAACCAACTTGAAGCGGCTCACCGACGTCGATAGGTGCCCGGTCTGCTCTTCGAGCGACTGTGCCGCGGCCGAGGCTTGTTCAACCAGTGCGGCGTTCTGCTGCGTGACTTCATCCATCTGCGCGATCGTTTGATTCACCTGCTCGATGCCCTGACTCTGCTCCTGCGAGGCCGCGCTGATGGTCGCCATGATGTCGGTGACGCGCTTAACGCTGTTGACGATCTCATCCATCGTGCGACCGGCTTCCTCGACCAGCTTGGTGCCGTCCCCAACCTTCTCGACTGAATCGCCGATCAGCGCCTTGATCTCTTTTGCTGCGTTCGCCGAGCGCTGGGCGAGGCTGCGCACTTCGGCCGCGACCACTGCGAAGCCACGACCCTGCTCGCCGGCGCGTGCTGCTTCAACCGCGGCGTTGAGCGCGAGGATATTGGTCTGGAAGGCGATGCCGTCGATCACGCCGATGATGTCGACGATCTTTTTCGAGGAGGCGTTGATCGCGGACATCGTGGTCACCACTTCACCCACCACCGAACCGCCCTTCGACGCGACTTCGGCCGCACCGATTGCAAGCGTATTGGCCTGCCGGGCGCTTTCGGCGTTCTGTTTGACGGTTGCGGTGAGCTGCTCCATCGACGACGCGGTTTCCTGCAGCGACGCCGCCTGCTGTTCGGTCCGCGCCGAGAGATCGTTGTTGCCGCCAGCGATTTCGCGCGAGGCAGTACCGATCAGATCGGTCGCCTGCTTGATCTGCCCGATGATGCCGCCGAGCTGCACGACCGTGGCATTCGTGTCGTCCTTCAGCCGACCGAAGGCGCCATGGAACCCGATGCTGATCGTTCGCGTGAGATCGCCTTTCGCCAAGGAGCCGAGTACCAGCGACACTTCGCCGACCGGCGCGAGCATCGCATCCAACATGGCGTTGATGCCTTCCACCATCTCGCGGAAGCCGAACTCGAAACCGCTCGCATTGCCGCGCTTGTCGAGCTCGCCATTGCGAGCGGATTCCACCAGCATCAGGATCTCAGCGCGCAATGCTTTGAGATTGGCCTGCACCTTGTCCATCGATTCGGTCAGCACGGCTTTTTCATTCGGCAAGCGGTCCATGTCGACTGAGAAATCACCCGAGCCGTAACGGCCGGCGACCTCGGCGAGCCGCAGTTTCAGCGCGATGTGGCTCGCGACCAGTTCGTTGGTTTCGCGCGCAACGTCGGCGAATACGCCCTTGAACTGCGCAGCCGGCAGCCGCTTTGAAATGAAGCCCGCCGCATGCTCCTGCGCCAGCGTGCGCTGTGCGGCAACGAAGTTGCGCAAGGTGTCTTGCATGCGCTTGAGTGCCGACAGCAGTTTTCCAATCTCGTCGTCACCGGATATCTCGATCTCGTCATCGAGCCGACCTTCGGCGACATCCGCGGCAATGGCCACGGCGCGCCTCACCGGACGCACGATTGTGCGTGCAATCAGCCAGCCGAACAGCAGCGACAGTGCAATCAGCGCTACGGTGCCGACCACCATGGCCAGTCTGGATTCGTTGTAATCGCGGATAGAATCCGCGGCAGCTTCCACGAACAAGGTCTCGTTGTAGTCGTAGTCGGCGCGAATGGCGGCGTCGGCGGCGATGCGCGCGAGGCGCGAGGGCCCATTGAGCTTGATCGCTTCGTCATACTGACCGGCGGCAACCAAGGACAGGATCTGATCCTCGATCTTGTAGAAGTCCGACGCCAGCGCGTGCGCTTTTGCATAGAGTTGGGCGTCGGTTTCATCGGAGATCAGGCTGCTCGAATATTTCTCGTCGGCGGCATCGAAATCGGCGCGCGTGTGCTTGAGTGCTTCGAGTATGTCGGGCGTCAACAGCGGATCATGTACAAGCATCAGCTGCAATTCGTTGACCTTGCTCACCGTCAGGGCCGAGCGCATGCCTTGCAGCGCAACGATTGTCGGCCCCTCATTGCTGCGCAGCCACTCGACGCGATGATTCGAACTCGCCATTCGCTGCAACGCCATACCACCGAGCGCCGCGGTGAGCAGGCCCGATACGAGCATCAGCACCATCAGCTTCTTTTGAATCGACAAATTCGCGACCAGTTTCATGATTGTCTCGCGTGCTTAATTGCGTTCACAGCGTTGTTGGAAAGCGCCTCGCGCGGCACGCGCGCAAACAGCGCGACCGAGGTTTGCTGCCGAGCGGGAGGAGATTCGAATCGACGCGCTCTTGCAGTGGCGAATCGCGGACCGCGCGCCTCGGCGTAACGCCGCGCTGCGGTTCGGCTGCCATCGCTCGACCGGAGACGGCGCCGTGCGGTCCAACAGTTGACCGACGGCCGACGACATGGGAGGGGCACTTCGAATGAGCGGATGAGTCAGCACTAGCGACCGCGCCGGACATTGCTGAACCACTCGCAAGCCGGGCTGCGACGAACGGTGCAGAAGACCCTGCTCACCTGCAGCAATACGCCGTGTTTCTGCGACCATTCGCTGAGGTGATCCACGGCGCGGCTTTTAGCGTCTGCGCTCAACGGGAGCTTCAGCGCTCACATCGCCTGCGAAGCCTGCGCGCTTGCGCACAAGCGATTCGAGGATATGGACTACCCGCTGCGGGTGCCGCAGATCAATCGCGCATGGCTGGAATGGCGCGATTCGCAGATTCAGGGATTCACCAATCTACTGATCGACCCATCGACCCATCGACCCATCGATTGATCGACCGATCGACTGATCGACTGATTGATGGACTGATCTACCAATAGAGTGACGGAGCTACCGATTGACTGCTTCCGGCATGGGAGTCGCCCGCATGACCGTTCAAGTCAGCATCTGCCGCAGAACACGGACGCAGTGCGCAGCATTGGAGCCTCAGATCAGCCGTCGCGCCTTCGCGATCGCTTCCAAACGGCTCTTCACATGCAACTTCGAGAAGATGTTCTTCAGATGGTATTTAACGGTGTTCTGAGAGATGAACAGCGCGACGCCGATCTGCTTGTTGCTGAGACCGGCTTCGAGGTGACGCAACACCTTCAGTTCCTGCCCGGTGAACGATTCGGCAACGATCGATGCGGTCTCCGCAGTCGTCGGCGGGACACTCGATTCGCGTTGCACAACCGGGCTTGGATATACCGCCTTGCCTTCGAGCCGCGCGAACAGGCGCAGCCCCGTTTGCGACTGCAACATCAGCGGCGCCCGCGCGTTTTGCGCCGATGCAGAACCGTGCAGCAGGCGCTCGATTGGCGCTCCGATTGCGGCGGATTGATCGACACCCAGAAACTGCGCCGCGAGCGAGTTGAGCCCAACGATCTGCCCCGCCTCGCCCAGCGCGATCAAGCCTTCGAGCGAACTGCCGAGGCAGTCCGGATGTGGATGGATGCGCAGCAGTCCGGCGCTGCGCACGCTCTGCATCAGGCGTCGTTCGATTCGCTTCATCGTGTTCTGCAGCAATTCCATCAAGCCCGGCAGCAGCGGCCGCGTGTCGGTGGAAATGCACAGGGTTCCGATGGCATCGCCGTTGGGCAGAAGAACCGGTGCAGCAACACATTCAAACAACTGCATGCTCGACAGAAAGTGCTCGGCACGCTGAATTGCAATCGGTTCACGCTCGATGAACGCAACCGACGGCGCCGTGGTTCCCAGATTATGTTCGCCGACATTGACGCCTGCGCGCGCACGACGAAGGATCGGTCCGCTCCCGGCGATGTCCCCGCCGGCGGCGACGATGAAACCCTGGTCGTCCACCGACAGCACGACATGCCCGGTTTGCAGCAAGGCATCCGACAGATGCCGCAGTTCGACCGCCGACGCCGCGATCAGCGTGTGATCGCGCTCCGACCGCAGGCGAATCTCCTGCGTGGAAATCGGATCCAGACAAGGCCGCTGGTTGTTCGACACACCCAGGAACTGGCAGCGCTTCCACGAATCAACGATTTTCGGCGACAGCAGATCCGGTGGCGGCACCACGCCATTCAAAAGGAACGAGCGCCGCGCCAGGCTGCTCGACTGCATCTTCCATGCGTCGTTGCTATCCATTGAGCCTCCTCTGACTTCGTCGCGCCGTACAAGCCTAGCGCGCGGACCACACAGGCTATTTCTCGCAAGCGGGACTTGCGGTTCGACGCAGGCCTGCAGCCACCGGTCGAATGCTGTCTTTTAATGTATGGATAGTTACCAGACTGGATGGCGAAAGTCGACTAAATGCGTGGACTCGGGCAATCCGGTTGCAGCCCCCGGCAGGTAGTTTTCGCGTGCGAAGGCCGGGAATTGGCGATTTTCTAACGCGCAACGCCACGCTTAGGCCTTGCGCCGAAGTCGAGGGATCGCGGCGCCCAGCCTTTCGAGTTCGACTCCGCAGCTGTGCGTACGCCGAATTGAAGTTGGGGCTCGCATTGAAGCCGGCCGCATGTCCAAGCTAGCCGACGCGAATTGGCGTCGGGTGACCACTAAACCTCAGCCCTCACGCATCGCCTGCGACTACTCCTTAACAGGAGACTGCCACGCTGAGGCACTCCACGTCGGCGCAGCCTCGGCGATCATTTTGAGTAATTCAGGAGGCAGGTCGCTCGAACCGGTCAGCTGACGAATCTACAAAATATCATCCGATCCGAATCCCGACGGCGCGCGGAGCGCCCATTGAATCGCCTCATCAAGCGAACCCACCTCAATGAGATAGAAACCTCCCACCAACTCCTTCGACTCAGCGAAGGGCCCGTCCACAACATATCGCCTGCCATTTGCAACCGCGATACGAGCACCTGGCGCAGCGGGATTGAGTCCCTCCGAGGCCACCAGAACCCCGGCCCGATGCATGTGTTCGTTGAAACGCATGTAGGCCTTGAAGAGGTCCGCATCGAAACCAGACTGATGTTCATCTGATTTCTTTTCCGCACTCGCCTGCGCCGTAATGATGAAACGCATGTCATTCTCCATTGATGGTTGTTGCCCGGTCATGATGCGACGAACGAGCGACACGCAAATCGACAAGGCGATTGAATGGATTTAAATGTCGCCCCGATGTTGGCGGGTCGACGACATTCGATGAGTGATGTTGAGGCGCTGTTGGTGACCGGAGTCGGCGAAGGAGCGGCACCAATTAGCAACGCGAAACATCGCAGAGCAAGCTCGTCGACGTGATTCGAAACGTAATGAGACTTTGTTTCTCCCGGAAATATTCTCGACGATCAGTAGCCTTAGTCAGAGAGTTTCGTCGGCCAACTCACCTGATCTCGCAAGCGAGCTGCTAAGTGCGGTAATGGATGCTCTGGCCGCGCACACGACTATGAGCAAGCAGGCGCTAGATTCGTCCAAGGTTCGCGACGGCCTGAAGGACATCCTGCTTGGGCCGGGACAGTTGTACGAGGGCTTGCGTGAGCGGCACGGCTTTCAACCGTGAGCTTGAGAGATCGCCTCGGCCGCCACTAAATTCGGTGGCCTCTGGTTGCAGAAATGAGATCACGCAGGCATTGAACGTGCTGGGTTCGCTCGTCAAGAAGCATCTGCGGAAAAAAATTAGAGTACGTGATGCTGCTAGTCCAATCGTGTTGGTGAGCGACCAGCAAGGCAGCCTTGCAATCCTCAGACGAAGGAGGGACTTCATGGGCCAACACATCTAGCAGAAATCCTTCAAAGCAGGGCTGTGCCGCGACAAGAGATACTCGTGCAGTCCGCGCACGACTCACCAGTCGAGTACTCCAGGGCTCTCCCGAACTCAAAAGTGCAATTCGAACATCATAGTGCGCGTTCTTCGACTGCCGGATGGCGGTCGCGATAATGTTCGCCGGAGTTGGGGAATAGGCGCTCTTTAGCGTCACGGCAACTCCGCAGCCCGGCGGAGAGTACAAGGACCGCAAGTGATAGAGAAATGCGATTTCAGAATGCCCGCCGCCTACGAGCAAGGCAGTTCTCTGGACGCTTCTGAAAGTGGAAGGCATGACTGCGGAGAGAGACTATAGCCGGGGAATCGCGCGATACGCTCCGGCCATATACTTTGCATACAAGTTGTCGTCCGCACGCAGCCCTTTGACGGAATCAAGCCGCCAGGCTTCACTGTTGCAATGCCGATCCTTTTCAACCAAGACGACCTGCGCTTTGTGAAGCTGGTTGAGAATGTCGACGGAATGACAAGTGAAAAGAAGTTGAGCGTTGCGCGGATTCGTCTTAGGGTCGATGAACAGCTTCAAGATCGGCGCAAGCATGTGTGGATGTAGATCACTTTCCATTTCGTCAATTGATGCAAGTCCCCCTGTGGCAAGAGTCGGCAGTAAGTATGACAGCAGGACAAATGCTGCTTGAGTCCCACTGGACTCCTGATGCAACGTCAGGGGAATAGACTTTCCATTCACATGATGGAAGCCGAGAGGTAAGTTGATCTCCTTCTCCACCCCGTCCTTGTCGGTGGTTTTTACCTTCGATATTTCGATTCGTTCAAGGCCCAGGTCCCATTCATGGAGTAATGTGGACATCAGAGTCGCGTGGCTGGGTTCGTCGGCAAAAAAATTTGCAGCTGCTCGGAAGTGGTCGATGCTTAGTCGATTTCGGCCCGTGGCAACGACGTTCGAACACACGCTAGCATTTGCGAAGGCCGCTGCGACTGGCACTTGATATTGCGCCGCCGTTGCTATTAGAGAGGCGTTTTCACGCACCTTTTGAGCTTCTGCGGGAAGAAAGCCGAACTCGTTTTGTTTTATGGAGTAGGACTTCTCGTCTGGCTGCCATTCACGAATGAATACATAACTGAACTGGCGACTGGTCTTCTTATACAGAGCCTCCTTTAACACCCTCTCTTTTGTCGCCTCCAATGTGTACCGCCATAAGAGGCCGTCGTATTCAGCTTCGAACTCGAAGCTGCTGGGCTCATTTGGCGAGGAGAAGTGGGGTTCGATGGGGATGTTTCTCTTGGGGTCGAACTGGAAGGACGATCCCAAAAACCAATGCACAAAAGCCACAGGCTTAATCAGATTCGTTTTGCCACTACCGTTCGGTCCCAGTACGGCGAGCAACTTTGTGAGACGGTCGCGATCCCCGATTTCGGACTCGAAGGACAGGTTGTCGGCCGGGGCATGACGGCTAAGCCTGAAGGAGACCTCTGTCGGATCCTTGAAGGAGAAAAAATTGGAAAATCTATAGCTATGGAGCATGAGCTAGGCCGTCTCGATTTTTAACTGGGGCGATTTACACGAAATTATGTTGAAAATCGCCGAGTGGTGAATTATTATAGCTCCACTGGACCGCAGCCGGATATAGAGAAGGCCGTAAATTCTTGATTCCCTGACGTCGCTGAGTTGGATGACGACCGACCGCACCCCAGGGCATGCCTATGCAATAGGCAATTTAATCAAGGAGATACATCATGTCTGTTACTTTTTTAACCTCCAATCCGCAGGAGCTGCTGAACAGTTTCAATGCCCGCATCGAGCAGACGGAGGCGGCCGGTAAGATCACGACCTGGGTCCGCAGCGAGGACAAGCTGTTCTACACGCACAAGGCCGTGGAATGGGCCAACAAGGCCTGGTTCTCCCCGGCCGTGGAAGCGGGGAAGCTGACGTTCAACATTATCAAGCCCAAAAACGCCAACATTTCGACGACGGTGTACGGCTACTACCACGGTCACCTGATCGAGACGTTCCTCAACCATTTCGACAAGATGTTTAGCGTGGGTCAGGCCACGGCGTTGGCTACTGTCAACGACGTGACCTAGAGCAACAACGCCGCTCGCGCTTAGTCCAACGCAGCTTAGTACGGGCGGGGGAAGTCGAAAAATGTTCGATGACCCCCGCCCGTGGATCAGGTGAAGCTAAAGTTGAAACTGGAGGATGTGGCTATGGCGGAAAAAAAGGTAATTTTCGTCGCTTTCGCGATCGAGGATGAACGGCAGCGCGATTTTCTGAAGGGGCAATCACTGCATCCGAGAGCCCCGTTTGAATTCGTCGACATGTCGGTAAAACAAGCGTACGACTCCGCGTGGAAAGAGCGCGTGCGCACACGGATCAAAAGGTCCGACGGCGTGATCGTCCTGTCGAGCAAGAATTCGTTGAACTCTTCTGGACAGAGATGGGAAATTCAATGTGCGAAGGAGGAAAAGAAGCCGATCCGCGGCATCTGGGCCTACTCTGATGACCGCACCAAGCTGGACGGAGTCAACACGTTTGTCTGGAGCGACAAGAATATCAGCGATTTCATCGACGGACTCTGATTCCATGCGAAAGGCCCTCATCATCGGAATCGACTACTACGAACACGCGTCACAGCTCACCGGCTGTGTTAACGACGCCGGCGCGGTGAGCAGCATCCTCGAACGTCACGATGATGGAGCCCCGAATTTCGGAATTCGGTTAATTACTGCGGCCGATAGTCGGCAACCAGTGGACAGAGGGCGGCTGAAGGATGCGGTTCGGGAGTTGTTCAATGATGACCCGGAGATTGCGTTACTTTACTTCGCCGGCCACGGCTCCGTAGAGGATACTGGTGGATACATCTGTTCGAGCGAGGTCAAGCGTGCCGACGATGGGCTCGCAGTGGGCGAAATTGTCGCTTTAGCAAGTGCGTCAAAGGCCAGGAACAAGATCATCGTGTTGGACAGTTGTCATAGCGGCATCGCTGGAGATCGGCCAGGTTTCCAAGGAGTCGCGGAAGTAAAAGAGGGCATGACCATTCTTACAGCTTCCACAGCCGAACAGACGGCCAAGGAAGTGCCTGGCGGCGGAGCGGGGGTTTTTACGCGACTTTTCGTTGATGCCCTGGGCGGGGCTGCGGCGAACCTCGTTGGTGATGTGACGCCGGGCAGCGTTTATGCGCACATCGACCAGTCGTTGGGGCAGTGGGCCCAGAGACCGGTGTTCAAAACTAACGTAAAGTCGTTCGTATCGCTAAGGAGAGCGGCTCCGCCGATTAAGCTGAGCGAGCTTCGAATGTTGGCCACCCTGTTTCCCAGGCCTGACTACAACTTCCAACTTGATCCCGCATTCGAACCTGAACGCAACACTGAGCAGCGTGCCGACCCTAACTTCCCGCCTCCAGATCCTCAGAAGGTCCAAGTTTTCTCTGTGTTGCAGAACTACGCGAGGGTCAACCTTGTGAAGCCGGTAGGGGCGCCACACATGTGGCACGCTGCGATGCAGAGTAAGTCGTGCCAACTCACCGTGCTGGGGGAGCACTATCAAGCACTAGTTGCTAAGAAATTAATCTAACTAGAGCCATGAACCTCGAACAAACGGAATTAACGCTCGACGCCCTGGTCGAGAGGCTCGCCGCCATCGAGCACGAGCGATGGTCACATTGGCAGCGCCATTTGCACGATCAGGGGCAGCGGCACCCAGACGGGTCGATCACGCTGCCGGCCGACTTGGTCGCGCGCTGGGAGCAACAGATCGCTACCGATTACGCGGGACTAAGCCCTGAAGAAAAGGAAAGTGACCGGGTACAGGTTCGGCGCTACCTGCCAATCATCCTCTCTGCCGTGAAAGGCCCGGCATGACGGTCCTGAGAAAAATCTCGACGGACTTTGAAAAGTTAGCCGCTGGATGATCTACTTCTTATAAATCATCGAGTTACCATATCGTTTTTGACGGCCCTAATTTCAATTCGACGGACCTTATTGTTTCTAATCACAAAGTTCGACTTCTGCATACGCCTATTCAACCGTCACCGACTTCGCCAAGTTACGCGGCTGATCGACGTCGGTGCCCTTGAGCACGGCGACGTGATACGCCAATAGCTGTAGCGGTACGGTGTAGACGATTGGTGCGACCAGCGGTTCGGCGTGCGGCATGTCGATGATCACGGTGCCGGGTTCGGCCTTGAGGCCGGTGGCTTGATCGGCGATGACGAATAGTTGCCCGCCGCGCGCGCGCACCACTTGGATGTTCGACTTCAGCTTGTCGAGCAGTTCGTTGTTGGGGGCGACGACGATCACCGGCATGGTTTCGTCGATCAGCGCGAGCGGCCCGTGCTTGAGTTCACCGGCGGCGTAGCCTTCGGCGTGAACGTAGGAGATTTCCTTGAGCTTGAGCGCGCCTTCGAGCGCGATCGGATACATCGGACCGCGGCCGAGGAACAGCGCGTGATGCTTCTCGACGAATGCTTCCGCGAGCTTGCGGATGACCGGCTCCATCGTCAGCGTGCGTTCCACCGCGCCGGGTACGGATTGGATCTGCCGCACGATTTCGCGCTCGCGTTCGGGTGACAAACCGCGGTTTCGCGCGAGCATCGTGGCGAACACCAGCAGTGCCAACAGCTGAGTAGTGAAGGCCTTGGTCGAGGCGACGCCGATTTCCGCACCAGCTTGGGTGAGCATCACCAGATCGGATTCGCGCACCATCGAGCTTTGCGCGGAGTTGCAAACCGTCAGCAGTGCGAGATAGCCGGCGGCGCGCGCCGAACGCAGCGCGGCCAGCGTGTCGGCGGTTTCGCCCGACTGCGACAGCGTGACGAACAGGGTGCTGTCCGGCACCACGACGTCGCGGTAGCGGTACTCGCTGGCGATTTCGACGTGGCACGGCAGCTTGGCCAGCGTTTCGATCCAGTACTTGGCGACGAGGCCGGCGTGATAGCTGGTGCCGCAAGCGACGATATGCACCAGCTTGGTCGCGGCGAGAATTTCGTCAGCACGCGGGCCGAGCGAAGGCGGCAGCACATGGTCGCCGACGATTCGGCCTTGCAGGGTTGCCAGCAACGCCGCCGGCTGTTCGAAGATTTCCTTGACCATGAAGTGGCGGTAGCCGCCCTTCTCGCTGGCGTCGGCGTGCAGGCTGATTTCGTGCACGGTGCGATGCAGCGTTGCACCTTTGGCGTCGAACACTTCCACTTCATCCTGCGTGATCTCGGCGAAGTCGCCTTCTTCGAGATAGATGAAGCGATTGGTCACCGGAAGGAGTGCGGCGACATCGGAGGCGGCGAACATTTCGCCGATGCCGAGGCCGATCACCAGCGGGCTGCCGACGCGCGCGAGCACCAGTCGGCGTGCGTCCTGCACGTCGAGCACGGCCACGGCGTAGGCGCCGGTGCAGCGCGCCAGCACACTGCGCACCGCTTCGCGCAGTGGCATTCCGCTGGTCAGCGCATGGTGCATCAGGTGCGCGACGACTTCGGTATCTGTAGCGGAGCTGAGTTCGTAACCGAGCGCGAGCACTTCGGTTCGAAGTGTCTCGTAATTTTCGATCACGCCGTTATGAATCAGCGCCAGACGTCCGCGCGAAACATGTGGATGCGCATTGGCTTCGGTGACGCCGCCGTGCGTGGCCCAGCGTGTGTGCGCGATACCGCTGGTGCCGACGCAGGCGTGCTGCTGCAGCTTGGCTTCGAGCTGCGCCACCTTGCCAACCGCACGCTCGAGGCACAGTTTGCCGCCGGCGGTGACCACGGCGATGCCCGCGGAATCGTAACCGCGATATTCGAGCCGATGCAGACCCTCCATCAGGATCGGTGTGACGTTGCGCTGCGCAACTGCGCCGACGATTCCACACATGCTGAAAGCCTTTTGCGTTGATGCGGGACTACCCGCGCTTGACCGTCATTATCGCGCTTGCGGCTTACTTCGGCCTTAAGCGGTCAAGGGACGATTGGGACCTGAGATTCTGCCGGCTCAGGTGGGCCGCGCAGGCGGTTTTTCCGGCGCTGGCTCGATGTCGGTCGACAGTTCGCTATCGCTCGGCGCGCGCTTGCGCGCTTGCCAGCCGGGCACGACTTTCTGCTCGCGCGCACGCGCCACCGCCAGTGCGTGATCCGGCACATCGCGGACGATGGTTGAGCCGGCCGCGACGTACGCGCCCGCACCGATCGTGATCGGTGCGATCAGTTGGCTGTCGCTGCCGATGAAGGCGTCGTCGCCGATCGTGGTTCTGTGCTTGTCCTGGCCATCGTAGTTGCAGGTGATGACACCGGCCCCGACGTTGACGCGCGCGCCGACACTGGCGTCGCCGACGTAGGCCAGATGATTCGCCTTTGCACCTTCACCCAGCGTGCTCTGCTTGATCTCGACGAAATTGCCGATGTGGACGCCATCGGCAAGCTGCGCGCCCGGACGCAAGCGCGCGTACGGGCCGATGATGCAGTCGCGTCCGGCGCTGGCGGCATCCAGTACCGAATGCGCATTGACGCGGGTGCCGGCGCCGAGTCGCACGTTGCGCAGCAGGCAGTACGGCCCGATGTGAACCTGATCGCCGAGTTCCACCTCGCCTTCGAATATGCAGCCGATATCGATCTGTACGTCGCGACCATGCCGCAGGCGGCCGCGCAGATCGAAGCGCGCAGGATCAGCCAGGAACAGGCCGTTGCGCTGCAGCTGCTCGGTCTGCTGCCGCTGCAGGCGACGCTCGGCCTGCGCAAGCTGCAGCGGATCGTTCACGCCTTCGACTTCGTCGGCGGATGCGGCCGCGACGACGTGGATATCGACCGCATCGCTGGCGGCGAGCGCGACAATGTCGGTCAGGTAGTACTCGTGCTTGCTGTTGTCGTTGCGCACCTTGGAAAGCCAGCGCTTGAGCCGCTTCGCAGGCGCGGCCAACAGCCCCGTATTGATTTCGCGAATTGAACGTTGTGCCGCACTCGCTTCGTTCTCTTCGACAATGCCGATGACGCGACCGGCACCATCCCGCAAGATGCGGCCGTAGCCCTGCGGGGCTTCCACTTCAACGGTGACCAGCGCCAGCCCGCTGCCCGCTGCTGCGATCAGGCGCTGGATCGTTGCCGCCGACACCAGCGGTACATCGCCATACAGCACGACGACCAAGGCGTTGTCCGGAATGTCCGGCATCGCCTGCGATACGGCGTGGGCGGTGCCGAGTTGCTGCGCCTGAACCACGCTGTCGATGCGTGCCGGAGTCGCTGACGCGGCATCGGCGTCAGACCCACCACCGAGCAGTGCCGCCTGAGATTCGTTGAGCCACGTACGGACCTGTTCGGCCGCGTGGCCCAGCACCAGCCGACAATGCTCGACACCGGCGGCCGTTGCAGCGTCGAGCACGTGGCCGAGCATCGGTTTGCCGCCAACTGGGTGCAGTACTTTCGGCAGATTGCTGCGCATGCGCGTGCCCTGCCCCGCAGCCAGAATCACCGCGTACACCGCTGCCTGTGAACCGACCTGCGTACTCATCCTCGCTTCACGCTCCATGCCCATTCAGACGTCATCATAGGAGCAGCGCCACAAATTCGCAGTGCCGCTTGCCCTCGGGACGGTCGCTTGCGACGATGGCTCGCGGTGTCCTCACTGGAGTACGCATGTATCCCGGCAGCCTGCAGCCCGAAAACTGGTTGTCGTTCTTCGCATCGGTGGCGCAGGTCAGCGGCGGACTGGTCGGCTTGGTGTTCCTGGCGATGACGTTCAAGCCGCAGTTGCTCGGCAGCGCCGGTGACATCGGCATGCGCGCACTGGCGCGGCAGACCTTCTCCGACTTTCTCAACGTGCTGATGGTGTCCTTGCTGATGCAGGTGCCCTATTCCAACATGCAGATCAGCGCATTTCTGGCGGTGATCGGCGTCGTCGGCGCGCAGCGTGTGGTCCGCAGCGTGATCTCGGTGCGGCGCGGTGCCAGCGCATCGGACACGCGCCGACCGGTGCTGACGCGGCTATACCTCTCGCTGCTGGGGAATGCCGCGCTGCTGTCGGCGGGCGCGGTCGTGCTGATTCGAGACAGCCAGCTGGAAGTCTTTGCATCGCTGCTGGTGACTGGCCTGCTGCTGCTGTTACTGGCCGGCAGCCGCAGCGCCTGGATGCTGGTGACGCACGACGCCTGAGGGCGTCGTCGCGGCAGACACCGCTTAGGTGTGGCCTTTCTTGGCCTTGTCGAGAAACTCGATCAGGGCTTCGGCCTGGATCATCTCGTTGCTTGCGCGCGCGATGTCGGTTTCGGTCTTGGCGTTTTCCATCATCTTCGCCGCGCGCTCCTTCGCCGCCGCGGCCTTGCCGGCGTCGACGTCCTTGGCGCGGATCGCGGTATCGGCCAGCACTGTTACCAGATGCGGCAGCACTTCGAGAATGCCGCCGCCGACGAAGAACGAATGCTCGGTGCCATCGGCGTCGCGCACACGCACCGCGCCCGGCTTCAGGCGCGTCAGCAAGGGCGCGTGACGCGGCAGGATGCCGAGCTCGCCCATTTCCGCCGGCGCGAACACCATTGCGGCCTCGCCGTGATGAATCTGGCCTTCGACCGAAACGATATCGACGTTGATGGTTGCCATAAGTCTCTCGTGCGCGAGTGAGCCTTAGAGCTTCTTCGCTTTTTCGACCGCTTCGTCGATGCCGCCGACCATGTAGAACGCCTGTTCCGGCAGCGCATCGTGCTTGCCGTCGACGATCTCGCGGAAGCCACGGATGGTTTCCTTCAGCGCCACGTACTTGCCGGGCGAGCCGGTGAACACTTCGGCAACGTGGAACGGCTGGCTCAGGAAGCGCTGGATCTTACGAGCGCGCGCCACGGCGCGCTTGTCGTCTTCGCTCAGCTCGTCCATGCCGAGAATCGCGATGATGTCCTTCAGTTCCTTGTAGCGCTGCAGCACACCCTGCACGTCGCGGGCGGTCTGGTAGTGCTCCGCACCGAGCACGTTCGGATCCAGCTGGCGGCTGGTCGAATCGAGCGGATCGACCGCCGGATAGATACCCAGCGATGCGATGTCGCGCGACAGCACGACGGTGGCATCCAAATGCGCGAAGGTGGTCGCAGGCGAAGGATCGGTAAGATCGTCCGCCGGCACGTAGACCGCCTGGATCGAGGTGATCGAGCCCTTCTTGGTCGAGGTGATGCGCTCCTGCAGCACGCCCATTTCTTCGGCGAGTGTCGGCTGGTAGCCCACCGCCGACGGCATACGGCCGAGCAGCGCCGAGACTTCGGTACCGGCCAGCGTGTAGCGATAGATGTTGTCGACGAAGAACAGCACGTCGCGGCCTTCGTCGCGGAAGTACTCGGCCATCGTCAGACCCGACAGCGCCACGCGCAGACGGTTGCCCGGCGGCTCGTTCATCTGGCCGTAGACCATCGCCACTTTCGATTCGGACAGGTTCTCCTGCACGATGACCTTGGCGTCCGACATTTCGTGATAGAAGTCGTTGCCTTCGCGGGTACGCTCACCGACGCCGGCGAACACCGACAGACCCGAGTGCTCGGTGGCGATGTTGTTGATCAGCTCGAGCATGTTGACGGTCTTGCCGACACCGGCACCGCCGAACAGGCCGACCTTGCCGCCCTTTGCGAACGGGCACAGCAGATCGATAACCTTGATGCCGGTTTCGAGCAGTTCGGTCGAACCGGACTGGTCTTCATAGCTCGGCGCTTCGCGATGGATCGCCCAGCGGCTTTCCGATTCAACCGGACCGCGTTCGTCGATCGGCTCGCCGAGCACGTTCATGATGCGGCCGAGCGTGGCCTTGCCGACCGGCACCGAAATCGGCGCACCGGTGTTGCGGGCAATCAGGCCGCGCTTGAGGCCGTCGCTGGATCCCAGCGCGATCGCGCGGACCACGCCGTCACCCAGCTGCTGCTGCACTTCCAGCGTCAGCTCGGCGCCTTCGATCTTCAGCGCGTCGTAAACCTGCGGGATCGAATCGCGCGGAAATTCCACGTCGACAACCGCGCCGATGATCTGAACAATCTTGCCAGTACCAGTGCCGGTGCTCATCGCAAATCCTCTTCCAAAATTCGGTATGTACTAAATGCTGTGACGTACGCTGCTACCCATGCGGTAGCAAGCGGTGCTAAACGGCCGCGGCGCCGCCGACAATTTCCGCCAGTTCCTTGGTGATGCTGGCCTGGCGGGCCTTGTTGTAGGCGAGTTGCAAACCGCTGATGATCTTGCCGGCGTTGTCGGAGGCGGACTTCATCGCCACCATACGCGCAGACTGTTCGCTGGCCGCGTTCTCGACGACGGCCTGGTACACCTGGGCTTCGACGTAACGCGCCATTACGGTATCGAGCAAGTCGACCGCTTCGGGCTCGTAGATGTAATCCCAATGCTCAGGCAGGCCCTTGGTCTCGACCGGCTCCACCGGCAGCAGCTGACGAATGTGTGGCTTCTGCGTCATCGTGTTGACGAACTGCGCCGACGCCAGGAACACCTTGTCGACACTGCCGGCACGATAGGCGTCGGTCACGACCTTGATCGTGCCGAGCAGCTGGTCGATACCCGGCTTGTCGCCGAGATGCGTGACCTGCGCCACCACTTTGCCGCCGACGCGCTTGAAGAACGCGACACCCTTGTTGCCGATAATCGCGTACTCGGACTCCACGCCCTGCTCTTTCCAGTCGCGGATCGAACGGATCAGCGCGCGGAACAGATTCGTGTTGAGGCCGCCGGCGAGGCCGCGATCCGACGACACGATGATGAAGGCCACGCGCTTGACCGGACGCTCCGCCATGTACGGATGCTTGTACTCGGGATTCGCCTGCGCCAGATGGCTGACCGTACGGCGAATCTTCTCCGCGTACGGACGCGCGGCGACCATGCGTTCCTGCGCCTTGCGCATTTTCGACATGGCGACTTTTTCCATCGCGCGCGTGATCTTCTGCGTGTTCTTCACGCTCTTGATCTTGGTGCGGATCTCTTTTGCGCCGGCCACTTTCTATCTCGCTGTTGGGTCTAAGGGACGCTTAGATCGCGGACTGCTTGACGTAGGCTTCCATCGCCGCTTTCAGCTCGGCGTCGAGACCATCGTTCCAGTCGCCCTTGTCGAGCTTGCCGAGCAATTCCTTGTGGCTGCTGCCGAGGAACTGGTGCAGACCGGCTTCCCACTCGAGCACCTTCTCGGTCGGAACCTTGTCGATGAAGCCCTTTTCCACCGCGTACAGCGTGCCGGCCATCTGGCCGACGGACAGCGGGGCGTACTGCTTCTGCTTCATCAGCTCCATCACGCGCGTGCCGCGCTCAAGCTGCTTGCGGGTGGCTTCGTCGAGATCCGAGGCAAACTGCGCGAATGCCGCGAGTTCGCGGTACTGCGCCAGTGCCAGACGCACGCCGCCACCGAGCTTCTTGATGACCTTGGTCTGTGCCGCGCCTCCGACGCGCGACACCGAGATACCGGCGTTGATTGCGGGACGCACACCGGCGTTGAACAGATCGGTTTCGAGGAAGATCTGGCCGTCGGTGATCGAGATGACGTTGGTCGGCACGAATGCGGAGACGTCGCCGGCCTGCGTTTCGATGATCGGCAATGCGGTCAGCGAACCGGTCTTGCCCTTCACCGCACCCTTGGTGTGGGCTTCGACGTATTCGGCATTGACGCGCGCGGCGCGCTCCAGCAGACGGGAGTGCAGATAAAACACGTCGCCGGGGTAGGCTTCGCGGCCCGGAGGGCGCTTCAGCAACAGCGAAACCTGGCGATAGGCGACCGCCTGCTTGGACAGATCGTCGTACACGATCAGCGCGTCTTCGCCCTTGTCGCGGAAGTACTCGCCCATCGTGCAGCCCGAGAACGGCGCGATGAACTGCAGCGCGGCGGCTTCCGATGCGGTGGCGGCAACCACGATGGTGTGCGCCATCGCGCCGAATTCTTCCAGCTTGCGCACGACGTTGGCGATCGAGCTGGCCTTCTGGCCGATCGCGACGTAGATGCACTTAATGCCGGTGCTCTTCTGGTTGATGATGGCGTCGATCGCGACGGCAGTCTTGCCGGTCTGACGATCGCCGATGATCAGCTCGCGCTGGCCGCGGCCGACCGGCACCATCGAGTCGATCGACTTCAGACCGGTCTGCACCGGCTGGTCGACAGACTTACGGGTGATGACGCCCGGGGCGATCTTTTCGATCGGGCTGGTGCCGCTGGCGGCGATGGGGCCCTTGCCGTCGATCGGACGACCGAGCGCATCGACCACGCGACCGAGCAGTGCTTCGCCGACCGGCACTTCGAGGATGCGGCCGGTGGTCTTCACCGTGTCGCCTTCCTTCAGATGCTTGTAGTCGCCGAGCACAACGGCGCCGACCGAGTCGCGCTCGAGGTTCAGCGCGAGGCCGAAAGTCGCTTCGCCTTTCGCGTTGCTGGCGAATTCGAGCATTTCGCCCTGCAGCGCGTCCGACAGACCATGAATGCGGACGATACCGTCCTGCAAGGAAACGATGGTGCCGGTGTTGCGCGCTTCGCTGGCCGCTTCAAAATTCTGAATGCGGGCCTTGATCAGCTCGCTGATCTCGGAAGGGTTGAGCTGTTGCATGTGAGGCAATCCTCGAAGAATTCGGTTCGTGTTTTAAGCGGTCAGCGCGTGACGCAGCTGAGTCAATTCATCCACAACGGAGCCATCGATGACCAGATCGCCGGCGCGGATCACCGCACCTGCAATCAGGCTGGCGTCGGTGTTCCAAGTCACTGCAACCTGCCGCGACAGACGCTTGCTGATCGCCGCCGACAGCGCTTGCTTCTGCGCGTCGTCGACTGCGGTGGCGGTGGTAATGTCCACGTCGACGCGGCGTTCGGCCTCGGCCTTCAGCACCTCGAACTCGGCCGCAATGGCAGGCAACAGCGAAATCCGGTTGTTCTCAGCCAGCAGCCGGACAAGATTCTGGCCCCTGCCGCCCAGTCGCGCGCCCAAGACTTCGATGATTAGCTTGGCCGAATCCGCACGCGAAAAACGCGGATTGGAAATGTAGGCGGCGACCTGCGGATCACTTGCCGTGGTCGACAGCAGGGTCAGTGCGGTCGAAAAAGCCGACAGCGTGTCCGTCTCGCGGCCAAGCTCGAACACCGCCTTGGCGTAGGGCCGCGCCAGTGATTGCAGCTCGGCCATTAGACTTGCGCCGCCAGTTCGCTGAGCACGTCGGCGTGCGCCTTGGCATCGATCTCGCGCTTCAGGATCTTCGACGCACCGGCCACCGCCAGGTCGCCGACCTGCTTGCGCAGCGCTTCCTTGGCCTGGGCGATTTCGCGCTCGGCTTCAGCACGGCCGGCTTCGAGGATGCGGGCCTTTTCGGCCTCCGCATCGGCCTTGGCCTTTTCCAGCAGCTGAGCCGACTGCTTGTTGGCTGCGCCGATGATTTCCTGCGCCTGCGCACGCGCGGCCTTGAGTTCGCCTTCGCTCTTGCTGGACGCATCCTTCAGCGCCTTCTCACCGCGTTCGGCGGCCGAGAGACCTTCCGCGATCTTCGCCTGACGTGCCTGCATCGCACCCAGGATGGGCGGCCAGGCCAGGCGCCACATCAGCGCCACGAACACCAGGAAGGTGATGCTCTGGACGATCAGCGTTGCATTTGGATCCATCGCTTGCTACTCCGTCGAAAGACGTGACGTTCGGTGGATTAGCCGCCGACCGCAGTCTTGACCGCCGCCGCGAACGGGTTGGCGAACACGAAGAACATGCCGATACCGATGCCGACGAAGGTCACGGCGTCGAGCAGACCGGCGACCAGGAACATCGTGCCGGTGAGCTTGCCGGAGAGTTCGGGCTGACGCGCAACGCCTTCGAGCAGGCGGCCACCGAGCAGACCGAAACCGATCGCGGTGCCGGCGCCGCCGAGACCGAGGATCAGGCCAACCGCGAGAACGGTCGAGCTATTGACTTGTGCAAGCAGAGTGGCGAATTCCATTGAAGCAGCTCCTGTGGGTGAAACGTTATGGTGTGGCTAATAGGTAGTGAAGCGGTGCAGCAACTTCTTGAATCAGTGTTCTTCGCTGTGGCTGGTCGACGCGCCGGCAAGATAGACGATCGTCAGCACCATGAAGACGAAGGCCTGCAGCGGAATCACCAACATGTGGAAGACGGCCCAGGCCAGCTGGATCAGGCCGCCGCCGATGCCGAAACCGACAAAGCCGCCGATGCCGTGGTTGAAAGCGTTGCTGGCGAACACCGCGATCAGTACGAAAATCAGTTCGCCGGCGAACAGGTTGCCGAACAGTCGCAGTGCGAGCGACACCGGCTTGGCGATGTCTTCGACCAGTCGCAGGATCACGTTGACCGGCATCAGCACGACGTTCAGCACCACCATCGGGCCGGACTTGATGAAAAACGGATGGGTCAGGAATTCCTTCGCCAGCCCGATCGGACCCTTGTACGCGAAGTTGAAGATGTAGATCAGCACGAAGACCGACAGCGACATGCCGAAGGTGACGTTGATATCGGTGCTCGGCACGATGCGGAGATTCGGCAGGCCGAAGACTTTTTCGCCGACGTACGGCAGCCAGTCGATCGGCACGATGTCCATGAAGTTCATCAGGAGCACCCAGACGAAGATCGTCAGGCCCAGCGGCGCCACCAGCGAATTGGCGTGCGGCGAGATTTCCTTGACCTGGTTCTGCACGAACTCCACGCACATCTCGATGAAGTTCTCCATGCCGGTGGGCACGCCGGTATTGGCGCGGCGCGCAACACGGATGAAGAAGAACAGGAAGATGAGACCCAGCAGAATGGCGAAAAACACGCTGTCGATATCGAGCGCCCAGAACCCTTTGTAGCCGGGATCGAACTTCATTGTGTGCAGATTCAACCTGAGGTTAGTCAGGTGATGCAGCACATAACTTCCCGAGTCCTCTTGGCCTTCTGTTGCCGCCATGCGTTTAACTCTTATCCAGTTGCGTCAGTACCACCGAATCCCACGCGCGCCATTACGATCCAATACGCCAACAGACAGGCCGTATAGGCAGCGAGCAGAGCCGGAAATTGTGCTGCGAACACTTTCACGCCTAGGCCGAACATCACTGCGGTCAGCGCGAACTTCCCAATCTCCCCCCGAAAAATCGCTCCGACGATCTCGTCCGGAGTCTCGTCTGCGCGTCGACGGAATACCCGCAACGCGAAATATGCTGTTGGCACCAAGGCCACCGCACCTCCGTAGAGTGCTGCGATCGCCTGCGGACGTCCCCAGACCAGGGCGGCCACCAGTGCCACGGTTCCCGCGATTGCCAGCTGCGCCAGACAAACCCCTTTAGCGAGGTCTGCACCGCTTAAAGCCTTGCGCATGTCGTCAATCCGGCAGCCGGACCAGTCCACTGGCAACCGGCATTCGCGAGGGGCCGCATTTTAACGGGCGCGCGCAGAGCAGGTCAAACGCATCGCAGCAAATAGAGGCTTCCAGCGCGATCCTCAACCGAGCCGGGCAAGCAAACGATCCAGCTCCGCCTGGCTTTTGAAACTGACGATGATGCGGCCGCGCCCGCTACTATTTTTCTTCAGCTGTACCGGCAGGCCAAGCCGCGCCGTCAGCGCCGCATCCTGCTCGGCCGGCTGCGGTCGCGAACGTTGCGGCTCTTTCTTCGGCTGATGTTCGATCAGGCGCTCGGTATCGCGTACCGACAGCTGTTGCTCGATGATCTGCCGCGCCAGCGGCAACTGGCGCTCGGTCGGCAGCGCCAGCAACACCTTGGCGTGTCCGAGCGAGAGCTTGTTGTCGCGCAACAGGCCTTGCACGTCGCGGTCCAGATCCATCAGCCGCAACAGGTTGCTGACCGCGGCACGCGAGCGCCCCACGGCTTCGGCGGTCTGCTCATGCGTCAGGCCGACTTCGTCGATCAGGCGCTTCAAAGCTTCGGCTTCTTCGAGCGCGTTGAGGTCGGCGCGCTGGATGTTCTCGACCAAGGCGATGGCCATCGCCGCCTGATCCGGCATTTGCCGCACCACGGCCGGAATAGTCGTCAGTCCGGCCATGCGCGCGGCACGCCAGCGGCGTTCGCCGGCGACGATCTCATAGCGTCCTCCGCCGGCTTCGCGCGCGACGATCGGCTGTACCACGCCTTGCGCGCGGATCGAGTCGGCCAGCGACTGCAGCGCCTCCGGCTCAAAATTTCGGCGCGGCTGGTGGCGTCCCGGCGACAAGTTGTCCAGTGCCAGTTCGCGCAGCTCCTCGGGCGGATCGTTGGCCGAGCTCGATACGCTGCCGAGCAGCGCGTCGAGGCCGCGTCCGAGTCCACGTTTCTTGACGCTCATGCCGCACTCCTCTGCCCGATCGTTTCAGCACGCTGCGGCGCGAAGCTCTTGCGCCGGTCACGGATCGCAACGGCGCCGCTGTCGCCACGCGCTGATTCTGGGCAATGCAACCTCATCGACTGATTCCTGGTTTGCGAATTAAACGTGCCGGCGACTGACATCAGGCGGCGTCCGACTGCGCCATCGCAGCATTGCGAAAAGCCAACGGTGCGGCCACGGTCGGAATCGTTTCGAGACCGCCACCGGTGCCGTGCAGCACCAACGTGCCGTAGCCGAACACGCGGCCGGCGATGCTTTGATGCACCGAGATGCTCTCGACGCGACGATGCAGCATCTCGAACGTGTCGCGCCGCACGAGTCCGCGCTTGGCGACGACGCGCCGCGAGGTCACCACCAGTTCGGTGGTTGCCGAATAGATCGCCGCCGGAATGGCCACGATCAGCGCCAGCACCAGCGCCACCGCGCCGAAAATCCAGAGCTTGCTCAGCGCCGGATCCTGACTCCACGGATACATCAGGACCAGACCGAGCAGCACCAGACCGATGCTCTTGGCGTAAACGATCCAGTGCAGGCGGCCGCGATGGACGATGCTTTCGCCGGGCAACAGGTTCTTTTCGACATAGGACATGGTGACAGTTTCCAGTTTCCGGGTGCCGGTTTCCAGTGAAGCTACAGCAGCGCGCGTCCGCCGAACGGTCTGTCAACGGCGCTCGCGCTGCGGAAACCGTTTTTTAGTCGAGCGGAATCTGGCCGCCATCGTGGCGCCGCAACACTTCGCCGGCGAGTGCCAGGTAGGCCTTGGCGCCGGCCGACAGCGGGTCGTAACTGATCGCCGGCAGGCCGTGGCTCGGCGCCTCGGCGAGACGCACGTTGCGCGGCACGATGCTGCGGTAGACCTTGTCGCCGAAATGCTGGATCAGCTGCGCGGAGACGTCGTTCGACAGGTTGTTGCGCGGATCGAACATGGTCCGCAGCAGGCCTTCGATCTCCAGTTTCGGATTGATCACGCGCTTGATCTTTTGAATCGTGTCGACCAGCGCCGTGAGGCCCTCCAGTGCGTAGTACTCGCACTGCATCGGAATCAAGACGCCGTCGGCGGCGACGAAGGCGTTGACGGTGAGCTTAGACAAGGCCGGCGGGCAATCGAGGATGACGTAGTCGAACAGGCCGGCGACCTGCTCCAGCGCGAGTTTCAGCTGGAAATCGCCGGCCGCCATTTCACGCAGCTTGATCTCGGCTTCGGTCATGTCGGCATTCGCCGGCAACACCGAGAAACCGAGCGCCGGCAGGAAACGCACGCCATCGGCGGTTGGCGCCTGCTCCAGCAGCACGTCGCGCGCGGTGACTTTCAGCGCGTATTTGTCGACGCCCACGCCCATCGTCGCATTGCCCTGCGCGTCGAGATCGACCAGCAGCACGCGACGCTTCGTCGCAGCCAGCGAGGCTGCGAGGTTGACGGCGGTGGTGGTCTTGCCGACGCCGCCCTTCTGGTTGGCGACGGCGATGATATGGGTCATGTTGTTTTTGCTTGGTGGCGCCGCACGACGACCAGGCTGCGCGCTTCATGCAGGCCCGGAACTTCCAGCGGATGAATCGCCTCGATCACCAGGCCTTCCGGCAGCGCTTCGAGTTCCGCGGGCGCCACTTTACCCTTCATCGCCAGCCAGCGGCCATCGGCGGCCAGCAAGTGCCCGCTGAGACTGACGAAATCGGCCAAGGCGGCGAACGCGCGACTGATGATGAAATCGAAGGGTTGCGGCGACTGCCAATCCTCGACGCGCGCCTCCGCCACCTCGACATTGGACAGCGCCAGCGCGCGCACCGCATGCCGCAGGAAGCGCGCTTTCTTGCCGTTGCCATCGAGCACGGTCACGCGCCAGTGCGGACGCACGATCGCCAGCAGCAGGCCGGGCATGCCGCCGCCGCTGCCGACATCGAGCAATCGCAGCTCGCTCCGTTCCAAGTCAGGCGCGAAGGTCGGCAGAACCGCCAGCGAATCGAGCACGTGCCGAACGACCATTTCGTCGCGATCGCGAATCGCGGTGAGGTTGTAGGCCCGATTCCATTTCTCGAGCTCATCGAGATACTGCTGCAGCGGCTGCTGCAGCGCGGCGGCCAGCCCGAGCGATTGCAGAATCGCCGGCAGCGGCTCTGCGCGGGCGCCGCGTCGCGGTTGGGGATCGGTCATGGCTGGAACGCTCGCGGAAATCTGGCTGTCAATGTGGTGAGCGGGCGCAACGCAAGGCCTGCCTCAATAAACCAATCCTTTAGGAGGACATCATGAAATCAACGGCGATGGCTTTGCTGCTCACGGCGGCGAGTTTACCGGCACTGGCCGCGCAGGTGTCGGGCGTCAAGCTCGACGACAGTGCCAATGTCGGCGGCCAGCAGCTGGTGCTCAACGGCGCCGGTCTGCGCACGAAGTTCGGCCTGGCCGATGTTTATGTCCTCGGTCTTTATCTGCAGCAGAAATCAACCGATGCGAATGCGATCATCAACGAGAAGGCGCCGCGCCGCGTCACACTTGTGATGAAGCGCAAGCTCGATACCGATACCTTGCAGAAGGCGTTTCACGAAGGCCTCGAGGCGAACGTGTCCAAAGCTGAACTGCAGCAGTTGCAGCCGAAGATCAAGCAACTCGATGCGCGCCTTAATGAGGTCGGCTCGGTCAAGCAGGGCGATGTGCTGAATCTCGACTTCGGTGCCGACGGCAGTACGCGCATTACCTACAACGGCCAACAGAAAGAGGCCGTGGCGGGCGCTGATCTTTCCAGTGCGCTGTTGAAGATTTGGCTCGGCGCACATCCGGTGCAGGACAGCCTGAAGAAGGACATTCTCAGCGGTTGAACCGGAAGCTGCGCGCGCCGTCGGCATGCGCCGGTTGCAGCAGCACGCATCCGCGCTGCGACAACAGCGTCAAGAACGACACGCGCATTTTGATGCCACTCGCCTAGCCGAGGACACCTGATGACGACAGATGAGATGACTGGAGCAGTCTGTCGAAACATCTGAGCGAACAAGAACGCAGCGGTAAGCCCCGCCGCCTCGCTTCCCGTTGCAGTTAGATCAACGACGCGCGCAAGCAGTAGCCCAGAACCTAGGCGGTCTGCGCGCTCGGCTTGATTCTCGAAATCTTCGCGCCGAGTTGACCGAGTTTCTGCTCGATCCGCTCGTAGCCGCGATCGATGTGATAAACGCGATCGACCAGTGTCTCGCCCTCGGCGGCGAGTCCCGCCAGCACCAATGCGGCGGACGCGCGCAGGTCGGTCGCCATGACCGGCGCTCCGGTCAGCGTCTCGCGCCCGGTGATGATCGCGGTGTTGCCCTCGATCCGGATGTCGGCGCCGAGTCGCAGCAGTTCCTGCGCATGCATGAAGCGATTCTCGAAAATCGTCTCGCGGATCGTGCTCACACCTTCGGCAAAACTGTTGAGCGCCATGAACTGCGCCTGCATGTCGGTGGGGAAACCCGGATGCGGCATCGTGTGTAAATTGACGGCCGACGGTCGGTGGCCGCGGCAGTCGATGTCGATCCAGTCCACACCGGTGGCCACTTTGGCACCGGCCTGCTGCAACTTCACCAGCACCGCATCGACCAGATTCGGATCGGTTTTGATCACCCGCACGCGACCGCGCGAGATGGCTGCGGCAACCAGGAAGGTGCCGGTCTCGATGCGATCGGGAATCACGCGGTGGGTCGCGCCGTGCAACTCGGCCACACCCTGCACGTGAATCGTGCTGGTGCCGGCACCCTCGATCTTCGCGCCCATTGCAATCAGGCAGCGCGCAAGGTCGACCACCTCCGGTTCGCGCGCGGCATTTTCCAGCACCGTCTCGCCATCGGCGAGCACCGCGGCCATCAGCAGATTTTCAGTGCCGGTGACGGTGACGGTATCGAACATGATGCGCGCGGCTTTCAGGCGCGATGCGCTGGCCTGGATGAATCCGCCTTCAAGTTTGATCGAGGCCCCCATGGCTTCGAGACCGCGCAAATGCAGATCGACCGGGCGCGCGCCGATCGCGCAGCCGCCGGGCAAACTCACTTGTGCTTCGCCGCGCTTGGCCAGCAGCGGGCCGAGCACCAGAATCGACGCGCGCATGGTCTTCACCAACTCGTAGGGCGCGATGCAGGTGGTGATCGATTTCGCGTCGATCACGACTTCGTTGGCCTGCGGCTGCGAGACCGCCACGCCCATCTGCGAAAGCAGCTTGCGCGTGGTGCCGATGTCCCAGAGGTCGGGCAGGTTGGTGATGTGCAGCGGCTGATCGATCAACAGCGCCGCGCAGAGAATCGGCAGTGCCGCGTTCTTCGCGCCCGAAGCGGCGACTTCGCCGGCGAGCGGGCCGTTGGCGGCAATCAGAAGTTTGTCCATGAGCGTCGGTTATTCGAGGTGTGAACGCGCAACCCATGCGGGTCGCTGCAAATTGAGATTGGTCGCCCGCACCGATTTCACGGCGCGGTGCCGAAATGTGGGGATTGCCGCTGCGTCAGGCGCAGGGCGCTTTCGGCGCGTGCGTGCGCAGCGCCAGCGCGTGGATGTCGCGCCCCATGCGGTCGCCCAGCGTTTCGTAAACCATGCGGTGCTGTGCGATCGGTGACTTGCCGGCGAATCCGATCCAGATCACTTCGGCTTCGAAGTGCTGGCCGTCGTCGCCCTTTACCGTGACGAGGGCATCCGGCAGGCCGGCCTGGATCAATGCTTGGATTTCGGTCTTGGTCATGGCGCTGATTATAGGGATGCGCCTAGGTCGTTGGGGCGCAAACGCGGTGACGTTCCGTGGAAACGTCCAAATGCAAAATGGATTTCTCGACGCCGGCCACGCGCAGGTCGCGAACCCGACGCCGCGCGCGACTCGAACATCCAGCCGGTGTTCGAGCGGAAGCCGACCGCGCTTTGAGCGTAATTTGAACTCGAATTGCGCGCGACTTGAGCGGAATTTGAGCGGGTTTTATTTGCGCAGCTTGTAGCCGCTGATCAGCATCCACAGGCACACCGCGGACACCGTGACGAAAAATGCCGTGGCCCAGCTCAGGCTCTGCCAGATCGGTACGTCGGCCTTGCCGAAAAAGCCATAGCGGAAGCCATCGATCATGTAGAAGAACGGGTTCAAGTGCGAAGCCTTGAACCACAGCGGCGGCAGCGCATGCACCGAGTAGAACACGCCGGACAGGAAACTCAGTGGCGTAATGAAGAAGTTGGTGAACGCGGCGAGGTGATCGAACTTGGTCGCGGTGATGCCCGCGATCAGGCCGAGCACGGCGAGGCTGCCGGCCGACAGCAGGAACATCAAAATCAGGATCAGCGGCGCTTCCAGCGGCAGATGCACGAAGGGAATCGTGACCAGCAGCATCACGACGGCGACCAGGAATGCGCGGATCAGCGCGGCGGCGACGTAAGCCGCAAACCATTCCAGCGGCCCCAGCGGCGCCATCAGCAGGAACACCAGATTGCCCATGATCTTCGACTGCGTGAGGCTCGACGACGTGTTCGCGAACGCGTTCTGGATCACCGTCATCATCACCAGTCCGGGGATCAGGAACTGTGTGTACGACACGCCTTCGTAGACCGGCGCGCGGCCGCTCATCGCCTGCGCGAACACAAGCAGATACAGCAACGCGGTGATCACCGGCGCGGTGACGGTCTGGCCGAGCACGCTCCAGAAGCGCATCACTTCCTTCTTCAGCAGCGTGCGAAAGCCGATCGAATCCTGTGCCTGCGGCTCGGCGGCGAACGAACTGCTGGGCTGGCTGGCTTCAGGCACTGAGCACCACCGGCGCACGCGCAGTCAGTTCAACAAAAATGTCTTCGAGGTCCGGCTCGCGCGTGTGGACGTCGTCGATGCCGACACCGGCTGCGCGCAGCGCGGCGAAGACACCGGCAATCGGCTGCTTTTCGAGTTCGAGCTTGAGTTCGATCACACCGTTCTTTTCGCTGGTGATGAGGCCGCGCAGACTTTCCGGCAGTTGCGCGTTGTCGGTCAGACGCAGCTTCAGGAAGCGATACGGATTGCGCGCGAGCAACTGCTCGGTGGTAGCGACGATGCGCACGCGGCCTTTATCGACGATCGCGATGCGCTCGCACATCTCCTGCGCTTCTTCGAGATAGTGCGTGGTCAACACCACCGTGGTGCCCTTCGCGTGCAGGTCGCGCATGAAACTCCACAGCGTGCGCCGCAATTCGACATCCACACCCGCGGTCGGCTCGTCGAGAATCACCACCGGCGGCTTGTGTACCAGCGCTTGTGCGATCAATACGCGACGCTTCATGCCACCGGACAAGGCGCGCGTCGGCGAATGCCGCTTCGATGCCAGATCGAGCCGCTCCAGCATCTCGTCGATCCACGGCCAGACTTCCTTGCCGCAGCCGTAGTAGCCGGCCTGGATGCGCAGCATGTCGACCACTTTGAAGAACGGATCGAACACCAGTTCCTGCGGCACGATACCGAGGCAGCGGCGCGCACGGCGCCAGTCACCCACGGTGTCGTGGCCGAGCACCGAGATCGCGCCGGCATCGCTGCGAATCAATCCGGCGATGATGTTGATCAGCGTGGACTTGCCGGCACCATTGGGACCGAGCAAGCCGAAGAACTCGCCGCGACGGATCGACAGATCGATGCCGTCGAGCGCCTGCACCGCACCATAGCGCTTGCGCAGGCCGGCGATCTGGATGGCTGGGAGGTCTGTGGACACGTCGTTCATCGGGCAAACCATTATACGCTGCCGCACTCCTCTCGGACCTTGGTGTGCTCCTCTTGTCCACTGCTCTCGTCTGGTTCCGCCGCGATCTGCGACTCGCAGACAACCCTGCTCTGCGTTCGGCACTCGACGCGCATGAACACGTGGTTCCGGTTTATATCCATGCACCGCAAGAAGAAAAAAACTGGCGCCCGGGTGGCGCGACGCGCTGGTGGTTACATCACTCGCTGGCGGCACTCGGCGCCAAACTGCGGCATGCAGGCGCCCCGCTGATCCTGCGCAGCGGCGACAGCCTGGCCGAACTGCGTGCGCTGGCTCGGGCGACCGGCGCGCAATCGGTCTACTGGAATCGCGTTTATGAGCCAGAACTGATCGACCGCGACAAAAAAATAAAACAGGCCTTGCGCGACGATGGTTTCATCGCGGAGAGCAGCCAGGCCGCGCTGTGTTTCGAGCCCTGGCAACTGCAGACGCAGGGCAGAGAACCGTATCGCGTGTTCACGCCGTTCTGGCGCAATGCCGATGCGCAATTACGTCAGCAATTAGAAGAAGGTCGCGCGCCGCTGCCAGCGGCGCGCAGCTTGAAGCCGGCGGCGACCCAGCCCGAATCGCTGGCGCTCGACGCACTCGAACTGCTACCGAAGATTCACTGGGACGCGGGGCTGCATGAGGCCTGGACCGTCGGCGAAGGCGGCGCACACGCGCGGCTCGAGGACTTCTGCAAACACGCGGTGGCTGGCTATTCCGCCAATCGCGACCTGCCCGCAGTGGACGGCACTTCGCAACTCTCGCCGTATCTGCATTTCGGCGAAATCTCGCCGCTGCAGATTGCCGCACGCTGCGAGCGACTCTTCGCCGAGAGCCATTCCGCCGGCGTGCGCAAAGGCGGTGAGCATTTCCTGCGCGAAGTCGGCTGGCGCGAGTTTGCGCACCATCTGCTGTATCACTTTCCGCAAACGCCGCAACGCGCGCTGAATGCTCGCTTCGACGCATTCCCGTGGCGTTCGCCGAGCGAGTACGCGGCCAATCTGAATGCCTGGCGCCAGGGACGCACCGGTGTTCCGCTGGTCGATGCCGGCATGCGTCAGTTGTGGGCAACCGGCTGGATGCACAACCGGGTGCGCATGATCGTCGGCAGTTTCCTGACGAAGAACCTGCTGATTCCCTGGCAAGAAGGTGCCGCATGGTTCTGGGACACGCTGGTCGACGCGGACCTCGCCAATAACACGCTCGGCTGGCAATGGATCGCCGGCTGCGGGGCCGACGCCGCACCCTACTTCCGCGTGTTCAACCCGGTGCTGCAAAGCCAGAAGTTCGACGGCAGCGGCGCCTACCTGCGCCGTTGGGTGCCGGAACTCGCCAAGCTACCGGATGCGGCAATCCATGCACCATGGCTGGCCAAACCCGAGGTGCTGCGCAGCGTCGGCTTCACGCTCGGCCAGCACTATCCCCGTCCGATCGTCGATCTCGCTGAATCGCGCGAGCGTGCGCTGGCCGCGTATCAGCGAATCCGATCGGGCGATTGATCACGGCGTTTCAGATCAGGTGAGCTGTCTACGCACAGAACTGAAGTCGACACCGCTTCGGTGCTGGTGAGGACGGTCGGCTCAGCGCGGCATTTCGACGAGGTGTTTAGCTGAACCACTGCGCCAGCAGCTGCGAGGCCGTGCCACGCAGATGGCGGTCGTACAGTGCGGAGAGTTCGGTCGCCTCCGGATTCAATTCGATCATGTAGGCGCCGGTGCGCCGCGCGGCCTGGGCGAAACCTGCCGCCGGCCACACCACGCCCGAGGTACCGATCGCGACGAACAGGTCGCAGTCAGCAACCAGCGCGCCGGCTTGCGCGAATACGTCGGCGTCAACCGCATCCTCGAACCAGGTGATGTCGGGCCGCAGCCAGGCCTCGCAACGCTCGCAGCGCCAGCGCGCATAAGGGCCTGCGGCGCTGTCCTCGCGCACGCCGCAGCGGCAGCGCAGGCGCCACATCGAGCCGTGTAGCTCCGCGGCAACGGCGACGCCGCCGCGCTGCAAAAGCCCGTCGATGTTCTGCGTAATGACGCTCAGCCTTGGGTATTGCAATTGCAGCTGTGCCAGATGCAGATGCCCGGCGTGCGGCGCGCAGGCGCGCGTCCGCGTGCGGCGCAACTCGTGGAATTCGAGCACTTGCTCGGGCTGCCGCAGGAACGCTCGCTGGCAGGCGTAGTCCTCGTAGTTGTACTGCGCCCAGATGCCACCGGCACCGCGGTACGTCGGCACGCCGGACTCGGCACTGAGTCCGGCGCCGGTAAAGAACAGTGGACGGCGATAGCGGCGCAGGTCGATTGCTTGCATAGCTCAAGTGTGGCGCAAGGAAGGCTGCATCATCGAGCAATTGAAACAACACATAGCGCGGGAACTCCGTCGAGTGCATCATCAGCGGCCCCATGTCCGCGTGCGGTCCGCGCGCGCGAAATTGGCGATCCGCTAAAATCGCTCACTCGACCCAGTTCGCACATTGAACCAATTCTCGACCCAGTCACCGATTTCCGACTCCAACGCGCTCAGGCGATTGGGCCGGCATGTGCTGGAAATCGAACGCGATGCGCTCACGGCACTGCTGCCGCGGATCGATGAAACCTTCGTAAAAGCCTGCCGCGTCATGCTGGCCTGCCAGGGCCGCGTCGTCGTCACCGGCATGGGCAAGAGCGGTCACGTCGGCGGCAAGATCGCTGCGACGCTCGCTTCGACCGGCACGCCGGCGTTCTTCGTGCATCCCGGCGAAGCCAGTCACGGCGATCTCGGCATGATCACGCGCAGCGACGTGGTGCTGGCCCTGAGCAATTCTGGCGAGACCTCCGAGGTGCTGACGATTCTGCCGCTGATCAAGCGCATGGGCGTGCCGCTGATCGCGATGACCGGCCGGCCGACATCGACGCTTGCGAAAACTGCCGAAGTGCACATCGACGTATCGGTTGCGCAGGAAGCCTGTCCCTTGAACCTGGCGCCGACGGCGAGCACCACCGCAACGCTGGCGATGGGCGATGCGCTGGCCGTGGCGCTGCTGGAGGCGCGCGGTTTCACGCCGGAAGATTTCGCGATGTCGCACCCGGGCGGCACGCTGGGTCGGCGCCTGTTGCTGAAGATCATGGACGTGATGCAGACCGGCGCGCGCATTCCGCAGGTGACGGCCGATGTCAGCTTGTCGGCGGCGCTGCTGGAGATGACGCGCAAGGGTGTCGGCATGACGGCGATCGTCGATGCCGACGGACGCGCGATCGGGGTGTTCACCGACGGCGACTTGCGCCGCGTGCTGGACGCCGGTGTCGATATCCGCAGTACCAAAATCTCCGAAGTGATGACGCCGGGCGGCAAGAGCGCCTCGGCCGATCAGCTCGCTGCCGAGGCGGTGAACCTGATGGAGAAGCACAAGATCACCGCGCTGATGGTGCTCGACGCCGACCGCCGCCTGCAGGGCGTGTTGCACATGCACGACCTGCTGCGCGCAGGTGTCGTCTGATGTCGGCATCTGTGCACAAGAGCCCAGCCGAGCGCGCACGCGACATCCGCTGCGTGATCTTCGACATCGATGGCGTGATCACCGATTGCAAGCTGTATCTGGGGCCGGACGGTCTTGAGCTGAAGGCCGTGAACGTGCGCGATGGGCTCGGCATCAAGCTGCTGCTGAAAGCCGGCATCGAAGTCGCGGTGATTTCCGGGCGACCGTCGCCGGCGATGAAAGCGCGTTTCGAATACCTCGGCGTCAAGTACGTCTGGCTCGATGTCGAGGAAAAAATTCCCGCGTACGAATCGCTGCTGGCAACGCTTGCTCTAACCGACGCACAGGTCGCGATGATGGGCGACGACGTGCCGGATCTGCCCTTGATGCAGCGCGTCGGCCTGGCGCTAACCACCGCCGACGCACACCCGAAGGCGCACGAAGCGGCGCACTGGACCAGTCATTTGAACGGCGGCAACGGAGCGGTGCGCGAAGCGGTCGATTTCATCCTGGCGGTGCAGAGCGAAGCGCGCGGTTCGGCGATCGACCTGCGCGTCGGCGCCGGCAGCTGATGAAGCGCAAGCTGGTGATCCCGCTGCTGCTGATCGCTGCCGCGATCGGCTTGCTGCTGACGCTGCGTCACCTCGATGAAGGCACCTTGGTGAAAGCCGCCGCCGGCGACGCCGCGCCGCGCTACACCTTGATCGACGCCGAATGGACCCGCTTTGACGCCAATGGCGAACCCTCCTTGCTCGGTCAGGCCAGCCAGATCGTTTATCTCGACGACCAGTCGGGCACCGCGACTGAGCTGGTGGTCGATGCGCTCGGCATGGGCGGCGCGCCCTGGCGGCTGAGTGCGCCGACGGCGGTGCTGCCAGCCGCCCAGCGCAAGTTCGAACTCACCGGCACCGTCGACATCGCAGGGCGCTGGCCCGACAACGGCGAAGCGGTGCGCGGCCGCACCGATCAGCTGTGGATCGATCCGGACAGTCACCAGTTCTACACCGATGTCGCAGTCGAATGGGACAGCGTGTCGCGTAGCGGAACCTCGCTCGGCATGCACGCCGACTGGCGCTATCACGGGCTGCAACTGCTGCACGATGTCAATATGACCTACCGCATGAAAGCCGTTCCCGCCAAGTGATCCGATTGTGAAAACGCAGCCAAGCTGTACCGAACGAGAAGCGGACCCGGCCATGCGCGCGGCTGACCGCGCGGTAAAAATGCCACCGCGCAGCCATTGTCGCGCTCGTCGCGGCGGCGCCGGCGTGTTGGCCGCCTTGCTGCTGCTCGGCAGCTTGAGCGCGACCCAGGTCGACGCACAGCAGGGCACGGCGACGACGCTGACGCCGCCGCCCAAGACCACGTCCAAGCAAATGAGCCAGACCAAGGACGAGCTCGGCAAGGTACCGAGCGGTGCTGATTTGCGCCCGAGCGGCGCGATCAATGTCACTGCCAAACGCGCCGAGTTGATTCAGGGCTCGTCGGCGGTCTACAGCGGCGATGTGGTGATGGACTCGGACACGCTGAAACTCGATGGCGAACGCCTGGAACTGAAGCAGTTTCCCGGCAGCCAGTACGTCGCCACGCTAACCGGCACGCCGGCGCATATGTCCCATCCAGGCACCGGTCCGGACAATCCGCCGATGACGGCGCATGCCAAGACGATCATCTACGATTCTCGTAGCGGTATTGCCGATCTCGTCGGCGAGGCCTACGTCACCAAGGGCGAACAGAACATCTCGGCCGACACGATTCACTACAACGTTGCTGAAAAAGGCATTCTCGCCTCCGGCGGCGGCGACGATGGCCGCGTGCATATCGTGATCCCGCCGGCCGGTCAGTCGCTGCCGGGTCCGAACGCCGGACCGGCACCCGCCGCACCACCGGCGCCGGCAAGCAACACGGGCGGACCGGCCAAGTGAGCACCATCGAACGCGAACGCGAAAAGACCGCTGCCCGCGCCCGCACCGCGACGGGCAAATCGGTATTGAGCGCGCACAACCTGATCAAGCGCTATCGGCGACGTACCGTGGTCGCCGATGTCAGCCTGAGCGTGTCGGCCGGTGAAATCGTCGGGCTGCTCGGCCCCAATGGCGCCGGCAAGACGACGTCGTTTTATATGGTGGTGGGCCTGATCGGCGCCGACGGCGGCCGCATCGTGCTCGACGGCGAGGACATCACGCGTCAGCCGATGCACGCGCGGGCGCGCATGGGCGTGGGCTACCTGCCGCAGGAGGCTAGCGTGTTCCGCAAGTTGTCGGTGGCCGACAACATCATGGCCATCCTCGAACTGCGCGAGGATCTCGACAACGACAGCCGCAAGTCCGAACTCGAACGCCTGCTCGGCGAACTGCATATCGGACACGTGCGCGAGGGTCTCGGCATGAGCCTGTCGGGCGGCGAACGACGCCGCTGCGAGATCGCCCGCGCCTTGGCGGCGAATCCCCGCTTCGTGTTGCTCGACGAGCCGTTCGCGGGCGTCGATCCGATCGCGCTGATCGACATCCAGCAGATCGTCCGGCACTTGTCCGAGCGTGGGATCGGCGTGTTGATCACCGATCACAATGTGCGGGAAACGCTGGGAATCTGCGACCGCGGCTACATTCTGGCGGAAGGCAAGGTCATCGCCGAGGGCACGCCGCAGCAGCTGCTGGAAAACGAGACGGTGCGCCGTGTCTACCTGGGCGAGCAGTTCCGCCTCTAAGGGCGGCGACCCGGGGTCGAAACCGAACGTCGGTTCGAACGATCCGGACGTCCTGGCGGCGCGGGGAAATCGAGTATGGCGCCGGTAAATTTCTACGATGTTACTCCAGCGCGACGCGCCTGTGGCAAGTAGAATGCCAAGTATGAAAATTTTCCGCTGCCCAGCATGAAACAGTCGCTTTCCCTGCGGGCCGGCCTGAGCCTGACGATGACGCCAGCCTTGCAGCAGGCGATTCGTCTGCTGCAGCTGTCGAGCCTCGACTTGCAGGTGGAGATTCAGCAGGCGCTCGAATCCAACGTGATGCTCGAAGCGCTCGATGGCGAAGGCGAGATCATCGAAGGTGAAGCCGAGGAGGCGCTGGCCGAAGCCGACGCCCGCGCGGCGGAAGACAGCGGCGACGGCAGCGGCGAAATCGCCAGCGAGAAAACGCTCGACCTCAACGATGATTCGGCGATCCCGGACGAGATGCCGGTCGATGCCGACTGGGGCGACATCTACGACAGCCCGAACCAGTCAACCAGCACCACGTCCAGCGGCACCTCGGAAGACGAGGACGGACTGCGCGACTACATGCAGGCCAATCTGCATAGCGAACGCAGCCTGCGCGAACATCTGATCTGGCAAGCGAATCTATCGCCGTTCGACGACGTCGATGCCGAGATCGCGCTGAATCTGATCGATGCGATCAACGACGACGGCTATCTCGAGGACTGGGACGCGATTCGAACCCGTTTGATGGAAAGTCTGCAGGTCGCAGGCGAACGCATCGACGCGGTATTGAAGCTGGTGCAGGATTTCGACCCCGCGGGTGTTGCCGCGCGCGACCTCGGCGAGTGCCTGCGGCTGCAGCTGCAGCAGTTCGCGCCCGCCACCGAGGGCCGCGACACCGCATTGCGCCTGCTGGACGCGCCGATGGTGCTGCTGGCGCGCCGCGACGAGCACGCGCTGGCCAAAACCACCGGCTTGCCCTTGGCCGAGATCCAGCCGGGCCTTGCGCTGATCCAGCAGCTGCAGCCGCATCCTGGACGCCCGTATCAGGCGCACCAGAACGATTACGTCGCGCCGGATGTGTTCGTCATCAAGAAGAATGGCCGCTGGCGCGTGAGTCTGAACCCGGAACACAACCCGCGGCTGCGCATCAACCCGTACTACCACGGCCTGGTGAAGCGCGCGGACACCTCGCGCGACCAGCTGACGCTGAAGCAGCATCTGCAGGAAGCGCGTTATTTCATCAACAGCCTGGAAGCGCGCAACGAAACACTGCTGCGCGTGGCACAGTGCATCGTCGAGGAGCAGCGCGCGTTCCTGGACTACGGCGAAGAGGCCATGCGGCCGCTAGTACTGCGTGACGTCGCTGAAAAACTCGGCGTGCACGAATCGACGGTGTCGCGCGCCACCGCCAACAAGTACTTGCTCACGCCACGCGGTCTGTACGAATTGAAATTCTTTTTCTCAAGCCATGTCCAAACGACGGAAGGAGGTACCTGCTCTGCAACTGCGATTCAAGCCATGATCAAGCGACTGATTGCGCTGGAAGAACCGGCCAAGCCGCTGTCGGACGCAACCCTTGCCGAACTGCTGTTGAAGGAAGGCATTCAGGTGGCGCGCCGTACGGTAGCGAAGTACCGGGAAGCCATGCACATCCCTCCGTCGCATGAACGTAAGCCGTTGAGCTGAAAAATCAGCGCGGCGAACCTGATCCATGGCCTGATTTCTGCGTCAACCGTATTCCGGCCGCGCTTTGGCCGGCTCAAAAGGAGTCTTCGCATGAATCTGAATATCTCCGGGCATCACACGGATCTCACCCCCGCGCTGCGCAGCTATGTCGTCGACAAGCTCAAGCGTGTCGAACGACACTTCGATCACCTGATTGACGCAACGGTGATCCTCTCGGTAGACACCAAGCTCCAGCACAAGGCCGAGGCCACGCTCCACGCCCGAGGTACCAAGCTTCACGCCGAGCAAATCTGCGAAGACATGTACGCCGCCATCGACGGCTTGATCGACAAGCTCGATCAGCAGACCCGCAAGTTCAAGAGCAAGATCCGCGATCACCATGCACGCGACGTGCAGAAGCACCTGATCAACTGACCCGTCGGCGCAAGCCCGGGCGGTTTGTCCCATCGCGTAAGTACACTTGAAGGAAGTACCCACAAGCCCGGCGAGCGCATCCGCCGGGCTTGCTTTTTAAAGAGCAGGAATGAACCCCAGGAACGGACTCGATGAAACTCGCTGACATTCTCAGCAGCAGCCGCGTCGTGGTCGGCCAGACGGTCACCAGCAAGAAGCGCGCGCTCGAAGAGGTCGCACGCCTGCTCGCACTCGGCGCCCCGAGCGCGAGCCAATCCGACATTCTTGCCGCGTTGAGCGGTCGTGAAAAACTCGGTAGCACCGGCCTCGGCCACGGTGTTGCAATTCCCCACGCCCGACTGGCGGGTGTCAGCAGCAGTGTCGGCGCGTTCGTTCGCTTGAAACACCCGATCGAATACGAAGCCCACGACGGCCGCAGCGTCGATCTGATCTTCGGCCTTGCCGTTCCGCAGAATGCGACCGGCGAGCATTTGAGGCACCTGGCGGCCATCGCCGAGAAATTCTCCGACGACGACTTCTGCCAGCAGGTGCGCAACGCTGCCGACGCGGTCGCCGTCCACGCACTGCTGATCGGCTGAGGCGGCAACGCGCGACTCGGTAGTGGCGCCTTTTCGCCCGATCCGCGCAACACTAGGGCGCACTTCATTGGCGCTTGTGCCCGCGACGCGCTGCAGCCGGATGAGGCTTGCGGACCACGCCACTTTCGACATCCCACAACAGCGGGCTGCTGCGTATCATCGACGCATGGCGGAAACGCTCACACATGGCGTGCTGGTCGAGGTCGAAGGACTGGGCCTGCTGCTGCGCGGCAACAGCGGTGCGGGCAAGAGCGAGCTGGCGATCGAACTGCTGTCGCGCGGCCATAAGCTGATCGCCGATGACGCGGTCGAGTGGCATGTCGGCGACAACAACCGGCTGATCGGGCGCTGCCCCGCGCTGCTGTCCGGCTTCGTCGAAGTGCGTGGCCTCGGCATCCTCGACGCGCGCGCGCTGTACGGCGATTCCGCGGTGATCGAGCAGACCGCGCTCGATCTGGTGATCGATCTCGACCGGCGCGACGAACCCTCCGCCGAGGAGCGTCTCGGCGGTCGCCGCGGCCGCTTCGTCCTGCTCGGCCAGACGGTGCCGGAAATCTCGCTGCCACAACGCCTCGGGCATAATCTTGCAGTGCTCGTCGAGGCCGCCTGCCGCGACCACAAACTGCGTTTGGCCGGTTACTGCGCGGATCAGGTGCTGGTGGAACGACAGCTGCGGTGTCTGGAATCGAACCTGTGAACGTCAGCGATGTGCCCGCCTCCGAATCCTGCCCGGCCGCCATGCGCCTGATCATCGTCAGTGGACTGTCGGGCGCCGGCAAGACCGTCGCGCTGCGGCAATTCGAGGATCTCGGCTACTACTGCATCGACAACCTGCCGCTGGCGCTGGTGCAGCCGCTGATTGCGCATGGCCTGGCACAAGACGCCGGCACGCGTTATCGGCAGCTGGCGATCGGCGTCGATGCGCGCGCCGATGCGCGCGAGATTGCCGGCTTTCCGGCCGTTATCGACAGCCTGCGCGCCCAGGGCGTTCATGTTCGCGTGGTGTTCCTCAATGCCACTGACGAAGTGATCCAGCGGCGCTATCACGAAACCCGCCGCAAGCATCCGCTGTCGAGCGATTCGATCGCCCTGCTCGAAGCGATTCATCTCGAACGCCACCTGCTTGAGCCGATCGCGAATCTCGCACACAGCAGCATCGATACCTCGGCGATGAACCTGTACGAATTGCGTAGCGCAATCCTGGCGCATCTGCCGGATGCGGCGCGCGCGCACATGTCGGTACTGTTCCTGTCGTTCGGCTACAAGAACGGGCTGCCGGAAGGCGCGGACTTCGTGTTCGATGTGCGTTGCCTGCCGAACCCCCATTGGGTGCCCGAGCTGCGCGCGCTCACCGGCCGCGATCCCGCCGTCGCCGGTTACCTCGAAGCCAACGCCGATGTCCTCGCGCTCTACGGCGACATCCACGGTTTTCTCGACCGCTGGCTTCCGAAACTGAAAGCGCAGGAGCGCGCTTATGTGACCGTGGCGATCGGCTGCACCGGCGGACAGCATCGCTCGGTCTACATGGTTGAACGGCTTGCCGCGGAATTCCGCACGCGCTACGACTCGGTGGTGGTCAAGCACCGTGAACTGAGCCGGCTCAAGGAAGGCGCGTGAGCGTCGGCGTGTTGCTGGTGACCCACGGCAAACTCGGGCATTTTCTGCTTGAGACGATGCGCGACATGATCGGCGAAGACTTGCCGCTGCCGGTCGACGTGCTCGAAGTGCGCCGCGTGCAGGCGACCGACGTACTGCTGCTGCAAGGCCGGCGCATGATCGAACGCCTCGATGGCGGCGACGGCGTGCTGCTGCTGACCGACGCGTTCGGTTCAACGCCGAGCAACATCGCCAATCACTTGTCGGACGGGATCGGCAGCTGCGTGGTCGCCGGGCTCAACCTGCCGATGCTGGTCAAGGTCTTCAATTATCCGCAGCTCGATCTCGCCGCGATGACGCGCGCCGCGGTCGAGGGCGGACAGCGCGGCGTGGTTGTGTGTCCACGGCCGTCTACGGTCAACTCCAAGGAATAGCGTTTGAACGCATCCGCAAATTCGAACGACGCGATCGAACGCAAGGTCAGCATCGTCAACCGACTTGGGCTGCACGCGCGCGCAGCGGCGAAGTTGGTCACGCTCGCGGCCAAGTACCAGGCCGACGTGCAGGTGCGCAAGGATGGCAAGACCGTCAGCGGCAAGAGCATCATGGGCGTGATGATGCTGGCCGCGGCTCAGGGCAGTTCGGTCACGCTGATCGCCAGCGGCAGCGATGCCGAACAGGCTCTCGATGCCCTCGCCGCGCTGATCGCGCGACGCTTCGACGAAGACGCGTGAATAGACCGCACTTCGAACTCGGCATGGCGGCGCGCGGCTTTGACCGCAGGACGTCGCAGTCGCATAGGCACTCGCGAGCGCGCGCGTCGAATTCGTCGCTGCACTGGGCTCTGAGGCGGTCACCGCGATGAGTCTCTGGCTCAACGGCATCGGCGTTTCACGCGGGATCGCCATCGGCCGCGTGCAACGCTTGCACGGCGGCGACCTGGAAATTCCCGAATATCTGCTGCCGCCGGAGCAGGTCGAAGCCGAGGTCCTGCGTTTCCGCGATGCGCAGCAGCGCGCGAAGACGCAGTTGCAGCAGGTGCGCGCACAGATCCCGCTCGGTGCACCTGGCGAGATCGCCGCGTTCATCGATACACATCTGCTGATGCTCGACGATCGCTCGCTGACCGACGCCGTGGTCGGACTGATCCGCGCGCAGCGCTTCAACGCCGAGGCGGCGGTGAAGCGTCAGCGCGATACCCTGGTTGCGGTATTCGAGCAGATGGAAGATGCCTATCTGCGGTTGCGCAAGGACGATGTGCAGCACGTCTCCGCGCGCGTGCTGCGCATTCTGCTGAATCAGGAAAAAGCCGCGCCGCCGTCGCGCGGCGACAAGAGCGAAGCGGCCAGCGAGCCGATCGTCATCGTCGCGGACGATGTCACGCCGGCCGACATCATTCTGCTCGGCCAGCAAGGCATCGCCGCGTTTGTCACCGAATACGGCGGGCCGCTGTCGCACACCGCGATTCTCGCGCGCAGCCTCGGCCTGACGGCGATCGTCGGACTGCACAACGCCCGGCGCCTGCTGCGCGACGGCGAATGGGTCATCGTCGACGGCGATCTGGGCCATGTGCTGGCCGACCCCGACGACGGGGCGCGCAGCTTTTTCAGCCGCAAGCGCGCACGCCAGCTGAGCGATCGCGCAGCGCTCGGCAGCCTGCGCGATCAGCCGGCGATTTCGCGCGACGGCATCAAGATTCGTCTGCTCGCCAACATCGAACTCAGCGACGACGCCGCGCACGCCGCCGAACTCGGCGCCGAAGGCGTGGGCCTGTATCGCACCGAATTCCTGTACATGAACCGACGCAGCCTGCCGACGGAAGACGAGCAGTACCAAGCGTACGCACGCGTGGTGGCTTCGGTGAAAGGGCCGATCACGATCCGCACACTCGACCTCGGCGCCGACAAGCAGGTCGACTCCGGCGCACGCTCGGGGCCGACGCCGAGTAATCCGGCGCTGGGCCTGCGCGCGATTCGCTTGTGTCTGAAAGAGCCGGAATTGTTCCGCACGCAGGCGCGCGCGCTCCTGCGGGCTTCAGCACACGGCAATCTGCACATCATGTTGCCGATGATTTCCAACACACAGGAATTCCGGCAGGCGCAGGCACTGATCGACTCGGCGCGCCTGGAGTTGGCGGCGGAAGGTCGGGCGATGGCCGCGCACGTACCGGTGGGCGCGATGATCGAAGTGCCCGCTGCGGCATTGTCGGTGTCGCTGCTCGCGCGACACGCGGAATTCTTTTCGATCGGCACCAACGATCTGATCCAGTACACGCTGGCGATCGACCGCGTCGACGACGAAGTGAACTACCTCTACGACCCGCTGCATCCGGCGGTGCTGCGGCTGATCCACATGACGATCGAAGGCGGCGAGCGTGCCGGTCGCGGTGTGGCGATGTGCGGCGAAATGGCCGGCGATCCGAGATACACGCGGCTGCTGCTGGCACTGGGACTGACCGATTTCTCGATGCACCCGGCCAGTATCCTGGAGATCAAACGCATCATCATCGAATCGGACGTAGGCCGCTTGCGTGCGCGTGCGCAGGCGATGCTGGATGCTTCCGATTCCTTGGAACTTCAGCAGCTGTTGAGCGAATTCGAGCCGCACAGCTGATCTCGAATCGAGTGCTGGTTCGCGAGCAACCGACTCAGCGCTCGCCGCGCAATCAATCCACGTGGGACGCGACGATCATTGCTCCGCCGCGTCCAGTCGTTTCTGTCGCTGATTCGCCAGGATCATGCAGCCGAGCAGCAGCGCGGCCAACACTGCCGACGATCCGACGGTGCCGAAATTGAGACCGCCTTTTTCAACCGGCTTGGTCAGCAGATCGCCGAAAGTCGCGCCGAATGGACGCGTCAATACGAACGCGATCCAGAACAGCAGCACGCGGTTGATCTGCGTGAAGAAGTACAGCAGCGCCACCAGCAGGATCGTACTGCCGATCACGGCGGCACCGCCGAAGAACCCAAGTCCGGAATCATCCGCCAGAAAGTCACCCAAGGCAGTGCCGAGCGTGTTGGAAAACAGGATCGCGATCCAGTAGAACAGCTCGGCGCGGCGTGTCTGGATGTTCGCAACCGAAAGGTTCTTCTCGGTCAAGCGCCAGGTCGTCAGCACCAGCAGCAATCCACCCAGGAGTAGTGCGCTACCTTTTGCGTAGCCGAGCGCGAGTGTGCGGTCCATGAAGTCGGACATGGTCGTGCCGGCGGTGCTGGTCGTCAGAATCACCGACCAGTACAGCAAGGGATGAAACCGCTGCGCACGCAGCTGTGCCAGCAACGAGATCAGGAACAGTCCGAGCAAGATCATCGAGCTGATCGCATAGCCGACTTTCAAGGTCATCGACAACAGGTCGCCCGCCGTCTCGCCCAACGTGGTCGCGCAGATCTTCATGATCCAGAACGACAGCGTGACAACGGCGACTCTGTTGGTCAGTTGCTGCATGCCAGACACGCTTTTAACCTCGATTGATGGGACGACAGCGGCGCGGCTGCGCCACTCGTTCGCATTGTCATCGCACGCGGTATCAATTGCCGGACTTTTAAGCCGCGCTTAAGACGAACGCCGTGTGATTCCGCGCGGCAGCCGGCGCTTCACCTCATCGATCGGCAGCGCAATCAGATCCGGTAAGCCCAGAACTTCATCACACCCGAGACCGCCGCCATCAATCGCTTCAATGGCGGCGGCAGCGCGCGTGCACCGGCGGCGGCGGCTTCATCACCGTGCCGGGCTTCGTCGGCCTTCATCGCAGTGACGATCGCGCGGCTGCGCGCATCGTCCTTGGGCAATTCGCCGAGGTGTTGATCGAGGTGCTCGACCACCTGGCGTTCGGTTTCTTCGACAAAGCCTAGATTCCAGCGATCGCCGGCGATGCCGGCCACCGCGCCGATCGCGAACGAACCGGCGTACCACAACGGACTCAGGCGACTCGGCTGCTCGCGCAGCTCGCTCAGGCGCAGCTCGCACCATTGCAGATGCTGACGTTCCTCCGCCGCCGCACGCAGCAGGTGCTCGCGGACGCCGATATCGCGCGCCACCAGCGCCTGGCCGCGATACAACGCCTGGGCCGAGACTTCGCCGGCATGGTTGACGCGCATCAGTCCAGCGGCGCGGCGGCGCGCAGAATCGGTCAATGCGCCTTTGGGCAATTCCGCCGCCGGATAATTTTCGGCGGGCGCACTGCGTGTTTCCGAAAAACGAACCATGCCGCCTTGCAGGCGCATCAACGCGCGGTCCAGCGCGGAATAATCACGGCCCCCAGGGGCGGCGCCACTGCCGGCGGCCGGCAGGATCTTGGGTTGCGGCATTGTGGAGCTCCGGGGTTTTTCCTATTCTGCGAAGTATGCGGCGACGCCGCAAAAATCTCTCGTTGCATGGATGAATCCTCGAGGCCCTACCCGATGAAGTTACTGACGTTCGCCGCGGCCGGCATGGCCGCCGCGACGCTGTCCCTGTGCGCCCTGGCGCAAACCCCAGCCACCGCCACCGAACCCGCGCTGCCACCCGACATCGCCACCGCGGCTCAGAGCATCGAAGCCACCCGGATTGCAGCCCATGTGAAGTTCCTCGCCGACGATCTGCTCGAAGGCCGTGGAACCGGCACCCGCGGCGGCGACATCGCGGCGCAATACATCGCCACCCAGTTCGCGCTGGCCGGGCTGAAGCCCGCTGGCGACAACGGCGGCTATCTGCAGAAAGTCCGGTTCATCGGCACCCACACCGAGCCCGACAGCAAGTTCGCGCTGCTGCCGCCGAGTGGCCAGCCGATTCCGCTGCGGCTCGCCGACGACATCGTCTCCGGCAACGAGACCGGTGCAGACACGGCCGACATCGAAGCGCCGATCGTCTTCGTCGGCCATGGCATCGTCGCGCCGGAGTACCAGTGGGACGACTACAAGGGCGTGGACGTCAAGGGCAAGGTGGTGCTGATCGTCGTCAACGAGCCGGCATCGGACGACCCGAAGTTCTTCACCGGTGCGGCGATGACGTATTACGGCCGCTGGACCTACAAATTCGAGGAAGCCGCACGCCAGGGCGCGGTCGGCGCGCTGATCATCCACAAGACCGAACTGGCGAGCTACCCCTGGGACGTCGTGCGCAGCTCCTGGAGCGGCGAAGAGGTGTATCTCGCCGACGACAAGCGGCCGAAGCTGCAGGCCGCGTCGTGGATTCAGCTCGAGGTTGCACGCCTGCTGCTGGCGGCGTCGGGCAAGAATCTCGACGAGCTTTTGAAGTTGGTCGATACGCGCGACTTCAAGGCGTTCGAGCTGCCGGTCAAGTTCAAGGCACACATCGCTTCGAGCGTGCGCCACTTCGAATCCAGCAACGTCGTTGCGATGCTGCCCGGCAGCGACAAGAACACCGCCAACAAGCAGGCCGTGTTCTACACCGCGCATTACGATCATCTCGGCATCGCGCCGGACGATGGCAGCGGCAATGCGACGGATCGGATCTACAACGGCGCGGTCGACAACGGCACCGGTTGCGGCATTCTGCTGGAGCTTGCGCGAGCCTGGGCCGAGAGCAAGCAGGCGCCGCCGCATCCGATCTACTTCGCCTCGGTCACCGCCGAAGAAAAAGGACTCCTCGGTTCGAAGTATCTCGGCGAACATCTGCCGATTCCGGCCAACGCCGTTGCGCTGGATCTGAACTACGACGCGGTGCCGCCCATCGGCGAACCCGAATCGATCGAAGTCAGCGGCGCCGAACGCACCAGTTTCTATCCCATCGTCGAGCGGATCGCGCACAGCATGAATCTGGCGATCGAACCGGATGCAACGCCCAGTGCCGGTCACTACTACCGCTCGGATCATTTCAGCTTCGCGCGTGTCGGCGTGCCGGCGTTTTCGATCAATACCGGTCTCAAATTCGTCGGGCATCCCGCTGAATGGGGTGCGGCTCAGCAGAAGGACTACACCACCAACCGTTATCACCGTCCAAGCGACGAGTGGAAGCCGGATCAGAATTACAGCAGCAACGCCAAGCTGGCGCGGCTCGGTCTGATTCTCGGCTGGTATGCGTCGAGCGGTGACAATGTCGGCTGGCAGCCGGGCGATGAGTTCGCGCCGATCCGTGCGCGCAGCGACAAGACCCCTTAAGGTGACGCACGCTCCCATCACCGCCGTAGCTACCACTTTCGATCGCTCCTGATGTTCTGGCCGCTGTTCTTCCTGACTGCGCTGATCGGCCTTGCGGCCCTGCGTGCGAACCTGCGCACGGCCAGCATCGTGCTGGTCGCCAGCGTGCTGTTCTATGGCGCCTTCGGCGGTTCGTGGATGTTGTTCGTGGTGATGGCGCTGGCATGCGCGGTGGTGCTGGTCCCGCTGAACGTGCCGGCGCTGCGCCAGGAGTGGCTGTCGCGACCGGCATTTTTTGGCTTCCGCCGCATGCTGCAGACGCTGAACGCCGAAACGCTCGCCGCGCTCGATGCCGGCCGCAGTGGGTGGGACGGCGGCCTGCTCGAAGGCCAGTTTGACTGGACGCTGTTCGAAGCACTGCCGCTCGCGCAACCGGTGCCCGCCGAACTGCCGCGCATCGCACGGTTGCTGGGCGAATTCCGCGAAGTCTGCGACAACCACGCGGAGCCCAAGATTCGTCAAGAGTGGCTGCGACTGCAGCGCATCTGCGGCCTTGGCATCGCCGACAGCGACGGCGGCCTCGGGCTGTCGCCATCGGGGCAGTCCGCCTTGATCAGCGGCCTCGCCGCAATCGATCCCGAATCGACCGCCACGCTCGGTGCGGCCGGCCGGCTGATCTGGATCGAACTTCTGCAGCGACGTGGCAGCCATGCGCAGCAGCAACGCCTGCTGCCCGAGCTTGCCTCCGGTATCGCGCGCATCGATCGCGTCTGCGAAGCCCCCGCGGGCAGCGCGCTGGCAGTGCTGACCACGGTCGACGGCCACTCCGCAATCGGCCTGCGCTTGCGCCTGAATGCGCCGTCGTCGCAGGTCGGCGACGGAACCCTGCTGGCGTTCACCATCCAGGTGCAGGATCCGCAAGGCCTGCTCGACCCGGCAGCGCGTGGCGGCCTCAGTTGCCTGATCATTCCGCGACAGACGCTGGGCCTGCGCGCACAGGCAACGCTCGAAGGCGAAGCGCTGGTGATCGCCGAAGACGCCGTGATCGGTGGCACTGCACGCATCGGTCGCGGTGCGGTCGATCTGCAGGCCGCCGCAGCGGTTGCCGGCGCGCTCGCACCGCCGGCAATCCACGCCGGCATCGCCACGACGATTGCATTGGCCGCTGGCGCCTACGCAAGAACGCATGCGCCGTTCAGCGAGGCGGTCGGCGAACGCGCAACCGCGCAGGAGGCGCTGGCCCTGATTGGCGCGAGCGCCTATGCCGCCCAGGCGCTCGCAGCGACCGCGGCGCAGACCTTGGATCAAGGCGCGCCGCCCCTGTCGCCGGCAGCATTCGCACGCAGCTTTGCCGTCGAACAAGGTCGCCGCATCGCGGCCGCGGCCGCCGATCTCGGCCTGACCGACAGCTCACTGCGCGGTCTGCTCGATCTGGCGCCCGCGCACAGCGGCTGCGCGATGCCGGCGCGGCTGGCGCGGCCGATCGACCACACCGCTTGCGTGCTCTCCGGCCACCGCGCGTTCATGGCCGCGCTGGCGGCGGCGCGCGAGAAAAATCCGGCACGCGGACTGCAAGCCTTCGATCAGGCGTTCTGGGGGCATTTCGGCCATCTGCTGAACAGCGCATCGCGCGCACTGGTGATGGCGCTGTCGGCGGGCCTGCTGAGCGCGGTGCGGATGCGTTCGCCACTCGCGCGTCGGATCGGCCAACGCATCAACCGCTACAGCGCCGCGCTGGCGTTCGCCACCGATGTCGCGCTGAGCCGCCTCGGTGCGGACCTGTCGTCGTCGCGCAGCTTTACCGCCGCACGCAGCGCGCACGAAGCCGCACGCATGACGCTGACCACCTGGCTCGGCGACGCGCTCGCACACCTGTGGCTGGCAACCTGTGCGCTGAAGCGCTTCGACGACGCCGGTGCACCGGCAGCCGATCGTGCAGTGCTGGAGTGGGTCTGCGCCGACGCGCTGCGCGGCGTCGAAGAAGCGCTCGACCGCGTGATCCGGCATCTCTCCTCGCCGCTGCTGTCGCTGGCCACGCGCCTGATCGTGTTCCCGTTGGGACGCGGCGCCTGGGCGCCGAGCGACGCCGCCAATCGCCAGGTCGCGCAGCGCCAACTGGACACCCAGCGCTTGCGCGCCTCCCTGCAGCCCGCGCCGCCACGGCTAGGGCTTCTGGCCAACGCGCTGTTCGCCACGCTCGATGGCGAAGCACTCGAAGCACGTGCCGCACTGGCCGCTGCAAACGGTCGCGTCGCGCGTATCGAGCAGGCGCTTGCAACCGGCCTGATCGATGCCGCGCAAGCGCAGCAACTGCTCGACTGGCTTTATGCGGTGCGCACGCTCGAGCGCGTGCCGCCATCAACCGCCGTCTGACGCGGCACCTGCGCGCCGCAATGCCCGCCAGCCTCGCCGCGATTCATTTCACTCGTGGCTGATCATTCCAAACCGCCCATGGCCGCCGCGTTTCCGCTGATCCGCAACGTCGCTGCCTTGCGCGACAGCCGCTTCGATGTGCTGGTGATCGGCGGCGGAATTTATGGCGCCTGGATCGCCAACGACGCCGCCGCACGCGGTCTGCGCGTCGCCCTGGTCGAACGCAACGATTGGGGCGCAGGCACCTCGTCGGCATCGAGCAAGCTGATTCACGGCGGACTGCGCTACCTGGAGCATTTCGAATTTGCGCTGGTGCGTCACGCCCTCGGCGAGCGCCGCGTGCTGTCGCACATCGCGCCGCATTTGGTGCAGCCGCTGAACTTCCTGGTTCCGGTGTGGCGCGGCGCGCGTGTCGGACGCCTGCAATTACTGGCCGGCCTCACCTTGTACGACCTGCTGGCAACCGGCAAGCAGCCGGTGCCGCGCTTCAAGTCGTTTGCACGCGCAAAACTGCTGGAAGCGCATCCTTACCTTCGCGCCGATGGTCTGCGTGGCGGTCTGCGCTATGGCGACTGTCAGGAAGACGATGCGCGGATGACACTGATGGTGGTTGCCGCCGCACAAGCGGCCGGTGCGGCCTGCGCCAATCGTATCGAGGCGAGCCACTTGCTCGAACGCGACCAGCGCGTCGTTGGCGCCGCACTGCACGACAGGCTGAGCGGCGAGCGCTTTGAACTCGAAACGGAGCTGGTGATCAACGCTGCCGGCCCCTGGTCGCGAGCGCTGATTGGCGCACAAGCGCCGGCCGTGAAACTGGTCAAGGGCGTGCACCTGCTGCTGCCGGCACTCGGCGGACCCGATGCCGCGAGTGCCTTCCTGCTGACCGCGCCATCCGATGGACGCGTGTTCTTCGTGATTCCCTGGTACGGCCGCACCCTGGTCGGCACCACCGAAAGCTCGGTGAATGACCCGGGTTCGCCCGAAGTCAGCGCCGATGAGCGCCGTTACCTGCTCGATGCGGTGAATGCGCTGATGCCGGGCCTCGGGTGGCGCGACAGCGACGTGATCGCCGCATTTGCCGGCGTGCGCAGTCTGCAGGCCGACGATGCCGACAGCCTGTCGGCGGTGACGCGCGAATTCACCATCCTCGAACCGCGTGCAGGTGTGCTGTGGCCGCTCGGCGGCAAGTACACGACCGCCCGATGCGACGCCGTCGACGTGGTCGATCGTGCGCTACAGATAATGCAGCGCGAGCCGGTTCGCAGTCGCACCGCCGACACGCTGTTGCCCGGCGCTCCCAGCGAGATTCCCGGTCAGGGTGACTTCAGCGGCTGGCAGACCGAAGCGGTGCCGGCGCTGTTGCGTCGCGGCATCGATGCCGAGGCGGCGCACTTCCTGTGCCTGCGCCACGGCACGCGCATCGCCTGCATTCACGCGCTGCTCGATGAGAACCCGGACTGGCGACAACGCCTGCATACGGAAGCGCCGTTTATCGTCGCCGAGGCAGTGCTCGCGATCCGCGAAGAGATGGCGCTCGACAGCGACGACGTACTGCGTCGACGCATGCCGCTGAAGCTGCTGGTGCGCGATGCAGCACCTGCGATCTCGCAGGTCGATGCACTCCTCGAGCAGTCGCGAAAAGTTTCCGAAACCCCAGTCGCGACACGAACTTAAGCGTTTATCCGACAGACGGCGGGGCCAGGGGCGCCGCCGGTAGTTCGAATGCTTGTTGTGCGCTTGCGATCAGCAGCAGACTCCACGCCACGAACGCATGCAGCGGCGCTCTGTCCGCTAACAGACAGTGTCACCACTGCAGTCGCGTTAGCTTAAAAAAAAGAGAGCGAAAGCTCAGCGTGCGACTGGAGGAGTCAACATGGCCGATTACAAATGGGCGCGCCGCGCCGTGGCGTTTGCGGGCGTGGCAGCGCTTGCCGCCTGCGGCGGCGGTAGCGACGGCAACAATCCGCAAGTATTCAATTCACAGGTTTTGTTCGATCCGATACCGACGATTGCCGGTGGCACCGCGATCATTCCGTTTCCGTTCGATGGCCTGTTTTCCGGCTTCAGCGCGCCGACGCTGAACATCCCGAACGACCCTGCGAGCAGCAGCTACGCCGTGGTTGCGGCGATCAACAATCTCGATGGTTTCTCCACCGTCGGCGACATGTTCTTCGACATCGCCGGCTTCATCGACTACAGCACGCTGCCTGCGCATGTGCTGATCATCAACGGCAGCACCGGCAAGCCGCTCGTCTACGGCACCGACTACACCCTGCAGAACGAGAACGCGACGGCCACCGACCCGGTCACGCACGCGCCCTCGCCAATCAGTTCGCAACGCTCGCGCGTGATTATCGAACCGCTGAAGCCGCTGTCGCCGGCAACGACTTATCTGGTCGGCGTCACCACCGGCATCACGACACTCGATGGCGGTGGTGTGGCCGCGAGTCCTGAGTTCCAGATCGTGTCGAGCGCGACACCGGTTGCTCAGCAGAGCAACAGCGAACTCAATCAGCTCAACGACACTCAGAAGGCGACGCTGGAAGCGCTGCGCTCGCAGCTGATCTATCCGGCGGTCACGCATCTGGTCGGCGCGGGCGTCCCCGCTTCGAGCATCGTGCTGGCCTGGACCTTCACCACACAGTCGGAAGGCCTGACGCTGGGTTATCTGGCGCAAACCGCTGCGGCCAAAACGATCGCCGTCGCACCGATCGGCAAGAAGACCGACCAGCTCGGCTCCGGCCTGCCCGCCGGTGCGGACGTCTATGTCGGCTTCACGCTGATTCCGTATTACCTGAAGAATGCCAGCGCGAGCCCGCTCGATCCGACCACCTCGTTCTGGCAAGCCGATCCGAGCAAGCCGAACATCAATCCCGAGTTGCCACCGACCGATCCGGCCCAGGTGCATTTCCTCGGGCAAGTCCCGTGCGCGGCATTCGCCAGCGGTGCCAGTGTCAACGGCGTTACGGTCGGCCCCAGCGCCAGCACGACGATCTGCTATCCGGTACCGGTTGCGCAGTCGACCGAAAAGATTCCGATGATCGTCACGGTGCCGAACGCTGACAGCGGTCGCACCAAGCCGGCCGGCGGCTGGCCGGTCGTGATCTTCCAGCACGGCATCACTGGCAATCGCACGCAGATGCTGGCCATCGGGCCGGCGCTGGCGAAAGCCGGCTTCGTCACGGTTGCGATCGATCTGCCGCTGCACGGCCTGACCGACAAGACCAGTCCGTTCTACGACAATCAGCTGTTCAAAGGCAGCCCTGCTGCAGGTTTGATGACGGGCGAGCGCACCTTCGATCTCGATCTTGAAAACAACTCGACCGGCGCACCCGGTCCGGATGGCGTGATCGATTCGTCGGGCAGCTACTTCATCAATCTGCAGAGTCTGCTGACCGCCCGCGACAACCTGCGTGAAGCCGAAGCCGATCTGCTGACGCTGGCAAAGTCGGTGGCGAATCTCGACCTCAACAGCGATGGCACGCCGGACGTGGATGCCAGTCAGATCCGCTTCGCCAGTCTGTCGCTCGGCAGCATCGTCGGCATTCCGTTTCTGGCCAATGCGCCACAGGTGGGTGCAGCAACCCTGGCGGTTCCCGGCGGTGGCATCGCCAAGTTGCTCGATGCATCGAAGTCGTTCGGTCCGATCATCGCCGCGGGCTTGAGTGCCGCCGGTGTAGTCGAAGGCAGCGACGACTACGAAACCTTCCTGCGCTTCGCACAGACCGCGGTCGATGATGGCGATCCTTTGAATTACGCAAAGGCCGCCGTGGCGCTGCATCCCTTGCACATGATGGAAGTGGTCAACGACCTGGTGGTGCCGAACAACGCGCTGGCCAACGACGGCAGCGGCTTCTTCGACAAGGTAACGGTGTCGAGCTTCCTCGGCGGCACCGATCCGCTGATCGCAGCAATGGGTCTGACCGATCTGGGCACTGTCGTCGCACCGACGGCGGCGCAAGCGCCGCAGGTCGATCCGGCCGGATTGCATGTGGTCGTCAAGTTCGCCGGCGACGCGAGTCACGGTTCGATTCTCAGTCCGTATAAGTCGGACGGAAAAACGATCACCGCGGCGAGCGCGGCGGCCACGGTCGAGATGCAGACCGAAACCGCGACCTTCCTCGGCAGCAACGGGGTGTGCCTGCAGATCGGAGGAACCTGCCAATGAACGACACGATGAAGCGTTCAGCAGTGACTGCCTTGGTGCATCCGTCCGCAGGTTTGGAGAACAGCATGAATTTCACACGCAAACCCGCCAGCCGCGCATTCGCGGCCGCGCTGGCACTCGGTTTTGGACTCGCAACACCGACGGTCTTCGCATTCAGTTACGACTACGACGGTGTTGGCATCGCGCTCGACACGCGACTGACCGAAGGTGTGTCGATCCGCGCGCAAAGTCCCGATCCCTTGCTGATCGGCATTTCGCATGGCGGCAAGGCGTATTCGAACAATGCCGATCTGGGCGATCTGAATTACAAGTCCGGCTCCGTCGCCAATGCGGTGAGCAAAGTCACCTCTTCGTTGCAGCTGACGTGGAAGGACTTCGGTCTGTTTACGCGTGCCAACTACACGTTTGATCCGACCGAGGTCAGCAAGGACTATTTCGGCGCATCGCGGTTCGGCGCCGGGCACCAGTATGCGGACTCCGTGCGGGTGTCGCGCAATGATGCGATTCAGTCGGAAGTCGGCAGCAAGCTGACGCTGCTGGATCTGTATGCCTACGGCAATGTCGACATCGCCGGACACTCGCTCAACATCAAAGTCGGTCGCCAGGTGATCAACTGGGGTGAATCGACGCTGGTGCTGAACGGGCTCAACAGTCTGGTCGCGGTCGATGCCAATCGCGCGTACACGCCGGGCCTGGAACTCGATGAGGTTGCGCTGCCGCAGGGCACCGCGTTCTTGTCGACCAACCTGATCAAGAACGTCAGCGCGGAGGCGTTCTACCAGTTCGAATGGCGCCGCTCGGTTCCTGCGGCAACCGGCACCTACTTCGAGACCAACGACTATGTCGGTCCCGGCGGCGTCGCCGGCAACCTCGACTACGGCCGCGCTGGCGAATATGTAGCGGCGGGATCACCGTGCGTCGGCTTCCCGGCCGGGGTGTCGTGCGTGCCTTACGGCGGCTCGATTCCACGCGCCGGTGGCGATCGGCGTGCGCCGGGCAGTGGCCAGTTCGGCGGTGCGCTGCGCATCTCGCTGCCGTCGCTCAACAGCACCGAACTGGCGCTGTACGCGGCGACCTATCACAGCCGCCTGCCGGTCTACAGCACCTATTCCGCCGCCAGCGGCAATCAAGATGCGAGTACCGCTTCGATCTTTGCCGAGTATCCGAAAGACATCCACATGTACGGCATGAGCTTCAACACCTCGCTGCCGTTCGGCTTTGCGCTGCAGGGCGAGTACAGCTACAAGGAAAACCAGCCGCTCGAAATCGACGATGTCGAACAGAGTCTGGCCGACCTCGGTGCGCCTTCGCAGATCAATCCGAATCCGGGCGCCACGCTCGGCAACCAGTACATCCGTGGATTCCGTCGCAAGGGCGTGAGCCTGGCCGACATCGGCACCACCAAGATCTTCAGCCCCAGCACGATCTTCGGCTACGACGACCTGCTGCTGATCAGCGAAATCGCCGTGGTGCACGTACACGATCTGGAGTCCGAATCGGTGCTCCGCTACGAAGGTCCGGGCACGTTCCTGCCGGGCGATGCGCGCGGTGCGGCGATCTCGGCAGTGCCGGTGCAGCAGGGTGGTTTTGCCACCTCGACATCCTGGGGTTACAAGGTTCTCGCACGTGCGACTTACAACAACGTGTTTGCGAACTACGTTCCGGGCCTGTCGTTCAAGCCGGCGATGCGCTGGGAGCATGACGTCGGTGGTGTGACGCCGGCGCCGCTGTACAACTTCGTTCACGGCAGCCGTGTGCTGAGTCCGATTGCGGGCTTCGGCTACAAGAACAACACGACCGCCGAGTTCGGCTATGCGTATTACTTCGGCGGCGGCCAGGCCAACCTGATCCGCGACCGCGATTACGCCTTCTTCGACGTCAAGTATTCGTTCTAGCTTTTAGAAATTGAGCGCCGCGTCCGCGGCGAGGTGCGTCAGGTACTGGAGCCTTCCAGTGCGATCGACAGCACATCGCAGCGGGCGCGGTGCACCACGTTTTCCTCGGTGTGACTGAACAGCGCCGACCAGCCGCGATGCGGTTGATGTCCGACCACAATCAGGTCGGCACCAAATTCCTCGGCCGCAGCGATGATCTCGGCGGCATGTCCGCCGACTCGAATCCGCACGTCCTGCGGTGAAATCCCGAATTTCTTCGATAGCGACTCGATTCGTTCGCGCGCGCCCTGCAACAGGCTATCGGTCATCTCGACCTGATTGATCATGCCGAGATCGTCGCCACCGCTGGCGAGTCCGCCGCCGCCAACGAAGGGCGTCATCGGAACGGCCACCTCGACGACATGCAGGACGCTCAGCTTGGCGCCGAACGCACTGGCGAGTGCCTGCGCGCGCGACAGCAGGATCTCGCCGTCTTCAAACGGCGCAACCGCCGCCAGAATGTGCTGGTACGCCATCGACGACTCCTTCACCTCGACCGGCTTGCGGATGCTACCGGCTCTACTGGGACAGCGTTGCGCACGGAAGTTCGCCGCCGGCATCGATCATCGGAACGATGACGTGCTGCTTTTTAATTTCGACTACGCGACGCAGCTCGCCGCTGCCGAGCAGATTGATGACGTGGCTGCGATGCGAACCCGCTTCGGCGGCGCGCATGGAATCGGTCAGCCGCGCGGGCCGCTACTCGGTTTGTAGATCCGGGCTGGGGTTGCTGTCGAGCGACTGCGGCTCGCCGAGGAATTTCGGTGCCGTGCGCAGCACGTAGAGATCCAGCACCGCCTTCACTCGTGCGAACGCTTCGCGCCAGTACGTGCGCGTGTAGATGCTGAGATCGTCGCTGGGCGGTGCATACGCGGACACGTGCAGATGAAGCTTCTTCGCGATGAAGACCGCGCGATACGCGTAGAACGACTGCGTGATGATGGTGAAATGATCGAGGCCGAATACCGCCTGCGCGCGCGCGACGGAATCGAGCGTGCGGAAGCCGGCGAAATCCATCGTGATGACATCTTTCGGAATGCCGGCCTTGATCAACTCGCGCCGCATCTGCCGCGGTTCGTTGTAGGTGGAGTCCGGATTGGCGCCACTGACGATGATCTTTTTGATTTTGCCGAGCTGGAACAGCTGAACCGCGGCCTGAATGCGCGCGTAGAACAATGGATTCGGTTCGCCCTTGCGGGTGAACGGGCTGGTTCCGAGAATCAGTCCGACATCGTTGTCCGGCAGCAGCGACCAGCTTTCGTAAACGTACGACTCCGAATTGTTGATGACCCAGTTGTTGACCAACGCGACTACAGCGGCCGCGAAGACCAGCGCGATGACGCCGGCACGTCGCAACCGCTGCAGTCGCCGACGCGCTCTCAAGTCAGCAGATCCTTGAACATCAGCACGAACAGCACCAGCTGCACGCTCCAGAACGTCACGCGCAACATTACCAGCGGCACGTTGGTACCAAGCAAGTGCATCAGGCTTTGTGCCAGGCGCGCGTAGAGCACGTAGGGCGCCAACACAGCGATCGCCGGCAGCTTGCCGAGGGCGGCGGCGGACAGCACGATCACGGCGAAGATCGGCAGGTTTTCCAAGCAGTTCGCATGCGCATCGGTAACGCGCTTGACGAAGCCCGGATCGGGCAAGGCAGCGCCGCGCGGCCAGGCATTGATCGGCGTGCCGCCGAGCACCCGAATGCCACGGTACGAGAACACGATCAGCACCAGCAGCAGGGTCCAGGCGGTGAAGCCGATCAAGGCGGTAATGGGGGTCATAACAAAACTCCTCTGAGCGATTATTTTAGGAGCCGGGACTTACCGGCGGCTTGCAGCGTCGTCATTCTAAGCCGCCGCCTGAGCGCAAACCCTACCCGACCTACTCGCGTTCAGTGACTCAGCCGCCGGATGGCCCGGCTCAGTCCATCGAGCGTCAACGGAAACATGCGCTCGCCGTCGAGCAATTCCTGAGTCGCCTGGATCGAAGGCGTGTACTGCCAGCGATCCTGCGCTTCGGGATTGAGCCAGACCGTCCGCGGGAACGCCGCGGTAATGCGGCGAAACCAGACCGCGCCGGCCTCCTCGTTCCAATGTTCGACGCTGCCGCCGGGATGCACGATCTCGTACGGACTCATGGTCGCATCGCCGACGAAAATCACCTTGTAATCCGGCGTGAATTTATTCAGCAGATCGAACGTCGGGATGCGCTCGCCATGGCGGCGGCGGTTGTCCTTCCAGACGCTTTCATAAATGAAGTTGTGAAAGTAGTAGTACTCGAGATGCTTGAACTCGGTCTTGCAGGCCGAGAACAACTCTTCGCAGACTTTCACGTGCGGGTCCATCGAGCCGCCGACATCGAGGAACAGCAACAGCTTGACCGCGTTGTGGCGCTCCGGCTGCATCTTCAGATCGAGCCAGCCGGCGTTGCGCGCGGTCGATTCGATCGTACCGTCGAGGTCGAGCTCGTCGGGCGCGCCTTCGCGCGCAAAGCGGCGCAGCTTGCGCAGCGCGACCTTGATGTTGCGCGTGCCGATTTCGACCTGATCATCGAGATTGCGGTACTCGCGCTTCTCCCAGACCTTGACGCCGCGCTTGCCACCGCCCTCGCCGCCGATGCGCACGCCCTCCGGGTTGTAGCCGCTGTTGCCGAACGGCGAGGTACCGCCGGTACCGACCCACTTGTTGCCGCCCTGATGCCGATCCTTCTGCTCTTCGAGGCGCTGACGCAGGGTCTCCATCAACTGCTCGAAGCCGCCGAGCGCGGCGATCTTGGCTTTTTCTTCGTCGCTGAGCAGCTTCAACATCTCGGCGCGCAGCCATTCTTCCGGGATCGCCTGCTCGAAGCCGGCAAACATTTGCTCAACGCCCTTGAAGTAGGCGGCGAACGCGCGGTCGTAGCGGTCGTAGTGCGACTCGTCCTTGACCAAAATGGTGCGCGCGAGAATGTAGAACTCGTCGATATTGAAGATCACGACATGCTTCTGCAGCGCCTCCAGCAGCGCCAGAAACTCGCCGAGTCCCGGCTTCAGGCCGGCGATGCGTAACGTCTGGAAAAAACCGAAGAGCATGGGCGCGGACGCCTGGGCGTCGTGAGGGAACTTACGGCATTCTAGCGCGGACGCCGGCCGACTCCGTGGCTGTTGCCGACCCCGGCCGTCGGACTCCATTCCGCAAATCCCGAACCGATCGAGGCGCACCCGCATGATCCCCGCCGCCCGCCTGCGCGAAGCCGAGGCGCACCTGCGCCGCCGCGACAAGAAACTGGCTCGGCTGATCGAGCAGTACGGCCCCTGTACGCTGGGCCGCAAACGACGCGACCCATTCCACGTGCTGTGCAGCTCGATCATCGGACAGCAGCTGTCGATCAAGGCGGCCGACACGATTCAGCTGAGGGTCGCGACTGCGGTGCTCGCCGGCAGCCGCTTCATGCCGGCACATTTCATCGACGCCGAGTTCGAACTGCTGCGCGCTTGCGGATTGTCCAACGCGAAATCGCGCTGGCTGATTGCGATTGCTCAAGCGGTACACAGCGGTGCGTTCTCGTTCGCCAGACTGCGCCGGATGGACGACGAAACCGCCATCGAAACGCTCGATGCGCTGCCCGGCATCGGCCGCTGGACCGCCGAGATGTTCCTGATGTTCGCGCTCGACCGCATCGACATTTTCTCGCTCGGCGACGTTGGCCTACGCCGCAGCGTCGATCGGCTCTACAGCCGCAAGCTCAGCGATACGGCAAAATCGAAGTACGCAGCGCTCGACGAGGATGCGACGCTGGCGATCACGGCGCGCTGGGCGCCGTACCGCTCGGTGGCGAGTTGGTACTTGTGGCGCATGGTCGATGGCGACAGCGCAACCTGGAACTGATCGTTCCATCGCTTGCGCGGCGAACGCAGTCTCCGGCGCGCCAGAATCTGCGCGTCCGACGATTCACCTTGTACCGAAGTCATCGCCGCGTGTCGGCCTCAAGCAGAGGCGGAATACCGACCGTAGGCGCCTCCAATCCGCATGTGCGCCCGACAGGCGCGCGCGATTAGTTCGAGCGCCGCGCCATGAACGCTATGCGCTCGAACAGATGCACGTCCTGCTCGTTTTTCAGTAGCGCGCCATACAGCGGCGGCAGCGACTTCTTGACGCTGGTTTCGCGCAAGGCTGCCGGGTCGATGTCTTCGGCCATCAGCAGCTTGAGCCAGTCGAGCAGTTCCGAAGTCGACGGCTTCTTCTTCAAGCCCGGCAATTCGCGCAGTCCGAAGAACACTTCCATGGCTTCTTTCAGCAGCGTTTTCTTCACATCCGGGAAATGCACGTCGACGATTTTCTGCATCGTCTCGCGCTCGGGGAAGCGGATGTAATGGAAGAAGCAGCGGCGCAGGAAGGCGTCCGGCAATTCCTTCTCGTTGTTCGAGGTGATGATGATCACCGGCCGCTGCACCGCTTTGATCGTTTCGCGCGTCTCGTAGACGTAAAACTCCATCTGGTCGAGTTCGCGCAGCAGATCGTTGGGGAATTCGATGTCGGCCTTGTCGATCTCGTCGATCAGAAGCACCGGCTGCTGCGTCGACTCGAAGCATTCCCACAGCTTGCCCTTGACGATGTAGTTGCGGATGTCCTTGACCTTCTCGTCGCCGAGCTGCGAATCGCGCAAACGCGAAACCGCGTCGTATTCGTAGAGGCCGTGCTGCGCCTTGGTGGTCGATTTGATCGCCCAGTCGTAGAACGGACGGTTCAGCGCTTTGGCCACTTCGCGCGCCAGCTGAGTCTTGCCGGTGCCCGGCTCACCCTTGACCAGCAGCGGCCTTTGCAAGGTAACCGCGGCATTGACCGCCAGCGTGAGGTCGTCGGTGGCAACGTAATTTTCGGTGCTTTCAAAGCGCATCGGCGCCGCACTCCAGTAACGAGAGGGAAGAAGTTGGAAGCCGCAGTCTAGCGAATGCAGCCGCTTACAGCAGTATCGGCGCGTCCGGCAGCTCGTTGCGACCACTGCGCACGCCCGGCGTGTGTCGCGCCAGTACATCGGCCACGCCTTGCACGCCCGCGAGCAACCCCGGCTCGAAATGCCCCGCGCGAAATTCGGCCTGCATCGCGCGACACACGGTGTCCCACTCATGCTGCGCGACGCGCTCGCCGCTGACGCCGCGGTCGGCGACGATCTCGACGGCGCGATCTGCGTACAGCAGATAAATCAGCACGCCGTTGCGCTGCTCGGTGTCCCAGATACGTAGCTGCGAGAACACCTCGACTGCACGCTCCCGCGCGCTCAATCCGGCCAAGATCGCCGGCATCGGCAGCGTCGCTTCGATCGCCACGCGAATTTCGCCGGAGTGCAGGCGCTCGCAATCGCGGACGGCCTGTTCGACCGCGCGCTGAGTCGATGCAGGAATGCGCTGGCGAACATGCCAACGGCCGGTGCTGTAGTGCCGCCAGATGCGCTTCAGGGTCGACATCACCAACTCCCGGACGAACCGCCGCCGCCGAAACCGCCGCCGCCGCCGGAAAAACCGCCACCGCCGAGGCCACCGCCGCCACGTCCGATGCCGTAGCCCAGCCCGCCGAGCCCCCCACCGAAGCCGCCGCCGAAACCACCCCCGCCACCTGCCAGCAACACGGCCGCGACGACAATGCCTAAAACCCCTGCGGCGACGCCGAGCAACAGCGACGAGGTCACTAGCGCCGCGAGCGCACCGGTACCGAGCCCCACCACGCCGGCCGCGAGGCCGGTTCCGAAAATGCTTTTCAATGCACGGCCGACGCCGAGCGCGAGGATGAATACGAACCCGATCAAAGCGAAGCGATTGTCGCCGTTCGAATCGCCACTCCTGCCGCGCGTCGGCGGCGGTGGCAGTGCTTCACCGCGTATGGTCTTGTCGAGTGCGTCGACCCCTGCGACGACGCCTCCGGCGAAATCGTTTTGGCGAAATTGCGGCAGCACGATTTCTTCGATCACGCGCTTGGCGATCGCGTCCGGAATTGCGCCCTCCAGACCGTAGCCGACTTCGATTCGCACCCGGTGGTCATCCTTCGCGACCAGCAGGATTGCGCCGTCGTCGATGCCCTTGCGGCCGAGCTTCCAGGCCTCCGCGACACGGATGCCGTATTGCTCGATGGTCTCGGGCTGCGTGGTCGGCACCATCAGGACGACGAGCTGACTGCCCTTGTCCTGCTCGAGCGTGGCGAGCTGCTGGTTCAAGGCCTGCTGCTGCGCGGCGTCGAGCGTGCCGGTGAGGTCGGTGACGCGCGCGACGGGCGGGATCGCGACCTCGGCGAGCGCGGCAGCACTCGACACCAGCAACAGCATCGCGGCGAATGGATGCAGCCAGCGCCGACCCGATCCGCGCATGACCGAAGCGCCGCTTACTGCGGTGCTGTAGCCGGCGCCGGCGCCGCGGGTGCGGCAGGCGCACCGAAATCGACCTTCGGCGGCGTGCTGATCGCCTTCTCGTCCTCAACCGCAAAATTCGGTTTCACCGAATAGCCCATCGCCTTCGCGGTGAGATTGCTCGGGAAACTGCGGATCGTGACGTTGTAGGCCTGCACCGCCTGAATGTAGCGATTGCGTGCGACGGTGATGCGATTCTCGGTGCCTTCCAGCTGCGCCTGCAGATCACGGAACAAGGTATCCGACTTCAGCTGCGGATAGTTCTCCGACACCACCATCAGGCGCGACAGGGCGCCACCGAGTTGCTGCTGTGCCTGCTGAAACTTGGCGAAAGCGGCCGGGTCGTTGAGAATTTCCGGCGTCGCCTGCACGCTGCCAACGCGCGCGCGCGCGTCGGTCACTTCGGTCAGCACCTTTTCTTCCTGAGTTGCGAATCCCTTGACGGTATTCACGAGGTTCGGCACCAGATCCGCGCGGCGCTGGTACTGGTTGAGCACCTCCGACCAGCTCGCCTTGACCTGCTCGTCCTGGGTTTGCAGTGTGTTGTAGCCGCATCCGGACAGCACGCCGGCAACCATCGAAACAAGGAGCAGTCTTAGCAACATGGAAATCTCCGGAACGGTTCACTACAGAAGTTTGCTTCAGGGACCACATAGCCGGAGAATCCAGCCATCAAGTCCCTGAGCATCCGATTAGACAGGGCCCCAACAGGAAACGCTATGACCAAGATTATTGCCAGCCTGCTGTTCGCAACTCTGATCCCCGCCGCGGCCCTCGCCGACAGTACGACGACCGAGACAATCGCGCCGCCGAGTTGCAAGAAGCCGCTACTGCCAAGTTCGGTACGCAAGGCCGACGACTCGACCGAGTTCGACGAGCGCATGGACGAGTACAAGGCCTGCATCACCGCCTATGTCGATCAACAGACCGCGCTGTCGAAGGCGCATGTCGACGCGGCAAACAGCGCCATCACCGACTCCAACGCCTTCTTCAAGACGGTCAACGAATCGCGTTCGAAAGTCGGCGGCTAGGCCTTCCCTCGCGCCTCCAGCGCCGCCACTGCCGGCAGCGTCTTGCCTTCGAGGAATTCGAGGAAGGCGCCGCCGCCGGTGGAGATGTACGAGATTTTGTCGGCCACGCCGAACTTGTCGATTGCCGCGAGCGTATCGCCGCCGCCTGCGAGTGAAAACGCCGCGCTGGCGGCGATCGCGTCGGCCAAGGCCTTGGTGCCGCCGGCAAACGAGTCGTACTCGAACACGCCGACCGGCCCGTTCCACACGATGGTGCCACAGTTCTTCAGCAGGCCCATCAGCTTCGCGCGCGTCTTCGGGCCGATATCGAGAATCATCTCGTCGTCTTCGACGTCGGCGACATCACGCACGGTGGCATGCGCCTCGGCGGAGAATTCGGTTGCGACAACAACGTCCTCCGGCAGCGGAATATCGCCACCGCGCGCGCGGATCTTCGCTTGGATCTGCTTCGCGGTTTCGAGCATGTCCGGCTCGTAAAGCGACTTGCCGACCTTGTACCCGGCGGCGGCGAGAAAGGTGTTGGCGATGCCGCCGCCGATGATCAGCTGATCGGCCTTGTCGGCCAGCGTGTTCAGCAGGTCGAGCTTGGTCGAGACTTTGCTGCCGCCGACGATAACTGCCAACGGCGGTTTCGGTGTTGCCAGTGCCTTGCCGAGGGCTTCGAGTTCGGCGGCCAGCAGCGGGCCGGCACAGGCGACCGGCGCAAACCGCGCCACACCATGCGTCGAGGCCTCGGCGCGATGCGCGGTACCGAAGGCGTCCATCACGTAGATGTCGCACAGCGCCGCCATCTTCTTCGACAGCGCCTCGTCATCTTCTTTTTCGCCCTTGAGGAAGCGCGTGTTCTCGCCGACGACAATCTGGCCCGGCGCGAGCTTGATGCCGTCGATCCAGTTGCTGACCAGCGGCACCGATCGGTGAAGCTGCGCGGAAAACCAGGCGGCGACCAGCGTCAGCGACTGATCCGGATCGAACACACCAGCCTTCGGACGGCCCAGATGCGAGGTGACCAGCACCGAAGCGCCGCGCTCCAGCGCCAGTTGCAGCGTCGGCAACGAGGCGCGCAGGCGCGCGTCGGAGCTGATACGGCCGTTGTGAATGGGCACGTTGAGATCCTGGCGGATCAGCAGGCGCTTGCCGGCGAGGTCGAGATCGATCATGCGCAGCACGGTCATGGCGAAAAGTCCTTATGCGAAAGGTTTGGAATCCGAAAATTAAAAAGGCGGCCCGACAGGTTCTCTGCGGGGCCGCCTGCATTACGTACCGCTAGGCGCGCTTACTTGGCGTGCGCCAGCGCAACCGTGGTGTCGAGCATGCGGTTCGAGAAGCCCCACTCGTTGTCGTACCAGGACGACACCTTGACCAGGCGACCGGAGACCTTGGTCAGCGTCGCGTCGAAGGTGCTCGAAGCCGGATCGTGGTTGAAGTCGCTGGAGACCAGCGGGCCATCGCTGTACTTGAGGATGCCCTTCAACGGACCCGAGGCGGCGGCGGCCTTCATGATCTCGTTGACTTCCTTATCGGTGGTGTCGCGCGCGGCGATGAACGACAGGTCGACGATCGAAACGTTGATGGTCGGAACGCGGATCGCGTAACCGTCGAGACGACCCTTCAGTTCCGGCAGCACCAGACCGACGGCCGAGGCCGCACCGGTCTTGGTCGGAATCATGTTGTGCGCGGCGGCGCGCGCGCGGCGCAGATCCGAGTGGAATACGTCGGTCAGCACCTGATCGTTGGTGTACGAATGCACCGTCGTCATCAGGCCGTTGACCAGGCCGATTTTCTCGTGCAGCGGCTGCACCAGCGGCGCGAGGCAGTTGGTGGTGCACGAAGCGTTCGAAATGATCTGGTCGGAGGCGACCAGCGTGCCGTGATTGACGCCGAACACGATGGTTTTGACGTCGTCGCCGCCTGGCTGCGAAATCACTACTTTCTTGGCGCCGCCGGCCAGATGCGCGCCGGCCTTTTCCTTGGTCGTGAAGAAGCCGGTGCATTCGAGCACGACATCGACGCCGAGTTCGCCCCAGGGCAGTTTGGCCGGATCGCGGTTGGCCAACACCTTGATCTTGTCGCCATTGACGACCAAGTACTCGCCTTCGACAGCGACCGTGCCCGGGAACGGGCCATGCGCGGTGTCGTAGCGGGTCAGGTGTGCATTGGTTTCGGCGGGACCCAGATCGTTGACGGCGACGATCTGCACGTCTTTGCGACCGCTCTCGTAGAGCGCGCGGAGAACATTGCGGCCGATGCGGCCGTACCCGTTGATACCGACTTTGACTGCCATTTCGTTCCTCTGTCAGGTTGCCCGCGTGCAAGGCGATGCAAGCGCATCTGCGGGAAGGGTGCCTTCCGCAGTAAAGATGCTGGAACTGCGGTCGGGGTCGCAGATTTTACCTGAATGAGCCGCGCCTGTGGGTTCGGCCCCGGATTGCTCCGGGGCCGCAGGGGCTCAGAGTTTCACACTAATTCAGCGTGAAATTGATCGGCAGTTCGATGACGAACTCGGCATCCTCGGCATTCGCGCCAGCCGGAATCGGCGGGAACTTGCCGATACGACCGAACACGGCCTTGGCTTCCGCATCCAGCTTCACGAAGCCGGTCTTGGTGACGACCTCGACGTCGAGAATCTGTCCGCTGCGATCGAAGTGCACGCGCACCTTGGCCTCGCCTTCCTCGCCTGCCCGGACCGACGCCGGTGGATACTGCACCGCGTTCTGAATCACGCTCTGCAGCGTGTTGTAGTACGCGGCCGGTACCGTCGTGCCGACTTTGGTCGGCGCCGGCGGAGTCGGCGGAGCGGGTGGCTGCGGCGGAGTTGGCGGCGCACTCGGCACATCCGCCGGTGCCGACTTGGTAGTCGACACGATTTGATCCGGCGGCGGTGGTGGCGTGCGTACCGGTGGTATTTCCTTCGGCGGCGGTGGCGGCTTGATCGGCTCCGGTGGCTTCGGCGGCGGTGGTGGCGGTGGCGGTGGCGGTTCGAGTTCGATCACCACCGGCTTCTTCGCCGGGGTAATGAAGTTCATCTGCGGACGCACCAGATGCAACACGAACAGCACGACACCGGCGTGGAAAATGATCGACAGGACGGTGCCGACGCTGATCGGCCCGCCCGAGCGTTTTCTTGTGGTCATTGTGATCGCCCGTCGCTCAATGCTCGGCCTGCGAAATCAGCGAGACGCGGTAAAAACCCGCCTCGGCTGCCTTCTTCAGGATGTCGCGCACCTTGTCGAACGTCACGCCCTTGTCGGCTCGGATGTACACCACGTTGTCGGGCTGCGTGGCGGCCAGGGCGGCCAGACGCGGCTCCAACTGCTCGTATGGCACCGGCTCGGTATGTCCGCCGCCAAGATCGAGGTAGTAGTTGCTGTCGCCATCCAGCGACACGATCAAGGGATCGCGTGGCTTGCCCATTTCCTGCAGATCGGCCTTCGGCACCTTCACCGGCAGCGTCGACAACAGCAGCGGTGCCGTGACCATGAAGATGATCAACAGAACCAACATTACGTCGACCAGCGGCGTGACGTTGATTTCGGCAACCGGCGTGTAGTCGTCGTCGCCACCGTCCAGCGGCTTTGCGCTCATGGACATAGCGACACCTTCGTGAAGCCGGAATGTCCGACCACACCCATCAGATCGACCACGCGGTCATACAGCGCGCTCGGATCGGCGCAGACCGTGATCAGCTTGTCCGGATCCGCTGTAACGATCGCATTCAACCGCGCTGGCAGGGCGGCGTAGTCGATCGTCTCGCGCGCATCGTTATTGACTTGCAAGAAGTAGGAGTAGCTCGAGTCGAAGCCGACCGTGAGCTTGTCCGGCGGCTTGTCCTGCGGAGCGGGGTTGGGGCGCGGCAAGGTGACGGGCAGCTGCGACATCATCAGCGGCATCGTCACCATGAAGATGATCAGCAGCACGAGCATGACGTCGACCAACGGCGTCACATTGATCTCGGCCACCGGGCTCATCTCGCCGTCGCCACCTCCTGCGGAGGTCTTGACGTTCATGGACATGGCTTACCCCCGGGCGGCGGGCGCGAAGCGCTTGGAGAGTCGTCCTGCGTAGACGCCGACCGCGGTACTCAAACGACCGGAGTAACGGCCCAGATTGGTCGCGAAGCTGTTGTAGAACATGATCGACGGAATGGCCGCGGCCAGACCGATGCCGGTGGCGATCAGCGCTTCGGCAATACCCGGGGCCACGGTGGCCAGACTGGTGTCATGCGCCGAAGCGATGCCGGTGAAGGTGTTCATGATGCCCCACACCGTACCGAACAGTCCGATGAAGGGTGCGGAAGAACCCACGGTTGCCAGAAACGGCAGGCGCTTGTTGATGCGGCGCATTTCCACCGAAAGCTGCAGACGCATCGAATGCTCGATGCGCTCGCGCACTTCGTGCAGCGACTCCTGCTGATGTTCGCCCGCGCCTTCGCGCCATTCCTGATTGCCGGCGGCGATGACATCGGCCAGCGGGTGCTTGTCCGAGTAATTGATCATGTCTTCGAGCGTGCCGGACTCAAGCGTCTTCTCGAGGCGGTCGGCCGCCTTGAACGCCTGCATCACCTGACCGAGCTTTTCGAAAATGACGGTCCAGCAGAAAAACGAGAAGATCGCCAGGAGCACGAGAACGGCCTGGACCACCGGGTCGGCGTGCGCGATCAGATGCTGAATAGAAAGATCAGCCGGATTAATTACGGAAGTAGGATCCACGAAGAACTCCAAAAGGGTTTGAGACGACTCAGAGCGCTAGCGGTCGCAAAATGCACACCACGTCGAAGCTGTCTAGTCGGAAAGGCCGATACTAACCACCGTGGGCTGGCAGTGGCAAGAACGAGCGGGCAAGCCGCCCGCTCATCGGCACTCAGGATCTCGGCTTCAAGGTTTGGGCAGGGAGCCCTGCCGCAAGTTCAACCCTTGGCGAACAATGCCGCCAGACGGTCGCGCACGCCAGCGACCGTAACCCCGAAATATTCATAGACTTTCGCCGCCGGCGCCGAAGCGCCGAAATCGTCGACGCCGAGCACGTCGCCGTGCGCGCCCACCCAGCGCCACCAGATGGCGGTGACCCCCGCCTCGACCGCCAGTCGGCGCGCGACGGCGCTGGGCAGAACCTGCTCGCGGTAGTCGGCCCCTTGCGCAGCAAATACTTCGAGACAGGGCATCGACACCACACGAACCCGGCGGCCTTCGGTGGCGAGTGCCTGAGCGGCTTTTACCGCCAGTTCGACTTCGGAACCGGTGGCGATGATGATCGCATCCGGCAGCTGGCCTGCGCCAAGTTCCGGCTGCCACAACACATAGCCGCCGCGTGCCACCTGTGCTGCATGGTCCGCGCCGTGCGCCTGCGGGGTCAGATTCTGCCGCGACAGCGCCAGCACGCTGGGACCGTCGGCATATTCCACCGCCGCCTTCCAGGCCACTGCGGTTTCGAAAGCGTCCGCCGGGCGCCAAACCTTGAGATGCGGGATCAGGCGCAGGCTTGAGAGGTGCTCGACCGGCTGATGCGTGGGGCCGTCTTCGCCGAGCCCGATCGAATCGTGCGAGAACACGTAGATCACGCGCGTACGCATCAGCGCCGACATGCGCACGGCGTTGCGTGCGTAGTCGGAAAACACCAGGAATGTCCCACCAAACGGGATCACGCCGCCGTGCAGCGCCATGCCGTTCATGGCCGCAGCCATGCCGAATTCGCGCACGCCCCAGGAGATGTAATTACCCGACAGCGAGCCCGGCGCGATGGTCTTGGCGCCATGCCAGATGGTGTTGTTCGATTCGGTGAGATCGGCCGAGCCGCCGACGAATTCCGGCACCTTTGGCGCGATGGCATTGAGCACCGCCTCGGAGCTCTTGCGCGTTGCCACCGGCTTGTCGACGGCGCGCTGCGTTTCGATCACCTGCGCCATGCTCGCGGCCCAGTCGGCGGGCAGCGTACCTGCGCTGCGTCGGCGCAGCTCGGCGGCTTCCTGCGGATACTGCTCGGCGTACTTGCCGAACAGTTCGTTCCAGGCGAGTGAGCGTCCACGGCCGGCGCCTTTTGCGTCCCAGCCGGCGTAGATCTCGTCCGGAATCACGAACGGCGCATGTGGCCAGCCGAGCTTGACGCGGGCCGCAGCGATCTCTGCATCGCCCAAGGCTGCGCCATGCGCCTTGGCGGTGCCTTCACGATTCGGCGCACCGAAACCGATCAGCGTCTTGCAACAGATCAGCGTCGGCTGCGCGAGTTGCGCGCGTGCGGTCTCGATCGCGGTCTTGATCTCCATCGGATCGTGGCCGTTGACCTTGCGCACCACCTGCCAGCCATAGGATTCGAAGCGCATCGGTGTGTCGTCGCGGAACCAGCCCTTGACGTCGCCATCGATCGAAATGTTGTTGTCGTCGTAGATCACGATCAGCTTGCCGAGGCCGAGTGTTCCCGCGAGCGAACACGCCTCGTGCGAGATGCCCTCCATCAGGCAGCCGTCGCCGGCGAACACGTAGGTGTAGTGATCCACCACCGGCAAGCCGTCGCGGTTGAATTCGGAGGCCAGCAGGCGTTCGGCGATCGCCATGCCGACCGCATTCGCAAGCCCCTGACCGAGCGGCCCGGTGGTGGTTTCAACACCCGGCGCATGGCCGTACTCGGGGTGGCCGGCGGTTTTCGAATGCAGCTGACGGAAATTCTTCAGCTGCTCCATCGGCAAGTCATAGCCGGACAGATGCAACAGCGCGTACAGCAGCATCGAACCGTGCCCGTTCGACAGCACGAAGCGGTCGCGGTTGAGCCATTTGGGATCGTTCGGATCGTGACTCAGGTAGTCGTTCCACAACACCTCGGCAATATCGGCCATGCCCATGGGCGCACCGGGGTGTCCGGAGTTGGCACGCTGCACGGCGTCCATCGCAAGGGCACGGATGGCGTTGGCGTAATCGAAACGAGTGGGCATTGCGCGGCTCGGCAGCGGACGACGGGAGGGGCGCGTATTGTCGTCGTGGCCGCGGACGACGGCAAGGAAGTCGGCCTGATCGCGCCGGCCGCGTGATCAGGCGCGGTGGTAAGGGTGGTTGATCAGCAGGCTATGTGCGCGGTACAGCTGCTCGGCGATCAGCACCCGCACCAGCGCATGCGGAAACGTCAGCTTGGATAGCGACCAGCGCGCACGCGCCGCCGCCAGTACTGCCGGTGCGTGACCATCGGGACCGCCGACCGCAAAACAGACATCGCGGCCATCCTGCTGCCAACCCGCCAGCGCCTTGGACCAGGCGACCGTGTCCAATGCCTCGCCATGCTCGTCGAACGCAATCAGCTGCGCGTCGCGGCCGCAGGCGCGCAGGATCTTGTCGCCCTCGGCCTCGCGCATGCGCACGATGTCCGCATTCTTGCCACGATGCTCGACCGCGATCTCGACCAGTTCGAAGCGGATTTCGCGTGGCAGACGCTGCACGTAGTCGTCGAAGCCGGCCGTGACCCAGGCCGGCATTCGAGTGCCGACCGCGATCAGGCGAATACGCATCGCGACTGCCGGCTTTAGACGAGTTCGCGCGAAGCCGAAATCTGCCCCATGTCCCACAGCTTTTCGAGCTGGTAGAACGCGCGCGTCTGCAGCTGCATCACGTGCACCAGCACGCCGTTGAGGTTCACCAGCACCCACTCGCCTTCGGCCAGGCCCTCGACCCCAATCGGGCGATAACCCTTGCCGCGCGCCTCGTCGAGCACGTTCTGCGCGAGCGATTTGACGTGCCGGTTCGACGTACCGGTGCAGATCACCATGGTGTCGGTGATGACCGTCAGATCCCGCACGTCGAGCACCTTGATGTCGACCGCCTTGAGATCTTCCAGTGCGGCGATCACCAGCTTGGTCAGCGCCGGATCGCTCGCGCTCTTGCCGCTGGCTTTGCGCGCTGCGCGCTCGGCCGGTGCTTTCTTCGCGGCGGCTTTCTTGACCGCCGACTTCTTCGCGGTTTTGGCGGCCGCGTTCTTCGGCGCCGCCTTGCGGACCGATTCGTGGCGCTTGTTGAGAGCAGCGGATTTCCCGACCGCGGAGGCGGACTTGCGGGGCTTGGCGGCGGCTTTCGCCGGTGTAGCGGATTTAGTCTTGGGCGGGGTCTTCATCGTGTGTCAGGGCTCGGACATCCTCGGTGGTCAGTGAACGGATAACGGCTTCGGGTACCAGGCCGCGGATGCTGCGGCCGGCGGCCAACAATTGGCGAATGCGCGTAGCGGAAATCGCCAGCGGCGGAATGCTGGCGGCGAGCCACAAGCCGGCCGGGCGCGATAGCAACTCCTGCGCACCGAGCGCGCGCCGGCCGCGCAGGAACGCGGTCAACTCGCGTGCCGGCGCCGGAGGCTCATACGGACGCTCGACGAACACCAGATGCGCCAGCTCGAACAACTCGCGCCAGCGATGCCAGGTCTGCAACTGGTTGGCGGCATCGTCGCCCAGCAGCAGCACCAGCGGCTTGGCCGGTCCGTGTTCGGCACGCAATTCGGCGAGCGTGTCGTACGTGTACGACGGCCCCTTTCGGCGCAGTTCTCGATCGTCGACAGCCAGCGCGGCCTCGTCGCCGACAGCGAGCTTGGCCCAGGCCAGACGCCGCTGCGCCGAAATCTCCGGCGCCAGCCGATGCGGCGGTTGTGCCGCCGGCACGATCAGCACCTGCGCGAGCCCGAGCCGCTCGCGCAATTCCAGCGCAAGCCGCAGGTGTCCATGATGGATCGGCGCGAACGTGCCGCCGAAAATCCCGATCGCCGGGTTTGGCGCAGCGGTGGTGGCGCTCAGCGCGCGGTCCTCATGGCGCCACCGTCATCGGGCGGCCTTCATCGAAAACCGCCTCAACGGACGTGACCGTCACCGAGCACGACCCATTTGGTCGACGTCAGACCTTCCAGGCCGACCGGTCCGCGCGCGTGGAATTTGTCGGTGCTGATCCCGATCTCCGCTCCGAGGCCGTATTCGTAGCCATCGGCGAAGCGCGTGCTGGCGTTGACCATCACCGAACTCGAATCGACTTCGCGCAAGAAGCGGCGCGCCAGCGTGTAGTTCTCGGTGACGATGCTGTCGGTGTGCTGGGAGCCGTGCAGCGCGATGTGTTCGATCGCCTCGTCGAAACCCTTGACGATCTTGATCGCCAGAATCGGCGCGAGGTATTCGGTGTCCCAATCTTCGGACGAGGCGAGCTTGGCCTGCGGCAGGATTCGCCGCGTGCGTTCGCAGCCGCGCAACTCCACACCATGACCGGCGTAGATACGCGCCAGTTCTGGCAACACGCGCTCGGCGATCGACGCGGCGACCAGCAGCGTCTCCATCGTGTTGCAGGTGCCGTAGCGTTGCGTCTTCGCGTTGACCGCAATCGCAATGGCTTTTTCGAGATCGGCGCTGTCGTCGATGTAGACGTGGCAGTTGCCGTCGAGGTGCTTGATGACGGGCACGCGCGCGTGCTCGCTGACGAAGGCGACGAGGCCCTTGCCGCCGCGCGGGATCACCACGTCGATGTACTGCGGCATCGTCAACAGGCTGCCGACGGCGGCGCGATCGGTGGTCTCGACCACCTGCACTGCGTCTTCCGGCAAATGCGCCTCGCGCAGGGCACGCGCGATGCAGCGCGCGATCGCCTGATTCGAATGCTGCGCTTCGGAGCCACCGCGCAGCACACAGGCGTTGCCCGATTTGAGGCACAGCGATGCGGCATCGGCAGTCACGTTCGGACGCGATTCGTAAATGATGCCGACCACGCCGAGCGGCACGCGCATACGGCCGACCTGGATACCGGAGGGACGCATCTTCAAATCGAACATTTCGCCGACCGGGTCCGGCAGCGCAGCGACCTGGCGCACGCCATCGGCCATCGCGGCGACGCGGTTGTTGTTCAGTTCAAGGCGATCGAGCAGCGCGGCTTCGAGCTGTGCCGCCGCGGCGGCGCGCATGTCGAGCGCATTGGCTTCCAGAATCGCCGCGCTCTCGGCTTCGAGGATGTCGGCCAATGCGAACAGCGCTGCATTCTTCTCGCCGGTGCTGGCGCGTGCGATGGCCCGCGCCGCGGTGCGGGCGCGCTCGCCGACCTGCTGCATGTAGGCCGCGACACTGCCCTTCTTGCCTGCCTGAGTGCCGCTGTCCCGATTGAGTGCCGCTGCCGTCATGACCGTGCCGTTGCGATGGTGCCGCGGGACGTCGCAGTGGCAGGTGCAGCCGCCGCGGCCCCGGAGGCGTTGAGTGCCCATGTTAGCAACTCTTCCCAGGCCGCTGCCGCCATGCCGGTGGACTTGAACAGCTGGTCGATGCGTGCGCACAGGCGCAGGCCGTCGCGTGCCTGCGCCGGCTTGATCCGCGCGGCGGCGCGCGCGAAGGCGCCCTGACGCTGCTTGAACACGCCGGCGCTCTCCGCCGCCGCGTCGGCGTTGTGTGTGCGCGCGTAGACGGTGGTCGCGACAATCAGCTTGCGCAGGTCGAACACCAGCGCGCCGAGAATTGCCGGGATCTCGACGCCGGCGTCGCGCATGCGCTCAAGCCCACGCACCGACCCGGCGGCATCGCCGACCAGCACTTTGTTGATCCAGTCGTAGACCTCCAGCTGCGCCGAGTCGGATACCGCCGCCTCGACTTCGTCGAGACCGATCCGCGCCTGCGGGTAGAGCAAGGCGAGCTTGGTGATCTCCTGCGCTGCGGCCAGCAAGTTGCCTTCGGTCAGTTGCGCCAGCCGGCGCGCGGCGTCGGGCTCGGCGGTCAGCCCGGCCTGACGCAGTCGCGCCTCGATCCAAGCCGGCAGCTCTTGCGGTTTCTGCCGCTCGACGTAGAGGCTTGCACCGGCCGACTCGAGCGCTGCAAACCAGCCGCCGCTGCGCGCGCGCCACTCGATCTTGCCGGCGCTGACCAGCAACAACACGTCGCCTGGCGGCTTTTTAGCGAGTGCGTTCAAGGCCGCACTGCCGGCGGCATCGACTGCGCCGGCGATGCGCACCTCGACGATGCGCTTGTCGGCGAACAGCGACATCGAATTGCAGCTGTCGAGCAGGCGCTGCCAATCGAACCCGCGCTCGACATCGAGAATTTCGCGCTCGAGATAGCCCAGCGCGCGCGCGGATGCCCGGATCGCATCGAGCGACTCCTGCACCAGCAGCAGTTCCTCGCCGGCGACCAGATAGATCGGCAGCAGACGCTGCTTCAGCGCGGCCGGCAATTGCGAAGGGGTCAGACGCATAGGCGCAATGCTAACTCGCGGCGTCTGCGGCAATCGCCGCGCCTACGTGCGGACGCAAAAACGCTGCGATCGCGCGACCGGTGGCTTCGGGTGCGTCGAAATGCAGCATGTGGCCGGCGCCTGCGATCGTCTGCTGGCGATGGTCGCGGAAACACGCGCGCCGCTGCGCCAGTTCGTCGGCGCTGATCGATTTGCCGAATTCGGATTCACCGGAATCGATGAACAGCGTTGGCGCCAGCACTTCGCGCCACACCGCCTCGGATTCGGCTGCGCGATAAAGGCCAGGCCCGCTGAGCCGATGTTTCGGATCGGCACACAGCATGATGCGGCCGTGACCGACTTCGCGTCCCCAGCACTGCGCGACGAACAGTGCGCGCGCAGCACTCAGTTGCGGATGTGAGCGCCGCACGCGCTCGGCCAGTTCTTCGAACGACGCATAGGTCTTCGGCGTCGGTGGATCGCGCAACTGGTCGAGCCATTTGCGGAAACGCGTCGGCGCGCGTTCGGCCGGCATGTCCGGCAGGAACAGCGCATCCAGCAAGACCAGTTGTTGCACGCGACGCGGCCGCAAGCCGGCATACAAGCTCGCGGCCTGTCCGCCCATGCTGTGACCGGCCAGCAGCACCGGCACATCAGGCGAGTAGTGATCGATGATGGCTTCGAGGTCGGCGACGTAGTCGTAGAACCAGTACCCGTCTTCGGGCCAAGCGGTATGGCCGAAGCCGCGCCAATCCGGCGCCAGCACTTCCAGTGGCACCGGGCTGGCCGCGAGCAAGGCCTGCACCAGCGGCTCGAAGGTGCCGCTGACGTCGAGCCAGCCGTGGCACAGGATGAGCCTGTGCACGAGTCTGGGCACGAGCCCGGGCATGCGTCTGGGCAGATGCAGAGAATGCTCGGATGATTCCGCGGAATGCTGCGTGTGGACGCTCTCGACCGGCTGCGCGGAATCTTCGCGCGCGGTAGTCGCGCTGCTGTCGTCCGAACGCCAGCGCCTGACGTGATAGCGCAGGCCGCGCACGTTGATGAAATCCGAGCGCGAAGCCGGCGCGCGCATTGCGGTCATGCCGCGAGCTTGCCGCCGACGAAGGCTTCCAGCAGCTGCAGGCGATCGTTGCCCCAGAACATCTGTTCGCCAACGAAGAACGTCGGCGCGCCAAATACGTTGCGCTTGACCGCATCATCGGTATTCGCGCGCAACAGATCCTTGACTGCTTGCGATTGCGCCTGCACCAGCAGCGCGGCGCCATCGATCCCGAGGCCCTCGGCCAGCGCCTGCAGCACCTGCGGCTGGCTGATGTCGGCACCGTCCGCCCAGTACGCGCGCATCACCGCCAACGCGAACGCCGGTTGGCGGCCGAGTGCTTCGGCGGCGCATGCGCAGCGCAAGGCCAGCACGCTGTTGATCGGAAAAATCTTCGGGAAGCTCAGCGGAACGTCGTACAGACGCGCCCACAGCTTGCAATCGCCGAACAGATACTTGGCTTTCGCCGGCACACTGGCCGGCATGCGGTTGCCGCTCGCTTCGAAAACCTTGCCGAGCAGGAACGGACGCCACTGCACCTGCGCGCCGCAGCGCGCGGCGAGCGCCTCGATCTGGGTGGCGGCGAGGTAGGTGTAGGGGCTTGCGGCATCCCAAAAGAATTCGATTTGTTTTTCGCGCATACTTTCTCCTTTAGGAAGTCTCGCACGCGATGCGCGCGTGCAACAAGAAACACGGGAGACGGCATAGCTTGTGCTTCCGCTTCCCGGCACAACACAGTCGAGTGGCAAGCCTGCACGGCATCCGCCACAGGAAAGAACTCCTACAATGCCCATCTCGTGAGATTGCGATCCGGCGCGGCCAGCCTGCGCGCGTGCACGATGTAGAAAAGATGACCCACCGCGTAGCGAAACGATGACTTATTGCGTAGCGATCAAAGTAACCGAAGGCCTGGTGTTCGCAGCGGATACGCGGACCAGCGCCGGCGTCGACGATGTGCGCACCTACAACAAGATGCACGTATTCGAGTTTCCGGGCGATCGTGTATTCGTCGTTCTGTCGGCCGGCAACCTCGCGACCACGCAGTTCGTGCTGGCGCAGGCGCAGCGCGAAATCGATGACGACGAGGTCAAGACCAGCCTTCGCACCGTGCGGCACATGTTCGACGCGGCCGACTATCTCGGGCAGCTGTCGGTGCGTGCACAGAAGCAGGTGCTGGCGCAGAACAGCCAGCTCGGCGGCGTCAACGTCGAAACGACCTTGATCCTCGGCGGCCAGATCAAGGGCGAGGAACCAGCCATTTACCTGATCTACCCGCTCGGCAACTGCATTTCCGCCAGCCCGGAAACGCCGTTCCTGCAAATCGGTGAAACCAAGTACGGCAAGCCGATTCTCGATCGCTTCGTCCGTCCGCACGTGAAGCTCGAAGACGCCGCGCGCTGCGCGCTGGTGTCGCTGGATTCGACCATGCGCTCGAACATTTCCTGTGGTCCGCCGGTGGATCTGGCGCTGCTGCCGCGCGGATCGCTTGCAATCGATCACTCGCTGCGTCTGGATCTCGACACGCCGTACTACGCGCAGCTGAAGGAAACCTGGGCCTACCAGCTCGAAAACGCGATTCGCTCGCTGCCGAAGTTCGACTGGGAACAGCAGCGCTCGCTGCCGCTGCACGAAAAGACTGCATCGATGTCATCGATCCCAGTGGGCAGTCCGACCAGTTCGCAGGGGCAAACACAGTCGCTGCGGGTCAACGAAGGCGAATCGATTGCGCCTGAGCCGTCCAACGACGACGCGGTTCGCGCCTAAGGCTTTATCGATCGCGGCGCGGCATCCATCGATGCCGCGACCGCCTGGATCGACGACTCAGTTACCGCTGGAGAAATAGGTTTCGGCGAGTGCGTCGTGCAGCTCGCCGAGTCCGATCTGGATCTCGTCCATCAGCTGCGGCAAATGTCCATCGGCGGTGAGCTGCACGTCGAGATTGGCATCGCGCACCAAGGCTCGGGTGCGCTCGATCGCACGTTCGATTTTGCGATTGCCCGGCAGCGCCGGCAGCGTTGAAGCCACCGAGCTCAGGCAGAACATCACCGAGCGCGGGAATTCCCGGTTCTGCAGCAGGAAGCGCAAAACGCCGGGGCCGTTCACGCGCATGCGCACGTGACGACGATACATCTGATAGGCCGTCAGCGAGCGCAGCACGCTCATCCACTGAATGCTTTCGAACGGCGACAGATCGGCCCCGGGCTGCACGCCGAGCAGCGCATACGTGCGCACGTCGAGGATGCGCGTGGTCATGTCGGCCTGTTCGATGTTGGTGCCGATACGCAGAAACTGGAAACCGACATCGCGGCTCATGTTCGAGGTGAGCACGCCATAGATCAGCAGCGTGCCGCTGACCGCCTGCTGGAGAAACGCCTGCCGCGGCGCGCGCGCGATCGAATTGTCGCCGCGCTCGAGCACGTAGAAATAGACGTCGTTGACGCGCTCCCAGGTTTCACGCGGCATGGTGTCGCGCACGGTGCGCAAGATTTCGCGCGCGGTATGCAGCGATGAGCGGATCGACGCCGGATTGCGCTCGTCGGTCATCAGGTAGCGAACGACATTTTCTTCGCTCGCCTGGTCGTACAACGACTGAAAGCGCGGCGTCGAACCGACGATCTCGATCAATGTGCCCCAGCCCAGCGTCATCCGACGCGGCAGATCAAGCATCAAGTTGGCGTTGACGTTGATCAGTCGCGCGGTGTTCTCCGCACGCTGCAGATAACGACCGAACCAGTACAGATTCTCGGCAACTCGCGACAACATCAGCCGACTCCCTTCACGCCCGCCGGCACGCTGGTCTGCGACTGCGATTGCGACTGGCTCTTGGCAGCCTGAGTCGCCGCTACCAGCGGCTCGGGATCTTCGTCCAGATCGACCACCCAGGTGTCTTTGGAACCACCGCCCTGCGAGCTGTTGACCACCAGCGAGCCCTTCACCAGCGCAACGCGGGTGAGTCCGCCGGTGGTGACGTAGGTGCTTTCCCCGCGCGACAAAATGAACGGCCTCAGATCGAGGTGACGCGGCTCGATGCCGTCGTCGGTGATGGTCGGCCCGGTCGACAGGCTCAAGGTCGGCTGCGCCATGTAGTTGCGTGGATTCTTGGTGATCAGTTCGCGAAATTTTTCGCGTTCTTCATTGGAGGCGCGCGGCCCGATCAACATGCCGTAGCCACCGGACTCGTTGGCCGGCTTCACCACCAGCTTGTCGAGATTGGCCAGCACGTAATTGCGCTGCTTTTCGTCCATGCAGAGATAACTCGGCACGTTCGGCAGGATCGGATCTTCGCCGAGGTAATACTTGATCATCTGCGGCACGAAGGCGTAGATCACCTTGTCGTCCGCAACGCCCGCGCCGGGCGCATTGGCCAGGCCGACCTTGCCGCGGATCCAGGCGCGCATCAGGCCCTTGCAGCCGAGGATCGAATCGGGGCGGAACGCTTCGGGATCGATGAACAGATCGTCGATGCGGCGATAGATCACGTCGACGCGCTTGGGTCCGTAGATCGTTCGCATGTAGACGCAATCGTCGTTGTCGACGAACAGATCGGAGCCTTCGACCAGCTCGATGCCCATTTGCTGCGCCAGATAGGCGTGCTCGAAATAAGCCGAGTTGTAGATGCCGGGCGTCAGCAGCACCACGTTCGGCGTATCGCCGGGGCGCGGGCTCAGCGCAGCGAGCGTGTCGTAGAGCTGCGCGGGATAGTCGTCCACCGGCAAAATCGTGGTGGTTTCGAAAATCTCCGGCCACACGCGCTTGGTCACCGCGCGGTTTTCCAGCATGTAGGAAACACCGGAGGGCACGCGCAGATTGTCTTCCAGCACGTACAGCGTGCCGTCGCCGTCGCGCACCAGATCGCTGCCGCAGATATGCGCCCAGACGCCGAACTTCGGCTTAACGCCGACACACTGCGGGCGGAAGTTGACCGAGTCGTCCAGCACCTCGGCCGGAACGACCTTGTCCTTGATGATCTTCTGATCGCCGTAAAGATCCTGGATGAACTGGTTCAGCGCGTTGACGCGCTGCTTCAGACCGCGCTCGGTGCGCTCCCATTCGGTCTTCGAGATCACCCGCGGCAGCAGATCGAACGGCCAGGCGCGGTCGACGTTCTTGCCTTCGGAATACACCGTGAAAGTGATTCCCATCACCTTGATAGCTAGATCGGCGGCTAGCCGACGGTCCGCCAATTCCTTGGGGGACATGCTTCTTAGATACGCCAGCAGCGCACGCGCGGAAGGTCGGGGCACGTCGGGTGCCGAGAACATTTCGTCGTGCAGACCCGCGCAGCGGTACTGACTCCAGTCGAACGCCATCAGTGTGGTCGCGAATTGATCTTGTGGTAATTGGTCTCTAACCTAGCAGGAACAGTTTGCAAAACCCAGGCCATGCGGTGCACCACAGCCGCCAAGCAAACCCAAACCAAGGCCCAACCCGCGATAAATGTCACGCTCACGAAACGCGCTTGAATTCAAGGGCCGCATGCTGTCGATCACGCGAGCGACGGTGCTGGACGCCGACGCGGCGGCGATTAAGGCTCAGATCGAGCAATTCGCGCGACGCATGCCGCAAGCGGCCAAGGGCATGGCCATCATTATTGATAGCGATCTCGATGCCGATCTCGGCGCAATGATCGCCACAATGCGCAGCGCCGGCATGCAGCCGCTGGGTGTGTCCGATGGCGTACTGGCCGAGCAGGCGCGCAAGCTTGGGCTCGCAGTCGTCTCGAAAGATTCGGGCAAGGCGGCGCCCGCAGCCGCCGCACCGGCCGAGCCTGCGAAGCCCGCTCCCGCTCCGGCGCCAGCCGCCGTGGCCGCGCGCAAACCGGCGCGCATCGTCGCCGACCCGATCCGCTCGGGTCAGCAGGTTTATGCCGACGGCGGCGACCTGATCGTGTTGACCAGCGTCAGCCCGGGTGCGGAAGTCATCGCCGACGGCTGCGTGCACGTCTACGGAAAATTGTCCGGCCGCGCGATTGCCGGCGCGCGCGGCGACGAATCGGCGCGCGTGTTTTGCCGCAAACTGGAAGCCGAATTGATCGCGATCGCAGGCATCTATGCCGTTGCCGATCAGATCAAGGACGGCCCGCGCGGCCAGGCCGCTCAGGCGTATTTGGAAAATGGTCTGCTGAAAATCGAGGCGCACAAGGTGTAAGCCCGAAGCAAGCCGTCTGCCGTTACAGTTATCGAAGTTGTCAGCACTGCACGAGGGATACCGTTGGCCAAGATCATCGTAGTCACATCCGGCAAGGGCGGCGTGGGCAAGACCACGACCAGCGCTTCGTTCGCCACCGGCCTTGCCCAGCGCGGCAAGAAAACCGCCGTCATCGATTTCGATGTCGGCCTGCGCAACCTCGACCTGATCATGGGCTGCGAGCGCCGCGTGGTGTTCGACTTCGTCAACGTCATCAACGGCGAGGCGAATCTGAAGCAGGCGCTGATTCGCGACAAGAATGTCGAGAACCTTTACATCCTTGCCGCCAGCCAGACGCGCGACAAAGATGCCTTGAGCCAGGAAGGCGTCGAGCGCGTGCTCAACGAACTGGCCAAGGAATTCGACTACATCATCTGCGACTCGCCCGCGGGCATCGAGCGCGGCGCATTCCTGGCGATGTATTTCGCCGACGAAGCGCTGGTCGTCACCAACCCGGAAGTTTCGTCGGTGCGCGACTCGGATCGCGTGCTCGGCATTCTGTCGAGCAAGTCGCGCCTCGCCGAGAAAGGCGAGAGCAAGGTCAAGGAGCATCTGGTGCTGACGCGCTACAACCCGGTGCGCGTTGCCAAGGGCGAGATGCTCAGTGTTGAGGACGTCAAGGAAATTCTTGCGATTCCGCTGCTCGGAATCATTCCGGAATCGCCCAGCGTGTTGACCAGCTCCAACTCCGGCGAGCCGGTGATCCGCGATCAGACCAGCGAAGCCGGCCAGGCGTACACCGACCTGGTGGCGCGCTTCCTCGGCGAAGAGCGTCCGCACCGCTTCATGAACGAACAGAAGAAAGGCTTCCTCAGCAAGCTGTTCGGAGGCCAGTAATGGATTGGCTGAAAATTTTCCGCGCTGAAAAGAAGAACAGCGCGAAGACCGCGCGCGATCGTCTGATGGTGGCGGTTGCCTACCAGCGCGATCAGCTGGCAGGCAAGTCGAACGGGCCGGTGTATCTGCCGAAGATGCGCGAGGAGCTGCTGGCGGTGGTGCGCAAGTACGTACAGGTGCCGGATGATTCGGTTCAATTCACGGTGCAACGTGAGGACGGACTCGAGGTGCTGGAGTTGAACATCACCTTGCCGGAACTCGACGCCTGATCCGACATCTCCCGTTTGGAAATGGGTGGCGCCGCAGCGTGTCGAAGAAGCAGCGAGTCTCGATGATCTGAATCAGGCGCTCGTGCACAGCGGTCTGACGCAAACACCCGGGCCGATCAGATTTTCAGCTCCGCCGATCCCGAAAACCCGAGTTGCCGCCAGGCCTCGTAGACCGCCACCGCCACGGTGTTGGACAGGTTCAGGCTGCGAACACCCGGTTGCTGCGGCAGCACGAGACGCTGCTCAGCCGGCACCGCATCCAGCAACTCCGCAGGCAGACCGCGCGTCTCCGGACCGAACAGCAGCGCATCCCCGGGCTGGTAGCGCACCTGATCGAATCGCATGCGTCCCTTGGTGCTGAAGGTGAACCAGCGCGAGGCAGACAGTGCCGCCTGCGCTGCGGCGAAATCGCGATGCACCCGCAGGCTGGCGTACTCGTGGTAGTCGAGTCCGGCGCGGCGCAGTTGCGCGTCATCGAGCGAAAACCCCAAGGGCTCGATCAGGTGCAGGTGGGCGCCACTGTTTGCGCACAGCCGGATGACATTGCCGGTATTCGGGGGAATTTCCGGCTGGTAGAGGACGACGTTGAACATGCGCGCATGCTAACGCGTCGGCTGCGCGCCAGGCACACGCCAGGATCACGGCTGGCACGCGACTGGCACGCGACTGGCACGCGGCGTAAGCGCTCGGCGACCGCTGACGACGCTGTTGACTTTGCCGTGGAGCGACGCCTAGTCTGCGGCGGGATTTCCAATCATTCGAGGAAGGTGCGTCATGTCCGGCGCCGCTCAACGTTCACGGTTTGCCATGACCACCGTCGCCATCGGCTGCCTCTTGCTGGGTGCGGGCATCGCGCAGGCCGAAGATGCCACGCCATACCCGGAACAGGGCGACAGCCGACCGGGCGGATTGGCGATGGCAGCCGATCTGGTGGTCGGGCGTCCGCTGGGTCTGGTCGGTTCGGTGCTGGGCACGGCGATCTTCGTCGCCGGCCTGCCGTTCGAAGTGCTGTCGGGCGACGTTGCCGGCCCGGGCAAGCGGCTGGTGGTCGAGCCGCTGGAATTCACCTTCACGCGGCCGCTCGGCGAATTCAACTAGCCAACGCGGCGCCAAGCGGCGGCGCGCTCGCAGGCGACGTACAGATCGTTGCTTGGGCGTGAAGTGAAGCGATGCCACGCGCGCACGCGCGCACGCGCGGCATCGCAACAAAACTTTCTTAGCGCAGCACCACGCCGTCGGCGTCGAGTACCTGGACCTCGCCGATCTGTAGTTTGCGCACCGAGGCCTCGATCTTCGACAGGTCACCAACGACGATCCAGGTCAGTGACTGCGGCTTCACCAACTTATCGGCGGCGACCGCGAGCTGCGTCGGCGTCAAGGCTTCGACCTTCGGCACCAGCGCATTCCAGTAGTCGTCGGGCAAGCCGAATTCGACTTGTTGATCGATCGCACCCGCAACCTCATCCGAACTCTCGAAGCTTCCCGGCAAGGCCAATAGTTCGGCCTTCTTGGCCGCTTCTATTTCGATAGCGGACAGCGGCTTCTTGCCGGCGATGCCGACCAGTTCGCGCTGCATCTCGACCATCGCGTCGGCGGTGTGGGCGCGTTCGATCTCGGCATACGCACCGAACACCTGCTGGCCGCGTGCCTCGGCGATGAACGAGCTTGCGCCATAGCTCCAGTGCTTGGCCTGGCGCAGGTTCAGGTTGAGCCGCGAGATGAACATGCCACCTAAAGCAGTGTTGACCGTCTCGATCGCCTCGTGATCCGGGTCGGACGCCGGCACCGTCAGATCCGACGCCAGCACCAGCGACTGGTCGGCGCCGGGCTTGTCGATCAGGTAGACGCGCGGCGCCGCCGGCAGCGCAACGCTGGCGATATTCTTCTGCGGCAGCGCCTCGGCCGGCGCATGCCAGTTGCCGAACTTGGCTTCGAGCAGCGGCTGAATTTCGGCCAGCGTGGTGTCGCCAACGACCACCAATGTCGCGTTATCGGGACGCAGCCAGCGGCGCTGGAAGGCGATCAGATCGTCGCGGTCGATTGCCGCGACGTCGCGCTCGAGACCGACTCCAGCATAAGCGTACGGATGTGTTTCGCCGTAGAGGATGCGCGACAGCACGCGCCGCGCCGCGCCGAACGGTTGCGCCTTCTCGCGCGCGATCGCAGCCAGCAGGCGCTGCTTGAAGCGCTTCAGATCGGCAGCCGGAAATTTAGGGTCCTCAATTTCTGCGGCGAGCAGATCGAGTGACGGCGACAGATTCGCCTTCAGCGCCGACAGCGCGAGCGTCGAGGTATCGCGGCTGGTGGCTGCGGTCATCGTCGCGCCGAGTTGCTGACGTCGCTGCTCCATGCCGAGCGCATCGTAGTTGCCCGCGCCCTCGTCGAGCATGTCGAGTGCGAGTGCGGCGGTGCCGGACTTGGCGCCGGCATCGGCCGCGCGACCGGCATCGAACAAGGCCTGCACTTCGATCACCGGCACGGCGTGACGCTCCGCGACGATCAGCTTGAGACCATTCGACAGGGTCGCGCGCTGCAGCGATGGCAAGGTCAAGGTCGGTGGCGCGGCGAGTGGCGGTACCGTGCTGCGATCAGCAGGCACACCGTCGGCTGCCAGCGAAGGCTGCGGCTGCACTTCCAGCGTCAAAGCCCCGTGGTCGGCGATCCAGCGTTGTGCGGCGTCACGAACATCGGCCGGGGTGGCCGCACGCTGCACTGCGAGTTCGACCTTGTAATGCGCCGGGTCGTCATGAAATGTCTGGTTGCTCGCCAGAAGGCCGGCCTTGCCGCCGAAGCCGCCGACTTTTTCGAGGCCGCGCACGAGGCCACCGTTGGTTGCCGATTCGACGCGCGCGAGTTCATCCGCGCTGGGTCCTTCGCGCAGCAGGCGATCGAGTTCGTCGTGAATGGCCGCATCGATCTTTTTCAAGGCATCGTCGGAAGCATCCGGACGCGCAGTCGCCTCGATCATCAACTGGCCGCCAATCTCGTTGCTTTCCACGCCGGTGCTGACCGAAGAGGCGATCTGGTCGCGGTAGACCAGGCGCTGATACAGCCGGCTGGTCTTGCCACCGCCGAGCACTTCGGCGAACAGGTCGAGCAGCACGTTGTCGCGGCCGCCGTCGCCGGGCACGTTCCAAACGATGTAGAGGCGCGGCAAGGGCACCGCGTCCTGCAGCGTCACGCGCTTGTCGGCCGACAGCGGCGCCGGCCAGGCCTTGACGTGTGGCACCGGCGCGGTCGGCTTGAGGCTGCCGAAATACTTTTCGACCAGCGCCTTGGCGCTCGCGGTATCGACATCGCCGGCGATCGACAGCACGGCATTGTTGGGGCCGTAGTAGCGCTTGAACCAGGCTTTGACGTCGGCGAGTGTTGCGGCATTCAGGTCGGCTTCGGAACCGATCGTGGTCCACGAGTACGGATGCCCGACCGGATAGGTCTGCTCGGCGATGACGTCATCGACCTTGCCGTAGGGCTGGTTCTCGTCCTGGCGTTTTTCGTTCTCGACCACTTCGCGCTGCTGATCGAGCTTGGCTTGCGTGATGGCCTCCGACAGGAAGCCCATCCGATCCGATTCGAGCCACAGCGTGCGCGCGAACGCCGAGGTCGGCACGGTCTCGAAGAAGTTGGTGCGATCGTCGTTGGTGGTGCCGTTGATGTCGACCGCGCCGGCCGGTTCCAGCGCACGGAAGTATTCGTCGTCGTAGTGCTGCGAGCCGGTAAACATCAGGTGCTCGAACAGATGCGCGAAGCCGTGCCGACCGGTCGGCTCGTCGCGGCTGCCGACGTGGTACCAGATGTTGATCCCGACCAGCGGCGCCTTGTGGTCCTCGTGGATCAGCACAGTGAGTCCGTTGGCCAGCACGAACTTGCTGTAGGGCACGTCGACTTCGGACAGCGGCGCACCGCTGGCGGCACGCGCGGTGGTGCCGGGGGCGGTCGGCGCATCTGGGCTGGGGGCAATTGCGGAGCAGGCGCCGAGACAAATCGCGGCGGCGAATGGGACAATGCGACGCATGGGAGCTTCCTTTTATTCGACTGATTCTATAGGCCGCCCCGCATGAGCGCGCCGGTGCCCGCTTCTGACCACGCGGCAAGCCGCCGCGTTCCGATCTTTACTGTAGACGCTAGCCATCTTTTGCAGGGCGCTCGCCAGCTGCCCTCCCCTCATTACGACGAACGCCCGCAACCGGATGACGCACTGGTTGCCGCAGGGCCGATGGTCAACGACATCAGCCTGCTGGTGATTCACGCGATCTCGTTGCCGCCTGGCGAATTCGGCGCCGGCAGCGCGGAGCTGCGCTACATCGACGCGCTGTTTCTCGGCCAACTCGATACCAGCGCCCACCCCTATTTCGAGACGCTGCAGGGCTTGCGCGTGTCCGCGCATGTGTGCATTTTTCGCGACGGCTCGGTGACGCAATACGTACCGTTCGATCGCCGCGCCTGGCATGCCGGTGCGTCGAGTTTCGCAGGTCGCAGTCGCTGCAACGATTACTCGATCGGCATCGAACTGGAAGGTTGCGACGAGCTGCCGTTCGAGCCGGCGCAGTACACCACGCTCGATGCGGTCATCCGCGCAGTGCGGCTGCGCTACCCCACGATCACGCGCGATCGCATCGTCGGGCACAGCGATATCGCACCCGGGCGCAAGACCGATCCGGGTCCGCATTTCGACTGGCCGCGCGTGCGCGCCACACTTCAGGAGGTGTGAAGGCATGAGCATGCTCGCAAGGTTGTTGGCGCCGACTCTGGCGTTGATTCGCGAGTCGTGAAGCGATGAGCCTCCTCGCGATGTTGCTGGCGCTGATCGCTGAACGTCTGTCGTCGCCGTATCGACATGCGGAGGTCGCGCGCGGTCACATCGCACAAGTGTTGCGCGAACGTCTGCCGCAGGTGTGGGCGCGAACTTCCCTGATGCTCCTGTTCCTGCTGCTGCCGGCGCTGCTGGTGGAGTTGTTGCGCGAGTCAATCGCGTTCGTGCCTTTGCGCTTGCTGTACGACGCTGCGTTGCTGTTCGCCTGCCTCGGTCCGCGCGATTTGAGCGACGACATCCGGCTGCTGCGCAAGGCACGAACCCGCGGCGATAGCGCTGAAGTCGCACGCCTCGGCGCGCAGTTGCAGACCGGCCCGACGCCGGACGCCGATCACCGATCGCTGATCGGCGCGCTCTTCATCCAGTCGCATGAACGCGTGTTCGGCATGTTCTGGTGGTTCCTGGTTGCCGGGCCTGCGGGCGCGGTGCTGTATCGCTGTGCCAGCCGCCTGCCGGCACTACTCGGCGATCCGGCGCAGACGCATGCCGAATTCGGCGCGCCGCTCGGTGCGCAGTTCGCGCAGAAAGTGCATGCCGTTCTCGCCTGGCTGCCCGCGCGGCTGACGGCAGCACTATTCGGTCTGGCCGGCAGCTTCGACGATGCCGCGCGCGCCTGGCGCCGCGTGCAGCAGGCGCCACACGACAACTGGCAGCGGCAGACCTGGAATCTGCTCGCCGAAGTTTCCGATGCGGCACTCGATTGGGAAGATGAGAGTGGCGGCGGCCCGGTGGAAACTGCCGCGCTCGATACCGTGCTACAGGAAGTGCAGCGCATGCAGGCACGTGCGCTGCTGATTCTTCTGGCGATCACCGCACTGTTTGGCGCCGGCACCTGGATCGCGTGATCGCAGGCCGCTTCCTCCGAGCGCGACGCGTCGGTGCAGGTCGACTCCATCGTGCGCGACACGCCATCGCGTCCGCTGCCGTGTTCCGAATCCAATCTATCCTTACAGAAACCGACCGCATGATTCCGCCGCGCCAACAAGCCATGTTTCGCCGCCTGATCGCACTGCTTGCGGTCCTGCTCGCATTGACCACGGCCGCTGCCGCGCAGGCCTACTTCCCGACCCCGCCGGACACCCCCGGCGACGACGGCGTGGCGCAGGCCTATGCACAACATCTCAGCCACGTTCACGTCGAAGGCAGCGGCGTTGTGTTGAAGCTGCTGCCCGACGATACCGAGGGCGATCGTCACCAGCGCTTCATCGTCCGTGCGCCCGGCGGCGAGCGTCTGCTGTTCGCGTACAACATCGACATTGCACCGCGCATCGACCGGCTACGCGTCGGCGACGGCATTCGCTTTGCCGGCGAATACATCTGGAACCGCAAGGGCGGCATCGTGCACTGGACGCATCACGATCCCTCCGGTCGGCACGTCGGCGGCTATATCGAAGTCGACGGCCGGCGCTACCAATGACGGTGTCGCAGCGACGCCGCATGCGCAGCGTCGGCTGCGGTCTTCTGCTTGCTGCCAGCCTTGCCTGCGGCAATGCTCAGGCGGCCGCGCGCATCGTGACCCTGTCACCGCACCTCGCCGAACTGGTGTGCGCGGTCGGCGCCTGCTCGCAGCTCGTCGGCGTGTCCGCGCGTAGCGACTATCCAGCACAAGTCAGGTCGATCGCGCAGATCGGCGATGCCTTCGCGGTCAATCTCGAAGTGATCCTCAGCCTGCATCCGGATCTGGTATTGGCCTGGGATGGCGGCACGCCGCCGGATCGCGTCGCGCGGCTGCGCGCGCTCGGCCTGCGTGTGGAACTCGTCTCCGCGCGCAAACTCGACGATGTGGGCACTGCCTTGCAGCAGGTCGGCACGTGGACCGGCAGCGGCGAAATCGCAAAGCAAGCCGCACAGGCCTACCGCGCGCGTCTAGCGGCGCTGCGCGCGCGATGGCGCAATGCGTCGCCGATCCGCGTGGTGTACCAGATCGAAACCGCGCCGGCCTACAGCATCAATCGCGACAGCCCGATCAGCGAGGTGATTTCCGTCTGCGGCGGCGTCAACGTCTTCGCCGCGCTATCGACCATCGCCGCACCGGTGAGCGCCGAGGCCATGCTCGCCGCCGCGCCCGACGTCGTGTTGTATGGCGGCGAAGAGAACAGCCACGCGATCTGGGCCTACTGGCATCGCCTGAGCAGCAGCACCGTCGCACGCAACGACACGCTGTACGCGGTGAATGCGGATTGGCTCGGTCGCGCGACACCGCGCCTGCTCGATGGCGTCGACGAGGTCTGCCATGCGCTGGACCAGGCGCGCGAGCGTCTCGCGGTGCAGGCGCGCGAACACAGCGAGCGTTCTGCGCCGCGCGCGGCGACTGAACCGAATTAAGTCATCGCGCAGGGAAAGCGGCGGATCGAACGCGAACTTGCGCGCGTCGCCATACACGCTGCGAACCGAGTTTTACGCTTGAGAACGACGCGCTTGTCATTCGCGCCGAGCGCGACACCAAGGCTTGCTCTGATTGCGTGATCACGCGACCCGATTCGGCAGCACGCTGCCGAAGGGCGTGGTGCGACCGCGGCGCCTGCGGCAGCACCGCATTCAACAGCAGCGCGAGCTTCCGCGTCGGTACTTCGCTGCCTGCCGCTGACGAAAGAATTCGGTCGCGCCGAGTACGGGTTCGCCGGGATGGTGTGCGCGTCGATGCGCAACGTAGGTCTGATAGTCCGGAGCGCCGAGCGCGCTACGCAGTGTCGCGAGGCCAAGCGCGAGCCAACGCACGATGCGGCGCTGGACGGACTTCAATGCACCCGCGTCGGCAACATCAGCTGCTTCATCTTTTGCTGCACTGTTTGCGCCGTCGTTCGCGCCGTCGGCATCGCGATCAGTCGCGCGATTTGTTGCGTACTTTGTTGCGAGATCTGTTGCTCGATCTGTTGCGCAACCTATCGTGCGCTGCTCGAAATCCGCGGCCCGGTCGCCTTGTCCGCATGAATCGCTACCGCGCACGGCCGCAGCAAGCTGCGCAGCGGGCGCTGTCAGCACTGCAGGTTCCGGCGCTCGCCGCTCAATCTGCAACGAGACAAGCTGCATTCGCGCCACGCGCTCAGGACTGGAAAGTCGCGGCGGCCACATAGGGCGCCTCCACTGCGGTCGCACGCGGCGTGCGTCGCGCACGGTAGGCGGTGAGTGCGCCGATGGCGCTGATCGACACCACCACCGACATGAACAGCAAGGCGAGCGCACCGTTGATGTGATCGTTGGTGATGACCTGCTGCATCTGCTGCAGCGACTTCGCCGGCGCCAGCACTTGTTGTGTCGCGAGTGCATCGGCGAACTTGCGGCCATGCGCGAGGAAGCCGATTTTGGGATCCGCCGAAAACACTTTCTGCCAGCCGGCGCTGAGTGTGCAGATCAGCAGCCAGACCATCGGTATCGCGGTGACCCAGGCCTGACGGCCGCGTTTCATCTTGATCAGCACCACCGTCGCGAACACCAGGGCGATGCCGGCGAGCATCTGGTTGGCGATTCCAAACAGCGGCCATAAGGTGTTGATGCCGCCGAGCGGATCGATCACGCCCTGGTACAGGAACCAACCCCAGCCGGCGACACATAGCGCACTGGCAACGACATTCGCGGCCCAGGAATCCGTGCGGCGAAACGGTGCCCACGCGGCCCCCACCAGATCCTGAATCATGAAGCGGCCGATACGCGTGCCGGCATCGATGGTGGTGAGGATGAACAGCGCTTCGAACAGAATCGCGTAGTGATACCAGAACGCCATCGTGCCGGCGTTCGGCGTGAGCTGATGGAGAATCTGCGCCATGCCGACGGCCAGCGTCGGCGCGCCACCGGCGCGCGACAGGATGCTGCCTTCGCCGATGTCGCGCGCGGTCTGCGCGAGCAGGTCGGGTGTGACGTTGAAGCCCCAGTTGGCGATCGCCGCGCTGGCGGATTCCACCGAGGTGCCGATCACCGCAGCCGGCGAGTTGAGCGCGAAGTAGACGCCCGGCTCCAGCACCGAGGCCGCGCACAAGGCCATGATCGCGACACAGCTTTCCGCCAGCATGCCGCCGTAGCCGATCAGCCTTGCATCGCCTTCCGAGCGCAGCAGCTTCGGTGTCGTGCCGGACGACACCAGCGCGTGGAAACCGCTCACTGCGCCGCAGGCGATGGTGATGAACAGAAACGGAAACAGGCTGCCGGCGAACACCGGGCCGCTGCCGTCGATGAAGCGCGTCAACGCCGGAAGTTTCAGTGCCGGGGTTGCAAACAGGATTGCGATGGCGAGCAAGGCAATAGTGCCGAGCTTCAGGAAGGTCGACAGATAATCGCGCGGCGCGAGCAGCAGCCACACCGGCAGTGCGGAGGCGACGAAGCCGTAGGCGATCAGCATCCACGCCAGCACGGTGCCGTCGAACGTGAATAGCGGGGCCCAGTTCGGGTCGGCCGCCACGCGGCCGCCGCCGACCACTGCGAGGACCAGCAGCACACAGCCGAACACCGAGACTTCGACCACGCGGCCGGGGCGCAGGTAACGCAGATACAGGCCCATCAGCAGTGCGATCGGCAGCGTCGCCGCCACCGTGAACGTGCCCCAGGGGCTGCTCGCCAGCGCCTTCACCACGATCAAGGCGAGTACCGCCAGCAGCATCAACATGATCGCGAGAATGCCGATCATCGCGATCCAGCCGGCGGCGACGCCGAGCTCGGCGCGGATCATGTCGCCGAGCGAACGCGCATCGCGGCGCGTCGACAGGAACAGCACGACGAAGTCCTGCACGGCGCCCGCGAAGATCGCGCCGGTGAGGATCCACAGCATGCCGGGCAGGTAGCCCATTTGCGCGGCCAGCACCGGGCCGATCAGCGGACCGGCACCGGCGATTGCAGCGAAGTGATGACCGAAGACGACGCGCCGATCGGTCGGCACGAAGTCGAGCCCGTCGTCGTGCACCTGCGCCGGCGTTGCGCGCGCGACATCGATGCGCAACACACGCTGGCTTAAGTAGCGCGCATAGAAGCGATAGGCGACGGCGAACACGCACACCGTCGCGACTAACATCCACAGCGCATTGATCGACTCGCCACGGTGCAGCGCCAGCGCTGCGATACAGCTGGCACCCACGACCGACAGCAGCGACCACAGCAGGATCGAGCGCAGCCGCTGCATCGCTGAAGACATGCTTCCTCCTCCGGTATTCGATCTAGTTGTCAGCGGCATGGTGCCACCGCCAGTTCATCGTCGCCGATTCGGTGCAGCGGCGAAAGCCGGCGCAGACACTATTGGCGATCTGTTGGCGCCCTGATGGCGCCCTGATGGCGTCGCCGGCACCCGTCACCTCAGCATCAATGGCATCAATGGCATCAATGGCATCGACCGTATCGCCGGCACCGGTGTTTGCACCGGCATCGACGTCGGCGCGAGATTCGAAGGTCGCGCGCGGCACCTCAAGCCGGCGTCAAGCTTTGGGCGCGACTGCGGCATACTGCGCGCGCCTTTCGATTCGCTCAAGGACCGCGACGATGCATACGCTCTATGGCAGCTCGATTTCCGGCAACTGCTGGAAGCCCGCCTTCATGTTGCGCCAGCGTGAGCTGCCGTTCCGCTGGATCGAAATCGACGTGCGCGCGAAGCAGAGCCGCACACCGGAGTTCCTGGCGCTGAATCCCAACGGCCGCGTGCCGCTGCTGCAACTGCCGGACGGTCGCCTGCTCGCCGAATCCAACGCGATGCTGCTGCATCTCGGCGAGGGCAGCCGCTGGCTGCCGAGCGATGCGTATCTGCGCGCCAAGGTCTACGAGTGGCTGTTCTTCGAGCAGTACAGCCATGAGCCTTATGTGGCGACGGTGCGCTTCTGGGTGGCGTACCTCGGCAAGGGCGAGGAATGGCGCGACAAGATCGCGGAGGCGATGATCAAGGGCTATGCCGCATTCGACGTGATGGAGCGCGCGCTGACGCAGAGCGCTTTTCTGGTCGGCGACACGCCGACACTCGCCGACATTGCGCTGTATGCGTACACCCACTGCGCCGAGGAAGGCGGCTTCCGCTTCGATCACTATCCGCAGTTGCGCGCCTGGCTCGCGCGCTTCGCCGCGGAGCCCGGATTCGTCGCGATGCCCTGCACGGCATGATCGCTATTGCAGAGCTGTCCGATCCCGCGCTGCGCTTGTGCGTGCTCGCCGCTGCGCTGTTCTTCCTCGCCGGGCTGCTCACCGGCGCCTGGAAATACTTTGCGATGGCGGCATCACCGGCGGCAACCGCCCCGGTCTATGTCGACATCGCACATCGTGCGAGCCTGCTTTACAGCTTCGCCGCATTGCTGATTGCGCAGCTGGTGCGTGTGTCGGCCTGGTCGACCACGATCAATTTCTGGGCGGCCGCCGCGCCGCTGACGTTCTTCGCGCTCGCGATCGGCGGCTATCTGCTGCACGGCTGGCTCGGCGATACCGACAACCAGTTCCGCAAACCGCAGGCGATCGGTGCATGGCGATTGCCGCGCGGCGCACTGCACGGCTTCATGTGGTTACTGATGATCGCCGAAATCGGCGGCGTGATCGTGCTGATCGCGGGCCTGTTGCGAAGCCTGCGCTGGCTCTAGCCACCTGCGCGCACTCGCATGCGCAGCGAATCGGAACGCAGCGAATCGGAAATATGCGGGACGATTGAATCGGGCCGGCGTTGTTCAACGCGATGTCCTGCGTGTGATTGTCGTCAGTTGCTCGGCGCTTCGTCGTGCGAATCGCCAGCCGACGCGGCGGCGGTTTCCTGCGGCGATGGCGCTGCGGTGTTGCCCATGTCGACGGCCACTTTCCAAGCGCCGGCAGCATCGCGTTTCCAGATGTTTACGTATTTGCCATGCGCCAACACCTGGCCGGAACGCGCCGATGCGAGCAGCTGCCAGTCGCCCCAGGTCCAGCCGAGATCGAACGAGGCGGCGACTTCGGCCTTGCGTGGCGTCCAGCTCAGCACCTGGATGCCGAGCGGACGCAGATGTTCGCGAATTGCCACGCGGCCCGTGACGGGTGCGCCGTTGGCCGACAGCTGCAGCGCATCCGCTTCGAGATTGGCGTAGAACGCGTCGGCCGTGCCGGTCTCCAGCGATGCGGCGGCGAATGCGCGGTCAGCATCGAGCAGACTTTGCTGTGCGCTGGCTTGCGCGGCCTTGCGATCAGGCTGGCAGCCACCGAGCAGCGCAAGGCCGAGCAGAACGGTTGCGAACGATACGGTACGTGTCATGACATTTCGTCCTTAGCCCCATCGGGTGTGCGTCGGCGTGTCGCTTCTGGAATTCGCTTCGGTTGCTTTACTTCTGAGCTTCGGTTCTGAGCTTCGCTTCTTATGAGCTTCGCTCATGAGTTTCAATTCTGAGCTTCGCGTGTCGATTTGCGTGCAAGTTTTCAGTGCGGACCACCACGCTGCGTGCGCTCCGCAGGTGGACAGGATTCGTCCTGCTTATGCGAGGCGCGCTTATGCGAGTGCGCGACCGGCGAGTCGTTCGAGGACGCGCAAGGGGCTGCTGGCCGGATCGTACAGGGCGGCCACGGGCAGGTGCAGCGTCTGCTCGAACAGGTATTGGCCCGACATCACCGCGTGCGAGGCCTGGTCCGAGAAACAGATCCAGCTGCCGCCGGCCGGGAACGGCACGCTCTGTTGCGGTGCCGACTGCTGATAAGCGAGATCGGCCTTCATCGCATCGTGCAGCTGCAGCATGTAGTGATCGTAGGCGCTGCGCGGCGACTTGGTGATGCGCAGCGCATTCATCACGCCGGCCGAACCGGGCAGTTGTCGCGGCAGGCGCGGCAGGAAGCGCGCGGCAAGATCGGCAAAGGGTTCGCCGACGCGCCAGACACGCGGCAGGTCCGCCGGATTGACGTTGGAGAACACGCGCAGGATGCGTTCGCCGCGGTTGGGGCGCGAGGGAAACGCATCGACGTGCAGACGGCTATCGTCCTTGCGCCAGGAGGCGTGCCGCCCGGCGACCGGCATCGGCCGGAAGCTCGCGCGCGCAATGCGCAGCTGCGCTGCGTATTCGGGGAACAGTGCGCGAATCACGCCGACCGCGCGCTGATGGAATCGCTCGAGCAGGCGGCGCAAGTCTTCGAGATCCGCGGCATTGCCGATCGCGCCTTTGATCTGCGCCGTGGCCGGGTCGAAGCTGATGTTCTTGGCTTTTTGGTCCGACCAGCGCGGATCGAGAAAGCGGCGCTCGTCGGAACGCAGGTCGAAGCGCAAGCGTGGCAACAGCAGCACCTTGCCGGCTTCGAGCATGGCGGCATAGCGGGCCGTGTCGGCAGCGGCGACGGTTGGCGTCCAATCGGCGATCGGCAGCGTTTCGATCTGGCTCATCGTTAATTGCGGGCGATGCGACGCAGCCCTTCAGTGATTGCGTAAGCCGCAAAGGGTAGCGCAGCCAGCGGCTGGTGTGAGGACTTCAGCAGATTGCGCAAGTCTGGCGAGCGACGAAGTCGCGAACATCGTCGGGCCTTGATGCGCGCGTGCTCGAACTAGCGAGCATCGGCAGCCATCGCGTTACGGCTTGCCCGAATGCGGCTCGCGCACAAGCGCTGCGGCACCTGCGCTTGCCACGCCTCGTTGCTCGCAAGCTTCGGTTGCCAGTTCCACGGCGACTTCGACTGCGAATCAACTGCTGCCGCGTTGCCCGAGCCAGACGCCCGCTGCTGCCAGCGCAAAGCCGGCGCAGTCGCGCAAGCCGAAATGTGCGTGTAGCAGAACGGCCGCGAACGCCGCCGACACCGGCGGCACCAGATAGAACAGGCTGGCGACGCGCGCAGCACCCGAGCGCGCCAGCAGTGACAGATACAGCAGCAGGCCGGCGGCCGAATTGATCAGGATGACCCAGGCCAGGCCGCCGATTGCGACCGCGTTCGGGTGCATCTGCAAGCCTTCGAGCAACACGCCGAAGGGCAGCAGGCACAGCGCGGAGGCGCTGAGCTGCATCAGCATCGACCAGACCGGATCGGCGCCGACCACGAAACGCTTCTGGTACAGCGTGCCGAGACTCAGACTCGCCAACGCCAAGGCCACGAACAGGTAGCCCAGCAGTGGTCCACCGCCGTGCAATCCCGGCGCGACCACCAGCAGCACACCGGCCAGGCCCAGCACGAGTCCGAGCACGGCAGCCGGGCGCATCCGTTCGCCGAGCAACAGCGCGGCACCGACCGCGGTGGTCAAGGGCATCAGGCCGGCGATCAAGCCGGCAATCGCCGGCGCAACGCCGGCACGCATGCCGGCATAGGTGAAGCCGAAGAAGCCGGCCTGCAGCAGCAGACCTGCAATCGCTGCATGCAGCAGCACACGCGACACCGGCCGCGGCGCCGCGCGCATGGCGACCAGCGCGGCGATGATCGCGCCGGAGCCGAAGAATCGTACGGTCGCGAGCGTGAACGGCCCCATGCCGGTCAAGGCGAACGCAGCCGCGACGTAACCCGCACCCCAGATCAGGATAAAGGTGAGGTGCGGCAACAGGTCCGAGCGCGGTGTGCTGCGCGTGAGTACGGCTTCCATCGCGGCCTCCATGGCCAGCTTCGCAAGAGTTATGAGGTCGCGATCATAGGCGGTTCGTTGCCGGGATAAACTGGGCCATAGGCAATTGTTTATTGCAGGTGACGCAATGAAGGGCGAAGCGCTGCTGGAGATCGAAGTGCTGGCCGCGGTCGCACGCTTGCGCAGTTTCGGCGCCGCCGCGCAACAGCTCGGGCTCAGCACCTCGGCGGCCAGCCGCGCAGTGAGCCGCCTCGAAGCGCGTCTGGAAGTACGGTTGTTGCAACGGACCACGCGCAAGGTAGTGCCGACCGAAGCTGGCCGCGCCTACCTCGCGCGCTGCGAGCCGGCGCTGGAAGAACTGCGCAGTGCCGGCGTTGCGGCACGCGAACTCAGCGGCGAATTGCGCGGCCGCCTGCGCGTGGCAGCCCCGCCGGGATTCGGTACCTCCGTGTTGATGCCGGCCTTACAGGTCTTTCTTGCGCGCCATCCGCAGCTGTCGATCGACCTGCAACTGGCCAACCGCCGCGTCGATGTAGTCGGCGAAGGCTTCGACTTGGCACTGCGTATCGGCGCGTTGAGTGCGGATCGCACCATCGCGCGACGCATCGGCCAAAGCGCGCGCTTGCTGGTTGCATCGCCCGCCTATCTCGCCGCACACGGCGAACCGCGCCATCCGCGCGAACTCGCAGCGCATCGCGTGCTGGTGCAATCGCTCCCGGACGACGAGGGCACTGCCACCCGCTGGCAGCTGTTCTCGCGCGGCAGCACGCATGCGATCGAACTCGAACCGCTGCTGCGATCCAACAACGGTCCGGCGCTGCTGGCCGCGACTCAGGCAGGGCTCGGCATTGCACTGCTGCCGGATTTCTTTGTCGCGCCGCTGTTGCGCAGCGGCGATCTCAAACGGCTCGCACCGCGCTGGAGCGGCCGCGTCGATCCGATCTCGGCGATCTATCCGGGCTACCGCTTGATTCCGTCGAAAGTGCGCACGCTGGTCGACCATATCCGCGACAGCATCGAACCCGCCAATCAGTTGACGTCGGCGCGCCTGCCGACGAGCAGTTCGACGGCGGGCGCGCTCAAGCGCGGATGACGGATGCGTCTCTCGTCTCGATCCATCGCAACGAGAGACTCCTCAAATGTTTACGGCCAAAACTCGACCAAGGGCTCGGTCTGTGGCGATCACGATTCGATGGAAGGCCTCGACGTTTGCCCTGGCCTTAGCCTTAGCCTCAGCCTCGCGTTCGCGTTCGCGTTCGCGTTCGCACATCGACCAGCGCCTTGAGCTTTTTTCTCAAGGCTTGTTAGGCCGCCAGTCTCAAGCCTTCTGCTTGAGCAGGTCGCGAATCTCGGTCAGCAGCACTTCCTCTGCGGGCGGCGGCGGCGCCACGGCGGGTGCTTCCGGCTTCTTGTTGAAGCGATTGATCGCCTTGACCATCAGGAAGATCGCGAATGCGACGATCAGGAAGTCGATGCTGTTCTGGATGAATTTTCCGTAAGCCAACAATACGGCCGGAACCTTGCCGTCGGCGGAGGCCTCTTTCAGCGTGATCGCCATGTCGGAGAAGTTGATGCCGCCGGTGGCGAGCCCCAGCAAGGGCATGAAGATGTCGCCGACCAGTGAAGTCACGATTTTGCCGAAGGCACCGCCGATGATGACGCCGACGGCGAGATCGACGACGTTGCCCTTCATCGCAAATTCCTTGAACTCGCTGACGATGCTCATGAGACGCTCCTTGATGTGAAGTTTGAAAAAAAATGCACACGCTGCCGCGAAGCGCGACCTTAGCTTCTGACGGCGCGAAGCGCTAGACCGTTTTCGATACTGGTGTAGCGCGGCGACCAGCCGAGCGTGCGCAAACGATCACAACGCAGCCGCTTCGACTCTTCGAGAAAACTCATCATCGACGCGGTCAGGCTGCGCTGCGCATCCTGCAAACTGATCTGCGGCGGTGAGGGCAGGCCCAGATGCGTGGCACATCGCTGGAAATAATCGGTCATTGTCGTCGGCGCGCCGTCGCTGACGTTGTAGGCGCAACCGGGCACGCCGCGTTCGGCAACGACCAGCGCCGCCGCGGCAAGGTCGTCGGCGTGAATGCGATTGCTGAAAGGCGCTTCATCCGCACGCAGAATCGGCGTACCGGCGCGCAGTCTTGCTTCGGGTATGCGGTCGGGTCCATAGATGCCGGGCACGCGCAGAATCAGCACGTCGCAGCCGCTGGCGGTCGCGTACGCGCGCGCATGACCTTCGGCGTCGAGCCTGCGGCGGCCACGATCGTTGCCGGGGCGCAGCGGCGCGTCTTCATCGATCCAGGCACCGCCGCAATCGCCGTAGACCGCCGAGGTCGACAGATAGATCAGCCGTTGTGGCGGCGTTTGCAAGGCCGCGAGAAAACCCGCGATTCGCGGGTCGGTCGTGCCATGGTTCGGCGGCGGTGCAAACCAGAACAGCCAGCGAGGCGCGGCGTGCAAGGGCGCCATCGCTGCATCCAGATCGACCACGCGCGCTTGAATGCCTGCGGCTTCGAGTTGTGTCGCCGTTGCCTCGCTGCGCACCCAACCACAGACGCGCTGGTTCTGCGCAATCAGCAAGGCCGCGAGTCGCTGCCCGATGTCGCCGCACCCGAGGACCCAGCTGTTGGCAGAAGCTTCCGTCATCGGCTGTCGCGCTCTCTTTTGCAGGTCTCGGAAAGACTAGCCGATTGCGTAACGGTCGTGCGCCGAGCCGCGTTGGCTGGTAACCGAACGGACGTCGCACGTCGTTACGATTGTGGTTTCGGTTTCGGTTTCGGTTGCGGTTGCCGTTGCCGTTGCCGTTGCCGTTGCCGAGCCTGGCGGTCCTGGGGACTTCAGCAATCCGATCAGCGCAGGGGCCTTGAAGCCGCGAGTAATCCGCTGCTCAAAGCGTAGCAAGATTGGAACGGACCTCGATGTCGGCAGCCGGCCCTGCGCTCAAGCCTGTTGCGTCGCCAGCTCCAGGCCTTGCCGGTAAAACTTGGCGGCGTCGTCCGGCTGCTGGGTTTCCTGACACAGTCGCGCGAGATCGAGATAGGCCTTTGGCGTCGGTGCCGAGTGCAGCGCGGCTTCGAGATAGCTGCGCGCCTTGCCCCAAAGCTTGTTGCGCAGACACACGCGACCGGCCACCTGCAACAGCTCGGGCCGCTCGCCGTATTGGCCGAGCCACTGCTCGACGCTTGCAAGCTGTGCGATCGGATCGATCGTGTGCAGATCGCCATACAGCTGTACCAGCGCGCCGTCCCATTCGATTCTGAGCGTCTGCGCGATCAGCGCCAGCGCCTGCGCATCCGCATTCAGGCGCGCGAGACCGCGCACGTATTCGTCGCGCACTTCGGCATGCAAGCGCACGCTGCCGGCGGCATCCCACAGGGCCTTGAGCTGATCGAGACGCGCATCGGCCACCGCCGCGCGCATCAACTCCACGGTTGCGCGACACATCAACTGCTCGCGACGCTCAGTGGTCAGCGCCGGCATGCCGGCAGTGGCCACCAGCAACTGTCGCAGCGGCTCCCATTCGCCGAGTGCGGCATGACTTTCGGCCAGCAGTTCGACCACGAACGGATGCTGCGGATCGCGCAGGCGCAACAACTGCGCGCTGCTGCGCGTGGCTTCAAACTCGCCGCGCTTGCGCTGCAGATCGGTCTGCGCGAGTTGCGTGGTGAATTCGAGTTCCGGCTTGTTTTGCGCAGCCAGTTGCAGGTAATGATCGCGTCGATCCGCTGCACCCAGATGCTGGGCCGCACGCGCGGCGGCGATGTAGTTCAGATGCGCGGCGTGATGATCGGAAGCGCGCCGCACCAGCTCCATTTCGGCGCGTTTCCAATTGCCTTCGAACAGGCTCTGCAGGCCGGTTTCGAAGGATGCGCGCGCACGATCATTGCGACGGCGGTCGAGCCGCTCGCGCAGATTGGTCGGCAAGCGGATCGCCAGAACGAACAACTTGAACGCGAGATAGAACAGCCAGTACCACAGCGCCAGACCGACCACCAGCACGGTCAGCGAGGTCTCGGCGACCCAGTGACCGTAGTTGATCAGCACATAGCCGGCGTCGGGTTTGAGCAACACGATCGCAGCCGCACCGGCGGCGAAGATCGCGATCAACATCAGGAAATATCGGATCACGGGCGGATGCCTAGCGCGGCATCGCGTCGAGATACGCGCGCAACAGGCCGAGGCTGCGGCTGATGTCGGGCAGCGGCGGATCGAGTTCCAGTTTCTTCATCGCGTCGAGCTGGTCGCGCGCGGCGATTACGGAAGGGTCCTCGACACGATAATTGTCGTCGAGCAGCTTCTGCGCGGATTCCAGCGCGCTGCGGAACGCCAGCGTCTGGCCACGCAGCAGCGAGATTCGTGCGGATTCGAGTTTCAGATCGAACAGATCGATCACCAGCACTTCCTGGTCGGCCGGCAGCAGCGGCTGCACCGGCTGATCGGTGCGTCGCACGACGAACAGCGCGCCGAGCACTTGTTTCACCGAAATCCAGCCACGCGTCCAGAAGCCGGCGCCGATCGGTGCACCGTCTTCGGCGGTCAGACTATTGCCGCCCACCGCGGACACCGGCGGGCGCGCGCGCAGCGGCAGATTGCCGGCACGATCGATCAATGCCGACAGCACCAGCGCGGTGGCCGCACGATCCGCATGCGGCACCGCCAGCAGCGCGGTGCGTTCGTCTGCAATCGCCTTGCGGATTTCGAACAGCTTGGGCTCGGCCAGCGTCGCCAACCGGTCTTGCGCCAATTGCATCGCCGTTGCGGCGGTGGCGCTGTCGTGTTCGAGCTGTACGCGATCGTTGGCGATCAGCAGCAGTTGTTCGACCGCGATCAGTTGCGCGCGGCTGCGGCCGCCCTGCACCGCCGCGCCAAGCTGCGCCAAGGAATGTTCGAAATCGCTGCTGCGCGCCTGCTCGGCGGCGAGCGCGTCGGCGATCTGGTGTTGGCTTTCGGTGAGATCGGCGGTGCGCTCGCGCTGTTGCTCGAGATCGGCCTGCTGATCACCGACCTGGTGACTGAGCCGCCGCAGCAAGGTGTCCTGCGCGGCGATGATCTCTTCGGTGTCGGCATGTTCGCGCCACAGCTGCCAGCCGCGGAAGCCACCGAGCACGAGTGCGCCAAGTACGATCAGTACCAGCAGGCTCAGGGCCAACCGCGCGGGCCAGCGGCGGCGCGGTGCGCGCATCGGAGCTTCGTACTCGGTCATCGTCGCTCGTCTAGGGTCGATCAGTCAGCAGGGTGATCGCGCCACCAATGTTCCAGCACTTCGACGAAGGCGGCATCGGTCACGCGGGCGGGCAGCAAAGGGGCGTGCAGGAACCCCAGCGTCCGCGCGTGTTCTACCACACGCGCCGATGGCACGGCCAGTTGCTTCGACGCGAGCCCTGAGGCGAACGACGCCGCGCGCGCCAGGCGCTGCAGCGATTCGCCGCTGCTGATCAGGATCACGTCGGCCGCGCGGATCGCCGCATCGACGCGCGCAGTGGGATGCTTGACCATGACGCGTCGATAGACCGGCAACAGTTCGACACGCGCGCCGCGCTCGCGCAGGCCGCTGGCCAGATCCGGCAAGGTATCGTCGCCGGTAATGATGAGGATGCGGCGGCCTTTGCACTGCTCGAACTCACGCATCGCCAGCAGTCCGGCCGCACCGTCGCGCAGTGCCGGAATGCGTCCATCGCCGCGCCCCGCATCGCTCAAGGCAGCGGCCGTCGCGGCCCCGGCGGTGGCCAACAGTTTCGGCCATTTCTTCACCATCGGATCAAGCCGCAAGGCCTGCCGCACCGCGTTCGCACTGGTGAAAATCCAGGCATCGCAAGCGCGCGCGCTGACCAGCATCTGCGCGCGCTCCTCGCGGTTCGACAGCGGCTCCACCGCAAACAGCGGCAGTCGCGAAGTCGCCCCGCCCTTACGCTCGATCAGCACACACAGGTTTTCCGCCTGATGCGCCGGTCGCGTGATCAGTGCGTTGATGCCGGCCAGTGGCCGCGGGTCACTCATGCCGCTCGTCCAACGTCCACTCCCAAGTCGCTGAGAATCTCGCGCCCGCCTGCCGCCAGCAAGCGCATCGCCAGCTGTTCGCCCAAGGCTGCGGCATGGCCAAGCTCGCCGCTGATTTCGTCGCGCACCTGGCGTGAGCCATCCGGTGCCGCCACCAACGCCAGCAGCCGCAGCCCGTGACCGCGGACGACGGCGTGACCGGCCACCGGCACCGTGCAGGCGCCGCCGAGGCAAGCATTGAGCGTGCGTTCCGCTGCCAGACGCGTTGCGCTGACCGCGTCGTGTAGCGGCGCCAGCAGCGCCTGCGTGGCCGCATCGTCGCTGCGGCATTCGATCCCGATGACGCCCTGCGCGATCGCCGGGACGAACACCTCCGGATCGAAACTCTGGCGGATACGCGCGCCGAGCCCGAGTCGGGCCAACCCGGCGTGTGCCAACAGAATCGCGTCGAACTCATCGGCATCGAGCTTGCGCAGACGCGTGCCGACGTTGCCGCGCAACTCGCTGATGCGCAGGTCGGGACGCAGCCTTCGCAGCTGCGCCTGCCGGCGCAGGCTGGCGGTGCCGACGTGTGCGCCCTGCGGCAGCGCGTCGAGTTGCGCGTAGCGATTCGAAACGAGGGCATCGCGCGGATCTTCACCGGCGAGAAATGCGCTGAGGCACAAGCCGTCCGGCAATTGCGCGGGCACATCCTTCATCGAGTGCACGGCAAGGTCGGCGCGTCCGGCGAGCATGGCCTGCTCGAGTTCCTTGACGAAGAGTCCCTTGCCGCCGACGGTGGCCAGGCTGCGATCGAGCAGCTGGTCGCCGGCCGTGGTCATCGGCAGCAGCTCGACGATCAGGCCTGGGTGCAGTGCGCGCAGCCGCGCCTGCACATGCTCGGCCTGCCACAGCGCCAGCGGACTCTGGCGGGTGGCGATCCGCAGGACCGCACTCATGCTTTGGCGCCGGGCGGCGCGAAGCCGGGTGGGTAGGGTTGCACGAAGACTGCGCGCAGGGCCGGCAGCGCTGCAAGAGCAGCGTCGCGACTCGCGTTCTGGGGGGCGGCGCCGAGCGATGGCATCGCTACAGTTTCCATTTTCCGACGGCCGGTTTCCAGTTGTTTTTGCAGGCCTGCGGTCGGAACACCGGCCGGGTCCGGCTGGCCTGCGGGCGTGGCAATGGAAACCGGGCGCTCACACTGCGCCGCCAGGCACCCGCAACGGCAATCGCCCCGCCGAGGCGGGGCCGCGTGCTGCTTACTCGCCGGTCCCGTCGTCGGTCAGGAAGCGACGCACCTCGGCCAGCCGGCGCCGGCTTACCGGCAGAAGCCCGGTGGCGTGGCGCATGCGCAGCCAGTGCAGCGATTCGTCGCCCTTGCCGCGCTCCAGGCCGGCGATGAAGCGGGTGGCAACCAGCGCCTTGCGGTGCACGCGCAAGAACCAGGGCGCGAAATCGTCCTCCAGCGTCTTCAGCGATTCCTCGATCAGGACCTCGCCATGCAGATGGCTGACCGTGGTGTATTTCTGATCGGCGACGAAATAGATGATGTCGTCGACCGGCACCCGCACCAGCCCTTCGCGAGTGGTCGCCAGCACGAATTCGCGCTTGGGCCGAGTGCCGGGTGCAGCAACCGTGACCGGCTTCTGCGCGCGCGACAGCTTGCGCACACGCATCAATGCTTCCTTGAGCTTTTCCTTGCGCACCGGCTTCAGCAGGTAGGCATAGGCCTGTGCGTCGAAGGCCGACAGCGCATGCTCGGGGTAGGCGGTGGTAAAGATCACTGCCGGGGGCATGTCTTCTTCCGCGATCGTGCGGGCTACCTGCAGGCCGTCGACCATGCCCATGCGGATATCGAGCAGCACCACGTCGGGCTCTTCCTCGCGGCACAGTTCGATGGCGCTGTCGCCATCTTCGGCCTCGCCGACCACCTCGTATCCGGGGAATTCGGCGATCAGGCGGCGGAGTCGCTCGCGGGCCAGCGGTTCGTCATCGGCGATCACCACTCTCACGATCTCGCTCCTCGCACATTCTTCATTTATTTACCCCGCATGAGAACTTTTTTCTAGCTACTGAACCGATTCGTCCGTCAGCTGAAACGGCAGCCGCAGGCGCGCTCGGAAGAATGGACCAAACTCGCCTTCGTCGCGTCCCATCATCAGCTTAGCGCGCTCGCCGTAAACCAGCTTAATACGCTGAGCAATATTGTTCACGGCGGTTCCGGTGCCGCCAGTACGCGGCGCAGCCTCCTGCGGTGGCACCGGGTTGTCGACGTCGAGCACCAGGAAATCGCCTTCGCGGCGACTGCTGATGTGCAGCACGCCGCGCCCGCGCAGCCGCGACACGCCATGCAACACCGCGTTCTCGACCAAGGGCTGCAGCACCAGATGCGGCACCTTGGCGTCGAGCGTGGCGGCCGGCATTTCCCAGTTGACGAACAGCTTGTCGCCGAGCCGGACTTCCTCGATGCGCAGATAGCCTTTGACGATCTCGACCTCCTCGCGCAGCGAAATCAGGCGCTGCCGCGAGTCCAGGCTGACGCGGAACAGGTCGGCCAGGTCGACCACCATTTCCTCGGCCTGCGCCGGCTTGGAGCGGATCAGCTCGGCCAGCGAGTTCAGCGCGTTGAACAGGAAATGCGGCCGGATGCGCGCCTGTAGCGCCAGATAGCGACCCTCGGACTCGGCACGCGCCTCCTCCTGCCATTGGTGGCGCTCCCAAAAATAGCGCAGCAGCAGTAGCGACACGATCGCACCGACGCAGACATTGCGCAGCACGAAGTCCCACTCGGAGACGCCCACCGGCATGCCGAAGTGCAGCCAGCTCTCGAGCCGGTAGGCGAGGTCGCTGATCATCAGGGTGGTCAGCACCAGCATGCCCCAGCAGGCGAAGAACACCACCCCGACGCTGACCATCCGCAACCAGCGCCGCGCCATGCACAGGATCGCGGCACCGGAAAATCCCATCCACTGCAGATACAGCGACAGCAACAGGAAGCGCGCCTGGGTCTGGATATTGCCGCCCATGCTGGCCAAGGTCAGCAGCACCGCGACCAGTTCCATCACATAAGCCAGCGTGATCAACGCAGGCCCACGGCAGAACTCTGGAATGATGTTGATCTGCGCCGAGGGTTTGGGTTGATAGCGCTTCATGGGCTTGCAGCCTAACCAGTCTGCGTCGGTCGCGAAACAGGGCGATAACGGCTCTGCGTCGAAAACCTCCTAAAATGACGCCCGCGCCGCCGTCGGCGAGCGCATGCGCAGCCCCTTTCAGCGAATCGAACCATGAACGCACCTGGCGGCGACAACGCCCCTTCCAGCACCGGCGCCACCGTTGGCGGCAATCCCGCGCAGAAGCTCTGGGGTGGACGCTTCGCGGAAGGGACCGATGCGCTGGTCGAAGCCTTCACCGAATCGGTCAGCTTCGACCGCCGTCTGTGGCGCCAGGACATTGCCGGCAGCAGTGCGCACGCGCGCATGCTGGCGAAGATCGGCGTGCTCAGCGCGGACGACGCCGCGGCCATCGTCGCCGGCCTCGCCGCGATCCACGATCAGATCGCCGCCGGCGACTTCGTCTGGCAGCAGACGCTCGAAGACGTGCACATGAATATCGAAGCGGCGCTGACCGCGCGCATCGGCGACGCCGGCAAGCGTCTGCATACCGGACGCTCGCGCAACGACCAGATCGCCACCGACCTCCGACTTTACGTGCGCGATGCGATCGACGAACTGGCGGCGGTGATCGACACACTCGCCGCAGCCTTGCTGGATCTCGCCGAGCGCGAGGCCGACAGCATCATGCCGGGCTTCACCCACCTGCAGATCGCGCAACCGGTCAGCTTCGGCCATCACCTGCTGGCCTGGCGCGAGCAGATCTTGCGTGATCGCACACGTCTGCTCGATACGCGCAAGCGCGCCAACGTGCTGCCGCTCGGCAGTGCGGCGCTGGCCGGCACGGTCTACCCGCTGGATCGTCACTATGTCGCCGAACTGCTCGGCTTCGAAGCGGTCAGCGAAAACTCGCTGGACGCGGTGAGCGATCGCGACTTCGCAATCGAGTTCGTCTCGGCCTGCGCGCTGTTGATGGTGCATCTATCGCGCTGGAGCGAGGAACTGATTCTGTGGAGCAGCCCGATGTTCGGCTTCATCAAGTTGCCGGATCGCTTCTGCACTGGCTCGTCGATCATGCCGCAGAAGAAGAACCCGGACGTGCCGGAGCTGGTGCGCGGCAAGAGCGGACGCGTGATCGGCGATCTCAACGCGCTGCTGGTATTGATGAAGGGCCAGCCGCTCGCCTACAACCGCGACAACCAGGAAGACAAGCTGCCCTTGTTCGATGCGCACGACACCGTGAACGCCTGCCTGCGCGTATTCGCCGCGATGATGCCCTCGCTGAATCTGCAGCGCGACGTCTGCCGCGCGGCTGCCGCCAAGGGCTTTTCAACCGCGACCGATTTCGCCGACTACCTGGTGCGCAAGGGCCTGCCGTTCCGCGACGCGCACCACGCCTGCGGCAGTGCCGTGGCCTATGCGGTCGACAAGCAGTGCGATCTGGCGGAATTGAGTCTCGAAGAACTGCAGCGTTTTTCGAAGCTGGTCGAGGCCGACGTGTTCTCGTACATCACGCTGGAAGCCTCGCTCGCCGCGCGGCAGACCTATGGCGGCACCGCGCCTTCGCAGGTGCGCGCGGCGATTGCGCGAGCGCGGCAGTCCGGCTCGCGCTGATCAGGTCGCAATCGGAAGCCCGCGCGCGGATCGTTCGCGCGCCGACGGATCGAACAGATGGATCGCAGGCCATCTTGCTACTGATCCGCAGACTCATCATGCGCAGACTAATCATGCGCCTACCGATTGAGTGACGTAGCGCGCTGAAGTCCCGTCTCAGATTTCGGTGCGCCGCCGACCGATCACGCGCAGCAGGCCCTTGATCGCCGCGTGCAGCAGCGCGTACACCACGATCGCGAGCAGGATGGCGCTCGAAAACACCATGCCGCCGTCGAGCTCGTTGCTCGGCAGCGTGCCTTTGAACGGCGCAAACAGCGGCGTCGTGACGGTGTTGATGAACTGCACGAATCCAGCACCCTGGCGCGCGCCGATCAGGGCCAGCACGAAGCGTAGCGCCATCAGCCCGTAGATCAGATAGAACGCGTAGTCGACGAACTGCGCGATCCGAGCGATGCCGCGCTGGCGCTCGATCTCGGCATCGGTCGTGATGACATCGTCGATCGCCTTGCCACGCAGACGGGTGGCAACGGTCGCGAGTTTCTCGCTTTCATCGACTGCGCCGACCTGCGCGTGTGCGCGAATTTCCGAATGTACGCCGCCTTCGATGTCGCGCTTGACCGCACCGTGCTGTTGCTGGCGCCGCGCTTCATCCAGTGCCGTCTTGTCAGTTTCCATGGGATCGTCCTTGCGCCGGGTGACGGGTGCAGCGAAGCTGCCGCACCATTTCTTGGTTATCGCTTGGCGCTTGGACTGCGCAAAACCATCCGCGGTTCAGTGCGGCGCGATCTCGTCCGGCAGCATCGGCAGATCGGTGACGCCGATATCGACGCCCAGTTGACTCAACAATGTGGTCAGCTGCCCGCGATGATGCGTCTGGTGATTGAACAGATGCACCAGCAGCGTCCACGCCGGCCGCGTGAACTGCGCATCGTAGGCTTTACTGAAATAGCTGAAATCAGCGGCGAGCCAGCCGGCATCCAGCGTCTCGATCCAGGCCTGCAGTTCGGCATCCAGTGCTTCGCGACGGGCGCGCAAGGCACCGAAGTCATCGTAAAGACCAGCCTTCGGATCGAGTCCGTCGATCGCGCGTCCGGTGAAGCGATAGAGCCAGGCAAGATCGCCGTACAGCAGATGGTTCAGCGTGCCGTGAATCGACTTGAAGAACGCGCCTCGATCCTGCTTGCGCGTCGCATCGTCGAGGCCCGCACACAGCGCATACAACCGCTGGTTCATCCAGCGGTTGTAGCGCGCCATCATCCGCGCGTAGTCGACATCGATCATGGCGCAGCGCCTTCTGCAGTCGTTCAGCTTAGGTAGGTATAGCCGGACAGCCCCGCTTCGAGTTCCGCCAGCAGCGCGCGCTTGTCCGCTTCCGGCATGCTGCTCGCGGCAAACTTGCGACGATACGACTGCGCCAGTTCTTCCGGCGCCAGGTGCACATAGCGCAGGAGTTCGTCGGTACGATCGCCGTGCTCGGCCTGTTGCAGATGCCAGCCGCCGCTGCCATCGACGACGACATTGACCGCGTTGGTGTCGCCGAACAGGTTGTGGATGTCGCCGAGAATTTCCTGGTAGGCGCCGACCATGAAGAAGCCGAGCAGGTACGGTTCGCCTTCGCGCCGCGTGTGCAGCGCCAGCGTCGGCAGCACGCCTTCTCGATCGACGTATTGATCGAGACGACCATCGGAATCGCAGGTCAGATCGCACAGTCGCGCACGCAGATCGGGGCGCTCGTCGAGCCGCTGCAGCGGCACGATTGGAAACACCTGATCGATCGCCCAGGCATCCGGCATCGACTGGAACACCGAAAAATTGCAGAAGTACTTGGCAGACAGCTTCTCGCTGAGTTCGTCGATGGTCTCGCGCTGCGCGCGCACGGTTGCATCGAGCCGCGGCAGTGCTGCACGCGCAACCGCGTAGTACGCGCGTTCGGCGTAAGCGCGGCCCGCCAGCGACAGTTCGCCGTGGGTGTACTGCGCCTGCGCTTCCGCAAGGAAATGCGCGGCATCGTGCAAGCTCTCCACCGGGTCGGCGGCGACTTCGGCGAGGAGCCCGTGCAGGGTCTGCAGCACCGTCGGCGCATCTTCGGCCGGTGCTTCCAGTGGCGTCGACGGCACGACTTCTTCGTCCACCACCGAGGTGATCAGCACCGCGTGATGCGCGGTGAGTGCGCGGCCGGATTCGGAGATCACATCCGGCTCCGGCTCGCCGGCCTGCGCACAGATGTCCTGCAGCGTGCGCAGGATGTTGCGGGCGTACTCGCGCAAGGAATAGTTCATCGAGCAATGACTGCGCGAGCGGGTGCCTTCGTAGTCGACACCGAGTCCGCCGCCGACATCGACGACGTCGACCGGCGCGCCGAGCCGGCGCAGTTCGACATAGAAGCGCGCCGCTTCGCGCAGCCCGCGCGCGATGTCCTGCACCGCCGCGACTTGCGATCCGAGATGAAAATGCAGCATGCGCACCGCGTCGATCCGACCGGCTGCGCGCATCATTTCGACCGCTTGCAGGATCTGCGGCGTGGTCAGTCCGAACTTGGACTTTTCGCCGCCGGTGTTCTGCTGCGTGCTGGCCGAATTCGACGCCAGCCGCGCGCGCAGGCCGATCAGCGGCGCCACATCGAGATTCTTCGATTCTTCGAGCACCAACGGCAGTTCGGAGAGTTTCTCGACCACGATGTACACGCGGTGGCCGAGCTTGGAGCCGATCAGCGCGCGACGGATATAGGCGCGGTCCTTGTAACCATTGCAGACGATGATGCCGCCCGGCGGCGTGATTCCCAGCACTGCGGCCAGTTCCGGCTTGCTTCCGGCCTCGACCCCGACCTTGTTGACGCCGCCGGCAAAACCGTGGCGCACGATTGCGTCGACTACCGACTGCTGCTGGTTGACCTTGATCGGGTAAACCGCGGTGTAGTGCCCTTTGTAGTCGAGCTCTTCGATCACCTGCGCGAAGGCGCCGGTCAGCGCATCGACGCGATCACGCAGGATGTCCGGAAAGCGCAGCAGCACCGGCAGGTCGAGACCTTCACGCGGCAGCTGCTGCGCCAGTTCGTGCAGGTCGATTGCGACACCATCGCGCGCGCCGTGCGGACGCACGACGACATGCCCGGCCGCATTGACGCCGAAGTAGCCCTCACTCCAGTGTGCAATGTTGTACAGATCGGCCGCGTCGGCGGCGGTCCAGCTTGGGGTGCCATCCATCTTCGATACTCCGCGACGCGAATCGATCGACGTCGCCAGGGTTGATTGCTGCGGTGAATCTGCGTAGTCACTCATTTGTCGCGGCCCAAACCTTATACTGCGCGGCCTTGATGACGCCGGATTTGCAGGAGCACGAACATGTCGCTGGACAACACCTGGTTCACCGAGCCGATGGACAAGACCGGCACGGCATTTTCGCTCAAGCTGGGCGAGCGCGTACATGCCGAGCAGACGCCGTACCAGAAGATCGAAATCTACCGGACGGAAACCTTCGGTCATCTGATGGTGATCGACGGCTGCACCATGGTGTCGACCCGCGACAATTTTCTTTATCACGAGATGATGTCGCACCCGGCTCTGTATTCGCATCCGAATCCGCGCGATGTCGTGGTGGTCGGCGGCGGCGATTGCGGCACCTTGCGCGAGGTGCTGAAGCACGGCGAGGTGCAACACGCCACTCAGGTCGAGATCGACGAGCGCGTCACGCGTCTGGCCGAGCAGTATTTCCCCGAGCTGTGCGTGGCCAACGGCGACCCGCGCGCAACACTATTTTTCGGCGACGGCATTGCCTGGATGAAGGAGGCTGCGCCCGAGAGCCTCGATCTGATCATCATCGACTCGACCGATCCGGTGGGCCCGGCCGAGGGTCTGTTCGGCAAGAAGTTCTATGTCGACTGTCTGAAGGCCCTGCGTCCCGGCGGCATGCTGGTGCAGCAGTCCGAATCACCGCTGCTGCATATCGATCTGATCGTCGAGATGCACAAGGCCATGCACGATGCCGGTTTCGCGCAGACGCGTCTGCTGCACTTTCCGCAGGTGATTTATCCGAGCGGATGGTGGTCTGGTTCGATTGCGCAGAAAACCGCTGGCCCGCTGGCCGAGCGGCTCGACCCGGCAACGCTGCAGACACTCGACACGCAGTACTACAACGCCGAGATTCATCGGGCCGCGTTTGCAGTGCCGAATTTCGTCAAGCGCGCGCTCGGCGTTTGAGGCGGCGCGCCTCGCAGGCGATTTATTGGCAGCGGCTAGCGGCTAGCGGCTAGCGGCTAGCGGCTAGCGGCTAGCGATTTAGCGTAGATCGCTGACAGCGCCGACACCTCCGGCCGCAGTGGTTTGCGCGGCAGCGCGCTCGCGTGCTGCGAGATAAAGACGGCGCGCGGCATCGGGGCTGCAGTAGCGCGTCGCATCGCGCCCGAGCGCGCCGAGCGCCAATCCCACTTGCGTCTGCGTCAGCGGGTGCACGTTTCCGAACGGATCGCGTCCGTACAGTGCGCGTGCGCCCTGATAGTTCTGCAGGCGGTCGCGCGTCAATGCGCAACGGCGGGCAACTTCCGCTGCGTAGTCGGTGGGAACGCCCTGGTCGGGTGCGGGCTTGATCCGGCGCTGGTCGAGAATATCGAGTGTCAGCCGCGGCTCCGTCAGGCTGGCGTCGTCGTAATGCAGTACGCCGTTGCGGTCGGCCCACTTGTAGACGCCGGGGGACTGATCCTGTGCAGGGTCGGTCGACTGCGCCGACGCCAGCCCGGCACCTAGACCCGCCAGCACGATCAACGCAAGGCTATTCCGGGCTGCACAATTCATGGATCGACTTCTCCGTAAGTTCGATCAGCTTTTGCTTTTCGTCCGGCGAGTACTCGCGCGTGTTGCCGAGCCCGTCGGTCTCCGTCACTTTCGCAGCATGCCGGTAAGTGATCAACTGTTCCTTCTTGCGCTGGCATTCCTGTGCGCGCGGGTCATCGCTCGTCGCCGTGGCATTCGAAGGATCCGGCTGAACCGGCTTGGTCCCCGCGACCGGCTTGTTCTTGACTTCGTTGGCGGCGGCATCCGCTTGATCGCTGTAATGAACGTGACCGGCCTGATCGGTCCAGCGATACACGTGGCCGCTATCGGCCGCTGCGCCGGCAACTGCCAGCGCCAGCACGATCGGCGCATGAGTCAAGACACTGAAGAGGATTCGCATGCGTCAATCTAGACCTTGCCGCGAGGATCTGCACAACAACGCGTTACGACAGCGCGTTACCAGGCCGTAATCGCGAGATCGGCTTCACCCAATCCGCAATCCAGAGGTTCCGTATGGCCTGTGGACTCAGACCGCGTCGACGCCGCTCTCGCCGGTGCGGATGCGTACCGTGCTGTTGAGGTCGTAGACGAAGATTTTGCCGTCGCCGATCTGGCCGGTCTTTGCCGCTTTGGCGATCGCGTCGATCGCTTTGTCGACCTGTTCTGGTGCGAGTGCGACTTCCAGCTTGATCTTCGGCAGCAGATCGACCGTGTATTCGGCGCCGCGGTACAGCTCGGTATGACCTTTCTGGCGGCCAAATCCCCGCACTTCGGTCACCGTCATCCCCTGCACGCCCGCCTCAGAGAGCGCTTCGCGGACGGCGTCCAGGCGGAAGGGTTTGATGATCGCTATCAACATTTTCATGGTGTTCCCCCAAAGGTCTCCGGCAGTCTATCAAAGGCACTGCTGGATTCGCTGCAACTGTTTGCACGACGTGGCAAACCGACTATTGCACGCGTCATTCCATCCATTTGTTGGTTGTCGATACGGCCCTGTCGGATGTCGCACGCGGACTTGATTACGCAACCGACGGACGTCGACACACCGATTCCCCAACTCGGCGAAAAACAGATCGCCAAAAAGAAGGGCGGGCCGTTTCGGGCCCGCCCAAGTTTCAACCCCTGGAGGAAGGTTTAGTACTTGCAAGTACTGGGCCGCGTCATCGCTGACGCGGCCCTCAAACAAACCGGGATCAGTAGTTGTAGGCCTTCTCGCCGTGGTCGGCGAGGTCGAGGCCTTCTTCTTCCTGCTCCTCGGTGGAACGAATGCCGATGGTGAACTTCAGCACCGTCAGCACCACGATCGTGACCAGACCCGACCAGAACAGCGTGATGCCGATATCCCACAGCTGCGAGATGATCTGCGCCTTGGCGTCGAAATCCGCCACCTTGTTGGCGACGTAGTCGTACACGCCGGTGCCGCCGTAGGCCGGGTTCACGAAGATGCCGGTGCCGAGCGAGCCGATGATGCCGCCGACGCAGTGCACGCCGAAGGTATCGAGTGCGTCGTCGTAGCCGAGCATCTGCTTGACCTTGGTCGAGGCGAGCAGGCAGACCACGCCAGCGACGGCGCAGATGATCAGAGCACCCATCGGGCCGACATAGCCGGCAGCCGGGGTGATCGCGACCAGACCCGCGACGATGCCCGAGCACACGCCGAGCAGACTCGGCTTGCCCTTCAGCAGCCATTCGGTGATCGCCCAGGTGCAACCGGCGACTGCGGTGCCGAACAGCGTGTTGAAGAACGCCAGGCCGGCAGCGCCGGTGGATTCGAGCGCCGAACCGGCGTTGAAGCCGAACCAGCCCATCCACAGCATGCCGGTACCGATTGCCGTCATCGTCAAGCTATGCGGCGCGAAGTGCGTCTTGCCCAGGCCGGTGCGCTTGCCGAGGAAGATTGCGCAGATCAGAGCGGCAATACCCGAGTTGATGTGAACCACGGTGCCGCCGGCAAAGTCCAGCGCGCCCTTGTTGAAGATGAAACCGGCGTGCGTGGCGGCGAGGTCGCCCGCCTTGGCATCGGTGTAGGCATCCGGGCCATCCCAGTACCAGACCATGTGCGCGACCGGCAGGTACGCGAACGTGAACCAGAGGATGCTGAACAGGATCATCGCCTTGAACTTGAAGCGTTCGGCGTAGCCACCGCAGATCAGCGCGACGGTGATCGCCGCGAAGGTCAGCTGGAACATGCAATAGACGTAGTCAGGCAGGTAGATGCCCTTGCTGAACGTCGCCGCGACGGCGGTCGTCGGGTCATCGCCCTTCATGAACAGCTTGTCGAGCGAACCAATGAACGGCTGGTACCAAGTTCCGTCGTGACCGGCGGTGAACGCCAGGCTGTATCCGTAGACGACCCACAGCACTGCGATCACGCAGAAAATCGAGAAGCTCTGCATCACCGTCGACAGCGCGTTCTTCGTACGGACCATGCCCATGTAGAACAGCGCCAGGCCTGGCACCGTCATGAACAGCACGAAGGCGGTCGAGGTCATCATCCAGGCGATGTCGCCCTTGTTGCACTCGAAGCCCTTGTCGCCGCACTTCGGCACCGGTGCAGCAGCGGCGTCGGCAGCGGGCGCGGCCGCATCAGCGGCGGCAGCCGGAGCAGCCGCATCGGCAGCAGCAGCCGGCGCGGTTTCCTTTGCATCAGCAGCGGCCGGAGCGGCCGCATCTGCTTTGGCATCCGCAGCCGGAGCGGCGGCAGCCGGCTCAGCAGCCGGGGCCGCATCGGCCTTGGCTTCCGTTTTGGCTTCGGTTTTGGCGGCAGCCACTTCAGCCTTGGCCTTCTTCTTGGCTTTGGTGACCTTGGCAGGCGCGGCGTCGGCCGGCGCGGCCGCTTCGGCGGCCGGCGCATCGGGCGGCGGCGCATCGTCGGCCATCGTGTTGAAGCAGAGCGCTGAGAGGCCGGTAAACAGCATCACGCTCATGTAGCGAGACAACGAAGTCATTTTAGTTAGCTCCCTAAATTTATAGTGCGTCTTTGCCGGTTTCACCCGTGCGGATTCGGATCGCCTGTTCGAGGGTCGTCACGAATACCTTGCCGTCACCGATCTTGCCGGTGTGGGCCGCTTTGGTAATGGCCTCGATAGCGGGTTCCAGCTTGTCTGCATCGACTGCAACTTCGATCTTGACCTTGGGCAGAAAATCGACAACGTATTCCGCCCCGCGATACAGCTCTGTATGTCCTTTCTGGCGTCCGAAGCCCTTGACCTCGGTGACGGTGATGCCTGCAACCCCCACCTCCGACAGCGCCTCACGGACCTCGTCAAGCTTGAACGGCTTGATGATGGCTGTGATTAGTTTCATTAAGGCAACTCCTTGTTCACGCAGCGTTAGTTACGGCTAATTTAGTCCGCCCCAGCCGATGCCCCCGGCGGCGCTCGGTGAATATGCATGGAATATGCCATCGACTCGGAGCAAGCCCCGATTTGGTGCGCAATGCCTAAGCGCTGCGGAATTGCGGATGTCGCCGCTACAATCGAAGGACTTCCGCAAGCTTTCGCGATCAGGTGACAACGATGGTCAACCCGCAGCAACTCGAGGATCTGGCCGCGCGTCTGGCGCGGGTGATTCCGCCCGGATTGAAAGGCCTGCGCGCCGAACTCGAAGACAATTTTCGCGGCGTGCTTCGCGCCAACCTCGACCGGCTCGAATTGGTCAGCCGTGAACGCTTCGACGTGCAGGCGGAACTGCTGAGTCGGACGCAAACGCGGCTTGCCAGTCTTGAGAAGCGGCTCAAGGCGCTCGAAAAACAAGCCGCCGGCACGGACGCCGACACGGAGCCAGGTCGCGGCGCGTGACGCGCGACCGCGACAGCGGCCGGTTCCGCGCCGCTGTCCACAGCCGGCGCTGAAACATGGGTCTGGCGACGGTCTACAGTCGCGCCCAGAACGGTCTGCTCGCCGATCTCGTCATCGTTGAAGTGCATCTGGCGCCGGGACTACCGGGACTGGCGATCGTTGGTTTGCCGGAAGCGGCGGTGCGCGAATCGCGCGACCGCGTGCGCGCCGCCATCACCAACAGCGGCTATCAATTCCCGAATCGCCGGATCACCGTCAATCTGGCACCGGCGGACCTGCCGAAGGAAGGTGGCCGCTTCGATCTTCCGATTGCGCTTGGCATTCTTGCAGCGTCCGAGCAGATCCCGGCCAGCGCGCTGGCAACCATGGAAGTGCTGGGTGAACTCTCCCTGACCGGCGAGCTGCGTCCGGTGCGCGGGGCGCTCCCGGCCGCGCTCAAATGTGCGGCGAGCGGACGTCGTCTGTTGCTGCCCGCGGCGAATGCGGCCGAAGCAAACCTCGCGCGCAATTTGGAGATCATCGCCGCCGCAGACCTCGGCACCCTGTGCGGCGATCTGCATCGTGAAGAGTTGAAGGTATTCACGCCGTCTGCGACGCCGCTTTCGATTCGCGACGCGCCGGAGCTGGCCGATGTCCGCGGCCAGTACCAGCCGAAACGGGCATTGGAAATCGCTGCGGCTGGGCAGCACTCCATGTTGATGATTGGTCCGCCGGGAAGCGGCAAGAGCATGCTGGCGGCACGCCTGCCCGGCCTCTTGCCGCCGTTGACCGAGGTAGAATCGATCGAGGTTGCCGCCGTTTCATCGATCGGTGGCGGCGGCTTTGATCCCGGACAGTGGGGACTCAGGCCCTATCGCGCTCCGCACCACACGGCTTCCGGCGTCGCGCTGGTCGGCGGCGGCGCCACGCCGCGTCCTGGGGAAATTACGCTGGCGCATCATGGCGTGCTGTTTCTGGACGAACTGCCGGAGTTCGAACGTCCGGTGCTGGAGGTCTTGCGCGAACCGCTGGAGAGCGGCCACATCACCATCTCGCGCGCGGCGCGGCAGGTGGACTTCCCGGCGCGCTTCCAGCTGATTGCCGCGATGAACCCCTGTCCTTGCGGCTATCTCGGCGACAGCACCGGCCGCTGCCGCTGCACGCCGGATCAAGTGCTGCGCTATCGCTCGAAGATCTCCGGTCCGCTGCTCGATCGGATCGATCTGCAGGTGTTCGTGCCGAAGGTCGATGTCGGAGCGCTGAGCGCTGGCGCGTCGGCGTCCGGCGAAACCAGCCGCGATGTCCGCGCGCGCGTCTGCGCGGCACGCGCACGGCAGCAGCAACGCGCAGGTAAACCCAACGCGCTGCTGAGCGTGTCGGAAGTCGAACGCGATTGCCGCGCGAATGACGAGGCGCGCGCGCTACTGAATCAGGCCATGACGAAGATGCGGCTGTCGGCACGCGCGTTCCATCGTGTTCTGAAGCTGGCGCGCAGCATCGCCGACCTTGCCGGCATCGACGTCATCGGGGTCGCACAGATCGCCGAGGCGATCCGCTACCGTCAGCCGGAAGGACTCGACGGCAGCTGGCACTGAGGGGGCGGAGCGGCGGAGCGGCAGATCGTCGGAATCAAAAATCGAAATGCTTGCCCAACTCGATCAGGTAGTGCGGCTGCGATCCGTTGCGATCGTGCCCATCACCGAGATCGAGTGTCGTGCCGACGACGCCGGCCGCGACCTCGAAGTCGGCCGGCAGTGCGTATTCCAGCAGGGTCGAGTAGTCCAGGTAATTGCGACCGCGACCACCCTGCGTCACGCGGGCGGTGTACTCGCGCACGCCCTCGCCGACGTTTACCCCGGCTTCAACGCTCAACTTCAGTGCGCCAATCAAAGGCCAATGCAGTGCGCCGCGAATGGCGGCCGCGACCGCACCGGTGTTCGCGTAGCTGGGTGAGATCAAAAGTTTGAGACTCGCCGGGCCCAGGCGTGCGCCGGCAAAGGCTTCGGCAAAATCGAGCTTGTGTCGCCCTGCCGAGCTTTGCTCATCGCCCGTGAACAGATAGCCGACCACACCGGCGTCGACCCGCACCGGGTACAGGTCGTGCACCGTAATTGTGCGTCCGTAGCCGGCGAAGGTATCGACTTCACTGCCGCCGACCGCGCCGGCATTCGAGGCCCAGACGCCCGCATAGGCCCCACCCTGCGCCAGATAATCGAGTTCGCCCTGCAATGCCGGACCATCGGTTCGGTCGATCCCGCGGAACAGATAGTCGCTGGCGAGTTTCAGTTCGCCGCTGAATTGGCCATCGAATGCGACGGCCGGTGCCGCCAGGCACGCCAGCATCAGCGTTACCAACCTTCGATGCATGGCAGCCTCGTTCATTGACCCGCGGCTTGCAGCTTAGCCTCTGCCGCCGGGCAAAAAAAAGGGCCGCACGAGGCGGCCCTTCTCAGATGCGAGCGACGCTTAGGTCGTCGGCACCGGGGTGCCGAACTTCCAGATCGCCTTCAGCAGGACTTCGCCCTGCGAATGTGAGAACTTGTCGAAGGTTCCGCCGTCGCCATCGTCGGTGACGCCATCCGGGTAGATGCGATCGCCGGAGAAGTCATAACGCACTTCGCCGAGCACATCGAAGCTCGAGGTCGCCGCGTAGTCGGCGGTCAGCGTCAGCTCTTCGAGGTGCACTTTGCCCTCACCGAAGGTGTTCTTGCTGGTCAGATACTCACCGCGCAGCGAACCCTTGAGGCTGTCCGTGACCTGCAGGTTGGCGTATGCGGCCACACCGGCGACGTAAGCATCCGCACCACCGCCCGAGACACGCGAGTAGTCACCGTTCAGCGCAAGCTGCAAGGTCTTCGTGGCCTGCAGGCTGGCAACGACGTCGAGCAGATCGGTGTTGGCGTTAGAGCCCGCACGGTCATCAACGCCGTAGTAGTTGGTGGCGGCGATCGTCACGGTCGAGCTCGGCGTGATCACAACGCCGGTTTCAACTGTCTTGTGCTTGTCGTCGTCCACTGCAGTGCCGCTCAACGCGCTGTTCGACAGACCCAAATAAGCCGTGATCACGTCGCTGAACTTGTAGCTGGCGCGGACACCGGTGTGAACCAGCGGCTCGGCGTTCTGGAACAGCAGCGAACGCGAGATGTTGACGTTCTTGGTGTCGTCGATGACTTCGAAGCCCGACAGCGTGACGAAACGGCCACCGATGACGGTGAAATTGCCGTGCGCCCACTGAACATAGGCCTGGGTCAGCGCGAAATCGCTGGTGCCGCTGCCGTAGCTGCCATTGATGACGCTGGCATCGCTACCAGCAATGACGTTGACCATGCCGCCGAATCCGTCGGTCGGCAGATAGGACAGGGTCAGCGCGGCCTGGTTGAGTTCGAAGGTGTTCGAGTTGGTGTCGAACGTGTGGCCGGCGATCGTCTTGCCGTCGTTGAAGCCATCGACATAGGAACCATCGATGTAGCCGGCAGCCGTGATGCCCGACGAGACGAAAACGTCGCTAAGGCTCGGCGCTGCAGCCAGCGCCATAGCGGGCGCCGTCGCGAGGCCAACAGTAGCCAACAACCCTACATATTTGTTCATGTCGCTCCCTAAATTGTTTATCGAGACGCTGCTTTTTATCAGCGGCTTCGTGTTCGCACGGAACGTGCCAGAGAACAGCTAGTTGAACAGCTCTTTTTTACGCCTTGCATTCCCTGCAAGCACTGCCAGACCGCGGCAGTGAGGACCACACAACCCCGTATTCGACCGGCTTTAGACCCCGGTCTGCTTCAACATTTCGGCGACGGCACCCTTGATTTCGTCGTCGCTGAGATCCGCACGTCCACCGCGTGGCGGCATGCTGTTCTTGCCCTTTTCGGCCGAGGCCGCGAGACCGTCGACTCCGCCTGCCGCACTCTTGCGCGCGCTCCAAGCAGCCTTGTCGCCGATTTTCGGCGCACCCAGCACGCCGGAACCGTGACAGGCGGAGCACACCTGTGCCACGACCTGCTCGCCGGTCAGCGGCGTGTGCGGGGCGACTGCGGTGAGCTTCTTGAATTCTTCCGGATCGGTAATTTCATGTCCGATCGGCGCAATGCGCGATTGCAGCTTCTGCGCGGCGGCCGGATCCAAGGGCTCCTTGCCGCTGAGCAATGCTGCAACGATCACGATGACGAAAGTCAGGGCCACCAGCGCGCCGATAACGCCGAGCACGGTCTTGACGAAATTTTGATCGTTGTTGGCGCTCACAAGCACGGGCTCCGAGGTAGGACTGACTGCATTAGTGTTATAGGGAAACCACGCCCGCGCTTTAAGCGCCGGGCGCGCCATTATGGACGAACCGCGTTCGTGGATCGAGAGCCGGACGGGCCGCGCGCCGATCTCGCCCGGATGGCCTACCCGTTACATCGGAGTCGATGTCGTTGCCTCATCGACTGAAGGCAGCGTGCGGATCGGCAGCCGCCAGCGGTCGAGCGGGGTCGAGCGTCCAGACGCCGAGTCGTCCGAGGCTCGCAGCGAGTTCAAGCCGCGCGATGCGCCACGCCGACTGCGCGGCTATGCGCTGATACTGAGCGCTGGCATAGACATCCTGAGCATTCAGCAGATCGATTATCCCGCCAACGCCGGCCTTGTAGCGGCCTTCGGCTTCGCCGTACGACTCAGCGGCGCTGCTGAGTAGACTTTCACTCGCAGCAAGACTTTGCGTCTGTGTCTGCAACGACTGATAGCTGCGCCAGACCTCGAGTGACGACTGCAACTCGTCTTGATCGAGCTCAGCCTGACGCATGTCCGCCTGCGCCTGCACCTGGCGACTCCGATAAAGCTGACTGAATCCTTCGAATAGCGGTACCGACAGCTGCACGCCAATGCGTCGCTGATCGACGGTGATATCCGCCGCGTACTGGCCGCTCGGGTTGTCGCGTTCCAGCGCACCGACCAAAGCCAGCGTCGGCCACTGGCTCCGATCGACTTGTGCTGTTTCGGCGCGCGCCGCTTGCAACTGCGCCTGAGCGGCAATCAGGCTGGGGTGACTTTGCTTAGTTTGCTCGATCAATTCGTCGACCGAGGCTAGAAAATCTGCATGCGGTTTTGGTGGGTCCTCATCAATCAACTGAAACGGTGTATTGGCTGCAAGCCCCATCGCAATCGCAAGCTCTCCGGCTGCGACCTGATCACCGCCTTCAGTGCGCACGCGAACAAGCGTCGCCTGCGCCAAGGCTGTGCCCGCTTGCAACGCATCCGCCTTTGCGCCAACGCCGGCCGCATGTCGCGCGTCGGCGGCCTCGTAGTTCCGTCGTGCAACAGTCTCCGATGTAATCGCTGCGGCCAACGCCGCTTGCTCGGCAGTCATCCGGTACGCCGCGCGTGCTGCCTGCAGCAACACCTGCTGAAGCAAGGCGTCTTCGCTGGCGTTGGCGGCAGCCAGGAGTTGGCGCGCCTGTTCGATCGCGGCTTCGCGTTGGCCAAAGTCGAAAATCAGCCAGCCGAGAGTGAGGTTGCCGCTCAACTGTGCGGCACTCGTGTGGCTCCCGGTATTGGCGGCATCGCCCCTGATATCGGTTGAGGATTCGGCCAGTCCGAGGTTGACGGTCAAATTCGGCAAATAATTGGCGCGTGCGACGCCAAGCGCTGCTGCGTGGGCCTTAACGCTGGCCCAGGCTTCGCGCGATTGCGGGTTGTGACACAGCGCGCGATCGACCACTTCACGCAGATTCATCGGTTGCCGCGGCGCTTCGAAATTGCACAGCAAAGCCGCGTCGTTCGCCGCAAGCCGATCCTTGGTTGGTCCTCGCGCGACGCTTTCCTGAGTCGACCAGGGATCGAAATCGAACGCCATTACGGATGTGCAGCAACACAACGCCGACGCAATCACTGCCGTTAGACGTTCAGCTCTCAAGCACCGCTTGTATGTCATGGCGCAGCCCGTACCGAGCTTGCGGGAGCAGTTTCGGCGGAACCGAAGGCGCGGTCCCACTGCACACGTCCGCCAGTGAGAACGAGGACCCGATTCGCCGCGGCGATCGTCTCAGGGCGATGCGCGACGATGATGCGGGTCATCGACTGGGCGCGCAGCACCGCATTGATCTGTGCTTCGCATTTTAAGTCGAGGTGACTGGTGGCCTCATCGAGGAACAGGATCTGCGGCCGCTTGTAGAGCGCACGCGCCAGCAGCACGCGCTGCTTCTGGCCACCCGACAACACCGTGCCCATGTCGCCGACCAGCGAGGCATAGCCCATCGGCATCAGCTGAATGTCGGCATCGATTGCTGCCATCTGCGCGCACTGTCGCATCCACTCGCGATCGACCGTCGGCGCGAAGAAACTGATGTTGTCTTCGATCGAACCGGCAAACAGGACGTCGTCCTGCATCACCGTTCCGATCATGTTGCGAAGCCCCGCCAGTCCAAGCCGCCGCAACGTCACGCCGCCAATGCGAACCTCGCCCGCGGTGGGCTCGAACACGCCCAGCATCAGGTTGATCAACGTGGTCTTGCCACAGCCGGATGCTCCGACAATTGCGACCGACTCGCCCGCAGCAATACTGAGACTGAGGCCGTCCAGTACATAAGGATCCTGCTCGCTGTAGCGGAAACGCACGTCTTTGAGCTCGACACAGCCCGGCAAGCTTGCGCTGTCCGGCGCGCCGCCAACGGTCTCGAGCGGCTCGGGCTGGGTCAATACGATGTCCGCGAGTCGCTCGCCCTGCAACTGCAGCATGCGCAATTCGAAATACTTGTCGATCAGACTGCTGACGCGGCCCTCGAACTGTGACTTGTACGAAAGAAATGCCATGAATACGCCGACGCTGAAATGCCCGGTCAAGACCAGCCGCGCACCGACCCAGATCACCGCGATGCCTTCGAAGCCGAACAGTAGGCCATTGATCTGGCCGTACAGCATCGACATCTTTTGTGTGCGCAAGCCGACATTGACCTGCGCAACCACCAGACTCAGCCAGCTCGCGCGACGCTCGTCGAGCCGCCCGAACAACTTGATCGCCTTGATCCCGCGCACCGTCTCAAGAAAATGCGTCTGCTGTCGGGCGGCCTGGACAATTTGTTGTTCGGTGGCACTGCGCAGCGGCGCATACCAGAGCCAGCGACTGGCGCCGTAAAGCAGCATCGCCGTCACCGCGATCCAGCCTAGCGTTGTGCTGTACAGAAACATCATCACCAGTGTTGAAAGTGCCATCAGGCCATCGAGGATGGCGGCGAGGAACGAGGTCGTCAGCGTGTGTTGGATTGAGTCGACAGCGCCGAAGCGAGAGACGATATCGCCCAGATGTCGTTTCTCGAAGTAGGCCATCGGCAGGCGCACCAGATGGCTGAATACGTTCGCGGTCCACTGCAGGCTCAGCGTGGTCCCCAGGTACATGATCGCCCAGGTCCGGACCAGGCTGATCGCCTGTTGCAACAGCAGCAATAGTGCGAAGCCGACCGCCAGCGTGCTGAGTAAATCGCGGTCTGCAGACACGATGACGTCATCGATCACCAGCTGCGTTAGCAATGGACCCAGCAAGGCGAAGACTTCGAGCACCAGCGCCAACACCAGAATTTGCGCGAGCGAGCGCCGCAGGCCGGTGACACGCCCCATCAGTTCGCGCAAGCGCAGGCGTGGCTTCGGCTGCTGCGGGCGAAACTCGGGATTCGGCCACAGTTCCAGTGCAACACCGGTGAATGCGCGCGACAGCTCGTTCCACGACAGCCGTCGTGGCCCGGCTGCAGGATCATGAATCGTCGCGCCCGCGGCATCGACCCGCATCAGCACGACGAAATGGTTGAAATTCCAATGCAGCACGCTGGGCAGGCGCAGTTGCTTGAGTTCTGCCAGTTCCAGTTTGAGCGGTCGCGTGCCGAGTTGCAGCCGCTCGGCCACGCGGATCAACTCGTCCAAGGTCGCGCCCTTGAGTGATGCGGGAAACCGGCGACGCAGCGACGCCAAATCGATGGCGTCGCCGTGGAAGTTGGCGATCATGCACAGACAAGCGAGGCCGCACTCGGTGGCTTCGGTCTGCAGTACCGTTTGCTGACGCTCACCGAAGCCGAAGCCAAAACGGAGACGGTCGAGCGACTCGCGAATGTTCATCAACGGTCGATCAATCGAGCTTGCGGGTCAGACTGAGCAGCGGGTCCAGCACCCACTCGTACAAGCGTCGCGAGTCCTGCAGCACATCGGCTTGCAGTGTCATGCCCGCCTGCAACGCGAGCGCGTTCGCCCCTGAACGCACGGTTTGGCGATCGAGGACCACCACCACCCGATACAGCGCCTCGCTGCTGGTGATGCCCGGCGGCAGCGGCAGACCGGCGATCTGCAACTCCGACGCAGGCCTTGCGACGCGCGCGACCGTGGCGACGCGGCCGGCGAACTGCCCGAACTTCTGATACGGAAACGCCGCGTAGCGCAGTCGTACGGCGTCTCCGGGTTTGATGAAGCCGATCGCATGACTTGGCACATAGAGATGCGCCTGCAAGCGCGCGCCGTCGGGCACGATGCTGAGTAGAGGGCGACTCGCATCCATCGTCTGACCCAATTCGCCCAGCAATGCGGTGGCGATGCCGGCAGTCGGGGCCACCACCACCAATCGTCGCTTCGCCTCGCTTTCGGTGAGCTCCTCGGCGGTGAGAATAATGTTGCGATCGATTCCGGCCAGCTGGTTTTTCTGCGTCAGGGGTGCAACGGCCAGCTCGCTGCGCTGGGCGGCCAGGTTGCCGGCAAGCATCAGTCGATCGCGCTGCAACGCTTGTAGCCTGATTTGCTGATCGAGCACGTCCTCCTGGCGCTGTTGCACCTGCTCGTTCGATATGTAGTCTTTTGCCAAAAGGCCGCGATAGCGGCGCAGGCTGTCGCTGGCCAGCACGACCCGTTGACGCTGCGCATCGAGTTGCCCATCGAGTGCTGCCAACTGGGCGCCCAGACCGGCGACGGTCTGTTCGAGCGTGGCACGCTGCTGCGTTTGCAGCACACGTGTGTTCTCCAGCTCCGACTGCATCGAGACCCGGCGTGCCTCGACCTGACCACTGATTGAGGCCTGGCTGCTGCCCTGGCTGTTGATTCGATCGCTGGAGATCACGTACAGCACATCACCACGGCGCACGCGCTGGCCTTCAACGACGTGCTTCTCGATCACAACGCCAGATTGTTGCGCATAGACCGCGACAATGCCTGTATCTGGAATCAACTGTCCGGAAATGGTGCTGCGCTTTGTGTAGCTTTCCAAACAAACAAAAAGGGTGACTACGAGTCCGGCACACGCTGCGAGCGCGACAAATACACTCAGGGATGGCGGTCGCAACAGCAGAATGCTTCCGAAACGCTCCGCGCCTTGTGCGTCCAATGCGGCAGCACGAAACAGCGGTTTTTGGGACGAGTCCATCGAGGCTTGCAGTGCAAGGCACACACCCGGCCACTCGCCGGGTGTGTGCCAATGACTTACAGAGAGATGATGCCGCCCGGCACGAAGACGCCCTGCGAGGTCGCGGTTTTCGCGAAGTTCGCGGCGAGCGCCATGATGACGTCGTGACCCTGGTCGAGTCCGTAAAAACCACCGTAAGTGGCGCCGATTGCGGCACCCGCGCCGAGACCGACCAGTTCGCCGATCGGCATCAGCAGCGACCCGGTATCAAGTGCGCCGATTTGCACGCCATCCCAGGCACCCACCACGGCGCCGAGCGCGACGCCCTCAACTGCGCCGGCGATATGCGAACGCCGATTCATCTGCTCGGGTGTCGGTGTACGCGCGGCGCCGGCGACCTGTTGGATTTCAACGCTATTTAGTTCTTGCATGATTTTGATCCCCTGAACTTCGATTTGAGCGCCGCCGCGCAGGCCGGCGCATTTGGTCTGCATTTCTGCAGTGCGCAACAGCAAACCTCGCGCGAGCGCGTCGTAGCCGATGGAGGCAACAGCGCGTGCGAGCAGATTTCCCGACGATGTTCTCGGTCAATAAAGGACAAAGTCTTTGCGACTGGCGACAATTCGAGCGTCAAGACGCGCTGAATGGGTAGCAGTCCCGACTGTGCGCGGCTCCTCGGCCTCCGCCAACTGAGGGTTTCTCCTGTAGCTACTTTGAACTGGTTACATGTTCTGGGCTCGTGCGGGCGTCATTGCCGCGGATGCGCCGCAAGGCGTCGATCGCATTCGGCGGCACGATCCAGCAACAGCGCACGCTCGCGCAGGTTCTGCGTGAGTGCTGCGGCCCGCACGAATTCCGCACTGGCTTCGTGCCAGCGCTCGAGCCGCGCCAGCAGATCGCCACGCACGCTCGGCAACAGGTGGTAGTTCCGCAGCGCGGCTTCCGATTGCAAAGCGTCCACCAGTTCCAAGGCTTGCGCCGGACCGAACGCCATCGACACTGCAACCGCGCGATTCAATTCGATCACCGGCGAGGGTGACAGCTGCGCGAGTGCGTCGTATAGCGCGACGATGCGCGGCCAGTCGGTTTCATCGGCGCTGCGCGCCCGCGCATGGCAGGACGCGATCGCCGCCTGCAAGGCATAGACGCCGAGCGCTCCGCCGAGTTGCTGCGCGCGCGCGAGTGCGGCGAGCCCGCGCCGAATCAACAACTGATCCCAGCGCGCGCGGTTTTGCTCCAGCAACAGAATGGGCGTGCCATCGGCGGCACAGCGCGCCGCCAGCCGCGACGCCTGGATTTCCATCAGCGCGACCAGGCCATGTACTTCGGATTCGAGTGGCGTCAGCTCGGCGAGGATGCGGCCCAGGCGCAGCGCTTCATCGCAGAGGGCCGGTCGCATCCAGTCGCTACCGGCCGTGGCCGAGTAGCCCTCGTTGAAGATCAAGTAGATCACTGCCAACACCGATGCCAGCCGCGCCGCACGCTCGCCGGCCGGCGGCACTTCGAACGGTACGCGCGCCTCACTGAGCGTGCGTTTGGCGCGGACGATCCGCTGCGCAATGGTCGGCTCGGGCACCAGGAAGGCTCGCGCAATTTCGTCGGTCGTGAGTCCGCCGAGCAGGCGCAAGGTCAGCGCGAGTCGCGCCTCGGTCGACAACACCGGATGGCAGGAGACGAACAACAGGCGCAGCAGATCGTCGCCGACATCGTCATCCAGCGCCGCTTCGCGCGCGAGCGCGGCGTCATCGTGATCGAGTTCCAGCTCGTAGCCGAACTCGACGTGCTTGCGTTCCTGCATCGTTTCGCGGCGCAGTCGATCGAGCGCGCGATGCTTTGCGGCGGTCATCAGCCAGGCACCCGGATTCTGCGGCAGCCCGCTCTGCGGCCACTGTTCGAGCGCGGTGACCAGCGCGTCCTGCGCCAGCTCCTCGGCCACGCCGACATCGCGCACCAAGCGTGCGAGGCCGGCGATGATCCGTGCCGATTCGATGCGCCAGATCGCGTTGATCGCGCGATGGGTTTCGCTCGTCGTCGCCATCAATTTGCTTGGGTGCGAAACCGCAGCGCGCACGCGTCAACACACGCCGTGCGCGCCGCGCTCAGGCTCGCATTCGGCATCAAGGCGCGATTTCGCAATTGACCATCCAAGGCGTGCCGAACCGGTCGGTGACGATGCCGAAGCGCGTTGCCCAGAATGTCGGCTGCAGCGGCATCTCGACCTTGCCGCCGGCCGACAAGGCAGCGAACGCCCGCTCGGCTTCTTCGGCGGTTGCGGTGCCCAGGTTCACGCTGAACCCCTGCGGCCGTACGTAACGATCCGGCGGTGCATCGGAGGCCATTAAGATGGTCTCGCCGATGGTGCAGCGTGCGTGAACCACCTTGTCCTTCCACTCGGGCGACACTTCGGCGGCCATCGGCGAGTCGCCGAAGCGCATCAGCATGTGGACGTTCGCGCCGAGGGCCTGTTCGTAGAACTTCAGTGCGGCCTCGCACTCGCCTTTGAAATTCAGATAGCAGTTGATTTGCATGTTGTTCTCCTCGTTAGTTTTGCGGATTGTTGAATCGGATTTTTCAGTAGGGTCATAACAGACGCATTACCGTCGGGGGCGATGACCTTGGTCGCGGCATGAAGTCATCGTTGAAGACTCCGATCTCCAATGTGCGGCGCTCAAGCGTCGCGCAACGCTCAAGCGCCGACGGACGCCTTCTTGCAAACGCTCAAGGCAGCTTCGCCTGCGCGATCTGCACACGCATGCGCGCCTCGGCCTCCCGCGCTTCCGGCGAGAACGCTTCACCGAAATCTTCGGCTTCGTAGAGCTTGCGGATTTCAACGTAGTACTCGTCGTCCTTGTCGCGCGGATACGGATACCGCAGCACCCAGTCGATGGCGTGTTGCCGACTCGGCACTTGCAGCAGCCAATAGCCGGCGATGAGTTCCTTGGCCTCGGCATAGGGACCATCGATGACCTGTGATCGACCGCCGCTGAATTTCAGCTTCGCACCGCGCGCGCTCGGCTGCAGTCCATCTCCGCCGAAGAGCATGCCGGCATCCAATGCTTCCTGATTGCGCTGCGCCATCGCGGCAAGTCGTTCGGCACCCGGATCGATCGATGCTTCCGTATTTGCATCGGATTGCAGAATCAGCATGAAACGCGGATTTCTCGCGCCGGTCGCATCGGTCGCCGCAACGCCGCACAAGCCGTTCGAGCAGCCGACTTCACGCAGCTCCAGTTCGACACCACCATTCGCGTCGAGCGCCGGCCAGCGACGCACCCAGGCCAGCGCTTCCTCGCGCGATTCGACCTCGATCATGCTGAAGCCGGCGATCAGTTCCTTGCTCTCGGTGAACGGCCCGTCGATCACTTGCGCCTTGCCGTGCTTGAACTGCACGCGCACCCCGTCCGCACTCGGCTTGAGTCCTTCGCCGGCGCGCAAAATGCCGGCTGCCGCCATCTCTTGATGAAACTTGCCCATCGCATCGAGCAGCGCCGGATCGGGCAATTCGCCGGCCTCGGTGGCCGCGTCGGCCTTGCGCAAAATGATGAATCGCATCCTCAGTTCCTCCAAATTGGGCACACACGCTGGCGTGTAACTGCCGATGCTTGATCGGGTTGCAATGGTTTGCAAATCGATTGCGTGCTCAGCCGTGTCCCTGCGCACGGAACTCGGCTTCGGCTGCCAGCGTCGCGCGGCCTGCTTCGGTTTCGATCGCCGGCGCGAAGTCGGCTGCGTCGAACACCTGCCGAAGTTCGAGTTCGCCAACTTCATGCGGGCAGCGCGAAAACCATTCGATGGCTTCTTCCTTCGACTGGACTTGGACCATCCAGAAGCCTGAGATCAGCCCTTCGATATTCGTAAAAGGTCCCTGCGTCACGATCCGGCGACCATCGGCCAGCACGCGCAGCCGAGCGCCGCGACGGCTGGCGTGAAGACCGTCGCCGGCGAGCAAGACGCCCGCCTTCACCAGCGCTTCGTTGAACTTTCCCATCGCCACGATGAGCGACTCGTCCGGCAGCGCTCCGGCCTCGGATGCCTCGCTCGCTTTGACCAGCACCATGAATTTCATCTGTTCGTCTCCGGTGATTCACGTCGACGCAGCGGATCGGTCCAAATCGGTTGCCGATTTACTGCTCTCATGAAGGCGACGAACGGAGGCGAACGAAATCGACAGGCTGCACAAACTTTTTTTGCGTCGCGGCGATTCGGGCGGCGATTCGGGTTGTGGCGTCGCGCGCGCGCCTCGAACACCGCCCGAACTGCCGACCCACCACCCCCGATCGCCTGCGGCGCGGCGGCGCGCGCGCCAACCGAAGCAACTGGCGTACGTGCGCCGCCCTTGAAGCGAGGGCGCTCGATATCTAGAGGGCGACATCGAGTGGGCGAACGTCCGACCAGCCGGCATTCGCCCGATCGCCCAGTATCGAGGCTCGTCTCGTTCGAACGACTCAAGCCCGGCGAAACGACCGCAAGCGGGCGATTACCTGCGCTTTTTGTCCCAGCGCTCGGCCCATTGCGACAGATCCTTGAGCTTTTCGCCGAGTTCGGCGCCGAGCGAGGTCGGTGTGTAGCCTTCGGGCTGGCGATCGATCAGATCGGCATCGCGCAGCTCGGCGAGCCGCTTGTTGAGTACCGTGGGCGACAGCCCCCCGCTGCTTTCCTGCAGCGCACGAAACGTCAACGGCTGTCCGCGCAACTCCCACAGAATGCGTAGCGTCCAGCGCTGCCCGAGAAGCTCGAACAAGCTGATCAGCGGAACCCGCGTGCTGCGTGCGGCCGGCTTGCTCGCCTTGCGCTTGGCCGCAACCGGCTTGCTCGGCTTCGATTTTTTCTTGATCGCGGTCTTGGTTTTGGTCTTGCTCATCTGGACTCTCCTGCGTTTGCTTGTATACGCTATTAATTGTATAGCAATCTTCGCACACGTCAGGATTTTGCGTTATTCGCCAGACCAAGCGAACGGTCATTGGCCACGGCGGCCACGCGTGCGGCTGAGCGATGGCCGGGCCGGCCCGAACCGGCCAGGCCCAGCCGCGCCGCGCTCAGTACTCCAGATGAATGCGGAAGCCGACTACATCGGCGGGTCCGCGCGCTCGGTTATAACCAGGGTGATCGATGTGCTGGTAGTCGGCGGCGAGCTGCACGTGCGCAATCGGCTGCAGGCGGTAATAGGTTTCCAGCACGCGCTCGGCGCCGTAATCGATGTGGCCGTCGCCAACGACGAAGCCCTCGCCGCCCGCAGCCAGATACTGCTCGTGCCGCGCAGAGAGATTGCCGATGACGTAGGCCACACCGACGCGATCGCTCGGCCGCCACCAATGCAGGCCGTCGAGCTGGCCGCCGAGGCTGACCAGATGATCGACCTCGGTGTACGCGAACGATTCGGTCCGGCCATTGTTCCAGCCGATGCGCGTGAACAGCCCGGTCTCGCCGTCGTCCGCCAGCGGCAGTTCGCCATTCAGCGTGACGCCGTACTTGCGCCGGAACGGCTTGTCGTCGGCGGTGATCGAGGGAGCCGTGCCGCTGGCCTGTCCCTGCGCGATGGCATCCGCATAGACGCCCATGCGCGCGGTGTTCCGGAACACCAGCACCCGCAGAATCGCCGGATTATCGCCGGGACGTTGCAGCGTCAGTTCCAGCTGCTGGCCGTTGGCGTGCGTGATCGGATTGTCGAGTTCCTGGCCGTTGGCGTGCTTCGGCATCTGGTAGATGCCATAGCGCAGCGCCCACAGCGGACTGACGTAGGCGAGCATCGCGCCGCCGGTATAGCCGCGCGTGTCGGCGGCGAAATCCCAGGCGGTGTTGTTGAACAGACTCCAGTTCTCGAACTGCGTGCGGGTGGAGTTGGCGTAGCGGTTCTTGTCGAAATCGTCCGATACGGCGAGCGTGCCCAGCTTGAATTCGAATCGACGATCGGCCTCGTCGCCGGGCAGCGTGTCCTGCGCGCGTTCGACCGAATGAGTCTCGCTTCCGAGCGGCAGCACATAACGCACGAACTTACGTGCGATGTAGGGCCCCTTGGCCAAGCCGGCCGATCCGGAGCGGATCGAATCGCCATCGGTCAGGCTGGCGAGTCCGGTGGCATTGCCGATGCCGCGGCCCTGGAACTGCTCGAGGTCGAGATACAGTTGCAGATGCCGGATCGGCTCCCATCCGGTGTAGACGCCGTAGGTATAGGTATTGGCGGTATCGCCGCCGGCCGGCAGGCTCAGGCTGCTCGCGTACGGCGACTTCAGCGACGCGAGGTGTTGGCGAATCATCGTGAACTGCAGGCCGGTGAGTTGCGGCAATGGAACGTGATCGAGGCCGAGCGCGGACACCCAGGCCGGTGCGGGCGCGGCGGGCGGCGTGTCGACAGGTGCGCTCGGCGTCGCCGTAGCAACGGGTGCCGCGGAAACCGGCGCAGCGTCCCCCGGCTTCTCTGGGTTTTCCGGGTTCGCTGGATTGTCAGGTTTCGCCGAATTCGCCGGATTCGCCGGATTTTCTGCGGCGCTGATTGCGGCGTTCGTGCTTGCGCTGGCAGCCGCGTGCACATCGGTATCCGCGTCGGCCTGCGAAAACACGAAGCCGGCTGCGCCAATGGCCAGCAACACTCCGCGGCGGACACGGCACTTCCATGTCGGACGAATCTGCATCTGCCTCTCCCGGTCGGATCCATCCCTGACGACCCGCCGTTGGCAGGTCGATCGCGCCTGCAGCGCATCGGTCATGTTGCAAAAGTTTTACGACGGTCCGGTGACGCAGTGGCGTGCCGCCGGCTTCGGTGGGGCGGCACTATACGCCCGTCTTTATTGATGTCAACGAATTTCAGTCAATTTCTACTATCCCCCCGCGGAGGATAACGGGTATCCCCCATGGGGGATCTTGATAAATCCGTCAATCGCCGAGTCACCCTCGCGAATACGGACGACTTCCCAATCGGGCAATCCCACCGTCGCTTCGGCGAGCGATCTTTTGGCGTAACGATGCAGCCCCGGCTGTGATCGCGCGAGCCGGCGTCACCGTCAAAGCCAAAGGTCCACTACAGCGCCACACAGCAGAACGCCCGCACAAGGCGGGCGTTCTGTGGTTTATGCCCGAACGGATTCGTTCGGGTTCGGCCTGCGTTCTAGTGCAGCCGCGTGATCCGCGACGGCGTGATCGGCATCAGCGGCGCACCGTTTGAATTCGCGGTGATGTACTGCGCGAAGGCGTCGATGTCCACCGCGCCGGTGTAGAGATTGGTGCCGGTGGTAAAGCCGGTGAAGCCGTCGCCGCCGCCGGCGATGAAGTTGTTCGCCTCGACGCGATAGGTCTTGCTCTTGTCGATCGGCGTTCCGTTCAGCGCGACACTACCGTCGACGATCTTGCTGCTGCCATCCGGCAGACTGGCATCCCAGGTGTAGGTGAAGCCCTTCGACACTTCAAGGATCTTCGGCGAGGTCTGACCGACCCACTGCTGGCCGAGGATCGTGTAGATCTGCGCACCGGTGAGATCGAGATCGGTGAGGATGTCGCCGAACGGCTGCACGTTGTAGGCCTCGCCATAGGTGATCTGCCCCGGCTGCTCGCCGCCGCTGATCTGGTTGAACAGCAGGTTGGTGCGGATTCCGCCGGGATTCATGAAGGCGATCACGGCCGGCTTCGGATCGGCCTGTGCCGCGACCAGTTGCGAATCCGCGATCAGATCGCCCAGCGGCGATTCACCGGAGGTGCCCGAAGAAATCGCTTCGCCGTCGGTGGTGATGTCGGCGCTGATGCTGCCGACGACCTTGTTGACCAGCGCAGCACTCGCGCTGTCGTATTGTGCAACGATACCGGCGACGGTGGCGTTCGCGCTCAAGGTTGGATACGCAACCGGTGCCGGATTGGCGGCCTTGTCGTTGACCACCAGGTGATTCGCCGCCGCCACATTGGTGATGGTGTCGCTGGCGCTATCGAGCGTGACATCGAGCGCGGTGACAAACGAGCCGTAACGGTAGGCGCTGGTGTAGAACACGCTGGTCGCACCGCTAGTGCCCTGACCGTCGTTGCAGATATACGGCCAGTGCGTGTGCGCGCTGATGACGAGCTTGATGGTCGGATCGAGCTTCGGCAGGATCGACAGCAGTTCACCATTGGCACCCGCGCAACTCTGCGTGTCGTTGAACGCGGTGGTGTAGATGCCTTGGTGAATCAGCACGACGACGGCATTGACGCCCTGCGCGCGAATCTCCGGCAACAGTGCGTTAACGGTGTCGGCTTCATCCTTGAAGGTGACGTTGGCCACGCCCGAGGCGGTGACCAAGCTTGGCGTTTCCTTCAGCACCAGGCCGACAAATGCGATGCCGAGCTGCTTGCCGTTGCCGATATCGAATTGCTTGATCGCGTAGGCGGGAAAGATCGGCTTGCCGGTGCTGTTGTCGATGACATTTGCGGCGAGGTACTTGAACTTGGCACCTTCAAAGCTGTTGTTGATGACGCAGGTGTCTTGCCCTGCGGTGCCTCCGGGGAAACAGCCGCCGGTCTGCTTGCGCTGCAGCTCAGTCACGCCTTTGTCGAACTCGTGATTGCCCACCGAGGTGAATTCCAGCCCGATGTTGTTGAGCGCCTGGATGGTCGGCTCGTCGTGGAACAAGGCCGAGTCGAGCGGGCTCGCACCGACCATGTCGCCAGCGCCAATCACCGCATTCAAAGGATTTTCCGCTTTCAACTGCGCCACCATTGTTGCCAGGTACGCAGCACCGCCAGTCGATTCGGAAACGGTTTTGGTGGAGTCGTTCGGGTCGGCGACTTTCACCGGCGCCGGCGGATCGATGTAGCCGTGGAAATCGTTGAACGCGATCAGTCGCACGGTCGCCGATTTCGGCGTGGTGTCGGACGACGATTTGTTATCGTTGTTGCAGGCCGCGAGCAGCCCCGCAGCGGCGCTCGCAACACAGGCTGCGATGAGCAGTTTCTTCATTGGTTGGGATCCCTTGCACAGCGAAATGTTTTTGACATCGATGACGATGCCGATCGCCTCAGACCCTAGTCAGGACAGTTTGCGCGTGCATGACGCGCGCATGTCGATGCGGAGTCAGCGCCGCAGTGCGTCGATTTTCGCTGCGCTGTCGCTTGCTGTTTTCGCAAGCGTCGCCTGCTCGCGCATCGATCCGACGCAGGCTGCAGCACTCGCGGCAGGTCGCGATGCCGTGGTGCCATGCCAGGAGCGATTTCACGAACAGTCGCGCACGTATGCGGACTGCGCGCGCTACATCGCCAATCGCAAATCAGCGAGTACTGCCACCGCCACCCATGACTGGCGACGCCTCGGCGCACTGACGGCTGCCTGGATCACCGCCGATCGCGTGGGGCAGCTTGGCGATGCCGAGGCCAACGGTTCGGCACGACAGCTCGTCGCCGAAGCCACCCAGTTGCAACAGCAGATGAAGGTCGCCGATGCCACGCTCTACGCGCTGCTCGGCATGCCGCGCGGCAACTTCAACAATCGCCGCAAAGACCTGCTCGACAGCGCACCGGTCGCGCCGTGAGCGCGTGAGCACGGGATCGCGATTGCATCGTCCGGTGCGTGCGCGTTCGTTTGCCGTCGAGACGGCGTGGCAACGCGTATCGCGAAATTCAACGCCGCACAGCTGCGAGCCCTCTCGGATGAACAAGCATGAAGTTCGGCGTATCGGTGCTGACGTTCGCGTAAGGCATCGCGCATAGTGGGCCGCTCGCGCCACACTGCGAGCTTCGCTTCCGAGTAAACCGCATGCCTGAAGTCTGTAGACGCCACGCCGTAGTGCCTTGCCAAAAGGCGATGGCCCTGGGCCTGCTGCTGGTGTTCCTCATGTTGTCGCTACCAGGGCAAGTGGCGCAGGCGGCGTCGGTGGTCAATGACGATGACAAGCTGCTGGCCGGCTGTATCGCCACGCAACAGCTGACGGTCGGCGGCGCAGGCATTCGGTTGTCGTATACGCCTGCAGGCTACGCGCTGACCCCACAGCAGATCTGCGAATGGACGCTGCGCGCAGCACACGCGGTAACGCAGTACTACGGGCGGTTTCCGGTTACGGCGCTGCGTATCGTGCTGCAGCCTGCCGCAGGCAGTGGCGTATCCGGCGGCACCACCTACGGCGCGTCCGAGTTCGGAACAGCGCTGATCGTGATCCAGCTCGGTCGCGACGCGGATCAATCCGATCTTCTGCGTGACTGGGTCATGACCCACGAAATGGTGCATCTATCCGTTCCGGCGGTGCCGGAACGCAGCCACTGGCTCGAGGAAGGCATCGCAACTTACGTGGAGCCGGTGGCGCGTGTGGAGACCGGCGAACTTGAAGCTGCGCAGATCTGGGCGGATATGCGTCGCGGCATGCAGCAGGGCATGCCGCACAGCGGTGATAGCGGCCTCGATCACACGCCCACCTGGGGTCGCACGTACTGGGGCGGCGCGCTGTTCTGCTTGCTCGCCGATGTCGAGATCCGCCGCCGCACCGACAATCGCAAAGGCTTGCAGGACGCGCTGCGTGGCGTACTCGCAGCCGGCGGCAACATCGAGCAAGACTGGCCGGTGCAACGCATTCTCGATGCCGGCGACGCCGCCACCGGCGTGCCGGTGCTGAGCGAGTTGTACCAGCGGCTGCGAGCCGCGCCCCTGCCGGCAGATACCGAGCTCAGCGAACTCTGGAAATCGCTCGGCGTCGTCGGCGAAGGCTCGCACGTGAGTCTGACCGATGCGGCACCGCTGGCCGCCGTACGCCTCGCGATCACGCAGCGTCGCAGCACGGCGCCGCCACGCTGAAGCCCTGGCCGATCGGCGCGGCGGTCGCGCCGTGCGTCGGCCAAGGTGTCAGCGCGTCATCTTGTCGACGCGTGACGCATCAACGATGTCCGCGCTGCTTCAGGCCGCCATCGTTTCCGGCAGCGCCGTGGATTGCGCCGATCTTGGTGCGGTGAATTCGAGCAGACCATCGTCGATCGGTGCGTCTGCCAGCATCTTGCTATCTTTTTCGTAGTGATGAAGAACGCGCCAGGGCAGGTCGTGTCCCTGCCGCGGCAGTACGCTGGCGCCGCGCTGCACGTATCCCGAACCGAGCGAGCCGAGAATGCTTTCGTCCTGGCTGAGTACGCCGGCCGGCGCGCGCGGTGTGGCCACCGCCAGCTTCGCTGCATCCATGTGGTTCAGCAGGCGCGCGATATAGCTCGATGCGAGATCGGCCTTCAGCGTCCACGGCGCATTGGTATAGCCAATGATGAAGCCCATGTTGGGCATGTCCTGCAACAGCGTGCCCTTGTAGGTCATCAGCTTGGCCGGTGATCGCACCTGCCCGTCGACGCGCAGTTCCATGCCGCCCAGCACCTGGATCTGCAGGCCGGTGGCGGTGATGATGATGTCGGCGTCGAGGTGCTTTCCGCTCGCCAGTTGAATGCCGGTTTCGTCGAAGGTCTCGATCTTGTCGGTGACGACCGATGCCTTGCCGTCGCGAATCGCGTTGAACAGGTCCGAGTCCGGCACCGCGCACAGGCGCTCGTCCCAGGGCATATAGCGCGGCGTGAAGTGCGTCATGTCGGCGTTCGGGCCGAGCTGCTTCTTCACACCGTCGAGCAGCAACTTGCGTACCCGCGCAGGCCAACGCTTCGCCGCTTTGTAGATGAACCGTTGCAGCACGATATTGCGCTTGCGCGCGAGGCCGAACACCCACTTCTCGGGCAGGAAGGTTTTCAGCACGGCGGACAGCTTGTCGTAGCCTGGCACCGAAAAGATATAGGTTGGTGAACGCTGCAGCATGGTGATGTGCCCAGCCTTGTCCGACATCGACGGCACGATCGTGACGGCCGTGGCACCGCTACCGATTACGACCACGCGCTTGCCACTGTAGTCGAGGTTTTCCGGCCAGAACTGCGGGTGGATGCGCAAGCCCTTGAAGCGCTCGACGCCTGGAAAAGTCGGCAGATAGCCTTGGTCGTAGTTGTAGTAGCCCGTCGCACCGATCAGGAAGCGCGCACGAAAGGTTTTCACCTGGCCGGTGGCTTCCTCGAGCGCGGTTACGGTCCACATCTGCGTATCGCTGGACCACTCGGCTTTCGTCGACTTCAGTCCGAAACGGATCTTCTTGTCGATGCCGAACTGGCGCGCGGTGTCGTTGACGTATTGGCGGATCGAAGGACCGTCGGCCAGCACCTTCAGCTCGTTCCACGGCCGGAACCTGAAACCGAAACTGAACATGTCCGAATCGGAGCGGACGCCGGGGTAGCGAAACAGATCCCAGGTGCCGCCGATGACCTGGCGCCGTTCCAGAATGCCGACGCGCTGACGCGGCGCATCCATCGCCAGGTGGCAGGCCGCACCGATACCGGACAGGCCGGCGCCGATGATCAGAACGTCGTAGGTTTCGGTCACTTCAATGTCTCCTCGATGCGATGGAATGCAACTGCTGCGTCGCGGCTGTTGTCGCGCGCTGACCGACCAGCTTTCGCATGATGCTCGTCGCCGCAGTCGCTACCTTGACATGACGAGACAAAAGTTGGACGTTACGAGACATGACGGACATGGTGCGGGCAAGCGGATTGCGCGGCTACATGACGCTGATGCGTCAGCTCGGCACCGATCCGACGCCGTTGCTGCGCCGCTATCGCATTGCGCCGGCATCCTTGGCGGACGACGAGGCACTGATCCCGATGCTCGCCGTTGCGCGTTTGCTCGAATCGAGTGCCAGCGCGGCGCGCTGTCCGGACTTCGGCCTGCGCCTCGCCAACCATCAGGACATTTCAGTACTCGGGCCGGTGGCGATCGCGATCCGTAACGCGCCGACGGTTGCCAGCGGGCTCGATACCGCCTCGCGCTATCTGTTTGTCCATAGTCCGGGCATGGCGATGACGGTGCACGCGCGCAGCGACTTCGTACCCGGTGCGGCGATGGTCCGCTTCGCGCTCGATGTGCCGGGTCAAGCCGTGCTGCGGCAGACCATGGACGTATGCCTCGGCGACATCCACCACATCGTCGCGCTGCTCGCCGGGTCGCGCTACGCGCCGCAGGCGGTGACGCTGCCGCATACACCGCTGGCACCGCCGCTGGCCTATCGACGTTTCTATGGCGCGCCGGTGCACTTTGCGCAGCCGCATGCGGCGCTGCATTTCGCGCCCAGTACGCTTGCGATCGGACTCGATGCGGTCGACGGCACGTTGCGGCAACTGGCGATCGAATATCTCGCGCAACACTTCGGCGATCGCGCGCAGACGGTCAGCGCGCGCGTGCGTCATGCCTTGCAACGCACGCTCGACAGCGGACAGGTTGGCAAGACGCAGGTTGCATCGCTGCTCGGTCTGCACCCGCGCACCTTGCAGCGGCGTCTGGCGGCCGAAGGTTCCGGGTTCGAGGTGTTGCGCGAAACCGTGCGCCAGGAAACCGCGATGCGTTATCTCTCGGAGACCCGGCTACCCTTCAGCCAGATCGCCGAATTGCTCGGGCTGCCGGAGCAGTCCGTTCTGTCGCGCAACTGTCGCCGCTGGTTTGGCAAGACGCCGTCGGAGATTCGCCGGCGTGCGCGCTCAGGCGTATCGACGCACGGCGGTTCGCGTTGACGCAGGCTTTTGCGCCGGCTTGATTGACTGGCGTTTTTGGGGTTGAACGCCGTCACGCCGCAACCCGGCCCGTTGAAGGCCTCAGTCGAAGTCTTTACCCGGCCAAGGATTTTTGTGTTGCCAGACTCCGCGCAGCGTGCGCAGAAGAAGTCAGTCGGCTTGCTCGCCGGACGCTAAGGGCTCCGGTGAATATGCCAGCACCAGGCAGATCACCAAGAACAATCCGCCAACGATTCCCATCGGGGCATAGCCCCATTCCCGAGAATAGTCCCACCACGGCGCAATAGAGATCAAAGCGGACATGGTCATCAACAGCGCACAAAAACTTGCAAACGACATACGACTTTCCCTGACTCCTGAACTACGAACGCGCGCGATGAATATCGGATCGCGCAAAAGTTTTAATTTGAATCAATGCTCAAAACGTGACTGGCGCAACGCGGTTCGGCCGAGCGTCAATGACTCGTTTATCGACGGGTTGTAAGAAATCGAAGCGCCCATAAAGTTCCCTGCTCGCAGCCGCTGCAGCCTGGCCTGATCAAAGTCTGCGGTTGGCTTCGGAAAGCAAAGCGACTCGAGCAGGCTGCCAGGCTCGCTCGGCAGGCTCGCGTCCGACACCGCAACATCCAATCGTGCAGATTTGCGCCTGATTCGGACGGTCGATTCCCGAATAGATCGGTTGCGATCAACCAGGCGTGTGTAACCGTTCTGAGCACTTTCGCTATCGTTTCCAACGTATCCGCCGGGTTCTACGAATGACCGCGAAAGTTGGATGCACCAGCGCAAAAAGATTTGCGCGCTTGCCCAGCTCGGTGGTGGCGCGTCGTCGGGCAGTCCGGTAGTCAGGCGCAGTATTCCTTGCACATCCTCAGCCGCTGAAGCCGCGCCGCTCACGCGTCGCGCCTCGATCGCATCACAGGCGCCGCATATGCGAAGTTCTTAAGTTCGCAGTTCGCAGTTCGCAGTTCGCAGTTCGCACCTTAACGACGCCTTGTGAAGGCTCGTGAAGGCTCGCGAAGACGAACGGGCGCGCGACGCGAGTTCGCGTGCAGCAGCTCGGCTTCAGGTGTCGCGGTACGTCGACAGCCTTGCTGTCGGGGGGCGAATGTGGCGGCGCGCGACACGGTCCTCGCTTCGCGGCCATTCAAGTCTCCACACGCGGCCATGCGGGCTCCGGCAACATGGCAGAACATCTGGCTCCGGCCGCGGTCTTGCAGAAGCCCGCGCGAGCCGGCACCTCGCACCCAACCGGAGTACCTGTGAGCCAACTCTTCTCCCCATTGCAGCTGGGCACGCTCAAGCTCAGCAACCGCATCGTCGTCGCCCCGATGTGCCAGTACTCCGCGGTCGATGGGCAGGCCAGCGACTGGCACCTGATCCATCTCGGCGGTTTCGCCCTGTCCGGCGCTGGCTTGCTGATTCTGGAAGCGAGTGCGGTCGAGGCGCGCGGACGCATCACCCATGCGGACCTCGGCCTCTATGACGACGCCAACGAGGCCGCGCTGGCGAAGGTGCTGGCGAGTGTGCGCCGCTACTCCGACATGCCGATCGGCATTCAGCTCGCGCATGCAGGCCGCAAGGCCTCGACGCAGCGACCTTGGGATGGCGGCCAGGCGATTGCGCCGGATGCGTCACATGGCTGGCAAACGATCAGTGCGTCGGCGCAAGCCTTCAAAGACGGCGACCCCGTGCCGCTCGCGGCAGACGTCGACGATCTCGATGGCATCGTCGAAGCGTTCGCCGCTTCGGCACAACGCGCGCAGCGGCTCGGGCTCGATCTGATCGAACTGCACGGCGCGCATGGTTACTTGCTGCACCAGTTCTTGTCGCCGCTGTCGAACCATCGCCAAGACGACTACGGCGGCAGCCTCGAGAATCGCCTGCGCCTGCTGCTGCGCGTATTCGACGCAGTACACGCGCGCGTGCCGACGCTGCCGATCGGCGTGCGACTGTCGGCAACCGACTGGGTGGATGGCGGCTGGGATGTCGAGCAAAGCACGGTGTTGAGCCTGGAGTTGCAACGGCGCGGCTGCGCGTACATCCACGTTTCCAGCGGCGGCAACAGCATGCAGCAGCAGATCAAGATCGGTCCGGGATATCAGCTGCCGTTTGCGCGCGCGATCAAGCAGGCCCTGTCGATTCCGGTGATCGGCGTCGGCCAGATCACCGAACCGCAGCAGGCGGAGGCCGCAATTGTCGACGGCGACGCCGATGCGGTCGCACTCGCACGCGGCCTGCTCTACGACCCGCGCTGGCCCTGGCACGCGGCCGCAGCGCTCGGCGCAAAAACCAAGGCACCGCCGCAGTACCTGCGTTGCGAACCGTTTGCGGTTAAGGGCTTGTTCGAAACAATGTCCCCGCGCCGCTGACGCGGCAGCGACTCACTGCGCGCAAAGATGTCGGGCGTTTCGGTCGCGCAGATGTCAGTGCAACGGGTATCGGGCGACTGGGGCACGTCAGCCGACCGACCCGTTAAGGCCGACGCGCGCACTGAGGTTTCGCCGCAATCGAGCGAGTCGGGGCGAGCGAGTCGGGGAATGGCTGCGCTTGAATCAAGCCGCATCATGCGGCGCCGCTCCATCGCGTCGAGATGCGCGTAGAGCACCTGTCGACGCATTCGATGCTGAAGATTTCGCGCGCGTCGCGCTAACGGCACCGACTCAGGTGCTGGCGGCTTCCAGCAGCGCGTTGAGGCAATCACCATCGAGCTCGGACAGATCGAGCGTGAGCGTACGGTTCATCCGATCGATCGCGAGGTTGATCCCGCGATGCACCGGCATCTCTTCGATCAGGTCGGCGAGAATCAACATCTGTTCTTTGGTCGGCACGTTCAAGTCCTTTTGACTTTGACTTTCGATCTCGGCACCGATCCCAACGTGACGCCGAGGTCCACAAAGTGTGGCGTACCTGCATCGCGTGCGGAATCGCGTTCGTCCGGCGCGCGCTACCGTACGGCTGCTTGCACCTCAAGATGGGCCGAGCAGTGGTGCGACTCGTGAGCGTGTCGGTTCGAGTCGGCATCGAAGGGCAACATCGCTTCGTGGCCAAATCGGAGCGCGCAGAACCCATGCGCGATGGAGGCGCGGACGCGCGGGCCCGAAATGCAGTCGCTGTTTGCTGTTTGCTGTTTGCTGCTTGCTGCTTGCTGTTTGCTGGGCGCTGGGCGCTGGGCGCTGGGCGCTGTGAAAAGTTCGCCGTTTGTCGTTCGCCACGACGACCGCCCAGTGAACAACCGGCAATACAGGATCCAACTTCAATCCGTGCCGGCGTCCTGTGCGAGCCGCGCGCGCAGCTTCGGTGCGACGAAATCGATGAACGCGCGCAGCTTCTGCGGCAATCGCCCACCGCCGGCATAAACCAGACTCACCGGCAGCGCCGCTGGCTCGAACTTCTGCAGCAGACGACGCAGCTTGCCGTCGGCGATGGCCGTGGCCACTTGGTACGACAGCACCGCGGTGATGCCAACGCCGGCGATGGCGGCGTCGATCGCGGCCTCGGCGGTATTGACGGCCAGCCGCGCGCGCAGCGGTACCAGCAGTTCGGAATTGTCCGCGCGGAAACGCCAGTGCGGCGCCGCGGTGCGGCTTTCGAACGCCACGCAGTCGTGCGCACTCAGCTGTTCGGGATGCGTGGGGACGCCGCGACGCCGCAGGTAAGCGGGACTCGCACAGACCACGCGGCGGATCGTTGCAACGCGCGTTGCGATCAGGCTGCTGTCGGGCAGCGCACCGATGCGCAAAGCGAGATCGACATGATCGTCGAACAGGTTGACCACGCGATCGGCCAGCTGCAGGCGCAGGTCCACGTCCGGATAAGCCTTGAGGAACTGGCTCGCCAAGGGCAGCAGGTGCAGGCGGCCGAACACGATCGGCGCGGTTACCACCAGCGTACCGCGGGGTGCACGGAATTCGCCGGCAGCGGCGCGTTCGGCCTCGTCCACCGTTTCCAGGATGCGGCGGCAGGCGGCGAGGTAATCCTCGCCAGCATCGGTGAGACCGAGCCTGCGACTCGATCGATTCAACAGACGCGTCTGCAGATGCGCCTCCAGATCGGTAATGCGCCGGCTCACGGTCGCCAGCGGCATGCCGAGACGTCGGCCGGCCGCCGACAAGCTGCCGCCATCCACCGCAGCCACCAGCAGCGCCATTGCAGCGAGACGATCCATTGTTTGCAGATTCCGGAAGGATGATTCCTGTTTCTAGCGTCTATTCATCTAAATTGGAAGGGCCTATCGTTTTCAGAGCCGCAGCACCTCATCCGCTGAACCTTCCAACCGGAGCCAACCATGTCCCGCATCGCGATTCTCGCCGATATCCAGGCCGCCCCCGCCGCCACTCACGCCAAGTTGCAGGCCGTGCAGCAGCAACTCGGCACGGTGCCCAATCTGTTTCGCCTGATTGCCAACAGCCCAGCAGCACTCGAGGGCTACCTCGGTCTGTCCGGCGCGCTCGCCAAGGGCCGCCTGCCGGCCGCGACGCGTGAACGTCTGGCGCTGGCGATTTCGCAATTCAATGGCTGCGGCTATTGCCTGGCTGCGCACAGCTTTCTCGGCAGCCATCACGCCAAACTGGACGATGTCGAGATCGCCACCAATCGTCACGGCCATTCGGCAGATACCAAGGCAGACGCAGCGTTGCGCTTCGCGCTTGCGGTTGCGGCTCAGCGAGGTCATGTTGCCGATGCCGATCTCACCGAGGTTCGCGCGGCCGGCTACGACGACGCTCAAATCATCGAGATCGTTCTGCACGTCGCCTTGAACGTGCTGACCAACTACGTCAACGAAGTGGCCGCCACCGATATCGACTTCCCGGTCGCCGCCCAGCTGCAGGCCGCCTGAGCATCGTTCATGCTTTTAATTCGCGTGCGTGGACCGCACGCGAATCGTCTCGAAACCTCTTAAGCCTTCGACCGCAGCCGAATTCCTCTTACACCCGGAGCCCAGCGCATGAGCCGACCCCCACTGCCGCCGTTCACGCTCGAAAGCGCGACGCAGAAAGTTCGCATGGCCGAAGACGGCTGGAATTCTCGCGATCCTGCTCGTGTGGCTCTTGCCTACAGCGTCGATAGTCGCTGGCGCAATCGCAGCGAATTTCTGCAGGGCCGCGCGCAGATCGAGGCCTTCCTGCAGCGCAAGTGGCAGCGCGAGCTGGACTATCGCCTGATCAAGGAACTGTGGGCATTTCGCGACAACCGCATCGCAGTGCGGTTCGCCTACGAATGGCACGACGAAAGCGGCCAATGGACTCGCAGCTACGGCAACGAAAACTGGGAATTCGATGCGGAAGGATTGATGCAGCTGCGCATCGCCAGCATCAATGATGTTGCGATCGCCGAATCCGAGCGGCGCTACCACTGGCCGCAAGGCCGACGGCCCGACGATCATCCCGGCCTGTCGGCGCTCGGCTTCTAGGCGGGTTGCATAAAAGGAGTGCGCTCATGACCACCACACTTCCATCCAGCGATGTCGCGTTCAGCCCTTCGGTGAAAGCGGTGCAGGCGCGACTCGGTTCGCGCAAGGGCTACGCCGGCATGGAGTCGCGTGGCGGCTGGGCGACGACGATCACACCCGAACTGGCCGCATTCATCGCCGATCAGCGCAGCCTGTTCCTGGCAACCGCCAGCGCCGACGGACAAGCTTACATCCAGCATCGCGGCGGGCCGCGTGGCTTCGTGCACGTGCTCGACGAACACACGCTCGCCTTCGCCGATTTCGCCGGCAATCGCCAGTACATCTCAACTGGCAATCTCAGCGAGAACCCGAAGGCGCAGTTGTTCTTGATCGACTACCGCAATCGCCGCCGCATCAAGATCTGGGGTCGTGCGCGCATGGTCGAAGGCGACGACGCGCAGGTCGCGAAGCTGATGCCCGCGGATTACGCAGCGCGCGGCGAACGCGTACTGCTGTTCAGCGTCAGCGCCTGGGACAGCAATTGCCCGCAACACATTCCGCAGCGATTCGATGCCGAAGACGTGGTCGCAACGCTGGCCGAACGCGAGCGGCGCATCGCCGCCCTCGAAGACGAGATCGCGCGCCTGCGTCTGCAACTGCCGGCCTGAAGTGCAGGCCTAGTCCGGCACATCGGTCTCGCGGTTCACAAGCTTTGCTGTCGTAGCGATTGACGGAAGGCGCGCGGCTTACATTCCGTAAGCTGAGCGTAAGCCTGCGGAAACACCGAATACTTTTTCTGTAGCGCTTTCGATGTTTAATTGCGCCTGACAAGTGATTCAGCTGCAGACCGCAATAAATCCTGGGTGAAAACACCTGCACTGGCGTCGCCGGTCAAGCGCCGACGCCTCCCGCCGCCGGATGCTCGATCCATCTAGTCGTGCAGTAAAGCAGTCGCACGGCGATCGACCCAGCCCAGTAAAAAACGCAGGAAACGCGCGGTGAACGCTTCGCAGGTTCACGCGCGGGCTTTTATGCAGCGACAGCGAAACTCCGCACGACGCTTGTCGATGCAGAGCCGATGCCGCAGGCGCCAGTCGATCGCTACGAAGGCTTTGGCAGGACTTTAACCAGCGCCATCACGGACGGTGTCGCCTCCAAAACCTTTGCTGGAAATGTCGGGCTTGCGCAGGGAGTCGCGCAGGCCACGACGGTCAGGGAGCCTATCGATGATTCGTCTCAGCACGCGCACAACACCTGCAGCTCAGTCCTGCACGGCGTTTGGCGTCAGCACGCAAACCAACAAGCCCGTCGTCAAATTGTCCAATCAACATGCAATGGAGTTTTCGATGCGCGGGATGTCCGCTGTGCGTCGGCCAATGGCCTTCGCAATGCAGGCGCTCGCCGTCTGTGCGGGCCTTGCGCTGTATCCGCATGGTGCGGCCGCGGCGGCCTGGGTCAACACCGCCACACAGGCGCTGCCGTTGAAGAATGTATCGGGTCTCGCGCCGCTGTCGGCGTCGACGCCGATGCACATCACCGTCGGCCTCGCGCCGCGCAACAAGGCGCAGCTCGATGCATTCGTCGTGTCGGTCAGCACGCCGGGAAATCCGGCCTTTGCGAAGGTGCTGACGCCGGAGCAGTTCCTCGCCCAGTACGCGCCGACCAAGACGCAGACCGACGCGGTGATGAGCTACCTGACCAGTGCCGGCTTCAGCCATCTTTCGCTGTCGGCGAATCACATGGCGATCACCGCCGATGGCAGCGCCGCCACGGTGCAGAGCGCATTCAACACGCAGCTGGTGCAGTTCGCCTTCGGTGGCAAGCGCCTGTTCGCCAACAGCAGCCCGGCGATGGTGCCGGCGCAACTTCAGGGCACGGTGGCTGCAGTGCTCGGACTGCACAACCTGGCACAGGCGCAGACCATGCTGGCGCAGAACATCGCCAGCGGCAAAGTGCTGCCGCAAGCAGTGGATCGCAAGCGCAACGCGGCGGCGATGCCGGCCGCCATTGGCGTGCCGCAGATTTCGCCGATCGTGAACGCCGCAGCGTTCCAGACTGCTTACGACGCCGGCGCGACGCCGACCGGTTGGGGCACCAGCATAGGCATCGTCACCGAGGGCGACATCACCCAGGTGCCGCTCGATCTGCGCCAATACGAAAAGGAAAACAACCTGCCGCAGGTGCCGTACGAAATCGTGCAGGTCGGTCCGGCCAGCAGCGATACCGCAGGCACCGACGAATGGGATCTGGACAGCCAGTCGTCGTCCGGCATTGCCGGCAACCTGCGTTCGATCGTGTTCTACAACACCGCGTCGCTGGGTGATGCCGACCTGATCCCGACCTATCAGCGCATCGTCGCCGAGAATCGCGTGAAGGCGGTCAACATGTCGTATGGCGGCTGCGAAACGCTCGAATACCTGAGTGGCGCGATGCTGCTGTCCGATCTCGCTTACGAGCAGGGCGTGGCACAGGGCATTACCTTCTTCGCCTCGTCCGGCGATGCCGGTGCGGCCTGCGGCCTGCTGATCAACCTCGGCTTGCCGGATACCGGTCTGATCGGCGCGGTGGAATATCCGTCTTCGTCGCCTTACGTGGTGGCGGTGGGCGGTACGAGCTTGCTGATCGACAAGAACAACGCCTACATCTCCGAGCTGTCCTGGGATGGCGGTGGCGGCGGCAACAGCCTGTGGGAGACCGCGCCGAGCTGGCAGAGCGGCGTGGTGCCGCTCGGCGGTTCGCCGCTCGGCCTGCGTGGCGTGCCCGATATCGCAATGGACGCCGACAACAATCTGTCGCCGGCATTGGTGGTGGTCAGCGGTGCGGATACCGGCGTCGGCGGCACCAGTCTGTCGTCGCCCTTGTCGGCCGGCACCTGGGCGCGCATGCAGACCGCGCACGGCAACTGCTACGGCTTTGCCGCGCCGATCTTCTACCACTATGCCAACGGCCTGCTGAAAAAGCCGACCGACTTCCACGACATCATCGTCGGCACCAACGGCCTGTATGTCGCCACACCCGGCTACGACTACACCACCGGCATCGGCAGCTTCGACATCGCCAAGGTCAATGCCGATCTGCCGCCGGTGTCGTGCGCACCGGAAGCACCGGTCAGCGTCACCGCCGCCGTCATCAGCGGTCACATCCTGTTGAACTGGACCGGTTCGGCCGGTGCGACCAGCTATGCGATCTACGTCGGCACCGCCGCCGACGCGGAGAGCAGCACGCCGTTGACGACCACCAGCAACACCAGCTCGCTGGTCAATGGCTTGGTCGGCGGCAAGACGTATTACTTCGTGGTGAAGGCGGTCAACAGTGTCGGCAGCAGCCCGGCTTCGAATGAAGCGAGCGTGGCATTGCCGCTGCCGCCAGCCGCTCCGACCGCACTGACGGCGAAGGCCGGCAACGGTTCCGCCACGCTGAGCTGGACCGCATCGTCGGCGGCGAGCAGCTATGAAGTGTTCCAGGGCAGCAGCGCCGGCGGCGAAAGCACCGTGCCGGTAGCGACCGGCATCAGCGGCACCAGCGTCGTCATCGGTGGCCTGAGCAATGGCTCGAGCTACTTTTTCATCGTCAAGGCCGTCAACGACGGCGGCGAGAGCGCGAAGTCGAACGAAGCCAAGGCCGCGCTGCCGGCGCCGCTGCCGGCACCTGGCTCGGTGAAGGCCGTCGCCGGCACCGCCAGCGTCAAGCTGACCTGGACTGCGGTTGCAGGCGCCAGCAGCTACAGCGTGTATCAGGCTGCGGCATCCGGTGCGGAAGGCAGCACGCCGGTACTCGCTGGCCTAACCGGCACCAGCACCACGATCACCGGCCTCAGCAGCGGCCACACCTACTTTTTCCAGCTGACCACGGTCGGCAGCACCGGTGTGGAAAGCAGCAAGCATTCGATCGAAGTGAGCGCGACGGCGAAGTAAGCGCAAACCCATCACCTAGCGCAACTTCGCTGCGTGCAGTATCCGCCGCCGGCTCCGATGGAGCCGGCGGTTTTTTGGTCATGACACCGCGAGCTGAACACGCGTAGTCGCCACTTAGATTCGCTCGCGTCGGGACCGGTTGCGGTTGCAGTTGCAGTTGCAGTTGCAGTTGCAGTTGCAGTTGTAGTTGTAGTTGTAGTTGTAGTTGCCGTCGCGATTGCCGTTACCCACGGAAGTGCTCGGCAGTTGCCGCAGAACATTCAAGATCGGTTGCCGTCGCGATGCGAGAATCGTTGCGTGAATGCGCGTCCGAAATCGGACTCCGCCGGTGTGCCGTTGCAACACCCTTTCGGGATTGCGCGTCCACGTGATGCCGGAGCCTGCTATCGAAGATCGCGCGAACCAGCGTGAACCAGCGTGAACTCGCGCGAGCGTCCGCGCCACGGTTCGACGACGCTAGAATTGGCATTCGCCATTCGCCATTCCCCAATCGCCAAAGACGCTCATGCAAGCCCTGCAGTTCGATCGACTCGGCAGTCTCGATGCACTTCAATTGATCGAGTTGCCGCGGCCGCAGCCGGCGAGCGACGAGGCATTGATCGAGGTGCGCGCTGCGGGGCTCAACCCGAGCGACGTCAAGAATGTGCTTGGGCGCTTTCCGTATACAACGCTGCCGCGCGTGCCGGGCCGCGATTTTTCCGGCGTCGTCGTCGGAGGTCCGGCCGAGTGGCGGGGTCGTGCGGTGTGGGGCACCGGTCGCGACCTGGGCTTCTTTCGCGACGGCAGCCACGCGCAATTCCTGCGGCTACCGGTCGGCGCGCTCGCGGCCAAGCCCGCTGCGCTGAGCTTCGCGCAAGCCGCGAGCTGCGGCGTGCCGTTCACCACCGCGCTCGACGCGCTCGACCGCGCCGGCGTCGGTGCCGGCACGCGGCTGTTGGTGATCGGCGCCAACGGTGCGGTCGGCCGCGCCGCAATCGCGCTGGCGCGGCTGCGTGGTGCGGAGGTGGTGGCAGCGGTGCGTCGCGCAGATCAGGCCGCAGTGTTTGTCGAAGGCGGTATCGTCGCGCTGCGACTCGATCAAGGCGACGAATTGATGTCGCTGCTGAAGCCGCATTTCGACGGCGGTGCCGAAGTCATTTTCGATACCACCGGCGCCTGGCTGCCGGCGGCGGTTGACGCCCTCGCACCGTTCGGGCGCATCGCGGTGATCGCAGCACCGCTCGACGGACTGGTACAAGTTCCCATCCTCAAGCTGTACCGTCGTGGCGGCAGCATCGTCGGCGTGAATTCGCTGCTGTACGACTCCACTGCCTGTGCGGCAATGCTGACTCGCATGGCACCAGCCTTCGAGAACGGCCAGCTCAAAGCGCCGGACGATCTGCAGTGCTACCCCTTGAGTAGCGGACTCGAGGCCTATCGGGCAACCGACCAAGGCGGCGGCAAATGCGTGCTGATCAACCAAGCGCCCCAGACTGAGTTCTTGAAACCCGACGCAGTTCTGTAGCGGACTCGCGGCCTATCAGGTGACCGACCAAGGCGGCGGCAAATGCGTGCTGATCAGCCAATCGACTTAGCGGACTTCGACAAATCCTGAGGCGATGCTGAAAATTCAGCGGGTCGGATTGCGAGGTCATCCGCAGGACCGATGCATTGACGATCGAATACCTCCCGCAAAAACCTAAGGCTGCGCGCTCGACGCATGCAGTGCTGATCCGCGCGCCTACGCTCATGCGCTCATGCGCTCATGCGCTCATGCGCTCATGCGCATCTTCGCGAGTGGGTCGGGTGCGGGTCTAGAGGCTGGAAGTCTCGGACTACCGGTCCGACTCGGTGTCTGGGGCTCGCCTGAAGCAGCACACAATCCGAAGCGCACCACGCTCGCATAGCCGCCGCTGATCGCGCAATCGCTGCCGCCCCTCGGACGTTTGTCGATCGAGCGCTGCACTGGTCCCAAACTTGCGCCCGGCAGCAGCGCTGCTACTCCGCACTCATGGATCGAGCGTTGTCACACAGCTTGGACCCTCATGAGTCGTTCAATTCGCGTCAATCGCCGCCTCGTTCATTCGTATCGCGGCCGCAACTTTCTTCGTGGACGTTTCGGTTTATTTCCGCGGGCCCTGCTGCGCACGATCTCCCTCGCCTGTCTGTTGCTGCTGCCAATGAGCGCAGGCGCCAGCAGTTTTATTCCGTCGAATCCGGATCTGCAGTCCTGGCTGGAAGCCGGCGATATCGCCTCTGCGGAGACCTACTACGCCGGACTTCAGCAGGCTTTCGAATCGGGCACCGCCAGCGAGCAGGTGCTGCAGCAGGCGTTTCGCGATTTCGACGAAGGCAGCTCGGCCGACGGCCGCTTCTACGATCGCTGGATCGAGGCCTATCCGAAGTCGTACGCAGCACGCACTGCGCGCGGCGGCTACTACTACCGGCTCGCCTGGGAACGGCGCGGCAACGACTTTCTGCAGCAGACCAGCCCGCAGAAGGTGGTCGACATGAAACGCCTGCTGGTGCAGGCGCGCACCGATCTGAAAGCCAGTTTGCCGCTGACCGTGAAACCACTGATCAGCGCGCTGTACCTGCTGAACGCGGCGATGCTCGACGGCAGCGCTGACGAACGCCGGCAGTGGCTCGATCTCGGCGACCGGGTGGTGCCCGACAACACGCTGCTGCGGCTGCGCTATATGGTGAGTCTGACGCCGAAGTGGGGTGGCACGTATCCGCAAATGCACGCGTTTCTCAACGAGAGTCGCAGGCGGCAGCTGCCGGAGACGCTGCTGGCGCGGCTCGATGCGCTGATTCATACCGAAATGGCGCGCGCCTACCGCGATGCAAAGCCCGCGCTGTCGCCGTATGTACGACTCGGCTACGAACAATGGAGCGCGGTGCTCGCACTCGACAAAACCGCCGGCGAGCCGCCGAGCGCCGAGGCACTGATCGGCTACGCGCGAACGGCGTTCGATCTGCAGCATCGCGACGAAGCCGACACGGCCTTGCGCCAACTCGAGCAGATGCCGATCGAGGACCATTCGATCCTCGCGCAGATGTCCTGGATTTACGTCAAGGAAGATCGCATGGCGGAAGGTTGGACCGTGATGAAAAAAGCTGCCGAATTCGATGATGGCTGGGCGCAATTCGGTGTCGCCAAAACACTATATTTCGGCTGCGCCGACGTACAGCTGAAAGCAGATCGCAAAGTGGCGCGCGAATGGATGCTGCGCTCAGCCAGCAATGGCAATCCGCAGGCGCAGCGCTTCGAGGAAATCGACAGCTGGTGCCCGCCGTGCGGCTGGGTTTACCTGCACGTCAACTGATGGGTCTGACTGCTTTGACCTGCACTTCAACCAAGGCAGGGGCTGCATCGTTCTTCTAGTCCAGAGCGTACAACGGCGCCCGACCTTCGTCGGACGCAAACGTCGTTAGTGTGCCGCGACCGACGCCAGCTTCAGCATGCGCTGCGCGGCCTTCAGATGCGGAATGTCGAGCATCTTGCCGTCCAGCGACACGGTGCCGGCGCCCGCTTCGAATGCGGCGACAACACGATGCGCCTGCTCGATCTCGGCCGGTGCCGGCGTGAACGCGGCGTTGATCACCGGCACCTGGTCCGGATGCACCGCGACCTTGCCGGTGAAGCCGTCGTACCGCGCCGCTTCGCTGTGCCGCTTGCAACCCTCGGCATTCTTGAAGTCGACGTAGACCGTATCGATCGCCTCGATCTCCAGCGCATGACAGGCCAGCAGGCACTGCACGCGCGCGTGTTCGTACATCGGCCGCCAGCTGCCGTCGGGTGCACGCGGATCGCCGGCACCAAGCGCGCTGCTCAGGTCTTCTCCGCCCCAGATCATGCCGCGCAGCCGCGGACGCTTGCGCGCCAACAACTCGCTCATGCGCAGCACGGCCGATGGTGTTTCAGTGCAGACCGCGATGATGCCGGTGCTGCCGGCGGCGAGGCCGTGAGCGGATTCGGCGAACTCGAGATAGTTCGCCACCGTATCGATATCTTCGGGGCCGCGAATCTTAGGCAGCACGATGCCCTTGGGTGCGCCCGGCATCGCCGCGATCAGATCTTTCAACAGTTCGCCGGAGGCCAGATCGTTGACACGCACCCAGGCTTCGCCGGGACCGCTGTAGCCGCGCAGATACTCGGCCAGCATCGCGCGCGCGGCGGGTTTCCGATCCGGCATCACCGAATCTTCCAGATCCAGCACCAGCACGTCCGCACCCGCAGCAGCGGCTTTCGCCAGCTTGCGTTCGGAATCCGCCGGAACGAACAGCACCGAACGCATCGCAGTCATGTCGGTTCGCGCTCGCGCAGTCAGGCGGTTGCCGCGGCGGGCAGGGCGACTTCGAAGCGCGCTTCGGTTTTCGCCTTCAGCTCGTCGAGGGTCACGCCGGGTGCGAGTTCAATCAGCTTGGCGCCGCCGCCCTTGCGATCGATCTCGAACACGCCGAGTTCGGTGATCAGCAGATCGACCACGCCCTTGCCGGTCAACGGCAGGCTGCAGCTCGATTTGAATTTCGGCGCGCCGCCTTTTTCGGTGTGCTCCATCACCACTACTACGCGGCGCACGCCGGCGACCAGATCCATCGCGCCGCCCATGCCCTTGATCATCTTGCCGGGCACCATCCAGTTGGCGAGATCGCCGTTTTCGGCGACCTGCATCGCACCCAGAATCGACAGGTTGATGTGGCCGCCGCGGATCATCGCGAAGCTGTCGGCCGAGGAGAAGTAGCTGGTCAGCGGCAGTTCGGTGATGGTCTGCTTGCCGGCGTTGATCAGGTCCGCATCGACCTCGTCTTCATACGGAAACGGGCCCATGCCGAGCATGCCGTTCTCGCTCTGCAGCGTCACCCGCATGCCGGTGGGAATCATGTTCGCCACCAGCGTCGGAATACCGATGCCGAGGTTGACGTAAAAACCGTCGCGCAGTTCTTTCGCCGCGCGCGCGGCCATGTCTTCACGAGTCCAGGGCATCTTTAGATCTCCACGCCGGCGGCCGCGCTGGCACCGCGCGTGCGCGTGGTCAGGCGTTCGATATGTTTGCGGTAGTTGCTGCCTTTGAAAATGCGATCGACGAAAATTCCCGGTGTATGGATTTCGTCCGGATCGAGTTCGCCAGGTTCCACCATGATCTCGACTTCGGCGATCGTCAGCTTGCCGGCGGTCGCGATCATCGGATTGAAGTTGCGCGCGGTCTTGCGATACACGAGGTTGCCTTCGCTGTCGCCCTTCCAGGCCTTGACCAGCGACAGATCGGACGTGAGCCCGGTTTCCATCACATACCACTCGCCGTTGAACTGGCGCGTTTCCTTGCCCTCGGCCACCGCGGTGCCGTAGCCAGTACGCGTATAGAACGCCGGAATGCCGGCGCCACCGGCGCGGATGCGCTCGGCCAGCGTGCCCTGCGGATTGAATTCGATTTCGATGCCGCCGCTCAGATACAGCTCGGCGAGGATCTTGTTTTCGCCGACATACGAGGCCAGCACCTTGCGGATCTGCTTGTTCGCCAACACCGCCCACATGCCGTGATCATCGGCGCCGACGTTGTTGCCGATCACGGTGAGATTCTTCGCGTTGCTGTCGCGCAGGGCGGTGATCAGATTCTCCGGAATGCCGCACAGGCCGAAGCCGCCGGCCATCACCGTCATGCCATCGAACGTGCAGCCCTCGATCGCAGATTTCGCATCGCTGTAGATTTTCGACTTCATCGTTCTTTAGGTCTTCGATTGCTGGAGAAAGCGCACTCGCGCGAGCACGCACAAGTCCGCCGGCACCTTAATATTTTCTCACGGTCGCCGCGGCACACTGGCCGCCGACTACGGCGGTCGGCATGCGCCGACGCCAAGCAGTATGCTTGCACACTTTTCGCTTTTTTTCTCGCGTCCGAAGTGGCTGCGCGCCTAATACGACTTCGGCTGATCGAGTACTTTTTCGGCCACGAACGACAGAATCAATTGCTCGGTGATCGGCGCGATGCGCGTGACCGTGACTTCGCGCAGCAGGCGTTCGACGTGGTACTCCTTGGCGTAACCGAAGCCGCCGAAGGTCAGCACCGCCTGCAGGCAGGAGTCGTAACCGGCGCGGGCGCCGAGGAACTTGCCGGAGTTGGCTTCCGCGCCGCAGGGCAGATGGTTGTCGTACAGCCAGGCCGCTTTCGAAACCATCAGATACGCCGCTTCGAGCTGCATCCACTTTTCCGCAAGCGGATGCTGAATGCCCTGGTTCTGGCCAATCGGACGGCCGAACACGATGCGCTCGCGCGCGTACTTCGACGCACGCCGCAGCGCGTCCTGGCCGATACCGATGGCCTCGACGCCGATCAGCACGCGCTCGGGATTGAGGCTGTGCAGGATGTAGCCGAACCCCTTGCCCTCTTCGCCGATGCGATCCTCGTCGGGAATGAACAGATCGTCGATGAAGATGGAATTGGAATCGACCGCCTTGCGACCCATCTTCGGAATCTTGGTGACCGCGATCTTGGCGCGGTCAAGATCGGTGTAGAAGATCGTGATGCCGTCGGTGGGACGCTTGCAGTCTTCCAGTTTCGTCGTGCGCGTCAGCAGCATGATCTTGTTGGCGACCTGCGCGGTCGAGGTCCAGACCTTCTGACCATTGACGCGATAGCCGCCCGGCACCTTCTGCGCGAAGGTTTTGATCGCGGTGGTGTTAAGTCCGGCATCGGGTTCGGTGAAGCCGAAGCAGCATTGATCCTGTCCGGCAACCAGGCGTGGAATCCAGCGCGCTTTCTGCTCGGGCGAACCGAACACGACGATCGGATGCGGGCCGAACAGGTTGATGTGCACGGTCGAGGTTGCGGCCATGCCGCCGCCGTGACTGGCGACCTCGTGCATCATGATCATTGCCTCGGTCACGCCGAGACCGCTGCCGCCGTACTCCTCCGGCATGGTCAGGCCGAGCCAGCCGCCGTCCGCCATCGCGCGATGGAATTCGAACGGAAATTGTCCGTCGTCGTCGCGCGCCAACCAGTATTCGTCGCTGAACGAACGCACCACGGCGCCGACGCCGTCTCGAATCGCCTGGTGGTCGGGGTTGATTGCAAAATCCATCGTGAACTCCGAAAGAATGGGTGTCGGTTTGAAGCTTGATCCGCTCGGTTTTTTTGCTGTGCTCAGGCCTGCGGACGTCGCAGCATCAGCGCTTGGCGCAGGGTCGTGCAGACCAGCTCGTTGCGCTGGTTGTAGCCCTCGTGACGGAACGTGACGATGCCGTTGTCGGGCCGCGACTTGCTCTCGCGCAACTCGACGACGGTGGTGATCGAACGGATCGTGTCGCCGGCGAACACCGGTTTCGGAAACTTGGTGTCGGTCATGCCGAGGTTGGCGACCGTGGTGCCGAGCGTGGTGTCCTGGATCGACAGGCCGAGCACGAGGCCGAGCGTGAAGATCGAGTTGATCAGCGGCTTGCCGAACTCGGTATTGGCGCAGTACTCGGCATCGATGTGAATCTGCGCCGGGTTGTAAGTCGCGCCACAGAACCAGACGTTGTCCGCCTCGCTGACCGTGCGGCGAATCTCGTGTTGGAACTTCTGCTCCACTTCAAACTGTTCGAAATACAACCCCGCCATTGCTGCGCGCTCCTGCGACCGGTCTCGATGTGTTTAGTATGGCAGCATACTATTTCATCCGAGCGCAGCGCAACGTGACGCCCTCTGCGTAGCGGGTGAACACGCGAAAATCGGCAGATCTACGTGCTGTCGAGGCCGAGGAACAATGCAGTCGTCCGACCGACGGACGACTGTCGTAGCGGCGCGGCGCAAGGGCTGGAGCCGGGGCCGGGGCCGGGGCCGGATCCGCGCCGGTGTTATCGACTTCCGATCAGGCCTCGAACCCGCTTGCGATTCAGGCGTTTCGATTCAGGTGTTTCGATTCAGGCGATGTCGCCCGCCGCACCCGATTCGGCCGTGTCACCGCGCGGGCCGACGGCGGCGGACGCCGGCCATAGACGCGCGAGCCCGGCACCCAGCAGCATCGCCGGCAGGAACAACAGCGCCGCCGGCTGCAGTAAGCCGAAGCTGACGATCGCCGGGCCCGGGCAGAAACCGGCCAAGCCCCAGCCGATGCCGAACAATGCAGCGCCCACGACCAGACGGCCATCGATGCGCGTGCTTGGCGGCTGCGCGAAGCTTCCGCCGAGCCACGGCTGCCGACGATGCTTGAGCCAGGCGAAGCCGGGCAAGGCCACCGCCACCGCACCGCCCATCACCAGCATCAGCGCCGGATTCCAGCCCGGCGCCAGGCGCAGAAAGCCGAGCACCACCATCGGATCGGCCATGCCCGACACGGTCAGGCCGATACCGAACAGCAGCCCACAAACAATTGCAGCGAGCGCGGGCTTCATACGCCGGCCACCAGCAGACCGCGCAGCAGTGTCGCGGTGAGCACGCCGGCGAGCATGAATACCGCGACAGCGACCGCCGAGCGCGGCGACAACCTCGAAAGACCGCAAACACCATGGCCGCTGGTGCAGCCGTTGCCGAGGCGCGTGCCCAGGCCAACCAAAAGTCCGCCCACCACAATCAGCGCGATTCCGGCGGAGGAAGACGGCATTGCCGCCACCGGCAGCCGCGCGCCCGCGCTCACCGCCAACCAGGCACCACCGACCAGACCGAGCAGAAACGGCAGCCGCCAGCCGCGGCCGCCGCCGTCTAGCGCGGCGTAGGTGATGCCGCTGATGCCGGCGATCTTGCCGAGTGATGCGTACATCAAGAAGGCCGATAGTCCGATCAAGATTCCACCTGCGAGTGCTGCGAGCATTTGCTGTTCTCCAGTCGACACGCATACCATACCCCCTACGGTATATGGTTTGGAAGACCTGGCAACACTTCGGAAGATCTCGCATGAGTGACTGGCAGCAGGACAAGAAGAAAATGCTCGACCGTTTGCGCCGCATCGAAGGGCAGGTGCGCGGCGTGATCGGCATGATCGAACAGGAAGATGACTGCGAGCGCGTGGTGCAGCAGTTCGCCGCGACGCGCAAGGCGATGGACCGCGCATTCTTCGAGCTGATGAGTTGCGTGACCAAACGCGAGCTGGCCGAACTCGGCATCAAACACGCGAAAGCACATGCGCGGCTCGACGCGGTAACGGCCTTGCTGTCGCGTTACGGCTGATCGGGACTGCGTCACATGAGCGTCGTGCTCGGACTGCTGGTGGGCCTGGTGCTTGGACTGACCGGCGCCGGCGGCTCGGTATTCGCCGTGCCGCTGTTGGTGTTCGGCCTCGGCTGGACGCCGTTGCAAGCCGCACCGGTGGCCTTGATCGCGGTGTGTGTGGCCGCGGCATTCGGTACGGTGGTGGCCTGGGATTTGAGCTTCGTGCGCTATCGCGCCGCATTGTTGATGTCGTTCGTCGGACTGTTCACCGCTCCGCTGGGTCTGCTGCTCGGCCTGCATTTGCCAGCGCCTGCACTCGGCGTACTGTTCGCCGGCGTACTGGTGGTCGTGGCGACGCGCATGTGGCTGCAAGCACGCCGACATCCGCAAGACGCACGCGTGGTCCGCGCCACCGTGCACAGCGAGAGCGCAGACGATGCACGCGGCGGTCCGTTGTGTCGCAGCAGCGTCGACAGCGGGCGCCTGCTGTGGACGCCGCGCTGTGCCTCGGCGATTGTCGGCATCGGTGCCGGCTCGGGATTTCTGAGCGGATTGCTCGGTGTCGGCGGCGGTTTCGTCATCGTGCCGGCGCTGCGTGCGACAACCACGCTCTCGGTGCACTCGGCCGTCGCAACTTCGCTGATGGCAATCGCGCTGACCAGCGCCGGCACCGTCGCTACGATGCTGGCCTTCGGCCGCCCGCTGCCTTGGCTGGTCGCTCTGCCGTTCGTTGCCGGCGCGCTGGGCGGCATGCTGGCGGGACGTCGCCTCGCCCCGCGACTCGCCGGCCCGCTGATGCAGCAATGCTTCGCCGTGCTGATGCTGATCGCCGCCTTCGCACTGCTGACACGAACCTGAACGACACTGCCCGCCATGATCTTTCGACAGTTCTTCGACATCGATTCGAGCACCTACACCTACTTGCTGGCGTCCGGACATGGCCGTGAAGCGCTGATCATCGATCCGGTCAAGGAACGGCTGAATGATTACTTGCAGGCGATCGCGCAGCTCGAACTCAAACTGGTGCGCGCGATCGATACGCATACGCATGCCGATCACATCACGGCACTTGGCGACTTGCGCGAACACTGCGGCTGCGTGACCTTGATGGGCGAATTCAGCAAGGCCGAATGCGTTTCGCAACGCGTCGTCGACGGCGAACAGCTCGATGTGGACGGCGTTCGTCTGCAGGCGCTCTACACGCCGGGCCACACCAACGAATCGTTCAGCTTCGTGCTCGATCCCGACGCACCGCGCGCGGTGTTCAGCGGCGATGTGCTGCTGATCCGCGGCACCGGTCGCACCGACTTCCAGGGCGGCGACGCCGGTGCTTCCTGGGACTCGATCGTCGGCCGGCTGTTCGCACTGCCCGACGAAACGCTTCTTTACCCGGCGCATGATTACCTGGGCCGCACGGTATCCGCGATCGGCGAAGAACGACGACTCAATCCAAGGCTCGCCGGCAAGACCCGCGCCGAATACATCGCGCTGATGCATGCGCTGCAACTGCCGCACCCACGACTGATGGATATCGCGGTGCCGGCCAATCTGGCCTGCGGACGGCCGACGCAGGCGACGAACTAGCCCGCGCGGCAGGCTCACTGCGCCGCACGCATCGGTGCATTGAAGGCGCACCGAAAGCACACCGAACGCGCACTGAAAGCTCCCTGGCAGTGCCACGAGGGCGCCCGCGTCGGTGTCGCCGGCCTTCGGCACTTCGGCGGCGTTTGCCCTCCCCAAGTGGAGTGCAGGGAATGCGCGAAGTGCGAAAGTTGCGAGGCGCTGCGCAACTCGTATGGATACATACCTTGCGGCGCAGTTTCAAATCTTGCAGTATGCCGATCTAGACGATCACCCCACCCCATTCGAGTCCACCCGGTGCGACGGAGCAAACGGTGGCCGACGTCGCCAACCGAATGCCCCCGGCCCGCAGCGACCGAGCTTCGGCGTTGGCAACGCCCGCAACTCGCAACCGCCGGCCGCCTGAGCAAGGCCCATTCCGATGTTCAAACCTTCCAAGCAGCTGTGCATCGCCAGCGCCATCTTTGCCGCGCTGCTGTGCGGCTATGTCGATGTCGTCTGCGCACAACAGATCTCGACGCCCGATCCGGTGCTGTACTACCTCGACAAATCCAAGCGTTCGCTCAGCTCCTGGTCGGCAATCGTCAAGATCGAGCACAAGCGCCAGAGCGCGGACGCGCTGAAACCGGTCTACGAAGCCGCGCGCGATGCCGCACGCAATGAAGACCAGCGGCGTGCGCTGGCCAAACATTGGTCGATGTTGCGACGTTGCACGAGCGATCTCGGCGACGGCTACGATCAGTTTCAGGACTTCTACGCGCGCGATCGCCAGCGCTGCGTCGACGAACTCGACCAACGTGCGGCCTTGGTGCTGACCGCAGCGATCACGCCCTCATAATCAAGTCGCGTGGGATCAAGCCACGTGGGATCAAACCACACGGGCGATGTCGCGGGCGTGGAACAGTCGCACGTACAAGCAGTCAAACACGAAATCAAAAATCCTGGAGGCAAGCGCGTGATCAATTTCCCAACCAAACTGCCCTCGCGGCTCGCAGCACTGCTGGGCGCTGCCGCACTTTCGGCCTGCGGCGGCGGCGTCGGTCAAACCGGCAATGAAGATGCCGGCAGCGTCGCGGGCATTTATCAGGGTCTGCTGGTCTCGAATGGCGCGAGCTATCAGCTGGTCGGCCTGGTCGATGCCAATGGCAACGCACGCTTCGTTGAATCGACCACCGGCACGCCACTGGCACTGATCGTCCCGAGCGCGCCGCTGGCGCCGTCGACCAATGGCGCGTTCACGCTGGGCTTTACCGCCTTGGCGCTGAACGACACGGTGCTGGACAACGGCGCATCCAGTGAGACCGGCACGATTACCGGCACGGTGGTGACCGGCGACAGCATCCAGGGCAGCTTTACCGATAGCGGCGAGCAGACCGGTACGGTCACGCTGAATTTCGACAGCGCCGACTACGACCGGCCGGCCGCGCTGACGATCATCGGACCGATCGCCTACGGCTTCAGCTACGTCAGCGGCGGGCAAACCTATACCGGCTCGATCGTGATCAGCAACACCGGCAGCTTCACCGGCACCGACACACAGAACTGCCAGTACAACGGCAGCGTCAGCGTGCCGAACCCGGCGCGCAATCTCTATGCGGTGACGATCAACGACAGCTGCAGCAGCGGCGGTACGTTGTCCGGCCTCGGCACGTTCTTCCCGGCCACCAGCACGCAGCCGGCGAAATTCGAAGTTGCTGCCAACAACAGCAGCTTCGGCATCGCCACGGTGCTGACTGCGACGGGTGCGGCGCCCTAAAGCAGCGGTATTGGTTTGAGGCGCTGCGCCCGGCTCTCGCAACTGCCGCGAGTCACTGGATCGGGAATGCGAAACCGCCTGGCAAGAACGTCGACGACGATGAGCTTGCCAGGCTTCAAGCCTCAGCTTGCGCTGGCCGGCAGCAGTGGCCGCGGATCGAAGTAGTCGGACCAGCGCACGATCTTGCCGTTGCGAACGGTCAGCGCGCCGGCCAGCGGAAACGACAGCAGGCGCGTGCCGTCGGCCGTGTCCATGTGATCGACGCGCTCGGTCAGCACAACGTCGCCGCTGACGGCGATCGTCACCAGATCGACCTTCAGTGCGTCCAGCGCGTAGCCGTCCATAAAGCTGCGCATCATGCCGAGGATCGCCGCCTTGCCGTTGGCGCTCGGCAGGCCGCTGTTGTCCCAGACGCAGTCGTCCGCCATGTAGGTTTCGCAGGCGCTGATCAGCCCGCCCTTGCCGCTGCCGAGTTGCGCAAAGAATGCGCGCACCACGGTTTCCGGATTCTGGTTCATCGCCTCGCTCCTGCGCCGCCTACAGCACGCGATACACGCGATATTCGACCTTGCCACCATCGAGCAAGCGCCCGGCGGCAACGAACAGGCTCTGGTTGACCCAGGCGTAATGCGGATCGCCGCATTCCATCCGCGGCGTCGTGCGCAGGTAAGCGTCTGCGAACTGCGTACCGCGGCCGCTCTGCAGTGCAGCGCCGACGGCTTCGTTCATCTGCAGCAGGCCTTGGTAATGGACGTAGATGAACGCACCGTCGTGCGTTTCGATCTGGCCGCGCACATCGACGCGCCCATAGCCATCCGGTCCGATCTGCAACCAGTCGCCGCCACCGAGGAACTTGCCGTTGAGGCGCGTGCCGCTGACCTCGCCGCCCGTCATCGGAAAGCACATGCGTGCGCCCATTGGTGCTGCGCCCACGTCGACCGGCGCGCCGACCTGTGCGTTGAAGGTGAATTCGTGCTGCAGCGTTACGGCTTCCTGCGTCATCGCGTGCTCCTCGTTGGGCGCCCATGTCGGACGCGTTTTGTTATGAGTCCGTGAATGCGTGTATCTCGACGTGCTACTGCTTCGCTAGCACGCAAGCGGTCGGGCTGGTGCTGTCGCTGGCGACTGCGTGCGCGGCTCACCGCCTTGGCCCTCGGCAGCGACCGAAGACGACGCGCCTGCGGGTGACGAAGCTTCCATCGATTCCGCCGCGGTCCGCATCGTTCGATGTAAGCGAGATCCGCCGGTCAGGCGCGTTTTGCTTTCGCCGTTGCCGTGTCGGACTTGGTCAGGCGTGCGTCGATCCAGGCGCCGAGATCGGCCAAGACCTTTGCGCGATCGTCCGGAAACTCGTTGAAAATTTCGTGATACAGCCCTGGAAACACATTCAAGGTCTTGTCGGTCGAGCCGATGCGTGCGAATACCATCTCGCTGCCGGAAACGCCGGCCAGCTTGTCTTCGCCGCCGTGCAGAATCAGCAGCGGCAAAGTGAGAATCGACAGCGCCGCCGGCAGCCATTCAACCAGCTTGATGATTTCGCCGAGCGTGCGCGCCGGCACCTTGCCGTGGCAGTTCAGCGGATCCGCACCGTAGTCGGCAACGGCGGCCGGATCGCGGCTGACCAGATCCGGGCGAACGGCGAACAGGCCGAGCTTGGGTGCTACCGCCGACAAGAACTTCGCCAGCGGCCCGAGGTAGGGCGGCGCACCGTCGAGTGCCACGGCCGGGCCGGACAGAATCAGGCCGTCGAGCTTGCCTTGGAATTTCAGCGCGTAGCTGAGCGATAAGGCACCACCCATGCTGTGACCGAGCAGGAACAGTGGCCGCTTCAGCGCCAGCGTGCGCTGCTCGCGCCGCGCGAGATCGACCAGTTGATCGATATCCGCCACCGCGTTGGCGAATCGATCGACAAAGGCGCGCGGACCGCCGCTGCGGCCATGGCCGCGATGATCGAGTGCATACACCGCGCAGCCGTGCGCACAGAGAAATTCCGCCACATGCGCATAGCGGCCGCTGTGCTCGCCGAGGCCATGCGCAATGACCACCACTGCGCGCGGATCTTTCGGAATCCAAGACTGGCGGAAGATGCTGATCTTGCCGACGCCGTCGAGCGTGCCTTCCGTGTGCTTGATGTTCATGCGTCCACCGATGCGCGCGAGCGCTTGGATTGCGTTGAAGGTTTGCGCGGCTTGCTTGCGCGCGCCGGCTTTGCGTCGCTGGCGTCTTCGCCGATCGTCGCCTGCACCGGTTGTGGCTTGATGATTGCCGCGGCCGAACCATCGCGACCGAGCGCAAGCATTTCCTCGAGCCCTTCGCGCAGGCAGTCGACCAGCAGTTCGGGTTCGACCACCGCTGCGCGATCGCTGTTGATGCCAATGCAGCAGCGGCCGTTGTGCGTGATCATCGCAATCATCATGGCGCAGCCCGGCACCGGTGCGAACGGCCAGAACTGCGTGACCTGCGCGCCCGCCATGTACAGCGGCTCCGCGATGCCGGGAATGTTGCTGATCTGCGCGTCCTGCGCGGTGGTAAACGATGCGGTGAGCGCGGTCATCGCCGCGGTCGGCAATTTCGTCACCACCGGCATCAGGTGCACCATCACACCGATGGCCGGCTCGCTGCGCGCATCGCGCACGAAGGCCTGGATGTGACGCACGCGCGCGATCGGATCGCGCTCGTCGATCGGCGCCGGATACTGCGTGCCTGCGAATTTGTTGCCGCCCATGCTGTCGCCTTCCTTGCGCAGACTGATCGGAAAGCCGATCGGCATCTGCTTCAAGGGCACGCCCATTGCCTCGTGATAGCGACGGAAGCCGCCGATCAGGCCGGCGAGAAACGCGTCATTCAGCGAGCCTTCGCAGGCGCGTGCGGCCGCCTTCAGTTCGATCAATGGAAGGTCGATGCCGTCGAAGCGCCACGACAGGCTGCGACGTTTCAGGATCGGCGAACCGGCGACTGGCTTGATCGCCAGCACACGCTGCGCGGACTTGCCGTAATCGAGCGCCTCGCGCAGCGCCTCGGGATCGGAGGCGGCCCGGCTGGCACCCTGAATCAGCGTGCTGACTGCGGACGCTGCCGCCTGCGGCAAGGCCAACAGGTTCGCGAGCGACAGGCGACCCGCGTGTCGCGTGCGTGTCGCGGCTGTGGTCTTCGGCCACACCCGCGGCGTATGTTCGCGGCTGCGGCTCAACACACGACTCAGCAACTGGATGATGCCGAGACCGTCGGACGTGGCATGGTGCAACTTGAGGATATAGGCCGCGCGCCCAGCTTCGAGCCCCTCCACCAGCGTGCCTTCCCAGGGCGGACGCGCGCGGTCGAACGGGCTCATCGCCAGCGTCTGCGCCAAGTCGAACAGCTGACGTTCGCTGCCCGGCGCCGGCAGCGAAACGCGACGCAGGTGATAGTCGAGATTGAACTGCGTGTCTTCGACCCAGACCGGCAGCCCGATCTTCGGATCCAGTACGCGCTGACGGAAGCGCGGCACCGCGCGCACCAGCCACTGGTGCCCGCGGTACAAGCGCGGCCAGTCGGGTGCGCGGTCGAGCACGAACACCGACGTCGTGGTCGAGCGCAGGCGCGGGTCCACTTCGGCACGCCACATCACCGCCTCGAATGCGCTCAATTGCGCAGGGCCGCCCCAAGACTGCAGCTCCGCGAGGTTCTGTTGCTCGTCTTCCGACATGTTTGCGCTCTGCCCTGGTTGTGCTGCTCTTTACGTAGCGATGATAAAAGTAACTTTTCGCGGCGCCGCCAGTCTCGATCACGCCGCTTCGTGCTCCGAGCCGGGCGCGATGCGACGCAAGCCGCGGAACGCTTGCATGACGGTGCGCTCGCCCTTGACCACGCCGCACACTTCGGCCGCGATCGGCAGCGTCACCTGATACTGCGCAGCAAGCTCCATCACCACGGTGCTGGTCTTGATGCCTTCGGCGACCATGTGCATCGACGTGACGATCTGCGGCACGGTTTCGCCGAGCGCGAGCCGCTCGCCGACCTGACGATTGCGCGACAGCGGACTCATGCAGGTGGTCAGCAGGTCGCCGAGTCCGGTGAGGCCGGCAAAACTTTCGGCGCGACCGCCGAGTGCCACACCCAGTCGGGTGATTTCGGCGAGCCCGCGCGTGATCACCAGCGAGCGCGTGTTGTGGCCGACACCGAGACCATCGCCCATGCCGGCGGAGATGGCGATGACGTTTTTCAGCGGACCGCCGAGTTCGCAGCCGATCACGTCGGTATTGGTGTAGACGCGGAACACGCGGCTACCGAACAGCGGCTGCAGCGCGCGCGCAACCTGCTCGTCGGTCATCGCGATCACGGCTGCGGCGGCGAGCCCCTGCAACACTTCGCGGGCGATATTCGGTCCAGCCAGCACGCCGGCCGGATGACCCGGCAGTTCCTCGTTGATGATCTGCGTCATGCGCAGATGGCTGCCCTGTTCGAGCCCTTTGGCGAGACTGATCACCGGCACCCAGGCGCGCAGAATCGGCGCGCAGGCTTTCAATGTTTCGCGCATCGCGTGCGAAGGCACGCCCATCACCAGCACGTCGCAATCGGCCAGGGCTTCTTCGAGCGAGGCGGTCGCGCGCAGATTCTTGTGCAGCGGCAGATCGCCGAGATAGCGCGCATTGCGATGCTCGCGATTGATTTCGTCAGCAGCCTCAGCGTTGCGCAGCCAAAGGGTCGTGCTTGCATTCGCAGCGATCAGTGAAGCAACCGTCGTCCCCCAGGAGCCGCCGCCCAGCACACAGACGCGCTTGCGCCGAATCACGCGCGTGCTCCCGCCTTGCGCCGCTTGGATGTGGATGCAGCGCCCGGCACAACGCCTGGCACAGGGCCCGGCACAACGACAGACACAGCGCCGGGCGCAGGCAGTGCTGCGGTTTCGCCGGGCCAGTGTTCCAGCGTGTCGATGAATTGCTGGCGCACTTCGGCAACCTTCGCGTCCATCTCGGAAGACTTCCAGGCCGTCACATCGATCGGTGGCAGCACAGCAACCTGCACCTTGCCGGGCCGGAAGCTCTGGCCGTTACGCGACATCATTTCGGCGGCATTGCGAATCACCACCGGCACCACCGGAACGCCGGCCTGGCGTGCAATATGGAAGGCGCCCTTCTTGAAAGGCCCGACGCGCGGCGAGCATGAGCGCGTGCCTTCTGGCGCAATGCACAGACACAAGCCGCCCTTGATCTTCTCGACCACGGGCGCGAGTGCTTCGCGCGCGTGCGCAACATTGGCGCGATCGATGAACACCATATCGGCCATGCGCATGAACGGTCCGAAGCCGGGCGTATTGGCGGCTTCTTTTTTTGCAACACCGGTGAAGCCACGCCGCGTGATGTACATCATCACGAAGAAATCGAGCTTGCTCTGGTGATTCAGCAGGAACACCGCCGGGCGTTGCGCCCACAGGTTGTGTTCGCCGTGCACTTCGACTTCGATGCCGGCAACGGCGAGTCCCCAGTCGCTGCCGACGGCGCTGATCATGTCGACCGCGCGGCGCGTCTTGCCGGTGGCCTTGGCGTAACCCAGACCGATCGCAAAGCTCACCGCCATCGCGCCGTAAGCGCCGACCGTGCGCGCCACCGCCGCCAGCGTCGGCTTGCTGCGCCGCTCGAACTTCAGAATCGGCCAGCCCTGCTCGCGCGCGACTTCATGCAGCTGCGGCTTGCCATTGACCGCGGTCGCATGGCCGACGGTTTTCAGGAACGGTACATCCTCGTTGCCGTTGGCATACGCGAAGCAGTGCTTCAGCGCGACCTTGTGGGTCTTGGCAAATTTCTTCACCGCGTTGGCCTTGCCCTCGCCCCACAGCGGTTCGCCCACCAGGCCACCGGTCAGTCGGCCGTTGCGCACCATCGGCTGCGTGCACAGCAGATGCTCGATGCCCATTTCGGCAGCCAGCGGCGCGGCCTGATACGGCGTGGCCGACGAGGCGATGACGACCGTATGGCCACGGCGCTTGTGTGCCTGCACCAACCGCCAGGCTTCCGGAAACAGCCAGTCCGAGATCTTTTCCTTGAACAGCCGCGTCCATAAGGCGCGCATCTCGTCTTCGCTGCGACCGGCCCAGTCGAGCACGCCGTTGCTGATGATCTTCTTGAATTCCTCGTCGCTGATTTCGCCCTGCACCAGCAACGAGAGCATGCCGGCGATCTCGCACCAGTCGGCTTCGCCCGAGCGAATGCGATCGGTGAAATACGCGGTGGCGGAATAGCTGTCGATCAGCGTGCCGTCGAAATCGAAGAATGCGCAGATCGCCTCGCCTTCGGGCGCGGCATTCACTGCGGCAAGCGCGTCGTCGATCGTGTACGTCATTCCGGCTCCGGCTTCAGGCGCGATTGTTCGAGTTCGTCGATCGCCGCGACGGCTTTAACGGCGGTGTCCAGCTCGTCGGCAAATACGCGGCGCCGCGCAGCGAGTTCGTCCATCGCCGTGGCTTCGGTTGGTGTCGTTTTCGGCAGCAGTCCGCGATTGCCGGCGAGTTGCAGAGCATTGCGGTACAGCTCGCGCGAAATCGCCTCGGGGCTGTGCAGCCGATGCTGCAGCAGATACTGACGACCGACGCCGACGCAGTCGTCGACCAGGGCTTCTTTGTCGACGACCTTTTCCGGCGCAACGGTCGCGAGGCGATCGGCAACGATGAAATAGGCTTCGAGAAACGCCGGCAGCACGCGGTGCGCGATCAGGAATGGCGCCTTGCGCAGCAGGCGGCGCCGCGCCGCGGGTGTTGCAACATGCTCGCGAAACTGCGGATCGAGCAGCAGCGCTTCGGCCTTGATCTCGTCGCGAAACGTTGCGCGGTCGCTGAAGAAGAAATCGAACTTCAACAGATCGCGCAGCGCGAAGCCGCGCTCCCAGGCGAGTTCCAGCGGATCGCCTTCGATACTGCCATCGACGCTGATCAGCGCCAGCTCGGTCAAGGCCCGATTGACGAACCAGTGAATCGCACTGTTGCGGTAGAACGCAGCCACCGAATGCTGTCCGGGATTGATGCCGTACACGGCTTCCGCGCCGGTTTCATGGCAGCGCACGACGCCGGACTTGGCCAGCGCATTGAGCGTGCCGAGCAGTCCTTCGTCGTCATTCAGCGATTCGAGCTGGCCCGAGGGAAAGCCGCGCTGTACCGCGAACTCCAGCAGCGGATCGACCAAGCCGCGCACTTCCGGCAGTGTCAAAGCGCGATCGCGCACGCCGAGCAGTGCGAGCGTCACCAGCGCGGGGGCCGTCACCGGCGTAACGCGATTGATGCGCTGGAACACTTCGAATGCGATTTTCTCGACAGTCCACTTGCTGCCTTCTTTTTCAGCGTCGGCGCGCTGCAAGGCTTCGCGGAGCGACAGCGCTTCGCCGAAGCGCACGAACGCGGTGCCGATCCACTTCTGCTGGCCATGCGCATAGCCGGCGAGCCAGCGCAGGCCTTCCTTGGTTTTTGCGGAGCCGGCTTCTTCCGCCGCCATCACGCCGACTTCGTGCAGCTGGTCGTAGGTGATCGCAACCGGCATCAGCAGCATGTCCTTGGCCACGCCGCTTTCGATCGCATCCACCAGATAACGTAGCAAGCCGTACTTCGGGGGCCGCAGCTTGCCGGTGCGCGAGCGTCCGCCTTCCATGTACCACTCGAGATTGCGGCCTTGTGCGACGAGATAGCCGAGGTATTCACGCACCACCAGTTTGTAGACTTCGTCGTCCTTGAAACTGCGCCGCACCAGCACACCGCCGGAGCGACGAATGATCGTGCCGAGTGGAAAGAAGCCGAGGTTGTTGCCGCCGAGGATGTGATTGCGCGGCAGGCCGTTTTCGCGCAGCACCTTGGTGAGAATGAAGGCGTCGGCGTAGGAGCGGTGCGTCGGCAAGAACACCAGCGGATTCTTCGCATTCAACTTGCGCAGCCGCGCAAGATCGTCGTAATCGGCTTCCACGGTCCATGCGCGCGTGTGCATGGGTCCGAGGCCGTAATCGAACATTGCGCTGTACAGCGGGTTTTGTACGGTGACGATTTCTTCGAGGCCGATGGTGGCTTCGGCGGTGACTTCGTCCAGTGGACGTTTCAGTCGTCGCGCCAACACCGCGAGTTGCTGATGGAAGCGCTGGGTGGCGAGGACTTCTCGCGCCGAATGCTTGCGCGAGCGCAGTACCGACAGCAGCGTGCTGTTCATGTGCGCGCCCGCGCGTCCGCGAGGGCGGTGACTTCGAGGATGGCTTGCGCAACGCCGCCCGGATCGTCGTACATCGGCACGTGGCCGACGCCGGCCATCAGCACGCTCTGCGCCGCTGGCACGGCTTCCAGCATCGGCCTGCCGTAGCGCTCGAACGGAATCACGCGATCCATCACGCCCCAGACGATGCGCGTCGGCACCGTCTGCGTATCGAGTGCGGCGATCGGTCCGTCGCGTCCCATCGTCTTCAGGAGTGCCGGCAATATTCGCGTCTGCGTGAACGCGCGCAGCGAGTCGCGAAAGTCGTCGGCGGGAATGCGCTCGGCGTGTTCCATCGTCGTGCGCCCGAGCGCATGCCGCAGCCAGGCGAAGCCGAGGAACAGCGTCGTCAGAAACAGCATCAAGGGCATCAGCACGAAGAAGATCGAGAACGGACGTGACACATCGCGATAGTCTTCCGCCGTGCGCCAGGCGCCGGCGGGCGAGAATGCAGTGACCGAACGCGCGAAGCCGCGCCGCGCCAGTTCCAGCGCGAGCCAGCCGCCGAGCGAGTTGCCTGCGACATGAGCGCTATGAATTCCGCGCGCCGCCATCGTCGCAATCAACTGGTCGGCAATTGCGGCAACCGTCGGCTCGGCACCAGCAATCGGCGGGCCGCCGCTGTGGCCCGGCAAGGTCGGTGCGATCACGCGGTGATGCACGGCAAGCTTCGCGAGCACCGGCTTCCAGATGTGCCAGGTACCGGTGAGTCCGTGCAACAACAGCAAGGGCGTGCCAGCGCCTTGCTCATGCACGTCGTAAACCGCCGAAACACCCTGCTGCCGCACCGCTGTGCTCATGCGCTCCTCGCGTTGACGACTCTGCGCCCGGCTTGCTTGCACGGCATCGTCTCGGCCGGCCGCTTCGACGTTGCCTTCGGGTCTGTGGATTTTGGTATGGCAGCATACTATAATCCGGCGCCTTGAGGTTTCGCTACTTAATCAGGAGATGACATTGCGCGGTTTGAAAGATCGAGTGGCCCTCGTTACGGGCGCCGGCAGCGGTATCGGACAAGCCATCGCCACGCGGCTCGCGGAGGAAGGCATGGTCGTCGGCGTACTCGACATCAACACCGATGCGGCCGCCAAAACCGTCGAGCTGATTCGTGCCGCCGGCGGAAAGGCCGATGCGGAGCGCTGCGACATCACCGATTACGCCAGCGTGCAGGCCGCCGTCGCCAATATCGAAAGTCGACTGGGGCCGACCTGGGCGCTGGTCAACAACGCCGGTTGGGATCAGCCGATGCCGTTCCTCAAGACGACGCCAGATTTCTGGCAGAAAGTTGTCAACATCAATTACATGGGCCCGCTGCAGATGACGCACGCCGTCGCCGCGGGCATGGCCAAGCGCGGCGGTGGCCGCATCATCTTCATCGCCTCGGATGCCGGCCGTGTCGGTTCCTCCGGCGAAGTTGTGTACTCGGGCTGCAAGGGCGCGACGATCGCCTTCGCCAAAGCGCTGGCGCGCGAAGTCTCGCGCAACAACGTGCTGCTGAACTGCGTGTGCCCGGGTCCGACCAACACGCCGGCGATGGACGCCTTCGTCGGCAGCGGCGAAGCCGGCCAGAAGATTCGCGATGCGATGGTGCGCGGCGTGCCGCTGGGCCGTATCGGTGAACCGGCCGACTATCCGGGTCTGGTGGCGTTCCTCGCCAGCGACGATGCGAGTTTCATGACCGGACAGACGATCAGCATTTCCGGCGGCCTTTCGATGCATGGCTGAGCGCGCGCACCAGGGAACGTCCGGCACGGCCGCTCCCGCTCCCGCTGTCGCCATCGTCCGGCCGTCGCCGATCGGACGTTCAATCTCCGCTGCGCGACCAGCGCGGAGTTCGGCGAACCCGAATGGAAGGCCTCGTGCTTTGTTCGGCACAGCAACGGTTGCACACCACCGGAACTGGCGCCTCGCAAGGACTGCATAGATTAAGCGGCACTGCATCAGCTCGCGACTGACGGCGCATCATCGTCACGCTGGACGATGCCGGCAGCACTCGGCACACAACGATTAGATCCACACATACGGAGCACCCAAATGAGCGATTACAAGGACATCACCTACGAAGTGGGCGAGAACGCGGTCCGCATCACGATCAACCGCCCGGAAGTGTTCAACGCCTTCCGCACGCAGACCGTGGAGGAGCTGATTCTGGCGTTCCGCCGCGCCGACGAAGAGAAGTCGGTGAACACCGTGATCTTCGGTGGTGCCGGCGACAAGGCGTTCTGCACCGGCGGCGACCAGAAAGTGCATCTGTCGGAAGACGGCCTGTACGGTCCGCGCGGCATGGTGGGCCTGCCGATCGAAGAGTTGCAGACCGCGATCCGCGACTGCCGCAAGGTGGTGATCGCGCGCGTTCAGGGCTTCGCGATTGGCGGCGGCAATGTGTTCGCAACCATCTGCGATCTGACCATCGCCTCTGAAAAAGCCCAGTTCGGCCAGGTCGGCCCGAAGGTCGGCTCGGTCGATCCCGGCTTCGGCACCGCCTATCTCGCGCGCATCGTCGGCGAGAAGAAGGCGCGCGAGATCTGGTTCCTGTGCCGCCGCTACAAGGCGCAGGAAGCGCTTGAAATGGGTCTGGTCAACAAGGTCGTGCCGCACGATCAGCTCGACGCCGAATGCGAAGCCTGGGCCGCCGAGATCAACGCGATGAGCCCGACCGCGATCGCGATTGCGAAGCGCTCGTTCAACGCCGACTCCGAGAACATCCGCGGCATCAGCTTCATGGGTGTCGCCGCGGTCAAGGGTTACTACCAGGGCGAGGAATCCAAGGAAGGCGTGCGCGCATTCAACGAAAAGCGCAAACCCGACTTCAAGAAGTTCGTTTAAGTACGATCCGCTCGCGCCCGAACTCGAAGCCGCCCGATATAATTGCTTGGACCCGTGCCCATGAAAGACGCCAACCTCAGCACGTCGCTCGACAGCGACGGCATCCTGCTCGCCCGCATCGACATGCCGGGACGTTCGATGAACGTATTCTCGGCGGCGATGATGGACTCGCTGGAAGCGCTGCTGCAGTACGTCGAAACCACGCCGGACGTGAAAGCGGTGGTGTTGACCTCGGCGAAGTCGGCGTTTCTTGCCGGCGCGGATCTGGAAATGATCAAGCAGTTCACCGAAGCGGCACAACGCGATAGCGCCGAGCAGCTGCACCGCTTGTGCGGTCATCTCGGGCGGCTGTTCCGTCGACTCGAAAACAGCCCAAAACCCTACGTGGCCGCGATCAACGGACTCGCGCTCGGCGGCGGTCTGGAGTTGGCGATGGCCTGCCATCTGCGTGTCGCGGCCGATGACGACGGCGTGCAACTGGGTCTGCCGGAAGTCAAACTCGGCCTGCTGCCGGGTGCCGGCGGAACCCAGCGGCTACCGCGCCTGGTGGGGACCGCCGAAGGTCTGCAGATGTTGTTGCGTGGTGGCGCGGTTTCGGCGCAGCGCGCACTCGAACTCAAGCTGGTGGATCAGATCGTCGCACCTGCACAGCTGATCGACACCGCAAAGCGCCTGGCGCAGGCCGCGATCGTGTCGCCGGTACAGGCCGCCTGGGATCGCCCCGGCGCGCAGTTCAGTTCGGCACCCTACGATTTCGCGCAGCCGGATGTGTTCGGCCGGATTTTGCAGGCGGTCGGCGTTTCGGCGCAGCAGCGCGCGCGCTATCCGGCCTATGACGCAATCCTGCACTGCGTGGTCGGCGGCTGGACGCTGCCGTTCGATGCGGCGTATCGCTACGAGATGGATGTATTCGTCAAACTGATTCAGGACCGTGTGGCCGGCAATATGGTGCGGTCGCTGTTTTTGAATCGGCAGAAGGCGCAGAAGGCCGGACTGCTCGGCCCTGAAAGTGCGCTCGCACGTGGCGCCGGCGCACTGCTGCCGCGCCTGCGCGATACGGCACGCGAAGCGCGCGAGCTCGGGGTTGGCGAAGATGAACAACTGTTGGCGGTAACGCTCGCTGCGATTGCGGCCTGGGCTGCCGGTGCTGCGCCGCAAACCGAGCTGGCCGATGCCGCGGTGGTCGCCGAAGGCCTGCATCCGGCGTATACCGGCGGACCGTTCAACTACGCACTGCAATGCGGTGCCAGCGAGCTGCGCCAGCGTGCAGCGGCGGCGGCATCGATCAGTGCAACCCTGTTCGCGGTGCCGGCCGGCTTCGACGATTTCTACGCAGCGGCGCAGCGTACGGCGGCCTGATGACCTGCGAACGGCGCCCGCTCAGCCACGCGTTCACGGGGCTCGTGCTGGACGCCGATCGTTGGTACGCGCACGCCGTCCCGACGAATGCCGATGCTGTGGGCGCCGTTGTAGCGGTCGTAGCATGTGACATTCAGATCGGCACGTGCGCATGACTCCGCTGCCGGAATCGACATCGGCTACCGAACTGGTAGCGCGACTGCGGCCGGGCATGACCGTCTACGTGCCGGGCATGTCCGGCGAGAGTCTGGCGTTCTACGCCGCATTGCAGGCCAATCCGGAGGCGGCTGCGGACGTACGTTTCGCCGGCGTCCACTTCCCGGGCATCAACCGCAGCGACTACTTGTCGCTGCATCCGCGTGCGCGCCAGCGCGGTTATTTCATGACCGGCGGCCTGCGCCGCGGCATTCAGGAAGGTCGCGCGGAACTGTTGCCGCTGGACCATCCGGGGATTTACCGCGATCTGAGCGACAGTCTCGACGTCGACGTCGTCATCGCGCAGGTCTCGCCGCCCGACGCGGCCGGGCGCTGCTCGCTGGGCCCCTGCCACGATTTTCTGCCGGCGGTCTGGAACAAGGCCCGCCAGCGCTGGGTGCAGATCAATCCGCGCGTGCCGCGTGTGCGCGCATCGGTGTCGCTCGATGTGGCCGACTTCGACGCCGTGTTCGAACAGGACCACGAGTTGTTGAGCTACCAGATTGCCGGCACCGACGGCGCCAGCCAGCAGCACGCGGCGTTGATCGCAAGTCTGGTGCGCGACGGCGACACGCTGGAGTTCGGCATCGGCAAATTGCCGAACGCAATTCTCGCCGCACTCAGCGGGCACCGCGGCTTGCGCATTTACTCAGGCCTGGTGACCGACGCGGTGGCGACGTTGATCGATGCCGGCGCCATCGCGGAGGGTGCAGCGGTCGATGCGGGTGTGGCACTCGGCGATGCCGCGTTCTACGCACGCATCGGCGCCGACGATCATTTCTTTTTCCGCCCGGTCAGCGAAACCCACGATCTGCGCCGCATTGGCGCGATCGATAACTTCTGCGCGATCAATTCGGGCGTCGAGGTCGATCTGTTCGGCCAGGTCAATGCCGATTCGATCAAGGGCAAGCTGCTGGCTGGTGTCGGCGGCCTGCCAGCGTTCGTCAGCGGCGCGCGCCTGAGTCGCGGCGGCCGTTCGATCGTGGCCCTGCCGGCGGCGACCGACGACGGCAAGCACAGCCGCATCGTGCCCACGCTCGGCAGCGGTTGCACCGTTGCACTGCCGCGCCATGAAGCCGACTACATCGTCACGGAACACGGCATCGCCGCGCTGCGCGGCCTCAATCTGCAGCAGCGCGCTGAGGCCTTGATCGCGATTGCGGCACCGGCGTTCCGCGAAGACCTCGCGCGCGCCTGGCACGAGATCGCCGCACGCATCTGAACCACCACCTGCGCTGGCGCCGGCAGGCTGCGTAAGCCACCGGGTCCAACGCCGCAACGACCCTCTGGAGTTGGACATGAGCACAGCATCGAACAGATTACTGCAGGGCAAAGTCGCCCTCGTCACCGGCGCCGGTCGCGGCATCGGTCGCGGCATTGCGCTGGAACTCGCGCGCGCCGGCGCACGCGTAGTCGTCAACGACATCGGCGTCTCGCTCGAAGGTGCGGCGACGGCCGAATCTCCAGGCGAAAGCGTAGCTCGCGAAATCACAGCACTCGGCGGCGAAGCGGTGGTCGACACGCATTCGGTGGCCGACTACGCCGGTGCGGCCGCGATGGTGGAAACCGCGCGCAAGGCGTTTGGCCGCATCGATGTCGTCGTCAACAACGCCGGCAACCTGCGCGACGTGATCTTCCACAAGATGACCGAGGAAGAATTCGACTCGGTGATCGCCGTGCATCTGAAGGGCAGCTTCAACACCAGCCGCGCCGCCGCGCCCTACTTCAAGGAACAGGGTTCGGGTGCGTTCATCCACATGACCTCGACCTCGGGTTTGGTCGGCAACTTCGGCCAGGCGAACTACTGCGCGGCCAAGCTCGGCATCGTCGGCCTGTCCAAAGCGATCTCGCTCGACATGCAGCGTTTCGGTGTGCGCTCGAACGCGGTTGCACCGTTCGCGTGGACACGGATGGTCAGCTCGATCCCGGACGAAACGCCGGAGCAGAAGAAGCGCGTCGAGGGCTTGAAGAAGCTGATCCCGGAGAAGATCGCGCCGTTCGTCGCCGCGCTCGCGTCGGACGCCGCCAAACACGTCAGCGGCCAGATCTTCGGCGTGCGAAACAACGAGATTTATCTGTTCTCGCAGCCGCGCCCGATCCGCACCGCCCACACCGCGGAAGGCTGGACGCCGGAGGCAATCGTCGAGCGCGTTTTCCCGCAATTCCAGAACGATTTTTACCCGCTGCACCGTTCTGGTGACGTTTTCACCTGGGACCCGGTCTAACGCAAAAGGCTGATGAAACCACCCCACCTCTGATTTATACTCGTTAGTTAACGTACGAATCAGATCGAGCCGATCTCACCGCTTTCTTCAAACCTGGACATACCGATGGACGACAGCACCGCGCCGGCCAACATCCGCTCTCCGTACAAGGCGGCCCACAAGGTCCGCTTCGTCACGGCCACGTCTTTGTTCGACGGTCACGACGCATCGGTCAACATCATGCGTCGCATTCTGCAGGCGTCCGGTGCGGAGGTGATCCACCTCGGCCATAACCGCTCGGTGGCCGAAATCGTCAAAGCCGCGCTGCAGGAAGACGTGCAGGGCGTGGCGATCACGTCCTACCAGGGCGGTCATGTCGAGTTCTTCAAATACATGATCGACCTGCTGCGCCAGAACGGCGGCGAGAACGTCAAGGTGTTCGGCGGTGGCGGCGGCGTTATCGTCGCGTCCGAAATCAAGGAGCTGATGGACTACGGCGTTACGCGACTGTACTCGCCCGAAGACGGTGCCAAGCTCGGCCTGCAGGGCATGATCGACGACGTCATCCGCACCAGCGACTACGATCTTTGCAAGCTGGCGCCGAACGAAGCAACGGCACTCGAAAGCCTGCAGAGCGGCGACCGCCGTCAGCTCGCGCGCGTGATCACTGCGATCGAGAACGGCGCGTATTCCGCCACGACGCGCAGCACGTTGATCGACGCTGCGAAAAATATTCGCACGCCGGTGCTCGGCATTACCGGTACCGGTGGTGCGGGCAAGTCTTCGCTCACCGACGAGCTGATCCTGCGTCTGCGTCTCGATCAGGAAGACTCGGTGCGCGTGGCGATCATCTCGATCGACCCATCGCGCAAGCGCACCGGCGGCGCCTTGCTGGGCGACCGCATCCGCATGAACGCGATCGAATCCGAGCAGATCTTCATGCGCTCGCTGGCGACGCGCGACACCGGCACCGAAATTTCCGCAGCACTGCCGGATGTGTTGGCCGCCTGCAAATTGTCCGGCTTCGATCTGATCGTGGTCGAGACTTCCGGCATCGGCCAGGGCGACGCCGCGATCGTGCCGTTCGTCGATACCTCGCTGTACGTGATGACGCCGGAGTTCGGCGCCGCCTCGCAGCTGGAGAAGATCGACATGCTCGACTTCGCCGACTTCGTCGCGATCAACAAGTTCGACCGCAAGGGTGCCGAAGATGCGCTGCGTGATGTGCGCAAGCAGTATCAGCGCAACCGCGAGCTGTTCATGCAATCGCCGGACACGATGCCGGTGTTCGGCACGATGGCCTCGCACTTCAACGACGACGGCGTCACCGGTCTGTACCAGGCGCTGCTCGCCGCGCTCACCGAAAAAGGCTTGAAGCCGAAGCCCGGCGTGCTGCCGCGCGTCGACGTCAAGGCGTCCACGCTCGGCCGCGCGATCGTGCCGCCGGACCGCGTGCGCTATCTCGCCGAGATCGCCGACAACGTGCGCGGCTATCACAAGGAAGTGGCCAAGCAGGCGCGTGTCGCCCGCGAGCGCCAGAGCCTGCGCATCGCGCGCGAGATTTTCGAAAAGAGCGGCAAGCCCCTGGCCGGCTTCGACGAGCTGGTATCGGCCAAAGACGGCGAACTCAGCAGCCAGGCACGCGAGCTGTTGTCGCAGTGGCCGACGCTGCAGCAGCAGTATGCCGGCGATGTGCAGGTGACCAAGGTGCGCGACAAGGAACTGCGCACCACGCTCACGTCCGAGTCGCTGTCCGGCACCAAGGTGCGCAAGGTCGCGCTGCCGCGCTTCGACGACGACGGCGAGACCGTGAAATTCCTGATGAAGGAAAACCTGCCCGGTTATTTCCCGTATGCCGCCGGCGTGTTTCCGTTCAAGCGCGAAGGCGAAGATCCGACGCGCATGTTCGCCGGCGAAGGCGATGCCTTCCGTACCAATCGTCGCTTCAAGCGCGTGTCCGAAGGCATGCCGGCGCATCGCCTGTCGACCGCGTTCGACTCGGTGACGCTGTACGGCTGGGACCCGGACCTGAGACCGGACATCTACGGCAAGGTCGGCAACTCCGGTGTTTCGATCGCGACCCTCGACGACATGAAGGTGCTGTATTCCGGCTTCGATCTGTGTGCACCGACGACGTCGGTGTCGATGACGATCAATGGCCCGGCGCCGATGATTCTGGCGATGTTCATGATCACCGCCATCGAACAGCAGCTCGAGCGCTTCGTCGAAGCCAACGGGCGTCAGCCGGACGAGTCCGAATTCAAAACGCTGCGTGCGAAGACGCTGTCGACCGTGCGCGGCACCGTGCAGGCCGACATCCTGAAAGAGGACCAGGGCCAGAACACCTGCATCTTCTCCACCGAATTCGCGCTGAAGATGATGGGCGACATCCAGCAGTATTTCGTCGACCACAAGGTGCAGAACTTCTACTCGGTGTCGATCTCGGGCTACCACATCGCCGAGGCCGGCGCGAACCCGATCAGCCAGCTGGCCTTCACGCTCGCCAACGGATTCACCTACGTCGAGAGCTATCTCGCGCGCGGCATGCACATCGACGATTTCGCGCCGAACCTGAGCTTCTTCTTCAGCAACGGCATGGACCCGGAATACAGCGTGATCGGCCGTGTGGCCCGACGCATCTGGGCAGTGGCGATGAAAAACAAGTACGGCGCCAACGAGCGCAGCCAGAAGCTGAAGTATCACGTGCAGACTTCCGGCCGCTCGCTGCACGCGCAGGAAATGAACTTCAACGACATCCGCACCACGCTGCAGGCGCTGCTGGCGATCAACGACAACTGCAACAGTCTGCACACCAACGCTTACGACGAGGCGATCACCACGCCGACCGAAGAAAGCGTGCGCCGCGCGATGGCGATCCAGCTGATCATCAACCGCGAATTCGGCCTGGCCAAGAACGAGAACTCCTTGCAGGGCAGCTTCATCGTCGATGAACTGACCGACCTGGTGGAGGAAGCCGTACTCAAGGAGTTCGAGGCGATTGCCAATCGCGGTGGCGTACTCGGTGCGATGGAGACCGGTTACCAGCGCGGCAAGATCCAGGAAGAATCGCTGTACTACGAACACAAGAAGCACGACGGCTCGCTGCCGCTGATCGGCGTCAACACGTTCCGCAATCCGAATGGCGATCAGACGCCGCAGGAAATCGAACTGGCGCGCTCGACCGACGACGAGAAGCAGTCGCAGCTCAAGCGGCTCGCCGAGTTCCAGGCCACGCACGCGAGCGAGTCTGCGCAGATGCTCAAGCGCCTGCGCCAGACGGTGATCAAGGACGGCAACATCTTCGCCGTGCTGATGGATGCCGTGCGCTGCTGCTCGCTCGGCCAGATCACGCACGCGCTCTACGAAGTCGGCGGCCGTTATCGCCGCAACATGTAATCACGCCGCAGCTCAGTCAAACCTTCATTTCTCAGGAATCTCGGAATCTCATGTCTTTACCTGAAGTCTTCATCGTCAGCGGCGCGCGCACGGCCATTGGTACCTTCGGCGGCTCGCTGAAAGACGTTCCGCTGTCCGCATTGGCGACCACACCGATTCGCGCCGCGATCGAACGCGCCGGGATTTCCGCCGATCAGGTCGAACACGTCGTCATGGGCAACGTGATTCCGACCGAACCGCGCGATGCCTATCTCGGCCGCGTGGCCGCGATGGACGCCGGCATTCCGAAGGAAGCACCCGCCTTCAACGTCAACCGCCTGTGCGGCTCTGCGCTGCAGGCGATCGTGTCGGCCGCACAGACCATCCTGCTCGGCGACGCCGGTATCGCCATCGGTGCAGGTGCGGAATCGATGAGCCGCGGCGCCTATCTGCTGCCGTCGCAGCGCTGGGGCGCGCGCATGGGCAATGCCGAAGTGCTCGACTACATGGTCAGCATCCTGCACGACCCCTTCCAGAACATTCACATGGGCGTGACCGCCGAGAACGTCGCGGCGCGCTACGGCATCACCCGCGAAATGCAGGACGCGCTGGCGCTGCAGAGCCAGCAGAACGCTGCGCGCGCGATTGCCGAAGGCCGCTTCAAGAGCCAGATCGTGCCGGTGGAGATCAAGACGCGCAAAGGCGTGGTCGTGTTCGAAGTCGATGAAGGCGTGCGCGGCGAGACATCGTTGGAAGGCCTCGCCAAGCTCAAGCCGGTATTCAAGAAGGACGGTCTGGTGACCGCGGGCAATGCCTCGTCGATCAACGACGGTTCGGCCGCCGTGGTGCTCGCCTCGGGCGACAAGGTGAAGGCACTGAACCTGAAGCCGCTCGCGCGACTGGTGGCCTATGGCCACGCCGGTGTCGAGCCGGCCTACATGGGCATCGGCCCGGTGCCGGCGACGCAGCAGGCCTTGAAGCGCGCGGGACTGAAGGTGTCGGATCTCGACGTGATCGAATCCAACGAAGCTTTCGCCGCACAAGCCTGCGCGGTGGGACGCGAACTCGGCTTCGATCCGGCCAAGGTCAACGTCAATGGTTCCGGCATTTCGCTCGGGCATCCGGTCGGCGCCACCGGCGCGATCATCACGATCAAGGCGATCGCCGAACTGCACCGCACCGGCGGACGCTATGCGCTGGCAACGATGTGCATCGGTGGCGGCCAGGGCATCGCCGCGATCTTCGAACGCGTCTGAGTTCGCGATCCGGAATCCCCAGCGCATGAGCATTCAAACCGTAGGCGTGATTGGCGCCGGCACGATGGGCAACGGCATCGCGCAGGCCTGCGCCAGCGCGGGACTTGCCGTGGTGATGGTCGACATCAACGATGCGGCCGTGGCGCGTGGCGTGGCAACGATCACCACCAGCCTCGACCGACTGGTGAAGAAGGACAAGCTCGCCGCCAGCGAGCGCGATGCGGTGCTCGCGCGCGTGCGCGGCACCACGCACTATGCCGATCTCGCGCCATGCGATCTGGTGATCGAAGCGGCGACCGAGAGCCCGGAGCTGAAGCAGCGCATTCTCAAGCAGGTCGGTGAAACCCTGCGTGCCGATGCGCTGTTGGCCACGAATACTTCGTCGATTTCGATCACCGCGCTGGCGGTGGCGAGTGGTCGCGCCGAGCGCTTCATCGGTCTGCACTTCTTCAACCCGGTGACGCTGATGCCGCTGGTCGAAGTGATCCGCGGCCTGCAGACGTCCGATGCGACTTACACGGCGGTGATGGCGTTTGCGAAGGCGGTCGGCAAGAGCCCGATCACCGTGCGCAACGCACCGGGCTTCGCGGTCAACCGCATTCTCTGCCCGATGATCAACGAGGCGGTGTTCGCATTGCAGGACGGCGTGGCCTCGGCCGAGGATATCGATACCGGCATGAAGCTCGGCTGCAATCAGCCGATCGGTCCATTGGCGCTGGCCGATCTGATCGGTCTGGATACCTTGCTCGCGATCATGGAAACGCTGATGCGCGATCTCGGCGATCCGAAGTACCGCCCGGCACCGCTGCTGCGCGAAATGGTGGCCGCCGGTCGACTCGGCCGCAAGAGCGGCTACGGTTTCTATTCCTACGGCTGAGGCTGCAGCGCGGCGCGGTTAGCGTCGCGCATCTATACGCGGCGCGGCGCCGCGCGCATTAATTCGTTGTGTGAGGTGCGATGCGCGCACGTTGCAGCTGCGAATCGCGGCCGCAAATCGCGGCACAAGATCGCAGCCCAACATCGCGACACGATTCCGCGGCGTGATCGCTGATGGTTCAGTGATAGCAGGTCCGTCTGCGGATTGGCCCTGCAGCGCAGTGGCATTCAGCCACGTCACCCAATGCAGCACTGGAGCATGCGGGTGCATGCTCGGTCGGAAGTGTCGCCGGCCGGCGCGGCGCACGTCGCCCGACGTCGACATATCTGCGTTGCGCCGTCGCCGCTTGAGCCCTACAACCAGCTGCGCTTTTCGGCGATGCCGAGTGCGGCGCTGCGCGTGCCGACGCCGAGGCGGCTGAAGATCTCTTTCAGATGCCACTTCACGGTGTTGTGTGAAAGCTGCAACTGCGCGGCGATCTCGCGATTGCTGAGCCCGTCGCGGATGCAGCGCATGATCGCGCGTTGCTTGGTGGTCAACACACGCGGCGCGGTCCCTTGCTGTGGCGAGAGATCGGCAAACTCCGAGTCAGCGGCGTCGCCGCTTGGCGCCATCCGCAGCAGGGCGCGCACGCGTTGCGCCTGCGCATCGCTGCGCTCCGGCAAATCCGGATACAGCCGCGCGATCAGCGCGGGTAAGCCGCCGGCGTGCTGTAGCTGACGCAGGAAGCGCAGCGCAGGTCGCGAGCGTCCGGCCTGCAGGCAGGCCAGCGCCTCGAGCAGCAATACGCTGCTTTCGCCTTCTGTGCCGGCGTCCACCTGCACGGATGCATCGTCGTTCTGCAAATCGTTTGCCGAACGGTTATCGCCGGTCTGCGCCATAGGATTCAACATTGATCGGTCCATACATCCCCTGTATTGAGCCAGAGCCCTGCCTACGCTGGCCCGCTCGGTCGCTTTACCTGTTCCGCGCGCCGTCCACGGCACGCGAGCTGTAGATCGTACGGTTACATACCATATTATTCAAGCGGCCACCCCGGCCACGGCCTCGCATCTACGCGGGCTTGTTCGTTAGCGTACCATCTTAAAAGCTTGCTGGGTGGGTTCCAGACCGAATTGGATGGTTCGGCCGCGATGCGTTTGGCCGTCACGCTCGACAGGATCGCTGCCGCCCTAGACCCACCGTCGTCGCGCATGAGATTGCCGGGACGAATGCGCGACGGGCGATCTGCGCGGTCGCGCTGCGGGCCCTGCCGTTGATCTGCGGGCGATCCTGTGCCTGCTTCGCCGCTTCACCACTTCACCGCTTCACCACTTCACCGCTTCATCACTTCACCGCTTCACCACTTCACCACGCTGCCTCTCGACAATTCTTCGCAAGCAATTCGTTCACGTGCTGCCACGTCTGCGAACGGTCTTCGAGCGCGAACACCAGGTTTCTCGATGGAGAGGTTCAACTTGGCGGCCACCACGCAAACGCGCCCGTCGATGCGCAGCGCATCAACAGATTCGTACCTCCTCAAATCGGCGGCGCTGGAGGCGCCGACGGCGAGCCGGGGCCGCGACAATTTCGCGTCAGCGACGAAGCGTTGGCAGCTGCGAGGCATCGCGACATGCGGACATAGCGCGACATGCGGACACGGACCCGCTGGTCCGTGTCCACACGCGCTGAGCTTCGTTTAGCCTGCCGGCAGGTAGATCGACTGGATCTGCTGGTAGGCGGCGAGCGATTCCGGACCGAGCTCGCGGCCGAGGCCGCTGGCCTTGACGCCACCGAACGGCGACGCCAGGTCGATCACGTAACCGTTGACGCCGATCGTTCCGGTCTTCACGCGGCGTGCGATCGCCTGCGCACGCTTGCTGTCCGACGACCAGACGGTGCCACCGAGGCCGAACTCGGAATCGTTGGCGATCTTCACTGCCTCTTCTTCGTTCTGGTACTTGATGATCGACAGCACCGGTCCGAAGATTTCTTCCTGTGCGATCGATGCCTTGTTCGACACATCGGCAAACACGGTCGGCTCGACGAACCAGCCGCCATCAACATTCTTCGGACGTCCGCCGCCGGCGACCAGGCGCGCTTCGGTCTTGCCTTTGGCAATGAATCCTTCGACGCGCGTGCGGTGCTCGGACGAGGCCAGCGGTCCGACCTGTGTGTTCAGATCCAGCGAGTTGCCGACCTTCAGGCCGGACGCCATGCCGGCGATCGCGTCGACGATTTCGTCGTACCGGCTGGCCGGCGCGAGGATGCGGGTGGAGATCGCGCAGGTCTGGCCGTTGTTCGCGAACGACGCGAACAGCATGCCGTTGAGCACGTCTTCCATCTTGGCGTCGTCGAGAATGATGCCGGCCGACTTGCCACCGAGTTCGAGACTGACCGGACGCAGCAAGCGTCCGCAGACTTCACCGATCTTGCGGCCCGCGCCGGTCGAGCCGGTGAAGGCGACTTTGTCGATGCCGGGATGCGACACCAGGTAAGCGCCGAGTTCGCGGCCGCCGGGGACCCAGTTGATCACGCCCTTTGGAATGCCGGCTTCGGCCGCAGCTTCGGCGACGACGTAGCAATCCAGCACGGTGCCCGGCGACGGCTTCAGCACGATGGTGCAACCGGTGGCCAGCGCCGGACCGATCTTCATCATCGACAGCACGACCGGATAGTTCCACGGCACGATGCCGCCGACCACACCGACCGGCACGCGCCGCACCAGCGTATCGAAACCGAGCGGCGAGGCGCGCCGTTCCTCGACCTGCATCGCCGAGGCGAGTGCCGCGTAATAGCGCACGAGGCCGACGACATAGCCGCCTTCGTAGGCTTCGGCGAGGCTCAGCGGCATGCCGTTCTGCATGCTCACCGCGCGGGTCAGCTGCGTGGCGCGCTTTTCCAGCGCGTCGGCAAATTTGTTCAGGATTGCGGCGCGTTCGGCGGGCGCGCTGTCGGCCCAGCCGCCATCGAGTGCGCGACGCGCGGCGGCAACGGCACGATCGATATCGGCTTCCGCGCCATCGGGCACGCTGCCGATGACGAGGCCGGTATTGGCGCCAATGACGTCGATGCGGTTCGACGTGGCCGGTTTCGACCAGTCGCCGTCGATATAGAAATTCTGATGATGCGTTTGCTCCTGCGTCTGCATGGTGTCCTCCAGAATGTGCGCGGGGAGTCGGGGTTGCTACGAGTCGGCGAGTATCCGCCATCCAGCGTAGTAAGTGGTACGGTACAATACTTTCTATCTGAACGAGCAGATTCCACCCCGACTAAGGCATGGCCAACAACATTGCAGTGCACGCATTCGCCGACAGCGGCGCCCTGATCACCGGCGGAACCTCGGGGGTCGGTCTCGCCACCGCGATCCAGTTGGCCCAGGCGGGGGTTCCCCGAATCGCGCTGGTTGGACGCAACGCCGAGCGCGGCGAACAGGCGCGCCAGGCGGTTCTGGCGGCAGCGCCAAACACACAGGTCAGCTTCGTGCAGGGCGACGCCAATGAAGTCGCACAGGCACAGCGCATCGTCGCCGAGGCCAAGGACAAACTAGGCAGCGTCGACATCCTGGTCAATGCGACGATCGGCCATTACACGCCCGAGCCGCTGCAGAACATCAATCCCGACGACATCGCACCGATCGTGCTGCAAACCGTGATGGCGCCGATGCTGATGTGTCGTCTGGTGCTGCCGCTGATGCGCGAGCGCAAAGGTGGCGCGATCATCAACATCGCATCGGACGCCGCCAAGGTGCCGACGCCGGGCGAAACCGTGCTCGGTGCGGCGATGTCGGCGATCGTGGTGTTTTCGCGCACGCTGGCGATGGAAGCCAAGCGCTTCGGTGTGCGCGTGAACGTGCTGACGCCGTCGCTGATCGAGGGTACGCCGACCGCGCTGCGCAATCAGGCATCCGGCTTCAGCGCCAAGCTGTTCGAGAAGATCGTGCCGATGGCGCACCTGGGTGTCGCCAAGCCGGACGATCTGGCGGCCTTGATCGTGTTTCTGGCCAGCCCCGCCGCGGGACGCCTCACCGGACAGACGATCAGCGTCAATGGCGGCATTTCCGCAGGCTAGTCACCGCTGATGCGCGGTGCGCGCAAATTGCTGCGGGCAGGCGCAAGGGTTTCGAGGCAAGAACCAGTGACAGTTGCGCGCCTACCGCTTGGCGACACCCGTTCGATGTTCGCAGCCATCGAATTCGACTGAAGCCAGCGCTGCTCGCGCCGACTCGAGCCGACTCGCGAGCAGCGCTAGCCGCGCCGCTTCGGATGCGCATTCGCACCCGCGGGGTCGAGCTTCGCTGTAACCGCCTCCAACCGCCGGACCAGGCCATCGAGCGACCCGACCGTGCCATCGGGTCGTGCGGCCATGCCGCGGTAAATCACGCGCGCGATGCCGTCGGCGACTTCATCGACATCGAAGTCGCCCTCGCCGCGCAGGAACGCCCAGGTGCGATGCTCGATGCAGCCATGCAGCATGTCGCGCAGCATGTTGGGCGAGACGTCGCTGAGAAATTCGCCGCTTTCGACCGCTTCGCGACACACCTGCAGCATCTCGTGGGTGAACCTGCGGTTCATCTCGAAGAACGGCGTATTGCGGTAATTCGGATCGGGGCGCAGCTCCATCAACATGAAGCGTGCGAGTACCGGTTCGCGCTGGATGATGCTCAGCGTGCGCCAGGCCAGATGCCGCAGCCGGTTCTGCGTGCCGGCGATCGACTCCAGGTGCGAGTCCATCAGCAACTGCTCGCCAAACCAGATCTGCGCCACCTTCACCATCAAATCGCGCTTGTTTTCGAAGTAGCGATAGATGGTGCCGTCGACCACGCCAGCGCGTCGCGCGATATCCGAGAGCAAGGTTTTCTCGTAGCCCTTTTCGGCGATCACCGCACGCGCGGCGGCGAGGATGTCCGCGCTGCGGTCGTCGGACGACAGCCGGGTGGCCGCCTTTTTCTTCGCTGCGGATTTTGGCGATCGTGCGGTCATGGCTTTAATCTTAAATGAATGACGTTCATTCGATATGTCTCGTCGTATCTAATTGATGATACTAGCTTTATATTGATAACTTAGCGTGCATCTATTGAAACACCTTTGACATTAATGAACTTCGTTTATAGTATGGATACATACGACGGAGGAGCCTGATCGAAGATGTCCAGAGACGCGATATTCAGCGCTTTCGAACACGCGGCCGAACAGCCGCTCGAAAGCGCGCGGGCTTGGAAGCAAGCGCATGGAACGCCCGTGGTCGGCTCGTTCCCGATGCACTTCCCCGGTGAGCTCGCGCACGCCGCCGGTTGCCTGCCGGTGATTCTGCAGGAGAGCCAGGAACCCATCACCGTCGGCCACGGCATGATCTATCCGTTCTACTGCGGCTACACGCGTAGCGTCGTCGATCAGGCCTGCAAGGGCGATTACGATTTTCTCGACGCCATCATGTTCGGCGACCACTGCGTGCAGGTGCTCGGTGCGGCCGACGTGGTGCGCGCAAAGCTGCCCAACACGCGCGTGCATTTCTACCAGCTGATCTCCTCGATGAGCGATCCCTGGAGCCTGGGGCGCGCGCGCGAAACCTTCCTGCTGCTGCGTGAAGGCCTCGAAGAGATGATCGGTCACCCGATCGCCGACGACGCGATCCACGCCAGCATCCAACTGTTCAACCAGAACCGCGCGCTGCTGCGCCGGCTCTACGACTTGCGCCGCGCCGGCACCGCCAACATCACCGCCAAGCAGATGCAGCTCGCGGTGAAGTCGAGCATGGTGATGGACAAGGCCAGCCACAACGCATTGCTGCAACAACTGCTCGACGAACTCGAGAGCAGCAGCGATCGGCAGCAGCGCGGCGTGCGTGTGTACCTGTCGGGCCATTTCTGCCAGGCACCGAAGCTCGGCGTGCTCGACCTGATCGAAGACTGCGGCGGCATCGTGGTCGACGACGATCTGTACCACGGCACGCGTTACATCTCGACCGACGTCAGCGAACAAGGCGACCCGATCAGCGCGCTCGCCGAGTGGTATCTGGCGCGCAACCTGAAAGTGCCCTGCCCGACGCGGGTCGATCAGAACGCCGACTGGGAGAACTACTTGCTGAAGGCAATGGAGAACTCCAATGCCCAGGGCATGATCGTGCTGATGGCGAAGTTCTGCGAACCGCACATGTATTACTACCCCGAGATCAAAGAGGCGTTCGAGCGCCACAACATGCCGCATCTGCTGATCGAGACCGAGCATGAATTGACTGCGCTCGAAGGTCTGCGCACCCGCATCGAATCCTTCCTCGAAGTGGTCAAACGCCAGGCGAATGCCCAGGCCAGGAGAGTCGCAGCATGAACGCACTAGATGCATTGGGCGCCTCGCCGGTCAAGGCCAATCGGCTGAAGACTTCTTCGTTGAACAACAAGATGGTCAACGATTATTGGACCGACGTGTTCGACGCGAAGAAGAATGGCCGTCTGGTCTGCTGGTACGAAGGGGTTGCGATCAATCCGCTGATGCAGGCGGCCGATATCGCCTGGGTCCACGGCGAAGCCTGGTCGGCGCTGCTGGCCGCACGCAACGGTGAAGAAACCGCGCAGACCGCCGCCGAAGGTCGCGGCTACATGAAGGAACTGTGTTCCTACGCGCGCACGCATATCGGCTGCGGTGTGATGGCGCAAAAGCGCGGCGCGGAAGCCTCCGGCTCGAGCTTCGCCGATGCGCTCGGCGCCAACCAGCTCGGTGAGCGTGTGCCCGCACCGGACATGTTCATCAGTGCTTATCCCTATTGCAGCACCGGCCAGCAGTGGGACGAAATGTTGTTCCGCCTGTTCGGCAAGAAGATCCCGATCTTCAACATTTCGGTGCCCTGGGTCTGGGGCAACAAGAAGGACGCCACGTATCTCGGCGGCGCGGAATTCAAGGAAGCCACCGCTTTCATGGTTCGGCAGTTGCGCGAGTGCATCAAGTTCATCGAAGAGCAGACCGGCAAGAAGTACAACTGGGACAAGCTCAGCGAGATCATGCATTACACCAAGCGCGCCGGTCAGCTGCGCATGGAAGCGATGGATCTGTGCATCGCCAAGCCGGGCCCTGCGAGCTTCTTCGATTGGACGACGAGCTTGGCACCGGTGAACTTCATTCCGGGCGGACCGGCGATCGTCGACTACTTCGAGCAGGTCAAGGCCGAGATCGAGCAGCGCATTGCTGACGGCGAAGGCTCGGTGCCGAACGAGAAGTACCGTCTGTTCTGGGACGGCATCATGAACTGGAACAAGATCGGCTGGCTCGCCAACAAGTTTGCCGGCTACGGCGCCAACATGGTTGCCGGCCGCTACACGCACATGGGCTTCTGGCACGAGTGGGATCCAATCGATGTAAAGGATCCGCTCGAAGGCATGGCGATCAACTATCTGGTGTGCCCGATCAACCTGTCGGCGCCGCTGATGATCGAAGAGATCATCAAGCTGTGCCGCAAGTACGAGATCGACGGCGTCGTGCTGCACGCCGCGCGCACCTGCCGCGCATTTTCGAATCCGCAATACCTGATCGCCGATGCGGTGCAGAAACGCCTCGGTTTGCCGGTGGCGATGATCGAAGGCGACATGGTCGACGAGTCGTTTTACAAGGACGAGCTGGTCAACAGCCGCGTCGAAGCGATGCTCGAGGCCATCGATGGCCGCCGCCGCGTCGGTATCGCGGCCTAGTCGGAAACAAGGGCCGTAACAGGCCAGGAGCCGGACATGAAATCCAGCACCGCGCAGTACGTGATGGGCATCGACTTCGGGTCGACCACTTCGAAAACCGTAATCCTCGATCGCGCCGGCAACATGGTCGCCAGCGCGATTGCGCACAAGGGCTCGGTCAGCAACGATGGCGCGATGGTGTCGATGGCCGAGGCCTTGCAGCAGGCAGGCATCACCGAAGCCGATATCGCGCGCGCAGTGTCGACCGGCTACGGCCGACGCATGCTCGACATCGCCGACAAGTCGTATACCGAGATCACCTGTCATGCCCGCGGCGCGGTGCATCTGGTGCCGGATGCGCGTCTGGTGATCGATATCGGCGGCCAGGACAGCAAGGTCATCGCGGTCGACGCGAATGGCCTGGTGTCGCAGTTCGCGATGAACGATCGCTGTGCGGCCGGTACCGGCAAGTTTCTCGAAGCGCTCGCGCGTGCGGTGCAGGTGCCGCTCGAAGAAATGGGCCCGATGGCGATGACGGCCGTCGAGCATCTGAGCATTTCCAACATGTGCGCGACGTTCGCCGAAACGGAAGTCGTCGCCCTGCTCGCCGAAGGCAAGCGCAAACACGACGTGCTGGGTGCGGTGCATGCGGCGATTGCCAGCCGCACGCTCGGTTTGATCGCGCGCGTCGGCAAGCGCGAGCCGGTGGTGATGACGGGTGGCGTTGCCAAGAATGTCGCCGCGGTGCATCACCTCGAACAAGTGCTCGGCATGAAACTGCGCATTCCGCCTGATCCGCAGATCGCCGGTGCCTTGGGTGCTGCGCTGTTCGCACTCGATGAAATCACCTCGCCAGATCATGCCGACGAAGAAGATCGCGTCGATACCGAAATGGCCGCCGCGCGCTGCGGCACGCCGACCTGCACGGCGAAGAAGCCGCTGCCGGCAAACGTGCATCCGCTGCACGGACCGGCGCTGCACTAGGTCGCTGGCACGAATAATCGCGCGTGAACGTCGCCTCGCCACTGACCCACGATGTCGTTTGCAATGGCGCTTGCAAAGGCGTTTACAACGTCGAACGCAAATTCGATCGCTTGCCCAACTACTACGCAATTGCGCGACGCGAACGGGCAACGGGCAATTCGGTGCAGGAATCGAAGCCTGCGGCGCACCGCAGGCTTCGTAGACGTGTTCGGATCGCCGCTTCAGAACACCAGCACCGGCTTGATCACATCGCCGCTGAGCGAGGACTGGGCAGCTTCGTTGATCTGATCGAACGGGAATTTCTTGATCAGGCGATCGAACGGGAACTTGCCTTCCTTGTACCAGCCGGCCATGCGCGGAATGAATTCCTGCGGATCGGCATCGCCTTCGACGATGTATTTCACGCCGATGCCGCGCACCAGCATGCTCATCATGTTGGCCGGAACCGTGGCTTCCGGCGGCGGAACGCCGAGCAGGCCCATCATGCCATTCGGCAGCAGCGCTTCCACGCCCGCCGCGATCACCGCAGGAATGCCGGTGGTGTCGAGGCCGAAATGCACGCCCGCACCGGTCAGCTCCTTGATCTTCGCCAGCACGTCGGCGGTTTCTTTCGGATTGATCACATGCGTCGCACCGAGCTCCAGCGCGAGCTTGCCGCGGCCGACGTTCGGTTCCACCACGATCACGGTGCCAGCGCCAACTGCGCGCGCGCCGAGCAAGGCGGACAGACCAACGGCGCCGCCGCCGAAGATCGCCAGCGAATCACCCTTCTTGATGCCGAGTGCGTTGACCGCAGCGCCCGCTCCAGTCTGGATGCCGCAGCCGAGCGGCCCGAGGATTTCCAGCGGCAGACTCTTGTCGACGACGATGGTGTTGATTTCGCGTGCGACCGCATAGGTGGCGAAGGACGATTGGCAGAAGAACACCGCGTTGAGCGCTTCGCCCTTGCTGGTAATGGTGGCCGAGCCGTCGACACTGCGCATGCCGGACAGATTGCGCGGATAGAACTCGTAGCAGTACGACGGCAGATGTGCGTCGCAGCTGTGGCAGTGACCGCAGGAGTCGAAGCTCATGACGACATGGTCGCCGACCTTGACCTTGCTGACCTTGGCGCCAATGGCCTCGACCACGCCGGAGCCTTCGTGGCCCAGCACGATCGGCATCGGCACCGGGAAATGGCCGTCTTTGCAGCCCATGTCGGTGTGGCAGATGCCGGTGCCGACCATTCGTACAAGGACTTCGTCCTCGCGCGGTGTGGCCACCTCGACATCTTCAATCACCCAAGGGGCTCCCGTCTTGCGGATTACCGCTGCGCGCGCTGCTGTACTCATGCTTCCTCCGTTATATCGAGCTGGTCCAACCGGTCGGGCGCCGCGACTGCCTGCGAAAAAACCTGGGTAAAGCGCGGCGCGACGATTTATTTTAAGAGTTGTATGGTGCCATACTATCTAACAGGCGTCCAAAGGCGAATTGCCGCGTCTGCGTCTTTGCACGATGCATGGATCGCCTCAGGTTTTCGGCGTCGTTCGGCGCCCATTCGGCAAGCGAAAAAGCGACAATCAGGAGGGAAGACATGTTCGACTATTTGAAATATTACGCAGCCGCGGTGCTGTTGGCCGTCGGCTTTACCGGCTTTGCGCTTGGCGGCGATTACGTCTGGCTCGGCTTCGCCACGTTTCCGGTGATTACGCTGATCGACTTCTTGCTGCCGCGCGATTTCAGCATGCGCAAGATGAATTCGGCGTTCTGGGCGAGCATCCCGGTTTGGATCGGCGCGCTCGGACCGATCGGCATCTTCCTGGCATTCGCCTGGCGCATGCACATCGAACAGCTCACCGGCCTGCAACTCCTCGGCGGCACGCTCAGCAGCGGCTGGCTCGCGCTGATGCCGGGCATCGCCGCGCAGCACGAAATGTTTCATGCGCGCGGAATGATTACCCGCACCATCGGTCGCTATGCGCAGTTCACGCTGTTCGACGGCATGCGCGACATCGAGCACGTGATCTACCACCACATCGACGTGTCCACACCGGCGGATCTGTCGACCGCTCCGCGCGGCATGTCGATCTACGCGTACACGCCGAAGGCCGTGGCGGGCACCATCACCTACGCACTCAAGGCCGAGAGCATGGCGCTGCGCAAGCGTGGCCTTTCGGGTTGGAACTGGCAGCACCGCGCCTGGAAGATTTTCGCGATCCAGGTGGTGTTTCAGTCGATCGTTTTCGCGCTGGCCGGTTGGGTCGGTGTGGTCTGCGTGCTGGCGGCCATGTTCATGGCGAAGGCCTGGACCGAGTCGTTCAGCTACTTCCAGCACTACGGACAGGTGCGCGTGCCGGGCACGCCGATCGGCCGCCGCCACGTCTGGAACCATCTGGGTGTCGCTACGCGCCTGCTCGGCTTCGAGCTGACCAACCACGCCGATCACCATCTGAATTCCTACCAACCGTATTACAAGCTGGTGCCGCACCGCGAGTGCATCGTGATGCCGAGCGTGTTCGTCTGCTTCCTCGCAGCGCTGGTGCCGCCGGTGTGGGAACACTTCATCATCAAGCCTGCGCTGAAGCGTTGGGACATGGAGTTCGCTACGCCGGCCGAACGGGAGCTGGCGCGCGAGCAAAACCGGGCGGCAGGCTGGGAAGATTGGTTTGCGCAGGACCGCCAGGTGCCTGCCGGCATGAAGACCGTCGGCTGCTGAAGTCGCACGCGGGATTGGTTTGAAACCAGGTGCCGAAGGAATCAAAACTTTTGGCGCTTTTCGTTTTTAGCGCAACTGGAACGCGTCGAGCCGAAACTGGGGTTCCCGCGTCGTTGACGACACCATCACCGACACATTCGCTGCGTCCGTGTCGAAATAGCTCCCCGGCGCAAGAGGGAGAACCATCAGGAGAGCGTACATGCTGAGCGCACCGGTTGATCATCCGCTGAACCTGGTCACCCAATCCATCCTGACCTATGGCAGCTATGGCATCGGTCTGGCTTTGTTCGTCATCGCGGCCGTGTTCGGCAAGCGCGAAAAGACGCCGTTCTATCTGTTGATTCTGTGCGCCTCGGCGTTCGGCGCGCTCGCCGAACCGCTCTACGACATCGGCTTCATGCTGTATTTCTACACGCCTGGCCTGTGGACCACTTTCACCTCTTACAGCATTCCGCAACCGGTCTGGGCCTATAGCGGGTATGTGGTGCTCTACGGCGGGCCGGCGATGTTCATCTGTCGACAGATCAACCGCGGCATGACGCGCAGCACGCTATTCAAATGGGCCGCAGTGGAACTGACTTGCTCTTGCGTATTCGAGATGGTCGGCATCAACGGCGGCGCCTATTCGTATTGGGGGCCACATGCGTTTCGCATTCTCCAGTACCCACTGGTGATCGGCGTGCTTGAGACCGCGCAGGTGATCTGCTTCAGCGTCGCCGCCGCACGCCTGCGCGAACAAGCGAAAAGTCCGCTTGCTCTGCTCGGCCTGTTCGTGCTGTTCCCTTGCACATTTTATTTCGGCAACTTCGGCGCGGGCGCACCCACTATCATCGCGATTCACACCGACAACCCGGCGCCAGCACTCGTCGCCTTTGCGACCAGCTTGAGCATCGTCTTCGCGGCCTGCCTGGTTTGGGGTGCATCGTTTTTGCTGCCGCAGGCGCAACCGCGCCGCGCACAGGGATGGTCCGCCGCGACGGCATGAGCACACGCAGGCGGGACCGCTTTTTCGATTCAGGTGGCAGCAGGCTGATTCTCCAGCGCGCGGCGTGCGCGTGCCGAGAGGCTCTGCGGATTAACGGCTGTATGCCGCTTGCGTGCAGTGCGCGCGAAGCCTGAAAGAACAATCACCGTCGGCTTGATTCTATCTCGTCGTTGCACGCTCGAACTCGGGGCATGCGGAGAATCTGATCCTCTGGTTTTGCCAGACCACACTGCGCGTTCGCTCGCTCACGATTGCGAGCCACGACTCCCCTCGCGGATTGCGGGGCGCGGCCACTTATCCATTTTGTTTGCAGCGGGCAAAGGAGGAATAGTCGATGCTTATGCGGACGCGACTACGGCAGGCGGCAATGCCACTCGTACGCGACTTGAAATGCCACTCTCACACACCTTGAATCGCAGTGACCTTGAGGAGTGAACGCCGTCGAGGCAACTTCCAATTACACGGACGCAAGCTTCATCGCGGGGGCCAAAACAAATGCCCGGCGAAAGCCGGGCATTTTCATTGCGAACAAAACTTTTGCGCTTAGTCTTGCGGCGCCAAGGGCTCACGACGAATGCCGCCGCTACCACGGGCGCCGGCACTCTTCAGTGCGCTCAGCGTGCTTTTCAGGTTGAGCGGCTCGCCGTGTGCGCCGGTGAGGATCGGCAGGAAATTCTGCGACGACCCGGTTAGAAACGACGCCCCGTGCGTCACCGTGGCGAAGTACTGATTCAACCCGACTTGGCCGATCGACGACAGGTAGCCACCCACGAGCGGCAGATCGAGCACCGTGGTGCCGCCGAACACCGGCAGCTTGGCGGTGAACAGGTTCGGCGCCGCTTTCAGCAGCGTGATGTTAGCGAGCTTTGTCGCCGCCATTGCGCCGGCGGATTGCGCGAGCAGCGCGGCACCCAATGCAATTGTTACGTAACGCTTCATCGTAATGTCTCCTAAGTTTTATAGACGAACTACAGAACGCCTCAATCCCTGAACTGCGGTCGCCCCGGATGTCTCCTTAAGGGATCCGTCTTATTTGATTTTGTTCTTGCCTTGATGCAGTAACGCCGGCAACAACGCGTGTATTAATCAGCAGTGCATCAACAGTGCAGCAACGATATAAATCTCAAGCACCGATTGCCTCATGCTACATCAGTAGTGTTCCATACCAAGCTAGCATTTCTTGCTCAATTCCTCTGTAAGGATTCACCCTACAGAGGAATATGAGCGATCAACTTAAGGCGCTGGCGCTGCCGAAGCGGCATCGGCCGGTGCAGCGTCGGCAGCTGGTGCTGGCGCTGCGTCAGCCGCCGGCATCGCACCGCTCGGTGCAGCGCTGTCGGTGGGCGCAGGCGCCGGCATCGAAGTCGCCGGTGCATCCGGTGTCGGCGCCGTCGGCGCCATGGCGGCGCTGCTATCACCACCCGAGGTGGCGCCACCATCGGTCGTGCTACCCGAAACAATCTTCAGTTCGACGCGACGGTTCAGCTCACGACCTTCGTCGGTGCTGTTGTCGGCGATCGGCTGCGTTTCGGCAAAGCCAGCGGTGGTGATGCGCGAGTCGGCGACTCCCATCTTCACCAGATAGGCTTTGACCGATTCGGCACGACGTGCGGACAGACCTTCGTTGTGCTTGTGTGAACCGTTACTGTCGGTGTGACCATCGATTTCGACATTGATTGCCGAATAGGTCGACAGCTCGGCGACGACGTTGTCGAGGATCTGCTTGGCGTTGACCGTCAGCGTTGCCTTGTCGTTGTTGAAGTTCACCCCGCGCAGGATGATGCGATCACCCGTACCGCAGCCCGCGAGCGAAATCTTCTCGCCTGCTTCCGGCGCCTTGCACGGCGGCGGAATCGGACATCCGGTCGGGCCAACCTTGGTGCCGGCGGGCGTGTTCGGGCATTGGTCCGCGGTATCGGGTACGCCATCACCATCGGAATCGATCGGTGCGGCGGCGGGCACGACTGCGACCGGCTCCGGCGGCGGTGCCACCACCGGCGACGGAATCCCGAAGTGATACTTCACCGACAACAGAACCGACTGCGCCTTGTAGCTGGCCGAGACGAAGGTCTCCGGCTGATCCTTGTAGGTATACAGATCGGCACGCAGCGTACGGAAGTAGCGGTAATCCACGCCCACCGTGACGTGCTTCATCACATCCCAGTTGATACCCGCGCCACCTTGGAAGGCGGCCGTCATATCGTCCGCCTTGCGCGGATTCGGTGCGGTGAATCCATTACCCGAAGGCGGATTGAACTGGCCATCGTTGAGGATGAAGCGGACGAAGCCCGCACCCGCACCGATGTATGGATGAATCGCCCAGGACGGGAAGAAATCCCACCACAGGTTGACCATGCCCGAGCTGCTCGAAAGCCGCACGCCCTTCTTTTCGCCCGACGTGCCGTCGGAATACTTGATGCTGTTCGGCTCATCGCGGCGCAATGACAGTTCGAATTCCGGACGCAGACCGAACGACAGCTGGTCACCGATGACGACCTGGCCCAAGGCGGCGAGACCGTACTTGTATTGGCCCGCCTCGCCGAAATTCTGAATCAGGGGCAGCTCGGTTGGAACCGGCGGCTGTGGCAGCGTGGTGTGCTGTCCACGGAAGTTGTAAGTCTGATCGCCTGGCAGGTTCACGCCGAACTGCACGCCAAGATACGGCCCCGTGGTGGCGAACGCCTGGAAGGACATCAAACTCGCGATTGCCGCGAGGGCAATCTTTATGCGACTGGGTGTTGGTTTCATTTTTTCTCTCGCAATTTATTAAGTGGCAGGCCCGGCGCTTGTGTTCATGCCGGGCGCTGCTCTCGAATTAAATTAAGCCCCGAAGTCCCAGGTCAGCGTCACACCGTAGGTGCGCGGCGCACCGTAGATCGCGGTGTCGCCGAAATCCTGACGGTAGCGCTGCTGGTAATAGACGCCATCGTTGAGGTTCTTGCCGAATCCCGTCAGGCGAACGTGCGTGCGCGGATCGTAGATGCCGAAACGGGCGTTCGCGATGAAGTAATGCGGCTGCGGGAGAGTGTTGAGGGGGTCGTAGTAGAAGCCATTGTTGTAGTAGCCGTCTGCCGCGGCTTCGCCCTGAAAGCCGAAGATCAGCGGGAACGTGTAGTTGACCGATGCGGTTGCCGTAATCGTCGGCGTACGCACCGTCTTGTTGCCGGTGAAGTTCAAATCTTCGTTGTCGAGACCGGTATCGGCGGTGAAGCCACGACCGTGGAAGTCGTTGTAGCGGCCATGCAGGAACACCACGCTGGTATCGAACACGAGCTGCTCGGTGGCGAACCAGGTGACTTCGGTTTCGGCACCCGAGACGGTGTACGACGCTGCGTTCTGCAAGCTGGTAACACCACCGGACGTCAGCGACAGGGTTTGTTCCTGCGCGTTGGTGATGGTGGTGGTGAACACCGCGCCGTTGAGCTTCACCGAACGGTCGTCGAACAACTCCGACTTGAAGCCGATTTCGTTGCCGGACGCCAGCTCAGGCTCGACTCGCTGCGGCGGATTGTTGATGTTCAGACCGTTGAAGTTACCGCTCTTGAACGCCTCCGAGTACTTGTAGTACAGCAAAATGTCACGCGTCAGCTGGTAGTTCAGACCGGCGTTCGGCGTGAAGCTGTTCCACACGTGCTCCTGCTTGCGGTACGAGATGATCGTGTTGGTCGGCGTCGTGCTGCCATTCGGCAGAATCAGACGGGCATCCACGGTCGAATAGTTCAGACGGCCTTTTTCGGTCGACGCACGACCACCGAGCACGATCGATGCGTCTTCGGTGAAGTGCGCAGTCAACTGGCCGTACACCGACTTCGCCTGGTTGAAGATGCCGCTGGTGAGCGGCAGTTCGACGATCGGCTGGCCACCATTGTTGGGGTTCGCGGTGCAGTTGACGCCGAGCGACAGTACGATCTGACACAGCGGCGACTGTCCGCCGAACTGCGCCGAACCGAGCACGCCCAGTGCCAGCGCTTCCGGTTCGATCTTGACCGGGTAACGACCGGTCTTGGTGGTGTCTTCGTAATACAGACCGCCGATCCACTCCAGCCAATCTGGCGACGTCACCGGGTTCGAGGTGAAGATCATTTCCGCCGAGTCGGATTTCTCCGTGTTCGGCAGCGCACTGATGTCCAGCACCGGTTCCGGCGCGGAGTCGTAGTCGAAGAAGATGTCGCTGTGTGCAGACGAGTGACCCAGGATCAGCTTCTGGTCGAACCAGTCGACCAGCGACGACGTGATCGTGGCGTTGGCGATATGCGTATGGCCGAACACGCCGACGTTGGTCTGGTTGCCGCTCTCGTGCGGGATGTCGATCGGCGTCAAAACCGGCTTGAATAGCGGTGCGGCCTTGGTCAGCACGGTAACCACCGAATCGGCGTCCTGACTCTTCAGATCGTAATACGAGAACTGAATGTCGAGGTGATCGATCGGGTCCCACTTCGCAGCGCCGCGGTAGCCGATGTTGCGATACGGGTGGTACTTCTGCGACGGGTCGATTGCATAGATGTCGTAAGCGTCGTGGTTCTCGTACAGGAACGAACCCGACAGCGACAGCGTGTCGTTGGTGAACGGCACTGCGCCATGGACCGACAGCTTGGTCTTGGTGTCGTTGTAATCGCCATACTGCGCCAGGATCGAACCGCCGTAATCCGGCGTCGGTTCCTTCAGCTTGACGGTGATCGCACCGGCGATCGCATTGCGGCCGTACAGGGTTCCCTGCGGGCCTTTCAACACTTCGATGTCCTTGACGTCGCCGAGCGCCTGCGCCGACGAGAACGTGAAGGGCAGATACAGGCCGTCGATATACGTAGCGACGCTGGAATCGATACCAGCCTGAAACGCGTCACCACCGACACCGCGGATGAAGATGATCGAGTAGCTCGCCATCGAGTCGTAAGTCAGACCCGGCGTGACCAGCTGCAGATCCTTGACGTCGGCCACACCCTTGGCATCGAGCGTCGCGCCGCTGAACGCCTGCACGCTGGAAGGCACCTTCTGCAGGTTCTGCTCACGCTTCTGCGCGGTAACCACGACCTCTTCTACCAAGCGGTTCTTGATGCCGCTCGAGGCTTTCGGGCTATCGGTTGCCGGCGCATCCGGCGCCGCCGCAACTGGCGCGGCATCGGTCGCGGCATCTGCAGTTGCGGCCGCGTCGGCGGGCGCAGTGGCGTCGGCAACCGGTGCGGCTGCATCGGCTGCAGGAGCGGCATCGACCGCAGCAGGCGCTGCTGCCGCGTCCGCGACCGGCGCCGGATCAGTCTGAGGATATTGTTGGGCTTCCTGCGCGTAGCTGCTGTCTACCAGTCCGAGCTGTGCGCACAGGAACAGACAGCCGAACCCCGATGCCAATCGTATTTTCACTCCCACCCCTCCGTTGTAACAAGCCAGCGCCGCTGAGCCTGTTACCAGCTCATTTGGCGCGTATTTGCAAGTCGTCTTACGAGAACTTTGTAGTTAGCTGGCGTTCCAGTACTGCTGTCCCGAACTGCGCTGGAATGCCGCCGACCGTATCTAGTAGTTAGTACGGTACACTACCGCTTTAGCGGAAATCAAGCGCTGCTGAACCGACTTCACGTAAAGCTAACAATCCGGTTGGGTAGGCTTTCAGTGGATAAACCGGCGCCATTGGCGGATGATCGATGAGGCGCGATCAGGCTCTGGGTGAAGATACTTCATTGCCACTTTTGTCGTTCGCTTGAGCCTGGCCTTTGCCCCAAGCCGACCAGACCAAGTGTTATGCCGCAGCGCAATACCGCCGCGAAACGACAGGCATATGGAATCTTTCGTCACCATATCGTATGGTACATTACAAGTTCAATAAATAGACCAGGGGGTTGTGTCGGGTGTTCAAGCGCGCTCTGTTTCAAAACGAACATGAGCTCTTCCGCGACAGCGTCCGGAAGTTCATCGACAAGGAAATCGCTCCTTACCATGCGCAATGGGAAAAGGATGGGATCGTCCCGCGCGAGCTCTGGCTGAAAGCCGGCGATGCCGGTCTGCTGTGCTGCACCGTGCCGGAAGAATACGGCGGTCTCGGGCTCGACTATCTGTTCGACGTGGTCGTGTTCGAAGAGATGGCGCGCAGCGGCTTCACCGGTCCAGGCTTTTTGATTCACTGCGATCTGGTCGCCACCTATGTGCGCTCGTTCGGCAGCGAAGAACAGAAGAAGCATTGGTTGCCGAAGATGGTCAGCGGCGAAGCCATCGGCTCGCTCGGCATGACCGAGCCGCACGCCGGCTCGGATCTGAAGAACATCCGCACGCGCGCGGTGCGCGATGGCGACGACTACGTCATCAACGGCCAGAAGGTATTCATCTCCAACGGTCAGCTGTGCGACGTGGTGGTGCTGGCGACCAAGACCGAGAACGCCGGTGCCAAGGGCATCACGCTGTTTCTGGTGGACACCTCGCTGCCCGGCTTCAAGCGCGGCAAGAACCTGGAGAAGCTGGGCCTGAAGGCGCAGGACACCTCGGAGTTGTTCTTCGAGGATCTTCGCGTGCCGGCGAGCGCGATGCTCGGCGCCGAGGGCGAAGGCTTCAAGCTGATGATGACCAAGCTCGCACAGGAGCGGCTCGCACAGGCGATTCGCTCGGCCACCGTGGCTGAAACGCTGATCGAGATGACGGTGGATTACACCGCCAACCGCAAAGCCTTCGGCCAGACCGTCGGCGCGTTTCAGAATACGCAGTTCGTGCTGGCCGACCTACACACGCACGCGACAATCGGCCGCGTGTTTACCGATCACTGCATCGCCTCATTCATGCGCGGCGAACTCGACGCGGTGGACGCGGCGATGGCGAAGATGTGGCTATCGAACCTGCATTGCCGCGTGGCCGACGAGTGCCTGCAACTGTTCGGCGGCTGGGGTTACATGTGGGAATACCCGATCTCGCGTGCCTTCGCGGACGCACGCATCATCAAGATCGCTGGCGGTTCGATCGAAATCATGAAGCTGATCATCGGCCGTTCGCTGTTCGGCTCTGCCAACAAGGCCGGGCTCAGCACGGAAGGTCAGGCTTAAGCAGTCGCCAGTTATCGACGAGCCGACGCATCGCGCGATGCCTCGGCGAGGTTTCATCGCAATCTCGACTCCGGCCAGTCCGAATCCGGCCAGTCATCGCGACCGCCGCAATGCGCAGGTCGCAGCGCTTCGACCTGAGCACTGGGGCGGTGGTCGGGCCGCTGGCCAAGGCATCGCTGGCGATCTTCCCGGTCAGCGTCGACGACGAAGACACGATTTGTATCGACTGGCCGGTGTGCTGATGCGTGTCGGCCGCAAGCCAACCAACGAGGAGCACGGACGATGAATCCGGAACAGAACAAGCAGACCGTTGCAGAATTCCTGACGCTGTTTTCGTCCGGCGCCGTCGCCGAGACGATGGCGATGATGACCGACGACGCCACTTGGTGGGTCGCCGGCACGATGCCCATCTCGGGAACCTACGACAAGCAGGCTTTTACGAAACTTCTATCGGGTGTGCTCGACACCTGCACCGGGCCGATCAGAATCACGCCGCGCGCATTCACTGCCGAAGGCGACCGCGTGGCGCTTGAGGCGGAGTCGTATACACAAACCCGTAGCGGGCGCACGTACAACAACCTCTATCACTTCGTGTTCCGCGTGCGCGACGGCAAGATCGCCGGCGTCAAGGAATACCTCGACACGATGCACGCCAATACCGTGCTCTGCATGCCCTAGGCGAACGCGCGGCGGCCTACCGTTGGCGACTCACTGATCATCCGGCGGCGCCACCCACACGGCTTTGCGCGGGCGTTTGACGTGCGTTCTTACGGCGTGCGCGAGCGCTCACCGGGATTCAACTTTGCGCACGGCTGCGTATAATTCCAGGCATACGGTCGCGACGACGCAGCAATCACAAAGTGTCGCGTCGGCCGTTGGGGCTCGGGGAAAGCACTGCGGGTCGCGTCGGGTGAGCAGTTTGCGGTCCGTGCTATTGGCTTAGGCCTTGCGGCCAAGCAGCTCCGAAGGCGTGTGCGAGTCGTCGTCTGCGGCGGGTGCGCAGCACTGGCATAGTGGCCGGTGTCGCGCTACTGTCGGCAGTTGATCGTTTCCTGGCTTTTGGAAGGAGTGAGAATGGCATCCCCCCGTAAATCGACAGGCAGTAGCGTCGTCCGCAAGAAGACTTCCGCTGCGGGCGCGCCGGGATCGAAGAAATCCGCCGCCGCCGTCGCAAAGCCCAAGCGGCTTCCCGACCTGATCGCCGAAAACAAGTCGATGGCCACGCAGTCGCGTGACGATATTCGTCTGAGTTTTCTGATCCATGACGTGTCACGGATGCGGCGCGCGGCTTACGACCAATTCATGAAGCCGCTCGGCATTACGCGTGCGCAATGGTGGGTGCTGGCACATCTGTCGCGCGACGACGGCATGATGCAGACCCAGCTGGCCGATGTGCTGGAAGTCGGCAAGGCCAGCCTCGGCGACGTCATCGGCAGCCTCGAAGCCGGCGGTTGGGTCGAACGAAAATCTGACCCGACCGATAAGCGCGCCAAACGTGTGTTCCTGACGCAACCGGCGCAGTCGCTGATCAAACGCATGACGGCGATGGAAGTGCGCTTCAACAACCGCGTATTTGGCCAGCTCAGCGCTGCGGAACGCGGCAAGCTGTTCGAGATGATGCAGGTGATCAAGCGCTCGATCTCGCAACTGGCGAACAGCAAGGAATTGGTCGACGAGACCTGAGCCACTCGGCTGCGGCAGAATCGCCGGCTGTTGCAATACGGGCCAGGATTTGTCGCCGCAGCATTCACGCCTGCGGTTACCAGGTCGATCGAGTTCGTAGACCGCTTTCGCGGATTGCACTGTTCGATCGGCGGTCGATCAACAGTCGAAACACAGTCGAACCACAGTAGGTCGACGTTGTTACTCGCGATTGGCGTCGACCCGGATGCGGCAACCGTTGGCAACGCGCCGTGCTTCCCAAAAAGAGACCGATGACCCAGGTGACCAGGCCATCGGCAAGCTCCTTCTTTTGCGGGAAGGAGTGAGGGACGCTTTACCGACTCGAATTCAAATTCGAGTGCGTGGCGAGTCGATGCATAAGGCTAACGACTGCGCCCAGATTCATTACTTCGCCGGCTTGGTCGGTGCCGCACTGCTGCGTGCGGTGATCGCGTAGAGCTGCGCCAGATCCTTGCTGCCGTCGGCGCCCTTGACGTCGCGAAAAGTCTTCAGCGCGTCGTCTTTCTTGCCAGCGATCAGCTGCGCATAGCCGTAATGCAGCTTGGCGATTTCGGCATTCTTCAGGCCACCCTTGGCGAGGCCCTGCTGCATCAGCGGCAGACCCTTGTCGGCCTGACCGTAGGTGACGTAGGCGAGTCCGGTGTTTAACAGGCCGTCGCCGGTGGGCAGTTTGGCGGCCTGCGCTTCGCCTTGTGCGAGGGTCGCCTTGTCGGCGGTGATCTTGTTGGTCACCAGTGTTTGCAGGCGCTTCTGGCGATCGATGTCAGCCGGGTTGCCGACGCCGAGCACTTTCTTCGCATAGCCTTCTTTCAGGATGCTGTCGGCTTCTCCGGGGAAGCCGGCCTGCACCGCGAGTTCAGCGGCTTCGAGATAATCGCCGGCGCTGTTGAGCGTGCCGGTGCGCAGGCGCAGGCGATCGAGATCCAGATTGAGCGAATCGGAAAAGCCTTTGTGGCCGGCCGTGCGGGCGATCAGGTCGAGCCAGTAATCCGGCTTCGGATAGTAGGTGACCAACTGCTGCAGCGCAGTGGCGTAGCCGGCCATGTCGTTCTGCTTGAGCGCGCAACTCGCCAGCAGTTGCAGCGTGGCCTCGCTTGGGGCCTTGCCGGCGGCGACGGTGTCGCTGATCTCGGCGCTGATTTCCTTGTAGGCGTCGGCGTATTTGCCGCCCTGGTATTGGGCCTGCGGCAGGATCGACAGGGTCGCCGGATCTTTGCCGCCAGCGGCCTTGTACTTCTGCACCATCTCGACGGTCTTGGCGAAATCCTTGTTGCTGTAATTGATCTTCACCAGGATATCGAGCGTCTGCACCTGCTCGGCCGGCGACAGCTGGCCCGAGGACAGCAGCGTCTCGTACGCCGTGGCGGCACCCTTGTAGTCGCCCTTGCCGACATCCACCGAGGCGCGCAGCCGGGTGATCACGTATTTCTCGTACGGCGTGAGGCTGCCGACGGCTTCGGCCTCGCTCAGCTTGCCGGCCGCTTCGTCGTACTTCTTCGCCTGCAGCGCGGCTTGTGCGCCCTGCAGCGGTTTGCCCACGGCCGGACGCACGGTCTGTTTGGCATCCGCGGCAATCGCGGCGTGGATGCTGCTGCACAGTGCGAGCACGGTGAGGGTGCGGGCGATCAGCGTGAAGGTTTTGCGGGCTACGATCATCACAGTGTTCCTGACAAGGGTGCTGACGTTGGTGCTGCCGAGGTGTTGCGTGTAGCGGGGTTGATGCGTACTGCGGTCGCTTAAGTGCGAGGACGTGCAGGCTAAGCGATCAGTTGTGCGTCATCCCGGTATTCGAATTCATGCTCGACTTCAGACGCGACGACGCTACTGCAGAAACTGCTCGTTGCCGACGATGCCGATCTGATGCAGGCCGAGGCGTTGGGCTTCGGCCAGCACTTCGGCGACGTACTTGTATTCGGCCAGCTTGTCCGGGCGGATGTGCACTTCCGGTTCCGGCACCATCGCCGCGGCCTGCTCCATGCGCGTCTCCAGCAGTGCACGATCCGGAATGACGTTGCCGTCCCACAGGATCGTGCCGTCGAAGTCGACTTCGATGTTGATCACCGGTGGCGGGGTTGTCGGCGGCGGCTGGTTGGCCGAGGGCATGTCCAGCTTCACCGCGTGCGTCTGCACCGGAATCGTGATGATCAGCATGATCAAGAGCACCAGCATC
>CAIJRD010000013.1 GCA_903822975.1 uncultured Sinobacteraceae bacterium
ACGTCACACGCCGTTCTTCAAGGGCTACCGTCCGCAGTTCTACTTCCGCACGACCGACGTCACGGGTGCGGTGGAGCTGCCGGAAGGCACCGAGATGGTGATGCCTGGCGACAACATCAAGGTCAACGTCGAGCTGATCGCACCGATCGCGATGGAGGAGCAGGTCCGCTTCGCCATCCGTGAGGGCGGCCGTACCGTCGGCGCAGGCGTGGTGACCAAGATCCTGGCGTAAACCCGACTCGTTTCGCGCTGCAGACGAAAGTCTGCAAATAAAGCGCGAAATCTGTTGCGGACTTCTGGGGGCGTCGATATAATTCGCGCCCCTTAGTTTCAACCCCCCAATAGTTTTTGTTCCCAGTGATGGGCGCGCAGTTGGGGCCGTTCTTTAAGACTTGAGTGCAAGCATGGCAGCGACCAGCCAATCGATTCGTATTCGGCTCAAAGCCTTCGATCATCGTTTGATCGATAAATCGGCACGTGAGATCGTCGAAACCGCGAAACGCACCGGCGCAGTAGTGCGCGGTCCGATTCCGTTGCCGACCCGCAAGGAGCGCTACACCGTCCTGGTGTCGCCCCACGCCGACAAGGACGCGCGCGATCAGTACGAGATCCGCACCCACAAACGTCTGATGCAGATCATCGATCCGACCGAGAAGACCGTGGACGCCCTGTCCAAGCTCGATCTCCCGGCCGGCGTCGAAGTTCAGATCCGCGTCAACTAATCGCCGAAAGGAGATATCACATGACTATCGGCATTATTGGTCGCAAGGCGGGCATGACCCGCATTTTCACGGAGAACGGCGAGTCGATCCCGGTCACCGTGATCGAATGCACGCCCAACCGCGTCACTCAAGTCAAGACTGTTGAGACCGACGGCTATCGCGCCGTGCAGGTCACGCTCGGCGAAAAGAAGCCGAGCCGCGTCAATGCAGCCCTCACTGGCCACTTCAAGAAGGCCGGCGTTGCTGCAGGTCGTGGCCTCTGGGAATTCCGCTTGCACGGTGACGAGGGCAAAGACCTCGCCAATGGCGCGGAACTCAAAGTCGACACGTTCGATGGCGTCAAGGCCGTCGACGTGACCGGCACCAGCCTCGGCAAAGGTTTCGCCGGCGTGCAGAAGCGCTGGAATTTCGGCGGCGGTCGTGCCAGCCACGGTAACTCGCTGTCGCATCGCGTGCCGGGCTCCATCGGTCAGCGCCAGAGTCCGGGCCGCGTGTTCAAGGGCAAGAAGATGGCTGGCCATATGGGCAGCGATACGGTCACTGCGCTGAACCTCGATCTGGTGAAGATCGATGTCGAGCGCAACCTGCTGCTGGTCAAGGGCGCCGTGCCCGGCCACAAGGGCGCCGATGTCGTCGTGCGTCCGACGGTGAAGTAAAGGTCGAGTCATGGATATCCAACTGCATAACAGCAAAGAGACTCTGAACGTGGCCGATGGCCTGTTCGGCGTCGAATACAACGAGCCGCTGATTCATCAGGTGGTTACTGCTTATCTCGCGGGCGGCCGTGCCGGCACCGCGAAGCAGAAGACCAAGGGTGAGGTCCGTGGCGGTGGCAAGAAGCCGTGGAAGCAGAAAGGCACCGGCCAGGCGCGCGCGGGTTCGATCCGCAGCCCGCTGTGGCGTGGTGGCGGCAAGACGCACGCCGCCGTGCCGCGCGATCACAGCCAGAAGGTCAACCGCAAGATGTACCGCGGCGCGCTGCGCTCGATTTTCGCCGAGCTGCACCGCCAGGGTCATCTGGTGATCGCTGATGCCTTCACGGTCGAAGCGATCAAGACCAAGAGCCTGATCGAAAAGCTGAAGGATGTCGGCGGCAATGACATCCTGATCATCACGGAAAATATCGACAAGAACCTGGCGCTGTCCGCCCGCAATCTGCATCGCGTGGATGTGATGGACGTCGCCAGCATCAACCCGGTGGCGCTGCTGTCGTTCGCCAAGGTGTTGGTCACCGCTCCGGCGGTGAAGAAACTGGAGGCCTGGCTGTCATGAGCAAAATCAAGAGCGCCAGCGATCGCCTGCATCAGGTTCTCGTGGCTCCGGTCATTTCGGAGAAGAGCACCCGCGCGGCGGAAAAGAACAACCAGGCTGTGTTCAAGGTGCTGCGCGATGCGCGCAAGCCCGAGATCAAGAACGCAGTCGAAAAGCTGTTCAACGTGAAGGTTGAAGGCGTGCGCACCCTCAACGTCAAGGGCAAGACCAAGCGGGTCGGTCAGTCCATGGGCGTGCGTTCGGACTGGAAGAAGGCATACGTGACGCTGGCCGAAGGTCAAGAGATTGACTTCATGACCGGCAGCACCGCGGCCTAAGGAACTCTGACAATGCCACTACAAAAAACCAGACCGACTTCGCCGGGCCGTCGCCACGTCGTCAAGGTCACCACGCCGGATCTCTACAAGGGCGCGCCGCACGGCCCGCTGCTGGAGTCCAAGCATTCGACCGGTGGTCGTAACAACCACGGCCACATGACCACGCGCCATAAAGGCGGCGGTCACAAGCAGACGTATCGCATCATCGACTTCAAGCGCGACAAGGACTCCGTCCCCGCCGAAGTCGAGCGCGTCGAATACGATCCGAACCGTAGCGCGCACATCGCGCTGCTGAAGTATCGCGATGGCGAGCGCCGTTACATCATCGCGCCGCGCGGCATCAAGCCGGGCGATGCGATCCAGTCGGGTTTCGACGCACCGATCAAGCCGGGCAATGCGCTGCCGCTGCGCAACATCCCGATCGGTTCGACGATTCACTGCATCGAAATGCGTCCGGGCAAGGGTGCGCAGATTGCGCGTTCCGCCGGTGCCGCCGTGCAGCTCGTCGCGCGTGAAGGCGAGTACGCCACGCTGCGTCTGCGTTCGGGTGAAATGCGCCGCATCCTCGGTGAATGCCGCGCCGTCATCGGCGAAGTCGGCAACAACGAGAACAACCTGCGGCATTACGGCAAGGCCGGTGCGAAGCGCTGGCGCGGTATCCGACCGACCGTCCGCGGTGTCGTCATGAACCCGGTCGACCATCCGCATGGTGGTGGTGAAGGCAAGTCCGGTCAGGGCAACCCGCACCCGGTGTCGCCGTGGGGTCAGAAGGCCAAGGGTCTCAAAACCCGCAAGAACAAGCGCACGCAGCAGTTCATCGTGCGTAGCCGTCACAAGAAGTAAGCAACGAGTTAACGAGAGTCCCTCATGCCGCGTTCCGTCAAGAAAGGCCCGTTTGTCGATCACCATCTCTCGAAGAAGGTGACCGATGTGCAGGCGAGCCGCGTCAAGAAGCCGATCAAGACCTGGTCGCGCCGCTCGATGATCACGCCCGACATGGTCGGTCTGACCATCCAGGTGCATAACGGTCGTCAGCACGTGCCGGTGTTCATCACTGAAAACATGGTCAGCCACAAGTTGGGCGAGTTTGCGCCGACGCGCACGTTCAAGGGCCACTCCGGCACCGGCGACAAGAAGACCGCGGCCCCGGCGGCCGCCCCGGCGCGGTAAGGAGAGCGATCATGCAGACGCAAGCCGTACTCAAATTCGTCCGTCTCTCGCCGCAGAAAGGCCGGCTGCTCGCCGACCTCGTGCGCGGCAAGAAAGTCGACGAGGCGCTGAACATTCTCAAGTACTCGCCGCAGCGTGCCGCCGGCATCGTGCGCAAGGTGCTTGAGTCCGCCATCGCCAACGCCGAGAACAATGACGGCGCCGATGTCGATGAGCTGAAGGTGTCCGCGATCATGATTGACGAAGGTCCGGTCATGAAGCGTATTCGTCCGCGTGCCAAAGGCCGTGCGGACCGTATTTCCAAGCGCACCAGTCACATCACCGTGCGCGTTGGCGACGGCAAGTAAGAGGCGATTAAGTCATGGGTCATAAAGTTAATCCGAACGGCTTCCGCCTGGGCATCACCACTTCGTGGACTTCGAACTGGTATGCCGAAGGCCGTGCCTACGGTGCACAGCTGCTGAAGGACATTGCGGTTCGCAAGTTCCTGAAAGCCAAGCTCGCTGCCGCCTCGGTCTCGCGTATCCAGATCGACCGTCCGGCGAAGTCGGCGCGCGTCACGATTCACACCGCGCGTCCGGGCATCGTCATCGGCAAGAAGGGCGAGGACATCGAGAAGCTGCGTCAGGAAGTTTCGAAGAAGATGGGCCTGAAGCCGGACATGGTCCACATCTCGGTCGAAGAAATCCGCAAGCCGGAAATCGACGCCCAGCTGATCGCCGAAAGCGTTGCCCAGCAGCTCGAGCGCCGCATCATGTTCCGTCGCGCCATGAAGCGCGCGGTGCAGAACGCGATGCGTCAGGGTGCGGGCGGCATCAAGATTCAAGTGGGTGGCCGACTGAACGGCGCCGAGATCGCGCGCGTCGAGTGGTATCGCGAAGGTCGCGTGCCGTTGCACACGCTGCGCGCCTATATCGATTACTCGACCGCGGAAGCGAAGACCAACTACGGCGTTATCGGCGTCAAGGTTTGGGTGTTCAACGGCGAGATTTTTGAAGCCGCCAAGCCCGACCGTCCGGACCGCAAGGACGATGTGGCTGCGGAAGCAGCCGCTTAATTCCCGGGCGCACAGACCAGATTTAGGAGATTTGCTGCCATGATGCAGCCCAAACGAACCAAGTACCGCAAGCAGCAGAAAGGCCATAACCGTGGCCTCGCCCAGAATGGCAACAAGGTCAGCTTCGGCGAATTCGGCCTGAAGTCGGTCGAGCGCGGCGCCATTACTGCTCGCCAGATTGAAGCCGCACGTCGTGTCATCACGCGCTATGTGAAGCGTGGCGGCAAGATGTGGATCCGCATTTTCCCCGACGTTCCGGTCACCCGTAAGCCGCTCGAAGTTCGAATGGGCTCGGGCAAAGGTAACGTCGAGTGGTGGGTTGCGAAGATCCAGCCGGGCAAGATGCTTTATGAACTGGAAGGTGTCACCGAAGCCGAAGCACGCGAGGCATTCCGCCTGGCCGCTGCCAAGCTGTGCGTGAAGACCACCTTCGTGCAGCGGACGATCCTGTAATGAGCACCGAATACCTGAAAGACATCCGTTCCAAGTCGGAAGCGGATCTGAAGAACGAGTTGGCCGCGCTGCGCAAGGAGCAGTTCAACCTGCGCATGTCGAAGGCGATGGGTCAGATGAACCAGACGCATCTGGTGCACGACGTGCGCAAGAAGATCGCGAAGGTCAAGACCGTCATGCAGCAGCAAGCGATTAGCAAGGCGAAGGCGTCATGAGCGAAGAAACCAAAGTTGAGGGCGCCGAGAAGGCGCAGCGCCGCATCGTCGGCCGCGTGCTGAGCAGCAAGGCCGACAAGACCATCACGGTCGCGGTCGAGCGCAGCGTCAAGCATCCGGTCTATGGCAAGTACGTGCGCCGCACCACCAAGCTGCATGCGCACGACGAGAACAATGAAAGCCACGAGGGTGACCTCGTTGCCGTGGTTGAAACCCGCCCGCTCTCGCGCACCAAACACCACAAGCTGGTGCAGGTGATCGAGCGCGCCAGCGCCCTGCAGCAGAAGGAAGCGGCCGCTGCGGCGGCGCTCGCACCGGGAGGCTAAGCCATGGTTCAACAGGAATCGATGTTGATCGCCGCTGACAACAGCGGCGCCAAGCTGGTGCAGGTGATCCGCGTTTGCGGCAGCACGCACCGTCGTTTCGCCGGTATCGGCGACGTCATCAAAGTCACCGTCAAGGATGCGATCCCGCGCGGCAAGGTCAAGAAGGGCGAAGTGCATGACGCCGTCGTCGTTCGCACCCGCAAGGGTGTGCGTCGTCCGGACGGCTCGCTGATCCGTTTCGACACCAATGCCGCCGTGTTGCTGACCACCAAGATGGAGCCGATCGGCACCCGTATCTTCGGGCCCGTGACGCGCGAGCTGCGTGAGCGCTTCATGCGCATCATCTCGCTCGCTCCCGAAGTGCTGTAAAGGACGCAAGCCATGCAGAAGATCAAGAAGGGCGACGAAGTCGTCGTCATCACCGGTAAGGACAAGGGCCGCCGCGGAACTGTCAGCCAAGTGCTGAAGACCGGCAAGGTTGTCGTCGAAGGCATCAACATCGCGAAGAAGCACACCAAGGGCGACCCGAACTCGGGTACCGCCGGTGGCATCGTCGAGAAGGAAATGCCGATCGATACGTCGAACGTCGCGCTGTGGAATTCGCGTGCGAACGACGGCAAGGGTGGTGCGGACCGTGTCGGCATCAAGTTCATCGGCGAAGGCGACAATCGCAAGAAAGTCCGCTTCTTCAAGTCGAACCAAGAAGTGTTGGACGCTTAAAGCGTAAGTATCGAGATTGGCAATGACCGCTAACCTGCAAACCTATTACCAGAAGACCGTCGCGCCGAGCTTGCAGAAGAAGTTCGACTGCAGCGTCATGGCCGTGCCGAAGATCACCAAGATCACGCTCAACATGGGCGTGGGCGAGGCGACTTCAGACCGCAAGGTCATCGAGCACGCCGTGTCCGACATGACCGCCATCGCCGGCCAGAAGCCAGTGGTGACCAAGTCGCGTCTGTCGATCGCCGGCTTCAAGGTCCGCGAAAACTATCCGGTTGGCGTGAAGGTCACGCTGCGCCGCGAGCGCATGTACGAATTCCTCGAGCGCCTGGTGTCGATCGCGCTGCCGCGTATCCGCGACTTCCGCGGCCTCAAGGCCAGCGGCTTCGACGGCCAGGGCAACTACAACTTCGGCATCACCGAACAGATCATCTTCCCGGAAATCGACTACGACAAAGTCGATCAGATCCGCGGTATGAACATCACCATTACCACCACCGCGAAGACGGACGAGGAAGGTCGGGCGCTGCTCGAAGCCTTCAGCTTCCCGTTCCGCAAGTAAGGTTGAGCGAGCATGGCTAAACGCAACATGATCAACCGCGAGGTCAAGCGACTCAAGCTGGCCAAGCAGCATTCCAAGAAGCGCCTGGCGCTGAAGGAAATCCTCAATTCGGTCGACGCCGGCTACGAAGAGAAGCAGGCCGCATCCGTGGCGCTGCAGAAGCTGCCGCGCGATTCGTCGAAGTCGCGCCAGCGCAACCGCTGCTCGATCACGGGCCGCTCGCGCGGCGTGTATCGCAAGTTCGGTCTGTCGCGCATGAAGCTGCGCGAGTCCGCAATGCGCGGTGAAATCCCGGGCCTGAAGCTGGCGAGCTGGTGAGATAGAACATGAGCATCAATGATCCGATTGGCGACTTCCTGACCCGCATCCGTAACGGTCAGCAGGCGCGCAAGAAAACCATTTCGTCGCCGTCGTCCAAGCAGCGCGAGGCCGTTGCCGCCGTGCTGAAGGACGAGGGTTACATCGCCGATTTCGCCGTGAAGGCGGATGGCAACAAGAAAGTCATGACCGTGACGCTGAAGTATTTCGAAGGCAAGCCGGTGATCGAGCGTATCGATCGCATCAGCACGCCTTCGCTGCGCGTGTACAAGGACAGCGACTCGCTGCCCAAGGTGCTCGGCGGGCTCGGCGTGGCGATCATTTCGACTTCGTCGGGTGTGGTGACGGATCGCGCTGCGCGCGCGGCCGGCCACGGCGGCGAAATCATCTGCTACGTGGCTTAACGCGCGATCAGGAGATAAGCCATGTCAAGAGTCGCAAAAATGCCGGTGAAGATTCCGGCCGGTGTACAGATCACCCCGGAAGCGGGTTCGGTCACCGTCAAAGGCGCAAAGGCTTCGTTGCATCTCGTGCTGCCGAAGTCTGTGCAGATCGAGATCAAGGACGGCCAGGCGATCGTGGTGGCTGATTCAGTGAGCAAGGACCCGGCAATGTCGGGCACCGTGCGCGCGCTGATCAACAACATGGTCGACGGCGTCACCAAGGGTTACGAGAAGCGCCTGGCGCTGGTCGGCGTCGGTTACCGCGCTGCGGTTGCCGGCAAGAAGCTGAACCTGAGCCTGGGCTTTTCGCACCCGGTCGAGTTCGCGATTCCGGAAGGCATTTCGGTGGAAACGCCGACGCAGACCGAAATCATCATCAAGGGCGCCGACAAGCAGATGGTCGGCCTGGTCGCGGCCAAGATTCGCGGATACCGTCCGCCGGAGCCTTACAAGGGCAAGGGTGTGCGTTACCTCGGCGAGAAGGTCGTGATGAAGGAAGCGAAGAAGAAATAAGTTGAGTTGATGCCATGAGCCCGAAGAAAACATCCCGTCTGCGCCGCGCCCTGCGCGCCCGCTCCAAGATCCGCGAGCTGGGTGCAGTGCGCCTGTCGGTGTATCGCACGCCGCAGCACATTTACGCTCAGCTGATCGCTGCCGATGCCGGCACCACGATTGCCTCTGCGTCGACTGTCGAGAAGTCGCTGGTGGAAGGCCTCAAGGCCACCGGCAACGTCGAAGCCGCGAAGAAAGTCGGTGCGATGATCGCCGAGCGCGCGAAGGCTGCCGGCATCACCAAGGTGGCGTTCGACCGTTCCGGTTTCCAATACCATGGCCGCGTGAAAGCGCTGGCCGATGCGGCGCGCGAAGGCGGCCTGGAGTTCTAAGATATGGCATCCAATCATCAGTACGACGACGGCCAGTCCGGCGATTTCAAAGAGAAGTTGGTCTCGGTCAACCGCGTTTCGAAGACGGTCAAGGGCGGTAAGCAGTTCGCCTTTGCCGCATTGACGGTCGTCGGTGACGGCGCCGGTCGCGTCGGTTTCGGTTACGGCAAGGCGCGTGAAGTGCCGGTCGCGATCCAGAAAGCGATGGAGCGTGCGCGCAAGAACATGATCGCGGTGCCGCTGAAGGGTCTGACCCTGCAGCACGAGATCTGGGGTACGCACGGTGCGACCCGCGTGTTCATGAAGCCCGCTTCCGACGGTACCGGTGTCATCGCCGGTGGCGCGATGCGCGCAGTGTTCGAAGTGGCCGGCGTGCAGAACGTGCTGGCGAAGTCGTTCGGTTCGCGCAACGCCATCAACGTCGTGCGTGCGACGGTCGATGCGCTGCAGCGCATGAACCTGCCGTCCGACATCGCCGCCAAGCGCGGCAAGAGTCTCGAAGAAATTCTCGGCTAAGCGAGCGATAGAACCATGACCGCCAAGAACGAAGCCGTTAAAGAAGTCCGCCTGACGCTGGTGCGCAGCCTGTTCGGTCGTCTCGAGAATCATCGCGCCTGCGTGCGCGGTCTCGGTCTGACCCGCATGCACCAGACCGTGCAGGTCAAGGCCACACCCGAGAACATGGGTATGGTCAACAAGGTCGCCTTCATGCTGAAGGTTGAAGAAGCCTGAATCGTCACCAAGACGATCAGGTCGCGAGAATTGAGAGCGCAACGATGAAACTGAATACGATCAAGCCGGCTGAAGGCGCAAAGACCGAACGCGTTCGCGTCGGCCGTGGTATCGGCTCCGGCATGGGCAAGACCGCAGGCCGCGGTCACAAGGGTCAGCGCGCCCGCAAGGGTGGTCGCGGCAAGATCGGTTTCGAAGGCGGCCAGATGCCGATTCAGCGCCGTCTGCCGAAGCGTGGCTTCACCTCGGCGATCGCGCGCACTTCGGCTGAAGTGCGTCTGTCGGACCTGGAAAAGATCAAGGATGTCGAGATCGATCTGGCCGTGCTGAAGGCGGCTGGCATCGTGCCGTTGCAGACGCTGCAGGCCAAGCTGATCAAGTCCGGCAAGCTGACCCGCAAGGTGTCGCTGAAGGGAATCGGCGTGACCAAGGGCGCACGCGAAGCGGTTGACGCTGCCGGCGGCAGCATCGCGGAATAACCTAGCTCTCGAGCGGACGAAACGCGCAATGGCGAACGGAACCAGCGGTGCAGGCGGGATGATGCCGGACCTCTCCAAGATCGGAGAAGTGCGCAGTCGTCTGCTGTTCCTGCTCGGTGCCTTGATCGTCTACCGCATCGGCTCGTTCATCCCGGTGCCGGGAATCGATCCGGCCAAGCTGGCGGCGCTGTTCGACCAGCAGAAGGGCACCATCCTCGACATGTTCAACATGTTCTCGGGTGGCGCGCTGCATCGTTTGTCGATCTTCGCACTCGGCGTCATGCCGTATATCTCGGCGTCGATCATCGTGCAGTTGATGGCCTCGGTGCTGCCTCAGCTGAAGGAACTGCGCAAGGAAGGCGAGTCGGGTAAGCGCAAGCTGACCATGTACACCCGCTACGGTACGCTGGGTCTGGCGACATTCCAGTCGATCGGCGCGGCCCTTGCCCTCCAGAAGTCCGGTGTCGCGCTCGCGCCCGGCTTTGGCTTCGTGTTCACCGCGGCGATCGCGCTGATCACCGGCACCATGTTTCTGATGTGGCTGGGCGAGCAGATCACCGAGCGCGGTATCGGCAACGGTATGTCGATGATCATTTTTTCAGGCATCGTTGCCGGCATGCCGCGCGCCATCGGCGCCACGGCGCAGCTGGTCAGCGAGGGCTCGCTGAATCCGATCGTCGTGATCCTGATCTTCGCGCTGGTGCTCGGCGTGACGACGTTCGTGGTCTTCGTCGAGCGTGCCCAGCGCCGCATCCCGATTCACCACGCGCGTCGTCAGCAGGGCCGCCGCCTGTTCGCCGCACAGACGCAGCATCTGCCGCTCAAGCTCAACATGTCGGGCGTGATTCCGCCGATCTTCGCGTCGTCGATCATCCTGTTCCCGGCGACGGTCATCCGCTTCTTCGGTGACTCGGCGCAGGGCGGTTTCCTGCAGCGTGTTGCCAATGCGCTGTCGCCCGGCGAAGCGCTGTACACAGTGCTGTATGCGGCGCTGATCATCTTCTTCTGCTTCTTCTACACCGCGCTGGTGTTCGATTCGCGCGAAACCTCGGAAAACCTGAAGAAGTCGGGCGCATTCATTCCTGGCGTTCGCCCGGGCTTGATGACGGGCCGTTACATCGACCAGGTGCTGACGCGTTTGACCGTCGCCGGTTCGTTGTACATCACCGCCGTGTGCCTGGTGCCGGAAATCTTCGTCAACTATTTCCACGTGCCGTTTTCGTTCGGCGGCACTTCGCTGTTGATTACCGTTGTCGTGGTGATGGATTTCATGGCGCAGCTGCAAGCGCATCTGATGTCGCACCAGTACGAAGGCTTGCTGAAAAAGGCAAACCTGAAGTCGCTCAGCCGCGCCGGCTCCGCCCGATAAGCGCGCCTTTAGTTTTTCGTTAGAGGTCTGTCATGAAAGTCCGTGCTTCCGTCAAAAAGATTTGCCGTAACTGCAAGGTCGTGCGCCGCAATGGTGTTGTGCGCGTGATCTGCAGCGATCTGCGCCACAAACAGCGTCAGGGCTAAGTAACAGTCGCGCGAGCGCTCGCTCGCCGACGCGTTATGACATTGCCCGAGCGGCTTCGGGCAAGACTTCCCCAGAAATCGGGAGTCACGCCAGGAATGCTTAATAGAGTTTAGATTTCAAGAGTTTCGGAGCGATTAGCTCCCAGTACGCAGCAAACCAGAGGTTCCCGATTGTAGGAGTGCCCGGATTTCCGCTACACTATCCGGCTTCCTGCGTCACTTTCGTTTCAATCAAGAGAGATTCATCGCATGGCACGTATCGCGGGCGTCAATGTCCCGGCCAATAAGCACACCGTGATCGCGATTCAGTCGATCTACGGCATCGGCGCAACTCGCGCCAAGAAGATCTGCACGGCCGCCAAGGTCAATCCCACGGTCGCGATCAAGACGCTGACCGAAGGCGAGCTCGATCTGCTGCGTGCCGAAATTGCCAAATACACGGTCGAAGGCGATCTGCGCCGCGAAGTGTCGATGAGCATCAAGCGCCTGATGGACATGGGCTGCTACCGCGGCCAGCGTCATCGCCGCGGTCTGCCGGTGCGGGGTCAGCGGACTCGTACCAATGCGCGCACCCGCAAGGGTCCGCGTAAAGCGATCCGTAAGACCTGATCACCGATTAATTCAAGAAAGAATTCATGGCCACTCCTGATACCGGCAAAACCCGCAAGCGCGTCAAGAAGAATGTTTCTGACGCCGTTGCGCATATCCACGCTTCCTTCAACAATACGATCGTCTCGATCACCGACCGTCAGGGCAATGCCTTGTCGTGGTGCACCGCCGGTTCGTGTGGCTTCAAGGGTTCGCGCAAATCGACGCCATTCGCAGCACAGGTTGCTGCCGAGCGCGCCGCCACTGCCGCGGCCGAGCATGGCGTGAAGAATCTGGAAGTTCGCATCACGGGCCCCGGCCCGGGCCGTGAATCGGCCGTGCGTTCTCTCAATGCGGCCGGTTTCAAGGTCACCAACATCACCGACGTGACGCCGATTCCGCATAACGGCTGCCGTCCGGCCAAGCGCCGCCGCGTCTAAGAGGAATTTTTAAAGATGGCTCGTTACGTCGGTCCCAAGTGCAAACTCTCCCGTCGCGTCGGCATGGATCTCATGCTGAAGAGCCGCGGCCGCTCGCTCGAAACCAAGTGCAAGCTCGATACGCCGCCCGGCCAGCACGGCGCGCGCAAGCCGCGTCTGTCTGACTACGCGCTGCAGCTGCGCGAGAAGCAGAAGCTCAAGCAGATGTATGGCGTGCTCGAGCGTCAGTTCCGTAACTACTACCACAAGGCGACCAAGACGAAGGGTGCTACCGGCATCATTCTGCTGCGCCTGCTCGAGCAGCGTCTGGACAACGTCGTTTACCGCATGGGCTTCTCGGCAACGCGTGCAGAAGCGCGCCAGCTGGTCGGCCATAAGGGCATCCTGGTCAACGGCAAGCCGGTCAACATTCCGTCGTACAGCGTGCAGGTCGGTGACGTCGTCGAAGTCCGCGAGAAGTCGCGTACGCAGACCCGCATCGCCTCGGCGCTGTCGATCGCCGCACAGATCGGATTCCCGGAATGGGTCGAAGTGGACGAGAAGGGCTTCAAGGGCACCTTCAAGTCGCTGCCGGACCGCGAGCAGATCGTGCCGGACATCAACGAGAACCTGGTCGTCGAGTTGTACTCCAAGTAATCGTCCGCTTCTCGGATCTTCCGGGAAGCTGCAAGTTCGCCGTGCACACTTGCGCGGCACCAATGAGGTAGATCATGCAGTCTTCGATTTCCGATTTTCTCAAGCCGCGCGTCGTCGAAGTAGAACCGGTTTCCGCCAACCGGGCCCGCATCACTCTGGAGCCGCTCGAGCGCGGTTTCGGTCATACGCTGGGCAACGCCCTGCGTCGCATTCTGTTGTCGTCGATTCCCGGTGCCGCGCTGACTGAAGCGCAGATCGAAGGTGTTGTGCATGAGTACAGCGCGATCGAGGGCGTGCAGGAAGACGTCATCGATATCCTGCTGAACGTCAAGAACGTTGCACTGCGCATGAGCGCGCGCGAAAGCGCCACGCTGAAGATTGAGAAGTCGGGCAAGGGTCCGGTCACGGCCGCCGATATCCAGCTCGATCATGACGTCGAAATCGTCAATCCTGATCTGGTGATTGCCAACCTCACCGGCGGCAAGCTCAGCATCACGCTGAAAGCAACCCGCGGCCGTGGCTATCAGCCGGCGGTGGTGCGTCAGGCGGGCGACGAAGAAGGTCGCACGATCGGCTCGTTGCAGCTCGATGCGTCGTACAGCCCGGTTCGTCGCGTCAGCTACAGCGTCGAGCGCGCGCGCGTTGAACAGCGCACCGATCTCGACAAGCTGATCCTCGACGTCGACACCAACGGCGGCATCGATCCTGCGGAAGCCGTGCGCATGGCCGCACGCATCCTGCGCGATCAGTTGTCGGTGTTTGTCGACCTCGAAGGCGAAGAAGAAACCGTCAGCGTCGCCGGCAAGCAGGATCTCAACCCGATCCTGTTCCGCCCGATCGACGATCTCGAACTCGGTGTGCGTTCGACCAACTGCCTCAAGGCGGAGAACGTCTATTACATCGGCGACCTCGTGCAGCGCAGCGAGACCGAGCTGATGAAGACACCGAACCTCGGCAAGAAGTCGCTGAACGAGATCAAGGAAGCGCTGAAGACTCACGAACTCGAACTCGGCATGAAGCTGGACAACTGGTCCACGCCGAAAGTCGCTGCCTAAGAATTACGTTGTTGAATTGGCGGGAGCCAAACCATGCGTCATAAAGTTGCCGGCCGTCGTCTCGGTCGTACCACCAGCCACCGCAAGGCGGATTTTCAGAACATGACGGCGTCGCTGATCCAGCACGAGCTGATCCGCACGACCGTGCCGAAGGCCAAGGAGCTGCGCCGTTTCGCCGAGCCGCTCATCACGCGTGCGAAGAACGACAGCGTCGCCAACCGTCGCCTGACGTTCGATCGCCTGCGCAACCGCGATGCGGTGCAGAAGCTGTTCAATGTGCTCGGCCCGCGTTACCAGGGTCGTCCCGGCGGCTATCTGCGCATTCTGCGCTGTGGCTTCCGTCCGGGCGACAGTGCACCGATGGCTTATGTGGAACTGGTGGATCGGCCTGAAGCTGCGACCGCCGCAGCCGCGGAATAGTCTGGTAGGGTTCTTAAAAAAGCCGGCTTAAAGCCGGCTTTTTTATGTCGATTCGTCGTTGCAGCGTCACATCTTGTTGATGCCGCAATCCTGATTGAAATCGCCAATTGCTGCAATCAAGCTACCTATGGCCTGCTGCTCAACTTTGTCGAGGTAGGGATTCCACACATCCGCAATCAGAACCGAACGCACGTGTTCGCTCCGATTCCACGCAGCGTGTTCGAAGGTATCGTCGAAGATGACGACTTGGCCTTCCTTCCAGACGTGCATTTCTCCGCCTACGCTCAGGGCACAGTCTTCTGGAATGACCAATGGCAGATGCACGACAAGACGTGCGTTGGTAACGCCACGGTGCGGTTTGATTTCAGTTCCGGGCCGCAGCACTGAAAACAGGCTCTCCGGTGCGTGATCCCGGATTCGGGTCAAAGGGAGCGCATCCAGAGCGGCCAACGTTAATGGGCTCTGCGTTCCATGCGATTCAAGCAGGATGCCGTGGCGATAGAAGAAATACGTATCCCAGGCTCGTGTTGGCGAGGTGCCTCCAAGGTAGTCGGGAATCCGGTCGGTTGCGATATCGTGGAATGGATCGAGTTTTTCACCCGATGCCAAGACCGCCGAAAGTTCTGCACGAATGTCCGCCGTTTTAAGTTCAAGCTCCGCGACCCAATCGAATTTCTGTGGATCGAAATACGGGTGTGTTGGTAGCTCTGGAATATAGAGAAACGACGGGCGCTGCCGATCATCCTGGTAGCTTGGTGCCACGTCCAACAGATACATCGAAAGTGCGGCCTCGACCCTAGTAAGCGTGTCTCTCCCGTAAGTGGCTCGAAGTGGCTCGAGGCAGCGGGAGAATAGCTCGCGCCTTCCGGCGACGACATAAGCAGTCGCATGAGCAACCAGTTGGCGTTGCCATGGTGGCGTGGTCTGCAAGTCGCGCCACTGTCCTTTCAATTGCGCAGCGACCAAGGCGCCGAAATAGTTGACCAAGGCGCCGTGGCTATTTCCCATCCTCGCCAGCGTGTCGCCCAGCAACAGACGAGCGATGTAGTGATCGGGCGCCAGCTTCAAGGCGTCGCGAAACTCGATCAAAGCCTCATCCAGCTGGTTGGCCTGCAAATGCACGAGGCCTCGGCTACGTCGCAAAACGCTATCTCCAGGCTTCAGCTGAATTGCCTGCTCCAACAGCTTCAGTGCATCGGACTTTTGTCCGCGCGCTAGCAACTGCATGGACAGAAAATTCGTTGCCTCCGTCTCGCCTGGAATTCGGTCGAGCACAGCGCGATAGATCCGTTCGGCTTGCGCGAAATCTCCTTTGTCGAGCAGCGCGCGCGCGCCTTCGAGTTGAGCGAGCGCCGCTTCGCCACCAATGCCCGGACTCACGAGATCGGACTCGTCAGTCGGGGAGAATTAAGAGTGCAGGCTTGGGCTCGTAGGAAATTGGTCATGAGTGATTTTATCGCTAACCCAAGTGTGCGGAGTTCGACGTCGAGTCAGAAATCACGACGCCTGAACCGGTGCTTGCAGGTCAGCCGAAATCGAATAGCGACTCGAACCTGAAACGTTTGCCACGAGGCATCCGTTGCCGACGAAGACTTACCAATACTTCGGAGTCAAATGCCCCGCGACTTTGAAAAGGCTTCAGGCTTCATCGACGGTCTGCAATCGATTTATGACCAGCTCGGAAGGTTGGCTCGGAAGTTGCCGATCACATCGACATTGAGGCTCTGCGCTGAAAGCACTGATAGACACCAAAGAAACGGCACAACGGCAATCGCCGGAGATCGCTTAACGTCTATAAACGAAGCAAGATTGCTCGATTTGTGAAGGACATAGACGCCATATTTAAAAAAGATTGAACTTTTCCGACTGGTGCTTGACGCTGCTTTCAACTAGGGCTTATTCTCGAAAGCGTCACGTCCAAGATGCAGCAAGTAATAGTGCACTTGGTCGTCTACCAACTTTAGTTTTAGGGAGATTTTCGAATGAAATTGAGTGTCGAAGGACAACTTCGGCGGGCCGTGTGGGGGCTGTGCGCTGTTGGTTCAGTAGGCGCCGCGATCAGCTCACCAGCCGCTCTTGCGCAGCAAAGTGGTGATGCGACTCAGCTGAAGGGTGTTGAAGTTACCGGAAGCCGCATCCGTCGTGTGGATACGGAAACGTCCAATCTGGTGCAGACACTCGATCGCAAGCAGATCGAAGCAACCGGTGCGACGACGCTCGGAGAACTGATCCAAGCCATTCCTTCGGTTACTGGTGCGCCGCTGTCCGCAACGGCCAACAATAACGGCGGTTCGATCACCGGTGGTGGTGGCAGTTACGGTGGCGGTGGTTCGGTCGACATTCGTGGTTTGGGTCCCAAGCGCACGCTCTTGCTGCTCGACGGCCAGCGCTTGAACAACAACGATCCTGATGCCATTCCGGCCAACATGATCGAGCGCATCGAAGTGTTGAAAGAGGGTGCCGGTTCAACTTACGGCACCGACGCCATCGGCGGCGTCGTCAACTTCATTTCGCGCAAAAACTTCAGTGGTCTCGAGGCCGTGGGACAGTTCGGAAAGACCCAGCGCAACGACGGTCAGACGACCGGTGCGAGCATCACCTGGGGCTCGAGCGGCGCGAAGTACAAGGCCGTATTCGGCCTTAACTACAACGACCAGCGCGAGATTCGTGCAACGTCGCGCTACGCAACCGCGAATCCTGCGGGCCTCGCCTATGGCGCAATTACCAATGGCGCCTTCTCGTCGAGTCGGGCACCTGGCGGGCGATTTACCCTCCCCGGCACGTCGCCTACCGCAATTGCTTTGGATTGCAATGGAAAGCACGATGGCTCGGCCGCAAGCGTCACGCTGAAAGCCGGAGCAACCGGAACTTCTCCGTCTGACTACCGCTGCTTCGTCAACAACTTTGGAGCAGGCGGTGATCGCTTCAATTACCAGCCTTATAACCTCGATCTCGATCCGTCGCGCCGCGAGTCTCTGTTCGGCACCGGCTCGTACAAGTTCAACGACTCGGTCAGCTGGTACGGACAAGGTTTCTTCGCCCACACGCAATCGACCCGCAAGTTGGCGCCGGAACCCTTCGATATTTCGACAATTGCCGGTATCTTCCCGACACTTGGCGCGCCCGTCATTTCCAAGGACAACATTTACAACCCGTTCGGCGTAGACATCACGTCTTACGCAAAGCGGTCTGTGGATGCCGGCGCGCGAGAGCTCGATTACAACGTCGATCAGTGGCAGGCAACGACGGGTCTCAAAGGCGTGCTGTTCGATCGCTTCCAGTGGGATCTGGCTTACAACTATGGCCGTCTCGACCTGTCGAATCCGAACCGGGGCTACCTCGACTTTTCAAAAGTCTTCCAGCAGCTCGGCCCTTCGTTTATCGACGCCCAAGGCGTTGCGACCTGCGGCACCGTTGCCAACCCGATTCTGAATTGCACGCCGGTCAACATATTCGGGACGACCGGCAACACGCTCGCCGGACTCTCGACGGTCGTCAATGACGTCACGGTGCAGGATGAACAGGATTTCACGTTCAATGTGAGTGGTGACCTGTTCAATCTTCCGGCAGGAGCAGTTGGTGTAGCGGCAGGTGCTGAATACCGTTCGCTACATTTGGATTCGATTGCCGATGGATTGCAGCAGGAGTATCAGCTATCGGAGGCCAACTTCAAGGAGACCAGCGGCGGCTATAACGTTCGCGAGGCCTACGCTGAAGCCGAAATTCCGCTGGTCAAGGATCTGCCGGGCGTTAAGAGCTTCATGCTGAATGTCGGCGTGCGTTACTCGGACTTTTCGAGCTTCGGTAGCAATGTCGCGGGCAAGTATGCATTCGAGTACCGCCCGATCGATGATCTGATGTTGCGCGCGACCTATTCGGACACCTTCCGTGCGCCGACGACTGGCGAGCTTTTCGGTGGTGCTACGCAGTCGGCTCCCGCGTACACAGACCCCTGCCTCGATTCGAGCGGCGTGGCGACAGCAGGTACGATTGCCGGGCACAACAAGGCCTGTAACGGTGTGGCGATCGGTTCCACCCAGCCAAACACCCAGGGCAATGGAAACGCCATCGGCAACCCCAATCTGAAACCGGAAAAGGGTTATTCCACAGACTTTGGCTTGGTCTTAAATCCTTCAATCTACAAACCGCTCACCATTACGCTGGACTACTATCATTACACGTTGAAACAGGCGATCAGCAGCATCTCGCTTAATGAAGTATTGAATGCGTGCTACGCAAGCGATAGCTCTGCCTATTGCGGAACTGCGCCGGACGGTACGCCGTACTTTACTCGCGTCAACGACAGCAGCAACCCAGCTGCGCCGACGACTTCGATCGCCAACGCTACGCTGCCGTCGCTCAACAGCTTCTCCCTGTATCAGAATGGCTGGGATGGTGAGGTCAAGCTCGACTATCGCAATGTTCGAGTTGCAGGGAACGATATCGGCAACTTCGACTTCGGGGTCAACCTGACGTACATCAATAAGTTCGAAGTCAAGGTATTCGATCCTGCGTCAGGAGAACTGGTTGACGACGCGTCGGTTGCGGGAACCTATGATTTCGCAGATACGGGAGTCGTTGCACCGCGCTTCAAGGGCTTGGGTTTCTTGTTCTGGTCGCTGGGTCCGGTCTCGGTGTCGGTTGAGGACCGGTACATCGGTAACCTCAAGATGAATCACGACGACCTCTCAGCGCCTCCTTCGCCGACTGCTGGCGCACCGTACAACTCCGGTTATGCCAACTACGTCGATCTGGCCGGTACGTACACTGTGAAGCCGATTAATACCTCGTTCACCGTAGGTATCAACGATCTGTTTGACGATGGCATCCAAAGAACCTTCGACTCGACCAGCGCCGGCGCACCGAATCCGGTGTACGACGTTCGCGGCCGGAATTTCTACGGCAAGGTGACTGTCCGCTTCAAGTAAGGCTGCAAGCCGGGCCCGTTAAACGGGTGCGGAATCGGGGCCTTCGTGCAAACTGCACGAAGGCCCCTTTTTTTTGATCAATGCGAGCAGATGTATGGATGCGATTCCCGATGAGGGCCGTGCCCGCCAGCTTCTGTTGGCCGGTGAATTTGACCTGCTCGCGCCTTTCGCAGCGCAGTTGATCAACAACGCTGATGGCGTTGACGAGGGCGTAGTCGAGTGCATCGCACTGGCCTGCGCATCAATGGGGGACCTCGAGAAAGCGGTTCCGTTGTTCGCTGAACTGATGCGACGCAGCCCCATGAGTGCTTCACATCAGATCAATCTCGCGGTACTGCGTTTGCGCATGAGCGACTATCGCGCGGCGCGCGACCTGCTGGTGAGCGTGCGGCCACACACGCCGCACAATGCTGCTCTCGAATTCAATCTTGCCTTGGCGCATTTCGCGCTCGGCGAATTCTCCGAGGCGACTTCGATACTCTCGGACTATGTCCAAAATGTGCCGGACGATGCGGTCGCAGTGGTCTACCTGGCGCGCTGTTTGATCGAGCTCGGCGACATCGAATCTGCCGAGCTACTGATGCGTGATTGTTCATTTGACGCGGTGGTCGAAGCGCGCGACCGCTTTGAACTGAGCCAGGTGTATATCGCAATCGGGGAGGCGGAACGGGCGCAGCCGATCCTCGAAGAGATTTTGTGCGATGACCACGGCGACGTTGCCGCGCGATTAAGTCTGGCTTCGTTGTTCGAGCGTTCAAATAAGATCGAGGACGCGCGCGCTCAGATCAATCAAATACCGATAGCCGAACGCGATCGACCGCAGTGGTATGTACTCGACGGCAAACTTGCGATGGCTGAGAGTCGACCCGCTGTGGCTCTGGCAAGCTTTGAACAAGCTTTGCGTCGAGCGGAGCGCGACGTAGGTTTTGCCGCCGAACGCGCACGCGCGGAAATCGAATTCGAGCGCGCGCATTGCCTCGACAAGTTGGCTCGGTTTGACGACGCGTTCGAGGGATTTGTCCGTGCCAATCACCTGCTGCGCGAATACTTCCGTGTGCAACGTCGGGGAGCGCCGCAACGCGCAATTGCGGGAATCGAGGACTCGACAGAACTCGATGCTGCGGTAGAACGCGCGAGATATTCGAATCGCTTGGGTGAGTCCCCGATCTTCATTGTCGGATTCCCTCGTTCCGGCACCACCTTGCTTGATCAGCTGCTCGACGCGCATCCCGGATTGCAGGTCATGGAAGAAAGGCCGGCACTCGACGCGGTAGCCGCCGCCGTCGCCCTGGCAAGCCGACAGCATCTCGATGCGTTGATGACTGCAAACACTGAACAAATCGACAGCTGGCGCGCGCTTTATTGGCGAGAAGTCGAGCGCTACGTGCGCCGCGTGCCCGGTACGCGCCTGGTCGACAAGTACCCGCTGAATTTGGCGCGGGTCCAACTGGCGATGTGCCTATTTCCAGATGCGCAATGGGTCTTCGCGCTACGCCATCCTTGCGACGTTGTACTGAGCTGCTTCATGCAGAGCTTCAGGCCGACCGAAGCGACTGATGGTTTTTGGTCGCTCGAGCAGACGGCCGGCGTTTACCGCGAAATGATTGCACGCTGGCTGACGCAACGTGAACGTCTGCGTCCGGACTGCATTGATGTTCGTTATGAGGATCTGGTTGCGGACCTGCATGGAACTGCGCAGCGGCTGCTCACGTTTCTGCGACTCGAATGGAGTGATTCGGTGCTGCGATTCAGCGAGCACGCCAAATCGCGGCGGATCAATACGCCGAGCTACAACCAAGTTGTTCAGCCGATCTACCGACGCGCCGTTGCACGCTGGCATAACTACCGCGCGTACTTCGGAACTGTCGAAAACATTCTGAAGCCGCTCATCGCGAGCCTGGGCTATGCAACTTCGTCGGAAAACAACGAAACCAGTTCTGGAAAATGATCGGCGTATCTGCGCCAGCGCCCGACCGATCTCGAATAGATCGCCTGTCGCGCCTGCCACGCGCTTGAAGTCGAAATGAAAGATGCGGGCGCCGTGACCGGCATCGATCGGGCGACCGTGGGCAAACCGAGGAATTCGTTCAGCTTGCCGAGGGTCTGCTCGGGGTTTGCAATCATCTCCTCGTAGCGGAGTTCGAAAATCGGCAGATTCAAGCGTCGGCGCCAGTGGGCCATCAATTGGCTACAACCCTCGCTGAACGCCTGAATATCTGCGAACGCGTACGCATAGCCATTGTCGTTTCCACGCGCAAAATACTGTTGCCAGATCGACAGCGCCGTATCGCGAGCGTTGCGTCGACAGTAGATCACCCGTGCATTGGGGAACAGCTGCGCGATCAGGTCGAGGTGAAGAAAATTAAGCGGATTCTTATCGAGGTAGAAACTTGCAGGTGCATCGTCCTGACGCAGATGCGCAGCAGCGAACAATGACATGCGCGGAATAAGTTGCGCACGCGCCGAAGCCGGTACCTCGGCAAGGCGCTTGCTGATGAATGGAATCAGATTCAGTTCGTCACGATTGCGCAGCTGCGGATGACGACTCAATCGATCGGCGATCAGCGTTGTACCGCTACGAGGAAGTCCAACGATGAATACCGGAACAAATGCGGCCGTTCCCTCGGATTCCGATTGGCGCGGCTGGATCGGTTCTTGGAGTCGTTGCGAGACGTAGCTGCGCCAAGACTCCCGGCGCCATTCGATGCTCGCGCGAACCAGCGAATTGCCTTCGCGGAATGCGGCCGCGGCCACGTCGAAATCACCGATATCGTCATTCGCCTTGGCGAGCGCGAACAGTCCCGACGCGCGGGCGGACGGAGCCAGATTGGGCCGCGCTAGGAATTCGCGGAAACGCAAGAGGTCGGGGTGCGCGGCATTGGCATATCGCTGTGCAGCCGACAGAGCGTGAAGCAGGGAGGGCACCGCGTCGTCGTCGGCGCTCGACAAGGCCTGCAGGTAGTGATTTCTCGCGGCTGCAAAGTCACCGACGCTTGCTGCGAGGCGCCCCGCCAGTCCGTGTAGCGCCGAGTCTCGCTGGTGTTGCGTCAATGCAGCTTCGCAGAGCAAATAGCCCAATTGCGGTTGCTGGCATTGCTCGACAAAAGTGATTCGCGCCAATAGCAGCTGGGCGTCACCGGGATCGTGCTCAATCAGGGCGGCCATCATTCGCGATGCTTCGACCAGTCGCCCCTCCGCCTGCAAGAGCAGAGCAAGCGAATGCTGTGCGTTCGAATCTCCTGCTAGCGCCAGAGGCCCAAGCAGCGTCTCGGCGCGCTGCGGTTGTCCCAAACGCCGGAGCAGATCGCCGAGTGTGAATCGCAGCTCGGCAGCATCCGGCAACTCGATCATGCGCGACTCAAGTAATGCGATCGCAGACTCGTGATCGCCGCCTTGCTCCAATGCCGCCGCGATCTGCAGGATTTGCGGTAGCGGTGCGATCGCGAGTTCACGCCTCAAGGTTCGCATTGCCCTGATGCGTCCGGAGGTCGCCAGGATCGACGCATGCTGAGCCAGCAGTCGCTGCAAATCCCGATCACGGCCGGATTCAATCACGGGGGCGATACGCCACGATGGAGCGGAAAGAGAAGGAAGTCATGATGACGGAAAATGCTAACACGCAGCGCGCCTGTTTCCGGGTGGCGCAGGTTTGGAGGCGTGTAGTCCAGCGGGCGCCCCACGCACGAGGCAGCTGCCACTATCATCGGCTATGGACAGCGTAGATACGAAAACGGCGCAGCCCGCGCGGCTGATTGCAGACTTGATGGGTGATGCTGCGCGCATGGGTGAACCTGCCGCACTCGCCAAACTGCAACAACGATTGCAGGGTACCCCGTCGACGTTTTGGGTCGCGGTGGCCGAGGCCTTGCTGGGGCGGGAGCTCCCGGTTGCCGCAATTCACCTGATGGACGCCGCTCGGCGCGCGTTCCCAGACGACATGGAGGTGCTGTTTACGTTCGGCGCGGCCTTGCGTTTGGCCGGTGATGGAGCGACGGCGGAGCAGGTGCTCACGCACGTAATGTCGCGGATGCCGGAGCACGACCGGGCCTGCCTGACGTTGGCGCTATTGCACCGGGATCGTGGTCAGAACAGTGCGGCCGCGCAGCTGCTCCGCGACTTGCATAAACGGCGGGGCGGGGCGGATCTGACCCTGTATGTCGTCGACCTGCTGCGCAAATGCAGACGCGAACGCGATGCGATGGCGATTTGCGAGGCGGAACTGCAGCGCGCGCCGGAACACGCGCGACTGCAGTTCGTCGCGGGCGGGCTCGCGCTGACGCTCGGTCGATTTGAAGATGCGCGGCGCTGGTTGCTGGCGGCATTGGACCGCAGTGAACCCGAATGGGGGGCGCTGATGCCGTTGGCACTGACTCGTAAGTATCTCGATCAATCCGATCCTGATCTGACTCGCTTTCGCCAAGCAGCAGCGTCGCCGGCGCTGTCACCTGAGTTGCGCAGTGCGGCCGGGTTCGCGCTGGGCAAGGCGCTCGACGATCTGGGTGATTTTGCGGGTGCTGCTTCCGCCTTGACTGAAGCCAACCGACACCAGCACTCGCTCGCGAACTGGTCGGCGTCAAATTGGGATGCGTTCATCGCGCGGCAGATCGAATCGCCGCCACCGCTATTTCTTGATGAAGCAGTGGACAACGCCATCGTGCCGATTTTTGTCGTCGGCCTACCCCGCAGCGGCACAACCTTGGTCGCTGAATTGCTTGCGCGCCACCCGGAAGCTGTGAGCCGTGGCGAATTGCCGTGGCTTAGCTTCGTCGTGAATAGCCTTATGTCATCGCCTGCGCCGGACGTTACGGCGATGCGTCGCGCTGCCGCGCTTTACCTGGCACAGCTGCGTCAAGACGACCCGGCTGTTCGCTGGTACGTCGACAAGAATCCGATGAATTTTCGCTTCCTGGGCTGGATCATTGCGCTATTTCCGAACGCGCGAATCCTGGTGTGCGATCGCGATCGGCGCGACACCGCCCTATCGATCTGGAGCCAGGCCTTCGACTCCGTCGAACTGGGTTTCGCGTACGACTTTGCCGATATCGAGCGATGCATTGCAGGACACGATGTGCTGTTGAAGCACTGGTTGCCGCGCTTGGGTGCCTCGGTATACCGGGTCGACTATGAACGCCTTGCGCGTTCACCGCAGAACGTCGTGGCCGAGATTCAGACCTTCATTGGGATGCCGCCCAGCAATCTGCTTGACGCAACGGGGGCAAGCAAGACGACTGTGAACACGGCGAGCGTCTGGCAGGTTCGTCAGCCGATCTACAGTAGCTCCATTGGGCGTGCGGAGGTTTACTCGGCGTTGCTTCCAGAACTTTTGCGATTTCCCTCGAGGCCACGAACGTGATCGAGTTTTCACCGAATGGCTGGTGCAGACAGCTCGTCGCCGAGCGAGGCAGGCAATGAAACTTCCTGCTCCGTTTTTTCGATTGCCATTGGTGGTTGATGTCGCGCGCTTGCAAGCGGAACTCGAGCTGTACTCAGCCGAGGATTGGCAGCGGCATCCAACCGGATTTGCAGGCAACAGCGCCGTACGGCTGATTAGCGTCAATGGTGGACCGACGGATGATTTCGTCGGCTCGATGGCCCCGACGCCTCAGCTTCAGCGTGCGCCTTACATCCGACAAATCCTCGCATCGTTTGGAGTTGTCTGGAGTCGTTCACGATTGATGCGCCTTGCTGCTGGCGCGAGCGTACCGGAACACTGCGATCTCAACTATCACTGGTTCAATCGAGTCCGCGTTCACATTCCCGTTCGCACCGACCCTGCCGTGTCCTTTACCTGTGACGGGCAAACGGTTCACATGGCGGCCGGAGAAGTGTGGCTATTCGACAATTGGCGCTTGCACCATGTCCATAACGGTAGTGCGTTCGATCGGGTTCACCTCGTGGCCGACACGATGGGCAGCGCCGCATTCTGGAACCTGCTTGCCGATAGCGATACGAAGGATTTCGCTCGGCGCCGTGTCTCACCACAGGAAATCGCGTTCCAGCCCGGTACCGATGCGAAAATATGGTGCGAACGCTACAATAACAGCAGCACCATGCATCCTGCTGAGCTCGACCTATTGACCGGTGATCTGCTCAATGATCTGCGCGATCTTCCGGATGTAAGGGGACGACAGGCGCTACACGCGTTCGCTGGCTTCGTCGTGCATATGTGTCGTGAGTGGCGCATGTTGTGGTCGTTGTTTGGAGACTCCGCAGAGGGCTGGCCACATTTTCGCAATTTGCGGGACTGGGCGATCGATCAAAACAATCAGCAATCGGCGGCGGTCGTCTGCGCCAGTAACGGAATGAGTGCCAGTGAGGTTCTGTACTCGCGCGTGCTCGCTTATTGCTGGTGTGCGCCTACGCACGCCGAGGTGCTGCAAGATGTTGACCGCACGCTCAGTTCGGGAGGCATGACCGCTGATGTCGGCAATGCCTCGCATGTCGCGAGTTCGATCGCGACGTTCGAGCGCCCCGTGTTTATCGTGGCGGCGCCGAGGTCCGGGAGCACTTTGTTGTTCGAAACACTGGCGCAAGCGCCAGATCTATGGACGGTGGGCGGTGAGTCCCACTGGCTGGTCGAAACGCTCCCGCAGTTGCTGCCATGGGCAGATGGGGTCGGCTCCAATCGCTTGACGGCCGCGCACGTCGATGAAGCGGTGCGTGAGCATGTGCGGGGATTGCTTGCCGAAAACCTGCGAGATCGGGATGGCCTGCCGTATCGCAGCGGTTCGGTTCGCATACTCGAGAAGACGCCGAAGCATGCGCTGCGAATTCCGTTCTTCAGCACGCTTTTTCCAGACGCACGGTTCATCTTCTTATGGCGCGAGCCGCAGCCAAATTTGGCGAGCATGATCGAGGCCTGGCTGTCGCAGGGATGGATCACCTACCCACAGCTACCCGGGCGGGGGACGCCGTGGTCGCTCCTGCTGCCGCCGGGCTGGGAAGCGATGCATGACAAGAGCGTCGCAGAAACGGTCGCGTTCCAGTGGCGGACGACCAACGAACTGGTTCTCGATGATCTCGCAGCGCTGCCCGATGAACGTTGGACGATGCTGCGGTACGAGGACTTCGTCGCGGATCCTGCGGGCACGGTGCGACGACTCTGTCGCTTTGCGGATTTCGGGTTTGATCAGCAGCTGGCCGATCGCGTCAATGCGCCCTTGCCACTCTCGGTGCATACGCTGGACAAGCCGGCCCCGATGAAGTGGAAGAAGCACGAGCGCACGATTCTCGATTTGCAGTCCCAGTGGCAGTCCACGCGTGATCGTCTGCACCAGGCGAACCTGCGCAAACAGCAACAGAATCGCTGATCGCGGCGAACTACCCAAACGCTATTGCGTGCTTCAAGCGGTGTTGCTACCTTCGTCGCATAAGGTTCTGAATCCGAATTCGGAACGAAAAATCAATAATCGGAATTACCAATTCCGATGCGAGGGAGGAGCAGGGAATGGGGACGTATGCGCGCGTCGAGTCTTTCTGGAGTGCGGCTGTCGTCGCACTGGTTTTGGCACTCACATGCTTGCGTGCATCTGCTCTTGACTTCGAGATCCCTACTTTCGGATTCGGCGATCAGCCGATTGCCGGCGTTCTGAATACAACGTTGACCGCTGGTGGCGGTCTGCGCACGCAAGGTCAGAGCGTCAACCTGATCGGCAAATCCAATCTCAACCCGGGCGTTTGTGGCGGGCCCAACGGGGCCTATCAGTCCTGTCAGGGTTTGTTCAAGAATCAAAGCTATCCGGCTGCCGTGCTGGCGGCCGCGCCGGGGGCTGCGTCGATCAATGGTGACGATGGCGATTTGAATTACGGCAAGGGCTCGCTGTTCCAGGCGGTGGCGAAGGTCACGTCGGACGTCACCTTGACCTACGGCAACTTCGGCTTTTTTGCGCGCTCGTTGTACTTCTACGATTTCGTCAACAACGACAAGATCGAGCGGCATCCGAACTTGATCACGCAGTCCAATTACCTGCAGGTCGGGCGTCATCTGCCGACGCTGGCAGGGGGCGTGCTGGGTGGGTTGTCGCCGGGCCAGATCGTCGGATGTCTGACCAATCCCGGCGCCAACATCCTGTGCCCCGCCAGCGGCGTGATTCAAGGTGCGTTACTGAACAATCGCCCCTACGGTCGGCCCGACGGCAACGGCAAACTGGTCGTTTACGGGCCCGGCGGTGCGGTGCGTCAGCGGCGTACGGATCCTGAGGTGCTGCGTCAGTCCGGCACCAATCTGCAGTATCTCGACACCTACGTGTACGGCAAACTTCCGATTCCGTTTGTCGATGGCAAGGAGCTGACCTTCAAGGTCGGGCGCCAATTGGTGAACTGGGGCGAAAGCACCACGATCGTATTGAACAGTATCAATCAGGCGAACCCGGTCAACGCCAACAACTTTTATCGCGTCGGCAGCCAGGTCGAGGAAGACTTCACCCCCATCAATATGGTGGACCTGAGTTTCTCGCCATTCGAGAACGGCACGGTCGAGGGCTTCTATCAGCTCGAGTGGCAGGCGGTGGAAGCACCCGCGCCGGGGACCTATTTCTCGGATGTCGACGTCGGCACCAACAACGCCGGCAAGCCGATCAATGTCAGCGCAAGCTTTGGCGGCGCGGCTGAAGATCCGAATGGCCTGGGCACGCCGCTGGACAATCCGCTGGCGGGCATCACGCCCACATCCACAGTGATTCCGCGCCTCAGCGACCGCGAGCCGCGCACCAGCGGTCAGTACGGAATCAAGCTCGACTACTATGCCGACTGGCTCAATGGCGGCACCGACGTAAGCCTGTACTACATGAATTACCACTCGCGCCTGCCGCTCGCGAGTTTCTATTCGACGTATCCCAGCTGCGCGCGCCGCGAGGGTAATTCGCGCGGCGATGACGCCACGAATACGGTTGGCTTCCTGCTCGATTGCCCCAATATTCCCTTGGTCAAGGGCCTGCTAGGGCCCAATGCGCTGACCGGCCCGGGCACCAGCAGTGCCGTCGAATTCGACAGTGCACGGTTTCAGCTCGAGTATCCGGAAGACATTCACCTGATCGGCGCGAGCTTCAACACCACCGTCGGCGAATACTCGCTGCAAGGCGAAGTCGCCTATCGGCCGAACGAACCCTTGCAGGTCGATCCGCAGGATCTCGCCTTCGCCGCATTTGGTCCTACGCTTTCGCGCTGTTCTCAGCCCACCGCGAACTGCGTCGGCTCCACCGCCGGCGTTGGCTTCAACCAGACCGGCGGCACTCAGACCTACGGCACCAGCAACTTCACACCGAAGAGCGGGCAGGTTGGTTATCCCGATACCTTCGATCTGGTGATCGGCGCACTGCCGGGTTCGGCGCGCTCCTTCCCGAACTTCGTGATTCCGTATCGCGGCGGCACCGTCGGCGAGAACACGCCGTGCTATCCGAAACCGGGCACGCCGGAAGACGTGGCTGCGGGCTTGAGCGGCTTCAGCCATCCCTACTATCCGTACAACCCGAGCAGCCCCTGCTACATCCGCGGTTACGAGCGCATGCAGGTGTTCCAGTTCAACGTCGGAGCCACGCGCGTCCTCGGCTCAACCGACAATCCGATCGGTGCGTCGCAGGTGATCCTGCTGTTCGAAGCCGGTGCGACCTACGTGCCCTTCCTGCCGCCGCTCGACAAACTGGTTCTGGAAGGCCCGAACACCAACTACGGCCCGACCGCTGGCGCCGACGGTTCTGGTGCCAATGGTTCACGCATGGCGTGCTCAAATATTCCGGACTGCTCGATCGGTCCCGATGGTCTGCGCTTCAACCCGCACCAGCAGGATCCCACCGGATACCCCGATTCGTTCTCGTGGGGATATCGACTGATCTCGATCATCAAGTACGAAAGCGTACTGCCAGGCCTGAGCATTTCACCGTTCATCGTCTACAAGCAGGACGTGCAGGGCACCGCACCGAGTCCGGCGCCGAACTTTGTCGCGGGCCGCAAGGAAGCGGACGTGCTCACCGAATTCCGCTACAAAGGTTCGATGTCTCTGAACCTCGGATACACCTGGTACTGGGGCGGCGGAACGTTTAACACGCTGTCCGATCGCGACTACGCGCAGGCCTTCGTGAAGTATCAGTTCTAAGCCCCGTTGTTCGTTCGGCGCGCGGCCGTAGTAGCAGGATGGCCGCCCCTGCGGGCTCGTATTTAAATGAATCAGACGGTGACGTGCGCGCTTACGCGCCGTTATAATCGTTGAAATAAGCCTGAAGGGCGTGCTGTCTTGCTCGGTGCCTTCGCGCTTGCCGCTTCCCGGTAGTTCAATCGAGGTCTCAAATCAATGAGCAATGAAGGCGTGGACGACGGCCGCCGCCGTTTCCTTACCGCCGCCACTTCGGTCGTGGGCGCCGCTGGCGCTGCCGCCGTGGTCTGGCCTTTCCTGGCGTCGCTGAAACCCAGCGCCAAAGCGCAAGCAGCCGGTGCACCGGTTCAAGCCGACATCAGCAAGATCGAAGAAGGCCAGCAGGTCACCTTCGTCTGGCGCGGCAGCAATATCTGGGTACTGCGTCGCTCGAAGGACATGATTGCTTCGCTGTCGCAGGTCACCGCCCAGCTCAGCGATCCGAAGTGCGAACAGGATCAGCAGCCGGCGTACTGCAAGAACGAGACGCGCTCGATCAAGCCGGAATTCCTGGTGATGAACGGCAAGTGCACCCATCTGGGCTGCTCGCCGAGCTTCAAGCCGGATCATCCGGCGCCGGAAATCGACGCCAACTGGCTCGGCGGCTACTTCTGCCCCTGCCACGGCTCCAAGTACGATCTCGCCGGCCGCGTGTTCAACGGCATGCCTGCGCCACTCAACATGGTGGTTCCGCCGCACCGTTACGTGTCCGACACCGTCGTCGTCATCGGCGAAGATCCGACCGACGCGAAGAAGGAGGCTGCGTAATGGCTATCGTTCCGAATCCGTACAAGACCACCGGTTTCCTCGGCTGGATCGATGATCGCTTTCCGCTCACCAAGATGTGGAAAGATCATCTGTCGGAGTACTACGCGCCGAAGAACTTCAACTTCTGGTATTTCTTCGGCTCGCTGGCGCTGCTGGTGCTGGTCAACCAGCTGCTGACCGGCATTTTCCTGACGATGAACTACAAGCCGTCGGCGACGGATGCCTTCGACAGCGTGCAGTACATCATGCGCGACGTCCCCTGGGGCAGCGTGATCCGCTACATGCATGCCACCGGCGCGTCGGCGTTCTTCATCGTGGTCTACGCGCACATGTTCCGCGGCATCCTCTACGGTTCGCATCGCAAGCCGCGTGAACTGATCTGGATCTTCGGCTCGCTGATCTTCCTGGTGCTGATGGCCGAAGCGTTTTGCGGCTACGTGCTGCCCTGGGGGCAGATGTCGTACTGGGGCGCGCAGGTCATCATCTCGCTGTTCGGCACCATTCCGTATATCGGCAAGGGCCTGGTCGAGTGGATTCAGGGCGACTACGTGCCGGCCGACGCCACGCTCAACCGCCTGTTCTCGCTGCATGTGATCGCGCTGCCGTTCGTACTGGTCGGCCTGGTGGTCGCGCATCTGTTGGCGCTGCACGAGGTCGGTTCGAACAATCCGGACGGCGTCGAGATCAAGAAGCACAAAGATCCAGTGACGCACATTCCGCTCGACGGCATCGCGTTCCATCCGTACTACACCGTCAAGGATCTGGTCGGCGTCGCCGGTTTCTTGATCATCTTCTGCGCGGTGATCTTCTTCGCGCCGGAAGGCGGCGGCATGGTGCTGGAGCAGCCGAATTTCCAGATGGCGAATCCGCAGGTCACGCCGCCGGAAATCACGCCAGCCTGGTACTTCGGCGTGTTCTACGCGATGTTGCGCGCCACGCCGTCGCTGTTCCACTCGGCACTGCCGGGCGTGATCGTGATGGGCGGTGCAGTCATCATCCTGTTCTTCATGCCGTGGCTGGATCGCTCGCCGGTGAAGTCCTGGCGCTACAAGGGTCCGGTGTTCAAGACGCTGCTGATGTTGTTCGCGGTGGACTTCGTCATCATGAACTACCTCGGCATGCAGCCGGTGTCGCCGACGCATACGCTGATCGCGCGCTTCGGCACCATCTTCTATTTCGGCTTCTTCCTGCTGATGCCGTTCTACAGCCAGTGGGAAAAGACCAAGCCCGTACCTGAGCGAGTGACCGAATGAAGCGCCTGACTTTTGTGGCAGCCGGCTTGAGCCTGGCGCTGGCCCTGATTCCGACCCTGAGCCGCGCCGAAGAAGGCCCGGAACCGCTTTCGTTCCGCGAAGACGTCGGCAATCTGCCGTCGGTGCAGCGCGGTGCGCGCGACTTCATGGCGTACTGCTCGGGCTGTCACGCGATGAAGTACCTGCGCTACAACCGCATGGGCACGGATCTCGGCATTCCCGACGATCTGCTGAAAGCCAACCTGATGCTCGGCACCGACAAGGTCGGCGATCCGATCCCGAGCTCGATGCCGGCAAAGCAGGCGGAGAGCTGGTTCGGTCGCGTACCGCCGGATTTGACGCTGGAAACCAAGGCGCGTGGATCGGCCTGGGTGTTCAGCTATCTGCAGAGTTTCTACCTCGACGACAAGCGCCCGCTCGGCGTCAACAATCCCTATCTGCCGGGTGTTTCGATGCCGGCGGTGCTGGGCGAATTGCAGGGCTGGCAGAAGCTGGCCGCTCCGGAGAAGGGCGAGGCAGAAGGCGCGCCGAAGTTTGAGCTGGTGCAGGCCGGCTCGATGACGCCGGAAGAGTACAAGGCATTCGTCACCGACCTGACCAACTTCATGGCCTACGCCTCGGAGCCGGGCAAGAGCGAACGCATCGCGCTCGGCGGCAAGGTCATGCTGTACCTCTTGGTGCTGCTGGTTCTCACCTACTTCCTGAAGAAAGAGTTCTGGCGCGACATCCACTAGAGCCATGAAATAAGCCATGGCCCTGCGTAGCCGTCTCGCTCCCGACAAGGTCCCGGTCAAACCCGCGCTGAATGCCGGCTTGACCCTGTTTGTCTCGAACGAGTCCCTCGGCTGCGACTGGGCCCGGCTGGTCCTTTCGGAAAAGGAAATTGACGGCTCCAAGATCGAACAGATCGGTGCCGGCCGCGTCAACGAGGATTTCCTCGTACTGAACCCGACGCAGAGTCTGCCGACGCTGGTCGATCGCGAAGGCGTGTTGCCTTACGCGCGCGTGATTGTCGAATACCTGGAGGAGCGCTACCCGCATCCGCCACTGATGCCACAGGAGCCCGCATTGCGAGCGCGTGCGCGCGTGGCCTTGCAGCAGATCGAGCTCGATCTGTTCGCAGCCAGCGACGTCTTGCTGAAGGGCAGTGGTCGCAGCCTGGAAGCCGCCAAACGCACCCTGCTCGACGGCGTGCGATCCGGCGGGCGCCGCGTCGCGGGCAGCGGCTACATGCTCGGTCGCGAATACACATTGGCGGACTGTGCCTGGGCGGTGTTGCTGCGTCGGTTTGTGCTGCACGGCGGGCTGCCAAGCACCGAGCTCGCGCCGTGGCGTGGCTATGCACAGCGCGTTTTTTCGCGGCGCGCGTTCCGAGCCTGCTTTGGCGATCTGACTGCGAAGCCGCAGAAATGAACGCGCCCGTAGTCATCCCTTCGCGCCGCCCTTATTTGATTCGTGCGATCTACGACTGGGCGCTCGACGCCGGCTTTACGCCGTATCTGTTGATCGCCGCCGACCAGCCTGGCGTCACGGTTCCGAGCACCTTCGTGCGCGATGGCCGTATCGCACTCGACATCAGCCCGATGGCGGTCCGCGGGCTCGATCTGCAGCGCGATCCGATCTACTTCTCCGCGCGGTTCGGCGGCTCGGCGCACGATATCTGGGTGCCGAGTGGCGCCGTGCTGGCGATCTATGCGCGCGAGAATGGCGAAGGCGTCATGTTCGGCGAACCCGAAGCGGCGCCGACACAAACACCGGCGGGTGATGCCCAGGACCACGGCAGCGATGGCCGCGATCCGCCGCCGGATGCGCCGCGTCCAAGCGGCCGACCGAAGCTCCGCGTCGTCAAGTAGCACCACCCGCGCGTCGCGCTTCGCGACGATCGTGCGCGACACCAACCTGCATTGACAGCATCGCCGCTCGCCTACGTTTTTTCACATTCGTGCAAGCGTTCGAATCCCGGCTGCGTGCTGTAAGTACGCCGCCATTGCCGCACGTCTCAACGAAAAAAGGGAATGCCGGGGCCGAGGTCGTAGCTCAGGAATAGCGTCATCGCCACCGGGTTGATATTGATCCGCGTGGTCGAATCCGACAGCACCGTATCGTCGCGTGCCTTGATCTTGATGTCGGCATTCGTATGCAACATCGCGTAGGTAAACGAAGCCGTCAGCGACCAATGCCCGGCGATATGCTGATTAACGCCGAGGTTGAACAAGGGTTGGAACGACGACGATGCATACGCGGTGACATGCGTCGGCGTCGGCTTGCCATTGGCGAGCGCCAAGACATTGCCGAAGTTGGCCTCGGACGCGGCTTCGAAATTCGGATTGAGGTTGACCTGCGTAAACCAGGTGTACGAAGCGCCGACGCCGATGAAGGGTCGCAACTCGTCGTTCGGTGCGCCAAAGTAGTACTGCGCCAGCAAGGCCGGCGTCCACTGCTTGACGGACGCCAGCGGATTGTTCGCAGACGAACCGAGATCGACGCTGAAGATCGAGCCGGTTGGACCGGTCGGGCGGATCGTGCCGGAGCCGAAGAGTTTGAATTTCGCGGGGACACCGCCGCCCGCCGAGACCGCGATATGGTCGGTGACGTAGTGCACCAGCGCAAAGAACTCGGTGTCGCTATCGCCGACTGCGGAACTCGTGCCGGGCGAGTCGAACGGCGAGCGGATACCAACCAGATCGGTGAGCACTGACGTATTCAGCGTCGTGTGCAACGGCGCGCTGTTGTCGAGCGTGAGTACATGGCCATAGCCCAGTTGCACAACTGTGTCCCCGGCTTGTTGCGCGTGCGCAGTGCTGCACCCGGCGGCAGCGAGTGCGACGGCATGCCAGAACCTGATCTTCATTGCTCCTCCAAAAAACGCGCGTCGATCCTCGCGTCGTAGCGATCGCGAGAGGCTGTTCCTTCAGCCGGTGGGCCGCGCGGTGCGCGACATCTTCTGCTGCCTGTACACACAGAACTTGTCGATCCGCAAAAGTTCGAGCGGGATGTGTCGTAGGGAAAGGTTCTGCCGCGTTTACGACTCAGCGTTTAAACTTTGCCGCGTGGACCACTTCGACCGAACCGCCGCCGCGCAAGGCGCTCCCGTACCCAACTCGCTGACACGCTACGCCGCGGTGTCGGTGGCGGTGGCGCTGGTCGTCTTGGTACTCAAGCTTTATGCCTGGAAGAGCAGCGGCTCAGTCGGCCTGTTGTCGGATGCGCTGGAAACATTGACCAATCTCGGTGGCGCTGCGATGGCGCTATTGATGCTGCGTCTGGCCGCGCAACCGCCGGACGACGAACACGCCTACGGTCACACCAAGGCAGAGTATTTTTCCAGCGGCTTCGAAGGCATGCTGATCTTCTTCGCAGCTGCGGCGATCGCGTTCACCGCCGTGCCGCGCCTGTTGGCGCCACAAGCGCTCGATCAGCCAGCGATCGGCCTGATTGTCGCCGGCGTTGCGACGCTGATGAACTTCGCGCTGGCGCGTTGGCTTCGGCTGGCTGGACGTCACCATCGATCGATCACGCTGGAGGCCGATTCGCGCCACCTGATGGCGGACGTCTGGACGACCTTGGGGGTCATTCTCGGAATCGTTGCGGTAACGCTCACCGGCTGGCTGTGGCTCGATCCCTTGATCGCGCTGGCAGTGGCACTGCACGTCCTATGGGCCGGCTTCGGTTTGATTCGCGAATCCGCAGCGGGCTTGATGGATGCCGCCTGGCCGGCCGAAGAGCAGCAGGTTCTGCACGAGATACTGCAGCAGTTCCGCGAAGAGGGCGCGCCCGGCGAGATCGAGTTCCACGCGGTGCGCACGCGCGTGTCGGCGGCGCGGCGCTTCGTCAACTTCCATGTGCTCGTTCCAGGTGAATGGTCGGTCAAGCGTGGCCACGATCTGGTCGAGCGGCTGGAGGACGAACTGGTGCGGCGCCTGCCGATGGTGACTGCATTCACGCACCTGGAGCCTTCGGACGATCCGGCCTCGTATGAAGACTACGAACTCGATCGCGCGCCGGCGCGCGGTGCCGGTGGCGAATAGTCCGGCATCTCGCCGCCACCGCTGCCGTTTCGGCGCGGGTAAGCTCAACCGGTTAGGCTAGCGCGAAGGGCGGTGCCGCCTGGGGGCGGCTTACGAGCGAGGCGAGAATGAAGCAGTTGAGCGGTCTGGATTCGGCCTTTTTGAATCTGGAAACCCCCGATGCGCCGATGCATGTCGGTTGCGTCAGTATTCTTGACCTGAAACGCGCACCGACCCATTTCGGCTTCGCATCCGTCAGGGCACGTCTGGCAGAGCGCTTGTATCTGTTGCCGATGCTGCGCAAGCGCGTCGTCACCATGCCGCTGAACCTGATTCCGGCCTTCTGGATCGACGACCCGGAATTCCAGCTTTCGAACCACGTCCAGCGACTCAAGTTGAAGTCGCCGGGCCGCGATCGCCAGCTCGCCGAACTGGTCGCCGATTTGATCTCCAAGCCGCTCGATCGAAATCGGCCGCTGTGGGCGTTCTATTACGTCGAGGGGCTTTCGCGTAAGCGAGTCGCCTGCATCTCGTTGATTCATCATGCCTGTAGCGACGGCATCTCCAGCGCCCAGTTGCTCGCCAAGCTGCTCGATCTGACGCCCGATGCGCAAACGCCGGCAGATCCGGCGCTGCCGCACGACGACGACGAGCTGCCGCATACGATCGACCGGCTGTTGTTCACCGCGCGCGAAGTCTGGCGACGGCAGCGCGCCTTCGTGCAAGTCGTACGCGACAATGCCGGCATTGCCTGGCAGCTCACGCGGCCATTTCTAGGGGCACTGGCGAACCCTCCGCCAGCAGACGGCACCGATGCGGTCGAGGCGCCGGGTCGGCTGCGACCGGCGCCGCGCACGCGGTTCAACGCGCGCATCGATGCGCGGCGCGCGTATGCCTGCCGCTCGCTCTCGCTGCTGAAGATGCGCGCGATCAAAAAGGCGCTTCACATCACGGTCAACGACGTGCTGTTGGCGATTTGCGCCGGCGCGCTGCGCGCCTATCTGCTGGAAAAAGGTGAGCTGCCGGAACGGCCATTGACCGCCGCGGTGCCGGTTTCCGTGCGCGCGCGCGTCGAACGCGGCGCAGGTGGCAATCGGCTGACCATGCTCAGCGCCGATCTGCCGACCCACCTGTCCGATCCGCTGGCGCGTGCGGCGGCAGTGGCGCGGGGCACTGCGCATCTCAAAACCTCACACCGCGCAGTCCCCGCGAGGGTGTTGATGGACTGGATGGAATTGCCGGCGCCAGCACTGCTCGGCAGTGCTGCGCGCCTGTACGAAAGCTTCGTCAATCGCGACCTGCTGCATCCGCCGTTCAATCTGGTGATTTCCAACGTGCCCGGTCCGCCGGTGCCCTTGTACCTGGCGGGTGCCCCGCTGCTGGCGAATTATCCGATCAGCATTCCGTACCACGGCTTGGCGTTCAATCTGACCGTGCTCAGCTATTGCAAGCAGCTCGACGTTGGGCTCACGGCGCACTTTGGGACAGTGCCGGATATCGAGCATCTGATGGATCTGCTGGAAGCGGCCCTGGACGAATTGGCGGTTGCAGCCAATGTGAACGGCGTCACAGAAAATCCGAAGGTGCAAGCGTCTTTATGAGGTTAAGGCACCTTGTTTGGCGTCATAGGTACATATTTACTAAGTAGGATCTACTAGTCTCGCCGATATTGGTACATACGCGAGCATGTTCTGCTCGAAAACGCACTTAAAACTAACTACAACGCCGCCGATATCGAGAACAGTATGGATGCTACCGAGCGCTTAATCAGCGGTATGTACCACGCATCCGCCAAAATGGAATGGCGCGAACTTCGCGCCTGGGGCCTGGCCGAGCTGTGCCGGCATTTCGGTGCAACGGCAGGCGTCTGGTGGATGCGCGGTGCCGACGCGCCTAGCGGCGAGTTGACCCAGTATCCGCAGCCTTTTCTTGATCCCGCCGCGCTGATGGCGGTGAGTTCGCCCGTCGCCGATAGCCCGACCGTGCAGATTCTCGAAGCGGCTCCTGGCCCGGGTATGCTGCTGGTTAAGCGCACCGGCAGCAGTGGACCGATCAACACCCTGTTCCTCAAGTTCGCCGGCCAGGCCGCGCTACCGACCAGCGACGCATTCGGCCGGGTTGGCAGCCATTTGCTCGAGGCGGGTGCGCTGGCCTTGGCCTTGTTCATCAATCGGGATGACTGGTTGTTCTCGATGGGGCGCTCCAATCGCGGTTCCGCAGCGCTGATCGATGCTGCCGGAACGGTGTATTCGAGCAGCCTTCGATTCTCCGCGCTGTTCGACGAAAGCGGACTGTCACTGAGCAGCGGTCGACTCTCGTTCGAATTGCCGGAAGAGAAACTCGGCAGCGACGGCGGCGAGTTCATGCACGGTCAGATCCACTTCCGCTTGGCGCGACACGGCATGCTTTACCTGCTGCATGCGCGCCGGCCGCTGCCGCTGGATTCGCTGTCGCCGCGCGAGCAGGAAATCGCGCGCGCGCTGAGTGATGGCAAGACCTTGAAATCGATCGCGCGCCAGTACGGAATCGCGGTTTCGACCGTCGCCAACCATACGACCCGAATCTACCGCAAGCTGTCGATCTATCGGCGCGAAGAACTGGTCGAGCTGATCCGCGCACGGCCGCAGCCGGCCATCAAGCCCTGAGCTGCACGCGGGCCGCAAGGCCCGCACGCGCCCGCTGCCGATCGCAGCGGGCAAATTGGAAGCTCGCCGCAATCGAACCGAAAGCGGCAACCTAAGTCGGCGCTGCCAAAATCGCCCGCTTACCGGCGATAATAGGCCCATGCTTCCGAATACGATCGATTACGAATTCGACGTCACCTGCGTCGATACCGAGCAGCAACGGCGCGGGATGGCCTGTTGCTATCTTCTGCGTAGCGGCGACGCCTACGCGTTTGTCGAATGCGGAACCTCCTTGTCGGTGCCGGGCCTGCTGGCCGTGCTGGATGCGCGCGGCATCGCACGCGAGCAGGTGGCCTATGTGATGCCCACGCACGTGCATCTGGATCATGCCGGCGGTGTCGGAAAACTGCTGGGCGAGCTGCCCGCGGCGAAGTTGGTGGTGCACCCGCGCGGCGCGCGCCACATGATCGATCCGTCCAAGCTGATCGAGGGCGCGACAGCGGTCTATGGCGCTGAGCGAATGGCCGCGATGTATGGCGAAATCCTGCCGGTGGCCGAATCGCGTGTGATTCTTGCAACCGACAATTTGCGCCTCGATTTCAGTGGCCGCGAGCTGTTGTTTATCGACGCGCCCGGACACGCCAAGCATCACTACGCGATCTGGGATGCGCGCAGTCGCGGCTGGTTTACCGGTGATGTATTCGGGCTGTCGTATCGCGAATTCGATGGTCCTCAGGGGCCTTTCCTGTTCCCGACGACAACTCCTGTGCAGTTCGATCCCGAAGCCTGGACCCAGACGCTTGAGCGCCTGCTGGCGCCGAAGCCCGACTGGATCTATCTGACACATTACGGTCGTCTCGGCAATGTCGAGGTGCTCGCCGCCACGCTGCGTCGCGGGCTAGGCGAATACCAGAACATCGCCTTGGCGCTTGCGCAGGCGCCGACACGCCACGCAGCGCTGCAGCAGGCGCTGACCGAGTTGTCACTCAGCGAAGTCGCGGAACTGCAAGCGCCGATCACGCCGGCGTACGCGCGCGAGTTGCTGGCACTCGACATGAATCTGAATGCGCAGGGTCTCGAAGTCTGGCTCGATCGCGACTAGTCATCCTGAGCTTGCATCGCTGCGGCGCACGACCGGAGACCACGGAGAACGAAAATGGGCAAGACACGATCGCTGATCAAAAGCTTCTGGCGCGCCAATCGCGCACTTCTGATCTTCATTGCACTGATGTTCGGTTTTCGCTCCGCGATCGCCGACTGGATGGTGGTCCCCAGCGGCTCGATGAATCCAACGCTGATGGAAGGCGATCGCATCTGGGTTCACAAGATGGACTATGGCTTGCGTGTGCCCTTCACGCTGATTCGCCTCACCGACGGGTCCGCACCGAAGCGCGGCGACATCGTCGTGTTCGAATCGCCGGCCAATGGCAAGACGCTGGTCAAGCGTCTGATCGGCCTGCCCGGCGATCGCGTTTCGATGCGCGACGAACAACTCGTCATCAACGGTGAGGCCGCGCGCTACGCGCCGATCGGCGACGACACCGCGCCCGGCATGCTGACTGAGTTCACCGATGTGCCACACCGGCTCGAACGTGAGCAACTCGGCGCACTCGATCATCCGCTGATGTGGCTGCCAACGCGCGGTGCGCTGCGCTCGTTCGCAACCGTCGAGGTTCCAGCGGGCGAGTACTTGATGCTCGGCGACAACCGCGACGACTCCGCCGACTCGCGTGTGATCGGCTTCGTGCCGCGCCGCCTGTTGCTGGGTCGCGCGACGCGCGTCGTCGTCTCGCTGAATCCGGAGCGTCATCATCTGCCGCGCAGCGAACGCACGTTGGCGCCGCTGAGCTGAAGCCGGTCGCTGCATTCCACCCGGGTTGCGCTACAGTGAGCCCGAGAGGAGATATTCAATGAATCAGTCACAGACCGAAGACGGCGTCCGCACGCATTACCGTGCCTGCAATCTTTGCGAAGCGATTTGCGGACTCGAAATCCGCGTGCGCGGCCGCGAAATTTTGTCGATCCGTGGCGACGAGGCCGACCCGCTTTCGCGCGGGCACATCTGTCCGAAGGCCATCGCGCTAAAGGACATCCAGGAAGACCCCAATCGGCTGCGCAAGCCGATCAAGCGAACCGCCGACGGCTGGCAGGAAATCGGCTGGGACGAAGCGCTCGACTATGCCGCGGAACGTCTGGTCGAGATCCAGCGCACGCACGGCGGCGATGCGATCGCCAGTTATCTCGGCAACCCGACGGTGCACAACTACGGCTCGATGACGCATGCGCCCCGCCTGCTGCAGACGCTGAAATCGCGCACGCGTTTTTCGGCAACCTCGGTCGATCAACTGCCGCATCAGCTGCTGGCCTTCTGGATGTACGGCCATCAGTTGTTGGTACCGATCGCCGATATCGATCGCTGCGATTACTTCCTGGTGCTCGGTGCGAATCCGATGGCGTCCAACGGCAGCCTGATGACCGTGCCGGACTTCCGCAACCGCCTGAAGGCGCTGCAGGCGCGCGGCGGCAAAATGGTGGTGCTCGACCCGCGGCGCAGCGAAACCGCCGAGGTCGCCGACGAACATCACTTCGTGCATCCGGGTACCGACGCCGCCTTCATGCTCGGTTTGTTGCACGTCATTTTCGACGAACAACTCACGCGGCTCGATCGTCTTGGCGAATTCGCCGACGGCATCGAAGCCGCGCGCGAGGCGATTGCAGCACTGGATCTCGATCTGCTCGCCGCGCACTGCGGTGTGCTTGCGCCGGTGATCCGCCGTATCGCGCGTGAATTCGCTGCCGCCGACAGTGCTGCGGCCTATGGCCGCATGGGTGTCTCGACGCAGCAGTTCGGCACGCTGACGCAGTGGTGCATCCAACTGCTCAATATCGTCACCGGCAATCTCGATCGCGCCGGCGGTGCCATGTTCACGCGCGCGGCAGTCGACATGGTCGACTCGCCGGTGTCGCGACCGGGGCACTTCGGCAAATGGAACAGCCGAGTGCGCGGACTGCCGGAGTTCGCCGGCGAATTGCCAGTCGCCGCGCTCGCCGAAGAAATCCTCACGCCATCGACCGATCCGCAGCGTCCGGCGATCCGTGCGCTGATCACCAGCGCCGGCAATCCGGTGCTGTCAACGCCCAACGGGGCACAACTGGATCGCGCACTGGCGAGCCTGGATTTCATGCTGTCGGTCGACCTGTACCTGAACGAGACGACGCGCCACGCGCACCTGATTCTGCCGCCGACGCCGACCCTCGAGCACGATCATTACGATCTGATCTTCCACGTCTTCGCAGTACGTAATACGGCGCGCTACAGCGAGCCGCTGTTCGACAAGCCGGAAGGCGCGCTGCACGACTGGGAAATCTTCGAAGGCCTCGGCACACGTCTCGCCGCCAGGCTCGGCGCAAAGCGCGATCCTTTCCCAACGCCGGCGCAGATCATCGACATGGGTTTGCGCAGCGGACCGTACGGTGCCATGCGTAAGCACCCGACCGGGCTCAGTCTGAAGATGCTGCAGCAGCAGCCGCATGGCGTGGACCTCGGGGCGATGGAGGCCTGCCTGCCGCAGCGGCTGTTCCACAAGGACAAGCGCATTCAGTGCGCACCGCCCGAGCTGTTGTTCGAATTGCAGCGCTTCGTCGCCGAACTCGCCTCGCCGCGGGCGGAGACCTCGCTCAAGCTGATCGGTCGCCGCCATCTGCGCAGCAACAATTCCTGGATGCACAACTACACGCGGCTGGTGAAAGGTCCGGCGCGCACGCAGTTGTTAATGCACCCGGCCGATCTCGCGCTGCATGGTCTCAGTGACGGTTCCCGCGTCGCCGTGCGTTCACGCGTCGGCCGTGTTGAAGTCGAGGTCAGCGCGAGCGACGAAATGATGCGCGGCGTCGTCAGCCTGCCGCATGGCTGGGGACATGCGCGCAGCGGCACGCGCCTCGACGTGGCACGGGCGCATGCCGGCGTCAGCAACAACGATCTGACCGACGAGACCTTCCTCGACGCGGTTTGCGGCAACGCGGCTTTGAACGGCGTGCCGGTCACGGTCGAAGCGCTGTAAGGCGCTTACGCGCGAGGGCGCGCACGCAGCGACAGCGTGTCGCGCTCGATTCGTGTGGTGCCGTCTCTTGGCGCCGTGCCCAGGTCCTTGCGATCGCCGCTGGTAGAAACTTGCCGGCGGACTCGCGGACTCGCGGACTCGTGGACGCCGCGGCGGCGACCTCGTGAGGCCGCTTGAACGGCAGGCGACACGATGCCCGTCGCCTGCTCAAGGCACACCTCAGGCTCGCAACCATATCGGCAAGCAAGGCTGCGAGTGACGGATCGACGGCATCGGCTCAGGCGCTGTCTCCAAGTTGCCGGCTTGCACTGCCCAGTCGGACTGCCAGAGGGCGCTGCCGAGTTGCGTTGTCGCGGCGCTAAACTATCGGCGTGACACGGTTCGACCTCCTCAAGAAAATCCTGCCATTCGGTGCGGCCGTGTTGCTCTGCGGCTGTTCGAGCCTGTCGTACTACAGCCAGCTGGCACGCGGCGAATACCAATTGCTCGATGCGCGCCGACCGATCGCCGACGTGCTGGCCGATCCGGCTGTCGATCCGCATCTGAAGCAGCGCCTGCAGCTCGCTCAAAGCGCACGCGCGTTCGCATCCGAGCACTTGAAGCTGCCCAGCAACGGCAGCTACACCCTGTACGCGGACCTCGGCCGCGACAGTGCGCTGTGGAATGTGTTCGCGACAACCGAGTTGTCGTTGGCGCCCTTGACCCATTGCTTCCCGATCGCGGGCTGTGTCGCTTATCGCGGCTACTACTCGCAGGCCGCGGCGCAGGCCGAAGCCGCTCGGTTGCAGGTGGCCGGTTACGACGTCTATGTCGGCAGCGTGCCGGCGTACTCAACTCTCGGCTGGTTTGACGATCCGATCCTCAACACCATGCTCGGCTGGAACGACGACCGGCTCGACAGCGGCATCTTTCACGAACTCGCGCATCAGCAGCTGTATCTGAAAGGCGATACCGCGTTCAACGAATCCTTTGCGACCTTCGTCGAACAGGAAGGGCTGCGTCAGTGGCACGCCGCGCGCAATCTGCCGACGCAGGACAACCTCGCCGAGCAGCGCGAGCAGCAGTTCACCGCGCTGGTGCTGGCGACGCGCGAGCGTCTGGCGAAGCTGTACGCGAGTGGGCAGCCGGCCGACGCGCTGCGTCGCGGCAAGCAGCTCGAATTTGCACAGCTGCGCAGCGACTACCGCGCGCTGCGCGATGGCCCTTGGGCGGGCTATGCCGGTTACGACGGCTGGTTCAACAGCGAAATCAACAACGCAAGGCTGCTGCCCTTCGGCCTGTATCACACCTGGGTGCCTGCATTTGCAGCGCTCTACGCAAAATCGAACGGCGACTGGCCGGCGTTCTATGCGGCAGCGAAATCGCTCGCCGCCGAGCCGCCGGCCGCGCGCCAGCTGGCGTTGGAAAGCTTGAGTCGGCAGGCCGATGCGGTGGCACAGCGATGACCCGCATCTTCGTCGACGACGTGCTTGCGGCCGGCAGCGAACGCGATCTGCCGGACGATGCCGCGCATCACCTGGCGCAAGTGCTCCGTGCACGGGCGGGCGATGCACTGGTGTTGTTCGATGGCCGCGGTGGCGAATACGAGGCTGAAATTCTGCTTGCCGAGCGCCGCCGCGTGCGCGTCAGGATCACCGCACATCGGGCGGTGGATCGCGAGTCCAAACTTGAATTGCGCCTTGCGCAGTGCGTGTCCAAAGGCGAGCGCATGGACTACACGTTGCAGAAGGCGGTGGAGCTGGGGGTTGCGCAGCTCGTGCCGCTGTTATCCGCGCGTAGCGTGGTCAAGCTCGATGCCGAGCGCTGGGACAAGAAGCTTGAACATTGGCGCGGCGTCATCGTCTCGGCTTGCGAACAATCGGGCCGTACGCGGGTGCCGAGTCTTGCGCCCGTGCAGAAGCTCGAGCACTGGCTGGCCGCCAGCGACGACGGCGATCTGCGCCTGATCCTCGCACCCGGCGCGGGCGCGACCCTGCGCACGCTGCCGGCGGCCTCGCGCATCAGCCTGCTGGTGGGCCCCGAAGGCGGGTTCAGCGACGACGAAATCGCGCTGGCGCAGCGCCACGGCTTCGTCGCGCTCGGGCTCGGACCCCGTGTGCTGCGTACCGAAACCGCCGGGGTAGCCGCGCTGGCGGCCCTGCAGGCATTGCACGGCGATCTCGGCTAAGCTTTCGGACATGCTGATCCGCAATGCAGTACTGATCAACGAAGGGCGCCGCAGCGAGTCCGACCTGCTGATTCGCGGCGCGCGTATCGAGCGCATCGCGCCGCACATCGCAGCGCCTGCCGGCGTCGAAGTGATCGACGCCAACGGCCGGCTGCTGCTGCCGGGCCTGATCGACGACCAGGTGCACTTCCGCGAGCCCGGCCTCACGGCCAAGGGCGATCTCGCAAGCGAATCGGCGGCGGCGGTGGCGGGCGGCATCACCAGCTTCATGGATATGCCGAACGTCAACCCGCAGACGATCACGCGCGCAGCGCTCGCTGCGAAGTACGACCTCGCCAGCGGGCGCTGCCATGCGAACTATGCGTTCTACATGGGCACCACCAACGACAACCTCGCCGAACTCGAAGCGCTGCAGAAAGGCGAGGCCTGCGCGATCAAGATTTTCATGGGTGCCTCCACCGGCAACATGCTGGTGGACAATCCGGACACGCTGGAGAAAATCTTCGCGCGCGCACCGGTGATGATCGTCACGCACTGCGAAGACACGCCGATGATCAAGCGCGCAGAAGATGCGGCGCGTGAGAAGTATGGCGAAGACGTGCCGTTCTCGGAGCATCCGCATATTCGCTCGGCCGCTGCCTGCTACAAGTCCACCGAACTCGCAGTGGGGCTGGCGAAGAAGCACGGCACGCGACTGCATGTTCTGCATTTGACCAGCGCCAGCGAACTGCCGTTCTTCGCCGCCGGTCCAGCCGACAAGAAGCAGATTTCGGTCGAAGTCTGCGTGCATCACCTGTATTTCGACGAATCGCGCTATGCCGATCTTGGATCCTGGCTGAAGTGCAACCCGGCGGTGAAGAGTGCGGCCGATCGCAGCGCGCTGGTTGCGGCGCTGCGTCTGGGTGTGATCGACATCATCGCCACCGACCACGCGCCGCACACGCGAGCAGAAAAAGCGCAGAGCTATTTCAAGGCGCCATCGGGACTGCCGCTGGTGCAGCACGCCTTGCTGGCACTGCTGGAATTGGCCGAGCGCGGCGAACTCGATCTGGAAACCATCGTGCAGCGTGCCTGCCATTCCCCGGCGCTGCGATTCGGCGTGACCGAGCGCGGCTTCCTGCGAGAGGGCTATTACGCCGACCTGGTGCTGGTCGATCCCAAGGCGGGCACCAGCGTCACCACCGAATCGCTGCGTTACAAGTGCGGTTGGAGTCCGTTCGAAGGCCACCACTTCAACGCCCGTATCGACACCACCTGGGTCAATGGCACGATCGCGTATCGCGATGGCCGCCTCAACCCGCAGCCGCTCGGACAGCGTCTCGCCTTTGGCTGATCCCGGCGGATCGTCGGGTCCGGTCGAACACATGGCCCGTCCGGCCGAGTTGCCAACCGTGGACGACATCGCTGCCGCCGCGCTTCGCATCGCACCCTACATCCTGCGCACGCCGGTGTTGCACACGCCGGAGCTCGATGCACGCGCCGGCTGCAGCCTGCTGTTCAAATGCGAGAACCTGCAACTCGGCGGCGCCTTCAAGCTGCGCGGCGCAACCAACGCGGTTCGCAGCCTCGACGAGGCCAGTGCGCGTGCCGGTGTTGCCACGCATTCTTCCGGCAACCATGGCGCCGCACTCGCGCGTGCGGCGCGCGCGCGCGGGATTCCCTGTCACGTGGTCGTGCCGGTCGGCGCGGTCGCCGCCAAGCTGCGCAACATCGAAGAGCAGGGTGCGGTACTGCATCGCTGTGCGCCGACGCTGGCCGCGCGCGAGGCCGCATTGCTGAAAGTCCTGGCGAGTACCGGCGCGGTGATGATCCATCCCTACGACGACGCGCGCGTGATTGCCGGGCAGGGCACCGTGGTGCGTGAATTTCTGGAAGATCAGCCGGATCTCGATGTCGTCATTGCGCCGATCGGTGGCGGTGGGCTGGTCGGCGGCAGCGCGCTGGCGGTGCGTGCCCACGCGCGGCCGGTGCGCATGATCGCAGCCGAACCGAGCGGTGCCGACGATGCGGCGCGCTCGTTCGAAGCCGGCACGCGGCTCAGCGATGGGCCGCGCGAAACCATTGCCGATGGCCTGCGCGGCAGCATCGGCGTGCGTAACTTCGCGCTGTTGCGCGCGCATGTCGATGCGGTGTGGCGCGTCGATGAGGCCGCCATCGTCGCCGCGATGCGGCTGCTGTGGGAGCGCTTGCGCGTCATCGTCGAGCCGTCGAGCGCAGTCGCGCTGGCAGCCGTACTGGCGCACCGCGAGCAGCTCGCCGGCCTGCGCGTCGGCGTCGTTCTGAGCGGCGGCAACGTCGATCTCGACGACCTGCCGTTCAAGCGAAATTGACGCCAGCATGAGTGCAAGCACACCGGTCGAGCCGAAACGTTGCGCCTGGGCGGGCAGCACGCCGCTGATGTGCGAATACCACGACCACGAATGGGGCGTGCCGCAGCACGACGACCGCGTGCTGTTCGAATTCCTGATTCTCGAAGGCGCGCAAGCGGGCTTGAGCTGGCGCACGATCCTGCAGCGGCGTGAGGGTTATCGCCGTGCCTTTCACGCCTTCGACGCCAAGAAAATTGCGCGCTACACCGATGCCGACCGTGTACGCCTGATGGCCGACGCCGGCATCATTCGCAACCGCTTGAAGATCGAGGCCGCGATCGGCAATGCCAAGGCCTATCTGGCGCTATGCAAGGCGCACGGCAGCCTCGACGCCTGGTTATGGCAACACGTCGATGGCACGCCGCTGGTCAATCGGCGCAAGGACGGCACGGTGCCGGCGCGAACCGAATTGTCCGATCGGATCAGCAAGGAACTGCTCGGGCTCGGCTTCAAGTTCGTCGGCAGCACCATTATTTACGCCTATCTGCAGGCGGTGGGCGTGGTCAACGATCATGCGCCCGACTGTTTCAGGTATCAGCCCCTGAGTCGCGGCCGCGCCTAAGGCGAACCCGCCGCGCAAGGAATCGCGACCTGATTCGGCGGGTGAGTCGCCCAATGGGTTGCACGCTTTGCCGCCCAGTTCTGCGCTGGTGCGGCCGAGCTATTGCCGGCTTAGTTGATCGAGCGCCAGCGCGTGCCCTGTGCGGAGTCTTCGATCAGGATGCCGCGGGCTTTCAGCTCGTCACGAATACGATCGGACTCGGCAAAATTGCGCGCCTTCTTGGCTTCGGCGCGTTGTGCAACAAGTCGATCGATCTCTTCGTTCGACACACTTCCTGCGGCGGTCGAATGGCTGAACCATGCGGCCGGATCGGCTTGCAGGATGCCGAGCACCGAGCCGGCATCGAGCAGCTGCGCGCGCAGCCGCGCCTTGTCGTCGGCGGATTCAGCCTTGTTCAGCGCACGTGCGAGTTCAAACAGCTCGGCCAGTGCTGCCGGCGTGTTGAGATCGTCGTCGAGCGCTGCAAGGAAAGCGTCGGGCGCTACCGCATCGGTAGCGGGTGCCACATCCGCGGTATCGCGCAGCGCGCCGTACAGGCGGTCGAGCTTGCGGCGCGCGTCGGCCAGGGCTTCGTCGTTCCAGTCGAGCGGTTGTCGGTAGTGGCCGGTCAGTAGTGCCAGTCGCACAGCTTCGCCCGGTGCGTGCTTCAGAATCTCGCGCACCAGCAGCACGTTGCCGATCGACTTGGACATCTTCTCGCTGTCCATCGTCAGGAAGCCGTTGTGCAGCCAGTAGCGCGAGAACACTGCGCCGCCGTGCGCGCAGGTCGATTGCGCGCGTTCGTTCTCATGATGCGGGAACACCAGATCGTGGCCGCCGCCATGAATGTCGATGGTGTCGCCGAGTAGCGCTTCGGCCATCGCCGAGCATTCGATGTGCCAGCCTGGACGGCCGCGGCCCCAGGGCGAATCCCAGCCCGGCAGTTCCGGCGGCGAGGGCTTCCACAGCACGAAGTCGCCGGCGTCTTTCTTGTAGGGCGCGACTTCTACGCGTGCGCCAGCGAGCAGTTCGCGCGGATCGCGTTTCGACAGCTGGCCGTAGTCGGGATAGCTGGCGACGCTGAACAGGACGTGAGCTTCAGCGGCGTAGGCGTGCTTCGATGCAATCAAACGCTCGATCATCGAAATGATCTGCGGCAGGTGCTCGGTCACGCGCGGTTCGAAGTCGGTGGGCGCAACGCCGAGGGCTGCGAGGTCTTCGTGATAGGCGGCGGCAAAGCGCGCGGTGATCACGCCGATCTCGACGCCTTCCTTGGCAGCGGCGGCATTGATCTTGTCGTCGATGTCGGTGATGTTGCGTGCGTAATCGACGCGCGGATAGCGGCGCCGCAGCAGTCGCGCGAGCACGTCGAACACCACCGCCGGACGTGCATTGCCGATGTGCGCGTAGGAGTAAACCGTAGGCCCGCAGACGTACATCGTGACCCGCTCGGGGTTCTGCGGAACGAAGGGTTCCTTGCGGCCGCTGGCCGTGTTGTGCAACTGCATCGCGGTTCCTGGTGAGCTATAGAAAAATGCCGCGGAAGGATAGCGCGAAGCGCTGCGGTCCCGCGTGCGCTACAGCAGCACGCCCAGGATGAGACCCACGGCGAGCCCGATGGCAAAGCCGACCGACGCGTAGCGATAGCGCCGCTTCAGGCGCGATCGACCGCGAATCTCGTCGTAGTAGAACAGCGTCTGTACGTTCACGGCTTGGGATTGGCGGCGATGGAGGGCAGCGCAGGCACGACCTTGGTGCGCCGACGTTGAGCCCCATGATGCGCCAAAATGACGGTGACCGCCTGTCAACGGCGGTTGCGCGCAGACTTGGCTATTCCTTGGAGTGATCTTGCATGACCCTGCAGACCTGGCTCGCTTTTCTGGTTGCTGCCTGGTTGATCTGCCTGTCGCCGGGCCCCGGGGTGCTGTCGTCGGTGACTGCCGGCATGCGTTTCGGCTTCCGCCAGGCGCTTTGGAACATCCTGGGCCTGCAACTTGGCGCGCTGGTCGTGCTGGCGATTGTCGGTGTCGGCATGGGCGCGCTGCTGGCGACCTCGGTGACGGCGTTCACGGCGATCAAATGGTGCGGCGCCTTGTATCTGATCTTCCTCGGCGTGCAGCAATGGCGTGCGCCGGCACAGCCGTTGACGCCCGACAGCGCCGCGCTGCCGACGCGCGCATCGAAGGGCACGCTGGTGCTGCGAGGCTTCCTGGTCAATGTCAGCAATCCGAAGGGCATTCTCTTCACCGCAGCGGTGCTACCGCAGTTCATCACGACGCAGGCGCCGCAATTGCCGCAATACCTGACCGTGGTTGCGACCATGGTGCCGGTCGACGTCGCCTGCATGACCGGCTACACCGTGCTCGGCGTGCGTGCGTTGAGGCTCTTGCGAAACCCAGACGCGATACGCTGGAGCAATCGCGCTTTCGGTAGCCTGTTCATCGGCGCCGGTGTGGCGCTTGCCGCGTTCAAGCGCGGCGTCTGAAGGAGCTGTCGATGCCGCGTTTTCGCAATCGCTATCCCGCTGCCGATCATGGCGGCGGCAATGCGTTGAAATGGATGTTCGAGTTTGCGTTCGAGAAATGGCAGCCGGTCGAATTCCCGTTGGCCCAGAATCGACCCGCCTGGCTTGCGGCGAACCGCAGCGAGCCGAGCCTGACCTGGATCGGCCACGCCAGCTTCCTGCTGCAACTGGACGGTCTCAACGTGCTGACCGATCCGGTGTTCGGCGCGCGCGCGTCGCCGTTCACATTCGCCGGTCCGCGACGTCTGACGCCGGTCGGACTGGCGATCAATCAACTGCCGCCGATCGATCTGGTACTGATCTCGCACAACCACTACGACCATCTCGACGATGCCAGCGTCCGACGCCTGGCGCAGGATCATCCGCAGGCGCAGTTCGTCGTGCCGCTCGGCCTTAAGGTCTGGTTCGCCGAGCGCGGCATTACGCGCGTGGTGGAACTCGAATGGTGGCAATCCGCGACGCTCGGTGCGGCACGCGTGACCTCCGTTCCGGTGCAGCATTTCTCGGGACGCAGCCTGCGCGATCGCAATGCCACGCAGTGGTGCGGACTGGTGCTCGAACTCGGTGGCCGCCGCGTGCTGTTCGCCGGCGACACCGGCTACTCGAAGGACTTCGCCGACATCGGCGCGCGCTTTGCGCCGTTCGATCTCGCACTGCTGCCGATCGGTGCTTACGATCCGCGCTGGTTCATGGCGGCGGTGCATGTGAATCCGGAAGAGGCGGTGCAGATTCACCTCGACATCGACAGCCGCTTGTCGGTCGCGATGCACTGGGGCACGTTCAGACTGACCTCGGAACCGCTCGATGAGCCGCCGCAAAGGTTGGCTGCCGCCTTGCGTGCGGCCGGCGTTTCGGAGCAGTCGTTCGTCGTTTATCAGCACGGCGAAACGCGCGTGCTCAACTTCGCAGCCGATCAGCCCGCGCAAAAAAAAGCGACCGCCTGAGCGGTCGCCGATATCACTTGAACGTTGCCGGCAGCCGCGCCGGCGCGCCGCTTACTTCGGTGTGGCGTCGCGATTTTCCTGGCGTGTGGTCTGCCGATCCGCACGATTGGTTTGACGCGTATCGGCGTTGTTCGCGCGATTTTCCTGGCGCGTGTCGGTGCGGTTGGCGCGCGCATCTTCGCGCGTCGTGGTGCGGTTTGCCCGCGCGCTTTCACGCGAATCGGTGCGGCTTGCGCGATTGTCCTGACGTTCGGCCTGACGTGCGTCCGAGCGGCTGGCGGCGGTGGAATCCTGTGCCTGGGCGGCGGCTGCGGCGAGCGTCAATGCGGCGCCGAGCGTGGCAGCGAGTAGTTTGTGGTTCATTCGTCTTCTCCTTATGTGCGGGTCTGGCCTGAATGTCAGTAGCTGGCTTTTCGTAAGCCGCGCTGACTATACGGCAGCAATCAGACAGGCAGTACCGGCGACAGTTCAGGCGGCGACCGGGGCGTCACCGCTCGGTTCGGGCGGTTTGCGTCGCATCGTCAGGTCCATCGAGTGGAAGCCCTTGACGCCGAGTCGACGATCCTCGAAGTAGAACTTGAGGCCGTGATAGATCGTCGGAAACGCGATTTTGTCCCAGGGAATTTCGTCTTCCCGCATCAGTACGGTCTCGGAGCTTTCGGCGGTCGGATGGTGGTGCGCCGACAACATGCGTCCGCGATGCAGCATGAAGACCTGGCTGACGTAGGGCACGTTGAACACCGCGAACAGATCGCCAATTTCAACCTGCGCGCCGGCTTCTTCCAGCGTTTCGCGCGCCGCGCCTTCGCCGCTGGTCTCGCCGAGTTCCATGAAGCCGGCCGGAAAGGTCCACAACCCAAGGCGTGGCTCGATCGCGCGCTTGCACATCAGTACGCGGCCGTCTTCCCACTCCGGCACGCAGCCGACGATGATTTTCGGGTTGTGATAGTGAACGGTCCCGCACGCCGTACACACGTGACGCGGCAGGTGGTCGCCGGCCGGCGTCAGCAGTTCAACCTTTTGCCCGCAAGTGCCGCAAAAATTCATGTCGCTGGATCCGTCGCGCCGCGCGCGACGCGGTCTTCATAATTGGCCGGGCAACAGCCTAGCAGAGCCCTCGCCATATGGCTGGATTTGCCACGAAAAATCGGTAATCATCGCCGTACAACAACACAACATTCATTCGCGGACGAAGGCTTTCAGGCGCCCGGTCCAGGAAACGGGGGATTAATGCGTAAATACATCGTCATCGCTTTGCTGTGCGCCATCGGCGGCAATGCCCATGCGCAGCTCACCGGTCGCAAGATCGGCGGCTCCGATTCCGGCTCGGCGGACGCCGACGCTGGCGCGTCCTTGGCGGTCGAGAGCCACAAGCTCTACGTCGGTGCCGACTACACCCAGGCACGCCTTTCGGTGTCGGATCCGAGCAAGGCCGGCGGTATTCCGCAGGACGATTACGACGGCCAGTTCGTCGACATCCGCGTCGGCTATCGCGTGCTCAGTGCGCTCGGAATCGAGGTGCACGGCGGCGTGCCGCTCAGCGACACGGGTAGTTCCGGCGACGTCAAGTCGAACCACTATTTCGGCGTGTTTGCAGTGCCCACGGCAACCTTGTTCGAGCGCTTCGAACTCGGCTTCCCGCTCGGCTACACCTTCTCCAAGGTCAGCCATCGCAGCGATGACGGCACGCATCAGCAGGAGACGCTCAACAGCGTCGCCTTCGGCATCAACCTGGAAGTGCCGATCCGGCAGTTCTGGGATGGCTTGCCGGACATCCGCATCGGTGGCGGCGCCATGGTCTACGACCACGAGTCGGCTTCGCGTTACTACGGCTTCCATTACGGCCTGCGTTACGACTTCGGCCTTTGGTAGGCGCGCACCTCGGCCGAGCAAGCGCTCGGCAGGTCATCGAACCGGTGGTCGAGCCTGTGAGTTCGAGGCGATTGCTTCGAGGTGATCGCTTTGAGGCGATTGCTTCGAGGCGAGCGCTTTGAGGCGATCGCTTTGAGGGGATTGCGGTAGAGACGAATACTGCGGGGACGATCGGCCGATCTTCCCCGTTTTTGTTTGGACGATTGCCCACGGCCGCATCGGCATGACGCACCGATCTGCGCGCCGGTGATCGCAGGAAACAATCGGCGAATCGTTCAGCGGCCGATTCGTTCAGCGGCGGTCAAGGCGGGCTGCCTAAACTGGCTCCACCTCAACGCATTGGGGCCATAGCTCAACCCAGAAGAGCGCGACTGCATTCATTTCAGTCGAGATTGGGGTGCAAATCCCTGTGGCTCCACCAGCTTCGCGAAACAGCCCGATGCGCGCAATTTCAACGCAGGATTTCAGGCTTTAGCGGGGCCTGATTTGCGTCCCGGCAGATAGCCGGGCAGATGGGCTGCCGCCGCACTGTGCGCCAGCAGCAATGCAGCTTCCAGCGCCTTGTCGAACTCCTTCTTGCCATCTCCCAGCTTGATCTGGTTCCTGAGAAAGTTGGCCCAGGCGAATTCGGCAAACGGCGTCGGCGTCTTTTCATAGCCGCCGGCGGCACGCAGCTCGCCGGCGAGGCTGCGATAAGGATCATCGATCAAACCCGCCACCGTTTTCGGAAGGCTGGTGTAGGGCTGCGCGCGGCCCTGCGCATCGTGTGGATAGACCCATTGGTGCGCTTCCATCTTCTTCCAGAACGCCGCGAGGTCCAGCGTCGAGAAATCGGCAACGATTGCCGTCACCGCATGATGAAAGCCGGCATCCAGTAGCGCGCGAGCAAGATGATGATGGTCGATCAGATGCAGTTCGCCGCTCGGGCCGCGCACCACCGGCACCGGATGTGCATCGAGATACGCATGCCGCTTGTCCTTCGGCTCTTTGTCCAACTCGTTCTGTTTGAGCTTTACTTCGCGCATGCCGACCGTGATCTGCGTTGGCCGCAGATCTTCGATCTCGACCTTCAGCAAGGGGCCCTGAATCTGGAAGCCCGCAAGATTCTCAGCGCTCATTCGATTTGGCGTCCTTGGCGTCCTTGGCGACTTCGCGACGAGCTTCTTGTTGCGCGGCGTGCAGATCGCCGCGGTAGCTTGGCAGCTGCATGATTTTTCCTTCGACGATGTGCAGCACGTAATTCGTCAATACGACGCCGCCGGCGAACGCCACAGCCAGTGGCACCAGGCCGACCGCGGCCAGCACGCCAACGGCGGAGGCGCACCAGACGGTCGCGGCAGTATTGAGCCCACGGACGGTCATGCCGTGACGCAGAATCACGCCGGCACACAGGAAGCCGATGCCGGAGACGACCTGTGCGGCAATGCGGGTCGGGCTGTCGCTGCTGGTGAGGGTGCCGGCCATCACGAAGCCGGCCGAGCCCAGCGCCACCAGCGCGTTCGTATGCAGCCCCGCAGGGTTGTGGCGCAACAGGCGTTCGAGCCCGATTGCGGTACCGAGCACCAGGGCAAGCAACAGGTGCAGATAGGGCGTCCAGTCGGTGACGTTCATAGCGACGGTTCGATCACGATGGGTCGGCGCTGCGCTTCGCGAATGCCGCGACGCTGCCACCGGGTGCCGCAGGCCTGCTGGTGTTTGCGTGCTGCGGACTGCGCAGGCTCATCGATGCAGTGACGCGGTTTCGCGCTGCACGTCGTCGTCGAAGCTCACTGAGTCGAGCCGCTGCATGGTTGGATAGTGCTGCTCGAAGCCGGCTCGCAGCGCTTGCGTCGGCACATCGAAAAATTCGCCGCGCAGGCGCAGGTATTCCATGTGGCGATTGCCGTGCAGATCGTGCGGGTGATAAATCGAATCGGCGCTGCCATCGAACTCCAGCGGCTGCAGGGCGAACCGCTGGCACAGTTCGATGTTGAATGCCGGCGTGGCCTTGCGCCATTCACCATCGAGATGAATGGAGGTGTAGCCGTGCCAATAGAACACGTCGGTCTGCATGGTCTGGCGCAGCCGCTCGGTCGACAAGTGATTGCGCACATCCGCGAAACCGACTCGCGCCGGAATGCCGGCAGCGCGGCACACAGCGGCCAGCAGCGCGCTCTTGGTGACACACCACCCGCGACCGCTGCGCAACACGGTGCTGGCCTTGAGTCCGTCGTCGCTCAGATCGATTGCATAGGGGTCGTAGCGGAAGCCATCTCGCACGGCGTAGTACAAACGCGTCGCGCGCTGACGCGGGCTGCCATCGACGCCTGCTTTGTCTTGCGCAAATCGCACGACTTCGGGGTGGTCGGCATCGATCACCAGCGCCGGACGCAGAAAGTCGTCGACGCGTTCCAAGCTCGGATCGGCACTGTTCAATGGCTCGCTGCGACCGTCGGTCAAACCGTTCTCCTCGTTGCGCTGGACTCGATGAGCAGTCTAGCCGTTTGTCTGGCGCGGCCTTCGCGACCGTGCGCGGCTTGCTATTGCCTGGGTAACGGGCAATTCGCTCGTTCGACCCGGCCATTGTGATGCGCTCGCAGGCAGAATAGGGTCGGGCACGGCAGAGGTGCCGCCCAAGGCTTCGCAACCCACCCCATGAGGATTCGCGTGATGAACGACAAAACCAATCTGTCCCGCCGTCGCCTGCTGCAGCAGGTCGCTACCGGCGCAATGCTGCTGCCGCTGGCGGGCGTGCCATTTGCCAACGCCTACGCCGCCGACCCGCTGGTGACGCCGGATGATCCGACCGCCAAGGCGCTGAAGTACGTCGAGGATGCCAGCAAGGCCAGCGGCATGAAGCCGGGCAGCCACTGCGGCAACTGCGCGCTGTACCAGGGTGCCGCCGGCAGTGCGCAGGGCGGCTGCGCAATTTTCCCTGGCAAGCAGGTCAAGGCCGCTGGGGTTTGCGCGTCCTGGGCGCCGAAGGCCTGAGTCGGGCCCAGTGTGCGACGTCCGCGGCGGCGACCCCGCTGCGGACGTCGCAGGCTTCACGAGCGCGTGATCGGCGTAGATCCGCGCCCGATGCGGCGCTCGACTGCCGCGCATCGCTCGGCTCCGAGCGACCTGCGGTTTAAGCCGGATTTCACGATTTCGTCGTACAGTTACCGGCAGGTTCAGGCAGGGGAAAACGGGTGTCCGCCGAAACGTTTCGCAGGGTCGCCGGCGACTTCGCGGCATCGACCCGCGATGCCAAACGCATCTTGATCATCGAGCTCGCCGGCCTCGGCGATCTGGTGCATTCCTTGCCGGCCTTATGGTCCATCCGCAAGGCCTATCCTGCTGCTGAATTGCACTGTCTCGTTCGCAGCGCCAATGCCAGCCTGCTGCAGCTGACACCCTGGATCGATCGCGTGCTGCCGTATCGCCGCGGTGGCGTCGGTGAACTCGGATACCACTTTGGCATTGCGCGTGAACTGCGCGCGCAGCGCTATGACCTGGTCATCGACCTGGTTGGCTCGGACTACGGAAGCGCCATCGCCTGGCTGTGCGCCGCACCTCGGCGCCTGATTCGGCGCCCTGGTCAGTCGAAGCCCCGGCACGGCTGGCGCTGGGTCGCCACGGACGTGATGGAACATCCGTTTCGCCAGGAAGCCATGTATCTGCAGCGCTGGAAATGTCTGGCACAGGCAGGCGTGCAGACGCCAAGGCCACAGTTCCAGCTCGATCTCGATCGCCTGCCGCAGCTGCCAAATACGTCGCAGGCGGGTGCTAGGCCGCGCTACGTCCATTTGAGCCCTTACACCCGCGGCCAACACAAGGAACTGCCCGTAGCGCTGCTGGCGCAACTGCTGACGCGCCTGCGGGCGGAATCGCCCGACATCGAACTCGCGATTTCCTGCGCATCGAATCCGCGCGAGCGTGCCGCACTCGACCAATTGCTGCGCGCGCTGCCTTTCGAACCCTGGCAGGTGCACGCTGGAACGCTGGATCTTCCGCAGTTGTGTGGCTTGATCGCGCACGCCGACTTGCACCTGAGTGGCGATAGCGGTTCGATGCATCTGGCCTGGATGCTCGGAACGCCGTCGCTGACCTGGATTCTCCACGGGGGATCGATGCGGCAATGGTCGCCCGAGGGTGCCGCGCATCGGCACGTTACGTTTGCGGACGGCGCGCCTCCCGACAACGCCGTCGATCAACTGCTGCATCCCGCGCTGCAGCTGCTGGCGGCGGGGCAGCCCGCCTGCATGCGGACGCGTGCCGACTTTCCGATGCAGGCTGCGGAACCTGCAATCGCGCCGCAATTCTCGTTCGGTGGCTGATCGGCCACCGGCCGCTGATCTGCGGGGGGGCCGCGGCTGAGCCGGCGATGCCCCACCTCGCAAACGCGGTCGCCCGCTGCCGTCGCTGCACTACAGCTTCGATAGTACGACGAGCCGGGTGTCGGCAAAAAAAACGGGAAAATTCGGGCCTACCAAACGGTCATTAAGCAGAACGTAAGCAAACGGACCAATACTGGCCGTACAAAGCGGCTGTTGCGCCAAGCGATTGTGCCCTGCGCGGTATTGGTAATCGGACGTTCGCCATCGGCGAGGTCAACGTCGTTAGAACACCACTCGCGTGGCAGCCTTATTTATAAGTGCAGTCGATCGGGGGAGCAGGCAATGTTGATTCTGGCTAGGCATGTCGGAGAGACCCTCATCATCGACGGTGACATTGTCGTCACGATCCTCAGCGTGCAGGGCAGCAATGTCCATATCGGCATTGCAGCGCCGAAGTCGGTGGAAGTCTACCGTGAGGAAATCTATCAACGAATTCAACTCGAACGGGAATCTGATCCGTCACTCTGAGACGTGATCCGGCGATCTACCTGACCAGCGCCACGGGGTGAATGCGCGAGCGCTCGGGTAGAAATCGACGTGACGTCCAGTTCGAATTGCCGAATGCACGCTAAAAACAAGCTAAGATAGCTGCTATCGAAATCATAGTCGTCGGGGGACGGCTGATGCCAGGGAGTGGCGCACACCCGGCTCCGAATCTGGAGCAACGGAAACGAGGTTGCCGATGGGCAATCTACGGCATTGTTTTGACCGCGAATATCGGCGCAGCCCCGTGCTGGCCCTGGTCGGAACATCTGGGTTGGACGCCCTTCCTGCTGATCGCGCTCATCATCGTCAACGTCGTCATTCCGCTGGTGCGCTTCATTGTGCCCGGCGAACGCAGAGCACCGGCGCGGCGACGCACGAAAGTTCGCTTTCGAATGTTGGGTGGGCCGCGCAACAGTCTTTAGATGAGCACGTTGGCGGCACTTGGAGCTATTCGGGAATTATCGTAGTGATCGAAGGGAGTCGAGCATGTTGATACTGACGCGGCGAATTGGAGAGACCGTGATCATCGATGGGCAAATCACGCTGACGGTGCTGGCCATTCATGGTAACTGCGTGCGCCTCGGCATCATCGCGCCGAAGGAGATCGAGGTGCACCGTGAGGAAATCTTTCAGCGCATTCACGGTGAGAACAGCACAGCGAGTGCTGCCCGTGAATCGTACGGCTCGAGCGATTCGAGCGCCGTCCGGGAAACGTCGGTCTAGACCCTTCTCGAGCGTCTTGCGTCTGCCGACGCGGCTGCGGCGGTCGTCTTGCCGAGTGGTGCGCTGGCATCCGCATCTGCACCTACTTCTGCATTGGCAATCCTCACACCTTGGCGCGTGAAGATGGCGATGAATCTTCGGTCGGTATTCGAGGCTTCGAGTTGCTACAAGGTTTTAATGGTCGCGAGGAAGGCGCTTCATCTCGCCGGCGCGAGCATTCACAGCATCGGTTAAGGAGACGCTCCGAACATTGCGCCAACTGCGGCGGTAATTCCCATGGCGATGGCGCCCCACAGCGTGACCCGCCATGCGCCTTTCAACACGCTGGCGCCGCCGACCTTCGCTGCCACTGCGCCGAGCAGACACAGCAGTCCGATCGAGGCCGCGGCAACTGCCACGATCACACGGTCAGGTGGCGTCAGTGCTGCAACAGCAAGTGGTAGCACCGCACCTGTCGCGAAGCTCGCCGCCGACGCCATCGCGGCCTGCAGCGGCTTCGCACTCAGCGCCTCGGAAATCCCAAGTTCATCGCGTGCGTGCGCGCCGAGTGCGTCGTGCCGCATCAACTGCTCGGCAACCTGCTGGGCCAGTGCCGGTTCGAGGCCGCGCCCCACGTAGATGGCCGCCAGCTCGCGGTGCTCCGCAGCCGAATCTTGCTTGAGTTCCGCCGACTCGCGCGCCAGGTCGGCCTGTTCCGTATCCGCCTGGGTATGCACGGAAACATATTCGCCAGCCGCCATCGACATCGCACCCGCAACCAGGCCCGCCACGCCGCTGATCAAAATGCTGTGCGGCGCGGCACCCGCCGCCGCGACCCCCACCACCAGACTCGCAGTCGAGACGATCCCGTCGTTCGCACCAAGCACTGCCGCTCGCAGCCAGCCCACGCGCTCGCTACGGTGCCGCTCGGTATGTCGTCGCGTCGATTTCATCAAGCGGATTTCCGTAAAAGGATGACTTGATGCAGTTTGAGCGATGCACGACACCAAGTCTGCACATCTCGACCTGGCCGCCCCACTGGAGCGCTGCATCCGTGTTGTGCCGAAGCCGACCGCGCCGGGCCGCTGCTCGCAAAGGAACCGGGCGTTCGATGTGCGCTCGAAAGGCGCTCGAAATGCGCCAAGTCCGGCTAGAAGCTTGCAAGTGGTGCTAGGGAGAGACTCGCGTTTGTAACATAACAATTTGAATAAGCGCGATTAATTACGACTGAGTTATCCGAGTTATACCGATAGTTATACCTTCAGCAATATGCTGGAACGTGGTTGCTGGTTGAGTTGCTAATACCGGGTCAAATTTTATCGTCGACCAACTGGTTCTGATTTCGATGGACCACGCCTTGCCCTGAGCTTTCTATGATAAGTCAGGATTTTGACGGGCCAATGGACCGATGAATTACTGTGCTCAAATAAACCGCCCCGCGCTACCTCCGGTCAGTGCTTTCGAAACTTTGAGGTCGCGGCTGATGGCTAAGATCACGTTGCTTTGCTCGGTGAGTGCTGCCGGTCGCTGTGGCGATAACGCCGCCTGCTAAGGCTTCTTTGCAATGCTCAAGCGCGAGCGCAACAAGATAAATAAGTACTCGACGCCGGACGGCGCCGCCCACGGTGGGCTAGTGAGGCACACTCTGTTAGGAAAGCGAGCTGAACTTGGGTCAGGTCGCCGCCGTGACCTGTTGAAGCGTGCTGCAGGCTGCAGATTCGCAGGCTTGGGACTCGGTGTGCTTCTGAATAATCCGGTGTATTTCGTCGCGATTTACGGCAACGGATTTCGGCGCTGATATGCCGATCCTGACGTTGATGCCTTTGACGCTTAAGATGGTGACGGTCACGTCGTTGCCGATCTTTAGTGACTGACCGACATTCCTAGGCAGAATCAACATTGGCAGCTCCTATTGTCGCTAATCCTAAGCAGCCGCGGCCGACAGTGAGTAACGCAGCTAGCTTACTTTGCGCGACTGATATGGCAATTCGATTAATGGGCTCGCACAAACCTGGCCAACAGTGCGCTGCGACAACTCTATTGCAGGTCGCCCGCTTCGTCGATCCAAAACCATTTGTGGTTTAGAAAGGCCCAGCAGGTGCTGCAGCACTCACAGACCAGTAGTTCGACTTCATCATCAACCCCCATTTTGCGGCGTAGGGCGGCGTGCAGTCCGCGTTGCAGCGACGGATGCTGAACGGGTCCAAGGCGTTGCATCGATTGATCGCAACACGCGTCGCACATCAATGCCAGTATTCTCGGCGGTGTAGTCATGGCTCGACCCAATTAAGCCGCAGGCGGTATTAGGGGCCCGATAAAAATCCCTTGGATTCGTAATGCATAGTCGCCGGGACGCGGCGTGCCGACTTGATAGACCTGATCAGAGCCTGGGAGATAGATTTCAGTTAGACCCGGCGTTGCGTGAACTTCGACCACTTGCCAGCCGGATTCAGACTCGTTCGGAGATTCCGGCGCTGCGTTAAACCAATAAAAGCCGCTCGTCGCTGGTGCGTCCATTTCGATTGCCTCGTCCATAGGGTGCGCCTGCTACACCTGAAATGAAGTTTCGCCGAGTTGCATGTCAGATCGTCGGGTCGTCTGGGCCGAGCGTGCTGTGTAGGCATGTAGGTTAGTAGATCGCCGCGATTGCGAGCACGGTGGCGCTTAATCAGGGTTCAGTCGCTGGTAACGTCCGGGAGCAGTTTGAGCTGCAAAGTTTTGGGCTTGTCTACCCAGCCGGCACAGCAGGCGCCCACCGCCGCAGCATCTGCTGCGATCCAGATGGCGGCAAGTTCGCGATCACGGTCAGTGATCGACTCAGGCGCCTCGTGCGTGACTTTCTGGTACGCCTCGGCGCAGGCTTCTGCTGATGTTTGAGCTGCATCGATGACGGCAATTGCGGATTGAAGCCCGCGCTCGATTGCGGCCGGCGCGGCTCGGGAGATCGGCAGTTCTAATGAGTCACGAAAAGGCATGACGGCACCAGGCATTTATTCGAATTGAACGCCGAGGCACTGCACGTGCTTCGTGGCTCGATCCATACACGGAATTAGTTGAATCGGTAGGCGATCGATATGCAAAACTTTGAGACCGCGGCACGCGAGAATGCTTCGCACTAGTCGGTGTCTCCCGTCCGAGAACAGTGAAGACGCCGACTCGTGCAGGCCTTAGTTCACAGGACCCGAGCTAAGTAGTGCTCGCAACCACTGATGGTCAAGCTGCTCAACTTGAATTGAGATCGATTGCTCCTTCTCGTTGATCGTTATCGCGACGGACCGCAGTGATTCGACGTTATCGAATACGTCGGCGAGGATGTGCATCTGCTGTTCGGTGGCCATTGGTTGAAAACCTGAATTGATTCCAGGCGCGAACTTACGCTCCTGCAAACAATCGCGCAGCTTAATCAGACAGATGGTGCAAGTCAGGCTGCTGACGGCGAGAACCCTGGCGGCGTCGGCAACTACGTAAGGGTGTACATTTCAAAATGCAGTGAGTTGCGGTCTCGCCTGTCAATCAGATTGAGGAGTGCGGCTGGTAGCTCGGCAACTTTACGCGGAATGGCCTGCATGGGTCGAGTACGAACCTGTGCGATGTAGCCCGTGCCATGAGCTTTTGCTTCTGAGTTCGGATGCAGTCGCGGGTAGGTTTAAGATTCCGGACCAGGACGTGGTCGTGCAACCCAAGGTCCGTGGGTGCCGGTCACCTGGTTTCAGTGGGCCCCTGAAACTTCAGCGGTTGGGGTGAGGACACAACCGATCCATCTAGCGGCGTAAAAAGCAATCTGCCGTTTTGCACCGGCCGTCCGAATGGTGCCCACCGGTCAGCACGAATTGCGATGGCCTGTTACTAGTATCGATCACTCATCACTACGATCGGAATCTCCCATGTTAAAGGTCCTGACTCCAATCGATGCCAAGGAGTTGGAGGACGCAACATGCGCTATCCAAGCATTCGGATTCCGTTTGAGTGATTTCGACTTTAGGGGATGGCAAGCCAAGGGTCTGAAAGATATCGGCCCATCCAACTACGTCGAAGTGTCAATGGACGATACGTATGAGCGCCTCTATCGCGTGGATAGCCCGCGTTCATGGGTCATCCAATTCGAGGACGATTTAATTAATGGCCTGTTTGGTGTGCCGTTGGGGCGCCGGAACACTGGTAACGATCGCGACGCCTGATGCTGATGAATCATGAACCGACCCCAACCACACCTAAAAAGCTTAGCCTCGACCGGAGGCCCAGAAGCGTCACGCCGACGTCGCAAGCGGGACCGCGTAGTCAACCCAAAAACATGGATCAATGCTTTTCGCTCTCAATCAGTCTCGTAATCATCGGCGAGCAATCGTCTTCTCACATGCGCGAGGTGACCGCGCACCAGAGTCGTCGACAGGTGACGAGGCGCAGGTGCGGTAACGCCACAATGTCCTAACCGCTATTTCCTGAACAATGCCGTATAGCGACGCTGCATTTCTTCCGTCGACACGGACTCGATGTGGCTGCCGAGCAGCCATTCGTGGCCGAAGGGGTCACGCACAACGCCCGAGCGTTCGCCGTAGAACTGATCCTTGAGGGCGCGCACTTCGGTGGCGCCCGCTTCGATGGCTTGTTCGAATGCCTGGTTAACATCGGCTACGTGAAGATGGATAGCGAACGATGTGCCGCCCAGCGAAAGAGGGCCCCGAATTCCGTTTTCGGGATACTCATCGCTCAACATGATCGTGGACGGCCCGATTTTGATTTCGGCGTGGCCAATGCGTCCGCTTGGCTCGGTCAGTCGAAATACTTCTGTCGCACCAAATGCGTTTGCATAAAACGCGATTGCATCTGAAGCGCTGTGGACCCGCAGATACGGAAAGACCTCGTGGACCTCAATCATTTCGCTCTCCCTCGCAAAAGTGCCTGAGTATTGTGCGAGTCATTCGCGACGGCGGTCTTGAATGTTTTTTACCTGACGCATGGGAGGATGTGCCGATTCGTGGTGCAGGGGGGAGCCATGTCGCGGTCGGTACTGTGTTGGCGATATTCCAGAGAGCAGTCGGAATTCGCGCGACAGATGCGCCTGATCTGCGTAGCCGCAACGGGCGCCGACGTCAGCCAGACTGGAGCGTTCGGCGCTGGCAATAAGCTGCACGGCCTGATTGAAGCGCTGAATCCGCTGGAAGTGCTTGGGTGCTAGGCCAACGGCACTGCGGAACAGCGCAATGAAATGACGCGGACTGTAGCCAGAAGCTTGCAGCACATTCGAATTCCAGTCTGACGACCACGGCGCACGATGAAACAAGGACTGCGCCACCGCCGGATGCATCAACAGCGGTTTCTCGATCTGCCTAGTCAGATTCTGTTCGAGCAAGCGGAAGAGTGTTGCAGGATCGGGCGCTGCCATGAGTTGTTCTTGCAGCGTTCTGGCCCTTTGGCCCCAGAGATCTTCCAGACTGAGATGACGATCCGTTAGTGCCGCGACCGGGATGCCAAGTACGGCACTGGCCGCGCCAGCCCTAAACGAAACTCCAACGACCGCCCCGGCGGGCTTGGGTCCTGCGACGTAATAGGCCGACTGAGGTCCGTGCACGACAGCCCCAGACCAATGAGTCGCATTGTCCGAACTTGACGGCAGGCATAGAAGCGGGTGCTCATGCAGCGCGATGACCAGATGCACTTTGCCCGACGGCAGCATGTGTTCCCAATGCAACTGAGCCGCGTCGCGCCTAGACCACCAGAGGCATTCCACATAGTGGCCTAGCGGTGCGGCGGGGTGATAGCGAAGCAAAGGCATGCAAATCCTAGTGGACGCGCACGGCGCCGCCGATGAGCTCTTCCGTAGCATACGGAGGGATACCGCTATTCGCCATGGCGTAGTTGAAAACGCGTACTTCGAAATGAACCAGAACGTGCGTGCTCTGCGGATCCGAGCAATCATCGCTGGGGCTCACGTCAGGCTTGCGTTGTCAGCCAAGGCCGACGTGTTTGACTACATCGAGCGATTCCACAATCCTCGTATGCGACGAAGAGTTGCAAGACATGATCAGCAGTTTCTAACTCTTACCCAACCGTCCGTAAAAACGGCGTAGAACCCCACCCCCTCGACCGACTTAGTGGTCAGCGACTCTCTAGCATTCGATCGGCCGCCCGGGAAGCCGTCCATGGGACGCATTCCTGCACGGTAAGAACCCGTCTCGAAGCGACCGTCGGCGAAGCCCGGTCATTGGATCCCACATTTTTCTTGCTACGCTCGGTAAGGAGAAATCAATCGTTTTCGTGGGCGCGTTCAAGGGAGAACTCCGTGGAGCAGGAAAGCCTTTCGGCGAGCGACGGCGTGGCCCGCTCCGTTGCTCTGAAAACCCCCAAGCACTCTGAAGATCAACTGGTTCAGGAGCAGGTCGACTACCTGCGCCGCCAAGGCAGCCTGCAGGCGGCGCAGAAGGCGTTGCTGGAGCGGGAACTCGAAGGGCAGGCTCTGCAGAACCAGGGACAGGAATTTGCCAACCAGGGCCAGCGCATCCAGAACGTCCGCGAGCGCCTGCGCATTATTTTCGAGGTCGCCCTGGCGCTGATGGTGCTGGTGGTCGTCGGCATCATCGGCGATCTGCTGGTGTCCGCCTGGCATGCGCAGAACGTGGTCCTCAGCGCCTTCGACGTGCCGCCCGCCATGGACGCACAGGGCCAGAACGGGAAGGTCGTCGCCACCGCACTGCTCGACCAGCTGCAGAAACTCCAGTCGGAAACCCGCTCCTCGGTGGCCAAGCGCGGCGTCAACGACGCCTGGAGCGGCGACGTCAAGCTAGAGATTCCGGAAGCGCACATCTCCATCGGCGAGCTGCAGCGCTACCTGCACGACTGGCTGGGCAAGGAAACGCACATCGGCGGCAGTATCGTGCAGGGGGCCGATAACAGTTTGATCCTGACCGTGCGCGGCAACGGCTTCCCGGCCAAGAGCTTCAGCGGCAAGGCGGATGCCTTGCCGGAATTGACCACGCAGGCCGCGGAGTACGTCTACGGTGCGGCGGAGACCTACCGCTTCGGCGTCTACCTGGAAACCCACGGCCGCGATGAAGAGGCGATCGCCTTGGTCAAGGCCGCCTACGGCTCAGCCCTGCCGACCGACCAGCCCTTGCTGCTAAATGTCTGGGGCAACGCGCTCGGCAATCTGGGGCGGTACCCGGAGTCGCTCGACAAATACCGTGAAGCCGTTGCCCTCAAGCCGGACTACTGGATCGGCTACAACAACATCATGAACGTCGAAGCTCAGCTTCAAGACGAGGAAGGGCTGATTCAAACCGGCGAGCAGATGGAACGCCTGGCGCGGCGCGGCCGCTGGTTTTCAAAAGGGGTGAAGGAGCTTTATTTCCAGAACCTCGACCAGGAGCGTTGGGATATGATGCCCCCGCACAAGGCATTTGTGCAAGACATGGCGGGCAGCGGCGGACATGGGACAAGCGGCGTGGAGGAAGCGCCGGGCGATGCCCAGTACCTGGCCCAGATGCACGACCGCCAGGCCGCCGAGCTAGAGCTGCAAACCTCGCCGGGCGCCGGCAGCGATCCTTACGTCATCGCCCAGACCGACTTCGTGCACGGCCTGATGGCGCTGGACCGCGGCGATGCCGCGCAGGCTCTGGCGCCGCTGGGCCGCACCGACGCCGCGGTCGCCCAATCCACCGAGCTGGCCGGCAACTTCACCGGCCCCTCCTGCTGGCTGGCGCTGGCGGAGGAATGGACCGGCACGCCGGCGGCGAAGGTGGACGCCGACCTCGCCCGCGGCGGCCACCTGGTGGACTGCTACCGCTTCAAGGCCGACATCAGCGACCATCGCGGCGACTGGGCGCTGGCGCAGAAGCAGTACGCGGAGGCGGTGGCGCTGGCCCCTTCCGTCCCCAGTGCGTATTTCTCCTGGGGCGAAGCACTGGCTCGGCACGGCGACTTCGGCGGCGCCATCGCGAAATTCACCGAAGCGAACCTGCATGGCCCGCACTGGGCCGATCCCCTGAAGAGCTGGGGCGATGCGCTGGCGGAAAAGCAGGACTTCAAAGCTGCGCTCGCGCGATATGCCCAGGCCGAACCCTACGCGCCGAATTGGGGTGCGCTGCACCTGCGCTGGGGCCAGGCGCTGGACAAGCTGGGCCGCCATGATGTGGCGGTGGAGCAGTACCGCAAGGCGCTGAGCCTGGATCTGACCGATGCCGAGCGGAAGTCGCTGCAGGGGTGTTGCGGCTAAGTCGGGGAACCTGTTTCCGCCAACGGCCACGATCGATACCGGATTACCGTTACATCTACATTTAGAAAAAACAGACGAATTGGAGACCCGCTATCGGCATCAAGCATCTCGATGCCTTAGGCCGAAAACGGCTCTTAACGAGGTGCGCTTGCAACCCACGCAGATAAGTGCACGACCGCTTTGGCACATCTGAGACATACATCGCAGGCCCAAACCAGCCCAGAGCGGACTTCCGAGTAGGCGAGGGCTAAGTAATTCGACCTAATCGTTTGCAACAGAAATTTCGTAGCGGACGCTCACTACGCTGATCATTCTATGCTGCAAACGAGATCGTAACGTCGCTTTGCCCGATCACATTTCGTCAACGAGTGGCCTACTACGGCTTCTTTCGAAAGCCTGCAACAAGCAGGGCCCATGCAACGATCAAAGCCAGTCCCGCGACGATGTGCGCTAGTTTCACGAGCAGCTCCTGCCAGGCGGCGCCGCCGCCTGCACCGGCCTGCTGTGCTGCCAGCGGCAGCACTTGATTAGTGCCCCACCAAGCGTTGGCGATTTCGGAGAGGGCCATGATCCACGTCAGGCAAACGGCCGCCAGCATGAACGTGGCGGAGCGCGGGCCTACGTTATTGGGAAGCGTCATCAGCAGTAGTGCCATCACAATGAACAGCATCCCATTGGTGACCAACTGGATATGCGCACCCAGGGCCAATCGCGGAAAGGGCGTGTGCGGTACCACCAGCCCCCAGATCAGGCCGAACAAGACCAGCACCATGCCGTTGACCAGAATTTTCCGGCCTCTACTGGATACATCCATGTCGCTCTCCCGTTTATGCTGCAAACGTGCACTTCGAAATGACCCAGAATGTGCTTACTCTGTGGACCCGAGCAGACATCGCTGGGACCCACATCAGGCTTGCGTTTTTCTTGTCGATCGCCCGGATCAGTATTTTGTACAAATTGGTCTCAGCTTGCATGCATGGTCGCAGACAGCTCTCGAGATCGCCCGACGATGCGTAGGCGCCTCTCCGGGCGCCACTCTTGAACCCAGGCGCAGAGCAGTTTCCTATAGGGAGACCCCAGCGTCCCGATCGTCGCCGAAATACAGCGCCCATTCTCCAGGTAGTGAGTGACCGCCCGTTCTTGCTGCGCGTGCGTGAACTTCTCCCGGCGTGAATAGCCGGCGGGCAAGTCAATGCGCTTCTCATACTCCCGGTGCCAGCTCTTGAGCGCATTATTGGTCGGATAGCCGAGCTGGCGAATGGTCAAGCCCGCTCGGTTTCCCAGCTTGCTGTAAAGCTGCACAGCACGAAGCCGGTCCTCGAATGAATACATGAACTACCCCTTCAGATAGTCCAAGATATCGTTCGCACCCCCGGGCGGTGACTTTTCAGTCGGTAGCAACACCTGGTCGGAAGGCGGAGTGTGGGAATACGCTCTCAGTCCACTTTTACAGGCGGTCAATGAGAGTTTGAGAGAGAATGAAACGGATGGTGCCGAGACGATTCAGTCTTGAGCGAGCTTTGTAAGTCACGTTTGGACTCGCGCCATGTCGAGTTGTTCGCTGCCAGAATGAACCATGCGACTACGAGCGTCACGCACCACCAATGACTTTGGCCGCCAAGCCCTCGTTTTTCTCCGAACTCCAGCGCCGCCACGTCTACAAGGTCGGCGCCAGTTATGCCGTGGCCGGCTGGCTGCTAGTACAGGTTGCCACGCAGGTGTTTCCGTTTTTCGATGTGCCGAACGTCGCGGTGCGGGTCGTCGTGCTGGTGGTGGTCGCGGGTTTCCCGGTGGCGCTAGTGCTGGCGTGGCTGTTCGATCTGACACCTCAGGGCATCGTGCGGACAGGCAAGGCCGGTTCCGACGGTATCCAGGGCGATACCGCCGCCATGCCTCATGGGGTGGACCGCAAGCTCAACTATTTACTCGGCGTACTTTTGACAACGTCCTTGGGCTATCTGCTGCTGGAACACACCGTGCTGCGTGGCCCTCTAGCCGGCCCGAATGCAAGTTCACGTTCGGCGCAGCCCGATAGGTCCATCGCGGTGCTGCCCTTCGAAAATCTGTCCGATGACAAGGCCAACGCCTATTTCGCCTCAGGTATCCAGGACGAAGTGCTGACCCAGCTCGCCAAGATCGGTGATCTCAAGGTCATCTCGCGCACCTCCACGGAACATTACGCGAGCCAGCCGGAGAATCTTCCTGCGATTGCAAAAGAGCTTGGCGTGGGCAACATCCTGGAAGGCAGCGTACAGAAGGCCGGCGACTCGGTGCATATCAACGTCCAGCTCATCAACGCCGCGACCGACGCACACCTCTGGGCCGAGTCTTATGACCGGAAACTCGACAATATCTTCGGCGTGGAAGGCGAGGTAGCCGCCGACATTTCAGGGCAGCTCAAGGCCAAACTGACTGGCGCCGAGAAAACTGAGCTGGCCAGAAAGCCCACTCAGAATGCTGCGGCGTATGACTTTTTCCTTAAAGCCCAAGCCACGGAGGAAAGGGAGTTCTCGCGTGCGACGATGGAAGCAGCGGTGGACGACTACAAACAGGCCATCGCTGCGGACCCTGGTTTCGCCGAGGCTTGGATTGGTCAGGCGAACGCGCGCATCAACATCTACACCACGTTCGTGCATCGGCCCGAAGACCAGGCGTTGATCAAGCAGGAGATCGAAGAGGCCTTGCGTCTGCAGGCAGAACTGCCGGAGGCCTGGCGCACCATGGGCCGATACCAGCGCGACATCGCCCGTGACTACCAAGCTGCGGCGCAGGCACTCGAGCACGCGTTGCGGCTCGCTCCCAACGATGCCACTTCTCTTCTTTCGATTTCGCTGCTTAATACTAAACTGCGGCACTGGGACGAAGCCTTTGCTCAGAGCCAGCGGGCGGCGGAAGTCGACCCCAGAAACCCGCGAGTATGGGCGCTGATTGCTTCCATCGCCGAGTCCTTGCGCCGATACGGCGACGTCGAGCAGGCGCTGAAGCGCGAGAACGACCTGGTAAAAGACAAGGGTTCCCTATCGATGGAATTCGCCGATCTGTATCTGACCGCAGGAGACCTGGACCATGCGAAGTCTAGCCTCGCCCCAGTGCCGTTCGACTTCCGTGATCCGCAGGTCTACCTGACCTACTCGCGCTATTGGCGCTACACGCATAAATATCAGGAAGGTATAGACACCTGGACGCGCGAGCTGTCCGATACCGCGACGCATCCGCCCGAGGATCTCGTCACAGGCATCATCAACCGCGGCGAGATCTATGCCTGCGCAGGCAAGCAGGACGAGGCGAGCGCTGATTTCCAAAACGCTCGTAAACGCCTAATGGCTCTACGCGATTCGGGCGCAACCAACTATGAGATTCCGGCGTTTCTGGGCCCCGTTGAAGCAGCGCTTGGCCTTGAACAAGAAGCACTGTCAACGAGCCGACATCTGCTCGAGGAGGTTGCCAACAACCCCGATTACGAGCCCTGGGCCAGAACGCAGTTGGCAAGAGTCGAGATGATCACCGGCGATCCAGATGCAGCACTTGCCGACCTCGAAGCCTCATTCAGAGAGCCAGACGGCATCTCTGTCGGAGCCCTCAAATTTGATTGCATCTGGGATCCGTTACGCAGCAAGCCGCGGTTCCAGAAGTTGCTCAAGCGTGTCGAAGAAAGCGTTTTCCTGCCGCAAACCTAAGTCGGGTCTGCGTGAGAATTCACACTCGTCCGTCTAAAGTCTCCATCCTATTGGTCGCTATTCGATTCACCAGATCGAAATATTTTGAGGTTTAATGGCGATGTCAGCTGCGTCCGCACCACTCAACGAGGCAGAAAGGCTGGCGATGCTTCACTCCCTTGAACTGCTCGATTCACCTTCTGAGCCAACATTTTCTGCGATTGTCCGGCTTGTCGCGACCACACTCGATGTTCCGATTGTCGCAATTTCATTGATTGACGCGGACCGACAGTGGTTCGCTTCACGAGTCGGACTTGACGTAACGGAAACTCCGCGGGAGGTTGCGTTTTGCGCGCACACAATTTTGGCGGACGACTACCTAGAAATTGAGGATGCGCGAGCCGACCCACGGTTTTCCGACAATCCGTTGGTGCTTGGCCCTCCCAACATCCGGTTCTATGCTGGCGCTCCTTTGCGCAGCTTTAGCGGACTTCCCATCGGCACGCTCTGCGTAATTGATCGACACCCTCGAAAGCTGAACCACAGCGAACGCTGCTCGCTTCGCGACTGTGTCGCGTTGATTCGTCGTGAAATCATCCATCGAGAGGCTGTAGTTTTTGCACGAAACATCGCCGCCAGATCAGTTCGATCCGTGATTCGAGTCTCCGTACCCTGATCAATTCGTAAGGAACACGACAATGCTAAAGACGTTTATACCGATCGGTGAGCAGGAATTGAGCGATGCGTCGGCGGTGGCTGGAGCGTTTGGCTTCCTAGCTATCGACTTCGACTTTCGCTGTTGCCGCATCAGGACGGCTAGGAACATCGAGCCATCTCGTTACGTCACGGTGTCGATCGCCGACATTTACGAGCGGCACTATTGTGCCGATCGGCGATCATGGGTCGTGCAGTTTGAAGATGACCTCATCAATGGTGCGTTTGGAGCGCCTGAACATCTTCGCTTGATCATGAAAGCACAGGCTGACAGCTCTTGTCATGAGTTTGGGAAAGAAATCGAATCCACCCATGGTTCGAAGATCAAAGAGTTTGTTCGTCGACCGCATGTCTGCGCACCACGTCCGACGCTAAATGCAGATTAGACGGCACTCCCCCTACGTAGAAGCCGCAAAGCTACTACGGAAAAATACGGATGGTCAAAAAACCCCCAACGTCGCAAAGTTGGAACATAACAAGTGAAGCAGTGTCGTGCTGTTGGCGTATCCCAATGGCTTCTGACTTCAGGGATGTCACTCAGGCCTATTCAATTTCAACAATGAAAGGTCTTTATTATGAAAATGGCGCCATCTCAAAGCCTGGTCGACGAGGTGCTTTACTCGATCCTTCGCCGCGAACAAGCGGTTGCCGGCGCTTGGATTCGTCTGAACGCGATTCGGATGCATTGGCGAATGACTGGATTTCGCGTCGGCGATTTGGTCCAAAGTTTGGCGCGCACGTCGATTTATGGCTCGTTCTATCTAACGGGTCAAAATAACGACGCGTTTTTGGTCGTCACGAAACTGCCGCACGCAAGGCGTTTTGCGACGCTGTGTGCTTCGCCATTGATTAGTCGCGTGCGCGCACGATGTTCAATTGCGCATTCAGCAGGGCAGGCGAGCTACAGCCGTCGGCTGGCCGACCGGATTTGATCGAGTGTCGACCGTCTATTGCCGGCCGCCCTTTAGTTTCGCCACCGGCAGTGCACTGTTGCTTTCGGCGATCACAATGGGAGCCGTACTGCCCTGGTGGCCCTACTCGCAGGCGTGGAGCTATTGGCCTGAAGCTGCAGTTGCCACTGTCATCGGCATGGCCTGCGCTGGAGCGCACTTAGCCTCGCGCCCTAATTTGTTCCCTGTCGAACGCCGAGAAAACGACGGACGATCGCTATGATGGGGCCTGCAGGCAGCGTAATTTGCAACAAGGATATCGCGTCGACTGGCCATCGTGATCGCGTCATCGATGCGTTGCAGATACCGCCGATCACCCTTGATGTCACAGTTGAGGGACAAACCTCAAACGAAGCTGCGATGGCTGAGCAACTCGTCAGTTTGGAAAATCAACCCGATAGTCGCAGAGACAACAAAGGACTGCCGATTTTTCGGTCCCAGAGGCGGGTGGCGTCGCAAAATCGATTACTGAGCAATCTCTCGCCCCGCTTGAAAACAGCGCTTGCGGGGCACTTAACAGCTGTGTCGATGCCGAAGGGAAGGCATTTGTGGGAAATGGGAGATCCATTAAGCCATGTGTACTTCCCGGTCGATTGCATCATTCTGCTCGCGCAAACGATGTCAGACGGCTGCACAAACGAAGTCGCAGTCGTTGGCAATGAGGCTGTAACAAGTGTCAACGCATGCATGGGATGCAATCGTGCGCCGACAAGCGCAATCGTCCTGCACCCTGGAACAGCGCTTCGTATGAATCTCGATCGCCTTCGCGAGGAATTTACAAAGTTCGGAGAATTACACGTTCAGGTTCTGCGATATGCACAGGCGCTGATGGTGCAGGTCGGCCAGACTGTTGCGTGTTTTCGACATCACTCGATACAGCAACAAGTAAGCAGTCTTTTATTGGCCTGCCTCGACCGGGTTCGTTCGCAGCCCTTGATGATGACCCATGAAGTGATCTCTGGACTCCTCGGAGTTCGCCGTGTTGGCGTGACGGAAGAGCTTGTGAAGCTTCGACTGTTTGGTGCGATAACCGGCGAACGGGGCGAAATCACGGTTGTCGACAGCGAGCGGCTAACGCAATGCGCGTGCGAATGCTATTCGGTGGTCAAAAAGGAGTTTGAGCGGCTGCGAACGATTGCTGCCTAGCAAGATGCGCTCGGGTCTCGGCCCGCTCGTTACAGCGTAGGGCGCCCCAGAACGAAGGTACGGTGGCGGACGGTTTCAGGACTGACGTATCAACTAGCGTATCACCTGCGATATCACCGCCATTCATCTAAGCCTTATGGCGCACTCGCCGCTGAAAGACGCCAACTAGATTGATAAACGGCTCGCAGGAGTTAATGCGTGCACGCCTATTGAGATCGCTCCCGTAACGAAGAGCGACCATTCTTCCAAAGCCGGAATGCTGTATGTCGCACAGTGCAAACCTAAACCATCCAGAACCTAAGCTGAAACGAGCTATGTCGCAGTGCAAAGAGTGTCAATTGCAAGAAGACTTAACGTCCATCCTTTTTGAATTGCCGGAGAGGTTGAAACAATTGCGCTTGGTTGATTCAGAAATGCACTACATGCCTGACTGCAATGGACAGGTTTTTCAATGTGCTGATTGCACGGCGTTCTGGATGTTCGATACGCGCGGACAGTGGCATCACTTAAGTCCGACTTACTTCGACGTATAGCTAGAAACCAACTTCTGGTGTGCTTATTCATGTCACTGTCCAGGATTGTTGAATCCTGCCCCACGGAACTCCGAGTTGTGCGGATTGCTTCTGCGTAGAAGTCATCTGGCAGCCTGAAAGTAACGATCCCACTCGAGTTCAACCCACCAGTCCGCCATTGGACACCCTTCGTCGCATCTTCCTGTTTGAGACACTTTAAGGTGTCGCAATAGCGCATTGGTGCTAGAGAATCCGTCATGTACATGCAAGCGGTAGGTCTTGGACTTCTAGCGGGTGGCGCTGGCATGCTTGCCTCACTGCTCTGGATGCAGCGTCACGTTCGCCACTTGCACAAGCAGCTCGTAATATCCGAGCAGACCTATCGAGCCGTCGTCGACTCACTACATGAAGGACTCGTCGTTCAGGACGAAAACGCAGCCGTTGTAGCGGCCAATCCTTCAGCGATCAAAATACTGGGATTCTCCAAGTCCGAGCTGGAGGGAAGGAGCTCGCTTGATCCGTGTTGGCGAACAATCCATGAAGACGGTAGCGATTTCGTGGGCTCGGATCACCCAGCGCCTCGGACTTTGAGAACAGGCGTATGTGAGACTGGGGTCATCATGGGCTTGCACCGACCTGATGGTGGTTTACGCTGGTTGAGCATAAACACGGCGCTCATTGACGGTGGTCATCGAGGTCGGCGCGCAGTGATCGCCTCATTCAGCGATATCACCGAGCGGCGAAGTGCAGAGCTTCAGGCTCGTGAGCTGGACAAACGCTTTCGCCTGATTGTCGAAAATATCGCCGATTACGGGATATTCATGCTCGATCCGAGTGGCATCGTCATTTCGTGGAACCTCGGAGCGGAACGAATCAAAGGGTATTCCTCCGCACAGATCATCGGAAAGCACTTCTCGATCTTCTACACCGATGAAGACCGTGACGACGGCAAGCCAGCGAGAGAGTTGAAAATCGCGTCTGAATCCAACCGTTTCGAAGAAGAGGGGTGGCGAGTTCGAAGTGACGGATCACAGTTTTGGGCAAACGTCGTCATCAATGCCGTGCGGGACGACCAAGGCAATCTGCTCGGCTTCGCCAAGGTTTCTCGCGACCTAACCGAACGGATGCGAGCAGAGCAAGCCTTGGCGACGGCGAATAGCTTGCGCCTGTCGATCCTCGATGCCTCGCCGTTCACAATCGTGACAACTGACCCTGAAGGAATCATCCAATCAATGAATCCTGCCGCCGAGCGGCTATTAGGTTTTAGCGCTACAGAATTGGTGGGTACTGCCACTCCAAGTGCTTTCTACGACCCTCACCAGATCGAAACGCGTGCCGCAGAACTCTCCGCAGAACTAGGTAAGCCCATTGCGGCTGGATTTGAGGTTTTTGTACACAAGGCCCGATCAGGGGGTGTCGACGAGAACGAGTGGACGTTTATTCGCAAAGATCAATCACGGATTCCCGTTCACGGCGTGGTCACCGCGCTCCGCGATGCAACGGGTTCGATCAGTGGCTTTCTCGGTATTGCGTACGACGTGACTGAAAGAAAGCGCCGCGAGGAATACACCCGCCATGTAGCGCATCACGACTATCTCACTGCGCTACCGAATCGAACCCTGTTACACGACAGGATGGAGCGCGCATTTCAGCGAGCGAGACGCGACGACGCGTGCGTCACGACGATGATGATCGATCTCGATCATTTCAAGCGGATTAATGATTCTTTGGGTCATCATGTTGGCGACGAGGTACTCAAAGTCATTGCTCAGCGAATTCTGTCATGCGTGCGGGGCTCCGATACCGTTGCTCGTATGGGCGGCGATGAGTTTGCCGTCGTCATGGAAAGTGCCGTCGGAGATGACGGCGCTGAACGGGTCGCAGCTGAGATTATCGAACGGGTCTCAAGACCGGTGTACGTTGGTTCGCACTCCTTACAAGTTACGGCGAGTATCGGGATCAGTCGATATCCTGAGGACGGGGCCAATATGCAACAGCTTCTGATGAGTGCCGACAGCGCGATGTATCGCGCAAAGTCGGAGGGTCGAAAAGCTTATCGTCTCTTCAGCCGTGAGATGGCCCACGAAGCGCGCACCAAGATGGTGATGGAGGGTGCGCTCCGGCAAGCCATTGCAAACAACGAATTTCGGATGCATTACCAGCCCCAGATCAGCCTTTCGACTGGAGATATCGTCGGCGTCGAAGCGCTCCTACGTTGGGACAGCCCATTACTCGGCGCCATTCCCCCCGATCAGTTCATACCGTTGGCAGAGGAAAGCGATCTGATCGAAGTGATCGGAGATTGGGTCTTAACGACAGCATGTCGGGAAGTCCGAATTCTTGAGCGAAGAATCGGCCATTCAGTTCGGGTTGCGGTCAATCTTTCCGCACGTCAATTTCGTCAGATCAATCTGGTCGACAGAATCAAGACCGTGCTTCGTGACACCGGCATGCTGCCTTGCAATCTCGAATTGGAGATCACCGAGGGTGTCTTAATGGCGCACACGTCCCAGACTCAAAGCCAGCTGAGCGAGCTGCGCGAACTCGGCGTAAAGATCGCCATCGACGATTTCGGCGTTGGTTTCTCAAGCCTTTCGTACATCACACAGTTTCCGATCAGTACGTTAAAAATCGATCGAAGCTTCGTCAATCACTTGCCTGGCGCGGCTGCCGATGCTGCCGTGACCGAGGCAATTATGGCGCTCGGGCGAAGCCTTGGAATCAATGTAGTCGCGGAGGGCGTTGAGACGTTAGCGCAGCTCGAGTTTCTCAGGACTCGGCAAATCGATGCTGCACAGGGACCCCTGATTGGGACGCCCGCCGTCGCCGAGCACTTCAGTGTTCAGGGATTCCATTTCGGTGAGGCGATTTCTATCGAATCCCTCACCGCCGAGTTCGACGCCATGCAGCGCGACAGCCGCAAGCGGATTGCGATTCTTCACTAACGATGTGATGGAACTTCTTTCTGGCGTTCGTTGCGACAATCTTAAGAGTGACTGGAAGTAGCTCTTTGGAAGACGCGCAGCCAGGAATTGTCCGGTTCGATGGTCCTGACGATACATTCTCTATCCCCCCCCCCCTCTGTAATTTCGTGCTCGCATAAATGCAGTTGTGGCATCGGTTTCCAGCGTTGATGCTCCAGACTTTTACATCCCCCTCACCAGCGGCGAGCATTCAACAAGCACGCTTAGCGCTACCTATGGATATCTATAAAGGTGCACAGAATCTGCGCAGGCCTAATGGCTCTGCGCGTCACAGCTTGACCACGTTTTGTGCATCTGTCCGCTTGCTACATCGTGCCTTGGCCGCACGCTGGTCAAGCTGTCATTTGCTTGTCCACGACGCGTGCAAGACTTTTATTTTTTGCCTTCGGCCGTATCGCTCGATCGCGCTCTAGCCACCGATTATTTCCGGTTTTCCAGAAGCCCAATGCGACATGGGTTTCGGCTACGTCTAGCTTGGCCTTGCATTCATTAAGCGGTTGCCAAGTGATCGCATAAAGATTGCAGCGATTGCCGAGCGAGCCTTGAAAGGTTCGTACGATCCAGCCGGCTTGTTCAAGCTCAGTACGAGCCTTTTCTACTGTTGTGCGTGATCGCCAACCTCTGTCTTTCATCAGCTTCCAGTGGCAGGAAAGATCGCCATTGTTATAGCCGCGATATTGACCCAGGAAATGGAACAGCAGCGCTTTTGCGGATGGGCGTAGCTTTAGAAAGTTCGGACTGGTAGCGCAGGCATGTGGCCATGCACTGAATGAGCCGTCCACCTTGCGCCCTTTCTGTCTCAGTATCCGCTTTGACTGATTCGACATAGCCGGCGCTCAGTTCGCAGACATCGTCGGGCCTCGGCTTGCGGCAATCCTCGCCGCAATCCAAGCATCGATATCTTCAGAAGGCCAGGCGACCGCTCGCGCGCCAAGCTGAATGGCTTTCGGGAATTCGCCGCGCTTGATTGCGGCATAGAGAGAGGCGCGTGCGAGCCCGGTACGGGCCATCACATCGGGCAATCTCAGTAGGGCTTGTGACATCTCGTGCGCTCCGTTTTGGGTGACGGCGCAACGGTGCCAGCGGCGCTTTCCCGCGCCCATGCTTCCGGGAAACTAAGTTGGGAAAGGCAATTTCGAGCGTTCTTACGCGCCTTTCAATTGGCGCTTCCGCCTTCGGTCAGCTTGTTTGCCAAAGTCTTTGCCTGTTTCGAAAGGTGCGGTGTATCGCACCCGGTCAGGCCATGCTTACGCGCCACGCATCGGGCAGCATCAGAAGCGGTTAGCTTTTTCGCTCGAATCAGCTCACGCGCCTCTGTGACCAACGGGCGCCAATCCATTCGTTTTCGGCTCGCCTGCCCAGCCTTTCCGTACTCCGCACGCTTGGCTCGTAGTTCCTGGTTGCCGATGGTGGGCAACTCAGTATGCGCGACGTCAACAACGTCCTTCCCAAGCGTTTGCAGCTCTGGAAAGCCCGGAAGTCGTAGTCCCAGACTGCGCGCCCAGTACAAAAAATCCTCACGTCGAATCGGTACGCTGAAGTCTGGCTGAGGATCTCCTCGCCGCAATTCTTCAGCTTCGAACGACTTATCGACGTCCGAAAAATGCCGAATGATGACGCGAGGATTGAACGGCGGCTTTTGCTCGGTCCACCGTGCGGCAATCTGCGGTGGCAGATCCGCTAAGGTTCGAGGCGGGACCGCGGGTTTCAACTCGGCAGCGTCCAGGGCTGCGCAAATAGCGTGTAGAAGGCTGCGCCGCTCGCGCGTTGCATGTTGATCGGGGTACGCGAGTGCGACCAACTGGCTTGGAGTCAGCAAGTCCGGTAGTGCCTTGCGTGATGCGAGCGCTTCAAGAGCAGCGCATTCGTCTTCGGATAGCTCGCGCGGCAGGCAGTCCATCAATTCACTGCGATCGCAGAGTCGTTGCGGATCGACCGAAGTTGCCGGCAACAACGTTGCGGCCCTCCTTAAGCGCGTCTAGTTCGTTCGCCCATGCCTGCATCATGTCTCGTCGCTGATCAAGATATTCGGCTTTGTTGTAAACGGCGCGAATCTCGTTGTCGTCGCCATGCGCGAGTTGCTTCTCAATCCAATCACGGTTGTAGCCGCGTTCGTTCAATGCGGTGCTGACCAGATGTCGGAATCCGTGCCCAGTCTGCCGGCCCTTGTAGCCAATTCTATGAATGGCAAGATTGACAGTGTTTTCGCTCATCGGCTGACGCGTGTCATCGCGGCTTGGAAACAGTAGCTCGCGGCGCACACGGGTTTCGTACATCTCGCGCAGTATGGCAACGGCCTGCGCCGGCAAGGGAACCGTATGCGGACGGCGCATCTTCATGCGCTCAGCCGGAATACTCCACAGTGCCGCATCGAGGTCGAATTCCTCCCAGCGAGCAGCGCGAAGCTCGCCGGGCCGGACGGCGGTCAGGAGTAGCAATCGGATGGCGTGGGTCGTTGTGGCTTCGCCTCGGTAGCTATCAAGCGCTTGAAGGAAGCCTGGTAGCTCGGAAAGCGGCAGATGCGGGAGCTGGCGACGGCGTGGCGCTGGCATCGCGACGATATCAAGGTCAGTTGCGGGATTCGCTTCAAGAACGCCGGCCGCCAGTGCATATCGGAAGACGCCAGATAGCCAACCGCGGCACTTCTTGGCGACGTCCAATGCATCACGACTTTCAATCTTCGCGAGTACATCGACCAGTTCGGTACGCCGGATCTCGACAATGGGCCGCTCGCCCAAAGCAGGCAGCAGATCGCGATCGAGATAGAACCTTGCCTTCGCGGCGGTACTCGGTGCCCAGGTGCCGGATTTGCGGAGATACCAAGCCTCTGCCATTGCCACAAACGTATTGTCCCGTCGCGCCTTTGATTCGCGCTTGTCGGATTTGCGTTCATCACTGGGGTCGAGGCCCTGCGCCAGCAGCTTGCGGGCGGCTGCGCGACGCTCTCGCGCCTCCCGAATGCTGATATCGGGATAGACGCCCAGCGATAGCAGTCGTGCCTTGCCCTGGAAGCGATATTTGAGGCGCCACCACTTGCCGCCCGAGGGGGCCACTTGCAGATAGAGGCCGCCTCCGTCGAACAGATATTGGGGCTTCGGGGTCGCTTTGACTTGGCGTACGGCGGTGTCGGTCAGCATGGGTATAACTCTATCCGGCAGCTTCAAGTTATACCGATTGTTATACCTAGTTATACCCGGCTGTCAAAGGATGTTCGTGGACCTTGTTAGAGCGAAGCAAACGAAAAACCCCGCATTTGCGGGGCTTTAGTGTATTTCTGCGGACTACTTTGGATATTGCTAGATGATGCCATGGTGCCTAGGGAGAGACTCGAACTCTCACGGGGGGCTGCCCCGGCGGATTTTGAGTCCGCTGCGTCTACCGATTCCGCCACCCAGGCATGGGCGGCGGATTATAGCGGGCTTGTCGCGGCGCGGTAGGAACCGATGTTGCCAAGAGCCCGAAGCCAGGCGGCGCGCGGGTACAATCGCCGCCCCATGCGACGTTCAGACTTCCACTACGAGCTCCCAGACGAGCTGATTGCGCAGCAACCGCCGGAGCGACGCGGTGAATCCCGGCTGCTGTGCCTGGACGGCGACGCCGCGCTGGCGGACCGGACGATCCGCGATCTTCCGGCGCAACTCAGTGCCAGCGATCTGCTTGTCTTCAACGATACACGCGTGATTCCGGCGCGCCTGTTCGGCGAAAAAGCCAGCGGTGGACGAGTCGAGATTCTGTTGGAGCGCCTGCTCGAAGGGCAACGCTTTCTGGCGCAGGTTCGCGCCAGCAAAGCATTGCGTCCCGACAGCGAGGTGCGCATCGATGGCTGCGACGACGTGCTGGTCGTTGAAGGCCGCGAGGAGCCGTTTTATCGGCTGCGCGTGAAGGGCGAAGGCGAGGTGCTCGCGCTGCTTGAGCGCGCCGGGCATGTTCCCTTGCCCCCGTATATTTCTCGCGCCGATGCACCTGCCGATCGCGAGCGCTACCAGACGATCTTTGCGCAGACGCCGGGCGCGGTGGCCGCACCCACGGCAGGGTTGCATTTCGATGCCGCCTTGCTCGAGGCCATTCGCGCGCGCGGCGCCCGCATCGAAACCTTGACCTTGCATGTGGGCGCCGGCACGTTCCAGCCGCTGCGGGTGGACGATATCGCCGAGCACCGCATGCACGCGGAGCGCTATTCGATTCCGGCCACGCTGGTCGATGCGTACGCGCAAACGCGCGCCGCCGGCGGACGCGTCGTCGCGATTGGTACGACCAGCGTGCGCGCGCTCGAATCGGCCGCCGCGATCCTCGCGGAGCAAACGGGTGCGGCGCGCGGGTCCGCGCTACAAGCGGGGCCGGGCGAGACCCGCATCTTCATCACGCCCGGCTATCGCTTTGCGGCGGTCGATGCCTTGCTGACCAACTTCCATCTGCCGGAGAGCACGCTGTTGATGCTGGTGAGTGCGTTTGCCGGCCATGCGCGGGTGATGCAGGCGTACCAGCATGCGGTGCGCGAGCGCTACCGCTTCTTCAGCTATGGCGACGCGATGTGGTTACCGAAGCGCAGCGCCATCGATCCGCAGGCGCTGATCGTCTGAAGTTCGGATGCTTGATCGCTTGATCGCTTGATCGCTTGATCGCCTGACGGTCTGACGGTCTGACCGTCTGACGGTCGGATCGCTTAATCGGCGGAACAGGCGGATTGAGCGGATTACGCTGACCAGGCAGAGCTGCCGGCCTCCGGGTTGTGCCCGACGCTGTAACCCGCAGCGTTAACCGATCGAAGCGAGCACTCAGTCGCGCCGCGAAGTGCCTTTGGTTGCCGGACGATCCGCCGGTTCGCGCAGACGCGGCAACAGTTCCGCCAGATTGCAGGGGCGCGTTTCGGTGTTCAGCTGCGGACCAATGATCTTGTCCCAGCCGAGTTCGCAGGCGCCGCGCGATCCCGGCAGGCAGAACAGCAAGCGGCCATTGGCGCTGCCGGCGAGCGCGCGGGACTGCAGCGCCGAGGCGCCGATATCCGCGTACGAGAGCCAGCGGAACAGTTCGCCGAAGCCGTCGGTGATGCGCTCGAGCAGGGGCGTCACGGCTTCCGGAATCAGGTCGCGGCCGGTCAGGCCAGTGCCGCCGGTGGTGATGATGGCGTCGATGCCCGGCGTAATCAGCCAGTTGCTCAGACGCGCGCGGATCACGAAACGATCGTCGCTGCAGATTTCGCGCGCCGACAGCGTATGCCCGCTCGCCGCGATGCGTTCGACCAGCAGCTTGCCCGACTTGTCGTCTTCCAAGGTGCGAGTGTCTGAAACGGTGAGGACTGCAATGCCGAGCGCCATGAGTGTCCTTGATCGGTAACGGCGCAGCCGCAGGTCAAGTGCCGCCACGGCGCGCAGAAGGGTCCAACTAGCTTAGCGCCTGCATCGTCGCGGCTGCCGAATCGTGCGGGCCGAGCACGGCTCGGCGCCGCACGGCAGCTGGCCATGGCGCTCGGGAGCGAGCGTAGAGGCGCGTCCGCGCGGCCAATCGACATTGGATTTATGGGCCAATGGGTTTGTGCGGATGTGCCTGACGCGCAGAAGAATTTTCGTTCGGCAGCGCCAGTTGCAGCCGGGCGAGGAACCAAGCGCGCGAAGCTGGACTCGTACTTGCGTCTGCCTGTCGGAACTTACCCCAGGATCAAGTTCCAGTTTCAGCTTGGGCGCCGGCCCATTCCAGCGGCCGGTCCGACGCAATGCCGCTACCCGGCCGATCCCCGTATAGTTAGTCGTTTGGACTTCCGAATTCTGTGAGCATGGATTTCATCCGCATCCGCGGTGCGCGTACGCACAATCTGAAGAACGTCTCGCTCGATCTGCCGCGCGACAAGCTGATCGTCATCACCGGCCTGTCCGGCTCGGGCAAATCGTCGCTGGCATTCGACACCTTGTATGCCGAAGGTCAGCGCCGATATGTCGAGTCGCTGTCGGCCTATGCGCGACAGTTTTTGTCGATGATGCAAAAGCCGGATGTCGATTCGATCGAAGGCCTGTCGCCGGCAATCTCGATCGAACAGAAATCGACGTCGCACAATCCGCGCTCCACCGTCGGCACCGTCACCGAAATCTACGACTACCTGCGCCTGCTGTATGCGCGCGTCGGTGTGGCGTATTGCCCGAATCATCCGGAAGTCGCCCTCGAAGCGCAGAGCGTCGCGCAGATGGTCGACCACGTGCTGGCCTTGCCGGCCGAATCGGCCTGGATGCTGCTCGCACCGGTAGTGCGTGGCCGCAAGGGCGAGCACGCCGAATGGTTCGAGCAGATGCGCGCGCAGGGCTTCGTGCGTGCACGCGTCGATGGCAAGGTGGTCGAGCTCGACGAAGCGCCCGTGCTGAACCGCAAGCTCAAGCACGATATCGAAATCGTCGTCGATCGCTTCAAGGTCCGGCCGGACATCAAGCAGCGCATCACCGAATCGTTCGAAACCGCGCTGCGCCTTTCGGATGGCCTCGCACTCGTCGCGCCCTACGGCGCGGGTGTCACCACGGCAACGCCGGACATCACCTTCTCCGCACGCATGGCCTGTCCGCACTGCGGCTATTCGCTGGAAGATCTCGAACCCCGGCTGTTCTCGTTCAACAGCCCGACCGGTGCCTGCCCAACCTGCGACGGTCTCGGCATGCTGCAGGTGTTCGATCCCGAGCGCGTCGTCACGCATCCGGAGGCGAGCCTCGCCGATGGCGCCATCCGCGGCTGGGATCGGCGCAATGCCTATTACTGGGCACTGATCTCTTCGCTGGCCAAGCACTACAAGTTCGCCACCGACGTGCCGTTCGAGAAGCTGGCCAAGAAGTTCCAGTCGGTGATTCTCAATGGCAGCGGCGAGGACAAGATCGCATTCGAATACGCCGACGAACGCGGCCGCACGGTCACCCGCTCGCATCGCTTCGAAGGTGTGCTACCGAATCTGGAGCGTCGATATAAGGAAACCGAGTCGCTGGCGGTACGCGAGGAGCTGTCGAAATACTTGTCCGACAAACCCTGCCCGGACTGTTCCGGCGAGCGCCTGAACCGCTCCGCGCGGCACGTATTCGTGGCCGAGCGCAGCCTGCCGCAGATCGTCGCACTCTCGGTGCGCGACGCCGAGGATTTCTTCAAGCAGATGCATCTGCCCGGACACAAGGGTGAGATCGCCGACAAGATCCTCAAGGAGATCTGCGCGCGTCTCGGCTTCCTCAACAACGTCGGCCTCGACTACTTGACGCTGTCGCGCTCGGCCGAAACCCTGTCCGGCGGCGAAGCCCAACGTATCCGGCTGGCCTCGCAGATCGGCGCCGGGCTGGTCGGCGTGATGTATGTGCTCGACGAGCCCTCGATCGGTCTGCATCAGCGCGACAACGAGCGCTTGCTGAAGACGCTGGTGCATCTGCGTGATCTCGGCAACACCGTGATCGTCGTCGAACACGATGAAGAAGCGATCCGCGCGGCCGACCATGTGGTCGACATCGGTCCCGGCGCCGGCGTACACGGTGGCCACATCATCGCGCAGGGCACGCCCAAGCAGATCGTCGCCAACAAGGATTCGATGACCGGCCGCTACCTTGCCGGTAGCGAGTCGGTGCCGGTGCCGAAGCAGCGTGTTGCGGCCGATCCGAAGAAGCAGATCGTGCTGCGCAATGCGCGCGGCAACAATCTGAAAAATGTCGACGCGCAGATTCCGGTGGGCCTGTTCACCTGCGTTACTGGTGTGTCCGGCTCGGGCAAGTCCACGCTGATCAACGACACCTTGCTCGGCTTTGCATTGCGCGCGCTGAACAATGCCGGAACGCGTCACGCTGCCTGCGATTCGATCGAAGGTCTCGAACATCTGGACAAGGTGATCGATATCGATCAATCGCCGATCGGCCGCACGCCGCGCAGTAATCCGGCCACGTATACCGGGCTGTTCACGCCGATTCGCGAACTGTTCGCACAGGTGCCGGAATCGCGCGCACGCGGCTACGAAGCCGGACGCTTCAGTTTCAACGTCAAGGGCGGTCGCTGCGAAACCTGCGAAGGCGATGGCGTAATCAAAGTCGAGATGCACTTCCTGCCAGACGTGTACGTGACTTGCGATACCTGCAAGGGCCGCCGCTACAACCGCGAGACCTTGGAGATCCGCTACAAGGGCAAGGGTATCGACGAAGTGCTCGGCATGACGGTCGAAGACGGCCTGGCCTTCTTCAAGGCGGTGCCGGCACTCGCGCGCAAACTCGAAACCCTGATGGACGTCGGCCTCAGCTACATCACGCTCGGCCAGAACGCCACCACGCTGTCCGGTGGCGAAGCGCAGCGCATCAAGTTGGCCAAGGAACTCAGCCGGCGCGATACCGGGCAGACGCTGTACATCCTCGACGAACCGACCACGGGCCTGCATTTCCACGACGTCGCGCAGTTACTCAAGGTGCTGGAGCGTCTGCGTGATGCGGGCAATACGGTGGTGGTCATCGAGCACAATCTCGACGTGATCAAGCGTGCGGACTGGATCATCGATCTCGGCCCCGAAGGTGGCAGCGGCGGCGGCGAGATCATCGCCAGTGGCACGCCGGAAGCAATCGCCAAGAACAAACGCTCGCACACCGGACGCTTCCTGAAGCCCTTGCTGGCAGGCTGATAGCCGATTCGAGCGCAGCGCCTGCGATGCGGCAAGCACATCGCCGGGGCATCGCGCGGCAACGAATTTGCATGAGCTAATACCAATCGGCAGCGATCAAACGACGTTGATCGTAGCGCTTGACTTTGGCCGGGTGTTCGCTGCTACAGTCGGGCCGTCGCGTTGGCATCGAGTTGTCAGGGAGTCGCGGTTGCACTAACCATTTCGGAAAATTATTTCGCTCGGTCAGGGAAGACGAAAGCGTGTTCGTGCGCGTGAGCGCTGCTCGAAAACAGCTTGGTGTTGCGCTTTAAACCATCTAGGAGCTTTGCGAAATGAACTCGAAGCAGTTTGTAGGCAAGTTGCGTCCTCTGATTCACAGCACCACCTTCAAGTTGAGCTTGACCGCACTGGCGATCGCCAGTGGCTCGGCACAAGCCGCCGGACTCAATGTTCGGAGTTGGGCGGCAACCCAAACCCAGGCCCATCCGCTCGCGGCAATCGTTGCCGCCAGCGACGCGCTCAGCGCCGGCGAACCCGTCAGCATCACCGTCGCCCTGAAGCCGCGCGATAGCGCCGGACTCGATGCGTTTCTGAACGCGCAGAAGACCCCGGGCAGTCCCGCTTACGGTGCCTTGCTCACACCCGAACAGTTCACCGCCGACTACGCACCCACCGCCGCACAGGCGCAGGCGGTTGCCGATCACCTGAGTGCGGCCGGCTTTCGCAACATCGTGATCGCGCCGAACCGACTGCTGATCACCGCCGACGGCAGTGCCGCAACCGCACTGGCTGCGTTCAATACGCCGCTGTCGCATGTGGATATCGGCGGCCGCCGCGCGATCATCAACCTGCGCGGTCCGCAGGTGCCCGCCGAGCTGGGCGGCGTCGTGCAATCGGTGCTGGGTCTGCAGACCGCCGACCTCGCGCATACGATGCTGCAGCATGCCGATCATGTGAACGCGGGCAACGTACAGTCCGCTGCCTCGGTGGATGCCGCTGCGAAAACGCAGGCGGCGCACGGCTTCAACCCGACCGTGTTCCCGACGATCTATCACGCCGGCACGACGCCGACAGCTTCGGCAACCACGGTGGCGATCATCGCCGAGGGCAATCTGACGCCGACCTTGACCGATCTGAAAACCTTCGAAAGCAACAACGGCATTACGCCGGTGACCACGTCGGTGGTGAAGACCGGGGCTTCGAGCAGCGACACCAGCGGCATCGACGAATGGGACCTCGACAGCCAGGACATCGTCGGCATCACCGGCGGCAAGGTCGCTTCGCTGATCTTCTACGACGCGCCGTCGCTGAATAATTCGGACCTCACCACCGAGTTCAATCGCGTGGTCACCGACAACCTCGCCAAGGTCATCAACGTCTCGCTCGGCGAGTGCGAGACCTCCGCCAACAGCGATGGCTCGCTGGCGGCCGACGATACGATCTTCAAGCAGGCGGTCGCGCAGGGTCAGACCTTCGTTGTGTCGGCGGGCGATTCCGGCTCCAACGAATGCACCTCGAGCAAGACCGGCACCACACCGAGTTCGCCGGCCAGTTCGCCGTACGTTGTTGCCGCCGGCGGCACCACTTTGCTGGCGACGTCCACCAATACTTACAGCAGCGAAACGGTCTGGAGCGGCACCGGCGGCAGCGCGAGCAAAATCGAAGCGCAGCCGACCTGGCAGAACGGCTACGTGCCGAGCACCACCAAGCGCGGCGTTTCCGATATCGGATTCGATGCCGATCCGAACAGCGGTGCGATCGTGATCGTCAGTGGCAAGAGCACGCAGATCGGCGGCACCAGCCTCGCAGCACCCTTGTTCACCGGGGCTTGGGCACGCATCGAGAGCTCGCACAGCAATGCCCTGGGCTTCGCTGCACCGCTGATCTACTCGGCTTACGGCAAGTCGAAGACGCCGTTCCACGACGTCACCAGCGGTTCCAACGGCGCCTACGTCGGCAAGGTCGGCTGGGATTACCCCACCGGCTTCGGCAGCTTCGACATCCAGGCGCTGAACGCCGCGTTGTAAGTTCGCGCTGATCGGCACGGACTTGGCAGCTGTGCGTCGTCGCGCAGGTCCATCGTGCGGCGATAACCGGGGTCGATCCTGAGCGATCGGCCCCGTTTTGTCCGCATTCGATGTTGCGTGCCGATCCGGCGGAGCGCTTGCTTCGATGCATCGCTGCCGTCGATCGGTTCAACCTGCGAGGCCTGCGCCTTGGCATTACATGCTCGCCGCATGGCGCCTGAAGTCGGAGCCGATCGGTCGGTGTGATCGACCAACGGCAGTTGCGTTTCGCCGGTCGGCTGAATCAGCATTCAAGCGTCGGCGTTGCTATCGCCACTTCACAATCAATCTTGCCCCAGCTCGGGAGTTATTCATGCAAACAGGGAAATCGTTTTCGAAGTCTGCTTCGAACAGCGTCGTTCGCAACAAGCGCGCGTCGCTTGCGCTGCTGGCGCTGCTGTCTGTCGCCGCTGCACAGTCCGCGTCTGCGGCCAGTGGCGCGTGGACAACCAAGGCATCCGCACTGTCGCCGGAGAACGTCACCGCACGCGGACTGCTCGCGGCCGGCGAACCGGTGCATGTTGCGGTCAGCTTGCTGGTCCGCAACAAGTCGGAATTCGACGCGCTGGTGCGCGAAGTGGCGCGTCCCGGCAGTCCGGCCTATGGACGCGTGCTGAGCAGCGCGCAGTTCCTCGATCGTTACGCGCCGACCGATGCGCAGGCGCAGGCGGTTGCCGCACACCTGCGTAGCGCCGGCTTCAGCAATGTCGAAATCGCGCCGAACCGTTTGTTGATCAGCGCGGATGGATCTGCTGGCAGCGTGCGCAATGCCTTCCGCACTGCACTCGGTCGCTTCGAGCGCAGCGACGGTCGCAGCGGCATCGTCAACACCGAGGATGTGCAAGTGCCTGCAGCACTCGGCGGCATCGTGCAGTCGGTGCTCGGCCTGCAGACGCTGGAAGAATTCCACACGCTGTCGCAGCGGGTCGAAACGCAGTCGGCGCCCTTGGTGGGCACCTTCGCCACCACTGCGGCGAAAGGCTTCAATCCGACCGCGTTCCCCGTGGCGTACGGCGTCGGCAACACGCCGAGCGCGGCCAGCACCACGGTCGGCATCATCTCCGAGGGTTTGCTGACGCAGACGGTCACCGATCTGCGCACCTTCGAAGCGGCGAACGCGCTGCCGGTGATTCCGGTGTCGATCGTGCAGGTCGGTGCCAGCAGCACCGATACCAGCGGCATCGACGAATGGAACCTGGACAGCCAGGACATTCAGGCGATGGCGGGCGGCAGCCTTGCCGGCATGATCTTCTACGACACCACGTCGCTGAGTAATGCCAACATCACCGCGGCCTACAACAAGGCGGTTACCGACAACGCGGCCAAGGTCATCAACGTGTCGTTGGGCGAGTGCGAAACCTCGGCGAAGAGCGACGGCACGGCCGCCGCCGACGACCAGATTTTCCAGATCGCCATCGCACAAGGGCAAACGTTCTCGGTGTCGACCGGCGACTCCGGTTCGCACGAGTGTTCGGTGCTACTGAAACTGAAGAGCAATACCAAGCAGAGCTATCCGGCAGTGTCACCGAACGTTGTCGCGGTTGGCGGCACCTCGCTGTACACCACGGCGGCCGGTGCTTATTCGAGCGAGAGCGCCTGGAGCGGCGGCGGTGGCGGACCGAGCACGATCGAAGCCAAGCCGAGCTACCAGAACGCGGTGGTGTCGGGCGCGCAGCGCGGCGTGCCGGATATTTCGCTGGATGCCGATCCGAATACGGGCGCCATCATCACGGTCAACGGCAAGCAGGTACAGGTGGGCGGCACCAGCCTGGCGTCGCCGCTGTTCGTCGGTGTGTTCGCGCGGCTTCAGAGTGCCAATGGCAATACGCTGGTGTTCCCGAATCCGGCGTTCTACCAGTACCTGCCGACGCAGCCGAGCCTGATCCACGACGTGACCACCGGCAACAACGGACCCAATGGCGCGTATAACGCGGGCGCAGGCTGGGATTACGCCACCGGCTTCGGCAGTCCGATCATCGCCAGTCTCGCCAGCTTCGTTGCGGCCACACCCGGCTTTTGATTTTTAACCGAGCGGCTGGCGCCACTTAAAGGCGTCGTTACGAATCCGCAGGCCGAATGATCATCGGCCTGCGGATTTTTGTGTGCAGCGCTTGCTAGATTCGCCGCGCTAGAGAATCGTCGCTCGCCGTTGTAGCGCGATCGGTTACCGGTCTATCAAGTGCAGTTGATTGCGCTGCTGCGACCGAGCTCCCCGCGACGCGCAGGCGTTCGTATCAAGTGCCCGGCGGCGCCGCAGTAGAGCCTACGAGCGCTCCGTGTGCGTCGTCACCGCGCAGGGCATAGCGCCGCGCGATGATCGAGCAGATGATCAACTGCAGCTGGTGATAAAACATGATCGGCAACACGATCAAGCCGAGTGCTGCACTGCCGCCAGCGCTGCCACCGAACAGCAGCTTGGCCATCGGAATACCGGTGGCGAGGCTCTTCTTCGACCCGCAAAAAACCGCGGTGATCTCGTCTTCCTTGGAAAAGTGAAAGCGGCGCGCAGCCAGTGTGGTGACGCTCAACACAATCGCCAGCAGACCACCGGCCAGCAGCAGTGTCTGCATCAAAGTCAGCACGCCGTAATTGGTCCAAAGGCCGGCCTGGCTCGAATCACAGAACGAGTTGTAGACGATCAGCACGATCACGCCGCGATCCACTTTGCTGCTGACGTTCTTGTGGCGCGCGACCCAATCGGCCAGCAGCGGACGCAACAATTGTCCGGCGACGAAGGGCAGCAGCAACTGTTCGGTTACATCGAGCAGCTGGCGGCCCAGCGACACCCCTTGACCGCTCGCATGCAGGCACACACTCACCAGCAGCGGTGTCACCAGCATGCCGATCAGGCTCGATAGCGTGGCGTTGAACACTGCGCCGGCAACATTGCCGCGCGCCAGTGTGGTCATCGCAATCGACGTCGAAACCGTTGACGACAGCGCGCACAGAAAGAAAAAGCCCACCAGCAGCTCGTGCGGCAGCAGCCCGCCGAGGCTGGTCATCGCGGCGATGCCGATCAGTGGAAACAGAATGAAGGTCGATGACTGTACGAACACGTGCAAACGCCAGTTGCGCGCGCCGAGTTTGAGCTTGTCGGTCGACAGACCGACACCGCTGAGCAGGAACACGAGGCCGACACCGACCGTCGTCACCTGGTCGAGGTGCAGCGGACCGTGACTCGCGCCGAGCGCGGGATAAAGCGACGCCAATATCACCGCGGTCAACATCGCAGCGAGAAAGCCGTCGATCGGCAGGCGGTGCCACATCGTGGACAAGCTCATAAATAATCGAGGTGAGAGAAACGATTCGAGATTGCGGCGGCCATTCCAATCGAACGATCGACCGTCCGGCTGAAATCCAATGCACCGATGGTGCCGCTTCGACGTGCGGGCGCCCGGTTTGGTTGCTGCGTCAGCGGTGAAGAAAGGTTACGACGAGCCATGCGAAAACGCGTTGATCCGTGCGTGTTCTGCTCGATCGTCGGCAGCGCGTCGCCTTAGACGCGCCTGCCGACCCGTGACCATTGCTAGCCCTGCTTGTTCTGAGCGATCCACGCATCGACATTGTGTTCGAGCACGTCGAGCGGCAGTGCACCGGAGCCGAGCACGAGGTCGTGGAACGCGCGGATGTCGAAGCGATCGCCGAGCGCGGCTTCCGCACGTGTGCGCAGTTCGCGGATTTTCAGCTGGCCGATCTTGTAGGCGAGGGCCTGACCCGGCCACGCGATGTAGCGATCCACTTCCACTTCGATATCGTTCTGCGCGCGCGGCGTATTGGCCACCATGAAATCGATCGCCTGCTGGCGAGTCCAGCCTTTTGCGTGCATGCCGGTATCGACGACGAGGCGACAGGCGCGCCACATCTCGTAAGTCAGCTGGCCATAGCGTGAATACGGATCCTTGTAGAGACCAAGCTCGTAGCCGAGGCTTTCGGAGTACAGCGCCCAGCCTTCGACAAAAGCGGTGTAGCTCAGGCCGTTGGTGCGAAATTCCGGCAAGCCTTCGAGTTCCTGCTGCAACGAGATCTGCAGGTGATGGCCCGGCACCGCTTCGTGCGACGTCAACACTTCCATCTCCCATTTCGGCCGCGTTTCCGGCTTGTAGAGATTGGCGTAGAAGAAGCCGGCGCGAGTGCCGTCGGCAGCCCCCGGCTGGTAATAGGCGGTGGTCTGGTACGGCGCGGAGTCCATCGGCACTGCGCGTACGCCGTACGGCAGTCGCGGCAACTTGCCGAACAACCGCGGCAGTTCGCCGTCGATGTGCTTGCCGAGTGCGCCGTACGCCGCCAGCAATTCGTCGCCGGTCTTGAAATAAAACCGCGGATCGCTGCGCAGGAACTTGGAGAAGTCTGCAAAGCTGCCCTTGAAGCCGACTTCGGTTCGCACTTGGTCCATTTCCGCGCGGATGCGCGTGACTTCACGCAAGCCCAGCTGGTGGATCTGTTCCGGCGTCATCTCGGTGGTGGTGTGATGCTTCGCCAGATAGGCGTAGTACGCAGCACCATCCGGGAGTGCAGACACACCGACCTGCGTGCGGCAGTGCGGCAGGTAGTCGTTTTTGAAGAATGTCTGGAAGCGCTTGAACGCCGGCACGACATCGTTCTGCACTGCTGCGGCACCGGCGTTCGCAAGCGCAGTCTGGTGCTCGGCGCCGATCGCTTTCGGGAACTGCTTGAAGGGCGCGTAGAAGCCGCTGTCCTGCGGTTTGGCGACGATCTGCTTGGCAATCTGATCCGGAATCTTGTTGAGAATCGCGCAGGCCGGCACGCGCTGCTCGGCGACACCTTGCTGCATCAGTGCGATGGTCTGGTCGGTCAACGTGCCGAAGCTGGCGAGACGCGCGGTCCAGTCGCTGTAATCCTTCTCCGTCTCGAAGCTCAGCACCTGCGTGAGGTCCTGCGCCGACTGCAGACCGTAGATGTGATCGACCGGCATTACGTAAGGATGAAACGCGTAGCCGTCGATCGTGTCCTGCAGCTGTTGCGCGAACAGCGTGTAGTTGAGCGCTTCCACCGGCGGCAAGCCGCTCGGGTCGATCAGCTTCAGGCGTTGGAGTGCGGCAACGTCGCTATCGTGACTGCGCTCGATCGCGGCGATGCTGCGATCGCCCCAGCGATCGTTGTAGCGCTTGTCGCCGAGCTGCGACGCATTCTCTGGATTCTCACGCAGGCCGCGCTGCCACTCGGCGTCATACAGCGCGTGCAGGCGCACGATGCGGTCGTCGCCGGCCTTGCCGGTGGCGGCAGTGCCGGCAGGATCCGACGCCGCGCTGGCGCAGGCGGCAAGGCCGATCAACGCGCCGGTAGCGATGGCCATAAGCGGATTGCAAAGGTACGCAAAGCGATGTTGCATGGACGACTCCTTTCGCCGCGGCGGCAGCGCCGCCGCTGTTTATTCGATGCCGAGTTTTTTGATGCGATAACGCAGACTGCGGAACGACATGCCGAGCAGCACCGCTGCCTTGGTCTTGTTGTAGCGCGCCTTCTCGAGAGCTTCGATGATCGAGCGGCGTTCCAGATCTTCCATTTGCGTATCGAGCCCTGAGGCCGATGCAGCCGACGCCGCGGATGCCGCGTCGGTCGCGGCAGGCGTGAGTGCAGCACTCGCCGTCGGTGACGCATACGATGCAGGCGGCGCGCCGTCTTGTCGCAATTGCAATTCGTCCGCTTCGATCAGCTTGCCATCGCTGAGCGTTACGGCGCGCTCCAGCACATTTTCCAGCTCGCGCACATTGCCCGGAAAAGGATGCTGCGACAGACGGCGCAGCGCATCGGCGCTGAGTTTCGGCGTTGTCGGCAAGGCGTTGCTCTTCGCCAGCCGCGTCAGAATCGCGGTGGCGAGTTGCGGAATATCTTCCGCGCGCTCGCGCAAGGGCGGCGTGCGAATCTCGATGACGTTGAGGCGGTAGTAAAGATCCTGGCGGAACTGACCATCCGCGAGCATGCGGTTGAGATCCTTGTGCGTCGCCGAAATCACCCGCACGTTGACCGGCACTTCGGTCTCGGCGCCGACCGGACGCACCGCGCGTTCCTGCAGCGCGCGCAGCAGTTTCACTTGCATGTGCAGCGGCAGATCGCCGACTTCGTCGAGAAACAGCGTGCCGCCTTCCGCCGCCTGGAACAGGCCGGTCTTGTCGCGCGTCGCACCGGTGAACGCGCCCTTCACGTGGCCGAAGAATTCGCTCTCCATCAATTCGCTCGGGATCGCGCCACAATTGACCGGCACGAACGCCGCCTCCGCACGCGGGCTTTGGCTGTGGATCAGGCGCGCGACCAGTTCTTTGCCGGTGCCCGATTCACCGCCGATATGCACCGGCGCCTGACTACGTGCGAGGCGATCGATCATGCTGCGCAGATGGACGATGGCCGGTGCGGTTCCGAGTAGTCCGCCGGTATCGAGCACCGCATCGCCGATTGCGGTCGGGGCCTTGCGCAACTTCAGCGCGGCATCCACCAGCTTGCGCAGCTTGCTCAGGTCAACCGGTTTCTCGACGAAGTCGAACGCGCCGGCCTTGAGGCTTTCCACCGCCGCCTGCGCATTGCCGTACGCGGTGATCACCGCAGCGGGTAGCCCGGGATGCTCGCGCTGAATTTGCGCAATCAATTCGAGGCCGTTGCCGTCGGGCAGCCGCATATCGGTCAGGCACAGATTGAAACTGTGTTCCGCCAGTAGCGCGCGTGCCTCGGCGAGGCTGCCCGCCGATTGCGTGCGCAGCCCCATGCGCAGCAGCGTGATTTCCAGCAGCTCGCGAATATCGGCCTCGTCATCGACGATCAGGGCGTGGGCGGCGGTCATTGCGGGGCGCTCATCGGCACGTGGTGCAACGCGAGTCCTGCGGATTCGTACTCACTCGGTCCTCGGCATTCAGAAAGCGAAACTGAGCCGGAAACAGGCACCTGTTTCGCCCGGCAGGTATTCCAGCCGTGCGTGATTGTAGTCGCACAGCTCGCGTGCCAGATAAAGGCCCAGGCCGGTGCCGCCGTGCGAGGTGGTGAAGAACGGTTCGAAGATTTTGTCGCGCTGCGCTGCGGCGATCCCGCCGCCGTTGTCGGCGACATCCAGATACACCTGTTCGCGTGCAACGAGTCGGCCTGCACTGAGGCGCACCCGCAGCGTCTGGCCATCGGCCGCCACGCCGTGCGCAAAGCTGTTGTCCCACAGGTTGTGCAGGATCTGCTGCAACTGGTTGGGATCGAAATGTACCTGCAGCTCCGGTGCGACCTCGTCGAGTTCGATCGGCCGCGAATGGCCCGGATGCATCTCGCGGTACAGCACAATGCTGCGTTCGAGGAATTCGCGCAGCGAGAGTTTTGCCGGCGTGGACGGCGTGCGTCGCGACAGACTCATCACGTCCTGCACGATTTTGTCGATGCGCACGCTGTGGCGCTGGATCATGTCGAGCAAGCGTCGATCCTGGTCGCCGAGCTGCTCGGATTCCGCCAGGAGTTGGCCAGCGTGATGGATTGCCGATAACGGATTGCGGATCTCGTGCGCGATGCTGGCCGACAAGCGCCCGAGTGCAGCGAGTTTGATTTGCTGCGCTTGTTCGCCAACGCGCACGGCGTCATCGAGCAGCATCAGCACCGGTGCGGTGATGTTCCATCCAAGCCGCATGAATCGTGGAATCACCGGCGCCCCTGCGCCCGGCGAGATCGGCTCGCTGGCGCGGCCCGGGTTCTGCTCCCAACGCTGCAGCGCCGCCTGCAGTTCCGCATGGCGCGTGCCGAGCAGACTGCCTTCACCGTTGCCGTCGACGCCGAGCAGCCGCTGTGCGGCCAGATTCAAGAGTCGGATACGGCGCTGCTCGTCGAGCACGACGACGCCGGTTTCCATGCTTTCGATGATGCGTTCGTTGAGCTGCGACAGGTTCGCCAGATCGATGCCGACGCGTGTGGCCAGCGCCTCACTCTTGCGTGCGCGGGCAGCCACGGTGTTGGCGGCGATCACGGTGCCGAACAGAATCAGGCCGAGCAAACCGGTTTCGGTGGTGGCCGCGCCATCGAATCCGCCAGCGGTCTGGCGCAGGAACTCCTCGCCGAGCAGCAGCATCGTGGCCGCCGCCGCCAGCAGCAGCGCCATGCGTGCCGACAGGATCAGCGCACAGCCGACCGCCGGTGTGATCAGCAGAACGCCGAAGCCGCTGCCAATGCCTTTCGACGCGAACACCAGGGCGACCAGCGCCATCGCGTCGATCGCGAAGCCGAAATAGGTCTGCACGCGGATGTCCACGCCGCCGCGGAACGCCGGCGGCAGCAGGCAGACCGCGGCGACTGCATAGGCGAGGCAGATGCGGTAGAAGTCCCGCATGCTGACGGTTTCAAGAAAGTACGGTGCAAACCCCAGCAGATACAAGGCGATCAGCAGGGACACCAGCACCAGCCGGTAGATCGACAGCGTCCGCAGGATGCGCCAGTCGTCCGGCGCGGCGGTCGGTCCGCTCAGCCGCACTCGCAACAGTCGTTCGGCGCCGGCCGACATCGAAGGCGGGTCCTCCGACTCAGTGCACGCGCTCGCAGGCACCACAGCGGCCCGACTGCGCCAGCGCCCGCTGCGGCAGGTGAACGCCGCACTGGCTGCACTGTGCCATCGGCTCGTAAATATCCTGCGATTTGCCGCCGCCGGGGCGCCGCTGTGGCAGGTCGCGCGGGCTGATTTCGACGCGCCAGCTCTTCAATACGCGCATGACGAACCACACCAAAAGGCCCAGCACCAGGAGTCGGAATAGGTTCATCGCGTTCTCGAAAAGTCGCCGCGTCGAAGTTTAGCCCGCATTTGGGCGTTGCGAGCATTGACGCGGGCGCGCGATTTTGCCTTGGACTGCGGGGATAGTGGAGAATGCCGCGCGACGTCAACGACGACTTTCGCGTCAATTCCCCCCAAGAAGAGGCTTGCATGAATCTTCACGAGTATCAGGCGAAGGAAATTTTTGCGCGGTACGGAATCGCCGTGCCGCATGGTGTGCTGGCTTCGAGCCCGGAAGGCGCCCGCGCGGCGGCCAAGCAGCTCGGCGGCGACAAGTTTGTGGTGAAAGCCCAGGTGCATGCGGGCGGTCGTGGCAAGGTTGGTGGTGTCAAGCTGGTGGAAGGTTTCGACGCAGTCGAAGAAGCCGCCAAGAAAATGCTCGGAACGCGTCTGGTCACCAAGCAGACCGATGCCAAGGGCCTGCCGGTGAACTCGGTGTACGTCGAGAAACCGTCCGCCATCGCACGCGAACTGTACGTCTCTGCCGTGATCGATCGCACCAGCGAAAAGCTGGTCTTCATGGCCTCGCCGGAAGGCGGCATGGACATCGAAGAAGTGGCGGAACATTCGCCGGAGAAACTCAAGAGCGTGGTGATTCAGCCGTCGGCCGGACTACAGCCGTATCAGGCACGCGAACTCGGCTTCTTCCTCGGCCTGACCAAAGAACAAGTCGACCAGTTCACCAAGATTCTCAGCGGCCTCTACCGCATCTTCATGGACCTGGACGCCAGCCTGGTCGAGATCAATCCGCTGATCGTCACCAAGGAAGGCAATGTCGTCGCACTCGACGCCAAGATGAATTTCGACGACAACGCGCTCTACCGGCAGAAAGGCATCGCCGACCAGCGCGATCCGACGCAGGAAGACGAGCGCGAGCGCACCGCGCAGCAGTTCGACCTGAACTACGTCAGCCTCGACGGCAACATCGGCTGCATGGTCAACGGCGCAGGTCTGGCAATGGCGACGATGGATATCGTCAAGCTGCACGGCGGCCAGCCGGCCAACTTCCTCGACGTCGGCGGCGGTGCCACCGCCGAGCGCGTCACCAACGCATTCAAGCTGATCACCAGTTCGCCCGACGTGAAGGCGATCTTCGTCAACATCTTCGGCGGCATCGTGCGCTGCGATTTGATCGCCGAGGGCATCATCGAGGCGACCAAGCAGGTCGGCCTGAAGCTGCCGGTGATTGCGCGCCTGCAGGGCACCAACATGGAAAAGGGCCAGCAATTGCTGAAGGACAGCGGCCTCAAGATCATTCCGGTGTCCGATCTGACTGAGGCGGCCAAGGCCGTCGTCGCCGCCGCCGCCCAATAAGGAAGAGCGAAGAGTAATGAGCATCCTGATCAACAAAAACACCAAGGTCATCTGCCAGGGTTTCACCGGCAAGCAGGGCACCTTCCACTCTGAACAGTGCATCGCCTATGGCACCCGCATGGTCGGCGGCGTTACGCCGGGCCGTGGCGGCAGCAAGCACCTCAACCTGCCGGTGTTCAACACCTGCCACGACGCGGTGAAGGAAACCGGTGCCGAGGCGACGATGATCTATGTGCCGGCACCGTTCGCCGCCGATGCGATCCTCGAAGCGGCCGACGCCGGCGTCAAAGTCGTCATCTGCATCACCGAAGGCATTCCGGTGGTCGACATGGTCAAGGTCAAGGCAACCCTGCGCGCGAACTATCCGAACAGCGTACTGATCGGACCGAACTGCCCGGGCGTGATCACGCCGGGTGAATGCAAGATCGGCATCATGCCGGGCCACATCCACAAGGCCGGCAAGATCGGCATCATCAGCCGCTCGGGCACGCTGACTTACGAAACCGTACACCAGACCACGCAGAACGGCCTCGGCCAGAGCACCTGTGTCGGCATCGGCGGCGATCCGGTTCGTGGCCTTGGCTTCATCGACTGTCTGCAGCTGTTCAACGACGATCCGCAGACCGAAGGCATCATCATGGTCGGCGAAATCGGCGGCAGCTCGGAAGAAGAAGCGGCTGAGTACATCAAGAACCACGTCAAGAAGCCGGTGGTTGCCTACATCGCCGGCGTCACCGCGCCGGCCGGCAAGCGCATGGGCCATGCCGGTGCGATCATCTCCGGCGGCAAGGGCACGGCCGACGAGAAATTCGCAGCACTCGAAGCGGCCAAGGTGAAGACGGTGCGTTCGCCGGCCGACCTCGGCGCCGCGATGCTGGCGCTGCTGAAGTAAGTTTCGCGCTTGCCTTGCAAGCGCTTCGACGAAAAGCCCACCTCACGGTGGGCTTTTTGCGTTATGACGGTTGGCATTGGGCTGTTTCCCGACGCCTGCACGGCAAACGCGCGAAAATAGCGAGCATGAACGCGATTGCAGAATTCGGATTCCAAGCCGCGTGATCAACTGCCGACCGGCGCAACGCATGCGCATCGATTCACCGCACGCCCTGGCTCGCCTCAAGCGAGCCAGGCAACTTAGAAGAACAAACGTATGACGACGCGCCTGACCTTTGCGATTGCTCAGCTCAATCTGTGGGTGGGCGACATCGATGGCAATGTCGGCAAGATCATCGAGGCCGCGCGACGCGCGCGCGACGAACTCGGCGCCGATCTGCTGCTGACCCCGGAACTCTCATTGCTCGGTTATCCGCCGGACGATCTGCTGCTGCGCGGCGCGCTGCCGCAGGCGGTTGCCGCAGGCCTGCGCAAGATCAGCGAAGCGGTGCAGGGCATTCATGTCGTGGTCGGCTATCCGGAGTTTGCCGACGAAGGTCTGTACAACGCGGCGGTGGTGTTTCGCGACGGCCAACAGATCGCGCAGTCGCGCAAGCAACTGCTGCCGAACTACGGCGTGTTCGACGAAAAACGCCACTTCCTCGCCGGCACTCGCGCGACCAGCGTGTTCGAACTGCGGGGCCATCGGGTTGGCCTGTGCATCTGCGAAGACGTGTGGGGACCGAACCCCGCGGCGGCGGCGAAGGCCGCGGGCGCCGAGCTGCTGCTGAATATCAACGCCTCGCCGTTCAATCTCGGCAAGCCCGAGCAACGCCTCGAAATCCTGCGCGCCCGCACGCAGGAAAGTGCGCTGCCGATCATCTACGCCAACTGCGTCGGCGGCCAGGACGATCTGGTGTTCGACGGCGGTTCGGTCGCGGTCAACGTGGACGGTGCGCTGGCGTTCCGCGCGCCGCTGTTCGAGGAGGGCGTTTACGCCTTGCAGTTCGAACACGGCAGCTTGCGCGGAGATTGCGCCGAAGAATTGCCGCGTGCGGCGCAGGCCTATCGCGCGCTGGTGCAGGCCACGCGCGACTACGTCGATCGCAATGGATTTCCCGGCGTACTGCTGGGTTTGTCCGGCGGTATCGACTCGGCGCTGATTGCCGCGATCGCCGCCGACGCGCTCGGACCCGAGCGCGTCTGGGGCGTGTCGATGCCGTCACGCTATACGCTGGATATGTCGAACGAGGATGCGCGGATCGAAGCGGAGCGACTCGGCATCCGCTACTCGACGCTACCGATCGAAGCGCCGTTCAAGGCCATGCTGGAAACGCTCGCGCCGAGCTTCGAAGGCAAGCCGCTCGATGTGACGGAAGAGAACTTGCAGTCGCGCTGCCGCGGCATGTTGCTGATGGCCTTGTCGAACAAGTTTGGCCCAGTGGTGCTGACCACCGGCAACAAGAGCGAAATGGCGGTCGGCTACGCCACCTTGTACGGCGACATGTGCGGTGGCTTCGCCCCGCTGAAAGATGTTTACAAGACGCTGGTCTACGAGTTGGCGCAATGGCGCAACCAGCAGAGCGAAGTGATTCCGCCGCGCGTGCTGACGCGCCCGCCGACCGCCGAACTGCGGCCGGACCAAAAGGATTCGGATTCGCTGCCGCCGTACGACGTGCTCGACCCAATTCTCGAAGCCTACGTCGAGGACTCACGCTCGATCGCACAAATCGTCGCGCTGGGCTTCGAAGACGCGACGGTCGCGCGCGTGGCGGGGCTGGTGCGTCGCAGTGAGTACAAGCGCCGGCAAGCGCCCCCGGGTCCGAAGATCACGCGGCGCGCCTTTGGCCGCGAGCGGCGCTATCCGATTACTGCGGTGTATCGCGACCTCTGAACATCGCTGCGACGCGCCGAGAAGACGCGCCGCGAACGTTCAGGGCTTGTTGGCCGGCGGTGCGCTGGTCGTTGGCGACGTGGTTGCATCGGCAGGATCGGCTTGCGGTGCGCCGATCGACATTTTCAGGCCGTGCGAATTCGAATCATCAGCCGGCTTTGCGACCGTGGTCGCCGTGGCCGGAACCGTGGTGACCGGCGCAACGCCGCTGGCTTGCGGCGCCGGCGAAGCCGGGACCGAACTGGCCGCGGCCGGCGCATCGCCATGCGTGCTCGGCAGCACCACGGTGTACTGGTGCTCAGGCTTCGAGGTGTCGAACACATCGAACAGATGGGTGAAGCGCTCGATCAACGTCGGCTTGGTCTGCACCGTCGGTTCGGCCACGACTGCAGGCGCGGGCGGCGGCGCGGCGGCACTCGCAGCAGGCGTATAGGCGGCCGGCAGCGTCGTCGCAACGGTCGACGGACGCGATTCGGTGAACGGCTTGTTGGCAACATTCGCCGCGAGAATCTGCTTGGCGTCGTCGGCCTGTTCGTTGAGACCGGCCTTGCGATAACTCTGCTCGATGATGGCCAGTGCGCTGATCGTCGACGGCGCACCCGGATACTCGGTCACCACGCTCTGAGCGCGACGTGCGGCAGCGATGAACGCACCGCGACGGAAGTAATACTGCGCCACGGTGAGATCGTGATCGGCGATGCGATCACGCAGATAAATCATCCGGCGGCGCGCATCGCCGCAGTATTTGCTGTTTGGATAACGCTGCACCAGCAGTGCGAAATCGTCGTACGCGCGGCGTGCGTTGCTGACGTCCTTGCGCGGGCTCGAATTGATGCCGAGCGTTTCGAGCAAGCCCTCGTCGCGCGACATGTTGATCACGCCCTTAATGTACTGAACGTACTCGGCCTGCACGCTGCGCGGATGCGCGCGCAGAAAGCGATCGGCATTGCTGATGGCTTCGTCGGGCTGGCCGCCTTTGTAGCCGACGTAGATCTTTTCCATTTCCGCCTGCGTGGCGTAGTCGGAAAACGGATAGCGCGCGATCAGCTTGCCGAGGCGATCACCCGCCTGCGTCCAGTCGGAGCTGACCACCGACTCGTGCGCGCGGCGATACAATTGATCGGCCTCGACATGCAGTTCGGCATCCGACAACGGCGCTTTCGCGTCGCCCGGACCGGCCTGCTTCTTGAACGGGTTCTCCGGTCGATCCCGATCCGGGTTCGATCCGCAACCCGCGAGCGCGAGCCCCACGGCGAGCAGGCACGCCATTCCGGCGCGGGCGAGTGATGGGGCGACGAGGTTATTCTTCACGCATGGACCGAACATGAAACGAGCGCGGAGTATAGCCCAAGCCATTCGCCACGAGTCCGCGCGCGATGGCCGCTGAAGCGATGCTTGAAATTCCCGCGGAGCAACACGCCGTGGTGCCGGCAGTGCTCGACGGAATGCGCCTGGATGCTGTCGCCGCCAAGCTTTTTTCCGCCTATTCCCGAGCCCGGCTGCAAGCCTGGATCGAGCAGGGCCGGCTCACCCGTAATGGTGTGGCCGCCTTGCGTCTGCGCGATGCGGTGGCGGCGGGCGACCGCCTTGAGTTGCTGGCGCAGGTTGATGACGAGAACGCTGCAGTGGCGGCGCAGGCGATCGATCTCAATATCGTCTACGCCGACGACAGCCTTGCCGTCATCGACAAGCCCGCCGGTCTGGTGGTGCATCCGGGTGCCGGTGTGCGCGATGGAACTTTACAAAACGCCTTGCTGCACCGCTTCCCGCAGGCGATGCAGCTGCCTCGCGCCGGCATCGTGCACCGTCTCGACAAGGACACCAGTGGGCTGCTGGTCGTTGCGCTGAACCTGAGTGCGCACAAGCGCCTGGTGGCAGCGATGGCCGCGCGCCGCATCCGGCGCGAATACGAGGCGGTGGCGAACGGGGCGATCACCGTCGGCAGCACGATCGATGCGCCGATTGCGCGCGATCCGCGTAACCGCTTGCGGATGGCGGTGGTGCCAGGTGGGCGCGAGGCCACAACGCATTTCAGCGTGCTCGAACGCTTTCGCCATCACACCCATGTGCGGGTGCGCCTCGAAACCGGGCGCACCCACCAGATTCGCGTGCACTTCGCGCACCTGCGGCATCCGCTGGTGGGCGACACCACTTACGGCGGCCGTGCTCAGCGCGGCACCGGGCTGGATGCCGCCACGCGTGCCGCCTTGCTGGCGTTCCCGCGCCAAGCGCTGCATGCGCGCGAACTGGCGTTCGCGCATCCGGAGAGCGGCATCGATCTGAAATTCGAATCGCCGCTGCCGGACGATCTGCAGGCGCTGCTGCGGTGCCTGCGCGCCAACCAATGAGCCGATGCCGCTTCATTCCGGCGCCGCGCATGGCACGGCAGTATCGATCGCCGTGTCTGCGCCAGTGTCGGTCGCCGTGGGTAATGAGTCCCGCGAACCAAGCGGCGCTGCCAACGCATCCTCACGCTTGAGCCCATGCATCAGCCAAGCATGAACCCAGGCATGAACCCAGGCATGAACCCAGGCACGAAGCTAGGCACGAACCCAGGCATGATCGAACTTGACTGGCTCCGACCGGACTGGCCCGCACCGTCGACCGTTCGCGCGGGATGCACGACACGGCTGGGCGGCGTCAGCCAGGGTCCGTACGCAACACTCAACCTCGGCCGCTCCTGCGGCGATGACCCCACTGCCGTCGTCGAGAACCGCCGTCGCGTTCGGCTTGCGCTGGGCGCGCCGGCGGAGCCGCATTGGCTGCGTCAGGTTCACGGCCGTGCCGTGGTGCGCGCACCGTTCGATGCAATCACACCCGACGCCGATGCCAGCTTCACCACGCAAGCGGGCATCGTCTGCGCAGTGCAGGCGGCCGACTGCCTACCCGTGTTGTTCTGTGACGACGCGGGGAGCGTGGTCGCTGCAGCGCACGCGGGCTGGCGCGGCCTTGCGGCAGGCGTGCTCGAAGCCTGTATTTCTGCCTTGCCGGTGCCTGCCAGTGATCTGATGGCCTGGCTGGGGCCGGCGATCGGGCCGGAAGCATTCGAAGTCGGCGCCGAGGTGCGCAGCGCGTTCGTCGATCACAACGCCGAAGACTCGGCCTGCTTCCGCCCCGGCCTCGGTGATCGCTGCTATGCCGATCTGTTCGCGCTGGCGCGGCGGCGTTTGCAGCGCGCCGGCGTCAGCCGGGTTTATGGCGGGGGAATCAGCACGCATGCCGATCCCGAGCGCTTTTATTCGTTCCGGCGCGATGGCGTGACCGGACGAATGGCCGCGATGATCTGGCTGCAGCCGCGCAATCCGGAAGTGGCGGAGCGGCTATAGGAGCGGGTCAAGCGAGGCGTTATCCTTGCTTGTAGGGGCGCGGTTTGGTAGAAGTTCGCGCACGCGAAACACTTTGCACAAATGTCTCGCCTTGCCTCACCTGCGGCTTCGGAAGTTTTGACGGCAGATGCGCCTTTGAAGCGAATCGCCACAGAACGTGACAGTTCAGAATACGAATCATAAAAGTTGCCGCCTGTTTCTCCATCAGGCGCGCCAGTGCGGAAGAGAAAACACGAATGACCATGAAGCTCAAGTTGCTCGGCGTTGCCGGCGGTGCCCTGGCTTGCATCCTCGCAGGCGTCGTGGTCGCCGAAGATGCAACGCAAAATCCTCCGGCGCCCGCTGAGCAGAGCGGCGACGCAACGGCCGCCGGTAACACCGAACCCGCGGCAGCCGCGAGCAGCGACGGCAGTGCCGCTGGCGATGCGGCGACGCAAACCGCCGATGCGCCGGTGGTGCCGGTAAAGGCGCGCCCGGCGGAACTGATGCCGAAAGCCGCGCATAGCTTGATGCTCGGCATGGTCGATACCGGCGAGCACCTGATCGCGGTCGGCGATCGCGGCGAAATCCTCGCATCGAACGACGGCAAGAACTGGGCGCAGGTGGAAGTGCCAGTGCGCGCGCCGCTGACGGCCGTGGCCTTCGCCGACGCCAAGAATGGTTGGGCGGTCGGTCACGACGCCACCATCGTCCACACCGCCGACGGCGGCAAGACCTGGGATCTGCAGAACTTCCAGCCGGACCTGCAAAAGCCCTTCCTCGGCGTTTTATTTCTTGATCCGAACCACGGCTTTGCCGTTGGCGCCTACGGTCTGTTCGACGAAACCACCGACGGCGGCAAGACCTGGAGCGAGGTCAAGGCCGACGCGATCCGTGGCGATGAACTTCATCTCTACAGCATGAGCAAGCTCGGCAACGGCAGTCTGCTGGTGGCCGGCGAGCAGGGTCTGCTGGGACTTTCCAGTGACGGCGGTAAAACCTGGAAGAAGCTGCCACAGGCCTACGAAGGCACCTTGTTCGGTTCGCTGCCGGTCGGCGACAAGGGTGCGCTGGTCTGCGGTCTGCGCGGCCACGCGTACCTGACGCAGGATGTTGCGGCCGGCAAATGGCAGCAACTGGAAACCAATACCACGGCTTCGTTGTTTGGCTGCGGTCCGGCCGGCGACGGCCAGGCGATCATGGTCGGCCTCAACGGTCTGGTGATGCTGGTGGATACCGCCAGCGGCAAGGTGACCGTTCGCAATTCAGGACTCGACGGCGCGCTTTCGGCCGGCCTGGCGTTGAAAGGCGCGGACCCCGCCAATGCCAGCCTGGTGGTGGCGGGCGAATTCGGTGTGGTACCGGTGCCGGCCGCGCACTAGCGCGCCCGATGCAGCTGCCATCTCAAGATTACTTTTACGGCGCGCCGTTGAATCCGGCCGCCCGCGTGTTTCCGGAGACTTGAAGGTATGAGCGAATCCGCCAAAACCAGCCGCGCCGACCGCATCCTGCGTGCGATCGAACCGCTGATCTATGCGCGTCGCAGGTTGACGATGGGCATCCTGCTGGCGGTCACGCTGTTCATGGCCTGGCAGGCGTCGCTGATCCAGCGCGATGCCGGCTTCGACAAGTCGATTCCGCTGGGCCACCCGTACATGCAGGTGTACAAGCAGTATCAGGCCGACTTCGGTGCCGCCAACAAGATTCTGGTGGCGGTGATCCAGAAAGACGGCGACATCTACAACGAGAAATTCCTCAAGCATCTGAAGCAGGTCACCGACGCGGTGTTCTTCCTGCCCGGTATCGACCGCGCGCATGTGTCGTCGCTGTTCACGCCGGATGTGCGCTTCATCGAAGTGGTCGAAGGCGGCTTTTACGGCACCAACGTCATCCCGGCTGATTATCCGCTCGACAATCCGTCGCAGGCGATGCTCGACAAAGTCCGCGCGAACGTCGGCAAGGGCAACATCATCGGCCGTTGGGTGAGCAACGATCAGCGCGGCGCAATGGTGTTCGCCGATCTGCTCGACGTCGATCCGGTCACTGGCGAAAAGCTCGACTACGATCGCGTCGCCAAGCTGATCGAGGACAACGTCCGCAGCAAGCTGACCAGTCCCGACAAGTACGTCTACAAGGCCAAGGCCGACATCATTGCCGGCAAGGACGTGAAGCTGAAGCCCGACAGCCCGTTCAAAGATGGCGACGTGCTGTTCAAGGCCGGCGACAACGTCGGCGAGGCCTACGTGCCTTTGAAGGGCCTCGACAAATGGTTCGGCAAGGTCAACGGCGTCAAGCATCTGGATGATGGCACCGGCGTCGACATCCCGGTCGTCGCCAAGCTGCTGACGGTGGAGCGCGTCGACAACGACAGCTACAGCCCGGAGATCCAGGTGCATGTGGTCGGCTTCGCCAAAGTCATCGGCGATGTGATCGAGGCTACCGAGCAGGTCGTCGGCTTCTTCGTGCTGACGCTGTTCATGACCTTCCTGCTGCTGTGGCTTTACATCGGCTCCTTCCGTTTGGCGCTGCTGCCGCTGCTGTGCTCGCTGACGGCGGTGATCTGGGAGTTCGGACTCCTGCATATCGCAGGCTTTGGTCTAGATCCGTTCGCGATCCTGGTGCCGTTCCTGATTCTGGCGGTTTCCACCAGTCACGGCGTGCAGTACGTCAACGCCTGGGTGGGCGAGATCACCAACAACAATCGCAACAGTTTCGACGCCTCGCTCTACACCTGGCGCCGCCTGGCAATTTACGGAACGATGGCGATCATGACCGGCGTGGTCGGCTTCGGCACGATCTACCTGATCCCGGTCGGCATCATCCGCGAGATGGCGATCAACGCCAGCCTCGGCATGTTCGCGCTGATCATCACCAACAAGGTGATGATGCCGATCTGGCTGACCTACGCGAACATCGGCGATCCAAAAGCCTTCGCCGCCAAGCAGGAATCGCGTGACAGTATTTTCGATGGTCTGTGGCGCCTGATCTCCGGCGTCACCCAGCCGCGAACCGCTGTCACCATTCTGCTGATCTGCGGTGTGCTGCTCGGCTGGAGTTTGTGGAAGGGTAAGGAGCTGCAGGTCGGCGACAGCCAGAAGGGCGTGCCGGAATTGCTGCCGGATTCGCGTTACAACATCGACAACAACGCCATCGTCGATAATTTCGCGCTCGGTACCGACGTGCTGAGTGTCGTCGCCGAAACCGACCCGGATTCCTGCACCAGCTACGAGGTGATGGAACAGATCGATCGTCTCGCCTGGCATCTCGACAACACGGTCGGGGTGAAATCGACCATTTCGCTGCCGCAGGCCTCAAAGATTGTCTACCAGGCATTCAGCGACGGCAGCCCCAAGTTCCATGTATTGCCGCGCAATAAGGACGCGATGATTCAGGCGATCAGCCCGCTGCCGCCACCGACCGGACTGCTCAACTCGAACTGCTCCGGCATGCCGATCCTCACCTTCATGTCGGATCACCGCGCAGCGACCATCAATCGCGTGGTCGACGAGGTCAAGCAGTACAACAAGGACAACTCGGCGACGTTCTTCGAAACCCACAGCGATGTCGACGCGGCGTATTGCGACGACAAGAACAGGACGCGGCGTGATATCGGCATCCAGCAGGAAAGCCTGCGTCAGCGTGCAAACGCGCTGAAGAAGAAAGGCTACGACGACGACAAGGTCACCGCGGATGCGGGCACCGTTGCGCTCAACAAGAAGCTCGACGACGACAAGACCAAGCTGGAAGGCCTGACCAAGGTCTGCCCGGTGAACTTCGCGCTCGCGCAGGGCCAGGTCGGCGTGATGGCGGCGACCAACGAAGAAGTCGAACGCCTCGAAAAGCAGATCCTGATGTACGTTTATATCGCCATCATCATCTGCGTGTATATCTCGTTCTTCGAGTGGCAGGCCATCGTCAGCATCATGTTGCCGCTGGGACTGTTCTCGTGGATGGCGTATGCGGTGATGGCGGTGTTCGGCATCGGCATGAAAGTGGCGACGCTGCCGGTGGTGGCGCTCGCCGTAGGTGTTGGCGTGGACTACGGAATTTATGTCTACGCAACCTTGTCCGACGCCACGCGCGGCGGCTTCACCATTCGCGAAGCTTACTTCCGCACGCTGAAGCTGACCGGTAAGGCCGTCGTGTTCACGGGTCTCACGCTCGCAGCCGGTGTCGCCACCTGGCTGTTCTCCGGTCTGCAGTTCCAGCGCGACATGGGCAAGCTGCTGGTGTTCATGTTCACCGCCAACATGTTCGGCGCGATCCTGATCCTGCCCGCCATCGCCTCATTCCTGCTCAAGCCGCGCAAGCTGGCGGAGGGTGAAGTGCCGGTATTGAAGTCGCGGCATTGATGCGCGTCGGCTAACACAAAAAAGCGGGCTTCGGCCCGCTTTTTATTTTGGTGATCGCCGCACCGGCGGATTCTTTTCCAGAAGTCTTCGAGCGAGCTGCGCGTTACGAAATGCGCGTTACGAAATGCCCATTACACAAAATGCCCGCTACGCGATGCCCGGCAGCCAACGCCACTTCACGGTTTCTCGGTACGCGCGATAGCTCGGATCGGCCGATAGGAAACGCTCCTCCAAGACGCTCCTGATCATCAGCCAGAAACAGCCAAGCGCCGCCTGCAGTCCGTTCAGGGGCGACCAGGCGCTCAGTACCAGCGCCAGGTACGCGATGAACACGGATGTGTAAATCGGATGGCGTACGAACCGATAGGCGCCCGTCGTTACCAATCGACGCTGCGCCGGCACGATCCCGAGATTTCGGCCCAGGCTTAGACGGGACCATAGCGCGACGATCAAGCTCAACACAGCGACCACATTGACGACTATTGCCGCTGTCAGTGGACGGCCAGCATCAACCAGCCCGACGGAAAGGATTGGCCAGTAGGTTCCCAGGAAGGCAACCAACCAGTACCACAAATTCACACTTACGCGGGCAGGTGGTCGGCGAACCACCAAGGCGATGATGGGCAAGCCGCCCTCGAGCAGCAATGCGACCTCGGGTAAATCGAACTGGCCGCTCTTCAGTCTCAAGATGATGACCATGACCATCGGCAGGCAGGCAATGGCCGCCACCAAGCGATCTGCGAGCGGGGTCGTCAGGGACAGCAGAAAACGGTGACGGCGGTTGAGCACCAACGGTTGCGCTGAGGGGGATACGACCGGCTCTTGCACTGAACTATTCACTCATTCGTTCCGAATTGGAATGCCATCGCCTGCGCAATCGATTGAGGCGATGGCGCCGTCATCGAGGCGCAAGGCCGTCAGGCGACCGCCCCAGACGCAACCGGTATCCACGCCGTAAACGTGGTGCTCCGGCCACGCCACTTTCCCGAGCGTCGACCAGTGGCCGAAGATGATGGTGAAATCCTTGGAGTGGCGTTGTGGTGCCATGAACCAAGGCATGAGACCGGCGGCTTGGTCGCCGGGTTGGCCCTTGGGCTCGGGCGCCAGGCGCCCGTCAGCATCGCAGTATCGCAGACGGGTAAAGCAGTTGATGATGAACCGGAGCCGGTCATACCCCGAAAGGTTGTCGTTCCACTGGTCGGGCTGATCGCCGTACATGTGGTCGAGCAACTCCCGATGGTCGGGACCTCGCAGTGCGGTTTCCGCTTCGCGCGCACACAAACGCGCCTGAGCCATCGTCCATTGTGGCGGCAGGCCGGCGTGCAGCATCACGATGCCCCGGCTGGCGTCTTCGACGAGTAGGGGTTGCTGGCGCAGCCAGTCGAGCAGCTCGTCACGATCGTTGGCAGTGAGGATATCGTCCAGCGTGTCGCGACGCCCTTTTTTGCGGCCATTGGCGACCGCCAGCAAATGCAGATCATGATTACCCAGTACGACGGTGGCGGAACTGCCCAAGGCGCGAACGTAGCGTAAGGTGGCGGCCGACTCGGCGCCCCGATTCACCAGATCGCCGGCAAACCAGAGCTGATCGCAGTTTGGGTCGTAAGCGATCTTTTCGAGCAGCCGCTTCAGCGGGCTCAGGCAGCCCTGCAGATCGCCTATTGCATAGGTCGCCATTTTCGTGTTCCAGGATCAGGACGAATGATTCAGGTCTTACAAAGCCGATAAGCGGTAGTTTTGACGGCTGCGAACTACTTTGACTCTCCTTGCCCGCAATCCAATACTGCTTGGGCGAGTCGAGAGGGCTCGCAACACCCAAATTAGGAGCTTAGTCATGCTGAAGAAATTTGCCGAATTCTTGAAGGACGAGGAAGGCGCTACGGCCGTCGAGTATGGCCTCATTATCGGTCTTATTGCTGCCGTTATCGTCGTCATCGTTGGGACGCTCGGAACCGGTATCAAGAATCAATTCACTACGGTGAGTAACGCCATTACGCCAGCGTAATCTCGACAGGTGATAGCCGGCGCCTTGCCAGCGTCTTGTTTGGCGGTGTGGGCGGTTGTGATCGCAGCTTTTGATTTGCGCCAGCGACGCATTCCGAACTTGGCGCTGGTATTGGTGGTAGCACCTGCGATCGTGTCGCTCGCAGCTTACGGCGGCGGCTTGATCGGCGTTTCATTGTTGCAGAGCTTGGGCGGCTGCGTATTCGCGGGTGCGCTCTTGGTGCCGGGCTATCTCGCACGCCAGGTAGGTGCCGGTGATGTAAAGCTTGCAGCCGTGATGGGCTTGTTGCTGGGCCTGAACAACAGCTTGATGATGTTGCTGGTGTCGGGCGTCGTAATCGGGTTGATGGCATTGGTCGCACGTCTTCGACTCGGAAAACTGCGCAGCTCGGACTATCGACTGCCGGGTGGTCTGGCGCTCGCGATTGGGTTCGTATGGTCGTTGTGGACACACTTTGTGAGGGACGGGGGCGGATGATGATCGGCAACAAGCAGCACAGGCTAGAGTTCGGCAAGCAGCGGTCGTATGGATCAACCGCTGTCGAATTCGCGCTGATTCTGCCGCTGCTCATCGCAATGTTCTACGCGATCTTCGTCTACGGCTATGTGTTCGTTTTGCACCAGGCTCTGAATTACGCGAGTGAAGAAGCCGCGCGAGCGGCGGTCGCTGTTGTTAATGGTGGGCCAGGTGCTGCCGCGCTGCGCACGGCGCAGGCGACCACTGCCGTTAATCAGGCTTTATCCTTTTTGCCCGCTGCGCAACTGGGACTGGTCTCGATCAATGTGCAGAGCCCTCCCCCGGGCGGAGGGCTCTACACCACCCAGGTCACGCTGACGATGACCATTTCCGGTTTGTTCCCGGCCATCCCGCTGCCGGGGATCGGGAGTGTGCCGCCGTTGCCGGCGACATTGCAGGCGATTTCGACCGACTGACGCGTGAGCGTTGGGCGTGCAACAGTAGTCGATTCAAGCAGGCTCGATAAACGTTTTAGAACGGCGCTGACGGCAGCTTAGGCTGAACTGCCAGAACCAAGGGAGTCGTGGGGATGAGCAGTAACGCTATTAAAATCGTCGCAGGGATCTTCGTCGTCCTGGCGCTGTTGCTGGCATTCATCAGTTTCAAGATGAGCCGCAACTACGCCCAGAGCGCACAGATGCAGCAGCAGGCCGCCCAGGCGCAGGTGCCTGCCGTGCCGCAGACGCTGGTCGTTGTCGCAGTGAAGCCCTTGCTTGCCAACGAACCGATTTCCAAGGACGCCGTGGCGCTGGTGCCGGTGCAGGTGGCGCCGCACGATTACTTCGCCAGTCTGGACGATGTCGTCGACCGCACTCCGCTGATCGACATCGACGCCGGTGCGCCGATCACGCCGCGCTTCTTCAAGGACGCCAACCAGCTGGCCAAGCTGATTCCAGCCGGCGATCAGGCGCTGTCGCTCGAACTCAATGACGTGCTCGGCGTCGGCAACTTCGTCCACTCGGGCGACATCGTCGACGTGCTGGTGTTTCTGAAGAACGACAGCAGCAACAAGATCGATCCTGCGCAGGCGCGGATACTTCTGAAGAACGCGCTGGTGCTGGCCTACGACGAACACATCACAACGCCGATCAAGGACGATAAGCAGGATGTAAACAGCCGCGTGCAACAGCAGCAGGGCCGTCACCAGCGCACGGTTGTGATCGCGGTGCCGGAGGCGGACGTGACCCGCGTGATGCTCGGTTCGAGTCTCGGCGAGTTGCGCCTTGCCTTGCACGGCCCGACGCCGATCGAAATCGCTGCCGCCGACTCCACTGCCGCGGCGAACACGCTGCCCGAGTCAGGCGACGCTGCGCCGGCAGACGGCAGCTCGGCCTTGCCGCTGAGTGACGATGCCAAGGCCAAGGCGGCCGCGGTCAAGCCCAACGACAATGTGATCACCGCCGCGGAACTCGGCGCGCTGAAGCCAAAGCTGAGCAAGGACGGCAAGGCGCCATCCGGAATTCAGATTTATCGTGAAGGCAAGCGCGAAACGGTGTTCCCATGAATCGCGATCAAACTGGTAGCACCCCAATACCGCAGTCGAACCGCCCAATGCCCTCGCGGATTGCTTCCCAGATCAAGGAAACACACATGTACCTGCGCACCGCGCTCGGCGGTTCTTTCAAGGCGGCATCGGTGGCCCTGTGCTGCACGCTTGCGGCCGGCATCGCAACGGCGCAGGCCGCTGCGGGCGGTGAGGTATCGGCAAGTGCTGTCGAGATGGTCAACGTCGACGTCGGTACCCAAAAAGTATTGCGACAGAAGCGGCCGGTGAAACGCGTTGCAATTGGCCAGCCGAAGATCGCCGATGTCAGCATCATCAATTCGCGCGAACTCTTGATCTCGGGCAAGGCGCTCGGCGTCACCAACCTGCTGATCTGGCCGGGTGATGGCGGCACGCAGCCCACCGAGTATCGCGTACAGGTGGGCTTCACCAGCCAGGGCGCAGCCAATCCTGATTTGGCGCAGGCGCAGGTATCGCCTGGCGTCGGCATCTCGGGCAGCACGCCGACGCTGTTGGCGCATCGCCAAGCCGAACTGTCGTCGGTGCCGCCGGCGCAGCCGGGGGGCTCCGACGGCGCGAGCGGTGATCAGGCAAACAAGGTGATCGATCGTAGCGTCGTGGGCATCGATACGCAGGTGCTCAGCCAGATTCGTATCGTCGAAGTGAACCGCACCTCGCTGCAGGAGTACGGCATCAACTTCCTGCACCTCGGCAACAACTCCACCATCGGTGCAACCACGCCCGGCTCATCGACCGGCGTGTCGGCAGTCAGCAAGGCCGCTACGACTATCGGCAGTGCGACCGGATTTCTGCCCGTGGCAAACGCATTCAACTTCGTTTTCGCAAACGAAGGCTCGCTCGGTGTGCTCAGCTTGCTCGAAAACAAGGGTCTCGCCAGAACACTGGCGGAACCGACACTGCTGGCGCAGAGCGGCCAGACGGCGAGCTTCCTGGCCGGCGGCGAATTCCCGATTCCAGTTCCGCAAGGCGGCGGCGGAACTTCGACGACGGTGACGATCCAGTTCAAAGAGTTCGGCGTCCGTCTGAACTTGACGCCAACCGTGCTGGCGCGGAATCGCATCCAGTTGAAAGTTGCGCCGGAAGTCAGCGAACTCGATTACACCAATGGCGTGACCATTCAAGGCTTCGTGGTTCCGGGTCTGATCGTGCGTCGCACCGACACTTCGGTAGAGCTCGGCGACGGTGAGAGCTTTGTCATCAGCGGCCTGGTCAGCGATACGATCAAGAACAGTGTCAACAAGGTGCCTTGGCTGGGCGATCTGCCTTACATCGGCGCGTTCTTCCGGCAGACGAGCATCAGTCGCGCGAACAAGGAATTGATCATGGTGGTGACGCCGCATCTGGTGCATCCGCTGCGCCGCGACGATCAGCTGCCGCCGATGCCGGGCCAATCGATTCAGGACTATCACCCGAGCTTCGCGCGCACCATGTTCCTGGAGACGGGCAAGTTCGGTCAGAGCGACGACTCCGGCTACAGCCGCTAAGACCAACAAACGCATCTTCCGATGAAATCGCAAGCGCTGGTCATCGCCGACGATCCTCAGTATCGGGGCTGGCTCGAAAACGGAGCCGGCGCCAGTGTCGAGGTGCGTCCACTCGCTGCGCGCGACGCTGAGGCCATGCTGACGCAGCTCGCCAGCCAGCAGCGGATCGACATCATTTTTTGCGAGTTCGACAGCCGCAATCTTGCGCAGCGCGTGCAATTGGTCGAGCGCCTGTTGGAGCGCTATCCGCAAATTCCCGTTGTCGGGTTGGGCGCCACCGACAATGCCGACCTGGTATTGGCCGCGATGCGTGCCGGCGCACGCGATTTCTTCGTGCTGCGGCGCGACGATGCAACGCTCGGCGTGCAACTCGCGCGTCTGCTACGGCGCTCCGCTGCCAGTGCGGTAACGGCAGCCGCGGGCGGTCAGAAGCCGGGGCAGGTGTTTGGTGTGGTGTCGGCGCATCCACATGAGTCGATCGCTTTTGTCGCGGAGCACCTGGCGCTCGCGCTGAATGAGTCCAATCCTGGCAAGCGCACTCTGCTGATGGATCTGGCGACGCCGACCGGTGCAGCGGCGATTTTTCTCAACCTCGCGCAGACGTATAGCCTGCTGGATGCGATCAACGACGCGCATCGTTGCGACGACACGCTGGTGGATACCGCCTTCACCCGGCACAGCAGCGGGCTTTATGTATTGAGCCTGCCGGAAGATCTGCTGGGGCGGCCGCACATCGATGCGGACGAGTTACTCGGCCTGCTGCGTGTGTTGACGACTTTGTTCTCGCACATCGTCGTCACCGTCGACGGTCACCTGCCACTGACAACCTTGAGCCGGTTCGTCGATCAGGCCGATCGCCTGCTGCTGGTCTCCGATCAGTCGATCATGAAGTCGCGTCACAACAAGTATCTGGTGCGCGTACTGCGGCAGGAAGGCTGCAGTCTCGAACGTGCCGGTTTGGTTGTCGACAACTATCGTCGCCGACTGGGCCTCGAGCCGAACAATCTGGCCGAGCTGTTCGACCTGCCCTTGCTCATCGCATTGGAAAGCGAAAGCCTGGCGCGCGTGACTGCGATGAATTCGGGCGAGCCGGTGTATGCGGCCTCGCAGAAGGATCCGTTCTGGCTCGGCATCAAGCAGCTTGCGTCACAGCTGGCCGGCGCGCCGGCGCAGCAGAAGGCGGCTGCGACGGGTTTGCTGAAACGTCTGCTGGGTTGAAATGATCATGAATGCTCCCGACCAGAACGAACGCTTCCGACTCAGCGATCAGTATCAATCGCTCAAGGCCAGCGTTCATGCCTCGCTGATTTCGCAAATCGAAGAGCGCAATCTCGATATCTATAGTTGGACCGCAGACAAGGTCGAGCGTTTTGCGCTGGACCAAGTGCGTCGAGTGGTGACCGATCAGCGTCTGCCGATCAACCAGCGCGAGATCGAAGTACTCGCACACGATGCGCGCAACGAGCTGCTTGGCTTCGGCCCGATCCAGCACCTGATCGAAGATGACGACGTCAGCGATATCGTCGTCAACGGACCGTACAGCGTGTTCGTCGAGCGCGCAGGCCGACTGTCGGCGGTGCCCGTGCGCTTCAACAACGACGCGCATGTGATCCGCGTGATTCAGCGCATCCTGGCACCGCTGGGCCGTCGCCTCGACGAGTCCACGCCGATGGTCGATGCGCGCCTGCCGGACGGTTCTCGCGTCAACGCGATCATTCCGCCGATCGCACTCGACGGTCCCTGCCTGTCGATTCGCAAGTTTCGCAAGAATCCACTGTCTGCCGACGATCTGTTGAAACTCGGCAGCATCACGCAGAACGAGTTGGACTACTTGTACAAGCGCGTGTCGATGCGCACCAATCTGATCATCGTCGGCGGTACCGGCTCGGGCAAGACCACTTTCCTGAACCTGCTGAGCCAATGGGTTCCAGACAACGAACGTATCGTCACCATCGAGGACGCCGCCGAGCTTCGATTGCGCCATCCGCATGTCGTGCGTCTCGAAACGCGGCCGCCGAATCTCGAAGGCGAGCGTGCAATTACGGCGCGCGATCTGGTTCGCAACGCGCTGCGTATGCGTCCCGATCGCATCATCGTCGGCGAAGTTCGTGGCGACGAAGTGCTGGACATGTTGCAGGCGATGAACACCGGCCACGATGGCTCGATGACGACCCTGCATGCGAACAACGTGCGTGACGCAATCAGTCGTCTCGAATTGCTCGCCGGATTCGCCGGCTACAACGGCAATGAAGCCACGTTGCATGGACAGATCGGCGCAGCCATCCAGCTGCTGGTGCAGGTCTCTCGCCTGAGCAACGGACAGCGGCGCGTGATGTCCATCACGGAAGTATTGGGTATGCAAGGTCGCGAACTTTTAATGCGCGACGTGTTTCGGTACGACCCTGACGCAGATCGCCACCTCGACTTGCGAGCGGCCGCATGATCGGCGCACTGCTATTAGTGGTGATCGCGTTGGCCCTCGCTGGCGCGGCGGTGTTTCTGTTGAAATCCGCAAAGGGTTCGGAGCAGGCCGAAGAAGTCCGCCATCGCCTGCATTCGACAACTGAAGTCAATACGACTGATGGCGCGTCGCGTCCGCGCATCCGTGCGAACGATCCTTTCAGTCGATGGGTCATCGAATTGTTCTGGCGTGCCGGTGCGGATGTGAAGCCCGCACAGGTGGTGACTGGATTGGTCATTGCGCTGATCGTGGCGGGACTTCTCGTGCTGCTCGCGGGCGTCTGGGTCGGTGGTTTGATCACTGCCGGCGCATTGGTTGTGGCCTACATCGTTTTGCTGCGTCTCGGTGCGCTTCGCCGTCAGAAGATCACGGAGCAATTGCCGGCATTCCTTGAGAACGTGATTCGCGTGCTCGCGGCGGGAAACACTTTGGAAGAATCCTTCGGCGCGGCCGCGCGTGAGGCCAGCGATCCGATTCGCCCGCTGTTCGTGAGTCTGGTGCGGCAGGTCAAACTCGGTGCACCGGTCGATGAAGTACTGACCGAAATGGGGATTGCGTATCGCCTGCGCGATCTGCGCGTGCTGGGGCTCGCCGCCAACGTCAATCGCCGCTATGGCGGCAGTATTCGCGCCGTACTGAAAAGCGTGATCACCGCAATTCGCCAGCGCAGCATTGCGGCGCGCGAACTGCGCGCACTGACTGGAGAAACGCGCTTCTCGGCAATGGTGCTGGCGTTCGTGCCGATTGCACTTTCACTCTACATCTACAGCCGGAATACACAGTATTACGCAACGATGTACCAGGATCCGAATGGAAAATTCCTGCTGATCGCGTCCGTCGCGCTGCAGGTGGTTGGCTCATTCATTCTGTGGCGGATGCTCAGTGCCACCGAGGACGTCCAGTCATGAGCCCCGATCTGTTCGCGGGTGTCGTTGCCGGCACCATTGTCGTGGGCTTGATGGCGATTGCAGCGCTGGTGTTGCTCGCACTTCGTGCGCGTGAAGTGAGTCGGCTGCAAAGTCGCATCGCCGATCCAGGCAGCCGCTACGAAGACGAGCTGATCGGTGATCGGAAATCGGTCATGCGTGACATCGCTCGACAGGGCCGCGCGATTGAGCAGATCGTCGATCCCAAGGGGGAAGCGCAGCGTTTGATGGTGCAGGCCGGCTGGCGCAACACGCAGTCGCGCATCGGGTTCTATGCGTTCCAGGCGCTCGTGCCGGCGGCAATGGCGATTCTGGTGATGGCCGGCATCGTCTTCGGCAAGGGTAAGTTCTTTCAGGTGCCACTGATCTTCGTGGTCATCTTTGCCGCGTTCGCGCTTTCCATCTTGATTCCGCGCTATGTGCTGCGCAAATTCGCGAGTGCCCGGCGCGAACGCATCCGCAAGGAAACGCCGCTGCTGGTGCACTTGTTGGTGTTGCTGTTCGACTCGGGCTTGTCGACACGCCAGGCGCTCTCGAGCCTGGTGCGCGAAGGAATCGGCGTGCTGCCGGAGTTGGAGAAGGAATTCGAACTCATCGTGCGACAACTCGATGCCGGCGGTGATCTCGTCACCGTGTTGCGGAGCCTCGACGAAGTAATCGAAGTCGAAGACTTCAGCACCGTACTTGGTGTGCTGCGCCAGACCGATCGCTACGGCGGCGAAGTGCGTGAACCGCTGCTGGATGCGCTGAAGGTGATTGAAGAGCGTCAGGGCCTCGATCTGCGCGAGCAAGTCAGCTTGATGTCGGGCCGCATGACGGTCGTCATGGTGCTGTTCTTCTTTCCGGCACTGCTGATCTTTTCGGCCGGCCCCGCCTTCATGGCGATTCTCAAGGCCTTGGGTAACTCGTAAGGCGATGAACGCCGCGACGAACATAGCGATCAGAGCCGTGATCTTGCTGGCGGTGTCGCTATCGCTCGGCGCTTGCGTTGCCGATCCGCACCGCAGCCCGGCCGATGTGCCGCCGGAGAAGATCGATCAGAAAGACATCGAGCGCAAGAACGCGCAGATTCAACTGGATCTTGTGCGTGACATGATCAGCAAGGGGCAGGACTACGCCGCCCTCGCGCACATTCAGGATCTCAAGCAGCACGGTAACGGCGACGACGAGGTGACCCTGCTCGAAGCCGATTGTCGCCGGCATCTCGGCCAGACCGCCGAGTCGGATGCGCTGTATCGCAAGCTCGTTGGTGGAAAACTGGCCGGCCAGTCCTATCACGGCATGGGTTTGTTGTACGTGCGCAGCAATCCGGTCTTCGCCTTGTCGAGCTTGCGACGTGCCGCGCAATTGCTGCCCACCGATCCGGATGTGCGCAACGACTACGGTCGGGCGCTGATGGAGGCCGGGCGTTACAACGATGCGATGCAGGAACTGTCCACGGCTTCCGAGCTCGCACCGGAAACCATCAACAGCCGCCGCAATTTGATCCTGCTGATGATGCTGATGCACAACGAGCCGGCCGTTACACAGCTTGCCCAACAAGCCGCGATCGATCCGGCCGGGCTGCAGAAATTACGCACGCAGGCGCAGCGCATCAAAGCCCAGCAACCACAGACACCGTCACAGCCCGGCAAAGCCGCGGCGAACAGTTGATTCAGGAGAGTCGAACATGAGCAAGACACGAGCTGTCGCCACAACCGCCGCTTTTATCATCGCCGCGATGTCCGCCGGCGCAGCGCTTGCCCAAACATCGGCGCCGGCGCCAACTCAGGATTCCGCGACGATTGTTCCGCGTTCGGGCTTTGGCGGGGAAACCGATGTCTGGATGGCGATGCAGCTGAACCCCGCCTACACCGCAAATGATTCCAGGCCGATTCCGGGCGAAGTGGCCAACCGCACCTTCGTGCGCTATCTCGGCAGCTTCACCCATCCGATTCCGGAGCAGTTCGAACGGCAGAGCTTCTCGGGGTCTGGCGCTGGAACTGGTGGTGGTGGCAGCGCGCCTTCATCCGGAGCAGGCGGTGGCAGTTCCTCGCCTTAGTGGCTTTGACGCTGCGACCCTGATCGGCCCAAGTCCCGCTGACCTCAGTTGCCGGTGCCGGTGCCGGTGCCGGTGCCGGCAGATGCGTGGTGATTCGCTAATAACGCGAACTGCGCTGGCGAAAGCACCTCGGCTCGCGCACCGGGATCAATGCCGCAATCGGTGATTGCGTTCGCAGTCATCAGGCTTCGCAGCGAGTTGGTCAGCGTCTTCCGGCGCTGGGAAAACGCGGCCGTGACCACGCGGTCGTAGACCGCCAGATCATCGATCTGAAAAGCTGCGGGCCGCGGTGTAATTCGCACCACCGACGACATCACCTTCGGCGGCGGATTGAACGCGCCGGGCCCCACATCGAATAGCGAGTCGGCCTGCGCGCGCGCCGCAACAGTCGCGGTGAGTCGGCCGTAGTCCTTGCCACCTGGGGTTGCCGTCAGGCGATCGACCACTTCCTTTTGCAGCATGAAGTGCATGTCGCGCACCTGATCGCTGTAGCCCAGCAGATGGAACAGCAGCGGCGTGGAGATGTTGTACGGCAGATTGCCGACCAAGCGCAGTGGCCGTGCGTCGGTGCGCAGGCTGCCGAAATCGAATTGCAGCGCGTCCGCCAAGTGCACCTTGAGTTTGGTCTCGGCATCTGGACCGCAGATGCGCTGCAGATGCGGAATCACGTCGCGATCGATTTCCACGACCTGCAGAAGCGCCAGTTGTTGCAGCAGAGGACCGGTGAGGGCGCCGAGCCCAGGTCCGATTTCGACGACGAGATCGTTGGCGTCGGGACGCAGCGCGCGCAGGATCCGATCGATCACATAGGGATCGTGCAGAAAGTGTTGGCCAAAGCGCTTGCGCGCGACGTGCGCCGAGCCGCTGCTGACTTCGCGGCTCATCGCGCGGCACTCGCTTGCGGACGACGGAGCAGCTTGGCCGCAAGCTGCATCGCGGCGCGCAGGCTGCCGTCGTCCGCGCGGCCGCTGCCGACTAGATCCAGCGCGGTGCCGTGATCGACCGAGGTCCGCACGATCGGCAAACCGAGCGTGACGTTCACCGCGCGACCGAACCCGGCGTACTTCAGAACCGGCAGTCCCTGGTCGTGGAACATCGCCAGCACCGCGTCGGCCTCGCGCAGATGCGCGGGCGTGAACAGCGTGTCGGCCGGCAGCGGTCCGACCAGATCGAGCCCTTCGCAGCGGAGGCGTTCCAGCGTCGGGATGATCGTGTCGATCTCCTCCCGACCGAGGTGCCCGCTTTCGCCGGCATGGGGATTGAGTCCGCAGACTAGGATGCGCGGCCGGGAGATTTGGAATTGCGTCTTCAGATCGGATGCGAGGATGCGCAGCACCTGTGTCAGTGAGGCCTGGGTGATCGCCTGCGGCACCGCGTGCAGGGGCAGGTGCGTTGTCGCCAGCGCCACCCGCAGGCCGCCTGCAACCAGCATCATCACCGGCATCGGTGCCCCGGTCAGCTCGGCCAGGAATTCCGTGTGCCCGGTAAACGCAACACCGGCGTCATTGATCACGCTTTTCTGCAGCGGGCCGGTCACCAGTGCCGCGTGCGGAGTTGCGCGGACCTGTGCGACCGCACTGCGCAGGCAGTCCAGCACATAGGACGCGTTGCGTGGATCGAGTCGGCCTGGCGTGCAGGCAGTGGCGAGTCTCACGGGGGACACCCAGAGCTCGCCACCGGTGCTGCGTGGCGGCCGTTGACCGGGTTCAAGTTCGTGAATCTTGATGGCGATCCCGAGCAATTGCGCCCGCGCGCGCAGCAACTCGGGATCGGCCACCGCAGCCCAGCGCACGGGCCAGCTGCGCTGGGCCAGGCTGAGCGTGAGATCGGGCCCGATGCCGGCAGGCTCGCCCGGCGTCAGCAGCAACAGCGGTGCTGCGTTCGGCGTGCTGGCTGTGGCGCGTATGCGCGCGCCCATGCGTGGCGCCGCGCTTAGGACGACTTCGGCGCGACGGCCGGCTTGTCGTCGCTCACCGCAGGTTTAGCGCCACCGTCGGTTGCTTTGTCCGCGCTGCCACCGAGGCGATATTCGATATAGGCCTCTTCGCGCAGACGACGCAACCAGGCTTCGTATTCCTCGTTTTCCTTGCGCTGCATGATCGTTTGCCGCGCGCGGCCGCGACGCGTTTCCTCGGTGGTGTCGCGGGTGCGCCGCTCCAGCACCTGCGCAATATGCCAGCCGAACTGCGTGTGGAACGGCTGACTGATGCCGTTCGGTGCGAGTGCGTCGATCTGCTTCTGGAATTCCGGCGCGAACACACCAGACGGCTGGAAGCCCAGATCGCCGCCGGCATTCTTCGACCCCGGATCGTCCGAGTACTTCTTCGCCAGCGCGGCGAAGTCTTCGCCTTTCTTGATGCGCTCGTACAAATCGTTGATCAAGGTCTGCGTTGCCGCCTCGTCGCGGATCGCATTCGGGATCAGCAGGATGTGACGTGCCTTGGTCTCGTCGACGGTCTGACGTTCGCCGGCGCTGCGCTTGTCGGTCAGCTTGATGATGTTGTAGCCGTTCGAGCCTTCGATCAGATCGCTGACATCGCCGACCTTCATCTTCGGCACGACGTTGGCGAAAATCGTCGGCAGGTTGCCGCCCTTGCGCCAATCGAGATCGCCGCCCTGCAGCGCCTGCTGGCCGTCGGAACTGGCGACGGCCACACGTGCGAAATCTTCGCCGCCCTGCACCCGCTTGAGCACCGCTTCAGCCTTGGCATGGGCTTTTTCGCGCTGATCCGGATTGGCGCCATCCGGCAGCGCAATCAGGATGTGCGACAGCCGGTATTCGACATCGTCGTTGGCGCCCTGGCCGGCCAGATAGAGATCGACGTCCTGATCGGTCACCAGCACGCGCGAGCCGACTTCCTTCTGACGTACGCGCTGCACCAGCACCTGATCGCGGATTTCCTCACGCACGGACTGGTAATCCAGGCCTTCGCCTTTCAGCTCCTGAATGAATTCCGGCAGGCTCATCTTGTTCTGCGCGGCAACGTTGCTGATCACTTCGTTGAGTTCGCGATCGTCGATCTTGATGCCGGCTTCGGCAGCGCGCTTGGTCTGGATGCGGGTCAGGATCAGGCGCTCCAGCACCTGCGTGCGCACGACGTCGTCCGGCGGCGGCGCGATGTTGCGCTGCTTGATCTGTTCCTGGGCGTTGTGAACCGCGCGATCGAGTTCGCTTTGCAGGATCACGTTGTCATCCACCACGGCGACGATGCCGTCGAGCGGGACCGGCACCGCCCAGGCAGCGAACGTCGCCAGAGCGAAAAAGAAGGAGAAACCGACGAGGCGCAGGCGGAAGGTGCGGCGCAGGAACATGATTTGATTCGCGTGTGATGCCCAAAAGAGGACGCTAAGGTAACACCTTCGAGGCCCGCGACGGGGCGATCGAGGCATCCGGGTCCAGCGCCGGCAGCAGTGCATCGAAGCCGTTGCCGAGGCGTGTCAGGCCCTTCAGCTCCAGCTGGAAATACACGCCGTTGCTGAAGGTGCCGTTGACGTTCGACAGGTAACGCCGGTAGGTGGTGCGCATCGCCCAGCAGCAAGTCTCGTATTCCAGGCCGACGAAGGAATCCAGCGCTTTCGACTGGCGCACCGAGTATTTGAGCTGCGAGGCGACGCGCCAGCGGTCGATGATCGGCGTTGAGAAACTGGCGTCGGTCTCCTCCAGCAAGCCGCTGCGATAACGATACGCGAGATCCAGACGCTGCCCCTGCAGCCCGGCGTCAGGCTGGCGGTAGCGCAGCGCCAGCGCACCGCGTTCGATTCGGTCGAACTGCGGCGCAACTTCGAGCGCGCTGTCGGTCGACCAGCGCCGGCTGATCTGATAGTTCAACTCGCCGATATAGTCGGAACTGCCGGCGCTCGGGGTGGCAATCCCTGGAATGTCGACGCGCGGGCCGCGGAAGTAATAGACCTCGCCGAAGCTCGCGGTGAGCCGGACCACGCCCGAATCCGGATTGATGAAACGGGTCGTCAGCGCGCTGGTGAGTTGGTTGGCATCGGCGATGCGATCGCTGCCGGAGTAGCGATTCAGCGCAAAGAGTTGCGGGAAGTCGAAGTCGGGCTGTCCCGAATCAAACAGTGGCAGCGCGTCCTGATTGCGGTACGGCACCACCAGGTACTGCACATGCGGCTCCAGGATCTGCAACAGGCCGCCGGGCGTTTCGCGTTCGAATCGCAGGCCGCCGTCGGTACTGAACAGTGGCAGCGTGCGGCGCGGCTCGTTGGGCGCTCCTGTCGGTGTGCCGGTCAACGAGTAGGCGGTGTAGTTCAGATCGGCCTGCGCCGACGCGAACCAGGCGTTGCGGTCCTTGTCCCAGCGCAGATAGGGCTGACCGATCAACCGAAGGCCTTGCACCGAGCTGCTGTCGCGCACGAAGTTGGTGAATTCGCCATTGAGTCCCGCCCGCGTGCCGTACCAGTCGCTGGGCGTCAGTGCGTTGAGGCGAATTTGCGGCAGACGGGTATAGGGATTCTGATCATCCGTCAGCAAAGTGGTGATCGGCTGGTAGTCCTGCACCAGCAGTTCCACGCTGTAGGCGGTCGGTGCCTGGTAGGTCAGCGTCGCTCCGCGCGCGAGGTACGGCGTGGACGAGAGGTCGAAACGCGCGCCCAGATCGCTGAAGTAGTTCGGATCGCTGACGTGCGCGTAATGCCCCTCGACCGCGAAGCGGTTGCTCAGACGGCCTTCGTGGCTGAAGTCGATGTAATCGCGTTCCCGCCGCGCTTCGTCGTCGTACGGCATGTACTCGCCGTGCAGCGATCCCTCCTGGTGGGCGAACAAATAGCGGCTGTCGAGACCGAGCTGCGCGCCGCGATCGGACATGTAGCGCGGCGTAATCGTGGCGTCGTAATTCGGCGCAAGATTCAGATAGATCGGCTGACGCAGATCGAAGCCGCGCTGGTTCGACTCGCCGAAGATCGGCGCCAGCACACCCGAATGACGTTCGTTGTCGATCGGATACTGCAGATACGGCAAATACAGAATCGGCACGTGCTGGAACCGCAGCACTGCGTCATGGGCGTCGCCCATGCCGGTGTCTTCGTTGAGCTTGAGCTTGCGCGCCGACAGCAGCCAGGCTTCGCTGCCGAGCGCACAACTGGTGTAGGTCGCGTGGTCGAGTTCGGCGGTGTGTTCGCCGGTGACGAAGATGCGATCCGCGGTGCCGCGACCGTCTGCCGAAATCAGCGTGAAATGCGTGCCCTGAAATTCGCCGGTGCGTTGATCCAGATCGAACTCGGCGTGCTCGCTCTTGATCACCAAACGTGGATCGCGGAACAGCGATTCGGAGTTGATCGAGATGTGCTTGTTGGGGCCGTCGTAGTCGACTGTCTGCGCGGCGAACGCGCGCCCGTCCTGGCTCAGGTGCACCGAGCCGGTCAGGCGCGAAAGGCCGCTCTGTGTCGCGGCAACCTGATCGGCGTCGAGCACCAGGTTGGGATCTGCGATCACCGGCGGCAGCTCATTGGTGTACTGCAACTGCGGGCAGGACGCCGGGTCGCGCGGCACGTCCGACGAGCTGTAGGCCTGCACAGTGCCAGCCGCCAAAAGGGCAGCGAGGGCGGCAGCCATGCGCAGCGCGGGCCGTAGGAGAAATCGCAAAATGAATGAATCCTGCAGAGTGGTTCGGGTCGGTCGGGCGCCGGGGCGCTGCAAATCATAACGGGGCTTGGGTACTCTAGGCTGAACGGCCTGCAAAAAGCTGCCGCCGTATCCTTTCGTCACCGAGCCGCCGACCGTCTTGACCGATTCCAACGATCCTTATGCGGCCGATGCACGCGCGCAGTCCGCGCGGGCCTGGGCACAGGCTGAACTGAACCTCGATCGCGTCGATTTCGCGCCGGCGTCGGCCGACGCCAGCTTCCGCCGCTATTTCCGCGTGCGCGACGTCACCGACCTTGCGCGAAGCTGGATCGTGATGGACGCGCCGCCGGAGCGCGAAGACGTGCGGCCGTTCATTGCGGTGGCCGAGTTGTTGCACGCAGCCGGCGTGCACGTGCCGAACATCCAGGCGCGCGATGTTGCGCGCGGCTTCCTGTTGCTGGCGGACCTCGGCAACAACACGTATCTCGACATCATCACCGAGCACAACGCCGACGCGCTGTTCGCAGATGCGATCGCCGCACTGGTCGCCTGGCAGCGTGCCAGCCGACCCGAGGTGCTGCCCGCCTACGATCGCGCGCTACTCAACCGCGAGCTGCAGTTGTTCCCCGACTGGTATCTGGATAAACACCTCGGCGTGCAGCTCGATACGGCCGATCGCGCGCGGCTCGATGCGGTGTTCGAAGTGCTGATCGAAAATGCGCTGGCGCAGCCGCAGGTTTTCGTTCACCGAGATTTCATGCCGCGCAATTTGATGGCGGCGATTCCGAATCCGGGTGTGCTCGATTTTCAGGACGCGGTTTACGGTCCGCTCGCGTACGACCCGATCTGTCTGTTCAAAGATGCCTTCCTGAGCTGGCCGGCCGAACGCGTCGAAGCCTGGCTGGCGCGCTACCATCTGCAGGCCGAGGCCGCCGGCATCGTAATGCCGGAATGGACCGTGTTTCGCCGCGATTGCGACTACATCGGGCTGCACCGCCACTTGAAGGTGCTCGGCATCTTCGCGCGCATCAACTACCGCGATGGCAAGCCGAAGTATCTCGCGGACACACCGCGCTTCGTACGCTACGTCATGCAGGTTGCACCGCTGTATCCGCAGCTGGAGCCGCTGGCTGCGTTGTTCGAAAAGCACGTACTGCCGCGCGCCGCCTCCGCATGACTGCGGTCAAGGCGATGATTCTTGCGGCGGGACGCGGCGAGCGCATGCGGCCGTTGACCGACCACACGCCGAAACCGCTGATCGCAGTCGGCGGCCGATCGCTGATCGAACATCATCTGATCAATCTCGCCGCCGCCGGCGTGCGCGAATTCGTGATCAATCTCGGCTGGCTCGGCGCACGATTGCGCGAAGCACTCGGCGACGGCAGCCGCTTCGGCGTGACGATCGCGTACGCCGAAGAAGGCTGGCCCGCACTGGAAACCGGTGGTGGTGTTTTCAACGCGCTGCCCCTGCTCGGCGCAGCCCCGTTCGTGTTGATCAATGGCGATGTCTACGCCGACTGCAACTGGTCCGCGTTGCTTGCGCGCGCGCAGTCACTTGCCGAAAACGATCTTGCGCATCTGTTGCTGGTGCCGAACCCGCCGCATAACCCGAAAGGCGACTTCGGCCTCGCGCAGGGTCGCGCGCTGAATCAGCCGACCGAATACACGTTCAGCGGCATCTCGGTGCAGCGCCCCGAGTTGTTTCAAGGCTGCAGCGGCGGTGCGTTTCCATTGGTGCCGCTGTGGCGCCGTGCGGTCGAGCAGCAGCGTGTTGCGGGCGAATTGTTCGAAGGCTTGTGGTCGGATGTCGGAACCCCCGAGCGCCTGCAGGAGATCGAGGGCCGCCTGCGGATCAATCCATCGCATCCAACTCAATCCATACCAGCTAAATCCATACCAGCTGAATCCAAACCCGCGCAACCCCATTCAGGCAGGAGCGTTCAATGAGCATCACGATCAAGGTCCACAAGGCTGCCGACGGCAAGCTCAAACAACAGATCGAAGCGGGCAACAATGTGTGGTTCGCCGACGTTGACCTTGCCTCGGGCGGCGATGACGGCGGACCCGATCCGCATGCGCTGCTGGATTCAGCGCTCGGCGCCTGCACCGCGTTGACGGTGACGATGGTCGCCAAGCACAAGCAATTGCCGCTGGAGGATGTGCGCGTCGAGATCACGCATCAGGAAGCCGGCGGCGTCTATCACCTCGAACGCAAGATCGATCTGGTTGGCGCGCTCAGCGACGAGCAGCGCAGCTATCTGCTCGGCATCGCCAACAAGTGTCCGATCCACAAGGCGCTGTCCGGCAAGTTCGAGATCGCGACGACGCTTCAGCTGGCCTCGACGAAGTAAGCCTTCGTGTTGTCGTGAACGGACGGATCGGCGAGTAGTGCTGCGACACTGAACCAGCGCAGCTCACGGTGCTGAGCATCGGCGTGCAGCGCAGCGTCGTCGATTGCGGCCTGATGCGCGAGCACGACGTAGTGAGTTGCAACGCCGTCGATGCCGGCGAAATTGCAGGCGTAGTGGTGTTCGTAAATGCCGAGCAGATCCGCTTGACTGCGGGCGAGTGGCAGTCCGAGCTCGCCCTGCGCGATTCGACTGAATGCGGCGTCGAGCGTTTCGCTCTTGCGAATCACACCACCCGGCACGAACCAGCTATTGCGCGCCGGTTCGTTGTTGCGCCAGCCGAGTAGGACGCGCTGCTGGCGATCCCGCAGGATCAGGTCGATCGAGACCAGCGGGGCATCGCGCACCACTGCGAGCCACTGTGCTGCCGGCAGCATCAGCCGGCGAGTACGTGTTCCGCCTGTTGGTCGGCGTGATAGCTGGAGCGCACCATCGGTCCGCTGGCAACGTGCGAGAAGCCCATTGCTTCGCCGACTTCGCGCAGGCGGTCGAACTCGTCCGGATGCACGTAACGCGCAACCGGCAAGTGATGCTTCGACGGCTGCAGGTATTGGCCGAGCGTGAGCATGTCGACGTCGTGCGCGCGCAGGTCGCGCATCACTTGCTCGATCTCTTCGATCTCCTCGCCCAGTCCCAGCATCAATCCGGACTTGGTCGGCACCTTCGGATGCAGGCCCTTGAACCGCTCGAGCAAGTCCAGGCTCCAGTCGTAGTCAGAGCCCGGTCGCGCCTGCTTGTACAGGCGCGGCACCGTTTCCAGGTTGTGATTGAACACGTCGGGCGGCGCATCCTTGAAGATCGCCAGGGCGGGATCCATACGACCGCGGAAATCCGGCACCAGCACTTCGATGGTCAGCGCCGGAGAAAGCGCACGCGACTCGCGGATGCAGGCGGCGAAATGCGCAGCGCCGCCGTCGCGCAGGTCGTCGCGGTCGACGCTGGTGATCACCACGTAGCGCAGGCCCATGTCGCGGATCGTGCGCGCCAGCTTCTGCGGTTCTTCGGTATCCAGCGGCTTCGGTCGTCCATGAGCGACGTCGCAGAACGGGCAGCGACGCGTGCAGATGTCGCCCATGATCATGAAGGTGGCGGTGCCCTTGGAGAAGCACTCGCCGAGATTCGGACAATTGGCTTCTTCGCAGACCGTGTGCAGGTCATTGGCGCGCAACGCGGCCTTGACCTTGGCGACTTCCGTCGACTCGCCGAACTTGGCGCGAATCCAGGGCGGCTTGCGCAGCGGTGCGACAGTGGCTTCGATCTTGATCGGAATGCGCGCCATCTTGTCGGCGCCGCGCAGCTTGGTGCCGGTAACGACGGCGGCAGCGGGAACGGAAGGAGGATTCACGCAGTGCCTCGCAGTGGAGAGGCCGCTAGTTTAAACCGTTTAGGCTTCCGAACCTGTTAAGCAGCGATCTTGCGACCGCGGCCTGGCGTGGGCTGCGCTCAGGCTGCGAGCGCTTCGGTGGGTTCGACCGGTGCGGCCACCAAGGGCGGCAGCGATTCCGGAGCAATCACGCCGGCCACCGCCGCATGTGCGGCCTGTGCGATCTGGGCGCGATCACAGCCGAAGCTGCTGACCGGCGCACCATAGGTGATCTCGCATTCGAGAAACGGTTCTTTCAACAGGCGCAGCAGATGGCTGACCAGGTCGTCGTCGCCGATGAACGGCGCGATGTTTTCGCCTTTCTGCGTGCGCGCGTAGCGCAATGCCACCGGCTGCACGTCGCACTCGGCGGCGATTGCCGCTGCGAACAGGCGCGGCTGGAACTTCAGCACGTAGTCGCCGTTGGTGGTGGTGCCCTCGGGGAACAACACCAGCGAACGGCGCGGGCCGCTCTTCAGGTAGGCGCACAGTTCGGCGGTGAGCTGCTTGGTCCCGCCCGCACCGCGGCGGATGTAAAACGTGCCCGCGGCGTTGGCCAGCCAGCCAGCGATCGGCCATTCCCGCACTTCGTACTTGGAGACGAAACGAGTCGGCTCGATCGCGCCGAGAATCGGAATATCCAGCCAGGACACGTGATTCGCAGCAACGACGCGCGTTCCGGGGCTGCGTTGACCGCGCACCGTCAGACGAATCTTCAGCACCCGCATCAGTTCACGATGCCACCAACGCCCCAGGCGTTCGCGATAGCGGCCCAGTGGCGGCACCAGCTTCACGCTTGCGACCATCAGCAGGCCGGCGAGCACGTGAATGATCAGGCGTGCGCCTCTAAGCGTGGCCCGCAACGGGAGTCTCCTCGGACTTGCTGCGGACGAAGTGGCGGGCGTATCGCGAATGCAGGTCGCTGACGTTGACCAGCACGAAGACGTCGGCGCAGTTGAAGTCGCGATCCCAATACGGTTCGCCGCAAGCCTTGGCGCCGAGGCTGAAGTAGGCCTTCAGCAGCGGCGGCATCTTCACTTTCACCGCCGGGCGCGCATCGGCCGCCGGCAGCGGGATCAACGGTCGCACACGCTGCCAGTTCGGCGCCATGTGCTTGGCCTTGATCTGTTCGAGCAGGGCGTGCGCATTGGCGCCGCCGTCCTCCAGACCGATGCTGGCACAACCGAACAGGTAGTCGAAGCCGTGCTTGGTAAAAAAGTCCGCAAGGCCCTGCCACAGCACGGCAATGACGGCCCCGCTGCGGAACTCGGCGTCGACGCAGGTGCGGCCCACTTCCATGACGCGTCCCGGCAGCGAATCGATCATTTTCAGATCGAACTCGCCGGACGAATAGAAGCCACCGGCCTGCGGTGCGGCGTCGTCGGTGAGGATGCGGGTGCAGGCGATCAGGCGGCCGCTGGCGATATCGCGCACCATCAAATGGCGGCAGTAGCGGTCATAGTGATCGGCGTCGAGCAGATCATTGCCGCCTTCAATGGCGGCGCCCAGTTCACCAGCGAAGATTCGGTAGCGCAGTCGCTGCGTTTCGCGGACTTCCTCGGCAGACTGCGCAAACCGGACTTCGAAACGAGCCGGTGCGACGATCAGGCTATTTTCCATAAGGTTGGAGGAACGCTCCTACAGGGCTGTAATAATACTCTAGGAACAACGCGTTGAAAAAGCGTGACACAAACGTGTCAACTTCATGACGCGGGCGGATGCCACTTAGTTCCTGCCTCCGCCGTGGTCCAAACCTGAAAATGCAGCCGTGACAGCGCGATAGGATCGCTGAGCAGGGTGTTCTTCTGCTGTGCGTTGAGAACGCCCGGGCCGCCGGCAAGCGCACTCTGCACCAGCCGAAGGCGGTCGCTCGCCATGCCGGCCGACTGCTGGAAGCGCGGAACACCGGCCGAGCAGGCCAGCGCATTGGTCAGCGGATCGAACACGGCCTCTTCGAAGCCCGAGGGTTCCGGTGTGCGGCGCAGGCCGGCGCGGGTCCAGCGCAGTTCGCGCGGTGGATTGGATTCTTCCGGAATCAGGAACAGCCGGCCAGCGCGCAGCGCTCGACCCAGGCTCACTCGGCTGGAAAACACCGACAGCGGAATCGACAGCATCAGCGCCCCGACCACCGGCAGCAGCCACCACAGAAATGCCGGGTTGAGCCAGTACACCAGCCCCGCCCAGGCCACGCCCAGCAGCGTCTGGAGACCATGACGGCGCAGCGCTTCGCCCCAGCCGGTTTGCGTGTCCTCTCGCGGCGGGGATTTCCACTGGATGGTCCAGCCGATCATCGCGCTGAGCACGAACTGGGTGTGGAACAGCATGCGTACCGGCGCCAGCGCCGCCGAGAACAGTAGTTCCATCAACATGCTGGCGCCGAGCTTCAGGGCGCCACCGAAATGCTTGGCACCCTGCGCCCAGATCAGGATTACGGCCAGGATTTTCGGTAGAAAAAGCAGGGTTGCGGTCGCCGAGAACAGTGCAATCGCCCATTCCGGATGCCATTCCGGCCACAGCGGGAACAATTGGTAAGGCTGCACGAAGTAAGTCGGCTCGGTCAGCGACTCCACCGCGAGCAAGGCGGTCGACAGCAGCAGCGACAGGAACCACAAGGGCGCCGACAGATAGGCCATTACGCCGGTCATGAACACCGCGCGATGTGCCGGGTGCAGGCCCTGCGCGAGGAACAGACGGAAATTCTGCAGATTGCCCTGGCACCAGCGACGGTCGCGCTTCAACTCGTCGAGCAGGTTCGGCGGCATTTCTTCGTACGAGCCCGGCAAATCGTAGGCGATCCAGACTGCCCAGCCAGCGCGGCGCATCAACGCGGCCTCGACGAAGTCGTGCGACAGGATTTCGCCCGCCAGCGAACCCTTGCCCGGCAGCCGGGGCAGCGAGCAGTGACGGATGAAGGGTGCCACCCGGATGATCGCGTTGTGGCCCCAGTAATGGCTCTCGCCGAGTTGCCAGAAATGCAGGCCGGCGGTGAACAGCGGACCGTACACACGTGTGGCGAACTGCTGGATACGCGAGTACATCGTTTCACGGCCGGCCGCGCGCGGTGCGGTCTGGATGATGCCGGCGTTGGGGTTGGCCTCCATCAACTGGACCAGCCGCTTCAGGCAGGGGCCGCTCATGACGCTGTCGGCGTCCAGAATCAGCATGTAGCGGTACTGGCTGCCCCAGCGACGGCAGAAGTCGGCGATGTTGCCGCTCTTGCGCTTGATCCGATGTGTTCGTCGGCGGTAGAAAATTCGGCCGAATCCGTCGACCGCGCGGCATAGCCGCAGCCAGGCTTCGAGTTCGGCAACGCGCACGTCCGGCTCGTTGCTGTCGCTCAGGATGTAGAAGTCGAAGTTCTTCAGCTCGCCGGTGCGCGCAAGAGAATCGTAGGTCGCGCGGATGCCGGCAAACACACGCGGTACGTTTTCGTTGCAGATCGGCACCAGTAGTGCGGTCCGCGCGCTGGCATCGATCACTGCATCGTCCGGCGCGGTATTGGTAATCGAATAACGGTCGCGCCGCATCAGCAACTGCAGAAAGCCCATCATCGCGGTCCAGAAGCCGGCCGACACCCAGGCGAACAGCACCGCGTACAAAATGAGGATGAAGATCTCGAGGATGTGCGTGCCGTGATACGGCAGCACCGCCGTCATGTAATACGTCGCGACGTAGGTCTGGCCCAACATCAAGACCAGCAGGATCACGCGACGGATGGTGCCGGCGCGGCGCCAGTGTCCCACCGGATCGGGCGAATCGGGTTTGATCTCCGGCTCGCTGTCGCGGCTGGCCAGCAGACCGCGATGACCGAACAGGCGCCCGCCGAGATTTCGCAGGATGCGGACGAACGGATTGTTCGACCAGGGGCGCGTCACCATCGATGCACGCATCAGCGGCGGCGTGGCACTCAGGCGCGGCTGCCCGTGCACATCGCGGACGCAAATCTCTTCCGCGCGACGCTCCACACTTTCGCGCGCGTTTCGAAACGCCATGCGCAGGCGTGCGCCGATCGAACTCATCGCGGGCGCATCGGCCACGATGCTGACATCGCCGCCGAGCAGTCGGTGCAAACGGTTCAAGGCCGCGGTGCTGTCACCGCTGCCGCTCGCGGCGTTCAGCAGACGCAAGCGCTCGTCAGCGTCAAGCGGAAGACGCTCGACGTAGGCCTGCAGCAAGGCATGCGTGTCGCTCGAGGCGTCCATCAGCCGGGCGGCAGAATGTAGCTCCAGGTCTCCGACAGCGTTGCATCTTCGCTGCGCAGATAGGCGCGCATTTCAACCGGTTTGTTGTCGTCGAGCCGATGCAGGCGCAGGCTCACGCGCCAGCCGCCAGTGACATCGTTGCGATAGGTGGTGCGTTCGAGCAATTCGCCGTTGCCATCGACCGAAACGATGCCATCGATCTTGGTATCCGGCGGCAGCTTTTCGAGCGCAGAACCCTGGAAATCAATGATGAATCCGATGCTGCCATCCGGATTTCGCGTGTAGCCGCGGCCGCGACGCGTCTGCGCGACCCAGGCCAGCGGCGGCTTGACGTCCTTGTCCATTTGGAACTGGAGGTTGTACTCCATGTCTAGCGACTGGCCGACCTGGGGCGGGTTGTCCGGCACCCAGAACGCAACGATGTTGTCGTTGGTTTCGTTCGGCGACGGAATTTGCACCAACTCCACACGCCCGGCACCCCACTGACCCTTGGGCTCGATCCAGGCGCTCGGGCGCAAGTCGTAGCGCGCTTCGAGATCCTGATAATTGTTGAAATCGCGATCGCGCTGCATCAGGCCGAAGCCGAGCGGATTGGTCATCGAGAACGAGGTGACCAGCAATCGGCGCGGATTCACCAGCGGACGCCACAACCATTCGCCGGTGCCGGAATGAATCGACAGACCGTCGGAATCATGCACTTCCGGGCGGTAGTCTTCGCCGTTCGGATGCTGGTTCTCGCTGAAGAAATACATGCTGGTGAGCGGCGCGATGCCGATCTTGGTGACGTTCTCGCGCACGAATACGCGTTCTTTCACTTCCATCACGGTTTCGGTGCCGGGCTTCAAAACGAAGCGATAGGCGCCGGTGACGCGACGTGAGTCAAGCAAGCCGTAGATCACGAGTTCCTTGTCGTCCGGTTTCGGCTTGACGATCCAGAACTCGACGAACTGCGGAAACTCTTCGCCCGAGATCAGGCCGGTGTCGACGGCAAGACCACGACCGGACAAGCCGTACTTCTGACCTTTGCCGAGTGCGCGGAAGTAGCTCGCACCCTGGAACAGCAGGATTTCATCTTTGTACTTCGGCGTGTTGATCGGATAGTGCACGCGGAAGCCTGAGAAGCTCAGATTCTTCAGCTGGTTCTGATCGAGCTTGTTGTCGCCGTAGTCGAAATCGTTCGGATTGAACTTGATCTCGTGCGGACCGACCGGTGTGATCTCGCTGATCTTGACCGGCTGCGTGTAGTACAGGCCCGGATGAAAGAATTCCAGTTCGAACGGCAGCTTTGCGCTGCGCCACAGGGCGTGATCCGGCTTGAAGCGGATGTCGCGATACTGGTCATAGCCGAGTTCGCGCAGCGCGTCCGGGATCTGCACTTCCGGCTTGTGATACGGGTTGGCGGCCAGTTCTTTGGCGCGCGCGGCGACCTCGGCAAAGCCGAAGCCTGCCGGGGTGGCAGCCTGTGAAGTCGACGGCAGTAGCGGCAGCACAGCCAGCAGCAATGCGCCGAGTGCGCCAAACTTCGAAGTGAGCAAGCGGTTCACGCGGTGGTTCGTCTCGACGGGTGAATGGACAAGTTTAAGGCAAGCTTTCGCCGACTGGCGACGGCGCGCTGAGGATCACGCTGGAGTCGGACTGCGTGAGGCCTTCGTAAACCGGACGCATCCGGTTCAGAAGTAGACAGAACAAGTCGGCTGTGCGTTCCGCATCGTAAATCGCGGAATGCGCATCGGCGGCGTTGTATGGCAGGCCTGCGGTGGTCAGCGCCCGCGCGAGTACCGTCTGGCCGAGCGCTGCACCGGCGAGGCTGACGGTGTCGAAAGCCGAAAACGGATGGAACGGATTGCGCTTGACGTCGGCGCGCGTCACCGCTGCATTGAGGAAGCCTAAGTCGAAATGCGCGTTGTGGCCGACCAGGATCGCGCGCGTGCAGCCCTGCTCCGATACTGCCTGGCGCACCGGTTTGAAGACTTTGGCGAGGGCGTCCTTCTCCGGTACCGCCAGCCGCAGCGGGTGATCCGGATCGATCTTGTTCACTTCCAGCGAGGCGCGCTCGATGTTGGCGCCGGGAAACGGCTGCACGTGTGCGGCAAAGGTTTCGCCGCGCACGAGGTCGCCGCGCTCGTCGAGCTTGATCAAGACCACCGCGATTTCCAGCAGCGCATCGGTCGCGGCGTTGAAGCCGCCGGTCTCGACATCCACCACCACGGGCAAAAAGCCGCGGAAACGCTTGGCCATGCGTAAAGGTGGGGCTAAGGAGTCCATGCGAATGCGGGCGAGGGGAGTGGCGGCACTATAACTCACACCCCGTGAGCACCGATTTAGCGCCGACGCCGCGCGAGGCCCATGTCGTCATCGAGTCGCCCTATAATCCGCGCTCGCTGCGGTTCATCACATCGATCCGCGAGCCGGCGCCTCGTATTCGGGCAGGCGCGGCATCGCGGCGTCCACCAGGAAGCTTCGTTCATGTCGCAAGTCCGCAAAGTCGCGCTCGCCTACTCCGGCGGCCTCGATACCTCCGTCATTCTGAAATGGCTGCAGGACACTTACGCATGCGAAGTGGTGACGTTCACCGCCGACATCGGTCAGGGTGAGGAGCTCGACGTGGTGCGGCCGAAGGCGCAGGCGCTCGGCGTGAAAGAAATCTTCATCGACGATCTGCGCGAGGAATTCGTCCGCGATTTCGTTTTTCCGATGTTCCGCGCGAATGCGCTGTACGAAGGCGAATACCTGCTCGGGACTTCGATTGCGCGGCCGCTGATCGCCAAGCGCCTGGTCGAGATTGCGCGGCAAACCGGCTGCGACGCGATCGCGCACGGCGCCACCGGCAAGGGCAACGATCAAGTGCGTTTCGAGCTGGGCGCCTACGCGCTGTGGCCGGCGGTGAAAGTGATCGCGCCCTGGCGCGAATGGGACCTGAACTCGCGCGAGAAACTGCTCGAGTACGCAGCACAGCACAACATTCCGATCGCGAAAAAGCCCGGCGGCGGCAGTCCGTATTCGATGGACGCCAACGCACTGCATATCTCGTATGAAGGCGGCGGTCTGGAAGACCCGTGGTGGACGCCGGACGATTCGATCTGGCGCTGGACCAAGAATCCGGAAGACGCGCCGAACGAATCGGAAACCATCACGCTGGAATTCGATCGCGGTGATGTCATCGCCATCAACGGCCGCAAGCTGACACCCTTCCAGGTGCTCGACACCTTGAACGTGCTCGGTTCCAAACACGGCATCGGCCGCCTCGACCTGGTGGAAAACCGCTACGTCGGCATCAAGTCGCGCGGCTGCTACGAAACGCCTGGCGGCACCATTCTGCTGAAGGCACATCGCGCCATCGAAAGTCTGTGCCTGGATCGTGAGCAGGCGCATCTGAAGGACGAGTTGATGCCGCGCTACGCCAGCCTGGTCTACAACGGATATTGGTGGAGCCCGGAGCGTCGCATGCTGCAGACGCTGATCGACGAAAGCCAGACGCGCGTGAATGGCGAAGTGAAGCTGAAGCTCTACAAGGGCAACGTCTACAACGCCGGTCGGCGTTCGAAGGATTCGTTGTTCGACGCAACCCTCAGCACCTTCGAGGACGATCGCGGCGCCTACAACCAGAAGGATGCAGAAGGCTTCATCCGCCTGAATGGACTGCGCCTGCGGACCGGTGCGACGCGCGACAGCCGCTAGGCGCGCAGTCTCCTAGCAGTCAGACGCGGCCCGTAACTGCAAGGCCGCACGGCAAGACGACCGTGCGAGGCCGCGACGCTAACCCGTTGCCGCCGTCGGTTTGGGTCGCTTGGGTGGGTTGCTCGCCGCTGTCGGGTTGTTCGGCAACTCGGTCGCGAACGCGGTTGATTCGCGATCGGCGGCGTTGCCCGTGACCTGGCCGACGCCCCCTTTGATTTGCGCCTGGTCCTGCGCCTGGTCCTGCGTCTGGTCGCGCCCCTGGGACTGCGACTGACCTTCGTGACGCTGAACCTGCACCTGTTCCTGCGACTGCTCGGGCGCTTCGGGCAGCCGTTGATGTTGGGCCTGCGGATTCAAGGTTTCGTGGACAAAGCGCAGCTTTTCCAATGCGGACGGCGACAGCACGAACGGATACGCGTCGGGCAGACCGAGGCCGCGGTTGAGGTTGTTGAGCAGGTAGGTCAGCGGAAACCAGCGCTCGATCATGAGCGCGAAATCCTGCTCGGCCGGGTTGTTCGGCGGACGCTGCTGAATCAGTAGCGGCTCGTCGTTGCGATGTGGCTGCAGCGACAGACCGCAGGCGTCGGCGGTTTCCAGCGTGTCGGTGATATGCAGGTAGTGCGCCCAGGTCTCAGCCCAATCCTCCCAGGGATGCGCGCTGGCATAGGCGCTGACGAACCGCTGCTGCCAATCGGCCGGTGCGCCATTGTCGTAATAGGCTTGTAGCGTCGTCGCGTAATCCTGGCGCTCGTCGCCGAACTGCTCGCGGAACGTCTCGAGGCGCGAACTATCGGCGATCAGTCGATCCCAGTAGTAGTGGCCGATTTCGTGACGCAAATGCCCGAGCAGCGTCCGATAAGGTTCGTGCATCTGGACGCGGCGTCGCTCGCGTTCTGCGTCGTCCGCTTCGGCGACGTTGATCACGATCACGCCGTTGTCGTGGCCGGTGAGCACGCGGCCTTCGTCGCCGCTGGCCTGTGGCTGATCGGCGAGAAACTGGAAAGACGCGCCGGTGGCTTCGTCTTCGGCCTTGCTCGGAATCGCGAGTCGCAGTTCGAGCAGGCTGTAGATGAGTCGGCGTTTGGCGGCTTCAAGTCGGAACCAGGCATCGCGATGGCCGGGCCAGTCGAGTGCCGGTATGGTCTGCGTGAGGCGGCAGGAGACGCACAGCGGATTCGGGTCGTCGGCGTCAACGGCCCAGTTGCAGATATTTTCCGCAACGTAGTTCTGGCACTTGCGATAGCGCGGCGCGGCGTCTGCGGGCGGGCTGCCTAAGGGCGCGGCCGATTGCCAGAGATCGTCCCCGGCCGGTTCGAGCGCCGTGATACTGCCGAGCGACGGCACGAACGCCAACGCGTGGCTACAGTTCGCGCAGACTAGGTTCTCGAAGAACACCAGACTATCGCAGTGATCGCAGTGGAAACTTTTCATTCAATCGACCAATCGGCAAGCACGGAAGCGCATCGTGGTTGGAGTCCGGCACCGGTGAAAACTCGCCGGTTCAAATTGCTCGGGTTCCGATCGCTTCGGACCGCGCAGCGCGGCGCAAGTTGCGTTGCGCCTGAGACGAATGCCGACGGCCGCCTTGGATCGGCATTCGGAATCGCAATTGAAACTAATCTACCTCGTCTTGGGACCAAGGGCGGAACGCCGCCGTTGGCGATCGCGTTTAAAATCGAGTTGGCAGAACCAACAACGAGAACTCTATGAACGTCGCATCCGCTCAGACCCCGCAACCGACGCAGCCGCTACGGTACATCCGTGCAAACGGCATGGAGTTCGCCTATCTCGAAGCCGGTCGCGGACCGCTGGTGCTCGTGCTGCATGGCTTTCCCGACACCGCCTGGAGTTTCGCGCCGCTGATGCAGCGCATTGCCGACGCCGGCTTTCACGCCGTCGCGCCGTTCATGCGCGGCTATGCGCCAAGCGGGCTGCCGGATGATCGCGACTACTCGCTGTTGGCGCTCGGTCGTGACGTGATCGCACTGGCCGAACACTTTGGCGAACAGCACGTGCAGGTGGTCGGGCACGACTGGGGTGCGGCCACCGCGTATGCCGCGGCGACGCTGCGGCCCGATCGCGTCACGCGAATTGTCGCCGCAGCGTTACCGCATCCGCGCCGATTCTTGCTGCGGCCATCGCGCGCGCAGCTGCGCGCCTCGCATTACATGTTCAAATTCCAGCTGCCCGGCTGGGCCGAGCGCAAGATCCCGGAGCAAGATTTCGCGTGGCTGCGTGCGCTGGTGCAAAGCTGGTCGCCGAACTGGACCATCGACGAAGACCAGTACTTCACACCGGTGAAAGCAGCGCTGGCCGAACCGCCGCATCTGAAAGCAGCGCTCGGCTATTACCGTGCGCTGCCGCGAGTGATGGTGAGCCGCGAGGCCTGGCAGTTTCTATTGCAGCCGCTGCAGGTGCCGGCGCGAGTGATCTACGGCGAGGACGATGGCTGCATCCTGCCGCAGAGCTTCACCGGCATGGAACATCTGTTCAGCGAGGAATTCGATCTGCTCGGCCTCCCCGGCGCCGGACACTTCCTGCATCTGGAAGCGGCCGATGCATTCGCCGAACGGGTGATCGAATTCCTCAGGCGCCACTAAGCGTCCACTGCCGCTATTTCGGCGCCATGCGCAAGGCGCCGTCGAGGCGGATGGTCTCGCCGTTGAGCATCACGTTCTCGACGATGTGCTGCACCAGTGCGGCGTATTCCTGCGGCCGCCCGAGGCGTGGCGGAAACGGCACGCCGCGTCCGAGCGAATCCTGCACGTCCTGTGGCAGCCCGGCCATCATTGGTGTTTCGAAAATACCGGGCGCGATGGTCATTACGCGGATGCCGCTGCGTGCGAGTTCACGTGCGATCGGCAGCGTCATGCCGACCACGGCACCCTTCGAAGCCGCATAGGCGGCCTGGCCGATCTGGCCATCGAACGCGGCGATCGACGCGGTATTGACGATCACGCCGCGCTCGCCTTCGGCATTGGCAGCCTGGGTCGCCATCTGCGCGGCGCACAAACGAATCATGTTGAAGCTGCCGACCACGTTGATCGTCAAGGTCCGTGCGAAGCTCGCCAGCGGATGCGGCCCGGATTTGCCCAGCACTTTCTCGCCGGTTGCGATGCCGGCGCAATTGACCAGACCGTTGACGGCGCCGAAAGCCTCCAGCGCGCAGGCAATCGCAGCCTGTGCATCGGCTTCCAGCGTGATGTCGGTGCGCACGAAGCGCAGGTTGGCGCCGAGTTCGTTCAGCAGGACCTGAGCGGCGATTTCATTGATATCGGCGATCACCACGCGCGCACCCGCCTGGGCGAGCTGCCGGACGGTGCTGGCACCGAGTCCTGAGGCGCCGCCGGTGACGATAAAAACGCTGCCTTCGATCTGCATATCGGTCTTCTCCCAAATGTTTGTAGGTTCGGTTTGTAGTTGCTGAATGCTGCGGCTGCGAAAAAAGCGCCGCAGCTTTAGCCGGGCGCGGCACGGATGCACCGTCGAAAAGTATGGGCGTCGAATCCTGCGATCGGACGCCATCGTGATCTCTCATTAAGAAAGTTCACTTGAGCATGCCAAGGCGGCGCGCATAAAAAATCCCCGGCCAACGCGGTCGACCGGGGATTGGACTGGCAATGCAGCGTTTACTTGACGGTGATCGTGATCTTGTCCGACACCACTGGCGGATCGAACGGAACATGGTTCGAATCGGCAAATTCCAGCTGCAACGTATGGGTTCCCGCCGGCAGCGTCAGTTCGGTATCGAGCTGCCCCTTGCCGAAGTGCTTGACGTTGTCGTTCGCCGGCAGCGGCGCATCCTGCGGCGGCAGTGCCGCGTCGATGATCAGATGGTGATGGCCCACGCCCGGGTCGGGCGTGCCGGCCGGAGCGACTTTGGCGCCGTCGACGCCGAACGCCACCTTGAACGGGCTGGTAACGGTGTCGCCATCCTTGATGCCGACGAAATAGACCTTGGCGCCGTCTGGCGCCTTGGTGCGTGCGGCTGCGCCGGCCGATGTTGCCGCTGCTGCAGTGGCCGGTTGCGATGCCGCATCGCCGGCAGGCGCGGCAGCCGCAGGTGCGGTCGGTTCGGCGGCTGGAGGTGCGGGCTCGCTGGACTTCGAGCAGGCGCCGAGCGCCAGTGCCGCTGAGACCGCCAACAGGAGAGGGAGTGTTCGGCTTGTGTTCATCCGTGCGCGTCCTTGTAGGAAAACGGGACGTCAGAATAGCGGTTATCCATGACGGTCCGCAGCGGTAACCGCAATCGCGTACAATGCGCGCCTGTTTGCCGCGGCGCTCCGGTTGCGCCCCTGCTGTCGATTCCCATCTTCTGCAGCAAACCGGCCGTGCATCCTGCACAGCCAAACTCACTTAATTTCTGCCTGAACCGGTTCAGCGCTTCGTTTAGCGCGGTGTGGCGGTTTCAGGAGCTTTTCATGTCTTTCGCTGAACTGGGCCTCGCGCCCGAATTGTTGCGTGCTATCGCCGATGAAGGCTACACGCAGCCTACCCCAATCCAGGCCCAGGCGATTCCGATGGTCATCGCCGGCCGCGATTTGCTCGCCGCCGCGCAGACCGGCACCGGCAAGACCGCCGCGTTCACCTTGCCGATTCTGCAGAAACTGAACTCGGTGCCGTCGGTTGCCGGCGCGCGCCTGGCGCGCGTGCTGGTGCTGGTGCCGACACGCGAACTCGCCGCTCAGGTTGGCGAATCGGTGCGCACCTATGGCCGCCATCTGCCGGCGATGAAGACGGCCATCATCTTCGGCGGCGTCGGCATCAATCCGCAGATCGATATTCTTCGCCGCGGCGTCGATATCGTCGTTGCAACACCGGGTCGCCTGCTCGATCACGTGCAGCAGAAGACGGTCAACCTCTCGGGCGTGCAGATGCTGGTGCTCGACGAAGCTGATCGCATGCTCGATATGGGCTTCATCCGCGACATCCGTCGCGTGCTTGCGGTACTGCCGAAGCAGCGCCAGAACCTGCTGTTCTCGGCGACTTTCAACGGCGAGATTCGCAGCCTCGCTGAGAGTTTGCTACACAATCCGGCGAGCGTCGAAGTCGCGCCGCGCAATTCCGCGGTGGAAACCATCGCGCAGCGCGTGCATCCGGTCGACAAGGCGCGCAAGACTGCGCTCATCGCGCATCTGGTCAAGCAGGGCGATTGGAAGCAGGTGCTGATCTTCACCCGCACCAAACACGGCGCCAATCGTCTCGCCGAGCAACTCGCGCGCGAAGGCATCGCGTCCGACGCAATTCACGGCAACAAGTCGCAGAACGCGCGCACGCGCGCACTGGCCGACTTCAAGGCTGGCAAGGTGCGCGTGCTGGTGGCCACCGATATCGCCGCACGCGGCATCGATATCGACATGCTGCCGCACGTGATCAACCACGAGCTGCCGAACGTGCCCGAAGACTACGTGCATCGCATCGGTCGTACGGGTCGCGCCGGCAGCAGCGGCGAAGCGATCTCGCTGGTCAGCAGCGACGAGCGTCAGCAGTTGAAGGACATCCAGAAACTGTTGCGCCGCGAGATTCCGTCGTCGTTCGTCGAAGGTTTCGCACCCGGCTCGCAGCCGAGCGCGGCGGAGTTGGCGGTGCGAGCGGCGACGCCGGCTGCGCCCCAGCATGCGCGTCCGCACGGCGGCCAGCATCGTCCGCAGCAGCGCCCGGGCGGCAGCCCCGGCGGACGTCGTCCCGGCAATGCCACGCGCAGCGCCGATGGACAGCGGCAAGGGCAGGGACGTCCTCAGCGCAGTGCCGGCGACGCGCGTAAAGCGCGCTAATCGCGGCTTATCCCAACAAAAAAGCAACCCTAGGAGCAACGCATGAAGAGAATCTACGCCGGCAACTTGCCCACCGACACCACTGAAAAAGAGCTGACCGAATTGTTCGCCGCGCATGGCCGCGTGCGTTCGATCAAGCTCGCGCACGATGTGTTTTCGGGCAAATGCCGCGGCTTCGGCTTCATCGAGATGGAAGGTCACGAAGCGCGCGCGGCGATCGCCGGTCTCAATGGCAAAGAGCTGCGCGGCAATCTGTTGCGCGTCAACGAAGAGCGTCCCAAGGACCTGAAGGGCGGCGCGCGTCCGGGACCGCGCCGCTACTAAAAAAGTTCGGTCGTGAATCCGCTGCAGTCAGCCGTTCCGGTTGCACTGCAGCGGTGGCGGCGCACAGCGCTGCCGTCGTCGCACTAAACTTTTGCCGCTGGTCGCACTCCAAGCAAAGAATAAAAAAGGAGTACGACCATGAAACGCATGATGCTCAGCATTGCCCTCGCCGCGGCCGTGGTTGGTTGTGGTCGCACCGATCCCAACGCAGCACAAGCGCCCGCATCCGGTACGGCGGCCGCACCTGCCGTGGAGCACGAGGATTGCCATCAGGTGGCTGTCCAGCACAAGAAAGAGTGGGGCACGAGCGGTATCGCCGGCACGGTGCTCGGCGGTGCAGCAGGCGGCCTGCTCGGCAACCAATTTGGTAAGGGTCAGGGCAAAACCGCGATGACTGCAGCGGGTGCGGTCGGTGGTGCTGTCGGCGGCCACGAGCTTGCCAAAGGCAACGATACGACCGTGACCTATCAAGAGCGTTGCACGCACGACTAGACGCGAACGAATGGTTGTTCGGTCGACCGACTTGCACATTTAATTGTCGGGCTACCGTTAAGGTAGCAACGATCCGCGATTGTCGAAGAGCCCGCCACGAACAGTGGTGGGCTTTTTTGCGTGAATGAATTGTGTGCCGCCAGGTGCCGCGCACTTGAGCGAAGACGCGCGCCCGAACGAAGTTGATTGTGTCGTCGCTCCCTCCAAACAAAAGAGCGTCGAAGTTATTGGGGACCACCCTCGTAATAGCAAACGTCCGCTGTCGAGACAGAAACGCCAAGGTTCGTGTCAGTGTCGCGTCGAATTCAAAATCGCCAGCGCATACCCAGACCAGGCGTCCCGACACATGGAATGAATTCCGACTAACGCTGGAATCATTCGATCGCCTTCCACCCAAGAGTGTTCGTCGCTCCGTGCATCACTGCTGCACTTGGAATTGATGCGTCAAGAGCAAGCGACTGGTGTAAAGCTAAGGAACGCGCGTTTCGGTAGATAAAGTCCACAAGCGATCGACACTGCTCATTGTTATTTTTGGGCTGCGATGCAGGTAGACAAAACGGACCATACAAAAAAGCCAGCACGATGAGGTCGCAAGAACCGCAGGCTGACACCAGGCGCTGGTAGGTCGAAACGTCTGTCTCAAGAGGGCATCCAGAAAGCCTTTCCTATAACGAACTAATCGGGGGATTCACTTATGAAGTTCAAAGCAGCATGCAGAACCGTGTTTGCAGCGCTCGGTCTTGGCTTGAGCGCCGCCGCCAGCGCGGCAATCCAATTCGGACCGGTCGTCAACTATCCGACCGGTGCCGACATCGGGCCCGGGCCGGCACCACAGGGTGGTGTCGCCGCCGATTTCAATAACGACGGTCGTCCCGACGTCATTTTGATCAACTGGCTCGGCTTCGGTCTGATTGAAGAGCTCAACCAGGGCAACGGCGTGTTCAAGCACGTAGCACTGCCGAGTGAACTCTGGGGTCAGGGTTTGGCAACCGCCGATCTCAACAACGACGGCAATCCCGATCTGGTGGTGACGACCTTGACCGATGTCGTCGTGCTGCTGGGACGCGGCGACGGTACATTCACCGAGCTGGAACGTCATCCGTTCATCATCGGCGCTCAGGAACAAACGGTGATCGTCGACTTGAACCACGACGGCATCCTTGATCTGGTCACCATCACGCTGCGCGGTCTTGGCGGCATCAAGGTGTTTCTCGGCACCGGTGGCGGTCACTTTGTCAGCGGGCCGTTCACATCGGTGGTGGGCGCAATCAGCGCGGTCGCGGTTGCCAACCTCAATGGCGACAGCATTCCGGATCTTGCGGTGTTGAGTGCAACCAGTCTCGGCCTGGTGCCGGTGTCCAGCGTGGTGTCCTTGATGGGCAACGGCGACGGCACCTTCCGCACCGCTTCACGCAAGTCCTTCAAGGGCATCATCTCCGAAGACATTGCGACGGGCGATATCAATGGTGACGGCATCGACGATGTCGTGACTGGCGACTCGTTCTCGTTCACGATCTCGGTGCTGCTGTCGGACGGTAACGGCAACTTCAACCAGATCAAGACGCTCAACGGCAAGCTCGGACCGGTCAGCATCTCGCTCACCGATCTGGACGGCGACGGCAAGCTCGACATCGTCGAAGCCGTTGTGGTCAATCCGGTTGTGCAGGTGTTCCCAGGCCTGGGGCACGGCCAGTTTGGTCCGCCGCTGGTCTTGCGCGTGACGCCGTTCCCGCAGACGCCGATCCTGGCCGACTTCTTCGGTCACCACAAACTCGACATGGCGGTCGGTGGCCCGTTCCGGATGTCGGTAATGGAAAACCTGTCGCACTGAATCTGCGGTGCGGCGCGCATTCGGCAGCGACGTCGGGAGTCTGCGCCGCGATCTGAAACAGTGAGCTGAACGATCGATCCCGCGAAAGCGGGGTCGATTTTTTTTGGCAGTTGCGCGCGCCCGTCCTGCATCGGATTCGGGTGGATTGGGCTCATCGAACCGATCGACGCGATCGATGCGATCGATGCGCGCGAAGCGACTGGTGCCGAGGTGAGGCTCGCGGAATTTAGTCGTCCTGCTTCAAGCTCGAGCGTATCGCAGAGCCGTACGATCTAGTCGCAGCGAAATCCTGAGCGGCGCATTACGGCAACCGATGGTCGGCCGCCTCAGCCCGCCTTGATCTCGCGCACACCAGCGCTGCCGCCCAGCAACAGCACATCGGCCGGGCGCCGCGCGAACAGGCCGACGCTGACCACGCCCACGAGCAAGCCGATCTGCTGCTCCAATTCCAGCGGATCGAAAATCTGCAGGCCAGCGACATCGAGAATGATGTTGCCGTTGTCGGTGACCACGCCTTCGCGCCATTTCGGTTGGCCGCCGAGTTGTGCGATCTCGCGCGCGACGTAGCTGCGTGCCATCGGGATCACTTCCACCGGCAGCGGGAACTTGCCGAGCACGTCGACCAGCTTGGATTCATCGGCGATGCAGACGAACTGTCGCGATGCGGCTGCGACGATCTTCTCACGCGTGAGCGCCGCGCCGCCGCCCTTGATCAGCTGCAGCTGGCGGTTGGCCTCGTCGGCACCGTCGACGTAAATCGACAGCGTTCCGGCATCGTTGAGGTCGAGCACCGGAATGCCGATCTTCTTGAGTCGTTCGCTGCTGGCGTTCGACGACGACACCGCGCCGCGAATGTCCTGCTTGCGCGCGGCGAGCGCGTCGATGAAGAAGTTGACCGTCGAGCCCGTACCGACGCCGAGCACTTCGCCTGCGACGACGTACTTCAGTGCGGCTTCGGCGGCAGCGCGTTTGGCTTCGTCTTGCGTCATGTGAGGTTCCGTTGGCGTGCGCAGCACCCAGCGGGCGTCGCGCGAAAATGGAGCTGCATTGTTCCTCGGCGGCGCCTCGCACGAGCGAGCGACCGCGAATGGCCCGGCAGCTTATGACCCCGCGCGCGCGACGGCAATCGTGGTCGCGCTTTGGATCGTCACCATACTGCGCTTGTTCGACGACGACGCTGTCGCAGATGCGCGGCAATTCAGCCATCGATCAAGCCGGTGGGTAAGCCGCCTGGACAAGGTGCTTGGCGTGCCGCGCGAGCATGCGGTCCGAACACGAGGCCCGAGCGCCCGGTTCGATCAAGCGGCGCGCGCGCCGAACAAGGCCGTGCCGATCCGCACCAGCGTGGCACCTTCCTCGATTGCCACTTCGAAATCGTCCGACATGCCCATCGAAAGCGTGTCGAAATCGTTCGCCGGGACCGAGCCGCTCGCGCGGATGGAATCCGCCAGATCGCGCAGCGCGTGGAACGCTGCGCGCGATTGCTCGGCGTGTTCAACCGGCGCCGGAATCGCCATCAGTCCGCGCAGTCGCAGGTTCGGCAAGCTCGCGATCGTGGCGCACAGTGCGGCGGCCTCCAGCGGCGCGCAGCCGGACTTGCTCGCTTCGCCGGAGACATTGACCTGCACGCAGACATTCAACGGCGCAACGGTTCGATCGCGTGCGTCCGACAGTCGTCGCGCGATCCGTTCACGATCCACGCCGTGCACCCAGGAGAAGGCCTGTGCAATCGCAGCGGTCTTGTTGGCCTGCAGCGGACCGATGAAGTGCCATTCGAGCGGATGACCGGCGAGGGCTTCGGTGCGCGCGATTTTCGCCAGGGCTTCCTGCAGGTAGCTTTCGCCGAAGCAGCCTTGTCCCGCCGCCGCGGCTTCGGCCAGACGCTCGGCGGCGACGCCTTTGCTCACGGCGACCAGCCGGGCATCGCCCGGTGCGCGATGGCCGCGCGTACAAGCGGCATCGATGGCCCGACGCAAGGCTTGCAGATTGTTCGAGATGTCGCTCATAAGCGCTTGCTGCGCACAGGGTTTGTGTTTACTTTGCCGGTTCCGGCCATGATAAGCGGCGCAGCGCGGCTGCGGCGCTGGTGCGGGCTGGGTGGTTCCGTCCGATGGCGATTGATTGGCGATCGCAGCGGCGATCGAACGTCGAACAAGGGGAATTCGTGGATATCGCACAGCTGCTGACTTTCGCCGTGAAGCAGGGCGCCTCCGACCTGCACCTGTCCGCGGGCGTGGAGCCGATGATTCGTGTCGATGGCGACGTCAAGCGCATCAACCTGCCGGCGCTCGAGCACAAGCAAGTGCACGACATGATCTACGACATCATGAACGACAAGCAGCGCAAGGCCTACGACGAATTCTTCGAGACCGATTTTTCGTTCGAGATTCCCGGTCTCGCGCGCTTCCGCGTGAATGCATTCAATCAGGCGCGCGGTGCAGGCGCTGTGTTCCGCACGATTCCGTCGAAGATCCTGTCGCTGGAAGACCTGAAGTGCCCGCCGATTTTCAAGGACATCGCCGAAACGCCACGCGGACTGGTCCTGGTGACCGGCCCGACCGGTTCGGGCAAGTCGACCACGCTGGCCGCGATTGTCGATCACATCAATCAGAACGAGTTCGGGCACATCCTGACGATCGAAGACCCGATCGAATTCGTGCATCAGCCGAAGAAATGTCTGATCAACCAGCGCGAGGTGCACCGCGACACCTTGGGATTTTCCGAAGCGCTGCGCTCGGCGCTGCGCGAAGATCCGGACGTGATTTTGGTCGGCGAAATGCGCGATCTGGAAACCATTCGTCTGGCGCTCACCGCCGCCGAAACCGGCCATCTCGTGTTCGGCACTTTGCACACCACGTCGGCTGCTAAAACCATCGACCGTGTGGTCGATGTGTTCCCGGCCGCCGAGAAAGACATGGTGCGTTCGATGCTCTCCACCGGCCTGCGCGCGGTGATCGCGCAGACGCTGTTGAAGCGTCGCGGCGGCGGACGCATCGCCGCGCACGAAATCCTGATCGGCACGCCGGCGGTACGCTCGCTGATCAAAGAGAACAAGATCGCGCAGATGTATTCGACCATCCAGACCGGCGCACGCGACGGCATGCAAACCCTCGACCAGAACCTCAAGGAACTGGTCAAGAAGCAGTTGGTGGACCCGGCCGAAGCGCGAGCGAAGGCGGAAAACAAGCTCGATTTCGCCGGCTAGGCTTAAAAGGGCGCGCAAAAGCGAGCAGGGAGCAAGGGAGAAGCACATGGAACGCGACCAGGCGGTAAAGCTGATCCAGGATCTGCTGCGCCTGATGAAGCAGAAAGGCGGTTCGGATTTGTTCATCTCGGCGGGATTCCCGCCGGCGATCAAGCTCGACGGCCAGGTGACGCCGGTGATGGAAAAGCCTTTGTCGGCCGAGAATTCGGCGCTGCTGATCCGCGCGCTGATGAACGATCGCCAGGTCAAGGAATTCGAGGCCAGCAACGAGTGCAATTTCGCGATCAGCCCGCCATCGATCGGCCGCTTCCGTGTGAGTGCCTTCGTGCAGATGGGTCAGGTCGGCGGCGTGCTGCGCACGATCACCACCGAGATCCCGACCTTCGAAGACCTGCGGCTGCCTGAGGTTTTGAAAGAAGTCGTCATGGCCAAGCGCGGGCTGGTGCTGCTGGTCGGCGCCACCGGATCCGGCAAGAGCACGTCCTTGGCGGCGATGCTGGGGTATCGCAACATCAATTCTCGCGGCCACATCATCACCATCGAAGATCCGGTTGAATACGTGCACCCGCATCGCGGCTGCATGGTGACGCAGCGCGAAGTCGGGCAAGACACGCACTCGTGGGAAAGCGCGTTGAAGAACACGCTCAGGCAAGCGCCAGACGTTATCCAGATCGGCGAAATCCGCACGCGCGAGACGATGGAATACGCCGTGCAGTTTGCCGAAACGGGTCACCTGGTGCTGTCGACCCTGCACGCCAACAGCGCCAACCAGGCGCTGGACCGCATCATCAATTTCTTCCCCGAGGAAAAGCGTGAGCAGGTGCTGATGGACCTGAGCTTGAACCTGCGCGCGATCGTGTCGCAGCGACTGGTGCGGCGCGAGGCCGGTGGACGCGCGGCAGCGATGGAGATTCTGATCAATTCGCCGCTGATCTCGGATCTGATCTTCAAGGGCGAAGTGGCCAGCATCAAGGAAGTGATGTCGCGCTCGAACGAGCAGGGCATGTTCACCTTCGATCAGTTCTTGTTCGGCCTGTTCGAAGCCGGCACGGTGTCGTACGAAGAGGCGCTGCGCAACGCCGATTCGCAGAACGAGCTGCGCCTGAAGATCAAACTCGAATCGCGTCGCGCTCGCGAGAATCTGCTGGAAGACGAGATGGTCAGGAAGATGCAGATGAAGCCGGAAGAAAAAGACGGCCTGCTGGTGCGTCGCTAAACCGAACCGACCTGCCATGCTGAAAATCCTGCCGTACCTGAAGCTCGCGGTTGAGCGCAATGCCTCCGATCTGTACTTCACCTCCGGTGCTGCACCGATGCTGCGGGTGGAGGGCGAGATGCTCGCCATCGGCAAGACGGTGCTGACCAGCGAGTTCATCCGCGAACTCGCCTACAGCATTCTGACGCCCGAGCAACAACAAACGCTGCAGCAGCACTGGGAATTGGACCTGGCTACCGAGGCCGGCGGTCTCGGCCGCTTTCGCGTCAACATCTTTACCCAGCGCGGCACGCTGGCGATGTGCCTGCGCTACGTCAAGGCGGAAGTCCCGCGGCTGGAAGACCTGAAGATGCCGCCGGTGCTGGGCGATCTGGCCTTGCAGAAACGCGGGCTGATTTTGATGGTCGGTGCCACCGGGTCGGGCAAGTCGACCACGCTCGCGGCGATGATGAATCATCGCAACGAGAACTCGGCCGGCCATCTGCTGACGATCGAAGATCCGATCGAATACGTGCACCCGAACAAGCGCTCGATCGTCAATCAGCGCGAAGTTGGCCAGGACACTGTCAGCTACGAGCGCGCGCTGCTGTCGGCGCTGCGCGAAGCCCCCGACGTGATCCTGATCGGCGAGGTGCGCACGCGCGATACGATGGATGCCTGCCTGCAACTCGCCAACACCGGCCATCTGGCAATCTCGACGCTGCACGCCAACAACGCCTACCAGGCGATGCAACGCATCACCAATCTCTATCCGGACGACGGCCGCGGCCAGCTTTACCTGGACCTGTCGCTGACCTTGCGCGCAATCGTGTCGCAGCGTCTGGTGCGCAGCAAAGATGGCCGGCGCGTCGCCGCCGTGGAGGTGATGATCAATACGCCGTACATCGCCGAGTTGATCAACAGCCGCCGCATCGACGAAATGCGCGACGCGATGACGCAATCCTCCGATCGCGGCATGCAGACCTTCGACCAATCGCTTTACAAGCTTTACCAGGACGGCGTCATCGAACTGGAAGAGGCGCTGCACAACGCCGACTCCCGCGCCAACCTTGAGGCCAAGATCAACTTCGGCGGTTAAAGTCGTTGTGCCAGGCCGCCTGGCGCATCGGCTGGCCGGGCGCCACGGCGGCGTGGTGACGAGCGGCGTGGCGGGGCAGGCTGCGGCGTGGTGCCTAGCGGAGGCACGCGGGCCGCTGGCCCGCAAGCCCAAGGCCGTCTCGCCGGGCATCGTGCCTTGCGCCGGATGCGCCAGACCACTACAATTCGCGTCCTTTCGAGGTTGCCCGGTCGTGTCTGTGTGGGCAACTGAACAACAACCAGCCCAGATGTCGATGTAATTAAGGGCCTTTTTAGAGCAGGACCATGAAGACGTATTTCGCAACCAACGAGAACGCCAGGCGTGAATGGCTGGTGATCGATGCCGAGGGCCAGACGCTGGGCCGCCTCGCATCGGAAGTCGCCCGCCGTCTGCGCGGCAAGCATAAGCCCGAGTTCACTCCGCATATCGATACTGGCGACTACGTCGTCATCATCAATGCCGAGAAGATCCACGCGACCGGCAACAAATTCCAGGACAAGATGTATTGGCGCCATACGGAATATCCGGGCGGCATCAAGTCCACCAGCCTGCAGAAGATGATCAACGAACATCCCGAGCGCGTGCTCGAGAAGGCGATCAAGGGCATGCTGCCCAAGGGCCCGCTGGGCTATGCCCAGTTCCGTAAACTCAAGGTCTATGCCGGTAGCGAACATCCGCACACCGCGCAGCAGCCCAAGACCTTCACCCTCTAAGGTTCCGACATGGCCACGCTCAAGCAACCCGCCAATCAGCAGTACGGCACCGGCCGCCGCAAGTCGGCAGCCGCCCGCGTCTTCCTGCGCCCCGGCAAGGGCGAGATTACGATCAACAGCAAGACGGTCGAGCAGTATTTCGGTCGCGAAACCTCGCGCATGCTGGTGCGCCAGCCGCTCGAAATCGCCGACGCACTGACGCGCTTCAACATCATCATCACCGTCGCCGGTGGTGGCCCCAGCGGTCAGGCCGGCGCGATCCGTCACGGCATCACCCGCGCGCTGATCAAGTACGACGAAGCGCTGCGTCCGCCGCTGCGTGCCGCCGGTCTGGTCACGCGCGATGCGCGTGAAGTCGAACGTAAGAAGGTCGGTCTGCACAAGGCCCGCCGCGCACCGCAGTACTCGAAGCGCTAATCGCTGCCTGGCGGCGGGTTTCCACCCGCCGCTGTTCACCGAGGTCTATGCTTCGTTACGATGCACCCGTTTTGGGGGATCGTCTAATGGCAGGACAACAGATTCTGACTCTGTTTATCTAGGTTCGAGTCCTAGTCCCCCAGCCAGCAAAATCAAGGCCTGCAGCGATGCAGGCCTTTTTTGTTGGGCGTGCGCTGAAGCGCGTTGTCGAATGTTTCCACGAAGTATTCGCTGCTCATCGATTCCGAGCGGGCGTGCGCGGTGCAGAGAATCGCCTAGGGCGCGATTCGTTCGAAGCACGCGATGTAGCGATCGATAGTGGAGATTCAACCGCGTGCCGGCGCGGCCCGCGCGATTCGTGCTCAAGTTGGCGGAGCGATGCCCGCCTTACGGCAGAACGCGGCGAAGCGTGGATCGCTGCGATAGTCGTTGAGGAAGGGGGCCCATAGCAGGCCGTTGATACCGGGGTCGCGGACGGCATAGGCGCGATCCAGCCAATCGAACATCTTGTCGGCGTCTTTGCGCACTGCGTAGATCGACGCGATCTGGAAGGGTCCGACAATCGAATACTTTTCGATCATCGCGGCCAGTGCGGCATCCGCACGCTGAGGATTGCCCTGGACTTGCGCGGCGATGGTGACGGCGTGCTGGTGCCAGAACGGATCGGGTTCGGCCTCGGCGTCGGCGACTGCAGCCTCGATGCGCCCTTGTGCGATCTCGACTACCGACAGCAGCGCATGGTTTTGCGAGCCACGCGGCTGCAGTTCTATTGCGCGTCGCAATGACGTCTCGGCATCGCTCCAGCGATGCAGCGCAATCTGGAATTCGGCGAGCAGGAAATTGGCGCGTGCGCCGAGCGGGTCGAGCTGCAGCGAGGCTTGTACCAGGTCAATCGCGTCTTCGATGTGGTTTCGATCCGCGAGCAGCACCGCGAGCGCGTTCTTCGGCGCCGAGGCTTGCGGCGCCAGCGCGATCGCCCGCCGGAATTCGGCTTCCGCTGCCGTCAGATCGAAGTCGCCGCTGAGCTGCACGTAGCCGAGTGCGATATGTGCCTCGGCCAGGTCCGGATCGAGCGCGAGCGCAGCACGTGCTTCGCTGCGGGCTTTGGCGAAGGCGGCTGCGGCTTCGTCTCCGCCGAGATCCTGCCTGGCGAGTTGTTCCCAAGTGAGCGCCAGTCGTGCATGCGCCAGCGCATAGTTCGGATCGAGCTGCAGGGCTTCGTCGTAGTACGAGATGGCGCGGCGCAATTGCGCTTCGCCGCTGCGCTCGAAGTAGAAACTGCCTTGCAAAAGCGCGTTGTAGGCGTCGAGATTCTGGTTCGACGGCTCTGCTGCGGACTTGGCGTTGGGGCCGAGCAGCGTGAGCTTCAGTGTTGCGGCAACGTCCTGCGCGATCTCGCTTTGCAGTTCGAAGATGTCTTTGAGTTCGCGGTCGTAGATGTGCGACCACAGCTGCGTGCCGTCGACGGCGCTGATCAGTTCGGCGACGATGCGCACGCGATTGGCATCGCGCCGCACGCTGCCCTCGAGCAAGGTGCCGACTTTCAGTTTGGCGCCGATACTGACGGGATCTTCGTGACTGTCCTTGAATTGGAATGAAGACGCTCGCCCGATCACGCGCAGGGGATGCAGTTGTCCCAGCGCGTTGATCAGCTCTTCGCTGAGTCCGTCTGAGAAATAATCATTGGCGCTATCGCCGCTTTCGTTGACTAACGGCAGCACCGCAATCGAGCGCTCAGAAACCTGCGATGACGCCGCTCCAAACAGCCAGACTCTGGCGATCAGTACCAACAGCGCGAGTGCCAACACCGCAATGATCCATCGATCGAAACTTCGGCCGGCGCGCAGCGCACTCGGTGCGCTGTGGTCGACGTCGCGGTCGCGCTTGATGCCGTCAGGTGTCAGTTCGTAAAACCAAGCCAGCGAGACGGCGAGCGGAAAGCCGCACAGCACGACCAGCACCACGCCACGCACCGCGCCGTTGGAGATGTTGAAAAAAGGAAATACTTGTGTGGCGATCTGCACCAGCAGCCAGCCGGCACCGGCGTAGAACGCAGCTACGCGCAACACATTTCGACGCTTCAGTTCCCCGATGAAGCCTTGCATCCTCGACGCCTCGCGCTGCCGTGACGCTATCTTAACCTCGACGATACTGCCGCTCGCGGCAATCCTCGGAACTTCGGCCTGCTTGAAAGTTCGAGGCGTGCATCGGCTGTCGAAAACAAGGTTCGACTCACCGCAGCACCGCTTCGGTGGAGAACCGACTGGTCATCGCAATTGGGATCATCGCAGTTGAATGTATCCGAGGCTTGCAAAGCAGACGCAGCATCCGACGCGCGCCGCGTGCGTAACAACCGCAGCCTGCGAAGTAAGCGCAGCTTGCGAAGTAAGCGCAGCTTGCGAAGTAAGCGTCGACTGCGAAGCAACGGCAGGCTGCAGCACATGGGTCTTGTTGCGAGTTGCGAGCGGTCGACGATGTCCGCATCTGATTGCGCAGTAACGGTCTGGGCGTCACGCATCGAGACGCTCGAACGCGCGCGACGTTGCGCAAAAAAAAGCGCCAACGCAGGGCAGCGTTGACGCCGTTGGATTCGCTTACGCCGGGAAACGCAGCGAGATCCGATCCAGGACAATCGGGGAGTGCGATGCCCTGGTAATAGTCAGGCACTTGTCGGTCGAGAAAGTTCCACAGGCTTGGACGCCCATGGCGATCGGCGGCCACTTCTAAAAGCTCGTGAGCAAATTCGACGACGGCCAGCGATTTCCTTATGCCCGCCCAATGGGTCCGCAGTGACTTGCACAGTTGGCGAACCGGGGCAGGGTTCCATTTCAGCACACGAGTGTTCGCCATAGGTCCGGCTGATTGCTGCCGTTCAAAACCTGAACCGTGGATCAGCAAAATGCCGGAACTATGATCGGCACATGGTTACCGAAGAACAACTGGAAGTCCTCGCCGAAATTCTCGACAACATCGAGGCGGTCGACAAAGTTGCGTTGACGCTCGATGAGTCTCGGCAATCGGTTCGCGTTGAAATTCGCGACATCGACTATCCGTGGTTCCTGCGCTTGACGAATCTGATCAAGAGCCACGCCTCTATGCACGAGCGCTCACGCTAAGCCCGACGGCTGAGCTGCGCATTTGCGCCTAGATCGCCTCCAGGGCTTGGGTAAGCGGCGCCGGACGCCAGACGACTCCGACGCCGCTTTCGTTCACTGCGAGGGTCCGCTTCAGCGCGACCAGTGGCCGGGGACGAAGCGCCAATTGGGTCCGTGCTGTACCCAATGTTCCGGTATCCAACGGTGGCCCGGTCGCTCATCGATGTAGCGCCCGGGCACCCAGACGTGCTGTCCGCCGTCCCATTGCCAGTAGCCCGGCACCCACACGACATGCGGACGCGGCGGTGGCGGCGGCGGCGCTTCGTAACGCGGTGGCGGCGGCTGCACGCCGATTTCAATTCCGACGAAGGCCTGCGACGCGGTTGGAAGCAAGACAGCGGATGTCGTCGCCAGCAGAGCAAACGCGACTAAACGGAGTTTCATCTGATAGTTCCTTCTGTGAGTGGGACGCTACTCCTGGATATCCCGAAAGACCGGGCGTTCCGCAGCATCGAAAACTGCGGGTCACCCGCCGCCACTTTCCGATCAGCCTGGCTGCGGCGCCTCATAGCGCCAGCCATGATGGCCGCCGACCGGCACGATGATGCAGCCGGCGAGGTTGCCGAGCAGTAGTGCGCAAAGGATCCATTTCAGTGCCGGGGTTCGCGTAAGGCGCTTCATGGTGTGTCTTTCCGTGATCCTGCCGAAGAGCAGTGCGATCACCTTGTGCCGCGAGCGCTGAAGCGTGGCTGAATGCAACGCTTCTTTACGCGATGGCCGCGGATGCTAGTGTTTACAAGCATTCGGCGGCATATTCCGGCATTCGTGTGGCGAATGTTGTCGTTGAGCCCCACCGTTCACGGAACTTGATCACGTCTGGCAGCGCGCCGTCGGCGGTTGTTGGTGGAATAAAACGGCGTTTCAGATCCGTGCATTTTGGCGGCCTAAAACGCGGGGCGCGTACATGAGAGAGATTCGGGCGCAGCAACACCGGGAAGCAGCGCTGGCTGCTTCCCGGTTCGAAGAATAAGAGAGGTGCGGTGGGCGCACCGAAAAAGTTTTGCGGCTTTTGGCGTCGGCTGCGCGAGGCCGTAATCACTCGCAGCCTGGTTGCGTCGGTCGCTGTGGCGACCGGCACTTATCGCGGTATGCGGAGCAATCCCGCAAAAATTCCGGCGATCCGGAACGGTGCTTGTTCCTGACTCGCTGGATCGAAACTCGTCAGATCGACTTCGATCGGTTCATACCCCGGTGTCGAATTTTCCGACCGCAGCGTGACCTTGCTGCCGCGGCGCAGATAACGCTTCAGCGTGATCTGCTCCTCGCCGGTTTTCGGATGCGGCAGCACGGCGGCGATGATCTGCCCGTTGTCTGCATCCGCCTGTTCGTGGATCGCGACGATGTCGCCATCGCAGATGTCGGCCTCCTTCATCGAATGGCCGGACACGCGATGCAGAAAATCGGCGCGCGGGTGAAACAGGTTCGGGTCCAGGTTGAACCAGGTGTCGATGTTCTCCGGCGCCGTAATGGGCGTACCGGCAGCGATCTGGCCCACCAATGGTAACTGGAACTGATGGGTCAGCGGCGTATCGCTATCGACCAGTAGTCGGATATTGCGGCGGCTGCCCTCCACCAGTTGGATCACGCCCTTGCGCTCCAGCGCCAGCAGGTGATTCTTCGCGGCGGTCACCGAATTGAAGCCAAATGCCTCCGCAATCTCGTCGCGGCTCGGCGGAAAGCCGTTCTCACGGACCGATTGGCGGATGAAGTCGAGAATTTCGGTTTGGCGATCGGTCAGTTCGGACATTCGGGCTTGCAAACCATGGGGCGAGGGGAGTAGTGTCTAATACAACACTGATGTTGTAAAGGACACGCCATGCGCTACTTCCAATTGAGAGCTCCCGTCACTTTACCGCTCGATTTCGAGCCGCGTCGCAGCCGTACGCGTCGCCGGCCGGCGTCTGCGGTGCGTCGCGCTGCCGCCGTGCGCAATCGCGGCCATCTGGCGCGGACCGGCATCACCGAGGAGCAGCTCGGCGCCTGGGCCGTGCAGGGCGGCATCGTGCTGACCATGCTCGGAATGCTCGCATTCTTCCACGCACCCTTGATGGCGGCGCTGAGCGCCTGGTTCTGAGGCGGCGCAGGCGCGCTTCGGCGGACATCGCCGGCGGTGCGCGCCGGGTGCGGGCTGATCGAGCGGCCGATTGAGCGGTTGATTGAGCGGTTGATTGAGCGTGCGGAATCCAAGGCACGCGAATGATCGACGGTTTGGCGTCGATCAATCTCGGTCGACACCCAGCTCGCTCGGTCGACACCCAGCTCGCTCGGTCGATACCCAGCTCGCGATTGCGTCGACTGCCGATCACCGAACGCATCCGGCGAGCTCGTAGCGCTGGCAGCGCGTTGTTGGCTTAGCGCTCAGCGCAGCGAATGTATGTGTCGCGAGGCATTCCAGACATTAACGCCGCTGATACGGAATCTTTTGCGCGCGCCTGCGTCCTAACCGCACGACCCGCCGAATAGGCGTGGGTCAATCCTTTACTGGCACCAGCGTAAGGCGCACCTCGCGTCGCGCTGTTGCTCGCGGATCGGGGAACGCAGCAGCGATGAAGAACAACCGCAAAAGCCGCGCGCCGAGCACCACCGAGCGCTCAGCGCTGCTGGTCGAGCGCCGCAATCTGAAGATGGCGCGCTCGGCGCAGGCCTACGTGCGCGGCAACACGATGAAGTTCTACGAATGGCTCGAAGACGGCGAGCATGGCCTGCCGCAAGGTCCGCCGGTGTGGATCTGCGGCGACTGCCACGTCGGCAACCTCGGCCCGGTCGCCAATACCAAGGGTCATATCGAGATTCAGATTCGCGATCTCGATCAGAGCGTAATCGGCAACCCCGCGCACGATCTGATTCGGCTCGCGCTGTCGCTGGCAACCGCCGCGCGCGGTTCCGACCTGCCCGGTGTCAGCACTGCGAAGATGATGGAAAGCCTGATCGAAGGCTATGTGGAATCACTCGTCGGGTTCGATGAAATCGAGGCGACCGACACGCCGGAGCCGATGCAGCGGTTGATGAAAGATGCGCTGAAGCGGCAGTGGAAACATCTTGCACGCGAGCGCATCGACAATCCAAAGCCAACGATTCCGTTCGGCAAGCGGTTCTGGAAATTGTCGCGCGAGGAAGACCGTGCGATTCGCAAGTTGTTCGCGACCGAGTCGGTGCACCAGCTGCTGACGGCGGTGCGTCATCGCGATGACGATTCGCCGGTCGAACTGCTCGATGCTGCCTACTGGGTCAAGGGCTGCAGTTCGCTCGGACGTCTGCGCTACGCAGTGCTCGCACGCGTTGGTAAAGACGATGTGCCGGAGAACTATTGCCTGATCGACATCAAGGAGGCGATCGCCGCCGCCGCCCCGCGCTATCCGCGTGTGCGCATGCCGCGCGGCAATGCCGAACGCGTGGTCGCCGGCGCACGCCAGCTCGCGCCGCACCTGGGCGAGCGCATGTTGGCCACGCAGCTGCTGGGCCGCTCGGTGTTCCTGCGCGAGTTGTTCCCGCAAGACCTGAAGCTGGAACTCGATCGCGTCGATCATGCCGATGCGCAGCAAGTTGCGCGCTTTCTCGCATCGGTCGTGGGGCGTGCACATGCGCGCCAGCTCAGCGCCGACGATCGTCAGGCCTGGCAGCGCGAATTGATGGGCCGGCGATCTCGCAAACTCGACGCACCGTCGTGGCTGTGGAGCAGCGTCGTCGAGCTGGTTGCCAGTCACGAGGCCGGTTATCTCGAGCATTGCCGGCGCTATGCGCTCAGCGATGCTGCGGCTGAGAAATGCGACTAGCCAATCCGGATAGACGCGCGCCCGCGCAGGCCCGCTCAGACGGTCAGATGTCGGCGCACCAGATCGTCGCTGAGTTCGCCGATCTTGCCGGACGCTACAGCGCGGCCCTTGTCGACGATGCGGAATTCGCTGGCAACGCGTCGTGCGAAGGGCAGCTTCTGTTCGACCAGCAGCACGGTCAGACCGGTTTCACGATTCAGCCGGATGATGGTGTCGCCGATCTCGCGAACGATGTTGGGCTGAATGCCCTCGGTGGGTTCGTCCAGAATCAGAAGCTTCGGTTCCAGTAGCAAGGCACGACCAATCGCCAGCTGCTGTTGCTGACCGCCGGAAAGATCGCCGCCACGGCGACGCAGCATCTGCTTCAGCACCGGGAACATCGTGTAGACACGTTCGAGCGCATCGGCCGGTCGTGGTCGCGGCACATAGAGACCCAGCCGCAGGTTTTCTTCGACCGTCAGCTGCGGAAAGATTTCGCGACCCTGTGGCACGTAGCCGATACCGAGGCGTGCTCGGCGGTCGGCTGCAATCTTGCGCAGATCGGCGCCGTCAAACAGGATCTCGCCGGACTGGGTCGGCAACAAGCCCATCACGCTCTTCAGCAGGGTGGTCTTGCCCATGCCGTTGCGGCCCATCAGGCAGGTGCAGGAGCCGGTGGGCACCGACATCGACACGTCCCACAAAGTGTGGCTGCTGCCATAGAACTGGTTGAGGCTGCGGATCTGCAGCAGTTCCGCGCCGGCCGTCGCCGCCGTCATTGAATTATTCACCGAGATAGACCTCGACCACCTGCGGATTGCGCTGCACATCCTCGATCGAGCCTTCGGCGAGTACGCTGCCCTGGTGCAGCACGGTGACCTTCTTCGCGATCGAGCGGACGAAGTCCATATCGTGTTCAACCACCACCACCGAGCGTTCGCCGGCGAGGCTCAGCAACAGCTCGGCGGTGCGCTCGGTTTCTTGCGGCGTCATTCCGGCCACCGGTTCGTCGACCAGCAGCAGCTTCGGCTCCTGCATCAGCAGCATGCCGATCTCGAGCCACTGTTTCTGGCCGTGCGAAAGATTGCCGGCAAGCTGGCTACGGTGATCCTTCAGCCCAACCGTCTCCAGCACTTTCTCGATGCGTTCGCGCTGTGGCGCGCCGAGCCGGGCGAACAGGATGGTCCAGACGCGCTTGTCGCCGACCATCGCCAGTTCGAGATTTTCGAACACCGTGTGGTTCTGGAATACGGTGGGTCGCTGGAACTTGCGGCCGATGCCGGCCTGCACGATTTCCGGCTCGCTCATCGCCAACAGATCGAGCGTCTGGCCGAACCAGGCCGAACCGTGATCCGGTCGGGTCTTGCCGGTGATGACATCCATCATCGTGGTCTTGCCGGCACCGTTCGGGCCGATGATGCAGCGCAGTTCGCCCGCATCGATGTACAGCGTCAGTGCGTTGAGTGCCTTGAAGCCGTCGAAGCTGACGGTGATGTCTTCCAGATACAGCACGGTGCGATGGCTGGCATCGAGTTCGGGCGGTTGCGCATCCGAGCCGCGTCGCTTCAGCAGGCGCGCGTAGGGCTTGCCGAAATAATCGGCACCGCGCTTGACCGGACCCTCGGGAGTCGAAGTGTTCATCGACGCTTCTCCAAAACCTGCTTGACCAGACCGACGATGCCCTGCGGCAGGAACAGCGTGACGACGACGAACAGCGCGCCGAGCGCATACAGCCAGACTTCGGGCAGTGCCGCGGTCAGATAGGTCTTCGCGAAGTTGACGACGAAGGCGCCGAGGACCGGACCGTACAGCGTGTTGCGTCCGCCCACCGCGACCCAGATGACCACTTCGATCGAATTGATCGGGCCGAACTCGCCGGGGTTGATGATGCCGACCTGCGGCACGTACAAGGCACCGGCGATGCCGGACAGCACGGCCGAAAACGTGAACAGCCACATCTTGTAGTTTTCGACGCGATAGCCGATGAAGCGTGTGCGGCTCTCGGCGTCGCGGATCGCCTGCACCACGCGGCCGGCGCGCGACACCACGATCGCACGGCAGGCGGTGTAGCCAAGCCCAAGGGCGATGCCGGAAGCGACGAACAGGCCGATGCGCGTCGAGGCCAGATGAATGTCGAAGCCGAAGATTTCCTTGAAGTCGGTCAGGCCGTTGTTGCCGCCGAAACCCATTTCGTTGCGGAAGAAGGCCAGCATCAGCGCGTAGGTCAGCGCCTGCGTGATGATCGACAGATACACGCCGGTGACGCGCGAGCGGAACGCCAGCCAGCCGAAGCAGAACGCGAGCACGCCCGGTGCAAGCAGCACCATGATCATCGCGAACCAGGCATGGTTGAAGCCGTGCCAATACCAGGGCAGTGCTTTCCAGTTGAGGAACACCATGAAGTCCGGCAGCAGCGGATCGCCGTAAACACCGCGCGTTCCGATCTGCCGCATCAGATACATGCCCATCGCATAGCCGCCGAGTGCGAAGAACGCGGTGTGACCGAGACTCAGGATGCCGCAATAGCCCCAGATCAAATCGACCGCCACCGCCATCAGCGCATAAGTCAGGTACTTGCCGATCAGCGTGACGGTATAGGTCGACAGGTGCAGTGCCGACGTCTCGGCAAGGCCCAGATTCGATAGTGGCACCAGCACCAGCAGCAGCAGCAGCAACGCATAGAACACGCGGCTGCCGAAATCGCCGAACAGCAGGTGCATCAAGGGCGAGGTGGCGCGCATCAGTGGCCCTCCGCCGCGCGGCCTTTCTGCGGAAACAGGCCCTTCGGTTTGCGCTGAATGAACAGGATCAGGAACACCAGCACCAGAATCTTCGCGATCACCGCACCGGCATACGGCTCCAGCAACTTGTTGACGATGCCGAGGCTCATGCCGCTGATCAGCGTGCCCCAAAGATTGCCGACGCCGCCGAACACCACCACCATGAACGAATCGATGATGTAGCTCTGGCCCAGGTTGGGGCCGACGTTGGTCAGCTGCGACAGCGCCACGCCGGCGATGCCGGCGATGCCGGAGCCGAGTCCGAAGGTCAGTGCATCGATGCGCTCGGTGCGCACGCCCATCGCCTTCGCCATCGTGCGGTTCTGTGCGACCGCGCGAACTTTCAGCCCCAACGAAGTACGGTTCATCACCAGCAGCAAGGCGGCGAACACGAGCAACGTGAAGATCACGATGTAGAGGCGGTTATAGGTCAGCGAGAACAGATCGTTGACCTGCCACAGTCCGCTCATCCATTCCGGCGTTGTCACCGAGCGGTTCAGCGGCGAGAAGATGCTGCGCACCAGTTGCTGCAGGATCAGTGACAAGCCGAACGTCGCCAATAGTGTCTCCAGCGGACGGCCATAGAGGAAGCGCACGATGCTGCGTTCGATCGCCACACCGGCGACACCGGCGACGACAAAGGCCGCCGGAATCGCAACCACGATCGACAGCCCGATGTGGTTCGGCATCAGCTGCTGCACGACGTACGCTGTGTAGGCACCGAGCATCATCATTTCGCCGTGCGCCATGTTGATGACGCCCATCACGCCGAAAGTAATCGCCAGGCCGATCGACGACAGCACCAGCACCGAACCCAGGCTCAGGCCGAAGAACAAGGTATCGAGCACACTGTAAAAGCCGCGCCAGAGATTGATGTGATGGACCGCGGCAATCACCGCGGCGCGCACGTTCGCATCGGATTCAGCACCCTTGCCGTCGGCATCGCCGAGCAGCGGCAGGAGTGCGTTGTAAACGTCGGTAGCGGCTTCGCCATCGAGTGTCTTCACCGCGGCGAGGCGCGTGGCCGCGTCGCTCGCCGACAGATCGCCCAGCGCCAGCGCCACTGCAATCTCGTGTTTGACCTTCGCGTCCTGCTCGATTGCAAGCCGCGCGCGTAAGGCGCCGATGGTGGACTCGTCGAGATCGCGGCGCATTTCCTTGACGGCGGCGATACGCACCTTGGCATCGGCATCTGCGAGTTGTGCTTGCGCGATTACAACCTTCAGCGTCTTGCGCAGCGCGTTGTTCAGGCGGATGCGTTCGAAGTCGTCGGCCTTGCCGTCGCCGGCCGACTCGCCGGTGACCGGGTTGGTCAGCTTCAGCGCGTCGCCTTGCTCGGCCACGATGAACACCGCGCTGTCGCTGCTGCGGCTCTCCAGATGACCGTCGAGCAACGCCTGCAGAATCAGGCGCGCATGGGCGTCCTGCAGTTTGCTGAGCTGGTCGATCAGTGCGGACTTGGTGTCGAAGTCGGCATCCGCAAATGCGGCGACAATGCCGGGCAAGTCGGTGGGTACGGCGACGGCGGCGGGTGCGTCATCCGTGCTGGCGGTGGCTGCATCGTCGGCGTGCGCGGACGAGGCGCCGAACACAAACAGCGGCAGCGCGGTGAACAGCAGTGCGATGCCGAATGATCGAATCCATCCGCGCTCGGGTGTCGGCTGCTTGTTGAAAGGCTTGGACATGGCAGGAATGAACTCGTGAATAGGGTGGCGAAGCGTGTTGAGGAGTAATGAAAGGACAGGTTCTATGGAATTCACCAAGTGAAACCTCAGCAACCTACTTTAGAAAACGACTGCGACTTTCTACGAACTTCTGCGACCTTCTCTATCGCAAGAAGAGAGCCGGCTGGCGTGTGGGCACACGCGCAGCCGGCCCAAGTACGGCTTTTAGGGAATCGTTAAGAACTGCAAAATCATGCGTCGTTGGTGCTGAAGATCAGTTGGTGGCCGCGCCAACGCACTTCTTCGTTTTGGTGTTGAAGTTGCCGCAATCCTTCGTCACCCAATCGGCTTCCAGATCCTTGCTGCCCGGCAGATAGTCGGACCAGGAATCACCCGGCACCGCATCCTTGGTGTGCCAGACCACGTCGAACTGACCGTCGTCGCGGATTTCGCCGATGTACACCGGCTTGGTGATGTAGTGGTTCGGCAATACCTTGGCCATGCTGCCGGTGAGGTTCGGCGTTTCCAGACCCGGCAAGGTCGCGATGACCTTGGTCGTATCGGTGGTGCCGGCTTTCTCGACCGCCTTCACCCACAGGTTGAAGCCGATGTAGGTTGCTTCCATCGGATCATTGGTGGTGCGCTTGTCGTTTTTGATGAACGCGTGCCAGGTCTTGATGAACTCGGTGTTGGCCGGCGACTTCACGCTCTCGAAGTAATTCCAGGCAGCCAAATGGCCGAGCAGCGGCTTGGTGTCGATGCCAGAGAGTTCTTCCTCACCCACCGAGAACGCCACCACCGGAATGTCTTCGGCGGAAATCTTCTCGTTGCCGAGTTCCTTGTAAAACGGCACGTTGGCATCGCCGTTGATCGTCGACACGACGGCGGTCTTCTTGCCGGCCGAGCCGAAGGCCTTGATCTTCGACACTTCGCTCTGCCAATCGGAGAAACCGAACGGCGTGTAGTTGATCATGATGTCTTCGGCCTTGACGCCCTTGGCCTTCAGATACGCTTCGAGAATCTTGTTGGTCGTGCGCGGATAAACGTAGTCGGTGCCTTCCAGCACCCAGCGCTTTACCTTCAGATCCTTCATCAGGTAATCCACCGCCGGAATCGCCTGCGTGTTGGGCGCGGCACCGGTATAGAACACGTTCTTCGACGATTCCTCGCCTTCGAACTGCACCGGATAGAACAGCAGGCCGTTGTCTTTCTCGAACACCGGCAGCACCGACTTGCGCGATACCGAGGTCCAGCAACCGAAGGTCACCGCGACCTTGTCTTTCTCGAGCAGCTCGGCAGCTTTCTCGGCGAACAGCGGCCAGTTCGATGCCGGATCGACCACCACGGCTTCGAGCTTCTTGCCGAGCACGCCGCCCTTCTTGTTCTGCTCGTCGATCATCATCAGGACGGTGTCCTTCAGCGTGGTCTCGGAGATCGCCATCGTGCCGGACAGCGAATGCAGCACGCCGACCTTGATGGTGTCGTCGGCGGCCTGCGCATTGGCTGCGAACAGGCCGAACGCAGCAGCGCCGGCCAGCAAGGTACGCGTCAAGCGAAACGGTTTCTGATTTAAGGCTTTCATGCGAATGTCCTCGTTGAAAATGTGGTTGCGGCTTTAGATCTGCACCTGCAGACCGATGCCGACGTAGCTGGTATCGGGTGCGGCGGACTTCTTGAAGTTCTGGTCGATGAAGAACAGATAGCCGCGGGCGTTGAACTCTTTGACGATGTAGCCAAGATCGAACTCGGTGGTATCGAGCTTCGGATTCGGTCCCGGAATATCGGTGTTGGCCACCGCGTACTTGCCGAGCAGCTGAACCTTGCCCGGACCCACCGGCTGCGGCAGCACGTAGCTGAGCAGACCGTAAGCGCCGTCGCTCTTGGTGCCCGGACCGCTGCCGGTGATGCCCTTGTAACGCGCGTATTCGCTTTCCAGCGTGAACACGCCGACATCCGGGAAGTTCTTCTCGACCAACAGGTCGAACGAATACGAGGTGTCGCCATCGGCGGTCTGTGCGGCGGCACCGACGGCGAGCAGGTTCTTGCCGCCGTAGTAGGTGCTGTTGAGCCAGTAGCCGGATTCCTTGTCCCAGAAGTCGTACTGCACGCGTGCTGCGGCAATCACGCTGCTGGCCTTGTCGCTCGGTGCGGTCGTGCCGGGTACGTCGAACAGACCGAACGAGGCCTTGAAGTTGCCGAAGTCACCCCAGTAGGCGGCACCGTTGTCGCGACCGATGGCGACGTTGGCATAGCCATCCTGCACGCCGTCTTTGTAGACGCCCCAGTGATTGGCGTAGAACGGGCCGTACAGATTCGCGCGGTCCGAAGGCGGCAGGAAGCGGCCGGCCCAGATGTTGAACTCCGGCGAGTATTCGAAGCGGGCGATGGCGTCCATCACCAGCACCTTGTCGTCGCCGCTCGGTCCGCTGCCGCTGTACTCGGTGTTGAAAGTGAACTTGATCTTGTCGGTTGCCGCACCGCTCAAGTACAAACGCACGTTGTCGACGTTGAAGTCGTTGGCATTGTTCGCCGTGTTGTCGCTGTGCGTATTGGTGAAATCAGCGCGCATGCCGGCGCCGATCGAGAAGTCCTGCATTGAAAACGCGTGTGCGTTCAACGGACCCGCCAACATCACGGCAGCTGCGCAGCAGCCGAGTGCCCGTGCCGCCGTGCTGCTGTTCTGCAACCCCATGTGCTTGCTCATCGTTAGCTCCCAGATTGGTGTTAAGACTTTTCGGGTTTGCCCAAACCCGTTCGTTGTTCCCGCAGCGCCGTCTTTTTTTTAGTGGCCATCTAGGCTCTTTCCTGCCCACTCTTGTGGCGGGCCGTGTGCAACATGTGCAAGGTGATCTTGCGCACCTCCGATTTGCTCTCTTCGATATGCGTTTTCAGCAGTAGCTGCGCCTGATCGCCGCGACGCTGCAGCACTGCCCGCAAAATTTTTCCGTGTTCGAGATAAGTTGCTTCGATGCGTGGCGGCTTGGTGAAATCGAGCCGGCGGATGATCCGCATGCGTTCGGTCAAGGCGTGATGCATGCGCGCCATCTCGGCGTTGCCGGTGGCTTCCACCAGCATTTCGTGGAATCGCTCGTCGAGTGCCGAGACGGTGCTCGCGTCGCTCAGGCGGTCCGCAGCCGGCACCAGCCAGATCTGTTTCAAGGCGTCGAGCTCGTCGCCGCCGATGGATTGTTCGCACAGGCGCTTGACCGCCGCGGTTTCCAGCACCACGCGTACGTCGTACAGATCTTCGAAATAATTGAAATCGAACGGGCGCACCTGCCAGCCGCTGCGGAACAGCACATCGACGAAGGCTTCGCGCTGCAGCCGGAACAGCGCTTCGCGCACCGGCGTGCGGCTCACCGCCATGCGTTCGGCGATTTCGGTTTCGCTGAAGCGATCGCCCGGCAGCAGCCGGAACTCGAAGATGTCCTGCTTGAGTTGTGCGTAGATGCGTTCGGCGAGGTTCTCGCCGGACTCGGCGCTGCGGCGCGACACCGGCTCATCGACAGGACGTTTGGCCATTGCGGCGTGCACCTCAGGCGCCGATCACCAGCAGCGGATCGCCGGCGGCGATCTGCTTGCCCGGTTTGCAGTGCAGCGCGCGAATCACGCCGGCCGATGGCGCCAGCATCGCGAACTCCATCTTCATGGCTTCGACGATCAACAGCGGCTGACCGGCTTCGACCACCTGACCGACTTCGACGTGCAGTTTCCAGACGTTGCCGCTGATATCCGCCGCGACGACCAAGCCTTCGATGTCTTCGATCGGCGCAGCCGCGGCTTCCGGCGGCGCATCCGGCGACATCGACGCATCGGACTTCCACAGCGTGACTTCGGTATCGAACGCCGCCTTTTGCTTCGCGCGGAATGCAGCCAGGCTCGGTTCGATGTCGCGCAGGAAGCGGCTGTACTCGGCGAAGTCGAACACCTCCTCGGTGATCGCGACCTGATGACGCCCTTCACGAAACGCTTCGCGCAGCTCGGTGAGTTCGGCTTCCTCGACTTCGTAGTAGCGCACCTGATCGAAGAACTTCAGCAGCCAGGGTTCGCCGTTGGCGAACTGCGCGTTCTTCAGGAACTTGTTCCAGATCGGCAAGGTGCGGCCGATCAGCTGATAGCCGCCGGGCGAGTCCATGCCATAGATGCACATGTAAACGCCGCCGATACCAACGGTGCCTTCGGCGGTATAGGTGCGCGCCGGGTTGTATTTGGAGGTCAGCAGGCGGTGACGCGGATCGACTGGTACGGCACACGGCGCGCCGAGATAGACATCGCCCAGACCCAGCACCATGTAACTGGTGTCGAACACGATGCGGCGAACGTCGTCGACGCTGGCGAGCCCGTTGATGCGACGCATGAACTCGACATTGCTCGGCAGCCACGGTGCGGTGTCGCGCACCGACTGGCGGTAGCGTGCGACTGCGTCGAGCGTCGCCGAATCCTGCCAGGCCATCGGCAGGTGCACGATGCGCGTCGGCACCTTCATCGACTCGACATCCGGCAGGCACTCTTCGGCCGCGAGCAGCGCGTCGATCAGTTTGGCCTGCGGCAGCTTGCGGCTGTCGTACTGAATCTGTAGCGAGCGTACGCCCGGCGAGAGTTCGAGAATGCCGGCGACCGGATTCGCCTTGAGTTCCTGCATCAGCGCGTGGATGCGCAGACGCAAGCGCAGGTCCAGCACCATCGGCCCGTATTCGAGCAACAGGTTGTGATCGCCGGCTTGGCGATAGGCCACCTGCGGACGCGAACCGCGTGCCGGCAGTTCCGCAATCACGCATTCCGACACGGTGTTGTGTGGCTTCACCAGCACCATCGGCGCGCGCGTCGGCATCGCCGTGAGCGCAGCGATCGCGTGGTCCTGCGCTTTCTCCAGCGTCGCTGCGGCGTCGAAGTTGATGCGCTTGAAGCGAATGCGATCGCCCGGCTTCACCTGTCCGACTTTCCACAGCTCGGCTTTCGCGATCGTTGCGGCACAGACGAAGCCGCCCAGGCTGGGCCCATCGCGCGTGAGGATCACCGGCATGTCGCCGGTGAAGTTGATGCTGCCGATCGCGTATTCGCAATCGTGCACGTTGGACGGATGCAGGCCGGCTTCGCCACCGTCGCTGCGCGTCCACTCCGGTTTCGGCCCGTTCAGGCGCACGCCCAGTCGGTTGGAGTTGTAATGCACTTCCCAGGCGGTATCGAAGAAGGTCGCAATCGAACTTTCGGTGAAGAAGTCCGGAGCGCCATGCGGGCCGTACAGCACGGCGATTTCCCATTCGCGCGTGTACAGCGGCTGCAGTTCGATCGGTGCCGCCTGCGGCGTGAGGGCATTCGTCTGCGGCGCATCGATGCGCAGCATGTCGCCGACGCGCAGCGGACGTCCGGCGTGACCGCCGAACGCACCGAGCGCGAACGTCGCGCGCGAGCCGAGATATTTCGGCACGTCGATGCCGTTGCGCACCGCAAGATAGGTGCGACAGCCGCTGATCGCCTTGCCGATGCGCAGCAGCTGGCCGGCCTTCACCGCAACCGGCTGCCAGAAGTCGACCGCTACGCCGTCGAGTGTCGCGGCGGTGGGTGCGCCGGTGAGGGCGATCAGCGCGTCGCAGTGGAAGCGCAGGCTCGGTGCCAGAATCGTGCATTCCAGTCCAGCGGCGTCTTCACCGTTGCCGACGATGCGATTGGCCAGACGAAATGCAAAGTCGTCCATCGGACCCGACGGCGGCACGCCGACATCCCAATAACCGACACGGCCCGGATAGTCCTGCACCGTCGTGTAAGTGCCGGCTTCGACCACTTCGAGCACCGGCGCGGCATAGGCGAAGCTGTCGAGGAAACGGGTCGAGACCTGGCCGGCTTCGAACTGCGGCGAGGCGATGATCTGACGCAGATAGTCGAGATTGCTGGCGATGCCGTGCAGTCGCGTCTGTGCGAGCGCGTCCTTGAGCTTGGCCAATGCATCCTGGCGATCGCGGCCGTAGACGATCAGCTTGGCCAGCATCGGATCGTAATGCGGCGAGACCTCGGTGCCGGTAGACACCCAGCCGTCGATGCGTGCTTCGGGTGGGAACGCGACTTCGGTCAACACGCCGGGTGAGGGCTGGAAGTTGCGCACCGGGTCTTCCGCGTAGAGCCGCACTTCCATCGCCGCGCCGGTGGGCTCGGCCTTGAACGCGGCGAGATCCGGCGGCAGACCGGCGGCGGTGAGGATCATCCACTCGACCAGGTCGACGCCGGTGCAGGCCTCGGTGATCGGATGTTCGACCTGCAGTCGCGTGTTGACTTCGAGGAAATAGAAATCGTCGCGCGCGGCGTCGTAGATGAATTCGACGGTGCCGGCGGAGACATAGCCGACCGCGTGGCCGAGCTTGACTGCGGCGGTGAGCAGCGCATCGCGCGTCTTCGCCGGCAGATTCGGCGCGGGCGTTTCCTCGATGACCTTTTGATTGCGACGCTGAATCGAACAATCGCGCTCGCCGAGGGCGACGACATGGCCGCGGCCGTCGCCGAAGATTTGCACTTCGACGTGGCGCGCATTCTCGACATAGCGCTCCAGGAACACGCCGCTGTCGCTGAAGAAATTCTTGCCGAGACGCTGCACCGTTTCGAAGGCGCCGACCAATTCGGCTTCGTCCGCACAACGCGTCAGACCGATGCCGCCGCCGCCGGCCGTGCTCTTCAGCATCACCGGATAGCCCAGCTGTGCGGCGAACGCCACGGCTTCGTCGAGGCTGGCGAGCAGGCCGGTACCCGGTGTCAACGGCACGCCGGCGGCCTTGGCGATTTCGCGCGACTCGTGCTTCAGGCCAAAGCGGCGGATCTGGTCCGGCGTGGGACCGACGAAGACGATGCCCTTTTGCGCGCAGGCATCGGCGAACGCGGTGTTCTCCGACAGGAAGCCGTAGCCGGGAATGATTGCCTGCGCGCCGGTTTCCAGCGCGATTTCGATCAAGCGGTCGCCGCGCAGATAGCTCTCGCTCGGCGCATTGCCGCCGAGGGCGACGGCGACATCGGCGGCGGATACATGCGCGCTGTTGCGGTCGGCATCCGAATACACGGCGACGCTGCGCACGCCCATGCGGCGCAAGCTGCGTGCGATGCGCACTGCGATCTCGCCGCGATTGGCGATCAGTACGGTTCCAAACAGTGCGGCGCTCATGCAGATTCCTTTGCGGGTGCGGCCGGGCCGGCGGCCAGAAATGCGCGCCAGCCGCCGAATTCGGTGATATCGCGTGCATCGGCGAGCGCCCAGCCTTCGCAAATGAAACCCTTGACGCTGCGGCCGTCGGCCAACTCCAGCGTGCCGATGCCGAGCGGTGCCGGAATCAACGCGACGAAAGACCCGAAATGTTCGATCGGCATGTCCCACAACTCGACGATGAGTTCGGCGCCATCGCCGGTTTTGGCAAGGCCGGGTTTCGGCGGCACCGTGCCAGGCAGTGCAAAGAGGCGATAGGCCTTGCTGGTGAGGGTCTGTTCCACCAGCACCGCGTTGCGTTCGGTCAGCTGCGGATTCAGCGGCATGCCGCTGAGGTGCGCGCCGACGACGGCAACGCGAACCGTGCCGGCGGCTGCGTTGGTGGCAGACGTGACGCCGGAAGACTTCGACGCGAGACCGGTCGCGCCGAGTGTCCACGGTGCATGCGCTTCCCAGCGGCGTCCGAATGCGGCGAGTGCGGCATCGCGCCAGGCCGGTGCGATCAGCGTGATCCCGCTCGGCAAGCCATCCTCACGGAAGCCAGCCGGTAGCGCGAGCGCGCACCAGTCGAGCAGGTTGACGAAATTGGTGTACGTGCCGAGGCGCGCGTTCAGCGAGATCGGATCGGCTTCGACTTCTGAGATGGTGCTGATCGTCGGTGCGGTCGGGGTCAGCAGCGCGTCGACGCCGCGCATCAAATGTTCAGCGGCGCGCAATAGTTCGGCGCGACGGTACTCGGCCTTGAATGCATCGATGGCGGTGATCGCCGGCGCGCGTTCGATGATCGAACGCACCACCGGATTCATCTGGTCGGCGTGCTCGCGGATGAAGCTTTCGATCGCCGCGTAGCGTTCGGCCAGCCACGGTCCTTCGTACAGCAGCATTGCGATTTCATACAAAGGCGAGAAATCGATCGGCACCAGCGTCGCGCCGAGCGCTTCCATTTGATCGAGTGCGCGCGTATACGCCGCTTCCGCCTGCTTGTCGCCGAACCAATGCGTAGCGGCTGGCACGCCGAAGCGCGGCGATGTCGGCAGGCGTCCGTTGAGCGCTGCAAACGGTGCCGTGCGCGAATACGGATCGCTGTCGTCGTAGCCGCAGGCAATCTCGGCAACCAAGGCGGCGTCGGCCACGGTCAACGCAAACACCGACACGCAGTCGAGTGAACGGCAGGCTGGAATCACGCCGCGCGAGCTGAGCCAGCCGCGCGTCGGCTTGAGACCCACCAGATTGTTGAAACCGGCCGGCACGCGACCGGAGCCTGCGGTGTCGGTGCCGAGTGCGAACGCGACCAGACCGCGCGCAACCACCGAAGCGGAACCGGAACTGGAACCACCGCTGATGTAGCGCGGGTTGAAGCTGTTCGGCACCGCGCCATACGGCGAGCGCGTGCCGACCAGGCCAGTGGCGAATTGATCAAGATTGGTTTTGCCGAGCAGGATCGCACCGGCATCGAGCAGCTTCTGCACTGCGGGCGCCGTGGTCTTGGCGACGCGCGAGAAGGCGGGGCAGGCCGCCGTAGTCGCCAGTTCGGCGACATCGATATTGTCCTTCACGGCGAAGGGGACGCCATACAGCGGCAGCTTGCTGCGATCGCCGGCGACCGCCGCCAGGCGCGCGTCCAGGCGTGCGAACTGCTGTTCGAGTGCGGCGTCGTCGAGCAGCAGGATCCAGGCGGAATCAGGCTGTGCGTAGCGGCTGCGCAAGTCGCCGATCAGACCGCGCGGATCGGCGCCGTCGTTGCGGTATCGCTGCTGCCAGTCCTGGATGGTTAACTCGTGCACGGGTCAGAGTACAGTTATGTATACAAGAAGGAATACAGCAAGGCTCATGCCAAGTCGGGTGGATAAGAATGTGGTCAATGACCCGACGCGCCACCGAATGTCGCGTCACCGCTATTGCCGCAGTTAAAGCCGCAGAAAAAGCCGCAGAAAAAGCCGCAACAAAAGCCATGCTGCCGCCCGCTTTACAAGTCGACTACGCCGGAGGGTGAGGCCAGAAAAAGCGCAGCGCGATCAAGTGTTGCGGACGATCGCGGCGCTGAAGCAATCGCCGCAACGAGGCCGAGGCGCCACGACCGCGCGCGAGCAACGATGCGACACCCGCAATCGCCTGGCGCCGCAATTCGCTGCACATCTGAACGTGGTCGAGGCACTGCATTCATCCGCTGCTGCTCGTCGAAATGATCGTTCTGCATGAGCAAAGGGCGATGCGCACCGAAACGACGCGCACCACCCGTTGCCATTTTCGAAGCGTTAAACGCTCACGGCTTGCAGGGCTTCCGGATGCGGTTCCGGATCGGCCTCGACCACTACGCTGCCGACCGTCGCGAAGCGTCCGCAGGCGTAGAGAATGGCCGCGACGCCGAGATAGCTGATCGCGACCAGCGGTGTTTTGCCGATGCCGATCGCCTCGCTGTGCATGAAGCCGAAGAACGTCAGGATGGCGCCGGTCAGGGCAAAGCCCGCGGCCTTCTTGAAGTTGCGATCGATCATGCAGGCAGTCATCGATGCGAGGATCACGCTGCAGAGGATGGCGCCGCCGCCGAAGATCGCCAGGCCCTTGTAGAGCACGCCGACCTGCGCGAGCTTGTCGAAGCCGAGGGTTGCGGCATCGGTACCGGCGGCTGCGAGCACGTTGTCGATCTGCACCTTGCCCCAGCCGGCGACTTGCGGAATCAGCGCGATGATCACCGCCGGCGCATGGCTACGCTTGGTTTCCTGGAAGGCTTGCGCGCCGATCAACATGCCGATGTAGAGCAGGATCGGCATGATCGCGACCACCGGGATCAGCGCCATCATCAGCGCCAGCACGCCGAACCACGACAGCGCCAGAATCATCACGCCGGTGGCGGCCGAGTAGCCGATGCGGCCGCCAATCGCCTTCCATCCGGGATGGCCGATGTAGACCGCGTTGATGAACGGATTGCCGAGACAGCAACCGATCAGGCTGACCACACCGTCGGCAGTGAGTACGCGCGTGGTCGGGAAGCTGTCGCCGCCCACCGCCGCGCTCTCGACATTGTTCATTGCCTCGACCAGATCGTAGATGCCGAACGGAATCGCGGTGACCAGAATCACGCCGAGGAACTGGAAGCCGGAGAACACATGGCCGAACGCCGGCACCGGGAACGAGAAGCCGAAGCTGGCGAGCGATTCGCCGACCTTGGCGATGGCCATGCCGCCGAAGTCCGCACCGAACAGTGTCGAGCCCCAGGCGATCGCCGAGCCCACTGCGATTGCGACCAGTCCCGCCGGTATGCCCTTGTATTTGACGCCGCCGAACCAGCTCGCGATCAGAATCGCGAAGCAGACCACGCCGATCACCGGCGTCATGTACATCTCCAGTGCTGGACGCAGCGAGATGAACGCGATCGACACGCCCGCGAGCGCACCGAGCAGTGCGGCGCGCGGCGTGATCTTGCGAATGAACGGGGCGACGAAGCCGCCGGCCATCAGCACGAAACTCTGCACGAACACCCAGGTCAGGCCGGCTTCCCAGCCCTTGATCGGATCGCCGCTCTTCGCCGCGATCGGCAGCATGATCACGAACACGACAACAAACATGTGCGGCACGCTGATACCCGAAGGCAGTGCGCAGACATCGTTGCGACCGGTGCTCTTGGCCAGTCGATACGCAAGCCAGGCGTAGTAGAACGTGCTCAGGCACAGCATCAGGCCCGTGGCCGGCAGGATGTGGCCGAAAATTATGTCGTCCGGCAGTTTCAGCACGTAACGCAGCAGCGCCGTCAGCGTCAGCATGTTGACCAGGATGTTGGTGCCGAATCCGAAGAAGGCGTTCCAATCGCCGGGCGCCCAGATCTTGGGTTTGAAGCCTTCTGCAATTGCGTTCATATCTTCCCCCTTTGCGTGCGCGTGCCGGTGGGCGACGCGCGGTGTCGTCGATCAACCCGCGCTGATCGCCCCGATTAGGTGTGACGAATGGCCGACCCAGCCAAAGATGCCGCCTTGCGCCTGGATCATCTGCAGGCCCATCGTCTGGAACTGCGGAAAGTACGAGCCCACGCAGTCTTCCGGCACCAGACATTCGTAGCCGCGGTCGTTGGCTTCGCGCACGGTGCTGTTGACGCAGACTTCGGTGGTGACGCCGGTGACGACCAACTGCGTGATGCCGTGCTGCTGCAGGATCAATTGCAGATCGGTGGCGTAAAACGCGCCCTTGCCGGGCTTGTCGATCACCGGCTCATTCGCCAATGGATAGAGCTCCGGAATGATGTCCTGGCCCGGTTCGCCACGAATCAGGATGCGGCCCATCGGACCGGCGTCGCCGATGCAGGTCTGGCTGCGGCCGCGGACCTTCTTGCTTTGCGGCAGATCGCTTAAATCCGGCCGGTGGCCTTCGCGCGTGTGGATTGCGAGCAAGCCGGCCTTGCGCCATGCGGCGAGCAAAGCGCGATTCGGGGCGATCGTGCGTCGCAACTGCGAGACATCGTTGCCCAACATCTCGCCGAAGCCGCCGGGTTCGAGGAAGTCGCGCTGCATATCGATGATCAGCAGCGCGCAGTGCGCGGTCCGCAGTTCGAACGGATAGGGCTGCGCCGGCACTTCGATGGCGGTGGCGAGACTCATGGACGGTGCCGCCGCGCGCGAAGGCCTGAACGCGCAGGCTCGCCTACGCCTACGCCTACGCGAACGTGTGGACGCGAAGGAGCGCGGCCGGCCGGGGCGATTGCATTAGCGGGTCCACGGTCCATCAATCATGCACCCCATGTTGAATACAAGAATGGGTTCATGATTGCAAAGCACATGCCAAGCGCGAACTCGGTGCGTGCTTGAGGCGAAAACGGTGCAGCTATCGACCGGATGTTTCGCCTTTGTGCAACGTCAGCACCTGCGGGTCGCGGCCACGATGCGTTTGCTAGGTCGTCGTCTCAGGTGTGGCGTGAACAAACGGTAGGGCGAAGTGGCAACGATGCACTCGCCTGCGATCGCATTTAGCGCATTCATCGCATTCAGCGCATTCAACTCATCGTTCGCGTTCAAGTCCGGGGACCGGCCTGAAGCGGGCGGCACTTCAGCGCTCCCCAAACCTTATCGCGCTCGCGTCTTGGTCGACACGCGCTGCATCGTGGCGCGGGCTTCGTGCAGCATGTGCAGCGTAATTTTGCGAACTTCGTTCTTGCTTTGCGTGATGTGCGAGCGCAGCAGGATGGAAGCTTCCGTGCTCTTCCGGCGCAGGATCAGCCTGAGCAGCTTGGCGTGCTCGTCGTAGGTTGCATCGACGCGCTGCTCTTTGAGGAAATCGAGCCGACGGATGATGCGGATTTTTTCCGTGAGCTCGGCATGCACCCGCGAGACTTCGCGATTGCCAGCCGCTTCGACCAGCGCACAGTGAAAGGACTCGTCGAGTTCGGCGATTCGTCGTGGCTCGGTTTCGCGTTCGGCTGCCGTGACCAGCCAGGTCTTTTTCAACGCCGCCAATGGCAGATCGGCTTCGCGCTGACACAGCCGCTCGACCGCGTTGATCTCGATCAGAATACGCAGATCATAGAGTTCGTCGAAGCGGACGAAGTCGAACGGACATACGCTCCAGCCACTGCGGAATCCGACCTCCAGATAGCCCTCACGCTTGAGCCGGTAAAGTGCATCGCGCAGCGGTGTGCGCGAAACGCCATAGCGTTCGGCCAATGCGGTCTCAGTAAAACGGTCGCTCGGCAAAAGATGGAAATCGAAGATTTCATCCTTGATGCGCAGGTAAACCTGTTCAGCAAGTGCGTTGGCCGGCTGCTGGGACATAGGCTTGGATTCATCCGTGTATGCAACATCCAGCGGGCAGTCTAGCAGTAGCGTTGCAGCTTCTGGGTATCCACCAGACTGACGTGTGCGGCGACGATCTTCCAGCCCTGTGCAAAGCGCACCCAGGTCTGGGTCTGGCGCCCGAGCTGTGCACTGTCCGGCGCGGCGAACTCGGTGCACACACTTGCACTGTCGTCGCCGAAGGTGGTGATCAGCGTGTTCTGCAGTTTGCGCTGCGGGTGTACCGGCGTCATCGCGCGCCTCGACCGGCGGACCGCCTCGGCGCCCTGCGCCAGCTCGGCCGTGCCATAGCGCAGCACGCGTGGGTCATCCCAGAAATACGCATCGAGCGTGGCGAGGTCGTGCGCCTTCAGTGCCGCTTCGTATTGCTCGAATGCGGCGCGAACTTCGGCGACGACTTCGGCGCGGTTGATCTGGTCAGGAGACATCTTCAATGGCTGCAATGGGATCCGTACGAAGTGTAACCAGACCGCCGGCGCAGCGAAGGCGCCGCCGCTAAATCGAGTTCGGATGGTCGCACCGGCTGTCGGCAGGTGCCGTGGGCGCCGGTCCGCAGCGCGGCCGATTTCAGGCCGCTGCGCGTTGCGTGCTTGCGAGCGTCGCCAGCACGTCCGTCGAACTTGCAACCGCACCGAACACGCCGCCTTGCATCTTGACCATGTGCAGCGCTGCCAAATGATTGCCGTGATCGGTCGCGCCGCAGCAGTCCTGCAACAGCAGACATTCGAAGCCGCGGTCGTTGGCTTCGCGCATGGTGGTATGGACGCAGACATCGGTGGTGATGCCGCTGAGCAGAATGTTGCTGATGCCGCGCGTGCGCAGGATCAGTTCGAGGTCGGTTGCGCAGAACGAGCCTTTGCCCGGCTTGTCGATGATGATCTCGCCGGGAAGTGGTGCGAGATCCGGGATGATGTCCCAGCCGGGTTCGCCGCGCACCAGAATCTTGCCGCAGGGGCCGTCGTCGCCAATGCCCGCACCGATCCGGCGCGAACGCCAGCGCTTGTTCGCGGGCAGGTCGGAAAGGTCCGGCCGGTGGCCTTCGCGCGTGTGGATGATGGTGAAGCCGAGTGGACGCACGACTTTCAACAGATTCTGGATCGGTGCGATCGGTGCGCGCGTCAGCGACAGGTCGTAGCCCATCTTGTCGACGTAACCGCCGACGCCGCAGAAGTCGGTCTGCATGTCGATCACGATCAGCGCCGTATCGGCGGCGCTGAAGCTGCCGTTGTACGGCCAGGGATAGGGTTCGGCGGCGACAGTTGAATAAGTCATTCAGGGAACCCGATGAGTGTATGCAAGATTGGGTGCAAAGCTCGCAAACGATATGCCAGCGCTGTGCAGCCACCGCGTACCGAGCCCATTTGAGCCACGGCCAGGTTGTCAGGACCGACGCCAGTGCTCACATCTGAGCGTGAACATCGGCGATTCATTTTTGTAAAAGCGGTTGCCGATGAATCTGCACTCGAACCTGTTGAATCGCGCCTAGGGCGATGTCGGTGCGAAGTCTGGACGCAAACCGGTCCTGGGACGCAGATCAATTCTCAAGCTTTCGCTGGAGCGCACGCCGATGCCGCGTGCCATCGCCGCTGCAGTGGTCAGCCGAGCGCACTGCCGTCAGAACGACGGCTGCCGAAGCAAAGCGCGAGCGGTCGCTGCAGAACGTTGGACGTCACTAACCAGAGCCGGCGTGCGCCGCCGAGCGCGGGTCGCTTTGCTAGATGATACCCATCTGCCGCGCGGCATTGATCGCCTGCACGCGGCTGGAAACCGCGAGCTTCGAGTAAATGTTCTTCAAGTGGAACTTGATGGTGTTCTCGGAAAGGAAGATCTGCCGCGCCATCGCCTTGTTCGAAACACCGTTGCTGAGGTAGGCGAGGATCTTCTTTTCCTTCTCGGTCAACGGCTCCAGCGGCTGCATGTCGCTCTGCGCGGGCGTGCGGCCGTTATCCAGACCGGCGGCGGCGATCAGGCTTTCGACAAAGCGCAACATCGTCGAAGGTTCTTCGCCGTCATCGAGGTGTGCGCGGCTGGTATTCAGTTCCTCCCGCAGCAGCTCGACGATCGCTTCGCCCTCTTCGACGATCGCGCGCACGTAATGGCCCGGCTCGGCCAGTTCGAGTGCCGCGCGCAGGCTGCGCCGGGCGGTGCTGGGCGCGCCGTTGCGCTGGTGGGCGAGGGCGGTGAGCACCAGCAGTTTGATGCGGCGATGCACGCGCCGCTGGCTCTGCGGAGCGGCCAGCGATTCGTCGAGCAACTTCAATGCGGCTTCAGTGTCGCCCTGATGAATGCGCAGACGAATCTCGCCGATGACATCGCCTTCGGCATCTTCGGAGAACAGTATCCACTCGGTGTCCGGTCCGCCGCTGCGATCCTCGCGCAGGCGCACCGCGATCGATTGCGCCCGATCGATCTCGCTGCGCAGCAGCGCGCGGCGCACGCGTTCCCAATTGACGATACGGATCAGGCGCGGCCACTTGTTGGTGTAGCCGATGTTTTCGGCTTCGTCGAGCAGCTCGAGCGTTTTCTCCGGACGGTTGCGCGCGTCGTGGATGCGCGCCATCGACAAGTAGGCGACCGCCAGGAAGTCCAGCAGCACCGAGTCAGAAATCATGTCGTGGTACTGCGCGAACAGCGACTCGGCCTCATCGAAATCATTGGCCTGGTACAGCGCCCAGATATAGCAGGCGACCATCGAGGCGGATGCGAACGACTTGTCGAACTGCGCTTTCTGTTCCGCCATGTTGGCGCGGAAGCGATCGAGCGCCTCACGCAGCGAACCCTGAATCAACAGGTTCGCACCCAATACGCCGATCGAATAGCCGCCACTGAAACTCGCACCGATACGTCCGCTGTACGCGCGCCCCAGCGCCAGACACTCGCGCGCGTCGTCGAAACTTCCGAGCGCCATTTCCATGTAACCGCTGAGATTGGCGGCTGCCCCCAGCTCGAACGCATCGAAGCCCTGCGGGTCCTGCTTGCGCACCTGCACATTGGCAATGATGCGGAATGCGAGCGGAATGTTATCGACCATCATCGCCGCCATCGCCCGAACCACGTCGGGATTGGCAACGCGATCGGCGCCGACGAAAGGTTTGCGCTCCAGCAGATCGAGCACCGGCTTGAGCTTCTGATGGCGTCGGAGGAACACCAAGGCGTAAGCCGTCTTCACCAGGAGTTGCGGGTGGTTATACAGCGCGTCGAGTGGCAGATGATCGAACCAGCGCTCGACCGTCATCAGGTAGCCGTCGGCAATCAGCCGGGTCGACCAGTCATCGAGCGCTTCGGCGGCGAAGTCGTAGTCGTGCACTTCGATCGCGTGGTAGATCGCCTCTTCGGAATAGCCGTTGCGGCGATGCCATTCGGCCGCAGTGCGATGCACCGCCTCGGTCGAAGATTCCGACAGTTCGCGGAATTGTTCGGACAAGAACGACGAGAACAGGTTGTGGTACTTGAACCACTGCCGGCCCGAATCGAGACTGCGCAGAAACAGCCCTGATCGCTCCAGAAAAAGTAGCATGTCCTGCGAGTTGTGCCAGCCGGTGACGGCATCGCACAACGGCGCGCACAGGCGCGTCAGCAGCGAGGTCTTCAGCAGGAAGTCCTGGATTCGCGGCGGCTGCAAGGTCAACACGTTGTCGGCCAGATACTCGGCCAGTTCCCGCGGCCGATAGCTGCCGAGATCGCCGAGCGACTTGCGGACCGCCGGACTGATCAGCGACAGACGGAACAGCTGCAGCGCTGCCGGCCAGCCCTCGGTCTGCTTGTAGATGGCGTCGAGCTCTTCGCTGCTCATCCACAACTCGCTGGCGCCGGAGAAGAACTGTGTGACCTCATCGGGCGAGAAGCGCAGATCGTCCGCGGTCAGCACGCTGGCCTGCCGGTTCACGATCATCCGGGCCAGGCCGACTTCCGGCGTTGAGCGCGAGCCGATGAAGATCATCGCGCGCTCGGGCAGTCGGTCGAGCATTTCTTTGAAGAACGACAGAATCGTCTTGTTCTTCAGCGTCTGGAATTCATCGAGGAACAGCGCGAGCGGGCCGTCAAACTGTTGCAGTCGGTTAATGAACCAGTCGGAGCGGCGTCGACGCGTATCGGTGTAGGACTCTTCGCTTGCGAGAGCGTCGCTGCCACTGTCCTCAAAGCTGCCGAGCAAGGCCTGCATGTGCGTGGAAAAGCGCCGCAGATCGTTATCGGCTTCGTCGAAGGTCAGCCAACCGGTGACCGCGCCGCGCAACTCGCAGGCCGATTTCGCCTGCTGCAGCAGCGTGGATTTGCCATGGCCGGCCGGCGCTTGCAAAACCACGATGCGCGGCGCACTGTCGGCAAAGATACGGTTCAATACGGATTGCCGCAGGATCGCGCCGAAATATTCCGGCGGCGCAAACAGCTTGTGCGTACCGAGTTCGCTTGTCGGCACCGTCCGATATGTTCTTGCGCCTGTCATTATCAACGGCTCCTCCAGCACTGCATGCGGATTGCGCGAGCTGTGAGCGCTCGTCTTGCTTGTGGGCGGCTAGAGTAGCGCGTTGCAACTCGCGCATTGCTATGAGCCTCGTTGCTGCGGACAGCCTACCCCTCCTGCATGAGGAAAACTACCCATTCGTGTAGTGCGGACACTGCTGGCCAGCCGCTCTAATCGCTGCAACAGCCGGGCATGGCAACTCACTTCCAGCGAATGCGGAAATGTTGCGGTGCGACAGGCCGGTTCGAATAACGAGTACATCAAGGAGGAGTGCGAGTGCCAGCCCGCGTGGTCGTAACGGTGGCTTTCTCGATTTCAAAAAATTCCTGATGCGCATCAGCGTAGTCGAAGGTATTCGTCTGCGCGTTACACCAACACGGCATTCGCGGTCGGTCGTCTACAGCACGGGGTCTACCCTCGCTCCGCAAGGGTGCTGCCTGATTGTTCGACGCCGGGTCGCTGCACATAGTGCGCTGTCCGCTTCAGCGACACGCGGAGTTTCGAGCGGTTCTTTATTTAGGGTGAAGGAATAATTTGATGCGATACAAGATCGCCAAGTGGGTCATGCAACACCGCGGTCTGTCGACCGGCTTCTTTGTGATCGTCACCCTGTTCTTCGCCGCCGGCCTGCGCAACGTCGAACTGAAGACCATTTTCTCCGACCTGCTGCCGAAGGACGATCCCTTCGTGCAGGTGTTCAAGGATCATCCGAACTTCGGCAGTCCCTTGACCGTCACCATCATGGTCAAGCGGCGTGGCGGCGACATCTACAACACCGAGACGCTGGCCAAAGTCTGGAAGATGACGCGCGACATCGATCTCGCGCCCGGTGTCGATCACGACCAGATCCTGTCGATCGCCACCGAGAAAGCGCGCTACGCCGAAGCCACGCCGGACGGTATCGACATGCGGCCGTTGATGGGCGATCACGTGCCATCGACGCAGGAAGAAGTCGACGCATTCAAGAGCAATGTCGAGAAGTCGCCGAACGCGCGCAACTTCCTGGTCTCGGCCGACGGTTCGTCGACGCTGATCAATGCCACCTTCATCGAGCAGCGCCTGGATTACGGCGAGGCTTTCAAGTACGTGCACGACCTGGTGATGAAGAACCAGGACGCGCATCACCGCGTTTACCTCGCAGGCCAGCCGGCCTTGACCGGCTGGGTCTATGAGTACGAGTCGGAGATGTTCAAGATCTTCGCCGTCACGCTCGGCGCCTTGATCCTGGCGCTGGCGTTGTACATGCGCAACGTCGTCGGCGTGGTCACGCCGATCGTTACCAGCCTGACGGCGGCGATCTGGGGTTTCGGCTTTGTAGGCTGGTTGAAGTCGCCGATCGAACCGCTGCTGATGATCGTGCCGCTGCTGCTGGTCGCACGTTCGTTCTCGCACTGCGTGCAGTTCACCGAGCGCTACTACGAAATCTATTCGCACGTCGGCGATCGCGTGAAGGCCGCCGAAATCACCATGGGCGTGATGATGGCGCCGTCGGTGCTCGGTATCTTCACCGACATCGTCGGCATCTTCCTGATCGCCATCGCGCCGATCCCGGCGATGGAGCGGTTCGCGCTGTTCTGCGGTTTCTGGGCGGTTTGGCTGATCCCGACCGGCGTGCTGCTGATCTCGCTGCTGCTGGCCGCGCTGCCCGCGCCGAAGAATGTCGACCGGCTCGTCGGCAAAGGTCCGCAGTCGCTGTTCATGCGCGCGTTCAAGGCGGTGCTGGTGTTCATCGCCAGTCTTACGTTCGGCAAGCGTGCGCGCGTGACCACGGTGCTGGTGGCCTGCCTCGCGGTGTTCTCGACCTACGAAGCGCTGCGCATCAAGATCGGCAACCCGACCGAGGGCAGCAACCTGTTGTGGGACGATTCCGAATTCAATACGGCGGTGCGGCAGATCAACCGCAACTTCCCCGGCATCAACACGCTGGAAGTCGTCTTCGAGGCGAAGAACCAGCGCGACCCGAATCGCGTCGATCACCAGGCCGATACGGTGATGACGATGTTGGCCTTGCAGAACTTGATCGAAAGCGCACCGAATCCGCCGCGCGCAACGCTGTCGCTCGGCGACTATCTGATGGAAGGCAATCGCCTGTTCGCCGGTGGCGATCCGCGCTGGATGCCGCTCGACCCGCGCAACGATGCGGTCAACGCGGCGGCGTCGGCGGTGCTGATGGGTTCAAGCCCGAAGGCATTCTCCAACATCATCGACTTCGAGCAGCAGAACGGCACGGTGACGCTCTGGTACAAGGACAACAAGCAGGACACCGTCGATGCCGCATTGGCCGAAGCGCGCAAGGCCGTGGCGGCGGTCGGTACCGATCATCCCTCGTTCCTGATTCGTCTGGGTACCGGCACTATCGCGCTGCAGCAGGCGATGAACAACGTCGTCGAACGCTTCCACTGGGTGATCCTGCTGTGTCTGAACGTGGTGATCCTGCTCGGTTGCAGTTTCGCCTACCGCTCATTCGTCGCCGGTCTGATCCTGCTGATTCCGGTGAACTTGTCGACGTTGATTTTGGGTGCGTCGATGCACCTGATGGGCATCGGTCTCGACATCAATTCGCTGATGGTCGCCTCGATCGGTGTCGGCGTCGGTATCGACTACGGCATCTATCTGTTGAGTCGCATCTGCGAGGAGTACCACGCACACAATCATGATTGGGGTCGCACGATCACTGCCTCGCTGACCACCACCGGCAAAGCGATCATGTTCACCGCATCGATCATGTTCATCGGCATCCTGCCGTGGTATTTCTTGTCGAGCCTCAAGTTCATGGCCGACATGGGCCTGCTGCTGGTGCTGATCATGTTGATCAACATGGTGCTGGCGCTGGTGGTACTGCCACTGCTGGTCTACCTGATCAAGCCGCGCTTCGTCGCGCGAAAGGATCTTCTGGTTGGAGAAGGCGTCGATCTGTCGATGTACGCGAGTGTCGACGACGACGTTGCAGGATCGCCGGCCGTTGCCGGTGCCTACAAATGAAATCGGTGGCGCGCGCGCGGTTGCGCTCGCTGTCGCTGGGTCTGCGCTGCAACTGCTGGGGTTTTACTAACGTAGAGATAATCGAGGTACACCGATAAGTACCGCGCGCTCGAAGGCAGGTGGCTCGATGCCCTGCCTAACAGCATTACTCGTTTGAATGAGGAGAAACACGATGCATATCAAAAAGTACGACTTCAATTACGGCCGCCGCGCGCTGCTTGAGAAAACCCTGAAAGGCGTTGCAGGTGCTGGCGTTTTGGCCCCGCTGTGGCCGCTGATCGCAAACGGCGCGGACACCAGCAAGGCGTATCCCGACGAGCTGACCTCGATCGAGATGTATACCAAGGGCAAGGTCAAGGTTGGTGATGTCATCACCGCGGCCAATGTCGACGCGGTGAAGGATCTGCTCGATCCGATCGCCTACAACCAGGTCAAGACGATGGGTCGCAAGATCACCATCGTCAAACCCACCACCGATGCCAGCAAGCTGTTCCAGTCGGGCTATCTCGACGCCACGCTGCGCAACAAGGGCAAGGCCAAATTCGACGCCAACGGCAATATCGTCACCGCCGACACCGGCAAGCCGTGGATCGGCGGCAATCCGTTCCCGGATGCGAAGACCGGCAACGAAGCGATCGCCAACCTCACGCTGAGCTGGGGTCGCCACGATTTCTCGATCTACGCGATTCGCGACTGGGATATCGCACCGACCGGCGAAACCGCCTACCAGTACGACTTCGTTTGGGCGGAGTACAACGCCACCGGCCGCACCGGCAAAGGCGGACCGTATCTGCCCGGCAAGGAAGACATCCTGCGCTTCCAGTCGGTCTGGTTCACCTCGCCGCAGGACACCGCGGGCACCTCGTTCCTCAACACCTGGTACTACGACCAGCGCAAGTTCCCGGACCTCATCGGCTATCTGCCGGCGTTCCGTCGCGTGCGTACGTTCCCGGCCAACCAGCGCTTCGAACCGCTGGTGTCGGGTGTGACCATCTTCCTGTCCGACGCGTGGGCGGCGGGCGATCCGATGCTCACCTGGGGCAACTACAAGATCATCGAACGCAAGCCGCATCTGGGTGCGATCTCGGCGAACTGGTACGGCGGTCGCAATGCCAACTGGGAACGCCCGGTGCACGGCGGACCGAAGGGCCAGACCTTCTTCGACACCAACATGGAACTGATTCCGGAAGTCATCGTGCTCGAAGCCGAGCCGGTTGGTTATCCGCGCGCACCGGTGGGCAAGAAGCGCGTTTACATCGACGTGCGCAACCAGATGTTCGTCGCCTACATCACCTTCGATCGCCGCGGCGAAATGTGGAAATCGTTCGAGCCGGGTTTCTGTCAGTACATCGACGGCAACACCGTGCAGAAGGATTCCGCCGGCAACCCGATCTGGAGCTGGACGCACGTGATGACCCACGACATCCAGTCGAATCGCATGAGCCGTTTCGTGCAGGCCCGCGAAGTCACCGGCGGCTACAAGAGCGCCTACGACGACGGCGGTCAGGACGTGTACAGCAAGTACCTCACCAGCCAGGCGATTCAGCGTCTCGGCGTGGGTTGATGCAGCGAACCCGCACCGGCAGTTCGCTGCCGGTCGGGTGTTTTCAGGCAAGGGCCGCGCGCCTTGGCGCGCCGGCCATGTCCCAATGGTTCAAACGAATTCAGGCACGAGCAACACGCGCAATGAAAAATCTGTCGAAGCTGGGAAGTGTGATTGCGCTCGCCGCGTTGGCGGCTGCCGCCAGTACCGCGGTGTTGGCGGCGGCGCAGGCCAATGGTGCGAATGCCGGCGGTATCGGCGTCATCACGTCCGGCACTGCGCATCAGGCACTGTTCGCGATCGCCTTCGATGGGAGTGACGGTGTTGCCGTCGGCGCTGCCGGCGAGATTCAGGAAACAGCCGATGCCGGCAAGACCTGGTCGCGTGTGTCGGCTGCGCCGACACCGCTCGCCTTGCTCGGTGTTGCCATCAGCCAGGGTCATCGCATCGCCGTTGGACAGTCCGGCACGGTGCTGGTGAAAGACAGCGGCGGCGCGTGGAGCAAGGTCGACGCCGGCACGCAAGGGCGTCTGTTCTCGGTGAGCCTGAACTCGAAAGGTCGCGCAGTCGCGGTCGGCGAGTTCGGCACGGTGATCAAATCCGAAGACGGCGGCAAAACCTGGACGACGTTGACGCCCGATTGGAAAGGCGTTGCTGACGAGGGTGTGCAGCCGCATCTGTATGCAGTGGTCGTCGGCGAAGACGGCTCCATCACGATGACCGGTGAGTTCGGCATGATCCAGCACTCGACCGACGATGGCGCCAGCTGGAAGCTGGTGCACAAGGGAGATGCCTCGCTGCTGGCGATCGACGTACGACCCGATGGCGTCGGTTACGCGGTCGGTCAGGCCAGCACTGTGCTGCGCACCGCCGATCACGGCGCCAGCTGGACCACCTCGAACAGCGGCGGTGGCTCGGTGCTGCTCGGTGTGCGTTCGACTGCGAACGGCAAGGTGTACGTCACCGGCATGCGCGACATGATGTTGAGCGACGACGACGGCAAGAGTTGGCGTCACGGCCAGGGTGCCGACCTCGCGACCAGCTGGTATCAGGGCATCAGCATTCCGGCCGGTGGCGAAGCCGTGCTGGCCGTCGGCCATTCGGGTCGCATCATTCGGATCGATGGCTAGTTCTAGGTAGAACAAGCGTTCGCAGCTGGGCGGCGGACGGGTGGTCGCGTTTAAAACTAAAGCAAACGGCGGGTTCAAGGAGGGGAGATGGCAATGATCAGGAACAAGGTAGGTCTGAACCTTTGGATCGGAGCGGGATTACTGGCGGCATCGACGCTCGCGTTCGCGCAGGATGGCAGCGACGCGGCCTCCAGCGGCAGCACCGCGAGTGATGCTACGGCGAGCACCGACACCTCGGCTTCGGCCACAAGCGACACCGCGAGCAGCAGCGACAGTTCCGGCGGCAGCGATTCGTCGGTCAGCAGCAGCGGTTCCGGCGTGATGGGATTCGCGCGCGGCATTCTGCCGGATTTCGATATCAGCCTCGGCGGATTCATCCGGCCTGAAGTGGCATTGTCCACGCGCACCGCCGACGATCCGGACAACGAGCGCGGCAACGTCTACAACGGCGTGACGGTGACGCGCCATGCGGGTGATCCGTTCACCAACTACGGCAACATCCTGGCGAATTCCGCATTGCTACAGAATCCGATCCTCGGGCCGGTGCTGCAGGCGATTCCGGTGGTCAATGGACAGATTCCGCTGGTCAACAACGTGACGCGTCCGATCCCGCCGTCGAACAACGTCTTCAACTATCACATCCTGCGCGCCGAGACCGAACTCGGCATGAAGTTCACGCAGGACTTGAGCCTCACCGCGCGCCTGCGTGCGATCGGCGATCCGGGTCACTACAGCGAGTTCAACGCCGGCAGCGTCGATCAGCTGCAGGGCGGCATCAAGGGCGGTCTGCCGGAGATCTACGGCGGCGCGCCGAACCTGTTCCAGTACCACGTGCAGGGCAGCAAGCATCCGAACCCGCTGGAATGGGCGGGCCCCAACTACATGGTGTATTTCCCGGCGCTGTTCCTGGACTACAACCATGGTCCCTTGGATATCCGCGTCGGCAACCAGCAGATTGCGTGGGGACAGGCGATCTTCTTCCGCGTGCTCGACGTGCCGGATGGTCTGGATCTGCGGCGTCACTCGATCATCGACTACGCATCCGAGGAGTTCTCCGACAAGCGCGTGCCGGCACCGGCCGTCCGCGTGAACTACCAGATCAACGACGACATCCTCGCCGATGCGTATGTGCAGAAGTTCCAGCCGACGGTGTTCGGCAACCCGAACACCTCGTACAACGTCATTCCGGACCAGTTCACGGTTCAGGACATGTACCACACCGATGGCGACGACAAGTGGAACAAGCTGAGCTACGGCTTGCGTCTGCGCGGAACGTTCGGCCAGTTCGGCGCACAGCTGATCGCGGTGCGTCGCTACAACCCGGACGGCGTGTTCCGCTGGACCAAGTCGAACGTCAATGCCCCCCTGCCGACGGATAACCCGCTCGGTCTGGTCGAGAACACGCTCAACAATGGCGTCACGCCGAATCCGCTGGGCAATGGCTATCCGGCTGCAACCACCGGCGAACTGCTGGCGAACTCGGCGTTCGAAGTCGCACCGGGCGGCGTCTACTCGGCCAACGAGTGGTTCCACTACGCCGCACGCGTGCGTTTGAACGGCATCACCGGCTTGAATGCGGCGATCAATCAGTTTCCGTCGACCGCGCCGCTGTTGGCGCGTCCGGTGGCGAACTATCAGGCCGCGCACAACGAGCTCGATACGTTCTTCACCGCCGCCGGTGGCAGCTTGCGCGGTCATGTTGCGCGCGAGTACTTCCAGGAAACCAATCTCGGCGGTGGCGTCAGCTATGTCACCGAGGGCGAGCCGGGTTCGCTGCTCGATCAGCTGATCATCAACCTCGAAGCGACCTACACGCCGACGCGTACCTTCACGTCCCCCGATCTGCGACAGGAGTTCCTGAAAGAGGACAACATCGTTGCCGCACTGGTGATGGAAAAGTACCAGCGCTTCTCGCAGAGCTTCCCGGCCACCTACATGGTGCTGCAGTACATGCACCGCACGCACGACGATCTGGTTGGTCGTTCCCTGCGCGGCTACGGCGGCAAGGACAGCTACAGCGACGACACCACCTCGGCCACGCCGGGACTCAAGGGCGGCTCCAACTACGTTGTGTTCGCGTTCCAGCAGCCGTTCCCGAACCTGGTGTGGCGCGCCGACTTCGCGATGCTCTACGACCCGGAAGGCGGCATCCTGGTGCAGCCGGCAGTGCGTTGGAAGCCGAACGGCACCTACACGGTGGAGATGTTCTACAACTACCTGAACGGCCGTCTCGGCAGCAATCCGAACAACAACCTGATCTCGACCTTGGACTTCGCCAACGAGATCTCGATGCGGTTCAGCTACCAGTTCTGATTCGGACTTTACGTGCGATCCCCTCCCGCACGTAATGCAGCGCTCCGGCGGCTCAAGGATGAGCCGCCGGAATTTTTGCCAAAACACGCAGCACAGAATTCTGAGGTCACACGCAGCGACGTGTCGCCTCGGCGGCAGATGCCAGCACCGCAATGCATCTGATCCGCTACGACGCGGGTTATAGCCGCCGACACTTCCTGCGAAAGCTCGCCACCGGTGTGGCCGGTGCCGGTGTGCTGATGCCGCTGTGGGATGCGATCGCCGCGACCGGCGATATCTCGAAGGCGTATCCCGACGAACTGCTGTCGATCGAGGCGTACACCAAGGGACGCATCAAGCCGGGCGACGAGATCAGCGCGGCCAATGTCGAGTCGGTCAAGGACTTGCTGGAGCCGATCAAGTACGCGCAGATCGCAACGATGGGGCGTCGCCTCAAGGTCGCCAAGACCACCACCGACATCATGCGGCTGAGCCCCTGGGAATACCTGGAGGCCACCGTGCGCAATCGCGGTCAGGCCAAGTTCGATGCGCGCGGCAACGTCGTCGCAGGGGCCGACGGCAAGCCGTGGATCGGCGGCAATCCATTTCCGGATTCGCAGTCGGCGATCGAATTGTTCGCCGGACTCACCTTGAGTTGGGGTCGTCACGATGCCTCGTTCTATGCGATCAAGGAAGACGATCTGTCGCCGCAGGGCGATCCGCTGTTTCATTACGAAGCCGGCTGGGCGGAGCTGTCGCCGATTGCGCGCATCAGCCTGGAGCCGAAGCCTTACTGGACCGGACACGAAGACAAGCTGCGTTTTCAGTCGATCTTTTTCGCATCGCCCGACAACGTCAAAGGCACCTCGTTCCTCAATATCTGGGCCTACGATCAGCACACGTTCCCCGAGCTTTACGGCTATCTGCCGGCGTTCAAGCGCATTCGCCAGTTCCCGACCGACCAGCGTTTCGAACCGCTGATTCCCGGCTCTTCGCTGTATCTGTCCGACGCCTGGGCGGCCGGCGATCCGCTCTACACCTGGGGCAATTACCGCATCGTCGGGCGCGGACCGGCACTTGCCGGCGTCTGCGGCGACTGGCATTCGCAGCATCCGAACTGGGAGCGCAGCGTGCACGGCGGACCCAAGGGTCAGACCTTTTTCGATACCACGGTCGAACTGGTGCCGGAAGCGATCGTGGTCGAGGCCGAGCCGACCGGATTCCCGCGCGCACCGATCAGCAAGAAGCGCGTCTGGTTCGATGCGCGCACCTCGCTGCCGATCGCAATGGTCTCCTACGACCGGCGCGGCGAGGCCTACCGTTCGTTCGATGGCGCTTTCGCGCTGTATCAGAACGGCAGTCAGTCGGTGATGGATGGCAAGCATCCGTACTGGTCGTGGACGCACGTCCATGCGTTCGATCTGCAGACCCAGCGAATGACACGTCTGCAGCAGGTGCGTACGATCGGCAACGGACACAACAGTCGCGCCAACGATCCAGGCATGTACGATCGCTACCTAACCAATAGCGCCTTGATGCGGCTTGGCAACGGCTGAAGCGGAGAACCCCATGTCACTGACGCCCTCCAGCGTGACACCGCGTCGCCGCAGTACGGCGACACGGCCGGGCAACGCCGAGGCAGCGCAGTCGGCCAAAGTGGCGAATTCAGCGAAACCCGCGCCGGCCGCAAAGGCCGCACGCACTACGGCAGAACGCGACAGTGCCGCAGCATTGCGCGAAGCCTTGGCCGAATACCGGATCATCTTCGACAACGCCATCGTCGGCATCTGCTTCACCCGCGAACGCGTGATCGTGCGCTGCAACCGACGCTTCGAGGAGATGTTCGCTGCCGCACCCGGCGCACTCGACAATACGCCGGTACGCGAGCTATACCCATCCGAACAGGCATTCAACGAGATCGGTCGGCGCGCAATGGAACATCTGCATCGACACAGCAACTACACCGACGAGCGCCTGATGCGGCGCAAGACCGGCGAGGTGTTCTGGTGCAACGTTGCCGGCAAGGTGCTCAGCACGCGGCACCCGTACCGCCAGGCGATCTGGATTTTTCAGGATATCTCCGAGCGCAAGCAAGCCGAACAGGAATTGCAGCGCGCGCACGAACGACTCGAGCAGCGCGTGCAGGAGCGTACCGCCGAACTCAACGAAGCCAACCGCGCGCTGCGCTCAGAGATCGCGCGACGCGAGCGCTCCGAAGAGGCGCTGCGCGCCAGCCGCGAAAAATACCGCGTGCTGTTCGAGACGTTTCCGATCGGCATTTCGATCACCGACGATGTCGGCAATGTGATCGAGATCAATCAGACGCTCGGCCGTATCAGTTCGCGCACGATGCAGGCGCGGCTGATGCGCGACCTGAGCACGCCGGGTGCGTCGCTGATCCACGCCGACGGATCGCCGGTTTCGCGCGAGCAGCTGCCGAGCGTGCGCGCGCTGAAAGAGCAGCGCGTGGTCGCCAACGTCGAACTCGGCGTGCGCTATCCGAGCAACAAGCTGCGCTGGTTCAGCGTCACGGCAGCACCCATCGCAGTGAAAGGCTACGGCGTGGTCGTCGCGCACGCGGAGATCACCGAGCGCAAGCAACTCGAAGAACAGGATCGCCGCAGCCGCGCCGAGCTTGCGCATGTCTCACGGCTCAACACCATGGGCGAAATGGCCGCAGCGCTCGCGCACGAGCTGGCGCAGCCGTTGAGTGCTACGTTGAACTACCTGCATGGCTGCGAACTGCGTCTGGATTCGAAGGCGCGCGATCCGGAGTTGATCCGCTCGGCGATCTCGCAGGCGATCGCGCACGCCGAACAGGCGGGGGCGATCGTTCAACACATGCGGCAGTTCGTGCGCCGCGCCGAACACGAGGCGGTTGCGACGGATCTCAACGCCACGCTCGGCGAGATGGTTGGCTTTCTCGAGTTCGAACGGCGCCAGCTCGGCGTAAAGGTGGAACTGGAGCTCGACGAGAGCTTGCCGTCGATTGCGGTCGATCCGCTGGAGATCAAGCAAGTCATGCTGAACCTGCTGAAGAACGGCATGGAGGCGATGAGCGACGTCGACCCGGCACAGCGTTGCCTGCAGGTCAGCAGCCGCCGGCTGAACCGGCGTTGGCTGGAGATGAGTTTCGCCGATCGTGGCGCCGGCATCGGCAAGTCCGATCTTGCGCAGATCTTCAATCCATTTTTTACCACCAAGCGCAACGGACTCGGGCTCGGCCTGGCGATCTGCCGCTCGATTATCGAAGCGCACGGCGGCCGACTCGATGCCGCGCGCAATGTCTATGGCGGTGCGCGTTTCAGCTTCACCTTGCCGATCGGAAAATGATGACCCAGACGAGTAGCCCGAAGCGCGAATCGGCGGCCCGCGCAGAGCCCGAGCAGACGGTGTTCGTCGTCGACGACGAGGCCAGCGTGCGCGACTCGCTGCGCTGGTTGCTGGAGTCGATCCGCTTGCGCGTGGAGACGTTCGATTCGGCCGAATCCTTTCTGCAGGCGCTGCGACCCGAACATTCAGGCTGCATCGTGCTCGATGTGCGCATGCCCGGTTTGAGCGGTCCTGAGTTGATGGAACGGCTTGCGCGTAGCGGCATCAGCCTGCCGATCATTTTCCTGTCCGCACACGGCGACGTGCCGCTTGCCGTGCGCGCGATGAAAGCCGGTGCGTTCGACTTCATGCAAAAGCCCTACAACGGCCAGCAGTTCATCGAACGCGTGCATCAGGCATTGAAGCAGGACGCACAAAACCGTGGCGAGCGACAACGGCACGACCATCTCGCGACCAGCCTGGCGCGACTCACCGTGCGTGAAAAGCAGATTCTCGACCGCGTGGTCGGCGGCAAAAGCAACAAGCTGATCGCGCGCGAACTCAATCTCAGCCACAAAACGGTCGAGGCGCATCGCAGCCGGCTGATGCACAAGATGGGTGTCGCGAACTTCGCCGAGCTGCTGCAGCTGGTGCTGACGCAGGGCGAGCCGAAGGCGCATTGAGCTGCAATGCGGGCCTGCGAGAGGTTGCGAGCGATCGGCGAGTTGTCCCGCGATCACGTCACAACTACATCGTTGTCCCCAAGGTCTCCAACGCGAATTCATCGTGGCGCGAGCAGGGTTGCTTAGTTCTTCGATGTTGGTCTGGGCCGATGCCGCGCCCGCACACACGCACCGATTTCAAACGAACCCCGCAGGTTCCTAGTCGCAGCTATAGCTGACGCCGTCGGCCGATACGCGGCAGCGGGCACAGCTCAGTACGAGATGCGTCTTCCCCGATTTCACGCTGCCGTCGTCCTGTGCAAAACGTTGGTTCTCGCGCCACTCGGCGGGCTTGGTCTGATCGAATGCGATGTAGTCGCCGGGCCAGTCGATGGCGGGATAGCGCAGTCGCCATTGGTCTCGATTCGAATGGAAGACTTCGGCCGCAACCCAGTCGCTGACGAAGGCGGTTGGCGAGGTGGCCTGGTTCTGGCGTTCGAGATGTCCTGCGCGGATGCGGAAATGCGAGCGGAAACCCGGCAGGCTCGGATAGCACCAGTCGCCGACCAGCCAGCTCAGTTGATCGCCGCGCGCCGGCGTCCAGCGCTCGCCCGGATAAGTGCCGGGCAGGTCGACCGTGCCATAGCTATGCCAGCGCTCCAGCAGCCACTGACGTGCGCCATCGAACTGCGGCACGATCGCCAGCGCCGAGGCGATTGCGCCAATTGCCAGTACGGCTGTCCACAGCCGCGATTGTGAGGCTGGATTCATGGCTGCATGTTGATCGCAGCCGCTGCTGAGGTGCAAGGCCGTGCGTGATGAGGAAGCCCGAATCCGGCGGGTACGGCCGCTACAGCCGGCGTCCTGCCGGCGGGCTTTCTCGAATGCGAGTTTGTTGCAGTCATTCTCGAAGTCCAAAGGCGAACGCAGCGCTCGATCGCCGACGTGATCGTCACGATGCGCGGTTCGGCTTGCGCCTGAGCGTTCTGCACGCGACGCTTGTTATCGTCGCTGCGGCGCATGCCGTTCAAAGATCGACGTAAGCACCGTTGAACAATGCAAACCATTCGTTCGGTGAGCCGTGCGACAAGGGCCAGGGCAGGTCTTTTACGCCGTAGGCCTCCAGCACGCGGAACGTGTGGTCGAGACAATTGTTGCCGATCGCGGCGTAGCCGCTTTGGGCTTGCTCGTGTGCCTTCGCCAGCGCGGCGCCCGCGTTCGTGCTGGCGACCTTGGCCTTCTTGTACGCGTGGTAACCGCGCTGCTTGAACAACTCGAACATCTGCGCCTCGTGATCGACGCGACGGTCCCAGTAGCCGATATCCTGGCCCGGCAGCACGATCGGTGCGCCGCCGGTATTTTCAGTGGAGCCGCAGATCGCATCGACATCGCCCGGTGCCTTCAACACCGAAAAGCCCCAGCCGACATGACCGGCGCAGCCCATCGGCAGCGGGGCGCCATCTTTGCGCAGAAAAACGTAGGCAAAACCTTCCATCGGACACGCTCCCGGTTATTGTGTGCAGCCGATTGTCGACGTGGCGGCAGTATGGTCGGATGGCGCACCGTGCGTGGCATGCACTGCAAGCACGCGGACGTTGGCGCAAACAATTGCCGCCAGCGCCGTGCGCACGCAGGTCATCGCCGGCAATTCGATATGCTTCACCAGCGAAGGAGAGAACTTCGCTGCCACTCCAAAATAGAACCTGCAATGAAACCTGCGATGAACGCGTCACCAGAAAAGTACGACCCGATCGCCCGGCTGCTGCATTGGCTGGTGCTGGTGCTGCTGATCGTGCAGTTCGGCATCGCCTGGACCATGCCGGAAATCGGGCGCGACTCGAAACCGGAAGGGCTGATCGCCTGGCATCTGTCGGTCGGAACCCTCATTCTCCTGGTGATCGTGCTACGTATTGTGTGGCGCCTGACGCACGCGGTACCGCCTTCGCCTACGACGATTCCGGCCTGGCAGCGAAGCTTGTCGCGACTCACGCATTTCCTGCTCTACGCCATCCTGCTGGTGCTGCCGGTGATCGGCTGGGGCAATGCCTCCTCGCGCGGCTGGGATGTGTCCTTGTTCGGCGTTGTCACCCTGCCACGCCTGTTTGCGCAGGGCTCCGCGCTGGGGCATGAACTAGGCGACATTCATGCGCTGCTGGCAACGATCCTGTTGATCGTGGCCGGTCTGCATGTCGCCGCCGCCTTGTATCACCAGTTCATCGTCAAGGACCGAACGCTGGCGCGCATGCTGCCGTAATGCAGTCGTAAGTTGCGGTATTGAATGCAGCTTGCAGTCGCCTCGCGGCGTTGCGCGGTCGCGGCCCCGATGTGAGCCCGTCCAAGCGGGTATCGCGGGCGGGAACCTGATTTAGATACTGTCGATATCGCCACCTGTAGGGTAAGCCCTCGACCCGAGGGTGCGCGTCCTACTGTCGGCCGCGTTAGCGCTTCGCCATAGTCGTTCGCACCATTACGAACACGATCGCAGGCTTGCCTTGCGATCTCGGCGACGGGGGAGACCCATGGCAATGCTGGTCAGTATCGACAACGGCGGTACGCTTACCGACGCGTGCGTGATCTACGGTTCAAAAGTTTTCCATGCGAAGACGCTGACCACTCCGCACGATCTCACCAAGTGCTTCACCGAGGTGTTGAAAGAGGCGGCGCGCAAGATCTACGGCGAGCCGCGTCTCGGCGCCTTGCTGGAGGAAGTCGACTACATCCGCTATTCGACGACGCAGGGCACCAATGCCGTGGTCCAGCGCATCGGTCCGCGCATCGGCCTGATTCTGGCGAAGGGCAGCAAACCTGCCGCACTGCTGCGCAACGACGACGAGAAGGAACTGTTCGGCGTGATGGTCGGCGATCGCATCGGTATGCTCGATCTCAAGCTGCAAGGCGAAGCGCTCGAAGCCAACATCACCACGGTGATCAATCAGCTGATCTCGAAAGGTGCGAACCGCATCGTCGTCAGCTTCGGCGGCGACACGCTGGTGGCCGACGAGGCGCGCGTCAAGCGCATCACGCTGCTGCGCTATCCGCGGCACTTGCTCGGCGCGGTACCGATCCTGTTCTCGCATCAGCTGTCGGACGACCACGACGATGGCCGTCGCACCTGGAGCAGTCTGCTGAACTCGTTCCTGCATCCGGCAATGGAACGCTTCCTGTACAACGCCGAGAACGTGCTGCGCGACTACCGCGCGAAGAATCCGCTGCTGATCTTCGGCAACGACGGCACTTCGACGCGCGTGGCCAAATGCGTAGCGCTGAAGACCTGGGGCTCGGGTCCGCGTGGCGGCATGGAAGGCGCCAAGGCGATCGCACAACACTACGGCCGCAAGTCGCTGGTGACGATGGACATCGGCGGCACCACCACCGATATCGGCGTGGTCGACAACGCCAGCGTGCAGGAGCGCCGCTGGGGGCGACTCGAATCGATCGACATCTCGTTTCCGTTGAGCGAAGTCGAAAGTCTCGGCGCCGGCGGCAGCTCGGTGTTCAAGGTAGCGGGCGGCAAGATCACGATCGGCCCCGAGAGTGTCGGCAGCGCACCCGGACCGGCCTGCTTCGGCCAAGGCGGTCGCCAGGCAACGATCACCGACGCGTACCTGCTGATGGGCGTGCTCGATGCCGATTCGTATTTCGGCGGCAATCTCAAGCTCGACGCCGCACGTGCGCGGGCGGCGATCGAGGAGAACATCGCCAAGCCGCTCGGTGTGAGCGTCGACGATGCGCTGTTGCGGATGGAGCGTGCCTACGAGGCGCGCATCGCCGAGGCGATCAAGCCGCACGTACGCGCCGACGGCAGCACCTGCTTGCTGGCCTTCGGCGGCGCCGGGCCGATCTCGGCCTGCGGTGTGGCCGACCAGCTCGGCATCAAGGAAATCATCGTGCCGCGCCTCGCTGCCGTGTTCAGCGCCTTCGGCATCGGCTTCAGCGATATCTCGCACAGCTACGACGGTGCGCTCGACGACATCAGCAACAAAGGACTGACCGCCACGCTCGACGGCTTGCAGGCGCGCGCGCAACGCGACATGTACGCCGAAGGATTCGACCTCGAAGAGTGCAGCGTCGAGCGCGCGGTGAACTTCAGCCGCAAGGGCGTTGATGCCTCGCATCACCTGAATGGTGTGACCAAGTTGCCGGCCGGCATCAAGGCCGACGACAAACCGCGCGTGCAGCTACGGGCAACCAAACGCATCCCGCATTTTTCGATGAAGCCGCTCGACGGCAGCAAAGCCGTGGCGGCCAAGACCACGCGTACGCGCGGCGACTTGCGGTTGTACAAGCTCGAAGACATGCGCTCCGGCGAGCACGGCGCCGGCCCCGCGATCATCGAGGAAGAGTACTTCACCTGCCAGGTCCCGCAAGGCTGGCAGTTTTCGATCAACGAGAACCACGACATCGTGCTGCAGCGCGCCGCTGAGCCGGCGGCTGTCGCCAAAGGAGCCAAGCGCAAATGAAAGTGCCGATGACCGAATACCTCGCGATCGATCTGGATCGTGAACTGTGGGAGTGCCGCGTCTGCAATCACGTGGTCGGTTCCGCGCGAGCGCCGTACAAGGAAGGCCTGCTGGTGCACGCACGCGATCCGCGCGAGATCCACAAGCCGATTCTCGATCCATCTTACGAATTCACGTTCGCGCCGGACCCGAACTGGGTGCAGATCATCGAGTACTACTGCCCCGAGTGCGGAACCATGATGGAAGTGGAATACCTGCCGCCGGGCCATCCGCCGCTGAACGATCTGGAGTTCGATCTGGACGCGCTGAAGGCGCAATGGGCCAAGCGCGCGCCGATGGACCTGTCGACCATCGCCGGACCGGCACCGGCCGGCGTCGATTACCGCAGCCACATGCACAGCCGCGCAGGAGCACGCTGATGAAACGAGTCGCCGTTGATATCGGAGGCACCTTCACCGACTGCTTCATGGTCTGGGACTCGCACTACATCGAATCGAAGGCGCTGACCACGCATCACAATCTCGCGCTGGGATTCCGTGAAGCACTGCAGGCCGGCTGCGCCAAGCTCGATCTCGACATGCAGCACGTGCTGTCGCAGGTCGACTCAGTGCGTTACGCCACCACACTCGGCACCAACGCGCTGATCCAGCGCAAAGGTCCGCGCGTGGCGCTGTTGACCACCTGTGGCTACGAAAGCTCGGTGCCGTTATCGCGCGGCCGCGGCTACGGTGAAGGTCTCGACATGCGCGCGCAGCAGGATCTGCCGGGTGCTTGCCGCCCGGACGCGCTGGTGCCGATCCCGATGATCGCGGGTGTGCGTGAGCGCATCGACGCGGTCGGCAACGTGCTGATGGCGCTCGACGAAGACGACCTGCGCGAGAAGATTCGCAATCTGGTCGATCGCGGCGCGCAGTCGTTCGTGGTGTCGCTGGTCAATGCCGTCGCCAATCCGGTGCACGAGCGCCGCGTGCAGGAAGTGCTGCTGGAGGAATATCCGGAAACCCTGCTGGGCGCGATGCCGATCGTGATGGCGCACAAGGTTGCGGGCCGCAAGGGCGAATACGTGCGGACTTCGTCGGCGATCATCGATGCGTTTCTGCACGACGTGATGTATCACGGCCTGTCGTCGCTGGAATTGAATCTGCGCGAGTCGAGCTACCAGAAGCCGATGCTGGTGATCCACAACTCCGGCGGCATGGCGCAGCTGAATTCGACCGATGCACTGCAGACAATCCACTCCGGCCCGGTCGCTGGCGTCAGCGCGTCCGAGCATCTGGCGGCGGAAGCCGATCTCGGCAACGTCATCTGCACCGACATGGGCGGCACCAGTTTCGACATCGGCCTCGTCGTCGAAGGCGGCGTCAAGCATTACGACTTCAATCCGGTGATCGAACGCTGGCTGGTGTCGGTGCCGATGATCCATCTGGTCACGCTCGGCGCTGGCGGCGGCTCGATCGTCAACTACGACCGCATGCATCAGACCGTGCAGGTCGGCCCGGCCAGTGCCGGCTCCGATCCGGGTCCGGCCTGCTACGACCGCGGCGGCCTCAAGCCGACCGTGACCGATGCCGATCTCGTGCTCGGTTATCTGTCTGCCGACAACTACGCCGGCGGCCAGATCAAGCTGAAGGCAGCGCGCGCGAAGCAATCGATCGAAGAAGAGATCTGCGATGTGCTCGACTGCTCGGTGACCGAAGCCGCGCTGATGGTCAAGCGCCGCGTCGATGCCAACATGGCCAACGGCATCGCCACCGAGCTGCGTGCGCGCGGCTACGATCCGCACACGTTCACGCTGCTGGCCTACGGCGGCAATGGTCCGCTGCACGCCTGCGGCATCGCCAGCGTGCTCGGCATCGATCGCATCCTGGTGCCGCCGTTCTGTTCGGTGTTCTCGGCGGTCGGCGCCGGCAACATGCATCAGCTGCACATCCATGAACGTTCGCTGTTCATGTGGATCTTCGACAGCAACACCCGCAAGCTCTACAACGACTTCGCCGCGTTCAACACCATCGTCGAAGAACTCGAAGAAGCGGGCCGTCAGGATCTGTTGCGCCAGGGCATGGCGCGCACCGACATCAAGCACCGGCTCGAACTCGATCTTCGCTACGGCAATCAGCTCGCGCAGACCACGGTGATCGCATCCAAGCTGCGTCTGGAAAAAATGGACGACGTGATGGCGATCATCAAGCAGTTCTCGGTCGACTACGGCAACCGCTTCGGCAAGGGCAGCGAAGCGCCCGAGGCCGGCATCCGCATCAACACCATCCGTGTGCAGAGCTACGTCGAACTCGAAACGGTCAACCTCAGCAACATCAAGCCGAGTGCCGACAAGAAAGCGGCGCCAACGCCGAGCGGCACGCGCAAGTGCCACTTCGTCGGCCACACGCAGGCACTCGACACACAATTGTACGAGCGCACCAGCATCGAGAACGGCGCCGAGATCAGCGGGCCGGCGGTGATCGTGTCGCCGACGACGACCTATCTGGTCGAGCCGGGCTGGCGCGTGCAGTTCGGCGAACACGGTGCCGCCTGGTTCATGCGCGCGGGCGCCAAAGCCGGCAAGGCGCCGTCGAAGTCGGCCACGGTTGCGAAGAATGTCTCGCTGGTCTGAGTCGCCGACTCAACAGTTCCACTTATTCGGAGAAGCTCATGGGTAAAGTAGAAAAGCCGGCACTGGTGGATCGCGAGCAACTGCTGATCGACCGCTTCCTCGCCGACAACGTGCTGTTCCTCGGTCCCGATCCGGAGATCATGGAAGAGCACGACATTTCTCCGCGCAGCGCGATGGAAGAGGCTGCGCTGAAGAAGAACATCGATCCCGCCGTGCAGGCGCTGATCCGCGACCGCCTGCAGGCCGGCGCCAACGAATCGTTCGAGATGCTCGAGCAGATGGGTGCGGCACCCGGTGCGAAGTGGGGCGATCTGATTACGGGTGTATTCACTGCCAGCGGCGACCTCGGCGTCTGCAGTGCCGGCGGCGTGCTGATATTCGCGTCGCTGGTGCATCATCCAGTGAGATTCATCAATAAATACTGGGCGACGGACCCGACCGTCGGCATCCGCAAGGGCGACGGCTTCATCCACAACGACGCGCGCTACGGCAACATCCACAATACCGACCAGTCGTTGATGGTGCCGATCTTCTACGACGGCAAACTGGTGGCCTGGGCCGGAGCGACCGTACACGAAGGCGAAAACGGCGCGATCGAGCCGGGCGGCATGCCGTCGGCGGCGGAGTCGGTGTACGAAGAAGGTCTGAAGATGTCGCCGTTCAAAGTGGTCGAGAACTACGAGCTGAAAAAAGATCTGGTCACCTTCCTGCAGAATTCGACGCGCGAGCCGAAGCTGCAGTTCGAAGACATGAAGACCAAGCTGTACGCCTGTCGTCGTATCGAGCAACGCGTGCTGGCGACGATCGAAGAGTTCGGCCTCGATGCGGTGATCGTGGCGCTGCGCAAGGGCCTTGAAGACTGCAAGGAAGAGGTCTTGCGGCGACTGGTGGAATGGCCGGACGGCACCGTGCGTACGATGTGCATCGCCGACTCCACGCTGCGCGAAAACGCGATGATCAAGATCACGCTGGAAGTGCGCAAGCGCGGCTCCGAGCTGATCTGCGACTTCCGCGGCTCCAGCCCCGAATTCGCCAACCGCTGCAATAACACCTTGCTGTCTTCGCTCAAGGGCATGCTGGCGCAATTGTTCCTGGTGTTCGTGTGGCCGGACCTGCCGCGCAATCAGGCGGTGTTCGCGCCGATCCAGGTGATCACCGATCCGAAGTCGGCACTGCATTCCTCGTACACCACGCCGAACGCGCAGTCGATGATGACCTTCTTCCCGGCGTTCACCGCGATGCAGCTGGCGGTGTCGAAGTTCATGTATGGCTGCCCGGAGAAATACTCGAAACTGATTGCGCCCTGGCACAACATGATCCGAACCTTCATCTGGGGCGGCATCACCCAGCACAACGAGATGGTCGGCAATCTCTGCGCGGATCTCAACGGCATGGGCGGTGGCGCGCGCGCCGATCGCGATGGCGAACATGCGATCGCGCCGATCTTTGCGCCGATGGCCGATCTCGGCGAGCAGGAACTCAACGAGGAAGAAGTGCCGTTCATTCAGATCGTCAGCAAGAAGCTGATGCGCGACAACCAGGCCTTCGGCAAGTATCGCGGCGGCCAGGGCTACGAGATGATCGCATCGAGTCTCGGCAGCCCGCTGTGGGGCTTCATGACCTGCTGCATCGGTTCGAAGATGGGCTCGGTGCCAGGCCTGTTCGGCGGCTATGGTGCGCCGACCTATCCGCTGTGCAAGGTCAAGAACGTCGACGTGTTCGAGGTGATGAAGACGACGCCGAAGAAGTTCGAGTTCTCGATCGTCGACATCATGAACAAGCGGCCGTTCGCCGGCGCTTCCTACACCACGCATCACACCGGGTTGCAGTTCGAGCTGGCCAAACGCGGCGAGCTGTACATGATCACGCAGGGTGCGGGTGGCGGCTATGGCGACGTGCTGGAGCGCGATCCGGAACTGGTGATCAAAGATCTCGAAGAGAACCTGATCTCGCACGAGACCGCGCGCGAAATCTACCGCATCGTCTACAACCCGGAGACCTTGCTGCTCGATCGCGATGCCACCGACAAGGCGCGCGCGGCCGAGCGTAAGGCGCGCAAAAAACGTGGCGTGCCGTACAAGAGCTTCGTGAAAAAGTGGACGACGAAAGAGCCGCCGGCGCACCTGCCGTTCTACGGCAGCTGGGGCAGCGATCGCTCGACGATCTTCGCCGGGCCGTATGGCGGCATGCCGCGGCAAAAGATGAATGCGGGCGCAATTGAGCCGGTCTACATGCCGAATCCGCGCGACGTGAAAATCGCCGAGCTGGAAGCGCGGTTGGCGCAGTACGAAGGCGTCGGCACGGCGAAGGCGGCGATGAGCGCGAAGGCGACGGCGCCTGCGAAAGCCAGCGGCGCAAGCAAGTCGTCCAGCGCCAAGTCGGCCACGGCAAAGGCACGCAAGCCGGGAACTCGGAAGGCCTGAGAACGCGATGACGGCCTGCATCGTCGGCTGGGGACATTCGCGCTTCGGCCGCTCGGCCGAGGATCTCGAAGGGCTGATCGTCGGCGTGACGCGCGCCGCACTCGCCGATGCCGGCGTTGCGGCTGAAGATGTCGATGCGATCTGGCTCGGACACTACAACGGCGGCATGGTGCCGGACGGCTTCTGTTCCTCGCTGGTGTCGCAGGCCGACGCGGGCTTGCGCTGGAAGCCGGCGACGCGTGTGGAGAACGCGTGTGCGACCGGCTCGGCCGCGGTGTTCTCCGCGATCGACGCGATCGATGCGGGGCGTGTGCGCGTCGCGCTGGTGGTTGGTGTGGAAAAGATGACGGCGGTCGCCGGTGCGGAAGTCACACGCGTGCTCGGCAACGCCAGCTACGTGCGCGACGAAGCCGCGCGCGGCATGACGTTTCCAGGCCTGTTCGGCGAAATCGCCGAAGCCTATTTCGCGCGCTATGGGGATCACTCGGCCACGCTGGCAAAAATCGCGGCGAAGAATCACGCCAACGGCGCGCGCAATCCGCTCGCGCACATGCAGAAAGACCTTGGCTTCGACTACTGCAACACGGTGTCGCCGTCGAACCCGCTGATCGCCGGCCCTCTGCGCAAGACCGATTGCTCGCTGGTGTCGGACGGTGCCGCCGCCATCCTGTTGACCGACGAGGCAACCGCGAAGCACATGCGCCGTGCCGTGCGCATTCGCGCGCATGCGCAGGTCAACGATTTCCTGCCGATGTCGCGCAAGGACATCACCGCGTTCGAAGGACCGCGGCGCGCCCTGTCGCAGGTGTTCGAACACGCCGGTATCGGCGTGCACGACCTCTCGCTGGCCGAGGTGCACGACTGCTTCACGATGGCCGAGTTGATGATTTACGAGGCGATGGGACTTGCCGAACAGGGGCAGGGCGCTCGCGCGATCGACAGCGGACTGGTTGCCGCGGGCGGCAGGCTGCCGGTGAATCCTTCCGGCGGACTCAAGGCCAAGGGCCATCCGATTGGTGCGACGGGAGTGTCGATGCACGCGCTGGCGGCGATGCAACTGTGCGGCGAAGCCGGCGCCATTCAAGTGCCGGGTGCAAGCCTTGCGGCGGTGTTCAACATGGGCGGCAGCGCAGTCGCCAACTACGCCAGCATTCTGGAGCGCGCCGCATGAATCTGGCGCAACTGCTGCTGCGCACCGCACGCGTGTTCGGCGATCGACCCGCGCTGTATTTCGGCGACAGCTTGGTCTGCGACTATCGTGGCTTGGAGCGACGCGCACGCCAGGTGGCCGGTTACCTGCAAACCAGGCTGCAGCTCGAAGCCGGTGCGCGCGTCGGCATCCTGATGCGTAACCTGCCGGAATATCTGGAGGTGCTGTACGGCGCCTGGATCGGTGGCTACGCGGTGGTTCCGATCAACGCCAAGCTGCACGCCAAGGAAGCGGAATACATCCTGCGCGATGCCGGTGCCGAAGTCCTGTTCGTCTCCGACGATCTGGCGCCCGGAATGGCACCCTTGCTCGGCGATCTGCCGGCGCTGCGCGCCGTGCTGACACCCGGCACGGCGGAATACAGCGCGCTGTATCAAGGCCCCGCCGTCGAAGAAGCGGCGCACGCCGACCGCGACGATCTTGCCTGGCTGTTCTACACCTCGGGCACCACCGGCAGGCCGAAGGGCGTGATGCTGACGCACGCCAATCTGCAAACGATGATTGCCTGCTACCTCGCCGATGTCGACGCCACCACGGTGGATGACAGCGTGGTCTACGCCGCGCCGCTGTCGCACGCGGCGGGCATGATGAATTTTCCGCACATGATCGCCGGTGCGGCGCACGTCGTGCCGGCCTCCTGCGGTTTCGATCCCGCGGAACTGGTGGAACTCGCCGCGCGCCGCGGTCGCCTGTCGATGTTCGCCGCACCGACGATGGTCAAGCGCCTGGTCGATCACATCGAGAGCAGCGGAATTCCCTCGCGCGGATTCAAGACCATTCTCTACGGCGGCGGGCCGATGTATCTCGAAGACATCCGCCAGGCCTTGCGCGTGATGGGTGACTGCTTCGCGCAGATCTACGGTCAGGGCGAAACGCCGATGACGATCTCCGCACTCGGCCGCTACCATTTCAGTAACGTCGAGCACCCACGCTACGAAGCGCGGCTGGCCTCGGTCGGGATCGCACAGACCTTCGTCGAAGTGCGCGTCGGCGACGCCGAGGGCCGGCCCATCGCACTCGGCGAAACCGGCGAAGTGCTGGTGCGCGGCGCCAGCGTCATGAAGGGCTACTGGAACAATCCGGAAGCCACCGCACGCGCCATCCGCGACGGCTGGCTGTTCACCGGCGATATGGGCGCGATGGACGCGGACGGCTTCCTGACACTGAAGGATCGATCCAAGGACGTCATCATCAGTGGCGGCTCCAACATCTATCCGCGCGAAGTCGAGGAAGTGCTGTTGCAGCACCACGACGTGCAGGAAGTTTCGGTGGTTGGTCGCCACGATCCCGAATGGGGCGAAGAAGTTGTCGCCTTCGTAGTCGCCCGGCAAGGCGCCGCACTACAGGCCAGGGATCTTGATGCGCTGTGCTTGCGCAACATCGCGCGCTTCAAGCGACCCAAGCATTACCGCTTCGTCGACGCGTTGCCGAAGAGCAATTACGGCAAAGTTCTGAAAACCGAGTTGCGCGAAACGCTGGCCGCAGAAGCAGCGGCCTCGGCGGAGCAGCAGCGACCGAAGCAGAAGGCTGCGTCCTGACGCTCGAATGAGCGACATCGATATCGATATCGACATCGACATCGACATCGACATCGATATCTGCATCGATATCTGCATTTGACGCGGCGCTGATTGATTTGCGCGCCGAAGTTCGCGCCTGGTTTGGCGAGGCTTGCACCGTTAAGCTTCGTCTCGCGTCTCGCGTCTCGCGTCCCAGGCCTCGCGTCTCAGGCCTCGCGTCTCAGGTCTCAGGTTTCGCGGATGCCGATGCTGATGCCGCGGTGCTTGATCGCAGCGCACTTCGATTCCGACGCCGATGGCAATGCTTGCGGTGCGCCGCGATTCACGTGCTTCGAGCGGCGGCGAGCAATGCGCGTGGACACGCAGGAGGAGCGTCTGACTGTGAAGGATGGAATCACCTATTCCGCGTTGACGAAACGCGCGCTGGCGCTGCCCGATGTGGAGGCGTCGACGTCCTACGGCACGCCGGCCTTGAAAGTGCGCGGCAAGCTGATGTTGCGACTCAAGGAAGATGGCGAGACGGTGGTACTGCGCTGCAGCTGGGAGCAGCGCGAGCGTCTGCTGACGCTGTATCCGCAGGCCTACTTCCTTACCGATCACTATCGCGCGTATCCCTGGGTGCTGCTGCGGCTTGCGGCCGCGCCGTCAGCTAGCGTCGATCCAGCGTTGCGCCGCGCCTGGTGCCTGGTGGCGCCGAAATCGCTGCTCGCCAAACATCCGGAGTTGACGCAGGACTGAGGCGACGCAGCCTCGACAGTCGGCAGTCGGCAGTCGGCAGTCGACAGTCGGCAGTCGACAGTCGACATGATCCCTCACGCCAGAGCAGCTTCAATCAATGCGATATCGTCGGAACGCTGCTACCGCGCGGGCGCAGCGACCGGCGGAACACGCAGGCGATCAAGCCACTCGCAGATGCAAGCCTGCGAGACATGCGTCGCCGGCCGATTCGAGATCGGTGTGGGGATCACAGTCGACATCCGTTGCGACATACGCGCGCGGTCGCCCGATGTCCTACTGCGCCTCGCGTCGAATCAAACCGCTTCGTACAAGGTGACCACGCAGGCGCCGCCGAGTCCGAGGTTGTGCGCCAGTGCCATTCTTGCGCCATCGACCTGACGCACGCCGGCACGGCCACGCAGCTGCTCGGTGAGTTCGAAGCATTGCGCAAGGCCGGTCGCACCCAGCGGATGTCCCTTTGCCAGCAGGCCGCCGGAAGGATTGGTGACGACGCGGCCGCCATAGGTGTTGTCGCCGTCTTCGATGAACTTTTCGGCGCCGCCTTCCGGTGCGAGTCCGAGCGCCTCGTAGGTGAGGAGTTCGTTGGCGGTGAAGCAGTCGTGCAGCTCGCACACATCGATGTCCTCCGGGCCAACGCCGGATTCGGCAAAGACCTGTGCGGCCGCCGCCTTGGTCAGATCGTAGCCGACGACTTTGATCATCGAGCGTTCATCGAAGGTCGAGCGAAAATCGGTGGTGATCGCCTGCGCGCGGATGCGCACAGCGGCATTGATGCCATGCTTTTTCGCAAAGGCTTCGCTGACCACGACTGCGGCCGCGGCACCACAGGTCGGCGGACAGCATTGCAGGCGCGTCATCAGGCCGTGGATCACCGGCGAGGCCAGCACTTCATCGACGGTAATTGCGTTGCGGAAGATCGCGCGTTCGTTGTGCTCGGCGTGGCGCCGCGCTTTCACTGCGATCTTGGCGAATGTCGCCGGCTTGGTGTCGTGCTGCTTGGCGTATTCGCCGCCGGCGCCGCCGAACAGATGCGGTGCCATGAAGGCATCCGGCGCGGGATCGATTTCCTGCGCGATGCGTGTGAACGCACCGAGCGGGCTGGGTCGGTCGCGATACATGTCCTGCAGCGCGCCGGGCGCCATCTGCTCGAACCCGACCGCGAGCGCGCATTCGACCACACCGCTGGCCACTGCCTGACGCGCGAGGAACAGCGCGCTAGAGCCGGTCGAGCAATTGTTGTTGACGTTGATCACCGGAATGCCGGTCATGCCGACGCGGTAGAGCACGCGCTGGCCGCAGGTGCTGTCGCCGTAGACGTAGCCGGCATAGGCCTGCTGGATCAGCGAATAGTCGATGCCAGCATCGGCCAGCGCCTGTTGTACCGCGGTGGCCCCCATCACGTCGTAGGGCTCGCTTTTGCCGGGTTTGCTGAACGGGATCATGCCGACGCCGGCAACAACGACTGTGGTGTTCATGGAGCTCCTCGCGTGTGCATACCGTCGAATGCGGTATCTGGCTACTGTAGGCGCAGATCGCGCGCGTCAGGGCCACACTTAAGTGTAGTCCTGCGTCTCCTCGGCGCGGCCACCTGGTTTGTGCAGATGGCATACGCGGCGCTGCGGCGTGTTTCGCGTCACACCGGATGTGCGTCTTGTGTCGCGCGCGCCTGGTTAGCCCCCGCACGACCGCTATGCTCGGTGCAGGTCAAAAAACTGGCAGGGATGAAAATGACTCGGGGTTGATGTCGCGCCTCGCGCGCGCTTCAGGGTGCTCCGGCATACAGGCGCCTGCATACGCACTGCGAGCTGCAAGCGGCATCACGCGCATCTTCGGTGGC
>CAIJRD010000014.1 GCA_903822975.1 uncultured Sinobacteraceae bacterium
CGTTACTACCGCTGCTGCCGCTACCGTCGCCGGTGGCCGAGCCGTTGTAATTGCCGCCGCCACAGCCCGCCAGCAACGCCGCAGTCAGCAGATATAGCACCGCCCCAATTGTTGGCACTTTCATCGAACGCTCCTCCCACTCGCGGTCCATGTCGCTGCGTCGAGCGTCGTGGCCGTAATAGACTTTTGTTTAGTTTTTGAAACTAACATTTGTCTATTTTTGTGTCAATTCGCTATTCTTACTTAATGGACGCCATCGACAACGCATCGGATTTCCCCCGGCAACCCCTCCAGCAACGTGCCAAGGACCGCTTCGAAATTGTCATCGAGGGCGCACGCAAGCTGTTGCGGGAAAAGGGTTTGAGTGGCTTTTCGATTCCCGAACTAGCAACCCGTTTGGGCTATTCCCGCGCCACGATCTACAATTTTTTCCCGACGCCTTATACGATTTTCAACGAACTGACGCGGCGTTACCTCGACCAGCTGGAGCAGGCGCTGTATGGCGAAGCTGCAAATTTGCGGGAGATTCCCTGGCAGCGGAGCGCAGAAGCGATGGCGGCATTCGCCGCCCACTTCTATAACGAGAATCCGGTCGCGTGCCTGCTGATTCTCGGCGGGCCGGTAACAGACGAAAGCTATCGCGCGCAGGAGCTGATGATTCAGCGCCTCGGGCAACTGGTGCAGCAAACTCTGGCAAACCGGGGCATCCGCTTGCCGTCGGGTCCGCCAGACATCTCACTTCTGACGATTGAGATCGGGACGACCTGTTTGCGCGTGTCGTTTTTCCTGCACGGACGAATCACACCGCATTATCAGCGTGAAGCCGGCCGGGCGATGATCAGCTATCTGTCGCAGTACGTACCGAACGCATTGCCCGATCGCGTCGACTAGTTGCGGCCCGGCTGTCGCACCGCCAATCGACGGTTGCTGCTTCGCCTTACAGCAGGAAGGCGAGAATCCAGACCACCACGCCGCCCGCCGCCGACAGTGCAGCGAGACCGAACAACCAGCGGCGTCGCGTCAGCGCCGTGATCGATGCGGCCGAGATGGCGATCTGGATCAGCGTCATCGCCAGCGCCAGGCGCTCGTGCGGATGCAGCGCATGTTCCGATTGCGTGTTCGATTTCTCCGCCGCCTGATCGTAGGCGTCGGCCTTTTGCTTGATTGCTTCTTTTTCGTCGGCGTAACGCTGCAGCCGCTGCTTGATCGCGGCAATCTTCGCTGGATCCGTGGCCGAGTCGAGCTGGGCTTCGCCGATCTGCTCCTTGATGCCCTTGGCCTGGTAGAACGCCCATTGGTCGGAGGCCAGCGCGCGATTCAGCACCGCGTCGTTCTTGTAGTACAGCGCCTCGTTCTGGGTGTGTCCGCCCTGATAGCTGATGATCGCGCCGAGTGTTGCGAGCACTGCGGTGAAGATCGCCACCTGCTGGCTCAGGGCCACGCCGTGTCCGGCCTCGTGCTCGACATGGTGCTCGTGCGGGCTCGGGACTTCGTATTCTTCGCTCATCGATACGGCCGCTCTCTAGGAATGTCGCTCGCTCGAACCACCGCGCGTTTAGCGCAGGTAGTGATCGACGAACAGCAGCATGAAGATGCCCATCAGGTAGACGATCGAGAACCCGAAGGTGCGCATCGCCAGTCCCGGTCGTGGCGCCCATTTGAGCCGCACGGCGTAGTACAGGAACACCGCGCCGAGCGCGAGCGCGCCGACCAGGTACAGCACGCCGCTCATGCCGAACACATACGGCAGGCTGCTGACGGCGAGCAGCAGCAAGGTGTAGAGCAGCACTTGCAGCCGCGTGTACTCGAGGCCGTGCGTGACCGGCAGCATTGGAATGCCGGCGTTGGCGTATTCCTTGTGGCGCTCGATCGCCAGCGCCCAGAAGTGCGGTGGCGTCCAGGTGAAGATGATCAAGAACAGGATCAAGGAATGCGGGTCGAGCGTGCCGGTCACCGCGATCCAGCCGAGCACCGGCGGCGCGGCTCCGGCAGCACCGCCGATGACGATGTTCTGCGGCGTCGCGCGCTTCAGGTACATCGTGTAGACGCCGGCATAACCGATCAGCGTTGCCAGTGTCAGCCAGGCAGTCAACGGATTGACCCAGGCGTACAGCACGACGAATCCAGCAAGGCCGATTGCGCAAGTAAACACGATCGACTCGGTGACCGACAGGGCACCGGTGACCAGGGGACGTCCGCAGGTCCGCGCCATGCGCGCATCAATGCCGCGATCGATCAGCTGATTCACCGCCGCCGCTGCCGCCGCGAGCAGGCCGATGCCGAGCGTGCCGAGCGCCAGCTTGTCGAGTGGCGGCATTCCGGGAACAGCGAGGAACATGCCGACGATCGCGGTAAACACGATCAACATCACCACGCGCGGCTTGCACAGCTCGTAGTACTCGCTGATGCGGCGGCGCAGGCCGATCGGCGCGGGGACCGCCGAGGCGAGCGCGCCCCGCGTGCCTGCGTGGCTCGAACCGGTCATCGATTGCTGGGAAGGCCTGCTCATGGGTGCGCGATTCTACCCTGCCCGCCGCCGCGCCAGACAAAGTGGTTCACCGCGAGCACGGTCAACAGCAGCAGCGCGGCGCCCGCGTTGTGCGCATCGGCGAGCCACAACGGCAACTGCAGTTCGACCAGACCGATGCCGATCGCCAGTTGCAGACCGAGCGCCGCACACAGCGCCAGACCGAGGCGGCGCCACTGCGTTGCGCCGAGTGTGAGCAGCCGCAGGGCCAGCGCGCCCAGAATCAGGCTCAACAGTACGGCGCCATACCGATGCACCAAGTGCACGGTGGCGCGCGCGGCGACTTCGAGAATGCCGTACTCGTAGTTGCGGTCGGCGCCGTGCCACAAGGTGAAGGCCTGGGACAGCGGCGTCGTCGGCGTGTACCGGCCCAGACAGGTGGGAAAGTCGGGACAGGCCAAGGCCGCGTAATTGGTGCTGGTCCAGCCGCCGAGAAAGATCTGCAGCACCAGCATGGCGAGGCCGAAGCCGGCAAGCACGCGCAGCCCCGAAGTGGCCATCACTACGGTGCGCGACAGACCGCCGAGCCACATCCACCACAGCAGCGACAGCGTGCTTAAGCCGAGCAGGAGATGCGTCGTCACGATCAGCGGATTGACCTTCATCGTCACCGTCAAAGCACCGAACACGATCTGCGTGATGAGCACCAGCACGATTGCGCTGGCGATACCACGCGGGCGCCCTGGTGCTCGCCAGGCCAGCACGGCGAGTGCGGCGATCAGCAGACCGACCAAGCCGGCGAGATAGCGGTGGATCATCTCCTTCCAGGCTTTCGGCGCTTCCAGCGGGCGGTCCGGGAAGGCGGCCTGCGCGCGATCAATGGCGTGGTCGGCTTGCGGCACCGCGAGCTGGCCATAGCAACCCGGCCAGTCGGGGCAGCCGAGTCCGGCATCAGACAGGCGCACGAAGGCGCCGAGTACGACGAGCGCGTAGCACAGCGCCACGGCGACCAGGTTCAAGCGATAGAAAACAGGCATCGGATCAGCCGCGGCGAAGACGAGTCGCAAAGGCGCGATGCACCGGCGGCGGCGCGCATTTTACCGCGAAGCCGTACGCTTCAGCGATGGCGAGCGGGTGAAGCGATGCGGCCTTGCCGTCGGCGTCGGCGGACAGCGGTGACTCGGGCACACCGTCATGCCGACCGGCAGCGGACCCCACCGTAGACACCGTCCAACCGACGTTTCGGTGCGGACGCGCCAACGCAGCACCCGTTAGCCGATGGTCGACAGCTTCATCAGCTTGTGCAGGTCGCCGTACGGCCCCTTCGGATCGACAGCGCCGCTGTAGACCATGAACCAATTGCCGAGCGGATCGACCGCATAGATCGCGGTCGGGTCGGCCGAGTGGAAGAAGTCGCTGGCGCGCGCACCACTGCTGCCGGTATCGGCGTAGACGTGCAGATCGGCGTGATCCTTCGCAAGCTCGGCGTGCAACGCCGCGGCGGTCGCAACATCCGGCGCGATGTAAATGCGCTGCGCGCGCTGCAGGTCCTTGCCAAGGGCCAAGCGGATCTGGCGGAACATCACCAGCCGCTTCAGGCAGGCCTCGGCGCACTCTGTTCCGCCGACATAGACCAGGCTCCACTTGTGCTGCAGGACATCCGCGGCGACGGCAGCCCCGTTGATATCGACCAAGCTCAGTGCCGGCAGCGGACGCGCCGGCTGGATCAGTTCACCGTAGTTGGTGAAGTTGGTCGGGTGCAATTGCGGCAGGAAACGGAAGTAGATCCACGCGCTCAGGAACGGCAGGAAGAACAGTCCCGCGAGAATCAGGAACGTGCGGCGGTTGCGGGGCGGTGTGGCGTTTGCAGTCATGGGCGGCGTTTCAGATTGAGCTTGATGAACAGGGCGAACAGCGTCGCGGCGAATGCAAACCACTGCGCGGCGTAACCATAGTGGCGCGAAGGCGGCATCTCTGCCGGCAGCGCACGCCACTCGCGCGCGAAGCCGCCGGGCGCGTCTGCCGCCAGCAACAATTCACCGGCAACGACGCGCGTCTGGTAGAGGCACTGCAGGTCTTCGATCGTCGGGTAGTCGACGATACGGGGCCATGCGGCGCTCGCGGTCGCGACACTTGCAGGCGGATGTTCAATGGCTGCGGCAGCAGCGGCGGATGCTTTTGCGGGGGCACTCGTCTTGTCGCATTCACCGGCGCCCAGACGCATCGCCGGGCGCGGTAACGCACGCCAGTAGCCGCTCAGCGACTGCGGCCCCTGCGGCGCGGGAAGCTGCGGCAGATCACTGCGAATTCCGGTCTGTGGCAGCCACCCGCGATTGACGATCAGCAGCGCGCCATCGGCGAGCCGTAGTGGCGTCCAGACGTTATAACCAGGCCGGCCGTCGAGCACTTGATCGTCGAGCAACAGCTGACGTTCGGGCAGATATTCACCCTGCACGGTCGCGGTCTGCGGCTGTGCGCGCGCAAGCGCTGCCGAGTCGGCGCCGAGTTGAAGTGGCGGGTGGCTCGCCGCGGTGTCGTATTGCGACAACAGCTGCTGCTTGGCCAGCCCGCGCGACAACTGCCAGTAGCCCGCCGTCAGGAACAGCGCGCAGCCGAATACGGTGCCCAGCGTCGGCCAAAGTGAGGGACGGAAGTGCCAGGTCATCGCCGACCTCAAGCGCGCGCCGCGCGGCGGTATCTTCGGGCCGCAGCTGTCTTTAACATGGCCGTCACCCTACACGATCTCGTGCCCATGATTCCCAAGCTGATCATCGTTGTCTTGCTGCTCGGCATCGTCGTGTCGCTATTCTCAGGGCTGACGTTTCTGCTGCGCGACACCAGCGAGAGTCGGCGTACGGTATGGGCCCTTACGATTCGCGTGGGGCTGTCGATCACGCTGGTGCTGTTTCTGCTGCTGTCGCTCTATATGGGCTGGATCAAACCGCATGGGTTAAGCCGATAAGAGACGTCGTCGCTTATTGGGCTTAACGACCTGCCAGGGATGGCGGGGCCGGGGCTTGGAGAAATCGCCTTGGTTTCGGCACGGACGGCTGCGTCACTTGCGATTCCAACTTGCGTTCGAATCGGCAGCATGCGCCGCGATCGCGGCGCATGCTGCCGCGCCATGTTCCGCCGCTGGCACCGACTCGTCTGCGCAAAACATTCTTCGGACTTCGCACCGACTCTGCCACGACGGCCGGGTCGGCAATTCGTCGGACGTCCCGTCGTCGACTGCGTGCGTGCGTCCTGCTTCGAATTCACGCTTGCGGCGCTTGCAACGAAAAACGGGCGCTTTTCAGCGCCCGTTTCGACCTTCTCTGATTCGGACTAGAGAATGTAGACGAAGATGAACAGGCCGACCCAGACCACGTCGACGAAGTGCCAGTACCAGGCCACGCCTTCGAAACCGAAGTGGCTCTCCGGCTTGAAGTGACCGAACAGTAGGCGACCGGTGATCGAGATCATCATGATGGTGCCGAGCGTCACGTGCAGGCCGTGAAAGCCGGTCAGCATGAAGAAGGTCGAGCCGTACACACCGGAGCCGAGCGTCAGGTTCAGTTCCTTGTAGGCTTCCATGTACTCGGTCGCCTGGCAGTAAAGGAACGTGGCGCCGAGCGCGATCGTCACCAGCATCCACAAAATGCAGGCGCGGCGATGTGCGGCTTTGAGCGCGTGGTGCGCCATCGTGATGGTGACGCTGCTGGTCAGCAGCAGGCAGGTGTTGACCAGCGGCAGCTTCCATGGCGACACGATTTCAAAGGCGCCGCCAACATGGCCGGGGCCATTGGTCGGCCAGGCGGCATCGAAATGCGGCCACAGGATCGAGTTGGTGATGAAGCCCTTCTCACCGGCGCCGCCGAGCCATTCGACCGACAGCGTGCGCGCATAGAACAGCGCACCGAAGAATGCGGCGAAGAACATCACCTCGGAGAAGATGAACCAGCTCATGCCCCAACGGTAGGTGCGGCTCACCTGCTCGTTGTACATGCCGTGTTCGCTCTCCATCGCCACGCCACGGAACCAGCTGAAGATGATGAAGATGCCGAGTGCCGCACCCGCGCAGATCAGCGCGGTGGTCGGAATCGCGCGGTCTTCCAAATAGCCGGAGACACCGTAGACCGTCAGGATCAGCGCGATCGTCAGGCAGAACGGCCAGGCGCTCGGCGCCGGCACGAAGTAGCGGCTCAGATTGGGTGTGGCATGCGTGTCGGTCGCCATAACTAAATCCTTGGATTCTCGTTGCTCGGTTTGACTGTCTGACTCAAGACTTCGGCTTCACGGCGCTCTGCGCCAACTGCGTGACATCGAAAAACGTGTACGACAGCGTGACGGTGGTGACATCGCGCGGCAGCTCGGGATCGAGCATGAAGCGCACCGGCATCTGCTTTTCTTCGTTGGCCGCGAACGGCTGCTGATTGAAACAGAAGCACTCCGTCTTGTGCAGATGCCGGGCGGCGTTCCACGGCACCACACTCGGCACCGCCTGCCCCACCACAGCATCGTCCTGCTGATTCTTCGCGGTGAACATCACCGTGTACAGCTTGCCCGGATGCACCTTGATCTGCGGCGTATTCGCCGCAAAGCTCCAGATGCGTCCGCCGTTGACGGTGGTCAGAAACTGCACCGTCACTTCGCGGCTATCGTCCTCGTGCTCCTGCACGTTCGACGCCGCCAGCATGCCCTTGTCCTTGCCATTCAGGTTGGTCAGCTGACACAGCGCGTTGTACATCGGCACCAGTGCGAACCCAAACCCGAACATGCCTGCCACCACCAGCAACAACTTGCCCGTCGTGTAGCGGCGCGTCCGGCGGCCGCTGCGCTGTTCGGGACTTTCCGGTTCAACCGCCACGATGGCTCACGGAATAGAAGAACGCGACGTAGAAGCCGAGTGCGACCAGACCGAGCAGCAGCGCGGTGCGCAGATTGCGCCGGCGCGATGACGGCGCCGGCGATTGCGACTGCTGCGGTTCATTCACGATCGCTTTGAAAATCCGTAGTGCTTAGTGCGCGTGTGCAGCGGCGTTGCCGTGAACCGGCATGCCGTCGTCGCCTACCAGCGGCGGATCTTCAAACGTGTGGTACGGCGCCGGGCTCGGCACCGACCATTCCAGACCGGTCGCACCTTCCCAAACCTGCGCAGTGGCATTGCGTTGACGGCCGAACCAGCCATAGCAGCATGCGAGGATGTTGAAGATGAAAATGAACTGGCTGATGAAGAAGCCGAACGCGCCGACCGTCGACACCATGTTGAAGTCGGTGAACTGCACCGCGTAATCCGGGATACGGCGCGGCATGCCGGCCAGACCCAGGAAGTGCTGCGGGAAGAAGGTCACGTTGATGAAGATCGACGAGAGCCAGAAGTGCCACTTGCCGGCCGCCTCGTTGTACATGCGACCGGTCCATTTCGGGATCCAGTAGTAGATCGCCGCGATGATCGAGAACACCGCACCCGGCACCAGCACGTAGTGGAAGTGCGCCACGACGAAGTAGGTGTTGTGATACTGGAAGTCGACCGGTGCGAGCGCCAGCGACAAGCCGGAGAAGCCGCCGATCGAGAACAGGAAGACGAACGCGATGGCGAACAGCATCGGCGTTTCGTAGGTCATCGACCCCTTCCACATCGTCGCGATCCAGTTGAACACCTTCACGCCGGTCGGCACCGCGATCAGCATCGTGCTGAACATGAAGAACAGTTCGCCGGCCAGCGGAATGCCAACGGTGAACATGTGATGCGCCCAGACGATGAAGCTGAGGAATGCGATCGACGCCACCGCGTAGACCATCGAGGCGTAGCCGAACAGCGGCTTGCGCGCGAAGGTCGGGATGATCGACGAGATGATTCCGAACGCCGGCAGAATCATGATGTAGACCTCGGGATGTCCGAAGAACCAGAAGATGTGTTCGAACATCACCGGGTCGCCGCCGCCCGCCGCGTTGAAGAAGCTGGTGCCGAAGTATTTGTCGGTCAGCAGCATCGTCACCGCACCGGCGAGTACTGGCATTACTGCGATCAGCAGATAGGCAGTGATCAGCCAGGTCCACACGAACAGCGGCATTTTCAGCAGCGTCATGCCCGGCGCGCGCATGTTGAGGATGGTGACGACAACGTTGATCGCACCGGTGATCGACGAGATACCCATCAAGTGGATCGCGAAGATCAGCAGCGGGAACGAGTTACCGGTCTGCAGCACCAACGGCGGATAGATCGTCCAGCCGCCAGCGGGTGCGCCACCCGGCAGGAAGAAGGTCGACAGCAGCATGGTGAAGGCGAACGGCAGCAGCCAGAAGCCCCAGTTGTTGACGCGCGGCAGTGCCAGATCGGAGCAGCCGATCATCATCGGCACCATCCAGTTGGCCAGGCCGACGAAGCCCGGCATCACGCCGCCGAAAATCATCACCAGCGCATGCATCGTGGTGAACTGGTTGAACAGTTCCGGATCGACGAACTGCAGGCCGGGCTGGAACAGCTCGGCGCGGATCACCAGCGACATCAACCCGCCGATGAAGAACATCGTGAACGAGAAGAACAGGTACAGCGTACCCAGGTCTTTATGGTTGGTGGTCTTGATCCAACGCATGATGCCCTTGTCGGGACCGTGCGCGTGGTCATCGTGTCCGTGAGCGTCGTCGTGTGCGTGTGCCATGAGATGAATCCTCGAACCCAGTTAATGCCGTAGGTTGACGTGTAAGTCCGTAGTCCGCGTTCTGATTACTTGCCGCGCAGTGCGGCGACCTGATCGGCCTGCACGACACTGGCGCTATTGCCCCAGGAATTGCGCTCGAACGTTGCGATCGCTGCGATTTCGTCATCGCTCAACAAGGATGCGAACGGCGGCATCGCGTTCTTGCCTTTCAGAATCTGCGTGATGTGGCCTTCGGCCGGGCCGGTTGCGACTTTGCTGCCGACCAGCGACGGAAAGGTTGGCGGCAGACCCTGGCCCGCGGCCTGATGGCAGGCGGCGCACTTGCCGGCGTACAGCGTGGCGCCGGCCTTCATCAGATCGTCCTTGCTCTTCTTCGCAGTAGCGGCCGGCTTCGCCGGTTCGGCGGCGGCAACTTGCGTCGGCGCGGGTGCCGGTGCGGTGGCAGGGGCCGCGGCGGCTGGCGCGGCATCGGTTGCGGTGGCCGGTTCGGCGCTCGCAACCTGAGTGCCCTTCTTCGACTTCAGCCAGGCTTCGTAGTCGGCTTCCGACTTGGCTTCGACGACGATCGGCATGTAGCCGTGATCGCGTCCGCACAGCACGGTACACTGGCCACGATACACGCCGGGCTCATCGATCTTCGCCCACATTTCGTTGACGTAGCCCGGGATCGCATCTTTCTTGATTGCGAGATCCGGCATCCACCAGCCGTGGATGACGTCGTTGGCGGTCAGCAGGAAGCGGACTTTCTTGCCGACCGGCAGCACCAGATAGTTGTCGACATCATGCAGGTAATTCGGCACGGTCTTCGGATCAATGCCCGAATGCAGCTGACGCGCGACGTTGGCATCGGCCTTCAAGGTGCTGAAGAAGCTCACGCCCTGATCGACGTATTCGTACTGCCACTTCCACTGGTAGCCGGTGATCTTGATCGTCATGTCCGAATTGGACGTGTCGTACTCCTCGATCAGCGTTTTCGCTGCCGGCACGGCCAGGCCGATCAGGATGACGAAAGGAATGATCGTCCAGATGATTTCGATCGCGGTGCTTTCATGGAAATTCGCCGGCACCGGATGCTTCGAGCGACGGAACGCGAACAGCGAATAGAACATCACGCTGAATACGACGACGCCGATCGCCACGCAGAAGTAGAAGCCGAGCATGTGCAGCGAGTAGACGTCGTGGCTGATCTTGGTCACGCCCTTCGGCATGTTCCAGTAAGCCTGGTCCATCGTGTCGGCTGCGAACGCGCTCGCGCTTCCGAACAGCACAGCGCAGGCGGTCGCCAGGCGGCACAGCACGCCGCTCAACTTGGTGCTCGAACTCGGCATCACCCTCTCCAGAAAAGTACCGAAAATTTTGCAGTTCACGTCGTTCTTCAATTGCGTCGTTCAGTGCTGCAACCAGCTTTCAACCGGTGCGGGCTGCCGTAGCGGCTGCCCGCGCCATCCGGGGTGTATCAGTTCACGCATGCGCATCGCAATCCGTTCGCGCTCGGCGTCGGTGAGGCAACGCCCCAACAGTACCGTTTGCCCCCCACAACTCAGGCGTAGTTGGGTAGGGCTATTGCGATGCGGCCCCGACTCCAGCAATACCCGTGTCCCGCTGCGCGACAGCTTCACCTGTGCTGCCGCACCGCGCCCGGCCATACCGAACGCGATACTGATCGTTTCAGCCTCGAAACTCACCACTTCCCGGTAAGCGTTGCGGCGCAGACTATGCCCTAGCGCCAAGCCCACCGCAGCCAGTTCCAGCCCTGCGAATGGCAGGATCGGCCAGAATCCCTGGACCGCAAAGAAACCGCCGATGGCCAGTGAGACCGATCCCAACAAGCCCATGAACCCCCACGCCTGCAGCCTGCTCAGCGAGGCGTTGGGCCCGATGACCAAGTGCGTGCAAAGTGGTGATGACATCGAAGAGACTTCTCACCTGCCCGATCGCACCATAGCAATCGGCGCCACTGAACCCATGCATTTTACGTCTGCGCTGACGATGGCGTAAAGCACAACCGCGGACCAACGCCGCCGCCGGGGTGGACGCCTACCCGCGTTGCGGCGACCACGCAACGATCGCCGAGAGTTGCTCGGCGATCTGGTCGCGATTCGCACCATCGGCAACCTGCGCAAGCAAGGGTGCGGGCAATCTCAGACGCAGGCTCTCGACGATTTCGGCGCCGGCATCGGCCTGCGGCGGCAAATGGTTGGCGATCCAACCGAGCAGCGGCGTGCGCCGCTGTATCGCCTCCGCCGACAGCAGCGCGTGGTTGATGCAGCCGAGACGTACGCCGACGATCAGGATCACCGGCCATTGGTGCGCCTGGACCCAATCGGCAAACGTATGCGTGTCGTTCAGCGGCACCAGCCAGCCGCCAGCACCTTCGATCACGACATGCTGATGCGCGCGCGCCAGCATTGCGTAAGCGGCATCGAGACGTGCCAGGTCGATCGAGGTCGCCGCCAGGCGCGCGGCCAGGTGTGGCGCAATCGGCTCGGCGAAACAGTAGGGATTGATCGCTTCGTAGGCGAGTCCCGGCGCCGACGCGGCCTGCAAGGCCAGCGCATCCTCGTTGCGCCAACCGCCCGCGCTGGCGCTCGCGCCGGAGGCGACCGGTTTGTAGCCGGCCGCGCTGCGTCCGGCGTTGCGCAAGGCATGCAGCAAGCCACAGGCGATTCGGGTCTTGCCGACGCCGGTGTCGGTGCCGGTGATGAATACCGAACCGGGCACCGCGCTCATGCGTGTGCGATCGAAGCCTCGATCGACGCGGCTGCCGGCACGGACGCGATCGAATCAGACGGCGTCAAGGTCTTGATGCCGTCGGCGATCGCATCGAGCAAGGCCTCGATCTGCTGCGGCGTGTGCGCCGACGACAGCGTGATCCGCAGTCGTGCGGTGCCGACCGGCACGGTCGGCGGCCGGATCGCTGCGACCCAGAATCCGCGCTCGAACAAATGACGCGACAGCGCGACAGCGCGCGCTTCGTCACCGAGGATCAGTGGCAGGATCGGCGTGGGCGTCGTCGCAAGGCTGCCATCGAGTCCCAGCGCGATGCCGCGCGCAGCCGCTCCGCTGCGCAGCTGCTCGATGTTCTCGAACAGACGTTGGCGCCGCTCCGGCTCGTCGCGCACGATGCGCAGCGCTGCGCGCGCCGCGGCCGAGATCGCTGGCGGCGGTGCGGTCGAGAACACCCAGCTGCGGGCGCGCTGGATCAGGAATTCGATCAGCGCTTCGGAGCCTGCGACGAAAGCCCCGGCCGCGCCCAGCGATTTGCCGAGCGTGGCGACGTAGATCGGCAGATCGTCGACGCTCAAACCTGCTGCGATCACACTGCCGCGCCCATCCGGGCCGAGGACGCCGAAGCCGTGCGCGTCGTCGACCATCAGTGTTGCATCGGCGCGACGGCTCAGGCGCGCCAGCGCCGGCAGGTCGGCGCAATCGCCGTCCATGCTGAAGACGCTGTCGCTGACCACATACTTGTGACCGCTGCGACCGTAGGCGTCGATGCCGGCCGGGGCAGACAGCGCGGCCTCAAAAGCCGGCAACTGCGCATGTGCCACGCGCCGGTAGTGCGCACCGCTGAGGCGTCCGCCATCGATCAGCGAGGCGTGATTGAGTTCGTCGGCCACCAGTACGTCGTCGCGCGTCAACAGACCGCGCAATACGCCGAGGTTGGCCGCCCAGCCGGTGGAGAACAGCAGCGCACGCGGGCGCTGGACGAAATCCGCAAGCTCTTCTTCGAGTTGTGCATGCTCGCGGTTGTAGCCGGAGACCAACGCAGCCGCGCCGCTGCCGGTACCGCCACGCGACAGTGCCGCGCGCGCCGCCTCGGCGACGCGTGGATCGGCGGCCAGGCCGAGATAATCGTTGCTACAGAAATTGATGCAGGCCTTGCCATCGACTTCGAGCAGCACGCCATGCGCACCTTCGACCACCCGGCGACTGCGATACAGATGCGCCTGGCGCAGCCGCGTCAGCTCACGCTGCAAGCGAATTTCGAAGGCCGAACTCATTCGGAGTTCAGGTGCCGCAGCTCACCGCGACTTCGGTGGTGACGCGCGTTTCGGGTTTTACGCCGAGCCGCTCGAACAGGGCGCGGTCGCGATCGTTCTGCGGGTTGCCGGTAGTCAGCAGGCGCTCGCCATAGAAGATCGAATTTGCACCGGCGAAGAAGCACAGTGCCTGCATCTCGTCGCTCATCTCGGTGCGCCCGGCAGACAGTCGCACGTACGAGCGCGGCATCAAAATGCGCGCAACTGCGATGGTGCGGACGAATTCGAACGGATCGAGCTTGGCGGTCTCGCCGAGCGGCGTGCCTGCGACCGGCACCAGTTCGTTGATCGGCACGCTCTCGGGCTGCTGCGGCAAGTTCGCCAGCGTACGCAGCAGTTCGGCGCGATCGCCATCGCTTTCGCCCATCCCGACAATGCCGCCGCAGCAGACCTTGACGCCGGCCGCGCGCACATTTTCCAGCGTGTCGAGGCGGTCTTCGTAAGTGCGCGTGCTGATGATCTCGCCGTAATACTCCGGCGAGGTATCGAGATTGTGGTTGTAATAGTCGAGACCGGCGTCGGCCAGCTGCTCGGCCTGATGCGGCTTGAGCATGCCGAGCGTGACGCAGGATTCCAGACCCAGCGCCTTCACCTCGCGCACCATCGCCGCCACCTTTTCCAGATCGCGATCCTTCGGCGAACGCCAGGCAGCACCCATGCAGAAGCGTGTTGCGCCATTGGCCTTGGCCTCGGCAGCAGCGCGCTTGACCTCTTCCAATGGGAGTAAAGCTTCGGCTTTCAGGCCGGTATCGAAGCGTGCACTCTGCGGGCAGTAGGCGCAGTCCTCGGGACAGGCGCCGGTTTTGATCGACAGCAGCGTCGACAGCTGCACCGCGTTCGGTTCGAAATTCGCCCGATGCAGACTATGCGCACGAAACAGAAGGTCGTTGAACGGCAGCGCAAAAAGTGCCTGCACTTCCGCGCGCGTCCAGTCGCGGCGCACCGCGCTGTGTGTACCGGTCTGCGCCGGATCCTGCTGAGTGCCTTCCGCCATGTCGCCGCCCCTTGTGCTGTCGATTGCCCGCGTGCTGTCGATTGCCCGACCGATATGGATCGCAGTGTTCCGTGCCGGGTAGCGGGCTGTCAACCGAAAGAGTGTCTGCATGGTTGACGGCCTGCGCCGCCGACTGCGCGGCCTGCTGGCCGCACCGGTCTGCCTGCTTTGCGCGGGGCCTTCAGCAGCGGACCTAATCTGTAGCGGCTGCCGCGACGATCTGCCTTGGAATTCGCCCGCCTGCCTGCGCTGCGCGCAGACCCTGCCGACGCCGCCCGATCGGGTCTGCGGCGACTGCCTGAATGCGTCTCCGATGTTCGATCGCGCGATTGCCGCGCTGCGTTATCAAGGCGCGGTCGCCCGCGCGGTACAGCAGCTCAAGTACAACGCCGATTTTCTCGCGGCGCGCTGGCTCGCCGACGCGCTGACGGAAACCATCCGCGCGCGTCGGCAGGCCTTGCCGCAGATCCTGATTCCGGTACCGCTGCATGATTCGCGACTGCGCCGGCGCGGCTTCAACCAGGCGCAAGAGCTGGCGAAACGGGTCGGTGGCGCGCTGAACGTGCCGATCGAACCACTGTGGGCGCGCCGCACGCGCAGCACGGCCGACCAGATCGGACTCGATGCCGCGGCGCGTCGACGCAACCTGCGCGGTGCCTTCGCGGTCGACGCGCGAGTGGCGCGTCTCGACGTCGCACTGCTCGACGATGTCATGACCACCGGCAGCACGCTGAACGAACTGGCGCGCGCCTGTCGCAGGGCCGGGGCGGCGAGTGTCGAGGTCTGGACCACGGCGCGGGCCTGAGCCTCGCGATGACCGACCGATCACATTCGACTCACAGTTGCCTTGGGTCACGCTCGCAGGCCGCCGAGTTCGCCGTCCACCAATTGCAGCGTCGGCGCCGCTTCGCGCATGCGGCCTTGAAGCGAGCCGGCGCAAGGAGTTGTGATCCGTACCGTGAACTCCAGCCCGACGAGCTAGCCCTGCGGAAGCAGCCCTAGTGCGACACCAAGGAACACCGCCGCCCCGAACCGGTTGTTCGCCAGAAACGCCGCAAAGCAGGCCGCGGGCTCGCGTGCACGCACCCGCCACTGCTGTTGCACGCACAACATGGCCGCGACGAGCAGACCGACGTCATACGGCCAGGCACAGCCCGCGCGCCAGCCAACAGCAGCCAGCAGCAGCACTGCCGCCAACTGCAGCAGGCCGACGATCAAGCGGTCGAAGCGACCGAACAGAATCGCGCTCGATTTCACACCGATCTTCAAATCGTCCGCGCGATCGGCCATCGCGTACAGCGTGTCGTACGCGATCACCCAGCAGACATTGGCGGCCATCAGCAGACCGGCCTCGCCCCAGGGCACGGTGCCACGCGTCGCGGCGTAGGCCATCGGAATGCCCCAGGAGAACGCCAGACCCAGATGCGCCTGCGGCAGTGAATGAAAGCGCTTGGCAAACGGATAACTGGCCGCCAGCAATGCGGCAGGCAGCGACAGCCAAAGCGCCTGCGCATTCAGCGGCAGCGCCACCAGCAGGGCCAGCACGATCAGCAGCGCGAACAGCACCAGGCCTTCGCGCGGGCTGACGCGTCCGGCGGCGATCGGCCGCTGCTTCGTGCGCGCGACATGCGGATCGAACGCGCGATCGGCGTAGTCGTTGATCACGCAACCGGCGCTGCGCATCAACACGGTGCCGACTACAAAGATCGCCAGCAGCGACAGCGGCGGCAAGCCGCGTGCGGCAAACCACAAGGCCCACAGCGTCGGCCACAGCAGCAGCCAGATGCCGATCGGCCGATCCAGCCGCATCAGCTGCGCGTAGTCGCGCAGCTTTGCGCGCGCTACCGCTTGAGTAGCGGAGGTGCCGGCCGTATCAGACATCGGCGTAGCGCTGCGCGTCGCCGACCCAGCGTGTGATCACGCGCTGCGCCAGTGCGGGATTCTTTGCCAGCCAGCGGTCGGCGAGTTTCTGCAGTTCCGGCACCAGATCGGCGTGCCGAACCGGATCGGCGATCTTCAGACCGATCAGTCCGGTCTGGCGTCGGCCCAGCAGTTCGCCGGGACCACGCAATTCCAGATCGCGCTGCGCGATGAGGAACCCGTCGTTGGTGCTGCGCATCACGTCGAGCCGCGCACGACCGGCCTCCGACAGCGGCGGCTGGTACAACAGCACGCACTGACTGGCGGTGGCGCCGCGGCCGACGCGTCCGCGCAGCTGGTGCAGCTGCGACAGTCCGAGACGCTCGGCGTTGTCGATGATCATGATGCTGGCATTCGGCACATCGACACCGACTTCGATCACGGTCGTCGCAACCAGCAATTGCGTGCCGCCGTTCTGGAATGCGCGCATCTGCGCTTCCTTATCCGCACTCTTGAGCCGGCCGTGAACCAGCCCCACGCGCAGCTCCGGCAGTTCTTCGCGCAGCTTGCGATAGGTTTCTTCGGCGGCCTGCGCTTCGAGCGCTTCGGATTCCTCGATCAGCGTGCAGACCCAGTACGCCTGTCGCCCGGCTCGACAGGCTTCGCCGATACGCGCCAGCACTTCCTCGCGACGCTCGCCGGAGATCGCCACCGTCTGCACCGGCGTGCGGCCTGGCGGCAACTCGTCGATCACGGTGACGTCGAGATCGGCGTACAGCGTTTGTGCCAGCGTGCGTGGAATCGGAGTGGCCGACATGATCAGCTGATGCGGCGTGGCGCCGTCGAGCCCCTTGTCGCGCAGTGCCAGCCGCTGTCCGACGCCGAACCGATGCTGCTCGTCGACCACCACCAGGCCGAGCTTGGCGAAGCGCACTTCCGACTGGAACAGCGCATGCGTCCCGACCCACAACGGCACGCGACCGCTGGCCGCGGCTTTCAGTGCGGCTTCGCGCTCCGCTTTCTTCTGCCGTCCGCTAAGCAGACCGACTTCGATCTTCAACGGCGACAGCCATTGGCGCAGGTTGCGTTGATGCTGCTCGGCGAGCAGCTCGGTCGGTGCCATCAGCACGGCCTGCAGGCCGGCTTGCGCGCAGGCCAGCATCGCCGCCGCCGCGACCACCGTCTTTCCGGAGCCGACATCGCCTTGCAGGAGCCGCAGCATCGGACTGCTGGATGCGAAATCCGCGGCGATCTCCGCAATCGCGCGCCGCTGTGCCGCGGTCAGCGCGAACGGCAGCTGCTCCTGCAGCGTGCCGGCGGCGGTCGGCAGATGCGCAATGCCGATGCCGGGACGCGCGTGCGTCTGGCCGCGCAGCAGCCGCATGCACAGCTGGTGCGCAAGCAATTCTTCGCGCACCAACCGGATCTGCGCCGGATGCGTACCCGCCAGCAACAACGGCAGGTCGGCGCCTTCAGGCTGATGCAGCGCACGCAGTGCAGCGAGGGTCTCCGGCATTTCGAGACCCGGCAGTCGTTCGTTGAATTCGAGATCGGCGCCAGCTGTTTCCAGCGCCTGGCGGATCAGATCGCGCATGCGGCTCTGCGTGATGCCGGCAACCAAGGGATAGATCGGTGTGAGGCGTGCCTCCGCCGGCAAGTCTTCGGCGCTGTCGGCGACGCGATACTCGGGATGCACCATCTCGTAGCCTTGCGGCGTCGCCCGCGCCGTGCCGTAGGCGCGCACCCAGCGGCCATCGGCGAACGCCGCGCGTTGGGCTTCGTTGAAATAGAAAAACCGCAGCACCAGACTGTTCTTGCCGTCGTCGATCGCCACGCGCAGATTTCGCCGCGGCGAGAATCGCAATTCAGTGGCGACGATGCGGCCGCGCACCAGCGCTTCCATGCCGGGGCGCAGGTCGAACAGCGGCGTCAATGCGCGGCGATCCTCGTACCGCACCGGCAGATGGAACAGCAGATCCTGCACGCGACGCAGATCGAGCAGATGCAGCTTCGCGGCAACCGCTGGCCCCGCGCCTTTCAGGTAGGTGACTTCGGTGAATAGTTTGAGCGCCGGTTTGACGCCGGATTGCGCGCGCGACGTTCTGGCTTTCGACTTGTTCAATACCGCCGCGAACCGCTGGACGTTATTCGAGCACCAGCACGCCGTCGGCCTCGACGTGCGCACCGCGCGGCAAACTGGCGACGCCGATTGCGGCGCGTGCTGGATAGGGTTTGTCGAAGTACTCGCCCATGATCTCGTTGACCTTGGGGAAATGAGTCAGATCGGTAAGGAATACGTTGAGCTTGACCAGATGATTCAGCGTGCCGCCGGCGGCCTCGGCGACTGCGCGCAAATTGCGAAACACCTGATGGATCTCGGCTTCGATATCGGCATCGTGCAAGGCCATGGTCTTGGGATCGAGCGGAATCTGGCCGGACAGATACACGGTCTTGCCGACGCGCACGGCCTGCGAATAGGTGCCGATCGCGGCGGGTGCTTGATCGGTATGGATCACTTGGCGGGTCATGAGGCTCCCCTCGGGTTTAGGGTTTTGATTCAGATGCGGTTGACGCGCTGCACCGCTTCGAGCCGGCGCAGTCGTCGCAGCACGCGCGCCAGATGCACGCGGTCGCGAACGGTGATGACGAAGCGCATTTCCAGCGCGTCGGAGCCGTTGCGGTCGGGCATTTGTACATTCTCGATGCTGGCGTTGGCGCTGGCGATTTCACCGGCGACATTGGCCAGCAGGCCGCGACGGTTTTCGGCTTTCAGGCGCACTTCGGCGAGGAAATCGCCTTCTACTTTTTCAGACCAGATCAGCGCGATGCGTTCCTGCGGTCCGCCCTTGCGCGTTTGCACGTGTCGGCATTCAAGCCGGTGCACGACGATGCCGCGGCCGATGCTGACGTAGCCGCAGATGTCGTCGCCCGGAATCGGGTGGCAGCACTTGGCGTAATCGATCACGAGGCCTTCGGTGCCTTCCACCGCCAACGGCAGGCTTTCGCCGATCGTCGCGCTGTGATTCGCCGTGTCTGGCAGGAAGTGCCGCGCGACCAGCGGCGCCAGACGGCTGCCGGTACCGATCGAGATGAACAGATCTTCGAGATCGAGCAGACCGAAGACCTTCAGCACGGCTTCGGCGGTGTCGTCCTTCAACACCGATAGCGGAACTTTCAATTCGCGCAGCGCGATTTCGAGCAGGCGCCGGCCGAGCCGGATCGCCTCGTCCTCGCGCTGGTTCTTGAGGAAATTGCGAATGTGCGAACGCGCCTTCGCAGTCTTCACGTAGTTCAGCCAGGCGGCGTTCGGGCGCGCATGCCGGGCGGTGATGATCTCGATGGTCTGGCCGTTGCGAAGCGGCGTATTGAGCGGCTCGAGTTGCTGATCGATACGCGCCGCCACGCAGTGATCGCCGAGTTCCGAATGCACGGCGTAAGCGAAATCCACCGCTGTGGCGCCGCGCGGCAGCCGGCGGATGTGACCCTTCGGCGTGAACACGTAGACCTCGTCCGGAAACAGGTCGACCTTGACGTTGTCGATGAAGTCCAGCGCGCCCGCGCCACCTTGCATCTCGAACAGGTTGCCGAGCCATTCGCGCGCGCGCACCTGCGGTGCGGATTGCGAATCACCCTTGCCGCCGAGCTTGTACTGCCAGTGCGCGGCCACGCCGCTTTCGGCGATGTGGTGCATGTCGCGTGTGCGGATCTGCACTTCGATCTTGCGGCCCTGCGGACCGACACAGGTGGTGTGCAGCGACTGATAGCCGTTGATCTTCGGATTGGCGATGTAGTCGTTGAACAACTCCGAGATCGGCCGGTAGACGTGATGGATGATGCCGAGCGCTCGGTAGCAGTCGTCGAGCTTGGCGACAACGATGCGGAAGCCGAGCAGATCCATCACGTCGAGGAAGCGCAGCCGCTTGCGCTGCATCTTCTCGTAGATGCCATACAGATTCTTCTGGCGACCGACCACCGAAGCGCCGATACCTTCCTCGCGCAGCCCGCGTTCGAGCTTGTGCTCGATTTCCTTGATCAGATTCTTGGTGTCGCCGAGGCGTTCGTTGACGGCTTTCTGGAACACCTCATAGCGCTTCGGGTGCAGGTTGTGGAAGCTCAGGTCTTCCAGCTCGGTGCGCAGCGTGTTGATACCGAGGCGCTGCGCGATCGGCGCGTAAATCTCGAGTGTTTCCTGCGCGACGCGGCGACGCTTGGCCGACTCCAGACCTTCCAGCGTCCGCATGTTGTGCAGGCGGTCGGCCAGCTTAACCAGAATCACGCGCAGGTCCTGCGCCATCGCCAGCAGCAGCTTGCGCACGCTCTCGGCCTGCGCTTCGGCGCGAGTCATGCCCTCGACGCGATGGAACTTGGAGACACCGTCCACCAGTTCAGCAACATCGCGGCCAAAGAGCTTGGCGATTTCCTTCTTGTCGACCGGCGTGTCTTCGATGACGTCGTGCAGGATCGCCGCACACAGCGTCGTTGCATCGAGACGCATTTCCGCCAGAATTCGCGCAACCGCCAGCGGGTGATAGATGTAAGGCTCGCCAGAGTCGCGGTTCTGACCGGCATGCATGCGGGCCCCGAAATCGTAGGCGCGATGCACCTCGCCGATCTGGTCCTCCGGCAGATATTCGGCCAGCACGCGCGACAAGGCTTCGATGCCGTACTCGCGCGCGACGCGCGAAGTCCGGATCGCAGTGCCAATGCGACTGATGACCGGGATATCCATAGTCGCAGTATAGACCGCGTCGGCGCCGGGTTTAGCGGGCCATGCAGGTCATTGCGACGGGCATAAAAAAGGGGCCGGCTGGCCCCTTCTTTTTGCAACTCGTTTCTACAGCGCGCTCATGGCCGGGGAGTAGATCCCGGTACCTTGAGTTAGAGATCGAAACTGGGATCGAGCGCTTCGAGTTCCATCTTGGGCTGCTGGATGGCCGGCAAGTCGGCCTCGGTCAACACGGCCTGATCGACGTAGCCGTCGGCAATTTCCTTCAGGCTCAGCACGGTCGACTTGTGCGTGCCCCAAGGCAGACGCGCCTCGGCACCACGCGCCAACTGGCGTGCGCGCTTGGCGGCGACCAGCGTCAGGTCGAACTGGTTGGGAATGCGGGCGAGACAATCTTCGACGGTTACACGGGCCATGGTTTGCGCTCGAACGGAAATCAGCTAAATGAAGAGGCGGATTATAGCCCGGGCGGACGTTTCGATCCAGCCGAAGCGCGCGGACGCCAGGGATCAGGCCCCCAACAGGTCTTCGATCAGCGGCGAATAGCGCGCCTGTTGCACCGTGGTGCGCAGTCGTCGCGCGATGAAAATCGCCGCGAGCTGCCCGAGCGCATGTTCGAACTGGTCATTGACGATCAGATAGTCGTATTCCGCGTAGTGCGACATCTCCGAGCGCGCCTCGGCCATCCGCTGGGCGATGGTCTCGTCGCTATCCTGCGCTCGGGCCCGAAGTCGACGCTCCAACTCGCCGGCCGACGGCGGCAAGATGAAAACACTCTGACAGTCAGACCGCCGCGCGCGGATCTGCCGAGCGCCTTGCCAGTCGATATCCAAAATCACGTCGGTGCCGGCATGCAGCAACTGCTTGGTGCGACTCAGGCCCGTGCCGTAATGCCGACCGAATACTTCGGCGTGTTCCAGAAACTCGCCTTGATCGACCATGCGGCCGAATGTGGCGGCATCTACATAGTGGTAATGCTCGCCCTCGTGCTCGCCCGGACGCTTTGCCCGGGTGGTGTACGACACGGAGATCTCGGCCGGCCAACCCGCCGCACCGAGTCGCTCGACCAGTGCCCGGGTGAGACTCGTTTTGCCGCCGCCGCTCGGTGCGGAAACGATCCAAAGCGTGCCGGGGACGCCTGCTTCACTCAATGTTCTGCACCTGTTCGCGCATCTGTTCGATCAGTACCTTCATCTCGACACCGCAGCGGGTCATCTCTGCGTCCTGTGATTTGGATGAGAGCGTATTGGCTTCGCGGTTGAGCTCCTGCATCAGAAAGTCGAGACGACGACCGATCGCCTCGTCGCGGATCAGCGTGTCCTGCACTTCCTTGACGTGACTGGCGAGGCGCGACATCTCTTCGTCGACATCGAGACGTTGCGCGGCGAGCGCAACTTCCTGCGCCAGCCGCGCCGGATCGACATCGACGCCGAGATCGCGACAGCGCGCGCGTAGTCGTTCGAGCCAAGCGTCGCGCACCAGCGGCGCACGGCTGCGGACTTGCGCAACCAGCGCGGCGAGCTGCGCCAGCCGATCCCCGATATAGGCCGCCATGCGCTGGCCTTCGCGTCCGCGGGTGTCGGCGAAATCCTGCAGCGCGACTTTGAACAGTGCGAGTGCTTCGGCCACCGGCGCCGTCGTCGCAGCATCTTGCGTTTTGACAACGCCAGGCCAGCCGAGCACACGCATCGGATCAGGCGAAGAGCTTGAGCCCAACTCCTTTGCCACCAGCTCGAGCGCGGACTTCACTGCATGCAGCTGCTTGGCATCGACTTCAACCGCTTTGACCTGCGCGGATTCGGAGCTATACCGCAGGCCGACCTCGATCTTGCCGCGCGTGGCGTAGCCACTGGCGAGCGCGCGTAGTTCGTTCTCAAGCGAACGGAATTCCTCTGGCAGCTTGATTTGCAAATCGAGATAGCGATGATTGACCGAGCGCAGTTCCCAGGCGAGTCGGCCCCAGGTCTCCTGCTGTTCGGCACGGGCGTAGCCAGTCATGCTGCGGATCATTGGAGCTTCTTAATGTTGTTGTCGTCTTGGATTGTAGCGGGCTTGCGCCGGGCGATGGTCATTGGCGTACTGCTGGCGACGGGCAGTGCGGCGGCGGCAGCGCCGGAATGGCGCTACCGCGTGATCGCCGAATATCCGCATGACAGTTCCGCGTTCACCGAAGGCTTGACGCTGCTCGACGCACAGCTGCTCGAAAGTACTGGGCTGCGCGGGCATTCAACGCTTTGTCTACGCGAGTTGACGACGTCGCTGCCGATCAATTGTGCGCGTCTGGATGATGATGATTTCGGCGAGGGGACCACCGTCGTCGGCGACCACATTGTGCAACTCACCTGGCGCTCCGGCATCGGTTTCGTGTACGACCGGCAACTGCAGTTGCTCGGGAGTTTTCCACTCGACGGCGAGGGTTGGGGACTGACGTTCGACGGCACGCAGATGATTCGCAGCGATGGCTCGGACAGCCTGCATTTCGTGTCGGCGGAGACGTATCAAGACACGCGCAGCATCGCCGTGCGGGACGGTGCGCTGCGTGTATTTCAGCTCAATGAGCTTGAGTATGCGAGGGGAATGATTTTCGCGAACGTCTGGCACAGCGACCGGATCGCTGCGATCTCACCAGCCGACGGAAAGGTGCTGGGCTGGATCGATCTCGGGGGCCTGCAGCGCCGTTTGTCGAAGCCGCCCAGCTGGAATCCAATCGACGACGTGCTCAACGGCATCGCCTACAACCCCGCCAACGGCCACTTTTACGTAACCGGAAAACATTGGCCGAAACTGTTCGAAATTGCGATTGATGCACCTTCTGATCGGTGAGGCGCGAAGCTCCGAGGCGATCGGTAATCGTGCATTCCGAACTTTAGGTGTTTCGCGGTCATTGACCAGCGGTTCGCTCGTACGTATAAGGTGAAAAGCCCTTTCCGCCCACTGCGAGCATTGTAATGAAGATTACCCACGAGCATAAAGAGATCTACCGTCAAGTCAAAAGCTTTGTCGAAAAAGAGCTCAATCCAAATGTCGCCGAGTGGGAGAAAGACGGCATCTGGCCGGCGCACGAAGTACTGAAAAAGATGGGTTCCCTGGGATTGCTGGGAATCGCCAAACCGGAGGCCTACGGCGGCATGGGCCTCGACTACTCCTATGAGGTGATGTTTGCGCAGGCCCTCGGCAACTGCACTTGCGGCGCCTTGCCGATGGCGATTGGCGTGCAGACCGACATGGCCACGCCGGCACTTGCCCGCTTCGGCAGCGATGAGCTGCGCAAGGAATATCTGGCGCCAGCGATCGCGGGCGACATGGTGGTGTCGATCGCAGTGTCCGAGGCCGGCGCCGGTTCTGACGTCGCCAGCATCAAGACCAGCGCACGCAAGGAGGGTGGCGACTATGTGATCAGTGGCTCGAAAATGTGGATCACCAACGGCACTCAATCGGATTGGGCTTGCATGTTGGTCAACACCAGCGATGGCAAGCCACACCAGAACAAGTCCCTCATCGTCGTGCCGATGGATGCCAAGGGCGTCGACCGCAAGACCAAGCTGGACAAGCTCGGCATGCGCGCGTCCGATACGGCAATGGTGTTCCTCGACGAAGTCCGCGTCCCCCAGCGCAACCTGATCGGCAAGGAAGGCATGGGCTTCATGTACCAGATGCTGCAGTTCCAGGAGGAGCGTCTGTTCGCAGCTGCCTGCGGCATCGACGGCATGGCGAATCTGATCGACGAAACCATCGACTACACTCGTCAGCGCGTCGCCTTTGGCCAACCGCTGATAGACAACCAATCGGTGCACTTCCGCATGGCGGAGCTGAAGACCGAAGTCGAGGCGCTGAAAGCGATGGTCTACCAGGCCACCGAAAATTACGTCGCTGGGCAGGACGCCACGATGCTGGCGTCGATGTGCAAACTCAAGGTCGGCCGAATTGCGCGAGAAATCACCGACGGCTGCCTGCAGTACTGGGGTGGACAGGGCTTCATGTGGGACAACAACATCTCGCGCGCCTATCGAGACACGCGCCTAACCTCGATCGGCGGCGGCGCCGACGAAATCATGTTGGGTATCATCTGCAAGCTGATGAATATTCTGCCGAGCAAGAAGAAGTCGGTTTCCAGCAAACCGACGACGGCCGAAGTCGCCGCCTGAGCGAGATCGTCACGAATACGCCGGCGTTGCCAAATTGGCGGCGCTGGCGCATTCCGAATAGATTTTAGGTTCAGTAGCGACTCGCGGGTCGGCGAATGCCGGACGTGCGGAAGTATCGTTTCAATTGCCATCGCAATCGCAATCGCACCCAGTTGTGGCGGATCGACTTACGCCTGCACAGGCCAAGCGCGATCGCAGGTCGGGAATGAGACCGGTCACTGATTCGCGCGCCATGGGTGACGGCTGATCAGCAAGCTGCAGCTTTCCACTTCACGTCTCCGAAAGACGGATCGCGCCGTAACAGAACCATGGGCTCGAATCACCGCGTATCGCGCCTTACTTCGCCAATTCACGCAGCTGAACGGTCGATCGCGACAGCCGAATTATCCGCGTCCAAACGAACTGATACCAAGAAACGTCGCGGGCACCGTGCGCCCGAAAAACACATTGATAAGTTGAGTCGAATCAAAATAAAGATTGCTGACGCAATAACGCAAAAAACCCCGACGTTTCCGTCGGGGTTTCTTTGCTGCTTTTAAGAGCCTGGCAGTGTCCTACTCTCGCATGATCATTGCCACACTACCATCGGCGCTGAGTTGTTTCACTTCGGTGTTCGGGATGGGAACCGGTGGTTCCAACTCGCTATGGCCGCCAGGCAAACTGGTCGAAACGACAGATCATCGCTGATCTGCCATCTCTGATTCGGTTGTAGTTAGTCGAACAAGTAAAGCTCTCAATGCCAAAAGGCTTTACGTCAAAAATGCTTGAGCGTTATATGGTCAAGCCGCACGAGCAATTAGTACGCGTTAGCTTCATGCATTACTGCACTTCCACAGCGCGCCTATCAACCTCATTGTCTACGAGGGCTCTTTAGGTGTCTTAAGACACGTGAGATCTAATCTTGAGGTGGGCTTCCCGCTTAGATGCTTTCAGCGGTTATCCCGTCCGTATATAGCTACCCAGCGATGCCACTGGCGTGACAACTGGAACACCAGAGATACGTTCAACCCGGTCCTCTCGTACTAAGGTCAACTCCTCTCAAATCTCAAACGCCCACGGCAGATAGGGACCGAACTGTCTCACGACGTTCTGAACCCAGCTCGCGTACCACTTTAATTGGCGAACAGCCAAACCCTTGGGACCTGCTACAGCCCCAGGATGTGATGAGCCGACATCGAGGTGCCAAACACTGCCGTCGATATGGACTCTTGGGCAGTATCAGCCTGTTATCCCCGGAGTACCTTTTATCCGTTGAGCGATGGCCCTTCCATACAGAACCACCGGATCACTTAGACCTACTTTCGTACCTGCTCGACTTGTTTGTCTTGCAGTCAAGCGACCTTATGCCTATGCACTCATTGCGCGATTTCCGACCGCGCTGAGGTCACCTTCGCACTCCTCCGTTACTCTTTGGGAGGAGACCGCCCCAGTCAAACTACCCACCATACAATGTCCCTGCCTACGATTAGTAAGCTAGGTTAGAACTTCGAGTTTATCAGGGTGGTATTTCAAGGTTGGCTCCATCAGAACTAGCGTCCTGACTTCAAAGCCTCCCACCTATCCTACACAAACAAACTCAAAATCCAGTGTAAAGTTGTAGTGAAGGTTCACGGGGTCTTTCCGTCTTGCCGCGGGAACACTGCATCGTCACAGCGATTTCAATTTCACTGAGTCTCGGAAGGAGACAGTGGGGCTATCGTTACTCCATTCGTGCAGGTCGGAACTTACCCGACAAGGAATTTCGCTACCTTAGGACCGTTATAGTTACGGCCGCCTTTTACCGGGGCTTCGATCAAGAGCTTGCACCCCATCACTTAACCTTCCGGCACCGGGCAGGCGTCACACCGTATACGTCCACTTTCGTGTTTGCACAGTGCTGTGTTTTTGTTAAACAGTCGCAGCCACCATTTCACTGCAACCCCATCGTGCTTCGAGAGC
>CAIJRD010000015.1 GCA_903822975.1 uncultured Sinobacteraceae bacterium
CAAGGGTGCATTGCCAGAACAGCTGCGCGCAGTCGGCTACGGCAAATCGCAGATGCTGATCAATCCCGAGAAGGATGATGCGGATCGCGAACTGAACCGTCGCGTCGAATTCCGCGTCGTCGATAAATAAGCGTCGTTGAGTAACGGACTACTGAGACTGAACATGAACAATCCAAGCACGCGGCGTTTGATGTCACGCACGCTCTCGCTGATTCTGCTCGGCAGTGCGGCGGCGCTTCTGGCCGGCTGCGCCGATGGACCTGGCAACGGCACCACCAGCTCGGGAACCACCAGCGGCGCGAGCGGCGGTGTGACCAGCGGCGCCAGCGGCGGCGTGACCGGTGGTACGACCGGCAATACCACCGGCTCCTGCAGTTCGTCGACCAATTGCCCGGTCGTCACCGTACTGCTCGATGGCAAAACCGTCGATAACTTGGCCGACATCAGCGGACACGCGCTCGTCACTTGGACCTCGACCAACACCGACACCACGACCGGCACGACGCCTTGCACGCCGTCCGGCGGACTCGGCACACCAACCGATCCGTGGCAGGGTCCGTTGCCTTACCAGAGCACGCCGCCCGGCCTGACCGAACAGCCCGTCGCGAACGGCGTCTATACCTTCGTGCTGACCTGTATCAACACGACCGGTGACGGCGCGTCGGCAGGCGCGGCAACGCTCACCGTCGGTCCGATTACGGGCAACGAAAAATCGATCACCGTGACCGTGACCGCAGCTCCGACCTCGATCGCACTCGGCGACAGCTCGACGCTGACCTGGTCGGCGCTCAATACGGATGGCAGCAGCGATTCGAGCATCACCTGCACGCATACGTCCTCGCCGGTGGATCCGGTTTGGAATGCCGCCGCCACGACGGCTTCCGGCATGGTCACGGTGACCCCAGCAACTGCAGTGGTCTACACCTATGTGCTGACTTGCACCAATGCCTCGGGCGGCAATGGCGCAGGCGCGGCAGCGGTGGCCGTCGGCGACAACAACAATCCGCCACTGATCCAGTGCCCGGCCGGACAAACGTTCCAGAGCTTCCGCAACACCAGCAGCAGCGATAAGACCTACACCGCCAGCGCCGATACCGGCGGACTGTGCCTGCTGTGCTCGGTGACGCCGAACCCGCCGACGAATCTGGTCGCGCCGGTAACGGCCAACGATCTCGGCACGCCGGCGGTCATCTCGCTGCCGATCGGCCTGATCATCGATGGCGGCAACGTCACCGTGACCGACACCCTAGGCCCGATCACGCCAGCACCGGGCGGCAACGTCGTCGGGTTCGTGATCTCGGAGCCGGGTAATCCGATCCTGAGTCTCGAAGCGCTGCAGAACATTGCGATCTCGACGCTGGCCGCCGACGGCACCGTTGTCGAACGCGCCGGCAATCTGACCGCGGTCAATCTCGATCTGCTGAGTCTGTTCACTGATCCCACTAAGCGCGCCGTGGTGATCAATGCCAAGTTGCCGTACAGCTCCGTCAAGCTGTCAGTCAGCGGGATTGCGCACCTGATCACCAACGTCAACGTCTATGAGGCGGGCGCATGCGTGGCGCCGGGAAGCACCGGCGGAACCTCGGGCGGTTCCAGCGGCGGCTGATCGCTTCACGAGCTGATTGCAGTATCCAACCGGCCCTCGAAAGAGGGTCGGTTTTTTTGTGCGCTCGATTTCGTCATTGGAGGATGCCGTCACTGACGACGGCAGTCGACGATTCGACGTTTTTTAGAAAACGGATTCGCGCGTTTTCGACTCCGGCGAAGGCGAAACGCCAACTCAAGTATGCCCTGGCCTGTTTTGACTACAGCCGCCAAGCTACTTCCAACAAACAAGTCGTTGCGGCCTGGACGGCAGCCAGGACCTGACAGACGGCACGCATTGCACACGCCTGCGGCGCCGAGCTCTCGTTGCGATCGGCTATGTAATTCGTAGCTGTAGAAACCGCAACGGACATCGCACGCAAATAATCGGCAGGCTCGTTGATGAAGCCACGCCATGGCAATCCGCGTGCGCAAATGTCACCCACGGTTAATTCCGAGCCGATTCGCGTTGCTAGAGTTTTTTCACAACGCGGAAGTTGCCGTGCTTTGTTCGCAGTGCAGTCGTCATTTGACTGCTGCCGCGTCGCCCTTGCGGCGAACTGAACGGAACGTTGGCACTTGCGCAAGAAAACGGCAACAAAAACCTAAGGGGAATCGCATGCGCAAGGGGTTATTCATTGGCGCGCTCGTCATGAGCGGTGCCGCCTATGCTCAAGACACGGCAGGAACCTTGCCGCCGAGCATGGAATCTGCGGGGCCCAGCTCCTCCGCCAGCGCCGAGACGCCAGATGGCGGAACCAATTACATCGCCGTACTCGGCAGCTACATCCGTGCCGACAAGGATCGTGGAACCACGCACAACGGCTACGGTGCTTCGCTTGTTCTCGGGCATGTTTTGAACGAAAACCTGGCGCTGGAAGTGGCGCCCAGCTTTACGCTGTACGAGCACGGCAAGAACAAGGGTACCGACTACTATCAGGAAGGCGGTACGGTCGACCTTCGCGTGAATTTTCTGGGGCGCAACGAACCCATCAGCCCATTCCTATTGGGCGGAATCGGCGGTGTCTATGACGACATGCTGCCGCGCAGCGAAAAGAAAGCGGCTTTCATCGTTGACGGTGGTGCAGGTTTTGTAACCCAGCCGTTCTACGGTGTCGCGCTGCGTGCAGAAGCGCGCTATTTGTACGACTTCCACAACGGACTTTCGAACGCCGGCTTCGGCGATATTCGTGGATCAATCGGATTCGAGATCCCGCTAGGCATCGTCAACAAGATTGTCGTCGCCGCGCCGGAACCGGTGACGATGGTCACCGCAAAAGAAGTCCCACGCCCTTGGATCGATACCGATGGCGACGGCGTGGACGATGAGCACGACAAGTGCCCAGGCACACCGAAGGGCCTGAAGGTCGATGCCGACGGCTGCGTGATTCCGGGCCAGGTGATCGTGCTGCGAGGCGTTACCTTCGAATTCAACAAAACGCGAATCCAGCCCAACGCAGCCGCAGTGCTCGACTCGATCTTGCCGGCGTTTACCGGTCAGGCCAATCTTCACGTCGAAATCGCCGGCCACACGGATTCCGTTGGCAAGCCGCAATACAACCAAAAGCTATCGCAGTCGCGTGCCGACGCCGTTCGCAATTATCTGATCGGCCTGGGCGCTCTGCCCGAACAGCTCCGCGCGGTCGGCTATGGCAAATCGCAGCTCCTTATTAATCCCGAAAAATCGGAAGCCGATCGCGAGCTGAATCGTCGCGTCGAATTCCGAGTCGTCGAGAAGTAAGCCCAACTCCACGTCAGGAAATTGATATGACTTACGAACTGAATCTACGTCCGCTGGCCCGTTTGGCCTGCCTCAGTCTGATCGGCAGCGCATGCGTCTTGTTTGCAGGCTGCTCGAACGATAGCGGCGTCACCGATGGCGCCACCACCGGTGCGTCCACCGGCGGCAGCACGGGTGGCGCAACCGGCGGCAGCACGGGCGGCGCAACTGGTGGCAGCACAGGTGGTGCCACCGGCGGGAGTACGGGTGGAGCGACAGGCGGCAGTACGGGAGGCGCAACGGGCGGAAGCACGGGCGGCGCAACCGGCGGCGGCACGGGCGGTACGTGCAAGCCGGGCGACACCGCTGCGACTTGCCCATCGATCAGTGCCTACTATCCTGTAGTCAACGTTCTGGTCGACGGTGTGCCCAGCGAAACGATTCCTGCGGGCCAAGCGTTCACGCTGAGCTGGTTGGCAGTCAATGGTCCTGCAGATCCGGTTGCCAACGAACCGCTCACCTGTGTGGCATCGGGTGCTTGGAGCGGCGTCAAGGCCGCTTCGGGTTCCGTAGTGTTGCCGGGACAGCCAAACGGCGTTTACAACTTGGTTCTGACCTGTACCAACTCGTTCGGTCCGGGTGGCGGCTCCGCCACCTTGAACGTTGCGACGACGGCGGATCCCAGCAAGGCTCCGACAGTGACGATCCAATTAGACGGCAAGCCCGCAGAAACCGTGGTGCCAGGTGCTCCGGCGACGCTGAGCTGGTCGGTCGATAACTCGGCCGATACGGTTCCCGGCGAAGTCGCCACCTGCGTGGCCTCGGGTGCATGGAGCGGATCGAAGGCGACCAGCGGCTCCGCGGCGGTATCGCAGACCGTGCCAGCCCTGTATTCGTACACGCTCCAGTGCAGCAATTCATTTGGCAGCTCGGCGCAGTCGGCGGTACTCAATGTTGCGAATGGCACGCTCGCGATCTGCGACCTCAACGACACGAAGTGCCTGACCTACTACGCCTACGTCAATTGCGCGGCAATCAAGCCGGGGACCGTGTTCAAGACGCTCGAGTCACCCAACGCTACGGAGTCGTTCGGAGTGAATCCGCCGGCCTTGTTCTGCAACAAATGCAGTGTTGATAATGCGGGGAACGTGATTCTCCCGACGGCCGTCACACCTGCCACCATCAAGGTTGGTAATGCGGCGCTGCGCGGTGGGGAATACTTGATGGTCAAGGACCAGACGACGGTCTACCCGGCCGGCACACCGGTTGGTTTCGTCGTCTCGGCCACGCCGGATTCACCGATCTTCGCATTGGGATTGCTGCCGAGGCTCACGGTGACGTCTGTAAACAACGGCGTCGACAACAAAGGTGCGAGCAATGGGCTACTGCCGCAGCTGTTCGTGCTGGATATCTTCAAGCTGCTGAGCAACGACAACCTGTCGACCGCGATCTACACGCCGGACAAGCCGTTCGACGCCGTGAAGGTCACGCTCGGCGGACTGATCGAGCATGACTACAACCTCGATGTGTATGCAGCCGGCGTGTGCGTGCCCTACTGATCTTGGCACGTCCAATTTGCCGGAGGGTCGTATGACTTAACGGCGCATAACTGGCCCGACTTGCCGCAAGGTAAGTCGGGCCTTTGTTATTTATGGATCGTCGACACGCCGAACCCAATCGTCGAGGCTCGCTCGGTATGGCCGAAGCTTCAAAACGTTTCGACCTGTACCAAGTGATTGCGTCGAGGCCAAAGCGATGCGGAACTTTGAGACACTGCAGCGATAGGGACATCGGCCGCACCCGGGCGCGCACGTCAACCCGGCGCAGGATTCAATTGACTGATGCAGTAGAGGCTGCGAGCGAGTTCTTCAGTCGTTCGTTGAACGTTTGTCGAACTGTCAGGTGCTACGTGGCGCCGATGAGGCTTCGGCAATTGCAGCCGCATGCAGCATCGCCCTGGCCTTGTGCAAGGTCTCTTCCCATTCGGATTGCGGATTCGAATCGGCAACGATGCCGGCCGAAGCCTGAACGTGGACCTGGCCGTCCTTGATCAGTGCCGTGCGGATCGCGATCGCCAGATCCATGTTGCCATCGAAGCCGATATACCCCACCGCACCGCCATAAAGTCCACGACGCACCGGCTCCAGCTCAGCAATCAATTCCATCGTGCGGACCTTGGGCGCGCCGGTGAGTGTGCCGGCCGGAAACGTTGCAGCCAGCACGTCGATCGGGTGCAGGCCTGCCTTGAGCCGACCTTTCACTTCGCTGACGATGTGCATCACGTGGCTGTAGCGTTCGACCACCATTTTCTCGGTGACGCGCACACCGGTTTCGCAGACGCGGCCGATGTCGTTGCGTCCGAGGTCGATCAGCATCACGTGCTCGGCAATTTCCTTGGGATCGGCGAGCAGTTCCGACTCGAGTGCGCGATCCAGCTCTGGCGTTGCCCCGCGCGGGCGCGTGCCGGCGATGGGCCGCACCGTCACTTCGCGATCGGTCGCGCGCACCAGAATTTCCGGACTGCTGCCGACCACGTGATGATCGCCGAGGTTGAGGCAGTACATGTACGGCGAAGGATTCAGCCGCCGGATCGCGCGATACAGTGCCGTCGGCGGCGCATCGAAGGGCGCGCTGAGTCGCTGGCCGAGTTGGATCTGGAAGGTGTCGCCGGCCGCAATGTAGTCCTTGGCCTTGGCCACCGCCGCAAGATAATCGTCTTGCTTGAAGGTGCTGACGAAGTCGAGCGCCCGTGGCTTGTCCACCAGCGGAGCGTGCGGCATGGCATGCGCGGCACTCAGCTCGGCTTCGATCGCGTCGAGCCGTGCGCTGGCACGCGCGTGATCAGCGGCGTCGTCGATGCGTGCATGAACCACCAGCGTCAGCGTTGCGCGGAGGTTGTCGAAGACCACCACTTCGTCCGCCAACATCAGTAGCACGTCGGGCACGTGCAAGGTGTCCGGCTGATCGAGCTTCAGCGTCGGCTCGAAGAAGCGCACGCAGTCGTAGCCGAAGTAGCCGACGTAGCCACCGGTGAAACGAGGCAATCCCGGCGCGGGTGCAACACGCATGCCGTCGATGTAACGACGCAACCAGGTCAACGGATCGGACGAGTGGCTGCGTTCAACGGTGACGCCATTTCGAACCAGCTCGATGTCGTTGCCGCGAACGCTCAGCCATTCGCGCGCCGGCAGGCCGATGAATGAGTAGCGGCCCCATTGGTCACCGCCGACAACGGATTCGAACAGAAACGTGTGCGGGGCGTCAGCAAGTTTGAAGTAGGCGCCAACCGGTGTGTCGAGGTCGGCAGGCAGTTCGCGCGTCAGCGCGACGTGGGTGTAGGCGGTCATGAGAGGGTTATTTTCAGATTTGGACAGCGATGAAGGTCGCATCGGCGGCGCAAGGACTGCATCAGCGCAGCCATCGCCAACTGATTCCGGTGGCTAAAGTCATCATCAAATCCGAAAACACCATTTTCTGTGTCGCCTTCTGTCGTAGCTGCAGCTGCCCGCAAAGTTAGATCGAACACAGGTTCGGGCGATTGCGCATTAGCGAATAGCCGTGGCGATTGCGCTACGCATGGCGTTGATCGTCGATGCGTAGTCCTTGGCGCCGAAGATCGCCGAGCCGGCGACAAACGTATCCGCGCCCGCCGCTGCGATGCTGCCGATATTGTCGGTCTTGACGCCTCCGTCGATCTCGAGCCGGATCGAACGTCCGCTGCGCGACTGGTACTCGTCGAGCAGTGCCCGTGTCTCGCGCAGCTTGGCGAGCGCCGAGGGAATAAAACTCTGGCCACCGAAACCGGGGTTCACCGACATCAACAGCACGATGTCGACCTTGTCGAGCACATAACGCAGTGCATCGAGCGGCGTGGCGGGATTGAATACCAGGCCGGCCTGACAGCCTGCATCGCGAATCGCCTGCAGGCTGCGATCGATGTGACGGGTTGCTTCCGGATGGAAGGTGATGCTGGTGGCACCGGCCTTGGCGAAGTTCTGCGCCAGGGCGTCGACCGGCTCGACCATCAAATGCACATCGATTGGCGCCTTGACGCCGTGCTTGCGCAGGGCTTCGCAGATCATCGGCCCGATCGTCAGATTCGGAACGTAATGGTTGTCCATCACGTCGAAATGAATCCAGTCGGCGCCGGCCGCCAGGACGTTGACCACCTCCTCGCCGAGTCTCGCAAAGTCTGCGGACAGAATGCTGGGAGCGATCAGGGCTGGTAGGCGACTTGGCAGAGGGTCCACAGGTCTTCGCATGGGTGAAATGAAAGAGCGCGCATTATTCCAGATGCATCGGCGACCTGATCTCGGCGCAAAGGAGGGTATTGGGTCCGAAGCCGGTATGGAGATAGAAAATAAGCATGATATCGATTCATACAATTGTCTGTACTAATCAACTCGAATCGCGCGATAGTCCGTACATGCCGATGCATCAAACGCATCGGCGGCCATCAACGAAGAGGATCTGACTCATGACGAAAACGCCCGAGAAGCCGCTGACCCTGACCACTGGCAACGGTGCACCGGTTGCCGATAACCAGAACTCATTGTCGGCGGGGCCGCGCGGCCCGCTGTTGCTGCAAGATTTCCACTTGATCGAAAAGCTCGCGCAGTTCAATCGCGAGCGCGTGCCCGAACGCGTGGTTCATGCGAAGGGCTCCGGCGCGTACGGCGAGTTCACCGTCACGCAGGACATCAGCCGGTACACCAAGGCCAAGTTGTTCGACAGCATTGGCAAGAAGACCGAAGTTTTTTTGCGCTTCTCCACCGTTGGCGGTGAACTGGGCTCGGCCGATACCGAACGCGATCCGCGCGGTTTCGCCGTAAAGTTCTATACGGAAGAGGGCAATTGGGATCTGGTCGGCAACAACACGCCGGTATTTTTCTTGCGCGATCCGTCGAAGTTTCCGGACTTTATCCACACGCAGAAGCGCAGTCCGCAGACGCATCTGAAATCGGCGGACATGCAGTGGGATTTCTGGTCGGCATCGCCGGAGTCGCTGCATCAGGTGACGATTCTGTTTTCCGATCGCGGCACGCCCGACGGTTATCGCTTCATGCACGGCTTCGGAAGCCACACCTTCAGCCTGATCAATGCGCGCAATGAACGCGTCTGGGTGAAATGGCACTTCAAGTCGAAACAGGGTGTGAAGAATCTCAGCCCGGCGGATGCCACACGCCTGAAGGGCGAAGACCCGGATTACGCACAGCGCGATCTTTTCAACGCCATCGCGCGAGGCGACTTTCCGAAGTGGCGCGTCTGCATTCAGGTGATGCCGGAAGCCGATGCGTCGACCTACCCCATCAATCCGTTCGACCTGACCAAAGTCTGGCCGCACAAGGATTACCCGCTGATCGAAGTCGGCGAGCTGACCCTCAATCGCAATCCGGTGAATTACTTCGCCGAAGTCGAACAGTCGGCGTTCTCGCCATCCAACATCGTGCCCGGCCTGGGCTTCTCGCCCGACAAGATGCTGCAAGGTCGCCTGTTCGCATACGCGGACGCGCACCGCTATCGCGTCGGCACCAATCACCAGCAGTTGCCGGTGAATGCGCCGAAATGCCCTTACCACACCAATTATCGCGACGGCTCCATGCGGTTCGATGCCAACGGCGGCGCGGGTCCGAACTATGAACCGACGATCTTTGGTGCACCGACGCAGGATCCGGCGTATCGAGAGCCGCCACTGGCGCTTTCGGGTGCGGCCGATCGCTACGATCATCGCGTCGACAGTGACTATTACAGCCAGGTTGGCGACCTGTTCCGCCTGATGAGTCCGGCACAGCAGAAGTTGCTGATCGACAACATCGTCGGTGCGATGAAGGGAGTTACGCGTCGCGAAATCGTGCTGAAACAGATCGCTCACTTCCGCAAGGCCGATCCGGCCTACGGGGCTGGCGTGGCCAAGGGGCTTGGCATCGAAGTCGAGGCGGCGGTCGAGGCTTGATCGGCGGTTGATCAAAGCTTCGCGCGAGGATTTCCGATCGATTCGAGGGCGGCTGCGGCCGCCCTTTTTTCGTCGCCGTTCGAGTCCCGCGCTTTGCGCTCGGCGACGCGTTTGCATAGAGTGAGCGCATCTCCACTCTTGAACTCGCCATGGGCATTGCGTTCGGCCTGCATATCCTCTTTGCCGTCCTCTGGGTCGGCGGAATGTTCTTCGCTTACGTCTGCCTGCGGCCTGCCGCCAGCGCACTCGACGCGGCAACCCGCACCCAGCTGTGGGCGGCGACCTTGGGTCGATTCTTTCCGGTGGTCTTGCTGGCGGTACCGGTAATGCTCGCGAGCGGCTTGTATATGGTGTCGGTCGAGGGCGGCATGGCCGATGCCGGCCTGCGGATTCATTTGATGCTCGGCATTGGCGTGCTGATGATGCTGCTGTTCCTGCATGTATTTTTTGCGCCGTTCCAGAAACTCAAGCGCGCGGTTGCTGCCAACAACACCGCGCAGGCCGTGGCTTCGATTGCGCAGATCCGCAAGCTCGTTGCGGTGAACCTGTCACTTGGCATCCTCGTCGTGCTGATTGCCAGCGGCGGCAAATATCTGATCGGCTGATGGACGCGGGTTTGCTGGAATCGCATATCGCCAGCCTGCCGCTGATTCATCGCGGCAAGGTGCGCGATCTCTACGCGCTGGGCGAGCAGCACTTGCTGATCGTCACGTCCGATCGGCTGTCGGCGTTCGATGTCGTGCTGCCACAACCCATCCCCGGCAAGGGCGGCGTGTTGAACGCGCTGACCGCCTTCTGGATGCAGCGTTTTTCTGCGCGGATTCCGAATCACTTCGCGCGCGAAGCAATCGATCTCTCACGCTATCTGACGCCGCAGGAAATACAGCAATGCGCTGGGCGCGCGGTCGTCGTGCGCAAGCTACAGGCGCTTCCGATCGAGGCGGTTGCCCGCGGCTATTTGATCGGTTCGGGTTGGAAGGACTATCAAGCCAGCGGCGCGGTCTGCGGCATTCCGCTGCCTGCCGGATTGAAGCTCGCCGAGAAACTGCCGGAGCCGATTTTCACGCCCGCATTTAAGGCGCCGAAAGGCGAACACGACGCCAATATTTCGTACGCCGAAGTCGAGCGCCTGATCGGAGCAGAACGCGCTGCCGAGGTCCGCGAAGTTACCTTGGGTCTGTATCGCGAGGCGGCCGAATACGCCGCAGCGCGCGGCATTCTGATTGCCGACACAAAGTTCGAGTTCGGCGTCGACGCCGACGGCAAGCTACATTTGATCGACGAAGTGCTGACACCCGATTCCTCACGATTCTGGCCGGCCGACGCCTATCGGGTCGGCATCAGTCCGCCGAGTTTCGACAAGCAGTACGTGCGCGATTACTTGGAAACGCTGGATTGGAATAAGACCGCGCCGGGCCCTGAGTTGCCGGACGACGTGATTGCCAAGACCGCCGCGAACTATCGCGAGGCGCAGCGCCGATTGACCGGCGGGTAGTCATCCCCCGACGAGGCGGCGTGAGCGGAAACGTGACACTCTTTCGGGCGGCTGGTCGTGCTGGCCGCAGCGATACAACCACCGTTTGGGCCCTGCCTGTTACGCCGGAGAGACGCCATGCAGATTCGAATCGAGATCGACGTCAAGCCTGAGGAGTTGCGGCGATTCCTGGGATTGCCGGATGTCGCCGGTCTGCAGGAAGACGTGATTCAATTTTTGCGCGAGAAAGTCGGTGCGGCCAGCGAAAGCTTCGACCCGGCAACCTTCGTGCGCGACAACTTCGAGTCGCTGAAACGCAGTGCGGCCTGGCGCAAGATTGTCGCCAGTACAAAAATCGCGCGACCGCCGACCGTGGAAGAGTCCGCCCCGAGTGCCGCGCCGAAGCCGCGGCGCAAGTCCGCACCCAAACGCAACAACGCGACGACGCGTGCCAAGCGAGCGGCATCGCCCGACATCCTGGAATAGGGTGTCGATCAGCGGTAGTTCGTAATTGCGATTGGCGCGAGGCATGCGTCCAGCCGTTAAGACCTTAGCGTGCACTGCGAAAAGTGATGAGGAGCCGGAGGCGCCCGCAGCCGACGTTACGAATGCGCCGGCGCATCGCCAGCGCGTTAACCGACGGTACTGCCCGGCGATCCGGTAAGGCCTTTTCCGATGCGACGCCAGAGCGCAACACGCTTGCGATGGTTGCGCAGCAGCCGAGCCTGTGTCGCCGGCATCAGATCAAATTGATTGCGGATCAGTTCGCCGACATCACGCGCTTTGCGCGCAACCGCGATGCGCTCCTGCAGCGCGTACCAGTGACCATCGAGCAAGCCCGCTTCGTGTACCGCCAGCTCACCGAAACCATCGACGGCGCGCCCTAGAATTTGCCGCATGCGCTTGACTCCGGACCCAGGCGATTTCATTGCGATCACCTCGAAAAACGCCGGGTCTGTTGAGCGGACTCGTGACCCGGTTGGAGCAAAAATGGTGTCGCGAACACCCGTATCCGCGACACCATTTCTAAACTGCTTTAGAGCGACTTGGCAGCCGCTTTGACCTGCTTCTTGGCGCCGGTCGCAGCCTTCTTGACGCTCTTGGCCGCGGACTTCGCAGCAGCGGTCGCCTTCTTCACCACCACCGGCTTGCCGGTCAGCTGGCTCTGCACGCTTTCGAAGCCGCTCTTGACGGTTTTCAGCAGCTCGTCGCCGGTCTTGCTGAAGGTCGAGACCGTACCGTTGAGGGCGTCGATGAGCTTGTCGGTCGACGGCAGATAGGCGATCGGATCGGTGACCACGGCCTTGAAACCATCGGCCTTGGCCTTCTCGAAGCCCGACTTGGCGGAGCTGTAGATGTCCTTGGCGGTGGCGCTGTGGTCCTTCAGCAGTGCGTGAAAGCTGTCGACGACCAGCGTATTGGCCTGCTTCAGGGTCTCAACCGAAATCTTGACGACTTCCTGACCGTGCGCGCCAATCGCTTCGACGCGGCCTTTCACATCATCAACGACGCTCTGCAGACTCATCCTGATACCCCGACTGTTTGTTGGAAAATGAAATTCAGTGCAATTGCTGCATCGCAACAATTGCACCCAGAATAGCAGTGGCAGAGGGTCTGTCAAGCCCCGCGCACCGAAACAGTGCCGATAGCGAATGGTTTCGCCGGCGCCCTCTATGGGTCATTTGAACTACTCGTGTTGCGCGCGAAAAGCCCGGATTTCCTGGGTAAAAGCGGCGCTGTACCGCTCGAGCTTGTGACTGCCGACGCCTGGAATTTCGGCAAATTCGGCGCGGTTGGTGGGCCGACGAGCGGCCATCGCGCGCAGTGCGGCATCGGCGAACACCACATACGGGGGCAGTTTCTGCTCGTCGGCGAGCTGTTTTCGCAGCGCTCGCAGGCGCTCGAATAACTCGACTTCCAGCGGCGTGCCTTCGCTCGCCGCCGCGCCCGGCTTGCGGGCGCGACCGCCACGACCGTTCACCCGCTCGCGTTTGGGCGGTACGGCGATCAGCAGGCGTCGCTCCGCTTTCAGTAGCGCTCGGCTCGATTCGGTGAGCCGCAGAACCGGATAGCCGTCGTTGGTCTCTTCGAGCAAGCCCTGATGCAACAGCGCGCGCACCAGCACACGCCACTCGTCCTGCGTGCGTGCCTTGCCAATGCCGTAGACACTGAGTTGCTGATGGCCGCGGTCGATCAACTTCTGACTTTCGGCCCCGCGAAGGATCTCGATCAGGTAAGCCGCACCGAAGCGTTGACCACGCTGCGCCAAACGCGCGACGCAGGACAAGAACTGTTGGGCTTCGAGTGTCCAATCCTCGACCGGTTTCGGATCCGTGCAGTTGTCGCAGGCGCCGCAAGGTCCGAAGAATGCTTCGCCGAAGTAGCCGAGCTGGATCTCGCGTCTACAGGCGCTCGATTCAGCGTAATCGAGCACCTTGCGCAGTTGCTGACGCGCGATTCTCTGTTCCTGCTCCAGCGCATCGCCTGTCGCGGGATCGATTTTCTGCGCGATCAGGAATTCGGCGGTGCGAATATCGCCGACGCCGAAGTACAGCGTGCAGCGCGCCGGCTCGCCGTCGCGGCCGGCACGGCCGGCTTCCTGGTAGTAGCCTTCCATCGTCTTCGGCAACTCGTAATGAACGACCCAGCGCACATCGGGTTTATTGATGCCCATGCCGAAGGCGATCGTCGCGACGATTACTTGTGCGTCGTCACGGATGAAGGCGTCCTGATTGTTGCGGCGCGTCTCGGCGTCGAGTCCAGCGTGATAGGGCAGCGCGCGCACGCCATCCTCGGCCAGTTTCGCCGCGAGTTCGTCGACACGTCGCCGCGACAGGCAATAAACAATGCCGGCATCCTGTCCATCGCCGTTGCCTCCGCGCGCGAGGTCGAGCAACTCGCCGTAAGTCTTCGATGACTTCGGCTTCACTGCGTAGAACAGGTTGGGGCGATTGAAACTGGCGACGTGCAGGGCCGGCTCGTGCAAGCGCAACTGCGCGGCAATATCGTCACGCACGCGACCGGTGGCAGTGGCGGTGAATGCAAACACCGGAATCTCGGGGAACCGCAGGCGCAGTTGCCCCATCTGTCGATATTCAGGACGGAAGTCGTGTCCCCATTCGGAAACGCAATGCGCTTCGTCGACTGTGAACGCTGAAATGCCCTGGCGCGCAATCAGCTGCGGCAGGAAGCCGTCGAGATAGTCCGCCGTCATCAGGCGCTCCGGCGCCAGGTACAACAGCTTGAACTCGCCGCGCAGCACGGCCGAGGTGCGCTCGAACGCGGTGCGCCCGTCGAGACTTGAATTCAGATACGTCGCGGCAATGCCGTTGTCGGTGAGCAAGCGCACTTGATCCTGCATCAGCGCGATCAGCGGCGATACCACGATCATCACGCCAGGGCGCAACAGCGCCGGCAGCTGGAAACACAAGGACTTGCCGCCGCCGGTCGGCATGATCGCAAGCAGATCGCGACCCGCCAGCGCATCGCGTACCACGGCTTCCTGTCCCGGGCGGAAGGCGTCGAAGCCGAAGTGAAGTTTGAGTGCCTGCTGCAGTCCGGACGAGTCGGCGCGGTCCGCAGAATGCTGCAGGGATGGACTCGACTCGGGTAACTCAGGCAGATCGGTATGCGGCACGCGCCTTTTTAAAGGGCTGTCGTGCCGAAGGCAAATCGACGCGTTGAAAATCCGTGCGAAAGACCGCGCCGCATCGCACTGAATTGCCGCCGCAATGCGCGGTCGGATAGACGTGGGGTGAATGTGCCGCGACAATCAAGGGCGTCGACCGCCGCTCGACCGCCATCTTGAAACCGAGAGTTTTAGGTGATTCCAGACCAGTACCGACGCTTGCATGATTGGCTGTGGACGCGCGAACCGGGTTCGCCGGCACAGCGACGCCTGCTGCACACGGCGCGCTACGTAATCGCGCTGGCGCGCGATTTGATCGAAGGCGAAATCAGCCTGCGCGCGATGAGCTTGGTCTACACCACACTTTTGTCACTGGTGCCGTTCCTGGCCTTGGCGTTCTCGGTGCTCAAGGCCTTGGGCGTGCACGACAGCCTGCAACCGGTGTTGCAACAGCTGCTGCAATCGCTGGGTGATCAGGCCACCGCGGTGAGCAACAACATCATCGGTTTCGTCGACAACATCAAGGTCGGCGTACTCGGCTTCGTCGGCGTGATCACGCTGCTGTACACCGCCGTATCGATGATTTCCAAGATCGAAGGTAGCTTCAATTTCATCTGGAATATCCAGCGTACGCGCGGCCTCACGCGCCGCTTCAGTGAGTATCTGACCGTACTGCTGGTCGGCCCAATCCTGATCTTTGCCGCACTCGGACTCACCGCCTCGGTGCGCAACAGCAACATCGTGACGCGCCTCGCATCGATCGAGCCCTTCGGCACGGCGATTCTGCTGCTGACGAAAGCCGCACCGTATGTGCTGATCATCGCGGCCTTCACGTTCCTGTACGGCTTCATTCCGAACACGCGCGTGCGTTTGAAGGCGGCGGCCACCGGCGGCGTATTCGCCGGCCTCGCCTGGGAGAGTGCCAGCGCGGGCTTCGCGACCTTCGTCTCGGGTTCCACCCAGTACAGCGCGATTTATTCGGGCTTTGCCATCGTCATCGTCTTGCTGATCTGGCTGTACGTCGGCTGGCTCATCATCCTGTTCGGTTGTCGCCTGTCGTTCTATGTGCAGAACCCGCGCTTTTTAAGAATCACCACGGACCCACCGCCGCCGGGCAGTCGCGAGATCGAACTGGTGTCGCTGCGCGTGATGGCGGCGATCGCCGAAGGGTATGTCGAGGCCAACGCGCCGACGCTGGAACAGCTGACAAAACGGCTGGGTGTCCCGGTGGAGCGCGTCGAGCGCAGTATCGATTTGCTGAGTCGTGCAGGTCTGGTGGCCGAGACACTCCCTGAACGACGCTGGTTGCCGCTGCGCGACCCGGCGACCTTGTCCGTCAACCAGATCTGGTGTCTGCTGCGCGGACGCACCGAAGATCTGGATCGCAGCGACGCGCAGGCCGTGCACGCCGCTGCGTTTATCAACGACCTTGAAGCCCGTGTGATGACACAGGCCGCGCCGAGTCTGCGAGATTGGGTTGACGACGCTGCGTCCCCTGCGAAGTCGAGCAAAGACCCGAGCAAAGCCTAGCCGGGTGGGCAAATTTCCCTATAATCGCGTCGTGCGTAGCGGCGATTCCAGGGTGATTCGGCGTTTTGCGCAACTAATAACGACCTATAAATCTGGCACGGAGACTGATGGCCATGCGAGGAGCGAGCACGCCAGTGTGGCTGGCCGAATACATGTCCGGTGTGCCGGCACAGATCGAACCCGAAGCCTACCGATCCCTCGCTGAAGTCATCGAACGCAGCTGCGATCAATTTCGCGATGCGATTGCCTACGAAAACATGGGCGTGCGGCTGAGCTACGACGACGTCGATCGGCTGTCGCAGGATTTCGCATCCTACCTGCAGAATGTCCTTGGGCTGCAGCGTGGCGATCGCGTCGCCGTGATGATGCCAAATCTGCTGCAATACCCGGTTGCCGTGTTCGGCATCCTTCGGGCCGGTATGGTGGTGGTCAACGTCAATCCGCTATACACGCCAAGAGAACTGGAGCATCAACTCAAGGATTCCGGCGCGCGCGCTATCGTCATCATCGAGAACTTCGCGAGCACGCTGCAGCAGGTGGTGAAGGCCACACCGCTCGAGGCGGTCATTACCACGCAGGTCGGCGACCTTGCGCCTTTCCCGAAAAGCCTGATCACGAATTTCGTCGTCAAGCGCGTAAAGAAGATGGTGCCGGAGTGGCATATCGCCGATAGCGTGCAGTTCCGCACGGCGCTGGCACGCGGCAAGGCGCAGCCCTATCACCGCGCCGCGCTGGATCACGACGATGTCGCGTTCCTGCAGTACACCGGCGGCACCACTGGCTTATCGAAAGGCGCAACGCTGACGCATGGCAACCTCGTTTCGAACCTGCTGCAGATGCATGCCTGGATCGGGCCGCGCTTGTCGCAGGGCAGCGACATCGTCATCACGGCGCTGCCGCTGTATCACATCTTTGCGTTGACGGTGAACTGCCTGCTGTTCTTGCACGTTGGCGGCAAGAATGTGTTGATCACCAACCCACGTGACATGCCCGGATTCGTCGCGGAACTGGGTCGTCATCGCTTCACCGCATTTACCGGAGTCAATACTTTGTTCGGCGGCCTGCTCAATACGCCGGGCTTCGATCAACTCGATTTCAGCGCGCTCAAGTTCACCGTCGGCGGAGGAACTGCGGTTCAACAAGTGGTCGGACAGAAGTGGCAGAAAGTCACCGGCGTGGGTCTGACCGAAGGCTACGGACTGACCGAAACTTCACCCGGCGTTTGCTTCTCGCCGCTCGACAAACCCGAGTGGAACGGCACCATTGGTGTGCCATTGCCGTCGACCGACGTCATTTTATTGGACGACGACAACCGACCCGCGGAACTTGGCGCCGCCGGGGAACTCTGTGTGAAAGGCCCGCAAGTGATGCGCGGCTATTGGCAGAAACCGGAAGAAAACGAAAAAGTGTTCACGGCAGACGGCTATCTCCGCACAGGCGACGTCGCAACGATGGACGCGCGCGGCTATTTCAAGATTGTCGATCGCAAGAAAGACATGATCCTCGTCTCCGGTTTCAACGTGTATCCCAATGAGATTGAGAATGTCGTCGCACTGCACCCGGGCGTGCTCGAAGTGGCGTGCATCGGCGTGCCCGACGACAAGAGCGGTGAAGCCGTGAAAGTCTTTGTCGTACGCAAGGACCCGGAGTTGACCGCGGCAACGCTGCGCGAGCACTGCAAGCAAAATCTCACCGGCTACAAGGTTCCAAAAGCCATCGAGTTTCGCGACGCGCTGCCAAAATCCAACGTCGGAAAAATATTACGTAAGGAGTTGCGTGCGTGATTTGCGCGGCTTCGGAGTAGTTGGCAGAAGTAGTCCAGTTAAACCAAAGATCTGGCGTAGATAAGCGGGTTTCGGGTATAAAGGCTGGGTAAAAGCGGTAATTTAGAATTCACGGCAACGATGGCGGCACGGTGAAACTCAGTGGGCAAGACGTCGTTCAGGATGAAGTCGTCTTGTGAGTCACAGTAACGCGGTTCGTTTGATCAAATAGTCAGACGCTGAACAAGGAGAAGCTATGAAACGTCTCGCTCTCGCTGCATTGCTGGGAGCCATCGCATTGCCCGCCGTCTCGGCGGCCAATGAAGTGGGTGATGTATATGGTGCGGTTTTGGGAAGTTACGAGTTCGCCGATAAGGACCGCGATGAAGTTCGTGGTGGCATCGGCGGAATGTCCATTCTGGGCCTTCCAGTCAACAAGAATCTCAGCTTCGAGCCAAATTTCTGGGCTGAGTCCGTTCGCCGTCGTAGCGATGGCGGCAATGACGCGCAGTACGGCGGTGGTCTCGATCTCAACATTCATCAATCGAATGGCAAGACGGAAGGTTTCGTCGTCCTCGGTGGTGGTGCTGAACGTGATTACCTCGCCTACGCGCCGAAGGACAATGCGTTCAAGGGCTATGCCGACGCGGGCGCAGGTTTGATTTTCCGCCTGAGCCAGCATTTTGCGGTTCGTGCTGAAGGTCGTTACTACCTCAGCTTCGACCGCAGCGACTCGTATCCCGGCACGCACACGATTGGCGATGCAAAAGTCAATCTGGGTCTGCAGTATTCGCTCGGCGACGTGATTCCGACGCCGAATCCGCCGCCACCGCCGCCGCCGCCGGTTGCACCGCCGCCACCGCCACCGCCGCCGCCGCCGCCACCTCCGGCGCCGTGCACGGATAGCGATGGTGATGGTGTCTGCGACGCAGTCGACAAGTGCCCGGGCACTCCGCATGGCTTCAAGGTCGACGCGAGCGGTTGCATCATCGAGCAGACCGTCATCCTGCGTACCGTCAACTTCGAGTTCAACAAGGCAACGTTGACGTCGGATTCGAAGGTTGCGCTGGACGAAGTCGCTGCGGGTCTGATCGGTCAGCCGACGCTGCAGGTTGAAGTTTCGGGGCACACCGATTCGATCGGTTCGGCGCCGTACAACCTGAAGCTGTCGCAGCGTCGTGCTCAGTCGGTCGTGGCTTACTTGGTCAGCAAGGGTGTGCCGAAGGCGCGCTTGAGCGGCAAGGGCTACGGCAAGACCAAGCCGATCGCGGACAACAAGACCGCAGAAGGTCGCGCCGAGAACCGTCGCGTCGAATTCAAGGTGATCGCTGGCGAAGCGATCGTCGAGAAGAAGACGCCGGGCGGCAAGACCGTGGTCAAGGTGCCGCAGCGCAAGCACCACCGCATGAAGACCGCGCCGACGACGACGCCGTAATCGTCTGAAGTCGCAGTAGCATCAACCGGGGCCGAGTTTCGGCCCCGGTTTTTTTGTGCCCGCGATTATTGCGACGCAAGTTGCCGCACGACTTGATCGAATCCCCGCGATGAGCGCATCGCATCGAGCGGCGGGCGAGCATTTCGCCCGCCTGTCCAACGACGGGACGAATGCGGTTGAGCGGTCACGGCACGACGCGTGCGCGTACTGCGCCGACACAAGCCTTGGCGCGACGCACTAAGGGCTGCCGAGGGCGGCGCTTGATCTCGCCGATTATTGCCTCGGTGCTGCGGCCTATGGCTTTGGTGCTGTCAGGAAATCGAGCCCGCTGTTCTGCAGGCGCTCCATCGCGAAGGCGTAGCCGCGCTCGACGGCTGCATCCATGCGTTTCCAGTCGAACAATCGGAAGTCGGCGACCGGCATCCGCAAGTACAGATCCGCGCGCTCGGCGCGCATGCGTACACCGCTCTCGCTGGTCAGCGACATGCCGCCGAACAGGATATCGATCAGCGTGACATTGCCGGGCCGTCCGCGCTGGTCCAGCAGGGCCTCTGGATCGGGTTCGGGGCTATCGATGCCCGGCGCGCGCAGGCTGCCTTCGGTACTGACATCCGAGGCGATGATCGGACCGCGGCCCAAGGCATGCATGACGTCGGTCGGCAAACTGTTGGTGACCGCGCCGTCGACCAGCAGATCCCCGTGCCAGGCCACCGGTGGCACCACGCCAGGCACCGCCATGCTGGTTCCGACCCAGGTGGCCAATGTGCCGCTGTCGTGCACCATCGTGGTTGCACGACTGAGGTTGGTGCTGACCGCGAAGTAGGGCGTACGCAGATCTTCGATCCGCGTTTCGCCAAACAGTGCACGCAGGTGCTGCAGGAACTTGCGGCCACGCAGCAGTGAGACGCGTGGCAGTACGTAATCGTTGAGATAATTGTGATCGACGAAAGTTGCTCGCGCGACGCGCTGCGCCTCGCGGCTGTCGAGGCCCCAGGCGCGCAAGGCCGCGAAGAATGCGCCCATGCTGGTGCCGCCAGTCAGATCAATCGGGATCTTCAATTCTTCGAGAGCGCGCAGCAGGCCGATATGCGCGAAGCCGCGCGCGCCGCCGCCACCGAGCACCAGACCGATGCCGTGGCCGGACAGTTGACGCGCGAGGCTGGCGTAGTCGGCGCTACTTCCGGGCCGCACGTGATAGTGCGCGCCGGCGCCCGTCTTCAAGCGCCAGCCGGCGATATCGCCCGCCGCGGCTTGATCCGGTCGCAACAACAACAGGTCGATCGGCACGCGCAGTTCGAGCGCGCGGATCGTCGCCAACAAGGCTGTATCGCCCGGACCGCTCGGCGCGGCCAACACCAACAACACACGATCGCATTGACGCAGACAGCGCTCGCTCCAGGCATCGTCGTCCGGGCCGGCGCTGTAGACCAAGTGTTGCTCGGCGCGTTCGCGTGCATCGAGCCAGGCCATCAGCGACCGATGCGCCGCGGTGTCGCCGAGCGGCGTCTGTGCCACGCCAGTTCCGAAGGTCGCGTCGACTGTGGCCGCACTAATGCGCTCGCAGTTGGCACCACAGTTTCGCAGGGCCGCACAGAGTTGATCGGCGACGTGTTCGACATCGACATCCGGCAGCAGTGAAACCACCGCGATCGAATGCTCGCGGCGTGCCGCATCGAGCAAGGTCTGCCGCAAATTGCGGCGCATGCGCTGCACGATGATGCGCGTCATCGCCAGCAGTGCGGTTGGATAGGTCAGCACGAACGACATCAGCGCCGGCCCGTCGATATCGAGCAGCAGGCTGTCGCGCAGCGCGTAGGCGTCACCGCTGCGATGATCGCCCGAGAGCAAACTGATCTCGCCGATCGGCTCGTAACGCGCGACATCGCCCACCAGTTTGCCGTCGCCGGTGCGGATTCGGATACGGCCGCTGGCGACGATGTGCAGATGTTCGGCGACGTCGCCAGAACGGAACAGCAACTCGCCACCGCGCAGTGAGCGCAGCCGGCACAGTCCTGCGAGCCGATCCAGCGCAGCGTCTGGCAGATCGGTAAACAGCGCGCAACGCGCGAGGATTTCCCGACTGTCCAAGGCCCTAGAGACTCTTCTGGATCATGTGCCGCAAAGCTTAACATCGCATCCGACAGCCAAGGCCCCGCGTAAGCCGCAGCCGGTGTACAACACCCGCACCGAAGGCATTGCGAGCCGCGCAACACTGAATCGAGGATCACTGGTATGCCTGTCCCGACATCCGCATCGAGCGAGCGCTATGCGCCTACGCAACGCTTCAGCAACCGTGTCGACGACTACGAACGCTGGCGTCCGGGTTATCCGGCTGCGCTGACGCAGTGGCTGGTCGCGCACGCCGAATTGTCGCCGGGCGATGCTGTGGCGGACATCGGCAGCGGCACCGGGCTATTCACACGCGATCTGCTGGCCGCCGGTCTGCACGTCTATGGCATCGAGCCGAACGCGCCGATGCGCGCAGCAGCAGAGCGCAACTTTGCCGACAACGCAGCCTTCGAGAGTATCGACGGTCGTGCCGAAAGCACCGCATTGCCCCCCGCGAGCGTGCGCTTGATCACCGCAGCGCAGGCCTTTCATTGGTTCGATGTCGAACGCGCGCGCGCCGAGGCGCAGCGCATTCTGATGCCGGGCGGGCAGGTTGCGCTCATCTGGAACGTACGCCGCATCGATACGCCATTCCTGGTCGAATACGAAAACATGCTGCTGCGGCTCGCACCCGAATATGGCCAGCTCGGTATGCCGGAGCAAGCCTCACCTTCACAGATGGAAACTTTCTTCGGTCACCGCGACTGGCAGCAACAGCGATTCGACTACGTGCAGCGTTTCGATCGAGCGGGCCTGCGCGGTCGCCTGTTGTCGTCATCGTACGTACCGGCACCTGGCAGCGCAGGACACGCAGCGATCGTCGCTGCCTGCGATGCGCTGTTCGAGCAGCATGCCTGTGACGGCCGCGTGGAATTCCCCTACGACACGCGCGTTTTTCTCGCGCCGATCTGATGCAATCATCGTGGCGGCGCTGAGTGGAAGGCGTGCTAACGGTGATGCAAGCGTCCAAAAGATGACGCGCGCGACTGCTGCGATCGATCCGAGATCGGTTGCGATGTTTGGATCGTGTTCAACCGGTGCTTAAAAAAGCCGCTACCTCATCGGTAGCGGCTTTCGTTTGCCGGTTGCCTAAGCATCGGGTCGACCGCGCAGGCCTAATTCCTGAGATCGAACCTGCGCGGATCGCGCGCGTCGGGTCTCACGTCTGTGGCATCGCCGGAGCTGGCGAACTTGGGCCGGCGAGCGGATCGTCCGGCAGCTGCCAGCCGCAGGTCTTGCCCTGGTTCTGCTGCTTCAGGTACTCCATCAGCGGCGCGAAGTATTCGATGATCGCACTGCCATCCATCTTCCGCGTGCCGGTGAGCTTCTCCAGTGTGTCTGGCCAGGGCTCGGATGCGCCCTGCTTGAGCATCGCCATGAACTTGGCGCCGGCGTCCTTGTTGCCATAGATATCGCAGGCATACAGCGGTCCCTTGAAGCCGGCCGCATCGCACAGCGCCTTGTGGAACTGGAACTGGATGACGAAGCTCAGGAAGTAACGCGTGTACGGCGTATTGCCCGGCACGTGGTACTTCGCACCAGGATCGAAATCGTCCTCGCTGCGCGTGACCGGCGGCGCGATCCCCTGATATTGCTCGCGCAGCGTCCACCAGCCCTTGTTGTAGTCGGCCGGGGAAATCTCGCCGGAGAATACTTTCCAGCGCCACTGGTCGATCAACTTGCCGAACGGCAGGAACGCGATCTTGTCGAGCGCGCGTTTCATCTGCGCATTGATCAGCGCTTTCTGGTCGTCGCTGACCTTAGGCACCAGGCCGATTTTCTGCAGATGCTGCGGCGTCAGTGACAGCGTGATGGTGTCGCCGATGGCTTCATGGAAGCCATCATGCGCGCCCTGCTGGTAAAGGAACGGCTGACCGTTGTACATCGTGAAGTAATAGATGTGTCCCATCTCGTGATGGATCGTCTCGAGACTTTCCTCGTCGGGACGGATACACATCTTGATGCGGACATCGCCGTTCTGGTCCATGTCCCAGGCGCTGGCGTGGCACACCACGTCGCGATCGCGCGGACGCGTCAACAGCGAGCGTTCGTAGAAGCTCGCCGGCAATGCCGGAAAACCGATTGACGTGTAGAAGTCTTCGGCAATCTTCGCGGTTTGAATCGAGAACTGCGTGTCGACCTTCTGCTCCACGCCGTCGAGATCGCCGACGCTCGGCTTCTTGCCCGGATGGGCCTTCGCGTAGGCCTGCATGAAGTCGGCGACTTCCTTCTTGTCCATCGCGTCGCGCCGCGCCTGCAGCACGGATGAAACATCGAGGCTGCCGGCATCCTTGTACGGCACCACCAGGTCGTAGATGTTGCCCCACTGCTGCGCCCACATGTTGCCGAGCAGATCGGCCGGAATCAGGCCATTGGCCGGTACGGCATCGCCGTACTTGTCGTGCAATTTGCCGCGCACGTAGCAATGCAGTTGCTCATACAGCGGCTGCACCTGCGTCCACAGACGCTCGGTCTCGTTGGCGAAATCCGCCGGGCTCATGTCGTAGCCTGCGCGCCACATTTCACCGACATCGTGATAGCCGAGTTCCTTCGCGCCTTCGTTCATCAGGCTGGCGAACTTCGTGTAATCCTCGCGCATCGGTTTGCCGATGCTGTGCCAGCCCGCCCAGGCTTCCGCCAGCGCTTTCGGATCGCGCGAGTGATCGATGATCTGCTCGAGCTGATCGAGATTCATGCAGTCCGCACCGCTTTTGCCGGGCGGGCAATACTTGCCGGCGCCGTATTCGCCGTCGAGTTTGGTGGCGAGGGCCGCAAGCTCCGCGCGTTTGGCGGCATCGCTCGGCGGCGGCACCGGACTGGAGATCTTGATCAAGGTCAGCTGACGCGCGACATCGGGAGCCAGATCGGCCAGTCCAACGAACGCCTTGGCCTGCTCGATCTGCTGCGCCTGCAGGCTCAGCGCGCGCTCGCCGGTCTTGGCGTTGAGCAGCTGCGTATCCTGCGTGATGAAATTCTCGGCGACCCAATTCGCAGCGGTCTGTTCGGGATACAGCGCCTTGTCGTCGGCATTGACCTTGGCGACGAATGCGGCGGCATCGGCGGCAGTCGCCTTCGGCTGCGCGGTCTCGCTGGCGGCGGGTGCAGCGGTGCTGGATTTTTGCGTGCCGCAGGCGACCAGCATTACGACCAGACAACTGGCCCCAAGGCCAGCGACGAACTTGTAAGGCATCGACGAGTACTCCCTGATTTTGAGCCGCGGTGCTTCGCGAGCCGGGCATCACGGGTACGACCCGCAACGCAGCGGCCGAACTTCAGGTCAAGCGAAACGGTGCGGCGATATGATCCGACTATCGCCGTCGTGGCGCCTCGGGTCAATCCCGGCCGGCGCATTGCTGACGCACTGAAAACGAGGTGCGCGGCGCCATTCGACGCGTGTTCGTCACGGCAACGACGCCGACTGCCTATACTTTTGTGCAAACAGGGTCGAGCCCAAACAATATGATGCGATGTAATCGCCCCGCGGGAGTGCCGGGCAGATGAATGCTCTGGTCGGACTGGCCTTCGCGATTTCGCGTCTGTTGCTGCGTCCGTTTATCGGCGCAATGAAGTACAAGACGGTGCCGTTGAGCGCGGCCAGCGGGCTGCTCCTCGATCCATCGCGACCGGTCTGCTACGTGTTGCCGGTGCGCAGCTGGATCGATTTGTTCGCGCTCGATCGCATCTGCCTCGAACAAGGCTTGCCACGACCGCAACGCGCCGCGGCGCATCTGCCGCAGCCGGGCAAGGCCGGCTACCTGTATCTGCCGGCCTTGCTGGAAACGCGCTTGCGCAAGACCGGGCTCAGCACGGTGCTGGCCGATGCCGCCGCAACGCAGGGTTACGACGTGCAGATCGTGCCGGTCTCGATTTTCTGGGGGCGCGATCCGGGTCAAGAGACCTCGCTGTTCCGATTGATCTTTGCCGACAGCGTGCAAGCCGGCGCGATCCGAAAGTTTCTCATCCTCATCGCCAACGGCCGCAACGTGCTGGCGAATTTCGGTGTGCCGCTGTCGTATCGCAGCTATTTGCAATCGGTGGTCGACCCGGTGCGTGGCGAGAAGAAGCTCACGCGCGCACTACATTTCCATTTCCTGCGCGCGCGAACCGCAACACTTGGACCGACGCTGCTACGCCGTTCGGTGGTGATTCGCGGCGTGCTTGCGCATCCGGGCGTGCGCCGCGCGGTCGAGCAGGAAGCCAAGGAGAAGGGTCACACGCTGGCGCAGGCCGAGGCGCGCGCGCGTGCCTGCAGCACCGAGATCGCCGCGGACTATTCGGCGGCGTCGATCCGCGTGTTCGAACGCATCCTGTCGCGCGTGTGGAATCGCGTGTTCAAAGGTGTCGATGTGCACGGCCTCGAACGCTTGCGCGAAATCGCGCAGTCGCACGAGATCCTCTACATGCCTTCGCACCGCAGCCATGCGGACTATCTGCTGCTGAGTTACACGCTCTACAACGCCGGCCTGGTGCCGCCGCATATTGCCGCTGGCATCAACCTGAACTTCTGGCCGGTCGGCGGTTTCCTCAGACGTTGTGGTGCGTTCTACATGCGGCGCAAGTTCTCCGGCGACGCGCTCTACACCGCTGTGTTCCGCGCCTATGTGGACGGTCTGATCCGGCGCGGCTATTCGATCGAGTTCTTTCCGGAAGGCGGGCGTTCGCGGACCGGTCGGCTGCTGCCGCCGAAGACCGGACTGCTGGCCATGGTTGCCGAATCGGCGCTGCGTCAACGCGTGCGCAAGGTGGCGATGGTGCCGGTGTTCATCGGCTACGACAAAGTCTGGGAGGTCGGCAGCTACTTCAAGGAACTGCGCGGCGGCGGCAAGGAGCGCGAATCGGCCGAAGGCTTGCTCAAGGCCACCAAGATTCTTGGTCGCTCCTACGGCAAGGCTTACGTTTCCTTCGGTGAACCGCTGATCCTGCAGGACGCCGCCGACGCCAGCTTGCCCGGCTGGCGCGAAGCCTTCGTCGACGCGCGCGATGAGCGACCGCCCGGCTTCGCCGAATGGGTGCGCCAACTGGCGATTGACCACATGCGTCGCATCAACGCAGTCGCCGTGGTCAATCCGGTGGGACTGACGGCCTGCGCCTTGCTCGCTGCACCGATGCGCGCGACCGCCGAAGACGAACTGGTCGATCAAGTGCGTCACTTGCTGCACCTGCTGGGACCTTGGCCCGACAGTGCGCGCCTGCGCGTGCCCGAACGCGATGCCAAAGCGATTCTGTCCTGGGCCGTGCCGATCGCGCGTATCCAGCGCATGGCGCATCCCTGGGGCGATCTGCTCGCCGCTGCCGGACGCGATGGCGTGCTGCTGACTTACAACCGCAACAGCATCCAGCATCTGTTCGCGATGCCGGCGCTGATCGCGCGTTTATTCCGCACGCGCGGCGTGCTTTCCGAGGATGCAATCCTCACCGGCTGCCGCGCGCTGTACCCCTTTCTGCGCACGGAATTCTTCCTGCCCTGGGAGGCCGCCGAGTGTGAAGGCGCGGCGCGCGCCTATCTGCAATGCATGCTCGACAACGGCCTGCTGACACGCGACGACGACGGTCGCGTACTGCGTCCGCAAGTCGGCAGCCCCGCGTTCGCGAGCTTCGCCGCACTCGGCCGTGTACTCGGCGAAACGCTCGAGCGTCACGCCATGGCCGTGCTGCTGTTGGCCGAAGAACACCGCTCGGGCTTGCCCTTGCCGCGCGCCAAGTTCGAGGACGACTGCCGGCTGCTGGCCGAACGCATCGCCGTGTTGACCGGACGCGAGGCGCCGGAATTGTTCGATCGCGCACTGTTCGCCGGCTACCTCGATACCTTGATCAAAATCGGTGTCGTCGCCGAGAGCCCGGATCATGTGTTGCAGATGACCGAGCGGGTGGAACGAATCGCCGAACGATCGATCGAACTGTTGTCCGACGAGACGCGGCAGATGCTGTTGCAACTGCTGGCGCGTCGCGCCCCGGCGCTGTCCCAAAGTGCCAATATGCCTGGGCTATAATCGGCCGCGTTTCATTCCTGACCGTGCATGCGGCCGCTGTATCCAGGCCGCCCACATTCCCGTTTCATTCCAAAAGAGGTTGCTTCCATGTTCAAGCATACCCGTGCGCTCGCCGCACTCGCCGGCATCGCGCTGCTCGCCGCTTGCGCCAAGCCCGGTGAAGGCGACGCCAACAAGGCCGACGCCGCCACGCCGTCCGACCTCGCCACCGATGCGCAGAAGTTCGGTTACGCGATCGGTATCGATCTCGGCCACTCGCTCGGCCCGGTCAAAGACGATGTCGACATCAAGGCGCTCGAAGCCGGCCTCGAAGAGTCGGCCGCCGGCAAGACGCCGCGTCTGGACGACAAGACCCGCGACGAAATCAAGAAGACCGTTTCGGTCAAGATTCAGCAGAAGCAGATGGAAGAGCACAAGGTCAAAGCCGAGAAGGCCAAGGCCGACGGCGAGAAGTTCCTCGCCGACAACGGCAAGAAGGATGGCGTCAAGACCACCGCGTCGGGCCTGCAGTACGAAGTGCTCACCGAAGGCAAGGGCGATCATCCGGGCAAGGACGACAAGGTCACCGTGAACTACAAGGGCACGCTGATCGACGGCACCGTGTTCGACAGCTCCTACGATCGCGGCGAGCCGGTCAGCTTCCCGCTGGCCAATGTCATCCCCGGCTGGACCGAAGGACTGCAGCTGATGACGGTGGGTTCGAAGTACAAGTTCTACATTCCGGCCGAACTGGCCTATGGCGAACGCGGCGCCGGCGTCAAGATCGGTCCGAACGAAACGCTGATCTTCGAAGTCGAGCTGCTCAGCATCGACAAGACGCCTGCGGCGGATGCCGCTCCGGCAGCTCCGGCAGCGAAGCCGGCAAAGAAGTAAGCGTCTCGCATCCCCAGACGCCTAAACGCGTCTAACGAAAAGGCCCGGCATTGCCGGGCCTTTTTTTGTCTGGCTGATCGAAGGCGGACGCAAGCCGCGAGCAACCGACGCGATGTCTCAGGGCCGAGTAGCTCGGTGGCTCCTAGAAAGCGGTCCTAACTGCAGTACTTCGTACCGGCGGCCTTGGCGTCGTTGAGCTGTTCGTCGAATTCCTGCTGCGTCAGCGGTGCCGGCTGGCCGTCTTCCCCTGTTTTGAACAGGCGCTGCGCGGTTTTCTGTTCGAGGAAACTGATGCGTTCGCGCGCCTTCGCACAACGCTCCGCGTTGTCCGCGCGAACCTTCAACGGCTGCGCCTGCGTCTCGCCATTACCCGTTCCACTGCGCGTGCGACCACCTGCGGCCGAACTGCGGCTATCGAGCGGGGTCACATCCTTGTAGCTGCCGCTGGCTGGCGGGTTCTGGCTGAAATGCACTTGACCGGTCGCATCCACCCAGCGGTAGATCTGTGCTTCGGCGAGCAGCGGCAGACAGCACAGCAGCACGACTGAAATCGACTGGAAGCGGGTACGCATGCGGGCAGTGTAACAAGGCAAATCCGAGTCTCGAACGATGCCGAGCGCCGATTGCGCTGGACGGCAGCGAATCGCCGGTCGAAACGCCGGTCGAATCATCATGCGCAGACGATCGTTCGCCGTCGGAGTCCGTCTCGCGTCTTGTCGGGCCTGCCCCGGCACCGTAACATACGGTAGCGTACTGAAAGGCGGTTCCGCTGGTTTTCGATGGCATCGCCATCGGCACGCCATCGCGCCTCCATTACGTTTATCTCGCCACATTTGCATCGTCTGCTTCGTCTGCCGCTTCGTCTGATTCGTCAGCCTTGTCCGCCGCTTTTAGCAGTGCTGCGCCCCGCTCATCTGCCGCGCCCGCTCGCCGTTCCAACGATTCCATGCCCGATTCCATCGCCAAGCAAAGTCTGAGTGCCGAACAGTGGGCTGAAGCCGCGCTCGATGCGATGGCGAGCGGCGGACTGGAAGCCGTTTCGGTCGAGCCGCTGGCGCGCCGCCTGGGTGTGACCAAGGGCAGCTTCTACTGGCATTTTTCCAATCGCGATGCGCTGGTGCGCGCAGCGCTGGAGCTGTGGGAGCGGCACGAAACGATCGACGCGATCGTCAACGTGCGCGACGAGCCCGACCCATACGAGCGCATCGTCAAGCTGTTCAAGCGCGCCAATACCTCCCATCGTGCAGGACGCCTGTACCTCGCCCTGGCGGCGGCATCCGACGATCCAGCGGTCGGTGCGGTGGTGCAGCGGGTATCGGCGCAGCGGCTCGACTATCTGCGTCAGAGCTATGAGGCGCTGGGCATGGACCAACACGATGCGCGCCTGTGGTCGACCTTCGCGTATGCCACCTTCATCGGCAATCAGCAGGTGCACCGCGATGCACCCGAGCAGTTTCCGTCGGGCGTTGAGTTCCGCGAGTATTTCAAGCTGATGCTGCGCACGCTGATTCCGCGCACGCCGCTATCCGCGGCGAACGCAGAGCCCGTATCCGTGGTCCATCTGCACGAGCGCGCCCGGCCGGATCCCAGACAGGATCCCTGACAGGACTCCTGAACTGCAGGCTGCGGTTCACCTGTCTCCCGGCGCTGCCCGCACATGGAGAGGTGGATATGACTGCGCTACTGATCACCCTGGCCGCACTCGCTCTGGCTTGGATCCTGGCTTACATCGGCGCGCCGCTGCTGCTGTGGACTGTGCTCGCGGCGGCGGGAACCGCGGCCTTGCTGTTGACGAAGGCAATCGGAACGGTGGGTGCTGCGATCCTCGGCGTCGTACTGGCCGTGCTGGTGCTGCTCAATCTGGTCCCGCTGCGGCGGGCGCTGCTGTCCAAACCCTTGCTCGGCGTGTTCCGCAAAGTGCTGCCGGAGATGTCCGATACCGAGCGCGAGGCGATCGAGGCCGGTGAAACCTGGTGGGAGGGCGAGTTGTTCCGCGGTCGTCCGCAATGGCGCCAGCTGCTCGACTTCAACTACACCGAACTGACGGCCGAAGAGCGCCGTTTCCTCGATGTGGAGTGCGAGGAAGTCTGCAAACTGATGGACGACTGGAAGGCCGAATTCGAGGACAAGGATCTGCCGCCGGCCGTCTGGAAATACATTCGCGAGAAGCGCTTCTTCGCGATGTTGATCGGCAAGGAATTCGGCGGCCTCGGTTTCTCGGCACGCGCGCAGTCGGAAGTGGTGACCAAGCTGGCAACCAAATCGATCGCACTGGCGGTGACGGTGATGGTGCCGAACTCACTCGGCCCTGGTGAGCTGCTGGTCAAGTACGGTACCGACGCACAGCGCAAGCAGTGGCTGCCGGGATTGATCGATGGCAGCGAGATTCCCTGCTTCGGCCTCACCGGTCCCGAGGTCGGCTCGGATGCAACCGCGATGCCGGACACGGGCGTGGTCGAGTATGCCGACTACGAAGGCAGTAAGACGCTGGGCTTGCGGCTCAACTTTTCCAAGCGCTGGATCACGCTCGCGCCGGTTGCCACGGTGGTGGGTCTGGCATTCAAGCTGCGCGATCCGCAAGGCCTGCTGAAGCAGCAGATGGGCGAGCACGCGCGTGACGATGGCGACTACGGCATCACCTGTGCGCTGGTGCCGGCCAAGCATCCGGGTGTGTCGATCGGACGCCGGCACTATCCCGGCTCTGCGTTCATGAATGGTCCGATCTTCGGTCATGAGGTTTTCATTCCGATCGACTGGATCATCGGTGGCCCGAAGATGGCGGGACACGGCTGGCGCATGCTGGTCGAATGCCTCAGTGCCGGCCGCGGCATTTCGCTGCCGGCCTTGGCGACTGCAGCCGGTCAGGCGTCGTATCGCATGACCGGCGCGTTCAGCCGTATTCGGCGTCAGTTCAAGGTCGCCGTCGGCAAGTTCGAAGGCGTGCAGGAGGCGACCGGACGCATCGCCGGCTACACCTACACGCTGGAGGCAATGCGCTTGTTGACCGCATCGGCGGTGGATCACTGCACGCCGTCGGTGGTGACCGCGCTGGCCAAATACCACATGACCGAGCTGATGCGGAAAGTGGTGATCGACGCAATGGACGTCTTCAGCGGACGCGGCGTGCAGCAGGGCCCACGCAATCCGCTGGCACAGGCTTACAAGGCGGTGCCGATCGCGATCACCGTCGAAGGCGCCAACATCCTCACGCGCAATCTGATGATCTTCGGCCAGGGTGCAATCCGCTGCCACGGCTTTGTGCTCGGCGAAATGGAAGCTGCGCACGGCAACGATCTGCCGAAGTTCGACCAGCTGCTGTTCGGCCACATCGGCTCTGCGATCAATCGCGCGGTGCGCGCCTTCACGCTGGGGCTCACCGGTGCTGCACTTGCGCGTAGTCCGAAGCCGGGCGTCACCGCGCCGTACTTCCGGCGTATCGAACATCTGAGTGCCTCGCTGTCGTTCCTGGCCGACATGACGATGGGCGCGCTCGGCGGCGAGCTGAAGCGCAAGGAACGTTTATCTGCGCGCCTTGGCGACGTGCTGAGCCAGCTCTACATCGCGTCCTGCGTGCTGCGCTTCTATATCGCCAACGGCGAGAAGGCGGAGGAGACGATCTACATGCGCTGGGCGGCCGACAACGCCTTGGCCGAGGCCGGCAAGGCGCTGGAAGAATTCCTGCGTAACTTCCCGCTGCGCCCGGTCGCGTGGCTGATGCGACTGGTCACGTTGCCGCTGGGCAACCCGTATCGCACGGTCAGCGATGTTCTGAACGGCGAAGTGGCCGACGACATGCTCGAGCCCAGCGCGCTGCGCGACCGGCTCAGCCATCTGGTCTTCCGGAATGGCGGCAAGGACGATCCGATCGTGCGCCTAGAGCATGCCTACGCGCTGTTGATCGACGCCGAGGCGCCCTATGTGAAGTACTTCAAGGCGACGTCGCAGCAGCACCTAGAGGGCGATACCGTCGCCGAGCGCCTTGCCGACGCTGTCGCGCAAAAATTGATCAGCGCCGACGAAGCGCGCCTGGTCGAGGCCTACGATGCGGCGCGCTACGACGCGATCCTGACCGACGATTTCAGCAAGGAATACCTTGCCGGTGATTTCAGCGCTGAGCAGCGTGCCGAGGCCGTCGCCTTCGGTCAGCGGCAACGGGTTGCATGAGTGCCGATGCCGGCCTCGGCGATCAAAGTCTGGCGCGATCGGACCCGGATTCGGTGCCCGAGCCGTAGGTGGTCCTAGGCGGATGTTGCGTTAAGTGCCAGATTCGTCGCCTAAAAGGCAGAAATTGCTATTGGCTAAAACAAACTAATGCGGCAGAATGGCTTTCCGGATCAGAGCGCGGCACTTAATTGCAGCTGCGCCGACCGGGGGCAAGGTGCGGGAAGCTTGGGACAAAGATACCAAGGCTCAGGGAATTCTAAGGGGAAAGCAGTTGTTGCAAGCCGTATGTTGAAGGCCGCCCAAGGGCGGCCTTTTTTATGCGCGTGACCCTCTGCCGTCTGTCCTGCATCAGCCAAATCTTGGAGCGAGCCGCGAGCCGCGATCTGATTGAGCCGATTCGCGATGCATCATCGCTTCAATTGCGAGGCCGGGCCGGGCAGGGACAGGACAGGACAGGACAGGCCTTTCGCGGCAGGCCCTTCCAGCAGGCCGTTCGGTGCAGACCGGCTCCGCCCCGGAACCAACCGGGCGAAGTGTCGCCGGTTGGATCAGCCGGCGTCGATGAGCTCGCCGTACAAGTCGAGATAGCGCTGTGCTGAACGCGTCCAGGCGAAATCGCGACGCATACCGGTTACACGCAATTGGGCCGTGATCGTCGGGTCGGCCAGCAATTCCAGGCCGCGCCGCACACCGTAAGTGACGCCTCCGACATCGGCGTCGTTGAACAGCACGCCCGTGGCACTGCCGTCGGCGAGCGTTGCCGCGGTCGTGTCGACCACGGTATCTGCCAACCCGCCGGTGCGATGCACGACCGGTAGCGTGCCGTAGCGCTGGGCATACATCTGGTTGAGTCCGCAAGGCTCGAAGCGCGAGGGCATCAGCAGCAGGTCGGCCGCCGCAGTCAGCCGATGCGCCAGGCTCTCGTCGTGCGCGATGTGTACGGCGATGCGGCCTTCAGGCGCGTTGTAGGCCAGGCTGCGAAACGCGTTCTGCAATTGCGCATCGCCCGCCGCCAGAATCGCGTACTGCGCCGGCAGCGCGAGCAGCGCCTCGCGCGCATTGAGAATCAGGTCCGCGCCTTTTTGTTCGGCGAGTCGACCGATGAACGCGACCAGCGGAATGTCGGCGTCCACCTCCAGCGCCAGCGCCTGCTGCAGCGCTTCCTTGTTGGCGCGCTTGCCGGCGGTGACACTGGCGTCGTCGTAGTTGAACGGCAGCAGCTTATCGGTGGCCGGATTCCACAGCTGCTGGTCGATGCCATTCGCAATGCCGTGCAGAATGCCGGCGCGCTGCCGCAGCACGCCATCGAGTGCGCAGCCGAACGCTGCTGTCTGTATTTCCTCGGCGTAGGTCGGGCTGACCGTGGTGATCGCGTCACTGAAGTTGAGCCCGCCCTTCATGAACGAGAAGCCGCCCCAGAACTCCAGGAAGTCCGGTTGCCACCACGCGGCCGGCAGGCCGAGTGCATCGAATTCGCGTCGACCGAACTGGCCCTGGTAGGCGAGATTGTGAATCGTGAAGACGATGCGCGGTCGTGGCGTCTGCGTGCTGAGTCGTGGCGCAGCGAGTGCCGATTGCCAATCGTGCAGATTGACGACATCCGGCTTGAAGATGCCGAGCGCACCGCTGGCAATTTGCGCAACCGCTTCGCCGAAACAACCGAAACGCCAGGCGTTGTCCTCGAATGGGTGGCCGCTCAGATCTTCGTAAGGGTTGCCCGGGCGATCGAACAGCGCCGGAATGTCGACCAGCAGGACCGGCAGACCTTGGTTGCCGGACACCAGTTCGCCGCCGAGTACGTTACAGGTCGTGCCGCGCAACTGTAGCGTTCCGAGGATTGTCGTCGGTCCTAATTTTTGCTGCACGCCGCGATACGCGGGCAAGATCACACGGGCATCGGCACCCAATTTGCGTTGTGCGAATGGCAAAGCACCGAGCACGTCGCCCAGGCCACCGGTTTTGGCCAGCGGGAAACATTCGGCGGCGGCGTGCAGAATCTTCATGCGGTATGCAGGTTGGATACGAATAACATCATCTTAGGGGAGGAAACTTTTGCATAGTCCGCGGTCGAAGCCTGCGAGTAGCAATTGCTTGCGCAGATCCGCAAGCCTTCACCCCATCGCTGATTGGACCGGCCATCGTGCCGCGCGCAGACTGCGCAATCATAACGGTGCGCGCGACGGGAGCCTTTACCGATGAACGCAAAATCCAGCCCGACCCGCTCGGCAAGTCACGACGAGGAGACCCGCATGAGCGGCACCCGCGACACGCGCTTCGTCAGTCGCCTGACCCGCGAAACCTTGGCGCTGGTGATGGCCGGCGGTCGCGGTTCGCGTCTGATGCAGCTGACTTCCACGCGTGCGAAACCTGCGGTGCCGTTCGGCGGCAAATTCCGCATCATCGATTTCACGTTGTCGAACTGCATCAACAGCGGAATCCGCCGCGTCGGCGTCCTCACGCAGTACAAAAGCCATTCGCTGATTCGCCACCTGCAGCAAGGCTGGGGATTCATGCGCGGCCAGTTCGGCGAGTTCGTCGAACTGTTGCCGGCGGAGCAGCGCACCGAAATCGCGTCGTGGTACGCCGGCACGGCCGATGCGGTTTTTCAGAACATCGAATTCATCCGTCAGCATCAGCCGGCCCAGGTGCTGATCCTCGCGGGTGATCACATCTACAAGATGGACTACGGCCGCATGCTCGCGCACCACGCGCGAACCGGCGCCAAGGTCACGGTCGGTTGCCTGGAAGTGCCGCTCGACGAAGCGCGCAGCTTCGGCGTGATGGAGATGAACGAAGACACCCGCATCGTCCGCTTCGATGAAAAGCCTTCGCAGCCGCGACCGATGCCGGGCAAGCCGGATGTGGCACTCGCGAGCATGGGCATCTACGTGTTCGATGCGCTGTTCCTGCTCGACTGGTTGACGCGCGACGCGGGTGTCAGCGAATCCAGCCACGACTTCGGCAAGGATGTGGTGCCCGCCGCGATTCTCGGCGGCGAAGTCTATGCGTACCCGTTCACCGAACTCGACAATCCGCAAAAGCAGGGCTACTGGCGCGACGTCGGAACGGTGGACGCCTACTGGAAAGCCAATCTCGAATTGATCGGCGTGGTGCCGGAGCTGAATCTGTACGATCAGGACTGGCCGATCTGGACGCACCAGGAGCAAGTGCCGCCCGCCAAGTTCGTGTTCGACGAACCGCATCGTCGCGGTAACGCGATCGATTCGCTGGTCAGCGGTGGCTGCATCGTTTCTGGCGCGCAGGTGCGCTGCAGCGTGCTGTTCTCCAATGTGCGCGTCGAGTCCGGTAGCGTGATCGACAACTCGCTGCTGCTGCCGAACGTCAGCGTCGGTCGCGACTGCCGCATTACCAAGGCCATCATCGACGAGGACTGCCGCATTCCAGACGGCAGCGTGATCGGCGAAGACCTGGTGCAGGATCGCAAGCTCTATCACGTCAGCGAAGGCGGCGTGACGCTGGTGACGCGCGAGATGCTGTTGAGCTAGCGCGGCTGTTGAACTGCGCCGCTGGGAACCATCGGGCGCCACAGGGATCAGACCTTGCAGGGCCGCAAGGTCCATCTGCGGCAACCGTAGAAACTTCGCCGCTCGTGCGCATCGCCCATCGACGGCTCGCAGCGCACCCAATCGCAATTGCTAGGGAGGCATCGGATCCATGGTCGGCAGTCGCGCAGCGCGAATCTATTACCTGCATCCGCTGCTCGCGGGCACGCCACCCTGGGACGATCACCTGGATCGCTGTGCCGAGCTGGGCTTCACCGATGTACTGATCGCGCCGCCATTCGCCAGCGGTCGCAGCCGCAATGTATTTCTGGTTGCCGACCACGACCGTTGCAACGACGCACTCGGCGGCGCCGACGAGGCGAACCAGATGCTCGTCGCGCTCGCTGCGGCCTGCAAATCGCGGCGGCTGTCGCTGTTGCTGGATCTCAATATCGACCGGGTCGCCGCAGACGGCGTGCTGGCGCGGACGCATCCGGCCTGGTTTCGCGACGATTCGAGGCTCGCGATCGATCCGCGCCGCAGTACGCTGGAGCGCGGTGCTGCGACCTTCCGCTATGTAAACGATAGCGGATCGCCTTATACCGAGCGTGCCGAACCCGCGGCAGTCGAATGGTGGCAACAGCGCATCGGCAGCTGGATCGACGCGGGTGTTTCAGGCTTCCGCTGCATCGGGCTGCAACAGACATCACCGGAACTCTGGCAGACCTTGATCACGACGGCACGCAGGCGCGAGCCGACCACGCGCTTCCTGGCGTGGACCGCCGGCCTGCGGCCCGCGCAATTGGCAGCGCTAGAGGACTGCGGCTTCGATGCGACCTCGTCGTCGGCGGCCTGGTGGGATTATCGCGCCGGCTGGTTCAGCGACGAATGGCGGCGTCTTGCGCGCATCGCGCCACCGCTGAGTTTTCCGGAAGCGCCGTTCGATCTGCGCATTGTCAGCCATTACGGTGATGTCGCCATGCGCCAGCGCGCCGCGCGTCGCGCGCTGTGGTTCTGCGCCTCGATTGGTCAGCACTGGATGATGCCGATGGGCTTCGAGTTCGGCGCGCGCGCAAGCCTCGATGCGAGTCGCGCCAACGCCGAGGACTTCGCCGCGCTCTGCGCGCAGCCGTCGTACGATCTCAGCGCCGATATCGTCGCGGCCAATGCCTATCTGGCCGAACAGTCGCCGGCAGCCGGCAGCTTGCTGCGCCTGTCGGCGGCAGACGCGCCGCTCGCCGTCTTCCTGCGCGCCAGCCTGTCCGATCCGCGGGCATCGACCACCGCGCAGCTGATCGTGGTCAACGCCGATCTCGAGCGTGCGCGCGGACTCGATGCGGGCGATGTATTGCCGTATGCCGGCGGCCGCCTCGGCTTGCTGTCGACTACTGCGTCGTCGGCCGTCGCCGAACTCGCCGAAGACACCGAGCCGCTGCACCTCGCGGCCGGCGAAACGCGCGTGCTGCTGGCCGAGCAAACGCCAGCGGTGCTGATGCCGAGTGCCGCGCGCGGCAAGCGTGCCGTTGAGGCAGCACTCCGCGCACCGCGCATCGCCATCGAAAATCTCAATCCCAGTGTCGATGGGGGTCGGTTTGCATTGCGCCGCATCGCCGGCGAGACCATCGAAGTCGACGTGGACGTCTTCACCGACGGCCACGAAACGATTGCGGCGGCGCTGCTCTGGCGCCCCTGCGATCAGCGCGACTGGCACGAGGTGCCGTTGCAAGCGCTCGGCAACGATCGCTGGTGTGCGCGCTTCACGCCGACGCGTATCGGCCGTCACGAATTCACCGTGCTCGCCTGGGACGACCCGTTTGCCTCACTGCAATCCGGTCTTTCGAAGAAGCATCTGGCCGGTATTGATGTCACGCTGGAACTCGAAGAAGGTCGGCTGTTGTTGCAGCGGATTGCCGAGGCAAGCAGCACTGAAGGCGATGAGGGCGTCGGCGCCATTGCGCGCAAGCTCGCCAAGGCGAAGGCGCCTGAACGCCTGGAAATACTGCTATCGACCGCCACGGCTGCCGCAGTCGCAGCAGCGCGTTACCGGCCGTTTTCGGTGCAGCAGGAGCCGGCGATCGCGTTGGAAGTTGAGCGTACCGCCGCGCGGTTTGCGAGCTGGTACGAACTGTTCCCGCGTTCTCAGACCGACGATGCGCAGCGGCACGGCGGTTTCGTCGATGTGATCGAGCGTCTGCCCGCAATCCGCGAAATGGGCTTCGACGTGCTGTACTTTCCGCCGATCCATCCGATCGGCAAGACCCATCGAAAGGGTCCCAACAATACCTTGACCGCCGGCCCCGACGATCCCGGCAGTCCGTATGCGATCGGCAGCCCCGAGGGCGGTCACGATGCGATTCACCCCGCACTCGGTACGCGCGAAGATTTCCGTGCATTGGTTGCCGCCGCGCGCGTGCAGGGCATCGAGCTGGCGCTCGACTTTGCGATTCAGTGTTCGCCGGATCACCCCTGGCTGGAGCAGCATCCCGGCTGGTTCTCGTGGCGACCCGATGGCTCTATGAAGTACGCCGAGAACCCGCCGAAAAAATATCAGGACATCGTCAACGTCGATTTCTACGCCGACGATGCGAAACCGGATTTGTGGATCGCGCTGCGCGACATCGTGCTCGGCTGGGTCGCCGAAGGCGTCAAGATTTTTCGTGTCGACAATCCGCATACCAAGCCGCTGCCATTTTGGGAATGGTTGATCGCCGACGTGCGCGGCCGTTACCCGGACGTGATGTTCCTGGCAGAAGCCTTCACGCGGCCGGCGATGATGTATCGACTCGGCAAGATCGGCTTTTCGCAGAGCTACACCTATTTCACCTGGCGCAATACCAAGCAGGAACTCGGCGAATACCTGACCGAACTCAACACGCCGCCGGTTGCCGAGTTCTACCGTCCGCATTTCTTCGTCAACACGCCAGATATCAATCCGGTGTTCCTGCAGAGCGCGGGGCGTGCAGGGTTCCTGATCCGCGCTGCTCTGGCGACGATGGGGTCGGGCCTTTGGGGCATGTACTCCGGCTTCGAACGCTGCGATGCCACGCCGCTGCCGGGCAAGGAGGAATATCTCGACTCCGAAAAATTCGAGATTCGCCCGCAGACGCTCGAACATTTCAAGCCGGCGCCACACAACATCATCGGCGAGATCGCGCAGCTCAATCGAATCCGTCGCGAGAATCCGGCGCTGCAAACGCATCTCGGCTTTCAGCTGTACAACGCCTGGAACGATCGCATTCTGTATTTCGGCAAGCGCACGGCCGATCTGCGCAATTTTGTCCTGGTCGCGGTCAGTCTCGATCCGCACAACGCGCAGGAAGCGCATTTCGAGTTGCCGCTGTGGGAACTCGGCCTGCCCGACGATGCCTCTATCGAGGGCGAAGATTTGATGAACGGCCACCGCTGGTGGTGGCACGGTAAAACCCAATTCATGCGTATAGAGCCGTGGAGTCTGCCTTTCGGCATCTGGCGGCTGCGCGTACCGCAACAAGGATGAACCTCGCATGATCATGGAAGCAACGCAGACCGCGCGCGGCAAGAAGCGCACACCTAAGGCAAAGCCGCAGGAAACCTTTATCAACGACCCGCTCTGGTACAAGGACGCGGTGATCTACCAGGTGCATGTGAAGTCGTACTTCGATGCCAACAACGACGGCATCGGCGATTTCGAAGGCCTGATCGAGAAGCTCGACTACATCGCCGGCCTCGGCGTCAACACGATCTGGCTGCTGCCGTTCTATCCGAGTCCGCGGCGTGACGATGGCTACGACATCGCGCGCTACGAAGGTGTGCACGAAGACTACGGCACCATGGCCGATGCCAAGCGCTTCATCCGCGAAGCGCACGCGCGCGGCTTGCGCGTGATTACCGAGCTGGTGATCAATCACACCTCCGATCAGCACCCTTGGTTCCAGCGTGCGCGGCAGGCCAAGCCCGGCAGCAAGTGGCGCGATTTCTATGTCTGGTCAGATAACGATCAGAAATACTCCGGCACGCGCATCATCTTTCTCGATACCGAGAAATCCAACTGGACCTGGGACCCGGTCGCCAATGCCTACTTCTGGCATCGCTTCTATTCGCATCAGCCGGATCTCAACTTCGACAACCCGCAGGTGCTGGAAGCGGTTCTGAGCGTGATGCGCTTCTGGCTCGATCTCGGCGTCGATGGCCTGCGTCTCGATGCGGTGCCGTACCTGATCGAACGCGACGGTACCAGCAACGAGAACCTGCCGGAGACGCACGCGCTGCTGAAGAAATTCCGCGCGGTGATCGATCAGCATTACCCGGATCGCATGCTGCTGGCCGAGGCCAACATGTGGCCGGAAGATGTGCAGCAGTATTTCGGCGACGTCAACGACAAGGGCGAAGCCGACGAATGCCATATGGCGTTCCACTTCCCCTTGATGCCGCGCATGTACATGGCGCTGGCACAGGAAGATCGTTTTCCGATCACCGATATTCTGCGGCAGACGCCGGACATTCCGTCGAACTGCCAGTGGGCGATTTTCCTGCGCAACCACGATGAGCTGACGCTCGAAATGGTCACCGATCGCGAGCGCGACTATTTGTGGAATTACTACGCCTCCGACAAGCGCGCGCGCATCAACCTCGGTATTCGCCGTCGCCTGGCGCCGCTGCTGGAACGCGACCGCCGCCGCGTCGAACTGTTGAACTCGCTGCTGTTGTCGATGCCCGGTACACCAGTGCTGTACTACGGCGACGAAATCGGCATGGGCGACAACATCCATCTCGGTGATCGCGACGGTGTGCGCACGCCGATGCAGTGGTCGATCGATCGCAATGGCGGCTTCTCACGTGCCGATACTTCGAGTCTGGTGCTGCCGCCGATTCAGGATCCGCTCTATGGCTACTTGTCGGTCAACGTCGAAACGCAGGCGCGCGATCCGCACAGCCTGCTGAACTGGACGCGCCGCATGCTGGCGATCCGCAAGCAGCAGAAAGCATTCGGCCGCGGCACTTTGAAGATTCTCTATCCGAGCAATCGCCGCATCCTCGCCTACCTGCGCGAATTCACCAACGACAAGGGCGAGAGCGAAACCATTCTGTGCATCGCCAATGTGTCGCGCGCCGCACAGGCAGTCGAACTCGATCTGGTGCAGTTCGCCGGACGCGTACCGGTGGAAATGCTCGGCGGCACGGCGTTTCCGCCGATCGGCCAGCTACCGTACTTGCTCACGGTGCAGCCGTATGGCTTTTACTGGTTCGTGCTCGCGGTGCAGGCGCAGCTGCCGGCCTGGCATTCGCCGGCACCGGAGCCGATGCCGGAGTTCGCCACGTTCGTGCTGCGTCACGGTGTGGATGATCTGATGCGCGTGCCGGTGCGCACCGTGCTCGAAAAAGAAGTTTTGCCGACCTACCTGAGCAAGCGTCGCTGGTTCGGCTCGAAGGACGAAAAGATTCTCGACGTGCGCATCGCCTGCGCCACCTCGCTGTCGTCGGCCAATGCCACGCGGCCGATGTTGCTGGCCGAAATCGAAGTGCGCAACGCCAAGGCGACCGAGCGCTATCTGTTGCCGCTCGGCTTCATTCCGGAAGACGAAGCGACGACGGTGTCGGCGTTGCCACAGCAGTTGGCACTTGCGCGCGTGCGCCAGGGTCGCCTGGTCGGTTATCTGACCGATGCGTTCACGCTGGAACCGTTTGCGCGCTGCCTGATTCATCACCTGCGCAATGCCGACGTGTTGCCGGCCGGCGGCGGTGAAGGCGAGCTGCGCTTCCTGCCGACTTCGCGCATGCACGAACTGCCTTCGCTGGCGGAGGCCGGTGTGCGCTGGTTGTCGGCCGAGCAGTCCAACAGTTCGCTGGTGGTCGGTGATGCGGCCATCATCAAAGTGATTCGCCGCGTCTCCGCCGGCATTCATCCGGAAGCCGAGATGGGGCGCTACCTGACCGAACGCGGCTACGCCAATGCCGCGGCAATGCTCGGCGAGCTGACGCGCGTCGAGCCCGACGGCAGCGTACATGTGCTCGCAGTCGTGCAGGCTTTCAAGCACAACCAGGGCGATGCCTGGGTTTGGACGCTGAATACGCTGGAACGCGCGATTCGCGACGCAACCACCGCGGGTGCTTCCGAAATCGAAAACGAACAGGACGCGTTCGCCGAACTCGAAGTGTTCGCGCGCCTGCTCGGAAGCCGGCTCGGCGAACTGCACGCGGTGCTGGCGCAGCCGAGCGACGACGCAGCCTTCGCACCCGAAGCCGCGAACAAGGCCGACGTCGCAACTTGGGCAGAAGCCGTATCCGCCAAGCTGGGTGAAGCACTCGATATCCTCGCCGCGCGCAGCGAATGGCCACAGCCGAGCGATCAGGTGCAGGCCAGCTACTTGTTGAAGCATCGCGCCGCCTTGCTCAAGGCGGTGAAGACGCTCGCGCAGCGCGGCATCGGCTCGCTGCGCACGCGCATCCACGGCGATTTTCATCTGGGCCAGGTGCTGGTGGCGCAGGGCGATGTGTTCATCATCGACTTCGAAGGCGAGCCGGCGCGTCCGCTGGCCGAGCGTCGCGCGAAAACCAGCCCGCTCAAAGACGTCGCGGGCCAGCTGCGCTCGTTCGACTATGCCGCGGCGATGGCCTTGAATTCCGCAGCGAACGCGAGCGGCACCGGTGCTGCCGACAACGAGTCCGAGCGTCGGCGTATCGCCTTGACCACGCGCTTCCGCGAGCAATCGGAAGCCGTGTTCCTCGAAGCGTATCGCGCGGCCACGCGCGATATCGGCCACGCCTGGAGTGATGATGGCGCCGAGGCGGCGCTAATCGATCTGTTCACGCTCGAGAAGGCCGCATACGAAGTGCGCTACGAAGCGGCCAATCGACCGACCTGGGTCGGCGTGCCGCTGCGCGGCCTGGCAACGATCGCCGAACACCTGTTGAAGACCTCGGTCATGGATCCCCGTAATGAAAGCTGAGGCCGATATCGACAAGCACCTGTTAATCGAACCCACGGCGGCAACCGCGCTCGCCGGTGGCTATGCCGGCGATCCGTTCGCACTGCTCGGACCGCACGACACGCCGCGCGGCACCGTGGTGCGGGCATATCTGCCGAACGCACTCGAAGTCGAAGTGGTGGATCGAAATAGCGGCGCAGTGCTGGCACAGCTGCAACCGCTGCAAACGCCAGGATTGTTCGCCGGGCTGCTCGCGCACGCACAGCCGTATCGCTTGCGCGTCCGCTGGCCGGCCGGCGTGCAGGAAACCGAAGATCCCTACAGCTATCCGCCCTTGCTGGGCGAACTCGATCTGCACTTGTTCGCCGAGGGCAAGCATTACGAACTCGGCCGCGTATTCGGCGCGCAACGGCTCGCCATCGACGGCGTCCACGGCACCCGCTTCGCGGTGTGGGCCCCGAACGCGCGGCGCGTGTCGGTGGTCGGCAACTTCAATGGCTGGGACGGGCGCCGCCATGCGATGCGCCTGCGACATACCGCGGGTGTGTGGGAGCTGTTCATCCCGCGTCTTGCCGCCGGCGAAACCTACAAGTACGAGATTCTCGGTCCGCACGGCGTGCTGCCCTTGAAGGCCGATCCGGTCGCACTGGCGACGGAAGCACCGCCACGCACCGCCTCGGTCGTCGCCGACGAAACACCGTTCGTGTGGACCGACGCCGCCTGGCTTGCCGGACGTGCCGCGCGACAGTCGCCGTCGGCGCCAATGTCGATCTACGAAGTGCATGCAGCGTCGTGGATGCGAGATGGTGGCGACGACGGCCGCATCTACGACTGGCGCGAGCTTGGCCAAAAACTGATTCCGTACGTACGCGAGATGGGCTTCACCCATGTCGAGTTGCTACCTATTATGGAGCACCCGTTCGGTGGCTCCTGGGGCTACCAGCCACTGTCGCAGTTTGCGCCGAGCGGCCGCTTCGGCACGCCGGCGGATTTCGCAGCCTTCGTCGACGCCTGCCACGACGCCGAGATCGGCGTGATCCTCGACTGGGTGCCGGCGCATTTCCCGACCGATGCGCACGGCCTCGTGCAATTCGACGGCACGCCGCTGTACGAGCACGCCGATCCGCGCGAAGGCTTCCATCAGGACTGGAACACGCTGATCTACAACCTGGGTCGTCGCGAAGTGCACGGCTGGATGCTGGCCTCCGCGCTGCACTGGCTGGAGCACTTTCATATCGACGGCCTGCGCGTCGACGCGGTGGCTTCGATGCTGTACCGCGACTACAGCCGCAAGGCCGGCGAATGGGTGCCGAACAAGTACGGCGGTCGCGAGAATCTCGAATCGATCGACTTCCTGCGCCATCTGAACGAAACGGTCGCCGCGCGCGTGCCCGGCGCCATCACGATTGCCGAGGAATCCACCGCCTGGCCGGGTGTCAGCAAGCCGGTGCGCGAAGGCGGGCTCGGGTTCAATTACAAGTGGAACATGGGCTGGATGCACGACACGCTGCACTACATCGAGCGTGACCCGGTGTATCGGCGCTTCGATCACGACCTGATGACCTTCGGTCTGGTCTACGCCTATTCGGAAAACTTCGTGCTGCCGATTTCGCACGATGAAGTGGTGCACGGCAAGGGCTCGCTGATCGGCAAGATGCCGGGCGATCGCTGGCAGAAGTTCGCCAACCTGCGCGCCTATCTGTCGTTCATGTGGACGCATCCCGGCAAGAAGCTGCTGTTCATGGGCTGCGAGTTCGGTCAGCAGCGCGAATGGAGTCACGATCGCCAGCTCGACTGGTTCCTGCTCGACGATCCACTGAATCGCGGTGCGCAACTGTTGCTGCGCGATCTCAACCGGCTCTATGCCCGCACGCCCGCGCTACATGCGCACGACTGCGACGCCGCAGGTTTTCGCTGGATCGTCGGCGACGACCGCGCCAACAGCGTGTTCGCCTACCTGCGACTCAGCGAGGGCTCGGCGCCGGCCTTGGTGGTCTGCAACATGACGCCGCTCGCGCGCGAAAACTATCGAGTCGGCGTGCCGCAGGCGGGCGCCTGGCGCGAAGCGTTCAACTCGGATGCGGCCGACTATGGTGGGAGCAACGTCGGCAATTTCGGCGCGCTTGTTGCACAGCCTGTTCCGAGCCACGGCCTGCCGGCATCGCTGGAACTCAGGCTGCCGCCATTGGCCACGCTGATCCTGTTGTTCCAGACCGAACCACACTGAGCGCCGCATGAGCAATTTTCCAAGTCGCCTGCAGGCAGGCGCACCGTATCCGCTGGGTGCGAGCTGGGACGGACAGGGCACCAACTTCGCCGTATTTTCCGAAAATGCCGGCCGCATGCAGCTATGCCTGTTCGACGATTCCGGCAAGCACGAGACCCGCTTCGAATTGCCGGAATGCACCAACGGCATCTGGCATGGCTACTTGCCGAACGCACGGCCCGGGCAGCTCTACGGCTATCGCGCGTTCGGCGCCTACAAGCCGGAGGAAGGTCACCGCTTCAACCCGCATAAATTACTGTTCGATCCGTATGCGAAGAAAGTTGCCGGCGAAGTGAAATGGTCGGACGCGCTGCACGGCTATCGACTGGTGTCGCCGAAGGCGGATCTGTCGCTGGATCGTCGCGACAGTGCCTTCGCGATGCCGAAGGCGGTCGTCACCGACGAACACTTCGACTGGGGCGACGATCGCCCGCCGCGCGTGCCCTGGTCCGACACGGTGATTTACGAAGCCCACCTGCGAGGCTTCACCAAGCTGCGCGACGATCTGCCGGAAAAGGATCGCGGTACGTTCAGCGCGCTGGGCCACATCCGCACAGTCGAATATCTGAAGCGCCTCGGCGTCACCGCCGTCGAACTGTTGCCGATCCACTCCTACGTCAACGATCGTCGGCTGGTCGAAGCCGGCCTGAGCAATTACTGGGGCTACAACACGCTCGGCTTCTTCGCGATCGAGCCGAAGTATTTGTCCGACGGCACGCTGGGTCAGATGAAGTGGGCGGTCAAGCAGCTACATGCCGCCGGCATCGAAGTGATACTCGATGTGGTCTACAACCACAGCTGCGAAGGCAGCGAACTCGGCACCACGATGTCGTTCCGCGGCCTCGACAACGCCAGCTACTACCGGCTGATGCCGGATCAGCCGCGCTACTGCATCAACGACACCGGTTGCGGCAACACCGTCAACCTGACGCATCCGCGCGTGATCCAGATGGTGATGGACTCGCTGCGGTATTGGGTGCAGGAGTTTCATGTCGACGGCTTCCGCTTCGATCTCGGCGTCACGCTCGGGCGCGAACTCACCGGGTTCGATCCGGGTGCGGGCTTCTTCGACGCGCTGATGCAGGATCCGGTGCTGGCGCGGACCAAGTTGATCTCGGAGCCTTGGGACATCGGCATGGGCGGCTACCAGATCGGCAACCATCCGGCCGGCATGGGCGAGTGGAACGGCAAGTATCGCGACGACGTGCGCAAATTCTGGAAAGGCGAGGCCGGCATGCGCGGCGCGCTGGCTGCGCGTCTGCAGGGCTCGGCGGAGATGTTCGATCACCACAAGCGCCGGCCTTGGGCGTCGGTCAACTTCATCACGGCGCACGACGGCTTCACGCTGCGCGATCTGGTGAGCTACAACGACAAGCACAACGAGTCCAACGGCGAGGACAACAAGGACGGCGGCAACGACAACGAAAGCAACAACTGGGGCGCCGAAGGGCCGACCGACGATGCCGCCATCAACCTCACGCGTGGTCGCGTGCAGCGTGCACAGCTGGCGACGCTGATGTTCTCGCACGGTACGCCGATGCTGCTCGGCGGCGACGAATTCGGTCGCTCGCAAAACGGCAACAACAATGCTTACTGCCACGACGACGAACTCGCATGGTTCGACTGGACGCAAATCGAATCCGACGAGGGACAGGCGCTGCGCGCCTACGTTGCGCGGCTGATCGCCATCCGGCGCGATCACGCAAGCCTGCGCGGACTCGCGTTCATGCATGGTCGCGAGGAAGTCGCACCGGGCCTGTTCGATGTCGAATGGTTCGACGAGAGCGGCGACGGCATGGACGATAGCCGCTGGGGCTATTACGAGGGGCGACTGCTGGCGGTGCGACGCATGACGCGCGACCGACAGACGAAGATCGAAGCCACCTTGCTGCTGGTCAACAACACAAGTGAGGATCGCGAGTTTCACCTGCCGCAGCCGCAGATGCCGTGGCGACTGCTGCTCGATAGTTCTACGCCGCAAGGCGCCGACCGAGAGATTGGCGAAGCCGAGACAACGCAGGTCGCGGCACACAGCGTTGTGCTGCTGGCCGTGCGCAATCTTGAGTTGCGCGCGTGACTCAGGGCTTTGCCCAGGCGCTGCCGTTCGGCGCCAGCGTGCTCGACAACGGCCGCACGCGTTTCCGACTGTGGGCGCCGGCGGCGAGCGAAGTCGCCGTGGAAATCGACGGCGCGGCCGTGCAGCCGATGCTGCCCGCCGGCGACGGCTGGTTCGAGCTCGACGCCGCGTGCGGTGCCGGTGCGCGTTATCGCTACCGGATCGGTAGCGATTTGCTGGTGCCGGACCCGGCCTCGCGCTTTCAGCCGGACGATGTGCACGGCGCCAGCGTGGTGGTCGATCCGCGCAGCTATGTCTGGCAGCATCCGGACTGGCTGGGCCGCCCCTGGGCCGAAGCGGTGATCTACGAATTGCATGTCGGCGCCTGCGGCGGTTACGCCGGGGTTGTCGAGCGCTTGCCGGCGCTGGCCGAACTCGGCGTCACCGCAATCGAACTGATGCCGATTGCCGATTTTCCAGGCACGCGCAACTGGGGCTACGACGGCGTGCTGCCCTTCGCACCCGATTCCGCCTACGGAACGCCGGACGAGTTGAAGGCCTTGATCGATGCGGCGCATGGCCACGGACTGATGGTCTATCTCGACGTGGTCTACAACCACTTTGGCCCCGACGGAAATTATCTGCACGCCTATGCGCCGCAGTTTTTCGACGAAGCCCTGCACACGCCCTGGGGCGCGGCGATCGATTTCCACAAGCCCGAAGTGCGAGAGTTCTTCACGCAGAACGCGCTGTACTGGTTGATGGAGTATCGCTTCGACGGCCTGCGCTTCGACGCCGTGCATGCGATCTGCGACCCCGATTGGCTCGACGAGATGGCCGAGATCATTCGACACGCCGTTGAGCTCGAATCCAGCGGTCACCGCTACGTGCATCTGGTACTGGAGAACGAGCGCAACGCCGCCGAGCATCTGCAGGGCGCGGCCGCCGACAAGTTCAACGCGCAGTGGAACGACGATGGTCACAACGTGCTGCACGTGCTGCTGACCGGAGAAACCGAAAGCTACTACGCCAACTATGCGGAGGCGCCGGCGCAGAAGCTCGCGCGCGTGCTCGGTGAAGGCTTCGCCTACCAGGGCGAGCCGATGCCGAGCCACGACAACAAGCCGCGCGGCACGCCGAGCGTGCACCTGCCGCCGAGCGCCTTCGTGCTGTTCCTGCAGAACCACGACCAGATCGGCAACCGTGCGCTGGGCGAACGTCTGCGCGTGCTGGCACCGCCAGCGGCACTGCGTGCGGCAACGGTGCTGCAGCTGCTGTGTCCGCAAATTCCGCTGCTGTTCATGGGCGAGGAGTGGGGGTGCGAGCGGCCGTTTCTGTTCTTCACCGATTTTCACGACGAGCTGGCCGACGCGGTGCGCGAAGGGCGGCGCAAGGAATTCGCGGCCTTTGCGGCCTTCGCCAACGCCGAATCGCGCGCGAAGATTCCAGACCCCAATGCCGAATCCACGTTTCTTCAGTCCTGCGTCGATCCGATGGAAGCGGCGCAGTCAGCGCCTGCGCAGGTACGCAGCGAATATCGCGAGCTGCTGCGCCTGCGACACCGCGAGATCGCTCCGCGCATTGCCGGTGCGATGGCGCTCGGCGCCGTGGAAATCGCTACAGCGGCCGTCATCGCCGCCTGGCAACTGGCGGCTGGGGCACGCCTGACGATTGCAATCAATCTGGCAAACGAGCCAGTCTTGTTCGACACAAGCGACTACGCCTTCGGTAGCAGAGTGATATTTGCAACCGACCACGCCGTCGAAGAGATGCGAGCCGGCCGCATGCCGGGCTACAGCTGCTACGTCTTCATCGAGGAACCTGCTTGAGCGATCAACAGCTGTATCAACTCGCCGCAGGTGCCGGCATTTCGGTCGATTGGAATGACTATCGCGGGCAGCCGCAACGCGTGGGTATCGATAGTCTGCGTCGCATCCTCACCGCACTCGATCTGCCCTGTACTACCGATGCGCAGATCAGCGAGAGCCTCGCGCGCGTCGACGCCGAACGCGCCGATCCGCAACTGCCACCGTTGATCACCGCCATTGCCGGTGAGCCGACGCTGGCGCCGGACAGTATCGGCAGCCGGCTGCGTCTGCGATTGGAAGACGGCAGCAAGCGTGATCTCGTTACCGTGCCGGCCGATCATGGTCATGCATTCATTCCGGCGATTGCCGAGACCGGCTATCACCAGCTGCATCTGCAGGACCGCGACATCACCATCGCCGTTGCCCCTCGGCGTGCGTTCGGCGTGGCCGATATTGCAAACGATTCCGGCAGCGCGGCGCCGCCACGACTCTGGGGCCTCGCTGCACAGCTGTATTCGCTGCGCCGCACGGGCGATGGCGGCATCGGCGACTTCAGCGCATTGGCAGATTTGAGCAGGCGCGCGGCGGCCAGCGGTGCCGCGGCGGTCGCGGTGAGTCCGGTGCATGCGCTGTTCGCCGCAGACCTGCAGCGCTTCGGCCCTTATGCGCCCTCGAGTCGATTGTTCGTCAACGCACTGCATGTCGATCCCGCTGCGGTATTCGGCGCAGCCGATGTGCAGGCAGCGATTGCGGCAACCGGCGTCGCCGCAGAGCTGGCCCGACTCGAAGGCTTGCATCTGATCGATTGGCCGGCTGCAGCGGCGGTGCGCTATCGCCTGCTGCGCCACCTGTTCGCTCAGCACAGGGACGAGCTGCTGGCCGCCACGCCGCAAACGCCACTCGCGCGCGAGTTCGCCGCGTTCTGCACGGACGGCGGTACGGCGTTGGAGGATCACGCGCGCTTCGAAGCGCTGCACGCGGCACGCTTCGGCGCCGACACGACGCAATGGAACTGGCGCAGCTGGCCGAGTGCGCTGCGCGATCCGCGCAGTGCGGAAGTCGCCGCGTTCGCGAAGACGCATGCCGATGAAATCGCGTTTCATCGTTTCCTGCAGTGGCTCGCCGATCGTGGCCTCGCCGACGCGCAAGCCGCGGCGCGCACCGCCGGCATGCCGATCGGCCTGATCGGCGATCTCGCGGTCGGCACCGACGGCGGCGGCAGCCACAGCTGGAGCCATCAGGACGACATGCTGGTGGGGCTGTCGGTCGGCGCGCCGCCGGATCTGCTGAACGGCCTCGGGCAAAACTGGGGCCTCACCGCGTTCTCGCCGCGTGGCCTGCGTGCGCACGGCTACGCACCCTTCATCGAACTGTTGCGCGCAAATCTGCGTCACGCCGGTGGTCTGCGCATCGATCACGTGCTCGGTCTCGGCCGACTGTGGTTGGTGCCGGATGGTGCGACGGCCAACGAAGGCGCCTACCTGCAATATCCGCTGCGCGATCTGCTGCGTCTGATCGCGCTCGAATCCTGGCGTCACCGTGCGGTGATCGTCGGCGAGGATCTCGGCACGGTGCCGGACGGCTTCCGCGATCAGCTCGACGCGACCGGTCTGATGGGCATGCGCGTGCTGTGGTTCGAACGCGCCTTCGAGCTGTTCGTCGAGCCGGCGCGCTGGTCGGCCACGGCGATGGCGACACCGACTACGCACGACCTGCCAACGGTCGCCGGTTGGTGGCTTGGCCGCGATATCGACTGGCGCGTGAAGCTCGGGCAACTGCCGCCGGAATCGAACGAAGCCGCGGAACGCGAGCTGCGCGAGCGCGAACGCCGCGCACTGTGGGACGCGTTCCGCTATGCCGAAGTCGCCGGCGGCGAACGCCCGTCGCCGGAGCAGAGCGCAGCGGTGATCGACGCCGCGCTGCGCTTCGTCGCGCGCACACCGGCGCCGTTGGCGATCGTGCCGATCGAAGACATTGTCGGTCTCGACGAGCAGCCGAATCTGCCGGGGACCACCGACGAACATCCGAACTGGCGTCGGCGCTTGCCCGACACGGCCGAAGTCCTGCTGGCGGCACCCGCGGCGGTTTCGCGGCTACGCAGCTTGCGCGAGGAGCGTGAAGTGAAATGAATGTCGTGATCCCGGCCAGGAAGGCCGTGCCGAGCACCACCGCCCGGCTGCAATTGCACAAGGACTTCACGCTGCGCGACGCTGCCGACCAGGTCGGTTACTACGCCAGTCTCGGCATCAGCGATCTGTACGTCTCGCCGATTCTCACCGCGCGCGCAGGCTCGATGCACGGCTACGACGTGGTCGATCACAGCGCGGTCAATCCCGAGCTCGGCGGCGAAGCCGCCTTGCGCGAGTTGGTGGCGAAGCTGCGCGCGCACGACATGGGCTTGATCGTCGACATCGTGCCGAACCACATGGCGGTCGGCCGCGCCGACAACGCCTGGTGGCTCGACGTGCTCGAATGGGGCCGCGACAGTCCCTATGCCGGCTTCTTCGATATCGACTGGGATGTGCCGGACCCGCAGCTGCACCATCGCGTGCTGGCACCGTTTCTCGGCAAGCCTTACGGCGAGGCACTGGCCGAAGGCGAGATCAAGCTCGAGTTCGATGCCGCCGCCGGAAAGTTTTCCGCGATGTATTACGAGCATCGCTTCCCGATTGCGCCGACCGACTATGGCCCGCTGCTGCGCGCCAGCGGCGAAGCACTCGGCGAATTCGCCAGACTTTTTCGCGATGCCACCTCGCATCGCAAAGGCCGCGCGCAGCGGCGCCATGCCTTCGCCGATGCCTGCGCGGCACTGGCGCTTGCCGCGGCCGAACGCAGTGAAGTCGCTGCGGCGATCGCGCGCCTGCTGCAGCAGATGTCGCCGGCCGCCGAAGACAGCCGTGCGCATCTGCACAGCTTGCTGGAACGGCAGCATTACCGGCTGGCGTGGTGGCGTACCGCGCCCGACGAGATCAACTGGCGCCGCTTCTTCGACGTGATCGATCTGGCCGGTCTGCGCATCCAGGAGAGCGCGGTGTTCGAGGCGGTTCACGCCACCACGTTCCGGCTCTATGTCGAAGGACTGATCGATGGCCTGCGTGTCGATCATGTCGATGGCCTCGCCGATCCGCGCGCGTATTGCCGCAAGCTGCGTGCGCGCCTGCAAACGCTGGCGCGTCAGCGTCCCGACCATCTTGCCAGCGGCACGACCTATTTCGTTGTCGAAAAAATTCTTGCACCCGGTGAACTGCTGGCGCGCGACTGGCGCACCGACGGCACCTCCGGCTATGTCTTCATGAACGAAGTCGGCGCGTTGCTGCACGACCCGCAGGGCGAACCGGCACTGACCAAGCTGTGGGCGGAGCGCTCCGGCAGCAGCGGTGATTTCGAAGACGAAGAACGCCGCGCGCGACGCCGAATTCCGCAAGAGCTGCTCGCTGCCGATTTCAATGCCTGCGCGCATGCATTGCACGCGATCGCGCGCAGCGACCCGCAAACGCGCGACTGGACCGCCGGTGCGATACGTCGTGTGCTGGCGGAAATGCTGCTGTACTTTCCGGTGTATCGCACCTACGCCGATATCCGCGGACGCAGCGCCGCCGATGCCGCGATCATGGCGCAGGTGGTCGCCGATGCGCAGCGCAGCTGTCGCGCCGGCGAACGCACGCTGGTGAGTCTGGTCGATCGCTGGCTCGGTGGAGAAGCACCGCAGGATGTTGCCGGTGCGGCCGCGATACGCCTGCGCCTGCGCGCGCTTGCGCGCTTCCAGCAGCTCACTTCGCCGGTCGCGGCGAAGTCGGTCGAAGACACCGCGTTCTATCGTCACGGGCGCCTGCTGTCGCGCAACGAAGTCGGTGCCAATCCAGGGCAGTTCTCGCTTGCGGTGGACGATTTTCATACCGTGTGCGGCGCGCGCCTGAAGCGCTATCCGCTGGCGATGCTGGCCACCGCCACGCACGATCACAAGCGCGGCGAAGACCTGCGCGCGCGTCTCGCCGTGCTCAGCGAAATTCCCGAGGAATGGGCAGCCGCAGCGCGTGGCTGGAGCGATCGCAATGCCGCGCTCAAGCCGACGCACGACGGCATAAGCGGTCCGGATGCGACCGACGAATACATCCTCTACCAGATGCTGGTCGGCGCCTGGCCGCTGACGCTCGAAGTCGACGATCGCCCCGGGCTGACCTCGCTATGCGAACGCCTCGCCGCGTGGCAGGAAAAAGCCGTGCGCGAAGCCAAGCGCCAATCCGGCTGGATCGAACCGAACCTGCCCTACGAACAGGCCTGCAAGGAATTCCTGCAGGCGCTGCTCGATCCGGCGCGTTCGTCGAACTTCTTGCTTGAACTGAAAGCCTTTGTCGAGCGCATCGCAGTGGCCGGTGCGATCAACAGTTTCACGCAGACGCTGCTGCGTCTGACCACGCCGGGCGTGCCGGATCTGTACCAAGGCACCGAGTTCTGGGATTTCAGCCTGGTCGATCCGGACAATCGCAGGCCGGTGGATTTTGCCGCGCGCGTGGCCGCACTCGCCGAAGACGCGGAGCTTGCGCAGCTGCTCGCGCAGTGGCGCGATGGTCGCATCAAGCAGCGGCTGATTGCGCGCACGCTCGCACTGCGTCGCGCCACCGTCGATGTGTTCGCGCAGGGCGCGTATCTGCCGCTGAAAGTGCAGGGCAGCGCGGCGCGCCATGTGATTGCGTTCGTACGCGAGAACGCCAACGGCAGCGTGCTGGTCGCTACGAGTTTGTATCCAGCCAAACTGCTCGGGCGAGCCTCGCACCCGATGATCGATCCCGCGCAGTGGGGCGATACCGCGCTCGTCATGCCCGCACATCTGCGTCAGCGCCAGTGGCGTGATGTGCTCGACGAGCGCGCACTGCCAGCGCTCGGTGCGCTGCCGCGTGCCGCGCACCTGTTCGCCGGTCTGCCGATGACGGTGCTGGTCGCGCGCTAGCGCTGCGACGACTCGCGCGGCATTTCTGCGGCCATCGAGTGCCGCAAGCGGCACCTGCGAGTGCCGAGAATAGGATCGCATTCGCGAGGTCGCGAACGCACCGATAACCGTGCTGCCACTGCGGTGCCACGGCCGCTGCCGGCCGAGGGACTCGATTTCGCGTTAACGTAGGGCGCGATCCATGGACAAGGAAACCGTCGATGTGGCCGGATCATCGGATTCAAAAACTGCTCGGCATCGAACTGCCGATCATCCAGGCGCCGATGGCGGGTGCGCAGCGCGCCGAGCTGGCGATTGCCGTGGCCAACGCCGGCGGTCTCGGTTCCTTGCCCTGCGCGATGTTGAGTCCGGAGCAACTGCGTGAACAGGTCGCGCAATTTCGCAGTGCAGCGCCCGGTCGATCGCTCAATCTGAATTTTTTCTGCCACCGCACGCCGCTGCCCGATCCTGCGCGCGAAGCGCAGTGGAAGCAGCGGCTCGCAGCGTATTACCGCGAATTCGGTGTCGACCCGGATGCGCCGGTCACGTCGGCGAGTCGTGCGCCGTTCGACAACCGCTTCTGCGATCTGGTCGAGCAACTGCGTCCCGAAGTCCTCAGCTTCCATTTCGGCTTGCCGGACGCGCCCCTGCTCGACCGCGTGCGTGCCTGCGGCGCGAAGATATTGTCGTCCGCCACTACGGTTGCCGAAGCACGATGGCTGGCCGCGCGAGGATGCGACGCGGTGATCGCGCAAGGTGCCGAAGCCGGTGGCCATCGCGGCATGTTCCTGACCGACGACATTGCCACACAGATCGGCACCTTCGCGCTGTTGCCGCAGATCGTCGATGCCGTGCGCGTGCCGGTGATCGCATCCGGCGGCATTGGCGATGCGCGTGGCATCGTTGCCGCGTTCGCGCTGGGTGCCTCGGCCGTGCAGCTTGGTACCGCGTATCTGCTGTGCCCCGAGACGCGTCTGGCGCCGCTGTATCGCGCCGCACTGCTGCGCGCGATTGCGGCGGATGTCGAAGCCGAGGCCGAGCTCAAGGTCGATCTCAATGTCGATTTCAAGGCTGAGTCCAAGGTCAAGGCCAACGCCAACGCCAACGCCAACGCTGAGACCAACGCCGACACCAACAGCGAATCGCGAACGGCGTCGTTCAACGCGACGAACGAATCCACGCAGCCTGCGTCCTCCCATCGCTCGGTCGTTGCGGCGGTCGCCGCACCCGGCGTCGCGCCCGGCGTCGCGCCCGTCGATGCACCGATCGACGGCACCATCGATCCCTTGCGTGCTGCATCATTTATCAATGTGTCGCCAGAGCAGTCGATCGAAGTATCGGACCAAATGTCGAGCAACCCATCGGCGGCTGATGCCACCGCACTGACCAATCTGTTCAGCGGCCGGCCGGCGCGCGGACTGATCAACCGCCTGATGCGCGAGCAAGGTCCGATGAATCCTGCGGTTCCGGCGTTTCCGCAGGCGGCTGCTGCACTCGCCGGGCTGCGCGCAAAAGCCGAAGCGGCCGGCGACGACGGCTTCATGTCGCTGTGGGCGGGCCAGGCGGTCGCGATGGCGCGCAGCGTGTCCGCAGCCGAACTCACGCGCCAGCTTGCCACCGACGCGCTCGCGCACCTCGGGCGTTTCGTTCGGTGAATCCTTAGCGCCGCATCCTCACCATTGCCGCGGGCGCGGCGACTGGTCGAAGATAAGCCCCGCGCCGATCCCGGCAAACGACCCGCAAGAACTCCCATGGACAACGCGCTGCTGATCGGCAAAGGCCCCAATGCGAACGACCCGCAGCAGTGGCTGCTGGCGCAGTACGCGAACCGCCATGGGCTGGTCGCGGGTGCCACCGGCACCGGCAAAACGGTGACGCTGCAAGCGCTCGCCGAAGGTTTTTCCGATCTCGGCGTGCCGGTGTTCGCAGCCGACGTGAAGGGCGATCTCTCCGGCATTTCGCAGAGCGGCAGCTTGAAGCCCAAGCTCAGCGAGCGCGCGCAGACGGTCGGCCTCGAGGGCTATTCGGTGCAGGCGTATCCGGTGGTGTTCTGGGACGTGTTCGGAACCTCGGGTCATCCGATCCGCGCGACGATTTCGGAAATGGGTCCGCTGCTGATCGCGCGCCTGCTCGACGTCTCCGACGTGCAGGAAGCGGTGCTGTCGCTGGTGTTCAAGTACTGCGACGACAATGGCCTGCTGCTGCTCGATCTGAAGGATTTGAAGAGCGCACTGAGTTACGTGGCGCAGAACGCGAAGTCGCTCGGTGCCGACTACGGGCTCGTCACCAGTGCGTCGGTCGGTGCAATTCAGCGCGCGCTGATTCAGCTCGAAGCCGATGGCGCCGAGCATTTCTTCGGCGAGCCCGCGCTCGATCTGAACGATCTGATGCGCACCGATCTCAGCGGCAAGGGTGTGGTCAACGTGCTGGCTGCCGACGTGCTGTATCAAAAGCCGCAGCTGTACGCGACCTTCCTGTTGTGGCTGTTGTCCGAGTTGTTCGAGAAGCTGCCCGAGGCCGGCGATCTCGACAAGCCCAAGCTGGTGTTCTTCTTCGACGAAGCGCATCTGCTGTTCAACGACGCGCCGAAAGCGCTGGTGCAGAAAGTCGAGCAGGTGGTGCGCCTGATCCGCTCGAAGGGCGTGGGCATCTACTTCGTCACGCAGAATCCGCTCGATGTGCCCGACAGCGTGCTCGGCCAACTCGGCAATCGCGTGCAGCACGCGCTGCGCGCATTTACGCCGCGCGATCAGAAAGCTGTCAACGCCGCCGCCGAAACCTTCCGCGCGAATCCCAAGCTCAATGTTTCGGAAGCGATCCAGCAACTCGGCGTCGGCGAAGCGCTGGTGTCCACGCTTGGCGACGGCGGCGTGCCCAACATCGTCGAACGCGTGCTGGTGCGTCCGCCGCGTTCGCGCATCGGCGCCATCACGCCGGAAGAGCGCAAGACCGTGATGAGCCGTAGCCCGGTCGCCGGCAAATACGAGCAAATGGTCGATCGCGAATCGGCTTACGAAAAGCTCAATGGCCGCGCGCAAGCTTCGGCCAGCAGCAACGCAGCACCGCCGGCCGCCGGCAACGCGCCGGCCGACGCGGATTCGCTCTGGCATCAACAAGCCGAAGCCGCCTGGGGTCACGGCAGCGCGCAGCCCGCACCGGCACCCGCACCTGCACGCGAAGCCCCACGCGGGCGTCAGCAGCAGACCGTGCTGGATGCCGCACTGAAATCCGCCGCGCGCAGTGTGGCCTCGACGGTCGGGCGTCAGCTCGGCCAGCAACTGCTGCGCGGGCTGCTGGGGTCGATCAAGCGCTGAGCCTGAGCGGTTTGCTGCCGTCTCCGATTTTGCGGAGTCAATCGCCGCAATAGCGCCAGATCGCCAGATTCCTGTGGCGCACGCGGCAGCATGGCGCCACCGCCGGCGCCGCCGAATTCGGGACGTTATCCGGCGCTGCCTGTCGCACTGCTACTTATTTGATATCGGTGCAACCCGCACGAATATCGTCGCAGACATGCTTGCCGCCGGCGCGATCGGGGAAGCTGCGCGCGGAGCGGAAGTAGAAGCTCATTTTCGCGCGGCCTTGTGTGCCGCTGTCGTCGAGCAGTCGCGCGTCGGCGTCGGCATAGCCGGGCTCGCCGGATTTTTTCAGCCAGCGGTCCAGCCAGGCGAGCGTGTAGTGCTGCACCATCGGCAGGCCCCAGCCGCCGATGCAGGCGCCGCTGCTGCTGTCGGGGCACCATGACGTGGTTGGAAACGCCGGCACCAGGCTGAATTCGTAATGCGTGCTGCCCTGAATAGTGAAGTCGAATACCGGCACGTCGGCCTTGACCCAGACCTGCTCGACCTTGCGGTGCTCCTCCGGATCGACCGGCGACAGGTACGGCGTCGGCGCCAGTCCGTATTCGGAATCTGCGCTCAGCACCGGCACGCGTGGTGCGAATTTCGGCAGGCCGCGTTCGAACACGAGTTCGATGATCGGCGCGGCGACGGGCAATTGACGCAGTTGGTAGATCAGCCAGCCATCAGCCGCGCCGCCGGCATTGGTGGCGCCGCCCGGTGGCAGCAGGCCGTCCCAGGTGATGCCGACTTTCACCGGATTGCTGCTGTCCAGCTTGCCCGGCCAGGGATCGGCACCCGCAGCGCCGTAGCCTTGCACCACCGACACCGCGATGGCGCCGAGCGAGTGGCCGGCGATGCCGAGCCGCGCCGGATCGACCGCCGCGTAGTACGGGTTGTAAGCGGCGACTTTGGTCGGGTACGCGCGTGCGCAGCTGGCGTTGTTCGGGTACGGCGTCGACCGGCTCGAACGGAAGAAGTCGATCGCATCGACCAGGCCGGTCCAGAAAATCGAAGGATTGAGATTGGTGCCCTGTGCGCCGCTCGGGGTCTGCTGGTCGGAGCGGCCCTGACCGCGAGGATCGAATGTCAGCACCACGTAGCCGTTGCGCACCAGCAGTTGCGCGGCCCACCAGTACGCCGTCTGCGGCGCTTCGATCGAGCCGTTCTGAATCACCACGCCCGGCAGTCGTGCGCCGGGCGCAACCGATTTCGGACGCCACACCTGGCCGACCAGTCGCGCGCATTGCGAGTCGTAGAACACCACCGGCGTGACGCTGGCTTCGTTGTTGTAGAAGCCGCTGCCATCGGCGCCCTTGGCTTGCGGGAAGCGATACGGATCGCCGTCGCAGACCAGCGCGTACATCGCGCAAGGCGGCGTCAGCGGCGAGTCGAGCGACAGCGATACCGCAGCTGCCGGATCGGACACTGCTTGTGCGAGTACCTGCCGCAGCGTGCTGCTCAGCAGCACCGGATTGGTGAGCGACTGGATCAAGCGATCGAGCGGTGTGGATGAGGCCAACAGCCAGCTCGGGTCGGCGAGGTCGCGCGCAATTAGTGCGCTGCCGTTGGCCAGGCTCTGCGTGGTCATCCGCGCGAGGAACGCAGGATTGCGCGTCTGTTCCAGCGGCGCTTCGGTGACCTTTTCGAAATTCTGCAGTTCGCGCGCGGTCCACGCCGCGGACGGATAGCTCGGTCCTTCCGGAATGGCCAGCACCGCACCGATCCACAACGCGCCAAACAAACCTGCGATAAACGCGATCGTCCGCATCATGTCCTAAAGCCTCCTCTCGATGACTGGGCGCCAATGCTTGCGACCGGCCGTGCGACTGTTCGTCGTCTTACTGTTCGCCACGATACTTACGATCGTGGCGCCTCGCCATCTTAGAAGAGAACGCGACGGCGTGCGCCGGTCGCGCAACTGTCAGGCTTTCAAAAGGGGTTGCGCGGTTTGCCTGCGCGCCGCTGACGAGCACGGAGAAGCAAGGGAACCACGCGGGGATCGCATCGGCCTTATGGTGGAGATCGATCGAAAAGTCCGCATCGAGGTTATGCATCGCGCCGACGGCCACGAATGAATGTGCGGTAGCTGAGCAACACGCGCTGGGTCGCTCGCCTGCTCGGGCTTGAGTCGGTGTCGCGTCGTCGCCTGTCGCCAGCTGGTTGATCCAGCGCCCACAACGCAAGACACGAATGCCGGCGGCAAGCGTCGTCGCCAAGCGCAGTGCGACTTCAAGTCTTTCCTAGCGTCGTCTGCGAAGACGGCGCAGGTCAGCCGTTTTCGAGCAATCGAACCGTTGTGCGACTGAAGTCCTCAGCCGCGCAGTTCGAATGGCTGTGCAGAAGTTTCGATCTCGGTTCCGGCTGGCGATGCCGTTCCCGACGCCATCTCCATCCCCATTCCCAGTTCCAGCGCCAGCATGCGTTGCTTGCGCGGCAGGCCGCCGGCGTAACCGGTGAGGCTGCCGTCGGCGCCGACGATGCGGTGGCAGGGCACGATGATGCTGATCGGATTACGGCCGGTCGCCGTACCGGCGGCGCGCACGCTGCCGGCGCGACCCGCGCGCCGAGCGAGTTCGCCGTAGCTGATGCGCTCGCCGTAGCCGACGCTGGCGATTGCGTTCCACACCGACTGCTGAAACGCGGTGCCGACCGCGGCCAGCGGAACATCGAAGCGTTTCAGCGCGCCGGCGAAATACGCGCGCAGTTGCGCAGCGGCGGCATTCAGCAGTGCGTCGTCGTCGCGCTCGCGCCAGTGGGCGGCAATCGCGGGCACGTATTTCTGATCGACGAAGTAAGCGCCGCACAAACCTTCCGCGGAGGCCACCAGCAGCATGGTGCCGAGCGGCGTATCCAGATGCGTATAGCCGCACTCCATCGTGCGCGTCGCTCGTCTCTTGGCGGCACGCGTGGATGTATTCGTGGCTGCATTCGTGGCGAGATTCGTTGCGACATTCGTAACGGTCTTTACAACGGAGTTCGGTTCGGCGTTCAGTTCGGCGTTCATATCGGGGCTCGTCTCGATTTCCGGATCGATCGTTGGGGCGTCGCTCATTTCAGTTTTCATGGCAAGGGCTCTGCACGCTCGTGTCGGTCTCAGGGTTTCTGTGTTGCAGGTTCGCGATGCCACAGGTGCATCACCGCATACGCGCGCCAGGGGCGCCAGCTTTCCGCGGCGGCGAGTGCGCGCTTGGGCGTGGTGCCGGCGCCGAGCGCGCGCAGCACGCCGAGATCGCTATGTGGAAAGGCATCCGGCCAGGCCAGTGCGCGCATCGCGATGTACTGCGCGGTCCACTCGCCGATGCCGGGCAGTGCGCGCAGTTTCGCAAGCGTGCTGGGCACGTCCACGCCGGGCGACAACACCAGCTCGCCGCTGGCGAGCGCCGCTGCGAGTGCCAGGATCGAGCGCGCGCGTGAGGCGATGATGCCGAGCCTGGCGATGTCGTCGACCGTGCATTCGGTGATGCGCTGGGGCGTCGGGAACGTCGTCGTCAGATCGGCGAAAGGCGTTTGCAGCGGCGTGCCGAAGGCGGCGGCGAAACGTCCGGCCAGCGTGCGTGCGGCAACCACGGTGATCTGCTGGCCGAGCACGGCACGCACGGTCATCTCGAAGCTGTCGAACGCACCCGGCACGCGCAGACCGGGGTTCGTCGCCAGCGTGCCGAGTGCCGCGGCAATCTGGTCCGGATGCGCGGCCAGGTCCATCAGATGCTTGACCCGCGCCAGCACCGCCGCGGTGACATGCGCAAGGCTATCCGACAGGCGCACGCGCAACGCGTGCTTGCGCGGCATCGCGGTGACTTCGATCCAGCCGCTGTGCTGCTTGCCGTCGCGTTCGATTCGCACGATGCGGCGGTAGGCGCCATCTGCGACCGCTTCGACACCGAGTACACAGCGCGAACCCAGGAAGCGCAGCAACATGGCCCAGTCGTAGGGCGGCCGATAGCTCAGTTCAAAAGTCATTGCCTGTGTATCGCGCGCGGCATTTTCCGCCAAGCCCGCGCCAGCCGACGCATCGGTGTTCTTACGAGTGGCTGCGCGCGCAGAAGTGCCGGTGCGCTGCGTTTTACGTAGCTGCATCGGTTGCAGTCTATAGCGTGCGCTGAACAGCGCGTTGAAGCGCCGCAGACTGCCGAAGCCGCTGGCAAAGGCGACGTCGGTAACGGATAGCTGGGTGTCGGTCAGCAGACGTTTCGCCAACAGCAGGCGCTGGGTCTGCGCATACACGACCGGCGAGACGCCAAGCTCTTGCTGGAACACGCGGCGCAGATGGCGGTCGGTCACGCCGAGCCTTTGTGCCATCGCGGTAAGTCCGACCTCGCTCAGCGCGCCGTCGTCGATCAGGCTCGCGGCGGCCTGCGCCAGACGATGACTCGCATCGACGCTGGCATTGCCGGGCGCGAGTTCCGGCCGGCAGCGCAGGCAGGGCCGGTAGCCGAGCGACTCGGCCGCGGCCGCACTCGGGAAGTAGCGGCAGTTTTGCGGCTTCGGCGTCTTTACGCTGCAGATCGGCCGGCAATAGATTCGCGTCGACGACACCGCGACGAAGAAGCGTCCGTCGAAGCGGGTGTCGTGCGATTGCACCGCGCGATAGCAAGTGGTCGGGTCGAGTTGCATGCGGCTATTAGACGCCGATCGCAGCCTCGCGTCTCGCCATTTTCGGACCTGATAATCGGCGGCCCGAAATCAGCCTCTAGCGGTTCATTCGCGCGTGCCGGGTAGGCGCTGGCCGAAGCAGCCACGGCGCCGGGCGCCGTGTAGGGATCAACGTCGACTGCGGTTCGAGTCTGTTCGTTTTGGGCGTCGTTCTGGGCTGGTCGTCAGCACATCGACAACATCCAGCGTGGGCCGGCTGATCGCTGCGCGACCCATTCGCGAGCGAGGCCAAGTGTTCCGACCATCGTACTTGCAGATTGCGCGCAGTCGCTACGAACCTGCGCGCAATCTTGTGGCAGGACTCAGCCGCTTCAGGGCGATGCCGGTGTGCCGATCAGCTCCATCACGCTTTCCTGCGCGGCGGCAATTTCAGCGTCGTGGAACGGGAAGCGGTACCAGTGCTTTTGCGAATAGGCCTGCGTGAAATCCTTGAAGTGCGGATTCGCCGGATCGGTCGACTGCGAGTACGTGAGAAAGCCTTCGGCGTGCACGCCGCCGCCATCCCAGGTCACGGTCTGGATGTAACTGTTGCCGTAGTTCACGCCGTAGCCGCTGCTGCTCAGACCGTCGGTATCGGCGACGGTGAACGCACCGATCGCGCCGGCCGCACCGAAAATCGGAATGCTGGTGTCGTTGACCGCCGAATGCTGCACGGCGCTGAATGGCGCATTGAAGTCGATGCCGGTGCCCTGCACCTTGGTCTGCGCATCGTGCAGCGCATTGCGCACGCTGAGCAGCGCGGTGTTCAGATCGCGCGGCGTGTTGACCGGATCGCTGATGTCGAACGGCGTCTTCCAGTAATTGCCGGAAATGCCGTTGACGTTGTTCCAGAACTCCTGCCACTCCGGCACGCCGATCGAGCTGAGGCTGGCGGTGTTGTCCCACTGCGCGAGTGCCGCACAGATCTGCGCGTTGTTGTAGATCAGGCCTTTCGGGCAGAGATTTTCCTGCACCGCCTGATGCGCGAGTTCGCCGCTGTAGACCTGCGCGGACAGCACGATCTGCTGCAGCGTCGGCAGATCGAAGGTGTTGCCGGCGAGGCCGTCGTTGCCGGCCAGACGACGCTCGACCTGCAGAATGCCCTGACGCGTTCGCAGCGAGCGCGCCGTGCCTTCGTCGCCGATGATGCGTGCATAGCCGGTCACCGGCTGACGCGGATTGGTCAGCCAGTAGCTGTCGTTCATGTTGGCGACGTAATCAGGTCGCTCCAGCGTCGGCAGATGCGAAGGGCCGAAAATTCCGGGCACCGGCGCGTCGGCGTCGGTATCCCATTGGCAATCGGTGCGGCCGCCTTGCAGGATCGGCAGGCCTGGCATCAGCGCGTTGACCAGCGTGCCGTTGATCGGCGGCTTGCAGGCCGCGGCCTTGGCATCGCTGACGTTCGGCACGACGGTGATATCGCCGTAATACGCATCGCCACCCGGACCCGAGGCCACGGTGTTGACCCAGGGTGTACCGAGCACGCTCTTGTGCAGCGCTTTGAATTCGTCGAACGACTGCGCCTGATTCCAGCGGAAGTACTGGTTGATCAGTCGATCGTTCTCAAGATTCGCATCGCGCAAGGTGAAGCCGATCGCATTGTTCCAGCCGAGCACCGGCACGCCATTGAGTTTGATCTCCAGCATCGGGCCGTACTGCGACTTGTACAGCGTGCGGGTTTGCGTCGTCACCGTCTTGCCATCGATGCCGAGCACGTCGACCGACAGCGGCACCGCCGTCATGTCGGTGAGCGTGCCGTTGTACAGGTACTGCGTCGGCTTCGCCGGATTCAGCTGCAGCTGGTAGAGCGAGAAGCGATACGCGGTGGACACCGTATGGCTCCAGGCGAGCTTGTCGTTGAAGCCGATCAGCACCAGCGGCACGCCGTACAGCGACACGCCTTCGATATCCATCGTGCCGGGCATCGTCAGATGCGCAAGGTACAGGCGCTCGGTGCCGGTCCACGGAAAGTGCGGATTGCCGTAAACGATCGGCTGCCCGCCGGTGGCCTGGGTGCCGAGCGCATACATATTGCTGCCGAACTTCTTCGTGCGGATGCGCGCGAACGGCTGATCGTTCGGCGTCGCGCTGGCGAGTGCGGCCTGCTCGGCGGCAGGCGTGTCGGCGCTGCTCGCGCCGAGTGCCGGCGGTGCGGCGGTGGCAATCTCGGTTTCCAGCGCGGAGGAACTGGCGATCACCGCCAGGCGCACATAGCGGCGGTAGACATCGTTCTCGTCGATCGGCAACAGCCAGGCCGCATTCGCGCACGCGCTCTGGCGGCCCGGATGCTGGCCGGCTTTCAACTCGGCGATGTAGCGGTTGAAGCCGTCGCGATAACCCAGGCCGATCTGCCGCACTTCCGGTGTCGCCGCGTTCTTGAAGCGTTGCACCGCGGCATCGTCCGCCACCAGCTTCCAGAAGAAGTCGCTGTCGACGTTGTTCGCGGTGACCGGTACCGCCGGAATCGAGTACGTGCCGCTACCACCGAAGTAGCGCGAGCGTTCGCCACGGATGGCGACGTAGTCCTCCAGCATCGTGCACAGATTGTCTTCGGCGAAGGCGTAGCCGTAGCCATAGCCGAGGCTGCCGTAGTCGTTGGCCTTGATGTGCGGAATGCCGTAGGTCGTGCGCGTGACGGTGACGTCGTAACCGCTGCCGCCGCCACCGGTGCTGCCGCCGGTGCCGCCAGTGGTCGTACCGCCGCCGCCGGTGGTGGTGCCGCCGGTGCTGCCACCACTGCTGCTGCCGCCCGTGCCGCCGGTCGAGCCGCCGCCTGAACCGCCTGTTGAGCCGCCTGCCGATCCACCTGTTGATCCGCCAGTCGATCCGCCGGATGCGCCGCCGCTTGAACCACCGCTTGATCCACCCGTGGACCCGCCGCTGGTGCTGCCACCCGTGCTGCCGCCAGAGCTGGTGCCACCGCTGCTGCTGCCGGTGGTTACGCCGCCGCTCGCGCTGCCGGAGCTGGCGCCGTTGTCGGACGAGGAATTGCCGCCGCCGCATGCGGACAACAATACAGCCAGCAGCATCGGCGCGACGGCCGATCGAAATGCGATGTTCATGACTCCTCCAGAGCATCAAGACTGATCGGGCGCGGCGTATCGCCGTCTTCCCCGTTTGTGTATGGAAGCATACGACGACGCGTTAAGCTTGAACAGAACGCCCCACGCGACGGTCCGTACACGCACATCGATGAAATTCGCTCTTATGGTTTTACTTGCAACGCTTGCGACAAGCGCCGCCCTTGCTCAGGACGCGACCGATCCTTTTCTGTGGCTCGAAGAGGTCGGCGGCGACAAGCCGCTCGAATGGGTGCACGCGCACAACGCGGTCAGCAGCAAGGAGCTGGAAGCCTCGCCCGACTTCGCACCGATTCACGACCGCCTGCTGGCGATGCTCGATTCCGATGCGCGCATCCCCTATGTCGCCAAGCAGGGCAAGTGGTTCTACAACTTCTGGCGCGATGCGCAGCATGTGCGCGGGCTGTGGCGACGCACGTCGCTGGCGGAATATCGCAAGCCGGAGCCGAAGTGGGAAACGGTGCTCGATCTCGACGCCCTGTCCGCCGCGGAAAACGAAAATTGGGTCTGGCATGGCGCGTCCTGCCTGTACCCGGCCTATGAGCGTTGTCTGCTTCGCTTGTCGCGCGGCGGCGGCGACGCGGTGGTGGTGCGCGAGTTCGACGTGGTCGCCAAGGCCTTCGTCAAACACGGCTTCACGCTGGCCGAAGCCAAGAGCGATGTCAGCTGGCGCGACCGCGACAGCGTCTACGTCGGCACCGACTTCGGCGCCGATACCCCGGGTGGTTCGCTGACCACGTCGGGCTATCCGCGCATTCTCAAGCTCTGGCATCGCGGCACGCCGCTGGCGAGCGCCGAAACCGTGTTCGAAGGCCACAGCGACGACGTCTCGGTGCAGGCGATGGTCGACGACGAACCCGGCTTCCATCGCGAGTTCGTGATTCGCGCGATGACGTTCTATACCAATGAAACCTGGCTGCGCGTCAGCAAGAAGTTGGTCAAGCTCGACATCCCCGACGACGCCGAGGCCGGCTGCTGGCAGCAGCACCTCACCGTAAAGCTGCGCAGCGACTGGACCACCGGCGGTCACACGTATCCGGCCGGCGCGCTGCTGGCGATCGATCTCGAGCGGTTCCTGAAAGGCGCACGCGATTTCCAGTTCCTGTTCACGCCGTCCGCGCGTACCTCGCTGGAAGGTGTCAGCGCAACGCGCCATCACCTGATCGTCAACGAACTCGACAACGTCCGCAGCAAGCTCTACGTGCTGAGCTTTGCCAACAACGCCTGGACGCGTAAGCCGCTGCCCGCACCGGCATTCGGCAGCGTGTCCGCCAGCGCGGTGGATGCCGATCACAGCGACGACTATTTCCTCACCGTCACCGACTTTCTCACGCCGACCAGTCTGTATTACGCCAGCCTTGATGCGAAGCAAGCGCAGACGCGCGAACTGCTGAAGCAACTGCCGGCGTTCTTCAATGCCGAAGGTCTGGAGATCTCGCAGTTTGAGGCGATCTCGAAAGACGGCACGCGAGTGCCGTACTTCCAGGTGTCGCGCAAAGGCCTGGTGCTCGATGGCAGCCATCCAACCTTGCTGTACGGCTACGGTGGCTTCGAGGTGTCGATGACGCCGGCGTACAGCGGCGGCATCGGCAGCGCCTGGCTCGAACGCGGCGGCGTCTACGTGCTCGCCAACATCCGCGGCGGCGGCGAGTTCGGGCCGAACTGGCATGAGTCGGCGATCAAGCAGAACCGTCAACGCGCCTACGACGATTTCATCGCGATCGCCGAAGACCTGATCGCACGCAAGCTCACATCACCCAAGCATCTCGGCATCCAGGGCGGCAGCAATGGCGGTCTGCTGATGGGCGTGATGCTGACCGAGCGTCCCGACTTGTTCGGCGCGGTGGTCTGCCAAGTGCCGCTGCTCGACATGCGCCGATACAACAAGCTGCTCGCGGGTGCCTCGTGGATGGGCGAGTACGGCGATCCCGACAAGCCCGAGGAATGGGCCTGGATCAGTCGCTACTCGCCGTATCAGAACCTGGTCAAGGACAAGACGTATCCACGCGTGCTGTTCCTCACCTCGACGCGCGACGACCGCGTCCATCCCGGACATGCGCGCAAGATGGCGGCGAAGATGGAAGCGCAGGGGCACGACTTTCTGTACTACGAAAACGTCGAGGGCGGGCACGGGGGTGCTGCGAACAACAAGCAGCAGGCGTACATGAGCGCGCTGGCGTTTACGTTTTTGTGGGAGCAGTTGCGGTAGGGCGACGCTGGGTCGTTGGAGTGATTGCTAGGGTGTGCGTCGTGCGCAGCGTTTATTTTTGTGGCGCGCGACGGCTTGTTGTTCGCGTTCGCGTTCGCGTTCGCGTTCATTCACGTCGCGTCGCGTTCGGTATTGGTAGGTGCAGGGCGAGTGTCGGCGCGGATGGCTGATCGCTTGGTTCTGCCGCTGCTGGGCGAGTCGAATTCAAAGAAGCTGCGCTGCTGGTGCTGCGCTGATTGTGTTGGATGCCTGTGTTTGTGCATGCGCATGCACATGCGCTTGGTGACGCCGACCTGCAAGTGTCGTAGGTGCGAGGCGAGCGTCTGCGTGGATCGCTGAAGGCTCGGTTCCGCCCCTGCTGGGCGAGTCTTAATCAAAGAAGCTGCGCTGCTGGTGCAGCGCTGATTGTGTTGGATGCCTGTGTTTGTGCATGCGCATGCACA
>CAIJRD010000016.1 GCA_903822975.1 uncultured Sinobacteraceae bacterium
GATTAAGCCTGCTCACTACCGAGCAGGCTTCGGCGCCGCGTATTCCTGAAGTCTGAACCTTGACCGTGCCGGTCAAGGCGGGCTGACGCGCAAGATCAAAGATCTCGGCATCGAGGATTGAACCGCAGCGCTGACGTATCTGCGGCAGCGCTGCGTATTCGCGAACTCTGAACCTTGACCGTGCCGGTCAAGGCGGGCTGACCCGCAAGATCAAAGATCTCGGCATCGAGGATTGTGTGCCGATCCACGAGCGTCTGCGCAACCGCCACGCATTCGTCCTTGCCGATGCCAGCGTATCGGCACAGCCGAAGCCATATCGGGCGTCCGCGTCTTACGTCAGTCGCAGGCTTCACGATTAAGGCGCTCGTCGATTGTCATGCCGGCCCACTGCGACCAGAATCGAACTTCCGCGGTTGCCGAAACCTCAACGTGCCCATCGACAGTTCCGTACCGGCGGCTTCACCCGAAGCGGCTGGCCGTACCGCACAGATCGGCTTTCTCGAACGTCTGCCGAAGTGGTTGATCTGCGTGCCGCTGGCGCTGCAATGGATCGCCTTGGGTGTGCGTTACCGCGGCTTCATGCTGCCGGCGGTTGCCAATCCCAACATCACCGCAGGTGGCCTGCTGGGTGAAGGCAAGAGCGAATATTTCGCGGCGATGGGGCCGCTTGGACGGGCGGCTACTGCGGTCAACCAGAGTTTCGTCGTCACGCCCGGCGATGCCGTGCTGCGCGCGCGACAGTGCATGCAGTCGCTGGGCCTGCGCTTTCCGCTGATTGCGAAGCCGGATGTCGGCTGGTGCGGATTCGGCGTGCGTCGTATCGACGACGACAACGCACTCGGCGCTTACCTCGATGCCTTTCCGCTCGGCGAACGCGTGGTGCTGCAACGCTATATCACCGACCCTGGCGAAGCCGGCGTGTTTTACGTGCGCGAACCTGCTCAGCCACAGGGTCGTCTGATCGGCCTGGCCTTGCGCGAATTCCCACAGGTTGTCGGCGACGGCGTACACACGATGGCGCAGTTGGTCGCGATGAATCCGCGCGCCCAGCGCCTGACGCGCGACGGCCTGCATGATTTCCAGTTCGACGGCCGGCGGGTGCCCGCGCTCAACGAAGTCGTGCGGCTTTCGACCATTGGTTCGACACGCGTCGGTGGCCTGTATCGCGACGGCGCGAACCTGATCACGCCAGCCCTCACCCAGGCACTCGACGACATCGCGCAGGAGATGGATTTTCATTTCGGTCGCTTCGATCTTCGCTACGCAAACGATAGCGAGTTGCGCGCTGGGCATTTCAGCATCATCGAGGTCAATGGCGCTGGCTCGGAAGCCATCGAAGCCTGGGACCCGCGCTTCAGCCCCTGGGCGGCGTTCGAAAAGATCTTCAACAAGCAGCGACTGGTATTCGCCATCGGCGCGGCCCAGCGCAAGCGCGGGCATCGTCCGATCAGCCCGCTGAAACTGCTGTCCCTGCATTTGCGCCAGCAGAAACTGATACCGCGCTACCCGCCGTCCAATTGAAGTCGCAGACGAGCAACGCCTGAATGAACGCGCAGTGACCGCTAGCGGCGCCGTACTGCCACCAAACCCACCGCAGCGATGCGATCGACGTTGCGATAGACCTCGCGCTCAAGTTCTTCGCCGAACACATCCGGATCCAGCTCGCAATAACGCCATTCGCAAGCAGCGGCGTCCAGCAAGGGTTGCAACGCGGCGAGCAGCGGATCGACGCCGTCGGTGATTGCAACGCCGGAATAAAGCAGCAGCGCCGCGTTGCGCCGCAAGCGCGGCAGCGCCTCGGCGGCAATGCGCAGGCTCAAATCAAAACCGAGCGCTCCGCCGCCATGGCGATACGCGCGGCGCTCCTCGTCGTTGAGATAAGGCGGGTTCGACAGCAGCAGATCGAAATCGCCCGGCATCTGTGCCAGGACATCGCTGTACAGCGCTTCCGCCGCAACACCGGCTTGCGCTGCGTTGATGCGCGCCCACTGCAGCGCCCTCGGATTGATATCGCCGAGCAGCACTTCGGCTGCGCGCGTCGCGCGGGCGGCGACAATGCCCCCGGCGCCGCTGCCACAGCCGATATCCGCGATTCGCGCTCCGAACGGAACTCCGAGCGACGGCAGCTCGGCTTCGATAAAGCGGCAGAAGCGATAGGTATCTGGTCCGAAGAACACCGCGTCGGAAGCCAGCGTCGGATAGGCCGAATGCACGTACAGATCCGCGCCCAGACTCGACACACGTAGCCGACTGCGCAGCACGGCGTCATCTTCCTCAACCGCATCGGCCCGCTGCAGGCTTGCGAGCAGCGCAGGCGGCAGCAGCGCGCGCTCGAATGGCAGACTCCAACCGAACGCGTCGCGGAGATTTCTTGCCAAACGCCGACCTGCACGCGCATTGACCCGTTGATGCGTCAACGGCGTGGGCGTGACGAATTGATAATTTTCTTGCTTCAAATACTGAAGCAGCTCGACGAGCGCCGAGTGCTGCTCGCCATCGATCTCCGGATCGGTCAAGCGCTGGCGTACTCGACTGCGCGTGCGCGCCACAGGTCGGCGCGATACCGCTCGAAGCAGCGCGCACCGCAGCTCAGGCGCATCAACGCACCTTCGGCGATGCTGCTGGCCACATCGGGATTGGCCGCGACCAGTGGCTGGATGATTTCGGCATTCCAACTGGCCGAGTGACGCAGATCGATCGCGCTGTGCAGGTCGAAATAGATGCGTTGGCGCGTGCTGTAACCGAGCCGCGCAAGACCCGCAGCGACTTTGGCGACGCGCCCCGGCGCGGTCTGTTCAACGATGCCCAGCGCGCCGACCGCGTGGTAGGCATAACGACGGTTCAAAGCAAGGCCGAGCATCGCATTGGCCAGCGAGAGTGCTTCCACGACGCTGCCGTCGATACTGGCATCGAGCTGCAGGTCTGCGGCCAGTTCGGCCAGCATCGGGCCGTGCATGCCATTTCGGCGGCCGCGCCCCATTTCGTCCCAGAAGTTGCGCGCCATCTCCAGCTTGGCCCGCACCGGCATCTTCACCTGTGTGTACGCCAGCAGATCCTCGAAGCCGGCTTCGCCGGCCACTTCCTGCCGCAGGAACCAAAGCATTTGCGCATCCGTCGCATGTTCGGCGAGCCAGTCGAACAAGGAATCGTGCTGCCCCGGCCCTTCGACTTCGAGCGCTGCGAACCAGGCGACGAAAGCCGCGGGTTCGCGCGGCGCCGCTGCCGCGCGCGGCGCGATCTCCGCGCGCAACTGTTCGATGAACTGACCTTCGTCGAGCCGCATCTGCGCGTCGTATTCGATCGCCCCGCGCCAGTCGTTTTCGGGTTGGCTTGGCGCGATACGTTGCGAGTTGAACTGCGCAAGGCGCCGCTGGAAGCCGAGATCGTCGGCGAGCCTGTGCGGCGCATCGAGACGCTGCGCGACGGTCGAGACGGTGATCGTCATGATGTCCTGATCCACTCTTCTGGTCCGCGGTTGAGCCGTGTGCGCCTTGGACCGGTTCACCTCGTGCGGGTTCAAGCAACGCGGCTCGAAAACCTTGCGCGGCGAGTCGCGCCGCAGCGGTTGCCGTCATCCGCTAATGAACCTAATCCGAAATCGCGGATCGATACTAAGGCCTTTCGCGAGGCGGCAGCGGTAGATGTCGCCGCCGTGACTGCGAACTGTCCTAGAAAAAATGTCAGCGGCTCAAGCGCGCACCGAGGAACGCACGCGCAATCGCCAACGCTCAAGGGTGTCCACAGGCACGAAAGGCCATGAACACAATCGAACATGTAATTCCGGCGACATCCGCAGGGCTGTGCCCGCGCCGGTCGCCAAAGTACTGACGAGATTCGACACCGATGCCCGTTCCCAGTTTCGCATCCGCCGGCCCCATCAGCTTCCTCGCGCACTACGTGCGCCGACGTTTCATCAGTCACGGCATCGTCCTCATCGCCGTGCTCGCAGCGGTGGGCTGCGCGGTCGGATCGCAGTACGCCGTCAAACATCTGGTCGACGTGCTCGGCACCCAGCACCCGGCCGCATACAAGCTGTGGGGCGCGGTCGCGCTGCTGCTCGGCCTGGTGGCCGGCGACAACATGTTGTGGCGACTCGCGGGTTGGGTGTCCACCTACGCCTTCGTCGCGGTCGGCGGCGATATGCGGCTGGAGTTGTTCGATCACTTGTCGGGTCACGGCACGCGCTATTTCGTCGAGCGCTTTCCCGGTGCGCTGGCCGGACGCATCACCGCCGCTGCGAACGCCGCATGGACGATCGAAAACGCGCTGGTTTGGACCACGATCCCACCCGGTACCGCGGTGATCGCCAGCATCCTGGTGCTCGGAACGATCAACTGGCATCTCACTGCGGTGCTGCTGATCATCGTCGGCGTACTCGGCGCCACGATCGCCTGGCTCGCCTCGCACGGACGTCATCTGCATCAGAGCTTCGCCGGTCATGCGGCACACGTCAGCGGCGACATCACCGATGTCGTCAGCAACATCGGCCTGGTGCGTGCCTTCGGCGCCGCACGGCGCGAGCAGGCGCGTCTGAGTGTCAAGATCGCCGACGAAATGCAGGCGCAGCGCAAGAGCCTGCGTTCGCTCGAACGCTTGCGGTTATTCCACGCCTTCACGGTGTTCGGTGTCACCGCCGGTGTGCTGATGTGGTCGGTGGAACTGTGGCGCCGCGGCGAGATTTCGACCGGCGACGTGGTCCTCACCACCACGCTCGGCTTTACCGTGCTGCACGCCTCGCGCGATTTCGCGATGGCGCTGGTCGACATGGTGCAGCAGTTCGCCAAGCTCGGCGAAGCCGTGCAGGTGCTGGGTCTGCCACACGAAATGCAGGACTCGCCGGATGCGAAGCCTTTGATCGTCAGTGGCGGCGCTATCCATTTCAGCCGCATCGGCTTCAGCTATCCGAGCGGCCAGGGCGTGCTGACAGATTTCGAACTCGATGTGCCGGCGGGTCAGAAAGTCGGTCTGGTCGGCCGCTCCGGTGCAGGCAAGTCGACCATCATCGCGCTGCTGCAGCGGCTCTACGATCCGGACACCGGTGCGGTGATGATCGACGGCCAGAACATCGCGCACATCACGCAGGAGAGCCTGCGGCAATCGATCGCAGTGGTGCAGCAGGACATCTCGCTGTTCCATCGCTCGTTGCTGGAAAACCTGCGCTACGGTCGTCCCGATGCAAGCGACGAGCAAGTGTTTCGCGCGGTCGAGGCGGCGCGTTGCACCGAGTTCATCAACAACCTGCCGCAGGGCTTCGATACCCTGGTCGGTGAGCGCGGCATGAAGCTATCGGGCGGTCAGCGTCAACGCCTGGCGATTGCGCGGGCCTTCCTGATGGATGCGCCGATCGTGCTGCTCGACGAAGCCACCTCGGCGCTCGATACCGAATCCGAGCAGTCGATCCAGGAGGCGTTATCGCGGCTGTTCAAGGGCCGCACGGTGATCGCGATCGCGCATCGCCTGTCGACACTCGATGCGTTCGATCGCATCGTCGTACTCGATCGCGGTCGCATCATCGAAGACGGCGCACCGACGACGCTGCTGCAGAGCAACGGTGCTTACAGCCGCATGTACGGTCGTCAGCTTTCGGCTGGCGCGGAGGCGCACTCATGAAGACCGTCACGCATTCGATACTCGCGATACTCGAGGCGCGCACGACCGCTGCGGGCAACGTACGTTGCCTGCGCGGCGGGCTGAGCTTGCTGTTGCTGGGCACACTCGCCGCGTGCAGCACCGCACCGGTGGTGGAAGCACCAGCGCCGGTGACGGTGGTGGAGCCAATTCCGCCACCGCCGGACATCGACGCATCCGCACCGATCGGCGATGCCTTGCCGAGCGATGCCGAGATCCTGCTGCCGACCTGCGTGCCCGAACCCAAACCGAAGGCCAAGCCGAAGCCGAAAGTCGTTGTGAAGGAGGTGCCGGTCCCGGTCACCGATGCCAACGTCAACGCGGTTCCGCCCGGCGGCGTGATCGATGCCGACGTCAAACCCTTGTCGATGTCAGTGGTTTCGATACTCGGCAAAAAAGTACAGGGGCCGAAGGGCGAGGATCTCGGTCGCGTGGTCGACGTGCTGGCCGATGCCACGGGCCGTGTGCGTGTAGCGATCATCGACTTCGGCGGCTTTTTGGGCGTCGGCAATCGCCGGATCGCGGTGGACTGGCCGCTGCTGCGTTTCAATCCGGAGGATCAGGACAAGTCGCTGATCCTGAGCCTGAGTCGCGAGAAGTTGCAGGACGCGCCGGAGTACAAGGATTCGACCCACCCGCAGGCCTTGATGGTGCCGCTGCCTGCGAACGCACCGGCTGCTGCGGCACCCGCCACTGCCGGCGACGGTAAGCGCTAACCACAGCCGTCATGGCCGACAACGACCATGCGACTGCTGCAATCCCGGACGGTGCGCCGGCGGCCGAGCGCGGACTCGATTGGTTCAATCTGTTCGTCGCCAATATCCAGACCGGATTCGGTCCGTTCATCGCGGTGTATCTCAGTAGCCAGAGCTGGACGCAGACCTCGATCGGTCTGGCGCTGAGCATCGGCACCGTCACTGCGATGGCCAGCCAGGTACCGGCCGGCGCGCTGGTCGACGCGATGCCGAACAAGACGCGGGTCGCTGCCTTCAGCGTGCTGGTGTTCACCGTCAGCGCGCTGATGTTCGCGATCTATCCGATCCCGCTGCTGGTCTACCTCGCCGAAATCCTGCACGGCATCTCCAGCTGCACGCTGGGTCCGGCAATCGCGGCGATGAGCCTGGTGCTGGCCGGTCGCTACGGCATGGGACTGCGCCTGGGCCGCAATGCGCGCTTTGCGGCGATCGGCAACGGTCTGGGGGCAGCGCTGATGGGCGCTTGCGGACAGTATGTTTCCGAACGCGCGGTGTTCTTCCTCACCGCTGCACTGACGCTGCCGGCGCTGGTTGCGCTGGTGCCGCTGCGGCGCTACGCCGTTGCCGGTCCTGCGTTGCAGCCGGCGGCTTCGTCCGGCACGAGCGGCGGTCATGGCCGCGCGCAGTTTCTGCGCGTGCTGGCTGATCGTCGTCTGCTGATCTTTTGCGGCTGCGCGATGTTATTCACCTTCGCCAATGCGCCGATGCTGATGCTGATCAGCGGCACGATGACGGCCAAGGTCGGCAATCCCAGCTTGCTGATTGCCGCCTGTATCGTGCTTCCGCAGATGATCGTGGCACTCGGCTCGCCGGCAATGGGCCGCCTGGCCGAACAGCAGGGACGCCGCGTCGTTTTGCTGATCGGGTTCATCATGCTGCCGCTGCGCGGTCTGCTGTTCGCGACGATCACCACGCCCGCACTGGTGGTGGCCGTGCAAGCGCTCGACGGTATCGCCGCCGCCTGCTTCGGCATCATGGTGCCGCTGATCGTGAGCGATGTCGCCGCGCGATCCGGTCACTTCAACCTGTCGCTCGGCGTGGTCGGCTTCGCCATCGGCATCGGCGGCACGCTCAGCACGCCAGCTGCGGGCTGGCTGGCCGACCACTTCGGCACTCAGCTGGCATTCTCGGGTCTCACCGGCGTCGGCATCACGGCGGTGCTGCTCGTGTTGTTCGCAATGCCCGAAACACGTCCCGACAAGGACGCCGAGGACGGCGGCGAACGCCCGCAGCCAGCCGCTTCGGCGCGCCCAGCCGCCGTGCATTGAGTGCTACGCGATCAATAGCGAGGCACAAGGACCGTCGCGAGCACGACGCCACGAGATGCCACGAGACGAGACGAGGCGCGGTGCGGCGCATCGCAAATCAAATCGCGCTGCGAGCGCTCAGTTCCTGCCGCTTACGGGCTCCCAGTGCTTCGCGACATGTGCACGCCGGGCAAGGCTCGACGTACGCGCCAGCCGCCGCCATGGCGACCTGGAATGTCGACGAAACCGCTGCTCGGCATAGCCGTCAAGCCGGCGCAAACCGCTCGAATCGACAGCAGTGCTGATCTTTAGTGACGCACCAGCACGACCACCGAACCATCGCGGCGAGTCACCGTGACCGCCACTTCGTTGCCGTGTCGGTGCAGCAGCACATCCGCACTGCCCTGGCTCAACTTCAAGCCGCGCAGATGCAGTTCGTCGATGAAATTCGGCAGCACCGGTTGGTAGAAGGCGATCTCGCCACTCGCCTCGGAAAGTTCCAGACCGAGACTGGCTTGCAGCAACGACAGGATCGTCGCACTGGCCCATGCCTGCGGTGAACACGCCACCGGATATTGTGTGGGTGCGTTGCGCTGGCGTCGCGAGAATCCACAGAACAGTTCCGGCAGGCGGCGCAGGTCCATGTAGGTTGCGGCATCGAACAGACCGGAGAACACCTGCGCGGCTGCCTGCTTTTGTCCATAGCGCGCGAGCCCCAGCGCGATCAGCCCATTGTCGTGCGGCCAGACCGAGCCGTTGTGGTACGACATCGGGTTATAGCGCTGCTCGGACAAACCGATCGTGCGGATGCCCCAGCCGCTGAAGCAGGCAGGGCTCATCAGCGTCTGCGCAACACGCTGCGCGCGTTCGTTGCTGGCAATCCCCGTCAACAAAACTTGACCAGAGTTCGACGACACCACGCGACAGGGCTGCTTGGCGCCATCCAGCGCCAGCGCGTAGACCGAGAGTTCCTCGCACCAGAAATGCTCCTCGAAACGCTGCCGCAGCGCTTCGGCCTGATCCTGCAACTGCTTGGCGCGCTCGCTGTGCCCGAGCAGGGCAGCCAGCTTCGCCGCGTGCCGCTTGGCGCCGTAGACGTAGGCCTGCACTTCGCACAGCGCGATCGGCCCTTCGGCGTAGAGACCGTCGCGATGAAACACGGCGTCCTGCGAATCCTTCCAGCCTTGGTTGGCGAGACCTTCCTTGGTTTGCCGGTAGTACTCGACAAAACCATCGCCGTCGCGATCACCGTAGGTATCGATCCATTGGAGCGCGGCTTCCGCGTTCGGCCACAGCTTGCGCACGGTTTCGAGATCGCCACTGCGATCGTAGTATTCGCCGAGCAGCAACACGAACAGCGGTGTTGCGTCCACGCTGCCGTAATAGCGACCGAACGGCACCTCGCGCAGTGCGGCCATTTCGCCATGCCGCATCTCGTGCAGGATCTTGCCCGGTTCAGCATCGCGTTCGGGCTCGATCGCGGTTGCCTGTGTGAACGCCAGAAATCCGAGTACGCCCTTGGCAATATTGGGATCCAGCCACAGCGTCATCAACGCGGTGATGATGCCGTCGCGACCGAATGGCGTGCTGAACCAGGGCGTACCCGCGTACGGATACGGGCCTTGCGGCGTATCGGTGATCAGCATGTACAGATCCGACACCGCGCGACGCGCAATCTCGTTGAACAAGGAGTTCGAACTGTCGATCGTCGCCGCACGGCTGCTCGATAGCCGCAAGGCGCGCCGTGCCGCGCGCATCTGCCGGTAGAACTGGCGACCATTCCAATCGTTTTCGATGGCGTCCGGCACACCGATGCGCACGAAGATGCGCCGTGCCTCGTGCGGCTTCAACGTGACTTCGAAACTGGCACGCGCCGTGGTCAGGGTCTTCGGCGGCGGATCGAACGCCAGCCGCGTGACGCGCTCGACCTGGTCGAGCCCGACGTAGCGCAGGCTCACACAACGATCGCTGTCGCGCGCAGCCGAGGATTCACCACGCGCCTTGCGGTGTTCGCCGCGCACCTCGAACAAGTCGGCGAAATCCGACGCGAAGCGCAGCGTCAATCGAACGCGCAGCGGCTGATCGCTGAAGTTGCGCACCAGCACGCGTTCGAAACACGCGCCCTGCCAGATGAATTTGAGCCGGTGCAGATGAATTTGCTCGCGGCGCAGCACGATGGCGCCATCGGCGAGCAAATCCGGATTGCTCAAGTCGGCACTGAACACGGCGTTGTCGTCCTGCGTCATCGAACTCAGCAACAGCGGACGCGATTCCTCCAGCAGCAATTCCAACTGCGACAGGATTCGCGTGTCGCGGTGGTAAAGGCCTTCGGAGTTGCCCGGCTCGCCGCCGATGTCGCCACGATGATCGAACACCGCAAACGTGTCGCCGTGTTTCAGCGTGCGGGTGCGGCGCTCCTGCAGGGATGCACTCGCGGCAATGTGGAACTGCGCGACGGGCGCATCCTCAGCGGCTCGGATCGCCGCTTCCGGGTCCACGAATACCGATTCCGGTGAATTCACGCGCAGGCTCCTGTGGTTTATCGGGTCGATGGCGGCACGGTTCGAAGCCCAGTGGGGCTTGTACGCGAAACTGGCCAGCCGCGCGCGCAGCGATGCGCTTTGAGCGCGCGCCTGTTTAAGAGTCGCCGTCGCGCATTCCGTTCCCACTTAATTCGATCTCGTATTTTGGTGCGGCATTTCGATTCGGCATTTCGATTCGGCATTTTGAAACGGCCGTCTCGGTCAAATGCCGTTGAATGCCTCCGGCTGAACAGTGCAGGTGGACAAATTCATTTGCGGACCGTCGTTTGTGCATCCGGCGGAACTGATTCGGGCTGCATACGTCCAAAGCCCGATACGTCGATCGTCGCCGGACCGCGCCTACGTGCGGCCGCCCCGCCACAACGTCTTAATAAAACGGAATAAAAAATGAAGATCGCGCAAGTTGCGCCGCTCACCGAGGCTGTGCCGCCGAAGCTCTACGGCGGCACCGAACGAGTGGTGGCCTACCTCACCGACGCACTGGTTGAACTCGGGCACGAAGTCACGCTGTTTGCTTCCGGCGACAGCCTCACCAAGGCCAAGCTTGCGCCGATCTGGCCGCGCGCGCTGCGACTCGATCCGAGCGTCAAGGATCACCTCGCACCAATCTTCATGGAACTCGAAACGGTTGCGCGTCGCGCCGACGAGTTCGACGTGATCCACGCGCATCTCGATTACTTCGGCTATCCGTTGCTGCGTCGCCTCAACGTGCCTTCGGTGACGACGCTGCATGGCCGCCTCGACCTGCCCGAACTGCCGCCGCTGTACGGACTCTACGGTGACATACCGGTGGTCTCGATCTCGGACTCACAACGAGAACCGCTGCCGCAAGCGAACTATGTCGCAACGATTCATCACGGCCTGCCGAAAAATTTGCTCGCGCAGGGCGACGGCGCAGGCGGCTATCTCGCCTTTCTCGGCCGTATTTCACCGGAAAAAGCACCGGATGCGGCGATCCGCATCGCGGCCAAATCCGGCATGCCGTTGAAGATCGCCGCCAAGATCGATCGCGTCGATCAGGAATATTTCAACAGCACGATCGAGCCGCTGCTGTCGCAGGCCCACGTCGAATTCATCGGCGAGATCGGCGAGCATCAGAAAAGCGAATTCCTCGGCAACGCAGCCGGCCTGGTGTTCCCGATTGCCTGGCGCGAACCCTTCGGCCTGGTGATGATCGAGGCGATGGCCTGCGGCACGCCGGTAATCGCCTTCGAAAACGGCTCGGTCCCGGAAGTCATCGAACACGGCGTAACCGGCTTCATCGTGCAGAACGAGAACGAAGCCGCCGACGCGGTCAAGCAGATCCACACGCTCGACCGCAGCCGCATCCGCGCCGAATTCGATCGTCGTTTCACCGCGCACCACATGGCCGAAAACTATCTGGCGCTGTACGCGCGGCTGGCCAAGGCGAAGAAGCACGGCACTCAGCTGTAGCGCATGCATCACACGCGGCGCGGTTGACGCCGCAGTCTGCGGCTGGCCAGAATGCAGTCAGCGCCACATCGGCGCAGCCATGCGAAAAACTGCATGCCAAAAGGCGCCGCGCAACTCGCCCTGTTTGCGGATCTGCCGCCGCCGGCGCGTCAACGCAAGAGCGCCACACGCACGCGTTACATTTTCGCGCTGTGGCCATCCGATTCGACACGGCAGCGGCTCGCACAGACTGCCGCGACGATTCCACCCGGCAGCGCGCGCAGCAGTCGCATCAAGCCGGAGCGCTATCACCTGACCTTGGCGTTTCTGGGTCCGCTGCAAACCGCGCAGTTGAACGCGGCGTTGAAGGCCGGTTCGACGGTCGACGCCGCGGCCTTCGCGCTGACGCTCGATCGCGTCGGCTATTTCGAAAACGCAGGCGTCGCCTGGATCGGTCCACAGCAGGTGCCGCCGGGCTTGTTGCGGCTCAAGGCCGAGCTCGATCGCGAATTGCTGCACCTGGGATTGCCGGTCGAACGCGGCAGCTTCGCGCCGCATGTGTCTTGCCTGCGCGGGCTGGACGACGCACCCGATGCGGATGCCCCGCGGATCGATTGGCTTGTGGATGAATTCGTGCTGATGCGCAGCGCGAAGCGGGATGGCATCAGCGTCTACCAAAGGCTCGGACGCTGGCCACTGCGCGCGGCATTGATCGCGCTGTCGTCTATGACCACGCCCGATGCCACGATCGATTTTTCGATGAATCCGTCGATGAATCCGACGATCGCCCCGTCGAACAGTCCTTCGATCACGCCCGGGGCCGATCCGAGCGTCTAGTCGTTATTCGTAAGTCTTTGTCGCTAGTCTCTAGTCGCCGTACGCATGCGTCAGCGCCGCGCTTCCCGGCAGCTCACCGTACTTGTTGCGCAGCCAGCGCATCTGGAACACGCGCTGCGCGTTGCGCGCGACATCGTGCAGATACCAGGCATTGATCGATCCGCCGATCAGGATGCCAGTCACCGGCACCGCACCGGCCGCACTGCTCCAGCCGAGGCGTTTGGCCAGTTGCCGCGCGACGTTGTTGAGACTCAGCGTCGCCGCATCCTTGGCGAGCTCGCGTTGCGCGGCGCGCTCCACACCTTCGCGCCACTGCGCGGTGTGGCGCTGCGACTCGTGCTCGATCGCCTGCAAGGCGGCGTGCTTTTCGTCGGCATCGTTGGCCGAGGCCAGCGCGAAGATGGCGATCGGCAAACGCCGTTGCAGCGTTGCAGAGCAATCCTCGCCATAACTCAGCCCGACGCGATGAATCGTACGCAGCGTCTGGATCAGCAGCGCCGGCACATCGGCAATCATGCCGAGTCCGCCTGCAATGCCGAGCGCACCGCCGCTGATTCCGGCCAGCGTGATCGCGCGACGACTCACCGCCGCAGCCGCACGGTCGCATTGTTCGAGCGGCAGTGCGCGCAGCTCTTCCAAAGTATCGACGCCGGCGCGACGCAGAATCGAGCGACGATCGCTGAGGCGAACCGCCGTGCCGTGCGCCATGTCCAGCGCCAGTTTCAGCGCCGCGGTCGGCACCACGCGCTGCACCGTTTTCGCGGCCGCACCGCGCGCCTTGCCCAGCGTGCGCGTTGCCGGTCCGGGCACTTCGTCGAGCCACTCGCGGATCGCGGCCAGTTGTTCGCGTTCGTAAATCGTCAGCATTTCTTCGTTCAAGCGCACTCCGGGGTTCCAGCGTGGTCCTACACTAACGTATGTGTTTGATCACTTTTGCCTGGAACGTTCACCCGCAGTGGCCTTTGGTGCTGGCAGCCAATCGCGACGAATTCCATGCGCGCCCGACGGCGGCGTTGGCGCGCTGGGACGATGCACCACAGATTGCCGGCGGCCGCGACCTGCGCGAAGGCGGCGGCTGGCTCGCGCTGGATGCGCACGCGCGGCGGCTGGCGGCCGTGACCAACTTTCGCGAGCCGCCTCCGCCACATGGCCTGCGCTCGCGCGGCGCGCTCATATCCGGTTTTCTGCGCGCACCGGAATGCGCGGCCGGTTTTGCCGCGCAACTCGACGCTGAATCCCCCGCATACGGGCCGTTCAACTTGTTGCTGTGGGACGGCGCCGAACTGCTGTACGCCAGCAATCGGCCGATGCCGCGATGGGAGTCGGTGCCTTCGGGCCTGCACGGCTTGTCGAACGGTTCCTTGGAAACGCACTGGCCGAAAGTGCAGCGCGTAACGGCCGCACTCGGCGACTGGCTGTCGCAGCTACCGACGCAGTCGAGCGTACTGCCCGCGTTGCCCGCACTTGAACCTTTGTTCGCCGCGCTCGCCGACGAGCGTCGTGCAGCCGATGCCGAATTGCCGCAGACCGGCGTCGGGCTCGAACTCGAGCGCATGCTGTCGCCGCCCTTCATTCGCGGCGATGCCTACGGCACGCGCGCGAGTTCAGTCGTACTGATCGGGCGCGAACAAACGCTGTTCGTCGAGCGCCGCTTCGGACCCAATGGCTCCGCACTGGGCGAGACCGCGTTGGCCTTGCCATAGACGACCGCGCGGCTCGCGCAACGCTTGCGAAACTGCGCAAGCCGCCCGGCCCTTCTCGGTCGACGCAATTGACGCATTGCTTGCTGGGCGGCGAGCGGCTACTGACGCAGCAGAACGCAGCAGACGATTGAGACGCTCAGGCGAGACGCCGACCACCATCCACCGGCACCACCACGCCGGTAACGTAGCTCGCCGCCGCCGACGCGAGGAACACCACCACCGCGGCAATTTCGTCGGGACTGGCGAAGCGCGCCAGCGGAATGTGCGGCAACTGCTGCTGCTTGTCGGCGAGATCCGCCAGTTCCGAAGCTGTGGGTTGCGCATGGACTTCGGCGAGCACATGTCCCGGCGCAACGCCGTTGACGCGCACCGATGGCGCCAGCTCCAAGGCAAGGGTTTCGATCAGGCTCCAGTGCGCACGCTTCGCCCCGGCATAGGCCGAGTGGCCACGCCGGGGCGCGGCCACGGCATGAATATCCAGCACGCCGACAATCGCGCCGCCGCTCGCCTCCAGATACGGCTGGCAGGCCTGCGCGAGGAACAAGGGCGCCTTGAAGTTGCTGCCGACCAGATCGTCGAAATGCGCTTCGCTGAGCTGTGCCAGCGGTGTGGCGTAATAGCTCGAGGCGTTGTTGACCAGCAGGTCGAGCCGGCCCCAGCGCTGCTGCGCGGCTTGCGCCAAGCCCTGTAATTGCTGCACTTCGAGCAGATTCGCGGCGAGCACGTCGGCGGAATCCGCGCGCGTCTGGTTCAGGCTCGCGGCCAGCGCCTGCGCCTCGTCGGCGGAGGCGCGGTGATGAATCAGCACGCGATAACCCTGCGCGTGCAGGGCACGCACGATGGCAGCGCCAATGCGGCGTCCGCCGCCGGTGACGAGGGCAACCGGTGATGTCTCCGCCGCAGCATCCGCGCGCAAAACCATAGTCCCTCCTTTATCCTGTCTGTGTGCCCGTGCCTGCGCTCAAGCGCGGCGATGATGGCACGCCTCCTCCTTCCGGAACATTCTTCGTGAGCGATCTCGTTCAAGTCATTCTGCTCGGCATCATCGAGGGCATTACCGAATTCCTGCCGATCTCGAGCACCGGGCATCTGCTGATCGCCGAACAGCTCGGTCTCGGCGCGCGCTCCGATGTTTTCAACGTGGTGATTCAGGCGGGTGCGATTCTCGCGGTCACAGTGATCTACTGGCCGCGCATCTGGACGCTGTTGACCGGATTGGGCGATGCACAGACGCGCGCTTACGCGTCGAAACTCACGGTCGCCTTTCTCATCACGGCAGTATTGGGCCTGATCGTCACCAAGCTCGGCTTCAAACTGCCGACCGAACTCACGCCGGTCGCCTGGGCGCTGGTGATCGGCGGCGTCTGGATGATGGCGGCGGAATGGTTCGCAGCACGACGGCCGAACGTCGCGCAGATTGCGTGGACCGCTGCGATCGTCGTCGGACTTGCGCAGGTCGTGGCCGGTGTGTTTCCCGGCACATCGCGCTCAGCCGCGACGATCTTCGCGGCGATGCTGGTTGGCGGCGCCAATCGCGTGGTGGCGACCGAATTCGCGTTCCTCGTCGGCATCCCGACGATGTACGCGGCGAGCGCGCTGGAACTGTTCAAAGCGTATAAAGCCGGCGGTCTGAATGGCGGCGAGAACTGGAGCGATCTCGGCATCGCCTTCGTCATTTCCACCGTGGTTGCCTTCATCGCGGTGAAGTGGCTGCTGCGCTACATCCAGAGCCATCGCTTCACCGTGTTCGCCGCCTACCGCATCGCGCTCGGTGCGGCGCTGCTGCTATTTCTGCCGGCCGGTTAGCGGGTCGTTCTGCGAGAGGGTTTCGATCACCAGCCGCTGGTAGCGCTGCGCCAGCGAAATCGGTCCACGACGCAGGACGCGCATCACGCGCTCGGCCTGTTCGTCATTCTCGGCCTTGATCAGCAGGAAGTGGCAGCCCTTGGCCGCGAGATCGCGGTGCAGTTCGATCATCTTCAAGGTCGAGCCGATCGACGACAGCAGCGTGGCCTGGTCGAGCCCGCGCTGCGATCCTTGACGCACGGTATCCGCCGAATAGGCCAGACAGTCGTCTTCCGCAAAGCCGCTGTCCAGCAGGCCTTTGCGGGCGGTCGCCGCGCTCGTCTCATCCGGGAAGGCCGCGAAGATGTTTCCGGTGGGATAAAAATCGCCGAAGTCCTGACCGTGCTCGTGAAACTGCTCAAACGCAGGCTTATTCGAGGCGGATACAACTTTTGAGGTGGTCATGGGATGCACGCTCCGTGAGGCTACCCTTATGCGACACCCCCGCAGCGCGTTTAATTCCAGTGAATCGACCAACGCGCGGAACCACGCGCGCGTGGTTCCGCGCGCAAGCTGGATTTGCAGTGCCTAGCCGAGCAAGTCGTCGAACAGGCGGCGACCGTAGTACAGACCCACACCGCCACCCACAGCGCTCAAGAGCACCGCCAGAACCAGCGACATCTGCTCGCCGAGCCACCAGCCGAACGAGCCGAGCAGGAAACTGCCGAGTGCACCGAAGATAAATTTCATCGGTGCTGGCGCGAGCCAAGGCCGTGCCGAATGGAGAGGGTCATCGAATCGAATCCGGCAGGTATGCGCCGCGATGATAGCCTGCAGTCCGCGTGTCGCGGCGCTCCGATGTACGCGCTCACAGCGCACCGAGTTTCAGAAAGATCTCGCGCCAGGCCGGTGGCAATGCGGCGGCATCGCGCTCGATCGTATCGCGATCACCGCGCACGAATGGACCTGTGCGTGCGGCAGCACCGCGCTCGAAGATGTTCTGCAGCGTCGTCGTCACCAGCGGCTTAAGCCCCGCTGCGGGCAGTATGATGCCGGCCTCCGCAAGCAGCTTCTCCACGCCGAGCCACAAGGTCGCGGCGTGACCGCAGGCCAGCACCGCGCTGGCGTGGTACAGCGCCTTGTGTTCGCGCGGCAAGGCGAACGGCGCAAAGCCGAGCGCTGCGAACGCATCGACGATCAACGCTGGCACCTCGCCGGTCAGCGCCAGCGGCGTGCCGCGCCAATCGCTTACGTCGCCACTAAAGCTGGTCAGTGGATGCGCACTGGGCACTTCGTCCAGATCGAGCGAACCGGACAGGTGCACGCAGCGACCGGGGAAGCGCGCGGCTTGTTCTGCGATCGCCGTATCCGGCACCGCGAGCAGAATCCACTCGGCGGTCGGCACGCCGGTATGCGGCAACAACTCAACGCGCGAACCCCAGGCGGCCGCGAGTGCGCGGCCCGCCTTGCCGCGACCGAGGATGCTGAATGCGGGCACCGTCATGCGCTTGGCTGCACCGACTTCCACTGCGCCAGCCGCGCCACGCGCGCGGCGGCCAAGGCTTCACCGATCTCCGGACCACTGATTCCGGGCGTCATCACGTCCTTGGCCTGCACTTCGCGCGCTGCTGCGGCCGCCGCGCGCAGATAAGTTGGTGGTGGATAGTCGCAGTCCTCCAGACCCAGCCGACCCCGCGCATCGCACAGGCAAGCATCGAGCGCCTGATCGAAGAAGCGGCCTTTCTGGAAGGCCCGCAGTCGCTCCAGTATTTGTAGCAAGGTCTGTGGTCGCAATTCCGCTGCCCGGTGGACCAGCAGATGCTCGCGCGCGACGACCGTGGCGAGTTCGCGTTGCGCGGTCGGCAAGCGCAGGCGCGCGGCGAAGGCTTCAACCAGCGGAACGCCGCGCGCATCGTGCATCTTGTGGCTCGGCCATTCGGCCGACGGTGTGGCGGCCTTGCCGAGATCGTGCAGCAGTGCGGCGACGTGCACTTCGAGCGGGAAGCGCATGCGTGTGGCTGCATCGACGCACATCAGCGTGTGCACCAGCGTGTCGACTTCCGGGTGATAGTCGGCGCGCTGCGGCACACCATCGAGCGCGGCCAGTTCCGGCATCACCCGCGCCAGTGCGCCGCAGGCCTGCAGCGTCCGGAAGAACACCGAAGGGCGGTAGTCGGCTTCGCGGCGACCGTCGCCGGACAAGGCGCGTTCCGCTTCTTTCCAGACGCGTTCCGGCACCAGGTGATCGACCTCGCCGTCGGCGACCATCTGCTGCATCAGCGCCACAGTCTCGTCGGCGACGCGAAATCCCAGCGGCGCGAAGCGGGCGGCGAAGCGGGCGACACGCAGCACGCGCACCGGGTCTTCCGCGAACGATGGCGACACGTGTCGCAATAAGCGCGCGTCGAGATCGCGCCGTCCGCCGTGCGGATCGACGATGTGTCCGTCTTCGTCCTCGGCCATGGCATTGACCGTGAGATCGCGACGGATCAGATCTTCTTCGACGCTGACTTCAACACCCGTATGAAACGTGAAGCCGTGATAACCGCGACCGCTCTTGCGCTCGGTGCGTGCGAGGGCATGCTCTTCCTTGGTCTGCGGATGCAGGAACACCGGAAAGTCCTTGCCGACCGGTCGAAAGCCGGCCGCGACCATGTCTTCCGGCGTGGCACCGGTGACGACCCAGTCGCGCTCGCGAATCGGCAGACCGAGCAGGCGGTCGCGTACCGCACCGCCGACGAGATAGCGCTTCATCGCGGCGCGCGCATCGCGCGACACGCATTGCGTACGCGCCCTGACTTACTGATCGACATCGGGCCCCACGGTCAGCGGCGTCACCGGCGTCAGCCAGTCCTTCAGATCCTGCGGCTCGCCACTGCGGCGCCAGCCAAACACCAGGCGGTGCCACAGCACGCGCTGCACGTAGGTCCGCGTTTCGTTGTACGGGATGTTCTCGATCCAGATATCCGCATCCATCGGTGCCGGCGGCAGCCAGCGCGCAGCGGCGTTCGGCCCTGCGTTGTACGAGGCGATGGCGACCGGCAACTCGCCGTCGAACTGGTCCAGACGGTCGCGCAGTTCCGCGGCACCGATCGTGAGATTGGTGGCGGGATCGAACAGCGTGTCGCGCGTCGGTGGTGGTAGCTGCCAGCGTCTTGCCGTCGCGCGCGCGGTCTCCGGCAACAGTTGCAGCAGACCGAGCGCACGCGCAGGTGATACGGCGCTGGCGTCGTAAAGGCTTTCCTGCCGCAGGATCGCGTAGACGAATTCGTCGGACAGCTTCGCCTGCACCGCCGCCGCATGCACCGGCGCGTCGTACGGCCGCGGATACAGCTGCGCGTAGTCGTAGTAGAGGCCCTGCTTGCTGGCGGCGGCAACGCCCTGGTCGTACCAGCCCCAGCGCAACGCCAGCAGCACGGCTTGGGTACGCGCCGATGGATCCAGCGCTTCGAATCCGTACTGCCATTCGGCGCCGGCCGGCGGCTTCAGGCCGAGCAACCACAGTTCGTGCGCGCGCAGCAGCGCCGGATGTGCGGCGAGCTGCGTCAGCAGTCCGCTGTTCGGCGCAATCGCTTGCGGATGCGGCGCATAGGCCTGGCCGAGCCTGGCGGCGGCGAGTGCGGCGTAATAGCCGTCGGTGGCGGCGAGTTGTGCGTAGAGCTTTTGCGCGGTGTCGGCGTCGCCGTTCTGTTCATCGCTGCGCGCCAGCCAATACTGCCAACGCGGCTGCGCGGCGAGGCTTGCCGGCAGTGCAACGATCAGCGCATTCACCGTGTGCCAGTCGCCAATCCACAAGGCCGAGCGCAGCTGCCATTCGCGCGCGAGGTCGTCGGCACCATCCGGTGGGACTTGGGCGAAGTAACTGCCGGCCTGTGGCAGACGGCTCCAGGCCAGCCCGAGCGCGAGCGCCCGCGCGAACGGTGCGATATCGGCGGGTGCGCTCAGCTGACGCGAAACCAGCAGCGGCTGGTATTCGGCAATCGCGCCCTGCGGATCGCTCCGCGTCAGGCGCTGCCAGCCATCGAGCAGCGCGGCGGGCTCCACCGGTCGCGCCGGTGCGGCGATCAACAGATCGATCTCGCCGCGCGGCGAGTCGATCAGCGTGATCCATTGATTGATCGGTGCTGCGAGTTCAGGTGGCAAGCTCACCACCAGCTTGCGCGCAAGCTTGGCGTTGCCCGCCGCAAGCGCCAGCCGCGCGCGCTGATCGACCAGCGACGGCGGCAGCCCGCCCTGCGCACGCAGCCACGCGAACGCCGGCTCGCAGCCATCCGGCGTGTTCTGGCCGTTGAGCCAGACCTGCGTGATGTCGGCCGCAAGGCCCTGCGTGCGATCCAGTTGCACGCGTGCGACCAACTGGTTGCAGCGCAGAGCGGTATCGCCGAGATCGCGATATTCGGCGAGATAGCGGTTCCAGTCGCGCCGCGATGCGAGGCTGGCGAGCCAGGCGCGGCGCAGATCGCGCGACAGCGGTTGCTCGCCGAGACTCTTCAGCAGCGCCGCAGCGCGCGTGTCGGTATCCGCCGGCACCGCCTGCGGCGCGCGCGACAGCGCCCACTGGATACGCGCCGCCTGCAGGTAGGCGTACAAGGGATACGCCTTCAGCTCGGCGCTATCGGCCACAGCCGGTGCGCCCGTGGTCGCGGCGGTCGTCGCGGCGGAGTAGGCACTGCGAAAGGCGTCGCGCTGTGCTGCCAGCGGATCCTCATCGGCGGACACCAGCAAGGGCACACTGCCGGCCGCCAGCAATAGGGTCAGCAGCAGTCTGCGGCAGCGGGTGGTGGGACTCATCGGCAACATCCGCGTAGTGTGAACCTAGAAACAGAGTTCGCATTATGGCGGCATTGCTGTGCGGCAATCCGCGTCGTGTCGTTCGCTTTCATATCCGTTGAGATCCGAGTCGTTTGATCGCTGCCGATTTGCAGTAGCGCGGTGTATCGATCCAGGTTCGCTCTGTTGTGGCAAGGCGTCACGAACCTTCGCGTGCAACGAGCTGGGCTGCGCTCACACATGCGCTCTCACCTGCGCTCTCACAATCGATTGCGCAAGATTGCCTGCGCGGTCGCCGCCTTGTTTCGACCTCACTACGGCGGCGACGCAGCTACGAATGTCAGCGCCATAACCACAGCGCGATGCACACTGCACAGATGACCTGTGCAACACGCCGCATCGAAAGCGATGCATTTCGCTGCACTGCGAGGGCGACGGACCGATTTCACCCAGGCCTTCGACCGGCACGGCGTCCGCAGGTTCGATCTGCCGGCATGCGCGCGTGCAGCTGATCCACAAAAAGTCATCGCGCGAGGCGGCCAGTCGCAGCCATCGACTCGATCAGGTCGGATGTTCTCGCGCTTGCGCCTTACACCGACGAGCCTGTAGCGCCGGGTCGTGCGCCAGCGTCCAGCGATTCCATTTGGCGCAGCTGCGTCAGACGTGCGAAGCCGAAATGGATGAAGCTCAAGCCCGAGTAGACCGGCGAAAACAGATTCACCAGCGGCAGCATCTGGATCAATGCGGCGACGATGCCGAGCCCGTACCAGCTGCTGCGATGAGCCCGCGTGAGCGCCTGATATTCCGCGCGTGTGGCGTGTTCGCACAAGGCGTCGAAGCGGAACAGCCGATCGTTGTACCAGCCGTTGATCAGTGTTGGCAGCACCAGCGCTGGAAAGCCAAGCAGCCACAGCGGCAGTGTGACGACCCAGAACAGCAGATACAGCAGCGTCGCACCGAGCGCGTTGACGATGCTGCCCAGCGTATTGCTGCTGCCGAGCCGGGCGAGTTGCGGATAGTCGCGTTGACCGACCAGCGTGGCCATGATCGGCATGGCGACGGTTGCGGTGACGAACAGTGCGGTGGCATAAGTCAAAGGCAGCAGCGCCAGCAACATCGTGATCGTGACGATCCACTCGCTCAAGAAGTGCGCAACACCCTGGCTGTACCACTGCGCATTCGCGCCGAACGCGATCAGCCGTCGCAGCGCTTCGACCAGATCGCTCCAGAACAGCAGACCGAGCACGCTCCAGAGCAGCAGCGCACCGAGCAGCGGCAGCCAGACCAATCTGAGGATGCGCGGCTGTACGACACTGCGCGCGGCCGCGTTCAGCGCTTCGAACATGTCGGCCCTTCCCGCGATCTGCTCGGCGTGCTCAGGCGGCTTCGGGTGCCAGTACCGGTGCGTCCTGCACCAGCCTGACGCCGCGAATACCGCAGCCGAGTATGCCTTCGCGCAAGTGCTTGATCGCCTCCATGCGCGGGAAGCTGCGGCGCCAGACCATACCGATGCGGCGCGACGGCGCCGGCGGCGCGAGCGCCACCGAGATCAGCGGCGATCGATCACTGCTACGGTTTTCGACCGAGCCGTTCGGCACCACGGTGATGCCGAGGCCAGAGCCGACCATGTGGCGGATGGTATCCAGGCTGCTGCCGGTATGCGGCCGCGGACCGTCGCCTTCGGCATCGACGCATTTCGGGCAGGCGGCGATCACCTGATCACGGAAACAGTGGCCGGGTCCGAGCAGCAGCAGATGCTCTTCAGCGAGCTTCTTCGCCGGAATGGTTTTCTCTTTTGCCCAGCGATGGTCCGGCGGCATCAGCACGACGAAGTCTTCGTCGTACAGCGGCCAGGCCGCGAGGCCCTGCAGATCGATCGGCAGGGCGATGATGGCGACGTCGAGTTCGTTGTCCCGCAATTGTTCGAGCAGCACGGCGGTGAAATTCTCTTCGATCACCAGTGGCATTTGCGGCGTGCGTTCACGCAGATCGGGCACCAGGCTGGGCAGCAGATAGGGCGCGACGGTGTAGATCGCGCCGATGCGCAGCGGGCCGACCAGTTCGTCCTTGCCAGCGCCGGCGATGTCTTCGATGCGACGCGCCTCGGCCAGCACACGGCGCGCCTGCGCGATGATGCGCTCACCCACCGGGGTTGGACGCGCCTCGCCGCGAATCCGCTCGAACAACATCACGCCGAGTTCTTCTTCGAGCTTCTTCAGCGCCACCGACAGCGTCGGCTGCGACACGAACGAACGCTCGGCGGCGCGCGAGAAATGGCGTTCCTTGTCGAGATTGACCAGGTAGCGGAGTTCGGTAAGCGTCATGCCTGCAGTATGGCATCGCGCAAAAGCGTAGGCGTAAAAACGCCGCGGATGCTGACATCAAAAAGGCCCGGAATCGAAGATCCCGGGCCGGCGCTGGCTGCAAGCGGCGATCAACTCAGAGCGGCATCGCGCCGCGCTCTGCGACGCGTCGATCGCGCCTCAACCAAGCTTGATTCGCCCTTCGATCAGCGTATGTCGATCGGGAAGAACAGACTGATGCCTGGCGAAGGATCCGGCCGGTAGACCACCGGCGGCGGCGCGTACACGACATCGGGCTGGCGCCAATCGCGACGGTAGTCGCGGCGGTATTCGCGATGCTCGTAACGGCCGTGACCCCGATCGTGATCGCGGTCATGTCCGCGACCGTGGTCGTCAGCCTGAGCTGCCAAGGGCAGCAGCGACGCGACCGCGAACAGGCCCATGAGCGCGGCAGTGGCGCCGGTGAAACGGCGCAGCGGTTTGAGATGCATAGTTGGATTCATCGAAATTCTCCGTATTCAGCGAATGTGCGACGCGAAAAGCGATCGCGCGGCGGCGTGGATTACGGCGTGGTCGCTTCGGCGGCGGCCTTCTTGGCGTGGTGATGACCCATCTCGTGACCATGCTTGCGGAACATCGTATCGGCGGTCTTCTTCTGCGCGTCCGACATGCTGTCGTACAGCGGCTTGAAGACGGACGCGAACTTCTTGGCGCCGTCGGCATGCGCGTCGGCGATCTTCGCGTAGGACTCAAGATCGTCGACTGCGGTCATCGATTCACCCTTGGCTTTGCGCGCTTCGATCAGCGGACGCATCGTCGCCGCGTTTTCGTGCATGACGTCTGTGACATCCTTCCACTTGCTTTCCTGGTCGGCGGTGATGCCGAGCTTGGTGTGCAGTTCGGTGATGCGCGTGTCGACGCGCGCGTCCATCTTGCTGGTGTCGGTGGCCGACATGCTGCTGTCGGCGGCGAACACCACGGTCGGTGCGGCGGCCACGCTCAGCAACAGCAGCGCAGCGAGTGCCGGGAAATGCAGCTTGCGGGTAGCGGGATTGGTAGGGTTCATGATCGTTCTCGTAGGTTTGGATTTCTAAGATGAGAACCGGCGTGAGCACCGGTGCGCCGACGCGGATTCGCGACAGCGAGTCGAGTCCGTCAACGGCGCGGCGACGCGACTACGAAGCGACGTAGGCTGCCGCTTCGACCGGCTGGGTTCCATTGCGTTCAGCCCGCAGCCCCGCATGCTGCGTAAAGTTCGGCGCGGTGCGGCGCCGATTGACCGTGCCGAGCCCGCGACGCTTGCCCGGCCGCTGCGGTTACAGCCAGTCGCGCGCCGGCAGAAAGCGCTGCAGCAGCTCGGCTTCGGGGCTGCCGTCAGCCGGGGTGTGGCGATACTGCCAGGCGGCCAGCGGTGGCATCGACATCAGGATCGACTCGGTGCGTCCGCCCGATTGCAGGCCGAACAGCGTGCCGCGATCCCAGACCAGATTGAACTCGACGTAGCGGCCGCGGCGGTACAGCTGCCAGTCGCGCTGCGGCTGCGCATAGGTCATCGCCTTGCGCCGCTCGACGATCGGCAGATACGCCTTGAGGAAATGATCGCCGACGCTTTGCATCAGCGCGAAGCTGCGCTCGAAGCCGCCGGCATCCCAGTCGTCGAAAAACAGGCCGCCGATGCCACGCGCTTCGTTGCGATGCTTGAGGAAGAAATAGTCGTCGCACCATTTCTTCAGATGCGGATGCGCCGGTGCGCCGTCTGCGGTTTTGAAGGCGCTCGTCGCATCGCGTGCGGTTGCATGCCATTCGCGCGCATCGTCTTCGAAGCCGTAGTACGGCGTCAGGTCGAAGCCGCCACCGAACCACCACACCGGCGCTTCGCCCGGCTTCTCGGCGATGAAGAAGCGCACGTTCATGTGCACCGTCGGCACGTAGGGATTGCGCGGGTGGAACACCAGCGAGACACCCATGGCGCGATAGCCGCGCCCGGCAAGTTCCGGTCGATGTGCGCTCGCCGACGGCGGCAGCTTGCTGCCGAGAATGTCGGAGAAGCCGATACCGGCACGCTCGAAAACCGCACCGTCGTCGAGGATGCGGGTAACCCCACCACCGCCCTCGGCACGCTGCCATTCGTCGCGCTGGAACTGCGCACGACCGTCCTGCGCTTCGATCGCCTCGCAGATGCGCTGCTGCAACCCGCGCAGGTAACGCTCGACTGAAGCGGCATCGATGCGGGTCGGGTCTTGCATGAGCATGATCGGTGGCGGCAGGAAGGACTGTGAACAGTTTAGTTCGCCGCGCCGCGCGTCGGTTTGACCTGCCTCAAGGCGCACCATGCTGCGGACAACGCCACTGCCGGCGCGTGAACCCGGCACACGCACTCAACGTCGCAGGATCAATCCGCTAGTGACGTGGCGAATCGAGGTCGGACGCTCAAGTCCGCCGAGCGCACCCGGCAACACCACGTCGATGCGTTGGCCGAACATCATGCGCACCTGCGTCGCGCTGCGTGCGGGGTCCTGGCCTTGACGGTTGGCACTGGTCGAGACCACTGCGCCGCCATAGGCTTTACAGAGTGCTGCGGCCAGCGGATGCGCGGTGACGCGCACGGCGATCGAATCCTGATCGCCGGTGATCCAGTCGGGTGCGAAATCCGATGCCGGAAACACCCAGGTCGCCGGGCCCGGCCAACTCGCCTGCGCGCGTCGCAGCGCGCTATTCGACGGCCGCAACACGTAGGGCTCGAGCTGTTCGAAGCTGGATGCGATCAGGATCAGACCCTTGCGCCACTCGCGCTTCTTCAAGCTCAGAATGTGCTCGACCGCCGCGCGATGGGTCGGCTCGCAGCCGAGGCCCCAGACCGCTTCGGTGGGATAGGCGATCACGCCGCCGCGGCGCAATGCCGCGACCGCGTCGCGCAGATGCAGACTTTCCGCCACGCCTCGCCGCGCTTACTTGGCCTGCGCGTCAGCCGCTGGCTGCTTCGCGCCTGCGGTTTTCTTGACCGCCTTCTTCACCGCTTTTTTGGCGGTCTTCTTTGCGGCCTTTTTGGCGACTTTTTTCGCAGCCGACTTGGCCGGCGCCTTCTTCGCGGCAGCGCCGTCCGCCGGCTTGTCCGCCGCCTTGGCTTTCTTGCGTCCGCCCTTGGCCGGTTTTGCCGCCTCGGCTTCGGCGAGGTAGGCCTCGCATTCGAACACCGACAGGCTCTCCGGCTCACGCGTTTTCGGAATGCGCGCGCGGCGCTTGCCATCGGTGATGTAGGGACCGAAGCGGCCCTTGACGATGCGGATGCCGGTGTCGCCGAACAGCTTGATGGTGGCCGCTTCCAGCGCGGCGCGCTTGCCTTCGATCAGTTCGATCACGCGTGGCAGATCGACCGTGTACGGGTCGTCGTCTTTCTTCAGCGAGACGAACTGCGAGGCGTAGCGGGCATACGGACCGAAGCGGCCGATGTTGACTTCGACTTCTTCGCCGGTCGGCAAGCTGCCGAGCTTGCGCGGCAGCTTGAACAGTTCGAGCGCGTCTTCCAGCGAGATCGTGTCGATACGCTGGTTGCCGCGCAGACTGGCGAAGCGCGGCTTGTCGGTATCTTCCTTGGTGCCGATCTGCACGAATGCGCCGAAACGGCCGAGACGCGCGGACACCGGCTTGCCGCTGACCGGATCGGTTCCGATCTGGCGCGCTTCGGAAACTTCCTTGCGCGACAGCTCCATCTTCTCGTCGACGGTCGGCTTGAACTGGCCCCAGAACTTCGCCAGCAAGGGCACCCACTCGCCTTCGCCGCGCGAGATCGCATCCAGATCGTCTTCGAGCTTGGCGGTGAATTCGTAGTCGACGTAGCGCGTGAAGTGTTCGGTCAGGAAGCGATTCACGATCATGCCGACATCGCTCGGCGTGAATGCCTTGCCTTCGAGCCGAACGTAATCGCGCGCCTGCAGCGTCGAGATGATCGAGGCATAGGTCGACGGGCGACCGATGTCGTATTCCTCCAGCGTCTTCACCAGACTGGCTTCGGTATAGCGCGGCGGCGGCTGCGTGAAGTGCTGCTCGGGCAGCAGCTCCATCAGGTCGACGAACTCGCCTTCCTGCAGCGGCGGCAGGCGCTTCTCGTCGTCTTCGCCGGCTTCCGGCGTGCCTTCGTCGGCGGCCACGCCATAAGCGGCGAGGAAGCCGGGCTCGATCAGCACCTGGCCGTTGGCGCGGAACGCATGCTCGGTGCCGGCACGCAGTTCGGCGGCGACGGTATCGAACAGCGCATGCATCATCTGGCTTGCGACCGCGCGCTTCCAGATCAGGTCGTACAGCTTGGCCTGGTCCGGCGTCAGGTATTTGGCCACCTGCTCCGGCGCGCGCGCGGCGGCGGTCGGGCGGATCGCTTCATGCGCTTCCTGCGCGTTCTTCGATTTGGATTTGAACGTGCGCGCCTCGTCCGGCAGCGACTTCGCGCCGTAGCGCTGGCCGATGACTTCGCGAATCTCGACGATCGCGTCCTGCGCGAGGTTCACCGAGTCGGTACGCATGTACGTGATCAGACCGACGGTCTCGCCGCCGATTTCGGCACCTTCGTACAACTGCTGTGCGGTGCGCATCGTGCGGCTGGCGGTGAAGCCGAGCTTGCGATTGGCATCCTGCTGCAGCGTGGACGTGGTGAACGGCGGACCGGGCATGCGCTTGCGCTGCTTCTTGTCGACCTTGGCCACGCGCAACCGGCCTTGCGCCGCCGCCTCGATCGCCTTGCGCGCGGCTTCCGCGCTGCCGGCATCGCCGAGCGTGAACTGTTCGACCTTGACGCCGGCGTATTCGAGCAGACGCGCGGAGAAACTCTGCTGAGTCTTCTCGGCGCGTGCGTCGAGGGTCCAGTATTCCTGCGGCTTGAACGCGCGGATTTCTTCTTCACGCTCGCAGATCAGCCGCAAGGCCGGGCTCTGCACGCGACCGGCCGACAGGCCCGGCGCGATCTTGCGCCACAGCAGCGGCGACAAATTGAAGCCCACCAGGTAGTCGAGCGCGCGGCGGGCCTGCTGCGCGTTGACCAGATCGGTGGATACGTCGCGCGGTTCGGCGATTGCGCGCGCGACTTCGCGCGGCGTGATTTCGTAAAACACCACGCGCTTGACCGGCTTGTTCTTCAGCAGACCTTTCTCGCGCAGCACCTCGCTCAGGTGCCAGGCAATCGCCTCGCCTTCGCGATCAGGGTCGGTCGCCAGGAACAGGGCGTCGGACTTTTTCAGTTCGGCGATGATCGCGTTGACGTGCTTGATGTTGCGATCGATCAGCTGGTACTTCATTTCGAAGCCGCGCGCGGTATCGACCGCGCCATCCTTCGGCACGAGATCGCGCACATGACCGTACGAAGCCATGACCTCGTAGTCCTTGCCCAGGTATTTCTTGATCGTCTTCGCCTTCGCAGGCGACTCGACGATAACCAGATTTCGGCTCATCTCAGCTCAAGGGATCGCGCTTCGGAGCGCGTGGGGGCTCAGCTTATACGCGCCGACGGCGCGGCCTGTCCAGAGGACACCGGTACCGACGCAAACCCGAAGCACCCGAATAAGGCGCGGCCGACACTAGTCCCGAAGGCGAATTCCGCAACTGAATCAGTGCAGGAATTCGCCGTGGTAGTAGACCATGTCTTCCAGGTGGATCGCGGCTTCTTCCTCGCCGGGCTGGTTCACCAGCACCAGCAGGCAGACCCACTTGACGCGCTCGAGGTCGACATCGTCCTCGATCGCCAGCAGGCGCTCGATCACCAGTTCGCGGCTTTCCGGGTTGAGAATGCCGAGCTGCTCCAGATGCAGCAGGAAGCCGCGGCATTCGGCGGACAGCCGTTCGCATTCCTGTGGCGCATAAATGCGCAAGGAATCGGTTCGGCCTGACAGCGTCGGCGCCTCGCGTTGGGATGCGAGGTCCTCAAGCCAGGAAAAGGCGTGATCGACCTGATCTTCGGGGAAACCAGCGGCGGCAAGTTCGACGCGGAGCGTCTGCTGGTTGTCGGAGTCTTCGAGTTCACCGTCGTGGTAATTCTCGAAGAGGTACATCAGGACATCGAGAAGGGTCTCTTTCATCTCTCTCGCATCCAAGGTTGAATAAAGCTAACAGATTTGCCGCGCGTTTTTAAGCGTTGCGCAAAAATTTAATCTTCCTCCTCTGGAACGGACCGGACGGCCGCGTCAGGCCCGCACCAGTCGTGAATAACGCTCGCCCGCTGCCGCCACCACCGCACCCTGTAACTCCAGTTGCAGCAAGACCGCGCTGAGTTCGGCGACCGGAACGCCCAGCCGCTCGACCAAGGTTTCGAGCGCCACCGTTTCGTGCGCCAGCGCCTCCAGCACGCGCTGCTGCAACAGACTGACTGCCTCCACAGGACTAGCAGGTTCCGTACCGGCGACGGCGGTGAGTTCCTGCTGCAGCAAAGGCGCGAGCTCGAGCAGGATGTCGTCGACTGACTCCGTGAGCCGTGCGCCTTCGCGAATCAGCGCATGGCAGCCGCGCGCCAAAGGGTTGTGGATCGAACCCGGGATCGCAAACACTTCGCGGCCCTGTTCGGCGGCAAGGCGGGCGGTGATCAGCGAGCCGGACTCGCGCGCCGCCTCGATCACCAGCACGCCGAGACTCAGGCCGCTGATGATGCGATTGCGGCGTGGAAAGTTCTCCGGCTTCGGCGGCACACCCGGTGCGAACTCCGACAACAGCAGTCCGCGCTCGGCAATGGCGTGCGCAAGATCCTTGTTGCGTGCGGGATACACGCGATCGAGTCCGTTGCCGCAGACCGCGATCGTGAGTCCCTGCGCTGCGAGCGCGCCGCGGTGCGCGGCCGCGTCAATTCCGAGCGCCAGTCCGCTGGTAACCGTGAGCCCGCGCCGGGCCAATTCACTGGCGAACGCTTGCGCGTTCTCCACACCTTGTGCGGACGCCGCGCGTGCACCGACGATGGCAACCTGCGGGGTTTGCAGCAGCGCCGCGTCGCCGCGAAAGAACAGCGCCAGTGGCGCCTGCGGAATCTCGCGCAGTCGCGCCGGGTAGCGCGCATCGTCGTGCGTGATGAGTCCGCGCGTTCCGGCCGCGCCCGCCGCGATCCACGCCAGGTCGGCGTCGGCCGCGCGCCAGTCGGGTTCGGCGAGTCCGCTACACAGCGTCTCGTCGGCGCCGGCACCACGCCAGCCCGCAGCACCCGCGGCGAACACCGCCGCAGGGCTGCCGAAACGTTGCAGTAAACGCGCGCCTCGACTCGGGCCGAGGCTCGGCACACGCAGCAGCGCGAGCCAGTGCCGCAAATCCGCCGGAGCCACTGGATCGGACCCGGCGGTCATCGCAGCGCGTCAGTGACGCGTCAGCGTCGGCTGGTGCACCTTGTCGAACAGGTGCGCGGGACGCGTGGCGCTCATCACCAAGGCATACGACAGCTTCGGCGTGACCTTGAACACCATCAGCAAGCCGGCGTACTGCTCGGGCAGCTGCACCGGCTTGTTGCCGTAAGGGTCCGGCACCACGCGGCCATTCTGGAAAATCGCCAGGACGGTACCCGGATCGATGCCGGCCTTGCTGCCGCGGTTCAGCGCGACGATCTGGTACTGCGGGATTTCGATGACGCCGTCGAACACCGAGATGATGCGGCCGTCCACCGGCACCGCCGGGGCATGCGGGTAGAAGTTGGCGTCGAAGCTCTGCGCTTCGATCGGCAACAGGCGATCGCCGATCATCACTTCGCGCTGCGATTGCGTGATCAGCATCTCGGCCGGATCGCCGTCGCTGCGCAAGCTGCCTTCGCCGGCCGGCAGCGCTTCAAAGCCGAGCTTTTCGCCGTTGTCCGGGTCACGGTATTCGTCGCCGATCTGCACGATCGACCAGCTATTGGCCGGCGACTTCGGCAGCTGCTTGACGTAGATGCTGTTGTTGGCGCTGCCATCGATGTGTTCGCCGACGTACTCGACGACGTAAGGCGCCTTTTTGATTTCCTCGTCGGTGACCAGCCGCGGACCCTTGAGGAAGTTGCGGATCACCTCGATCGGAATCGCCGGCAGGGCCTGATCCAGCGCCAGATCGCGCACCTGCGGACTCAGGTGTTCGACCACATCGGGGCCGGCCAGCCGTGGACTTCCGTCGACCATCACCAGCGTCAGCACGTCGCCCGGATAAATCAGATGTGGATTCTTGACCTGGCCGTTGCCGTACCACAGCTGCGGCCACTGCCAGGGATCGCGCAGGAAGTAGCTGGCCACACTCCACAGGGTATCGCCGCGCTTGACCACGTAGTGCAAGGGCGCGTCGGCGCGCAAGGACAGCGTGCCGGCCGCGGCCACGGCCGCATCGGTGCTCTCCGCCGGGGTCACCGGGCCGATCGGCGCCAGCGGCGCACTGTTGTCGAACGCAGCCGCGGTCTCACCCGCGCTGGAGTTTGCGCTGCTGAGCGAGCCGCTCTGCGGCTGTGCGGCGCAAGCCGCGAGCAGTGCGACGAGCACGGCACTGCTGCCGCGCAGGGCAAAGCCTTCGAGAGCACCGCTGCGACGGGTGATGGGCATGGCGTTATACTTTTGCATGGGCGGCGGTTTCCCCCGTTGACGGCCCCGTGACCACCAGAGTGAATCCTGCATGGATTCCAATGGCTGCGACTAGTTGACGGCACATCTTAATTGTCTTGTAACGACAGCGTCGGCGTCATGGCACTACTCAGAATCCTGCATCACCCCGATCCGCGTCTGCGCCGCAAGGCCGCGCCGGTGACCCAGTTCGACGGCGCGCTGCAGCAGCTGATCGACGACCTGTTCGAAACCATGTACGACGCCCCCGGCACCGGCTTGGCCGCGAACCAGTGCGGCGTGTCGCTGCGCCTGGCGGTGATGGATTGTTCGGATGCACACAACCAGCCTGTCGTAATGATCAACCCGGAAGTGATCTCTACCGACGAGCGGCGTGAAATGGATGAGGGCTGCCTGTCGGTGCCGGATATTTTCGACAAGGTGCAGCGTTACAACCGTCTGCACCTGCGTGCGCTCGACCGCAACGGCGCGCCGTTCGAGGTCTGCGCCTTCGGTCTGATGGCGCAATGCATTCAGCACGAGATCGATCATCTCGACGGCAAGCTGTACATCGACTACCTGTCGGCGCTGAAGCGCGAGCGCATCAAGAAGAAGCTGTCCAAGCGCGAAGCCGCGTGAGGCCGTTGCGCGGCCATCACGGCCGGCCTTGCCGATACCCACACCGATGAAACTGGTCTTTGCCGGCACGCCGGAGTTCTCGGTCGCCGCACTCGATGCGCTGCACGCCGCCGGTCACCAGATCGTTGCGGTCTACACCCAACCCGATCGTCCCGCCGGTCGCGGCCAGAAGCTCACACCTTCGGCAGTGGCGCGCCGCGCCGCCGAACTCGGTCTCGACGTGCAGCGTCCGCTGAGGCTCGATGCCGAAGCACAGGCACATCTGCGCAGTCTCGCGCCCGACCTCATGGTGGTGGTGGCCTACGGCCTGCTGCTGCCGCAGGCAGCACTCGACATTCCGCCGCTCGGCTGTCTCAACATCCACGCCAGCCTGCTGCCGCGCTGGCGTGGTGCCGCACCGATCGCGCGCGCGATCGAAGCCGGCGATCGCGAAACCGGCATCACCATCATGCAGATGGAAGCCGGCCTCGATACCGGCCCGATGTTGCTGAAGGCGTCGTTGCCGATCGACGATCTGACCACCGCAGCCACGCTGCACGATGCCCTGGCGCCGCTCGGCGCACGGCTGGTCGTTGAAGCGCTCGCGCGGCTTGCCGCCGGCGAACTGCCGGCGACGCCGCAGCCGGCCGTTGGTGCGACCTACGCGCGCAAACTCAGCAAGGACGAAGCCCGCATCGACTGGTCGCAGAGCGCCGAAGGTCTGGCGCGCAAAATCCGCGCGTTCAACCCGGCGCCGGTCGCGTGGAGCCTATTGCGCGACGACACCGCGCGCGCATCGGGAGCCGAGACTGCGGCTGATAGTGGCGAGCGCCTGCGCTTCTGGAATGCGCGTGCACTCTCGGTCAATACCGGTGCCGCGGCCGGAACCGTGATCGATGCCAGCGGCGACCACCTGTTGGTGGCCTGTGGCAGCGGCAGCCTCGCGATCACTCAATTGCAGCGACCTGGCGGACGCGTCCTCGCCGCCGCCGATGCGCTGCGCAACTGGAACATCCTTGGCCGAAAATTCGATTAAGCCCGCGCACGAGATTCGCAACCTGCGGGCCTTGTCGGCGCGCTGCTGCGCGGCGGTATTCGCGGGCAGCAGTCTCGACGACACGCTCGAACGCGAATCGGCGCATCTGAGCGGCGCCGATCGCGCGCTGCTGCGCGCAATTTGCTACGGCGTGATGCGCGAACGCAGCCTGCTCGAATGGCTGCTCGGCCAATTGCTGGACAAGCCGCTGAAACAGGAGCCGCTGCTGCACGCGCTGCTGTTGTGCGGGCTGCAGCAATTGCGCGCGATGCGCGTCGCACCGCATGCGGCGGTGGCGGAAACCGTCGGCGCAGCAGAGGTGCTCGACAAGCCCTGGGCGAAGGGGCTGGTGAATGCCGTGCTGCGCCGTTATCAACGCGAGCAGGCCGCACTGGAAACGCAGCTGCCGCTGGCCTCGGATGTGCGCCTGTCGTACCCGCAATGGCTGGTCGGCGCGATCAAGGCGGACTGGCCGGAGTCCTGGCGCAACGTGCTGGCCGCCGGCAACGATCAGGGGCCGCTGACCTTGCGCGTGAATCGCAGGCTCACGACGCGCGCGCACTATCTCGAAGACCTGGCAACCGCCGGCGTCGCCGCCGTGGCGATCGACGACGCCGAGGACGCCGTCGGACTGTTGGAGGCGACGTCGGTGGAACTGGTCCCAGGCTTCGGCGAAGGTCGCGTTTCGGTGCAGGATGCTTCCGCACAGTTCGCTGCCGAACTGCTGCAAGTCGAACCCGGCATGCGCGTGCTTGACGCCTGTGCCGCGCCCGGCGGCAAGACCGCGCACGTGCTGGAACGCTACGACCCGGCACTGTTGGTGGCAGTCGATCGCGAAGGCCGTCGATTGCAGCGCGTGCGCGAAAATCTAGAGCGCCTCGGTCTCGAAGCGACCCTGATCGCTGCCGATGCCAATGCCACCGATATCTGGTGGAACGGCGAGGCCTACGACCGGATTCTGCTCGACGCGCCCTGCTCCGGCACCGGCGTCATCCGGCGTCATCCCGATATCAAGTGGCTGCGCCGCGAAACCGACATCAAACAAATGGCGAAGCAACAGCTCAAGCTGTTGCAGGCCTTGTGGCCGCTCCTCGCCGAGGGCGGCGAACTGCTCTACGCGACCTGCTCGATCCTGCGCGCTGAAGGCGAGGACGTATTGCAGGCGTTTATCGCAAACCAGCCGGATGCGACGGAGCAAGCAATCGACGCGCAGTGGGGCGAAGCCTGCAGCATCGGCCGGCGCCTGCCGCCGGGCGGACATTTCGATGGCTTCTACTACGCGCGATTGCGCAAACATTCCGGTTGATCCGAACCGGTTGATCAAAAACGTTGATCCAACCCGGTTGATCGATGGGCCGGCGTCGACGGCCGATTGAGTCGACCGTTCAAGTCGACCGTTCAAGCCGACCCATTGATTACGGCCGATGAATCGGGCCGCTCGCTCGACACGTGGCAGGCAAGGTCTCAAGGCAGTCACAAGCGCGTGCCAAACTGCGCGCTGAACCTCACCAACCGGCTCGGAATCGAAGCTTGATTCGAAATCTGAATCGACATCTGAATCTAAGTCTGAATCGGGATCGACTCGTCCTGCCAAGCCTCGCAATGCCTTTCGGATCGCCGTTGATACTGCCGCGCGCGCTACTGCCACACCTGCTACCAATGTTGTATCTGTTCGCATCCGGCGCCTGGGCGGCCGGCGGCCGACCGATGACGACCGACGACGCCACGCTGACCAACGCGCGTTCCTGCCAGGTCGAAAGCTATTTCCAGCACGCGCACCGCGACGGTCAGCTGTGGCTGCTGCCGGCCTGCAATCCGACCGGCAACTACGAACTCACAGCCGGTGCACTGCTGGACGCACCGGCCGACGCCGCGAATGCGCTGCAGTACACGCTGCAGGGCAAATGGGTCTGGCCGCAGGGCATGGACACGGTCAACCACTTCGCCAGCATCGGCGCCAGCGGCGGCGCGTTTTATCTGGATACGCTGCACAACGGTCCGTCGGCATGGAGTTCGGTGTTCGCCTACGTACCGCTGACGGTGCGCTGGACCGATACCGTGCAAACCCACTTCAACCTGGGCTGGAACCGCGACCTGCTCGGCGAGCACGACGACCTCACCTACGCGGCTGCGCTGTCGCACGATCTGGGCAACGACTACAGCGTGTTTGTCGAACTGTATGGGGTTGGCCGCGCACCGCCTTTTGCACAATCCGGCGGCGCGGTTTTGCTGCTGCAAGGCAGCCTGCAACTCGATGCGACCTTCGGCCGGCCGATCAACAGCAGCTGGCGCGACTCGATTTTTTCGGTTGGCATCGAGTGGTATCCACCCGCGCAATGGTGAGCCGGGCGCGGCTTGCGGATCGTTTCTGGCAGCGATTACCGACATTCGCGACGACTGTCGACTTAATGCCGTCGTCGTTTTGGGATTTGCGCTCGGCTGCGCCGCCAACCGATCCTGCAGACGATCAGAAAAACTTGCGCATGCGGAACCACAGGAATGTGGCCACACCGACACCGAAGATCATCGCCAGTGCGATGAAGTAACCGGCCGGCCAATCCAGTTCCGGCATGTTCTTGAAGTTCATGCCCCAGATGCCGGTCAGCAGCATCATCGGCATGAACACCACCGAAACCACCGTGAAGATCTTCATGATCTCGTTCTGCCGCTGCGACAGCGCCGAGAAATGGATCTGCACTGCGGCCTCGATGTCGTGTTCGAGTCCGGATGCGTGATTGCGCACACGCGTCACGTGCTCGACCAGATCGCGCACGCGCACCTGCAGCTTCTCGTCCCAGTCGAAACAGGTGTTACGACGCCAGCCGTCGAGCGCTTCGAGCTGATCTTCCGAGAGTGTCTCCAGCCTTCGGGCATAGCGCCGGCCTTCGAGCAGCGCGCGCCAGTCGTCGCGGTCGTTGTTCGGACTCAACAGATCGTCCTGCAGCTCGGTCAGGCGCTTATCGAGCACCTCGCGTACGGTCAGGTAGCGATCGACCATCGTGTCGAGAATGTAGTACGCCAGTCCCACCGCTCCGCGCGGCACCTTGCCCTTGGGCCCGCAAATACGCTGCTTGAGCAGCTGGAAGCTGAGGTTGTCTTCCGCGCGCACGGTGATCAGCAGACGCTCGAACATGAAAAACGCGGCGGTACGCGTCTCCAACGGGAACGGATCGTCCTTGGGACCGAGGCCCTCGAAGATCAGCATGTCGTAGTCGGGCGTGCCGTCGAAGAACGAGTTGTGCAGCGGCGACAGCGAGTCCTCGACGTGCTGCAAATCAACTTCGACGCCGAGCAGCCGTCGCGGCCATTCCTCCCAGCCTTGCGCCTGCTCGCGCGTAAAGTCGATCCAGACGAAGCCGTCTTCCGGCATGCGGTCGATCGTGTTGAACCGGATCGGCGCCTGACCGGGAATGAGATGAAACACTTCCATGACGGAAATCCGGCTCTGAGTTGAATTCGGCGGCGTTGATTCCAACCTCAATCAAAGCCTTTTTCTGGGTCCACCGGCTTCAGCTTGGTGAAGAACTCATGCACCACTTCATCGAGCTTGGCTTTGATCTCGGCGGGATCGGCAACGCCATAGCGTTCCACCGTCGCATCCGGTTCGGGCAGCCAACCGCGGTATGGATATGGCGCGCCTGCGGTAAACACGCGGCGCAGTTCGATGCGATGCAGGAAGGTGAATCGGCCGGCTTCCGAATTGCTCGGAATCGCCTTGCTGTAGATGGTGACCTTGACCTTCGGATCGTTCGGAATGTTGTTGCCGATCGATACCGCCGCCGCGTTCACCGCCGAGCGCAGATCTTCTTCGCTGACCACCGGGCTGTCCGACTTGACCTTCACTTCGAACGCCTGCGCGCTCCCAACGATGCCGCACAGCAGGAATGCCAACAGCAGATGCTTGCTCATCACGCTCGCTCCTTGATGGCCTGCGCGATGCGACTCGCACGCACGCAGGTACGGCTGAGTGATCGACCAAGGCTGCGGCCCGCATCCTGCGGACCGCAGCTTGAGACTGCAGCTTGAGACTACTGCCTTACTTCAACAGTTCTTCGATCGCGGCGCGCTCTTCACGCAGCTCGGTATCGGTCAGGTCCATCTTGCCGCGCGAGAACGCGTCGACATCGAGGCCCTGCACGATTTCGTACTGACCGTTCTTGGTGATCACCGGGTAGCCGTAGACCACGCCCGGCTTGATGCCGTAGCTGCCGTCCGAGGCGACGCCCATGCTGACCCACTTGCCGTTGCTGCCGAGCGCCCAGTCGCGGATGTGATCCACCGCGGCGGAGGCGGCCGAGGCGGCCGACGACGAACCGCGCGCCTTGATGATCGCCGCGCCGCGCTGCTGCACGGTCGGGATGAAGTCGGATTCGACCCAGCTCTGCTCGACCAGCGTCTTCGCGGCCTTGCCCTTGACGGTGGCGTGGGTGATGTCCGGGTACTGCGTGGCGCTATGGTTGCCCCAGATGATCAGCTGATCGACGTCGGTCACCGCGGCGTTGGTCTTGGCGGCGAGCTGACCGGCGGCGCGGTTGTGATCCAGACGCACCATCGCGGTGAACTGCTTCGGGTCGAGACCCTTGGCGTTCTCGCGCGCGATCAGCGCATTGGTGTTGGCCGGGTTGCCGACCACCAGCACGCGCACATCCTTGCTGGCCTTGGCGGCGAGTGCCTTGCCCTGCACCGAGAAGATCGCCGCGTTGGCGGTGAGCAGGTCCTTGCGCTCCATGCCGGGGCCGCGCGGACGCGCGCCGACCAGCAACGCGTAGTCGGTGCCTTCGAAGGCTTCTTCGGGCTTGTCGGTGGCGACGATGCCGGACACCAGCGGGAATGCGCAGTCGACCAGTTCCATCACCACGCCGCCAAGCGCGCCGAGCGCGGGCGTGATTTCCAGGAGCTGCAGGATCACCGGCTGATCGGGGCCCAGCATCGAGCCGCTGGCGATGCGGAACAGCAGCGAGTAGGAAATCTGACCGGCGGCGCCGGTGATGGTGACGCGGACAGGCTTCTTCATGCGGGGGCTCCGTGAAATGCGTTGACGTTGTAGCGACACCGGCGCAAACCGCCGGCGATCGTTCGGGCTCTGCTTAAGGATCGTTGGAGGATCGTAAAGAGCGCGCGATTTTAGCCTGTCTGGCAGCTTTCTGGCGGCATCTCCGCGCCTTTGCGGCGATCACGCCCTGGCGGGTGCGGTCGCGGACCTCAGTTGCCGCCGGCCAACACGGTGCGCGGCGCGGCCTGCAGCACGCGCCGCAGGCTCAACCAGCCGCTGAACGTGACGATGACGCAGCCGGCCAGCGCACCACCGATCAGCAACAGTGGGCGTGGTCCGTAGGGCAGATCGAACACCTGCACGGCCAACACCCAGGCGATACCTTGCGCGGCGATCGCCGCAACACTGCCAGACAGCAGTCCGAGCACCGCGTACTCGGCCAGCAAGCCCTGCAGCACGATGCGTGACGAGGCCCCCAGCGCGCGCAGCACGCCGGTTTCGCGCACGCGCTCGGCACGCGATCCCTCGATCACCGCCAGCATTACCACCAGCCCGGCCACCAAGGTCGACAGCAGCACCAGTTCGAGCGCATTGATCACGCGATCGACGATGCCGCGCACTTGTCCGAGCGCGGCATCGAGATCGAACACGGTGACGTTGGGAAACTGGCGGGTCAGTTCGCGCAGCAGGCGGCGGCGATGCTCGCCTGCGTCAGAGCCTGCGCCTGCATCCGCAGCTAGGCTTGCAGTGGTGCCCGGGTTTCCGCGTGCCGCCGCATCTGCGCTTTCAACTGTGTGCGCGGCTGTGGGTGCGCGTGCGAGTGTGGGTGCAGTTGGAGATGGAGATGCAGGTGCAGATGCAGATGCAGGTGCAGACGCCGCCGATGCCGTGCCGCCTTCGAGCGCTGCGTCCTTCGGCAGGTAGAAGCTGCCGATCCATTGCACCGGTGCTGCCGCGCGCATCGCAGTCGCCGGCGCATCGAGGACGCCGGGCGGCGTCATCATGAAGAAGTTCGGCTTGAAACTGTCCCAGTGCACGCTGCGCAGATCGTGCACGGTCAGCGAATAGGTCTGGCCGGCGACATCGAAATCCAGCGTGTCGCCGAGTTTCAGCTTGAGTCGCTTGGCCGCATCCTGCTCGACCGACAGCAAGGGCTTGCCAGCGTCGGCGGCGGTGAACAGCTGCCCGGCGACGATCTGGTTATCGCTACCGAATTGATCGGTCCAGGACAGGTTGAATTCGCGATTGATCCAGCGCTTGGTCTCCGGATCCTCGAAGCTCGCCGCACTCACCGGCTTGTGGTTGATCGCCGTGAGGTGCGCCCGCACCAGCGGCAGCAGCGGCACGTTGGCATATCCGTTCTGTGCGAAAAACGCGGCGAGCGGCGCGCGCTGTTCGGGCTGAATGTTGATCAGAAACTGGTTCGGCGTGTCCGCCGGCAGGCGTCCGCGCCAGGTGTTGAGCAGGTCTTCGCGCACCACCGTCACCAGCAGCAGCGACAACAGCGCTACACCCAGCGCCACCGTCTGCGCGACGGTGTCGGGCCCGCGCCGCACCAGATTGCCGAGACCAAAGCGCCAGGCCACACCGCTGCGCCGGCGCAGTGGCTGCAGCAGACGCACCAGCAACCAGGCCAGCAGCGCCAGCACCGCGGCGGCGAGCGTTGCACCGATCGCAATGTAGACCGCCAGCCGCACTTCGCCCGCCTGCAGCCACAGCAGCGCGGCAACTGCGGCAAGCGCAGCGAGTGCACCGCCGCGTGCGCCGCTATTGCTGCTGACGGCGCGCTGCAGAACCCGTAGCGGCGCGGCGTCGAGTGCGGCGAACAAAGGCGGCAGTGCAAAGCCGGCCAGCATCAGCGCGATCACCAGGAAGCTGATCGCGATCGGCAGCGCGGAAGGCCAGGGCAGACTGACGCCGAGCAGGGGCGCCACCATGCGGCCGAGCAGTTCCTGGGCGACGGCGCCGAACAGCACACCGCCGCCAGCGGCGAGCAGGCACAGCAGCCCGAGTTGCAGCAGCACCGACTGCAACAGGAACTGCCGTCGCGCACCGAGCGATTTCAGCAAGGCGATTTCGTCGCGCATGCGCAGGCCGTACTGGCGTGCCGACAAGGCGACCGCGGCCGCGGCGAGCAGCAGCGTCATCAGCACCGCGATGTCGAGAAACTGGCGCGCGCGCGACAGCGACTGCTTCAACTCTGGTCGCGCATCCTTCGGCGTGACCAGTCGCATGCCGCGCGGCAGTTCGAGCTTGCGCGCGGCGAGCAACTGCGCGTCGCTGGCGCCGAGCTGTTCGACGTACTGCACGCGGCTGCCGGGGCCGATCAGTCCGCTGGCGTCGAGGTCGGCGCCGTTCATCAATAGCTCGGGTGCGAAATCGGCGAAGGCGCTGCCACGACCCGGTTCATCGAAGATCACTGCAGTCACGGTCAGTGCGATCGAACCGACCTGCAGTTGCGCACCGTTGCCGAGCCCGAACGTGGTCCACAGCTTCGCATCGACCCAGGCCTGACCGCGCGGCGGCACACCGCTGGCGGGATGCGCCGGCGCGAACGGCTCGTCGCTGAGCAGCAACTGCCCGCGCAGCGGATAGCCGTCCTCGACCGCCTTGATCGACGACAGCTGCGTCAGATCCGCATCGCCGCCGCTGCTGGCGTCGGAACTGGAATCAGCGCCCGGTGTTGATGCATCCGTGGTCGCCGACGCCGCTGCGTTTGCCAGCGCCTCGGAGTCAACGCTGGAGACCGTCTTGTTGACGTCATTGGCGGCAACCTTGGTGACGACTTTGGTGACCACGCTGGGAAATTCGGCGGTCGAAGCGGTGCGCATGCCGATGCCGCGCAACTGTGCGCGCAAGTCGGCCGGCAAGGGCGTGCTCGAACGGATCACCGCGTCGGCACCGAGCGCGTCGCCGGCACTGCGGTCCATCGCCGACTGCACGCGATCGGTGAACAGGCCAACGCCGCAGGCGACGGCGGCGGCGATGCCGAGCGCGAGTGCCAGCACGCGCAGATCGCCGGAACGCAGCCCCCGTCGCACGGTCGCGTAGGCATGCCGCGCCGCCGCGCGACGCGTCGACAACACCGGCAACACCTTAAATCCGGACGACGCCGACGCCGGCTCCGGCTCCGGCTCCGGCTCCGACGTCGTACTCATGGCGACGAAGCGGCTGCAAGGCCGCCGCGCTCAATCAGCTTGCCGGCCTCCAGCGTCACCGTGCGGGCGCAGCGCGCCGCGAGTTGCTGGTCGTGCGTGACCAAGACCAGGGTTGTCCCGCGCGAACGATTCATCGCGAACAGCTGTTCGATGATGCTCGCACCGGTGGCGACATCGAGATTGCCGGTGGGCTCGTCGGCGAACAGGATCGCCGGGCCGGCGGCGAATGCGCGCGCCAGCGCCACGCGCTGCTGCTCGCCACCGGAAAGTTGGTGCGGGTAGTGCGTGACGCGCGCGGCGAGTCCGACTTGATCGAGCGTGTCGCGTGCGCGGACTTCGGCATCGCGCAGTCCGGCCAGTTCGGCCGGCAACATGACGTTCTCCAGCGCGGTGAGTCCGGCGAGCAACTGGAACGACTGGAACACGAAGCCGACGCGACCCGCGCGCAAGCCGGCGCGACCGTCCTCGTCGAGCGCCGAGAGCTTCTGCCCGGCCAGGAACACTTCACCACGCGTCGGCGCATCGAGGCCTGCGAGCAACGACAGCAGTGTCGTCTTGCCGGAACCGGAGCGGCCGAGAATCGCGACCGATTCACCGGCGTCGATGCGCAGGTCGAGCGCATCGAGAATGCTCAGCCGACTGCCGCCGCTGATAATCTCCTTGCAGATTTTTTCGGCGACGATGACGGCTTCCCGCGGCATCGCGTCCCGCACACTCGGATCGGTCATGACGGCATTCGGCAGTTTCAGGAAAAGATTCTTGGGGACGCTGAGCGTACTCGTGCTGCTGTTGCCGACGCTCGCCGCGTCGGCAGCACCGACGCTGATGGTATTCGGCGACAGCCTCAGCGCGGGCTACGGACTCGATCCGGGCAGCGGCTGGGTCGCACTATTGGACACCAAACTCAAGGCACAAAGTTCGCCGGCCCTGAAATCGTGGAGCGTAGTCAACGTATCGGTGTCCGGCGAAACCACTGCCGGCGGACTATCGCGGCTGCCGGCGGCTCTGGCGCAATACCATCCGCAGCTGGTTCTGCTGGAGCTCGGCGGCAACGACGGCCTGCGCGGCCAGCCGCTGCCCGCGATGCGCGCCAATCTCGACAAGATGATCGGGCTTGCACGCGATGCCAAGGCGCAGCCCGTGTTGATGGAGATGCGCATTCCAAGCAACTACGGACCGGTCTACGGCAACCAGTTCACGCAGATTTACGGCGACCTGGCAAAGACCGCGAAAGTACCGCTGCTGCCGTTCTTCCTGGCACCGGTGGTGAGTGACCGCCCGCGCTGGTTTCAGGACGACGGCATCCACCCCAACGCGGCAGCGCAGCCGTTGTTGCTGGAGCAGGTGTGGCCGCAGCTGCAGGCTTTGCTGGCGCACGCGTTAAACGGGCCGCCCTGAAGTGCCCCGCGCAAGCCGGCTTGCGCGACCGGACTGCTGACTGACCAAATGCGCGCTCGCTGCGCAGCCCTGGACTTTTGCCTGTCGCGCCACCCGTTTGTCGGCAGGCCACTGACACCGCCGCGCTTGCACAAATACTTACCCGGCCTGCATCCCGCCGGCGGTCTCGGCCGTAAGTCCATGAACACTCATTCATCGGCCGCTGGCCGCACACTCAGCTCATGAAAATCGCCGTCATTGGCTCTGGTATCTCCGGCCTCGGCGCCGCGCACTTCCTGGCGCGGCGGCACGAGGTCACCGTATTCGAGCAGGACAGCCGTGCTGGGGGCCACACCAACACCTTCGACGTCGAGACTCCGAACGGGCGGCTGGCGATCGATACCGGCTTCATCGTCTGCAACCCGGTCAACTACCCGAACTTCTACCCGTTCCTGCACGAGCTCGGCGTGAGCCTGCAGGACACCGACATGTCGTTGGGCGTGTCGGTCGAGGAAGGTCGGGTGGAATGGGCCGGCGACGAGAACCTGGCGAAGATCTTCGCGCAGCCGAGCCTGATGTTCTCGCCGACGCATATCCGCATGCTGCTGGCGGTGGTGCGCTTCAACAAGCAGGTGAAGCAGCTGCTGGCCGACGATGCGTTGCCGGACATGACGCTCGGCGAATTCCTAGAGGCCAATCACTATCCGATGGCGCTGCGCGTGCGTTATGTCGCCGCAATGGCCGGGCCGATCTGGAGTACTTCAACCGCCGGAGTAATGGAATTCCCGTTTCCGGCGTTCGCGCGCTTCTTCGAATCGCATGGTCTGCTGAACGTTTACGAACGTCCGCAGTGGCAGACCGTGGTCGGCGGCTCGCGCAGCTATGTGCGCAGCCTGTTGTCGAAGTTCCAGGGCGAGCTGCGGCTGTCGAGCGCGGTGACACGGCTGCGTCGTGTCGACGGCGCGGTCCATGTGACCAGCGCGGTCGGCGAGGAGCGCTACGACGCGGTGATCTGTGCAACCCACTCCGACCAGGCGCTGCGCTTGCTGGGCGACGCCAGCGAGACCGAGCGCGCCGTGCTCGGCAACGTGCCGTATGCGCGCAATACCGCCTATCTGCACACCGACAAGACCCTGCTGCCGAAACGCCGCTGGGCCTGGAGCAGCTGGAACGCGATCCTGAAGTCCGACGCACTGACTGACGAACCTATCGGCGTGACTTATTGGATGAACCAGTTGCAGCGCCTGCCCAAGCGCATCACCGGCGACACCCAGTACATCGTTTCGCTCAACCCGCCGCGCCCGCCGCAGGCGCAGACCGTGCTGTACCAGATCGATTACGAGCATCCGCAGTACAACCCGGCGACGATCGCCGCGCAGGCACGGCTGCCGCAGATCCAGGGGCGCGGCGGCATCTGGTGGGCCGGCGCCTGGACCGCCTACGGCTTTCATGAGGACGGGCTGAAGTCGGCATTGCGCGTGGTTGCCGGTCTCGATCCCGATTGTCTGCCGCCCTATGCCACCGACCTCGGCCTGCCGCCGTCGGTGCTGCACGTCGCCGCGCCGACGGCGAGTGCTGCGCTGGAGCCGGTGCTGGCGTGAGCGCGCCGCTGCCAATGAAGGACACGCTCGACCGCGCCGGCTGGCACGAAGATGCGGAGCCACAGCGCCGGCGTGCAGCACAGGAAACCGATGACATCGCTGCGGCCGCGGCGTCGCTGTACGCGAGCAAGGTGATGCACCGGCGCCTGATCGCACCGCTGTACCGATTCGTCTACCGCGTGTTTTATCTGCTGCTCGACGTCGATCGCATCGACGAGGCCGCGCGTGGACTTCGGCTGTTTTCGCACAACCGCTTCAACCTGCTGTCGTTCCACGATCGCGACCATGGCCTCGGTGAAACCGGCGGTTTGCGGCGCTGGGCCGACGGCGTGCTGGCCAATGCCGGCATCGATCTCGACGGCGGTCGTATTCGGCTGCTCTCGCTGCCACGGCTGTGCGGCTTCGCGTTCAACCCGATCAGCCTGTGGTACTGCGAGCACCGCGACGGCAGCCTGCGTGCGGTGATCGCGGCGGTGCGCAATACATTTGGCGAAACGCATAGCTATCTGCTCGCATCCGATGGCGCGGCGATGCCGTATGAATCCATACACGAGAAGGACAAGTGCTTTCACGTGTCACCGTTTTTCGATCTGGTGGGGCGCTACCGCTTCAGTCTGACCGAGCCGACCGAGCAGTTGCGGGTGCTGATTCACGAGACCCGCGATGGCGTTCCGATTCTGGACGCGACACTCAGCGGCACGCGACTGGCCTTGAGCGATGGCGCGATCGTGAAACTGGTGCTGGCGATGCCGCTGATGACGCTCAAGGTCGTCGCCGGCATTCATTGGGAAGCATTGAAAATCTGGCTGCGCGGCGGACGCTTCCACAAGAAGCCCGCACCGCCCGGCAACTTGGTGAGCTGACGATGAAACCTGAAAAATTCGAACGCCGCGACACGATGCAATCGCTTGATCAGGTGCTCGGCCGCGACGGCTTTTCGCCGGACCTGCCGCAGCAGTTCGTCGGCGACACGCAGGACCAGGGCAGCACGCGCGGGCTGTCGCTGGGGCTCAAGCTTTTAACCTACATGCTGTCCGGCATGAAGATCGGCTCGCTCGATCTGCGTCTGCCGAACGGCGCCACGCGACATTTCGCCGGCACCGAGCCGGGCCCGCACGGCGTGTGGCACATCCACAGCGAACGACTGATCAAGCACGTCTTGACCTCCGGCGAAGTCGGCATCGGCGACTCCTATCTCGAAGACTGCTGGGATTCGCCTGACCTGACGCGCCTGCTGCACGTGCTGTATCTCAACGAGCCGTATTACAAAGGTCCATTCGAAGCCAACTGGATCGGTCGCGCCTACGGCTGGTGGCAGCACAAGCGCCGCGCGAATACCAAGACCAAGGCGAAGAAGAACATCGAGTACCACTACGACCTCGGCAACGAGTTCTACAAGATGTGGCTCGACGACACGATGGCGTATTCGGCCGGCATGTTCCGCACGCCCGCCACCGCGCAGGAACCGTCAAGCGCCTATCTGCGCCCGAACGAAACCCTGATGGACGCGCAGATCAACAAATTCCAGCTGATGTACGAGCGCCTCGATCTGCGCCCCGAACATACGCTGCTGGAAATCGGCTCGGGCTGGGGTGGCTTCGCGATCTATGCGGCAACCCATTCCGGCTGCCGCGTGCACTCGATCACCTTGTCGCAGGAACAACTTGCCGAGGCCCGCGTGCGTGCGGAAAACGCCGGTGTGGCCGATCGCGTGACGTTCGAGATTCGCGACTACCGCGACGTGGTTGAACAATACGACCGCATCGTCTCGATCGAGATGTACGAAGCGGTCGGCGAGGAATACTGGCCGGGTTACTTCGCGACCATTTCGAAGGCGCTGAAACCCGGCGGCAAGGCGGCGATCCAGGGCATCACGATCAGCCCGGCGCTGTTCGATCATTACCGCCGCAAGCGCGATTTCATTCAGAAGTACATCTTCCCGGGCGGCATGCTGTGCCCGCCGGGTCACTTCTCCGATCTCGCGCTCGCGGCTGGACTGACGTCGGAAAATCCGAAGTTCTACGCCAAGGACTACGCCGACACACTGGCGCACTGGCATCGCAACGTGCTCGCGGTCAGCGAGCAGATCACCCAGCAGTTCGACCGACGCTTCCTGCGCATGTGGCGCTACTACCTGAGCTACTGCGAGTGCGGATTCCTGACCAACAACATCGACTTGATGCAGATCACGCTCAATAAGCGCGGCTAAGCGCGGCGTTCCGCGCGCACACGCCGCTGCGCGACCGGCAAAACGTCATCGCGCTTGAGTAGACTCTGAAGGGTTCGCCCCGTCCGCTTGGCGGGGCATTTTTTGCAGGATCGAATTGCCGTGAGCGCGCGTCTGAAAATCGTCTTCAGCTTGATTCTGCTGTGCATACTCTGCGCGACCACCTGGGCGAGCCTGCAGATGCCGTTCTGGCAGACGCCGCAGGCGCTGGTGACGCATCCCTGGTTCATCGCCACGCTGGTCGATACCTACCTGGCGTTCTTCACGTTCTGGCTGTGGGTTGCGTACAAGGAAAACTCGATCTGGCGCGCAGCGATCTGGCTGCTGCTGATCTTCGCGCTCGGCAATATCGCGATGGCGGGCTACGCGCTGATCACGCTGTGGCGCCTGCCGCGCGAAGCGCCGATCGAAGACTTCCTGTTGCGCCGCAAGTGAATCCGTCGGACTCATCCCCGCAGCCGGACTCCTGGTGGAAGCGCCGTGTGGTCGCGCCGCTGGTGGCGCAGCTGAGCCAGGGCATCACGCCCGAGAAGATCGCGTTGACGCTCGCACTCGGCGCAGTGCTGTCGGTGTTCCCGATTCTCGGCTCGACCATGTTGCTGTGCGGCCTCGCCGCATTTACGTTGAAACTGAACCAGCCGGTGATCCAGTTGCTCAACTGGCTGTGCTATCCGCTGCAACTGGCGCTGCTGATTCCGTTCTACCGCGCCGGCGAATGGCTCGGCGCACCGCATCTGGCGCTATCGATTCCGCAGCTGATCGAACGTTTCCAGGCCGGCGTCTGGCAGTTCATTCTCGACTTCGGTTTGATCGCGCTGGGCGGCGTGGGCATCTGGTGTCTGGCCGCACCGCCGTCGGCGGCGCTGCTGTACTTCACGCTGCGACCGCCGCTTCGACGCCTGGCCGCGCGCACGGCGCGGGCACGACGGCTGGGTCAGCCGCAGATCTGAACGCTTAGGGCTTACAGCTCTGACACCTGCGGCTCAAACGAGCGAACCCGCCAAGCTCGCGGTGCCTGCCGCACGCATGCCTGTAACGACCGACCCCGATCGCAGCCGTCCGACCCGCAGCGCGCCGCAGTGCTGCGGGGCTTCACAGCGCCCTTACAAATAGCTCAACCACCAGTAGTCCCGGTGACGACGCTTGTAGTCGGCATACCAGCGGCACAGCGGATACAGGATCGCGATCACCAGCAACCAGGCGGCATAAACACGCAGCAGGCTCGGTTCGTAGCCCGGCGGCAGCACCGGCGCATCGCGCAAGGTATGCGGCACCATGCCGTAGAGCGCCAGTGCGGCGAGTACCGACAAGCCGTGGATCAACAGCACATGCAGCAGATAGAAAAACATCGGCACTCGACCGATCACCGTAACCGCCTGCGCCAGCTTGCCGCGCGCGTGCTCCAGCGTTGGCAGCAACAGCAGCACCGGACCCAGCGTCATCAACAGGTATTGCAGCGACGGCGGATATTTGCTGACGTTGAGGATCTGCAACAGCGTGAAGACGGTGCCGCGTGGATTGCTCTGCCATAGCGTGTGATCGCCATAGAAGTTGCTCAGTCGCAGCAGCAGGAACAGCGCGATCATCGCAAGCCCGGTCAGTCGCATGAAGCGCGCGCGCTGATCTTGCGGCCACAGCAAAACCTGACCGAAGGCGTAGCCCAAGGACATCACGCCGATCCACGGCACCAGCGGATAGAACGCCAGAATTTCGAAGCCCGAAGCGGTATGCGCATCGAGCGGTTCATGCGCCAGCGCCCAGGCCCAGCCCGCGACGCTATGTTCGCCGCCGAAATCCTGTGCGTGAATGCCGTCCAACAGGTTGTGGCCGAACACCAGCAGTAGCGACACGGCGACGATGCCGCGCAGCGGCAGATACAGCATCAGCGCCAGCCACACCATCGACCAGCCCAGCGCCCACAGCACTTGCACGGTGACGCCATCGAGGGTGAAGCGCCACATGAAGTTGTTCCAGGTAACTTCGAGGAACACCAGCCACAGTCCGCGCGAAACCAGGAAGCGCTGCAGTCCGCCGCGATCGACCCCGGTGTTGCGCGCGTACAGGAATGCGCTGGTGCCGGCGAGGAACATGAACGTCGGCGCGCAGTAGTGCGTGATCCAGCGCGTCAGGAACAAGGCCGGCGAGGCCTGACTCAGGTCGGTGGGATCGTATGGAAACGGACTGGTGAAATCGCGGACATGGTCGATCGCCATGATCAGCATGATGATGCCGCGCATCAGGTCGATCGATGCGATACGCGGCGTATTCGCCGCCGGAGTCACGCTCACCGTTTGCATGCTGTGTTGTTCCCCGAATGCCTTGCAACGTGCTGGTCGGCCCCGTGGGTCCGGGCGCTCAGTATCACCATGCTAGCGAAACCGCGGCACCGCCGCGAACCGTCGCACGGTCGACACAAGATTGGTTACTGACCCGGGGCATTGCCGAGCGAACCTGAGAACTGTCATCTGCGACGCATGATGCTTGCGCCGGGACTTACGCAGCCACGGCTGGCATCCTGTTGTCAGACACAATCATTCCAGAGGCCGTCGGACGATGATGTATGCCCCGCTTCATGCACCCGGCTGGTCGATCGCGCTGCCCTTGATCGCATTGGCGCTGTACTCGCGCTTGCGTCGCAGTGTCGGACGTCAACGCGTGCGACCGCGCCGCATGAGTTGGCGCATCGGCTTCTTGATATTCGGCACGCTGATGCTGGGCCTTTCGCCGCCGCACTCACCGGCCTTGATTGCCGCCTTGTTCGCGGGCGTAGCCGTCGGCGTCGGCGTGGCCTGGTTCAGCCTGCGGCACACCCGCTTCGAGCAGGTCGGCGATCTCCACTACTACGTGCCGAACCTGTATATCGGCCTGGCGGTTTCAGCGCTGTTCATCGCGCGCATCGTCTATCGGCTGATCGTGCTGGCGCCGCAACTGCAATCGACTGCAAACGATTCCGCGATGCCACCATGGATGACGCTGAACAACACGCGCACGCCGCTGACACTGGCGCTGCTGGGTCTGGTACTGGGCTATTACGCGGCCTATTACCTCGGCGTGCTGTTACGCTCTCGCACGCGGTCGTCGCCATCGGTCAACATTGCCACGCCGGTGCCGGCGATCACTCCACAACCTCCGAGCGAGATCGAGGCATGACCGACTTGTTGTTGACGCTGGCGGAAGCGCGCGTGCTCGCCGCGCTGTTCGAGAAATCGGTGGCGACACCGCAGTACTACCCGATGACGGTCAACGCGATCATGCTCGCGGCGAATCAGAAGAATGCACGCAACCCGGTCACCAGCCTGACCGAAGGCGAGGTCGGTGCGGCCTTGACGCGCCTCGAACAGGACAAGCTGGCCGCACGCGACGATCACGCCGGGCGTGTGCCGAAATGGCGTCAACGCATGCAGAACCAGTTATTACTCAAGCCGGCATCGGTGGCGGTGCTGGCGACACTGATGCTGCGCGGGCCGCAAACCGCCGCCGAATTGCGCGCGAATGCGCAGGGTCTGGGCGGACCTGCCGATGCCGACAGCCTCGCTGCCGCAATCGCCGATCTGGAAGATCGCGCGCAGCCGCTGCTGATGCTGTTGCCGCGTGCACAGGGCCAGTCGGCCACGCGCTATGTGCACCTGCTGTGTGGCGCGGCACAGGCACAAGCCGCCGCCGCGCGCAGCGAGGCGGCGACTCCGGCGCATGAGCCCTCCGCGCGCGCCGCAGTTGCGGAACTGGAAGCCCGCGTGGCGGCGCTCGAATCGCGCCTGGCGGAGATCGAGCAGCGCCTGTTGCAGTCGTCCTGATTTCACTTCATCGATTTGCGCTTGATCGATCTGCGCTTCATCGATTTGCGAGTCATGTATTTACGCGTCGCACATTTGCAGCGTGTCGCTGCGTGCGGACGAAGTGAGGTGATGGCGCACTGCAGTTGGCCTGCATCGGATCTGCACCGCCTTGGCCGCGTCAGGCCGCTTGGGTTCGCCGACCGATTTCTACAACTCGGCGGCGCGCGGTTCCGCGATCGGAACCGCTACCTCGCGCTTAAATCCGACTAATCGCCGGCCAGCGGCCGCGTCAGCCAGCGCGCCAACAGCAGCATCGCCGCCGCAATCAGGTAAGCCTCGACGAACGGCCATGCCGGCCGCAGGTCGAGCGCGGTGTCGGCGCCGGTGAAGCGGAACGCATGCATCAGCCCGCAAGCGGACAGTGCCGCACCGGCCAGCATCCAGATCGCCGCCCGCTGGAATTGCCGCTCGATGATCGCAACGGTTGCCGCCGACAGGATCATCGCGCTGAACACCACGCCCTGTTCGAGTGCGAACGCGCCTTCGGCCCACAGATCCGCGCCGTGAAACGCCGGCAGCAGCGCGGCGTCGATCGGCGGGCCGTTCGCGCTGCCGGCACCGGCGGCGCGCAGACCGGCCTTCAGCATCAGCGCGCCCCAGCAGGCGATGCCGGGCAGCAGGCCAACCACCACGGCGGGTGCATGTGCGCGCGGCGTCGCGTCGAACGATTGGGCGGTCATCACAATGCCGATCCACAGCAGGATCGCCATGCCGGCGTCCACCGGAATTGCCCAGGCGACGTGCGCGAGCGTGCCGCTGAAGCACAGCGCGGCGATGAACACGCCGGACAGCGTCGAATAAGCCGCGCGCGCACCCATGGCCTTCCAGCCGGGATGTCCGATGTACAGCGTGGTGGGAAAGCAGGAACCGAATGCGGCGGCGACCAAGGTGCCAATGCCATTCATCGCGAGCGAGCTGCGCGTGTCGTAACGATCGCCGGCCGCTTCGGCGGATTCGAGGTTCTGCATCGAGCCGATCACTGCGAACAGGCCCATCGGCAGGATCACCGACAGATAACGCAATGCGAGTTCCGGTTGCAGCGATGCGAACAGTTCGCCGAGCACCGGCGTGGGCAGCGACACCTGCGGCGGCGCCGGCCATGCGCCGATTGGTGCCAGCCCGGTGGCCCACGACAGCACAATGCCGATCAACAACGCCGCCAGACCAACCGGCAAGCCGCCGCGTAGACGTACACGCCCGAAGTAGCCGACCAGCACCACGGTGAGAGTGGTGATGCCGACCAGCGGATGCGCGTACGCGCGAAACAGGAAGCCGAGCGCGATGAAGGCGAGTGCAAGTCCGGCGAGCGTCGACAGCAGTGCGGCGCGCGGTGTGTGGCGGCGAATCCAGCCGGCGACGAAGGCGCCCGAGAATTCGATGACGCCGGCCCCGAAGCAGGCGAGCAGACCGGCATGCCAGGCGGCCAGCGCCGGGTCCGCAACACCGGCGGCCTGTGCCGCGAGCTTCGCCGGCAACATCACCAGGAACACGAAGGCGAACACGGTAAGCGCGTTGATGCCGTACGGCAGTGCGCAGACATCCTCGCGGTTCTGCGCACGCGCCAGCCGCCGCGCCTGCCAGGCATAGAACAGGTTGCCGATCAGCAGCGACAGACCGGCGCCGGGCAGGATGCGGCCCAGCACCAGCGCATCGGGAAAGCCGAGCACGCCGCGACAGAGTCCTGCGATCAGCAGCAGCAGCACGAGGTTGTCGAGTGCGAGCCCGACAAAGCCATCGATATCGCCACGAACGAAAGGTTTCATGCGTCAGCCGGTCCTGCGCGTGGGTGAGGGTTGCGGGAAAGGGTGCGGGCAAGGGTTACAGACAACGGTTGCCGCTTGAGAAGCCAGAATCGTGCAAAGCGGCTCGTCGCCGAGCAGCTCTGCCTTATCATGGCGGCCATTCGTCGTTCGTTGCATCGTCTTGAATCCTCCCGCGCCCCTGCAGGCCCAGTTCAACCTGATCCGTTCGCAGCTGCTGCTGCGCGATGTCGCGCGGCTCGCGCGCCAGCTTGCCGGCGCTCGCAATAATCCCAAGTTCGACGCTGCGCGTTTCGAGCGCGATGTGCAGCAGGCCATGCTGGCGGCGGAAAACCGCGCGCGACTGCGACCCGAGACGATCAGCTATCCGGCCGAGCTGCCGGTGGTGCAGGCCAAGGACGAGTTGATCGAGATCATCCGCGATCATCAGGTGGTGGTGGTCTGCGGCGAAACCGGCTCCGGCAAGACCACGCAGTTGCCGAAGCTGTGCCTGGAACTCGGCCGCGGCATGCGTGGCTTGGTCGGCCATACGCAGCCGCGTCGGCTTGCCGCGCGCAGCGTCGCGCAGCGCATTGCGCGCGAGCTGAACGGCAACATCGGCGATCTGGTCGGCTACGAAACCCGCTTCGATCGGCGCGTGTCGGAGCGCTCGCTGATCAAGCTGATGACCGACGGCATCCTGCTCGCCGAACTGCAGCGCGACCGCGAACTGCTCGGCTACGACACGCTCATTCTCGACGAGGCGCACGAGCGCAGCCTCAACATCGATTTCCTGCTCGGCTGGCTCAAGCGCTTGCTGCCACGGCGACCCGAGCTGAAGCTGATCATCACGTCGGCGACACTCGATCCGGAAAAGCTCGCGCGCCATTTCAGCAACGCAAAAGGCGAAGCCGCGCCGATCTTCACGGTCGAAGGTCGCGCCTTCCCGGTGGAATTGCGCTACCGCGAACCGGACAAGGACGACGATCTCGAAGACCAGGTCGGCGCCGGCATCGAATCGCTGTGGCGCGGCGGCAAGGTCGGCGACGTTCTGGTGTTCCTGCCGGGCGAACGCGAGATCAACGACCTCGCGCGATCGCTGCCAGGACGCTTCCCGCGCGCCGAGGTGCTGCCGCTGTTTTCGCGGCTGCCGGCGGCGCAACAGGACCGCGTGTTCTCCAGCGGCAGTGCCGCGCGCATCGTGCTGGCGACCAATGTCGCCGAAACCTCGGTGACGGTGCCGGGCATTCGCTACGTGGTCGACACCGGCACTGCGCGCATCAATCGCTATTCGACGCGCCTCGGCGTGCAGCAGTTGCAGATCGAGGCGATCTCGCAAGCGGCTGCGAACCAGCGTTCGGGCCGCTGCGGACGGGTCGGTCCGGGCGTTGCGCTGCGCCTGTACGCGGAGGACGAATTCGCGCTGCGACCGCCGTTCACCGATCCGGAAGTGCTGCGCTCGAACCTGGCCGGCGTGATCCTGCAGATGGCCACGCTCGGCCTCGGCGATGTCGAAGACTTTCCCTGGCTCGATGCGCCCGAGAGCCGTCACGTCAGCGAAGGCTACCGCCTGCTGCAGACGCTCGGCGCGCTCGACGATGAACGCCGTCTGACCACGCTCGGCCGCGAACTCGGGCGTCTGCCGCTGGACCCGCGCATCGCGCGCATCGCGCTGGCCGCGCGCGGCACGCCGCACCGCGAGCACGTCTGGGTGCTGGCGGCCGCACTGTCGGTGCAGGATCCGCACGAAGTACCGCCGGATGCGCAGGCTGCGGCACGCGCCAGGCACGCCGAGTGGCGCCATCCGAAATCCGATTTTCTGACGCTACTGAATCTGTGGCAGCGCTGGCGCGACTGGAGCGAGCAGGCGTCCAACCGGCAGTTGCGCAAGCTGTGCAAGGAGCACTTCGTTTCGTATCTGCGCATGGAGGAATGGGAGTCGGTTTACAAGCAGATCGTCGACCTGCTCGGGCGCACCGACGCCGACAAGCCGAAGACCGCGCAGCCGATCGACAAGCTCTATCCCGAGATTCACAAATGCCTGCTCGCCGGACTGATCGATCACATCGGCCAGAAGCTGGTGGAGAAACCGGAATTCCAGGGACCGCGCGGACGCCGCTTCAAGATCTTTCCGGCATCGGCACTGGCAAAGAAGCCGCCGCAGTGGATCGTCTGCGCACAGCTGTCGCAGACCAGCCAGCTGTTCGCACGCAATGTCGCGACGATCGAGCCGGAATGGCTCGCTGAAGTCGCGCCGCATCTGGTCAAACGCGTGTTGCAGCATCCGGAATGGAATGCGCAGCGCGGCGAAGTCACCGCTACCGAATTCGTATCACTGTTCGGCATGCCGGTGTTCAAGCGGGCGCGCCACTACGGTTCCGACGAGCCGGCCGCCGCGCGCGTGATCTTCATCCGCGAAGCGCTGGTGCGTGGCGAGTTGATCGGCAAGCCGGGCTTCTTGCTGAAGAATCTCGAACTGATCGAAAGCGTGCGCGACAAGGAGGCGCGACTGCGCCGCCCCGACCTGTTGGCCGACGAAGACCAGTTCTTCGATTTTTACGACACGCTGCTGCCCGCCGACATCTGCACCACGGCCGGCTTGAAGAACTGGCTGCGCAAACAGCCGGGCGCACAGGCCTCGCTGCTGATGGTTGAGAACGATGCGCTGAAGCCCGGCGCCAACGCCGACGTCGCCAGCCTGTTCCCGGATCATCTCGACATCGCCGGTGTGTCGATCCGCCTGAGCTATTCGCACAATCCCGGCGAGGACACCGATGGCGTGAGCTTCCACATTCCGGTTGCGCACCTGTTCGCGCTGCCGACGACGGTGTTCGACTGGCTGGTGCCGGGGCTGCGTCCGGCCAAGATCGAAGCGCTGATCCGCAGCCTGCCGATGAACCTGCGGCGGCTGTGCACGCCGGCCGCCGAGTACGCCGATGCGATCGCCGCGAGTGCCTCGCCTGCCGACGGCGAGCTGCTGCAGGCGATCTGCACGCGTTTCCAGGCGATGATCGGCGTGCAGTTGCAGCCGTCCGATTTCACGCCGTCCAAGCTCGAGGCGCATCTGCAGCCGCGCCTGTTGCTGGAAGATGCCAACGGCGCGCCGCTCGGCGAAGCCCAGACGCTGATCGAACTGCAGCGAAAGTTCGGCGGTGCTGCGCGCGCCGAACTCGTGCGCCGCGCCGGCGACGACGAAGACGCGCGACGTTGGACGCGCGAGCGTGTCAGCGACTGGGATTTCGGCACGTTGCCGGACGCGATCGAAGTCGCCGGCGCGCGCGCGTTCCCGGCACTCGCGCCAGCCGATGGCAGCGTTGCGCTGCGCCTGTTCGAATCGGTCAGTGCCGCCACCACCGCACATGCCGCCGGCACCCAGGCGCTGTTGCTGGCACGCGTGGGTGATCGCGTGCGCGATCTCGCGCGCACGGCGCGCAATCGTCTCGGCATTGCGCTCGCGCAGACCGGCCTCAGCGCCGAGGCGCTCGCTGCGGAGGTCGCTGCACGTGCGGCACGCACTTACTGGAATCCGTCTGCGATCCGCGACGAGACCGCGTTTCGCGCGGCACTCGAACGCCGCGCCGAGTTCGGTCACAGCGCCGCCAAGCAAATGGAAGACGTCTGCGGCTGGCTGATCAGCGCGATGGAACTGCGCAAGCGCATCGACAGCGTCGCCAAGCCCTGGCCGGAAGCCGCGACCGATCTGCGCGCGCAGCTGCAGGCCCTGTTCGCGACGGGATTCGTCGGCGCGATTCCGGACGAGGTCTGGCCACGGGTGGCGACCTACCTGAAAGCCGCCGCCGTGCGGCTCGAACGGCTGCCGCACAAACCGCAGCGCGATCTGGAAATGAGCAAGCAGATCCGCGCCGTCGCGATTCACCTGCCGGGTCCGTTTCATCCGGCGCGCTGGGCGATCGAGGAATGGCGCATCGCGCTGTTCGCACAGGAACTGCGCGCCGTAGGTGCGCCGACAGCGGCGAAAATTCAGGCATTGCTTGCGGCTTGATGGACGGCCATCGCGCGGCGCGCGGGCGCAGCAGTTTCGTGATTCAGCCTCGAGCAATCGGCGCGCCGACGGCCGCAAAGATCCAGGCGCTGATTGCGGCTTGATGGAGCGGCGCCGTGCGGCACGCTGGCGCCGCCGTCACCCGATTCATCGACCGACGGCCACACGCATGTTCCTCGCGGCACTCGAATCTCACCGCGTCCGCTGAGCGTTTGGCAGAGGGCCGCCACGGAATTGCTTGCCGCACCCGCCCCCGGGCCGCACAATTCGCCGGGTCCCCCGCGCTGTGCACCATGAAAAACAAGATTCTCGACCGCGACCGGCTGATCGTCGCGCTGGATTTTCCCGATGCCGCACCGGCGCGTGCGCTGGTCGAAACCCTTGGCGACGCGGCGGGCTTCTACAAGATCGGCATGGAACTGTGCATGGCGCCGGGCTTCTTCGAATTGCTCGAATGGCTGCGCGCACGCGACAAGAAAGTGTTCGTCGACCTCAAGTTTTTCGACATTCCGGAAACGGTCGCGCGTGCGGTTGCGCGCTTGTCCGAACGTGGCGCGCAGTTCTGCACGGTGCACGGCAACCAGGCGATCATGCAAGCCGCCGCCAAGGCAAAGTCCGGCGGCATGCAGGTGCTGGCGGTGACGGCGCTCACCAGCCTCGATCGCGGCGATCTCGACGATCTCGGCTTTCAGTGCGATGTCGCAGCCCTCGTGCTGTCGCGCGCCAAGCGCGCGCTCGCCGCCGGCTGCGATGGCGTGGTGTCGTCCGGGCTCGAAGTTGCGGCGCTGCGCGAATTCGCACCGCGGGAATTGATCGTGGTAACGCCCGGCATCCGTCCGGTCGATAACGACAGTGAGTCGGCCGATACCGGCGATCAGAAACGCGTGATGACACCGGCGCGCGCGCTGTTGGCCGGCGCCGACCACCTGGTCGTCGGACGGCCGATCCGCGATGCAGCCGATCCGCGTGCCGCCACGTATCGCATACAGACCGAAATTGCCGAGGCGCTGAAGTGAACCCAAGCTTGAACGTATCGATGTTGCAGAATGACCGCTTCCTGCGGGCGCTGCGGCGCGAGCCGGTGGACCGCACGCCCTTGTGGCTGATGCGTCAGGCCGGCCGCTATCTGCCGGAATATCGCGCCACGCGCGCCAAGGCCGGTGACTTTCTGACGCTGTGCAAAACGCCGGAGCTGTGCTGCGAAGTCACGCTGCAGCCGATCGATCGGTACGGCTTCGACGCCGCGATCCTGTTCTCCGACATCCTGACGATTCCGGACGCGATGGGCCTGGGTTTGCAGTTCGTCGAAAACGAAGGCCCGACGTTCTCGAATCCGGTGCGCAGCGCCGACGACATCGCGCAGCTGCCGATTCCCGATCCCGAGGGCGAGCTGCGCTACGTGATGGACGCGGTGCGCACGATCAAGTCCGGACTATCGAACCGCGTGCCGCTGATCGGCTTTGCCGGCAGCCCGTGGACGCTGGCGACTTACATGATCGAAGGTCGCGGTTCGCGCGATTTCGCGCATGCGAAGAAGATGCGCTACGACGCGCCGCAGCTGCTGAAAGCCCTGCTCGACAAGCTGACCGAATCGGTGGCGATCTACCTCGCCGCGCAAGCCAAGGCCGGTGCCGATGCGCTGATGATCTTCGACACCTGGGGCGGCGTGCTCGACCCGGATGGTTACCGCTTCTTCTCGCTGCAGCCGATGGCGCGCATCGTCGAGCGGCTGTCGGTGATCGCACCGGGCGTGCCGGTGATGCTGTTCAGCAAGGGTGCTTCGGCCTATCTGCTGGAGCAGGCCAATACCGGTGTGGCGGCACTCGGCGTCGACTGGACGCTCAACATCGGCGATGCGCGCTACCGTGTCGATGGCGGCGTGGCCTTGCAGGGCAATATGGACCCGACCGCGCTGTTCGCCAGCCCGGAGAAAATTCGCGAACTGGCCGGCCGCATTCTCGACGACTACGGCGCCGCACCCGGCCACATCTTCAATCTCGGCCACGGCATCCTGCCGGGTACCCCGCCCGAGAACGTTGCCGCACTGGTGCAGGCCGTACACGAATTGAGCCCGGCGTATCACGCCGCCGCGGCGGACGAAGCCGTCTAAGCGGGAGCCGCCCGGCATGGATCGCCGCCTGCTGCCCGCACCGCTGATCGGGGTGCTGACCGTACTGGCGATGTTCCTGTGGCTGATGTTGTGGGGCGGGATGATCCTGCTGCCGCTGGCGATCCTGAAGATTCTGCTGCCGGCGCCGCCGCTGCGGCGAGCACTCGGGCGTGCGCTGGTGTGGATCGCCGGCGTCCCCTGGGTGCGCGGCAACAGCGCGATCTACACGCTGCTGCATGGCCGGCGCAGCGGCTACCGCCTCGATCCGGCACTCGATCCGCGGCGCAGCTGGTTGATCGTCAGCAATCACCAAAGCTGGGCCGACATCCTGATCCTGTTCGACGCCTTCGGCGGCCGCGTGCCGTTCCCGCGTTTCTTCCTGAAGAAGGAATTGATCTGGGTGCCGCTGGTCGGCTTCATCTGCTGGGCGCTCGACATGCCCTTCATGAAGCGCCACTCGCGCGAAGCGGTGGCTGCCAATCCCGCGCTGAAAAATCAGGATCTCGAAACCACGCGTCGATTCTGCGAAAAATACAAACGCCAGCCGATCACGGTGGTCAACTTCGTTGAAGGCACCCGCAGTTCGCCGGCCAAGCGGCTGGCGCGGCAATCGCCGTATCAACACCTGCTGCGGCCGAAGTCGGCCGGGCTCAGCTTCATGCTGAATGCGATGGGCGAGCAGTTTGCTGGCCTGATCGACGTCACCCTGGTCTACCAAACCACCAACCAGTCCAAGCTTTGGAGTTTCCTCTGCGGCGAACAACACGCCGTGCAGCTGCAGGCGCGCGTGCTGCAATTGCCCGACACGCTGCTGCACGGCGATTACAGCGACGATGCCGACTACCGCACCCGCTTCCAGGACTGGGTCAACCAGCTCTGGGCGGACAAGGATCTGGAACTGGCGCGCCTGCGATCGGAGCGTTCGCGCTAGGTCTGCACGCGTCACAGACTGCGCGAGGTTCACCTCATCGGGTCTGGCGACGGCGCCGGTTCCGGCGTTCTTCAACATTTGGGTAGCAATCGGACCAAGCCGTCTAAAAATAAATTCGGCGTCTCGCGTAAAGTGCGGAGGCCGCTCACGAGGAGACCTATAAAAATGGCAACAAGGCTCAAGCCGCTGGATGCGTCCTGGCTGTATGTGGATACGCGCGCCACGCCGATGCACGTCGCAAGCCTGCAGATTTTCACGCCGCCGGCCAAAGCCAAGGCGCATTTCGTGCGCGATCTGGTCACTCAGCTGAAGCGGCCCGTGAAGTTCGAAGCGCCGTGGAATCTGCGACTGAAATCGTCGCTGCTGCGCGGCGTACTGCCGGCCTGGGAAGTCGACAACCATCTGGACCTCGACTACCACGTGCGCCACTCCGCACTGCCCGCACCCGGCGGCGAGCGCGAACTCGGCATTCTGGTTTCGCGGCTGCACTCGAATGCGCTGGATTTCGATCGCCCTTTGTGGGAAGTGCACATCATCGAAGGACTCGAAGGCGGTCGCCTGGCGCTGTACGCGAAAATGCACCATTCGCTGATCGACGGGGTCGGTGGCATGCGCCTGCTGCAGCGCGCGATGGCCACCTCGCCGCGTCAGCGCGAATTCGTGCCGCCGTGGTCGATCGGCGCGACACAGGCGACACGCAAGAAGAAAGATCCCGACGCCCACAACGAGCCGATGGCCACGCTGATCGAAGCGGTCCGCCGCGAAGGCGGCAACCTGCGCATGGCGGTGCGCGGTGTGGCCGATGCCTGGAAGCTCGGCAAACGCGGCGAAGGGGACGCTTTGATCGCACCGTTCGACGCGCCCAATTCGATGCTGAATCAGCGCATCACGCCGGCGCGTCGCTTCGCGACTCAGCAGTATTCGCTCGATCGGCTGCGGACGCTCGCCGACAACGCCAAGGTCACGCTCAACGATGTCGTGCTGGCGATCAGTGCCGGCGCGCTGCGACGGTTCCTGAAAGAGTTGCACGCGCTACCGGGCCAGGCGCTGACCGCCGGCCTGCCCGTCTCGGTGCGCCCGAAAGGAGATCAGGCGCTCGGCACAGCGATCAGCTTCATCCTGGCCAATCTCGGCACCGACGTCGCCGATCCGCTGTTGCGACTGCATGCAATCCACGCATCGACCTTGCGCGCGAAGGAGCTGCTGCAGGGCCTACCGCGCGAGTCCTTGAATTCGTACACGATGCTGTACATGGCGCCGTTCGTACTCGGCCAGCTGACGGGAATCGGCGGTCATGGCCGGCCGATGTTCAACGTAGCGATCTCGAACGTGCCGGGCCCCGAAAAACCGCTGTATTTCGCCGGCGCGAAGCTCGAAGCGATGTATCCCGTTTCAGTGCTGCAGCACGGGCAGGCGCTGAACGTGACCTGCGTGAGCTACGCGGGCAAGCTGAACTTCGGCTACACCGGCTGTCGCGATTCCTTGCCGCATATGCAGCGCTTGGCGGTGTATACGGGCGAGGCCTTGGACGAATTGGAAGCGGCGGTGGCGGCGCAGTAACTGGTTCGCACTTTACCGAGCTGGTTTTCTGCGACGTGCTGCGGTATTTGTAGCGCGTGTTCTGGAATCGTCTAGGTAGCGGTTGGTTCGGGAATCACGTCCGAGTCTGCGGATTCGGATTCGGATTCGGCCATTGTTCGCGCTGAACGCTCGGCAGGTGCGAGGCGAGCGTTTGCGCGGATCGCTGAAGGTTCGGTTCCGCCACTGCATGGGCGAGGCGCATTCAAAGAATGCTGCGCTGCTTGTGTTGGATGCGTGTGTTTGTGCGCGCTTGGCGGCGCCGATCTGCAAGTTTCGTAGGTGCGAGGCGAGCGTCTGCGTGGATCGCTGAAGGCTCGGTTCCGCCCCTGCTGGGCGAGTCTTAATCAAAGAAGCTGCGCTGCTGGTGCAGCGCTGATTGTGTTGGATGCCTGTGTTTGTGCATGCGCATGCACA
>CAIJRD010000017.1 GCA_903822975.1 uncultured Sinobacteraceae bacterium
CTTGATGTACGCAGTGGTGTAGGTGATCAGGCTCAGCGGATTGTCGAGCGGATGGCCGACGTTGTCCGGGTCGTCGGCGGAGCCGCCGAAGCTCAAGTTGGCGTAGCGGCCAGTGCCGTTGGTGCCGACGTCATTGGTCGAAAAATAAGTGCCTGGCGTCTGCGCTTCGGTGGGCTGCCATTCCAGTTGATAGAAGCCTTCGAGCGTTGCGTTCTCGAACGGCGCGAAGCTGATATCCACCATGTTGACCGGCGTGAAGTCTTCTTCGAGCTGATTGCCGATGCGATAGAAGTTGTTGGCGTTGATCGGGTTGGCCTGGTTGATCGAGTTGATGACGAGCGTCGTGCTCTCGCCCCAACTGACCGCCTGACGGCCCACCTTGAAAGTGACGTCCTTGTCCTCGGTGAACGGAATCGGCAGCTTGCCGTAGAAGTAGCTGTCGAGATACTGCAGGTTGGTGCCGGCCTGACGCAGCACTTCGCCGTCCGTGCGCTTGCTGCGCACATAAGCGCCGGGACCGTACAGACGTTCACTGATCGGTGCGATCGGCAGGCCCAGGCCGTTGAGCAACTGACCGAGGCCGTTGAGCCCCGGAATCGGCGAACCGACACGGCCGACCTGGTTCAGATTGGCGGCCGTAATTTCGTCCGGGTGCCGCTCGGTCTTGTCGTTGTTGGCGAAATCGTAGAAATACAGGACGCGCGCGAAGAAGCCGAAGTCCTTGTAGGTGAGGGTCAGGTCGGGCGTGACCTTCAACGGCGCCTGGAAAATCGAACCCTTGCCGTAGTTCAGATCGCCATCGTCGTTGTGCATCGAATACTGACCCGGTTGCGTCGCGAGGTGCGCAGCCGGGTAGGACTGATCGCGGAATACACCCTGGCATTCCTGGTAATAGATGGTGCCGGCACTGCCCTTGGCGGTGCCGCAGACATTCGGGTTGAGGTCGGCCTTGCCGATCAGGTTGACGCTCTGACCCTGCGTACGAAAGCCGGCGCCGGCGGTCAGGGTCGTGTTGAGCGCGCCGTGAATACCGTCGCCGTCGAACGGTAGCGGCAGATCGAAGTCGATTGCATGAACCGGCAGCGATGCCAGCGCAGCGGCAACGGCCAACAGCGCGATAGCAGGCGCGCGCCGCGCGGTCATCAGTTTTGGCAAATACATCCCTCACCTCCCTATTTTCAGGTCACCGGCCGATTCGGCAGCCCCGAGCGTTTTCGATAAACGACCGTTCACTCGGTCTTGTGTTTATGGGCCAGGCTTTGGGTGTGCGTGGCCGGGACGAGTATCGTCGATATTTATCTCGCCACGCCAGTAGTCGGCGTCAAAAACAGGGGGAATTTGAACCAATTGGCGCGTTGATGTCGACCAGGACGCGGAATTGGCGTGAAAGATCTCGCAGGAGCGCCGACAAACCGATCAGGTTAACAGGGTCGGCGTCAGGTCTGAGCGAACCACCGGGTTCAGGACGGGGGCCGTCCTGGGGCGCGATCGACTGCAGAACATGCGGCACGATCCGCCCGTGAATGCCGAACGCCAATCGCGCTCGACCTAGGATTCAGGACTTCGACGGAATCGCGCCTCGAGCGCCGCTCGGGCGTGGAGTGGGCCGCAACCATCGAACGTACCTGGGCGACCGCGCATACCGCGCGCAGTCGGCGCGGCCGACCTCCTCCCGATGTTTGCCATTGCCTGGCCGCGCAGCGTTGCCCATCTCGCTGGCGCGAGGCTGGGCGGCGCGGCAACTCTAGAACTGATACTTGATGAAGGCCTGCGCGAAGTCGCGATCCGACAGCAGGTTGTACGCGCCGCCGCCCCAGTACCAGGTGTAGCCGAGGTTGAACGACAGGGAGGATTTGTAGCGCGTCTCCAGCAAGGTATCGACTTCCTTGCGGCCGGCAACGAATTCGTAGCCGGGGCCGGGCGACGTGCCCTGGATATCCTGCTTCAGTACCAGCGCCGGATGCAGACCGACATTGCGCAGCACGTTCTCGTAACTGGCCAGCGCGATCACGCGATAGCCCCAGGAGAATGCGTCGACGAAGCCGGTCAGATCCTGCTGGTGCGGATTGAAGCGCAGGCCGTCGGCGCCATAGGAACAGTCCGGAATATTCGAGCAGGCCTGCTTCGAGCCGTTGGCGCCGGAGCCGTCGGCGCCGGCCGTGGCTGACAGCGCGGTCGCCGGTCCTTCGATCTGCAGCAGGTCGAGCTTCGGGAAATCCGGGCTGTAGTCGAAGCCGACTTCGCCCAGCACGATGATCTGGTCCGCGCCGAACGGGTTGTCCGAGGCGCCGAGTACGCGCGTGATGCCAAGGTCGAGCTGCAGCATCTGGAAGCGCTCGTAACCCTGGATGTAGCCGGGGTTGCTTCGATTCAGCGGCTTTGACAGATCGGTCGCCGGATTCTGACCGACGACGCCGCCACGATACGGAATCACGAAGTTCGGAAAGGCGCGCGCCGAGCCCGGCAGGTGGCCGACGATCAGGTTGTAGGTGTCGGCGTAGCTGCCGGGTGTGCCGGCCGCGTTGGTCACGTAGTCACTGCTGCCGTAAACCTTCACACCGCCGTTGGGCGCATTGCCGATCGACGCACCAAGACTGTTGTTGATGCCGGTGCCGAGGCAGTGCTGGCTCTGTTGCGAGCAGTTGGTCAGCGTCGGCGCGAACGCCGCGAACGCCAGGTCGGGCGTCGACACCTGCATCGGCAGGTTCGGCCGGTAGGCCAGTTCGCCCTGCAGCGAGTATTCGCCGACGGTGGTGTTGAAGCTGGCGCCGATCAGGTGGATGTCTTCCGGATATTCGAGGAAGAACTGAGCGGTGTTCAGCGGAACCGCATCGCTACGACCGCTGCCGCCGGTGAGCGAGGTTGCCAGCGGCGAGTTGGGGCACGCGGTCAGGAACGGCACCAGGCTGGTCGACTGCTTCGCGCAGCTGGTCTGTGTCGCGAAGAAACCGAGGTAGGGCAGGCGCGAGTGATAGTTCTCGTAGTACAGCGACAGATCGGTGCCCTGATTGAGCCAGTCGGCGTAGTAATCGAGCTTGACGCCGAACTGACCCGAGGTGCGTGGCTCCATGTCGCGCGCACGTTGCGCCGCCAGCGATGTGTAGGTGATCAGGCCCAGCGGATTATCCAGCGGATAGCCGAGGTTGTAAGGGTCGTCGGCGCCGCCGCCGAAGCTCAGATTGAGGAACTTGCCGGTGCCGTTGGTGCCGATATCGTTCGACGAGAAGTAGGTGCCTGGCGTCTGTGCTTCCGTGGGCTGCCATTCGAGCTGATAAAAGCCTTCGACGGTGACGTTCTCGATCGGTGAGAAGCTCATGTCGATCATGTTGATCGGCGTGAAATCTTCTTCGGTCTGATTGCCGATGCGATAGAAGTTGTTGGCGTTGATCGGATTCGCCGCGTTGATGCTGTTGAATACCAGCGTGGTGCTCTCGCCCCAACTCACACTCTGGCGACCGATCTTGAAGCTCAGTTCCTTGTCGTCGGTATAGGGGATCGGCAGCTTGCCGTAGAAGTAGCTGTCGAGGTACTGCAGGTTGGTGCCCGACTGCCGCAGTTCCTCGCCGTCGGTGCGCTTGGTCCGCACGTAACCGCCGGGTCCATAGAGGCGTTGATTGAGCAGCTTGATCGGCACGCCGACATTGCCGAGCAATTGGCCCAGCGTGCTGAGTCCCGGAATCTGCGTGCCCACGCGGCCGACCGAATTGACGTTGTCCGGCGTAATTTCGTCCGGGTGACGTTCCATCTTGTCGTTGTTGACGAAGTCGTAGAAATACAGCGCGCGCGCGAAGACGCCGAACTTGCCGTAGGTCAGCGTCAGGTCGGGCGTGACCTTCAGGGGCGCCTGGAAAAACGAGCCCTTGTTGTAATTCAGATCGCCATCGTCGTGATTCATCGAGTAGGCGCCGGGCACCTGCGACAGCCGCGCGGCCGGATAACTCTGATCGCGGAACACGCCCTGGCAATCCTGGTAGTAGATCGTGCCGAGCGAGCCCGGTGCGGTGCCGCAGACGTTCGGATTGAGTTCGCCCTTGCCGATCAGGTTGACGTTCTGGCCCTGGGTACGAAAGCCGACGCCGGCCGTCAGCGTGGTGTTCAGCGCAGCGTGAATGCCATCAGCGCCAAATGGCAATGGCACGTCGAAGTCGAGCGCCGAGGCGGTCGGGCTGAGCAAGGCTGCGGCGGTTGCCAGCAGCGCCGACAGCAGCCACCGGTCGTGCGTTCCGCGCGCGCGCGCGTCCCCAACAGAATTGCTCATCGATAGTCCCTAACTTCGTTGCTTGACCGTTTGCGCGCCCATCGGCAGAGCGTTTGCGCGTTGCGGATCTGTCTATATGGGCCAGAACGGCAGCAAGGCCGCGCCCGATAAGACTTTATTCTAGTCCGAAGCCCGACTTCATTACGAAAAACCAAGCAGCAACTGCAGCCATCCGGCGGCCAGGCCGGTGATCGCGCCCAGCACCAGGAGGATCCATTCATCCTCCTGGAACGCGGGCCGCAGCAGATCCTGGAATTCGGCTGAACTGAGCGCGCGAATCCGCTGCGCGAAGAGTTGCGACAGCACATTCGCACGATCGCGATTGAAACCGGGGTGCGCCATCGCAGAGATCAAGATATCGGCAGCCTGTTGCGTAACGCCGAGCTTGATTCGATCGAACGCCGCCGGCCCGAGCGCCATCTGCAAACTCGTCTTCACCATCGGTGCGTCGAACAACTGGGCGATGCCGCGCGCAATCAGCTCACGTGCGCGCGGCGCGCCGGGGCCGCTGAAGATGGCGTTGGTGAATTGCCGGATCGTCAGCAATTCGTCGGACGTCATCTGCGCAAACTTTTCGGCCACTTCGTTCTGTCTGCGCAGGAACAGGCCATGGATATGGATGGGGCCGATTCGCACCGGGTTCAGCGGACGAAACACCATCGCCAACGCGATCCAGTTGGTGACGAAGCCGAGCACGCCGGCATACAGCGGCAGCAGTCCATGCCAGGGCAGAAAATAGAACAGCAGCATTTGCAGCAGGCCGAAGGCGAGGCCGATCCAGAAACTGACGTTGATGATGAAGCGGATCTCCGTGCGGCCGACGGCGCGGAACAGCCGCACCATCAGGCCGCGATCGGTTTCCATCTGCGCGCCGATCATGTTGCGCACGTCGATCAGCTGTTCGATTTCGCCGGCCAGCGCCAGGCCGAGCGATTCGACCATCGGTGCCACGCTGCGTCGCACTTGCTGGTAGATCTGCGTCTTCACCTGTGGCGGCAGGCTCGCCCAAAGCGCTGCGTTTTCGGCGAACATCAGGTCGTCGATGATCTCGTCGACCTGGCCTTCGATCTGCTTGGCAACGTGGCCGGCGATGGCCTGGGGTTGCAGCTGGCGCACCAGTTCACTGACCGAGCCGAGCTTGCTGATGACGCGATCGACCAGGATGCCGGACATCTTGCGTGCCTTGCGCGGAATCAATCCCTGCCAGCCGAACCAGGGTTTCCAGCCGACGAATTCGATCGGAAAGAACACCATCTGCATCGCCAGCCAGACATGCGCCCAGGTGACGCACGCTGCGACCAGCGGAATGCTGATCAGCCCCCAGAAATCCGGTCTTGCGCGCAGTGCCAGCCAGAACGCCAGCAGGGCGTCGATCAAGCGCTAGTGTCCAGCTGGCGATATCGATCGAGCGCGCGACTCAGCAGCGGCAGCGCGGCGATCACCTCGGCCTCGGCATCGCCGCGGAAGCGCTTGTACATGGATTTCGCGGTGGCGTTCTGCACGGCGGTCATGCGCCGATCGGCCATTGCGACGAGTTCGTTGGCGACGCGCGAACGGTGTGCCTTCACAGTCGCGTCGAACGATTTACCGGTCGCTACACTCTCAGCGTGGCAGGGCTCGAGTGTGGCGACGATTTCCGGTAACAAATGACCGATCACGCGCAGCATGGCATCCGGCCGCGCCGCCTTGATCATGCCGATTCCGGTCTTCATGCCGATGCCGCGCAAGCCGCCGCGACCCGAAACATATTGCTCGATGACGCCGACGCAGTCGGCAGTAACCAGTCGTTTTCTCGTTTCAACCAGTAAGATGTCGCGCAAATCGGACATGTCGCCCCACTCTCCAGACGTTCTATTTGTTGTTGTAGGAATTCGCTTTAAACAATGCCAGACAAAAAGCCGCCGCAGAATAAGCCAAGCATGGATCGACTGGCGACCAAACCGTTCGAACGCAACCTCGCGCTGACCAAGCTCGGCTTCGGCGCCGGCACCCAGATCGTTGCGCATTCCGTGATGAACGCTTTCCGCGGGCGCATCGAACGCACCGAGGCCAACAAGGATTTCTACGCCAAGCAGGCACAGGTGCTGGCCGACGAACTCGGGCGCCTCAAGGGTAGCGTGATGAAGGCCGGTCAGATGCTGTCCTTGTATGGCCAGTATTTCCTTCCTGAAGAAGCGGTCGATGTGCTTTCGAGCCTGCAAGACGACACCCAGCCGGTCAGCTGGCATGTGGTGGCGCCGGTGCTGGAAAAGCAGCTCGGGCGCGAGCGCCTGGCCGAACTCGAAATCGACGAGCATCCCCTGGCGGCGGCCTCACTGGGACAGGCGCATCGCGCGCGCCGCCGCAAGGACGGCCTCGAACTGGTCGTCAAAATTCAGTATCCAGGCGTTGCCGACGCGATCGACAGCGATATCAAGACGCTGTCGCGCCTGCTGGCGATGACCCGGCTGGCGCCCAAAGGCCTGGACCTGACCCCAGCGTTCACGGAAGTTCGCGAGATGCTGCATCGTGAAGTGGACTATCTGTCCGAGCGGCGTTTCACCGAGGAATTCGCACGCCGGCTGGCCAACGACCGACGCTTCATCGTGCCGCGCGTGCTGGCTGAGTATTCCGGTGAGCGAGTGCTCACCACGACCTACGAGTCCGGACTTTCGGCTCGGGCGCCGGAGGTGCTGAAGCTTTCGCAGGCCCGACGCAACCGCCTCGGTGCCGGCTTCATCGATCTGTTCCTGTCCGAATTCTTCGAGTGGAATCTGGTACAGACCGATCCGCATTTCGGCAACTACCGCATTCGCATCGGCGAACGCGCCGACGAAGATCGCATCGTGCTGCTCGACTTCGGCGCCACCCGTCCGTTCCCGGCGAACTTCGTGCACCAGTACGCCGAGATCGTGCGCGGCGCGATCCAGCGTCAGCCGGCGCGATTACTGCGCGGCGCCATCGGCATCGGCCTGATGCAGGCTGAATTTCCCGATGCGGTGAAGCAGGCGTTCTCACAGATGTGCGAACTGATCGTCGAGCCGTTCAACGCACGCGAAGACAGCGGCACCCCGCCGCAGCTGCGCAACAGCAAGGGCGAGTACCGCTGGGCCGATAGCAATCTGCCGATGCGCGTGGCCAACGTCGCCGCGCGCAATGCCTTGTCGCGCTATTTCCGCGTGCCGCCGCGCGAGATCGTTTTTCTGCACCGGCGAATCGCCGGCGTCTTCATCATGCTGGCAACGATGAACGTCGAACTGAACGCCCGCGAACGTGTGCTGTCCGTGTTGGGTCTGGAGGCTGAAACCTGAAGTGCGCTGCAGCATAGTTAGGTGCGCTGCAACATGCAGATGCGGCCTGAAGGAACAACCCCGCGGCGGCATGGCGTCTGCGCGGCTTTTTAGGTAGCATCCGGCAAACGAAAAAAGGCAGTGCCGCTGCAACCATACGCTCAGCGGGTTTGCGCGCAGACCATCGTAAAGAATCGACACCCTGTGAGGAGATTTTCCGCTATGAAAAAACTGTTGCTGTTGCTGTGCGCTGCGGGTCTGGGCATGTCCGCCCAACAGGCGGCCGCCAAAGTCGACGCTGCCGAGGCCGGCAAGCTGGGCAAGGAGCTGACGCCAGTCGGCGCCGAAAAAGCCGGGAACAAGGACGGCACCATTCCCGAGTGGACCGGTGGCCGCAAGCAGGATGGCGCGCTGTCCGGCGAATTCCCCCACGATGACGCGATCGACGGCGAAAAGCCGACGTTCACGATCACGCACGACAACTACACGAAGTACGCCGACAAGCTCACCGAAGGTCACAAAGAGCTGCTGAAGCGCTTTGCCGACTACAAGATGAACGTCTACCCGACGCACCGCACGGTGTCTTGGCCGAAGGCGATCTACGATGCCACCGCGAAGAATGCGACCACCTGCGAATTGCAGGGCACCGACATTCCGAACAACTGCACGCTCGGTTTCCCGTACCCGATTCCGAAGTCCGGCGCCGAGGTGATCTGGAACCATCGTCTGAAATGGCGCGGCGAATCGGTGCGTCGTTTCAACAACCAGTTCATCGTGCAGCCGAGCGGCGACTTCCAGGCGACCAAGATTCTGGAGGACGTGAAGTTCTACTACGCCAGCATCAAGAACCCGAAGACGATGACCGCCGGCAACGGCGAGTTCCTGCGTTATTTGTCGCACACGCTGGCGCCGCCGCGTCTGGCCGGCACCTTCATTCTGGTGCAGGAAAAGTCCGGTTCGGGTGACGACGGTCGTGCAGCCTGGCTCTACAGCCCGGGTCTGAAGCGTATCCGCCGCGCACCGACGGTGCAGTACGACAACCCGTACGAAGGCACCGACGGCAACGAGTTCTACGATCAGGTCGACCTGTTCAACGGCGCACTCGATCGTTACGACTGGAAGCTGGTCGGCAAGAAAGAGTTCTACCTGCCGTACAACTCGGATCTGATCGCCGGCAACAAGATCAAGTTTAAGGATCTGATCCGTCCGAAGCATCTGAATCAGGACCTGCCGCGTTACGAACTGCATCGCTACTGGGTGGTGGAAGCCAACCTCAAGGCTGGCACCAACCACACCTTCAAGAAGCGCCGCATGTACGTCGACGAGGATTCCTGGAACATCGAAGCCGTCGACGATTACGACAATCGCGATCAGCTCTACAAGTTCCAGGAAGGTCACTTGATCACGGCCGCCAACATTCTGGCTGCGGCGACGGTGCCGGAACTGATCTATGACTTCGCGTCGGGCCGTTACTTCATCACCGCTGCGTTCAACGAAGACAAGCCGGTCGACGAGACGGTCAACTTCTCGGACGACTACTTCACCGCCGCGTCGGTGCAGAAGATGAGCACCAAGTAAGTCGCGAATGCTGAATTAGCGTTTTGTAGCAAAGGCCGTCGGACGAAAGTCCGGCGGCCTTTTTTCATTTCCAGACGCGGTGACGCGTCAACCGAAGGACAGCACATGAAATACGAGGAGCGCCAGGACTTCGACGCACCCTGGGAGACGGTTCGCAAGATGTTTGGCGATCCGGCCTACTTCGAAAAGAAGGGCAAGATGCTCAAGCGCATGGATCTCACCATTCTGGAACACGAGAAGAAGGGCGAGCACTTCCGCATCCGTTTCGCCTTCGACGAAAAGCCGACCATCGAACTGCCTTCGTTCGCGCAGCGCTTCGTCGACAAGAAAGCACACATCATCGAAGAGGATCGCTGGGACCTGAAAGCACGAACCGGCAAGCTGAACATCGAATTGCAGGGCCTGCCGGTGAAGCTGTCGGCCGATATGAAGGTGCACGATACCGAGCGCGGTTGCGTCAACGTGATCAGCTGGGAAATCAAATGCTCGGTGCCGCTGCTGGGCGGCAAACTGGAGAAGCTGATCGCGCAGGACATCGCGTTCAAGTCGAAGGATGATCTGGCCGCATCGCGCAGCTTGTTGAAAAAGTACTGAACAGCGCCCACAGTGCTGGGCATGAATAACGACGAGTCAAAGCCGCTACCGCGTAAGTTGACGTTCCTGCAGACCGTCGCCAGCGTAATGGCCTCGTTCTTCGGCGTGCAGAGCCGCGCCAATCGCGAGCGCGATTTCACGCAGGGCGATCCGCTCGCGTTCATCGCCGTCGGTATCGGCGCGACGGTGCTTTTCGTGTTGACCATGTTCGGCATCGTCAAGCTGGTGCTGCACTTCGCCACGCATTGAGACTGCCGCTGAGCGCGGATGCCGGTTTGCATTCGCGACTCACACGATGGTGCATGCGCTGTTCGCAGCGATTGCTTCGCGCAGATCAGTGATTTCAGCGTTCGGGCCGGCGCGAAGTACGCCGTACATTCAAACCAAAAAGCGGTAAGGTGAATCCCATCCTATTGATCAGGAGGGATCGCTCATGTCGATTGCAAGGAAGCGGACGTCGCTGCGGCTGATTCGCACGACCTTGTGTGTCGCGATGCTCGTTGCGGCACTCGGTGGAATGTCGCAGCCGGCCCGCGCCGCGCTGGAAACACCGGCCTGGGTCCAGGAAAGTAATCAGGATGCGCAGCTGCTGCTGCAAGTGATTGCGCAATTCTCGCCCGAGCGCGCCGCGGCCCTGGGTGTGGAAGGCTACGACGAGCAAATCGTCGATCTGAAGCCGCAAGTCTATGAGCGCAGCCAAGCGGCATTTCAGCAGGCGCAGTCGGCGCTGCAGGCGAAACTGGCGTCCACGCGCGATCCGCAGGTGCAGCAGGATCTGCAGATCATGATCGCCAAGACGCAGCAGATGCTTGCGCACAATCAGCTCGAGCACGATCTGCTGCTGCCCTACGACAGCGCTGCGCAAATCGTGTTCAGTGGCTTGCATGCCGCGCTCGATCCGCGCGTGCCCAAGGCGCGTCAGGCGGCGGCGCTGGTGCGCCTGCGGCGCTATGCGGGCCTTGAGCCGGGCACGACGTCGATCGCACAACTGGCACGCGAGCGCAGCGAGGAACGCTTTGGCGAGAAAAATCTTGTCGGTCCGTATCGCGCCGAGGTCGAGCAAAACCTGGCCGATTCGCCGCGACTGCTCGAAGGTATCCGCCAGCTGTTCGTCGCCAGCGGCCTGAGCGGGTACGAGGCGCCATTGAAAACGCTGGGTCAGCAAATTGCCGACTATGATCGCTGGACGCGCAAGCAGATCCTGCCGCGTGCGCGCAGCGACAACAAACTTCCGCCGGCTTTATATGCCGACAATCTGCGTCAGATCGGCGTGCCGATCGCACCCGAGGAATTGATTCGCCGCGCGCTACTGTCGTTCGCCGAACTACGCAATGAAATGCGCGCGCTGGCGCCGTTGGTGGCGAAGGAGAAGGGCTACAGCGTTACCGACTATCGCGACGTCGTGCGCGAGCTGAAGAAAACGCAACTCGCAGGCGATGCGATCCTGCCGCTTTACCAGCAGCGGCTCGCGGCAATCGAAGAGATCTTGCGGCGCGAGCACGAAGTCACCGTGCCGGCGCGCAGCGCTGTGATTCGTCTCGCCAGCGAGGCGGAATCCGCGCAGCAGCCCGCACCGCACATGAGTCCGCCGCGCTTGATCGGCAACACCGGCGAGTACGGCGAATTCGTATTGCCGCTGAAGACGCCGGGCGCACCCGGCGAGAAAGACCTGAGTACCGACGACTTCACGTTCGAAGCGGGCTCCTGGACCTTGACCGCACACGAAGCCAGGCCCGGCCACGAGCTGCAGTTCTCGGCGATGATTGAACAGGGTGTGTCGATCGCGCGTGCGGTGTTCGCGTTCAACAGCGTCAACGTCGAAGGTTGGGGCTTGTATTCGGAAGCGGAGATGAAGCCGTACTTTCCGCTCGATGGTCAGCTGATCGTATTGCAGCTGCGCATGCTGCGCGCAGCGCGCGCGTTCCTCGATCCGATGGTGAATCTCGGCCAGATCACGCCGGCGCAGGTCAAGCAATTCCTGATGGAACAGGTGGTGTTGTCCGAAGGTTTCGCAAAGGAAGAAACCGACCGTTTCACGTTCCGCTCTCCGGGCCAGGCCACCGCTTATTTCTACGGCTACCAGGCGATCATGGAAACGCGGCAGCGCGCCGAGATGGCGCTCGGCGACCAGTTCAACAAACAGCACTTCCACGACTTCGTGCTGGCGCAAGGCCTGTTGCCGCCGGAGCTGTTGCAGAAAGCCGTACTCGAGCGATTCGTGCCGGCCGAACTGGCGGCGAAGTAGATCGGCAACGGCGAGCCGTCGCGATGGCGGCTCGCCGATGTTGCTCTCCGAAGAGCGTCTTAGCGCAGCCGCATTTTCGTTCGCGACCTCGCTCGGGTGAGTCGCGGGACGAACGCTTGCGCACTAGGTTTCCATGCAACGCGTGCGCGAGCTTGAAATCATGCAACGGTTGAATCGTTGAATCGTTGACGCCTTGCAAGCGTTAAAGCGTTAAAGCGTTAAAGCGTTAAATCGTCAAAGCGCTAAAGCGTTCGAGCATCGAGGCGTTCATGCGGTCAGGCGTTACATCTCAAACGTCGAGATTCGAACTTCGCACTCGGATTATCGAGCGGCGCGCGTAGCGTTCGACGATTGCCCTTCAGCCATCGCGGCGAACGCAGGCACGAGCTTCGCGCACGGCGCGTTCTTCAGCGATTCGGCGTCTCCGCGCTCCCACAATCGGCGCGCAGCCATTTGCCCGAGAACGTCGTCGTGGTCGCTACCACGCCGTCGAGTTTCGATACGCCTTTGAAGGTCAGCGTGCCGTCATATCGCTTGTCGTCGACGTAGGTCGATTCGAAGTGCCCCTTGCCCTTGGTGTCGCCGGAGCAGATGAGATCACCGCTATAGGTGAGCCCTTGCTTATGGATGTTCAGGATCTGGCAACTGGCATCGTTCTGCGGCGGCGTTGGTGGCTGATCGTCGGCGGCCTGCGCCGCGGAAATGCAGACATCCGAGGTCACCGGTTCACCGAACGGCAGCATCATGCCGAGCAAGCGCATCTGCGCGATCTGCTCCGGTGGAATCTTCGGGCCGCCCTGCTCGAAATCGATCTGGGTGGTGATCGCCCACAGGCCTGGACGACCGTGTGACCACACCGGCTCTGCAGCCGACGCGCCGCTTGCGCTCTGCGTGGCCACCAGGCCCGCGGCTACGATCCAGCACAGAGTCGTCTGTGTACGCATCAGGAGCCTGCCGGGCAGGTGGGTGCCAGCCAGCGGCCGCTGACGGTGCCGGCGAGTTGCAGCGGCAGCAGATTGTCGCCGAACAACTGATGCGTACCGTTGAATGTGAACCTGCCGTGGTAGTGCGTGGCGTTGTCGAACACCACATCGACCGTGCCCGAACCGGAACCGGTTTCATCGGCGCAGACCAGTTTCAGGCTGAGGCCCTTGCTGGTCAGCCGTACATCTTCCTTGCGACAGGCCGGTAGCTGATCGTTGCCGGGTGCGCCGATGCTGGCAATATTCTGCGGCGTTACGCAGAGACGTTCGCTGCTGCCGTTGCCGTTGACTTGCACGCCGGCTTGGCGCGCCTGGTCGAGCAGGAACTCCGGCACCTGGAAGTCCTCACCGTTGAGCGTCTGCTGGTGATCCTGCTGCCACAATCCGGAACGCAGCGGCGGCGCGCCGGTAACGCCTTGCCCGACCGGTGCGGCGTGGACGCCGAAAGCCAACAGGCTCGCGAGCAGCGTCACCCGACGTGCGCCGATGCAGGCGGAACCCAACTCGACATATGAAGTGCTCATGCGAGCTAGTCTACCCAACCGCATCCGCATGCATTCGAGTAAGTCCCGGATGCGCAGGTTTGAACCTCGGTTCCGGCCAATATCATCAGCCCACATCCGCTGGCGACTCCAAATCCACTGGCAACGCCAAATCCACTGGCAACGCCAAATCCACTGGCAACGCCAAATCCACTGGCAACGCCAAAGCCACATCCTCATTCAAATCGAACGCCGGGATTTGCCGCGCTTGCCTGCGCAGACGTGAATTGCCTGCTGACCTTGGCTTGGCCGTTGGATGCCTGCGCAAGCAAGCATCGCGCGGTGTGTCGACCGCGCCGCTGCTTCAGCGATTACGATTGCGATCGAGCTCGCGCGCGCGCTTCAGTTCGTACAAAGCCTCGAGCGCAGCACGCGGTGTGAGCTGATCCGGATCGAGTTGGTCGAGCATCCGCTGCGATGCCGGTTCAAGCACTTCGAACAGCGGCAGTTCCGGTTGATGGGCGGGCACGCGACGCGGGGTCTGGCTGCCGCGTTCGAATTCGCTCAGCAGCGCGCGCGCACGCGCGGTCACCGTGGCCGGTACGCCAGCGAGTGCGGCGACTTGCAAACCGTAGCTGCGATTCGCCGGGCCCGGCTGCACGCGATGCAGGAAGACCAGTTGCGGGCCGTCAGCAGACGCATACTCGGCGGCGTCCAGATGAACGTTGGCAACGCCCTCGATCTCGGCCGCCAACGCAGTCAGTTCGAAGTAGTGCGTTGCGAACAGCGTGAACGCACGCGAGCCGCTGGCGAGATGCTCGGCGCAGGCGCGCGCCAGCGCCAGACCATCGTAAGTCGAGGTGCCGCGGCCAACTTCGTCCATCAGCACCAGACTGTTGGCGCTGGCGTTGTGCAGGATATTGGCGGTTTCGCTCATCTCGACCATGAAGGTCGAACGTGCGCCGGCGAGATCGTCGGCGGCGCCGATGCGCGTGAAGATGCGGTCGGTCGGGCCGATGCACGCGCGCTCGGCCGGCACGAAGCAGCCGGCATGCGCCAGCAGCACGATCAACGCGGTCTGTCGCATGAAGGTGCTCTTGCCGCCCATGTTTGGGCCGGTGATCACCAGCAGCCGGCGCGCGTCGTCCAGGCACAGGTCATTCGCTACAAAATCGGTAGTCAGCGTTGCTTCGACCACCGGATGACGGCCGCCGCGAATCTCGTATCCGGCGCGCTCGCTCATCTCGGGGCGCGTCCAGCGCAGCGCCGCAGCGCGTTCGGCGTAGGCGGTCAGCGCATCGAGTTCGGCAATCGCGGCGGCTGCGTCCTGCAGTGTGGCGAGTTCGCCTGCGAGTTGGTCGAGGAGTGTGTCGTACAACTGCTTCTCGCGCGCCAGCGCCCGATCGCGCGCGCTCAGCACTTTCTGCTCGAACTGTTTCAGTTCCTCGGTGATGTAACGCTCGGCATTGGTCAGCGTTTGCCGGCGCAGATAATCGGCCGGCACGCGCGCGCTGTGCAGCTTGCTGACTTCGATGAAGTAACCCTGCACGCGGTTGTAGCCGACCTTGAGCGTGTCGATGCCGGCGCGCGCGCGTTCGCGGGTTTCCAGGTCGGCGAGAAAGCCGTCGGCGTTCTGCGAAAGACCGCGCAGCTCGTCGAGTTCGGCATCGCAGCCGCTGCGGAACACGCCGCCATCGCGGATGGTCAGCGGCAATTCCTCGGCAAGCATGCGCTGTAGCTGTGCGGCCAGCGTCGCGTGCTCGCCCAGACGCGCGGTGATCTGCAGCAGCATCGGTGCTTCGATCGGCGCCAGCGCTTCGCGCACCGACGGCAGTGCTGCGAGGCTGTTGCCGAGTCCCGCGAGATCGCGCGGCCGCGCCGAGCGCAGCGCGATGCGCGCGAGAATGCGTTCGACGTCGGCGATCGGCCGCAGCGCGGATCGCACGGTGTTCACCGCATCGGCATCGAGCAGCGCGCCGAGTGCATCGTGACGCGCTTCGATGACTCCGCGCGTGCGCAGCGGCCGCGCCAGCCAGCGCGCCAGTTGGCGGCTGCCCATCGCCGTGGTGCAGGTATCGAGCAGGCCCAGCAGCGTGTGTGCCTGCGCGTTGGCGGCGCTGTCGTTCAGCGGCCGGTCGATCTCCAGATTGCGTCGTGTCGCAGGGTCGAGAATCAGCGTGTCGCCGGGCGATTCGACGCGCAGGCCGCTGAGATGGCCCGCGCGCGCCTTCTGGGTTTCCTGCACGTACTGCAGCAAGGCACCGGCGGCGCCGAGTGCCGCGCTCAGATCCTCGGCGCCGAAGCCGCGCAGGTCGCGCGTGGCGAACTGTTCGGTCAGCAGCCGGCGTGCGGAGGCCAGATCGAAATGCCAGGGCGGACGATTGCACACCGGCAGGCCGGCGAGGGCGGCGCTGCCGAGCGCAAAGTCTTCCGGCACCAATAACTCGCTCGGCGCGAGACGATGGATCTCGGCCTGCCAGTCGCCTTCGCTGTGCGTCTCCAGCACGCTGAAGCGACCCGATGACAGTTCAATCCACGCCAGACCATAGCGTCCCTGCGCGGCGCAGGCGGCGGCGAGCAGGCTCTGCGCGCGCGGATCGAGCAGGGCTTCATCGGTGGCGGTGCCGGGCGTGACGATGCGCACCACCTCGCGCCGCACCGGGCCTTTTTCGGCGCCGACTTCGCCGACCTGCTCGGCGATTGCCGCCGACTCGCCGGCACGCAGCAGGCGCGCAAGATAGTTGTCGAGCTGGTGATGCGGCACGCCGGCCATCACCACCGGTGCGCCGGCGGATTCGCCGCGCTTGGTCAACGTGATGTTGAGCAGCCGCGCGGCCTTGCGCGCGTCGTCGTAGAACAGCTCGTAGAAGTCGCCCATCCGGTACAGCAGCAGCGTCTGCGGGAACTGCGCCTTGATCGCAAGGTACTGCTGCATCATCGGCGTATGCCCGGCGAAATCGCCGGCGGGAGTCGCGGTCATGGGCAACGAGGGGGGCGAGTTACGGGGCTTGGGCGAGGCAATTCGGCGACGAGCGTGAGCGGTTGATTCAGGCAGAGGACTTATACTGCGCACCCTCATTATCACCCGGGTATCTGCCGTCGTGAGTGCCGCCGCCGTCAACGCCACCTCCGCCTCCGCCGACCGCGGCGCCGCCGGCTGGCACCCGCAAAGCTGGCAGGCGAAGACTGCGATCCAGCAACCGCAGTATCCGGATGCCGCCGCACTCGAAGTCGCGCTGACCGAACTCGCGCGCCTGCCGCCGCTGGTCACGAGCTGGGAAGTCAACGCCCTGAAGGCGCAGCTGGCACAGGCGCAGGCCGGCAAGCGCTTCGTGCTGCAGGGCGGCGACTGTGCCGAGAGCTTCGCCGACTGCGAGTCCGGCATCATCGCCAACCGGCTCAAGGTGCTGCTGCAGATGAGCCTGGTGCTGGTGCACGGTCTGCGTCAGCCGGTGCTGCGTATCGGCCGCTTCGCCGGGCAATACGCGAAGCCGCGTTCGACCGATAGCGAAACGCGCGACGGTGTGACGCTGCCGAGCTATCGCGGTGATCTGGTCAATGCGCCGGACTTCACGCCGGCCGCGCGCATTCCCGATCCGCAGCGCCTGCTTACCGCGCATGCACGCTCGGCGATGACGATGAACTTCGTTCGTGGCCTGATCGATGGCGGCTTCGCCGACCTGCATCATCCCGAATACTGGAATCTCGACTGGGCGCAGAACGCGACGCGCATCGCCGAGTACCGCAGCCGCGTCGATGCCATCGGCGAGTCGCTGCGCTTCATGGAAACGCTGGCAGGTCAGACCATCGGCGACTTCAACCGCGTGGATTTCTACACCGCGCACGAAGCGCTGCTGCTGTGTGCGGAAGCCGCACAGACGCGCCAGGTGCCGCGTCAGCCGGGCTGGTACAACCTGTCGACGCACTTCCCGTGGATCGGCATGCGCACCGCCGCCATCGACGGCGCGCACGTCGAGTACTTCCGTGGCATCCGCAATCCGATCGGCGTCAAGGTCGCACCCGGCATGAGTGCGGAATGGGTGCAGGAACTCTGCGCGATTCTCAATCCGGACAATGAGCCGGGACGCCTGACGCTGATTCACCGCATGGGTGCGGGCAAGATCGAGCAGCATCTGCCGACGCTGATCGAATCGGTGCGCGCCAAAGGCCATCAGGTGCTGTGGATCTGCGATCCGATGCATGGCAATACGCAGACCGCCGGCAACGGCTTCAAGACGCGACGCTTCGACGACATCCTGCGCGAAGTGGAGTTGTCGTTCGCGATCCATCGCGCTTGCGGGTCCAGACTCGGCGGCGTGCATCTGGAGCTGACCGGCGAAGACGTCACCGAATGTCTCGGCGGTGCGCGCGACCTCACCGAGGACGACCTGCATCGCGCGTATCGCACCGCGGTCGATCCGCGGCTCAACTACGAGCAGGCACTGGAACTCGCGCTGCGCATCGTGTCGATCGAGGCGCCGACGAAGTAGGAGTGGTGCGGATCGCGCTGCTGAATCGGTAGCTCGTGTGCTGGGCCTGCTGGCGCCGAGACCGTATCAGTACGTCACGGTCACCGTGATGGTGTCGCTGTAGCTGCCCGGTGCGGGGCTGGTCTGTGCGGGAATACGGCCATAAACCGTGTAGCTCTGGCTGCTGCCGGCGCCGGTGCCGCCGGCAGTGCTGCTGCCGCCGGTGCCGTCGCCCCAGATCGTTGCGTAACCACTGGTGGTGTACAGCTCGTAGTGCACCTGACTGCCGCCAGCGGCCTGCATGCGGCGGTCCGCGATCGATCCGCTGGTCGACGTCCCCTTATCGAGCGCGATGGTATAGGTCGCCGTGTTGGTGCAGTTCGCGGTGATCGTTCCGGTGTTGGTCACCGGGCTGGTGAGGACGCCGACAGCGCCGCCGAAGTTGATCGTGGTCGCCGAGACCGCGCAGTCGTTGGTGACCGTTGCCGTCGCGGTCAAGGAAAACGCGCTGCTGCTGCCCGACCCGCCAGCGAATCCAGAATTGCTCGGCCCCAGCGTGCAGGAATCCGGTGTGCCCGGGGAGAAAATTGCGCTGTAGGTGTAGTTCCAGCTCAGCGTGGCGGTGAGGCTGGCGTCCGTATAGGCCCCTGCGATTGCGCTTGAATTCGCGCTCGCCTGCAGGAAGCCATACACGGGTACGTTGTTGGGCCCGCTGGATCCGCCAAAGATGGCGATGTTCGTGTAAGCGAAATTGGAAGGGACTGCGACGGCGGTCGGCGAGCCTGGGTACGCGCCCCAGATGGTCGTGTGCGCGCTGTCCGCGTACAGGTTGTAGTTGAGCTTGTTGGTCGACGGCGTGCCGCTCATCTGCCGGCTGCTGAGGCTGCCGCCGGAGATGTTCACGCAGACCGACACCTTGTAGTTTCCGACCAGATCGAACAGCGAGTTGCCACAGGTCACCGGAATATTGGCGCTGGTCGCGCTGTAGGTGCTGGCGTAGTTGGTACTGGACGGCACGACGTCGACATTGCCAAACGCAACCGTGGTGCTGCCGGTGCTGCAGTTCACCGCCAAGGAGCGACCCGAATACATCGACATGAAGCTGCCGATGCAGAGGATGACGAGGACTTTCATCCATGCGACGCGCGATGGTTTCATGGTCTTGCCTCTATTGCGCGGCACAAACAACGGGACCGATCGTCTGCAGGCGTGCTTTCGATTGCGGCGTCTCGTGATAGTCAAAGCTTGCAATGCAGTGCAGCGTGCTGAGCGCGATATCGAGATGATTATGTGCCTGCAGGTCTTCGACGAAGGTCTGGCCGTCGTAGCCGATCACCGAGTCGTGTGCGGACTCGCGATGACGCACCAGCGTTCCGGCCGGTATGGCGGCGCCGGCGGCGTCGACCAGAATGATCGTGGCTGCGCTGTAGCGACGAATGTCGAAGCGCGCCAGCACGCCGGACTGGCCGCGCGGCACCACGTCGAGGTGACTGACCGGCACGCTGGCGTCGACCGGCAGAACCATCGAGTCGATCGCCAGGCGATTGCGCTGATACGAATTCAGATCGGGAATCAGCAAATGGCCGCTGCGATCGGTATTGCCGATCGTGCGGTTTTCGTTGAGCACCGGAATGCCGGCGATGCCGCCGGTCGAGACCAGTGCAAAGCTGTCGTAGATATGACGTGAAGGTTCCAGCACGCCATCCATGAACACGATGCCGCCGCTGGCATCGAGCGACAGCGTCGTCTGCTGCGCCTGCTGCTGTGCTGCGGCGCCGACCTCGCCGTAGCGGCCAAGATAGCCGCCGCGCGCCAGACGCGAGGATGCCAGGCTGTTCTCGTTATCCTGCAAGGCCCATTCCCAGCCGCCGTCGTAGTCCGCCGTTTTGCTCAGGCTGACACCGCCATTGTTCTGGCCTTGCGTACGGCCACCGTTGACGAAACCGACCATGCGATGACCGAGATCGAACGACACGCCAAGATAAACGCCATAGCTATTCGAGCGATCGAGGTCGCGATAGGCGTTGCCGAACAGGCTGCAATGGCGGAGCGGTTGCGCGGTGTAAGACAGCGACAGCAATTGCGAACTGTTGTCGTTCGATCGACCCAGCGACGCGCTGGTTTGGTTGCTGCCGACGCCGTTGACCGCTGGCGTGAGGAAGCTGCTCGCCATGCTGGTATGAATGTAGCTCGCGCCGACACTCTGGTTGCGCCACAGCGGCACCGACAGGCTGATCTGATCGAAGGCGCGCGGCGGCACGCTGGCATCGATCGCCGCGAGGTCGCGGTAGCGGCCGTAGTTGCGGGTGGTCTGCGCACTCAGGCTCAGGCGCGGCAACACCCACTGGTATCCCAAATTGAACTGACCACCGACGCCGCCGATTGCGCTGGCGCTGACGGCGCCGTTGACCACGCCCAGCTGTCCAAGCCGCAGCAGCGCGCCCGCGCCGCCGTTGACCGCGCGCGTGGCAACTTCGTCATGCAATTCCAGCGTCAGCCAGTCGCTGAGTCCGCGCCGGTACGAGCCGCTGACAGCCGGCATGTCGCCGTAGTCGAACGAGCGCAGTCCGTAACTTCGGCGCAGCACGCCGGCTTCCAGCGAGTACGCGTCCAGGCCGTTCGCCAGCATACGGTTGTCGACGTAGATCGGCAGCGTCGTCGACACTTCGCGGCCAAGCTCATCGCGCACCACCACGCGCGCCTGGCCGGAGCCGGTCAGTGCCAGCGGGTTGTTGATCACGAACGGACCGCTCGGCACTTGATCGCTGAACTGGCGTACGTTGTTGATGTAGACGTCCACCGCCGAGGGCACGGCGGCGCTGCCTGCGAGCTGCGGCAGCGGAAACGTGATCAGATCGGGACGCAGTTCGAAATTGCGCCGGAACTGCAGACCGCCGAAGCGCACGGCGCGCGACCAGGTCAGCGACGATCCGATCAGATCACCGGCTTGTGCGGTCGTCAGCGTTTGCGGGTCGTCGAAGTGCCACGCAGTGGCGAGACGCAAGTAGGGCGGCAGCGACGCGGCGCCGATGTGCGCAACGCCGGTGTTGTCGACAATGCCGAGTCGACTGAACAGCCGCTGCTCGCTCGCGATGCTGAGTGCGCTGTTGCTGAGTCGTTTGGGATCGGCCGCAAAGTAGGCGTCGTAGTTCATCACCATGCCGCTCGACGATGCCCAGGTGGTCAATGCATCGGACGAACTGCCGAGCAGCTTTGGTTTGCGCAGGCGATCGCTGAGAACCAGATCGATGGTCTGCTTGGCGGCATCGAAGTGATACGTCATCTCGGCAATCTGATCGAGCGAGATCAACTCCGGTTGTGCCGTGCCGCGGGTGTTGCCGGTCAGCTGCTCCATGCGGATGTCGAGCTGAGCGAGGTCGGCGCGGCTGACCAGCAATTGGTCCTCGCGCTGGTGAAACGCAATGATCGCTTCGGTCGGCTCGCCGTTGAGACTCACCTCCAGATACAGCAGGGTTTCGTCGGCGCGCGGTGGCGGTGGCGCCGGTGGGCTTGCGAGCGATGGACTCAACGGCACCACCACCGACTGCGCGTCGACGTGTGTGATCAGCAGCAGCGCACTGCAAATTCCGACCCATGCGGGCTTGATGCGATCGGCCCAGCGCTGCCACGCTTTGCTGCGCTCACGCGCTCGTGGCGGCGCCAGCGCAAGGGCCGCAGGGGTGTTGGCGTGCATCTCGATCAGGCCGCTTTATCGCACTAAGCGCAAGGTCGAGAACGTCGGGCGCAGAGCCGCAGGCGCGCGGTTCAGCGGGCGGCGGCGACGGCGACGGACGCGGTCGCCAGCGCATGCGTGTTGACGGTGCTGTCGATTCGCAAACCCTCGCTGGCCAAGGCCTCGGGAAAGCGATCCGGCAAGCGCCATTCGCGACCGCTGCCGGCCAGCGCGTAGCCGAGCAAGCCGGCCGATACTTCAAACCGAGTGCCGTCCTTGCCGATCAGCGTCACTGCGCTCAACTGTGCGTGCGTCGAACCTTGATTGCTCGCGGCGAGATACCAGGCATCGTCATGATGTTTCATCGACCACTGCAGGCGCGCTTCGCTGGCCATGCCGGTCGGTGCGATGAAGACCGGAATCGAATAGCGCAACCGGAAACTGATGCCGGCTTCGGCGACGCTGCTGCCGGCACTGCCTTGCGGCGGCGGCAGTTCGTCGATCAGCAGGCGAAAGGTTTGCTCCTGAGTCGGGGCGATCCGATTGGTGTGGACCACGCGCACCAGTTGATCGGCGAGTGGCGCGATCGTCACCATCGGCGGGCTCGCCACCAAACCTTCGGTGACGGCCTGCAGCACGTCGTCCTTGCCGTCCTGGCTCCACGCGAAAATGCGCACCTGACCGGTCAGCAGATTCTCACCGGTGTTCCGCAGCGTTACGCCGAGCGCCGGTTGCCCGGCCTGGAAAGTCAGCATGACGGGCGACACCTGCAGGGATGCGGCCAGGGCGGGCATTGCAGCCAACGTTCCGAGCAGCAGGCCGAGAGCAATGCGCTGATGTGAATAACGCGAAGCGGAGGTCCGCGGTTGGGCTGGATGGAACATGGATGACTCCGAAACTAGAACGACACGGATGCGGTGATGATGGAGCTGTAGATGCCGGCTTCCGGCATCGTCTGACTGGGGAATTCAGCGTAGATCGTGTACAGCTGTTGGCGACCATCGCCGACATTGCTGATGCTGCTCGCGCTGCCGCTGCTGCCGTCGCCCCAGATTGTGCTGAAGTCGGGGTCGCTATAAAGCTGGTAGCGCAGCGCTGCGGCTGTCGTATTGCCGCGCTGAACCAGCAGGCGCTGGCCGACGCTGGACTCGGCAGCATCGCCGCGATCCAGCGACAGCAGATAACGTGTATTCGGCGAGCAACTGACCTCGACATGACTCAGTTGGCGCAGGCGCGGCAGCGTCAGTACCGCACCGCTCGGGAGTTGCGCGCGTCCGAAGCTAAGCGAGTGCGCACCGCTGATCTGGCAGTCGGTATCGACAATCACCGACACCATGAAGGTCGTGGTGCGCACCTGCGGCGAGCCGCCCTGTGCGAGCAATGGCGCCACCGCGAGCGGTAGCGTCAGTGCTGCGAGTCGTAAGGCGCGCTCAATTGCCGGACGCATCACGGACACCCGCAACGCTTGCGCAAATCGACATCAGTAGGTGACCGTCGCCGTGATCGTGGTCTGGTAGAGATCCGGCTTCGGCGATGTCTGCACCGGCACTTTGCCGTATACGGTCAGCGTCTGTGCAACGCCGCTTCCGGTACCGGTGACGGTATTGGTGCCGATCACGTTGCCCCAGGTCGTCGCACAGCTGACGCCATCCGAACACAACTGAAACTGCAGCGTGGTGCCGGTATTGCCAGCGGTTGTGCCCGCCATCAGCCGCGCGGCCACGGTCGAGCCGCTGACGGTGCCGGCGTCGAGTCCGACGTTATAGGGCGTCGTGTTCGAGCAGGTGACGCTGAGCGTTGACGAGCCGGTGACGGCCGTGGTCAACAAGCCGACGCTGCTGCCAAAATTCAGGGTGTTTGCCGAAACCGCACAACTCGCGGTCAGCGTCACCTGCACCAGAAACGTCGTGGTGACGGTTGATACTGCATTGGCTTGCTGCGACGCCAACAACGCGAGCGCAGCGGCACCGATCCACTTTTGAATCTTCATCCCTTGGCCCTCCAGTGCGGACGCCTCAAGGCGCCCATCAGCAATGAACTAGTTCCGCATCCCTGCGCCGCTGGTTGGCGGATGCGACTCGGTCGCTGCTGACAATGAAGGCGCCAAATCCCTTGGGCGCCGAGGAGAACCGATCTAGAACGAGATGGTTGCGGTTTCGGTTGACGAATAGCTGTCGACCGGCGGAATCGTCTGCGCGGGCACCTGGCCATACACAACGATGGTCTGTGCGTTGCCGTTGCCCGTGCCGGGCACGGTGCTGGTGCTGTTGGTGCCGTCACCCCAAACCGTGCCGCCGGGCGAGTCGGTGTAGAGCTGGTAGCTGACCGTGTTTGCCGGCGTAACACCTGCCATCACGCGCGATGCCAGCGTCGAGCCGCTGATCGAGCCGGCGTCAAGGCTGAGCGTGTAGCCGGTGCCGGTCGTGCAGGTCACCGAGAGACTGCCGTTGTGATTGATCGGCGTGGTATTCAGCGCGCTGGTAGCGGTGCCGAAGTTCAAAGCGGTCGCACTGATGGTGCAGTCGCTGATGACGGAAAGCGTCACGTTGAACGTGGCGGTCTTGGTCGTCGGCGGTGAGGCCTGGGCGGGCATCATCACCAGCACGGCGCATGCTGCCGGTGCTGCCAACAGCAGTTTACGAATGACGGATTTCTGGTTCACGAAGGACTCCTCAAGCTGCGATAAATGAAGCATTAATACGACGTAGCGGCAGTCCCTTGCGAACCTTGAACGTAATTTCGGCCTACTGCGGATCCGTCCGGTGCATGGACCTTACGGAGTCGGTCCGGACAAATGTTGGCTGCACGGACGGACGGGGGAGAATGACAGTAGATTCGGCTCTCGGTAGGAGATTTTTGCCATAAGAAACGGCGCGGCAGACGCGTTGCGCGTGCGCCAACGCCGCAGGTCGCGATGCGGCTGCGCGTTTCTGCCCTTGCGACACTGATCCCGCAGGCGGGCCGCGATTCGATAGCGTTAAGCGATGCGCGAGGTCTGGCTTGGGCTCATTTGATGAAGCCGAATCGGTGCCTCGTCACGGTCGGCTGCGACCGGCACGGCAGGTTTCCTGCGACCCGCACGACGCGTTCTAAATTCGACTGGGGCGCGACCGACGTGCTGCGAGATCCTGGGTAGCGCTTCGTAGCGCTTCCCGCATTCAATCGGAGCCCTCGTCGATGCGCTTCTGCAATTGATGTCGCTGATCGTCATCGATTGCCGTGGCCAGCTCGCCTGTAACCGCGAGGGACTGGTCGTCGCCCAGGAACTGCGCCTGCCAGCCCGTCGCCGTTCGCGAGTAGACCAGCAGTCGCTGTTGCCAGACGATCACGCCACCGTTTTGCATTGCAGAGCGCGTCGCTAGTCCGGCGCTTTCGGCGAGCGAAAGCCGTCGAGCTGGCGCAGGATCTCGTCATACAGCGGCGGCATGCTGCCGAAAATATCGCGCTTGAGGCCGGGGCGGTCATCGCCGCTGAGGCTCGCGATGGTCTCTTCGGACGCTTCAATGTAGTTTTTCATTGCGACCAGTAGATCGAGTTGGTTCATTGATCTCACCGTTGGGGATTCCAGGCTTCGACCGCACGATCGTTAGTTTATCCCGCCCGCTACGCGCATCCGCGAGCAGCGACGATGATACGAATGTCGTTTCCGGCGCATCGCGTGCAGCTGCTGCGCTCGCCGAGATGAGGCGCTTCCCGACCGGTTCACCAGCTGTCGGCCGGGCTGCTCCGGCTGTCGTGCCTGATGCGCGCGTCAGGTTGGAAGGTTCTCTAATCGGTCAAGATGTTTCGCGAGGAAGGATTCTGACAATGATCGTCTACGTGTTTGCCAACAAGGCCTATCGTCGCGAAATCGATCTCATGCGTGAGCAGCGCGTGCACCTCAATCGTGCGGAGCCGGTTCAAGTGAGCGAGCGCCAGGAAGCGCTGTTCAGAGTCTGGACCGAAGCCGGTGAGATCCTCGAACCCAATCCGAAAACCGCGTTCATGCTGTTTCTCGGGTCACTCGGCTGGGGCGGCGCGCGGATCGACGAGGTGCCAATCGTCTGATCCTTGTACGGCTCGTTTTACCGCCGAGGCGCTGCCGACGATCACATGTGAGTTGCGAAGCGCCTTGCTGCAGCACTCACCGCTTGCTTTGCTTGCTGCAGCGCCCGTGCCTGAAAAATCCTTGTTTGGCGCGCGGAACTTTTACATTCGCGACGCTGCCTGAGCTGTGACCGGGCCGTTTCACTCCCGTACGGATCTGGTTGTGGCGCCGCACTCCTTGTGACTGCCGGCTGCCCATATCGCGCTGGCACGTTTGCGTGCCGGCGTTTTTTTTGGGCGGTGGCGTGACGCGACCGGCAGGTTTGTCGCGCGATAGTGGCTTCGCAGCGGGCGTCTGCGCTAGGGTGCCAAGGTCGGTGGAATCGAAAGTACGAGTGGAAACTCTCAGGTAAGCACGGTATGAGCGACATCAGTGACGCAGAAGTCGAGTGGATGGAAAAGCTCAATGCCGCTCGGGATCGGCTGGAGATCCCTGCGGAGGTGCTCGATCGCTTGCGCACCCGCGGTTGGGTGCTGACGCGCGGCGACGGCGCCACCATCATGACCGGCGCCGGCCGCGACAGCCTGGTGCGGCTGCGCTACAAACTGCCGATTCCCGAGACCAACATCGATCCCGAGCCTGAGCTCGAAGATACAGAAAATCTGGATGATGCCGATCTCGCCGACGACGTCATCGACGACGACGAGCCGCTCGAAGAATAAGCGGCCGTGTCGAGAAGGCAGGCGCCCGTCCATCGGACCGGCGCCGCATCGTCAGAACGAACCGAACGACTTGCCGATGCCGACGTAGGCCGCCGCACGCGGACCGAACTGCGGCGCGCCGACGCCGATGCCGGAACCGTCGTGGATCTGATTGGTCCGATCCAGCACGTTGAGAATCGCGAGCCGCAGATCGAGATTGCCGAAGCCTTCGCTGATGTGCACGCTGCGCGCCGCCGACAAATCGATCTGCACATTCGGATTGACCTTCGCGCCATTCGGAATCAGCGTATCGCCGGTGTTCGGATCAACCGCGTCGCGACGTAAGCCGCTGCCGTAGGTGCCCTCGATGCCGAGCGTGGTCCCCGCCAACACGTAGCTGGCGCCGCTGGATATCGTCAGGCGCTGCGTGTGATCCAGATACACGTAGTGATTGGCGATGTAGTCCAAATCGCTCGGATCGAAATTGAATTCGCCGGACACCACGCGCGTGGCTTGTGCGACCGAACGTGCGACGTTCAGATAGGCCGAGAAGTTGTCGCGGTGATACGCACTGGTGAACTCCAGGCCGTAGACGTGCCCTTGCTGGTAGTTGAACGGCGTGAAAATCAGTGCCTGGCCGAACTGACCTTCGTCGAGCAGGTTGCGTGCGTAGCGGTAGTACGCGTCGAGTCCCAGATTGAATTCGCGCGTGACCTGCTGCGTTACGCCGGCATCGAAATAGTGCGAGCGCTCCGGTTGCACCGGCGAGTTCAGCGTGCTCGGCGGCGCGTTGCTGGTGTTGTTGAACTTGCTCAAAGAACTCGAGGCCACCAATTCGTTCGGCGGCGGCGTGAAGTAGCGCGCGTAGCCGGCATGCAGCGTGGTGGTGGACGTCAGATAGTCGACGACGCCGATGCGCGGACTCAGTTGCTGGCCGTTGACGAAGGCGTTGAAGCGGTCGTAGCGCAAGCCGTAGTTGATCGTGAAGCTGTCGCTGAGATCCCACTTGTCTTGCGCGTAGACGCTTTCCTGCGTGTTGCCGTTCTTCGGATTGTTGTCGGTGATCGAGACCGGCCCGCCAGTAACGTTGCCGTTCGAATCGGTGGTGAACACGCTCGAGGTATTGTCGGCGCGATCATCCTCGGTGCTCGCCGAGAATCCGCCGCTGAGCAGATGCGAGTGACCGAGCGGATAGCTGACGTCGCCCTGCAGGCCCAGCGTGCTGGCCTTGCGCTTGATCCGCGAGGCATCGCCGTTGAACGCCAGATCGCCAAGCGCGTCCGGCTTGAATTCAACCGCACTGGTGCGATTGAACAGCGCCAGTTGGTAACTCATGTCGTTGACGCCGATGCCCTGCAGCGCCAGCACTTCGTAGAGATTGCGCTCGTACTGACGCTCGTTCAGCGTGGCCGAGGAGATCGAGCCGGTGTCGATGTTCTGACTCTGCAATTGCGCGATGTAATCCGGATTCGGGTCCTGGCCCGGGTTGTTCGGAATCTGCAGGCGCGTACTGCTGTTGCCGACCATCGCACTGAGCTTGGTCAAGGGGCTCAACTGCCAGGCCAGATAGCCGAAGCCCTTGCCCTGTTCGGTCCAGTCATGAATCGCGTTGCTCTTGTTCGTCGGGTTCTCGACGCCGAGATTGCTGTGCAGATATTGTCCGGTGAAGAAGCCGCTGACATTGCCGACGGTCTGGCCGTACTCGACGCTCGGATTGAAGGTGTCGTGGCTGCCGCCGTACAGATCGATGTTGCCGCCGTTGACGTTGTCCTTGGTCACGATGTCGATCACGCCGGCGGTGCGCAGGCCGTATTGCGCGGGTAGTGCGCCGGTATTGAGCGTGATGCTCTTGGCGAAGCGCGGATCGAAAACCTGTCCGAAGCCGCTGACACCTTCCGGCAGGATGATGCCGTTGATGCGGTATTGAATATCGCCGTGATCGCCACGGATATGCAGCTGTCCGTAGGAATCGTTGGCAACGCCGGGCGCCTGCAGCAACACCTGGTTGAACGGCGTGTTGTCACCTTGCGGCAAGTCCTCGATCGCCTTGGCGTCGAAGTTGAACTGGCTGCTGCCGGTCGACGGGGACAGTTGATTGCGCGCCTTCTCGAAGCGCTTTGCGGTGACGGTGACCGTTTCCAGTTCGGCGCCGTTACCGCTCAACGGTGGTGGCGGGGGCGGCGTGGCTGCGTCCGCATTGCTCGATGCAGACGATTCAGCTGCGGCGCTGTTGGCGTCCGCGTCGGCCGGCGTCGCTGCGTTCGTCGTCGCGTCGACCGCGTTGGCGGCATCTGCGGCTGGTGCAGTCCCGGCCGGGGCGGCTGTATCCGCTGCGGCGGCCGGGTCGATTGCGGCGGCTTGCAGTGGTGCCGGATGGGCGACGGCCGCCAAGGCCAGGCTCAAGGTCAAGCCCAGTGTGTGCGGGCTGGAAAACAAATGCAGCGGCTTTCGCGCGAAGTGGCGCAAACGTTCAGATGTAACAGACATTGGAGGATTCCCAAGAAACACGAACAACACGAACAACACGCGCGACGCTGCGCGCGAACCATTAACGGCGGTTAGTTCGTGAAACTCGGGGGCGCGCGGCTACGCGGACGCGCGGTGACGCGCAGGCTGGGTTGAATCGGGCGCGTCGCGTCGGCGACGAGGCTATCGGGAATCGGCGTCGTTGGCAGCGCGAGGCTTGTCGCCGATGCCATGCCGCTGTGGGCGAGCGCGCAGGTTTCGCAACTCGGCGTTGAGTCCGGCGTCAGCTCATGCTCGGCCGCGTGCGCGAGCGCGCAAAACTGTCCGGCCACGAAGGCAAGCAGCAGCAGGAATTTGATCAGCGGGCGCATTGTTACTTTGTAACATGAGCGCGTGCTGGCGGGCAACGCCGCCGCGCGGCGTGTCCAAAGTTTGCGCTCCAAGTCGATCGTGCGGCTCGCCGCGAGTGACCATGAGTGCACGTCAACCTGCATAAAAAAGCCCGCATTTAGCGGGCTGTACAGCGTGACGCCTGCGCGTTTCGCGCAAAAGCCAGTTACTTCTTTGCAGCAGCGCGGTTGGCCGCTTTCTTTTCTTTGCGCGCTTTCTTGTTGGCCAGCGCGGTTTCCTTGCGGGTTGCCATGGCATGCTCCGGTCGATTGAGGGGGCGCAAGCCTAGCATGCGCCGGGTTAGCTGGCCGCCTTTCGACGGGCAATGCGAGCCCTCTCGCCAGCAAGCGACTGACGCGAACCGATTAACGCCGATAGGAAGTTGGACCGCTGACGGAGCAGGATCGACGCGGCCGAAGGGGTGTTACTGCGGTCGATCAGCCGACAGCGCGTAAAGATTCCTTAAGTTAAAGGGCAATTAAGTCTGGCGTAAGCTTGCGGCCTGAGGGTTAATTCGCCGCAACCATTGGATCACTCGATTGAAGCATTCGTATCGCGCGGTCAGCGATGACTTCGCCAGCCAGACGCAGGCCGCCCGGAAAGTGCTGCTCATTGATATCGGCGGACTCGGCGATGTGATTCACGCCTTGCCTGCGATGTGGGCGGTTCGGCAGACCTATCCGAATGCAGAGCTGCACTGTGTGGTGTGCGAACCCTGGGTGTCCTTGCTGCAGATGACTCCCTGGATCGATCGCGTTTGGCCTTACGGCGGCAAACAAAAAGGCCGGCGGTTCACGCAGTGGCGCCAGGCTCTGCAACTGCGGCGCCAGCGCTTCGATGTTGCGATCAGCTTGATGGGGTCCACGCGTGCCTGCCTGATTGCCCGCCTCAGTGGTGCGCCTCGGCGCCTGGTACGCAAGCCGATGGAAGCCCGTCATCGCGCATGGCGCTGGTTGGCGACGGAGGTGATGGTGCATCCATATTTGCAGGAGCCGATGTATCTGCAGAAATGGCATTGCGTCCGCAGCGCCGGTTTCGCGAGCGCCGCACCGCAGCTGGAGCTGCGCCACAGCGAGGCGAGCGATCAGCGTTGGCTCGAGCAGGAAGGGCTGATGCCAAAGCGCTATCTGCATCTGAGCCCGTACACTAGCGGCACGCATCGCGAGCTTCCGCCGGAGCAGATGCTGCAATTGCTGTGTCGCCTGCATCAGGACTTTCCGCAACAGCCGCTGGTGCTGTCGTGTGCCGCGAACCTGCGTGAATGCGAAGCACTGGATGCATTGGTCGCTGCATTGCCATTTCGACCCTGGCGTGTCTTTCGCGGCAGCCTGGATATTCCGCAATTGACGACGTTGATCCGCGCCGCTGCCGTGCACTACGGCGGCGATACCGGCACCACACACCTGGCCTGGTTGACCGGTACTGCTTCAGTGAGCTGGTTTTATTCCGGTGCGCAACTCGCGCAATGGGCGCCGCGCGGCGCGCGGCATGCACTGGTCTTCAGCGAATCGCCGCCGCCGGACTATCTGCGCGGGATTGTGCTGGACGACATTCTGTTGCAGACGCAGGTCTTGCTCGATGCGGCGCAGTCGGATGTCGAGCGGACGTCATCCGACCCGGCGATAGCTTCGCCGCGATTGGTGAGTTTCGAAACCTGAGGTTGCTGCGTCACACGTAGCAATGTGGCTGCATCGATCGAGTTTTACGTCGGGATGTCATCGCTTGCGCGACCGTGTCCAGCAAGCGGTCGTCGCATGACGTTCGAACAGCCGAATGGTCGAGACCTGCGCCCATGCAAGTGCGCCTGTGCAAGTGCGGCTGTGCAAGCGAGTCGGAGCGGGCCGTGGCCGAGTTGCGTGTTTGAATCAGAACGAACTCGGTTGCATCAAAACGAACTCGAACCTAGAGCAGACTCACCTAGAGCCGACTCAGCCTCAGTCCAACCGACCGGCGACCACACGGAAGCACCGCATCGGTCGCACGACCAATCGGGTCGAAGGCGATCCGCGCGCGACGACCCTTGATGCTGCAATCGGCAACGAATAGCAACGAACGACTAGCGGCTCTGCAGATAGTCCGACTGCTGCGAGTCGGCGCTGTATCCCTGGCTCTCGGCCGATGCCACTGGCACCACTTGCACGGTCGGTGCGGGGATCGGCGAACTCTTCACGACGGCTTCGTTGCTATTCGGTAAGGTGCCGGCCGCTCGCAGTTGCACGACAGGCGCCGGGATGCGCTCGGAGCTGTCGGCGGCATATACATTTCCCAGCGCGATCAACGCAGCGCCGGCCAAAAGAATCTGAGCAGTCTTCATGTCATTTCTCCACTTATCGAGGTGATTCGCTAGCGATCCATGGGCATATTTGGTGCCGGGAATCAGGCGTTTCAACTCCAATGAGACCATAAGACAGGGGATGCGTTCCAGTTCCAGCGCCATGACCAGGCGGGCAACTGATTCGAAGCGGCGCTGGGCCCCTCCGGGTAGTGCCACCGAAGTCGCGCACGCCGCAATGGCGGGACTTGCTGCAAGACCTTGTTTAACGCACATTGTGGCTGTTCGCGCAGGCGAACAGATCAGGGCTGTCGTCGCCTGTCTGATCGGCGGCAGATTCAGGAGGATGCGCCCCAAGAGGCGCCGCGGAAATGCTCGTAAGTCTCGAGCTGTATTCGGAGTTTGTGGCATTTGCACGCGCCGCAGATTCGAATCCAGAACCGCTCGATTCCGAGATTTCCACGAAACGACGAGGTGCGGCGAAGGTGAGGTCAGTCAAATACATGTGCGCGGCGGTGCTGTTGGCAACTTTTGCCAGGGTGCCCGCCGGCGCAAACGAAAACGACAAGCTGAAGGACAACTGGCAGGAGCTGGCCAGCAAGGTCGATACCGGTTACCGCAAAGCACTGCGCTGCGAAGCCGGCGTTCATAAGTCGGACCGCAGCCAGTGTGGCGATTTCAATTCCTATATGCGCCTGATGTACCCGCGCATCTCCTATCTCAGCACGACGGTGGGGCAGGTGCCGCTGCGTCAGCGCCAAGGGGTTGTGCCGCCGCGCGAATACGACGACTACAAATTCAAGATGGCACGCATCGCCGAGATTTCCAGCGCCTGGGGCGAGTGAGCCGGCGATGTCGTGATGCGGTAGATGATCGAAGGATCGAGGGTTCGGCAACAGAATCGGCAACAGAAAGCGAAACGGGGGAAACATGCAAGGCAAGTTCCTTTACGCATTCGGTGGTGCACTCGTCGTTCCGATGCTGATTTCGGCCTGCGCCGGCAGGCAAGCGCCACCCGAGACGACATCGACCGAGCTCGGCAACCCCACGCAGCAGCAGTCGCTGAATTGTCGAATCGACGGTCTCGTGCAGCAGGATCTGGCGCGTCTGCGTGATGCCGGGATGCCGATTAAAGTCGCCGTGAGTCGCGTGAACACTCAATACCAAGGACTGGTTTCGACGATGGACGAACGCGCTGCCGTCGACCTCGCGCTCGCGCACCGCGATGCGGCCGCGCAATTCGTCTACGCACACAAGAACCTGCAGCCCGCCACGGTTCGCTACGTCGGAAACAGCGCGTGTCTGATGGCGCCGGCGGGCACGTATCCAGCCCCCAAGCTCGGCCCGCTCGCCAAAGCTGCGGAGGCCTGTCAGCAGGCGAATGTTCAGAACGACGACGAAGCGTCGCTGAAAACCTGTATCAACACACAGGCCGTGCAACTGCAGGGGCCTTGATCTCACACGTCGTGCCTGAATCCGTTCGCGAACGCGTGGATCAAATGGCTGTGCGCGCAGTCAAACAGCTGTCGAATGGATGGCGGTGCGCTAAACTCGCAGGATTATCGAATGCTTGCATACGATAACGCGACGACGTCGCGGCTGGATTAGAAACCCGGCCGGTCGGCTAGGTGTCGCCCTAATTGTCTGCGTCGCGAAGATCAACGACACTGACGCGCGGCGTTCGCGGCGCGAAAGCGATGTCGCCTATAAACAGAACAGGAGTGGCTCATGGAACGTAGTGGTATGGGACGATTGGCAACAGGAGTGCTCGCATTCGCAGTCGCCGGTCTGGCACTTGGCGGATGTAACCGTCATCAGGCGCACGACGAGGACGAAGACGATGCGCCGTCGGCGGAAGCTGCGGCAACCAGCGGAAGCCCGCCCGCCGCCAGAGCCCCCGCTGCCGATGCATCCGCAGATGCCACTGCGAATTCGCCGAGCGCCAGCGCATCCGGCGATGCAGCCGCCACAAGCCCCGCACCGGCGGATGCCAGCTCCGCTGCGCCGTCGGCCGATAGCAGCACGGCCGCCGCAGCACCCAGCGAACCAGCCCCTGCTGAGCCGGCCGCAGCACCGGCTCCGGCCGAGCCCGCCGCGGAAACCGCGGCGGCGGCGCCTGCGCCCGCCGAGCCTTCGGCACCGGCAGCAGCACCCGCAACAAGTCACAAGAAGGCGAAGGCCTCGCCGCCACCGGCTGCGGCCCTGGTCGCCTGGTGGATGCCTGGTTCGACTGCGCCGTTCTCAGTTCGCGCAGTGGGTCCGGCCGCCGACCGCCATGGACTGGTGATCGTATTGGCGAAGGATGTGGATCCTGCCGCGGCGTCGCAGCACCTGCATTTGACGCACAAGGGCAAGCCGGTCAGTGGAACCTGGCATGCCGGCGCCAATGCCCATGTTCTGGCGCTCGATCCGCTGGACCCAGGAACCTATGAACTTGCCATCGATGCGGGCTTGGCCAGCACCGATGGGACAACGCTCGGTTCCAAGTTGAAGGGACCGGTGTTCGTTCGTTAAGTCGTTCGAATCTGATGCCGGCCAGAATCACGCTGGCCGGCATCCAGAGTGGCCAGTCATCGCCACTCGGCTACAAATCTTGAGTTTGAACGCGCGCCTTTTTCTGAGCCTCGGTATTTGAATTACGGAGGTTGACGCACTGACGTAGCGTGGGGCTAATCAGGCGTTTCGCGTATCAGCGAGTTGCGATCGGAACTCAGACCGGGTGCGAAAGAGTTCAGAGAGCGCGAAAAAGCTCAGGCGATTTTCGCAAGCGCGCCACGCTGTTGAAGCTCCACCAAGCCTTGCGCCTTGATGCGAATGCGCCGCGCAGTGACGCGAGCCAGCCGCTTCAATTCAAGATTGGCGCCGAGTTTTTCCTGTGCCGGGTCCGGATTCACGATGATTCCGACCTTTCCCAAAATTTTTAGAAATGCGAGTTCGCGTTCGCTGAGTTTGATCATGCCAATTCCTTTTTCCGCATTGACGCGGACGATAGTGGTGCCGTCGAGGACCTAAGGAACCCGCAACGCGCTGCGCCTACGACCTTGGGCGGGCGATTCGGTTCTCGACGCCGATGAGGTAAATAAGCAAATCCCGGGCCCGTACTCTTCTTGCCGTGGCGGTGATGCCGTGCAAGCCCTGCTGCTGACTCAGTGGCGAGAACATGCCCACGGCATTGGACGCGCGCCTGCAAAGCGGCGTGAGTGGTCTAGATCGCCTATTGACGGCGGTGATCAGGGTGGAGCTGAGGGCGCCGGAGTTCGATGAAGAAGCTTATGGCGACATCGCCGCTGTCGCGCCGGCGCCGATACGGTCGAGCAGCGCCGGATAACGCGGATCGCCGTGTAGCGGCATGAACCAGGGCAGTGACCAGACCGACATCAATGGCGCCGAACGGTCGCGATAGGCCTGCTCGAGGTCGGTGAAGGCGCCGTCTTTGTCGCCAAGGGCGACGCGGACGGCGGCGATGTTGCTGTGATCGGCATAGCCTGTTTGGGCTGCGGCCTGAAGCCTTTGCAAAATCGTGCGTGCATGGGCGGTGTCGCCGACATGCGCATAGCAGATCGCCGCGGCGAAGTCAGGCGATGCCTGCCCCTCGGCGGCCGCCGCGGCGGCGCGATCCGTGCAGTTCTGCCAGCGGCCCTCCGCGGCGTAGGCCAGCACCAGCGGGTCGCTGCGATAGAAGAACTTCGGATCGAGCTGGCGGACGCGCTCAGCGAGATTCTCGGCACCCGGGAAATCGCCCAGCGCGATGGCGTTGGTCATTTCCCAATAGGCATACCAGGGATTGAGCGGATCGAGCTTTTCGGCGACCTGTTCTTCGGAACGCGCAGCAGCGGCGTCATGCTGGATTTCAAACTGATACGTGGCCAGAGAGTCATGCGCGGACGCCAAGCCTGGATTGAGTGCGACCGCGCGTTCCAATTCGGGTCGTGCAGCCGAATAGTCGCGGACATAGTTCAGCAGCACTTCACCCAGCACGGCCCGCGCCTCGGCGAGATTCGGATCGAGCGCGACGGCTTTCTCGGCTGCCCCTTTCATCGCGGGCAGCAGGTCATTCGGCGCCCGATACGCATCGGCCAGCGAGATGTAGGTCCGCCCCAGTGCGGCCCAAGCCTCGGCGTAGTTCGGATCCTCAGCGATGGCTTGATTGAGCAGCACCGCTGCCTCGTTGAGGCTCGCCTCGTCGCTACGCTGAATCATCAGATTGGCGCGCAGAACCAGATCGTGCGCATGCGGATTGTCGGTCGCGACCTCCACCAGCGCTTGTCCCTCCGCTGCGCCGAGTTTCACCGCCAGCGCCTTGCTGACCTCGCTGGAAATATCGTCTTCCAGCGCAAACAGGTTCTTGAAGCTGCGGTCGTACTGTTGCGACCACAGTTGCTGGCCGCTCGCGGTATCGACCAATTCGACAGTAATGCGCAGCTCATCGCCCGCGCGCTGCACGGTGCCGGACAACAGGCTGCGCACGTTCAGGGCCTTGCCGACTTTGGCGGCATCGACATCGCGCCCGCGAAACTGGAACGAGGAAGCGCGGCCAATGACCTTCAGCCCCCGCAGCTTCGAGAGGGCAGTGAGGAGCTCGCCGCTGATGCCGTCGCCGAGGTAGCTGTCCTTGTCGTCGCTGCCGACGGTGGCCAGTGGCAGCACGGCGATCGATTGGTCTTTCGCTCCAGCAGTTTGGACACTCTCGTTGTTGGCTGTCTTGAGCACCGCTCGTTCCGCGACGACATAGCCGAGCGCAAGCAGCAACAGGGCGGCGAGGACGTAGTTGAGCTTGCGGTCCGTGCCCCGTTGCGCACGCTGCGTGCTCGGCGTTTCGCCGTTGGCCGGCAGCGCTTCGGTTCGCACGATGCCCTGCGGCGTGAGATCGAACAGCCAGGCCAGCACCAGCGCAACCGGAAAGCCCGCGACGATCACGCCGACGAACATTCGCTGTACGTGCGTATCGATCTCGTAGATCGGAAACACCTGCGTAATGACCTGCACCAGCAACCAGCCGGCCACGGCATACATCGCGCCGACCTTATAGACGTGGCGGCGCTGGAGTTCGGAGAAAAAAGACGGCTTGGTGGCCAGGGTCATTGGCGGCGCGTGACGCTCTTAGTCGTTTGCATCATTCTGGCAGCGAACAATTCGATACGGCACGCGTACAAGCGCGACTTAAAAAGCTTGCTCACGATTAACTCGCTCACAATTGAATTGTCCCGGCACCGTTCGATTTATTTTCGCTCAAACGCGCATTGCCCGCTTGTATGCGTGAACTGAGAAAGTATTCCCCACGTCAGCGCCAAGATCGACCGCTCTGCCAGGATTGCGACCGGCACGCTGATTCGGTTCGGCGTGAAGAACCCAGGTGTGGCCACGAAGACCGCCTGTATCCGTTCCATCAGGTTCAGCATTCAGCCGCGATGGTGCGCCGGTGCGGCCAGTCGAAGGATGCAGTTCTCGTCGATGATGACCGTGCCGTCGACGATGAGACCGAAGTCGAGCGCACCCAGGCTGATCGGGTTTGCACACGCTGCGGCACCCATTCACCGCGAGGCGAGTTCGGGCCGGCGTGCCGCGGGTCTCGGTATGCGAGCGCTGTCGTCACGAGGACTTCGTAACAACAGTGCGTTATGCGCAGCTCGCGAGACAGAACGCGCGCCAAGCAAGCAAGGTTTCGGATCGCAAGTCAGAAAGTAGCCAGACCGACGTTGCGCAACAAGCCAATAGGATCGCGTAACCGATTGATCGAATTGGTGGACGGTACAGGGCTCGAACCTGTGACCCCCGCCGTGTGAAGGCGATGCTCTACCACTGAGCTAACCGTCCGGGGTGCCCGATCTGCGACCGGGGACGCGCAAGTTATTCGTCAGGCGTCCGAATGTCAATCGGTGGCGCTCGAAACACGCGCAGCGGCGCTGCTTCTAGTCTTCCTCGTCCTCTGGAATTTCCAGGCTGAAGGCTTCGGCTTCGTCGTCGTAGGTGAAGATTTCGGCGTAGCGGCCCCACATGGTCACGGCGCGCAGTGTTTGTTCGGCGGCGCTGTCGCTCAGGTGGTCTTCCAGTTCAGACAAGAAGCGCACGCTCGGCGCGCGATGGCCGGGCCGGTCGTCGAGCACGCTTTTGATGTGCGCCGCGAGCGGGATGCGCGTCAGCAACTGCTTGGCGAAGGTGTTCTTGCGCACCTGCATCTCGGATTCGTTGAACTGGTGACCGAGCGGCGTGAGCAGAATGTCGCCCGACACCATTTCGGCGAAGCCGAGCATCTGCAGCGCTTCGGCCATCGGGAACAGCTCGTCGACTTCCAGGGCCAGCGCCTGCGCAATCGCCGGCATGTCGGCGCGGCCATGGTAGGGCTCAGCGGCGAGGTTCTCGAGTAAACCAGCAAGCAAGTTGGTGGAGACTTCCGGCAGACGTTCGCCGATCGACAGCACCGTCGCCGCACCGGTTTTCGCGCGCACCGTCATGCGCGCATAGATGTCGTCGACCAACTGGCGGAAGCGCGGATCGAGTCGATTGCGCGGATGCTTGAACGGCACCTTGATCTCGGCGGTGACGCGCCCCGGGTTCGACGAGAACACCAGGATGCGGTCGCACATGAACACCGCTTCCTCGATGTTGTGCGTGACCAGCAGAACCGATTGGATCGCCAGCTTGCTCTCGGTCCACAGATCGAGAAAGTCGGTGCGCAGATTCTCGGCGGTCAGCACGTCGAGCGCCGAGAACGGTTCGTCCATCAGCAGGATCGAAGGATTCGTCACCAGCGCACGGGCGAAGCCGACGCGCTGACGCATGCCGCCGGAGAGTTCGCGCGGGAAAGCATTGGCGAAGCCATCGAGACCGATGAGGTCGATCGCCGACAGCGCACGTTCTCGCATTTCGTCGCGCGCGAGCCCCTGCGCTTCCAGGCCGGCTTCAACGTTCTGCAGAACGGTGAGCCAGGGGAATAGCGCGAAGCTCTGGAACACCATCGCAATGCCTTCGGCCGGCCCAGTGAGCTGCTCGCCGCGATAGAGCACCTGGCCCGAAGTGGCACGGATGAGGCCGGCGACGATGCGCAACAGCGTTGATTTGCCCGAACCCGAGCGGCCCAGCAGGCCGACGATCTCGCCCTTGTTGAGATTGACGTCGACCGCTTCGAGCACCGTCAGCGGGTCGCCGCTCGGTCGCGAGAACGCGCGCGTGACGCCGCGCACGCGCAGTACCGCGTTCTTGTTGTCCACCGCCTCGTAGGCGGCGTGGGCGACGCTGACCTGTTCCTCGCTCATGCAGACTCCCGATCGACGCGCATGCTTATTCGACTCCGCTGAGACGCTCGGCGCGCCGGTACAGCGGGCGCCACAGCAGCCGGTTGAAACTCACCACGAACAGCGCCATCACCGCCACGCCGAGCATCACGCGGGCGTAGTCGCCGTCGGCTGTGGCTTCGGCGATGTAGTTGCCGAGACCGTGTGCGTGCAGGTGCGTGTCGCCCCAGGTAACGAACTCGGCGACGATGCTGGCGTTCCAGGAACCACCCGCCGCGGTCATCGCGCCGGTAACGTAGTACGGCAGGATGCCCGGTAGCATCGCGCGCTTCCACCACAGCCAGCCGCGCATATGCAGGTTCTTCGCCGCATCCTGCAGATCGCGCGGATAGACCGTTGCACCGGCGATCACGTTGAACAGGATGTACCACTGCGTACCGAAGATCATCAGCGGACTCAGGAACACATCCGGCGACAGCTTGAAGCGCACGATCAGGAACACCGCCACCGGAAACAGCAGATTCGATGGAAACGCCGCGAGAAACTGCGCGACTGGTTGCGCCACGGCGGCAAGTTGCGGACGCAGCCCGATGGCCACACCGATCGGCACCCAGATCAGGCTGGCGACGGCCACCAGAATCACCACGCGCAGCATCGTGATCAGCGCCAGCCACACCGCGTGTCCGACCTCGGACCAGCCGAGCGAGGCGCTGATGTAGCGCACCGTTTCGTAGCCGCCGTAGAGCGCGCAGAGGATCACCGCGCCGTACCAGAGTACGTCGGTGGCGGTGTTGGTCCAGGCCGGCAAGGGCAAGGGTTCGCGCAGGCGAATCGGTTTTGCCGCGCGGCGGAAGCGGTCGCCGATGATCGCGGCGATATCGGTCATCCACTCGACCATGCGCGAACGCTGCAGCATGCGCAGCACCCAGGATTCCGGCTCGATCTGCGAGGGCATGTCGTCCGGCCGGAAGCGCTCGCCATAGGCGATCAGCGGGCGGAACAGCATCTGGTCATAGATCAGGATCACCACCAGCATCGCGGCGATGGCCCAGCCGATCGCGCCGAGGTCGCGCTGCTCAATGGCAGTGGCCACATACGAGCCGATGCCGGGCAGGGTGATGGTCTGGTTGCCGACCGTGATCGCTTCCGAGGCGACCACGAAGAACCAGCCGCCGGACATCGACATCATCATGTTCCAGATCAGCCCCGGCATCGCAAACGGCAACTCCAGCTTGCGAAAGCGTTGCCACGGCGAGAAGCGCAGGCTGCGTGTTGCCTCGACCAGATCCGGCGGCAAGGTGCGCAGGCTCTGGTAGACGCTGAAGGTCATGTTCCAGGCCTGGCTGGTGAAGATCGCGAAGATCGAAGCGAGCTCGGCGCCGACCACCTTGCCCGGGAACAACCCGAGGAAGAAGGTCACCGTAAACGACAGGAAGCCGAGAATCGGCACCGACTGCAACACATCCAACACCGGAATCAACACGCGCTCGGCGCGGCGGCTGTACGCACACAGATAAGCGTAGCCGAGGCTGAACACCAGCGACAAAATCATCGCCGAGAACATCCGCAAGGTGGTGCGCAGCGCGTAGAACGGCAACGCCCAGGGCGATAGCGTTACGCCGGCGTTTTCGACCGCCGCCAGTGGTGCCGAGAACTGGTGGAAGGCGATCGCGACCAGCGTGAACGTTCCGAACAGCATGAGGAACGCGGCGACGTCCCAGCCGCTCGGCATGCTGCCGCGTGCGAATCCGCGCAGCGCCAGATAGGGGTGCGCGATGAGCCGTCCCGCCGCGCGCGCGCCGGTTGCGTTTTCAGCAAGATTTTGGCTGCCGGATTCGGCCATGCGCGGGCTTCGCTGGAACCACGGAAGGACTGCGAAAACAACTTGCGACCTGTGCTGCCAGCGGCGGCGCAGGCGGCGCCTAGTCTAGAGCAGCAAACCGGCAATAAAAATGACTACTGCAACTATTTTGCGCACGCGTGGTTCGCTTGCTCACCAACTCTGCCGCGATCCCGTGGACCTGAACGGTGCCAGCGCTTCGCGCCTTTCAGTGGACCTAAGCCCACTCGCAACGGGCGAGAGGCTGCGCGCGTGGACTTACAGTTGCCCTACGACCCGCTGCTTCGCGGGACATGCGCGTCTTTGAAAACGATGGGTCGCTCTACCCACGCTGAGCGAACTCAAAGCCTGCAAACTTGATCGACGCCGAAACTGATGCTTACTGCGTGACCCGGCAGCGATGGCCGAGCTGCCAGTTGAAGTGCCGCCGCGTGCGTCCGCGGGCGGCGATTGCGGGCGAAGCCGACGCGGTAGAGCGTAGGCAGCGCGCGCTACACCCGCGTTCGACGCTAGGCCTGCTCGCGTGGCGCCGGTCGACCGACGCAGTCGTAAGTGAAGCCTTGCGAGCGCATCCAGGCCGGGTCGTACAGGTTGCGGCCGTCGATGATCAGTGGCTGCTTCAGCAAGCGCTTGAGCTTGGCCAGATCCGGGCTCTGGAACACGCGCCATTCGGTGACCACCACCAGCGCGTCGGCGCCCTCGGCGGCGGACAAGGGCGCGTCGACCAGTTCGAAGCCGGCGCGTCCATTGAAGATCTTGCCGGCCTCGTGCATCGCCACCGGGTCGTAGGCGCGCACCTTGCCGCCGTCGGCCAGGATCGCTTCGATCAGCACGCGGCTCGGCGCTTCGCGCATGTCGTCGGTGCGCGGCTTGAACGCCAAGCCCCAGACCGCGACGGTCTTGCCGGCGAGTGAGCCCAGGTGCGTCTTCAACTTGGTGTGCAGCGTGGTCTTCTGGAAATTGTTGACTTGCTCCACCGCGCGCAGAATCGCGGCGTCGAAATCGACGTCGGCCGCGCTTTTCACCAGCGCCTTGACGTCCTTCGGAAAGCACGACCCGCCGTAACCCGCGCCGGGATAAATGAAGTGATAGCCGATGCGCGGATCGGCGCCGATGCCGACGCGGACTTTCTCGATGTCCGCACCAATTTTTTCGGCGAGGTTGGCGAGCTCGTTCATGAAGCTGATCTTGGTCGCCAGCATCGCGTTGGCGGCGTACTTGGTCAGCTCGGACGAACGCAGATCCATCACCAGCACGCGATCGTGGTTACGGTTGAACGGTGCATACAGCGCCTGCAGATGCTTGGCCGCGCGCGGTGTATCGACGCCGACAATGATGCGGTCGGGCTTGTTGAAGTCGCCGATGGCATCGCCCTCCTTGAGGAACTCCGGATTGGACGCGACATCGAATTCCAGCTGCACGCCGCGCGCGGCGAGCGTTTCGGCAATCGCGGCGCGCACCTTGTCGGCGGTGCCCACGGGCACGGTCGACTTCGACACGACCAGTCGGTACTCGCCCATATGACGACCGATCGTGCGCGCCACTTCGATGACGTACTGCAGGTCGGCGGAGCCATCCTCGTTCGGCGGCGTGCCGACCGCGATGAACTGGAACAGGCCGTGCGCCACGCCGGCCGCGGCGTCGGTGGTGAAGTGCAGGCGGCCCTCCGCCAGGTTCTTGCGCAGCAGGTCCTCCAGCCCGGGTTCATAGATCGGCACGTCGCCCGACTTGAGGCGCTCGATCTTGGCGGCGTCGACATCCACACACAGCACGTCGTTGCCGACATCGGCGAAACAAACCGCGGTGACGAGGCCGACGTAGCCGGAGCCGAAGATCGTGATGTTCAAGCGCTGGAGTCCCGATTATTGATGAATTTGGCCGGCGGATGCACCGCAGGTCGGTGCCGATTATCCCGCAAGTCGGCCACCTCGATGCTACCCGTTTGGGTTTTGTCAGTCTGGCCGCCATAGGTACACTGATCCGATGAACTTTCCGCGAAAAAATCCATGAACCGCCGCGAACGTGAAGCCCGCCTGGCCATGCGCCAGGCCCAGGATTACGCCAGTTGGCGCGAGGCCGCGAGCGCCTTCGATGCGCTGCACGGCCTCGACGATTGGAAGCGCGAGGACGCCAGCGACGACTACGACTACAAGCTCATCCGCGCGCGCTTACGCGAAATCCGCAACCTGCGCGAGGCGGGGGCGGTGGCCAAGCTGGTCTACCACCTGCGCCAGGGCCTGCACTGGAATCTGGGCAATTCCAGCAATCCGATTCTGTACAGCCATGCCCTGGTCGGCACCAAAACGCTGATCGAAGACTACGTTCGCGAAGTCGTCTCGGCACTCATCTATCTGTGCGACGGCCAATTCGAAGACTTCGACGACGTCGCCAAGCTGCGCTTCTTCAAGGAAACCATCGCCTCGTTCGGGCGTTCGGCGCTGATGCTGTCGGGCGGTGCGACACTCGGTTTGTTCCATGTCGGTGTGGTCAAAGCACTGGTGCGCGAAGACCTGTTGCCGCATGTGATCTCGGGTTCGAGTGCGGGTTCGGTGGTGGCTGCAACCGTCGGCACGCGAGCGCCGGACGAACTCGAATCGCTGCTCGATCCGAAAAGCTCCTACTACCATTTCTGGAAGCCGCTGGCGCTGAAGGACATCTGGGACAAGGGCGTGCTGATGGATCAGAAGCAGATCCGTCGCGGCATCGCCAGCAATATTCTCGATCTGACCTTTGAAGAGGCGTATCGCCGCTCGGGTCGCATCATCAACATCACCGTATCGCCGGCCGGCAGCAATCAGGCGCCTCGTTTGCTGAATTACCTGACCTCGCCGTACCTGTACATCCGCGAAGCGGTGTTGGCGTCGAGTGCGGTGCCGTTCCTGTTCGAACCGGTGATGCTGATGACGCGCGACGATTGCGGCAAGCGCGTGCCCTACATGCCGAGCCTGCGCTGGACCGATGGCTCCTTGAAATCGGATCTGCCCGGCTTGCGTCTGCGGCGCCTGCACAACGTCAATCACTTCGTTGTGAGCCAGACCAATCCGCACGTCATTCCGTTCCTGCGTCAGCGCACCGAGGAAGCGGGTCTTGCGAGCAATCTGCGTGACTACGTGTTCTCGACGCTGCGCGGCTCGGCGCAGTATGCAATCGGTGTGGGCCGTTTCAGCATGCGCAGCGAGCGTGTGCGTCGATATCTGGATAACGCCTCATCGATCATCGAGCAGGACTACCGCGGCAACATCACGATTCTGCCGAAGGTTACCGTGTGGCGTTATGCACACGTCACCGGCAATCCCAATCTCGAGGCGGTGACGCGCTTCATCCAGGAAGGTGAACGTGCCACCTGGAAGCGCATCGAGATGATCCGCAACCAGATGCTCGTCTCGCAGACGATGACGCGCTGCATCGAGAAACTCGAAGCCACGACGGTGATGGAAAACCGCGAGCGCCCACGGCGCGCCAAGCTGGAAGTGGTGCGGCGGCGCGAGCCCTAGACGCGCACGTTCGCAGCGGCGCTGCTTCGGGTGCCGCAGCTTCGGCCGCAACCGCTCCATATCCGAAATTGGAACGGCTCGTCCTAGCCGATGCGCGAAGCGGGTGTTGATACGAAGACGCGATTCTTCGCCGACGACGCGTCGTACGCTTGGCGAATCCGCTTGGCGAATCCGCTGGTCGATCGGCGACCCGAACCGCACGCGCCTGCGGTGCTACGCGCAACTATTTTTGACCCGCTCGCGGCGTTCGTCGCGAGCGCCGACCGTTCGACTTAAAGTGCTGCGACGCTGAGGCGCTGCTGCCGCAGCGTTTCGATTTCCTGTTTCTGCTGCGCCACGCGCGCACGTTCTTTTTCGACCACAGCCGGCGGTGCACCGCTGCTGAACTTCTCGCTGGCGAGCCGCGCTTCGTTCTTCTCGAGGTCGCCTTCGATCTTCGCGATCAGCTTGTCGAGCCGTGCGAGTTCGGCATCCTTGTCGATCAGCCCGGCCATCGGCACCAGGATCTTCATGTTGCCGAGCAGGGCGGTGGCCGACTGCGGCACCGCGGCGCCGGCGGCGAGCATTTCCAGCCCGTCGATGCGTGCGATGAAGTCGATGATGGTACGCATGCGCGCGATGCGTTCGGCATCGAGCGCGCTGGCGTCCTGAATCAGCAGCTGCAAAGGCTTGCCCGGCGAGATGTCCATTTCGCCGCGAATCTGTCGCACACCGAGAATGAACGCCTTGAGCCATTCGACATCGGCTTCGGCGGCCTCGTCGATGCGCTCGGGCTGCGTCAGCGGATACGGCTGCAACATGATGGTCGCGCCGTGCTTGCCGGCCAGCGGCGCCACGCGCTGCCAGACTTCTTCGGTCACGAACGGCATCAGCGGATGCAGCAATCGCAGGCTGGTTTCCAGCACGCGCACGAGCGTGCGGCGTGTGCCGCGCTTGGCGAGATCGCTGCCGTTGAGGACCGCCGGCTTGGCCAGTTCCAGATACCAATCGCAGTACTCGTTCCAGATGAACTGGTACAGCGACTGCGCCAGCAGGTCGAAACGATAGCTGCGGAAATGTTCGGCGGCTTCTGCTTCGACTTTCTGCAGCCGCGACACGATCCAGCGATCGGCGACACTCAGTTCGACCGGCAGCGCGGCGTCTTGGCCGCAGTCCTGCGCCTCGCAGTTCATCAGCACGAAGCGCGCGGCGTTCCAGATCTTGTTGCAGAAGTTGCGATAGCCCTCGGCACGGCCGGTGTCGAAGCGGATGTCGCGACCGGGCGAGGCGAGTGCCGCGAACGTGAAGCGCAGCGCGTCGACGCCGACCGGTGCGATGCCTTTCGGATAATCGCGGCGGGTCGCTTTCTCGATCTTCGGCGCGGTCTCCGGTTTCAGCAGTCCGGTGGTGCGCTTTTTCAGCAAGTCTTCCAGCGAAATGCCGTCGACAAGATCGAGCGGATCGAGCACGTTGCCTTTCGACTTGCTCATCTTCTGGCCTTCCGGATCGCGGATCAGGCCGTGCACATAGACTTCCTTGAACGGCACCTCGCCGGTGAAGTAGGTGCCCATCATCACCATGCGCGCGATCCAGAAGAAGATGATGTCGAAGCCGGTGACCAGCACGCTGCTCGGATAAAACTTCTTCAGTTCGGGTGTGGCCTGAGGCCAGCCGAGTGTTGCCAGCGGCCAGATGTCGGACGAAAACCAGGTGTCGAACACATCCTCGTCTTGCCGCAGGCTCACATTCGCAGCGAGCTGATACTTGGCGCGTGCTTCGGCTTCGTCGCGCGCGACGTAGATGTTGCCGTCGGCGTCGTACCAGGCTGGGATGCGATGGCCCCACCACAGCTGTCGCGAAATGCACCAGTCCTGAATGTTGCGCAGCCAGTGAAAATACGTGTTCGACCAGTTCTCCGGCACGAACTTGATGCGGCCATCCTCGACCACGCGGATCGCCGGTTCGGTGATCGCCTTCAATCCACCGGGGCCCGGTTTGCCGTCGTGACGCGTTTCGCGCGTGAGGTCGACGAACCATTGATCGGTCAGGTACGGCTCCACCACCACGCCGGTGCGATCGCCGCGCGGCACTTTCAGCTTGTGGTCGTCGATCTTCTCGATCAGGCCGAGTGCTTGCAGGTCGGCGACAATTTTCAAACGGGCTTCGAAGCGGTCGAGGCCACGATACGGCGCGGGCGCTTCCGCATTGATGCGCGCGTCGTCGGTGAGGATGTTGATGATCGCGAGGTCGTGCCGCTGACCCAGCGCGTAGTCGTTGAAATCGTGCGCCGGCGTGATCTTCACGCAGCCGCTGCCGAATTCACGATCGACGTAGGTGTCGGCCACGATCGGAATGCGCCGCTCACTCAAGGGCAGCAGCACCTGCTTGCCGATCAGGTGTGCGAAGCGCTCGTCCTCCGGATGCACCGCCACCGCCGAGTCGCCCAACATCGTCTCGGGACGCGTCGTCGCGACAACGATGTAGTCGAGCCCGTCCTGCGTCTTCGCGCCGTCAGCGAGCGGATAGCGGATATGCCAGAGCTTGCCGTTCTCTTCTTCGCTGACCACTTCGAGGTCTGAGATCGCGGTCTGCAATACCGGATCCCAGTTGACCAGCCGCTTGCCGCGATAGATCAGGCCGGCTTCGTGCAATCGCACGAAGTGCTCGGTCACGGCTTTCGAATAGCCCTCGTCCATCGTGAAGCGCTCGCGGCTCCAGTCGACCGAGTTGCCGAGCCGTCGGATCTGCCGCGTGATGGTGTTGCCGGACTGCTGTTTCCACTCCCAGACCTTGTCGAGGAATTTCTTACGCCCGAGTTCAGTGCGGCTCGGCTCGCCGGCGAGCTTCAGGTTTCGCTCCACCACCATCTGTGTCGCGATACCGGCGTGATCGGTGCCGGGCTGCCACAGCGTGCAATCGCCGAGCATGCGGTGATGGCGCGTCAGCGCATCCATGATGGTGTGCTGGAAGGCGTGTCCCATGTGCAGCGTGCCGGTAACGTTCGGCGGCGGGATCATGATCGAGTAGGGCTGGCCGTCGCCTTGCGGCGCGAACCAGCCGTGCTGTTCCCAAGTCTCGCGCCAGCGCGCTTCTACGGTGGCGGGGTCGAAGGTCTTGTCCATGGTGACGGGGCTTTTATTTTCGGGCGCATGCGCGCACCGGATTGCGAATTACGAAGGGACGTCCGCGTCGGCTGCGCGCGGCCGGAGCGCTATTTTACGATGCTCGGTCCTTCGACCTGCGAGCAGTTCGGTCCGCGCACGACCGATACGCGATCGACCACGCCACCGGCGAGCACCACGTAGACCTGATCGCGGTTTTCGCAGTTGAAGCTGATCGTCCGCGGCCGCTTCGTGCATTGCAGAAAGCCACGCGCCGCCACGTCATTGCCATTCTCATCGGGAAAATCGCCACTGCGCTGAATGCAGCCGAAACCCAGTTCGTTGAGCTTGCCTTCGGCATCGTCGGCGGCCATGCCCACCGGCAGCGCGGCGTGAATCCGGTCGCGCTGTTGCGGCGATACGGTTTCGCTGAAGAAGCTGCAGCCGGCAAGCAGGCTCGTGCCCGCCAATGCGGCGAAGAGGGCTGCGACCTTTACTCGGAGTCCTGCGCTTTGCATGGTGCGTCTCACAGTTTGTGCATCGCCAGTTCATAGCCGCGGTCGCGGTAGAACTTGTATCGCTCGCGCGACCGCGCGCGCTCGGCGGTGTCGCCGTCGACGATCTCCAGCACGCGCTCGAAGCGGCTGAAGAACGGCGGCACTTCGAGGCTCAGGTTGATCATCACGCCCTGATATTCGGCCGGCGGTTCGGCCGCGCCGATCAGCACCATCGGCAAGGGCGACGAAAGCGGTGCGCCAAGCCGCTCGTGCGCGATGAAACTGCCCTGGCGGAAACTCCATAGCGCGCTATCGAGCGCATCGGCCTGTGCGGCGACCGGCGCGAACACGTAGGTGCGCTGGCCGGCGATCGCCGCCTTGTCGCACAGCTTGCAGGCGGTGATTACGGCACCGTCGGGCTTGGCGCCAGCCTCGGCTGCCTCGGGCAGCACGTAGAAATCGATACGTGTCATGGGCAATCAGTGTCCGCGGTTTTGAGGGCGGTGACCAGCGTGGCCGCGTTTCGGCGACTTCGGGGTCGACGCTGTTCGGCCCCCGGCCAGCGAGAACGCCACGGTCCAGCGCGGATCAATCGATCCGCGCCGGACGGGTCGGGCTAGGCGGCGTGTTCGCTCTGCTTTTCGGCGTACGTCACCAGATACTGCGTGAGCAGCGGCACCGGGCGACCGGTCGACTTCTTGCCGTGCCAGGCGGTGCCGGCGATATCGAGATGCGCCCACTTCATCTTGCGCGTGAACTTGTGCAGGAAGGTGGCGGCGATGATCGCGCCGGCTTCGCGCGCACCGACCGTGGCGATGTTGGCGATGTCGGCGAATTCGCTGCGCAACTGCGGTTCGTATTCCGGCCATAGCGGCAGTTCCCAGGCGCGGTCGCCGATCTGCTCGCCGGCATTGAGCAGGGCACGACCGAGGCTCGGCGTGTTGCTGAACAGTCCGCTGGCATGGCTGCCGAGCGCCACGACGCAGGCGCCGGTGAGGGTTGCCATGTCGATGCAGACCGCCGGTTCGAATTCGCGTTCGGCGTAGGTCAGCGCATCGCAGAGGATCAGGCGACCTTCCGCATCGGTGTTGAGTATTTCAATGGTCAGGCCGGCCATACTGGTGACGATGTCGCCCGGCTTGATCGCATGTCCATTGATCAAGTTCTCGGTGGCGGGCACCACGCCGACCAGATTGATCGGCAGCTTCAACTCGGCGACCGCCGCGAACGTGCCGATCACCGACGCGCCGCCGCACATGTCGAACTTCATTTCGTCCATCTTGTCGGCCGGCTTGATGCTGATGCCGCCAGCGTCGAAGGTGAGGCCCTTGCCGACCAGCGCGACCGGCTTTTCGGTCTTTGCGCCGCCGCGGTATTCGAGCACGATGAGTTTGGGCGGCTGGCTGCTGCCGCGCGCCACCGACAGCAGCGAACCCATGCCGAGCTTTTCCATGTCGGCGGCTTCCAGCACGCGGGCCTTGAAGCCGTACTGCTGTGCCAGTGCCACGGCTTGTTCGGCCAGGTAGGCCGGCGTGCAGATGTTGCCGGGCAGGTTGCCGAGCGTTTTTGCCAGCGCCACGCCCTTGGCGATGGCCTGCGCCTCGGCCAAGCCTTTTTCACCGGCCGGCAGATCGCTGCGGCGTGGTACATCGAACGTCAGACGTTCGAGCTTGAGCTTGACCAAATCTTCCTTGGCACGCGCGCCGCGCATCTCGTCGAAGCGGTAGAACACGTCTTCGGTGGCGAGTGCGGCCTGCTGCACGTTCCAGTGGAAATCGCGGCCCTTCAGCGGCAGATGGGTCAGGTAATTGACCGCGTCGATCGAGCCGGTTGCGCGCAATGCCCGCGCCGCAGCGGCATTCGCACGGCGAAATGCCGCCTCGTCGAAATCGCGTTCGCGACCGAGGCCGACCAGCAGCACGCGATCGCAGAACACGCCGGTCAAGTGATGAACGATCAGCGTCGATGCGAGCTTGCCGTCCATATCCCCGCGGCGCATGATGCTCGCGATCGCGCCGGCACTGGCGCTATCGATCGCCTCGGCGGCTTCGGTGGGATTGCGGCGATCGAAAATGCCGACCACGACGCAGGCGACGCGCTGTTTTTCAGGATTGCCGCTTTTTACGAAGTATTCCATTGCCCGCTGATTCCCCGCCGAATCGGATGCTTGAAGATTCCAGAAAAGCGCTAGTCCGGGACGCTGCCCGGCAAATCGAGACGAACCGCCATCGCGCCAGCTTGCCAAGGCGAGCGATTCGAGCTTTCATTGTTGTTGCAAGAATTATACGAGTTATGCCCCGTTAGTTCATGTTTTCGAAATATTCAGTGATCCCGCCACTTCTACCGTCGGCAGGCCGTGACAGTCGCGGGCGGCAGGGGCCCCCGCGCCGGGGCGCAGGGCGGGGCCGCGCGTGAACCGCAGGATTCTCGACCGTTATTTGATGCGCGAGGCGGCCGGTGCCTGGGCGGCGGCCACCTTCGTTTTGTTGACCATCATGATTTCCACGCGCTTTGCCAGCGTGCTGAACTTCGCCGCGAAAGGTGAAATTCCGCGCGACCTGCTGCTGCAGGTGGTTTTGCTGTCGAGCCTGCGCTATCTGGTGATCCTGATTCCGGCGACGCTGCTGCTGGCGATCATGGTGTCGCTCGGCCGGCTATACAGCGACAACGAGATCGCGGCGATGACCGGCTGCGGTGTCGGCATGGGCCGGCTCTATCGACCTTACCTGTGGTTGGCCGTGGCGCTGGCACTGCTGACCGCCGCACTGTCGTTCGAAATTGGTCCCTGGGCCGGACGCCAGGCCGACTACATGGTCAAGAGCGCCAAACAGCTGGTGCAGTTCACGCCGTTCGAGGCCGGCCAGTTCAAGACTGTCGGCGGCGGCCGCGCGATGTTCTACACCGCCAAAATGAGCGACTCGGGCGACAAGCTCGGCGAAGTGTTCGCGCGCATCGAGGAAGCCGACGGCGCCAGCATCGTTGTCGCCAACCACGGCGAGCAAGTCACCGATCCGGCCAGCGGCGAGCGCGAAGTCCATCTGTTCGACGGCTACCGCTATTTCGGTACGCCCGGCACGCCGCAGTACGACATCATCAAGTTTCGCGAGCTGAAGCTGCGTCTGGCCGCACCGCCGTTCAATTACGTCAACAACCAGCGCAAGCTCGAGCCAATCGGCGATCTGGTCGGGAGCACCGATCCGCAAGACGAAGCCGAAGTCGCCGGTCGCATCGCCGCACCGATCTCGGTGCTGGTGCTGGCGCTGCTGGCGGTGCCCTTGTCGCACCTGCGTCCGCGCGAGGGCCGCTACGGCAAGCTCGTGCTCGGCATCGTCGCGTATCTGGTCTACGCCAACCTGATCAGCTTCGGACAGGCTTGGATCGGCAAGGGCAAGCTCTCGCCGGTGATCGGACTGTGGTGGGCGCACGGATTGATGCTGATGGTGGCCGGCTGGCTGATCGCGCGGCGCCAAGGTTGGGTGCGAGGTTTCGGCGGATGAACCGGCTGAGTCGCTATGTCATGCGTCATGTGCTGGAACTCACCGGTATCGTCGCGCTCGGTCTGGTCGCGATCTACACGCTGGTGGTGTTCGTGTCGGACATCAACGATGCGGGCAAGGGCGACTACGGCGTGGTCGACGTGCTGTCCTACAGCCTGCTGATGATTCCCAGCAGTCTCTACGTGCTGATGCCGATCATCGCGCTGCTCGGTACCTTGATGGGCATCGGCCAGCTCGCGCGCACCAGCGAACTGACCGCAATGCGCGCGGCCGGCATGTCGCTGAAGAACATCGGGGCCGCGGTGTTGCTGACCGGTGCTGCATTGGGCGTGCTGGCGTTTTCGCTCGGCGACTGGATCGCGCCCGCCGCCGATCACTACGCCGAAACGCGCCGCGACGCCGCACGCGGCACCAGCACCGCGCAATCGGTGTGGCTGCGCGACGCCGACAAGATCGTGCAGATCCGACAGCTGGTGGCCGAAGATCTGATTCGCGACGTCACCGTCTACCACTCCGCGCCGGATGGCAGTCTGCAGCAGATTTCGACCGTCGAGGAAGGTCATTTCGACGGTTCGCACTGGCAGTTGCGCGGTGTGCGCCGCACGCTGTTCGGCGATAGCCATATCGAAACACAGGTGCAGGATCAGGCCGAACTGGTCGGCGGCATCGCGCCGAACGTGTTGCGGCTGTTCGTGCTGGAGAGCGATAGCCTCTCAGTCGGTGGCCTGCTGCGCCTGATCGGCTACCTCGATACCAATCATCTCGATTCGAGCAAGTACCGCTTGACGCTATGGCGCAAGCTGGTCGAGCCGTTGACGGTGATCGTGATGATGCTGTTCGCCGTGCCGTTCGCCAGCGGCCGCATGCGCGATGCCGGCGCCGGTCAGCGTCTGCTGGTCGGCATGCTGATCGGCATCGTGTTCTACGTCGTCAACAAGGTTTCCGTGAGTCTCGGCGACATCTACGGCTGGCCGGCACCGATTGCGGCATCCGCGCCCACGCTGGCGCTGGCGACGGCAACGTTCCTGCGGTTGCAGCGCGCAGGCTAGATCGGTATTCGGAGTCGTCGCGGGCGTCGACGGTGTCGACGCGACGAAGGTGGTTCTATCGGTGCGCCGGCCGAAAGAATTGAACGAACCTGCCTGCGACGACGTCCTTCGCTGCGCAATTCGTTGCTTAGTTCGCTGCGCAATTCGTTGCTTAGTTCGCTGCGAAAATTGTCGCGAAGCTCGCCGCGAAAATCGCGGCGCATTTCATCCCCGTCGACGCTGAGGTCGACGCTGAGGTCGACGCTGAATTCGACGCAAAATTCGACACTGCGGTAGACGCCAAACGGCGAAGCTCAGGCCTGCGGCAGCGGCACGCCTTTCTCGGTGAGCAGTCCGCGCAGCTTCAGGATGATCGGGAAGATTTCCTGGTTGCGATCCTCGCCCTGATCGTCGAACGCCTTCTGTTCGGCTTCGACGATGGTGCGGTCCTGCGCGAAGATGCCGTTGGTGAAGCCGACGATAAACGGCCACAGCAGATGGATCATGCCGGGCACGCCGGGCTTGCGGATATTGATCAGGCCATAGGTCTGGTTGATACGCTGCGCGCGGTCCACCGGCACATAGCAGTTCCACAGATCCAGCGCCGGTTCGCTGCTGCCGGCGGTCCAGAACTTCAAATTCTGATACGGATATTCGGTGCGGATCGTCATCAGGTCTTTGCCGGCCTGATCTTTGGGCACGCTGCCGCGGCCGATCATCAGGCGTTCGCCGAGCGGCTGTTTGCCGGCGGCGCGCGAGAAGGTGTAATCCACTTCGACCCAGTTGTCGCCGCCGCGCAGGTCGAGCATCGTCGTGCGGATGCTGCCCATCAGGCTGCGATGCAGAAACTGATGGTTCATGTCCATCAGGTTTTCGTGCATGAACGAGTAATGGCAATTGATCCGGCGATCGAGAAAGCGCGTCTTGTACTCGCCGGTGCCGAACGTCGGAATTTCCGGAAACGCGACAGTCTCGGCCAGCGCGCGCTCGCCGGTGAAGACGAAGATCAGGCCGTAGGCTTCGCGCGTCGGGTAGCTGCGCACGCCGTTCGGCAGTTTCTGATCCTTGTCGAGATAGGGCACGTTGACGCAGGCGCCGCTGCGATCGTAGGTCCAGCAGTGATAGCTGCACTGCAGGCGCTCGCCACGCACGACGCCCAAGTGCAGCGGCACTTGTCGATGCGCGCAGCGGTCTTCCAGCGCAAAGACATCGCCTTCCTTGGTGCGGACCAGAACAATCGGGTCACCGGCGAAGGTCTTGCCGACCGCCTTGCCCTTGGCAACTTCGCGCGACTGCGCCAGCGGGTACCAGAAATTCGGATCGATGCCGGTCTTGCGCAGATCGCGCGGTTCCTGCGAGGCCTGTGGCATGCCCGCACGGATGGCGGTGAGTGTCGACACGGTTAACTCCTGCGATGAAGTGGGCGGCGTGAACAGTCCTGGGCGGCGCCGTCGGCGGTTTCGTCCCTGAAGGCCTGACCGAACCTTACCATGCACGTACTCGGTGTCCAGCCGGCTCGGTCGTTTGGATCAATCCGAGCATCGGCTGCGAGGTTCTAGCGAATGCGGGTAGTTCTGTTGCGGCGCCGGGGTAGGGCGAGCGCAACGGCGTGCTCACGGAATGCCACGGCTGCCGTCGTCACCCACGCGGGCATCCGCTGACGTCAGTGGCGTCGCTTGCGTGGGATCACCACGACTTCGGTGCCGGCTGCGCGATCGCAGGGTGCTCGTCGGCGGCCATCGCGCAGACAAGTGAAAGCGGCCAGCAACACGGCCGTCGCCGCGAACAGCACGCTGCCGCCCAAATGTGGAATCCGGCTGCGCAAGGCATCCGGAAGCAGCAGCGCCAACGGCAGCAGGCACAGACCCCAGGTCAGTAGCATCAGCGCGTAGCGGCTCACGGCGATCGGCCAGCGCAGGCCGTTGGCGTCTGCGCGTCGCACCTGCAGATGCCAGGCGAGCATGCCGGGCGTTTGCCCGCCATGCGTCCACGACCATCCGAAAAATGCGGCGCCTGCAATGAACAGCAGTGGCGGCAATGCGGCATTGCGCGGATCGCCGCCGAGTGCGTCGCGCAGCGGCACGTAAATCATCGTGGTTGCCATCCATACGCCGATCAACAACAAGGCGTCGTAGACGGATGCGGCGATCCGGCGCCACAGCGGCGCCGGGTAGGGCACAAATTCACTCGGCTCACTCATGGTGGAAACAGGCCAGTCTGGGTAGACTCAAGATTCAAATTTCAGGGCTCGCGACGGTGAGATTGCCATCGCAGGGCGCCAATATTAGGCGGTTCAGGTTTTTCCGGCGGGCGTGAGTCACCGGATTGGGGATGCAAAAATGAAGCAGTGGACTGCTGTGATCGTGATGCTGACCTCGTTTGTCGGGGCCCAGGCACACGCGCTCGATTGCAGCCAGAGCCTGCTCAATCACGACGAAAAGCGTCTGCTCGGCGGCAGCGAAAACCTCTGCCAAAGCTACGCCGGCAACGTCATCCTGGTGGTCAACACCGCCAGCCACTGCGGCTACACGCCGCAATACGAAGGTCTCGAAAAGCTCTATCGCAACAATCGCGGCAAGGGCTTCGTGATCCTCGGCTTCCCGTCCAACGAGTTCCTGCAGGAATGGGACGAAGAGCAGGACATCGCCAAATTCTGCAGCGCCAACTACGGCGTCAGCTTTCCGATGTACGGCAAGACCAAGGTCTTGGGGAACGACGCCGATCCGTTCTACAAGGATCTGCGGGCAGCGACAGGTGAGCGGCCGACCTGGAATTTCAACAAGTATCTGATCGGCCGCGATGGCCATGTCATCGCGCACTACGGCGCCGATGTGAAGCCCGACAGCCCCTTGCTGCTCGATGCGATCAACGCCGAACTGGCGAAGACCGTGGAAGGCGCACCGCCTGCCGGCAGCGCGGCTTCGCCACCCCCAGGCACGGCGCCGCTACCGAATCCATAGCGCGTCGGCGTAGCGGAACGCCAAACCAGACACCTGGCGCAATCGCCCGGGCAGCTGGTGGTGCCGCTATCGGCACAGGTGTTTCGGGTGACGCATGCCAGCGACTTGCATCGGCGCTCCGCCGCGTACACCGCTGCACATTTCTCCACCAGTCTCCACCAGCGTTCTATTGGTGCCGCGCTTAGCGCTCGCGCGGCCGGCGCGGCTTGGCGGTCTTTTTGGAATTGACTCCGAGGCTGGCGGACTTAACGCGCGTGCTTGTGCTCGTGCGTTTCTGCGCAGCCGCGCTGACTGTCTTGCGCGCGGACTTGTTTGATTTCGACGCTGGCGGCTTGCCGCGCCGCGGTTCTTCACTGCTGCCGGCGGCCGGCGTTTTCGCGCGATAAGCACACAGATCGACAATCGCGCAGCGCCAGCATTCCGGTGTGCGTGCCTTGCAGACGTAGCGGCCATGCAGGATCAGCCAGTGATGCGCGTTGAGCAGGAATTCCGTCGGTGTGACTTTTTCCAGCCGCGCCGCCACCTTATCGGCCGTCTTCGCCGGCGCGAGGCCGGTGCGGTTGGCGATGCGGAAGATATGCGTATCGACCGCGATGGTCGGTTCGCCGAAGGCGACGTTCAGCACCACGCTGGCAGTCTTACTGCCGACACCCGGCAGTGCCTCCAGCGCCGCACGATCATGCGGCACTTCGCCGCCGTGACGCTCGAGCAATAGCCGACACAGCGCGATGACGTTCTTCGCCTTGGTCTGATACAGCCCGATGGTCTTGATGTAGCCGCGCAGACCTTCCTCGCCGAGCGCGAGGATTTTCTCCGGCGTGTTGGCGATCGGGTAAAGCTTGGCCGTGGCCTTGTTGACGCCGACATCGGTCGCCTGCGCCGACAGCACCACCGCGACCAGCAGTTCAAACGGATTCGAGTACTGCAGTTCGCTGCGCGGATTTGGATTCGCCAGCGACAGGCGTCGATACAGTTCGTGGCGTTGCGTGCTGTTCATGCGGGTTCTTTTATGAAGATGTCGGCGGGCTGCGACGCGCCCGTGCACGCGCGATCGCCGCAGCGATGTCGACGTTGGCCGCCTGCGATTGCAGGGCTGCACTGCGCCGCTGCTGACGCTGTTGATCGAGCAGCAGGCGATCGTCGGCGAGCCGTATGCTGCGCGCGCGATGCAGCTCGCGCCAGCGCGGCGCCATCGCCGCCGGACTCGGCAACGTGGCTGCGCGAACCGGTAGCGAAATGCAGTCGGTGGGGCACACCGGCAGGCACAGTTCGCAGCCGCTGCAATCCGCCGCGATCACCGTGTGCATCAAGCCGGGTGCACCGACGATCGCATCGACCGGGCACACCAGCACGCACTTGAAGCAGCCAATGCACAGCGGCTCGTCGATCAGCGCAACCACCGCCTGCGCAGGTTCTGCGCCACGTGCCGGATCGAGCGGCATAGGTTGGCGATGGAGCAGCCCGGCGAGTCCTTCGATGGTGGCCGTGCCGCCGGGCGGGCACTGATTGATCTCGGCGCGGCCGGCGGCAATGGCCGTGGCATACGGCCGGCAGCCGTCATAACCGCAACGCGCGCACTGGGTCTGTGGCAGTCGGCTGTCGATCGCCTCGATCAGGTCGAGATCGGCGTGCGCGCCGCGATCCAAATCGTCGGCCGAGGTGCAGCTGCTCTGATCAAGCGACGCGATGTTCGGCGGTTGCGCGCTCGTCGGATCGTCTGTCTGCGGTTTCATGTCCGCGCCCGATCGTTCGCGTCTACACGTGCGTCAGCGCGCGTGCCGCGTGCCGCGCGATGACGCGCGCGCATCGAACACTGACCGCGCAAGCTTCACTTGACGCGCATGCCCGGCTCGGCACCGGCGTCGGGTGCAAGCAGGAACGGCTTGCCATCGCCATGGCTCGCCGCCAGCACCATGCCCTCGGACAAACCGAAGCGCATCTTGCGCGGCGCCAGATTGGCAACAACCACGGTGAGACGTCCGATCAGCGATTCAGGCGGATACTGCGACTTGATGCCGGCAAACACCGTGCGCTTGCCAAGCTCGCCGACATCGAGCGTCAGCTTCAGCAACTTGTCGGCACCCTCAACGCTCTCGGCGTTGTCGATGCGCGCGATGCGCAATTCGATTTTGGCGAAGTCGTCGATTGAGGCAGTGGTGCTGGCGGATGCTGCGAGGTCCGAAGCCGCTGCGGGTTTCTCGGTCGCCTTTGCTGCCTGACTCGGCTTCGCCGCCGCGCCTGCCGTTGTCGGCGCCGTCGCATTCGAGGCGGTGCTCGCCGCCGCGCTGGGCGCCAGATCCTCTTTCGATTCGTTGACCATGTTCGCAATCATTCCTGCGTCGAGCCGCGTCAGTAGCGGCTGGTAGGGTTTAATGACGTGATCCAGCAGTGGCGCGGCCGCATCGGACCAACGCAGCGGTGTCACTGCAAGAAACGCTTCGGCACGTGTCGCCAGCGTCGGCAGCACTGGTTTCAGATAGATCGTCAGCAGCCGGAACACGTTGAGGAAGGTAGTGCACACGCGCTGCAGCTCGTCACGGCGCGCTGCGTCTTTCGCCAGAACCCAGGGTGCGACTTTCTGAATGGCCTCGTTGGCCTCGTCGGCCAAGCCCATCGTGATGCGCAGCGCGGCGGCAAAATCGCGCCGTTCGTAGAGCGCTGCTATTTCGGTAGCGCGTCCGCCAAGTCGCTCGACCAAGGCAGTGTCGCTGAGCTCGGCGCCTAGCCGCCCGTCGAACTGCTTCTCGATGAAGCCGGCGCAGCGGCTGGCGATGTTGACGTACTTGCCGACCAGATCGCTGTTGACGCGCGCGACGAAGTCTTCCAGGTTGAGATCGAGATCGTCGACGCCGCTTGAGAGCTTTGCCGCGAAGTAATAGCGCAGACACTCCGGGTTCAGGTGCTTGAGGTAAGTCTCGGCGCGGATGAACGTCCCGCGCGACTTGCTCATCTTCGCGCCGTCCACGGTCAGGTAGCCGTTCACCGACAGGCCGGTGGGTGTGCGCAGTCCGGCGCCATGCAGCATTGCCGGCCAGAACAGGCCGTGGAAGTTGACGATGTCCTTGCCGATGAAATGCCACATCTCGGTTTTGGAATCCGCGCCGATGAACGCATCGAGTTTCGTCGCGTCGCCCTGCAGGTACGACAGCAGGCTGGCGAAGTAGCCGATCGGCGCGTCCAGCCAGACGTAGAAATACTTGCCCGGCGCGTCCGGAATTTCAAAGCCGAAATAGGGCGCGTCGCGCGAGATGTCCCAGTCCTTCAAGCCGGCGCTGGTCCATTCTTTCAGCTTGGCTTTGACGCCGCCGTTGATGTCGGCCGCGGCAAGCCAGGCTTCCACCGCCGGCTGCAATTGCGACAGCGCGAAGAAGTAGTGCTCGGACGGCTTCCACTCGGGCGCTGCACCGGAGAGCACCGAGAACGGATTCTTCAATTCGCGCGGCGAATAGGTAGCGCCGCAGTTCTCGCAGTTATCGCCGTACTGATCGGCCGTAGCGCAATTCGGACACACGCCCTTGATGTAGCGATCCGGCAGGAACATGCCCTTGACCGGGTCGTAGGCCTGTTCGATGTCGCGCTGGACGATGTGGCCTGCGTCCTTCAGCGCGCGGTAGATGCGCTCCGACAGCACGCGGTTTTCCTGCGAGTGCGTCGAATGATAGTGATCGAAGGCAACGCCGAAGCCGGCGAAGTCGCGCACGTGATCCTCGCGGATCTTGGCGATGAACGCTTCCGGTGTTACGCCGGCTTTCTCGGCGGCCAGCATGATCGGTGTGCCGTGGGCGTCGTCGGCGCAGACATAGGTCACGTCGTTGCCACACATGCGCTGGAAGCGCACCCAGATGTCGGCCTGGATGTAGCCCACCAGATGGCCGAGATGGATCGGGCCGTTGGCGTAGGGCAGGGCGTTGGTGACGAGTAGCGAACGCTGGGTCATGGTGGGCAAGCGGTGCGGCGTGAGGTTCGGCGCGACCTGGGCGCCAATCGGCTGAGTGCGGCCGATCGGGGCAAGTCGCAGCAAGCTGCGGCACGGCAACAGGCACGCAGGGCCGCCATTGTGCCGCAAGCGTGGCGAAGCTTGCGTGCGTCGCGGCGATTATGGCTGCCGCCCGCAAGTGGTCGGACTGTTCGCCGCCAGCGCGTGCGCCGGCCTGGCAGGCGCTGGTGTTGCGGCTGTGTTTGCCAGACGCCGGGGCTTGGCGCGAGCGCGGGCGAATCACGCGCGTTCAGCGCCGGATCGAACCGTCGGCGGCCGGTTCATCGCCGCCATGCCTGCAGACGTACCGGCGGCAAGCTCGGTTGACGCCGTTCTGCCTATGATGGCGCGGTGCCGGCGCGCGCGGGCCCGGCACGGTTCAAAGTCTGACGCGCGCGAACTTTCGCAGACGCACGAAGTCGGCTAACCGTACCGATAAAAACATGAGAAGGAAGATCCGATGAGCCAGCCCCGATTCGAGTTGATGGTCAAAGGCGCAAAAAGCGCCGCTGCCGATTTCACCGTTGAAACGCCGTTCGATCGTTCAGCAATCGCCACCGTTGCCACGGCCGACGCCGGCGTGGTGAGCCATGCGCTGAATCAGGCGCATCAGCTGTATCGCAACCGCGACGCCTGGCTGCCGCTGGCGCAACGCATCGAGATCCTCAACGGTGCGGCGAACCTGATGCACGCGCGCGCCGAGACCTTGGCGGTGGAGGCTGCGCGTGAAGGCGGCAAGCCGCTGATCGATTCGAAGGTCGAGATCGCACGCGCGATCGACAGTCTGCGTTGCGCGGTCGATGCGCTGCGCACCGATCAGGGCGAAGTGATTCCGATGCGGCTCAACAAGGCTTCAGGCGAGCGCCTGGCGTTTACGCAGACCGAGCCGATCGGCGTGGTGGTTGCCGTCAGCGCGTTCAATCATCCAGTCAACCTGATCACGCATCAGGTCGGCCCGGCGATTGCGGCCGGCTGTCCGGTGATCGTCAAGCCGGCGCGGGCGACGCCGACCTCGTGCTTCCGCGTGGTCGAAATCCTGCGCGAGGCGGGCTTGCCGGACGAATGGTGCTCGGCGCTGGTGCCGGAGAACAACGAGCTGACCACCAAGCTGGTGACCGATCCGCGCGTCGCCTTCCTGAGTTTCATCGGTAGCGCCAAGGTTGGCTGGTCGCTGCGTAGCCAACTGGCGCCAGGCACGCGTTGCGCGCTGGAGCATGGCGGCGTCGCACCGGTGATCGTGGCCGAGGACGCCGATTTCGATAAAGCGATTCCGGCGCTGGTGAAGGGCGGTTACTACCACGCCGGCCAGGTCTGCGTTTCGGTGCAGCGGGTCTATGTGGCGAAACCGATCCTGGCCAAGTTCGTCGAGCAGTTCACCGCCGCGGTGGCGAAACTGAAAGTGGGGAATGCCATCCTCGCCGATACCGAAGTCGGTGCGCTGATCACGCCGGACGAAGTCACGCGCGTCGGTAACTGGGTCGACGAGGCGGTCAAGGGCGGCGCCAAGCTCACCATCGGTGGCAAGACGATTTCGAAGACCACCTACGCACCAACCGTGCTGGTCGATCCACCTGCAAGCGCGAAAATCTCGACCGCCGAAGTGTTCGGGCCGGTGGTCTGCATCTATGGTTTCGACCATATCGACGATGCGATTGCATCCGCCAACAGTCTCGATGTGTCGTTCCAGGCCGCGGTGTTCACGCGCTCGATGGATACCGCACTGCGCTGCTACCAGCGGCTCGATGGCACCGCAGTGATGGTCAACGACCACACCGCATTCCGCGTGGACTGGATGCCGTTCGCCGGCGCGCGCCATTCGGGTTACGGTGTCGGCGGTGTGCCATACACGCTGCACGACATGCAGATCCGCAAGATGCTGGTGCTCAAATCGCCCGAACTGAAGTAGGAGTGCAACGCACATGGACGACGCGAATGGCTTGAACGGTGGCGGCATCAAGGCCTCCGACCTGTTTGTACGCTGCCTCGAAGCCGAAGGCATCGATTACATCTTCGGCATTCCCGGCGAGGAGAACGCGGATCTGATGATCTCGCTGCTCGATTCGAAGATCCGCTTCATCCTGACGCGCCATGAGCAGGCCGCCGCATTCATGGCGGATGTCTACGGCCGCCTCACCGGTCGCACCGGCGTGTGTCTGTCGACGCTCGGCCCCGGCGCGACCAATCTGGTAACCGGCCTGGCCGATGCGAACATGGATCGCTCGCCGGTGGTCGCGATCATCGGTCAGGGTTCGACTGCGCGGCTGCACAAGGAAAGCCACCAGAACATGGACGCGATCGCGATGATGCGTCCGATCTCGAAGTGGGCGCAGTCGGTGATCGATGCCGCGTCGATTCCGGAAATCGTGCGCAAGGCATTCAAGCTGGCAGCGACCGAAAAGCCCGGCGTGTGCGTGGTCGAATTGCCGGAAGATATCGCCAAGCATCACGTCGAAGGCGTGCCGATGAACGTCTACAAGACGCGTCGCGCGGCCGCCGACCACAAGGCGATCGAACAGGCCGTCACAGAGATCGTCGCGGCAAAAAATCCGGTGATCCTGGCCGGCAACGGCGCGCTGCGCAAACGTGCGGTGCAACAGTTGCGCAGGCTCTCGCACAAAGTCGGCATTCCGGTGTTCAACACCTTCATGGGCAAGGGTGCGTTGAAGCGCGAGGACCCGCACAACCTGTTCACCATCGGTCTGCAATCGAAGGACTACGCCAACTGGGCGATGGAGAAAGCCGATGTCGTCATCGTCGTCGGCTACGACCTGGTCGAGTACAGCCCGCGTTTCTGGAATGCGCATCGCGACAAGAAGATCATCCACATCGATTTCCTGCCGGCCGAAATCGATATGGATTACACCGTTGCCGTCGATGTCGTCGGCGACATCGCGGATGCCTTGTGGCAGATCAACGTCGCCCTCGAACGCGATTACGACGAGCGACTGCCGCTGAACAAGATCGCGCACTGGCAGGAAACACGCGAGCGCATCATCGCCGACCACGCCAGCGAAAAGGACGACACCAGCTTTCCGTTGAAGCCGCAGAAAGTGCTGTGGGACGTGCGTGCCTTCATGGAAGCCTCCGATGTGCTGCTGTCCGATGTCGGCGCGCACAAGCTCTGGATCGCGCGCTACTACCCCTGCGACGAGCCGAACACCTGCCTGATCTCGAACGGCTTCTGCTCGATGGGCTTCGCGCTGCCCGGCGCCATCGGCGCCAAGCTCGCCTGTCCGGGCAAGCGCGTGATGGCGATCTGCGGCGACGCCGGCTTCTTGATGAACGTGCAGGATCTGGAAACCGCAGTGCGGCTCAAGCTCAACATCGTCATCATGGTCTGGATCGACGGCGACTACGGCCTGATCTCGTGGAAGCAGCAGAACGAATTCGGCAAGCACTTCGACATGCGCTTCGGCAATCCGGATTTCGAAAAGCTGGCCGACGCCTTCGGCTGCTGGGGCAAGACGCTGACGAATGCGGCGGAGTTGCCGGCGGTGCTGGCCGAGGCGCATGCGCAGCAGGGCCCGGCCATCATCGGGGTGCCGATCGATTACCGCGAGAACCTGAAGCTCACCGAACGGCTCGGGCACATCACGATGGCGTCGTAATCGAGCGGCCATCGGCTCGTTACTTGGGCGCAAGCCGGCGCCCGGGCGGCGCGCCGGTCGATGCGATTGCCGATGCATCCCTTGCACATGGTCGAATGCGAACGATCGAATGCGAATAATTGAATGCAAATGATCGCTTGCATCTCGCTCGCTGGCTGCAAGGATCATCACGCGGCGGGCCGGTGCTAGACTTTCGCCCCCTCGACCATGCCGGGTTTCGATGTCCTCGTCCGCCGCCGTTCTCGCCGCACTCTCAAGCTTTGTCGAACCCCTGATCGGCAGCGATCTCGCAGGCGCCGGCGTGCCGATCGAAGTCGATACAAACGCCAGGCGCGCGACGCTGACGTTTGGCTTCCACCTCGGCGATTACCGCGCCGAGCTTCTGGCAGCCCTGCAGCAGCATCTCGCCGCCGTGCTTCCCGGCGCGAACGTGGCAGCCAACATCGCCATCGAGCTGCGCACGCAGGTCAGCGCGCAGGCCGTGCAGAAAAATCTGCAGCCCTTGCCGGGCGTCAAAAATATTTTGGCGGTGGCCTCGGGCAAGGGCGGTGTCGGCAAGTCCACCACTTCGGTGAACCTGGCCTTGGCGCTGCAGGCGGATGGTGCCCGCGTCGGCCTGCTCGACGCCGATGTCTACGGTCCGAGCCAGCCGCTGATGCTCGGCAGCAAGGAACGGCCGACCTCGCCGGATGGCAAGCGCATGCGGCCGATTCTCGCGCACGGTCTGCAGGCGATGTCGATCGGCTTCCTGATGGATTCGGATTCGCAGCCGGCGATCTGGCGCGGACCGATGGCAACGCAGGCGCTGTGGCAGTTGCTGACGGAAACGATGTGGGACGATCTCGACTACCTGGTGGTCGATCTGCCGCCGGGTACCGGCGATATCCAGCTGTCGCTGTCGCAGAAATTTCCGGTTGCGGGCAGCGTCATCGTCACCACGCCGCAGGACATCGCGCTGCTGGATGCGCGCAAGGGTCTGGAGATGTTTCGCAAGGTCGGCATTCCGGTGCTCGGCGTGATCGAAAACATGAGCACGCACATCTGCTCGAACTGCGGCCACGAGGAAGCGGTGTTCGGCAGCGGCGGCGGTGATCGGCTGGCGCACGATGCCGGCACCGAGCTGCTCGGCAGCCTGCCGCTCGATATCCGCATCCGCCAGCAAGCAGATTCCGGTACGCCGACGGTCGCTGCCGATCCGGGCGGAGCGCTGGCGCAGCGCTATCGCCAGATCGCGCGCCTTGCCGCGGCACGTCTGGCCTATGGCGCCGCCGCCAAACTGAGCTTCCCGACCATCAGCTCGGTCGACGACTGATCGCGCCGCCTACTGCGGCTTACGACTGCGCCGACCGGTTCCGCTAAGCGCTGCTGCACCTGAGCGCAGTTGCGAAGTTGTAGTCGGCGGGACCATTCGCTTTTCGTCCGATATCCGATCGGCTTATCGGCGCTCGACAGGCGTCCGAAAGGCGGCACGCTTCCGGTTACTTCCGGACGCCGCGATGACCGCCGCCAACCTGCGATAATTGCGGCGCCCAACCACGTGCCGGGGTCCGCTGCCCGATCTCGATCGGTGCGGCGACGCGAACTGGCGCTGTTTCTTCGAACCCGAAAATCTCAACTGCAAGCTGCCCACCTATGAGCATCAAGTCCGATCTGTGGATTACCCGCATGGCCCGCGAGACGGGCATGATCGAGCCGTTCGAGGCGGGGCAGGTGCGCGCCAATGCCGGTGGCAAGATCGTCAGCTACGGCACCTCGAGCTATGGCTACGACGTGCGCTGCGCCGACGAGTTCAAGATCTTCACCAACATCAATTCCACCATCGTCGATCCGAAGAATTTCGACGAGCGCAGCTTTGTCGATGTGAAGTCCGACGTCTGCATCATTCCGCCGAACTCATTTGCGCTGGCGCGCACCGTCGAGTACTTCCGCATTCCGCGCTCGACGCTGGTGATCTGCCTCGGCAAGAGCACCTATGCGCGCTGCGGCATCATCGTCAACGTCACGCCGCTGGAGCCGGAGTGGGAAGGTCACGTCACGCTCGAATTCAGCAACACCACGCCGTTGCCGGCAAAGATTTACGCCAACGAAGGCGTGGCACAGATGCTGTTCCTCGAATCCGACGAAGTCTGCGCGACCAGCTACAAGGATCGCGGCGGCAAGTACCAGGGCCAGCGCGGCGTAACGCTGCCGAAAACCTAGTTTCGAATACCACCGCGTTCGCGCAGCAAGGCGCTTGCGTGCGCGACCTGGCCTGAGCTTTTCGTTTCGCGCTACACCGCGAAACCGTAACGTCGCGCCATCATCTGCAGCGTCTGCCATTCGAGCAGATGCTCGGCCTGACGCCGCGAAACTTCGTCGAGTTCCGCAGTCGAGGTGCCGGACGGCAACACATCCTGCAGACGGCAGGCGCTGCCGAACGGTCCGTTGCCGACATCGAATGCCGGTGCGGCGGTGTTCGGCGGATTGTCGAAATCGAGTGCGTGCGCGAGGTTGATCGAGGTCGAGCGCGCGCCCAGTGGCTCGAAGCCGAAGCGCCAGGCGATCATGTTGAGAATCGAGTTCGGGTCGAACTGCAGATGCTCGACATGGTTGCGCTTGGCGCGTGGGCCGATGATTGCGCAGGGCACGCGAAAACCGAGGCGGCCATCGTTCTGCGTGGCGGCGAACTCGGCCGGTGTCACCGGCGCCATCGGCGGCACGACGTGGTCGGCGAAGCCGCCCCATTCGTCGTAGTTGATAATCAGCAAGGTCTTGTCCCACTGCGGTGAATTGCGCAGCGTGTCGTAGATGTCGTTGAGAAAGGCCTGCCCGTCGCGGATGTCGGCGAGCGGGTGATCATCCTTCGAGATGCCGCTGCCTTCGCCGATCTCGGCCGGATCGACGAAGCTCAAGTTCGGCAGCGTGCCGGTGGCCGCCGCCGCCTTGAACAGCGCAACCGGCAGCGTCGTGCCCAGATACTTGCCGCCCCACAGCGCCAGGAACGGCGCATCGCTGAAGTAGTAGTGCGCACTGTAGCCCGCCGCTTTCATGCTGTCCCAGATCGTTGGCAGCGTGGAGATTGCCGTGGTGTTGCTGACGCGATCGGTCTGACCGGCGTGCATGTAGAAACGATTCGGATAGGTCGAACTGAGGATGCCGCTGAAGTAGCGATCGCAGATCGTGTAGTTGTCGACCACGCCTTTGAAGAACGGCAGGCTGTCGGCGCCGTAGTAACCGATCGGAAACGTGTCGCCGACCGGCTGGGTCAGCAGAAAGCCGTCCATCGCGCCGCCATTGAGATGCTTGCGGCCGCCGGCGTAGCTGTGGTCCGGGTCGGCGCTGGCGCAGTTCTGGTAGTTCGGCGCGAGGTCGTGCGAGCTTTGAGTGGCACCGTTGGTGTCGGTGAAGCTGCGACCCGCTTGCACGCCGTCGGCGCCCGGAACCCAGCCGAGGTAATGGTCGAACGAACGGTTTTCCATCATCACGACAACGATGTGATCGATGCCCGATTCGGCCGGTGCTGGCAGTGGCGGCAGATCCTGCGGTGAGCTGTCGCTGACGCTCGAAGAGCCGCCGCCGCAGCCCGACAGGCTGATGCCCGCAGCCGTTGCGGCGAGCCCCGAAAGGAGTCGGCGACGCTGATGATTGATGTCCCTGTTCCGCTCCTGATCGCGATCCGACTGCTTCATGCGCCTGCCCCTGGATTGTTTCCAACAGGCTAGGGTTGCGGCGTTTCAGGTTCGTGAAACCGGCGGGCTGATTCCGCAATTCATCGAGGTTCGATTGCGCAAGGCAACGGCAGTCCTCTCACGCAAAATTGAACCGCAGACGGCTGAACGCTCGCGGCGAGCCGCGAGAACTTGCCACTGGCGACGGCTCGCGACCAACGACCCGCCGACCACCAACGACCCGCCGACACAGATGCCTGGCCTTGCCGCATACAGCCGCATCACTTCTGCACTGCGCCCGATCGATGTGCGCGATCAGCCAAGCCGATGGCGAATCATCCAGCAGCGATGCGGCGGCGGTGGCCGCTTGAAATCTTCATCGAGCGTCTGCGCGGTGATGTCGCTGATGTCGAACGCCTGCAGCGCTTCGCCATCCAGTTTGAAACGGCGCCGGTTGTTGGAGAAATACAGCGTGCCGCCGCGTGCCAGCAAGGCCATGCAATTCTGGATGAGTTCGACGTGGTCGCGCTGCACGTCGAGCGTGTCGTCCATGCGCTTGGAATTCGAGAACGTCGGTGGATCGCACAGGATCAGGTCGTAGCGCGGCGAGGTGTTCGAGGCCGCCTGCTCGCGCAGCCACACCAGGCAGTCGGCGCGCACCAGACGATGCGCATGCGAGCGCGCATGCGGCAACTGCGTGCGCGGACCGCGCCAGGCGGTGTGCGCGGCCGCACCCGGGGCTTCGACGCTGGCGGCGTAACCGTTCAATTCCAGATTCTGCCGCGACCATTCCAGATAGTTGGCCGACAGGTCGACCGAGCAACTCGATGCCGCGCCGCCGCGCGCGGCATGAACCGTCGCCGTGCTGGTGTAGCAGAACAGGTTGAGAAAGCGCTTGCCGGCCGCCTCGGACTGAATACGGCGCCGCAGCGGACGGTGATCGAGGAAGATGCCGGTGTCGATGTAGTCGTCGAGGTTGACCTTCAGGCGGCAGCCATGTTCTTCGATCTCGTGCGTCTCGGCCTTCTGTTCATGACGGCCGTACTGCTCATTGCCCTTCTGTTGCTGACGCACCTTGAAGTGCATCGCCGTCGTCGGCACGGCGAATTCGGTGTGGATCACCGCGAGCGCATCGCGCAGACGGCGCTCGGCTGCATTCGGATCGATCGTCTTCGGCGGCGCGTACTCGTGCACATGCACGCGCAGTTCTTCGCATGGATAGAGGTCCACCGCAACTGCGTAATCGGGCAGGTCGGCGTCGTAGACGCGATAGCAGGACACGCCGCTGCGCTTGGCCCACTTCGCCAGATGCTTGTGATTCTTGCGCAGCCGGTTGGCGAAATCTTCGGCCTTGCCGGTCGGCGCCGGCAGCGTTGCATCGACCTGCAGGATGTCGAACAGCAGCAGCTTGCAGGGCAGGTCGCCGTTGTAAAAGTTGTAGAGCTTGTCGGCGCGCAGACCCAGGCGCGGACCGAGTTCCGGCCGGCCGGTGAAGACCGCCGCGTGCCAGCCCGGAAAATTCTGTTTGATCGAAACGCCGAGCAGGCTGTACAGCTTGATCAGGTCGGCCTCGGTGCCAAGACGCTCACCGTAAGGCGGATTGGTGATCAACAAGCCCGGCGTACTGCCGATCGGTCGTGCCGCGGCGAAATCGCCCTCGCGAAATTCAAGCTGTGCATCGACGCCAGCCAGCCGCGCGTTCTGTCGCGCACTGCGCAAGGCATCGGCGTCGATATCCGTGCCGAGCATCCGCGGAATCTTGCTCGCGCCGTCGACGCGACGCTGCTGCGCTTCATCTTGCAGCTCGCGCCAGATCGCAGCGTCGTAAGAGTTCAGCGACTGGAAGCCAAATTGCTCGCGCAACAGGCCCGGTGCGACGTCGCCCGCGATCCAGGCCGCTTCAACCAGCAAGGTGCCGGAGCCGCACAGCGGATCGACCAGGCCGCCACCGGCAGCAGCAATGGCTGGCCAGTTGGCGCGCATCAAAAGTGCGGCGGCGAGATTCTCTTTCAGCGGCGCCGCACCCGCGCTGGCGCGATAACCGCGGCGATGCAGGCTGTCGCCGCCCAAGTCCAGACTCAGCGTGCAACCGGCATCGGCGAGATGCAGATGCACGCGCACATCCGGACGATCGGCCGACACGTTCGGGCGCTCGCCGCAGTGCGCGCGAAAGCGGTCGGCGATCGCGTCTTTCACTTTCAACGCGGCGTAATGCGAATGCGTCAGCGCGCGCGCACGTCCGGCCACCTCGATCGCGAACCTGCGGTCGACGTCGAAATAGCTCGGCCAATCGATTCGATGTGCGAGCTGGTACAAGGCGTCGGAGTCTTCGACCGGTTCGGTGCACAGGGGCAGGAGCACGCGACTGGCGATGCGCGACCACAGGCAGCAGCGATACGCCTCACGCCAAGCGACTTCGGCGGCCACGCCACCGCGGCGCTCGCGCACGTCGGCGGCGCCGAATGCGACGAGCTCGGCCGCCAGCAGGGGCTCCATGCCCTGGCCGCAACTGGCGAAAATTGAAATCGAATCGCTCACGAAAATTTTATCGGCGGAAGTTGGGGCGGGACTGCGTTAATCTGGCGACACGGATTGACGCGCTCGGTGGTCGCGATCATGCCGGGCGGGAAACGAGTGATAGCAGTTGCAGCGTCCGGCGCGTTGATCAGGAGCGATCCAGACTGGGTTCGCTAGTTTCGCATGAACATTGCTCTTCAGGCGGCGCGAGTCCGCTGTGCGTCGACTGAACTCGGCAAGTGTTTTGCGGGTCCATGTCCGCCTATTGCGCAGTCGGCCGGTGTTGCCTTGCCGGTGATGCAGCGAACCAATCTGAAATGCAGCGCAGGTGCTTGTATCGATGTCATCAAGGAACGAACCTTAAGCGCAATGGATTTGAAGCCGAAGATTCAATACACGCGGCGCGGCGCGCTGCAGTCGCTGTTGGCGCTGGGTCTGGCCGGTTGTGGCGCCAGTCCAACGCTCGATCTGGTCGGGCGGACCATTTCGGGTCGGCCCAAAACCGATTCCGGTTATGGGCTCAGCATCGCGCAGATCAAGGATCTACCGTATGCCAGCTTGGGTGTTCGCATCGGCGGCGGTGCGCCACTCGTGATGGTACTGGCGACGGTCGAGGGCGGTGATCTGCATTGGGTGTCGTCCGACCGCGCCATTCTGGTGACGCGGGCAGGGCGCCTGGTGCAGACCGTGGGGCTGCAGCGCGATCTGCGGGCGACGCAGTATGTCGCCGACGATCCGCTGCGGCAGATCTACATGTCCGGCAGTGTCGCAGCGGCGCCGCTGGTCTGGCGTTACATCGACCTGAGCAACAAGGATGCGTTCGGGGTGGTCGTCGAGTCGCAGTTCTCGATCGTCGGCGATGAAACTCTTTCGATACTCGGGGCGCCGCACGAAACACTGCACGTGCGCGAACACATCCGAATGCCGACCTGGCGTTGGTCGGTCAGCAACGACTTCTGGCTGGAACGCGACAGCGGACGACTACGCAAGGCACGGCAGCAGTATTGCCCCGAGCAGGCCGCGATCGAATACGAGTTACTCAAACCGCCGGCCACCGCTTAACTGCGCGGGCCCTGCATCGACAATCGTTTCACCGGATGCCGCCCACAAAAAAGGCCGCTCAATTGAGCGGCCTTTTTTTATGAGCCAACTTGCGCGCCGGATACCGGCGCGCGACGCAAGCGCCGCTTAGTGCGTGGCGGTTGCGGTCGTGGTGGTCGTGGTGCCGCTGCTGCCACCCTTACCGTTATCCGAAACCGCGGCGACGACGCCGCCGATGATGCCGGCCGCGACGATGGCCGAACCGCCGACAATCAGTGCGTCGCCATTGCTGGCTGCGGCGCCGGCGCTAACCGATCCCGCTGCCGTGCCGGTGTCTTCCGCAAACGCCGGAGAGGCGATGGTGGCAGCTGCCAGCAGCGACGCAACGAACAGGACTTTCTTCACAAACCACCTCCGGTAGAAATTGAGCAGATTCTGAATCTTGCTGTGGCCAAATGGAGCCAGAACAGCGATCTCAAAGCCAATCTAGCCGGTTAGGCAGAAAAATGCCAGCCCGACAGTCGATTCAGATCGCGATGACGCAGCCACGCCAGACAGCCGTCACGATGTTAAACAGGCGCTTGCGCCGATTGGCAACGCACGCACGACAATAAAGTTTTGTATTCTTGCGCGGATCAAAACTAAAGCCAGGCGGGTCAAATGCAGCCTGCGAGGCGCTAGTTGAGCCGCTTGCATCGGCCTCCTGCGCTCAAGGGTGCGGTTCGCCGCCAATTTCACCCGCGTCTGGGTCTTGCGACCGGTCGCCCATTGCCGTGCCACGCAGCTGCCGATGACTCCTATACGTTCATTCCCGACTTCCGCCCGCAGTGTGCTGCGCTCCGTTGCGATCGCCTGCCTGGTCGTGGTTGTGGGCAGCCTCGCGGCGCAGGCACAAGATCTGCCGTTCGATCCCAATTCGATCAACCAGCTGACGCCCGAGCAACGCCAGCGCGCGCTGGAGTTGATGGATTCGAGCGGTTCGCAAGGGGCCGACAGCAGCTATGGCGGCGGCAGCTCGCGCCAGCTGGGCGCGACGACGCAGGGTGGCACGAATGCGGGCGATACACGCGATGCGTACCGCAGCGTGCGCCCGGACGATCAATCCGATTCGAACGCGCGCGATGGCTACTACGACCGCGGCGCCCGCGATGACCGTTACCGCAGCGATCGCGGAATTTATCGTCAGAGTCGCAGCGATCCACAGAGCATCAATGACAGCTCGCGCGATCGAGCGGGCGGCTTCGGTGCTTTGAAGCCATTCGGATACGACATGTTTTCCGGACAGGCCAGTGCGTTCCGGCCGAGCACCGACATTCCAATTCCGACCGATTACGTGCTCGGGCCGAATGACGTCGTGCGCGTGCAGTTGTACGGCAACCAGAACGGCAACTACAACCTGCCGGTGACGCGCGACGGCCGCATCAACTTTCCGAAGCTGGGCCCGATCAATGTTGCCGGCCAGCGCTTCGACGACGTCCGCAGCCTGATCGAAGATCGCGTCAGTCACGAAATGCTCGGCGTGCAGGCCAGCGTGACGCTCGGCGACCTGCGTTCGATCCGCGTCTTCGTGCTCGGTGATGTGTATTCCGCCGGTTCCTATACGGTGAGCTCGCTATCGACCATCACCAATGCGCTGCTGGCCAGCGGCGGCATTGCGCCGATCGGCTCCTTGCGTAAGGTCGAACTGAAGCGCGGTGGCCGTACGGTTCAGGTGCTGGATCTTTACGACCTTCTTCTGCGTGGCGATTCCAGCAACGATATGCGCCTGCAACCGAATGACGTGATCTTCATTCCGCCAGTCGGGCCGCGCGTGTCGGTCGATGGCGAAGTCAAGCGACCGGCGATCTACGAACTGCGCAACGAAACCAGTGTCGCCGAAATGTTCAAGCTTGCCGGCGGTCTGCTCGGCTCGACCAACACCGCCAGTGCGCAGATCGAACGCTTCGACCGCAATCAGAAGAAGACGCTGCTGCAGTTGAACGTGGCCAGCGACGCCGCACTCTCGACGCACGTTCAGGATGGCGACATCGTCCGCGTACAACGCGTTTCCGGCCCGTTCGACAACAACGTGCGTGCATTCGGAGCGGTGCGCTATCCCGGCAGTTTCGAGTGGACCAGCAATGCCAGCGTGCAAACGCTGCTGCAGTCCGCGCAGTTGCTGCCCTCGCAAACCGCGAAGGAAACCTATCTGCCGATCGGTCTGATCGAACGCACCGATCCCGACAGCGGCGTGCGCGGCTTCGTCAGCTTCAACGTGCAGGTGGCGATGGCGGCCGATGCCGCGCCGATTCCGCTGCAACGCAACGATCTGGTGATCATCCTCACGCGCAAGGATGTGAGCTTTCTGGATTCCGCCGCCGTGCGCGCAGTGGCGGTTGGCGACATGAGCCGTGTGTCGGCCTGCCCGGGTCTGCAGCAGTTGTCCGATATCGTCGGGTCTGAGCGTCCGATCCGATTGCTCAAGGCATTCAGCGCGCGAAACGCACGCACGCTGCAAGATCGCAATCGCATGTCGCAGCAGGCGGCCGACAACCTCGCCAACGGCGCTGGCGGGTCTACCGGCGTCAATGGCAACACGGCCAATGGTGCGAATGGCAATGGCAATCTGCCAGGTGCTGCACCGCTTGCCGCTGCCGCATTGCAGGCATCGAGCGACGATGGCTCGGCGTCGTGGCCGCAGGGCTCCGAGGATGACGCGAGCAGCAGCTACGGCAACAGCTCGGGCAATGTCACAGCATCCGACGCGACCGGCAGCAACACGGCAGCCGGCGGAAACCGCGCGCCAAGCAATCGCCGCAATTCGCGCAACTTCGATCCCGCGGCGGTCTGCCCGGATCTGTTCGTGCAGGTGCCGCGCGCGCTGCCGTACTTGTTGGAGCAGTCGGTTGCCGTGTACGGCGAAGTGCGTCAGCCGGGCGTCTATCCGATTGCCGACGACACGCCGATCGACCAGGTGGTTCAGGCCGCTGGCGGGCTCAGCAGCGAGAGCGATCCGCATAACGTCGAATATGTTTCCTACAACGACGCACTGAAGGCGCGTGGCTCGCACTACCAGACGCTGGATCTCGTCGCTGGCGATGCGCGCGTACGGGTCAATCCCGGCGACGTATTCAACTTCAAACCGGTGTACCTGGGGCAGGAAGTCGGCACCGTGCGCGCGGCCGGCGAGTTCAAGTTCCCCGGCGCCTACGGCATTCTCAAAGGCGAACGCCTGTCCGAACTGATGCGTCGCGCGGGTGGGCTGACGCCGGCGGCGTATCCGTTCGGCGCCGTGTTCACACGCGAATCGGCACGCAAAGCAGAAGGCGAATCGTTCCAGCGCGCAGCCGAGGATCTGCAGCAGGCCATGGTCACGGCTGTGACCAGTGGTGCACTCGGCGCCAATGCAGCGAACGCGACCCCGATCCTGAGTTCGGTCGTGGGCAGCTTGAAGAGCGCAGTACCGGTGGGCCGTGTCGTCATCGAGGCGGACCCGGCGGTGCTCGAATCGAAGCCGCAGATGGATCCGATTCTCGAGTCGGGCGATCTGATCGTGATGCCGAAACGTCCGATCTCGGTCACCGTGATCGGCCAGGTTCTGAACCCGGGCACGATCGCGTTTTCGCCGGGCCTTTCGATGAAGCAGTACATCGAACGCGCCGGTGGTTATTCGCAGGCGGCCGACAGCGCACGCGTCTTCGTAATCTTGCCGAACGGCAGTGCGCAGCGCTTCAAGTCTTCGTTCTGGAACTACGAACCGCAGGAGATTCCGCCGGGCAGCGAAATCGTCGTACCGCGCGACGCGGTGCCGTTCAACGGCTTCGCCTTCTCGGAGCGCATCTTCGGCGTGTTGTCGAATCTTGCGGTGACGGCGGCATCGCTGGCGGTGATCTCGCGGAATTGAGCGCAATTACCCGCGCCGGGCTCCACGGATGAAGCCATGCGGTCGCGCGGTGCGCAGCCACGGTCTGCGGCTGCTGGCCTGTGCCACGTTTGCGGCGGCGAGCGCGCCCGCACGCGCCGAGTTGTTCGACACCACCAACGATCTCGGTGGTGTCGGCCTGCTGCAGATGCCCACTGCGCGCTTCGCCGACGACGGTGAATTCGGCGTCGGCGTTTCCACCGTGCGGCCCTACAACCAGGTGCATTTTCTGGCGGAGCCACTGCCCTGGCTGGAAGCGACGTTCCGCTACACCGATGTCACCAACCGTCTGTATGGACCGCAGTCGTTCAGCGGCAGCCAGACGTACAAAGACCGCAGCTTCGGCTTCAAGATGCGCCTGCTTGAAGAGGGCGAGCTGTGGCCGGCGATCGCGCTCGGCGTGCAGGATTTCGGTGGAACCGGCGTATTCGCCAGCGAATATCTGGTGGCGAGTCGGCGCTATTACGACTTCGATTTCAGCTTTGGCATGGCCACCGGCCGGCTCGGTGCCGGTGGAGATATCGGCAATCCACTGGGCCTGTTGTCGAGCCACTTCAAGCAGGATCGCGTGGCAGCCGACAACAGCGGCAGCACGCCCGGCGGCGCGGGCCTGTCGCGGCTGTTTACCGGACGCGTGGGTGCTTTCGGCGGCGTGCAGTGGCATACGCCGATTCCGGGTGTGTCGCTGCTGGTCGAGTACGACGGCAACGACTACCAGCACGAAGGCCTCGGCAACAAGCTGCCGCAGGACACTCACATCAACGCCGGGCTCGACTACGAGCCCTGGTCGGGCACGCATCTCGAAGTCGGCTACGAGCGCGGCAACAAGCTCAGTGTGAATCTCGAATTCCGCGTCAATTTCCAAAAATTTCGCGGCATTCCGAAAACCGCCGATCCGCCATTACCGGCGATCAAAGTTCGCCAGGACGCGCCACAAGACGCGCCACAGTCCGCCGCCGTCGTCACCGTTCTGCCGGTGCCGGCGGACGCGCAGCAGCAGACGGTGGATCGGTTGCGAACGGCGCTGTCGGAACAGACCTTCAGTCTGGTCGCGGTTAATTTCGATGCGTCCAAACGCGAGATCCAGGTCTGGCTGCGGCAGGATCGCTATCGCGATCCGTCGCAGGTCGTCGGCCGTACGGCGCGCATCCTCACGGCGGCTGCGCCCGATCAGATCGATCGCTTTACGGTGGTCAATCTCGATGACGGCACCGAGACGTATCGAATCACCGTGCAGCGACGCGATTTCGAACGGCTGGCCACCGGCGATACCAGCCCCGAGGAAATCCGCCTGAACGCCGACGTGGCGATCCCCGAAGCGGGAGATCCGCAAGCCTCGTTCAACGCACTCGACCGGCGACCACGTTTCAGCTACGACATGGGCCCGGCGGTGCGTCAGCAGATCGGCGGTCCAGACGGCTTCTACTTCGGCCAGTTGCTGTGGCACGTCAGCGGCGAGATTGCGATCAACAACCACCTGAGTTTCTCCAGCGCGGTGGGCATCAACATCGTCAACAATCTCGATGGGCTCAAGCAGAATTCGAACAGCAGCCTGCCGCATGTGCGCAGCGACATCACCGAATACCTCAGGCACGGCAAGAACGCGCTCGATCAGCTCGAAACCGATTACATCTGGTCGCCGGCGCGCGAGATCTATGCGCGCACCTCGGCCGGAATTTTCGAAGACATGTACGGCGGTGTCGCCGGCGAGTTGCTGTACCGGCCGTTCGGCAAGCGCTGGGCGCTCGGCTTCGACATCAACCACCTGTGGCAGCGCGACTACGACGAGCGCTTCGACTTCCGCCATTACCAAGTCACCACCGGCTTTGCGACGCTGTACTACAGCTTCCCGATGTACCACCTGGTGGGACGCCTGGCGGTCGGCCAGTACCTTGCCGGCGATCGCGGCGCAACGATCGATCTGGCGCGTCGCTTCGACAGCGGCGTGCTGGTCGGTGCATTCGCGACCAAGACCAATGTCTCGGCCGCGCAGTTCGGCGAGGGCTCGTTCGACAAGGGCATCTACATCTCGATTCCGTTCGACATCTTCTTCTCGCAGTCGTCGCGAACTCAGGGCACCTTCGTGTTCCGGCCGCTGACGCGCGATGGCGGCCAGCGCGCGCGTGACGGCAAGGATCTCTACAGCGAAACCGACGGCGGCGATCTCGGCCATATCGACGAGACCTGGCCCGAGGTGGTGCATTGAGCGAAGCTGTCGATGGTCGGTTCGTCTGGCGCTTCTTCGATGCAGGCCAATCGGAGAGGGCGGCGATGATAAAGTTCGCGCGGCGATTGCCGAGTCAGCAGCGCACGCGCTCCGGGCTTTTCCTGCTGTAGAGATCAAAAAAAGCGAAACCGATGAATTCAAGCAACGACCAGCCTGCCGCAGCGGCGACCAGCGCTTCCCGCGCCGACGACGAACTGAGCCTGAGTGACCTGTTCGCCTATCTGTGGTCGTATCGCCTGCTGATCGTCGCCACGACACTGCTGACTGGCGCGCTGGCCGCAACAGTGTCGCTATTGATGACACCGGTGTATCACGCCGAAGTGTTGTTGAGCCCGGTGGAACAGGACGGCCCCAAGGCCAACCTCGGCGGACTGGCCAACCAGTTGGGCGCGTTTGCGTCGCTGGCAGGTCTGAGCGGCGGCAACTCGGACAAGGATGAGTCGATCGCCACGCTGCAGTCGCGCTCGCTCACCGATACCTTCGTGCAGGAAAAGAATCTGCTGCCGATTCTGTTCGCCAATCGCTGGGACGCGCAGCGCCAGACCTGGAAAAGTCAGGATTCGAAAAAGATTCCGACGCTGTGGGATGCGAACAAGCTGTTCAAGAAAAAGATTCGCATGGTCACGCCCGACCGCAAGACCGGGCTGGTGACGCTGACGATCGATTGGACCGATCCGGTGCAGGCCGCCGACTGGGCCAACGATCTGGCGCGTCGAACCAACCTGTATCTGCGCAGCAAGGCAATCGCACGCTCCAACGCCAACATCGCCTACCTGCAGGACCAGTTGACCAAGACCAGCGTGGTCGAGATCCATCAGGCGGTGAACAGTCTGATCGAGCAGGAGATCAAGAAAGTCATGCTGGCGCAGGGCACCGAGGAATATGCATTCAAGGTGGTCGATCCCGCGGTGGTACCGGAAGAGCGCGCATCACCCAAACGCACGCTGATCACCCTGGGCGGACTCGTGCTGGGATTCATCATCGGCGCCGTGATTGCGGTACTGCTGGCATCGCGTCGTCGCGAGACGGTCTAGTAGCTGTTCGCTGTTGCGATTTCCGTTCGCAGCGCTGCGATTCCGTAATTGTTCGATCGACGCGGCTGGCTTCGCCTGAGCGCTTGCAGCGCAGCGCTCCTTAAGTGATTCGAAGCTGCGCGGTTTGGCAAGTCATCGAGCGCCAGCGCTGCTTCGCAGTGCGCGCTAGTTTTGCATTGCTACGAGTTCTGGCGTTTGAGTTCTGACGCCTGGGTTTTGACGCCTGAGTTCTGACGCTCGAGCTTTGACGCTCGAGTCCTGGCAGTGCTGTGCAAGCACTGCTGCACGAGCTGTGCACTGCGCCAATCGCTTCGCCGAATGGACCCGCTGTGCGTTGCTGCGCGCCTGGCGCTGGCCGCTCGGCCGCTGCTGTTCCGCGCAGCTTGGGAATCAGCGCTCGACGAATGCGCGTTCGAACACGTAGTCACCAGGCACACCACTGTGCGCCGAGACTTCGAAGCCGCGTGCATCGAGCAGCGCGCGCGTATCCGCCAGCATGCTCGGGCTGCCGCAGATCATCACGCGATCGTCCTTCGGATTGATCGGCGGCAGGCCGATGTCACTGAACAGTTTGCCGCTGTCGATCAGGTCGGTGAGGCGGCCGCGGTTGCGGTACGGCTCGCGCGTGACGGTCGGGTAATAGATGAACTTGTCGCGAACGTAATCGCCGATGAACTCGTGGTTCGGCAGGTCATGCGTCAGGTAATCCGCGTATGCCAGTTCGCTCACCTGGCGCACGCCGTGAACCAGCACGACTTTGTCGAAGCGCTCGTAGGTCGCCGGATCTTTCAAGATGCTCAGGAACGGCGCCAGGCCGGTTCCGGTGCCGAGCAGGTACAGGTGCTTGCCCGGGCGCAGGTCGTCGATGATCAAAGTACCGACCGGCTTGCTGCTGACCAGCACCGGATCGCCGACGCTCAGATGTTGCAGACGCGAGGTCAGCGGGCCGTCCTGCACCTTGATGCTGAGGAATTCGAGCTCTTCTTCGTGATTGGCGCTGGCGATGCTATAGGCGCGCATCAAGGGGCGACCCTCGACTTCCAGTCCGATCATCACGAAATGGCCATTGTGAAAGCGCAGACTCGCGTCGCGGGTGGTCCGGAAGCTGAACAGGCTCTCGTTCCAGTGGTGGACGTGCGTCACGTGTTCGGTGTTGAAGGCGGCCATGCGTTTTCCAGCGTTGGAGACTTGGAGACGCCGAACCCTGCATCGACTCATCGATGCGGCGCGGCGCGGCGAAGCTGCTTATTTTAACCGCAGCGCAGCACTCGGCACAGTCTTCCGATGGGGCGGCCGGCGAACACCCGCGTAGCGCCGAGCGGCTGCGAAGGCAATCCGTGGTCGCGCTGGCCTGCAGAGGCGCGAAATGCTGCCGGCGCTATCGCGGCACCGTATGATTTACCCACCGCGCACCCACCGGGTTCCTATGAGCGCCCAGCCGTCATTTTTTTCCGAACTGCAGCGTCGCCACGTCTATAAAGTCGGCGCGGCCTATGCAGTGGCCGGCTGGCTGCTGGTTCAGGTGGTGACGCAGGTCCTGCCGATCTTCCACGTCAGCGAACTGGCCCAGCGGATCATCGTTCTGCTGGTGATCGCCGGATTCCCGATTGCGCTGGTCTTGGCCTGGCTGTTCGATCTGACGCCGCAGGGCATCGTCCGCACCGGTGCGGCGAAGGATCGTCCGGAATCGAACGCCGACCTGCAACAGCGGCGCGGCGCCGATCATCGAATGAATTACCTGCTCGGCGGCCTGCTGTTGCTGGCGCTGGTCTACTTCGTCGCCGAACGCACCCTGCTGAAGCCGGGTGCAAGTGCCATCGCCACGTCCAATACAACGGCCAATTCTGTCGCGGTGTTGCCGTTCGAGAATTTGTCGGACGACAAGTCGAACGCCTATTTCGCACAGGGCATTCAGGACGAGATCTTGACGCGCCTGTCCAAGGTCGGCGCGCTACGCGTGATCTCGCGCACCTCAACCGCCAGTTTTGGCGCGCGCCCCGACAACCTACCGGAAATTGCCAAGCGCCTGGGCGTCGACAATCTGCTCGAAGGCAGCGTGCAGAAATCCGGCGACGAGGTGCGCATCAATGTGCAGCTGATCCGTGCGGCGACCGACGATCATCTGTGGGCCGAGACCTACGATCGCAAGCTCGACAATGTGTTCGGCGTCGAAGGCGAGGTCGCGCAGGCGATTGCCGATGCGCTGAATGCGCGCCTCACCGGCGACGAGCATCGCGCGATGGATCAGGTGCCGACCCGCAACGCGGCCGCCTACGACGCCTATCTGCACGGACTGGCCGCCGAACTGCGATTCACCAGCGACGACGACTATCTCGAAGCGCAGCGTTACTTCGAACAGGCGATCCAGCTCGATCCGGCTTTCGCGCTGGCCTGGGCACATCTGTCGATCACGCTGAGCTACCTGTACCTGAACGGCTACGACCATAGCGCGCAAGGCCTTATCCGGCTGCGTGACAGTGCCGATACCGCGATGAAACTGCAGCCGGACCTGGGCGAGGCCTGGCTGGCGCGCGGATACTATTTCTATCGCGGTCAAAGTGATTTCGATGCCGCCTTGTCCGCGTTCCAGCAGGCCAGCCGGCGGCTGCCGAACAGCGCCGAAGTGGCCGCCGCGATCGCGTACGTCAAGCGTCGCCAAGGGCATTGGGACGAAGCGCTCGACCAGCTGAAAGCGGCGATCAATCGCGACCCACAGAACATCAGTTATCGCATCGGGGTCGCGGAAACGCTCGGCGCTCTGCATCGATACGCAGAGGCGCAACACACACTCGACGACGCCGTGGCCATCAAGCCGGACCTGCTCAGCCTGCGTGGTCTGAAGATCGCGTGGTATCAGAATCAGGGCGATCTGGTCGCGTCGCAGGCGCTGCTCGATACGCTGCCGGCTGAATTTATCGATGGCGAGCACATCACGCTGCGTGCGGTGCAGTTGTTCTACCAACATCGCTACGCCGAGCTCGCCCAACTGATGCAGCACTATCAACCGCAGCCGGGCCGGCGTCTGGGCGTGCAAATGCTCAATCTGGACACCTTGCTGGCCGCCGGGCAGTTATTCGGCGGCAATCGCGACGCCGCGCTGGCGACGTTCAAGACCGCGAAGGCGCACGCGCTCGAACTGCGGCGCGCGGGCAATGAAACCTCATTCCTGATTTGTAATTTAGGCGTGATCGAAGCCGGTCTTGGCGAGCGCGAGCAGGCGCTTGCCGATGGGCGCCATTGCGTCGAACTCAGTCGCAATGATCAATGGCAGAACGCCGACGACCAGAACACGCTCGCGAAAATCGAGGCGCTCGTTGGCGAGCGCGAAGCGGCACTGACGGCGCTGCCGCAACTCCTGGCGCTGCCAAACGGTCTGGCGCCGGGCGATCTGCGCTTCAGCCCGGTGTGGGATTCACTGCGCAGCGATCCGCGGTTCAAGAAACTGCTGGACTCGTGACTTCGAGCGCGGATTCCGCCTAGCTGATCAAACGACGGCTAACGCCGAAGGAATCAGCCAGCCCGAACGAAGGTCTTGTTTGTCGTATCGAGCAGATTTGCCAACTGATCGACCGATGTCTGCGACTGTCCCGCTACGCTGGTCCAAATGATCGCGTCGCGCTCGATCTGAAACTTCGCACCCGCACTGGCGACGCTGGATTGAAACTGCTGTCTCCAGGCTGCCGACACATTCGGGTCCACCGCCATTGCGTAGGTCACTTCCTTTTGTTCGGTGACCGCACGAACCGTAATCGCTGTCGCAGAGATAACGACGGAGTCGACGGCTGCTTCATTCATGGCTGATCTCTTGAGGAGGCGGGAAGCGCTAGCCTGCCACAGAACATCCGGAATGCATCCGCGGCTGCTGATCGGGACGCGGTTTTCAGTTGCGAAAACCGGGGGCGGTCGATGGTGGAAACCGGCACTGAGTCCCGTTCAATCGGACCCAGCCGAAATGTGCGCCAGCCGGGAAGCTGGCGCTCCTACCGGGATTCGAACCCGGGTTTAAGCCTTGAGAGGGCTCCGTCCTAGGCCTCTAGACGATAGGAGCTTGCGGTCAGCGTCGCGTATTATACGGAAGACCTGACGAGAAGCGACCGCGGTCGCTCCTGATTCCGCATCGTCGGCACCTCAAGCGTAAGGAAACACAGTCATCACCGAGCCGATTCGCATTTCGCGCGAGCATCACCCTATTTCGCGGCGCAATCTCACGCCCGGCACCCTCAAGGTGCTGTACACGCTGAAGGACGCTGGTTTCGAGGCCTACATGGTCGGCGGCGGTGTCCGCGACCTGCTGGCGGGGCTGGAGCCGAAGGATTTCGACATTGCCACCAGCGCGCACCCGGAGCAGATCCGCAAACTGTTCCGGTCGTGCCGTTTGGTCGGGCGCCGCTTTCTGATCGCGCACGTCCGCTTCGGCGACGAGATCGCCGAAGTCACCACCTTCCGTGGGCCGATCACCGACAGTCACGAGCGCGACGAGACCGGCCGCATTCTCTCGGACAACGTCTACGGCACGCTCGAAGCCGACGCCTTCCGCCGTGATTTCACCATCAACGCGCTGTACTACGACATCCGAGACTTCTCGATCGTCGACTTCGCCGGCGGCGTCGAAGACATGCGTCTGCGTCGCCTGCGGCTGATCGGCGATCCCGAACTGCGCTATCGCGAAGATCCGGTGCGCATGCTGCGCGCGGTGCGCATCGCCAACAAATTGAAGTTCGACATCGACCACGCCAGTGCTGAGCCGATCACGCGACTGGCTTCGCTGCTGCGTGAGATTCCGCCGGCGCGTCTGTTCGACGAACTGCTGAAGATTTTCCTCAGCCGCGACGCCTCGGCCAACCTCGACGGCCTGCGCCGTTATGGCCTGTTTTCGCATCTGCTGCCGCTCACCGACGAAGCGCTCGAATCGGACCCCGGTGCCGCCGCGCTGGTGCATCGGGCGCTGCTGAACACCGCGGAACGGATCACTCGCGGCGCGCCGGTCACACCGGCCTTCCTGTTCGCTGCGCTGCTGTGGCCGGCGTATGCCAAGCGCGTCGAGCAGATCTCGCGCGAGCAGGGTCATGCACCGGCGATTGCGCAGGTGCAGGCCGCCGAGGAAGTCATCGCGCACCAGCAGTTGCGCATTGCGATTCCGAAACGGTTCTCGATGCCGATGCGCGAAATCTGGGGGTTGCAACCGCGCTTCGTCAATCGTAGCGGTGGTCGCGCGAAGCGCTTGCTCACGCATCCGCGTTTCCGCGCGGCTTATGATTTCCTGTTGCTGCGCGCGCAGTCGGGCGAACCCGGCACCGTTGAACTCGCCGACTGGTGGACGCAGGCGCAAGTCGGCGGTGATCCCGGCAGCTTGCCGTTGCCGCCGGAAGCGGTCGCCAACGAAACCGCCGAGCCGGGCAATACCGGGCCGCGTAAAAAGCGCCGCCGCCGTGGCGGTCGCAATCGGCGCAAGTCGGGCGCCGAGGCGGCCGACATCGCGCCCGGTGCTGGCGATGCAGATGGCGATTTCGACGACGGCGCCGATAGCTGAGTCCTTGCATCCAGTGCGGGGCAGTCGGCGATGACGACGGCCTGCATCGCACTCGGCGCCAATCTCGGCGATCCGCAACAGCAGTTGCGGCAAGCCCTCGCAGCCTTGGCTTGCACGCCCGGCATCGTGTTGCGGCAGACCTCGCGCTTTTACCGCAGTGCCGCGCTCGGACCGGCGGGACAGCCGGACTACTGCAATGCGGTGTGCGTGGTCGACACGAGCCTGTCGGCCGATGCGCTGTTGACGCGGCTGCAAGCGATCGAAAACGCCGCTGGCCGGATTCGCAGCGAACGTTGGGGACCGCGCGTGCTGGATCTCGACCTGCTGTGGATGGACGGTGTCGCCAGCGACACGCCGCGACTGCAACTGCCGCACCCGCAAGCGCATTTGCGCGCCTTCGTGCTGGTGCCGCTGGCGGACTTGCTGCCGAATCTGGAGTGGCCCGGCCACGGTCGGGTGGCTGCACTGGCAGCTTCGATCGATCGCGACGGGGTGGTGCCGCTCAACGATTGAGCCGTGCCAGTAAGATCGATAGCGAGATCGATTACGAGATCCATAATTAGATCGAAAAAACCACGGTCGACTCGATGCAGAAAGGCTTTCGACGCGGACCGGGGCCGTCCTCGCTTGCGTTGCCAGCACGGATCGCTACACTCGGCGCAACGCCGGGCTTGGCCGCGGCGTCTTAGGGGCGCATGCCTTGGTGGGCCGCCCGTCGCACCTCCATCTCGATGCCGGGCGCATGTCTTTCGTGGGCCGCCCAGGTCATCTCGCAGCAGGACTACAGACATGCAACTGAATCCAACGCGGTGCCGGCCGCTGCCGTGCGCCGTCGCCGGTCGTGGCGCATGGGGGCGGGCATGAGCGCGACCGCAAAACCCAGCAATGCAGTACAGGTTTCCGAACTGCGCCGGATGCGCGAGGCGGGCGAGAAGATCGCCTGCCTGACCGCTTACGACGCCAGCTTCGCATTGATCGAAGACCGCGCCGGCGTCGACGTGGTGCTGATCGGCGATTCGCTCGGCATGGTGATCCAGGGCCGCGGCACCACCACGCCCGTGACGGTCGCAGATATCGAATACCACAGCCGCTGCGTGGCGCCGCATCTGCAGCGTGCATTCCTGGTGGCGGATCTGCCGTTTCTGTCGTTCGCCACGCGCGAGCGCGCACTGGATGCCTCGCAGCGTTTGATGCAGGGCGGCGGCGCGAAGATGGTGAAGCTCGAAGGTGGCCGCGAGCAGGCCGATATCGTCGAATACCTGTCGGTGCGCGGCGTCCCGGTGTGCGCGCACTTAGGTCTGCAGCCGCAGCTGATTCACAAGGTCGGCGCGTTCAAGGTCGCGGGCCGCGAAGATGCACAGGCCGAGGCAATGCTGCACGACGCGCGCGTGCTGGAAGCGGCCGGCGCCGATCTGTTGCTGCTGGAATGTGTGCCGGCGGCGCTGGCCAAACGCATCACCGAAGCGGCACACGTGCCGGTGATCGGTATCGGTGCTGGCCCCGATGTCAGTGGCCAGATCCTGGTGCTGTACGACATCCTCGGCATTTCGCCAGCGCTGTCGCACGGGCGCGTGCCACGCTTCGTCAAGAACTACATGAACGACAGCGCGACAGTCGAAGCCGCGATCCGCGCCTATGTCGCCGAAGTGAAGAGCGGTGCCTATCCCGCACCCGAGCACTGTTTCTGACGTGCGCCGCTCGTCGTCTGACATTGCGCGCATCAAAGATTTAAGCGAACGACGAGGCGCGCGCTGATGCAGCTTGTGCACGACACCGCCGCACTCGATGCCGCATTACGGCCTGAGCGCGTGCGCGGGGCTCGGATTGCGCTGGTGCCGACCATGGGCAACCTGCACGAAGGGCACTTGAGCCTGATCCGCCGCGCGCGCGAGTTATCCGACTGCGTGGTGGTCAGCGTGTTCGTCAATCCGCTGCAGTTCGGTCCGAACGACGATTTCGATCGCTATCCGCGCACGCTGGAGGCCGACGCACGACTGGTCGCCGCGGAAGGTGCGCAGATTCTGTTCGCACCGGATGTCGCAGCGATGTATCCAGGCGGCTACCCGCCGGCAACGACGCTGAAGGTCGACGGACTGCTGAATCAGGTGCTGGAAGGCGCCTTCCGTCCCGGTCATTTCGATGGCGTGGCGACGGTCGTGAACATTCTGTTCAACCGCGTGCGCCCGGATGTCGCCGTGTTCGGCCAGAAGGATTACCAGCAACTGGCTGTAATCCGACGCATGGTGCTGGACCTCGGACTTGCGGTTGCCGTCGAATCCGCAACAACCCTGCGTGCCGACGACGGCCTGGCCTTGAGCTCGCGAAATCAGTATCTGAAGCCGCCGGAGCGCGCATTGGCGCCCAAGCTGTACGAAGCGCTGCAAGCGGTTGCCGACGGATTGCGCAGCGGCCGGCGAGACTTCGATCAACTTTGCGCAACTGCGCGCGAGTCGCTTGAAATGCAAGGCTTTCGCCCGCAGTACTTGGAAGTGCGTGGGCCTGATCTGGCGGCGCCGGCGGCGCATCTGTCGCGTTTTGTCGTGCTGGCTGCGGCCTATCTCGGCAGCACCCGTCTGATCGACAACCTGATCGTCGAATCGGTCGCAAATTGAGGATTCGGCGAGCCATTAGGGTCAAGTGTTCTATACAAATGCGAAACCGGTTGGCGTCTCGGCAAAACGTGGGTAGACTTCACTCCCCGCCGGCTGAGCCGACGCGGAACGCAAACGGGCGTATGTCTTAGTGGGCCGCCCTCGATGTCCTAAATGTGTCAGATGCCGGGTGCATGTCTTTTTGGGCCGCCCTGTATCAAAAAAGCCATTGAGGTATCTGCCATGCAACTGACCATGCTCAAGTGCAAACTCCACCGCGCGCGCGTCACCCACGCGGAACTCGACTACGAAGGCTCCTGCGCCATCGACGGTCGTCTGCTCGATCTCGCCGGCATCAACGAGTACGAACAGATCCAGATTTACAACGTCGGCAACGGCGAGCGTTTCACCACCTACGCGATTCGCGCTGAAAACGGCAGCGGCATCATTTCGGTCAATGGTGCGGCCGCGCACAAGGCGCGCGTCGGTGATCGCGTGATCATCTGCAGCTATTGCGAGCTCGATGCGCGCGAAGTCAAGCTGCACAAACCGAAGCTGGTGTACCTGGACGAAGGCAATCGCGTGACGCGAACGGCCAATACGATTCCGGTTCAAGCGGCCTAGTAGACGCGCGGATCGTTCTGGTTGGCGCAACTTTTGCGCGCCGACACGAGTCTCAGGCTTTAGATCGGGAAGCCCAAGCCAGTCGCTTGGGCTTTCTGTTTTTAACATCCGCCTGACCTACGAATAATCAGAAACGCACCGCCAACGATGTCACGACTGACCGAAAGCCCAGCCTGGAAATTGCTGCAGGACACCGCCCGCAGCGCTGCAAGCCTGGTTCTGAAGGATCTGTTCGCGGCAACGCCCGATCGCGCCGAGGCACTAACGGTCAGCGCTGCCGGACTGGTGCTGGACTACTCCAAGCAACGCGTTGATGCGGTAGTCGTCGAACGGCTGATCGCACTGGCCGCACAGCAGCAGTTGCCGCGCTGGATCGAACGTATGTTCAGCGGCGAACGGATCAACGCGAGCGAGCAGCGCGCGGTGCTGCACGTTGCACTACGTGCGCCGCGCGATACGCAAATTCTGGTCGATGGCAACGACGTCATGCCGCAGGTACATGCGGTTCTCGATCGCATGACGGCGTTCGCCGACGCCGTGCGCAGTGGCGGATGGACGGGCGAAACGGGAAGCCGCATCACCGACATCGTCAATATCGGCATCGGTGGATCGGATCTCGGTCCGCGCATGGTTTGCGAAGCCCTGGCCGCGAGTCATGCAGGTCCGCGCCTGCACTTTGTCGCCAATGTCGATGCCGCGCAGATCAGCGCAACGCTGCGCAGTCTGAAGCCATCCAGCACGCTATTCATCGTCGCCTCGAAGACCTTCACCACGCAGGAAACCATGGCCAACGCGCGTGCGGCGCGGCACTGGCTGGTCTCGCACCTCGGTGAAGCGGCGGTCGCGCAGCATTTCGTCGCGGTATCGACCAATCTTGCGGAGGTGCGCAAGTTCGGCATTGCCGCGGCCAACATGTTCGAATTCTGGGATTGGGTCGGTGGTCGCTACTCGTTGTGGTCGGCGGTCGGCTTGCCGATCATGCTGGCCTACGGTCCAGCAACATTCCGCGAATTGCTCGCCGGCGCGCACGCGATGGATCAACACTTCCGCAGCGCGCCGCTCGCGCAGAACCTGCCCGTGCTGATGGGCTTGCTCTCGGTGTGGAACAGCAACTTCCTCGGCAGCGAGAGCCAGGTGATCGCCGCGTATGCGCAGCGTCTCGAACGCTTTGTCGGTTGGGTGCAGCAGCTGGAAATGGAATCCAACGGCAAGTCGGTGGACCGCGAGGGTTTGCCGGTCGACTACCGCACGACGCCTGCACACTGGGGCGATGTCGGAACCAATGCGCAGCACGCCTTCTTCCAGATGCTGCATCAAGGCTCGGCGATGCACGCGGTCGACTTCATTCTTCCGCTCGCGGCCGAGCACGACTATCCCGAGCAACAGCGCATGCTCATCGCCAACTGCCTGGCGCAGAGCGCGGCACTGATGCGCGGCAAGACCGCGGACGAAGTGCGCACCGAACTGCAGGCAAAAGGATTCGAAGGTGAGGCGCTGGCGTCTGCAATTGCGCCGCGCGTGTTCGGCGGTAACCGTCCGAGCAATACCATTCTTTTGGCGCGGCTCGATGCGCGTCATCTCGGCGCGCTGCTGGCGGCGTATGAACATCGGACGTTCGTTGCCAGCGTGATCTGGAACATCAATGCGTTCGACCAGTGGGGTGTCGAACTGGGCAAGCAATTGGCGCAGTCGGTGTTGCGCGCGATCGACGCTCGCGAAGCGGCGGGCTTCGACGGCTCCACCCGCGCACTGCTGGCACGCATTCCCCACTAAGCAGTGAACTGAGCAGTAAGTCGTGGATCGTCGGCGACGGACGAACCGGTCGCCACGATCAGCCACAATCGGCCGGATCAGCAAGGAAGATCAGATGAAACTGCGGACTCGCAGCCAGCTCCCCCTCGCATTTCTCGCACTGCTGTTTGCAGGCTGTGCCGCCTTCGGTCCGAAGCTCGCCGATTACGGTGTGGCGGGACGCGCGGTCGAACTCAGTACGGTACCGTTCTATCCGCAGGACGACTACGAGCGCGCGCCCGCTGCGGTGGCGACGCTACTGGCGGCGCAGCAATTGCCGGTGAACCCCGACGAACTGCTGCGTCAGATCAAGCCGGGCGATGACAATGAGCCGTATCGCGAAGGCGTGATCGGTGCGGTCCGTGCGCAGGGCCTGGTGCCCTATGTGATGCATTCGCCGCATCTGGATCTCGATGTGATCCGCGAAGTGCAGGCCGGCCATCCGGTGATGGTGCTGCAGAACCACGGCTTTTCGTTCGCGCCGCGCTGGCAGTTCGCCGTGGTGATCGGCGTTGATCCGGCGAACAACAGCCTGATCCTGCGTGCGGGTCGCCATCCGCGCGAGATCGAAAGTTTCGGCGCATTCCTCGGCAGTTGGGGCGACGGCGGTCACTGGGCGATGGTCGCACTGAAGCCGGAACAATTGCCGGCGACCGCGGACGTCGACAACTGGATCGCTGCCGTGGCGCCGTTCGAGCAATCCGGCAAGGCCGACGTCGCCGAGCGCGCGTACGCCGCTGCCACCGAGCGATGGCCGGACAGCGCACAGGCCTGGGAGTCGCTGGCCAATGCGCGCCATGCACAGAACAATTTCCGCGGCGCCAGCCAGGCGCTGTTCACCACCTTGCGATTGGCGCCGCAGAACACCGTGGCGCGCAACAACCTCGCCTACGTGCTGCTGGAACGCAATTGCGCCGAGCAGGCCGAGGATGTGATCAAACAGGCGATGGCCGACGAAACCGATCCGGCCAAGTTGGCAGCGTTCGAACAAACGCGCCGAAAGATTCTCAAGCACGATGGACCTTCCGTCGTTTGCCCGATGCAGTAGACGCGAGGATCACGCCGGGATGAGCATTAAATCTTAAGTATATGTACATAAAGGAGTTTCTTTGATATAACCCTCTACACAGAGCATGCACAGATACGGCGAGTCAATGACTTACGACGCCGATCTGCACAGATTCTGCACAGAAGGAGAGCCAAGGATGGCATTCATCACCGACAAAGAGGAACTCAAGCCCGGTCTTATTCTATTCCGGCGCTCGGACGTCAAGCACCGCAACTGGTATTGCCGGATACAACTGCCGAAGGCAGACCGCTACAAGACTATCTCCCTGAAGACTTCGAACCGGGATGCGGCACGGGATCAGGCTTACGATCACGACGCCGACATCCGCTTCCGCCTCAAGCATGACGTGCCGGTGTTCAACCGGCCGTTTTCCGAAGTCGGGAAGGAATATGTTGCCCTGCAAGAGCAGCGGGCGGCTCGCGGGGAAATCAGTAAGGATCGACCCAAAAAGCTCAAATGCGTCATCGAAGGCGCTCTCAACAACTACTGCGGCTCCACCCAGGTTCATCTGATTGGGCAGGAAACTTGGACGAGTTACCCGGCCCATCGCCGTGAGACGGGCGAAGGCCGATACCGGGACGGCATCATCAGCGATTCAACCATTCGCTTTGAAATGTCCATTTTCGGCGCGGTGATGAGCTACGCCATCGGCAAACGCTACGTCCCAGCCAGCCACCGTTTTGAGGACAGGCCCAAGCTCAAGACGATGCGGCGCGATGAGTTCACCCTGGAGGAATATCGCAAGCTTCATACAGTGGCCCGCTCCTGGGTGAGCAAAGCGACGAAGCCGTCGAGCATTTGGGCTCGCACGGTGGCCTACAACTTCATCCTCATCATGTGCAATACGGGGATGCGGCCCCGTGAAGCCAAAAATTTGCGTTGGCGCGACATCATGCCGGCGAAGGATCGCGAGGGCCGCGAGATCGTGGTGATGTTCGTCCAGGGCAAGGGCAAGTCACGCAAGCTGGTGGCGCCCAAGAGTGTAGGCGACTATCTGGAGCGCATTCGCGCCACCGCCAAGGCCAAGGAGCTGGACGACCGGGTGTTTACCACCATCACCGGCGAACCGGCCAAGACGCTTTACAAGAACATGATTGACGATTTACTGACCGAGGCCAAGCTGCGCGAAGGCCCGCACGGCGTTCCGCGCTCGACCTACTGTTTCCGCCATACCTACGCCACGTTCCGCCTGAGTGAGGGTGTGGATGTGTATTTCCTGGCGGACCAGATGGGTACGTCCGTCAAGATGATCGAGGAACACTACGGCCATGTGAATACCATCAAGCATGCCGATCGCGTGCTGCAAGGTATGAGCGGATGGGAGCCATTGATCCCGGACGAGGCCGACGCCAAGGCTGCCCGAGCGGCGGCAACGCGACAGTTAGAAAGGCACGGCGGCCACGGGAAACATTGAACGCCAAATCAGCACGAAGCGAGTTTGCAAGTTGGGCCAGCTCTGCGTGAGTGCAAGGGGGTCGCGTGGCGTGAGCGACGCGCAAATCAACCCAATCACGCATCGAGCTTCGATGCGGGGACAACGACGATGGGCTTGCCCATGACTCCCGCCCTTCGCCGATGCGCCGCTTTATGGAGTTCTAGCCGCCGGCCCACACGCTGTATGCGGCGCTATCGTACCGGGCAAGCTCAAGCAGTGCCGCAGTTGCAGCGATCATCTCTGCTCTTAGGGCCGGCGTTTCCGCGAGGATCTGATCTGCATTCCGGCGCTTGGTAATCCGGTCGAGTGCTTGGACCGCCATCGAACACTCGTCTGGCCCAGCGGCCCGATTGTTGGCGAGGCCTGCCAGGTCCGGCCCAGGCTCGAAGGTTGGCGTGAAACGGATCGCGATGGATATCAGGTCTTCCATGGGCGCACCTTCGTATACCCGATAGCCGACTACGCTTCTCACCTCTATCCGCGACGGCGGCACTTGGCCAACACAGATGCCGGCGAGCCACTTGCAGATGCCGCATAGAAAAACAGGGAGGAGGCCTTCCGGGGTCTTAACTGCCGCCATGAGCGATGCCGCATCATCGATTTTCAGGGCTTTGGTGGATGCCTTCTGAAATTTGTCGCAGGTGGTGAGATTCGCGATGTACTTTTCAAGCAGCAGCTTCAGCACTTCGGGATGTACGTGGTCTGGCCCTGCAAGGGTTGTCAGCAGCAGCAGCCAAGGAGTCTTTTGACGCGCCTGCAGCGACATCATCCGGTTAAGCGCATTGTAGTGCGTGTCGCCAAGCGAACTTGGCGCCTGGGCGCCAAATCCATCGCAGAGATCGAGATTGATGACGTCGAACGGGCCAAGATCGAATGCCATTTTCCAGGCAGGCGAGGAACCGCTTGCCACCCGGGCGAAATCGTCTGCTATAACGTCGGAGCGGTGGTCAACCCGTGCTAGCTGGCGGACTTCGACAAGGGAAATATTGAGCTCGGCCTGCGCTTCGCTTGCAGGCGTTGCTGCAGAATTGAAGCCTAGGAATCTCAGTCCGATGTTGCGTGGTTCGCAAATCTGCGCGTGGAAATGCCTCAAGTCGAGCAGATCCACGCCGGGCAAGCCAAGGTATTTGAGTATTCCGTCTGTCAGCGCATGCTCATCGAGCAAGCGGCTAATCTGATCAAACCATTGATAGTGCCGGACGAATTGCTTGCGCGGCCGGTGCCATGGTAAGAAATCCTTGCGCGGGGGAAGCGATGCTGCATATTCGGAAACCGGAACAATATCGTCCGCATGCCCAGCTTCGTCGGGAAGCTCTCCGTCGATCATTCTTCTGGCGCTTCGAGGATTTCATAGATTGCTCGAAGCAGCTTTTCCTGCTTTCTCTTTGATACGGTATCAAGCAGGCCGAACGACGCCAGAACCTGAGCTATGCCCTTGAGCTTTTCCTCAAGGATGTCGCTCCGTGCTTTGACTTTCCCGGTTCGGGGGCGCTGCTTTTCCGGAACAATAGCGGCACGCGAGTACACATATGCCTCTCCCCGCGCGGCGGATGATTTCTTTCCATCCGTGGACAGATCGATCTCGGGCGGCCGGGCCGCGGGATCGTCAGCTTGTTCCTGCCAAGCTGCAGCAGCGACGCGCTGTATTTCCGAGACTGCGGCGCCCTTGCTTTCGTCGCGCGTTACTCCTCGTGCGCCGCTTGCCAGCCGCTTCTGGACAGTCGCCAGCTGCCGCAGCGCGCTATGAAGCCATTTGGTGATGTAGACGGAGTGGGGATGCACATTGTTGAAAGACTCGCGGTCAATATTCAATGCACTGTCCAGACCCTCGCTGACGAATATTTCGCAGGTAATCTGGCGAAGCCTTGTCTGCTCCGACACCTGGTAGCGCATGAAAGTCGAGTCAAATAGAGTGCCGCTGGAGCCGTGGATGCGGATCAGCGAGCCTTGATGTTCTGTCGGCGCAACTTTCGGCGTCCAGAACAGATATGCCTCAAATGCTACCGGCCCTCCGCTCAGCTCCCTCTGGATTTTCGGGAACTCCTCGCGGCACTTTCCGATAAAGATAATGGGCTGCCGCAAGGCGTGGTTGGTTGCCGGGAGGTTCTTGAACTTGAGCGGGCGGAAAAGCTGCAGGTCATCGAAGAACACATCAAACCGCGAGGACCGGTCTGCCGGATCGGAAAGGGTAAGCTTGTTGCGCAGCGGTCCTGGGGTGCTAAGGTCGACAGGCTCTGCCGCTCCCTTGGGCTGGTTGGAAAGGGAGTAGACCTTTGCCCACTCTCCTGGATCCTCGTCGAAAAGATGCCCTTCAACATATGGAAGAGGCACCGCGAGGCTAAGCTGCCACACCATGCGGAGGTAGTAGTCGAAGATGCGATCCAGCTGTGGATTTGGATTGCTTTGCTCGACTTCGTCCCAGACGGCCTGCACCAGCTTTGCAAATGCATCGACAGGGGAATCGCCTTTCTCCCACGGCAGCGATGAGAACCTCCCAGAATGCTTTTTCAGCAGCTGTCCAGAACTGTCCACCCTTCCGATGTGGAATTTTGGCGGATCGATTGGCTGATGTTCCTCTCCTGCGCCGATGCCCTCGTCATACTCGACTGCGGACCAGATGTCCCGGCTGCGCAGAGTGTCCCGCGCCTGCGGCCGAATGCTGGTAAGAACAATCGTAGTTCCATGGCTTTCAACATCCGCGGCCTTTTCCCGCCAGATGTTGACCTTGCCAGACTCGAATTCCTTTTTTTCTCCGTCTGATGTCGCGTCGTCGTCGGAGTATTGGCGGAGCGCCACTGTCGCGATGGTGCGGAACGGATCTCCCTTTACCTTGGTGATGATTTGAAAGGAGTGCGTCAGCTGCGATACAGAAAAAAGACCTATGCCGATCTTGCCGATCAGCCGGCGGCCGCCAGGGCTTCGCGAAGAATCGGATTTGTCCGTGATGCCCAGATTGGGCCCTTTGTCGCTTCGCTTGGCGCTTCCGCCGATGTGGAGTAGCAGATTGGCGAAGGCCTCTGGCGTCATGCCGTGCCCGTCATCTTCTACATAAATGCGGTCAAACCGCGGAGCATCTGTTTTGATGACAACGCGCGTTGCATCTGCATCGTATGCGTTGGAGATAAGTTCACGCAGCGCGGAGCCGGGCTGCCGGTAAATGCCGTCAGTAACGCGCGCTATTACGCGCTCGTCCGTCTTGAGCTTTGTTGAAACGATGTTCGCACTGCTTTGGCTATCCCGGATGGACGCCACCAGGCCGGGCTCGTCGTCATGCACTTCATGGACGCGGCTGTCTGGTTTTTGGTCGGCCATTAGCAACCCAAGGCGAGGCGGACTGCGCGGGCAACGCTCCGTGCCAGCGGCGGGGGGACCGCATTCGAGACCTGTTCGACCTGCTCGGACAAGTTTCCTTCCAGTACGAAATCTTCAGGGAAGCCCTGGAGAAGCATTGACTCATAGATACTGAGGCGCCGCTTGCCATCCGGGTGCACGTATATTTCACGGTGGCCGAATGCCACAGTGGGACTTGCCTTATCCCATTCAAGCCGCTTGAAGCTGCGGCCATCCGTTCCGATCAGCTTGGGGTCTCCGAAACGCGGCGACTTGGGCTTCATCGTCCAGTGATTTGGATGCACGGGGAATTCGGCCGGATCAAGGCCATGGCGGAAAAATGCAGGTTCTGCCCCGATCTCGCCAATTGCTTCGCGTACCGATGACAGTCCCTTCCGCTTGCGGGGTTTGACCTCATCGTATCCCTGTGCCTGACGCATGCCGAAGAGCACAACTCGCCGCCGGTTTTGGGGAACGCCAAAATCAAGTGAACAAAGTTCTTGCTCGGACACGTCGAACCCAAGAATTTGCAGTCCCGCCACAATTTCGCAATATGTATCCATATGCTTCTTGTCGCGGATACCAAGCACGTTTTCGAACACGATAAATTCGACGACGTAGTAGCGCTGCAGCTCCCGCACGATGTCCAGGTAAAGCGCCGGAAGTTGGTTACGCGGATCGCTGGATTTTGAGCGCGTATTAGCCCGAGAGAATCCTTGGCACGGCGGACCGCCGATTACTCCGATCCGCTCGCCGGCTGCAATTTCCTCTTCGACTTTTGCCAGCACACCAGCCGGCTTGAGCTTGGCCAGGTCTGCAACCGTGCCTTTCGTTCTCGGAAAATTCTTCTTATGGGTGCGGATTGCGGCAGCTGAGCTGTCAATTGCTACGGGTATCTGGAATCCGGCGCCGTGGAATCCAAGGTCCAAGCCGCCCGCTCCCGAGAACAGGGAAACGATTTTGGGCCTTGGCCTTGGGCGGCGCGCGTGCGCAGGCGTGCGCGGTGGCGCCGTCTGCACCTGCTCAATTTCCTCCGCAGCAGCATCCCACGGCCTCCTAAATGATTCCAGGCGCGTCATTGACTGCTGTCAGCTCCCTTCCGGCCAGCGTGGATGCCTGCGGGCGCAGCCTTCTTCGGGCCCGCAGCCGACGAGCCGCGTAGGTATTCGCGAATTGCTTCCCGAATCACCCAGGCCGCCGAGACATGATTAGATTCGGCAACCCGCATCAACTGGATGTGCTGATCTTCGGGTATGGAAACGGTCGTGCGTACAGATTTTCCCACGGCTAGACCTCCTCCATAGTTGCATCATGTTACATCACATTGATGCACTTGGTATCAGAGCGAACTGCCGCGCTGCGCGATTTTCTTGCAAGCCCATTCAGGAACCTCAATTCATCAGAAGCCGGGGCCGGGTTCTCACCGGAATTTGGACTTTTCGCGACAGCATATGACGAGCTGCGTCAGCCCCCAGGATTACACTATCGCTGCGGTTCCCGCTAATAGCTGCCTGCTTGGACAGAAAATAGGCAACTGCAGGAGGAGCGGAAGAAAGGAAGAATTTTGTCTGTGTGGGGAAAATACCCTGCACAGTTCCCACTCAGGCAAAAAGATGCGTAAAAATAACAATAAAATCAATTTATTATAATTGGTTCATCCTTTCGCCGGGATGACGCGGTTGAGCGCGCTACGGCCTCACGCGCGTTCGCGATCGCCGAGTAAGGTGCAAACATCGCTCGTAAGCATGGCCCTTAAGCGGCGCGGGCGCGCGACGCGGCACGACAACTCCGCGCCTGTGGTTCGCGCGACACTCGAACAGGCTTGTAACTGCGCGCAAGGGGGCGCGTTCGGAAGCATGCTTCGCGCGTTGGCCGATCGCGAGCAGGATCCGCCTCGCCGATCGATCCCGCTGAACCTTGCGGCATCACTGAGTCCTGCGCGGGCGAACCGCGCAGCATCGCCGCGACTGCCTCTAAGTTTTTTCGTGCTGTCGTTGCAAAGCCCAATCGATATGGTCTCGGACCATGTCGTCGGCTCCGTCGCGTCGCGTGAGGAGCGCGCGGCAGATTTCGGCCGAGTAGGGCGCGTTGCCGAGCGCCACCGCCAGGTTGCGCTGCCAGCCGCAATAACCGGCGCGGCGCAGCGCCATGCCTTCGGTGCGGCTTAGCCACTCGGTTTCGGTCCATTCGAACAGCTCGATCAAGCGAGCCTGATCGAGTCCATGGCGCGGCCTGAAGTCGGATTCCGTGCTGTGTTTTGCGTAGCGGTTCCAGGGGCACACGAGCTGGCAGTCGTCGCAGCCGAAGATGCGATTGCCGATGAGTGCACGCAGCTCAAGCGGAATCGCATCGCGACTCTCGATCGTCAGATACGAGATGCAGCGACGGGCATCGAGTTGATACGGCGCCACGATCGCGGCGGTCGGGCACAGATCGATACAGGTGCTGCAACTGCCGCAGAGGTTGCGTGCAGTCTCGGCAGCGCTGGCCGGCAGTACAAGGTCGGTATAGATCTCGCCAAGAAAAAAGAACGAGCCGGCCGTGCGCTCCAGCAGCAGCGTGTTCTTTCCGATCCAGCCCAGGCCGGCATTGCGCGCCAAGGCTTTTTCAAGTGACGGCGCGCTGTCGGCGAACACGCGAAAGCCGTGCGGCGCGATCTCGCGCTCCAATTGCAGGGCCAATTGCTTCAGGCGTGCGCGCATCAGCTTGTGATAGTCGCGGCCGAGCGCGTAACGCGAGATGTAGGCGCGTTCGCCGTCGGCCAGGTTTGCCATCGCGTCGGCGGCCTGCGGCCAGTACGACATGCGCGCGCTGATCACGCTGACCGTGCCCGGCTGCAGACGCGCCGGGTCGCTGCGCAGCGCAGGGTCGCGAGCCATGTAGGACATGCTGCCGTGGCGCCCGGCAGCGAGCCAGCGGCGCAGGTGATCGGCGTCGTCGTCGAGGCGGATCTGTGCGACGGCGGCGTCGGCGAATCCCAGCGCGCGTGCCCACTCTGGCAGCTGCCGCGCGAGCGCGGCCGCATCAGGCAGTGCGCGCGGCGCGGTGGCGCTATTTGAATCGGCCTGCACGATGGGCTGCACGATGGGCTGCACTTATACTCGAACGATGACCGAAGTCGATGCTGAATTGTCCCACCAAAGCCTGCCGTTCGCGGCGGGTCGGCTGGCACAGCCGCTCTACCTGGCCGAAGCAGTGCGCGCGATCGAGCACTGCGCGATCGAGCGGCTCGGAATTCCCGGCTACGCGCTGATGCAGCGCGCCGCGCAGGCGGCCTGGCAAACCCTGCGTCGTCGCTGGCCCGATACACAGCAAGTGGTGGTGATCTGCGGGCCCGGCAACAACGGCGGCGACGGCTACGAGATCGCGCGGCTGGCGCGATCGGCGGGCGTTGCCGTGCAACTGTTCGAACCGCTGCGGCACACGGCGCGCGGCGATGCCTTGATTGCGCGCACGGCCTGGCTCGCGGATGGCGGCGATATTGCCGATCGGCTGACTGAGTCGCCGATCGCATCGTCGGCGCGCAAGGCACTCGATCGCGTGATTGTCGACGCGCTGTTCGGCACTGGCCTGTCGCGTGCACCCGACGCGGCGGCGCTCGCCGCGATCCATTGGATCAATCAGGCACGCGAGCAGGGCGCTGGCGTGCTGGCCGTCGATGTGCCGTCGGGACTGTCGTCCGATCGCGGCACGGTGCTGGGCGCAGCGGTGCAGGCGGACGTTACCGCGACCTTCGTCGCACGCAAGCCGGGGCTCTATACGGGTCAGGGTGCGGCCTATTCCGGCGCAGTCGCATTCGACGATCTGCAGGTGCCAACGGCGGCCTACGACGTCACCCCGGCCGTCGCCGAACTGCAGCAGCGACGTGATCTGCGCCACTGGTTGCCGCCACGCCGACGCACCGCCCACAAGGGCGACAACGGCCATGTGCTGATCGTCGGCGGCGACCACGGTACGACCGGCGCGATCTTGCTGTGTGCGCGCGCCTGCCTGCGCGCCGGTGCCGGCTTGGTGACGGTGGCGACGCGCCGTGAACATGCGCTCGCGCTGACCGCCGCACAGCCCGAACTGATGTGTCACGGCGTCGACAGCGCAGCAGAGCTCGCACCGCTGCTGGCGCGCGCGAACGTCGTCGCAATCGGTCCCGGGCTGGGTCAGAGCGACTGGGCGCGCAGTTTGCTGGATGCGGTCGACGCAAGCTCCAAGCCGCAGGTTGCCGATGCCGATGCGCTCAACCTGCTCGCACAGCGGCTGAACGTGCATGCGCAACGCGTACTCACGCCGCATCCCGGCGAGGCCGCACGCTTGCTCGGCGTCGATAATCAAACACTCCAAGCCGATCGCATCGGGTCGGCACGCGCGCTGCAGCAGCGCTATGGCGGCGTCGTCGTACTCAAGGGTGCCGGCACGCTGGTGGCGGGCGAAACAATGCAACTGTGTCCGTTCGGAAATCCCGGCATGGGCGTCGGCGGCATGGGCGACGCCTTGACCGGAATTATTGCCGCCCTGATGGCGCAGCGCCTGCCGCTCGAGGTCGCCGCCAATGCCGGTGTGCTGGTCCACGCGCTGGCGGGCGACCGCGCGGCCACGCAGGGCGAACGCGGACTGCTGCCGGGCGATCTGATCGAGCAGCTGCGCTCGATCGTCAATCCCTGATCAAAATCCGATGAACGCCGACGACATCACGCGCCGCGTGACGACGCCGGATGCGGCTTCTGTCGCCTCGGCGCGAACGCCGTGGTCGGCATTCGTAGAATGCGCGACATGACCACACCGCTGATCGAACTTGCGCTCGCCGACGCTGCCGCCACCGAGGCGCTGGGTGCGCGCCTCGCCGAGGCGCTGCGCGGCGTCAGCGGCTGGGTGGTGTTTCTGCACGGCGAGCTCGGCGCCGGCAAGACCACGCTGGTGCGCGCCTGGCTGCGCACGCTCGGCGTCGCCGGCACCATCCGCAGCCCGACCTATACGCTGATCGAGCCCTACGAGATCGACGGCCGCAGCCTGCTGCACCTGGACCTGTATCGGCTGCAGGACGCCGAAGAATTGGAGCAACTCGGACTTGCCGACACGCCGCCATCGGCCGGCGGCTGGCTGGTCGAATGGCCGCAACGCGGAGCCGGCCTGCTACCGCCGCCGGCGATCGAAATCCATCTGCGGGCAGATGGCTTGGGTCGGCAGGCGGCGATTGCCTGCGCCGATCAATGGCGCGAGCGGCTTGCTGCGCGTCTGACCCCCGAATCCGGAAGCAGCTCGGCGTATGCCCCATAAAAAACATTAACTAGTCGCTCAGAGCTATTGATTCGGAAAGAAAAGCTCTTGCTTGTTTTTTAACTTAACGCTATCTTCCAGTTTGATCATCCCCGTTGGGGGCTCTATGCGCGGGAAACGCTCGCTGTTGGGCGCACTGATTTGCCTGTTCGGCACCGCCGCTGCCTCGGCGTCGGAACTGCGCGAGCTGCATTTGCTCGATGGCCCCGACAGCACCCGCGCGGTGCTCGATCTCGATACCGAATCGCACTACCAGATGTTTACGCTGGCGAACCCGGATCGTCTGGTCATCGACATCAGCGGCGCACATCGGGCGAGCGGCTTGCAGCTCGACGCCGGCAAGGGTGTGGTCAAGGGGGTGCGCACCGGTCCGCAAAATGGCGGCCTGCGCGTCGTCATCGATCTGACCGCGCCGGTGTCGCCGAAAAGCTTCGGCCTGGCGCCAAGCGAAGGCTACGGCTACCGCCTGATCCTCGATCTGTTCCGCACCGATGCCGCCGCCGCGCAGGCGGGTGTGCCCGCGCCCGCGCCGGTGGAAACGGTGGCGACAATCGAACCGGCGCCGACGACACAAAGCGCTTCGATGGCGGTGGTGCCAGGGCAGAAAGGCAGCACGGCGTCGGTGCTGAAGAACCAGCCGGTCGCACCACTCGCACGTCCCGCCAGCGATGCGGTTGCGCAGGTCACCATTGCGCCGCCGCCGCAAAGTCTCAGCGACAAGTTGCAGCTGACCAACAAGCAGATCGTCGTTGCGGTCGATGCCGGGCACGGCGGCGAAGATCCGGGTGCACGTGGTCCGGGCGGACTGCAGGAAAAAGAAGTGACGCTGGCGATCGCGAAGCGGCTGGCTGCACGCATCAACAGTCAGCCCGGCATGCGCGCGGTCCTGACGCGCGATGGCGACTACTACGTTGGCCTGCGCGAGCGCACCGTGAAGGCGCGGCAGGCGCAAGCCGATCTGTTCGTCTCGATCCATTGCAACGCCAACCCGAATCACAGTACGCGCGGTACCGCGGTGTATGTGCTGTCCGATCACGGCGCATCCAGCGAGCAGGCGCGCTGGCTGGCGAACAGCGAAAACTCCGCCGACATGGTCGGCGGCGTCAAGCTGCACGACAAGGACGCCGATCTCGCCGCCGTGCTGATCGACATCTCGCAGTCGGCGACGATGGATGCGAGTTTCGATCTCGGCACGCGCATGCTGTCCTCGCTCGGCCGCGTCAATCCGCTGAATACGGCTTCGGTGCAGCAGGCAGGATTCATGGTGCTGAAGTCGCCGGACATTCCCTCGGTGCTGGTTGAAACCGCCTTCATCAGCAACCCGACCGAAGAGCGTCTGCTCGGCAGCGACGAGTATCAGGACAAGCTCGCCGGTTCGATCTACGACGGCGTGCGCGGATACTTCTCGCGCTACCGGCCGTTGCAGCAGGTGGCGAAGAACGACAGCAACGACGATCGCGTCGAAACGCGCAACAGCACGCGCGGAAAGACGCTGCCGGTGAGTCTCAACCGGCGCTAGTCGGGCGACGCGCATTGCGCGTTGACCACGCACACTCCTTGCGCTCAGGCCACGCCGCTGTGCGGGCCGCTCGCGATCCGGTACGACCTAGCGACGAGACGGCCCGACAATCGCGCGCCACTGGCTGCGCGAAGCTCGCCTCGACACCCAAGCGGGTATGCTTTGAGCCGGTCAGGCTCCAGGAACCGCAGTGCCCGCATTCTCCATTCTTCGCCTAGGCGTGCGCGCCGCAATTTGCGAACGTACGACTGCGCTGCGCCTATGCATTGAGGCCGCAGAGCGCGACGGGACTGCGCGACCAAGGCTGAATTCGCGCGTATGAGTATCCGCATCCTGCCGGATCAGCTGATCAACCAGATCGCTGCCGGCGAAGTGGTCGAACGTCCGGCCGCGGTGATCAAGGAACTGATCGAGAACAGTCTCGATGCCGGCGCACGGCGCGTGGAAATCGACATCGAGCAGGGCGGTCTGGGGCTGATGCGCATCCGCGACGACGGCTGCGGCATTCCGCGCGATCAACTCGCGCTGGCGCTGCAGCGGCATGCCACCAGCAAGATCGGCAGCCTCGACGATCTTGAGCGTGTCGCCAGCTTCGGCTTTCGCGGTGAAGCCTTGCCGAGCATCGCCGCGGTGTCGCGCTTCAGCCTCAGCTCGCGTACGGCGGGCGACTCGCACGGCTGGACCCTCGCCGGTGCCGGCCTGCCCGACGATGCACCGCCGAAGGCAATTGCGCATCCGCCGGGTACGACGATCGAAGTGCGCGATCTGTTCTACAACACGCCGGCACGTCGAAAATTCATGCGCGCCGAGAGCACCGAGTTTCGTCACATCGATCAGCTGGTGCGGCGCCTGGCGCTGTCGCGGTTCGACCTGCAGCTGACGCTGAAGCACAACGGACGCCGCGCGCTGGAACTCGATGCGGCGGATGCTTCGGCGCAAGCCGCGCGCGTGGCACGCGTGCTGGGCGACGAGTTTCTTGCCAACGCGGTCGCGCTCGACGAGTCGCGGCCGTTCGTGGATGGCGACCTGCGGCTGTGGGGTTGGGCGGCGCTGCCGAGCTTCGCGCGCGCGCAGCCCGATTTTCAATATCTGTACGTCAACGGCCGCATGGTGCGCGACAAGCTGCTCGGCCACGCGCTGCGGCGCGCCTACGCCGATGCGCTGCACAGCACGCGTTACCCGGCCTTCGTGCTGTATCTGGAGCTCGATCCGGCCGGTGTCGATGTCAACGTGCACCCGGCGAAGAGCGAGGTGCGCTTTCGCCGTTCGAGCCAGGTTCACGATTTCCTGTTGGGCTGCGTGCATCAGTTGCTACGACGCGTGCGACCGGAGCCAGCGCTACATCATCGCGTGCCACTCGGCGCGCCGCAGGACGACACACCGCGACAGACGCCATTCGCATACCGCACGACTGCACAGTATGGCGCTGCAAGCGAGGTGCGCGAGTCGGCGGCGGGCGTCGCATCGACGGCCTGGCCGCTGTATGCGGCATCGTCGCGCTTCGATCGCAGTCCAGGCGCCTTGACCGCGGAAATCGACCGGAGGGCCGACGCTGCCGTTTTGCAGCGCCCGCAGTTTGACGATCACGCGCGCGACGACAGCACGGCTACGCAGCTGCCGACCGAAGCGCTCGGTCGTGCGCTCGCACAGCTGCACGGCGTGTTCATCCTCGCCGAGAACGCGCAAGGCCTGGTGCTGGTCGATGCCCACGCCGCCCACGAGCGCGTGATCTACGAACGCTTCAAGCAGGAAGTCGCACGCGGAGCGATTCCGTCGCAGAGCCTGCTGGTGCCGCATACGGTTCGCGTCGGCGAAGAGGGTGCCGATCATCTTGATGCGCAGGCCGAACCACTCGCGCAACTGGGTCTGACGATTGATCGCGCGGGGCCAGACAGCGTGCGCGTACGCGCGGTGCCACCGCTGCTGGCCAAGACCGATCTGGATGCGCTGTTGCTGAGCCTTGCCCGCGATGAGGCCGACGGCGCCGGTCATTTCGACGAAGCGCTCGATGCACAACATCGCGTGCTGGCCGACATGGCCTGTCGCGCGGCGATCAAGGCCAATCGGCGCATGACCTTGCCGGAGATGGACGCCTTGCTGCGCGACATGGAGCGCACCGATCTCGCCGGCCAGTGCAATCACGGCCGACCGACCTGGGTGCAGATCGGCAAGGCCGAACTCGATCGACTGTTCTTGCGCGGACGCTGAAACTTCTGTGCGTTCCAGATCGCAAGTCCAGCGCACGTCGACTTGCATCCGCGCCGCGCCCCGGCGCGCAAGTGATAGGCATTAATTGTCAGCCGCTGCCTACGATCTGACACAGTGTCGCGATTAAGCTGTGCCAACCATGACAGCCGTCATGCATTCAACAGGAGCGCACCATGAGTTTGTTCAGCTTCGTCAAATCGATTGGCGAGAAACTGGCTGGCGGCAAGCCGCCGAGCGCGCAGGCGCTGATGGATCACATCAAGGCGCTCGATCTGAAGATCGACAAGCTGTTCATCTCCTGGGATGACAAAACCTGCATTCTGTTCGGCAACGTGCCGGACCAGGCCGAAAAGGAGAAGGCGATTCTCGCAGTCGGCAATATCGACGGCGTCGAGCAGGTCATCGACAAACTGAAAATCGTCGACGGTGCTGGCGCCGGCGGCACCAACCTCGACAGCGCAGCGCCTGAAACAGTCGATCCGAGCAAGGAGCCGGTGGGTCAGTCCGAGGCGACGTTCTACACCGTCAAATCGGGCGACACGCTGTCGAAAATCGCCAAGGAAAACTACGGCGACGCGAACAAGTACCCGGCGGTTTTCGAAGCCAACAAGCCGATGCTGAAGAGTCCGGACAAGATCTTCCCCGGCCAGGTCCTGCGCATTCCCAGGCTCTGAAGCGCCGGTACTGAACTGCGCGCCGGCACGCGAAGTCCGCGCCCGGCGCCGCACAATCGCCCGGCTTCGGCCGCGACTTCGGCCCCGACTTCGGCGATGAATTCAGACGTCCGGCGCCGGTCGATGGCGCCGGTCGGCAGCTAGCCGCCGCCTCTGGAGCGGATCGCTCGGCCGGCGCGTTTTACAGCGCGTCGCGACGACCGTAAAATCGCGCGCTTGAATCGCTGGAAAGGTCGCAATTTCGCGGCATTTTTTTGCGAGGGGCGGACGCTCCGCCGAGGTTGAAACATGAATGTGACGCGCACGACCTTCAATGAGGTCATGGTTCCCAATTACGCGCCGGCCGACATCGTGCCAGTGCGCGGGCAGGGCAGCCGCATCTGGGATCAGCAAGGCCGCGAATACATCGATCTGGCCGCCGGCATCGCGGTGACCTCGCTCGGTCACTGCCATCCCAAGCTGGTCGCGGCACTCACCGAGCAGGCCGGCAAGCTCTGGCATCTGTCGAACGTGATGACCAACGAGCCGGCGCTGCGCCTGGCGAAGAAACTGGTCGCGGCGACGTTCGCCGATCGCGTGTTCTTCTGCAATTCCGGCGCAGAGGCGAACGAGGCGGCGTTCAAGCTGGCGCGCCGCTACGGCAACACGATCAACCCGGCGAAGCACGAGATCATCTCGTTCTACAACGCGTTTCACGGCCGCACGCTGTTCACCGTGAGCGTCGGCGGCCAGGCCAAATATACGCAGGGCTTCGAGCCGATTCCGGGTGGCATTACCCATCTGCCGTTCAACGATCTCGCCGCATTGAAGAATGCGATTTCGGATCGCACCTGTGCGGTGGTGCTGGAGCCGGTGCAAGGCGAAGGCGGCATTCTGCCGGCGACGCGCGAGTTCATCGAAGGCGCGCGCAAGCTGTGCGACGAACATCGTGCGCTGCTGATCTTCGACGAAGTGCAGAGCGGCATGGGTCGCAGCGGCCAGCTGTACGCCTACATGAACTACGGTGTGGCTCCCGACGTGCTCACCAGCGCCAAGGGCCTCGGCGGCGGGTTTCCGATCGGCGCGATGCTGTGCACGCAGAAGGCGGCCGACGTGCTGGCTTTCGGCACGCACGGTTCGACCTACGGCGGCAATCCGCTCGCCTGCGCGGTGGCGGAAGCCGTGCACGATTTGATCAACGATCCGGCGCTGTTGAAGGGCGTGGAGACGCGCGCGCAGCAGCTGAAAGATGGTCTCAACGCAATCGGCAAGCGTTACGGAATCTTCGAGCCGGCACGCGGCCTCGGCCTTCTGATTGGCGCGCCGATGGCGGCAGCTTGGAAAGGCCGCGCGAAGGATGTCGTCAATGCGGGGCTGCGGCACGGCGTCTGGATGCTGGTGGCGGGTCCGGACGTGCTGCGCATGGCGCCTTCGTTGATCATCCCGGAAGCCGACATCGCCGAGGCGCTCAAGCGCATCGAAGCGGCGGTGGCCGAACTGGTTGCCCTGCCGCAGGCCGTCGGCGCCTGAACTTCACACGGCGGCGCTGATGCGCCGCCGTCGTTCACGCACTCAGCGGTTTGCTCTGCATGCGCGGCGCGTACCGGGACCCGGTACGCAACTGCTTCGTCAGCCCGAATTCCTTGTCAGCCCGAGCGAGTCGACCGGCGTGAATCGGCGGAGTGAATCGGCGGAGTGAATCTGCGGAGTGAATCTGCGGAGTGAATCTGCGGAGTGAATCTGCGGAGTGAATCTGCGGAGTGAATCGGCGGAGTGACGGCTGCCTGAATCGGACGCTTGATTGGGCCGCTCGCAGAGGGCAGTTCGCACTGAGCGCCGGTAGTGCTGGTTGGTCGATCGGCGCGCCCGACCACGCGTACCCGCGCACACCCGGAATCGTGATTCACAAGGCGTGCGGCGCGATGTCATCGTCCACGCGCGCAAGCCTGATCGAGCAAGGCGAGCTAGTGATTCATCGCGTACAGCACGCGCTGACCCTGCCAGTCGAACACGATGCCTTCGGGCACGATGCCGGCGATTCGCGGCCCTTGCGGCAGGCGGTCGTTCTCGTGGTAGCGCTTGCCATCGATCAGCACAAAGCGTTGCGCGGGGACTTCGCTGTAGGCGTGCACATCGACGGTGATCGGCGGAAAGCTCGCGCGGAACGAGTCCGGCATTTCGCGCAGATTTTGTGTACTGCCACCGGCTGGCGACGCGGCGGTCGTCGGGCTTGCATCCGATGCGTTGTCGTCGACGCTCGACGCCGCCGCGCCGGTTGTTGCGGACCCCGAATCCAGTGCTGACACCGGCGCTGCGTTGGCCATGTCTTGCGCGCCGTCGCGTTGCTGCATCCGGTTGCGTGCCGGCGTCGGATGCTCACGCTGTTCGCGCGCACGCATGATCTCGGCCTGCGCGGCGGCCGGCAGCGGATCGCCGTTGGCGTCGTTCATCTCCGCATTGGGATCGAGTTCGTAGTTCTCGGTGCCGTCCTTGCCGTTCTCCTGCGGCTGCTCGTCGATGTCGTTGAGCGTGGTGATGGTGCCGTCGTCTTCGACGGCCTCCGACGAGGTCGACGACGAAGCAGTTGTCGCTGCACTCGGTGCGGGCGCGAGCGCGGCTTGCGCTGGCGCCGGCTGCGGCGCGCTGGTCGCAGCGGTGGGCCCAACAGCCGTAGGTTGCGCGGCCGTCGACACGGCATCGTGGCGGCCGCGACCGACCAGCAGAAAGGTCAGCAGCGCTGCCGCCGCGGCCGAAACCAGCGCCGGGATCAGCCAGCGTTTCCAGGCCGGCGCGGGTTCGCCGCTGCCGGTCGGCGGCAGTTCGTCGAGCAACGCGGAAGTACCCGCGCGGCGCTCGCGTTCGGCGCGTTTCAGCGCCTCCAGGATGTAGCTCATGCCAGGATGGACTTCATGGTTGGCCTCGCGGGGTGCCGGAGGAGAGGGTCGGCGTGCCAACGGCGTGATCGACGTCGGCCAAGGCCATCAGCGTGCGCACACCGGCGCGGCCGTCAGCATCGAGGCCATGCGCGCGCTGGAATTGCTGCAGCGATTTACGCAGATCGGAGTCGAAGCGATCGGACACCGGCGGATTCAACTTCTGGTGCTGTGCCTGTGCCAGACGCGTGCGCAACCAGCGCACCGAATCGCCGCGCGCACCGGGCAGGATGCGGTTGTCGTCGACTTCCTTGCGCCACAAGGTCAGGAATTCGCCACTCCACAACAGTCCGAGCTGTGCGATGGACAGACGCACCGGACCGTTGACGGTGTCGATCCGCGCATGTTCGTTGTCGAGTCCGACCAGCAGTACATATTGCGTAGCGCCTTCGGGCAGCTGCAGCGTCAGAATCGCCGGTCGGTCGATGCTGCGCAGCTGTGCCAGATCACCTTGTGCGCGATAACAGCCGAGCTTGCTCGCAGCCAGCGCACGGCAGACGTTTTCGCCGCGCGCAATGTGAATGGTGTCGTCCCACAGGCCGATCAGACGCGACATCACTTCCGGCAGCGGCTGCGCGCTGGCGCGCAGCGCGCCGACATCGACATCGACCGGCACCGCACTCGTGCTTGCGGCGGTGGGCGTCGCCGGACTCGCCGTGGTGCCGGTCGCCGGCGCAGTGGCCGCGGCATTCTCAGGCGCATTGGCTGCGGCGGCAGCCTCGCCGCTGCTCGCCGTCGGTGTGGCGTCGCTGACTGTCGGAACCTCGGCGTTGCGCGTGGCGTGATGCCCGCCGAGCAGTTGTGCCGCGATGACGCCGGCGACTACTAGGGTTGCGACCGCCAGCGCAGCTTCGACATACAGCAGCGGCAGGCGTTGCGACAGCAGCGTCGGCAGTCGACGGCGCCAGGCCGATGTCGACTGTTCGAGGCCGAGCGCTTCGGTGGCAGCACGATCGACCACATCGGGCGTCACGCTGCGCAGGCCGCGCGCGTAAGCACCGAGCAAGGCGCGATCGCAGACGATGTTGATCAGGCGCGGGATGCCCTTGGTGTAGTGATGCACGCGCCGGATCGCGGCATGCGTGAACAGATCCGCCGCGCCGTTGGCGACGCGCAGACGATGCACGATGTAGCGCTCGGTGTCGCTCGCCTGCAAAGGCTGCAAACGCGCGCGCGCGGTGATGCGGCTGGCGAGCTGGCGCAGGTCGGCGCGTTCCAGCAGCGTCGCCAGTTCCGGCTGGCCGACCAGCATGATGCGCAGCAGCTTTTCCTTATCGGTTTCCAGATTGGTCAGCAGTCGAACCTGTTCCAGTACGCCGGGTTCGAGGTTCTGCGCTTCGTCGATGATCAGCACCGTGCGGCGCCCATCGGCGTGCGCGTGCAGCAGGTATTCGTTGAGCGCGTCGACCAGCGTTTTGATCGAGGTGGCCGGGTGCGCGTACTTCACGCCGAATTCGTCGCAGATCGAGGCGACGAATTCCAGTTCGCTCTGCCGCGGATTGTGAATCATCGCGACATCGACGTTGTCGAGTTTCTGCGCCAATAGCGAGCGCACGATGGTGGTCTTGCCGGTTCCGACTTCGCCGGTCAGCTGGACAAATCCACCGTACTGGCCGGTGCCGTACAGCAGATGGCCGAGCGCTTCCTGATGGCCGGCACTGAGGTACAGGAAACTCGGGTCCGGCGCGATCGAAAACGGCGGCTCGCGGAGGCTGAAGTGAGCGGAATACAAGGCGGAATCAAGACCAGAATGGCGCCAGGTCAGGCGCGGTTCAGTATATCGCCCGCGCACTCAAGCCGGTTTGACTGCGCGCCCCAGCATGTCGATATGCCAAATGCCGTCTTCGAGATAGGGCGCGCCTTCGGCGACAAACCCGAAGTCGTTGTAGAAACGCTCCAGCCGCTGCTGCGCGCCCAGGCGCACGATCGCATCGGGAAAGCGCTGTGCGGTGCCGGTGAGCGCCTGCGCCATCAGTGCGCGGCCGAGGCCGCTGCGCCGCTGTGATGGATCGACCACGACGCGGCCGATCGACGCCTCCGGGTATTTCAGGCCCGGCGGCAACAGTCGCGCATAGGCCAGCACGCGGCCGTCGCCGGCAATGCCACAAAGATGCTCGCTGGCGGCGTCGTAGCCGTCCATGTCCTGAAACACGCAGTTCTGTTCGACCACGAACACCTGCGTGCGCAGCCGCAGCAGCACGTAAAGGCGATCGACGTCGAGTTCGCGCCAGGTCTGCCAGTGCCACTGCAGCGCGGGCGCCACGCAAGCGGCAGGCGCAGCTGCGCTGGGCGTGACGCCGAGATCGACGTCGACGTCGATCTCGGTCTCGACCTCGACCTCGACGTTGGCTTCGGTGCCGCGGACGGCGCCGCGGTCGGCAACAGAGTCGGCCAGGGAGTCGGTTGTGGCCTTGGTGTTGACTGGATCAGTCATCGCCGCGTCATCGCCTTCGGTTTCGCGCCGGTCATCACCACACGGTCACCGCGCCGGATTTCGAATCGTTCATCGCTGGAATTCGTAAAGGCTGCCGAGGCCCAGAATCTGCGTGAGTTCGTCGAGCGCGTGGCGCGACTCGTCGAGCAGTTGCGGATCGGCGAGATCGGCGAACACCAGCCGATCGCGATAGTGCTTGCCGGCCCAGGCGACCAGTCGCGCGTACAGCGCGTCGTCGAGCCAGATTTTCGGATTCACCGCAGCACGCTCGGCCTCGGTCAGCACTACGCGCAGACGCAGGCAGGCGGGGCCGCCGCCGTTGCGCATGCTCTGCCGCAGGTCGAACACACGTACGGCGTCGATCGGAATCTGCGGGTCTTCGACCAGGCGCTTGATCGTGTTCCAGACGCGCGGGTTGTCGCGGCATTCCTGCGAGCAGATCAGCAGCTGGCCGCCACGACTGCCATCGGTGGTGGGCGGACACACCAGCTGGCTGTTGAAGAGGTAGGAGCCGACCGTGTCCTCCAGGCTGACTTCGGACTCGGCGATTTCCACCGCATGGAAATCGCCGAGCCGGCCGCGCGCCCAGTCGCGCACGGCGGCCGCATCGACGAATGCGCGCTGGTGATACAGCAGCAGCTCGCGATTGCCGACCGAGATGACGTCGTTGTGGAACACGCCGGCATCGATCGCAGCCGGCGTTTGCGCGGCGAAGTGCGTGTACGAGGGATCGAGGCCGTGCAGCCGCGCCACCGCTTCGCTGGCCGCGCGCATCTGCCGTGCCGGGAAGCTCTCCGGCTTCGGGTCGGTATCGCCGGCCGCGCCGTAGACAAACAACTCCAGGCCGTGCGCGCCGTAGTCGCTGCACAGACGCGTGTGATTGGCCGCGCCTTCGTCGCCGAGCGCGGGCGTTGCCGTGAGCGGTGCATGGTGCTCGAAGAATTTTTCGTCTGCGAAGATGCGCCGCAGACTGCGCGCGGTGGTCTCCGGCTCGATCGCGCGATGCAGATTGCTGGCGAGATTCGCCGGTGTGAAGTGCAGCTTGCCGTCGCGCGTATCCGCGCTCGGCGACACCGTCGCCGCATTTGCGGTCCACATCGACGAGGCCGACGCCGCGGCCGCCAACATCGCCGGTGCGTCGTGCTGCGCTTTGCGTAGCACCTCGGCATCGCGGCCGTCGAAGCCGAGCCGCTTCAGTGAAGGGATGTGCGGACGCTCGTGCGGCGGCAGCACGCCCTGCGCAAGACCCAGCTCGGCCAGCGCCTTGGCTTTCGCCAGCCCTTGCAACACCGCCTCGCGCGGATTCGATGGTGCTTCGGCGTTCTTCTTCGAGGCGACGTTGCCGAACGCGAGTCCGGCGTAGTTGTGCGTCGGCCCGACCAGTCCGTCGAAGTTGGCTTCGGTGGCGCTCATTTCGGATCCGGCTTGCGTGCGTGCTTCATGGGCCGAAATGCGGCTGGCTCAGCTGATTGACGAAGAATGCGAATGCGCGCGGTTCGATCGCCAGCGTCAGCGCCACCCCATAGACCGCGCCCCACAGGTGCGCGCTGTGATTGATGTTGTCGCGCTTCAGGTGATCCTGATACCAGGTCCAGCCGAAGTAGGCTACCGCGTAAAGGATCGCCGGCACCGGCAGCACGAACACATAGATCGTCGACCAGGGCCGGAACAGGATGAACGCAAACAGCACGGCGGATACGCCGCCGGAGGCGCCGAGGCTGCGATAGCCGCGATCCTTGCGGTGCTGCAGGAAGCTCGGAATGATCGCGGCGACGATCGCGCTGCAGTAGAACAACACGAAGCCGGCGATGCCGAGTTCGGTTTGATAAAAGCCTTCGACCGCGCGGCCGAAGAAGAACAGCGTGAACATGTTGAAGATCAGATGCTGCGGGTCCGCATGCACGAAGCCGTGTGTCAGCAGGCGCTCGTATTGATGCTTCTCGGTGATCGCCTGCGGCCACAGAATCAGGCGCTGCATCAGCAGGCGGCGATTGAACGCCAGAATCGAAATCGTGATCGTCACGCCGATCAACAGCAACGTCGTCATCGTACATCCAGGGTAGTGCTGCTGGAGGAGCGCTCGCGCGGTTCGCGCGCGAGTCGGAACAGGAGCTGTACACGCGCATCGCCCCAGATGTCGCCAGGGCAGACATAGCCGCGTGTTGCGCTGCCGAGTTTAAGGTCTGCGCCGCTGCTGAGGAAACATTCGTGGACCAGCTCGGAACAGATGTAGGCGTCGTCGTGGCGGCGCTGACGCGCGACGCGCCCGAGCAGCACGCGCGCCAGAATGCGGTAAACCTCGCTGCGGTCGTAGGGGTCGGCGAGTTGGTCGAGGCCGTAACCCATCGCCGCGGTCATGCGCGGATGATCGAGCCCGGCGATGCGCGCGACGACGATCTCGCCGTCGTAGGGTTTGCCGCCGGCGTAGTCGTTCAGATATTTCGACAGCGGCGCAAAGCGCACGCCAAAAGTCTCGACACTTTCCAGCAGCAGTACGCGCTGCAACTGCGGTTCGCGATAGATGATGCCGACGTGACTCCAGGTCGAGCGCGTCATGCTCCGGATCAGGCGCGAGAACAGATAATTGCCGGCCGCAAACAGCAGATCGCCGCTCTGCAGTTGCGCACGGATGTCGGCGTAGCGCTGCGCCGGCAGCGCGCGGACCGCGTCGATGCTGAGTGCTGCGGCCATCGCGCGGGGCTTCAGCCGCCGAGTGTGGCGGCGAACAGCTTCAGCAGCCGCTCGATTTGCGCGCGCGAGATATCGAGGTGCGTGACCAGTCGCGTGCGCGCGCCGAGGCTCAGCCGCAGGCCCTGGCCCTGGCCCGAAGAATGAGGCTGGGCCTGGTTCTTGTCCTGAGCCTGGTCCTGCATTGCTGCCGCCAGTGCGGCGATCTGCATCGGCGCCAGTCGCAGATAGACGATGTTGGTCTCGACCGGTTCGACCTCGAGCCCGAGTGCGCGCAGGCCCGTTGCCAGATGCGCTGCGTTGGCGTGGTCATCGGCCAGACGCGCAACGTTGTGTTCCAGCGCATAGAGGCCGGCGGCGGCGAGTACGCCGGCCTGGCGCATGCCGCCACCGAGCGCCTTGCGCCAGCGGCGTGCGCGGCCGATCAATTCGCGCGAACTCAGCAGCAAGGATCCGACCGGTGCACCGAGGCCCTTGCTCAGGCACAGCGAGACCGAATCGAAGCCTTGCACCGCCGCGCGTTCGTCGATGCCGAGCTTGACGATCGCGTTGTACAGCCGCGCGCCGTCGAGATGTGTGGCCAGGCCGAACGCGCGCGCCAGACTGGTCGCGGCGCGCAGATAGTCCTGCGACAGCACGCGGCCATGAATCGTGTTTTCCAGCGCCAGCAGACGCGTGCGCGCGAAGTGAACATCGTCGGGTTTGATCGCAGCTTCGATATCGGTGAGCGCAATCGAGCCGTCGGGCTGGTTGTTGAGCGGCTGCGGCTGGATGCTGCCGAGCACGGCCGCACCGCCCTGTTCGTAGCGATAGGTATGCGCGTCCTGGCCGACCAGATATTCGTCGCCGCGTCCGCAATGCGACATCAGCGCGCAGAGATTGCTCTGGGTGCCGCTCGGAAAGAACAGCGCCGCTTCGAAGCCGAACCGCTCGGCGGCGACTGCCTGCAGCCGGTTCACCGTGGCATCGTCGCCGTAGACGTCGTCTCCGACTTCGGCGGCCGCCATCGCCGCACGCATCGCTGCAGTCGGCTGGGTCACGGTGTCACTGCGCAGGTCGATGATTCCGTCTTCTGCGTCTGCGGTTGCTTGAGTTGCTGCTGTCTTGCGCATATCCGTATGCATCCCGTTCGAAGCTTGGTGGAGTCGCGCGTCGCTCAGGGTGGCAGCGTCAATCCCGGCGACAGGCTTGCGGGCAGTTCACACTGCTGCGCTTCGATCGAGGCGACCGGGTAGGCGCAGTAGTCGGCCGCGTAATACGCGCTGGGCCGATGATTGCCGCTCGCGCCGATGCCGCCGAACGGCGCGGCACTCGATGCGCCGGTGGTCTGCCGGTTCCAGTTGACGATGCCCGCGCGGATGTCGCGGAAGAACTGCTCGTAGTCGCCACGATGATCCGACAGCAGCGCGGCCGACAGTCCGTAGCGCGTGCGATTGGCTTTCGCGATGGCTTCGTCGAGTGTGGCGTAGCGGTCTACTTGCAGCAGCGGGCCGAAGTATTCCTCGTCGGGTAGATCAGTGATCGCCGAGACATCGAGCAGGGATGGCGTGACGAAGGCCTCGCCCAGTTCGTGGCGCCGCATTTCGACCAGCGGGCGTGCGCCGCGTCCGAGCAGGTCAGCCTGCGCGGCGAGCAATCCATCGGCGGCCTGCTTTGAGATCAACGGCCCCATGTACGGTTGTGGCTCGGCGTCGTGTGCGCCCAGCGTGAGACTGCGGACGACGTCGCTGAGGGCGGCGATAAACCGGTCACCTTCAGCGCCCGCGCGCACGAACAGCCGACGTGCGCAGGTGCAGCGTTGTCCGGACGACAGATACGCGGATTGCACGACATCGTGTAGCGCCGCGCGCGTGTCGGCGACTTCGCCGACGATCAAGGGATTGTTGCCGCCGAGTTCCAGCGCGAGGATGCGCTGCGGCGTCTCGGCGAACTGACGCGCGAGGATGCGACCGGTGCGTGCGCTGCCGGTGAAGTACAGGCCATCCAGTTCCGCATGGCCGGCGAGTGCCGCACCGGTTTCGCGCTCGCCCTGCAGCAGCGTGAACACGCCGGGCGGAATGCCGGCGGCGAGCCACAGCTTGGCGGTTTCCTCCGCCACCAGCGGTGTCAGCTCGCTCGGCTTGAACACCACGCAATTGCCGGCGAGCAACGCCGGCACGATATGCCCGTTCGGCAAATGGCCGGGGAAGTTGTACGGGCCGAACACCGCGACCACGCCATGCGGCCGATGACGCAGCACCTGCCGCAGCGCGCCGTTCTGCGTCTCGCTCTTGCCGGTGCGCGCATGCCAGGCATGCACCGAGATGTCGATCTTGCCGATCATCGCCGCCACTTCGCCGCGCGCATCCCACAGCGGCTTGCCGGTCTCGCGGCCGATCACATCGGCCAGATGTTCCTTGTGTTCGAGCAGCTGCTCGGCAAAGGCGCGGACGATGGCCTCGCGTTCGACGAAGGGCCGGCAGGCCCAGGCACTCGCGGCGGCGCGCGCGGCCTGCAATGCCGCCTCGATGTCGGCGACCGACGCCGCCGCGCCGCGCCAGATTTCCGCACCCGTGGCAGGGTTCAGACTGCCGAATGCAGTGCCGCTGCCAGGGCGCCATGCGCCTGCGATCAGCAGCGCGCCTTCATTGGACGTCATGCAATTCTCCATTTGCGGACGCCGTCGGCTGCGCGTCCTGCGGAGCCGGAAACCAGGCGTCGGTTCGATGCATCAGATGATAGGCGAGCAGCCCGAGCCACTCCTTCAGACCGACGGTGGTGCCGGCGAGTGTGTCGTCCGGCGACAGTGCGAACCAGTGTGCATCGCCGGCGATGTAGTCGACCGGGTAGGGCAACAGGTTCCAGCCGGCCATTCGAAAACAGCCGACCGCGCGCGGCATGTGCCAGGCCGAGGTCACCAGCAACCAGGTCTCGCCCGGCTTGGGCTGCGCCAGTTGCTTCGACAGCAACGCGTTCTCCCAGGTGTTGCGCGAATCGCGCTCCAACAGGATGCGCTCGGGCTCGACGCCGAGGGCTTCGAACAGCGGACCTGCGATATCGGCTTCGCGGTGCACCTGATCGCGCAACGCGCCGGAGCCGCCGGAGAACAGCAGCCGTGCATTCGGATAGCGGCGACTCAGCGCCACCGCGGCAGTGATGCGCTCACCGGCGCCGCCAAGTTGCGGCTGGCCAGCGAGCTGCGAGGCATAGGGAAGGATTGCGCCACCGAGCACGACGATGCCGTCGACATGCGGCGGCAAGGGTGGAATCGGAAAGCGCTGCTCGAGCGGTCCGACGATCCAATGCGTCAGCGGCAGCAACAACAGCGCAGCGCTGCACAGCAGTGCGACGCCAACGAGCCGGCGGCCGCCGCGCGGTGATCGCGGCAACAGCAGCCAGGCGGCGAGCAACAGCAGGAACAGCAGGCTACCGGGAGCGAGCAGCGACCACAGGATCTTCGACAACGCAAAGCTCATGCGCGCGGGAAGCTCATTGGACTTGCGATGACCGCGGCTGCATTCAATCGGCAGTGGCGCCTGCGATTCGGCACACCGCGCAACACGCAGCGCGGCTTGCGATTCAGCGTGTGGCTCACGCTGCGGCGCTCATCAAAACGGGGAATCAGATTCACAGCGTAATCGTGCGCAGCAGATCGCCGTCGGCGACTTCGAGCGCATCCGCCAGTTCATCGGAGATTTCCAGTGCATCGGCGTCCGGTGTCAGTGGTGCCAGTGCACAGCGGAAATCGCGCAGACTCGTATTGGCGATCAACAGACTGTCGCCACCGGCTTGTGTGGCCGCGACACGCCGCGCCGGGAACAGGTGCGAATCGCGCACGCAGCGAATCGCGTGCAATGGTGCTTCGACGGTCGGTCCGCCGTCGAAAATATCGATATAGCCCTGGTAGCGGAAGCCTTCCTGTTCGAGCAGGTGCAGCGCCGGTGCGGTCTGCGGATGCACCTGGCCCATCACGTCCTGTGCGGTCTTCGGCAGCAAGACGGCGTAGATCGGATGCGGCGGCATCAACTCGGCGATGAAGGCCTTGTTGCCCATGCCGACGATGTGTTCGGCGCGATCGTAGTCGACCGTGAAGAAGTGCCGCCCGAGACCTTCCCAGAACGGCGAATGGCCCGCGTCGTTGGACACACCGCGCATTTCGGCGATGACTTTTTCTGCGAAGCGGTGCGGGAACTGCGCCATGAACAGGAAGCGGCACTTCGACAGCAGCTTGCCGGCGCCGGCGCCGCGAAAGCTCGGCTTCAGGAACAGCGAGCACAGCACGCTGGTGCCGGTGTAGTCGTTCGACAGGTACAGCGTCGGCACCTTGTTGTAGATGCCGAGCACGCGTGAGGCGTGCACGGTGACGCCGACACGATAGTTGTAGAACGCCTCGTCGAGTCCGCAGGCGGCCTCGATTGCGCAGCAGGCACCGATCTCGCCGGTGGTCGTCTCTTCCATCACGAACATGTAGCGCTCGTGACCGGCGACGATCACATCCTTCGCGAACGAAGCCTCGGACAACTCGATCTTCTGCTGCAGGAATTCCGGCACCGGTGGCAGCGAGGTGAAGCCGGCACCCGCGCTTTCGGCCATCGCCACCAAGGCGTCAAGATCGCCGAGCCGGATTGGGCGGATCAGTTTCATCGCCGCACTCCGGCCGCAGCGCTACTCGCACCGGCGACGTGACCGTGATCGACCTGCACGCCGGGCGCGCCGCGTTGCAGTGCTTCACGCAGGCGCGCAGGGATCGGTGCCTTGTTGAAACTGTGTGGATCGACATGCACGTACACGGTTTCGGTCTGCGCCAGCAGCGCGTCTTCGCCGGCGCGACGCATCTCGCAGCGCATCGTCACCGAGGTGGTGCCGAGTCGCAGCGCTTCCACGCGGATTTCGAGCACGTCATCGAAGCGCGCGGAACTTCGCCACTCGATCGTGTGCTTCACCAGCTGCAGTTCCGGATTGCTGTCCGGCGCGTGCGCGCCATAGCCGAGCGCACGCATGAACTCGGTGAAGGCGACGTCCACGTATTCGGTGTAGCGGCTGTTGAACACGACCTTCTGCGCATCGCATTCGCTGTAGCGCACGCGCAGGAAATGGCGAAAAGGCAGCGCGGGGTCGTGGGTATGGTGATCGTCCATGTTCAATTCCAGGTGCTCGCGCCGGAGGCCAGGCGCAACAGCAGCAGGGCCGACAGCTTGGCGCGCTCGGCAATGCTCGAAACGCGCATCCACTCGCGATCGGAATGGATCTCGCCGCCGACCACGCCGAGGTTGTCGACATTCGCAAGGCCCGCCGCCTGCAGGTTGTTGCCATCGCAGCAGCCGCCGGTCGGTCGGAACTGCAGATCGAGACCGAGTGCCGCACCGCTGTCGCGCAGTAGCGCCTGCAGGCGCGCGGTGCCGGCGCTCACCGGCTTCGGTGGTCGCGTAAAGCCGCCGCGCAGTTCGAGTTCGTAACCGTCGCGCTGCCGCGCACGTGCGAGCATGGCGTCGAGTGCGGCGAGCAGACGTTGTTCGTCTTCCTGCGTCTCGGTGCGCGCATTGAACTTCAGCACGCTCAGGTCCGGCACGATGTTGAGCGCGCCGCCGCCGTGCAGGTAGCCGACGTTGATCGTCAGTCCGGCGGCGGGTGTGTTCAATGCCTGCAGCTGCAGGGCAAGATCGGATGCCAGCGCGATGGCATTGCGTCCGTCTTCCGGATTGCGACCCGCGTGCGCGGCACGTCCGCGCACGACGATGTCGAAGTTGCCGCTGCCTTTGCGCGACGACGCCAGCCCGCCGTCGGCATAGGCCGGCTCGAACACCAGACCGAAATGATTGCGCGACGCTGCTTCGCGCAGCAGCGGGCCTGAGCCCTGCGAGCCGATTTCCTCGTCGGGGTTCATCAGCACTTCCCAGCCGATGCGCTCGCGATGCGGACTGGCCTCGAGCGCGGTCAACACCTGCAGCATCACCAGCAGGCCACCTTTGAGATCGGCAACACCGGGGCCATTCAGGCGATCGTCACCGCTGCGCTGCGCCTGCTGGAACGGATGCGTGGTGGCGAACACGGTGTCCAAGTGGCCACACAGGAAAATCCGCAAAGGCGCGTCGGGCCGCTTGCGAATTCGCAGCGCGCGCGCGAGCGCTCGCTCGACCTGCTGGCCGCGATCGTCGGTCGATCGGTACGGTGCGAGCGCGATGCGCTCGTCGACGCCGCCGAGTGGCGCGAACAACTCGGCCATGCGATCGGCGCAGGCTTCGACACCGGCGACGTTGAAGCTGCCGGAGTTCTGGTTGGACAGCTGCAGCAGCGTGTCGACCGAGGCAGCGCTGTTCGACGCGAGTCGATCCAAGGCTTGCGCCATCGACGCGTCAATCGGAGTGGCAATGGACATGCGCTAGTTTAGCGCCAGCGTTTGTATCGACGCGCTGCCGTCGCCGCGGCTTCATCGATTCGTCGTAAGCCGGTAACACCGCACTGCCAGCCTGCCCACCTTACTAAAACGATCTTGGGGTGGAAGATGGAACTTCGTCGTCGGATCTTGGCCGTCGCGGCCTGCGTCGTCAGCGCGTTCGCAACACCGGCGATCGCGTCGCCCAGTGGCGTGGTCATTTCTCAGTTCCGTTTCGACGGGCCGAGTGGCGCCAGCGATGAATTCATCGAATTGCACAACACCGGCAGCAATGCGGTGAACATCGGCGGCTGGCAACTACAGGGCTGCGCCAGCGGCTCGGGCGCCGCCTCGACGCGCGCCACCATCGCGGCCAATACACAGCTCGCGGCTGGGGCCTACTTCCTGTTCACCAACAGCACCAGCGGCACCGGCTATAGCGGCACCGTAACCGGTGACCAGACCTACGGCACCGGCATTTCCAACTCGGGCAAGTCCGGCATTCGTCTGCTCGATACCGGTAACGTCGCGCAGGACGGTCTCGGCCTCAGCGGTTCGGTTTGCGCCGAGGGCACGGCACTCAGCAGCATCGCCGGCAGCAGCCCGAACTTCGCCTATGTGCGCAAGAACAATGGCAGCCAGGACACCGACAACAACGCCGCCGACTTCAGCGGGCCGAGCGGGGCCGGTACGCCGCACAACAATGCCGGTAGCGGACCGGTGGTCTGCACCAACGTCAAGCGCATCTATCAGATCCAAGGTGCGGGCCACGTCTCGCCCGAACGCGGCAACTGCGTCACCGGCGTGCCCGGCATCGTCACCGCGCTGACCAGCAGCGGCTTCTACATGCAGGATGGCGATGGCGACGGCAATCCGGCCACCTCGGACGGCATCTACGTCTTCACCAGCAGCACACCGACGGTGCATGTGGGCGACATCGTCAGCGTCGCCGGCACGGTCAGCGAATACCGCTCTGGTTCGACGTTCGGCGCAACGAATTGCCCGGCGACTTCGGGCGCCTGCAATTTGAGCACCACCGAGATCGACGCGCCGACGGTCACGTCAGCCGCGCCGGGCACCTTCACGAACAGCACGATCACGCCGACCGTGATCGGCGAGGGCGGCCGCATTCCGCCGAGCCAGAATATCGATGCCGGCAGCAGCGCGTCGGTTGAAGATCTAGCCCATGTGTTCGATCCGAGCAGCAACGGCATCGACTTCTTTGAGAGTCTCGAAGGCATGCTGGTGCAAGTGAACAATGCGCGCGCGGTCGGCCCGACCGACAAGTTCGGCGAGATCTGGGTGGTCGCCGACAATGGCGCCGACGCCACCGGCGTGAACCAGCGCGGCGGCGTGACGCTGGTGAATCGCACGCAAGGACTCGATTCCAATCCCGAGCGCATCCAGCTCGATCTCAGCGCGTTGACCAGCACGTATCCGCAGGTCAACGTCGGCGACACCGTGTCGCAAGTGGTCGGTACCTTGTCGTACGACTTCGCCAACTACCGGCTGTTCCCGACCAGCTTGCCGAGCTTCGTCAGCGGTGGCCTCGGCGGCACCATCAGCACCGTCTCCAGCGGTGCCAGCCAGCTGCGCGTGGTCACCTACAACCTGGAAAATCTCAACGCCAACGAAAACGATGTCTGCGACGGCGCACCGGATACCGCAGTGGCCAACGGACGCTTCGCGCGGGAAGGCACGCACATCGCCGTCAACCTCGGCGCACCGGACATTCTCGCGGTCGAGGAAATCCAAGACAGCAGCGGCTGCACCGACGACGGTGTGGTCGAGCCGAGCCTGACGCTAAGCACGTTGATCAATGCGATCAGCGCGGCTGGTGGACCGACCTACAGCTACGTCGAAATCGATCCGGTCAACGACCAGGACGGCGGTCTGCCCGGCGGCAACATCCGCCAAGTGTTCCTGTACAACCCGGCGCGCGTCAGCTTTGTCGGCGGCGTCACCGGTGCGGGCGATGCGACCACCGCGACGGCCTTGTCGCTAGTCAACGGTCAGCTGGCGTTGTCGCTGTCGCCGGGGCGCGTGAAGCCGAATGACAGCGCCTGGGCGAGCAGCCGCAAGCCGCTCGCGGCGACCTTCGAATTCAACGGGCGCCGCGTGCTGATCGTCGCCAACCATCTCAATTCGAAGGGCGGCGACGAGCCGCTGTTCGGCCGCTTCCAGCCGCCGGTGCTGAGTTCGGCGACGCAACGCGTGCAACAGGCGCAGATCGTCCACGACTTCGTGCAGCAGGCCCTGGCGCTGCAGACGAATGCGCGCGTGATCGTGCTCGGCGATCTCAACGACTTCGATTTCTCGACACCGCTGCAGGTGCTCAGTGGCGACTCGGTCGGCACACCGATCCTGTTCGATCTGGCCGCTGCCAAGCTCGCACCCGAAGAGCGCTACAGCTACGTCTACCAGGGCAATTCGCAGGAGCTGGATCACATCTACGTGTCGCAGTCGCTGCTCGCGAATGCAGAGATCCAGCCGATCCACGTCAACAGCGAATTCGCCAATCAGGTCAGCGATCACGATCCGAGCATCGCTTCGTTCCCGCTGCCGGCGAACCGACCGCCGCAGGCCAATGCCGGTAGCGCGCAGACGGTCAACAGCGGCGTCACGGTGACGCTCGACGGCTCCGCCAGCAGCGACGCCGATGGCTCGATCGCCAGCTACAGCTGGAGCCAGACGTCCGGCACGCCGGTGACGTTGAACAACGCTAACGCTGCGCAAGCCAGCTTCGTTTCGCCGGCCAGCGGCACGCTGGTGTTCCAATTGACGGTGACCGACAACGAGGGCGCCAGCGCCAGTGCCAGCGTGACGATCACGGTCGGCGGCGACACCACGCCGAACGCGTTTACGATCGCGCCGGTGACGGGTGTCGAGCCGGGCAGCACGCAGACCAGCAGCGCATTCACGGTGACCGGCATCAATGCCGATACACCGATCGCGGTCAGCAACGGCAGCGTCAACATCAACAACAGCGGCTTCGTCGCCTCCGGCACGGTTCACAACAACGACAGTGTCGTCGTTCGCGCCATCGCTTCAACACTGTTCGCCACCACCAAGCTGGCGACGGTGACGATCGGCGGCGTCAGCGCCGATTTCAGCGTGACCACGCGCGCTGCCAACACGACGCCGACACCGTTCAGCTTTACCCCGAAGACCAACGTCGCGCCGGGGCGAACGGCTGCGAGCAACAGCGTGCTGATCACCGGTATTGAAGCACCCGCGAGCGTATCGATGAGCAATGCGCGGCTGTGCGTGAACACCGCACCGCCGTGCCCGGCGATGGCGCCGGCGACCGTCAATAACGGCGATCTGATTCAGCTGCAGGTCACTGCGTCGAACAGCGCGAACACGCTGGTCAGCGGCGCGGTCACCATCGGCGGTGTCACCGGCACGTTCAACGTCACCACCACGGCGGATGCTTCACCCGATCCGTTCCAGTTCGCCGCACTCAGTGATCAGGTCGCGAACCAGTTGGTCAGTTCCAATACGATCGTGGTGTCGGGGCTTTCCGGACCGACCGGTATCAGTCTGGTGCCCGGCGCGGGCAAGGCGCAGTTCTCGATCAATGGTGCTGCGTTCCAGGGTGCGGCGGCAGTGGTGCGCAATGGCGACCAAGTGCAGCTGCGTCAGTTCACCGCGGCAAAAAACGGTGTCGGTAACCGTGCAACGCTGACCATCGGCGACGTCAGCGCCGACTGGCTTGTCACCACGGCGGACGGTCCTTCGAGCCTGCGCTTCGTCAACAAGCTCGATCAGAACTCCGGCGCCTTGGTGGCCTCGAACAGCGTCACGCTCAGCGGTCTCGGCGGTCCGATCGCGATTTCGATCAGCGGCACCGGCGCGCAGTACCGCGTCAATGGCGGCGCCTACACCAGCGCAGCCGGCACGGTGAACAACGGTGATCGCGTCAATCTGCAACTGCGCTCGGGTGATTTGAAAGACGCGGTGATGACCGCCGTGCTGACGATCGGCTCGCAGACCGCGAGCTGGAGCGTGACCACCGGAACGGACACCACACCGGACGGTCTGCGCTTCAATCCGCGCACGGCCGCACCCGGCACGGTGTTGCTCACCGCTTCGCCGATCGTCAAGGGCATCAGCGTGCCGGTGGCGATCAGCATCGGCGGTGACGCCAGCGCGATGTACCGCATCAATGGCGGGTCGTTCAGCAATCAGCCGGGAATGGTGAATCCGGGCGATCAGATTCAGCTGCAGCTCACGGCGCCGGCCTCGGGCAGCAGTGCCAGCGCCAATCTGTCGGTCGGAACGCTCGACACCAGCTGGACGGTCAGCGCGCCGTAGCAGACACGGATCGAATGAGGACCCGGACCGCGCTTCGGTCCGGGTCCGATCGCGGCAGCAGCTTCGGGCAGGGCGTGCGACCTGCCAGTGGGCGCGTCGCGTATCGCTGCGACGAGATTGCACAGAGCCGGCCGATTCTGGTTCACTTGGCTACCGGATCACCGGTTCGTCGAGTACCCCATGCCCAGCTTCCTGCGCCTTGCGGCCGCGGCTGTCTTGTTTGTTTCCTGCTTCGCGGATGCCCGCGCGGCCGACCAGTCTCTGTGGGACCAGTCGACGCTCAATGCGATCATCAAGCGCGGCGAATTGCGCGTCGGGCTGGAGACCGGCTACGTGCCGTTCGAGATGCGCGACAAGCGCGGCAACATCATCGGCTTCGACGTCGATCTCGCGAAGAAGATGGCGAGCGAACTGAAAGTCAAAGTCACCTTCGTCAACACGCAATGGGACGGCATCATCCCGGCGCTGCTGACCGACAAGTTCGACATCCTGATGTCCGGCATGACGATCACCGCCGAGCGCAACCTGCAGGTGAATTTCGCGCAGCCCTATATCGTGATCGGCCAGACCATCCTGCTGGCGAAGAAAGATGCCGGCAAGATCAAGAGCTATCAGGATCTGAACGATCCGAAATACATCGTTACCACCAAGCTCGGCACCACCGGCGAGATCGCCACCCGACGCTATCTGTCGAAGGCGACGATCCGCACCTTCGAAACCGAAGCCGACGGCGCGCTCGAAGTGCGCAACGGCCAGGCCGACGCGTTTGTGTATGACCTGCCGTTCAACTCGGTCTACATCGCGCAGTATTCCGGCGAACTGGTGCATCTGAAGGAACCGTTCACCAAGGAGCCGCTGGGCTGGGCGGTGCGCAAGGGCGATCCGGACTTCCTCAACTGGCTCGATAACTTCCTGCAGCAGATCCGCAACGACGGAACCTACGACGTGCTGTACCAGCGCTGGTTCGAAGGCTCCGACTGGTTGAAGAATCTCAACTGATGGCGATTCCCGCTTCCGCACGCAGGCGCTGGGCCTGGCACACGGTGTCGGTTCTGGTGCTGATGCTGTTCGCCGCCGCGTTGTACTTCGCCAGCAAGCAGATCGACTACACCTGGCGCTGGGAACGGGTGCCGCAATACCTGCTCAGCACCGGCGGCGAAGATGTGCCGGCGCCGTTCGATGGCACCGTCAGCATTGCCGGCGATGGCAAGACGCTGAAGATCACCCCGCTGCTCGGCGGCGGTGCCGCCGAAACCATCAGCGGCATCGAAGTGCCGCAGGTCAGCGATGGCGAAGTGGTGTTTCGCGGCAACACCATCGGCAAGAAGCCGGGTGTGTCGGCCGGGCCGCTGCTGATCGGTCTGTGGTTGACGCTGCGCATCTCCGCAGTATCGCTGGTGTTCGCCTTGCTGCTCGGCGTGCTCACCGGCCTGGCACGCGTGTCGCAGAATCCGGCCGCACGCGATCTGTCCAGTTTTTACGTCGAGGTGATTCGCGGCACGCCGCTGCTGGTGCAGTTGTTCATCGCCTATTTTTTCTTCGCACCGACCTTGCACCTGTCGGCGTTCGCCGCCGGCGTGTTCGGCCTGTCGGTGTTCACCGGTGCGTATATCGCCGAAATCGTGCGCGCGGGCATTCAGGCGGTGCCGAAGGGTCAGACCGAGGCCGCGCAGAGTCTCGGCCTTTCCGGCCTGCAGACGCTGCGCCATGTAGTCCTGCCGCAGGCGATCAAGAAGATCCTGCCGCCGCTGGCCGGGCAGTTCATCAACCTGATCAAGGATTCGAGCCTGGTCTCGGTGATGGCGCTGACCGATCTCACCAAGGCCGGCCGCGAAGTCGTCAGCTCGACGTTCAGCCCGTTCGAAGTCTGGTTCTCGGTGGCGCTGATGTATCTGGTGTTGACCGGCGCGCTGTCGCTGGTGGTCAATCGTCTCGAAAAAAGGCTGAACCGCCATGACTGAGTCCGCCGCGCTGATCAGCGCCTGCAACATCGAGAAGCGCTATCCAAATGGCGTGCTCGGCCTCAAGCGCGCTTCGCTGTCGGTGGTGCCGGGCGAGGTGGTCGTCATCGTCGGGCCGAGTGGCTCCGGCAAGTCGACCCTGCTGCGTACCTTGAATGGACTCGAAACCATCACCGGCGGCGAGATCACCGTCGATGGTCACGTGCTGCACGAGCGCGCCGCGGATTTGCGTCGGCTGCGCATCGGTGTCGGCATGGTGTTCCAGCAGTTCAATCTGTTCCCGCACCTGAGTGTGCTCGACAACCTGATGCTGGCGCCGCTGAAAGTCTTGAACCTCAACGCGAGCGATGCGCGTGCGCGCGCTGAAAAGTTGCTGGCGAAAGTGGGTCTCGCCGACAAGGCGCAGGCACATCCGGCGCAACTCTCCGGCGGCCAGCAGCAGCGCGTGGCCATTGCGCGTGCGCTGGCGATGCAGCCGAAAGTCATGTTGTTCGACGAACCGACCAGCGCACTCGATCCGGAAATGGTCGGCGAAGTGCTGGAGGTGATGAAGCAGCTCGCGGCCGAAGGCATGACGATGTGTGTGGTCACGCACGAGATGGGGTTTGCGCGCGCGGTGGCCGATCGCATCGTCTTCATGGACCGCGGCGAAATCGTTTGCGAAGCGCCGCCAGCCGAGTTCTTCGACGCGCCGAAACACGAGCGACTGAAAACGTTTCTGCGTCAGGTGCTGAAGGCTTAAGCGCAAATCGCGACGCCGCCAAAGGCGCGCGGCGAATCGCGGCGGGCGACTCGCACGGGGACGAACAGACCGTCGACGAATCGGGCGTAATCGGGCGCGGGGATCGTCGACGTCGGGGTAGGGCGGACGCGACACACGCGCGCAGCTTCGGGGCAGGGAGAGCGATCCTATGAGCACGGCTTCGGCGCCTGGCGCCAAGCGTCGTTCCGACGGCGTATCCGGACGGCGGCGACGGGTTGTGTCGTTCGCAGGCCTCGTGTTGTTGCTGATTGGCCTGCCGCTGGCCGTCGCACTCGATCTGCGAGCACTCTCCGAAGCCGCTTTGCGCAAGCAGGCGGAAGATGTGAGCGCGATGATCGGCGATGTGCGCGCTTACTACGCGCATAACGTCGTCGGCCGCATTCTCGCAACGCCGGGCGGCACCGTTGTCACCAGCGACTATCAGGCGGTGCCCGGCGCGGTGCCGATTCCCGCAACTTTGTCGATCGAACTCGGCCACGCGATCGCCGAGGGCCAGGACAACATCGGATATCGCTTCGTCTCCGATCTGCCGTTCCGCAATCGCGCGACGCATCATCTGGATGACTTCGAAGTATCGGCACTGGCGCAGTTGCGTGCGCAGCCCGACCAACGCATCTCGCAGGTGTCGTGGAGCGGCATGACCAACACCGTGCGGCTGATCTCGCCGGTGATCATGAGTGCCGATTGCGTGAGCTGCCACAACACGCACCCGGACAGTCCCAAGCGCGATTGGAAAGTCGGCGATGTGCGCGGCATTCAGGAGGTCACCGTCAGCCGCCGCGTGGCCGGCGGGCTGCTGTCATTCCAGTGCCTGCTGATCTACTTCGGGTTGACGGCCGGAATCGGTGCCTGGTTCATCGGCCAGCAGCGGCGACAGGCGCGGCTTATCCAGTCCGTCAACGACGAGCTCGAAACGGCCAACGATTTTCTGTCGTCCTTGTCGATCCGCATTTCGCGTTATCTATCGCCGCAGATCTACAAGAGCATCTTCAGCGGCCAGACCGCGAGCACGATTCATACGCAGCGCAAGAAGCTCAGCATCTTTTTTTCCGACATCAAGGATTTCACCAGTACCACCGAGCGGTTGCAGCCAGAGGAGATCACCACACTGCTCAATGAATATCTGACCGAAATGTCTGCGATAGCGCTGAAACACGGCGGCACCATCGACAAGTTCATCGGCGACGCGATGCTGATCTTCTTCGGCGATCCGGAAACGCGTGGCACTGCCGAGGATGCAAGAGCCTGTTTGTCGATGGCCATCGACATGCAGCATCGGCTGGCTGACCTGAACCGGTCCTGGCGTGCGCGCGGGATCGAACATCCGTTCCGCGTGCGTATGGGCATCAGCACCGGCTTTTGCAACGTCGGCAACTTCGGCAGCAGCGACCGGATGGACTACACCATCGTCGGCGCCCAGGCCAATCTCGCCGCGCGACTGCAGTCGGTCGCCGAACCGGGCCAGATCGTGCTGAGCTTCGAAACCTATGCGCTGGTGCGCCAACTCGTCACTGCGGATGAGTTGCCGCCGATCACGATGAAAGGAATCAGCCAACCGGTCACGCCGTACATCGTGCACATCCCCGAGGTCGCGGCAGAAGGCTCACAGGTGATCAGCGAACATGCACCCGGCGTGGATCTCTATCTCGACATGCGATCGATCGATCCGTCCGCACGCGAACGAACGCGCGCCGTGCTGGCGTCGGCATTGAAGGCGCTGGATCAGGACGCGGCAGCGAGGCCAGCCAAGCCCACGTCACCGGAGTAGCCCGAATCTCATTTGCGGAAGTGGTGCCCCCGGCCGGAATTGAACCAGCAACCTCGCCCTTAGGAGGGGCGCGCTCTATCCAATTGAGCTACGGAGGCGTGCGCGTTGAGCAGGCGCCGCCATGATACGCAATCGCGCTGCGCAGGGCCGCACGACCGATGGTCGGCGGCCAGCGACCGCACCTCGTAAAACACTGTTGAAGCGACTGCAAATTTCTTGTTTCAGCTATATTTTCGGTCTAGCATCCCATCACAGGGATGTGCGCAATTGCGCTTGCAGCGGGGGAGATCTAATGCGTGGTTCGAGATTCGGCATCGCCGTCGGCGCTGCACTATTTGCGCTGATACTGGCCGGCTGCGGCGGCGGTGGCGGTCTGGGTACCGGCACGGGTACGACGACCGGCTCGACTACGGGTGGGACGAGCAGCGGAGGTACCACGGGCGGAACGACCGGTTCGACCACCGGCGGAACCACGAGTACTCCGGCGAATATCTTCCTGATCGCGTCTGCGCCGACGACCAGCAACGGTTCGACCACGGTGACCTTAACGGCGTCCGTCACCGATTCCGCCAGCGTTGCAGTCGGCGGCGCCGAGGTGACCTTCGCGGCGAGCGCCGGGTGTGGCTGCGTGATCGCACTGTCGTCGACCACCACCGGTGCCAATGGCGCGATCGCCGCGACGCTGACGGCAACCAAACCGGGCGCGATTACGATTTCCGCCGCAACCGGAACCTTGAGCACCTCCAGTGTCGTAACGATTCCGGCAAGTCCGAACTACCAGTTGGGAACGCTAAGCGGCAACACGTTCACCGCAAACGCGATTGCAATTGGTCAGGCGCAGGTGTCGGCAGGCGGTAGTACCGGCCTGCAAGTCACCCTCTACGACATCAGCAACAATGTGCCGTATTCGGGTACTGCTTCGGTGGCGTTCACGTCGAATTGCATCAGTAGCGGTCAGGCGCAAGTGGTCACACCCGTGACGTCTGCCACCGGAACATTTAATTCGACCTATACCGCTGCCGGCTGCACGGGTAGCGATTCGATTACCGCTACGGCCACGCTCGCGGACGGCTCACAGCCTTCGGCGGTTGGTAACGTTTCCGTGCTGGCGCCCGCTTTGGGTTCCGTCATCTTCGATGACGCCGATACCAGTTCGAAGGTGATCGGCCTCAAGGGCACCGGCAAGAACGAGACGGCGAAGGTTTACTTCCAGGTACTCGACAAGAACGGCAACCCGGTCAACGGCGCGACCATCAATTTCGCATTGACGACGACGGTTGGTGGGCTAACGCTCTCACCGAACTCGGCAACCAGCGACGCGTCCGGGAAAGTCTTCACGACCGTTGCTTCCGGCACGGTTCATACGGTCGTGCGCGTACTGGCGACCGTGCCGGCATCGAGCCCAGCGTTGTCCACGCAATCGAGCCTGCTGACCGTATCGACCGGATTCCCAGCGCAAAATGGTTTTTCGCTGAGTGCGTCGAAGCTGAACATCGAAGGCGCAAACATCGATGGCACGCAGACACAGATTACTGCGCGATTGTCGGATCGGTATAACAACCCGGTACCGGACGGCACCGCAGTCACGTTTCAAACCGAATGCGGAAATGTCGAGCCGACCTGCAATACAACCGACGGCGCTTGCTCGGTAACGTTCACCAGCCAGAATCCGCGCACCAACCAACTCGTTGCGCAGGGCTTTGCATCGTCGTACGACTGGTCGTCGCGCCTGCAAAGCAACCCGACCGCGGCCAAGTGCACGATCGGCAACGAACTTGGCTGCGACGATCATCGCTGCAGCGTGCTCGCTACGGCGGTCGGCGAAGAAAGTTTTATCGATTGCAACGGCACCGGCACCTATATCTCGGCGGCGAACGCGAGCAACAATCCGAGCCAGTGCCCACAGGGCGACTTGTTCACCTCGCTGTCCGAAGCGATTCAGGACAACAACGAGAACGGCATTTTTGATTCGACTGAAACTTACGTCGACTTCAACTCGAACAACGCCTTCGATCCGGCCTCCGGTAAGTTTGTCGGCTTGCTTTGCAACGACGCCAATTGCAGTTCGCAGACGTCATTGAACGTCTACGACAACATCGTCATCGTGATGTCGAGTTCTGCACCGAAATCACCAATTCCGGTCAGTGTCGACAGCACCCGGCATACCGTCACCGTCACTGTCGCCGATACAGCCGGGCAGGTAATGCCGGTCGGAACCATCATCGCGGTCACCTACAGCAGTTCGGTATCTGCGGTCGGCCCGGCGGCGTACACGATTGCGAACACCTCGGCCTGTCCTTCGAGCGTCGCCGGGTGCGGCGTACTGGCTTCTAGCCTGCTCGATTATGTGTTCGCGTATAGCATCACCCCGCCAGCGACCAGCGGTGTGGCGAGTTTCACGATCACATCGCCCGGTGGCTTGGTCACTTCATTCTCGACGCCCGTGCAATAGAGCGCGCCGCAGACGACGCCGGTCATCCGGCGCTCGTCTGTACGGCTGCATCTGTTTGCTCCGCCCAGCGGCGGCCACTCCGCTAGACTGCATCCATACAGTCCAAGGAGGGCAGCAATGCTCATCGGCGTTCCCAAAGAAATCAAAGTTCACGAATACCGCGTCGGCCTGACGCCGGCGGGCGTGCGTGAATTGAAGGCGCACGGCCATCAAGTGATCGTGCAGACGCAGGCCGGTACCGGCATCGGGATTAGTGACGCGCAGTATGAAGCGGTCGGTGCCGAGATCGTCGGCGATGCGGCGACCGTGTTCGCCCGCGCCGAGATGGTGATCAAGGTGAAGGAGCCGCAGGCGGTCGAGTGCGCGATGTTGCGAGAAGGGCAGGTGCTGTTCACCTACCTGCATCTGGCACCGGACCCCGAGCAGACGCATGCACTGGTGAAATCCGGCTGTGTTGCGATTGCGTACGAGACGGTGACCGACGCGCGCGGTGGCCTGCCGCTACTCGCGCCGATGAGTGAGGTCGCGGGGCGCATGTCGATCCAGGCGGGCGCGCACGCAATGGAAAAAGCGCAGGGCGGAACGGGTGTGTTGATCGGTGGCGTTCCGGGTGTGGCGCCGGCCGATGTGGTCGTCATCGGCGGCGGTGTAGTCGGCTACAACGCGGCGCGCGTGGCAGTCGGCATGGGCGCCAACGTCACCATTCTCGATCGCTCCTTGACCCGCCTGGCCTGGCTCGACACCACGTTCGATGGTCGCTTGACGACGCTCTATTCAACCGTCGATGCGCTCGAAAACGCGGTGATCAAGGCAGATCTGGTGATCGGCGCGGTGCTGGTGCCGGGTGCTGCGGCACCCAAGCTGGTAACCCGCGCGATGTTGAAGACGATGCGACCGGGCACCGTGATTGTCGACGTCGCAATCGATCAGGGCGGCTGCTTTGAAACCTCGCGTGCGACCACGCATCAGAATCCGACCTACGTGGAGGAAGGTGTGGTGCATTACTGCGTCGCCAACATGCCGGGCGGTGTTGCGCGCACCTCAACTTTTGCGCTGACCAATGCAACGCTGCCGTTCGCGCTGGCGCTCGCCGATAAAGGCTATCGAAAGGCGCTGTTGGACGATCCGCATCTGCGAGAAGGTCTCAATGTGCACCTCGGCAAGCTCACGTACAAGGCGGTGGCCGAGGCGTTGAACCTCGAATATCAATCCGCACAGGAAGCGCTGAAGCCCTGGTGGCAGCACCCGGAACATCACTGAGCGTAATTGCTTCACGCTCGCGTCAAAAGAAGGGCGTCGCTTGTGACCAAGCGGCGCCCTTCATGCGTTACGGTGCAGCGGTTTAGCCGCGCGCGGCGTAGGCCATGCACCAGCCGTCCTTGCTGACCGCCTTGCCTGGGAACGTCGCGCAGGGACCGAAGGCGTCGCTGGCATTGCCGCGATAGAGCGCGCAGCTGCTGCAGCGACTGCCAGTCTTGTAGCCGTGCGTCTTCGCAGGATCGATGGCCGCGGCATCGGCGACGTAACCCAGCGCTTGTGCCATCGGATCGTCACCGCCGACATGCGGCAATTCGCCTGCGTTGACGGATTGCATGCGCAGCAGCGGCAGGCTGGCAGAGGCCGCCACCATCGCGCCGAGAAATTGACGACGATTGATTGGGTTGGACCTGTTCATTTCACACCTCGTTGCAGAAGAAATCGGGTTGCAAGAACCGAACGAAACTCAGCCGGCCAGCCATACGAAGAAGTACAGCGTGTTGTTGTCGCCGGCGTTGCGGCCGTTGCCGTCGTAGTTGTCGCCGTCGCCGTTGAACCGCGAGTACGCGGTGTACTGCAGGCCGAGTCGAACGTTGACCCAGGGCTTGAGGTACGAATTGAACTTGCCGAACGGCACGTATTCGAGCTGGTAGATCAGGCCGCGGCTGTTGGGACTGCCCGAGGCACTGCCGCTGATCGCGCCGGGCGCGTACAGCCCGCTATCGTTGCTGCCATGGATGTCGAAGCTGCCGATGCTGGCCGAGATCGTCTGGCGCCACACGTAGGCGGCGTTGAAGCGCATCGAGTTGAGCGTGTTGAAAGTGTTGGCCGATGCGCCGAGCGCGAATGAGGCCGGCAACTTCTGGTTCTCGTGCACGAACGTGAGGTTGGCGTTGAGCGCGTTTGCCTTGTTCAACTGCCATTGCGCGGTCGAGTCGAAGCCGAAGTCGGTGAGATGATCCTCGCCCATGCTGTCGTCGCCGCCGGGCCGCACATGCGCGGCCATGCCGAAGGTTCCCACCGAGGCATACACGCTGCCGAGTTGATGCTGCAGCGCTGCGCGCCAGTAAGGCGAAAAGCCCTTGATCGTGGTCTCGCCACTGGGTCCGACGCCGAGCTGACTCTGCAGCCGGTGCGGCAATTCGCGATAGGCGCCGCCTTCGAGATACAGCAGATCGTCGATCATCGTGTACGCGGTGAGTCCGCCGACTTGGGTGGCGAACGCGCCTTCGATTGCGGGTGCCGCAGCCGGTGTGGGCGCCAGCGGCGAGCTCTCGTATGGAAAGCTCCAGGCCGGTGTGGAGTTCCACAGGTCCTGCACGGTCGGGTTGTTGTTCAACGACAATCCGTAGACCACGGGCTTGCCGGCGACTTTCAGCGATTTTGCGAAGCGAATGTCGAGATTGTCCCAGGCGAGTCTTTGCGCTACGCCGTCGTACGTCACCTGCACGAAGGCGCCGACCGGGCCGGCGATGCGGCCGCCATAAAACAGGCTGGTCTGATCGGCGGCGACGTTGTCGTTGCTGGCGAAATGAGGGGCCGCACCACCATCCTGGCCCTTTTGCGTATTCGTAAACGACGACACCTGCATCGCTGCAATGGGCGGGAAACTGTTTTCCGCACTGCCCCAGGCATAGGCGTTGAGCTTGAAGGTTTGTCCGTAGGGCGTCAGTGCCGGGCCGAACGCAATGGTGTGGCAGGTCTGGCAGGGCAGACCGGTTTGCCGCGCGTAACTCGGCAAGGCATGCGCGTTGTGCGGCACCAAGGACATCAGGCCCGCGAAAGCGATTGCGATGAAATTCAGCGAACGACGAAGGTTCGCGCTGCAGATCCAATTAAGCACAGTCTTCCCCACAGTTGAGCCGCCCAGAATGTTCGGGCAAAAAAGTGCAGCCATTCCTCCAGAGCAGAAGCGTCGGGCCCGGTCGCGGGCGATGGCTATCGCCCTGGTCGGCGTTTGCGCGCAGTTCGTGAACCGGCAATCGCAGACCGACGGCATCGGTGCTTTTCGTAGCACCGTACAACTCAAGCTTCCTTGAACTGGATGCTAGGGATCGTTTCTTAAACGTCACTTAATAAAACACCCTAATCAAAATAACTTTTGTAAGCCCGTTTAATGCTTCGATAACGGAAGCACACAGTAAAACGAGAAAACTGGCCGAAAACCGGTTGAGGTCCAAGCTTGAGTTGTCAAAAAAATTTAGCCGCTGATCGTTCACGTTCAGGTTTAAAGTCCTTTCGAGCAACAAGTTTTGTCGAATAATGCCGAGCCGATCCTGAGCTCGATTGCATGCCGCGGCGTTGACGCAGATCAATGGGGTCGAAGACGAAATGAGGGTCGGCGTGCGACAGTAGGTGCCGACGCAATCATTCAGGGGGTGGGTAAATGCAAACCGGGATCGACCTCAAGAAGCCGTATGGAGACAGACTGCGCAGCGGAATCATTGCGCTGGGCGTACTGATCGTGCTGATCGCCGTTTGGCCGTTCCACAGCGTGCCGACCGGTACGCGCGGCGTGGTGACGCAGTTCGGCAAGATCGTTGGGATCGAGGACGAGGGGCTGGTCGTGCTGCCGCCGTGGAAGAAGCTGGCGATCTTCAGCATCCGCGCCGAACAGGCCGACATCAACGATGCCGAGGGCAGCACGTCGGATACGCAACCGGTCAAGGTGAGCATGACGGTGCGCTATTCGATCGCGACCGACCGTGTTTCGGAGGTCTACGAAAAGTATTCGCACAACGGCGATTTGTCGTCGTATGTGCAGACCGCGACCGCCGAAGTTTTCAAGGCAGTGACCGCGCGTTATTCCGCGCCGGATCTGATCGCGCAGCGCGCAACGGTTTCGTCCGATATCAGCGCCGCGCTGAAAACCAAGATCGCGCAATACGGCGCGATGGTGATCAACATCGATATGACCGGCTTCAGCTTCAGCCCGTCCTACATGAGTGCCATCAACGAAAAAGTAACGCAGGAACAGCTGCGACTCGGTGCCGAGAACAAACTGCTGACGGTCGAGGCCGAGCAGAAGCAGAAAGTTGCGGTGGCGGAGGCCGAGGCCAGCGCGCAGCGTGCGCGCGCCGATGGTGAGGCCTATTCGAATCTGAAGATCGCCGAAGCCCAGGCCGAAGCCTTGAAGGTCCAGAACGCCGCGCTCGCGCAGAACAAGGATGTGCTGGAACTGCGTCGCATCCAGGTCGAGCAGACCAAGGCGGAAAAATGGGACGGCAAGCTGCCGGAGGCCATCTACGCCGGCGCGCCCATTCCGTTTCTGAACGTCGGCAGCAAGTAGTCGGGCGCCGCCAGCGCGTGCAGTGTCACCGGCTGAGGTCGGGGCATATCACGACGATGGCGCTAGCCGACTGTGCGACCGAACGCGACGCGCGGCGGCAACGCAGTGGACGTGTATTCGCCGGAAATTCCGTGCGCGCCGATTTTCACGTCACGTCCAGTAGCGGCGCCGGGCCAAGGCTAGCGCCTGTGAGCGTCCACGTGCTGAAGCGCGTAAGAGGAAGCTGCGAAGGGTATGGATGACTTCGAGCGAGACGGTCGGCGCTAGCACGGGGCTTTTCCCAAGAAGCAGCTTGGGGAATACGACACTCGATGCCGTTTGAGCGCCTGCAGGCGTCTTGGTCTTATTGTTGATTTGGTCGGGGCGAGAGGATTCGAACCTCCGACCACTTCCACCCCAAGGAAGTAACAGCCCTATATGCGTACTGCACGAATCTAGCGTTGGCGCCAACGTTTACGGGCTTTTTAGGAAAATTAGTGCTCCAATTGGAGCCTTGTGTGGCCCTATATATCCAGCTAAAGTGTTCCCCTGAACGTTCCCCCAGCCTTCGGGGGAACAGCCAATCGGGGATATCGTTGGCCGCAAAGCTTTTAACGGATTCGAGGATTCGAGCAGCTAAGGTCGGAGATCGCGAGCGGCTGCTCGCCGACGGCGATGGCCTGTTTCTGCGGCTACGGCCAACCGGACGGGATTGGTTATTCGTTTACAGCTTTTCCGGCCGGCGAAGAAAGATGGGATTCGGCCCATATCCGGACATGAGCCTTGAACGTGCACGGCAACAACTTGCGGACGCACGCGCGTTGGTTGCGAACGGCCAGGATCCAATTGAGTTCCGTGACAACGCGAAGGCAGCCAAGTTAGCGCATGAGGCAGAACTGGCGTCGCGGCACACAGTTCGTTCGCTGTTTGAGCAGTGGCACGCGAAGGTCCTTGTTGGGGGCCGGCGTGATAACGGTAAAGAGATACAGCGGGTAATGAAGACGGATGTACTTAATAAAATTGGCGCCCTGTACGCGGCCGATGTTCAGAGAACCCACATTAGAGAGGTGCTCAGCATCGTTCTTGCGCGTGGGTCGAAAGCGTCGGCAAACAAGACGCTCCAATATTTGAGGCAAATGTTCAGATTTGCCGTTAGTGAAGACATCCTGCCGGTCGATCCGACGGCTGGGCTTACCAAAGAACGGCATGCCGGAGGGAGAGAAGCGGAGCGTTCGCGAATCCTCTCTGAGAGCGAGATTCGCGAGCTCGCAGTGAAGCTGCCGGACTCCGGGTTGCAACGATCGTCCCAGTTGGCCGCCTGGATTTTGCTCGGAACGATTTGCAGGATCGGCGAGTTGACGATGGCCAGATGGGAACACGTCGATTTTGCGGCACGCACCTGGACGATTCCTGCCGCAACTGCAAAAAATGGGCGCGAGCACGTGATCAATCTTTCATTTTTTGCGATCGAACAGCTTCAAGCGCTGAAGCGCCTCTCGCTCAGCGAGATTTGGCTGTATCCGAACGCAAGCGGCAACGGCCACTTACACACCAAGGCGCTGCAAAAGCAATTCCGCGATCGCCAACGTTCTTCGGCATTAGCGCACCGCACGAAGCAAGTTGGCTGCTTGGTTTTGTCGGGTGGCGATTGGCGTGCGCACGATCTAAGACGAACCGGCGCGACCATTCTGGGTGAGCTAGGCACGCGCGCCGAGGTCATCGAGCGATGCCTCAATCACACGGAGCCCGACAGGCTGCGGCGGACGTACCAGCGGCAGGAGATGAAAGGTGATCGAATCGCAGCATTTGAGTTGCTAGGTGAGCGGCTGAGCCTGTTGACTCAGCCGAACCACAGCTCGGTCGTCACTGGGCGCTTTTCCACGGCAGCGTAGTGCTGTTTCAAATTTTTGCACCGGACTGTCGCAATCTGCCGGGGCGACAGTCGGACGAGCGGACATCAAATCCGGCATTGAAAGGGGGTGATTGAATGGACGTATGTAAATTGATCGAAGGAATGGAAAAAGAGCCAGAGGATCTGACTGCCATCTGGCTGGCGGCTTATCCGGGCGACACTACGTTCGTGGAGGCTGTCAGTGGGGACTTGGCGACCGAGGTCGCGGCGCCAATTCTGATTCTTAATCGGCGTAAGGCGGCATGCGAATACGAGACCACGCAAGACGCGGATCGGAAAAGTCTCACATATGCCGCCGCCGATGCCGCGGAAGTCGCGCTTTTCCAATGCGTGGGTTTTGATTCCTACGATTTGCCGCCCGCCGAGCTGCACTGAAAGCTTTCGCCGAAACTGTCGCGCCTGGCATGCGAGCTGGGCGCGATAGCGAGTGTCAGCAAAGGGGGCGACCATTAAAACTTCAAAAACATGCGCGATTCATGGCACGTACGATTTTGTCGACTCCGGTGACCTGCAGAAGGAATCGAATTCAAGAGGGGCGGCAGCTCACTTGGCGTGTCCTAAATGTCGATCCGATTTGGTTCGGTTGCCGATTCGCGAAATGCTTCGTAAATTTCGCGGCGAAATATGCGGGCGATCGGAAAGTTCGGAAGCCCAGATGCACGAAGCCGACTGGGAGAAAATAGCCGAGCTCGCTTGTTTACGATTGGTGCAAGAACAGGAGCGCAGTGCCTGGATTCAATTTGTTGCAAAGTTGGATCGAAATGCGTTGCAACAGAGGAAAGCGCTTGCTGACGCGGATGCGGGCGAAAGTGTCCAGAAGGTTTTAGATTCCGAAGGTAAATCGATTTGGTCGAATCATGGCGATAAATTGCTTTTGGGTAACCACCCGGTAATCGGGCCTGCCTGGAAGGAATTTTTAGCCATGAGCAATTTCGAGAAAGTCACTTGGTTTTCCGGGATCAAGGACGGCCTCGCTCTTCAGAGCCTAGAAAAAGTGTCGGACGCTGCCGTTTCCAGAGTAATCGCAAGCGACATCTTGGAGCGACACCCCACAATCGGCCAGACACACAAAGAGCTGGCCAGAATATTTCAAAAACACATATCTAGAGCGCGAAATCCTACCCACAAGGGCGCGAAGCGGACCAAAAAGATAAGTTGACTGTCGCCGGCTCGAAAGTGGCAACGTTGTCGCAAATCAAATCAAAACGTAACCCATAGTTTGCGACAAAAAGAATAAGCAACCTTGCAGCGCCTCACGGCTGCACACGCAATTATGCGTGGGCACAACTGCAGGGACTTATGACACAAACTAGTTCGGAGAGGCAGGCTCAAGAGCTGCCGGATGCGCTTAAGCTTTTCGACGAGCTGCCGGATTCAGCGCACGTAAACATTCACGTCGTCAACGCTCTCAGAGGTCGCTGTTCGACTTCCACGCGTCGCGACGTCAAGCGCGGTTTGCTACCGGCGCCCCATCGACTTGGGCCTCGATCGGTAAGGTGGTCGGTACGCGAGCTTCGGATCGCGTTCGCAGCACAAAAATCACCGGCCACGCCTCATGCGTAGGCCGACGATCATCCTACTAGCCGCCGCGAAGCCGAAGCGCTCGTCACGTCCTGCGATCCCCGAGTTTCTCGGGCCACGCGCTCGGCGCACGATCTTGAAGTCCTTCGCGCGAGACCTTACCACCGGGGTCTTGCAAACCGTCGATACCGCCGCCGGCCGCATCGTCCCACGTTCGAATTTGCTCGACTGGCTCGGGACCGAACTTCACAAAGCTCACGTGGTTCGTGGCGACGCAATCTTGCGCGCTTTCGGCGGTGCGAAATGATCTCGGGCGATCAACCGACTGTAGGCGCCCGAGTTTCGTTTCGCGACGGTGGCGACGTTCGCATCGGCAAGGTTCGATCAGTTGGTCGCGATGGCTGCAAGATCGACGCCGAACCAGATCGCCGGCGCTACAAAGTGCTCCACAGCGACATGCTGGCGATCGTTGGTGCTACTGAAACGGAACCAGCCGAGCCCGAAAAAATCGGGAAGGCGATGGTTCTGGTTTCAGCAGCGGATCGGGCTGCTGCGAGACGCGTCGATGCCGAAAACCAGCCTCGCTCGGCGGCGGTTGTCAAAGCCGATTCGGCGATCGCCCTGTTCTTCGAAGGCGAAGGTCAGCCAAGCGTTGCATTGAAGTCGATCGTCGCGGACGCCCCTATTCAGGGACTACTGCGCCGTTTGAGACAACTTTTCATCCCGTCAAAAAATAGGAGAAATCCGTGATTAATCCGCTTGAATCTTGCCGGCACTGCCGCTTTTTCCACCTCGATCAGACCATCGTATCGACCGGCCGCGGGTTCTGCCGGCGGTTTCCGCCGAACGGACGCAATGGCTGGCCAATGGTCGATCCGGCCGACTTCTGCGGCGAGTTTGGACGCGGCAGCGGACCAGCAGAAGCGCAGCCGCAGGCCGCATTGGAGCGCGCAGCGTGAACGAAAAGCTATGGAGCGTGCTGCGCGCGTATGAGCAACAGAAAGCCCCGATCGGCGAAGTAATGGCAGCACTTCGCGGAGCTCGCGAGCGTCACCATGCAGCCGGCCTGGAAATTACTGAGTTCGCCGATAGCCTCGCCGCTGTTCTCGAGAAACGCGTCGAGAATTTGCAGCAGCGCTTTGCGCGTCTCAGCACATCAAACAACGAACTCGCCGGCAATGAGCCAACGGGTTCCGAAAACGTCGGAGACAAAACGTGACCTTGACTGAATCGCAGCTTCGCGAGGCCAACTCGTATTTCGCGTCTCGCAACATTGACGTTCCGGCCGATTTCGTCGCCGACGGAAAGTGCCATCCGCTCGACTTCGCAAAAACCAAGTTCATCTGGGGGTCGCCCGATGTCCCTCTGCTCGGCGCGCTTGACCTATGTGCCGCAACTGGAATTCAACACTGGGAGCCTGAATATGCACGGCGGCTCACCGGTGGCGAAAAATGGCGCTGGGACCTGCAGCGCTCAATTTTGAGCAACGAGTTCGGCAAGTTGAGACGGGACAAGGCGGAAGCCTGTCGCGATGGTGCTTCGACCATATGGAATTCAGCGAAGCCACTCGACTTGCCTGCGGATCCGTCGCTTCGGCAGATTGGCGATCAGATCGTAATGCAAGTTGCCGATTGCGCCGGCCGCCTTCACGGCCTGGCATTCGCTGAGGGCGAGAAGCCGCTTCGCTTCTTGGCCGGAACAATCTGGAGCGGCCATTTTCATTTGCTGGGTCCCGTGTCGGGTCCGAGGCCGATCGCAGTTTGCATCGATTTGCCCAGCGCGCTTGTGATCCGCAACCTCACGGGTTGGGCAACTGCGGTTGCATTTGTGCCAGAAAACTTGATGGGCGCTGCGCTTGCGCTGCGCGGGCATTGGGGAGCACCAGTTGCGATATGTGTCGGGCGCGATAGCGAAAGTCTGGCTTACGCGGCAGACCGCGCGGCGGCAAGCGTGTTCGGTCGAGTGTTGAAGCCTCCGCGCGGCGATTCAAGACGCACATGGTCCGAATATGCGAGCGCAGTGGGCCTCCAGCGGGCTGGGCACGAACTGCAATGCGGTGCCCGCGGCTTCGGCCCGGTTTGACAGCCCAGATCAAATTGAAAGGGATACGGCATGGCGCGATATAGAAAAATTGAGGTTCGAATGTGGGGCGACTCGAAATTTCGGGGGCTCTCGCCGTTACAACCGAGCGGGCGGGCGCTTTTCGTGTATCTGCTAAGCGGTCCTCATACCTCTTCGATTCCGGGACTTTTCGATGCAGGGCGTGCGCGATTGGCCGAAGAACTCGAATGGACACTCGAAGCCTTCGATAGAGCCTTCGAAGAAGTCTTTCGCCAAGGCTTGGCCAAAGCGGATTTTAGCTCTCGCCTCGTCTGGATCCCCGGCGCTATCGAGTACAACCTTCCGGAGTCACCGAACGTCGTCACGTCGTGGTCCGATGCATGGAGAGTGCTGCCCGAATGCGATCTTAAGCACGAGGCATACGTTGTACTCGCCACGGCCGTTATGCGCCGCGGAGAAGCGTTCGCAAAGGCTTTCGCGAAGGCTATCGACGATCCTTTCGCGAAGCCTTGCGACAAGGCCGCTACCTATGGTGGCGACAAGGCTTGCAACATGCCTTTGGTTTATCAGGAGCAGGAGCAGGAGCAGGAGCAGGAGCAGGAACCCATTAACGGGGCGACCGCCTCGCAATTGAACTCAACGATTTTGCCGCACGCTTTCTCCGAGGCAAACAAGTGCGAAGCCGCGTTCGAAATCGTTTGGGCGACTCTCCCGCGCCGAGCGGGAAGCAACCCGAAACGAGACGCATATTTACGCTATCAAGCGCGGCTCGCCGAGGGGGCCGATCCGGCGGCCATCCTTGCCGGCGCCGTCCGATACGCCGCCTTCATCCGCGCCACCGGCAAGGAGCGCACTGAGCACGTCTTGCAGGGCGTCACGTTTCTGGGGCCAGCGAAGCGTTACGAGGAACCATTCGACCTTCCCGCAGAAGCGGTCTCATCGGCAAGCAAGCCGTCGTGCTTGAACCCCGGCCCGCAGCTTTACGGAGCACTGTGATGAACGGCCAGATTGTTGAGGTCTTCAATGCGGTTTTTGAAACACTCGTGCAAGCCGATTTGGTTTGCCCCGAGCACGGACCATACACCAGCGAAATCGTGCGGTTCGCCGGACACCAGCAATGGAGCCCTTGCAGGCGGTGCGCGATTCGGGATCTTCGCGCTATTGCAGCTCGCGAAAGCGGCGAGGCTGCCAGGCAGCGAATCCAAAATCGGGTCGAGCGTGCCGGTGTTCCGAAAATCTACGCTGCGGCGTTGCTTGAAAATTGCGATCAAGCCGCTGCTGTCACCGAATGGCTTAAGAGCCCAAGTTCGAGCCTGGCACTGCTAGGCAACATCGGGACAGGGAAAACCTACCTCGCGTGCGCCGCGCTGATCTCAGCGGCTATCCAAGGCCGCGAGTGCCGATACGTAACCGCAGCCGGGTTTCTGCGATCACTGCGGTCATCCTGGGGGCAACCGGGCGATGAAATGACCGTGCTGCGGCCGCTGACCGAATGCGATCTGCTCGTCCTTGATGACATCGGGGCCAATCGCGCGGTTGAGCATGACGACGTGAGCGTGCACGAACTGGTAGTCGAACGGGTCGAGCGCGGCGCGAAGACGATTTTTGTTTCGAACTTGGCGCCAGACGGCCTTCGCATGCGGATGGGAATGCGCGCCTTCGATCGCATGCGCGCAGGTTGCGTGCAGATCAGCATGGTCGGCGAGAGCCGTCGTAAACCAAGTGGGGTGATTAATGACAAACGTTAACGCATCGATGCCGGCAGCCGATCGAATCGCCATGCAACACGAGAAGCTTGAGGAGGCCGAGCAGTTATTCCGACAGATTGGCGTCTGCGAACTCGCTGCGACGCGATGCCTTTGGCACGCGACAAAACGTTGGACTGAAGCGGGCGGGTCGATCGATGTACTCGAGGATTTCGATCGGGTGCTCGAGCAGCAGTTGCGCATCGCTCAGAAACTCGCGGCGATCCAGGCGGAGTGGCGTGAGGTCGTTCAGGCGACCGAACTCGACCTTTTGGACCTTGCACAGGCGCTCGCGCTAAAAACGGAAGCACTCGAGGCTTCGAGGGTGGTGCACTGATGAATCCGACGATTACGGTCACCGCGAATGTGCAGAGCGGCGTTGCCGGTGTCCGGCAATATACGAAGTCGCTCGATGAAATGCGCAAGAGCCTCCGCGCCGCCGGCGGTGACATCGACAAGCTTGCTAGCGAAGAGCAGGAGCTGTGGGACCAACTCAATGAGCATGTGCAGCAGGGTCTCAATACCAAGCTCGGTGCCAGCACTCGCCGCAGGTTAGCGTCGCTCGGCCTCGCCGATTCGCATGTCGCCGACATCCTGCGCTCCCGGCTATCTGCAAGCGATGCCCAAGACCGTGCCCTGAAGGAACGCCTAGTGGGCACATTCGGCGGTGGCGCGGTCAGTTCGTCGGAAGCAAGCCACAGCACTGTAGGCGGAGCGTTTGTCCGACCGATCGCCGCCGCAGGACGCGGTATCGCGCGATCATTCGGACTCCCGCTGGCTGAACTCGGCGCCGGATCAGTCCTGGGCGTCGCAGGGGGCCTCGGTGCTGCGGCACTGGTCGACATCGGAACAGGTGCCTACCGCGGCATGCAGCGCGAGCGCCAGCGGCTGCCGGAGCTTGATCAGTTTTATCGGCAACTCTCAACAGCGTCCGGCGGATTCGACGCGTTGAATGATTCGGTCAAGAAGGCAACGAGCGGCTTGCGGCTCACCTACGAGCAAAGCCAAGCGCTAGTCCAGCAATACGCGCATGGCGCCGCGTTGTCGAACGCCGGACTCGCCGTGAATGGCATGCGCGATGCCGTTGGGTTCGGGCGCGCGTACGGGCTCGATCCGAGTTCAGTGGTTGGCGCGCTATCAACAATCGAGCGCAATGGCGGCGGCGGAGTCAGCAATCGCCGCATCGAAATGGCGTTGGGCGATATCGCCAGCTCGGCCGGCAAGACGGTGAACATGGAGTCGATGCTCCAATCGCTGGCGCAGATGATCCAAGAAATGCGGATGACCAGCGGCACCGCGCCGGATGAAAAGTGGCTGCTGTCGATGTTCGGCGCGATGAACCGTAGCGGCAATCCCGCGCTTGAGGGTGCCGCCGGCGGCAGCACGCTTGATGGTGCGCTCAACTCGCTCAAAACCGGCGGCCGCCGCAGTGAGGCGGGGCTGTCGTTTCTCTATGGCCAACTGGCGCGCGCAAACCCGGATATCGCCGGCAATCCGTACCTGCTAGAGGACCTCGTCCAAAATCCGTCGATGAGCGCCAAGCAGCTTGGCATCGGCGCCGGCACGTCTGCAGGTTTCGACACCGCGCTGGCCGCGCTCGGCATTCGAAAGGGAGGCGGCGCGCTTAATAAGCGCGACTTCATCGGCTCGCGCACCGCCGACATCTTGTCCGGCCTCTTTGGCTTCGACAACGACGAAAAAGCGTTCGCATTCGCGCAGGCATACATCGGCGGCCGCGACGAGAGCGTGAGCCCGTTGGCGGGCTTATACGCGAAGTATGGTTTGACAGCCGACAAGGTTGGGCCTGGTGCCGAGCGCCAGCTCCGCGACATCGCCGAAGGCCATTTCGGAGACGTTAAAAATCGCCTCTACGGCCCGCGACCCGATGCGACGATCGATGGGGAAACTGGCTACGTCGATTACACCGCACCGCAAAGATGGACTCGTCGAATGATGGGATCCGAGCAGGATGTTATTCGCGACATCCTCGCGCAGGGTGGCGAACGCACCCAGGGCAGCGACATTGATTCATCGAATGCCAGCTTGATCCGATCGAACGCAGACCTCGGCGAGCACCTCGAGGGCGTCGCAAGCGGAATGCGCGATTTGAGCGGTGCGATGCAACGCATTCTTGGCGGCACCTATGGATCGGATTTGGCCGCTACCCCCAGTGATCGCGCGCAGTCAGCGGGAGCCACCAAGAAATGAGCATTGACGCGGATCAGCCGACGATATCGGTCGTTCTTCACAAGCGAATCGAGCGCCGTAACGGCGTCGCGCAGCGAGTTTCGGGTTCGAAGCGCCGAATTGATCTGACCCCTTATCTCGGCCAGAGCACGCGCGTGACTACGCGGAAAAGCGTGCGGGAGCCAGCGGGATCATTCAGCATCGTCGTGCCCGATCAGGTCGCCGTCGGCGTTGGCAGCGTGACCGATTCGCTGGTCGGGGTTGTCGAGCCGATGGACTTTGTCGAAATCAGGATGGCGCGCAAATCGTTTGAGTACGGTGGCGGCGACGGATATTTGCCAATCATCATGCGCGGGTTCGTCAGCAACGTTCGACGCGTCGAGACGGTCATCAACGACAAGCCGCGGCGTGACCTGGTGATCACTGGTTTCGACTATGGCTTGATCCCGAAACGCTACATCATCTATCCGCGTGCTAACTATCAAAATGGCACGGATTACCTTGCGGCGTTCCCATTACATGCCTCCGGCATCGATGCCTCCTATTTGGAGGCTAACGAGTGGATGAGCAAGCTGGTCGCGCTAATGAATGGCTGGCTGAGCCGTATGGTCGCGTTTACCCAGTACACGGCAGCAGTCGGAGGCTCGGGTTTCCTGCCGATGATCGATCTTGATGCATCGGTCCAGGGCGCTGTCTCGCCGTATCCGATGCAGCAGTGGAGCAACTCGCTTGCTGGGCTCATGAACACTTACGCCGATCTTGCGTGGAACGAATTGTTCATCGAGGACCGCTATGCGGGTCCGACCTTGGTCTATCGGCCGATTCCGTTCGTCGATATCAATGGAGATTCGATTCAGGGTGTTCCGTTTCCACTGCTGAGGGACCTCGACCAAACGCCACTGGTGCTGACCGATGCGGAGATGGTGTCGATCGATATGAGCCGATCCGACACAGATGTTTCCAACTTCTTTTTGGTGTTGCCCTCGGCGTCCGACCTAACGGATCCAAGCGTCAGCATCTCGGCGGCGCTATCCGGTCAAATTGGCGGATCGCCGTTGCAATCGGATAATCCTGACAACGACCCCGATCTGTATGGTTTGCGGCCGATCGAGGTGCAGTCGACGCATATTGCGCCGGGGTATGCCGGTCGCAAACATCTGGCCGATCAAGACGAGGCCGAGCGAACTGACTACCAAAAAAGTCTTAGCGGCTGGCTTGCCGATCGACGATCGACGCTGAGGGCCATGAACGAGGACAACGCGCTTTTTGAGAGCGGCACGCTCACAGTGCGCGGAAGCGAGTTATTGCGACCTGGCAACTATTTAACGCTCAAGCGGGGCGCGCTTGTTTCGAGAGCGTACGTGCACTGCGTCGAGCATGAGTTCATCCCGTTTCAGCGCTACACGTCGAAGCTCTACGTCGATCGCGGTACCGGCTTCCTGGTTCGGACACAGCAGAACGGATCGCCGGCGTACCTGGAGGGTGCGCGCGGGCCGTATTCATGATCCAGGACAATCGAACCTCGATCGCGCGGTCGGACGCGCCGGCGGAGCCATTGCTGTTCGATTGTCCCCGACACGCCTCGCTGCGGCTCACGCCGAACGCATGCGCCGGCATGTGGGACAAGGCCCGAAGCCTTCCTGATAGAAGCCTAGACCGCGTTATGGCTTGCCGCGGCTGTCCGATCGGAGCCGGGCATGCTGGCAAGCCCGTGCGGGCCAGTAAGCCTGCGCTGGCAAGGGCAGGGCGCCTGTGCCCGCGCTGCGGCAAGTCTGCGACCAAGTTCGTCTTCGGGCGGATCTGCATCTCCTGTTACAACCGCGAAGCTGAGTTCGTAAAGGGTGCGAATGCTCGGGGTACCAAGCCCCGGAAAACGAAGCTGCGGCCGTTTTACGGCAAGCTGATCGAGCAGGGCATCAAGGTTCGAGCGATCCATCTGGCCCGCGTGGCGTCTGGCCTCGAGGTCGCGTTGACGTTCCTGCCGCGTGTGGACCCGACGACGTTCTTGGTCGCCGACGCACGGGCGCATTTGCTTGCCGAGTGCGCGACCCGCTCCTACGACGGTCGCCGAACCTGATATAAATCCGGTTCTGGGACTCGGGCGGGCTATATATGAGCGAAGAGATCGGCTACCTGTTCAAGCGCGCGCTGACCGGCTGCCGCCGGCTGCAGCTCCAATTTCCAACTGATCATCGGTTGGCGTCGATCGTCGAGCAGCTTGAGCACTGGGCAAGCTCGGTTGCAGATCCAAAACCAACGCAGCGCGTACGGGCGCCGGTGAAGGTCTCGCGGATCGATCCGCGAGACATCCGGCCAATCGATGAGGATGTCGCACGCGATGTGCGCAGCGCGATCGATAGCGCCGAACGCTTAGGGATCATCGAAGCGATTCACTAGCAGCACCGCTCACGCGGCGTTAGGTTTCCTATAGCCATGTTGCCCAACACTCGACTGCTATACATCATTGGCAACGGCTTCGACCTTCATCATCACATTCCGTCCGGTTATGCCGCCTTTGGCCGCTACGTGTCGGATGTTGATCCAAGCCTGCATCGCCTATTCGAGAATTACTTTTCTTTCGATGGAAATTGGGCTGACTTTGAAAACACCCTGGCGCATCTCGATGTTGATCTCATCCTTGACGAAGCGTCCACCTACCTTGTTTCATATTCTGCGGACGACTGGAGCGACGCATTCCATCATGACTACCAGTACGAGATAGATCGCATCGTCAGTTCGCTATCGGATGGACTGAAAAAGCGATTCACTGAATGGATTTGTAGCTTGCCCATTCCCGCCCCATCCTCTTGCCAGGTGCCGCTGCTCAATCTTCCTTTGCATTCGCGGTATCTAACCTTCAATTACACGAGCACGCTTCAGAAACTCTATGGTGTCGCGCCTGACCGCATCACTTACATTCACAACCGAGCGGTAGACCTCAACTCTGACCTAGTTCTGGGGCATGGCGTCAGCCCAAAGACCATTGCGTCCCTTAATGCTGGCGCAGACCTTGAAGATCAAGACACTCGCGTTACGCAGGCGAACGAATGCATTGACCGCTACTTCTCCAGAACTTACAAGCCAACTGATCGCGTTATCTCAACCCACCACGCTTTTTTCAACTCCCTGTCGGACATAAAGCGCATTTGCGTTCTTGGGCATTCGCTATCTAAGGTGGACTGGCCGTACTTTGCACTCATTGCAGAAAATACCAAGGTGTACGGCCCACACTGGGCTGTCTCCTACCATGATGAGATGGATATTCAAAGTATGATGGGAGCGTTTTCCGAATTCGGCATTCCGGCCGCCAAGATCACGTATGCGCACATCACCGATATCCATCCGGAAACCTAACCCGGCAGTCGAGCGGACCTGCGCGAAAAGCCGCGCAGGCCGCTCACTTCTACGATCGACCGCATTAGAACCAAGTTGCAAAGGGGAAGCTTTGGCCAGTAAGGGTCAGATGACCGGCATGCGGGGCGTTTATCTAGTTGCCTCAGAGTTGTCGCGGTTGGGGTTCATCGTGTCGCCAACGTCTAGGAGCGCACTCGGGGCCGACTTGTTGGTGACGGACCAAAGGTGCAAGCGTGCCTATTCAGTCCAAGTAAAAACGAACGCTCGAACCACCAGCTTTTGGCTGATCGGAAAGAAGGCCAAAGAGACAATTTCCCCGACGCACATCTACGTGCTCGTAAATATTCGAAGTTCGAAGAAGCGCGGTGAGTGGATTGAGTATTTCGTGCTCCCGAGCAAACAGCTATCGGTCGGCGGCTACCACGATGGCAATTGGCCGCACATCAAGCGAGAAAAGGTGTCAACGGCGGAGAACGCTTGGTCGGTGTTCGGCAGCCCGATCTAAGAGTTAACACTTTGTCCACTGTCTAGATTGGCGCATCAGACGCTGCTCGAATCGTTGCCCTTAGTTCGATCCTTGGGGGCCGCAAGCGCGGCTTCTGCAGCGCGCCTCTCTGCAATCAACGCTTTGATACGTGACGGGGTTACTTCGTCGATTTGGCTTTCTGGATAGGCACAGCCGACCCTACAATCTTGGTCGTCGAATAGCTCTGGATTGGATTCGATCAGACTTCGACCAGCAATTGGCTTCTTGGCATCGGGCATCGCTGCAGCTCCTGCGGTAGGGTGCTCGCTCACTGTCGCCGCGTCGTTTTGCGGTTATGCGCGATGTTTAGATCGCTACGGAACGGTGCAACAGCTTCACGGATTTTAGCAACTACTGCGATCTTCACATCCGGTGCGAGGTCTTCGCATGCGCCGATGATGGCAGACAGTATGTCTTTAGCTTTTTCGCTGCTCATCATTGCGCCATACATTTTGCCTTGGGCAACGGTGATCTGAAGGCGCATCGCTACACTCTGCGCAAATGAAACCGGGTCGACGATTACGTGGCCGTGCCCGTCCGGCGATACACGCATTGAGCAATCCCGCAGCGCATCTGCGTCGAGCATCAGCTCGCCGAGCGTTGCGATCAGTTCGGTCGGCTCGATCTGCACCGGCGGCGGCTTGGTGAAGCGCGTGGTTGTGCCGTCGCCTGGGCCGCCTGTGGCGACGGTGCCGGCACTGGGCGGGCTCGCCGGTAGATGGACACCCTCGACGGCCGCCGCGGCCCGGCGGCGTCGGCGCGGCGCGTCGGGCGCTGGGGTGTGGTCGGGGGTACGAACTTCGGCGGTGCACACCTGCTCGACCTTTTCGAGCGCTACGGCGACCTGTTTCTTCAGCTTGGGTGCCAGTTGAGTTTTCTGACTTACCCACAGATCCCAGGTGCGGCGGGGCACGTCGGGGAACTGTTCCCGAACAGCCGCAATCGCGCCTGCGTGGTCGCCCGGTGCCGTTGACGCCAACGCAGCCTCTAGGGCCTCATGAACCCGCGCTCTAAGTTCCGACGCTTTCCCTGCCATCTTTGCCGCCGCAGTCTTTGTCAGATAGGTGGCAATGATGCAATCACGACTAAGTGATTGAGCAGTATGGCGTTCGCGATCTTTGCCGAATCCTTGCCGCGCGGCTGTTGAGCGCCTATGGATGCTCAGGCGACGCCGACGATGTCGAGGCCGCGCTGGATAGGAGATGGCCGGCAAAGCACTCGGATCTTGATGCGAGCATTTCGGGATTGTCGGCGCACATGCGGTTCATCGCGGAGTATGCGCTGGCGGTGAGCGTGCCGGTTGGCGCCAAAGCTGAAAACTACTCGGCGACTCGATAATCAATCGCGCCGGATTCTGCATCTTGACGGAATGCTTTTGCGGCTGCCTGTTCCGCACGAATCCAAAGCTGCGCCCGATTGATATCGCTGGCAGAGAGAGCGCTGTCACCTCGGCGCACCCGCCAGCATGCCAACGTACGCGTAAGGGTTCTCGCTGACCGATTCAATTACCGCCAGGCCTGCAAGCATCCACCGGCGTAGGTGCTCAGCCGTCACACCTTTGGCATTAAATCTCATTATCGGTTCGATCATCACGGAGGGCCTCCTAATCAACCCAAGAGAGTTGAGCCTAGTTCAACGCCGCGCCTCTTTTCCCGTCGTCGTTCGGGACCATTACACTGATCGGCATGTGCTCCCGCTACCAACCGCCGCACGTCCAGCTTGCTGACTGGGACGAGATCGCTGGCAGCCTGGCGCCGACGTTCGAATTCAAGGCTGAGTGCTTCCCGGGCTACGACGCGCCGGTGATCCTGAACGAGGGCGTGCACGCGCCAGTGCGCGCCTGCTTCGGCATGCTGCCGCACTGGGCGAAGGACGAGAAGCTCGCACGCCAGACCTACAACGCGCGCACCGAAACCGTCGCTGAGAAGCCAAGCTTCCGAAACGCCTGGAAGAAGCGCCAGCTCTGCCTAGTGCCGGCGCAGGCCTTCATGGAGCCGAATTACGAAACGGGCAAGCCGGTCTGGTGGCGCATCCATCGCGTCGACGACAAGCCCTTCGCGCTGGCGGGAATCTGGGAGTCGAAACGAGGCGCCGACGATCGGCCGCGAAGGTCATTCTCGATGCTGACGATCCCTGGCGCCGGACATCCGATCATGGATCGCATGCATGCGCCCGGCGATGAGAAGCGATCGGTCGTGGTTATCCCGCCGGACCACTATGAGCGTTGGCTCGAGGCGGAAGCGGATGTCGACTTACGGGATATGCTGCAGCTATTCGATGCAGAGCAATTTGCCGCCGCGCCTTCCAGCGCTCAGCAGGACGAAGCTCCCGATCGCGAGCCAAGGCGATGAAGTTTACCGTAGGCGGCAATACGGTTTCGGGCGATAATTTTGCGCGCGATCTGAATGCAGCGCTGATGCAAAAAGCGTTTGAAGCAGTATCAATTAAGCTTCGCGAACACTTCGGGAGTATTCGACATCCTGAGACGGGCGAGTTCGCTTTCGTTACGATTCATGGGCGTTCAATCGACGATCTGCGGGTTCATATCGAGGGTTCTGCAGCTCTTTTGTCGATCGTCAAAAGCCGCCTTCCCGTGGATTCAGACTACGCAATGACCTTTGAGCCAACAGACAAGCGCGGACAACCGCGCGTTTTCCTAAGCTACGGGACCGACGATCGGGCGATGGCAGAAAAAATTGCCCGTTCGTTGAGCGCCGATGGAATTGATACGTGGTGGGCAGAGTGGGAAATCGATTCAGGGGAAAGCTTCCGTCGGAAAATCGACGAAGGCTTAACCAATTGCACGCATTTTATGGTTCTGTTGACACCAGACTCGATCACTCGACCCTGGGTCAATGAAGAAATCGATGCTGGTTTCGTGCGAAAGGTGAGCGCGACGAGCCGGTTTATTCCGGTCCGATACCAACTCGCCGTTAGCAAACTTCCGCCGCTACTGGCCGGGATGCTTTGCCGTGAAATCGACGAAGACCTTGTCGGGTTAAACGAAATAGTCAGTGAGATCTATGGTTTGACGCGTAAGCCCGCGTTGGGCCCAGCTCCGGTGGCTGTGGCTGCCCCGTATACCGGTTACTCAGCCGCGGCGACGGAGATTGCTGGACTGTTCGTTCGCAATTCAGAGACGGCTGAGCCGTACTGTGTGGAGTTTGATGTATCGGAGATCGTCGAGCGAACTGGCTTACTGGCTGACGATGTTACTGACGCATTGTTCGAGCTTCGAGCATTCTTCAACGAGCACCACGACGCCTATTCTGCCAATGCGAAGCTTTACGCCGAATTTGATAAGCACTGGCAGCCTTGGAATCCAGAGTCTGATGCGTTGAGGCTGGCTGTCGACCTGCTTACTGATTCAGATTTTCCGCATCAACCGTCTCAAATCGCTGAGCGGTATCAGTGGACGCCACGTCGATTAAATCCGGCGATCTTCTATTTAAAGGACCGCAACGCTATTGCTACGCGCGAACACTTGGGGACTTCGCCATTTATTACAGGCGGATGCTCGAGCACCGATGCGACGCGGCGATTCGTAAAGAGCCGAAGTTGAGTTCGAATCCGTTCAGGCGCAGCATCAAAACTCTAGGCGCATCTGCGGCATGACGACCAGCGGCAGGCAAGCTGGAAGAGTTGATGGCACCGAATTGTGGTGGTGGCTCGATCTTAACCATCGTTGATTATCGATCGATCGTTGGAAAAAACGGCGCGACGAAAACCTCAACGTTACACCGCTGGCGAATTCGGCTTGGGGTAATGTGCAGCAAGCCGACGCATAGTTCGATCAGCCACTTCAATCGCGACTTTAGCGTCTGCAGCCTCGCAAATTAGCTGGGGCTTGTAGTCGGCCCTTACGCGTCGAGAGCGCAATTTTTTTAGTTGCTCGAGAGCGCTTCGTAAGTGGGCGCCATCATCTGGCTTAAGCGTATAGGAGTAGTCGGCAAGCGCATTAAATACTCGTTCGTGCGAACCACCATCGCCGTCGAGCGTGAGCTCTATCGACGTTGAAATTTGAATTGCGGAATGAAGGGCCGCGTAGTAGGCCCGATTTATTGCTGTTCGCGTAAGTGCTTCGATGGAGGCGATTTGGGGGTGTTCGATAGAGCGCACTTCACGCGCTGCATCTAGCAACTCAAGCGGCGAGCAGGGCACTGTCTTGTTTTCCGCCTCTGACGTCTATCACCACCGAATTTAGCTCTCGGAATGGAGTATCGCTATTCGCCATCAAATCTGAATGGCGTTCAAGTACATCTAGAACTTGATCGGCTGTGAAGTGCTGCACCATAAACTCTTGAACTGCGAGGCATTCGGACGGGCCAGAATCTTCAATGCTCCAAGTTGCAGTTGAGTCGGCCGCGCGCTCGTCTTGCTTATCGGTAGTTAAAGCTCTCAGCATCTTCATACTTGGGATGCAAAAAATAGCCTCATCCAAGCCAAGGCGCTCGGCGGCGTTGACCATAATGTTTGCCGACGTGTAGGCCTCGTGTCCTGATTGTGTAATCTGCTGAAATGCGCGCAGCGCTTTCCTGCACCACTCAAATTTCCCGAACTGGGCGCAGCGGTGAATAAATGAGTTCAGCGCAACTGTGTCATCTAGATTCGGATACGAAGATTCGATCTCACTCCATGCTTCATCAACGTATCCGAAGGTTAGGAGTGCCGTACCGATATTGAAATTGAACTTCCGGTTAATTTGGCGTCCTTTCATATCTGCGATGACTGCAAGCAATGCGTCGTGGTCTCGCTTCATGACTTGAATCATCAGCAGCGCTGAGTGCCCTGACGGATCAACGGGAAAAGACGACAGATACTTTCTGACCTCTGACTCAAGTCTCCGAATGGTAAATGGTTCGCGCTCGAGACCATGTCGATAGGCATCGACTTTTTTATAGAGTTCTGGTCCTTTAAGCGCAGGAATTCCGGTCATTTGAGATTACGATTCAATTCTAAGTCTGCTCGGCAAGCGTAATGATCGACGCTTCGACCAAAACAACAAAAAACTGTTCACCATGACTTTGGCTCGGCAAACCATAAGGGTTTCCAAGCTCAGAATTCCAGCGCTCAGATTCTGCTTCTAAAGGCTCCTGGACCGCAACCCTTAGCATCAACAATCAGCAGAACTTAGAAAGTTTCCGATGTACGGCTGGCTGAGCGGTCGATTATGCCACGACCGAGACCTGGCACTTTTACAGGTCCTAGAGTTTGTTCCCCTAATTGTTCCCCTGACCAGCTTGCGCATCCTGATGCATCTGCGCATTTACTCATATCTTTTTGATTTATTTGGTCGGGGCGAGAGGATTCGAACCTCCGACCACTTCCACCCCAAGGAAGTGCGCTACCAGGCTGCGCTACGCCCCGATCCGCTGATTATAACGGTGCGACCACGCGCGCGTCGCGTGTGCTGAACAATTTGCCAGCTTATTGCCGGCTTGCAGGCGGATGAATCGGAGAACGGCAGGATTCAGTACGGCCAGCGTTTCAGCAGTGCTTCCAGTTCGTCGCGAATCTGGCCGAGTTCGCGCTGTTTGCGGTTGACTGCAGGCTCCGACGGTGCGGTTGGCGATGTGGCCGACGACACGAGCGGCGCCACCGTTTCAAACGCAGCGCGCGGTTGTTCCTTCAACTGCTGGCGCGCGCCGCCGATGGTGAAGCCCTGTTCGTACAGCAGACTGCGGATGCGGCGCACCATCTGCACGTCGTCGTGCTGGTAGTAGCGGCGATTGCCGCGTCGCTTGCTGGGCTTCAGCTGCGGAAACTCCTGCTCCCAGTAGCGCAGTACATGCGGCTTGACGGCGCACAGTTCTGCCACTTCGCCGATGGCGAAGTAACGCTTGCGCGGAATCTCCGGCAAGCTGGCAGGAATCTCAGCGGCTGCTCTCATCAATGCTCACGCGCAAGCGAAGTTTCTGACCGGGACGGAAGGTAACGACGCGGCGCGCGGAGATCGGAATCTCTTCGCCGGTTTTCGGATTGCGGCCGGGGCGCTGGTTTTTGTCACGCAATTCGAAATTGCCGAAACCCGAAAGTTTCACGGCCTCTCCATTTTCGAGACGATTCCGAATCTCTTCAAAGAAGAGATCCACGAATTCCTTCGCTTCCCTTTTGTTGAGGCCGAGTTCTTCGAACAGGGCCTCCGCGAGCTCTGCTTTGGTCAACGCCACGGTCGCAACCTCAACGGCTCCGAACGGAAGCCCCCAGTTTAGTGGATACGTTCGCGGCAATTTCCCCAACGGCCGCGTCGATGTCATCAAGGCTTAGCGTGCGCGAACGGTCCTGAAAGATCAAGCCCATAGCGACACTCTTGTGTCCGGGGGTGAGACCTGCGCCGCGATAAACGTCAAATACGCTGACAGAACGCAGCAGCGGACCGGCAGCTTCGCGGATCGCAGCGAGCACGCGGTCGACGCTGACGTCCTCGGCCACGGCCAGCGCCAAGTCGCGGCGCGAACTGGGCTGTTCGGCGATCGGTTCCGGGCTGGGCAGGCGGGCTTCGCGCAGTGACGCCCAGTCGAGCTCGAACAGCAGCGGTGCGCTGCCAAGGTCGAGCGTCTGGGTCAAGCGCGGATGCAGGGCGCCCAGCCAGCCGATCGGCGTTTCGCCTCGCAGAATGCGTGCGCTCTGCCCCGGATGCAGCGCTGGGTGTGTGGCGGCGGCGAAGACAAAGGGCTCGGAACTGGGCGGCAAAAGCGCGGCAACATCTGCCTTGGCATCGTAGAAGTCCGCGGCGCGCGACTTTTCGCCCCATTGTTCGGGCAAGGCGCTGCCGGCGACCAGACCGCCGAGACGCACGCTTTCGCGCGACCCCGCACCGTCCGGCGCAAAACAGGCGCCGAGTTCGAACAGCTTGGCGCGTGGCACCTGGCGCTGACGGTTGTACTGCCAGGTCGAAATGAGGCCGCTCCAAAGGCTGGTGCGCATCACTGCCATCGTTTCGGCAATCGGATTGTCCAGCATCAGGCCCGGCTGTTCGGGATCGAGCTGAGATTGCAGTCGCGGGTCGACAAAGCTGTAGGTCACGACTTCCTGATAGCCGCGCGCGGCGAGGGCATCTTTCGCGGCGTTGGCGGAGCGCTGGGTTTCGCGCACCGGGTTCAGCGGCAGTTGCGCGGCATAGGCGCGTGCCGGAATCCGTTCGTAACCGTACAAGCGGCCGATTTCCTCGACCAGATCGGCTTCGATGCGCAGGTCGTAGCGATAGGTCGGGATGCGCGCAAGCCAGGTGTCGGCAGATTCCGACTGGGTTTCGATCCGCAAGCGCGACAGCAGCTTCGGAATTTCGCGCGCGGCGATCTCGTGGCCGAGCAAGCGCGCCACCTGCGACAGACGCAGTCGGATCGTCGCCGCATACGTCGGCGCACGACCGACCTCGGTGATCGGGCCGGCGTCGCCGCCGCAGAGGTCTTCGATCAGCGTCGTTGCGCGGTCCAGCGCCTTGCGCTGAAGTCCGGGATCGACGCCGCGCTCGTTGCGGTAGCGCGAATCGGAGAGCAGCTTGTGACGTCTGCCGGCACCGGCAATGGTCGCCGGATCGAAGCACGCGCTTTCGAGAAAGATCGAGGTGGTCGCAGGTGTGACTCCGGAACTGGTGCCGCCCATTACACCAGCCAGCACCAGCGGACCGCTGGCGTCGGCGATCAGCAGATCCTGCGGCGTCAGTTCTGCGATCTGCTCATTCAGCAGCGTGAGCTTTTCGCCGGCCTTCGCGCGACGCACGTGAATCGCACCGCGCAGGCTGGCGCGATCGAATGCGTGCAAGGGCTGACCCAGTTCGAGCATCACATAGTTGGTGATGTCGACCACCGGATGGATCGCGCGAATGCCAGACCGGCGGAGCCGCTCCCGCATCCAATCCGGCGTGCGCGCCTTCGGATTGATTTTGGTGATCACGCGACCGCAGTAGTGCGGGCAACCAGCTGAGTCGTCGACGAGGACATCGACCTGCTCGTAGCCGCTCACCACGGCAGGACGCATCACCGGCGCGGTCTGTTGCAGGTCGTAGATCGCTGCAAGCTCGCGTGCAAGGCCGGCGATGCTGAGACAGTCGCCGCGATTCGGCGTCAGCTCCAGGTTCAGCAGCTGATCGTCGAGGCCGAGGTGCTGTTCGATCGGCATGCCCGGTTTGGCATCCAGGTCCAGTTCGAGCAGGCCGTCGGATTTTTCCGCAAGTCCGAGTTCGGAAGCCGAGCACAGCATGCCGGCCGAATCAACGCCGCGCAGATTCGCGTGACCGATCTCCTTGCCGCCGGGCAGGCGCGCGCCCGGCAGTGCCGCCGGAACAAGAATTCCGGCGCGCGCATTGGCTGCACCGCAGACAATGCTGAGCGTCTGTGCAGCGCCCACGTTGACCTCGCACACGCGCAGACGCTCGGCCTGCGGATGCGGCACCGCGCTGATGATCTTGGCGACGACCACGCCCTTCGGCGGATCGCTGGCCAGCGGCTCGGCTTCGGCTTCGAGGCCTGCAAGATTCAGCTTATGCGCGATTTCGGCAGCGCTCGCGGACGGATGCACCCACTCGCGCAGCCAGCTTTCGGAAAGTTTCATGGCGATCGGAACTCGGTGCGGCTCAGCGGAATTGTTCGAGGAAGCGCAGATCGTTGTTGAAGAACAGGCGCAGATCGTCAACGCCATAACGCAGCATCGCCAGCCGCTCGGCGCCCATGCCGAAGGCATAGCCCGAATAGCGTTCCGGATCGATGCCGACCGCGTTCAGCACGTTCGGGTGGATGACGCCGCAACCCAGCAGTTCAAGCCAGCGGTCGCCCCATTTCATGTGCACGTCCGCGCCCGGTTCAACGAACGGGAAATACGAAGGTCGGAACATCGCTTCGGCGTCGCGCTCGAAAAACAGCGACAAGAATTTCTGCAGGTCGTGCTTGAGATCCGCGAGGCCGACGTTTTCGGCGACGTAGAGGCCTTCGACCTGATGGAACATCGGGCTGTGCGTGCGATCGAAATCGACGCGGTAAACCCGTCCCGGACAGATGATGCGGATCGGCGGCTTGCGCGCCTGCATCGTGCGGATCTGCACCGGGCTGGTGTGCGTGCGCAGCAGCCGCGCAGCGTTCAACAAATAGAAGGTGTCTTGCATCGCGCGCGCCGGATGCGATTCCGGAATGTTCAGCGCCTGGAAGTTGTGCCAGTCGTCCTCGATCTCCGGGCCTTCGACCGTTTCGAAGCCCATCGAATTGAAGATGCTTTCGATGCGGCGCAGCGTACGCGTCACCGGGTGCAGGCCGCCGACGCCTTCGCCGCGGCCGGGCAGGGTGACGTCCAGCGTTTCGGCCTTCAGTCGGCGATCCAACTCGGCATCGTTGATCGCGCTCGCGCGCGATTCGAGCGCCTGCGCCAGCGATTCCTTGACGCGATTGACGCGTTCGCCGAAGGCCTTGCGCTGATCCGCAGGCATCGCGCCGAGCTGCTTCAGCAGTTCGGTCACGCGGCCCTTCTTGCCGAGCAGGTCGACACGCAGTTGTTCGATTGCGGAGGCTTCCGCCACGGCGGCGATCTGCGCCAGGGCCTCGTCGCGTAGTTGATCTAGATCGACGTTCATCAATTCCCCGAGAGCCAAACAAGACGGGTAAACAAAAAGGGGAGCGGCTTGCCGCCGCCCCCCTTTTGGGTTGGTACTGCTAGACGACGATAAGGCTTAAGCGGCGAGCGCTTTCACAACCTTGTCTGCCAGCTGCGCAAACGCCGGCTTGTCGTGCACAGCGATGTCGGCGAGCACCTTGCGGTCCAGCTCGACGCCGAGCAGCGTCAGTCCATGAATGAACTTGCTGTAGGAAACGCCGTGCTCGTTGGCGGCGGCATTGATGCGCTGGATCCACAGCGCGCGGAACTCGCGCTTCTTGACGCGGCGATCGCGGTAGGCGTACTGGCCGGCCTTGATGACCGCCTGCTTGGCAACGCGATACGTGCGCGAACGTGCGCCGTAATAGCCTTTTGCCTTATCCAGGACCTTCTTGTGACGGGCGCGGGCGGTAACGCCGCGTTTGACTCGTGCCATCGGTAATACCTCTAGGTTGCTATGTGTTCGCTTTCAGCGAATCTCGTATGTGAATGCGACGCTTATGTACGCCTGAATACTTAGGCGTAAGGGAGCAGTTGGCGGACTTCTTTATTGTCCGATTCGTGCACCATGGTCGGCCCGCGCAGGTCGCGAATGCGCTTCGCCGATTTTTTCGTGAGGATGTGACGCTTGAACGCGCTGGAGCGCTTGAAGCCGCCCTTGCCGGTGCGGGCGAAGCGCTTGGCTGCGCCGCGGTTGGTCTTCATCTTCGGCATTTCAAATCACTCCACTCAATTCTTGAATTCGATTGCAGCAGTTAAGTCAAAGTTAAAAACAGACAACGGCACTTCAGCGCTTGCGCGGCGACATCACCATGATCGCCTGCTTGCCTTCCAGCTTCGGGTTCTGCTCGATCAAGGCCTGCTCGTCGAGATCACCCTTCAAACGCTCGATCAACTCGAAACCCAGATCCTGATGCGCCAACTCGCGGCCCTTGAAGCGAACCGTGATCTTGACCTTGTCGCCTTCTTCCAGGAAGCGCAGCAGTGCGCGCAGCTTCGTCTGGTAATCGGCTTCTTCGGTGGTCGGCCGGAATTTCACTTCCTTGACCTGGATCTGCTTCTGCTTCTTGCGCGCGGCCTGCTGGGCCTTGTCCTTCTGATAGATGAACTTGCCGTAGTCCATGATCTTGCAGACCGGTGGATCGGCATTGGGCGACACCTCGACCAGTTCCAATCCTTCACTTTCTGCCTTGGCAATGGCGTCACGCGTGAGCATGATGCCAACCTGGCTGCCGTCCGAACCGATCACACGTACACGAGGCACGTTGATTTCTTCGTTCCGGCGATCCTGACGTTCCGCGCTTATAAAGCCATCCTCCCAGCCAAAAAAATTACCGTTCGCACAGGCAACCCGCGCGAACGGCCGCAAAGTATAGGTTCGCGGCCGCCGCTATACAAGCGAATCCGGGCGACAGCTTGGAATCTGTGGCGTCCCCACGGGGATTCGAACCCCGGTTCTCACCGTGAAAGGGTGGTGTCCTAGGCCTCTAGACGATGGGGACAGTGACGACAGACAACCGATAAAATTGGTGGAGCCAGACGGGATCGAACCGTCGACCTCCTGCATGCCATGCAGGCGCTCTCCCAGCTGAGCTATGGCCCCGAAACAGGCGCGAAAGTATAAGTGCTGACCGTCGCCGCAACAAGCGGTTTGACAAAGAATTTCAAAATAGTTGCCGCGGCATGACGCTCGATGTCGTTCGGCGATGACAGACGACGCTGTGTCGGCGACGGCGCTTCCGCTATTATTGTGAGCTTGTCTCAAAGCCCTAAAGAAAAGACCCATGGCGACCGTCAGCACCAATGAAATGAAGTCCGGTACCAAAGTCCTGATCGACGGCGAACCGTTCGCGATCATCGACAACGAATACCGCAAGCCTGGCAAAGGCCAGGCGACCAATACGCTCCGTATCCGCAACCTCAAAAACGGCCGCGTGCTGGAGCGCACGTTGCGCTCGGGCGACAGCTGGGAACTCGCGGACGTCGAGCAGATGGACATGCAGTATCTCTATAACGACGGCGAATTTTGGACCTTCATGGATCCCGCCAGCTATGAGCAAATCCAGGCCGGCGCCGCCGCGATGGAAGAAGCCAAGCAGTGGCTGAAGGGCGAGGAAAGCTGCAGCGTGTTGCTGTGGAACGGCGTGCCGCTGAGCGTGGCTGCGCCGAATTCCGTGGAACTGAAGATCGTCGAGACCGATCCGGGCGTGCGCGGCGATACCTCGGGCGGTGGCGGCAAACCGGCAACCCTGGAAACCGGCGCGGTGATCCGCGTGCCGCTGTTCGTGCAACAGGGCGAAATCGTCAAGGTGGATACGCGCACCGGCGATTACCTCGGCCGCATCGGTAAGTAAGCGGGTGAGTATTGGCGGTATCAAAAAAACGCGCGAAAGCGCAGCGTCACGGTCTGCCGAGAAACTCGGTGCCGAATCGCAACCCTACACACAAGGCGGGCCAGTGAAGATGGACGAGAATCGCAGGAAGGCTTTGGAGGTCGCACTCGGTCAGATCGAGCGCCAGTTCGGCAAGGGCGCGGTGATGCGCATGGGCACCGACGAGCGCCCGGAAGTGGAAGTGATCCCGACCGGTTCGCTGACGCTGGATGCCGCACTCGGCATCGGCGGCGTGCCGCGCGGCCGTGTGGTCGAAATCTACGGCCCGGAATCGTCCGGCAAGACCACGCTGACGCTGCACATCGTCGCCCAGGCGCAGAAGCTCGGTGGTGTGGCCGCGTTCATCGACGCCGAACACGCGCTCGATCCGGCCTATGCCGAGAAGCTCGGCGTGAACATTCCCGACCTGCTGATCTCGCAGCCGGATACCGGCGAGCAGGCGCTCGAAATCGTCGACATGCTGGTGCGTTCGAACAGTGTCGATGTCGTCGTCGTCGACTCGGTGGCCGCATTGGTGCCGAAGTCCGAAATCGAAGGCGAGATGGGTGATGCCTCGGTCGGCGTGCAGGCGCGTCTGATGAGCCAGGCGCTACGCAAACTCACCGGCAGCATCAACCGCAGCAAGACGCTGGTGATCTTCATCAACCAGCTGCGCATGAAGATCGGCATCATGATGCCGGGCCAAAGCCCGGAAACCACCACCGGCGGCAATGCGCTGAAGTTCTACGCTTCGATGCGCCTCGACATTCGCCGCATCGGCGCGATCAAGAAGGGCGATGAAGTGGTCGGCAACGAGACGCGCGTGAAGGTGGTCAAGAACAAGCTGGCGCCACCGTTCAAGCAAGTCATCTTTGAGATCATGTACGGCGAGGGCATTTCGCATGAAGGCGAGCTGATCGACCTCGGCGTCGAGCACAAGCTGGTCGAGAAGTCCGGTGCCTGGTTCGCTTACAAGGGCAGCAAGATCGGTCAGGGCAAGGACAACGCCAAGACCTATCTCAAGGAGCATCCGGAAGCGGCCGAGGAAATCGAAGCCGCGCTGCGCGCCAAGCTGCTGCCGAACCGCAAGCTGGCAACGCCGGCCGCCGCCGAGTAAAGCGGTACGCGACGGGCGCGCAACGCGCCCGTCGTCGCCGGTGCCGGCGCGTGACGATGAATCCCGAACCCGATAGTGAGGAACCACCCGAGCCGGGTGCCGAGCGCACGCGTGCGCGCAATCAGGCCTTGCGTGCGCTCGGGCGTCGCGAGCAGAGCGCCAAGGAATTGCAGGCGCGGCTGGCCGCGCGCGGTGTGGACGAAGCCTGCGCCGAGGACGTCGTGCGTGAACTCGGCGAAGCCGGCTGGCAGAGTGACCGCCGTTACGCCGAATTGCTGCTGCGTTCGCGCATCGCGCAAGGGTATGGACCGCGCCGCATCGCGGCCGAGCTTGCCACGCGTGGGGTCGAGGACGGCCTGATTCGCGAAGTGCTGGCGGAAGCGGACTGCGACTGGAACGCATTGGGCCGACAGGTCTATCGCAAACGCTTCACTGCCGCGCCAACCGACTTCAATGAACGCGCTAAACATCAGCGCTTCCTCGCCGCACGCGGCTTCGATGGCGAGCAGATCCGCGCCGCGATGCAGTCGGACGGATTCGACGACGCGGAGTAATCGCGGCCTGTTCGAGCCGCGGCCGTAGCAGGCGCCTGCGCCGGCGCGGTAACATTCCGTCCCTTTTGCAGGTCGATGGCCCGCAGCCGATGATGAACAGCAACCAATTACGCGCGCGTTTCCTGGAATATTTCCAGCGCCAGGGTCATACCGTGGTGCCGTCGAGCCCGCTGGTGCCGGGCAACGATCCGACGCTGCTGTTCACCAATGCCGGCATGGTGCAGTTCAAGGACGTCTTCACCGGTCGCGAAAAGCGGCCCTATACGCGGGCGGCGAGCAGCCAGCGCTGCGTGCGTGCCGGCGGCAAGCACAACGATCTGGAGAACGTCGGCTACACCGCGCGTCACCACACCTTCTTCGAAATGCTGGGCAATTTCAGCTTCGGCGACTACTTCAAAGAAGACGCGATTCGCTTTGCCTGGGAATTCATCACCGGCGCCGAGTGGCTGGCCATTCCCAAGTCGCGGCTGCTGGTGACGGTTTATCACAGCGACGACGAAGCCTACGCGTTGTGGCGCGACAAGATCGGCATGCCGGCCGAGCGCATCGTTCGCATCGGCGACAAGCCCGGCGGTGGCTCCGACAATTTCTGGCAGATGGGTGACACCGGCCCTTGCGGTCCCTGCACCGAAATCTTCTACGACCACGATCCGGATGGTTCGAAAGGCATCGCCGGTGGACCGCCGGGATCGCCCGACGAAGACGGCGATCGCTGGATCGAAATCTGGAATCTGGTGTTCATGCAGTTCGATCGCGCGCCGGACGGCACGCTGACGCCGCTGCCAGCGCCCTCGGTCGACACCGGCATGGGCCTGGAGCGCGTCAGCGCGGTCATGCAGGGCGTGCAGAACAACTACGACATCGACCTGTTCAAGCAACTGATCGCGGCCACCGCGAAGCTGGCCGGGGTTCCTACTGACGGCAATGCGTCGTTGAAGGTGATCGCCGATCACATCCGCGCAACCAGTTTCCTGATCACCGACGGCGTCACGCCTTCGAATGAAGGTCGCGGCTACGTGCTACGTCGGATCATGCGGCGCGCGATCCGGCACGGCTACAAGCTGGGTCTGAACGAGCCGTTCTTCTACAAGCTGGTGGCGCCGTTGGGCGATGCGATGGGCGAGGCGTATCCGGAGCTGATCAGCAAGCGCACACAACTCGAGCGCGTGATCCGCACCGAGGAAGAAGCCTTCGCAACGACGCTCGAAAAAGGCATGCGCCTGCTCGAAGACGCAATCACCAAAAGCAGCAACGGCGTGATCGCCGGCGAAGCGGTGTTCAAGCTTTACGACACTTACGGCTTTCCGTACGACCTCACTGCCGATATCGCGCGCGAGCGCGGCCTGACCATCGACGAGGCGGGCTACGAGCGCGATATGGAAGCGCAGCGCACGCGTGCGCGCGCCGCCAGCAGCTTCACTGCGGACTATTCGCAAGGTGCGGCCAAGGTTGCGGCGAAAACCGAATTCACCGGTTACGAACAGCAGGGTCACTCGGCCAAGGTTTTGGCGATCGTGCGCGGTGGCGATCCGGTCGATGCCATCGACGCTGGTGACGAAGCGGTGGTGTTCCTCGATCGCACGCCGTTCTATGCCGAGTCCGGCGGCCAGGTCGGTGATGCCGGCCTGCTCAGCGCACCCGGCGTGCGCTTCATCGTGAGCGACACACAGGCGCTGAATCCGGACGCGCGCGGACACATCGGCACGCTCGAAACCGGCCGGCTGCGCGTCGGCGACAGCATCAAGGTCGAGATCGACACCGAACGTCGCGCAGCGGTGCAGCGCAATCATTCGGCAACGCATCTGTTGCACGCCTCACTGCGCACCGTGCTCGGGACACACGTCACCCAGAAGGGCTCGCTGGTCGCGGCCGCGCGTCTGCGCTTCGATTTTGCGCACGACAAGCCGGTGACGCCGTCCGAGATCGAACAGATCGAGAACATCGTCAATCGCCAGGTGCTGGCCAACGTCGCCGGTGATATCCGCCTGAGCAGTTACGACGACGCGGTCAAGGCGGGTGCGATGGCGCTGTTCGGCGAGAAATACGGCGATGTCGTGCGCGTGCTGAAGTTCGGCGATTTTTCCACCGAGTTGTGCGGCGGCACGCATGTCTCGCGCACTGGCGACATTGGCCTGTTCAAGATCGTCGGCGAATCGGGTGTGGCCGCCGGCATCCGGCGCATCGAGGCCGTCACCGGCGAGAACGCACTGGCGCTGCTGCGCGAGATCGACGCGCGTCTGCGCGATGCTGCGGCGCTGTTGCGTAGTGGCCGCGACGAAGTGATCGACAAAGTCCAGGCGCTACTCGATCGCAACAAGCAACTCGAACGCGATCTCACGCAGGCCAAGGGCAAGCTCGCGTCCACCACTGGTGGCGAACTGGTCGCGCAGGCGCAGGACATCGGCGGCATCAAGGTTTTGATTGCGACGATCGAAAGCGATGGCGGCGATTTGCGCCCGCTGCTGGATCAGCTGAAGAACAAGCTCGGCTCCGGCATCGTGCTGCTCGGTGCGGTGGTCGGCGAAAAGGTCAGCCTGATTGCCGGCGTGACCGCCGATCTCACCGCCAAAGTGAAAGCCGGCGAGTTGGTCAATGTCGCCGCCACCGCAGTCGGCGGCAAGGGCGGCGGCCGTCCCGATATGGCGCAGGCCGGCGGCACCAAGCCGACCGAACTGGGTGCGGCGCTCGAAGCAGCGCGCAACTGGGTTGCAAGCAAACTGTTGTCTTGAATTAAAGCCGGCGTCAGCCCGGCATTGTCTAGAGTCAGAACCAAAACATGGCACTCCTGGTACAGAAGTACGGCGGCACCTCGATGGGCTCGGTCGAGCGGATCGAGCATGTCGCCGGCAAGGTGGCGCTGGCGCGCGAGCGTGGGCATCAGATCGTTGTCGTGGTCTCGGCGATGTCGGGTGAAACCGATCGCCTGATCAAACTCGCCAAGAGCATGCAGGCGCGGCCGAATCCACGCGAACTCGATCAGATGATCGCAACCGGCGAGCAGATCTCCACCGCGCTGCTGGCGATGGCGCTCGACAAACGCGGCATTCAGGCGCGCTCGTACCTGGGCTCGCAGGTCGCGATCCGCACCGACCAGGCCTACAACAAGGCGCGCATTCGCAGTATCGACAGCGAGCGCCTGTTGGCCGATTGCGCCGCCGGTATCGTGCCGGTGGTCGCGGGTTTCCAGGGCGTGGATGACGACGGCAACATCACCACGCTGGGTCGCGGCGGGTCGGACACCACCGGTGTTGCGCTGGCCGCGGCGCTGAAGGCCGACGAATGTCAGATTTACACCGACGTCGACGGTGTCTACACCACCGACCCGCGCGTCGAGCCGCGCGCGCGCCGGCTCGATCGCATCACCTTCGAAGAAATGCTGGAACTGGCCAGTCTCGGCTCCAAGGTGCTGCAGATCCGCTCGGTCGAATTCGCTGGCAAGTACAAGGTACCGCTGCGTGTGCTGTCGACCTTCACCGATGGCCCCGGCACTTTGATCACACTCGAGGACAACATTTCGATGGAAGAACCCCTGATCTCCGGCATCGCTTTCGCCCGCGATGAAGCCCAGCTGACCGTTGCCGGCGTGCCGGACCGCCCCGGTATCGCCGCGGCGATTCTCGGCCCGATCGGCGACGCCAACGTCGAGGTCGACATGATCGTGCAGAACGTCGGCGCCGACGGCACCACGGATTTCACCTTCACCGTCAACCGCAGCGAGCACGAGCGCGCGGTCGAGATCGCCAACAAGGTTGCACAGGAACTCAAGGCCAAGGGCGTGCGTTCGGCGCTCGATATCGTCAAGGTCTCGCTGGTCGGTGTGGGTATGCGTTCGCACGCCGGCATTGCCGCAAAGATGTTCAAGACGCTGGCCGCCGAAGGCATCAACATCAAAATGATCTCGACGTCCGAGATCAAGATTTCGGTGGTGATCGAGGACAAATACCTGGAACTGGCCGTTCGTGCGCTGCACAACGCGTTTGAGTTGTCTGAATCCAAAGGCGGCTAGGTCGACGGATTCGGGCCGGGAAATGGTTATAAGCAACTATGGCTTAGGTGCTTTTTCCGGCTGGCCCACTCAAAAGATTCGGCGGATAGTCATTCCGAAAGGGAGATAGTCATGCTGATTTTGACAAGGCGCGTCGGTGAAACGCTGGTAATCGGTGATGATGTAACGATCACGGTTCTCGGCGTCAAAGGAAATCAGGTTCGGATCGGCGTCAAAGCGCCCAAAAGCGTGAGCGTGCACCGAGAAGAAATTTTCGAACGCATTCGCAATGAACGCGTCGAAGAAGAGACGGGTAAAGCGCCTGCACTCGTGTCCTGAGTGCGGATCGCCCAATCTTCAAAAATCTGCAGAAAAACACCCAGTAAAGCTTTACCTCCGGGCTTCGCGAGGCTATCCTAGCGCCGCTTCGCAGGAAGCCCTGCTCTCGGCTCGCGGGAGAGATGGCCGAGTGGACGAAGGCGCGCCCCTGCTAAGGGCGTATAGGGTTTATAGCCTTATCGAGGGTTCGAATCCCTCTCTCTCCGCCACGAGTTGGAGAGTGGTTGCAGTACTGTTTTACGCGCCCGTAGCTCAGTTGGATAGAGTACCTGGCTACGAACTAGGGGGTCGGAGGTTCGAATCCTTCCGGGCGCACCATTCCGGTATAGACGTAAGCATGCATTGCTTGCCGAAGGCACCGGGGCCATCTGGCCCCGGACTGCACCATTCGTCTAAACACCAGTGTCGTCGATGGGGCCGATTGGCTCACCTGGCTTAGCGGCCATTTTTCGCTTGGCAGCCAGGTTGGCTCTGACTGGCTCTGACTGGCTCTGACTGGCTCTGACTGGCTCTGACTGGCTTTGATTGGCGTCGAGTTGCGCTGAAACAATTCGCTCCGCCAAAGGCCGACGCGTCATCGCGCTGCTCCCTAGTCGCAATCCGCTTGTCAGTCTTCCCGCGAATTCGATGTGCCCTTTTGTCGACGTCTCAACACGTTCAGCGTCGCCTGATCGTTCAATTCGTCGCGCGTCGTTCGCACAGGCACCGCCGGCTCGCCACGCCTCAACGAGAACTTAGGCGGCCTGTAAGTACAGAATGTCCGGCACGTGGATGGCCTCAGGTACAGCCAGGCGCCAGTGCAGCGGGCAAGAGCCATAGCGGCGCCCCAGTCGCGCGAGTTCCCACTCGCCAACGGCGCTCGCGTCGAGTGACGGCAAGGTCCGACTCCACCTTCAAATATCGTCGGTGCTTGCAACCCTCGGGCCGGTCATGCGGAGTTGCAACTGCGACTGCGACTGCGACTGCGACTGCAACTGCAACCGCAACTGCAACTGCAACTGCATCTGCAACTGCAACTGCAACTGCAACTGCATCTGCAACTGCGATTTCAATTGCGAATGCGTAAGCCAATCGACCGCGGTCGTCGTTGAGTTTCAGTCTCCTCCGACAGCGAAGGGATCGATTGCGCTGCCGAGGCCCAGTCGTCAACTTCAAGGCCGATGAGCAACGCGCAACGCGACCTCCCAGGTCGGTGCATCGCCAAAACCCTATGTGTGAGGAGATTGATCACGATCCGTTTGCTTGCGGACGGAAACTCGTAGCAGGTCTGCGCATAGTCATTCGACTGTGCCGCTGGTTACGCCTGCCGGCACCGCTTAGGTATGCAATAGCGGAGGCTGCAATGACCAGATCGTACGTGCGATATGCAGTGATTTTGGCCGTTGCGATGTTGAACGCGGGCTGTGTGATGAGTCAGGGACGTGCCACGTCGAAATACGCTCTGAACGATTACAACTCGGACGCCGGCATTCAGCGTCGTGTGGGTGCCGCGCTGACGTCGCATCATGATCTGGACACGACCGACGTCGTGGTCAGCGCCTTCTATGGAACGGTGGACCTTACGGGGCGCGTCAATACGTATTCGGACCTGGTCACGACGTTGGCAATCGTCAACAGAGTCGATGGCGTCGGCAACGTGCGAACCCAATTGTGCTACGGGCCGCGTCCGGGCATTTGAAGTTGCTCGGTAGATGTCACGTCGCAGTGCCTGCGCACCGCCGTCGCGCGTGCGAGTTTTGCCAATGATCGGAGCGCTCTGCAACGAGCGCCTAGATCGCGTCTCACTACCGACGGCGAGTTGGATCGCGCGACGCCCGAGCCGACTCGTCCATTCGACATTTCAAGTCAGCCTGATGTCGAGCGCGATTCGGCAGGGGCCGATTTACCGGTTTCCAATCAACACCAGGAACGGACGATGACCGCCTTGGCCACTCATGTCACTGTGCAGGACCACCTGTTGCCGCGCGTGTTCGCTCGACTCGGGCGCGCGACTCGACGACTGCCGCTCCTGCGTCCGCCACTTCAGCTCGCGTACAAAAGATACTTCAACGGCATTGGTGGTCATGCGCGCTTGTTCCGCGGCGTGTACCCGGATTTCGCCGCCGCGATCGCTGCAATTCCGGAGGGGCGCCGCGAAGGATACGACAATGGTGCCTCGGCAACTCGACTGGCCACCGATCGATTTAGCATTCGACTCAATGACTATCCGATATTGTTCTGGCTGCAGCGCCTGCTGCCGCACGGCTCGCGGATATTCGACTGGGGTGGCAACGTTGGCATCAGCTACTTTTCCTATCGGAAGTATCTTGCCAATTGCACCGAACTGGATTGGTTGATCGAAGATGTGCCAGCAGTCGTAGCCTTGGGACGGGAAATCGCTTCCTTGGAAGATTCGCCCAGTCTGCGGTTCACGGAATCGCTAGAAGCGCTTTCATCCAGCGACATTTTGCTGGCCGCCGGATCGTTGCAATTTATTCCGGAACCCTTTGAGCAACTGCGCGCGCAATCGTCGTTGCCACCCCACGTACTGTTGAGCAAGCTACCGGTCTATGATCGACCCGCAAGGGTGACGTTGCAGAACATGGGCACGGCGTTCTCTCCAAATCAGCTATTCAACCGCGATGATCTGCTGCGGCAGTTCACCGAACTTGGCTATGAACTCATCGACGAATGGCGCGATCCCGCTTTCTCTTGCCGGATTCCATTCCACGATGACTATTCGATTTCGGCCTACAGCGGATTCTATTTCCGAAATGCCGCGCTCGGCGAGCCGCATTGAACATCGCTTGGCGAATCCAGGCCCACCGCTAATCGCGGAGGCGCGATCCATAAATTAGAGGTGGTGCATCCGATCAGCCGACTTCGTTCGCTCGGCAAAAAGACCTGAGGCGTCTAGTCAACACCGGCATCAATCATTCTTCGCGAAAGCGGGTTATGCCGGCATAACGGCCCGCTCGATTAAGTGATCGATAACGATTCCTGGTGGCTCATACAGTGTCGTCATCTCCTTAGCGCAGCATGAATCGATGCCGCATCGGATGTGCGTTGGAGTACTGAGTCTGCTCAGCAGTGCCCTCAGAATCGATCAGAGGTCGGGTTCACGGTGTCATGACCTTCATTCCAATATCAGAGGACGGATCATGAGCGTTCGCGCAAGGCAATCGTTGATTCTTGGATGGCTGATCGCGCTCAGCCTGGCGGCTTGTGCGCACACATCGGCGGAGTCCGATGTGGCGGTCCGCCAGTACAACAAGATTCAACTGCTGCCGGTAACGGTACTTCCGAACGGTACGATCAATCGAAGTCCAGAACGGGTACAGGCCCATGTCGTAGTCGACTACGTCGACGGTATCAAGGTCGAGCGCACGTTTTTCGGGCCAATAGAGAATGGAACGAACGTGACCGCGATGACCGAAGCGCAAACGCAGACTGCAAAGTTCGAAACGGACCTCGCCAAAAAGTAAGCGACGAGTTTCCCTCTATTGCGCACGCGGCTAGGGTTTGGGTTCTATCTCCAGCTCATTCCGATCGCCGGTTCGTCGTGTTCCGTATAAGCCGCCGAGATCGATCGAATCAGTTCATCGTTGCCTCGGTACGTCTGATACGTAATAGGTAGCGGGTATCGATGACGGCGCATCGGGAGTCGATGCGCCGCACGTATTTGAATCGTCGTTCTCGAACGAAGCCGTGTGCTCAATGCTTGAGCAACCAATTCCTGAACACGACGCCATAGCCATCGGTCGGTGTGCCGTTGACGTCCTTGATGAGGACGTTATCGGGGTCCCCCCAGGTGTTCCAAGCCCAGCCGATGACGCTGACGCCGTAGGCGTCGGCCCACGAGGTCACATTGGAAACCAGCGGTGCGCCGACGGTCCCCGCCGTGTTGTGATCGCCGGTTTCGGTGGCGATCACCGGATAGCCGGCGGCGAGGATCTGCTGC
>CAIJRD010000018.1 GCA_903822975.1 uncultured Sinobacteraceae bacterium
ATGCAGCCGTCTGCGACGGAACCACGTCGTCGATCCCGGTGTTCCCTTTGACACAGCCCGACGTGATGATCGCGCCGCCTGGATTTCCGAGCGGCCCGGAGATGTTGCCGCGAAGATCCACACCAATGATCGTGGCGTCGTACTTGACGGTGCTGTCGCCATCGAAGCAGATGCCATAACGCTGGGTGAGCTGCGTGAAGCTGATCTGCGACGTCGCGTCGAGCGGTGTGGCAATCGTCGAATGCGGAACCGCGACCAGGTTCCCAGCGCCGAAGCTGACCGCTGTAGGCGATAGGGTGTCGACCGACACGACGGTGTTCATGTTCACGGTGTTGCCGACCGGATCGATCGCCGTGACCTTCGAACCATTCGGCACATATGCAGCGAAAATCTTGTCGCCGAGATTGATGCCGGCCGTACTCGCGACGCTCAGTTGATTGGAGCCGTACAGGGCCGTCGCCGTCGTCGAGGCTGTCGTCGAGGTCTGCACCGTTGACGACGAGTCGATCAGGATCGACTGCCCGGCGCCGGTGCCGGCGGTGACGCTCAGCGTCATGCCCGCCAGCGCATTCAATCCGCCTGGGAAATTGGTCGGGCAAATGATGCTCGATGAACTGCCGGCCGCTGGACAGGTGCCGGAGATCGCAACACCGGTCGGGCTGCCATCGCCCGAGTAGCCGCCGCTCTGACCGCCGAGAATCTGGATGCGATACGGGCTGGCGTGGCTCACACGAATGTGGATGCCGTCGTAGACGTTGTTGCCGAAGGCGCTGCCCGGCGGATTGCTCATGCCGAAGACGATTGGTGCGATCAGGACACCGTTGCCTTGATACAGATCGAAGCCATGTCCGTTGCCATTCAGGGCCGAACAACCGACCAGCGTGTAGTCGGCCGCGTCGAAGCCCAGCGGCGAAAGATTGCCGTTCTGGTCAGCTCCGATGATGTAGCCGCCGTTGTAGGACAGATTCGCTTCGCAGGCCACCATCTTGATGCGCTGGAACGCGCGCAGCACGAAGCCGGTGTTGGCATGCTCGGTGGTGGCCTTTGAGAACTGCACGAAGCTCGCGATGCGGTTCGGGTTCGCAGCTGCAGCCGAGGTCTCCTCCAGCAGAAAACCAATCTCCTGTTTCGTCGAGATCAGGTTGTCGATATTGATCGTGCCGCCGCCCGTAATGCGGTAGCCGACGTGGCCGAACAGCGGCGTCTGAACTGAGCCGGTGCGGCCGAAGGAATTGATGCGTGATAGACCAGCGTTGGAAAACGCCTTCGTGCTGGCGTCGATCTGGATCGTGTATCCGTAGATCGATGGCTTGGTCGAGAACTTCACTGCCGCACCACTCAGTGTGGCCGTTGCGGGGCCACTGAGCGTGACGTTGTTGCCGCTGATCCCGGTGATCGTCGTGTTCGAAGCCGCCTTCGAGATCGGCGTGTTTGGGATGAAGCTGCCGAACGCGTACATGCCGATACTGAGACCGACGGCACTTGCAACGACGATCACCTGATTTCCGTTCGTTGTTGCGGCCGTCGTCGCGACATAATCTTCGTCATCGGTGCTGATGCCGGTCTGCAGCGTCATGTCGTTCAGCGTGACGTTGTTACCGCCGCCGAAATGCAGACCATTCCAGAAGTTGGTGCTCCACATGTTCGACAGGTCAGCGAACGTATGGGTCTTCGCATCGAGCAGCTTGCCCGCCGTTGGCGTGACGCCGACCGCGACACCGAGCTGCAGCCCACTAATCTCAAGACCCGCGTGCGAAGACGAGTCCGCCTGGATCAGCGTGTGATTTCCAAGCGTTGAGAGTAGTGCCGATGCGAACTTGCCCTTGCCACGGATGCTCGCGCCGCCGAACGTGATGTTGATCGCCGCCGAGAGGTTGTAGCTGCCGCCATTCGGAAGTGGCTGCGCGCCAGGCCCGAGATCAACCGGCAGGCCGGCGCCGAGAATGGTGTTGATCACGCTAGTGCAGTCGGCGCCAGATGCGCCTCCGAGTGTTTCCGGCGTAACAGGGCCGCCGATCGGATCGAACGCGCTCATGTCCTCGCGCAGGCGATAGAGGCTCGGCAATCCTCCGCGCGAACTATCTGATGAGACGTGAACCGTCATGCCCGGCTCACGGCGATCTGTGGTGATTGCAGCCAGGGACGTCATATCGGCGACGCGGCGATGGCCGCCTTTACCGTATTGCGCCTGATGAGTTGCGCTCGTATCGCGACTATCAACAGGCGAGAGCGCACCCGATACGACGGCTCCCGAATTCAAGGACATTAGCTGGCGCTCCAGTTCATGACTTCTGCGTATGTCGGGCTGGGGTTGATGAACACGTTGTAAGAAACGCCAGAGATCGAGACCGAGCTCTCAATGAGCGAATAGGTAAAGCCTGCAAACGCGAATCTGTTCGGCGTTCCAAGTGAAGCCGGGATCGCGAAGCACGGATAGTTCGAAGTGGAACCGTCCTGGGTTAACCCGTAGCCTCCAACGAATGACGTCTGAAGCCGTGAGTGCAGTGCTTCAACCGCAGTCGCATCGGGTGTGGTTGTGGGCGTGAAACCAAAATAGACCAGCACCGGCGTCGTTGAACCGCCCGAGCCTCCCGAGCTGCCTACGGACGAGAGGTCAAAGGTCTGTTCAAACGTTGCAGTGATCTCTGATTGCGCGCCTGGCATGGGCTTCCTTTTGAAGGTCGGGCACCGATATCGGCCCATCTGTCCAAACAAATCGGTCCACCAGAAAGCCTCGTCCGCACCTTGTGTTTCAAGGAAGTCGACAATTTCTCCGGCTTCCTCGTCTGTTCGGCTTTTAAAGCTCAGCGACCAGGTGGCTGGGTTGTTGTTGATGCCATCGGGTGCGACCTGCGCATATCCATCGCCGAACTCAGCAGTGAGCACACGCGGAGCTTTGGTCACTTCTGAGTCGTAGTCAGGCACCCAGGTGAATGTGGCGTTCGGATCGCTCATTTGACGAGCCCGCTTAGCGCGCCGCCCGAACGCTGCTCTTGCACGATGATTGCGCGTGCGGTGTCGGCCATTGCCGGCGAAAGTGCGCGCTGTAATTGCTGCACATCGTCCTCGTTGATCGCGCGGCCGGTCACTGCGACAGGCACGTTGATTGCGAGGCTAAGGCTGCTACTTGAGACCGTAGAGGAAGTACTCGAACGCGTGACCAGTCCGCCAGATGCAAAGCGCGCGGCGTGCGCCGGTGCGACTGCGCCACCGTTGATCGCATCGAGCAGCTGCGTGCCAGCACGCTGCACGCCCTTGGCACTGATGACGTATTCGCCGTTTGAGAGCAGCGCCGGAATGCTATCGCTGGTGGAGCTGCCAGCGCCGCTGACAGATCCGCCGCCAGCAAAGCCCTGTACCAGGCCACCGGCCGCAAAGCCAGGCACGACGAGCGATACGATGCCGGCGAGCTCCTTCTCGATCAGGATCTTCGCGATGTCGGAGAGGATTGAGGCGGCGAAGCCCTTGAAGTCGGCTTTCCCCTTGGTGACAAGGTTAGTGAGCTGATCGGCGAAGCCCTGTGTCCAGCTGGCCGATGCGTTCTTGAGGAGGTTGGTGGTGTCCTCCCAGCTGCGGACAAGGTTCTTGAACGGCGAGTCGTCGAGGTGGCCGAGATCCTTAATGTCGCCGTTGATGCCTTTGAGCACCTCGGCAAGCTTCGGGTTGTCGGGATAATCGTTGAGCAGGCCGAGCACCTTGGTGCGCGCATCGGTCAACGCTGCAAGGTCGACCTTCGCCGCCCCCTGGACGTCGCCGCGCGCTTGGCCTTGCGTCTCGCTGCCAGTCTGCACACGGGACGCACTGACCAATTGCTGATTCTGAAATCGCGCCTGGGCTGCGGCGACGTTCTTCTCGATCGAGTCGATCTGCGCGTCGACCTGTTGCTTGGTGGTCTCGGCGTTGACCAGCTTCATCACGACGTCGATATCGACGCCCATCGATTTCAACTGGTCGGCGTTGGCGCGGACATCGCGCGCCAGGCCGGCGTACTTCGTACGCACCTGGTTGGCGATCGCGTCGAGGCGCGCAGGCAGATCCTCGGGTGCCAGGTTGGCCTGAAGCGTCTGCAGCTGCGCGACGGCCTCGTCGACCTTCTTGCGCAACTCGTCGATCGACGTCGCCGATTTAGCAGCGGAATCGACTGCGAGATCGCCTGACTCAGACTGCAGAACCTTGATGCGGCCGAGGATCGTCTCGCGCTGTGCATCGAGCTCGTTGAGCTTAGCACTGACCTCGACCTGTTCTGCCGGATCCTTGGTGCGTTTACTGCTCGTCGCGCTGCGCTTCTCGTCCACCTGACTGAGCTGTGCGCGCAGGACCGCGATCTGCGAATCGTTCTCTTGCTTTGAAAGCTTCGAGAGCTGTGCGTAGTAGTCCGCATAGCTGAGTTCGCCCGCCTTCAGCTTGGCTTCGAGAAGCGTGCGCTGCGAGTTATCGTCGGCGCGCTGGATCTCAGCGAGTGCCTGCAGGTGCGCGATCTTGAATGCCTGTTCACGTCCGGCCGCGGCGGCACGTGCAGCCTCAAGCTTGCGGGAAGCGGCATCGGAGTCGATCGCGCGCTCGTCGGCGAGCGCCTTGTCGGACTGCTGGGCAGCAGAATCGTCTTGCGCCTTCTGCTGCGCCGTGAGCGCGTCGATCTCCGCCTGGACTCTTTGAGCGACCTTTGAAGCATTGGCTCGCGCGAAGTCGCTGTAGCCAGGTTCCACCAGCACCGTCTGCTGCCGCTTCAGGGTCGCAGCCAGGCTTGCAAGTTTGTCCTCGACGGTATCGGCTCGGCCGATCCCGAGGAAGGCGTCCCAGGCGGAGCTGGCGGCGTCTCGGATGGAGTTCCACGAACGCTCGGCATAGCCCAGGATTTGCTGCTGATCCTGCATGCGCTTTTTCAGCGCAGCAGCGAAGGTTCCCTGTGCAAGTTCAGCCGCCTGCTCTGCAGCGCCCTCGTTTTCCAGGGCTTCGATGCGCTGGTAGGTCGCCAAGTCGAGAAAGTGATACTGGTCGTTCAGCTCCTTCACGACCTTGGCCGGCGATCGCTGCAGATCCTCGAACACCTTCACGGTTTGCTCGACACTCTTGCCGGTGAGTTTCGACATCTCAAGCGCGGCAGGACCAATCGTCTCTATCTGCGATTGCGTGAAGCGGCCCGACGCTACGAGTGCTTCGAGTACTTGCTTGGCATCGCCGATCGTCGTCGTCGCAGACGTGAAGCCCTGCGCCATCTCGCGCAGTCGACCAAGCGTTACGCCCGCGTAGTTGCCTGTGGCGATCAGCGCGGAATTGAACTGCTCGTCCTCTTGCTCACCCTTGACGAACGCGCCTGCCAGCAACGCCAGTGCGGCGACACCACCAGCAGCTGCTGCCCCGACACCAGTGAACAGAAGCTGCAGCAGGCCGATGCGGTTGCTTAGCGTGAGCACCGAGCCTTCGAGCCTCGCGAAGTTGCCGCGCGCGAGCTCGCCTGCGAGTACGCCGTATTCGCGAGCAGCTGCACCCGAGGTCAACGACAAATGACTCAGCGCGCTGACAGCCGGTGCGACCTCGTTCTCGACCTCTCCAAGCGCCGCACGACTGGCGGCGACCTTGGACGTCAGCAGGGCGAACGTGTCGGCATCCACGTTGCCCGACTTCTTCAGCGCTCCGAGCTTGGCCTCCAGAACATCAAGATCACTTAGCTTCTTGGCATTCGGGACCAGCTTGTTGTAGATGGATTCCAGATCGTCCGCTGGAGCCTTGGGCGCAACCTTCGGAACAGACTGAGCAGCATTCGTCCTTTGAAGCGCGACATATTCCGCGCGCAACTTAGACAAGGCAGCCGTGCTATCGCGTAGCGCCTTTTGGACCTGCTCGGCCGATGCGGTCTGGATGTCGGCCGATGCCGCGCTGGTCGCGCTGGTTTTTTGCGCTTCGGCGCCGATCGCTCGCTCGTCGTCACGCACACCCTGAAGCGCAGTCCTCGCCTGGCCGACCGCGGCCTGGACGACGACTGAGAGCTTCATGGTTCCGTCTGACATGGCGACGCCGCGTTATGAATTATCCGAAACGAATTTCCGACGTTGCTGCGGTTCGATCCACGGCAACATCGCGATATCTGCCAATTCGAGGTTTCGCGAGCGCCTGCGCGCTCGAGCTGCGCGCTGAAACAGAAGTGCTTGCGGTAACGTGTAGCGGAGGATGTCGGGCCACCGATGACCCTCCGAGATCAGCTCGTCGGCAAGTCGGGTCCAGGCGCCGACGGCGTCGGCGGCGGTTCGTCCTGGCTTGGTGATGGGCTTGGCGTCGGGGACGAGGATTTCGTCGGGAGCCAGCCGAACATCCTCGCCATCTCGATCAGCCCGATCACCCCGTCCGTAAAAAAATCGTTGTTCACCTCGATCACCAGGTTGAACAGCTTGATCATCTGACCGGCAGGAAGACTGGCGACCCACGCGCGATCCTGGCGCGAGAGAACGGAACACAGATCGACGACCGCGCCAGCGTGGTCCTTCAGCATCTGCGCGGGGTTCTGCTCTGCGCCGCTGGCCAGCAAGGTGATCAGCGGCTTGCCGATCTCGGCGACCAGGTGCAGCTCCTCGAACACGAACGGCGTCAGCGCGAGCTTGCGATCGCCAATCGATTCGGTCCGCGGGACGTTGAGGAGTACTTCGGTTTCCGAGCTCATCACGACACCGTGATCGAGAAGTCGTCGTTGCCGGCCGAGCTCGGCGGTGCCGTGAAGTCGAAGCCGATATTCACGATGCCCTGGTCATCCGTGAACTTCGGCTTCATCGGCACGGCCTGGCCGACGGCGAACTTCACCTTGTTGCCGACGACGGTGCCGTGCGTGATCGCGATCGGCCCCGGCGTGGCCGTCAGGATCTGCGCGAGCGGGTTGTTGGTGCCGACCAGCGTGTGCTCCATCTCGATCGAACCAGACGACTTTCGATCGGTGATCAGCACGCGCTTCACGCCACCAGGATATTCGCGCATCTCCACCTGGTTGCCGAACTTGAGCGAGAAGCTCTTGAACGTGCCGGCGTAACCGAAGATCGAGACCGGCGTCGTGTTGTCGGCGCAGGGGATCAGCGGTACCTGGTAGCCGCCCACAGAGACCGTCGGGAACGCAACGTCCGTGACAGGGACATAGATGCCGGTCAGCGTGATCTTGTAGGTCGGCACACCCTTGTCGTCGAGACCTGTTTCGAGGTCGCCGAAGCATCCGACGATCTTGTGGAGCGTGCCGTCCTGGTAGGTGTAGACGGTCACGCTGCTGAAGGCCGAGCTGACCGGCGTATAAATCACATTCGTGCCGGCGGTCACGGTCGACGCGAGTGCGCAAGCTCGCAACAGTGCGTCGTAGCCAGGCGTCGGTGTGGCTGGTCCAGCAGTACCGAAGCCGGCGACTTCGAGCTCGATTGTGAGCTTCGCGAACGCGCCTGCCACCAGCGGCCGCATGGCGCCGAGGAACGGCTGCACGATCTCGCGATCGGCAGTCTGCTGCATCAGTGGATCTGTCAGCACCACCGATTTGACCAGCACCGCATCGGTCGCGCCGACTGGCACCGAGTCAGTGCCGTAGACCGACTCGATCTTGACCAGTACGGCCTTTTTCCGCGTGAGGATCGTCATGGCTCAGTTGCTTCCCTTGTTGGCGTCGGTCGCGGCGGCGGCCTTCTTGGTGGTGACTTCCTGCTCGCGCGCCTCGGGCGCAGCTGCCGGTGTCGGATCCGGCTTGCGCGTGCGCTTGCCGGTTTTCGGATCGGCGACGAAGCTGCCGCCGTGGCCGTGAAATTCATCGTCAAAAATGATGCTCATGAGGTTTTCCTCACTAGGAACTGTGTGGTGAATTCTTCGGCGTAGAGCGCCGCGGAATCTGTGAACTGCACGAGGCGGCCGCCGGCATATTCGAAGTTGCTGTATGTCTCGCTCGGCGACCAGTTCAACAACGCCAGCGCGATCGCATCGACGATGTCCTCGTTCGCATCGGATGTCGCTTCGCCGGTGGAATCCGAAACGTCGGTCGACCAGTACATGACCGATATCGTCGCGGTGGTCATTTGGCTGACCGCATTGACGAGCTTGTTTTCGGCCGGCTTCTTGTTGAGCACGAGCACATACGCTTGCCCGTCGAATTGCTGGCGCTGGATTGCTGCCTGAATCGACGCGGCACCCGAGACTGTCGTGAAGGCAGGAACGCTCGCCTTGAGGCGGTTTCGAATATCGATCGTCGGAATCACCGGCGTTGCCCCGGATGCGTGTAATCGTTGAGCGAGCAGTCGTCGAACTTGCGACGACCAGCGTTCACCAGCACGTTGTCGCCGGCAGTACTCGCAGCTGGTGGCGGATCAATTCCGAGCGAGACGATGCCCTTCGACAGATCCGACAGCCAGGACATTGCCTGGTTGTAGCGATCGAGTACTTCCTGCGATGCGCGCTGGCCAAAAAGGAAATACCTGGTCAAATCGATCGCATATCGCACGAGCACCTGCGGCGGCGACTGAAGCGGCAATGCGTAGCGACCCGACGCACCGAGGTAGCTATCGATCGTTGCGGCGGCATCCGCCGCGGCGTTGTCGAACACGCCTGCATCGGCGACCTGGTCTTTGTCCCGATCAGTCAGCTGCAGGAGCTCGGTCGCGCCGTAGCGCGATGAGTAGTCATCCTGAGTGCAGTAGTTCACGGGACTAGGCGCCGAGCGAACGCGCTTAGAGCGCGTTCTGTGCGGCGGCGACGGCCTTCTTGAGCCGAATGATGCCGGCCGCGATCAGATGCTCGGCCTCTTCCTCGATCAGCTTGATCGTGGCGCCAACGGTATGCATCTTGCCGTTGTGCTGTACGGGCGACAGCACTTCGTAGGATTTCGGCTTCGAGTCTTCGGCTGCCGCAATCTTGACCTGAGACGCAGTGACCTGGTCGACGGTAGTGTTGCCAGTCGGAGATGCCGCTGCGCTCGATGCGTCGGTGCTGGTGTTGGTTTCGCTCATGTCGGTTTCCTCGTGGATCGAAAATGAAAAGGGCCGGCTCCTTGCCCGCGCCGGCCCTTCTTCAACAGCCCTCGCTAAATCTGTCCGGCGGACTCGGACCTAAGCGAGGTACAGCCTCGTCGTCGTTATGTGTGTGCTAGGCCGGCGTCTGAATCAGGAAGCCCGACGTGATGCCGGAGAGCACCGCGGCACGCTCGAAGGCCACGCCGTAGACCCAGCCCTTGGACTCGTTCGACCAGTACGGCTGCTCGACTGCCGGATGACCCTGCATCGTGTAGGTGTAGCCATAGCTCGGCACTGCGCTGTCGAGCGATCCGAGGGCGGTGTACGCCATCACGATATTGTTGCCCCAGACGTCGCTGAAGTTGCCCGACGAGTCCGCGACGAGCGCGGTGCCGACCTTCACGTTCGGGATTTCGAGCAGCGATGCGGCGAGCTCGATCGTCACAACGGCCTTCTGCGTGTACTGGATACGCGCCTTGACCGCCGGGTTGTTGCGGAACGCCTTCCAGGCCACGGCCGAGAAGATGATCGTGTTCGGATACATGCCGGTTGTGGCCCGGATGTTTTCCTTCCACGAGTCGATCGCTGCGATCGGATCACTGCTCGGATCCGAGAACTTGCTCGTGCCCGACAGCGCAATCTTGTGGTTTGAGTCGTAGCGCGAAGGATCGGTGGCCAGCGTCGCCTGCTCGATCTCCAGCTCGCGACGCAGGATCGACATCACGCCGTTGAGCTTGATCTTCGCCAGGTCGATGCCAGGCATGACCGAAGCGTCGCGCTGGTTCTCACGCGGAACGACCGCTTCGAGGCCCTTGTTCAGCAGCGCGTAGGGGCGGCCCAGATAGCCGAGTTCCATGCGCTTGAACGGCGTGCCGGGCGCGCGCGAGGTGTTGTAGCGCTGGAACGAGCTCTTGTCGAACTCGATGATCTGGCCGCCGGAGAGCATCACCGGCACCGCCGGGAACAATGCTCCACCGACGAACTCGGGATCCGCATAGCCCTGTGCGATAGTGGTCAGGATCGGATCGACGATCCGCACCTGGTTGAGATTCATTTGATCGGCCATTAAAGGCTCCCTAGAAGGCGGCGTTGCGTTGTGGAGTTACGGAAGGGTTCGGATCAGCTGGGCAGCATCAGTACTTCGACGCGATCACCCAGTGCAGCAGCTGCGTCGAGCGCACGCGCGACGACGACGTTGCTGCCGGTTGCGGTCAGCAGCCTGCCGTTGGCATCCACCATTAGCGGCGTGTCGACCGCGAATGCGGCGGCCGCCGTGCCGACGGAGGTGCCCAGCACATCGATCGGCAGGTTCTGGCCAACGACGGTGCAGGCTTCAGCCAAGCAGCCCAGGACGCGGCCGCCAGCGGCTGGCAGCGCGCCGGCACCGGTGAGACACAGGCCCGCGGCCGTCAGCGCGGTCGGCGCCACCGTGAGGGTGAGGATCGGCTTCTTTTGATTGCTCATAGTTGCTTCCTGTACGGAATGCTTCGGTTTGGAGGTTGGCCGATCAGAGCGCCGCGGAGACGTGCTTCACGCAAGCCTCGTAGGACAAGTTCGGGTTCTGCGCTCGATACGCCTCGGCCTTGTTATGAATCTCCAGACGTTCGGCATTGACGACCGTTCCGGGTGGCGTCGAGAACTGTGCGGTCGATTCGACGCGGTCGGGATCGTTTCCACGATTCGCGACTTCAGCGGTTGTGAGCCGCTTCGGCAGACCTTCGACGAACGTCTTGAACGAGGCGAGAAGATCGACCGCGGCGCCGCCCTCGGCGAGCTGCACGGTCGTGCCGGCTTCGATCCGCGAGGCGAGCTCGATCACCATGCTTTTCTCGGCAGGCAGCAGCTTGCCGCTCTTGATCGCGCCCTCGACGAACTGCGCAACTTCCGCTTTGCGTGCGGTAGCGGCTGAAGCCTTGGCGGCTGCATCGCGATCGGCGAGCTGCTGTTTCAGCGTCGCGATCTCGGTGTCTTTTTCCGTGATCGCGGCGGTATGGGTGGCTTGGTCCACTTCGGACTCCTGGCTTGGGACGACGGATGGATCCGCCGCCGCGGTGATGGCGGCAGCGGCTTCAGAGAGCTGAGGATTCGTAGCGCTGATGCGAAGCACTGCGAGCAGGCGCCGCAGCAGGGGCATGGCTTCGTCAATGCCCTCGGAGAGCGACACGACGACGGCTGGCTGGCCGTGATCGGCGAACTGGATCGGCTCCAGACCTTTCACGGCCGGCGCCTGGGCGCCTAGGAAGCCGACGTGCTGCAGATACCACTCGCCATTGGCCGGGTTGCCTGGATGATCGGGCGAGTAAAGCGACGCGGTGACCTTGGTGAACTTGTGGCTCTTCACCGCCTCGCTGAATGCAGGCTGGACCTTCGCTGGCGTTACATAGAGGTTGTCCCCCTCGGCTTCGACTTTCTCGATCCAACCCATCGCCGGGGCGGTCTCATCCGGGTGACCGATAACAATCGGCGCCTCGGAGAGCTTGACATCGTAGCTGCGGGCAATCGAGCGAATGTCGTCGCCCGTGAAGGTGTAGGACTTGCCGTCCTTACCAACGAAAGTGCCCGGCTTCAGGAGATGGATTCGTTTCATGACGATGCGAAGTGTGCGCAGCGCCACGAGTCGAATCAGTGCGGAAGTTGTTCCGCACGGCAGGCATCGGGGAGGTTTCTAGCCTAACGCGCCAGGTGGCGCGTTGTGAAATTCGACGCGGAGGTCTACGCCGCGTCGAACAGGTCGCGCTGCTGACGCGCGGCCAAGCTTGGCGTTCGCTTCCTGGACTGGCCGAGCTTGATCTTGCTGACCCAGCGTTCGGTCAGATGAAACCGCGAGGCGATCGACGCGTCAGTCTCGCCACGTTCGGCAGCGTTGGCGATCGCCGTGTCGCGCAGCTGCGTCATCAGCTTGTCGATCTTGGGAAGCGTTATCACGGGCGCTTCGTCACGAAGGCCCGGATTGCGGTCACTGCTCAGGGTATCCATCAGCTTTCGGCACAGATCGCGGCCGATGACATCCTCGACCGCCTCGACGGACTGCGCGCCGCGACGCAGTCGAATGCGTGTGCCGCCGAGGGCTGATAGCAGCTTGTGCGCCTGCGCGAACCCGATCGACTCGACGATCCGGCGGAGGCTGTACGGCAGGATGCTCAGATCGATTTCCGAGGCATCGATATCGAACCGTTGGCGCTTCACCGAACGAGCCCCTGGGAGGCCGCAGGACGCGCGCAGGGTTTGAGGTGCTCCGACGGCGCACGAAAATGCTGATCGTGCGACCTGGATGAATTCAAACGCCCTTCTAACGCAATCCAGGCGGACATTAGGAAGCCGCCTCGACGGAGTGGACCGAGCGTTGCGCTCTGGCACGCTGGACGCACCCTTCGCAAAGTCCGGTCGCGTTGTCGTGGACCGGCCATGCGCACGAGACCGTGACGCTGCCTTTCCACCAGCGCCAGACGAGACTCATGTCGTGAGCCGACTTCGCGATATCCCGACCGCGACTGAAGCCGAACAGCACCTGCGCGTGGATCTGTGCCCACTCCGCCCATTCCTCCCCGAACTCAGCAAGCAGCGCGGCGGTGAGCCGCTTGCGAGCGTCCGCTTCCAACGCAGCAATGATTCCGGCTAGCTCATGCTCCCCGCAGAACTCCAGCCTTTCCCTTTTGTACATCCGCCAGGCCATGCTGAGGCCGTACTCCCACGGCCGACCGGCGTCTGTAAGGTACGCTTCGATCTTTCGCAATTGTGTGCGCTGGTTCGCATCAGCATTGGCCGGCCTCCCCGGATAGGTCTTGACGCCGCGCTTCGCCTTGGCGTGTGCCTCCAGGTGCTTGATGACCTCCCGCCGCCCGTAGTCGTCCAGGTTGGCGGCCGACTCGACGCGCGCGACTGCCCACAGCACCTCCTCGTACTGATCGCGGTCGAGGTTGAGCTCGGCCTTGAGGATGTGGATCCGGCCGAGCTCGCGATTGCGGGCTTGCTTGGCGGCTTTCTGCGAGGCAGTCCCGCGCAGGGCGCTCATCCAATTTTCTCCGGGCTACCGATTACCTTCAGCTGCAGCGAAAGTGTGTGACCGTTGGGCATCTCGATGTTGACCAGGCACGACACCTTCCTGCGAGCAACCATCTGCCTGCATGCCTCTCGAACTAGATAGATCGTGCTGTTCTGCAGATCTAATGGGTCGCTGCTCAATTTGATCTGAATGCGCTTTGCACTCACGACGGGATCCTCAGCTGACCGCGCAGATCCGGCAGGCTGACGCGCTGCATCGCCGCGGCCTGGTGCAGGCTTGTCATGGCTCGGTCGTGCAGAAACTTCACCGTGCGGAGCAGCTCCTCATCGTTGGCGGCGATGAAGTAGCCGGAGGCTGGCGTGCCGCAAATGTGCTGGCCCTCGCGCCGGAGCTCCTCGACCAGGCTGCGGAGATCTCGCTCAAGCCCAGGCGAGGTCTCGCCGCAGATCTCGCGCACCAGCTCGCGCGCATGCACGCCGTTTTCCTCGCCACAATGCATGGCGAGGGTCCACAGCACGCTTTCGCGCGAGAGGCTCACGACGCGGCTTTGCCCTGCGCGACAGACGAAGCAACAGCTGCCTTCAAAGCATTCGCTTGCTCAGCTGTCATCTGCTCGGCGTGCAGGATCGTCTGCATCTGATAGCGGTTGTTCTTCACGGCCCGGAAGGTCGTGTAAGCCGAGATCAGAAGCACCACACCCAGGTATGGGATCGGCAGGACGAACAATTCCCACCAGTACTCGCGCAGCTTGAGACGCACGAGACCCCAGAAGCCGCCAGCTTTCCATGCCGCGGCATAGTCGGCCGTTTCCTCATACTCGCCAAACTTTGCAGGCGCCGACAGGTTGAACGCTGTGGTGTGATCGTCCTGCTCCTGGCAATACACATTCAGGCAGAAGCAAACGAAGGTGATAAACCAGCCGATGGCCAGGGCGACTATGTGATCGAGGATCCATTGTCCGAATGTGTTCATGTGCTGCGCTTCCTTGCCGACCATCGCCGGCTGTTTGTGGGATTCACTGGTGCATTTCCTTTGCTTTGAATTGGTCTCGCTCTGCGTCCGTCATTGGCGGCATGCCCAGGCGCTTGCGTGCTGCCTCTTCGCTTGCGAAAAGCGTCGCCAGATGAGCGTCGGAGCCTTTGCGCTGCTGGCTTGCCAACTGGCGCAGCGATTCGGATGCGGCCTCGGCCGCGCTCGCTGCGCGCGGACTTTCTCCGGCGATGATCGCGATCAGGTAGTTGTGATTCGCCAGTGGTAGATCGAGGCGATCGCGTCCATCGAGCATCTGCTGCATCGCAGCTGCAAACAGCGGCGGCGTTGCCATGAACGCACGGCCGCGGCGATGAACTTCTCCGCTATCGATGAGCGCTCGGAGGTCTTCGAGCAAGCGGCACGCGCGCTCCCAGGCAATGCGGCGCTTCGGTGCGCGAAACAGGCCGAGGTAGTACGGCGTGATCGAGCGCAGCTCGGGCGGCAGCTTGTCGACGAGCTGCTGGAAGCGGCGCGCATGCTCATCGGCTGTGAAGAGTTCGATGCTGCCGTGGATGCCGCAGGGGCATGTCAGGAGCATGGCTGCTCAGCCTTCCACCAGCGTGCAGTAGGGCCACAGTCGCGCTTCGAGCTGCGGCAGGTGTCAGCATCGAGGCCGATCAGCTTTCTCTTGAACGAGATCTGCGAGACGTCTCCGTGCATGCATACCCGCTGCTGCTCCGGCCCGACGTAGGCCACGTTGCCGCAGTTACTGCAGGTTCGTTCTGTGTTGGTCGACATTGGCTTGCTCGCTTCGCTCGAAAAAGCCCTCTCAGCCGAGAGGGCTTGATCGAACGTCAGCGGCTATTTCTTTTTCGACTTGCCCGAGTTCGCTGCATCCTTCAGCGCCTTGGCCACCACGAACTTGACCTTCTTGCTCGCGGCGATCTTGAGCGTCGCGCCCGTTGCCGGATTGCGGCCGGTGCGGGCCGGCCGATCAGCTATCTTCAACTTGCCGATGTCCGGCAGCGTGAACTCTTCGCCGGCCTTCGCAGCAGTCGCTGCCTGGGTCGCGAGTTCGTTCAGCACCGAGTCGGCCTGCGGACGTGTGATGGAAGCAACCTCTGCGAGGTGAGATACCAGTTCTGCTTTTGTCATGACGACTTGCCCTCCTGGGCGTTGGTTAAATCGGGTTTGATGAGTTGCCATCTGATCAATGAGCCGGACCACGGAAGCCCGTAGTGCTCAGCGAAGAAGCTGTGGAATTGCGACCAGGTCAAGAAGCCATCGGCGCGCGCGAACGCGCTCAGCTCACGTTCGGTGTCCACCAGGACGCCATCGATCTCGACCGCGTTATCGAGGATCGTGATGTCGTCGACTGCGGTAATGATTCCGAGGCCAAGGCGTCTGCAGTACTTTGTGCGCATCGCCGTGAAGAGATGCACCGACTTTCCTGGAAGCCATTGCTCCGGCCGCTTGCGGCGCGAACGAATGCTGTGCAGCTTCTCGCCGCGCTCGACGCGCTCTGCAAACATCGCTGCGAATCCCAGGCTAGGCATCGTGTGCCTCGTCGAACTCGGCCTCGGCCCGCGCGGCGACGCGCTCCAGGCGCACCATCATCGTGACGCCTGTGAGGACGCCGATCGAAAAGCCGAAGCAAGTCAGGATCGCGGCCGACATCAGGAAGAACATGAGCGCGGCCATCAGATGGGGATCCGGTCAGCGAGGTTGTGCGGACCGCTTTCGGGCAGACGGTTGCCGAGCTGGACGATGATCTCTGCAAGCGCAAGCACCGCCTCATCCGAACGTTCTCCCACCAAGTCGATCACCAGCAGCTCCGAGCCATCTGCACACACGACTCGGCCAGGCGTCTTTTCCTCATGCCGCCAGGGCCGCGGGAACTCCTTGAACATCGCTTGGAGGTCCATCACAGCGCCGCCATATCGAGGCTGATCGAGCGGTACTCGTCGGTGTCGCCGACGCGCTCGTAGAAACGGATGTAGGGCTTGCTTGCGGCCACTCGCACGCTGTCGCCGATGGCCTTCATCGCCAGCAGCCATTTCTCGTCGGTGATGTTGATGCGCTTGAGGCCGAGCACGCGGCCGGTGTTGATCTTGCCTTCCTTCCCGACCTGGAAGGCATCGTTTACCAGCACCTGAATTTTGGGATCGGCGCTGTGGCCCCACTGCTGCACGCAGTCGTCGATCAGCTGCTTGGCCGCCTGCAGCTGCTCGTCGAACACGATCGTGTCCTGGATCGCGCGGACGATCTTGTACTGGCCGCTGTAGCTGACCAGCGTGACGTTGCCTTTCTTGCCGCCGAGCTTCACGTCGTACTGCTCGGCTGACGTTTCGATGAAGGCTGCGATGTCCGCAAAGGCGATCGCCTTGAAATCCTCGATAGCTGCCGACAGCGCCTTGGCCTTGACGACAAGATCAATCACGAGCTGCTCGCGAAGCTTGTCGATATCCTTGACCATGTTTTCGGGCACCAGGCGCCCTTGTGCGTCGGTCCAGTACTCGCCGTTGTGTGTCAGCTTCTTCACCCATGCTGGTGTCATTGCTCGTTCCTCAGTGCATGTCGATCGCGCAGACGCGATCGAGGTAATCGATCAGTACCCGCGTCGCGGCTGGTGTCAGGGTCAGGTTCACGTCGCCGGCATCGATCTGCAGCGAGCCATCGCTCCACAGCGCAGCCAGACATCTGTCCGAGAGCACAGCGATCGCGTCTTCCGCCGCTGTTCGTGGAATCGAAGCTGGCGCCTCGCCTCCGGCCAGGAAATCACCAAGTTCGTCCAGGCCCTCATAGGCAGGTTCGCCTGCGTGCATCTGCGCCATGCGCGAAAGCTTCCAGCGATCAGATGGCTCAGTGAGAACGACTTCGCCTTGAGTTCTCTTCGAAGACTCGGCCACGGCGCGCGCTTCATTGAAGGCCACCTTCGCGTCGACGTTGGCCACAGGAATAAAGGGTTCCTTACGGGAACGACTCGGCTCGGTCTCGCTGCCGGACTCGCCTGCGGGCACAGCTTCCGAACTAGCCCCGTTTTCTGCCACCTGGGCTTGGGCAGCCTCCGCTGGAGGCACTCGCTGCGACAAACTCGGTTGTGATTCGTGTGCCGCCGATCGCGCTGGATCAATTGGGCTCGGCCTGATGCACGCCCACCTGGCAGAAGGACCGCGCCCATCAAGTACGACGCGTTTCTTCGCCATCAGCGACTTGAGCGCATCACGTACCTGCTGCTGAGTGAGGCCGCAGCCGTCGGCGATTTCCTGCGACTTCACTGCATGCGGCTGGGCGGCCATCCACGCAAGCACGCGCTCGTTCAGCTTCGGCTTGCCAGGTTGGACCTCATTCGCTGCAGCGACCTTCGGAGCTTGCGTAATCGGGCCGGAAGCGCGTGGAGGCTGTCGCGCCGGCCGTGCAGGTTCCCAATCGGGGAGATGAAATTCGATCCGGCCTGCACATACGCGTCTGACGATTTGGTCGGCAGTCTGCGCACGATCCAGAGCGATGTTGAGCTCAAGCTCGGTTGCAGGAATGCATGCCTTTAGCAGGTTGCTCTTAATCTGCGGCTGTTCGAATTCCAGCGCCTCGACAATTCGATCCTGCAGCTTGGTCGTGTCGAAGTTCCGAACGCCGCTTTCTGTGCGATTGAAATCCCCGAAGCTCATGAATGACTCCTTGAGACGGAACGTCCGCGATTGGTCGAAACCTCCGGTACCGGGCGCGGGTCTCCAACGATCCGCAGGCCGGAGGCCATGCCACAGCTGATGCGCTCGACGATGCCTTCCTCGATCAGGAACAGGAGGGCGACGTCGAAGCGCGACTGGCTCGCCACGCTGAGGCGCGTACGCACGTCCTGCGCGATCAGCGGACCTTCGTCGCGCAGCAGCTCGACGATGTCGTCATCGATCGTCCTGCGCCTTGCTGGTACCTGCTGCTGGCTCACGGCCGCGCACCCGGCACGAGCCTGAGCAGTGAGTCGGAGCGGCTGCGGCCGAGCGTGCGATCGCACAGCACTTTCGGAGCAGTCAGCGCGATCGGCGACGGCTTCGCCTTGCGGAATAAAAAGCCACGCGCGCGCAGGGGAACATCGCGTGTGGAAACGGCCGTGTGCACAGCCGTGGAGGAGACGAATTTCATGTTGACTCCTTGCCGGAAGTTCCGGCCTTGATGAGCGAATGCAGGCATCCACCGCGGCAGGTGCGGTACAGCTTCACGGCGATGGGATTGGCGTTTGTGAACGGCTGGCGCTGGTGATCCATGCAAGCGTGCTTTTCGAGATCACCGAGCACCGGACATATGACGGTCTCGCTGAGATACGCGCCGCGGACTGCCGTCTCGATCGCTTCCAGGCTGCCCTTGTAGGTCTTGGCCAGCACCTGGTTGATCACCGGTGCCGAGTAGCGCATGCGTTCTGCGGCGACCCGCTGACTGGTGGCATCGCAGGCTTGCGCCAGGACGCGCACCCAATCGGGCATCGCATCGCCCCAGGCTTTGATTGCGCGCTCGACGTTGGCTTGGCTCATGACCGCTGCACCGGCCAGACCACGCGACGCAGGTTCGGGTCGTAGACCTGCTTGATGCGCTGGACCATCGGTGCCTGCGGACCGCTGTCTCGCACCGGTATGAGCTTGTAGCGGGCGCCGCGATACGGCGCGCCTTTCAGCGTGACGCGGGTGTAACCCGCCAGCGTCAGATGCTTCAGGTAGTCGCCGGCATCGTTGCGATCGATCGGCGTGCTGCCTTCAGATGCTGCAGCGACCAGCTCCTCGATGCTGCATTCCTTCAGGATGCGAAGCGTCGACCACATGCGCTCGCGCGCGGTCGGTGCCATCAGCTTGCCGCTTCGTGTGATACGCGGCGCATCGACACCGACGTCGCGAATCACCGTCCAGGTCGATGGCTCGTAAGATCCCTTGCCTGGGATCTTCGCCTGCGCTTTGCGCTCCAGATAGCCCGCCTTGGTCAGGCCGACCACATAGCACCGAAGCGTCTCGACGCCGATGCGCGTGGTGTGTTCCAGCTGCGACATCGTGAAGGTCTTGAGCTGACGCATCGCGATCCACATCGCCTCGCGACCGGTCGGGTAAGGCATCACCAGGTGAACCTGCTTACGCCCTCGGCGATGCTTGAGCACGATGCGCTCTTCGAGGGTCGGAGTCACAGCGGCCTCCGGCGCAGCGCCTCACCGGTGTAGATGTCGCGATTGCCCCACTGCGCCAGCGTGACGCCCTTGTCATCAGCGGCAGGATTGGCTGCGGCGAATTCCGCGACTCGATCGAGGTTGACGCAGATACGGCGCGTGACGCCGCGCGTGGCCTGCAGCAGGCGCTCCAGCAGATCGTCCGCGACCTTGGTCTTCGGGCAGTACATATCCGCCAGGCGGCGCACGTCAGCGATCGTCGCTGGCTGTGCAGGAAACCAGTCGAGGATGCGGTTGTGCATGCGCTCCCACTTGCGCAGCTTGCCTTCGAGCATCTCCTCACCGATCAGCAGAATCGGCGCGCCGCCGCTGGCCTCATAGAGATCCCGCACGACGTCGACGTAGCCTTTCTTAATCGCGTAGTCGAACTCGTCGATGATGAGCGGCCGCGGGCGATCGCCGTTCTGTGCGAGGGCGAGCTGCTCGGATGCTTGGTCGGCCATCTGATAGACCGTGCGCTCAGGTGTCACGCGCATCACCTGCAGGGTCTTCTGCAGGAATGCCTTCGCGGTCCAGCTCTCCTTGAGCTCGACGTAGTAGGCGCGGTACTTGGTCGCCGCAAAGGCAGCGCCCATGCTCTTGCCGTAGCCGCTCGGACCGTAGAAGGCGGTAATGCCTGGCAGGTGCGCAGGGCGGCTGATCGCGCGCTCGGCAGCACGCATGCAAATCGCCACATTGGTAGTCGCCGCAGTGGGGCCATTGCCGAGCATCGTCTCGGATGTCATAGTGAGTCCTCGTTTGGAGTGGTACCGAGCCCGCCTGCCAGCGGGCTTTTTTGTGGGTTAAAAGCGGCTTCGAACTCGCGTCGCGCGCGGTATTCAGCGGTCGTGGAATAGCGCTCAAGCCAGAGGCGATCGCCATCCGAGACGTCGGCGCCTATCGCGATCTGCTCGGCAAGCACCAGGTGCTTCAGCCAGTTCGACTCGACCTCGTCTTCGGTGCTGATTGGTCGGCGTGGGCCGGGCGCGTATGCGCGTGGCGTTTCGCGCTGCAGCTCGTCCAGGAAGCGCTGCGACTCCGCATCGAGCGCAGGCGCTGCCGGCAGCGAGACGGCCGGCACGACCAGGTCGTCGGAGTTCTGGAATGCCAGCAGGGCCGTGCCCTGCAGCATCGCGTTCACGGAACCGTAGTTGTCGGGCAATTGGAGCGGCATACGCGCGCGCCCCTCGTTTTCAGCCAGCTTGACCTGCAGGCGCTTCTGCTGACCTTCGAGTGTGGTGGCGACGCGCTCCTCGACACGGCTCACCGGAACGCCAGGCTGCTTGTCGACGAGCTCTGCGCAGCAGATGAAGTTGCCGCGCTGGTCGTAGAGCCACACCTGCTCGTCGTGCCAGTCGTCATACTCGACGACCACCGATCGCGTTTCGTATGCGCGCAGATCCGCCTGGTAGGTTCGCTTGTGCAAGCGCACTCGCCAGTTGCGCACGACGCGCTCGATGCGCGGCCTGCAGATCGCCGCAGCTGGTACGAGCACCGGATTCTTCTGAAGGCCACTCCAGACTTCGGCGGGCGTCTTGCCGCCAAGTCCTTCGCGCGGTTCGTTGTTGCGCTGATGGAAGTACTCAGCAATCTTGTCGTAGCACTGCTTGACCGTCAGGCGCTCGATCTGGCCGCGGTCCCACTTCGCGCGAAACGCGCGAAACATATCGTCGGTGCGGTTGTGGAGGAACGTCGGCTGGAACTTGCTGAAGCGACCGCTGAACAGCTTCCACTCGCCTTCGATCATCTTGCTGCGTGCGTTGCGCGCGATCGCGAAGTGCGGCTTGATGCCCATGCGCGTGGCGTAGCCGACGGTCTCGTCGACAAGCACTTTCGCTTTGTATGCGCCGTGATCGACGCGGATCTCTTTCGGGACGTGATCCCACCGAAGCAGCGCGCGCGAAAGGCTCATGCGCAGATCGAACGAGTTCTCGAAGCCGCTGATCCAGAAGTCGACGATGAACTGCGAGCGCACGTCCATCCATGCCGTGAGCTCCGGCTGGAATGGCGAGCCCGTCTCTGGATGCTCAACGTAGAAGTCGCAGCAGTGCCCGTCCGACTCGTACTGGTAGCCGACCGGCACCTGCGAGAAATCGCGGATGACATAGGGCTTGTGGTTGAGCTTGTAGAAGTTCGCGCCTAGGGCCTTCTGGCTCGTCTCCGCGCGATGTGATGGCAGCGACTTGCGATAGGCGCGCACCTGGTCGACCGTGACATCGAAGCCCATGCCGCGAAGACGAAACGCGATCTCGCCGTTATTCGGCTTGCTCGGTAACTCGCCGAGCTTCATCGCATCGAGGTGCCACGCCTGCTCCGAGCGCGGACGCTTCCAGTTCGGCGCGAGTGCTGTGAAGTCGCCGCTCTCCATGCATCCACGCAGCGCCTTGACGCGACGGCGCGCGGTGGCGGGTGTGAGACCGTTAGAGACCAGCACCTTGATCACCGCGGCATCACTTGCGCCTTCACGCAGCGCATCGAGTGCGGGCACGAGATTGCCGAGTCGGCCGTGAAGAGCTTTGGTCTTCCACGGCGGCAGTGCTGCGGGTGCCGGTTCAGCCCGAACCGGCAAGCGGGTATCGAGTGCGACGACGTTGCCCATGATCAGCTGTGCCGGCCGCGTGTCTTGTGCTTCTTGCGGGTCTCAACTTCAGCCGCTCGGAAGTCTTTCTCGGAAGCGGTCAGCGCTGCCTCGCGCAGCGTCTGCAGCTGCTCCGCCTCTGCAGGCGAGTACTGCAGGTCGGGGCGCAGGCCGCCGGTTACGTGGATCCCGTAGATGCGACTGATCTGATCGAGCAGCTGCACCTGGTTGGCAACGTTGCCGTTGATCGTGTGATACATCGTCGCGGCGACTGCTTGACGATCGCGCGAATCCTTCTTTTTCAGCCAGTCTTTTTCGCTCAGCTTCTGCTCGAAGATTTCGCCGAGCAGTGTCGTGTGATGTGCGATGCATTCGACCAGGTACACGATGCGATCGCGCTGTGCCGCAAGTTCCTTGTCGATCGATGGTGACGATGCGCCGAGCTGCTGCTCCAGGCGCTTGGTCTTTTCCTGCTCTGCCTCAAGCTGGACGCTTGCGTCGATCTCGCGCTGCTCGGCTTTGCGCAGGCGCAGGCGCAGCTCTCGGACGGAGAGTGGAGCATTGCCGTCGAGCGAGCCTTCAGCGAGGAGCTGCTCGACGACTTCCGGATCGGCCTTCGCAAGTTCGATGGCTTTCGATGGTGGCAGCTGGGCAATTCGCCGCGCCTGGTCATCCGGCATCGATGCCACCATCATCGCGACGCGCATTGCCTCTCTGGCTCGCTGGGGCGATATCCCGCGCTTTTCCAGGGCATCTTCGAATTGCCCGTGTCCAGAGCGCTCGCGCAGCGCTGCGAACGCCACGCCGGCTCTGGCGAGCGTCCAGGCTGCGCGGTTGAACTCATGCACCGCGTAGTCGAGCAGTGCCGCGTCATCGACATCCAAATCGACCGCCAGCAGATCCCCGACACGTTCGAGATTTGAAATCGCCGGACGTCCGGCGATTTCGGTTGCGTCGCCTTTCGGCATGCTGCCTCCCCGTCTAGTTGTCATTTACCCAGGCCGGCCGCTTCGCAGAGCTTTCGACGAAGCTCTCTCGCGGCCAGGCCGTCTGCTTTCCCGATCACGACCTGGTAGCCCCAACTCCGGTCGACGTTGTGTTCCTTGCAAAGGCTTTGGAACGATTTGCCGCTCAGTGCCAACGCCGACCGAATCAGGCGATACAGCTCCTGTCCCGCGACAGGCGTCCGCTCGGACTTCCAGGTCACCTTGATGGCCTGTTTCGTGGTTGCTTTTGCGAGCGTGTTCGCCATTTGCTCAGTTTTCGTGTGCTAGCCTTCATGAACTGTGAGCAAGGTACCTCACAAAAAGTGAACTTGCAAGGGATCAAAGCTTTTGAACCAAAAGCCGCAATTTGAGGTTGTGATGGCGCGCCTGCTCGAAGCCACAAAGGCGCAAAATTACGCCGCGCTAGGCCGTTTAATGGGCCTTTCAACGAGTGCGTACTCGAATCGAAAGAAGGCTGGTTCGATCCCTTTCGAAGAGATCGTCACCCTCGCGACTTCATATGATCTGAACCTCAACTGGCTTTTCTTTGGTGAACAGCCGATCGCGCAGTCGCAGGTTCAGACTCTGGTGCGTGAGGTGGACAGCAGCCTCTTGGGCCGAATACTCATGGCGATGCGCGCCGCGATATTTCGCAACTCGAATCAGGTGCCGGATAAGCAGGCCCTTGAGGACGCAGCTCGCATCGGATTGCTCGCCGGATGGCTCTACAACAAGGTCGCGAATATCGACGGCGAAAAGGCCCAGATGCGCGCAGTCAATGAGGAAGCTGAATCGCTAGCGCATGTTGCAGGTGTCATTGAAGGCGATCGGCTTGAGGCGTTTAAGGCGAACTGGCTGGCACCAGCAAAAGGGAGGCAGAGCAAATGAAATTTTCGACCGCCAAAGCATTGGCCCTATCAATCTCATTGATCGTTGCATCGGGCTGCGCGACCGAGCCGATTCCTGTCGACAAAGCCATCGAGGTCAAATCGTCCGCGGTCTATGCGCCGCAGTTGCTCGAAGCCCGACCGAATACCGGAAAGGTGATCGTTAAACGCGACACCGGGTTTGTCGGCTCAGCAGCAGACCTCTACGTAATGGTTGACGGAGTGCGTGCTGCGGATCTCCAGACCGGCGAGAAAGTGAGCTTCTATCTCGACGCTGGCAGCCATATCCTTTCGCTCAGCAATTGGGCAGGCACGATGACCGATCTCTCCGAGACATCGGCGACCGTTGCGGATGGGCAAGCACTGATTTTTCGCGTCGGCTACAACTCCGCAGGCGTCCTGGTGATTCAGCCGACGGCGTTCTGATCGAATTTCGCCGGACGTCCGGCGATTTGCAAATTTGCAAAATTGACGGCGCGGCGTCTCGCGCTCTAGCCTGTCCTCATCCCTTGCGTCGATCTGTGCGGAACTAGTTCCGCACTGATTCGAGGTGTTCGTCGCCGCAGACTCGCGGCATGGTCGACACCGCAGACACACTTCCTCCCGCAGTTTCCGATACGTCCGCCGCTCGGACGATGATCATCGAACACGTCGCGCAGTCCAATGGATTGCCGAAGCAGTTCGTGCTCGGAATTTGCAAAACCGAGTCCAACCTCGATCGCTGGGCCATGCGGTTCGAGCCCGACTATCGCTGGCTGTGGGACGTCCATGCGAATCGCGGCTACAAAGCGCGCGACCAGGACATGACGCTCGATCGAGCGCCTGCGGATTTTCCGGCGAGCCCAGGTCTCACCACGCATACCGAATGGATCGGCCAGCACACCAGCTACGGCGTGATGCAGGTGATGGGTTCGCTCGCGCGTGAGTTCGGCTTCAAGGGTTTCTTCACACAGCTCTGCGACGTGTACACCTGCTGCGATATCGGCTGCCGCTACCTGGTGCAGCTGCGCGACAAGTACCTCCATCAGTACGGCTGGCAGGGGGTTGCATCCGCCTACAACGCCGGTTCGATCAATCTCGCGGCCGGTGGCAAGTTCGTGAATCAGGCGTACCCGGATGCGGTTGAGAAAAACGGCGGTTTTCTGGGGCTTTGACCATGAGTGGAAAGATAGGTCGGATAGGGATCGTGCGTGCAGCATTTTTCAGTCTGTTGGGCGTTGCTGCATTGCCGGCACAGCGCGATTTCACTCCGCAGCAGCTGGTCCCGGTGATGGCGAAGGCTGGCCAGGCGTCGCCGGCTCCGCAGGCACAGCCAAGCGTGCCCGCTTCGGAGCGAAGCAAGTCTGCGAAAGCCTCTAAGCAGCTCTTCCGGCGAGCTCTGCCGCGTCCGATTCGCTTCACCTATCCGGGCAAGCCGACCACTGTCGCGCGCGAACAGCGCATCGCCCGCAAGCGCCGCAACAAGCTTCGTCACAAGGCGCGTTCGCGCCGCTAGGGGTTCGCCATGTCACTCGCAGCAGGCCGCATCGTCATGATCAAAGGCCCTGAATCAAACGGCACGGACGAGCATCCTGCGCTCGTCACCCGCGTGCTCGCCGACCATCGGGTCAACCTCACGGTTTTTCTCGACATGGGAACGCCGTTCCTTGCTGCGGGCGTCGAACTCGTCGCGAACCGCAAGCTGGCCGAGGAGCTGCTCGCGAGCAGCGCCGCTGAGGGCGTGGCGTTCTGGCCTGACCGCGTCTGAGCCTAATGCATGGACGCGCCATCGCCACCTGAAGAATCCGTAGCGACTCCGAAAAAGACGCACGAGAAGGTATTCGACGGCATTGACGTCGTCGTTGGTGGGTTCGTTCGCCTCAATCCGATTCTGTCGCACGTCGGGCTTGCGGTGGCCAGCGTCGCGTTCACCGTGAAGATGGTGCGGCACCTTCCGAACGATCCATTTCTCTGGGCCGTTTACATGACCAGCGTCGGCGGCGTCAGCGCGCTGACGGACTACCTGAGAGCACGCGTATGACCTTCATCATCGGATGGCTGGGCGAGAAATTCGGGAAGGTCTGGGGTGAGGTGATCTTGTGGGCGCTGATCGCAGCCGCGATCGCCGCGCCGTTTTTCTTCACGTACTACGCCGGCAAGTCGAACTGCGAGAACGCGGTCGCGCAGCAGCAGCTGAAGGCGCGCGTCGAGACGCTGCAGGTGCTCTCAACACTCAACCAGGCCGGTGCGGCCGCAGTCGGCGATTACGTCCTGCGCCGGGCCCAGACCGTGACGATTTACCAGACCATTCGAGAGGAGGTGCCGCGTGCAACTTCAATGTGGAAGCCTTCGCCGGCTGCAGCTGCTGAGCCTTTGCCTATGTGCGTTTTTACCCGCGGCTTTGTCGGGGTGTGGAACGACGCCCTCGAAGCCGGCCATGACACTGGACGACTGTCCGAGGCTGCCGGCCGAGTTGCTGGCGCCGCTGCCGCCGCCGGTCCCGTTGACGACGCCGATCTGCTCGACGCAGGGATCTCCCGCGCCCAGCTGCTCAACAACCACATCGCCAATGGAGATGCCCTGACGGCATGCGAGCAGCGCTTCGACGGGATCGTGGATTGGGAGCGGCGCGTTTACGGGGACGTTAAGTGACCTTTGACGTCAACTTCTGGGAGCTGCTGGGCGGCATCGGTTCGCTGGTCGGATTCCTGTGCGGCGCAGTGTGGGGATTCGGCAAGCTCACGATCAGCCAGTTCAACAAGAACCTCGATCAGCGCTTCGATTCTTTAAACCAGATGCGGACTGAGTCGAACCATGCGCTGGAGGATCGCTTCGACTCGCTGCGCGAGACCTTCGAAGAGAAGCATGCCGAGAACAAGAAGCAATGGGACGGCCAGTTCAACAGAGTTGCCGATCTCGCGCGTGAAAACGAGAAAGAGCTGCTGCGCCTTAAAGCGGAGCTGCCGTACAGCTACGTGATGCGGGAGGACTGGATTCGATTCTCGGGGACGATCGATTCCAAGCTCGACAGCCTGTGGAAGATGCTGGACGGAGTCAGGGAGAAAGTAAGTGCACGAGATTGATATGAACCGCGCGCAGCGCGAAGAGGCACGGTGGCGCATCCTGCGCGCCCTCGACGCCGGCCGACCAATCGGCGTTTCGGAGACGATCATTCTGCGGCTGCTGCAGGACATCAAGCTCGGCTTGACCGCACACGGTCTGCGACGTGAGTTGAGCTACTTGGAAGATCGCGGCCTGCTCCAGGTGGAAGGACGCCAAGGTCCGACCTGGACGGCAGAGCTGACACGTTTGGGCGTCGACGTCGTCGAATACACTGTGCCGTGCGAGCCCGGAATCGCGCGTCCGGAACAGTGGGCTTGATATGCCGCGCCGCAATGCGGTTGATCTGCTGCCGGAGCTGGTCAGGTCCAACCTGAACAGCCGACTCGTTGCAGGTAGTTTTTCTGGCTATGAGGAGCTGGCTGCCTGGCTGGAAAAGGAAGGCTTCGGCATCAGCAAGTCGGCGCTTCATCGCTATGGGCAGAAGTTCGAGGAACGCTGCCAGGCGTTGAAGGTCGCGACCGACCAGGCTAAGGCGATCGTCGCCGAATCCAGTGATGACGAAGGCGCCATGAACGAGGCGCTGATTCGGCTCGTCCAGGAGAAAAGCTTCAACCTGCTGATGGATCTCGAACTCGATCCGACCGAGGTGGAATTTCCGAAGCTGGTGCGCGCGATCGCCGACGTCAGCCGCGCGAGCGTCAAGCAAAAGCAATGGCAGCGCGACGCACGGAAAGAAGCACTCGCGCAGGCAGCGGCCACCGCAGAAAGCACTGCTCAGAAGGCTGGCGCCTCGGCTGATCTCATCCAGCGAATCAAGGCGGATATTCTCGGAATTCCGTCGTGACCGAGTCGCTGCCGCAACTCGCACCGATTCCGGCGGTACTGCTGGCAAATCAGCAGCGCTGGGTCGCTGAGACTGCGGATGTTGCCGTCTGGGAGAAGTCGCGCCGTATCGGTGCCAGCTGGTCGACGGCATCGCTTGCGGTTCTCACATGCTCCGCATCGGCCGGCATGGATACGCTGTACATCGGCTACAGCGAGGACATGACGCGCGAGTTCATCGACGACTGCGCGATGTGGGCCAGGGCGTTCAGCGAGGTCGCCACAGCCGTGCAAGAGGTCGTGTTCGAAGATCACGACAGCAACGGTGAAAAGACCAGCATCAAGGCGTTTCGTATCGACTTCGCGAGCGGGCACAAAATCCTCGCGCTGTCGTCGCGTCCTCGATCGATTCGCGGTAAGCAGGGCTTGGTCATCATCGATGAGGCGGCGTTCCATGACGATTTGCCAGGGCTGTTGAAGGCCGCACTGGCTCTGCTGATCTGGGGCGGCAAGGTGCGATTGCTAAGCTCGCACAATGGGGAGGCGCACCCGTTCAATCAGCTGATCTTGGACATCCGGGCAGGCCGACTGCCGTATGCGCTTCATCGCACCACCTTCGACGACGCCCTGGCAGACGGTCTCTACAAGCGCGTCTGCCTTCGCACCGGCAAGCAATGGAGTGTCGAGGCTGAGAAGGAATGGCGCGATGGAATCTTCGCGCGCTATCGCGACAACGCCGACGAGGAGCTGCTCTGCATTCCGAGTCAGGGCACCGGCATCTGGTTGCCGCGATCGTTGATCGAAGCGCGGATGTATCCGGCCAAGGTCGTGCGCTACCGAGCGCCGAAAGGCATGGCGCTTTGGGCCGATCACCTGGTCATTGCCGAGATCAAAGACTTCTGCGAGCGTGAGCTGGCGCCTTTGCTTGGCAGGCTGAAAGAGCTGCAACGCAGCGTCTTCGGCCAGGACTTCGGCCGACACATCGATCTATCGGTGATGGCACCGATGCAGATCGAGCCGAGCCTGCATAAGCGCGTACCGTTCACCGTTGAGCTGGCCGACGTGCCGTTTAGGGCCCAGGAGCAGATCGCGTTCTTCATCTGCGATCGACTGCCGCGGTTTTCGGCTGCGAAGGTCGATTCAGGTGGCAACGGCGACTATCTCGGCGAGCGAATGCAACAGCGGTATGGCGAGCATGTCGTCGAGCGCGTGCATTTCAGCGAGAACTGGTACCGCGAGAACACCGCACCGCTTAAAGCTGACTTCGAAGACGCCCAAATCAGCATTCCACGTGACGAAGAGACCAGCAACGACCTCGCGTCGTTTCGCATCGTCCGCGGCGTGCCGCGTGTCCCAGATCTTCGCGTCACCACGGCCGACGGCGCCAAACGACATGGCGATGCCGGCATAGCCCTGCTGCTCGCGCACGCTGCCGCGCGTGCTGACTACGTACCGATGGAGTTCCTATCCAACGGAACCCCGCGCACAACCATGCGCAACAACGATTATTTCGGAGGCGGCCGCTATGGCTGAGATGCAAACGGTACAGGCGCTTCCTGGACCACCACCACCGGACGACTCCAAGTCGCCAGTCGTCGACCAGGTCGCGACCGCAGTTCGGAATATCTTCGAGCCTGTATTCGACGGCTTGATGCGTGCCAATGACGACACGCTCAACACCCGCGGGCAGGGACGCGGCCTCAAGCTCTACGATGAGCTGGAGCGGGATCCTCACTGCTACGCCGTGCTGCAGAAGCGGAAGATGGCGGTGATCGGCCGCGAGTGGTCGCTGGAGCCAGCAAGCAAAAGCGCGATCGACAAAGCAGCCGCAGATATGGTCCAGCGCCATCTCGAATCGATGGAGTTCGATCGCATCTGCTACGACCTGCTCGATGCGATCCTCAAGGGCTTCGCCGTCGGCGAGATCATGTGGGAGATCCGCGATTCAGAGGTCGTTCCGGTCGACGTCCTGTCGAAGAGTCAGCGCCGATTCAAGTTCGACTTTGATTCGAACCTGCGGATGCTTACTTTTGAGGATCCGATGTATGGCGAGGCGGTGCCGGAGCGGAAATTTGTTGTGCATCGCTTCGGTGGCAAGGACGATAACCCCTACGGCCTGGGACTCGGGACTGTGCTTTTCTGGTTGGTTTATTTCAAACGCCAGGTGATGCAGTTCCGGTTGACGTACCTCGACAAGTTCGGATCACCGACCGCCCTTGGCAAGTATCCGGTCGGCGCAGCTCCAGATCAGAAGATGACCTTGCTGTCGGCGCTGTCGGCGATTGCACAGGAGTCGCAAATCGCCATTCCAATGGGCATGGAAGTCAGCCTTCTGGAGGCCGCTAAGTCGTCCAACAACGACTACGACGCGTTCATGCGTTATCTCGACGACGAGATGACGAAGTGCGTGCTCTGCGAGATCAAGAGCACGAGCGGAAAAAGCGCCACGCTCGGATCGAATCACGCGAGCGTCGACGACGAAGTACGCCTGGAGATCGTCGCCGCAGACACGGATCTGCTGGCCGCCAAGCTCAACAAGACGCTGATCGCCTGGGACGTTGCTTACAACATGCCGCTGGCGAAGCCGCCGCGGTTGTCGTGGGACATTTCGGAGCCGACGGATCGCTTCAATACGGCGCAGGCCGACAAGCTCGTGTTCGATATGGGCTACGAGCCGAGCGAGGAATACATTCAGGCGACCTATGGCGATGGATGGACGAAGAAGCCGGAGCCAGTGACGCCGCCGCCGGTGCCAGGCTTCCAGAAGCCTTCGAATGGACTGCCGCCTGGTCCCGCGCAGTTTGCTCAGGGCGGCGATGCGCAGGCGATCCTGGTGGCACAGGCGGCGGATCCGTCGATCGGCGCCTGGGTCGCGGCGGTGCGCGGCATCGTCGAGTCCGCTACCGACATCCAGGATCTGCGCGCCAAGCTGATGTCGGCCTTTCCTCAGATGTCAGTGAGTGACCTGGCGAAGTCGATGCAGGCCGCGTTCGCAGCCGCGCAGCTGGCCGGACGTTATGACCTTACGCGTGGCATCAGTCCGTAGTCATGTCCGCCGACGCGGTCTACGGCTCGCTGCCGTTCAAAGAGCAGATCGATTTCTTTCGGCAGAAGTTAAATCTGCCGACGGAGAGCTGGACCGATATCTGGCACGAGCAGCACGACCGCTCGTTCGTGGTGGCCGGCGCCATGCGTGACGATCTACTCGGCGATTTCCGAACGGCCGTCGACAAGGCGATCAGCCAGGGCACCACGCTGGAGGAGTTCCGCAAGGACTTCGACACCATCGTGGAGCGCTACGGCTGGGAATATAACGGCGGTCGCAACTGGCGTTCGAAGGTCATCTACGACCGCAACCTCGCTAGCAGCTACTCGGCCGGACGTTGGCAGCAGATCCAGGCGGTCAAGCGTCAGCGGCCGTACCTTCGCTATCGACACATGCCCGACGAGCGCTACCCGCGCCTCGAGCACATGGCGTGGGACGGCATGATTCTGCCGGTCGATCATCCGTTCTGGCTGACGCATTTCCCGCAATGCGATTGGGGCTGCCAGTGTTGGGTCGATTCGTTGTCCTTGCGCGAGATCGTCGCCAACAAGTGGCAGATCACGCCAGACGACGGCGTGGACCATTTCGTCACCTCGAAATGGTCGCAGATGCAGCAGGCTGGCCTGGTCGGCGCCGACGAGCCGGCGCCAGTCGGCATGCGCACGGTAACCGTCGGCCAGAATGGTCCTAATCCGCGGACTGTCGAGGTGCCTGCAGGCGTAGGGCCGGGGTTCGGCTACGTACCTGGCGCGTCGCTCGCGGATCCAGGAGCTGACGTCGCCGAGCTCGTCCAGAGCGCGCTCGAAAAGACGGCCGAACTGACCGCCGACGTCGGTGCGCAAAGTGCCGCTGAGACGCTGGCGCTTCCCTTAGTCCAGTCCGCGATCGACAGCGGCTTCGCCGAGATGGTTTCGACGATCGAAGCGGCAGGGCAGGCCACCAACGATTCCATGCTGGTCGGCGCCTTATCACCAAATGTCGTGCAGGCATTGACCGACGCTGGCATAGAGGTCGAGACCGCGCCGATCGTCGCGCGTGACGTCGAGGTGCTCCATGCGCTTCGTGATGCAAAGGTCCGCGCGGTTACGGCGAGCGGCTACCGCAAGGCGCTGACTTCATCCGAGCTCGCGCAACTGCCAGCGATGATCGAACACGCCAGTGCGGTCATCCTTGATGCTTCCGATTCCACTCTGCTCTACGTGTTCGCGCCCGACAACGGTCCGCGCGACGCAGTGAAGATCGTTGTGAGGGTGAATTTCACGGCTAAGCTGGCTGGGCGTGATGGCAAGGTGCGGTTTAACGCCTTCCGCACGGCCAGCTGGCTGGATCGTGCCGACCTTGAGCAACTCGTGGGCTCCGGCGGCGCGACGCTGATAGAGGGCGAACTGTGAACGTCCAGGGGGTACGCCATCCTCCCCGTCCCGACGCCTTGCGGCCTCAGCACCGGACCCAGCGATTTACCCGGCGGTCAGGGCGTCCACAGCTCGAAGCCGGAGTATAGCGATGCCCGGCGCAAAGATCACAGTTGGGAACGCCGATATCGACCGCAAGCTAGGCGCGATCCTTGACCGCCTGGACGATCCGGCGCCGCTCTATCGAGACATCGCCGAGCTGCTGCTCAATTCGACCCGCGAGCGGTTCCTCAGCCAAACCGATCCGACAGGTGCCAGCTGGGCGCCACTGTCGAAGGACTACCTGAAGAGCGCTGAGAAACGAGGCTCTCGGTTTCCTACAGCTATCGGGCGCCTAAACGGATATCTATTTGGCCAGCTGGTTGCGCAGAGCTCAGCAGACCGCGCCGAAGTGGGCAGCAACCGTGTCTATGCGGCCATGTTCCAGTTTGGAGGCACCAGCTTCGCAGGGCAGCGCGCTGGCAGCGTGAGGCTGGCAACCGACTCGGCTGGAAAGCTGCTGCGAAACAAGCGCGGCGGTGCAGTTTTCGCCAGCTCAAAGTCTGCCGACTTCGTTCACCGAGCATTCGCGACTGGCTACTACGAGGCATCGGTTGCTGGACGCGCGTTCCTCGGCTTTTCCGACGCTGACCAGGTCGGCATCATGGCTGCGGTGGAGGATTACCTTTCGGTACCTGCGTGATCGCCTAGTCGACATTTGAACGGGCGTTCTAACCGCCATTTAATTTGCATTTCCGGGGATGTTTTCCCGTAAAGTCCTGTTGCAAACCAAACGTCGCCCGATTTTCCGATTTCCCCTCAAATCCCTTTTAATCCCGGCTCTTCCCGGTTTTTTTTTCTTTTCCTTGTTGTTTCAAACCAAACACCGCCCCGCAAGACTCATCAATCCTGTGGGCGACCGGGTTGGTTTTAAAGATGCGCCGTGCGTGGCGCGCGGAATGCCAATAGGTGGTGGAGCCGGAGGGATTTGAACCCCAATCTCGACGCAACTGCCGTCGCACTCTGCCGGGTTGAGCTACAGCCCCATTGATCCATGGCGCTGACACTACGCAGGCGCAGCTTTCGCCAACCTGAACGATCGAGCGACCGCCCTGCGCAGTTGCGCGCAGGGCGGCAGATGCTGTGCTCGACGTCATGACCGAAGACGAGGTTGCGCAGGCAGCTACGCAGTTGCGCTCAGGGCGGCAGGTGCTGCAGCAGGAACTCGATCACGCCCTGATTGAACGCATCGTTCTTGTCACCTGCAACCATGTGTCCGGCGCCGGACACATTCAGTACCTGCAACTGCGGCAGACGGGTACGCAGTTCGTCGATGCCGGCTTCGGAAACGATGTCGCTGCTCAGGCCGCGCACCAGCAGGCTCGGCACCGTAACGCCCTCGCAGGCGGCCAGCAGTTGCTCGGTGAAGCGCGGCGGCTCGGCCGGATTGCGCAGTTCGACCACGCGCGGATCCCAGTGCCAGTACAAACGCCCATCCGCGCGTCGACGCAGGTTCTTCATCAATCCGGCTGGGTTCGCCGGTCGCGGACGCTGCGGATAGAACGCAGTGACTGCATCGGCGGCGGCCTCGACGCTGTCGAAGCCATCGGTGTGCGCGCGCATGAAGGCGATGATCTTGGCGCCGCCCTCGGCTTCGATCCGCGGCACGATATCGACCAGCACCAGCGCCCCGGCCTGCAGGCGATGTGCGCCGATCGCATTGAGCGCGGTGGCGCCGCCCATCGAGGCACCGACCAGGGCTGGCGGCGTCGGCAGCGTCGCACAGACCGCGGCCAGATCGGCGCTCAGTGCGTCCAGCGAATAATCGCCGATCGGTGACCAATCGCTATCGCCGTGGCCGCGCGCATCGAGATTGATCACGTGGTAGCCGGCAGCGACCAGGGCTTTCATGGCACCACCCCAGGAGTGGCGCGTTTGACCGCCGCCGTGCAGCAGGATCACCGAACTGCGATCGACCGGACCGGCCACGTCGGCTGCGGCAGTGAGACCTTCGCTGATCGAATAGCGCATATCGAAACGTGCTTGCGGTGGTGACGCGCGTGGCGCGTCGGCGCGCCCGAAGTGGGCGCGTTCGCAATGCGGACGATACGCGGGTCCGCCGGTTTCAGCGAATTGTGCAGGCCGGAATGCGCGAGTCCCCACCCCACATCGACCGCGTTTAGACACAGGCATCGCACTCGCGTCGGGCGCGACTGCGGTGGCCGAATCCTTCACGCCGACAATCGCGGGCGAGCCGATCGTCGCGCCTCGTAATCGCGCGACGACTGGCGGTGGCGGGTCAACTTGCTTTGGCGACGCTGTCCGATCCGAACCTCGGAGTGAGCGTTGGCGCAGCTCGCTTAGGCGACGCGACGCGCGGGCGGACGCTTGGCCTTGAGCGGTCGCTGCGCTGCCGTCGAGCTGAGCAGTTCCAGCAGATCGAGCGAGAAGAACTCCGAGCGCGATTGCCGCTGCGCGTCGGACCAGTTGCAGACCGCTAAGGTTGTTGTGAGTGCTGCAATCGTCATTTCACTTCCACCACTGCGCAGGCGTACAACGTCCCCGAGTGCGAACCTGTTTTTCACGCGTGTCTCCTCTTTTTTATACCGCTGTTTTCGAGCGCTAAAAGTAAGTGAAGCGAGCGTCGTTCGACAATACGGGTCACCACCCCAGGGTGGGTAAATCTTTTGAAGCAAACTCCACGCGCCGCTACGTGTTTCGGGCGCGGCGAAACGTCGATGCGTTGCGTCGATGCGTTGCGTCGATGCCTTGTGTCGATGCCTTGTGTCGATACCTTGTGTCGATGCGTTTCGTCGATGCGTTGCGTCGACGCCTTGCGTCGATGCCTTGCGTCGATGCCTTGCGTCGATGCGTTTCGCCGATGCCTCAGATCGAGGCGCGTGCGGCCTCGATTGATACTCGACACCAAGCATCGCCAGACCGATTTCGCGTGGCGAGCGACCTTTTCCGCGACTCAGCGAAGCTGCGCGTTCCTTCGGCGCTCAATCGAACACCCGCGATTGCGCCTCACTGCAGTTGGCTTGCCGCCGGTGATTCCGCCGCCGCCCGATCAGGTGCGCAGACAGACACGAGGTCGGAGGCGATGTCAGAGGCGATGTCAGAGGCGACGTCAGAGGCGACGTCAGGCGCCATCACATTCGCGATGAACGATGCGCACCGCACAAGCAACGCAGCGCTGATACGCGACGTGAACGCGTCAAGGCACCCAGCGTTTACCGAGCTTGCGGGCCAGCGTGCGGCGATGCATGCCGAGCCGGCGCGCGGTTTCCGAAATGTTGAAGCCGGTTTCCGCGAGCGTTTCGTGGATGCGTTCCCATTCCAGCGTCTTGATCGACGTGGCCCTTGCGGCAACCGGAATCGACACTTCGCCGGGTTCGCGGGTGAACGCGTTCTCAATGTCGTCAGTGTTCGACGGCTTCACCAGATAGTTGCAGGCGCCGAGTTTGATTGCTTCGACTGCAGTAGCGATGCTGGCAAAGCCGGTCAATACGACGATCAGCATGTCGCCATCGTGTTGATGCAGCGACTGCACGACGCCGAGACCGGAGTCCGCACCGAGTTTGAGATCCACCACGGCGTAGCCAGGCGAGGCTGTCGTCAGCGCGTCCTGCACCTGTTTCGCATTGGCGGCGATCGTGACGTGGTAACCGCGCCGCTCGAACGAACGCTTCAGCGTGCGCGCGAAGGCTTCGTCGTCTTCGACGATCAGCAGCCTGCGTTCAGCGGGTTCGTCCATGTCGTTGCTCGGTCGAGATTGCCGCGAGCGGCAGGTTCAGCGTAACAGTCGCGCCGCCACCGGGATTGTTTTCCGCAGTCACGGTGCCACCGAGCTTGCGGACGACGTTGACCACCAGAAACAAGCCGAGGCCGCCACCGGGGCGCCCCTTGCTCGACTGATAAGGCTTGCCGAACTGCGCCAGCATTTCCGGTGCGAAGCCACGACCGCGATCGCGCACCGACAAAGACAGCACATTGTCAGCGTACGACACCGCCAGTCCGACCCACGCGGGCGAGCTTTCCAGCGCGTTGTCGAGCACATTGCAGACGATCTGCTTGAGGGCGGAGTCCGACACGATGGGATAGTCTTCGATCTGCGCGGCTTCGTCCGCAAACACGTAATCGAGCCGCGCGACCGGGCGCGTATTGCGCCACTCTTCCGCCAGTTCATCGAGAAAATCGGCGACCGTGGTCACCACCGGCGACTCGCCGCGTGCCTCGCCGGCGGACAACAAGATACCGGTGACAATGGTCTTGCAGCGCAGAACTTCGGCCTGCATGTCGGCAATTTCCTCGAGCAGTTCGGGCTGATCGCGAAACACCTGCATGCGACGCCAGTCGCCCAGAATCACTGACAAGGTTGCCAGCGGTGTGCCGAGTTCGTGCGCGGCACCCGAGGCGAGCAGGCCCATGCGGACGATGTGATCTTCCTCGGCGGCCTGTTGTCGCAAATCGGCCAGCCGCGCATCGCGGCGCCGCAGGATGGTGTTGATGCGCGTGACGAATACCACCAGCAATGCAACGTCGAGCACGAAGCAGATCAGCATGCCGATGATGTGCAGGCGGAACAGTTCGTCGGACGTGTTGGAATTCAGTTGCAGCGGCACGTAAAAGCGCGTGAGGCCGGCGAAGCACAGGCTGGTGACGACCACCATCGTCCAGGTCGACCAGGCCTCGAGCATCACCGCACCCAGCGTTACCTGCAGCGGATACAGGAATACGAATGGATTGGTGGCGCCGCCGCTGAAGTACAACAGCGCGGTGAGCGCGGCGACGTCGAGCAGCAGGCCCATCAGCAGGTCGCCATTGCGCACGTCGCCAAAGCGACGCGGCCGATACAGACTGATCAGGTTGAGTGCGACCAGGCAGCACAGCACCGCGCCCATCTGTTCGAGCGGCAGCGCGATCTTGAATACGAAGCTGACGAACAGGATCGTCAGCACCTGGCCGATGACTGCGATCCAGCGCAGCTGAATCAGCTGCAGCATGTTCTGTTGGCCGACCGTCTCGGTGCCGGCGCCGACGACGCGCGCCAGCGGCAGCGAGTGACGCAGCGAGAACATCGGACCTTTCGATCTCGGAGCAGCGGGCGAAGAGGACATGCTGCAGTTTAAGCGCGCCGACGCCACACCCGCAGCAGCATGGCTGCCGTCATCAGCGCCAGCGCATACCAGGTGATCGCGTAGACCAGATGGCTGTTGTGAAACCGTACGACGGTGAGACCGGCGACCGGCTGCGCATCGCCTGCGGTGCCGTCTGTGGCGACCGCGCGCGACGGCGGCGGCGCGCTTCCGCTGTCTGCGTCGCCCGTGCCGGTAGCATTCGTGGCGTCGGTGGCGTTCGTGCCGGTGGCGTTCGTGGCGTTCTTAGCGTCGAGGGTGCCGGCGTTCAGCGAGTCATCGATTGCCGCACGATCGCGGCTCGCTGCCGCATCGATGAAATACGGCGCCACGGCCTCTGCCGGCAACTGTCGACTGGCCGCAATCGCGGCCACGTCGCGCGAATACCAACGCTGCGAAGCCGGAACATTGTGATGCAGGAAGCCGCCGTGCGGTTCGCTCAGTCGCAGCAGACCCTCCACTTGGACCGCCGCCTGCGACGCCGCCGCATCGTGCAGCGCCGGATCGCGCCATCCCGCCGGCACGAAGCCGCGGTTCACCAATACGATGAAGCCGTCGTCGGTCGACAAGGGTGTCATCACCCAGAAGCCAGGACCGCGCGCAGTGACCGCCTGCACCTGCACTTCCCGCGGATAGAGGTAATGCCCCTGCGCACGAACCACGCGATAGGCGTCCGCACTTCCCAGCTGCGACCAGGACGCGCGACCGGGTGCCGCGACCGATGCGGCATGCAGACGCTGTTCAACCTGTGCGATCAACTGCAGCTTCCACGCACGCCGCTGTACTTGCCAGCTGCCGAGTGCGAAAAACAACCCGCACAGCGCGACCAGGCCCAGAACCAGCGGCGTCGACCGACCCGAGCGGCCTGAAGCGGGCGATGCTTCGACTTTGGAAGCGCGCGCGTACATCGGCGTCAAGCCGCGATAGAAACGAATCGCGAACGATCGATGTTCGACGCGGGCTGCGTGATCATCGATGGCGTCGAGTAAATGCCCGCGCCGGGCGCAAGCCCGCGCAAGGCATGCGTGGAAGTCGCCGCACGGGAATGCGCGTGGACAGATGCAAGGGCAAGCCTGCGCACAGCAGGCTGCAACGGCGTCGCCGGCGATTTCTCCGGCGTTGGCCTCATCAAGGCATTTCGCGCATGTCGTGTGGCGACATCGGCATCATGTTGGCGTTCATGTGGTACATCACCCACAAGGAACCGGCCAAGGTGATCACCAACAGCACCATCGTGAAAATCAGCGCGAGGATGTTCCAGCCGCCTTCCGAACTGGTATTCAGATGCAGGAAGTAAATCATGTGCACGACGATCTGCACCGCGGCGAGTGCCAGCACGATGACGATCGTCACCGTGTGGTCGTCGAACACCTTGCCCATCACCAGCCAGAACGGAATTGCGGTCAACAGCACCGACAAGGCGAAGCCGATCAGATAACCCTTCAGCGATCCATGCGCTGCGCCGCTGCCGTGGCCATGATCATGGCTATGCACATGACGATCGTCGTGGCCGTCGTGGCCGTCATGCGCGCCGTGGGCGTGTACGGAATCCGAGGCGCTCATCGCAGCACTCCCAGCAGGTAGACGAAGGTGAAGACGCCGATCCAGACGACGTCGAGAAAATGCCAGAACAGGCTCAGACAGCTGAGCCGGCGGCGGTTGGCTTCAGTGAGTCCGTGCTTGAGCACCTGCGTCATCAGCGTGATCAGCCAGACGATGCCGAAACTCACATGCAAACCGTGCGTGCCGACCAGCGTGAAGAACGACGACAGGAAGGCGCTGCGCTGCGGACCGGCGCCGTCGTGGATCAGGTGCGCGAACTCGTTCAGCTCAAGGCCGACGAACGCAGCGCCGAACGCGCCAGTGATGGCCAGCCAGATCAGCGTGGCGGTCTGGCGGTTGCGTGCCATCTCCAGCATCGCGAAGCCGTAGGTGATCGACGAGAACAGCAGCATCGAGGTGTTGATCGCGACCACTTTGAGGTCGAACAACTGCGCCGGCCCCGGACCGGCGGCGTAGTTGCGGCCGAGCACGCCGTACATCGCGAACAGCACCGCGAAGATCAGGCAGTCGCTCATCAGGTACAGCCAGAAGCCGAGCATCGTGCCGTTTTCCGGATGATGCTCCTGCGTCAGGTAGAAACTCGGCGGGTTGGCCGTATTGATCGGTTCGCTTGCAAGGCTGCTCATGGCGCTAGACCGTGGTTGCCAGAAGGCGCGTGCGCGCTTGTTCGACGCGGGCGACTTCTTCGGCCGGGATATGGAAATCGCGGTCGTAGTTGAAGGTGTGTGCAATCGCGGTAGCGATCACGGCGAAAAACGCGGCCGCGCCCAACCACCAGATATGCCAGATCAGCGCGAAGCCGCAGACCAGGCTGATACCGGCCAGCACGATGCCGGCAGGCGTGCTCTTCGGCATGTGGATCGGAATGAAGCCCGACAGCGGACGCACGTAGCCGCGCGACTTCATGTCCCACCAGGCGTCCTGGTCGTGCACCAGCGGCGTGAAGGCGAAGTTGTATTCCGGCGGCGGCGACGACGTCGACCACTCCAGCGTGCGGCCGTGCCAGCAATCGCCGCTGACATCGGCCAGCGCAACCCGGTTCTTGATACTGACGAACAGCTGCACCAGGAAGGCGAGGATGCCGAACAGAATCAGCACCGCGCCGAACGCGGCAATCTGGAACCAGATCTGCAGGCTTGGATCGTCGAAGTGGCTCAGGCGACGCGTAACGCCCATGAGTCCGAGCACGTACAGCGGCGTGAACGCGAACCAGAAACCGCTGAGCCAGAACCAGAACGAGACCTTGCCCCAGAACGGATCGAGCTGGAAGCCGGTGGCTTTCGGGAACCAGAACGTGATGCCTGCGAATGCGCCGAACACGACGCCGCCGATGATGACGTTATGGAAATGCGCCACTAGGAACAGGCTGTTGTGCAATTCGAAATCCGCCGGCGGCACTGCCAGCAACACGCCGGTCATGCCGCCGATGACGAAGGTGATCATGAAGCCCATGGTCCACAACATCGGCAGGTCGAAGCGGATGCGGCCGCGATACATCGTGAACAACCAGTTGAACATCTTCGCGCCGGTCGGGATCGAGATGATCATCGTGGTGATGCCGAAGAACGAGTTGACGCTGGCACCCGAGCCCATCGTGAAGAAATGATGCAGCCACACCAGATACGACAGGATCGTGATGACGACCGTGGCGTAGACCATCGAGGCATAGCCGAACAGGCGCTTGCCGCTGAACGTCGCCACCACTTCGGAGAACACGCCGAACACCGGCAGGATCAGGATGTAGACCTCGGGATGACCCCAGATCCAGATCAGGTTCACGTACATCATGGCGTTGCCGCCGAAATCATTCGTGAAGAAATCCGTGCCGACGTAGCGATCCAGCGACAGCAGCACCAGCACCGCGGTCAACACCGGGAACGCGGCGACGATCAGCACGTTGGTGCACAGCGCGGTCCAGGTGAAGATCGGCATGCGCATCAGGCTCATGCCGGGCGCGCGCATCTTGATGATGGTGGCGAGGATGTTCACACCCGACAGCAAGGTGCCGATACCGGCGATCTGTAGCGACCAAATGTAGTAATCCACGCCGACGTCCGGGCTGTACGCGATGCCCGACAGGGGCGGATACGCGAGCCAGCCGGTGCGTGCGAATTCACCGATGAACAGCGACATCATCACCAGCACGGCGCCGGCGGTGGTCATCCAGAAACTGAAGTTGTTGAGAAACGGAAAGGCAACGTCGCGCGCACCGATCTGCAGCGGCACGACGTAATTCATCAGACCCGTAACCAGCGGCATCGCGACGAAGAAAATCATGATCACGCCGTGCGCGGTGAACACCTGGTCGTAATGCTCGGGCGGCAGATAGCCGACCGAACTGCCGAACGACAGCGCCTGCTGTGCGCGCATCATGATGGCGTCGGCAAAGCCGCGCAGCAGCATGATCAGGCCGAGCACGATGTACATCACGCCGATCTTCTTGTGGTCGATGCTGCAGAACCATTGGCTCCACAGATAGCCCCATGCGCGCTTGTAAGTGATGAAGCCGAGCAGCGCGAGACCGAGCGTGGCGGTACCGATGAACGTGCCGACCAGAATCGGCACGTGCAGGGGAATTGCATCCCAGCTCAGGCGGCCGAGGAGGAGTTGCATGAAGTGGGTTCGGTCTTGCATCGGTGATTCTCGAAAAATCGATCGGCCTGCGCGGCGTGGACGACGAAAATACGGCGGGACTCAGGGGGCGAAGCGCGTAGCACCCGCATTCGGTGCGGGCGCTGCGGCGGCCGCTGCAGCGGTTGATTCGGCGGGCGCCCAGGCCGATGCCACCGTTGGTGAGTCGGAAGCGGCGCGAACCGCTGCAGGCGACGACGACACCGCGCGATCGGCCGCACACAGCGCCAGCACGTAGTTGCTGCGCGGCGCGGCGCGCGCGCCGGCATCGCGGTCGTAGGCCAGCCGCGAGACGTTATCGACCGAGGCCAGGCCGAGCCCGCCGCGCGCGTCGATGCTCATCATGTCGCGCATGCACATCTTGTTCGGCTCGACGCAGAGATTCAGGATCGCGTCGTACAGATCGGATGCGCTGTGCGCGTAGTGCTGCACCGGCAGGTTCTCGCTCGGCTGCGCGAGCTTCAAGTAATCCGCGCGCTCGAGCGCGCCGCCGCCGGCCTTGACCTGCGCCACCCAGGCGTCGAAGTCGGATGGGCTGAGTCCACGGAACTTGAAGCGCATGTGCGAGAAGCCGGCGCCGCTGTAGTTGGCGGAGAAGCCTTCGTAATCGCCGGCCTGGTTGATCACGGCGTGCAGCTGCGTTTCCATGCCCGGCATCGCGTAGATCTGCCCGGCCAGGGCCGGCACGAAGAACGAGTTCATCACGTTCGACGCGGTGATCTGGAAGCTGATGGGCACATCGACCGGTGCGGCCAGCTCGTTGACGGTGGCGATGCCGTAGTCGGGGTAGATGAACAGCCATTTCCAGTCGAGCGCGACGACTTGCACATTCAGCGTCTTGACGTCCGCCGGCAGTTTGCGCGCGACATCGAGCCGATCGACCGGCCGATACGGATCCAGCGTATGCGTGCCGATCCAGGTGAGCGCACCGAGTGCGATGATGATCAACAGCGGCGCCGACCAGATCACCAGTTCCAGCTGTGTGGAGTGATGCCAGTCGGGTTCGTACGGCGCTTCTTGGTTGGACGCGCGATAGCGCCAGGCGAACACAAAAGTGAGCACGATCACCGGCACGATCACCAGCAACATCAGGAACGTGGAGGCGACGATCAGGTTGCGCTGCTGCACGGCGATGTCGCCGGCCGGGTGCATGACCACGGCCTTGCAGCCGGCGATCAGCACGGCCAGCATGGGTAGCAGGGCGTTGCGCAGTGCTCGGGCGGACATCGTCGGTGTATCGTGCTCGGGTGGTTAGGACTTGCGAGGCGCGACTCTATGCGTTTCGCACCGGCGCCTGCGATTGGACGTTTTGTCCTATCGTCCTTCGCGGCGCAGCGTGCGACTGTTCGCCCCCGCAAGATACAGTGCCCTCCTTACAGGCTTGAGAGCAGGATGTCCACCGTAAGTTCAAATTCAGACGTGCATCATCCGAGCCCCGAAAACCGGGCGTCCGCGCAAAGCCACGGCATCGCGCGCGTTGCACCAGGCGAGATCGCGATCGGCGTGGTGATCGGCCGCCTGTCGGAATTCTTCGACTTCTTCGTGTTCGGCATTGCCTCGGTGCTGGTGTTCCCCTCGGTGTTCTTCCCGTTCGTGGATGCCAAGACCGGCACGATGTATTCGTTCACCTTGTTCGCGCTGGCCTTCGTCGCGCGGCCAATCGGCTCGCTGCTGTTCCGCTTGATTCACACCTGGTACGGACGCGGCACCAAGCTCACCGTGGCCTTGTTCATGCTCGGCACTGCAACCGCCGGCATTGCGTTCTTGCCGACGTATGCCGAGGTCGGCGAGATCTCGATCATTCTGCTGGCGCTGTTCCGCTTCGCGCAGGGCATCGCGCTCGGCGGTAGCTGGGACGGTCTGCCGTCGCTGCTGGCGCTGAACGCACCGGAAAAGAAGCGCGGCTGGTACGCGATGATCCCGCAGCTCGGCGCGCCGCTCGGCTTCATGCTCGCCGCCGCACTGTTCGCCTATTTGTATTCGAGCCTGTCCACGGCGGATTTCTCTTCTTGGGGCTGGCGCTATCCGTTCTATGTCGCGTTCGCGATCAACGTGGTCGCGCTGTTCGCGCGCCTGCGCCTGGTGATGACGCCGGAATTCAGCGAGCTATTGAAACGCCGCGAACTGGTGCCCTCGCCGCTCGGCGAACTGTTCCGCCTGCAGGGCGCCAACATCGTGCTGGGCGCACTCGCACCGCTTGCGAGCTATGCGCTGTTCCATCTGGTCACCGTGTTCCCGCTGTCCTGGGTCACCTTGTTCAGCAAGGAATCCGTCACCGAATATCTGCTGGTGCAGATTGCCGGAGCAGCGATCGCGGTTGTGACCATGCTCGCCTCCGGCAAGATCGCCGATCACCTCGGCCGCCGCACCACGCTCGGCATCGGCGCCGTGTTGATCGCGATCTTCAGCCTGGTCGGCATGCTGCCGCTGTTCGCCAAGGGCACGACCACCGGCGCCTACACGTTCATCCTGGTCGGCTTCGCACTGCTCGGCTTCAGCCACGCGCAGGCCGCCGGCGCCGTCAACTCCAGCTTCGCCAGCCGCTACCGCTACAGCGGCGCCGTGCTGACTTCAGACCTCGGCTGGCTCGCCGGCGCAGCCTTCGCGCCGCTGGTTGCACTCAGCATCGCCTCGCACTTCGGCGTCGGCTACGTCGGCCTGTATCTGCTGTCGGGTGCGATCGGAACGCTGCTGGCGCTGCGGGTAAATCGCAGCTTGGAAATGCGCGACGACGAGTAGTGCGGGGACTCTGAGTCGGGTGACGGCTCGGATCAGGGTCTGCGGAGCACGCCACTGCTGATTCAGTAGCGCTTTGCGAGAAGTCACTGCAGCTATCAGCTGGAGCCGCGTTGCACGGGCCGTTCCCGTTCCCGTTCCCGTTCCCGTTCCCGTTCCCGTTCCCGTTCCCGAACTTGCGCAGAAAATGATTACTTCGCAAGCTCGGGGCGGTGCGTTGGATTGCACACTATTGCCGCCCTGAGCTGCGACGATAGTGCCTTCACCCGAACGGTTACTTCACAACCACGGTGCAGGCGCCTGTGCCGATCAGGTACTTGTGGGCCGACAGCACATTGGCCGTATTCGCGCCGACATCGGCATTGGTCGGCGTTCCCAGCTTCAGCGTGATGAGCTTGTCGCAGAAGCCTGCGGGCATTTTCACGTTCACCGTTGAGTGAACGTGAGCTCCCCCCCCCGATTTTCAATCTGAGTGAAAAACTCCGCTGTCGACTGCTTCGGATCTACGCGTACTCTTCGGTCGAACTAGTATTCGTTGATACGGGGCGGCTAAAAAGGTCGAAGGGGAATGATGATGTCAAGAGCTTTGAATTCGTTACTAGGGCTGATGTTGATTGCTTACGCCGGGGCTGCATTCTCCGCGACGACCGGACTTGAATTGATCAGTACTCCGGGTGACTACATCGGGGGCGGCATCACTCAAACTTTTCGGTCGCCGGCTTCAAACATCAAGGTTAGTGGCACTGCTTCAGTCGCACACGTGACCGTGAGCGATAACAGCACAGGATTGAATCTTGATTTCGCTTCCCCGACCAACACCACATTGCGCGTGGGCCGCTACGCGGCAGCGGAGCGTTATCCGTTTAATTCTCCTCTTGGTGCGGGTCTGTCGGTGGATGGCGATGGAAGAGGCTGCAACACGCTTAAAGGATGGTTCAGCGTCAAAGAATACGAACTCAATTCGGCAGGCGCAGTTACAAGACTCGCCATAGACTTCGTGCAGAATTGCGAAGTCACCGGGCCGCCGCTATACGGCGCAATCCGTTTCAACAGCCAATACCCTCTTACGGTGCCGGAGGCCGCTGCGGTAGCCGGAGTGGACTTCGACGTTACCGAGGGCCAGACGGCGACCTTGGACGGCACACAATCGTTTTCCCGTGACTCTGGGGGACTTCGGTATTCCTGGCTTCAGGTCAGCGGACCGCGCATCGCGTTAACGGGCGGCACAACCGCAACGCCGAGTTTCAACGCGCCATCAGTCCGCCTTGCTGGGGCAACGCTGCGCTTCATGCTGCTGGTTAGTGATGGGCATGGTCATCTTGGAGCGGACGATGTGATCGTTCTCGTCAACAGCAGCCGCGCACCACGGACCGAGGCGATGTTCCATGGTGATGCTGGTGATTACATCACTGGGGGGAACGCCTATTACTTCGATAAGCAAAACAGTTCGATCACGTTTTCGAACAATTTCGACGCCGGTGTGAGCGTTTCGATATCGGGCAATTCATTTTGGAGTCTCGACTTCGCCCCGCCATCGGGGAGCTCGTTGACGCCAGGCACCTACGAGAATGCGCTCCGTTTCCCATTTCAGGGCTCGGCCCCGGGGCTGAGCCTTTCGGGCGACGGTCGCGGCTGCAATACGCTCACTGGCAACTTTACTGTTTACAAGTCGAGTTTTGATGCACAAGGCAAACCCAAGACGCTGGACATTGTATTCACTCAGCATTGCGAAGGAACGCCCCCTGCGGCCTATGGAGAGGTCGTTTTAAACGCGGTGCCGCGCTCGGTCAGTTCGGCAATTCTGCTCGCCGCACGAAAGTCCATTTCCAATTGATAGCGGCACCAGCCGGGACGCACGTTGTCCGACCTGCGTCCCGGCAGATGAATCCGTTTGGAGCGGAATGCGCGGGCCATTTGCAGCCGGCTTGAGAGCATTGATGTGGCCGCATGCCAAAACGGCCGCTCACCGAACCACCCGATAACTCGGTTGATAGTCCTTGCCGGCGAGCTTCATGCGCTGCTGTGCAACGAACGACTTCAACAATTCATCCATTGGTGCCATGACTGCGGCTTCGCCACGGATTTCGAACAAGCCGTGTTCGGCGACCGCGCGGATGCCGGATTCCTTGACGTTGCCGGCGACGATGCCGGAGAACGCGCGGCGCAGGTTGGCAGCGAGGTGGTGCGGCGGTTGGTCGCGATGCAGTTCGAGGTTGCGCATGTTGGTATGCGTGGGTTCGAACGGTTGCTGGAATTCGGCGGCGATTTTCAGCAGCCAGTTGAAGTAGTACGCATCGTCGCGCGCTTCGCGGAATTCGCGCACGCGATGGATGCCTTCCAGTGCGCGTCGCGCAACGCGTGCGGGATCGTTGATGATGATTTCGTAGCGCGCTTGCGCAACCGGCCCGAGGGTGGCGCCGATGAACTGATCGATCTGTGCGAAATAGGCTGCGTCGGGGCCGGTGAAGATCAGCGGGAATGGAATCTCGGCGTTGTCCGGATGCAGCAGAATGCCGAGCAGGTACAGGATTTCTTCAGCAGTACCGGGGCCGCCCGGGAACACCACGATCGCATGGCCGGCGCGGACGAAAGCTTCGAGGCGTTTTTCGATGTCCGGCATGATCACCAGATCGTTGACGATCGGATTGGGTGATTCGGCCGCGATGATGCCGGGTTCGGAAATGCCGAGATAGCGGCCGCCGCCGATACGCTGCTTGGCGTGGCCGATTGCGGCACCCTTCATGGGTCCTTTCATCGCGCCGGGTCCGCAGCCGGTGCAGATGTCGAGTCCGCGCAGGCCGAGTTGATAGCCGACTTCCTTGGTGTAGTCGTATTCGTGCCGGGGAATTGAATGTCCACCCCAGCACACCACGAGGTTCGGGCTGGCAATCGGTTGCAGAATGTTGGCGTTGCGCAGGATGTGGAACACCGAATCGGTGATGCCTTCGCCCGACGCCAGATTGAAGCGCGGGTTGCCGCTGATCTCGTTGCTGACATAGATCAGATCGCGCAGCACGGCGGACAAGTGCTGATTGATACCGGTGATGATCTTGCCGTCGACGAAGGCAATCGCCGGCGCACGCTTGAGTTCGAGGCGAATGCCGCGTTCGTTCTGCAGCAGGCTGATCTGGAAATCGGGGTAACGCCGCAACAACTCCTGCCCATCATCGATGAAGCCGCCGCTGTTGAGCACCGCCAGCGAGCAGCGTCGCAGCAGCGGATACAGACCGCCGTGGCCGGTATCGAGCAGTTGGTTGACTTCGGATTTGGAAAGAATATCCAGCCGTCCGGTCGGAGACAGGCTGGCGTCGACTACGTCGTAGTTCATGTTTTGCGGGATCGTCGAATGGGTTCGGAAGCGCGCGGGTCGCATTGATGGAATCGCGCGAAAACTCCTCTTTAGCGTTCATCGCTGCTTTGGCTGCGGCGACCAATGCTGTAATGCGCGAATTGCATCGTCTTGAAATGGAGACTTCGTTGCAAAAAAGCACGAAGGATTCAAGCGATTGAATTGGTGCGCCCGACTGGATTCGAACCAGTGACCCCTGCCTTCGGAGGGCAGTACTCTATCCAGCTGAGCTACGGGCGCATTTGCGTTAGCGCGCGGCAAGAATAACCCGCGACGGCCGCGAGCGACAATCGAGCCTGCCAGCGCCGCGCCGTTAGGGCCTTAAGCCGTCCGCGTTATCATTGCGCCCCTTTGCTGCCATTCCTATTTGCGATGAATCGCGGATTCTGGGCTGCCGTCGGCGCTTTTCTGATCTGGGGGCTGCTGCCGCTCTACCTTCACCCGCTGCACCAGGTGCCTGCGCTGCAGATCATGTCGCAGCGGCTGCTGTGGTGTTGCGTGTTCGTGAACCTGTGGCTGCTCGCGCGCGGCCAGGCCGGGCGCTTGCGTACGGCACTGGCGCTGCCTGCGACGCGCTGGCGCCTGATGGCCACCGCGCTGCTGGTCAGCACCAACTGGCTACTCTATGTGTGGGGCGTGAACAACGGCCACGTGGTCGAAACCAGTCTGGGTTACTTCATCAATCCGCTGGTCAACGTGCTGCTCGGCGTGCTGGTGCTGCACGAGCGTCTCAACCGCATTCAATGGACGGCGGTGGCGCTCGCCGCAAGCGGCGTGATCTATTTGAGCGTCCAAAGCGGCGCGCCGCCGTGGATCGCGCTGGCATTGGCGCTGACGTTCAGCGCCTATGGACTGCTGCGCAAGATGGTGGCGGTGGACGCCATCACCGGTCTCGGCGCCGAGACCTTGCTGATCGCACCACTCGGCCTGGCCTATCTGCTGTGGCTCGAAGCGCAGGGCACCGGCGTGTTCGGGCACGTGTCGCGCACGCTCGATCTGCTGCTGTTCCTCGGCGGACTCGTCACTGCGGTGCCGCTGGCGCTGTTCGCGTACGGCGCGCGATTGATTCCGTATTCGACCATCGGCCTGATCCAGTACATCGGCCCGACCTTGCAACTGCTGCTCGGCATCTTCTTGTTCCGCGAGCCGTTCACGCTTGCGCGCGCGATCGGTTTCGCGCTGATCTGGGCGGCCTTGCTGGTGTACGCCGCGGATGGATTGTTGCGCGCGCGCCGGCAGCGGCGCGAAACCTTGGCGGCTACGGCGAGTGCAGGCGCACCCGTGGTCGGCGACGCCGCTTAGAAGTCCGCTCGATTTAGCGATTCCGTGCGTAAGCGCGATCGCCGATCCGACACTTGAATCGCTGCTGCGACGCGAGGATTTGCAAACCATGCGCTATCGCTATCTGCTGGCCGATGTGTTCACCGATCGCCGTTTTGGCGGCAATCCACTGGCCATGTTTCCGGATGGACGCGGGCTCGACACGCCGACGATGCAAGCCGTTGCGCGCGAACTGAACCTGTCGGAAACCGTGTTCGTGCTGCCGCCGGATGATCCGGCGCACACCTGTCGCCTGCGCATTTTTACGCCGATGCTGGAACTGCCGTTCGCAGGACACCCGACCGTGGGCAGCGCGTTCCTGCTGGCGCACGCGGGTGTGATCCCACTCGACGGCACGCACACGCACATTGTCTTCGAGGAAGGCGTTGGTCCGGTGCCGGTGCGCCTGACCCAGAGCGTTAACGCGCCGCTGTTCGCGCAACTCACTACCGCGCGCCTGCCGAGCTTCGATGCTCGCGCCCCTTCGCGCGAAGTGCTCGCCGCACTGCTGTCCTTGCAGCCGGAGGACTTGCTGAGCGACGCCTATCCGCCACAGTTCGTCTCCTGCGGCGTGCCTTATCTGATCGTGGCACTGCGTGATCGCGACGCCTTGCGCCGTGCGCGTGTGGACCTCGCCCGTGCGCCGGACTTGCTCAACGGCGCCGCGTTGCCGGAGCTGTATCTGTTTACGCGGCAGGCCGACGATCCGCGCGCCGATCTGAGCGCGCGCATGTTCGCGCCCGGCGTTGGCGTGGCGGAAGATCCCGCCACCGGTTCGGCGGCCGCCACACTGGCCGGCTTCCTTGCGCGACATGCGCCGAAGTCTGCCGCGGGAACGCTGCAGTGGCGCATCGAGCAGGGCGTCGACATGGGTCGGCCGAGCCTGATCGAGATCGAAGCCGACCGCGACGCAGCCGCTGCGATCACTGCGATCCGCGTCGGCGGCGCATCGGTGTTCATCGGCGAAGGTCAGCTGGAACTCCCGGTCAACACCTGAGGGCGGCGTCGCTGCGTTCGAAGCCTCAGCGCTGATCACACAGCACTGACTGCTGACGCGTCCGCGGCTGGGTCAACTGCTGGATCAATGGTGACGAGATCACTCGGCGCCTACGACTCGCTTACTTCATTTGCAGCTCAACGCCCCGGTCGCAACGGGCGTACTCGCTTCGCAGGTTCAAGCCGCGAGACCCGGCACACCTTCACGCACGCGCCGGCTCGAAACCTTCGTATTGCGGCAGGTCGTCGCAAATGGTTTCCCACTCCGCCTTGTGCGCCACCATGAAATGGAACGCAGGGCTTTGCGCCAGCGGCGTGTCGAGCAGCCCGATGCGGATGCGAACCTGGTCGGGTCGGGTCTGATTGCGGCTGAACACCGGCGAACCGCAGCGGCTGCAGAACACGCGCTGCTTGCCCGGGCTCGACTCAAATTCGCGCAGCAAGGCCGCACCTTCGATCACGCGAAAGGCAGCCGCCGCAACGGAGGCATTGGCGCCGTAGGCGCTGCCGTTCGATTTGCGGCAGCTGCGGCAATGGCATAGTTCGATGCGCAGTGACTGCACATCGAGCGCGTATCGCACGCCGCCGCATAGACAAGTTCCCGTGTGCATCGAACGTCTCCGCAACTGGATGGATTTGAGGTTTCGACCGGTACGCGGCACCACGCGTTCGGCGCAGCGGTTCGGCAACGGATCGTTCGCAAGCAATCTCACGCGCGATGACTGGCGCCGATCCAGCGTCGCTGCTGCGCCTAAGGACCGCGCCCTTCAACGCCGTCACGGCATCTCATGTTCACCGCTGCTGCGCATCGAGTATGACGAGCAGGCGCTGCAAGGCGCCGCGGCTGCCGGCCACCGCCGCCGCACCCGCCGCACCCATTGCCGCGCGCCGACCGGCTTCGCCGAGCAGCACGGCAAGCTCGGAAGTCAGCGCGGGCGCATCGGCGACTTCCAGCGCGGCACCGCAGGCGAGCAGGGTTTCGCGGGCCAGCGCGAAGTTGTACATCTGTGGACCGAACAACACCGGCAAGCCGAGCGCCGCCGGTTCGAGCACGTTGTGACCGCCGACATCGACGAAGCTGCCGCCGACAAACGCCAGGTCCGAGGCGGCCAGGTAGACAAACAACTCGCCCATGCTGTCGCCGAGAAAAATCTGAGTCGACGAGAGCGATTGCGGGTGTCCGGATTTCGCCAATGCCAATGCACGACTGCGGCGCTCGCCGACGAGTCCGCTGTCGCCGACCAGCCGCCAGACCGCATCGAAACGCTGCGGATGGCGCGGCACCAGAATCAACAAGGCATCCGGAAACACCTCCAGCAGCGCGTGGTGCGCATCGATGGCGGCTTCTTCTTCGTCCTCATGCGTGCTCGCCGCGATCCACACCGGACGCTCGCTGCTGAATTGCGCGCGCAGCGCCCGGCCTTCCGCGATTTGCGCGTGCGGAAGTTCGAGATCGAATTTGAGGTTGCCCATGACGCTGACGCGCGCCGGTTCGGCACCGAGCGCGAGGAAACGCTCGGCATCGGCCGCACTCTGGGCGGCGATCGCCGTGCAGTTCGCCAAGGTGCGCCGCGCGAAGCGCGGCACGCGCGAATAGCCGCGGAACGACGAGGGCGACAGCCGCGCGTTGGCGATGGTCAAGGGAATGCCGCGTCGCGCAAGACAGCCGAACTGATTGGGCCACAGTTCGGTTTCCATCACGATCACCTGGCGTGGCTGCACGCGCTTGAGGAAGCGCGCGATGACGTCGGGCAGATCGTAGGGGGCATAGCTGTGATGCACGCGTGACCCGAGTGCTGCGTGAATCCGCGCCGAACCGGTCGGCGTGGTGGTCGTCACCCACACCTGGCCGTTGCCGTGTTGCTTCAGGAGCGCTTCGATCAACGGCAGCGCGGCGAGCGCCTCGCCCACCGACACCGCGTGCACCCACACCGCCACGCCTTGCGGCTGTGGCGCGACAAAGCCGAAACGCTCGCCGATGCGACCGCGATATTCCGGCAACTGTCGGCTCTTCCACAGCAGCCGCAGATACACCAGCGGCGTGGCCAGGTAGAGCAGTGCGCTGTACAGAAGTCTCATGCGATGTTCCGATCGGTTCACGTTGCGACAAAAATCCGGCGTCTCGTCGCGGCGGCAGACCACAAGGCATGCAATGTCTGCGCCCCGTCGATTTCGCCCGCGATTCCTCGCTTGCGCGCAGCGACTGCACTGAGCAGCGGGGCCAAGCGCAATCGAAGGGCATCGGATCGCGCCAACTTTCGGGCATTTCCCGGCCGCTGTCGAACCGCGGCGGCGGGGCCGCAGGCCCTAAACTAGGCGGATGGCCCACCGTGAAGATTATTCGTCGCATAAACCGCGACTGATCCCCTACCTCCTGTACCGACCGGACTGGTGGATCGCCTGGCTGCTGTTCTGGCTGCTGTGCGCGATCTGCTGGCTGCCGGTGCCTTGGTTGCGCGCATTCGGACGCCGCATCGGCTGGCTGTTCGGCCGACTTGCCAAGAGTCGCCGCCACATCGTGCGGGTGAACCTCGAACTCTGTTTCCCGGAACTGACGTCGGTCGAACGCGAACGCATGGTCTGGGCGCACTTCGAAGCGCTCGGCATGGGCATCTTCGAAACCCTGGCCGCCGGCATGGCGCCAGATCTGATGGTGAAACCCTATCTCGATGTCGAGGGCCTCGAACATCTCGACGCCGCGCATGCGGATGGTCACGGCGTGCTGCTGCTGACCGGCCATTTCACCACGCTGGAACTCGGCGCACGCGCGATGTGCATCGCCAAGCGCCCCTTCCACGCGATGTACCGCCCGATGCAGAACCGCCTGCTCGACTATTGGATTCGCCGCTGGCGCGAGCGCCGTTCACGCCGCGAGAGCCTGCCGAAGGATGATCTGCGCGGACTGCTGCGCGCACTGCGCAAGGGCGGCGCCATCTGGTACGGCCCCGACCAGACGCTCGACACGCCGAACTCGGCGTTCATCCCCTTCTTCGGCGTACCGGCATTGACCGTCACCGCCACCTCGCGCCTCGCCGCGATGGGCCGTGCGCGCGTGGTGCCGTTCTTCCCGGCGCGCATCAACGGCCGCTACCGCGTGCGGTTTCATCCGGCACTCGACAACTTTCCCAGCGGCGACGACATCGCGGATGCACGCCGCGTCAACGCGCTGTTGGAAGACGCGATCCGCGACTGCCCCGAGCAGTACTTCTGGATCCATCGCAAATTCAAATACCAGCCGCCGGGCATGCCGGACGTCTACGCTCGCCGAGAAACTGATGATGTCTGACTCTGCGGATTTCTTCGCATCGAGCCGCGACGCCAAGAAAGTGCTGGTGATCGATATTCCGGCGCTCGGCGACACCGTGCATCTGCTGCCGGCCCTGCACCTGATCCGGCAGAACTATCCGCAGGCCGAGCTGCATGTCATGGCCGGCGATCCCGGCTTTTACGCCGCGCTGGTGCCCTGGGTGGACCGGTGCTGGCCGCCGGTACGTCGGCCGTTCCTGAAAAATCTGTCGTTGATCGGCCAGTTGCGGCGTGAACATTTCGACGCCGTCATCGTCATCACCAGCCACAATCGCATGGTGCTGATCGCCAACATGATCGGCGCACGCTGGCGATTGGGCCGTCACACCGACGAGAAAAAGCCCTGGTGGTGGCAGCCGCTGCTGTACACCCACACGGTCAATTATCCGTTCCATCAGGAGCTGATGTACCTGCAGCGCTGGCGCATGCTCAAGCAGTGCGGGCTGCAAGGCGAGGCACCCGAATTCCACGTGGCGCTGCAACCGCAATGGTTCGGTGAGTGCGGACTCACACCGGACGATCGCAAGACCTACCTGCACGTGTCGCCGTACTACTCGTTCGCCGGCAAGGAACTTCCGGTTGCGCAATACGTCGACTTGCTGACGCGGCTGCATGCGCTGTGTCCGCGCATTGTCTTGTCTTGCGCGCCACCCAAGCGCGAATGCGAGCTGCTGCAAAACCTGGTCGCGCAACTGCCGTTCACGCCATTCCGCATGTATCCGGGCACGCTGTCGATCTACCAGTACATCGCACTGGTCGATGGTGCGCGCGTTCACTTGGGCGGCGACTCCGGCGGGCTGCACGTTGCGCGCATGGTCGGCACGCCGAGCGTGAGTTGGTATCGCGCGCGGGTCGACTATCGCAACTGGGCGCCGGCGCCGTTGGAGCCCGATCACCGCCTGGTGTTGACCGAAGACATCAGCGAGGACGCCTGCCGCAGCATTTCCACCGATGCGGTGCTTGCGGCCGCCGCCGACCTGCTGCGACCGGGCGGCTGATCGAGCACACGCGCAACGGTATCGATCACGCGCTGTGCCGGCAGCAGATCGAGGCAGGCGCTGGCACTGTTGATGTGCCGCTCGCAGCCTTCCAGCAGGCAGGGCACGCAGTCGCCGAGCCCCTGCAGCAGCCAGACATTGCCGCAGTGCTGCAGCGGTGCGACCTGTTGCCAGGGTGTGGCTGCAGCGGGCGCATCGTAAGCCGGCCATGGCGCCCAGATGCGCGGGCTCGATGGACCGAACAGCGCGACGGTCGGCACGCCGGTCATCGCGGCCAGATGCGTCACCGAAGTGTCGGGACCAACGAACACGCGGGCACTTTCCATCAGCCAGGTGAGGTCGCCGAACTGCAGACTACCGGCGAGGCTGAACACCTGTCCGGCCGGACGCGTGGCGGCGAGCGCCCGGGCCAGTTCGATTTCGTCGGCACCACCGCCACCGGTGACGACCACGCGCAGGCCGCGCTCGCACAGCCAGGCGACCAGCTGGCGCCAACCTTCGGAGGTCCAGGCCTTGTAACGGAATTTCGGCGGTGGATGGACGATGGCGAACGCATGTGCGCGCCAGTCGTCGCCGAGCCGGGCAGCGATGGCGGCGTCGTTCGCGGTGCGCGGCGGCGAACCGGCGTAAACCGGCGCGATTCCCAGCGCTTCCGCCAACCGCAGGTACTGCACGACCGTATGCGTGTCGCCCTGCGGCAGCTCGGTCCAGCGGCGCGATAACCAGCGCTTCCAGTGATACCCGGGACCCCCGCGCGCCGGCACCACACTCACCCGACGCCGCGCGACCCACAGCGAAATCAGATGCGGTCGATCCGACGCCTGCGTGCACAGCGCGAGATCGTACCGTCGACGCAGCGGCAGCAAGGCGCGCCAGCCGCCGCGTACCGGCAGACTGACGATGCCGTCGAGATCGGGATTGCCGGCGAGCACGCCCTCGGTTCCGGCGAACACCAGTGCGTCGATCGTCGCGTCGGGATAGGCCTGCCGCAACGAGCGGATCAAGGGTGCGGTCAGCAGCACGTCGCCGAGACGACGCAGGCACACCACGGCAATGCGCTGGGGGTGCGGCGTGTTTCGTTCCGGAGACTCGAACATGCGATTTCTAGGACGGCTTCGAATGGCGATGGATAACCTATTATGCTGCGCCGGCCTCTTCGACCTGCCGCACGCCATGACCTCAAGCTTGCAAGTTCGCCGTGCCGGCGATCGACCTCGCACGAACGCCCGCGCATGACTACGCCGACGCCCCAGGCCGTGCGCGTCTCGGTGGTCATCATCGCCTTCAACGAAGCCGACAACATCGTCGACTGCCTGAAGTCGGCAGCCTGGGCGGACGAAACGGTGGTGATCGATTCGGGCAGTACCGATGCCACGGCCGATTTGTGCCGGCAACACGGCGCCAAACTGGTCGTGACCGACTGGCCCGGCTTCGGCGTACAGAAAAATCGCGCGATCGACGCCGCCAGCGGCGACTGGATTTTCTCGCTCGATGCCGACGAACGCATCACGCCGCAACTGGCGCAGGAAATCCGCAGCACGATCGAAGCACCGCGGTTCGAGGTCTACGACGTGCCGCGCCGTTCGCATTTCCTCGGCAAGGCAATCGCACATTCGGGCTGGTGGCCCGACCGCACACCGCGATTGTTCCGCCGCGGTGCGGCGCGTTTCAGCACGCCGGCGGTGCACGAGCGTCTCGAATGGTCCAGGCCGATCGGACATCTGCAACAGTGCATGCTGCATTACGGGCATCGTCGGATCTCGGACGTTTTGGCCAAGACCAATGCGTATTCGTCGGCGTCCGCCCAGGAACTGATGGCGCGCGGCAAGCGCGGCTCGGTCGCCGCAGCACTCTCGCACGCGAGTTGGGCATTCCTGCGCGCCTACGTCCTGCGGCGCGGCTTTCTCGATGGCGCCATTGGCATCGTGCTGGCCTTGTCGATCGCTGAAACCGCGTTCTACAAGTGGCTCAAACTCGCTGAACTGCAAGGACGCCTGGCCCCCGGTACCCACCCGACTCCGCCCAACCCATCATGACTCGCCCATCATGACTCGCCCTTCATGACCAGCCCGATGCTGAACGTCCGCGCCGAGCGCCGCGCCGCACTCGACGCCGATGCACGTTTTTCGATCCTGATTCCTAGCTGGAACAACCTGCCGTATCTGCAACTCTGCGTGGAAAGCCTGCGCAAGAACTCGCGTTTTCGGAACCAGATCATCGTGCACCTGAACCAGGGTGCCGACGGCTCGGCCGACTGGGTGCGCCAGCAGGCCGATCTCGACTGGAGTCATAGCGACGAGAACATCGGCGTGTGTTACGCGCTGAACGCCTGTCGCAAACTGGTGGCGACCGACTACATCGTTTACATGAACGACGACATGTATGTCTGCCCCGATTGGGACGCCGCCTTGTGGCGCGAGATCGAGCGCATCGGCCACGCGCGGTTTTTTTTGTTGGCCACCGCGATCGAATGGCATCCACAGAGCACCTGTTCGATCGGCCGGGACTACGGCCGCGACGTCGCAAACTTCGACGAGGCGCGCCTGTTGCGCGACTACGCAAGCCTGCCCTTCGCCGACTGGCAGGGCGCGACCTGGCCGCCGAACGTGGTGCACCGTGACCTTTGGGACCTGGTCGGCGGATACAGCACCGAGTTCTCGCCGGGCATGTACTCCGATCCGGATTTCTCGATGAAGCTGTGGCAGGCCGGCGTGCGCCTGTTCAAGGGGATTGCCGAGGCGCGCGTGTATCACTTCGGCTCGAAATCGGTCGCGCGTATCGTCAAGAATCCGGGCTATTACAGCTTCATCGGCAAATGGGGCATGACCTCGAGTACGGTGACCAAGCTGCTGCTGCGGCGCGGCGATCCATTCGACGGGCCGTTGACCGAGCAAAGAGCATCGCTCTTGTTACGTCTGAAAAATACGCTGCGGCGGATCGAAACTGCTTTACGCCGTAACCGGTATTGACGCGCAGTAGCGTCGGCCACGTCGTGCAACTTTCCGTCGTTTTTTGAAGTATCGACGATCGCCGTTGGTGCGCCGCGGGGTGCCGCAGGCGCAGCCGCCACGCGACATTGCAGCTTAGGTTTCTGAGGCATTGACGACGGCCGGTGTCGCCAACAGCTCGACCAGCGCGGCTTGCGCGGCATCCAGGCCGACGGTGTTCGGTCGATCGCGATCGATGCTCGCGCTGTCGCTGCTGCGCAGCCAGACCTGATTCGCACCGACTGCGCCGGTCAGCTCCGGCACCGTTGCGCCATAGAGACTCAGTTGCGGCGTGCCCAGCGCTGCGGCCAGATGCGCCAGTCCGGTATCCACACCCACACAGGCGCGCGCATGCGCGATCCAGCCCGCCAACTCGGTGAGTCCGAGTTTCGGCAGCACCAGCCCCTGACCGGCCGCCGCGATGGCCTCCGCATCGGCCCGCTCGGCGGCGTTGCCCCAGGGCAGGACCGGGCGCAATCCGCGCAGCGACAGCCACGCGGCCAACAAACTCCAGTTCGATACCGGCCAGCGTTTGCCGGCCCAGGTGGTGCCGTGCAGCAGCAACACGTAGGGCGTGACCAGTTCGGGTTTTGTGAACTGTTCGCGACGCAGGCCGGCATCGGGTGCGGAGGTCGGCACGTCGTAGCCGAGCGCCTGCGCGAACAGACTGCGTGCACGCTCGATGGCATGCGCCACGTCGTGCGGTGGGACCGGGTAGCGCCGCTGGTAAAACCACGCCGCCAGCGGCTCGCGCGCGCTGTGCCGGTCGGGGCCTGCGACCGGGCCACGGGCACGGGTGGCCAGCCAGGCACTCTTCACCAGTCCCTGCGCGTCGATAACAAGGTCATATTCGCGACTGCGCAGGTTTTTGCGAAATGCTGCCCAGTCGCCGCCAAACACCGTGCGCGGCAGATGTTGGCGCCAGGCACGCAGATTGCAGACCGGCACTCGATCGACTGCGCCATGCCAGGCCGGGATTTCCGCAAACGCCTGTTCGCACAGCCAATCGCACTTTAAATCCGGCACTTGGCGCTGGGCGTCGCTCAGCGCGGGCAGTGCATGCAGGATGTCGCCCAGAGACGAAGTCTTGACGATCAGTACTTGCATTGAAAAGCCGGAGGGCTGCCCTGTAGAAACTTGCTGTTATAGTAATTTGCATGACGCCCTCGCGCTCTAAGCTGGCGTTCCTTCCCATTTTTTTGCCTGCTTGTTGATTAGGATCTATTTGTGAAATTTCCCCTCAGCACGATGTTCAAAGGCGTCTGTCTGTTCGCCGCTGTCAGTATGGTCGGCGTCTTGCCGACCGCCGCGTTCGCAGCTTCCGCCGTGGAAGATGCGCAATCACTGGTCGCCCAAGGCGATCTCGCCGGTGCGCTCAAGCGGCTCGATCGCTATCTCGCCAGTTCGCCGCAGGATGCCGAAGCCCGCTTCACCCGTGGCCTGGTGCTGGTAAAACTGAACAAGACCAGCGACGCCATCAAGGCCTTTGCCGATCTCACCCGCGACTACCCGCAGTTGCCTGAGCCCTACAACAATCTTGCTGTGCTGTACGCCCAACAGGGCGATTACGAGAAAGCGCGCTCGGCGCTGGAAGCCGCGCTCGCCACACATCCGAGCTATGCCACGGCGCACGAGAACCTCGGCGACATCTACGCCGCCCTGGCTGGCGCCGCCTACAACCGCGCGTTGTCGCTCGACGGCGCCAATCAAGGCGTTCGCTACAAGCTCTCGCTGATCAGCCAGCTCAATGGCACGCCACCGCCACCGGCCCAGCAGGCTGCCGCTCCCGCCCCGGCCCCCGCCGCGGCACCGACCAGTGCAATGCCACAAGTCGCCGCACCGGCGATGGCGCCGCCGGCATCGGCTGCGCCGGCGATTGGTGCCGCGGCTGCGGCTGCAGCACCCGCACCCGCTGCTGAAGCGCCGGCGACGCCGGCCGCCGAAATGCCGGTCGACACCACCGGCATCCAGACGCTGCTCAGTGGCTGGTCGCAGGCCTGGTCGTCGCAGAATGCCGAGGCCTATCTGGCCTACTACTCGCCGAACTTCAAACCCGAGCAGGGTCTGACCCGCGAGACCTGGATGACGATGCGCCGCGAGCGCATCTCCAAGCCCTCACAGATCAGCGTCGTCATTCATGATCCCGAGATCACCGGCGTTGATGCGACGCATGCGCAGGTCAGCTTCACGCAGGACTATCGCGCCGACAAGCTGGCCGACAAGGTGACCAAGGTGCTCGACCTGGAAAACACCGACGGCAGCTGGAAGATCGTGCGCGAAAGCGTGCATTGAACCGCAGGCTGAGCGGCGCCGTGATGCGCATCGGCGCCGCGCCTTTGTCACTGCTGTGTCTGGTTGCCGCCGCACTGCTGCCGACCGGCTCGGCAGCCGCTGGCAGCAATGGCGCCGCCGTCGACATGCTGGAATCGGCTCGCGCCGATGCCTTGGCGGGTCTTACGCCGGAGCGGCAATTGCAGATGGCGGTTGCCGCCATCCATGCCGGCCACGACGGCGAGGCCTTGAAGGAACTGTCCGATCTGCTGCAACGCGAACCGAATTTTCGCCTTGCCCATCTGCTGTACGGGCAATTGCTGGCGATGCGTTCCGGTGTCGCCGACGCAGTACCGCCGCTGAGCGACGCCGACAACGCACGACTGCGCGAACTGGACGATGAGTACCGGGTTCGCGTCGACGCCGCGGGATTCACCCCGCCGCCGGACCACCTGCCGCGCGAGATCGTCGCGCTCGAAGGCAGCTCGCGCTACGCGCTGTTGGCCGATCTCTCGCGCTCGCGGCTGTATGTCATCAGCAATGCCGGTGGCAGCCTGCAGGTGGTGGACGATTTCTACTCGACGCTGGCGCGCAACGGCTACGGCAAGCACAGTTCCGGCGACTTGCTGACGCCGGTCGGCGTCTATCGCGCGACCACATTCACGCCCGGCAGCGCGCTGCCTGCGTTTTACGGGTCCGGCGCATTTCCGCTGAACTATCCGAACCTGTGGGACCGCTTGAAAGGTCGTACCGGTTACGGCATCTGGCTGCATGGCGTGCCATCCGACACCTATTCGCGACCGCCGCGCGCGAGCGAGGGTTGTGTGGTTTTGGCGAATGAAGATTTGCTGTCGCTGAAGCGCTTCATCAGCGTCGGCGAGACACCGGTGATCTTCAGCGATCACGTCGACTGGGTCGCGGCCGACACGCAGCAAGCACGTCGCGCGGAAATGGAAGCGCGTATCGAAAGCTGGCGTGCGGCCTGGGCGCAGCACGATCTGGCCACCTATGCCGATTTTTACGCCGACGACTATCGCGGCGACGACGGTTCTGCAAAACCGCACTTCAGCGACGCCAAGCTCTCGGCTGCCGCTGATGCGCAGCACGAGGTGCGCCTGAGCGAGATCAATCTGCTGGCCTACCCGGGGCAGGACGATCTGATGCTGGCGCAATTCACCCAGGAATTCAGCGTCGATCAGATCTCCACCGTGTCGCATCGCGACCAGTACTGGCAGCACCAGGCCGACGGCCGCTGGAAAATCCTGCGCGAGGAAATCCGCTAACCACTCCGCAAACGGCTGACGCCATTAAAGGCTGACACCGTAACGCAGTGCGTGGCGGCAATCGTCGCAAGTTGCCGCCAGCCCGCGTTTCGACCAGACGACGATTCCAGCCCCGGCGACGCAACAACCGCGCAGTCATCCCAAACGACGAGCGCCGACTGCGGAATCCGGCGCAATCGGTGGCAAGTTGATCGTCTCAGCAATACCGACAGCCTCCGCATGCCCGCTCGTGCACGGCGAATTTGAAAGATCCGGTTGAATCCCGCGACTTCGGTTCAAACTAGGCTTACAGCACTTTTCGAGTAGCCCGCCTTGTCACCCTCCCATCGCAGCCGCTCCAGTCAGCGTGCCAGCGTTGCCGCAGACGCGGCACCGCCGCTTCGCATCGGCAACACCTTGCGCGCATTGCGCCCGTACCTAGCCGAATTTCCGGGACGCGTCGCACTGGCGCTGGGCCTGATGTTGGCCGCGAAAGGGGCCGGCGTGTACCTGCCGCAGCTGCTGAAGCATCTGGTCGATCGGCTCGCACCGGGCCACGGCGAAGTGATCACCGTGCCGTTGGCTTTGCTGTTCGCCTACGGTGCCGCGCGGTTTGCCAACGTGTTGCTCGGCGAACTGCGCGATGTCGTGTTCGGCCGCGTGGCCGAGCGCGCGCAGCGTCGCTCGGCGCTACGCGTGTTCGAGCATCTGCATGCGCTGGATCTCGACTTCCATCTGTCGCGCCGCACCGGCGGTCTCGCACGCGACATCGAGCGCGGCGTCGACGGCATCAACTTTCTGCTGCGTTTCCTGACCTTCAACATCGTGCCGACCTTGATCGAAATCGCCTTGGTCGCCGGCATCCTGTGGGCGCAGTACGACATCCGGTTCGCCGTGATCGCGTTCGTCTCGGTGGTGGCCTATATCGGCTTCTCGATCTGGGTTACCGAGTGGCGCACGCGCTTCGTACGCGAGGCCAATGAATCCGACGCACGCGCAAATGCGCGCTCGGTCGACAGCCTGCTCAATTACGAGACCGTCAAGTACTTCGGCAACGAGCGCTTCGAAGCGCAACGCTACGACGACAGCATGGCGCAGTGGGAACAGGCAACCGGGGCAAACCGACGTTCGCTGGCGGCACTCAACTGCGGCCAGTCACTGATTGTCGCCGGCAGCATCACCGCGATGATGTGGCTCGCCGCGACCGACGTGATCCAGGGTCATATGACGACCGGCGGCTTCGTCGCGGTCAATGCCTACATGGTGCAGCTGTTCGTCCCGCTGAACTTCCTGGGCTTCGTCTATCGCGAGATCCGCCGTGCGCTGACCGACATGCAGAAGATGTTCGGCCTGCTGGCGCAGCCGTCGAAAATCGTCGACGCGCCGGCGGCCAAGACGCTGCAGGCTCGGCGCGCGCGCGTCAGCTTCGAGCAGGTCAGCTTCGGCTACTCGCCGGCGCGGCGCATTCTCGACGGCATCAGCTTCGAGATTCCGGAGGGCGGCAAGCTGGCCATCGTCGGCGCCAGCGGCGGCGGCAAGTCGACCATCGCGCGGCTGTTGTTCCGCTTCTACGATCCGGACGCCGGGCGTGTCTGCATCAATGGCGAGGACCTGCGCGGTCTCACCCAGGACAGCCTGCGCCGGCTGATCGGCGTGGTGCCGCAAGACACCGTGCTGTTCAACGATACGATTGCGTACAACATCGGCTACGGCCGACCCGACGCGAGCCGCGCCGAGATCGAACGCGCCGCGCGTGCCGCCCACCTCGACGGCTTCATCGCGCAGCTGCCGGAAGGCTACGAGACGCGGGTCGGTGAACGCGGACTGAAAGTGTCCGGTGGCGAGAAACAGCGCATCGCGATCGCGCGTGCACTGCTGAAGGATCCGCCGATCCTGATTCTGGACGAAGCGACTTCGTCGCTGGATTCGACCGCCGAGGCGGCGATTCTCGGCGCGCTGCGCGAGGCCACCGAGCGGCGCACGACGCTGGTGATCGCACATCGCCTGTCGACCATTACCGACGCCGACCAGATTCTGGTGCTGGACCAGGGCCGCATTGTCGAGCGCGGCACGCACGAAGGTCTGCTGGCCGAAAATGCCGCCTACGCCAAACTGTGGAATCTGCAGTTGCGCGAACGCGTGGCGCAGCGCGCGGTCGAAGTGCCGGCCTAGGGCGCAGTCGTAGTCGGATCAGGTCACTGAGCGACACGACCGCGCGCTAGCGCAAGTATTTCGGTCTTGCGGCTTCACGCCGCCGCCGAATTCGACTAAGTTGCTCGTGCTTGGAGGATTCGTGCGTTCTCACGCGCTCAAATAAAAACTATGGCCACATTCGGCGGCTTCGACCTTAAACAACGCCTGGCAGCAAAGCTCATCACGCCCGAAATCGAGGCGCTGATGGAGCGTGTGCCAAAGCCCACCGGCAGCTTCGGCTACGACGCCTGGGGCTACAACGAGGACACCACCAAGTTCGCTGTGGCGGTGTGGAAACTGCTGTACGACAAATACTTCCGTGTCGAGGCCAGTGGCCTGGAGAACATCCCCGCACGTGGCCGCGTGCTGCTGGTGCCGAACCATAGCGGTCAGCTGCCGTTTGATGGCTTGATGATCGGGGTCGCCGCCGCCACCAATCCGCACGGTCCCCGCGCGGTGCGCGGCATGATCGAGCGCTTCTTCCCGACCGTTCCCTGGCTCGGCAATCTGATGAATGCGATGGGCGGCGTGATCGGCGATCCGCTCAATTGCTCGAAGATGCTCGAAGCCGAAGAGGCGATCATGGTGTTTCCGGAAGGTGTTCGCGGCTCCGGCAAGCTCTACAAGGAGCGCTACCAGTTGCAGCGCTTCGGCACCGGCTTCATGTACTTGGCGATGAATCACAAAACACCGATCGTGCCGGTTGCGGTGGTCGGCGCCGAGGAGACCATGCCCGCGCTGGCCAACATCAAACCGATCGCGAAGCTGCTCGGCATCCCGTATTTTCCGCTGCTGCCGCTATACGCGCCGCTGCCCGCAAGAATTCATCTGCAATTCGGCAAGCCGATGTTGTTCGACAACGTCGATGCCAGCGAAGGCGCGGTGTGCGAGCGCGTGGAGCAGGTCAAACACGCCATTCATACGATGATTCAGGAGGGCCTGGCTGCGCGCCAGAGCGTGTTCTAAATGAGTGCCTCCGCAAAAAAGAACGTGACGAAAACTGCTGCCCCTAAACCGGCCAGACCGGCGAGCAAAGCCGCAGCCAATCCAGTCGCCGCGAGTGCCGCAGTAATAGCCGGCGGTCGCAAGACCGTTCTGGTGACCGGTGCGGCCGGTTCGCTGGCAAAGCGCGTGATCGCCAAACTGCACGGTGAGCACGAAGTGATCGCGGTGGATTTCCGCAGCAAGGTGGAGACCGACGCCGGCATCCCGAGCTATCTGGTCGAGTTGCACAAGCGCGGCTTCGAGGATGTGTTCAACAAGCACAAAATCGACGCGGTCATTCACATCGGCCGCATCTTCACCCACGAGAAAACGCGTCAGCAGCGTTACAACGCTAACGTGCTCGGCACCAAGCGGCTGCTCGACCTGTGCCTGAAATACGGCGTCGGGCAGGCGATCATTCATTCGAGTTATTTCGTTTACGGCGCTTCGGCCTACAACCCTTCGCTGCTGGACGAGGACGCGCCGCTGAAGGCCACCGAGATCACCCAAGACTTGATCGACTCGGTCGAGTTGGAGAGTCTCGCCAACATCTACCTTTGGAAACATCCGCAGCTCAACATCACCATTCTGCGACCCTGCAATGTTCTTGGGCCGGGCGTGCGCAACAGCATGTCGATCCTGCTGTCACGGCCACTCGCACCGGTACTGGTGGGGTTCTCGCCGCTGATGCAGTTTCTGCACGTCGACGACATGGCCGAGGCGATCCTGCAGGCGTTCCGGCAGAATCATCCGGGAATCTACAACGTCGCGCCCGAAGACTACGTGCCGTTCCAGGAAGCGGTGAGCCAGTGCGGCTGCAGTCGCCTGCCGATTCCGTCGATCCCACCGGCGTTGCCGAAGATGATCAGCAATGCGCTCAACTGGAACGCGTTTTTTCCGCCCTACCTGATCAACTACTTCAAGTACCCGGTGATCCTCGACGGCAGCCTGTTCCGCAAGACGTTCGGTTGGAAGCCGCGGCGCAATCTCAATGATATTTTCAGCTTCTACCGCAAGCAGAAGCTGGTGGTCAGCGGGTCGTCATAGCGCGGACCTATCAGCACAAAAGCAAGAATTCACTTCACGGCGGCACCGGTCGCCGTTAAATTAATCGTCGAGAAACCCCATCGAGCACGAGCCATGAGCAAAGCGATTTCGATCAAGCAGCACAGCAACGACACGCCGAAGGCAAGCTATCGCACGCACATCGACATTCCCGAGAAGAAGCGCACCGCGCTGATCGCGCTGCTGAACCAGCAGCTCGCCGATACCTTCGATCTTTTCAGCCAGATCAAGCAGGCGCACTGGAACGTCAAGGGCATGCATTTCATTGCCTTGCACGAGTTGTTCGACAAGCTCGCCGAGGAAGCCGAGGACTACACCGACGATATCGCCGAGCGTGCGACCGCGCTGGGCGGCGTGGCGCTGGGAACCGCACGCATGGCGGTCGCGCATTCGCGCCTGCCGGAGTTTCCTGGCATCGGCATCGAGGGGAGCGAAGCACTCGCGGGCCTGATCGAACGTTTTGCGCTGCTCGCCAACAGCACGCGCGCGGCGATCGACGAAGCCACCGAACTGAAGGACGCGGATACCGCCGACCTGTTCACCGGAATCTCGCGCGGACTCGACAAGAGCCTCTGGTTCCTGGAAGCGCATCTTCAGGCCTGATCGACACGCGTCCGCGCGCGACTTGAAGGCAGACGACGACCCGTCTGCTTTCGTCGCGCGTCGGCTCGGCCTGGCGCTCCAACAAGTCTGATTCACGGCTTAGCGCCAGCACCGCGGCGCGGCAGCGCCGCCGAGCCCGACGATCGATGACGTCGGTCTGTTTGCGGTCGGGGCCTTGCCTGCGGCTGGCCTTATAATCGCCTCCTACGCGCCCACTCACTGCATTCGCAGTGCCGCGTTCCACCTGCTCCAATGAAAGATCCTGCTCCGGCAAAACCGCGGCTCTCTGTCCGTCACCTCAGCGTGCATTTCCGTCCGCGCGGGCTGCTGGCCGGCGTGCGTCAGGGTCGCACGCTGGCAGTCGACGATCTGCATCTGGACTTGCGGAATGGCGAGATCATTGGCTTCGTCGGCGAATCCGGCTGTGGCAAAACGGCATTGGCGCAAGCGCTCGCCGGTCTGATCCCGATGACCGGCTCGGTGCGCTGCGATGGCGACGAACTCGCCGCCGGCAAGGATCGCGCAGCACAGCAGACGGCGATCCAGTTGTTGCCGACGGTAGCGCTGGAAGGCATCAAGCCGCGCAAGCGCGTCAACGAGATCGTCGCCGAGCCACTGCGTGCGCGCTATCCGAAACTGGATGTGCAGCAGCGCGATGCCCACGTCGCCGCGCTGCTCACGCGCGTCGGCGTGCCGGCCGATTGGCTGAGCAAGCCGCTGAAGGAGCTGACACCTGCGCAGAAGGCGCGCATCGCGCTCGCACGCGCCTTATGCGTTCAGCCGAAGGTGCTGCTGTGCGATGTGCCCGATGCGCGACTCGACGAAATCGAACGCGCCGCGTATCTCGACCTGGTGATCGACCTGGCCGATCAACTCGACCTCGCGCTGATCCTGTTCGCGCGCGAACCCGCCGCCTTGCGCGCGCAGTGCTCGCGCTTGTTGACGATGACGCTCGGCAAGATCATGGAACAGGCGCCCACCGATGCGCTGCTCGACGCGCCGCGTCATCCGTATACACGCGCACTGCTGGCGCAGACGATGCCGGACGCCGGCGCGCCGCCGCCGCTGCAGCATCCGCCGATGGGTTGCGTATTCCATCCACGCTGTCCGCTCGCCGAAGCCGCCTGTGTGCGCACCGTCCCGCACCTGCGTCGCGTCGGACCCGAGCACTACGCCGCCTGCCATTTCGTTGGCGAGAGCGTTTAGCAGCAAACCTTCTGCCCGCGCCGGCTTGAGGCACTAGCCGACTCCAACTTGCAACATTGAAGCGCGACACCGACGCATCGTCGGATCAGCGCGCGGTGCTTAGAGCGCCAACGCATTCAATAGCCGGGCCCGAGCGGGCCCCGTGCTCGGTCGGATTTTCGTCCGGAAATTGTCCGGATTGCGTCAAGACTTCAAATCCCCCAGTCCGCACAGTGCCTGCCATCGGGACGGGGTGAGTGCAACCGACCGATGCGCAACGTCCTAGAACCGCACTTCGAAGGCATCGAATCATCCTCGGGGAGTAACCATGAAACAGCTCACATCGATTACGGGAAATCTAATCGCCGGCCTGGTTGCAGCACTTGTCTGTTCTGCAGCCAATGCCGGGAACCCATCGCAGGATGCAGACGCAATATCGTTTGCCGAAGAGGCAGACGGCAGCCTTGTGGCCTATCAGCCGGTACGCGCACCAAGCGCCGACACTCACTATCGGAATGATGCCGCGCTGGCGGCGAACCAATGCATCAGCCTCGACGTGAAAACACACCCGCTTGACCACACCAGTGTGAACCTGAGTAATCACTGCAACTTTGCGGTGGCGGTCTCTTACTGCGCCGAGAACGAGGCGTCCGAACGTCGCTGCTCTGCCGTCGGCGAACGCCAGAGTCGGGTTAGTCGGATCGAAGCAGGCGCGGCACTGCAAATCGAAGCAAGCGCTGCAGTTGGCGGTGATGAAATTTTGTGGGTCGCCTGTGCCGATCGCGACCACGATGTGTACAGCACGCTTACGCAGAACGCAGCCTCCGGCGAATGCTTGCGCCGGCAGCCGCAACTGCCATCGCAGGTCGCCGCACAAATCCCACGCTGAAGCTTGCTCAGGCAGCTAGGCCGATCACCTGGGACATCAGCTTCCTAAGTGCTCGATCCGGCCCGCGACAGCTGGTCGGTTCGAGTCGCCCTGTTCGCGAACCGTCATCAATGGATAGCACCGAGCCTTGCGCGCTACACTCACCGCGACACCGCGGCACGCACAACTCGCAGGGACGCGAACTCTCAGGGGAACGCGTCATCAGCGCCGGGGAACACCGAACCGAGTTGCAGTTGGGCGACGCGAGCAATCGACGCTGGCGCTTTGCGTCGGTCGAATTCGATGAACGAACCTTGGAACTGCGCGTTGCCGGCGAGCTGGTCGAAATCGAACCCAAGCCGCTCGGCGTGTTGCGCTTCCTGCTGCAGCACGCCGGCGAAGTCGTTACCAAGGACGAACTCGCCGAAGCGGTGTGGCCGCGACGCATCCTGTCCGATTCGGTATTGACCAAGACGCTGAGCCGCCTGCGCGAGACGCTGCGCGATGACGATCAGCTGATCATCAAAACCGTTCACGGCTATGGCTATCGACTGGTCGCCGCCGTGGTGGTCGAGCAATGCGAGCTGGCGGCGACCACCCAGCTCGATCTGCGGCAGGGCGATCATCCGCCGCTGCGTCCGATGTGGCGGCTCGAGCAGCGCCTCGGCAGCGGCGGTCATGGCGAAGCCTGGCGTGCGCAACATGCGAAGACACGCGAACAGCGCGTGTTCAAATTCGCACTCGATGAGCACGCGCTGTCGGCGCTGAAGCGCGAGATCACGCTATTCCGTCTGATCAACGATACGCTGGGTGAGCGCGCACGCGTGGTCACGCTGCTCGATTGGAACCTCGAGCAGACGCCCTGCTTCCTAGAGGTGGAATATGTCAGCGGCGGCAGCCTGCTCGACTGGGCACAAGGGCACGGCGGACTTGCTGCGATCGACCTCGAGGAGCGCATCGATATCGTCGCGCAGATCGCCGAAGCGCTTGCCGCGGTCCACTCGGTTGGCGTGCTGCACAAGGACCTGAAGCCGTCCAACATTCTGGTGCGGCCCATCGCCGATCACGCCATCGACATTCGTCTCGCCGACTTCGGTAGCGGTGGCGTGCTCGACGTCAAACGCATCGAAAGCATGGGAATCACGCGCCTGGGTTTCACCAAGACCATCGCGTTGACGGAGGGCAGTTCCGGCACACCGCTGTACCTGCCACCGGAAGTCCTGGCGGGTCAGCCATTCACGGTCAAGGCCGATATTTACGCGCTCGGGGTGATCCTCTATCAGTTCGTCGCTGGCGATTTCCGCAAGCAGATGTCGCCGGGCTGGGAACGCGATATCGAAGACGAGTTGCTGCGCGAAGACATCGCGCTGGCGGCGGAGGGCAATGTCGAAACACGGCCGGGCGATGCCGCCGAGATCGCCAGACGCTTGCGCACGCTGGTCGAGCGGCGCAAGCAGCGTGCGCTGGAACGTCAGCTGCAACTGCGCGCGGAGCAGGAGCGGCGCGCGATGGAACGTGCGCGCGCGCGGCGCGTCGGTTTGACCATCGCAGTCACCGCTCTGGTTGTCGGGTTGATCGCAAGCACATCAATGTTTTTGAGAGCACGGAGCGCGCAACTTCACGCTGAAGCAGAGACCGCCCGCGCTCAGGCGGTCTCCGATTATTTGAGCAAAGATATGTTTGCCTCGTTGAATTCCGGAGACAAGCCGGTAAACACGATGACGGTTCAGCAATTACTCGACTCAAGCCTCGCCGCAATCGACCATCGATTCCACGATCAGCCTGTACTAGCAGCAGATCTATATGCCGCCATCGGTCGTTCCTACTACGCATTGAATCTTGATCGAAGCGCAGTTACCGCTTTGGAGACAGCGCTTAGCTTGCATGAATCGTCTGCGGCACAGGTCGATGAGCAGACGCTACTGCTGGCAGCCGATTTAGTCTTACCGAACTATGTAGTCGGCAAACTCACCTCTGCGCTGCCTCATCTGCAACAGATACTCGAAGCAGGCGAGCACAGGCTCGGCGCAACGAATTCTTCAGTGGTAAAACTCCGAGCACAGGTGTCGAGTGGCCTTTATCAGCTCGGTGACTGGGCTGACGCGGCAAAGCAGCTCCGTCAATCCATTCTAGATAGTCGGCCGACGGATTTAGAGGCCTCAAAAGCCTTAGCCATTGCCCAGGCGAGTTATGGAAGCTTGTTGGCAGATCTTTCTAATTACTCCGAAGCCGAGCGGCAGCTTCGAACTGCATTAAGACAAGAGATTGAGATTTTCGGCGAGCAGCACGTGACTGTCGCCAGTACGCGTGGAAGTCTCGGCAACCTGTTGATCGAGCTTGGCCGATATGCAGAGGCTGACAGCGAGCTCGCGAAGGCAGACTTGATCATGCGGAAATGGCGCAATGCTGACGACGGGAACTTGCTCGGTATCCACTTCTATCAGGCGCGTAGCCTGTTGTATCAGGGTCATCCACAGGCGGCTTCGCAGCAACTCGAACAAATCGTCGAGACGCTCGCCACGTGGAATGCAGGAGAGATCGACCAGAGCGCACCAGCGCGTGAAGAATTGGCACTGGCCTTAGCAGAGCTCGGGCGAAACAAGGAAGCCATCGCAATGATGAACAGTGCGATCGAGCGAAGTTCGAAGGCCGTGGGGCCGGCGAACCCTCGTTCGCGAATTCTGCACATCGAACTGGCAAGCCTATCGCTGAAGGCGATGGACGCCGGAGCCGCGCGCAACGCCTTGCTTCTTGGTGGGGTACCCGTGAGCTTCGATGACCTGCCCAACGATCACGTGTATCGCGCGGAGTTGGCCCGGGTCGATGGTCTCCTCGAAAAACGCGAAGGCCTAGTCGAATCTGGCAATCGGCGACTAAAACAGGCGCTCTCGATCTATGAACAACATTTCGAAGTGAGCGACTGGCGCATACGTCGGCTGAAAAGCGAAATAGCGTCACAACCGTGAAGCCTCGAGATTATCTGTTGGACAGCTACGTTTACTTTTTTATAAGGAGATACAAATGGCAACTGATCACGAAAATTTGAAGTCCGCATTGCTTCGCGCAATCTTCGACTCCGGTTTTCGAAGCCTTCTCTTGACATACCCGGTAATTGCGAATAATTGTTACAACCTAAATCTATCTAATTCGCACGTTGGTCGGATTATCCTGGGTATCGAAAACGGGCGATGTGCTGCGTTGATGAGCGATCTTGAAAAGATCGACATGGTGATTGCTGATTGGGCGGAAAGTGAGGCTAGTTGCGCCGATTCCACGAACGTTCAAACTGATCCAAATTGCTTCCCGAGGTGCAACCAATTGTCGGCTATCTCCAAGACCCATAGCACCAAGACATAAGTGGCGTTCAGTGCTCCGGGAGCTTTGTTCGATTTGATAGACCAGGGCAATGGACGCCGTTCAAGAACACTGCGGTCGCTTACCGTTCTTGCGCGCCTGTTCGTAAACCGGCAGGTCCTGCGGCAGGCGCGCCTGTAAGGCGCTGATGCGGGTTTCGTCGGAGGGATGGGTCGACAGCAGTTCCGGCGGCTTGTCGCCCTTGGCGGCGCGCGCCATGTTCTGCCACAGCGTGATCGCGCCGTTCGGATCGAAACCGGCGCGCGACATCAGATCGAGACCGAGCAGGTCGGCTTCCGATTCCTGGGTTCGCGAAAAGCGTAGCAGCAGAACGCCTCCGGCGGCGTTGAACACGCTCGGATCGACACCGGTGACGAGGCCGATGACTTCCGAGCCGATCCCGGTCGCCATCTGCTGCGAGTAGCGCTCGGCCGAGTGCCGCGCGAGCACATGGCTGACTTCGTGGCCGATCACGGTGGCGAGTTGGTCCTGCGTGGTCGCTACTTTCAACAGTCCGGTATAGACGCCGATGTGACCGCCTGGCAACGCAAAGGCGTTGATCTCATCGCTCTTGAATACTTTCACTTCCCAGTTGCTGTTGCCGGGCAACTCGTGCGTCACCGCATTGGCCACACAGGTGACATAGCGCGCTTCGGTGCCGCTGCCGATCACCGGCGTTTTCTGCGCGATCTGCTGAAATGCCTGACCGCCGACCTGCGCCATTTCCTCGTCGGAGACCAGGCTCAGCTGGCTGCGTCCGAGTGGCGAGGTGGCACAGGCGCTGACGAGCGCGAGCAGGACGGCACTGGTGATATAGAGTCGCGTGTGCATAATCGGTAGCGGTTCAAGGGTGAAGAGTCCGGAGCGATTCTAATGGGGCCGAGCCGTATCGTGAGATGCGCCAGTGCGTTTGCATACGGAAGTCGGATGGCTCATGCGTGCCGGCTGCGCTTCATTCTTTGCCTGGCGGCGATGCTGCCGACGATTTGCCTTGCCGCACCTGCCTCGGCACCCTCGCCGGATCTTTCGGCGGTTCAAGTGGTGCAACTGCAGCTACGGGCGCTGCAGCACAACGACGTGCCGCACGCCGATGCCGGCATCGCCTTGGTGTACGCCTTCACCACGCCGCGCAATCGCGCGCAGACCGGACCGCTATCGCGCTTCTCCAACATGATTCATCGCGGCTATGCCGGCCTGCTCGATCACCAGTCGGCCACGCTGGCACCCGCTCGCATCGATGGCGACCGTGCCTTGCAGGGTGTCGAGTTGATCGATCACGCCGGCAGCGTGCGCGAATACGTATTCCTGCTCAGCCGCATGCACGCGCCGCCCTATGCCGAGTGCTGGATGGTCGATGGTGTCGTCGAACGGGCGGTCCCGCGTCCGAGCCAGGCGCTTTGAGCGTGCCCGCCGCAACGGGTCCGGCTTGGCGCACGGACGCGGAAACCTTGTAGATTACTGTCTGGGCGAACGCCGGTTCAGGGAATGAAACGGCTCGCCGGGGGCGGCACAAGCCGCAGTCGCAAGGGGGACCCGCACGCGGGTCTGGGAACGAGGTTCGGGGTTTATGGCTACTCGTGAGAACGGCACCGTGAAGTGGTTCGATAACGCCAAGGGTTACGGCTTTATCCAACGCGGCGGCGGTGAGGATGTATTTGTGCACTTCCGACAGATTCGCGGCGAAGGCTATCGCACGCTGCAGGAAGGTCAGCAGGTGGAATTCAGTGTCGCGCAGGGGCAAAAGGGCTTGCAGGCCGAAGACGTCGCCGTCGTCGCCTGAAGCCGGCTGCTGCATCGGCGCTGCCGTATCGGCAGGCGCTCAAGCGGCGCGACCGCGCCGACATCGAAACCCTGAATGTCGGGCGCGATGCGCTTGACCTGCGCGGTCGTGAGCCGGGCGCTTGTCAGCCGTTCTGCAGATTCTCGCCGAGGAAGTCGAGCGTGCGCTTCCAGGCATCTTCGGCGTCGTCCTTGCGATAGGCCTGTCCCGATGGATTGGCGAATGCATGCCCGGCCTCGGGGTAGACCTTCACGATTGGCCGTGCGCCCTGCGCTTCCAGCCCCTTGGTGAACGCCTCCACCGTGGCCGCGGGAATGCCGCCGTCCTTGCCGCCGAACAGTGCCAGCACCGGCGCCTTCATTTTCGCCAGGCCCTGCGGCTTGTCGTTGACGAAGCCGTAATAGATCACCGTGGCTGCCAGCTTGCCACTGAGTTCCTGCGCGGCTTCAAACGACATGCTTCCGCCGAAGCACCAGCCGAGCGTTGCGATCTTGCTCGCCTTGGCACTGTCCTTCAGATAATCGTAGGCGGCGTCGATGTTGCGATCGAGTTGCTTGGGCTTTGCCAGCGCGGCTTCCATCAAGGGCTTGGCCGCCTCGGGCGTGTCGGCCGACTTGCCTTCGTACATGTCGGCGGCGAGCACCGCGTAACCCTGCGCGGCAAGCTGATCGGCCATGTGGCGAATGTTGTCGTTGAGTCCCCACCATTCATGGAACACGATCACGCCCGGCAGCGCGCCATCGGCCTTCGCCGGGGTGACGAAATAGCCTTTCAGTTCCTGCTCGCCGAGCTTGCCGTAAACCACGTCCTTGCCCTGCACGGCAGCAACGGGCGGCTGCTCCGCCGCCGGCGTCGCCACTGGCGCATCGTGCTGGTGCTGTTGTGCCATTGCATCGGCTTGCTGTGCGGCGGTGTCGCTGGCGGGCGGTGTCGCGGCGTCTTGCTTTTTACCGCAGCCGGCGAGCAGCGCGGCAAGGCACAACAGGCTCAGCATGGGGGTGCGCAGACTCATTGTCGGTCCCTCGATTGGAAGTTGCGGAAGTTTGGTAACCAGCATGCGGCCGATCGGTCGATCAGGCCGGTTTGCCGGCACCGGCAAAAGCTTTCTTCAAGCCATCGAAGGACGAGCTGACACCGCCGAGCGACCAGCCGCCATCCACCGGCAACACCACCCCGGTGACGTAACGCGCCAGCGGGCTCGATAACCACAGGCAGGCCTGCGCGATGTCGTCGGGTGTGCCGAAGTGTCCGAGCGGCACCGTCTCGGTGATCAAGTGACGCGTCGTTTCGTTCGGCGCCAAGCGCTTCATGCCCTCGGTGCCTTCGATCGGTCCCGGCGTTACCGAGTTCACGCGCACGCCGGCAGCGCCCCATTCCATCGCGCCGACGCGCGTGCACATGTCGACACCGGCCTTGGCCGCGCAGACGTGCATCTGCATTTCCATCGGGATGAAGGCCTGCGGTGCTGAGATGTTGACGATCGATGCACCGGGCTTCTTCAGCAGCGGAAAGGCAGCACGCAGCACGTGATAAGTGCCCAGCAGATCGATATCGACCACGGTCTTGAACGCGTTCGCCGACATGCCGAGTGCTGCCGCCGGGAAGTTGCCGGCAGCACCCGAGATCAACACGTCGAACTTGCCGAGTGCGGCCTGCGCGGCCTTCATTGCGTTCTCGGTGGCGGCGTAGTCGCGCACGTCGGCGGCCACGCCGAACACCTCACCGCCGTGCGCTTTCAGCAGCGCAACCGCGGCATCGACTTTGTCCTGCGAACGCGACATCACCGCCACCGATGCCCCCGCTTGCGCGAAGCCTTGCGCAACGCCGAGGTTGATGCCGCTGGTGCCGCCGGCAACGAAGACGACTTTGCCGCTGTAATCGTATTGAGCCTGCATGGGATGAATCCTTTGGTCGGGTTGGTGCGCCGGCTCAGGCCGGCGGCTGGTAAGCGAGTTCCTGCAACAACTGCGCGTGCAGGCCCGGCGTCGAAGCGAGCACACTGCTGGTGTCGAGTGTCAGCGGCTGGCCTTCGAGATCGGTGAACACACCGCCGGCTTCATGCACGATCACGCTGAGCGCTGCGATGTCGAGAATATTGACGTCGGACTCGACCACGGCATCCAGCTTGGCAGACGCCAGCCAGTGGTAGTGCAGGAAATCGCCATAACCGCGGATGCGGTGCAGTCGCGGAATCAATGCGCCGAGGCGCGGCCACGCCGCGCTGCGTGCCAATCGCGCGAGGTTGCCGGTGGAGAGCGTCGCGTGCGCGAAGTCATCGGTTGCCGACACTTGCAGTCGCTGCTCGCCGAGCCAGGCGCCTTGGCCCTTCTCGGCCCACACCAGTTCGCCACTGCCGCCATTCCACTCCGGCGCACTCGATACACCAGCGATCAGTTCGCCGCGATGCATCAGCGCGATCTGCACCGAGAACAGCGGATACCCGCGCACGAAGGCCTTGGTGCCATCGATCGGATCGATCAACCAGAGATATTCGGCGTCGGCCGACTCGCGTCCGAGTTCTTCACCGTAAAAACCGTGATCCGGAAACTGCGCTTGTAGGCTGGCCTTGATCGCGCGCTCGGCGGCGATGTCGACCTCGGTGACCGGACTGGCATCGGCCTTGTAACGCACCTCGAAATTGCCGCGATAGGCGCGACGGATGACGGTATTGGCAGCCTCGGCGGCGGCACGTGCGGCTTGGATATAGGGGCTGGGCACAGCGCTCTTGACGTTCATGAGAGGCCGCAGTTCGGCCTGGGGTCGCCATGATAACGCCGTCGTGCACCTGCACCGCCGCGGGTGGGCGGTTTGGCCTTTGCCCCGAGCGTCACGCTACACTGCGCGCCGTCGCAGGTGTCCTGGATCGTATGGAACAGGATTAAACGGGAAGTCGGTGCGCAGCGAAACGAGCGGATGTTCGCTTCGCTGCAATGCCGGCGCTGCCCCCGCAACGGTAAATGGGAGAACAGCGGTATTCGAGCCACTGGGCGCGATCGTTCGCGATCGAACCTGGGAAGGCACCGCTGGGATGCGCAACACGCATCCGCCCATGAGCCCGGAGACCGGCCCGCGACAGGACCCAAGTGCGGACTGCCGCACCTGGAACATCGACGACTGGGCTTCGCGGGGACGCGGATGCCGGAGAACTGTTCATGAAAACCCTGTGCCTACTGGCGCTGGTGATTGCGCCTGCAATCGCCTGCGCGGATAAGCTTGCGCCCGCCGCGCCGATCAACCCGAATTCGGTGCCGCCTCCCATCGCGATCGCCGAGAACACGCTCGACCCGGTGACCGTGACCGCGACCCGTACACCGGTCCCTGATGCCGACGTGCTGGCGGAAACCATCGTCATCGATCGCGCGCAGATCGAACAAGTGCAGGGTCGCGACGTCACCGACGTGCTGCGGCAATACGCCGGTCTTGAAGTTGCACGCACCGGCGGACCGGGGCAGCCGGCTTCGCTGTTCATTCGCGGCGGCAACAGCAACTACACGCTGGTGCTGATCGACGGCATCCGCGTCAACAACGGCTCGGACGGCGCAGCGGCGTTGGCGAACATCGATACCGCGATGATCGAGCGGATCGAAGTGGTGGAAGGACCGCGCGCCGCGCTGTATGGACCCGACGCCGTCGGCGGGGTCGTCAACATCCTCACGCGCAAGCCCGGTCCGGCGCAGGTCGACGCCAACATCGGCGGCGGAACCTTCGATACGCTGCAAGGCGGTGCCGCCGTGCGCGATGCCGGCAACATCGCTGGGCTGCCATGGGGCGCGACGTTCGGCGCGCAGCAGCAACACACCGGCGGTTTCCCGACCTATCAGGGTTCGGACGACAGCCGCGCATTCCGCAATCGCACTTTGAACGGTTCGGCTCAGCTCGAAGTCAGCGGCGTGCAATTGCAGGCGCGTGCCTGGGATGCGAAGGGCAACAGCGAATACGAAAACGTCGCCTACGACCCGACCACCTTCGCGTTCGTCGGCTTCACACCGGCGTCCGAAAATTTCCACGACCAGATCCTCGCGCTCGAAGCGAGCACGCGTCTGCTTTCGAACTGGCAGAGCAGCCTGACGTTCAGCCGCAGTCAGGACAAGTTGGTTCAGCGCGACAACGACGACTATGTCCGCACCGCGCGTCCAGAACTCGACTGGCACAACGTCGTCGATTTCGGTGCAGATCGCCTGTCGTTCGGCGCGCGTGCGCGCCGCGATCACATCGATGCGAATTCGTTCGGCAGTGCGATCGTCGAAAACAAGGACAACGACTACGGTTATCTGCAGAACGAGTTGAACCTCGGTTCGCAGCACGCGATTGCGGCGCTCAGTTACCTGCACGACGGTGGCTTCGGCGAGCGCTTCGACTGGAATGCCGAATACGGCTACGACGTGCTGCACACTTCGCTCGGCAAAACCACCGTGCTGGCAACGGTGGGCACCGCGTTCCACGCGCCAACCGCGAATGATCGTTTCGGTTTCGGCGGCAATCCGGCGCTGCAACCGGAGAAGGCCTTCAACTACGAATTTGGCCTGAAGCAGGAACTCGGCGCCAACCAGCGGCTCGCGCTGCGACTGTTCCGCACCGACGTGCGCGACCTGATCAGCGTTGCCTTCAGTCCCGCCAACGATCCGAATGTCGACTTCGGCTACCGCGCGGTCAACCTCGCGCACACGCGCAGCGACGGCGTGCAGGGCAGCTGGCTGTACGCAGACAGCCAATGGAGCGCGCGCGCCGACGCGATCTGGCAGGACCCGCGCCAGCGCAATGTGCCGCCGGATCCGAACGGCGCGCCACAGCAGTTGCAACTGTTGCGCCGCGCGCGGATTGCGGCGAGTGCCTCGGCCACACGCCACCTCGGCCGCTTCGATCTCGGTGCCGGCGTTTACAGTAGTGGCGATCGCAAGGATATCGGCGCGATCGACGGGGCACCGACCACCGACGGCGGCTACGCGCTGCTGAACCTGAATGCCGGCGTGAGGCTCACGCGCGAACTGAGGCTCGACACGCGCATCGAAAACACTTTCAATCATCACTACCAGACTGCAGCCGGCTACAACCAGGCAGGCACTGCGGCTTACGCGACGCTGCGTTATTCACTGCCGCTGTAAGCTTTTGTCCGCGACACATTCATAGAGGACGCACAGCGATGGGCCATCGACTCAGCAAGATCGTTACGCGCACCGGCGACAAGGGCGAGACCGGGCTTGCCGATGGTTCGCGCTTGCCGAAGTCCGCGCCGCGCGTCGCCGCAATGGGCGAAGTGGACGAACTCAACTGCGTGATCGGCGCATTGCTGGTGCAGCCGCTGCCGGACGACATGCGCGGTCCCCTGGCACGCACGCAGCACGAGCTGTTCGATCTCGGCGGCGAGCTGTCCTTGCCGGGTGCGGTGGTGATCACGGAAACGCAGCTGGCGCGACTCGAAGCCGAGCTTTCGCGTCTCAATGAGGCCCTGCCGCCATTGAAGGAATTCGTGCTGCCCGGCGGCAATGCCTCGGCCGCCGCGGCGCATCTGGGCCGCTCGGTGGCGCGCCGCGCGGAGCGCGCGCTGTGGGCACTGCATGCGCAGGAGCCGCTGAATCCTTGCGCGCCGCAATATCTGAATCGCCTGTCCGACTATTTGTTCGTCTGCTCGCGCGTGCTGGCGCGCATGAATGGCGGCAGCGAAGTGACCTGGCAGCGCGCCTGATCGAATCAACCGTCGACGCGCTACTGCAAAGGTAGCGCGTGCTCGCGGTGATGCAGCAAGATGCGACGGTAAGGGTCCGGGTCTTTGATGTGCACCATGTCGCCTTCCCGCGGGAAGGTCCAATCGTGCAGACGCGACAGGAAGAAGCGGAATGCCGCCGCACGCAGCACCAGCGGCCAGGCCGCGCACTCCTGCGGCTCGGGTTCGCGGCGCGCGCGATAGGCCATGATTAGCGCCTGCGCGCGAGCGGTGTTGATGCGGCCATCGGCCTCCGCGCACCAGTCGTTCAGCGTAATCGCCAGGTCGTAGAGCAAGGCGTCGTTGCAGGCGTAATAGAAATCGATGACGCCGGTCAGGCGTTCGTCGACGAACAAGACGTTGTCCTTGAACAGATCGGCATGGATCACGCCCTGCGGCAGGCGCGTCAGATCGAGCGCGGCCTGCGCTTCGAGTTCATCGCGGATCAGCTGCCGCGTGTCGTCGTCGGTGTGCGGCAGCAGCAGCTCGCCGGTCTGTCGACGCCAGGCCACACCGCGATCGTTCGCGCAGACACCGGCAAACGATTGCCCCAGCACGTGCAGCTCGCCGAGTGCGGCACCCACCGCCGCGCATTGTGCGAGCGTCGGGAACAGCACGCTCTGGCCGGTGAGCCTGAGCACCAGCGCCGCCGGCTTGCCGTTGAGCGTGCGCAGTGATTCGCCGTGACGATCGCGCACCGGCATCGGACACGGAAAGCCACGCGCCGCGAGGTGCTCCATGATCCCGAGAAAAAACGGCAGATCCGCGTAGTTGAGGCGCTCGAACAGCGTCAACACCCAGCGTCCGTCTCGGGTGTCGACGAAATAGTTGGTGTTCTCCACCCCTTCGCCGATGCCCTGGAAACCGATCAGTTCGCCCAGCGCGTACTGGTCGAGAAAGGTGTGCAGTTCGGCGTGGCTGACCTTGGTGAAAACCGACATGGAGCGCGCAAGCTGTTGGGATTGCGGTATTGAACCACATTGGCGCTCAGGCACGGTTGAAACGCGGGGATTCGCCCTGGTCGGATCATCGCCGCGCCTCTCCGACGCATCGCCGCGATGCTCGTCGGTGAACCATGGATATCTACAGCCCGCGCGATCGTTCGGCATCGACGAATCGCGTGGACGCATCTGGGACGGTCGTGCTCGGAATGTCTCCCGAGGCCTTTACTGGGGCTCACTGCAAATACATCCGCAGTCCAGCGCCCTATAACAACTTCGCGCCGAACAGTCCTGTGGCGTCGCTTGGATGAAGGATTTGGGCCCAGATCCACCTTCACCGCTGCGGCGATCGCTCGAATGACCGACTGGACGCGCTGCATCGAGACAAGCGCAACACCTGGGGGAGCCAGTAATGAAAACGCAGGACCTGAACAAACCGGCGGTGCCGATCGGCTATGCCGCATTGATGCTGGAGCTGGCGACGGCGCGCGGCGCCAGTCGTGAACGCCTACTCGACGACCTTGCGATCAACGATGCCGACTGGCTGCGCAGCGATGCGCGAATTTCGCTGCTGCAGACCAATCGGCTGCTGTATCGCGCGATCAAGCTCAGCGGTGAGCCCGCACTCGGCTGCGAACTCGGCCTGCGCGCAGGCCTGACGATGCATGGTGTCTTTGGCTACGGCCTCGGCAGCCAGCCGAACTTCGGTGCGGCTATGAAGTTTGCGTGCCGTTACCTGCCGCTGCTGCTGCCCAATCTGTGCATGACGCTGGTCGACGATGGCCGGCACTGCGCGCTGGATGTTGCGGAGACGACGCCGCTCGGCGATCTACGTCACTCGATGTACGAGCTGTTTCTACTCGGCATTGTCAGCGCGGCCAAGCAGATGCTCGCCGGCACCGGTCAGGAGGATCCGGAATTCGAGCTTTGGTTCGATACCCCCGAGCCCGAGTATCACGCACGGTACCGTGATCGGCTGCCGCCATCGTTCTTCAGCATGGGCGTTACACGGCTGCGCTTTCCAGCGTCACTCATGGCGCAAGGTCTTGCGACTGCCAATGCGATCACCGCAGAACTTGCGCAACAGCAATGCGAACGCGAAGTTCAGCAACTCGGCCTGACCGAAGATTTCCTCGCGCGCGTCCGCGCCGAACTGCAGCGCAACGGTCGCAGCTATCCGGACGTCGAGACGCTTTCAGCACGCCTGTTCATGTCGGGACGTACGCTGAAGCGCAAGCTGCGCGAGCGCGGCATGAGTTTCCAGCAACTACTCGACTACGCGCGCCGACACGACAGCATCTGCCTGTTGCGCGATCCGCACCTCTCGGTGGAGTCGATCGCCGAGCAAGTCGCCTACTCCGATGCGGCGAACTTCACCCGCGCCTTCCGCAAATGGATGGGGCAAACGCCCAGCGCCTTCCGCGCGCGCCTGCAACCCGCCTTGTTACACGATGAATCTGGCGGCTCGCGGGCACTGTCGGGTGCGCGCCGACTGGGTGATGCCGTCCCGCGCTGATGCCTTGGCCCATCGCGCCAAGCCAACTGGCGTGCACACCACTGACGCCTGTGCGCGCCGCCATTGCAGAGTGATCGGTACCGGCGGATGCCGAAACGCGATAGCTCGCTGTAGCGCAGGTGGGCATCTGAGCCCGAAGTCGCACGGTGCGCGCTACGAAAGTTTGCACGAAGCAATCACCGGGCAAGACACAAAACCACATTTAACGGAGTAGACCTTCACATGTTTCAATCCGGGCAACCGTATCGCTATCTGCTTGCGCTGAGTCTGAGCTGCTTGGCCTGCGCACCGGCGCAAGCGCTCAACTATTCGCTTCCGCTGTTCGGCGGCGAACAACTCGATGCGGTGCTCAATACCAATGTCACGATGGGTGTCGGCATCCGCATGCAGGCGCCGAGCGTCAACTTGATTGGCAAGAGCAATCTGAATCCGGATGTTTGCGCCGGGCCGAATGGCGCCTACCAGGATTGCCAGGGTTTGTTCCGCGATCAGATCTATCCGTCGCGGCAGTTGGTCAAATCGCCAGGTGCCGCCTCGGTCAATCACGACGATGGCGATCTGAACTACAAAAAGTACCAGCCGTTCTCGGCACCGCTGAAAGTCACCTCCGATCTGACGCTCAGCTTCCACGAATTCGGCGTGTTCGGGCGGGCTTCGTATTTCTACGACTTCGTCAACAAGAACTTCAGCGAAACGCATCCCAATATGGTGACCGCGCAGAACGCGCTGCAGGTGGGCCGCCATGTGGCGCCGATGCTGTCGGCGTTGACGCCGGCCGCGTTGCGCGCCTGTGCGGCCAATCCCAATCCGCTGCTGTGCCCGATTCAGAACCTGCTGCTGAATGGCCGCGACTATGGCCAGCCCGACGGCAAAGGGCAGTACGTCGTTTACGGGCGCGGCGGTTATGTCCGCAGCAAGCGCAGCGATCCGGAAGTGCTGCGCGAAGTCGGCAGCGATCTGCAGCTGCTCGACAGCTACTTCTACGGCAAGCTGCCGATTCCGTTCACCGACGGCAAGCAGCTGTCGTTCAAGCTCGGGCGGCAGCTGGTCAACTGGGGCGAGAGCACCACGCTGGCGATCAACAGCATCAACCAGGCCAATCCGATCAACGCCAACAACGTCTATCGCATTGGCGGTCAGGTCGAGGAATATTTCACGCCGATCAACATGGTCGACCTGAGCTTCAGCCCGATCAACAACACCACGATCGAGGGCTTCTACCAACTCGAATGGCAGCCCCTGGTGGCGCCCGCACCGGGCAGCTATTTCTCGGACGCCGACATCGGCACGCACAACGCGATCGGGCAGATCAATGCCGGCTTCGGCGGCGGACCGGAGGATCCGGATTGCCTCGCGCGTCCGAAGGACAATCCGCTTGCCGGCATCACGCCAACCTGCACCACGATCCAGCGGCTGGCAGATCGTGAGCCGCGCAGCAGCGGCCAATACGGCATCAAGCTCGACTACTACGCCGACTGGCTCGGCAACGGCACCGATGTCTCGGGCTACTACATGCATTACCACTCGCGGCTGCCGATCTTCAGCATGATGTCGGCCGACGCCAGCTGTCTGCGCAAGGCTGGCAATTCGCAGCACGTCGACGCGACGAGTCTGCTCGACCTGATTCCGCTGTGTCCGGATATTCCCCTGCTGCATGCCTTGACGCACCCGAACAGCGCACCGGCACAGTACGCCACCGACAGCGCTGTCGAATTCGATAGCGCGCGCTTCTTTCTCGAATACCCGGAAGACATCGACCTGTATGGCCTGAGCTTCAACACCACACTCGGCGAATATTCGCTGCAGGGCGAGGTTGCGTTCCGTCCGAACCTGCCACTGCAGGTTGACGAACACGATCTCGCATTCGCCGCTTTTGGCCCAACCTTGTCCAATTGCATGGACCCGCACAGCGGGCGCAATGGCAGCGGCTGCGTCACCGGCGACGTTCCCGGCATCGGCTTCACCGAAAACGGCGGCACCAAGATTTACAACAGCGGCGGCAACTTCATTCCCGCACCCGGCAAGACCGGCTTCAACGATGCCTTCGATCTGCTGATTGGCGGCATGACCGGCGCAGCGCGCGCGTTTCCGAATTTCATCATTCCGTATCGTGGCGGCGTTGTCGGTGAGAATCCGCCCAACAGCTACCTACGCGGCTACGAGCGCTTCAAGGTATTCGAATTCAACCTGGGCGGAACCCGTGTCCTCGGCGCCAGCGACAATCCGTTTGGTGCCGACCAAGTGCTGCTGGTCGGCGAGGCCGGCGCCACTTACGTGCCGGAACTCCCGTCGTACAACAAGCTGGTGTTGCAAGGGCCGGGCGTCAACTACGGACCCACCGCCGGCGCCGATGGCTCCGGTGCGGATGGGGGGCAGCGCTCGTGCGCCGGTAGCGCCGAGTGTTCGTATGGACCCGACGGCGGCCGCTTCAATCCGCATCAGCAGGATGCGACCGGTTACCCCGACAAGATCTCCTGGGGTTATCGCGCAATCGCGATTTTCAAATACGAGAACGTGCTGCCGAGAATCGGGCTGACGCCATCCCTGGTGTTCAAGCACGACGTACAGGGCACAGCACCGAGCCCGGCACCGAACTTCGTTGCCGGCCGCAAGGAAGTCGATTTCGCGATCGAGACGCGCTACAAAACCGCCTTGTCGCTGAGCCTGGGCTACACCTGGTTCTGGGGCGGCGGTGTCTTCAACACGCTGTCCGATCGCGATTTCGCTCAGGCCTTCGTCAAGTATCAGTTCTGATTTTTGATGCCTAGACACTTGCAAAGTCGGCCCGCGGAAACCACGCGGGTGCTTTGTGTTCTACGTGTTCTATGTGCGGGCAGCCTGCCGCAATAGAAATCGAAACCTACGGCGATCGTTCGATCGCCGGATCGGTCCGCGCTACCGCTTGGGTAGCGCGGACATTTTCTAACTAAGCCAGAATCACCTTGCGCTTTGCGGCGCGCCAGGCGTCCGCTTGCGGGAGGTAGCGCGTCTCGATGACATTGCGCTTGATCTTCATCGTCGGCGTAAGGAAGCCGTTCTCCATCGTCCAGGGCTCCTTGACGACGGCGACGTAGTCGAGCTGTTCGTGATCTTCGAGGCCTTCGTTGATGTGCGCGAGCAGCGTCTGCATTTCGCGGGTGACTTCCTCGCGGCCGCCGTTGCCGGCCAGGCGCGACTGCGCTTCCGGCGCCAACATCACCAGCGCGAACGGCTGCGGCTGGCCGCAGCCGGCCACACACACGGCTTCCACCATCGGATGCGCGCCGACCCGATTCTCGATCGGCACGGGCGCGACATATTTGCCTTTGCTGGTTTTGAACAGATCCTTGACCCGACCGGTGATCTTGAGCCGACCCTGTGCATCGAGCTCGCCCATGTCACCGGTCTTGAGAAATCCATCCGGCAGCAAGTCCTCGGCGGTCTTCTGAGGATTCTTGAAGTAGCCCATCATGTTCGACGGACTGCGCACCTGCACTTCGCCGTCGGCGGCAATCCGCTGCTCGACGCCCGGGTTCGGCGCGCCGACATAGCCCACTCGCGCATCGCCCGGCAGGCTGCTGTGCGAATAGGCGAAGTTCTCCGACATACCGTAGCCCTCCAGCAGTTCCAGCCCAAGCTCGCGATACCAAGCAATCAGCTCTGGCGCGAGTGGCGCGGAACCGGTCAAGGCCACACGCACGTGCTGCAGGCCGAGCTGGGTCAGGATCTTGCGCTTGACCATGCGCGAAACGATCGGAATGCGGAACAGACGCCGCTGTTTCGACGGCGGCAGGCTTTCGCAAACACCTTGGTAGAACTTGGTCCAAAGCCGCGGCACCGAGAAGAAGACCGTCGGCTGCGCACGGCGGAGATCGGCGATGAACGTCTCCAGCGAATTCGCGAAATAGACGTGAAAGCCGTGATACAGCGACGGCGACTCCACCAGCGCGCGCTCCGCCGCGTGGGCCAGCGGCAGGTACGACAGCATGCGCTCGGAGGCTTCCACCTTGAACATCGGCTCGGCCAGACGCACGGTTGAGATCATCGCCTCGAAGCTGATCATCACCCCCTTCGGATCGCCGGTGCTGCCGGAGGTGTAGATGACGGTTGCCAGCTCCTTTGGATTCCGCTCGACGATTTTGCCGATCGGCGGCGTCCGCGCCACGATATCGTCCCAGCTCGGTGCATCCAGCGCCGGCGCAAGCGGCAGCGTGATGATCGGCAGATCCTTGGGAATGCCGGGCGCAACAATCGGCCAGTACTCATCCATTTTTCCGACGAACAACAACCGAGCATCGCTGTGTCCGAGGATGTATTCGGCCGTGCTCGTATTGAGCGTCGGGTATAGCGGCACGCTGACGTGACCCGCCATCCAGATCGCGAGGTCGGCAATGATCCAGTGCGCGCTGTTCTTGCCGAGCAGCGCAATCTGGCTGTGCGGCGGAAAATTCAACGACTGCAGATGGGCGGCCATGCGGCGTGCCTGGTCGGCCACGTCGCGCCAGCTGTAATCGACCGCAGTGCCATCGCTCAACGGCTGCGTCAGGTAAATCGCATCCGGTTTGGTGCGCTCCCACTGGAGCAGGCAATCCACTAACGTTTTATTCAAAGGGCTCCTCGAGCGTTGACGGCGGCTTCACGCGTTGCGACGCGCTTGTGGTTTTCGACCGTAGGAACGGCGAGGCGGCAGTGTCGGTCGCCCGCGAACGCCTCGCAAGGCGGAGGGCATCCTTTTTTAGCGCGATATTCAACACGACCAGTCGCAAATAGCTTCAGATGCCGCTAAGCGCCTCTTCGCACCGCCCGCGATCGAAAACGGCCGTCGAAGAGTGCATTGAAGCGGTCATCGAAGCTGGCATCGAATTGAGTTGAAGGAGGTGTCGCGCGCCGCGAAAACGAAAGAACCCGGCAGAGAGGACGCGGAGGCGCCCCGCTGCCGAATTCACGACGGTTACCGATCTGCCCGGCTCACTTAGTGCGGAAAGGCACTCGCTGGCGCCAGCGGCACCGTGATGCGCGAGGCATTGATGGAATTCCGCTGGATGTCATACAAGCCGACGAGCTTGGGCACGTTCCACGGCGGCGGAATCAGGTGCGGCACATCGCCGCTACCGATACGCAGCCGCAAACGGTGTCCCGGTTGCAGGGTCCAGAACGAGGTTTTGATCTTGATGTCGTAGCGCGTCACCGCGCCCGGGGTCACGGCTTGTAGCGACGCCCGCGTCAACAGATGGTAGGGCAGTACCAGTTCGCCGTTTGGAGCGCTCCAACTGTTGCTGTTATCGATTGCGCGATAACTGCCTTCGATCGAGCCGGTCGTAATCTCCTGTGCTTTGCCGTCCGGAGCTAAGTCGTCGACGTGCAGCAGCAGGGCCGTATCCTTCGAGGTACTGTTCATTAGGATCGTGGCACCGATCTGTCCGGCGACGACGGTTTCCGCTGCGAACGGTTCGCTGGTATACGACTTCAACATCGGCGTCGGTGCGACGTACTGAGCGCAGGGATCGTTCAATTCGAACCACCACAGCAGCAGATCCGGCAGACCCGCGATCGCCTGTTCGGTGATTTGTTGGCTACAGAGATTCTCGAAGCCGCTGTACATCATCCGGTCGCTACCGATGAGCGCTTTCGGCTTGCTCGTGCTGAGCGTGGAATCACCGAGGTAATACGTCTGATAGCGTGCTTCGGTGAGCGGATAATGGCTCGTCTCGAGTGTGTGGAAGTCCTGATCGAGAATATGCAGCGTCGACGGCTGCGTATCGATGCCGTTCTGGATGCCCTTGAGCCAGCGATCAAACCAGGCAATCTGAATATTGCGCAAATTGGATGTCAGATCGCGCTGCGGCGTGATCGCCTCCATCAAGTGATAGAACGGCCCCCACAGTTCCTGATAGCGCCCGGAAATCGCCTGGTTCGGCTGCATCGGCAAGCCGACGCCGCGCCCCACCGATCCATTCTGCAAGCCCGAATAGCTCAGCACATCGCCATCCTGGAAGACATCGCGCTGACCGCCGACCAGGTACACCGCAATGCCGTTGGCGACGATCTTCGCCAGCACATTGCGCACCGCGCGCTGCGACCAGAAGTCGCCGGCGTAGGCGTCGTCGCCATTTGTGAAGATGTTCGTTGCCATCTGCAAGATGCCGTCCTTGCGGAACAGGTTGGCGGTATTGATGCCGAGCCTGGCAACCAGACCCGCAGGCGTGCCGAAGCCGGTGAGATACGCCAACGCGGTATCGAGGTCCGGTACCAGCACCTGGCCACCGATCAGTGCCAGCGATTCGGCTTCGTAGAGCCCATCGTTATTGATCAGTTCGCGAAAGGCATCGTTGCCGGTAAAGATCGGAAAAATCGCTTTCAGCGGCGAGTTCTGAGCGGCACTACCGGCGGCCAGCAGTTGATCGATGCCCTCGTAGGACTCGCTGATCATGCCGACCCTGCCGTTCGAATTCGGCAGACGCGACACCCAATCGATCACCGCCTTCGAGTCTTGCGTTTCGCGCGCACCGAACAGCTCATGCTGCCCACCCGATACGCCGGTACCGCGCACGTCGACGATCACATCGATATAGCCGCGCTTGACCAGCCAACTGGCCCAGCCATCGGCTGAAGCCAAGGCGCCGACGAGCAGCGAACCGTTCGGATTGAGCGCGCCGGTGAGTCGCGCGACGTCCTTGCCGTACGGGACTTCCGACAAGATGACCGGAAACGGGCCCGGCGCCGCGCGGCCGGTGGTGGGATCGGTAGGTACGTAGACGTCGCCGTACAAGGTCACGCCGTCATCCATCACGATCGGCATGTTCCGTTGCAAGCTCATGCCGTATTTTTCGGCCCCGGCGTTCCAGCCTGCGGGCACGCCATAGCTGGCATCGGCGGTCGGCAGTATCGATGCCGACGCGGCGAGTTGCCAGCCGGCCAATCCGAGCGCTGCGATTGCCAACGCGCGGTGCCCCAGTCGGATCAGTCGCGCACGCCATAGCGGGCGCTGCGAACCCCTGTTCGGTTCAATCATGCGTGTCTCCTCTTGTAGTCGTAGCGCTGCAGTTCGCGCGCTATTCGGTTAGGCGAATTCGGATCGCCGCATCTGGCACGGCCGCGGGACTCGTCGCAAAGAGAGTGTGTCACCCGCTCCGTCTCGTCATGAGTGCCGTGCGTGCCGACTTGCGTAGCATCTGGGGCCAGCGCACAACAGCGACTAGCCCGCGGCATGCGTCGATGGCGGGCGTTGGCGCCAGACGTCGTCTTTCGGAGCACGCGCCACTGATCCCAATTGCAAGCTGACACAATCGGCGCGAGCGGACTCATCGCCGGGGAGACCAAATGGAAACCATTACAGTGGCAGCCACCGAACCGCAGATCGGGTCGCGAATCGAAACGCATCTCGGCCATACGCCGGGATGGAGACCGCCGACAACAGCGCATCGCAATCGACGCAACTCGCTGCCCGCAGCGTACCTGCGCTTGTTGCTCGATATCGTTGCCGAGTGCGGAGTGGATCCGACCATGGCGCTCGGCGGAACGCGTGTGTCGCCCATCGCGCTGAACGCGCCGGATGCGCCGGACGCGCCGGACGCGCGAATCTCGGCTCGCGATGCTGCACGCATTGTCATCAACGCGGCGCGATTGTCCGGGCATCGCAGTCTCGGCTTCGAAATGGGCTTGCGCTCGCAACCCACACTGCACGGCTATGTCGGCTATGCCGTGCTCAGCTGCCAGACGCTGCGCGAAGCGCTGGACGTGATGCTGCGTTTCATGCACTTGCGGCAGCAGGATGTTTCGCTGCGGCTGGTGGTGCGGCACGACGTTGCGGTGTTGGAAGCCAGCGCCCTGCACGATCTCGGGCCGTTGCGCCGGTTCTACTTCGAAGGTCTGATGAGCGGCTTCGCCAACGCCTTGAGTTTCCTGGTGAGCGAGGTGCGTACGGAATGCAGCTTGTGGTTTGACTGGCCCGAGCCGGACTACTACGACGACTATCGCGCGCGGCTGCCGCAGGTGATCTGGAATCGACCATCGGTCGAGCTGCGCATGCCGGCGGAGCTACTCAATCGCCGACCGGCGATGGCCGATTCGAATGCATCGCGACTGGCGCTGGCCTTGTGCGAACGCGAGCAACTGCTGGTCGAGCGGGCGCCCGAAAGTGTGGTCGCGCGCGTGCAGGCCTTGCTGCGAATCACTGCCGACGGCTATCCCGACCTCGCTACCGTGGCAGCGGACTTGTTCGTATCGACGCGCACCTTGAAGCGTCGGCTTCAAGACTGCGGCACCACTTTTCAACAGTTGCGCGACGAGGCAAGGCGACGCGACGCGCAGCGGCTGCTGGCGAACCCTGATTTGGAAATTCAGCAGATCGCCAGTGCGCTCGGATACAGCGATCCGCCATCGTTCACACGCGCCTACCGTCGTTGGACCGGACAGTGCCCCAGCACTGCGCGGCCGTTTCTGCCGGCGTAAAGCGTCCGCGGCGAAGAGATCGCTTCGCTGGTAGTTCGAGTTGAGACCTTGCGGACACCGTCGAAGAAATCGCCGCCGGCACAGTGCCGTCCGGAACTCCGCAGCTGCCGCGGATTGCCACCCGAACTGTCGGATGGTGCGAATCCTGCGGCGGATACCGGAAATCGCCCGCGCACAGGCTAAACTCACACCACCTGGCGCCATACGGACTGTTTGTTTTGCTGAAGGATCTCCCGCACGTCGTCCACCCGCTCGGTTCGCTGCTGATCGGCTTCAGCCTGGCGTATCTGCCGCCGCTGGTGACCGCGCTGATTTATGGCGACGGTGCGCTGGTGGCGTTCGCCGTCGCGCTCGCGATCAATCTGCTGCTCGGCGCGATGCTGTGGCTGATGACGTTCCGCTTCCGCCGCGAGTTGCGCGCGCGCGATGGCTTTCTGCTGGTCGCGCTGGCCTGGATCGTGTTTGCCGCGGATGCGGCGATCCCGCTGATGCTGGCACTGCCGCAGCTGTCGTTCACCGATGCGTATTTCGAAAGCATGTCCGGATTCACCGCCACCGGCGCTACGCTGCTAACCGGCATCGACCAGCTGCCCCATGCAGTGAACCTGTGGCGCGCGGAACTGTGCTGGCTCGGTGGACTCGGCGTGATCGGGCTCGGCATGGCGGTGCTGCCGCTGCTCGGCGTCGGTGGCATGCAGGTGTATCGCGCCGAAGCCAGCGGCCCGATCAAGGAAACGCGGCTGCTGCCGCGCTTTGTACAGACCGCGCGCTCGCTGTGGATGATTTACGTTGCGCTGACGATCGCTTGCGCGATTGCGCTGCGCATCGCCGGCATGAACGTGTTCGATGCGCTCTGCCACGCCTTGTCGACCTTGTCGCTTGGTGGCATCTCGACGCACGACGCCAAGATCGGTTACTTCCATTCGCAGGCGATCGAATGCGTGCTGATGGTGTTCATGCTGCTCGCGGGCATCAACTTCGCCACGCACTTTCTGGCCTGGCGCGGGCGCAGCTTGCGCGTCTACCTGCGCGATCCGGAAGCGGTCGGCTTTCTGGTGCTGGTGCTCGCCAGCGTGTTCGGCCTGGCGATCTATCTGTGGAAGATGCACGCCTATCACGGACCTTGGCCGGCGCTGCGCTATGCGGCATTCAATGTCATTTCAATTGCGACCGACTGCGGTTTTTACAATGCCGACTACGATCGCTGGCCGCTGTTCGCCGGCCTGTGGATGCTGCTGCTGTCGTGCATGGCGGTGTCCGCCGGCTCCACTGGCGGCGGCATCAAGCTGATCCGCATCCTGATACTGTTTCGCCAAAGCGCCCGCGAGATCTACGCACTGCTGCACCCCACGGCCGTGCATTCGCTGAAGCTGCGCGGTCAGGTGCTGCCGGAACGCGTTGCGCTGTCGGCGCTGGGCTTCATCCATCTGTACACGATGAGCATGGTCGGCCTGACCTTCCTGCTGATTCTCAGCGGCATGGATTTCCTGTCGGCGTTCAGCGCGATCGTCGCCACGCTCAACAACGTCGGCCCCGGCTTGCATCAGGTCGGCCCAGGCAGCACTTACGCCAGCCTGAGCGATTTCCAGACCTGGGTCTGCACCGTCTCGATGCTGGTCGGGCGGTTGGAGTTCTTCGTTGTGCTGATTCCGCTGACGCCGGGCTTCTGGCGCGACTGAGCGCTAGCATTTGGGTAGCGCAGCGTGCAGCCCAAATGTGCTGCGAGCGAACTGCCGGCGCACTGCGGACGAGCTGCCGACGAACCGCGAGCAAGCTTCGCCCGAGACGCGCCTCAGATGAACGTGAGCCCCACCTGGAACAGCTTCTCGACGTCGCGTGCGCGCTTCTTGTCGACGATGAACATGATCACGTGATCCTCGGCTTCGACCACGGTGTCGCCGTGCGCGATGATGACCTGCTCGCCGCGCACGATTGCGCCGATGGTCGTTCCGGGCGGCAGCTTGATCTCATCGAGACGGCGGCCGACCACGCGCGAAGTACCACGCTCGCCGTGCGCGACCGCTTCCACCGCCTCGGCCGCGCCGCGCCGCAACGAATGAACCTTGACGAGATCGCCGCGCCGGACGTGTGCGAGTAGTGCCGAAACCGTTGCCTGCTGCGGCGAAATGGCGACATCGATCGCCCCGCCTTCGACCAGATCGACGTACGACAGGCGATTGATCAGCGACATCGCGCGCCGCGCGCCGAGCCGCTTGGCCAACATCGCCGAGAGGATGTTGGCTTCGTCGTCGTTGGTGACCGCGCAGAACACATCGCAGTCGTCGACGTTCTCGCTGACCAGCAGCGCTTCGTTGGCGGCATCGCCGGCCAGCACCACTACGTGATCGAGCGACTCGCTCAGCTGTCTGGCTTTCTCGCGGTTGCGCTCGATCAGCTTGACCTGCACTTCGCCCTGCAGTGCCTTGGCCAGACGCCAGCCGATGTTGCCGCCGCCGGCCAGCATCACGCGCTTGACCGGACGATCCTGCTGACGCAGTTCGGCCATGATCGCGCCGATGTGTTCGGCGGCGGCGACGAAGAACACTTCGTCGTCAACTTCGATGATGGTGTCGCCGGCCGGCAGAATCGGACGGTTGCGGCGATAGATCGCGGCGACGCGCGCATCCACGCCTTTCGGCAGATGCGAGGGCAATTCTTTCAGTTCGCGGCCGACCAGCGGGCCGCCGTAAAACGCACGCACGCCGACCAGCCGCACGCGGCCTTCGGCGAAATCGACCACCTGCAGCGCACCGGGATAGGCGATCAGGCTGCGAATCGAATCGGTCACCAGCTGTTCAGGGCTGATACGTAAATCGACCGACAGCGCATCCGGCAGGAACAGCTTGTCCTCTTCGTTGAGGTATTCGGCGGCGCGGACGCGCGCGATCTTGGTCGGCGTGTGGAACAGCGTGTGCGCGATGCGGCAGGCGAGCATGTTGGTCTCGTCGCTCTCGGTCACCGCGATGATCAGGTCCGCGTCTTCGGCGCCGGCACGGCGCAGCACGTCCGGATACGAGGCAAAGCCGCGCACGGTGCGCAGGTCGAAGCGCTCGCGCAGACTGGCGAGGGCTTCCTCGTCGGCGTCGACGACAACCAGGTCGTTGGCTTCGCTGGCGAGATTTTCGGCCAGGGTCGTGCCGACCTGACCGGCGCCCAGAATGACGATTTTCATGGCAGGGATTTCACTCGCCGCGACCATACGCGGCCGTGTTGCGCTGCGCAAGCGGCCGGCCCGCAGGCTCTAAGTCGCTCGTCGCGCGCCTGCGTCAAGGTCCGGCTCTGCCGAGGATTCGACACTGTTGAGAATCCATCAGCGGATGCGGCCGCGTTGGCGGAAGAAAATCGAAAAACGCCCGGCGGCGCGCGTCGTCAACGCGCCGGCGCGTCCGGTGCAAATTTAAGGCGCAGTTAACCTGACCGCTTTAAGTTCGCGTCATGCAAGACCTTTTATGGAATCCGGCAGTGAGCACGGGCGGACGCTCGACGGCGTTCGGCCGGCGCACGCGGCGCCTGCGCCTGCTCGTCCTGCTGGCAGCTGCGGCACTGACCTGGGGACGCAGCGCCAGCGCCGACGAGTCCTTGCCCGCCCCACTCGCCGCCTACGCCGGCAAGATCGTCGTGCTGGACTTCTGGGCGTCGTGGTGCGGGCCGTGCGCGCAGTCGTTTCCCTGGCTCAACCAGATGCAGGCGCGCTACGGCAAACAATTGAGGATCGTTGGCGTCGATGTCGATGCGCAGGCCAGCGATGGCCAGGCCTTTCTTGCCCGTCATCCGGCGCAGTTCGACGTGCTGCACGACCCCAAGGGTGAGCTCGCCGAGCGTTATCACATCGCCGGCATGCCCAGCACGGTGATTCTGGACGCCGCCGGCCACGTGATTCATCAGCACTCTGGATTTCACGCAACTCAGACTTCGGACTACGAGGCCGCACTCCGCCAAGCCTTGAGTCTTTCGCCCATACCGACTGGAAACGCGCCATGACGCCTCGTCTCAGCCTGCTGCTCATTGCAGCGCTCGCACTGTCCGGCTGCTCGCAGCTAGGCGCCAAGCCCTGGCAGCGCGGCACGCTCGCGCGCGCCGATATGCAGCTCGATCCATACCCGGTGCAATCGCATCTGGATGACCACATCTACTTCAGCAAAGAGGCCGCCAGCGGCGGACGCGGCTTCGGTGGCGGAGGTTGCGGATGCAACTGAACGACGCGCAATCGCCAAACGCGCTGCGACTGCGACTGGCCGCCGCCACGCTCGGCCTGCTCGGCGTAACCACCGCCCGCCCGGCCGCAGCCGACGACGAACCGCGCAAGTGGACGTTCGACAACGGCCTGCTGTTCTACAAGGAGAGCGGCGGTCGCGTGCAGGTGATCGAGCCGGTGGTCAACGCCGCCGTGGATCTCGGCAACGACCGCACGCTCAGCGCCGGGCTGGTGCTCGACAGCCTCACCGGTGCAACGCCGAACGGTGCCGCGCCAGCGGCCACACCGCAAACTTTTTCGTCGCCCTCGGGCCGCGGCAAGACCTACACCACCGCGCCGGGCGCAACTCCGCTCGACAACACCTTCCACGACACGCGCTTCGCGGCCGACCTCGGCTACCGCTTCGCGCTGACGCCGACCGGCAAACTCGGCTTCGGTCTGCACGGCTCGAAGGAATACGACTTCACCTCGGTCGGCGCGAACACGCAGTACGCGCTCGATCTGAACCAGAAGAACAGCACGCTGAATGCCGGCCTGTCGTTCGAATACGATCAGGTCGATCCGGTCGGTCATGCGCCGATCCCGCTGACGATGATGGTCAACGCGATCAAGACCGGCGGCGCCAGCAAGTCGAAAAACGTCAAGGACGGGCTGATCGGCATTACGCAGATCATCGATCCGCAAAGCCTGCTGCAGTTCAATTACTCGCTGAGCCTGTCCAACGGCTACGAAACCGATCCGTACAAGATCCTGTCGGTGGTCGACAGCAATGCGCAGCCGCAGTACTACGTATACGAAAAGCGGCCGGACTCGCGCACGCGCCATGCGTTCTACGCCGAGTACAAGCGCTTCGTGTTCAACCGCGATGTGGCCGATCTTTCGTATCGCTACTTTATCGATAGCTGGGGCGTTCGCGCGCATACGGTCGACTTGAGCTATCGCTGGAATTTCTCCAACAACAAATATCTCGAGCCGACCGGGCGGTTCTATACGCAGACCGCTGCGGACTTCTATCACGTCGCGCTTTTCACCGGCGAAGACAGCAGCGTTCACGATGCCAGCGCCGACCCGCGGCTCGGCGCGTTCAATGCGGTCACCGGCGGACTCAAGTACGGACAGGTACTCGGCAACGGCAACGAACTCAGCCTGCGGGTTGAGTACTACAAGCAGTTCAGCAAGGTCACCGACGTGCCGGTACAGGCGGCGACGGCGCTGTCGCAATTCAATCTGGCGCCGGATCTGTCGGCAATCAACCTCAGCGTGGGGTATCGTTTCAACTGGTGACGGAACCCCGACGAATCGAACTTGCGACACTCGCCGACGGCGGCCTCGCCGGCCGCTTCGGTGCCATGGCCTCGCCCTGCGAAGTGCTGGTCGATGGCGCCGATGCGGTTGAGCTTGCGGCGCTCACCGAACGCGCGGCGGCCGAAGTCTGGCGCGTCGAAAGCCTGTGGAGCCGCTATCAATCCGGCAACATCGTCGATCGCATCAATCGGGCGCAGGGTCAGCCGATTGAAGTCGACCCCGAAACCGCCCGCTTTCTCGACTACGCGCAGGAGCTGTACACGCTCAGCGATGGTCTGTTCGATGTGACCTCCGGCGTGCTGCGCCGCGTCTGGCAGTTCGACGGATCGGATCGTGTGCCAACCGCGCAGGCGGTGGCCGACGTGCTGCCGCTGGTGGGCTGGCACCGTGTTGACTGGCGCTCGCCGCGGCTGCAGATGCCCGCGGGCATGCAGATCGATTTCGGCGGCATCGGCAAGGAGTACGCCGTGGATCGTGCCTTGACCGTGTTGACCGCCCACTGCGCGCGGCCGCTGCTGGTGAATTGCGGCGGCGATCTCGCGGCGAGCGCACCCCGCAGCGACGACCGCGCCTGGCTGGTCGGCATCGACGCGGCGATCCCCGAAGTTGCGACGCCGCTGATCCGCTTGCGACGCGGAGGTGTCGCCACCAGCGGCGATGCGCACCGTTTCCTGCTGAAGGATGGACGCCGCTTTCCGCACATCCTCAATCCGAAAACCGGCTGGCCAGTGATGGACGCACCGCGCGTCGTCACCGTTGCCGCGGATAGTTGTACCGAAGCCGGCGCCTTGTCGACACTCGCAATGCTTCAGGGTGCGCAGGCACAGGCATTTCTCGATGGACTCGGCGCTGACGCACAGGTGATCTGGTAGCGCGTGGCTGCATTTGCGTCGCACGTCGCCGCGACATCCGTGTGAGCGCTGCCTGCGACTGCGAGGAATCCTGCATCGCCCTTGCGCGCGCTTCGCCCGGAAGTCCGGCGCTCACGGCCCAAAGCCTTTTCTGTGGAACTTGATCGCCGTCTGACTCTGCGCAGCTACCGAATGGGTAGCGACGTCACATGCTGGATATTCCGACTACTTTGGGTTGTTGATGCTTGTGTTTGTATTTGTGCTGGTGCTGGTACTCGTATCGGCCTCCCCGTTGGCGATCTTGAACACCAGTTGCCGGTGGGCACCCTTGACCAGCTGCACGCTCTGCTCCGCACTCTGCGCGGCCGAGCCCGCGGTAATGCGATATTTGCCGGCGGGCAGATCGATCAACAGCATCGGGCCATCCGGCTTGATATCGAGCACCGGGCTGCCATCCGCCTTGACGATCACCACCTGATCGGGCGCGGTATAGGTGTCGTGATTGTCGATACGGCTGATGAAGGTCAGCGCCAGTGGATAGTTGGCGGTGAGCGCCTTCATCGTTCGAACCTCGTCGATGCCAATGCCGCCGCTGCAGAAGCTGATATCGCCGGAGTGATGGACCACCGGGAATGCATCGTCGCCCTCGGCGAGCGCGATCGGCGACATCAGTAGCAGTAGCGTCGCGAAGCCACCGCAAATCCCAGCGAGCAGGTTTTGATGTATGCGCATCATTCATCCTCCGGTCGAGCCGCCACCGCAGCCGTCGCGGTGTCCGAGTCTAGCGATGTTGACCAGCAACCATGCGCGCCCCGTCGTCCGCGGCCGATGGAGACGACCCGCACGGTGAACACCGAGCCCGCCGTCGCGCCCGCGTTATTCCTGAGTCGCCGGCATTACCGCCTTGGCCTCGGCCGCGGCAGTCAGACGCTGGCGCCATTCGCCCGGCGGCAGCGATACGTGCTCGCTATGCCAACTCGATGCAATGCCGATGTCGAAGCCGTAGTCCATCGAGATCGTGATGCGATCCTGCTGCGCGCTGGCGGGATACTGCTCGAGTATCACCGCCGCCACCCGGTTCGCGAGTTCCGATCTGGCGATTGCCTTGTCGGACACGCGCACGCGTGCGCTGAGCACGTCCGTAATGGTTTTACCTTTGCCGAATACGACCATGCTGTTGTGACTCTGGTTGACGCTGGCGAACTCGACGCCGGGCAGGCTCAGCACGGCCTGCTGAACCGACATCAATTCGGCAAATGGCGATTGTCGCGCGAGCTTGGACGCATACAGCGGCACCACGCCGACGATCAGCAGAATGACGGCCAGCACCACGAAGTGCCCGCGCCAGATCGACCCAACAGTGAGCGGCTGTGTGTACTCGGCCTTCACTACGTAGGCGCCCACCGCAAGATCGTGCGGGCACTGGCGTGTCGAGCGATTGAACAGAAACAGGTAGACGATCGACAGGCCCAGGCCGAACACCACGATTGAGAACAGCACCATCGCCAGACTCATCGAGGGATCGATGCTGATCGCAGCACCATTCAAGCAATACGGCAGCGTGAACAGCGTCGTCCGCAGCATCGATGCGCCGAGACCGAGTGCTCTGCCGTCGCGCGTCACCACTCTGATTTTCGACAGACGCGCGCCCAGGCTCTGACCACCGAACAGGCGGCTGTCCATCACAGCGAAGTAAGTGGTGGCGATGGCGAAACCGAGGGCTCGGCCCCAGTTGCCGAGCGCGGCGAGTTGATCGGGCGCAATCAGGCCGAGCGCCTGACCGAACAGGCCCAGCAGCAGGCAGTCGATCAGGAACGCGAGCAGACGACGCCAGACGCCGGCAAGCGCGTCGCCAGCGACCGGCTCGGGTTGCGGTGGAACATCGGCGCTCACGTTGTCGTCCATTTCGTCTGGCCCGCGTATTCACCGGCACGATAGCGGAAGATCGCGCATTTCGCCGGATCGATTCGCGAATCGACGCGTCGACCACGTTCGAGCGCATGCCGCGTGCGGCCGCCTGAGCCGGTCGATCGGGCCTGTCGCAGCGTCCGCGCGATCCATTCACCGGTCGCCAGCCGATCGCCTGCTTAGTCGCTCGCCTGATCGCCCGCTTGATCGCCCGCTTGATCGCCCGTTCGATCGTGAACGGCTCTCAAGGTCTGTACTCATTGAGCGTTTCCGGATTGCCGAGGATTTCCAAAACCATGCACTGAGGTCTAAGCTTTCAGCGGGAAGTCAATAATCAGGGGAAACAGGGATGGCCACCGCAGCGATGTTGGGGACGCAGACGGCCGAGCGCCGTTTCTTTGCCAGGATGGCGATCGTCATGATCGTCTTCACCTTGATCGGCTTTGCGCCGAGCTTCTATCTGCGCGGTCTGGTCCATTATCCGCGACCGAATCCAACGCTGAATCCGCTCATCATCCTGCACGGTGTGATGTTTACCGTATGGTTGCTGATCTTCTGGACGCAAACGGCTCTGATCGGCGCCGGCCGACGTGACCTGCATATGAAACTTGGCGTCGGCGGCATGCTGCTGGCGGTCGCCTTGGTTCCCGTGATGTATCTGACGGCCGTCGGCGGCGTTGCCCGCGCGAGCGCGCCACCGTTCACAACACCGCTGGCGTGGACCGCCGTGCCGCTGGCGGCACTCGCCGCCTATGTACCCTTGGTCGCACTCGGCTGGTATCACCGACGCAATGCACAGGCGCACAAGCGGCTCATGCTGTGCGCAGCGCTGATTTTCATGGGCCCCGCGATCGGCCGCTTTCCGATCGCACCACCCGTGCTGATCGGTCACGCCATTCAACAGACGCTGGCCTGGAGCACGGTGCTTCCCTTGTTTGTCTACGATCGCAGCGCCTTGGGACGGATTCACTGGGCGACGAAGCTCGGCGCGGGCGTGCTGGCCACGGAGGTGATCCTGGGCATCGCCGGCATCGTGACGCCGGGCTGGTCCTCTATCGCAGCACAACTGCCGGGGCTCTGAGCGGATCGAGCCCTGCGCGATCGGCGATAGACGCGAGGCGCAAACTCAAGTTTGCGCGTGCAGGGCGACGCATACAACGCGAATCTAGCCTGCATGGACACGTGTGCCGAAGTTTCAGGCATCGCTGCATTCGTCGATCACCGCGTGCTGAACGCCGACCGCCACACAACTGTCGATGTTCGAGGCAGAACGATGCGATCGTCGATCGCTTGCGTACTGAACCCCGACCGCCGGCTCGAACAACCCGCTCGAACAAAGTCTGGGTGCAAAAAAGAGGGCGGCACCTGGCCGCCCTTCTTCAAACCGCTCGCTTAGCGATCAATGCGCATTGATGTTGTTCGGCACACCGGCCGGCAGCGCCTTGTTCAGCGTCAGCACCACGTTGCCGATCTGGCGATAGTTCAGCAGGTTGGCACTCGGCGTCTGCACGCCGTACCCGGCGAAGGTCATGCTCAGATGGGTGGGGTCAATCTGCGTTGCGCTCGGCGCGTAGATGCGCTGCGCGAACCAGGGCTGCGTCGGCACCACCGGTGCGTTTGCCGGAATGGTTACGACCGTTCCGGTTGCAGGGTTGTTGACGGTGATGGTGTTGATCGACGCGATCGGACTGTTGATGTCGTTGTACACGGTCCAGTTGACCATGTCGCTCGACTCCGCATAACCGATGTAGTGGAACGCATCCGAGTCGCCATCGAGGCAGTTGCCGGCGGAGAAGTACAGGCCCCAGCGACTGCCGTCGCCATTGATGTCGATCAGCGTGCCACGCGGGCTGACCCAGCGCGTCTTGTTGAAGTCCACGGTGGTCGGATCGTTCAGACCGTTGACGATGCCGATGTCGGTGAAGTTGATACCGTCGGTGGTGGTAGCCAGACGCACGTTGGCGATGTCGTGATTGGTCTTGCCGCTGAACGGCGCCTTGCCGCAACGTTGCGCGGTCGGTAGCGCGGTGCTGCCGGTGTTGTCGCCGCTGAGAACCTTCTGCACGTACATCACCGTCACCGGCGAACCAACCGCTGCGGTCGGTGCAGTCGGGAACACCGCCATGATGCCGTCCGGATTCAGCAGGCCGCTGGTCTGCTTGACCAGCACCGTGTTGCCCGCAGCCGCCGCACCGGCGGAATTGTTCAGCGCTAACGAAATCGACTTGATGTCGTTGGCGCCGGCGCCGGTGTTGTTGCTGTTCCAGATCGGGAACTTGTTCGACGAGCCGCCGTTGACGCCGTTCGGGCTGGCCAGATTGATCACCCACAGCGGCGCGTTGTCGATCGGCGCGGCGGTGGCGCCGGACTGAATCGTGGTGCCGTTGCGATCGAGCATGTACAGAAACTGGCCGCTCGCGGCGGTTAGTCCCGGCAGCTGGATGATCGAGGCATGACCCCAGCCATCGTCGCCGACGGTGCCGTTGACGGAAGACTTGGCGATGTTGGTGCTGCCGATCGTCGGCGGGCAGCCGGTGTCGGTGGCGGTCGTCGAGTTGCTGCCGCTGATGATCGGATTGGTGAAATCCGGATTCAGCTCCAGCACGGTCTGCATGAAGTACCAGGTCTTGCCGTTGTCGTCGGACTCGGCGGCGACCAGCGCTTCATCGATGTCTTTGGGGCGCCAATCGAACAGGCCGATGATCGGTGCCTTGCCGCCAAACGCATTGCCGGTGGTGGTGTTCTTCGTGTAGTAGGTCAGCGGGAAGTAGAACGGCGCCATCGCTACCGAAGGATCGCCGCCGGTGCTGCCGGCCGCCTTCGTCGCGAACTTGGTGCCGGTGATGTAAGACACGCGCTTTGGCGACGCACCGCTGTAGTTGCAGAAGCCCGCTGCCGTATCCGGCACCGTGCCCTGCGATTCGAACGGATTAATGTTGCTGGTCACCGTCTGCGTGTTGTTGGTATCCGCCGCGAGGTTGGTCAGCGTGAAGGGCGTGGCGCCATTCAGCGAACCCTGTCCGATCGCCGTACCCTGATTGATCGTTACCGCGCTCGGCGAAACGCCGGTGTCGAGCGAGCTCACCAGCAGCTGTGCTGCGTTCACTGTCAAGCTCGCCGAGTTGCTCACCGTGCCGCCGGCACCGGTGCAGCTCAGCGTGTAGGTGCTGACTCCGGCAGTTGCCGTATTGGCCGCAAGCGAACCACTGGTTGCCTGCGGTCCGCTCCAGGCGTCGCTCGCGGTGCAGTTGTCGGCATTGGTCGACGACCAGCTCAGCGTGCTGCTCTGACCGACCGTTACGGTCGTCGGGCTCACGGCGATCGTCACCGTCGGAATCGCGCTCACGGTCAGCGTGGCGGAGTTCGATGTGGTGCCGCCGGCGCCGGTGCAAGACAGCGTGTAGACGCGACTGCCGGCGACATTGCCGGAGACACTCGCGCTGCCGCTGGTGGGTTCGCTGCCGCTCCACGAGCCGCTCGCGGTGCAGCTGCTGGCGTTGGTCGACGACCAGGTCAGCGCACTGCTTTGGCCGGTGGCGACACTGGTCGGGTTGAGGCTGATGGTGACGGTCGGTGCAGCGTTGACCGTCAGCGTTGCCGAATTGCTCGCGGTACCGCCGGCCCCGGTGCAGCTCAAGGTGTAGACGCTGCTGCCGGCGCTCGCGGTGTTCGCCGCGATCGAACCGCTGGTGGCCTGGCTGCCGCTCCAGGCACCACTCGCGGTGCAGCTGGTTGCATCGGTGCTCGACCAGCTCAGCGTCGAACTGCCGCCGACGGCGACGCTCGACGGGCTCGCGGTAATCGTTACGGTCGGCGCCGGCGTGGCGCTCGAGGTGACACTGAGTGTTGCCACTGCACTGCCGCTGCCGCCTGCACCACTGCAGGTCAGCACGTAGCTGTCGTTGCCCACAGTGCTCGGCTGTTCGATCTGCGTGCCGCTGGTGGTTTGCGTGCCGTTCCAGGCTCCGCTGGCGACACAGCTGGTCGCATTGGTCGACGACCAGCGCAGCGTGGCGCGCTTGCCGAGGACGATGCTGCCGGGCGCGACGGACAGTTTCACCGTCGGCACCGGCGGCGTGGTCTGCAAGGTCGCAGTGGCGCTGACATCGCCGCCATCGCCGCTGCAGCTCAGCGTATAGGTTGTCGTACCCGCACCGACTGGCTTCTCGGTCTGCGAGCCGCTGGTGGCCTGCACACCGCTCCAGTCGCCACTGGCGACGCAGCTGTTCGCATTTTTCGTCGACCAGTGCAGCGTGGCCGTATGGCCGAGCACGATACTGCTCGGGCCCATCAGGAGATGAATCGTCGGCGGCGGCGGCGTGACATGCAAAGTCGCCGAGGCGGTGGCGCCGCCGTCGGTTCCGCTGCAGGTGAGCGTGTAGGTCGTATCGCCGACGACGTCACCGACTTCGACTTCGCTGCCGCTGGTGGCCTGCGTGCCGCTCCAGCCGCCGCTCGCAACGCAGCTACTGACGTCGGTGGTATGCCAATGCAGTGTCGCCTTCTTGCCCTGCTGCACGCTGCCAACATTGAAAGCAATACTCACCGACGGCGTCGTTGGGACGACCGCCTGTGCGTTTGTAGCAAGCAAGGACATAGCGGCTGCGGCCAGCAGCCCGAAGGTTTTCATTGCAATTGACTCCCTGATTCCCGTTTTTTGTGGGTGTCGAAGCGTTGCGCTGTTCGTGCTCGTCAGCGTTCCCGCGTTCGACTGCCGCGCAGAATGCCCAAGCAAGATGATGAATCGGCGTCAGCTCTGTGACAGTCGTAGCGCCCTAAGCTCGTTGAAAGCTTGGTCTGATAAAGCCCGCATCGCAGACGCCTTCGCACCGCATTGCGCACCAAAATTCGAGGCGCGCGCCCGATCGATGTTCTCGCAGTAGCATGTGGCGATGGACGCATTAATCACCGCTGCCGCGCGTGCGCTCGCCGTGGGTGACACGCTCGGTGCACTCAAGCGCTTCAGCTTGCGCAACGACCCGGCCGCGCGCGCACTGCATGGCATTGCGATGGCGCCAGACCGCGCGCGCACGGTGCGTGGTGGCCGACGCCGAGGTGGCGCTTGCGCTGCCAGATTCGTCGCATCGACCGTGACTCCGGCGAAGTACTGACACCGCTGCAGATGCCCGCCGGTATCGCTGCCAGCGGTACGGAGTCGAACGGCGCGGACTTGTTCTTTTGCGGAGGCGGCTCGTGCGGAAACAGTCCGCGCAGTTCGCCGCCCGGATGCCGATCCGCAAAAGTTGCGGCGGATGCGCGGTTAGCTTCGATTATCGATGCATTAATAAGCGAGCACTTCGAAGGTGTTTTGAAGCGCGTTTGCAGGTCCATCGCCAGCTGTTCGAGGCCAAACACTCCGGCCTCAGCCAAACCGTCGATGCCGCGATGGAGACGGGTCGGACGTGCGGATGTGCGGATGTGCGGATGTGCGGATGTCGATGATCTACGGAATGCGGGGCAACGGTCGGATACTCGACCAGGTTCTTGCCTCGCGCGCGTCGGGCGCACCTGAGGTGCGCCC
>CAIJRD010000019.1 GCA_903822975.1 uncultured Sinobacteraceae bacterium
AGACTTGACGGTTGTTGCCGCGCTGGATGATGTGGAGAGGGACTCCAGGCAGTAGGAGGCGCGCGCGGCGTGGCATGACGAGATCCTTACAACGAGGTTCAGGTCAGGCTAGCAGATAATTGTGGTCTGTCCCCTATTATTTTTCCAAGGCGACCGCCGTTTGCCGTGGGAGGGTCGGCACCGTGCTCGGCGCGTCAAGGGCAAGATGCACGGCCTGCGGCCGCCCTTGACCCACCTGCGGCGCGGCGCTCGATTGGTTTGCCGCAAGCGGCGATCGACGGGGCCGCGGGTATGCGTGCTACGCGTGCCGGCAGCCGGGGGCGGAGGAGATCAGCGCTCGGTCCCAATCTACGCGGCCTTTGAAAAATCCCGCACGATTTCCCCAATGCCCGTGGGAGAAATATCAAGGCCAGCTTCAAAGCCCGGATTGATCACAATTCCGTACTCCCTGGGCATGCGCTTAAACAAGCTCATCGCGTTCATCGTCAGACAAAAAAATGTCGCACAGGAGCTTGCTCTTACTCGTGCCTTGTCAGTAAAGACCGCGACCATGTTCACGCCGTTTTTATCAAATAGCACCGGCTGAAAGCCTGAGCCGTCAGCCAAGACTTCTCGCCCACTGGGCAAAGCAAGATCGGCGGTTACTAGCTTTGCGATGAAGCCTTGCAAAGGAATCTCTTTGCGCTGAGCCTGTACAAGCGCCACCTCAATATCGTTCGCCGGAGTGAAAGGTGTCATGTTGATGCCATCTGAGCAAAGGACTGCGGATATTTAGCCCGAGCGCCGTCTTCGGAAACCACGTCAACGAATCGCTCGTGTACCTCCCAATAGCTGCCACACTTGGGACAGCGGTGCAGGCTCGTATGCTCGTCAAAATCGACACCGAGCTCGGGCAGCCGTTGCTCGGCTCTTTCCCATATACCTCTGCAATATTCGCAGCCCTTGGTGTTCCAGGGATTAGTCATCAAAACCTCCTCAGGGGAATCCACTCACCGTTAGGCCCGAGCTGAAACAGTACGGAGCCTTGCGGGACAGGCGCCCCCCCGGCGTGACGTATTCTCGCGTGGTAAATAATAGGGGACAGACCACGATTATCCCAATAAATAAGCTACTCTCACCCACAGCTAAGCAAACAAATCTCCCGACTTCAAGTCTGCGTCCTTGCGAGGCCGCCCCGCCTTTCCTTTAAAGCAATAAGATGGGACTGACGGATCCCAACGTTGAGTGCCGCCTCATCGGATTGTAGAAGCGCTCGATGTAATCGAAGACATCAGCTCACGTCATTAGACATATGCCGGCGCACGCCGAACAGCCCCATGCCGACGCCGATCACGCACATCACCGCTACGTAATGTGCAGCGCCGAGCCGGTTGCCGCTGGTCAGCAGGGCGACCAGTGGTGGTGTGAAGCCGCCGAAAATCGCGTACGCCAGGTTGTATGAGAACGACAGGCCGCTGAAGCGCACGGCGGCCGGAAAGTTGCGCACCATGATCAAGGGCACCGCGGCAACCGTGGCGACGAACAATCCGGCCAGCGCGTACAGCGGCACCAGCAGGCCGGGGTCGCGCGCGACGCCCAGATACAAGCCATACGTGCTCAACAGCAGCAAGGTACTGCCGCAGGCGAGCACGCGGCCGGGTCCGAAGCGATCGGCCAGCGCGCCGACGAGTACGCAGCCGATGGTCAAGCACAGTGTCGCGATGCTGTTGGCGGAGAGCGTCTGCGCGGCGGTGAGTCCGTAGAATTTCTGCAGCAATCCAGGCGTCATCAGGATCACGACGACGATGGCCGCGGTCAGCACCCAGGTCACCAGCATCGAGCGCAGCACTGCGAGGCCGTGTTGCTTCAGTACCAGCTTCAGCGGCAGTTCCTGTGCAAGCGCCTTGCGCAGGCGCATTTCTTCGAACACCGGCGTCTCTTCGAGCCAGCGCCGCAAATACACGGCGACCAGACCGAAGACGCCGCCGAGCAGGAACGGCAAACGCCAGGCGAATGCCGCAACTTCGTCGGGCGCGTAGTGGCGGTTGATGCCGGCAGCAACCAGCGAGCCGAGCAGGATGCCCGAGGTGAGTCCAGCGGTCAGCGAACCGCAGGCGAGGCCGGTGCGGTTGTGCGGCGCGTGCTCGGCGACGAAGACCCAGGCGCCGGGAATCTCGCCGCCGATCGCAGCACCCTGCAACAGGCGCAGCAACAGCAAGGCGATCGGCGCCCACAGCCCGACCGCGGCATAGGTTGGCAGTGCGCCGATCGCGAGAGTCGGCAGCGCCATCAGCAACACGCTCAGTGCAAACATCCGCTTACGGCCCACGCGGTCACCGAAGTGGGCCATCACGATGCCGCCGACCGGTCGCGCCAGGTAGCCCGCGGCGAAAATGCCGTAGGTCTGCAACTGCCGCAGCCAGTCCGGCATATCGGCCGGAAAGAACAGCTTGCCGATCACCGCGGCGAAGAACACGAAGATGATGAAGTCGTAGAACTCCAGCGCGCCGCCGAGTGCGGCCAGCAGCAGGGTTTTGATGTCGCCGCGGTGCAAGGGCCGGCCGCTCGTGTTCGGAATGGATGCGCTCAAGAAAACTCTCTCGGAAGGTCCGCGGTCGCCCGCCGCGTGATGGTATTGGGGCGATGCATGATGCGCGGTTGCAGGCCTTCAAGCCAAGACCGGTCTGCAAAAAGTTCCAAGTTTGGATGCGATTTCAGGGGCCACCCCGGCGGGGTCGCAATCGATGCGGCAAGCGCCGCGGCAATTTCGGCCACTCGATCGGCCACACGATACGCACACGCACCGTGCGGCTGCGCCCATTCAAGGCATTGCGGGACCGGGGCTTGATGCGCGTGGCGCCGGCCGCGTCGCAGCCGCGCGGATGCCGTGAATCCCTGGCGATTCGCGTCGCTTGCTCGTTCCACGTCGCAGGCCGGCGCGCCAGACGCTATCGTGCTGCCGGCACCGCCGTGCGCGTGAACTCGACCCTAGACTCGACCCAAGACTCGACCCTAGACGCGACCCACGACCTCGACCCTCGACCCCGACCACGACCCCGACCCACTAGCTGGGCCCACGACCTTGACCCGCGAACTCGACCCATGAACCTGAAAGAGAGCCACCATGCATGACCTGCTGCAGATGGGCGCACGCGCCGGCACGCTGTTGAAGGCGCGCGGCGAGAAAATCGCCGTGGCCGAAACCTCGGCCGGTGGGCTGATTTCGGCGGCGCTGCTGGCGCAGCCCGGCGCATCGGTCTACTTTGCCGGCGGCGCGGTCACCTATTCCGCCCGCGCCATTCGTGGGCTGGTCGGCCTTTCGCTGGAGGAGTTGAGCGCGCAGGGCATGCGGTCCAGCTCAGAACCTTATGCGCAGCTACTCGCGGAAACCGTACGCGCGCGCCACGGCCGCATCGCCTGGGGCCTCGCCGAAACCGGCGCGGCAGGACCGGACGGCAATCGCTACGGCGATCCGGCCGGGCACAGCTGTCTCGCGCTGAGTGGACCCTTGTGCCTGGTTCGAACGCTGCGGACCGGTGAAGCCGATCGCGTTGCCAACATGTGGGCGTTTGCGAACGCGGCGCTGGCGCTGCTGGTGGAAGCACTGGAGCAGAGGCCCGGTTGAGCGGCCGCCGCAGGCGTCAACAGCAATGATCCAAACTGTTGACGGCAGCGACCAGAATTCTCGACGCGCAGCGGCGCGTCGAGCAGCGTCCGCAGCCATGGCTCAGCGCGCTCCGATCGCCGGCCGCTTGAGCCGGCGTTGCGACACATCCGCTACGTCTTGCGTTGCGACACATCCGCTACGTCTTGAATAGCGGATGTGTCGTGCTCCCGATCGCCGTGCTCACACGGGCCGCGACGATCCGGTGTTGCAGCCTGGGCGATATACGAACCGTCGGTGCTGCGACGACGCGTCCGCTTGATACGAGACGCGTTCGCTGGAGACGACCTGCTCACGCTGGTTTGCCGGAGGTGTCGACGGTGCCGATAACGGCGTTGAATCGCGCGACGAGCCGATCGACCGCCGATTCCAATCGGTTTCCGCGATCGAGCACCGTCGCTACTTAGGATCGGCGCCGAGCCGGACCATCAGCTTGCCGTGATTGCCGCCGCTATACAGCAGCTTCAGCGTATCCACCGCGTGCTCGATGCCGTCGACCACGTGCAGGCGGTACTTCAGCTTGCCTTCGAGTATCCATTTGCCCAGCTGCTGCTGGTATTCCGGGTACTTCGCCATGTAGTCGAGGCACACGAAGCCTTCGATGCGCAGGCGCTTGAAGATCACTTCGCGGAAGTTGTACGGTCCCGGCACGGGCTCGGTGGAGTTGTAGCTGGCGATCAGGCCGCAGATGACCACCGTGCCGCCGAGCTTCATCGCGTGCAGGCCGGCGTCCAGCATGGCCCCGCCGACGTTCTCGAAATGCACGTCGACACCATCCGGTGCGAGTGCCTTGAGCCGCGCTTCGACATTCTCTTTCTTGTAGTCGATCGCGTGGTCGTAGCCGAATTCCTCGGTCAGCCACTTGCACTTCTCGGCACCGCCGGCGATACCGATGGTGCGACAGCCGTGCAGACGTGCGATCTGGCCGGTGAGCATGCCGACCGCGCCGGCCGCCGCCGTAACCACGACGGTGTCGCCTTTTTTGATTCGGCCGATGTCGTGCAGGCCGATCATCGCGGTCGGGCCGGCAATCGCCATGACGCCGAACGCGTCTTCGGTCTTCAGACCCGGCATCGCTGCAAGCGGTTGCAAGCCGGCGCCGTTACTGACGACGTATTCCGACCAGGTGCTGACGCCGGTGGCCAGGCCGCCTTTCGGAAAATCCTTGTGCCGCGATTCCATTACTTCACCGACGACGATGCCGCGCATGCCCGCGCCCAGATCCACCGGCGGCAAGTAGGAATCCCAGTCGCTCATCCAGATCCGGTTGGTGGCGTCGAGCGACAGCAGAATATTGCGCAGCAGGAATTCGCCATCCTTCAGCGCCGGCAGCGTGTATTCGGTCAACTGCAGCGTGTCGGCCTCGATGTCGACGGTCGGGCGCTTCTTCAGCACCCAGGTGCGGGTTTCGGTCACTTGCGGCTCCTCCAGCGGGTGATCGGCCCTTGGAACGCAGGGCCTTGTGCCGCGAGTGTGCGGGGCGAACGCCGCGAGTGAGCCACCCGAACGGGCAGTCACCGGCCTTTGGCCGCCGTGTGGTGGGTTGATCGCCGTGTTTCGATGTAAGCGCGGCGCAGCGCTCGGCACGCTCCTTCGACACGATGAGCTGGAAGCTTGATCCGAAATTCGCGAATCGCGATTCGCGAATCGCGAGCCACGGGCTGCACGGCACGCTGCACGGCACTCCGCACGCGGCAAGCGCTTAAGTTCCTGCAGACGCAGCAGACGCCGCCGATCGCAAGTGCCACAGGGACCGCGACGGTCGCAACCCCGATGGTGCCGACCGCGGCGGCTCCGCGCCTAGCGCTGCGCCTGCGTCGTAGTACCTACGCTGCGCTGCACGAAGTCGACGATATGCGGCATCACGTCGGAATCGAATTGCAACCGCGTCGCCGTCGTCGCAATGATCTTTGCGTGGCTCATCTCGGGAAAGATCACTTCTTCCACCGGGCCCCCGGCCGCCTTGATGCGTGCGTAGAGATTGCGGCTGTTCTTGGCGTAAACCACGCTGTCGTTTTCGCCGGCCATCAGCAGCATCGGCGGATTGTGGCCATCGACATGGTTGATCGGCTGCGAGGTCTCCAGCGGCTTGGCCGGCGCGAACACCTGTTCGAGATCCGCGTCGTCCAGCGGCAGGAAGTCGTAGGGTCCGGCGAGGCCGATCATCGCCTTGATCCAATTGCGCTCACCGCCGGCCTGCTGCATGTAGCCGGGATCCAGCGCCAGCATCGCCGCGTTGTACGCGCCTGCGGAGTGCCCCATCACGACAATGCGATTCGGATCGCCGCCATAGGCGCGCGCATGCGCATGTGCCCAGACCACCGCGCGGGCGCAGTCGTCGAGGAAATCGGGATAGCGCACGGCCGGGTACAGCCGGTAGTCCGGAATCACCGTTACATATCCGCGCGCGGCGAGTGCTTCGCCGAGGAAGCGATAGTTGGCCTTCGGATAGCTGATCTTGGTCTGCCAGCTGCCGCCGTACAGGAACACCACTACGGGTGCGTCGACCGGATGCGCTGGGGTGTAGACGTCGAGTGACTCATCGGCCGCGCCATAGCGAATGTTCTGCAGGCTGCCGTAGCCGCCATGTGGCGAAATCGCATTCAACACGCTGAGACCGGAACAGGCCGACAGCAACACAAGTGCGCCGACAGCGGCGGTACGCAGAATGTATCTGATGTTCGTTTGCACGGGGGGCATCCACAGGTTGATGGAAGTGCTTACGGGCTTCCGCCGCCAGCGGTTGCACGTCTGCGTCTCATCGACCAGCGCATCCGGCGCTTTGTTCAGTCGGCCGCCGCCGGAGGCCGCAGCCACGACGCCCTAAAGACTTGCGCCGGCTGCGCGACATAATGGAGTGGCGTACCGGGTGTGGCCGTTGCCACCGAAGATGCGCGTGATGCCGCTTGCAGCTCGCAGTGCGTATGCAGGCGCCTGTATGCCGGAGCACCCTGAAGCGCGCGCGAGGCGCGACATCAACCCCGAGTCATTTTCATCCCTGCCAGTTTTTTGACCTGCACC
>CAIJRD010000020.1 GCA_903822975.1 uncultured Sinobacteraceae bacterium
GGCCACCTTGGGACAGCGGGTTACCAAAGGAAAGGCGGGGCGGCCTCGCAAGGAAGCAGACTCGGAGTCGGGAGATTTGTTTGCTTAGCTGTGGGTGAGAGGAGCTTATTTATTGGGATAATCGTGGTCTGTCCCCTATTATTACTATTATTATGGTAAGGATCTCGTCATGCCCCGCCGCGCGCGCCTTCTACTGCCTGGAGTCCCTCGCCACATCATCCAGCGCGGCAACAACCGTCTAGTCTGCTTTCATTGCGCCGACGACTACCGCTTTTACCTGGAATGGCTGACGGAATACGCCGGCAAATCCCACTGCCGCATCCACGCCTACGTCTTGATGACCAACCTGAAGTTGACCGGAGCAGAGAATGACGGCGAGTGTGCCATCGCGTAGTTGAGTGGAGCAGAAACAAAGTATTCCGCGCCCACAATCAACTACCAACGCTGTGCCCCAGAGTTCGCCAGCATGACTCTCAAGCATTGACCGTCGCGTCGCTAGAACCGACCGTCCGAAGCGCTACGTCCCGGACGCTACGCAACGGGAACATTAGGGGACAGACCACGATTAACCAGATCAAGTCATGCTGCCCATTCTTACTGTCGGGGTCTGTCTTTGGCCGGCTCGCCTTTCCGCAAACGGCGCTACGGCCCAGCGCCAGCGAAATCTGCTCGCAGAATTGCGGAATTCTGAGCGCATAGTTGCCGTCTGTGACATCCAAAGCCGAGGGCGCGGGCGGCGGGTCATGGTTTCGGCTCGACGGTTGGAGTTGTCTGTCCCCGATTTCTATTCGATGGATTGACGGGGTATCGCTCGGCACTGTCGCTGCAGCACGTCACGACATCTCTGCTTTTGCTAACTATCGCGCTTGACTATGTGTATCCCATTGTATACAGTTGGCACGTGCTCACAACGCATCAAACCGAGGTCTTTTCCAAGTGGCTGAACAAGCTGCTGGATCGCAAAGGCCGTGCCCTCATCCTGAGTCGGATCGCGCGGATGGAACTGGGTCACTTTGGTGATGCCAAGTCGGTTGGCGCCGGTGTGAGCGAACTTCGTATCAGCTTTGGCCCCGGATATCGGGTGTATTTCACGAAGCGCGGGGAGGAAGTGGTGATCCTCCTCTGTGGTGGTGACAAGGGCAGCCAGTCGAGCGACATCAAGAAGGCGCAGGAAATGGCTGCCAAGCTGTAGTAGCAAGTAAACCGGTAAAACGTTAAGTCGATATCAATGGAGTGGTGCCATGTCTGGCAAAGCAATCAAACTGACTGCGTTCGACGCAGCCGATTATCTCGAAACCCCAGAAGACATCGCCGTCTTCGTGAATGACGCACTTGTGACGAACGATCCTCGTCAGATCAATCACGCCCTCGGTATTGCCGCCCGTGCAAAGGGCATGTCCGCTGTTGCGCGTGATGCAGAGCTTGGTCGCGAGAGCCTATACAAAGCGCTCAAGGAAGAGGGCAATCCTTCCTTCTCCACGATACTCCGTGTCTTTAACGTGCTTGGAATCAAGATAACTGCGCAGGCGGCCTAATTTCCGGACCGATTATTTGTCGGTAATCGGTCCGAATTACGCTAGGGACTTTCCGCTGAATGCGGCAGGTTAGACCTCGGCGAACATTAGCGAACATTAGGGGATAGACCACGATTAATCAGATCAAGTCATGCTGCCTATTCTTACTGTCGGGGTCTGTCTTTGGCCGGCTCGCCTTTCCGCGAACGGCGCTACGGCCCAGCGCCAGCGAAATCTGCTCGCAGAATTGCGGAATTCTGAGCGCATAGTTGCCGTCTGTGACATCCAAAGCCGAGGGCGCGGGCGGCGGGTCATGGCTTCGGCTCGACGGTTATAGAGTTTTTTGTCCCCGATTTCTCTTCCATGTGCCCGGTCGGCGATAGGTAGGGCGCAGCACGTCTTCCAACGCATTCACGAACAGCGACTGCGTGTTCGAAGAAGGGTGGACCTGCGCGCGCGCTGATCGACGCGACTTGGGAGCAGGTATTTGATACGCCGCGGTTGTGAGCGAACCGGCGTTGGTGACAGTCGAGCGACGCTCAACTCAAATGCGGCTTCGCCAAATATTCCTGCGATTGCATTTCGATCAGCCGCGACTGCGTGCGCTGGAATTCGAAGCGAAGTTTCTCGCCGGCGTAGAGCTGTTCCATCGGCACGGCGGCACCCAGCAGCAGCTTTACGCCGCGGTCGTAGAACTCGTCGACCATGGTGATGAAGCGGCGCGCGGCGTTTTCTTGATCGCTGGTCAATTGCGGGATGCCGGAGACGACGACGGTGTGATGCGTGCGCGCGAGTTCGATGTAGTCGGCGGCGGCGCGCGGGCTGTCGCACAGGGGCGCGAATTCGAACCAGGCGCCGCCTTCGCCGAGGCAGCGCGCCGGAAGTACTCGGTCGTTGAGCTTGAGTTCGACGCGCTCGCAGCGGTTGTGCGGCACCAGGCGATCGAACGCCTCGGCGAGTGCCGCAATTCCGCGCGCGTCGCAGGGCGAAACGTACAGTGCGGCCGCGTGCAGCGTGCGCAGGCGGTAGTCGTGGCCGCCGTCGACGTTGAGCACGGTGACGTTCTGCTTGAGCCGCGCGATCGCCGGCAGGAACTGCTCGCGCTGCAAACCGTCGCGGTAGAGATCGTCGGGCGCGACATTGCTGGTGGCGACCAGCGTCAGTCCGCGCTTGAACAGGGCTTCGAACAGCCGACCGAGAATCATCGCGTCGGCGATGTCGGAAACGAAGAATTCGTCGAAGCACAGCACGCGGGTCGATTCGGCGATTTCGTCGGCGACATGCAGCAGCGGATCCTGCTCGTCGGGATAGCGGTTGCGGCGCGCATGCACATCGAGCATGAAGCGATGGAAATGCGTGCGGCGCTTACGCGTGAACGGCAGCGACTCGTAAAACACGTCCATCAAATACGTCTTTCCACGACCGACGCCGCCCCACAGATACAAGCCGGGCACCTGCGGCCAGGTGAGCTTCGATAGTGAACCGAAGCGGCGTTTGGGTGGATTCGCTTGCAGCGCGTCGTAGACCTGCTGCAGTGCATCGACCGCCGCGGCCTGCGAGGTGTCGGCGACGAAATCTTCGCGCTTCAGATCGGCGGCATAGCGCTCGCGCGGTGTTGGCTTGGCGGAGGCGTCGGTCACGCTTGCTGCCGAGGTTCAACGCCGTTGCTGCAGCCGCTACCTTCGACCTTGCTATCGCCGTTTCCGTTTCCGTTTCCGTTTCCGTTGCCGCTTGCATCGTCATCGTCGCCAACGATGGCGCCGTCTTCTTCGCGGCAGTGCTGCAGCATTACGGCACGCACTTGCGACTGCAGCGCGCGTGCAGCGTCGCGGTCGCTGCCGCTGGCCAGCACCGGTGCATAGCATTCCAGTTCGATGTGACTATGACGGAACAAGCGCTGACCTTCGCCGAACAGTTTGCGCGTGCCGTGCAGCACGATCGGCACCACCGGCACCTGCGCACGCGCGGCGATCAGGAAAGTGCCCATCTGGAACGGCCGCAATTCGGCTTTCGCGCGGAACGTGCCCTCGGGAAAGATCGCCAGGGATTCACCCGCCTGCAGGCGGGCGATCAGTTCGCGGGTGATGAGTGCCGCCGCGCGGGTCGAGCCGCGGTCGACGAAATGTGCGCCCATGCGTTTCAGAACCAGGCCGATGTAGGGCCAGTCGGCCGCGCCGTGCTGCACCAGGAAGCTGAAGTGGCCCGGCAGTGCGGCGGTCAGGATCATGCCGTCGATGTAACTCGCGTGATTGCAGGCGGCGATGCAGGCGCCGGCCGGCAGGTGCTCGAAGCCGCGCCGCTGAAAGCGGATGAAGCTCGTCGCCAGCCAGCTGCGAACGCAGACGCGGCCGAGCGCGCGGCGCAGCGGCAGTGTCGGCGCGATGATGATCAAGGGGCAGAACAGGATCAGCACCACGACGACAAAAGTCAGCGCGGCGTAGACACCGTAGATCGAGCGCAGAAGGCGGAGCATGCGAGCGGGGCAGGGAACTGCCCGTATTATAAGTGCCTGTGACCACGCGCCCGAAAACTGCCGACAAAACGCCCGTCAAAGCCGCCGCCCGGAAGGTGAAGGTCGGCGATGCAGGCGCGCAGTCAGGCGTGGACGCAGGTTCGCGAGCAGCTTCGCCGGCTCGTGCGAAGGCAGAACCGCTGAATCGAGAAGACGCTGCCGGCATCGAACGGTTTGCCGATCACCTGTGGCTCGAATACGGCCTCGCGCGCAACAGCCTGTCGGCCTATCGCTCGGACCTTACCCTGCTGTCGCGCTGGTTGCGAAGCCAGTCGCGTTCGCTGGATGGCGCCCAGTCCGGCGATCTGAAGGGCTATCTCGCGTATCGGGCCACGCGCAAGCCGCAAGCGCGCGGCGAATCCGGGGCAACGGCGACTGCCGCGCAGAACGCATTCTCGGCACGTTCGCAGGCGCGCTTCGTCACCGTGTGCCGACGCTATTACGGCTGGCTGGTGCGTGAGCGCATCCGCGCCGACGATCCGGCTGCGCACCTGGAGATGCCGCGCATCGGTCGTGCCCTGCCGAAGACGCTCAGCATCGACGAGGTCGATCGCTTGCTGACCGCGCCGGCCGCAACCGATTCCCTCGGCTTGCGCGATCGCGCGATGCTGGAACTGATGTACGCCTCGGGCCTGCGCGTGTCGGAACTGGTGCGCTTGCGGCACGACGAGATCAATCTCGATCACGGCGTCGTGCGCTTGATCGGCAAGGGCGGCAAAGAGCGGCTGGTGCCGACCGGTGAAGCGGCGATCGACGCACTCCGCGCCTGGCTCCAGCACGGTCGCGGCGAGTTCAGCAATGCCGAATCGGCCGACTGGGTATTTCTGACACGCCGCGGCGAAGTGATGACCCGGCAGAACTTCTGGCTGCTGATCAAGCGCCACGCACTCGCCGCCGGCATCCACGCCGCGTTGTCGCCGCACACCTTGCGACACGCCTTCGCCACCCACCTGCTCGAACGCGGAGCGGACCTGCGCGCGGTGCAGACGCTGCTCGGTCACGCAGACCTGTCAACCACGCAGATCTACACGCACGTTGCGCGCGCTCGCCTGCGCGAGATTCACGCGCGGCACCATCCGCGTGCCTGAGGCTTAGGATTGCCGCCGCGTTCGCCGGATTTGAACGCTGCACAGGTGTCGCTGAGCGCGCAAGCATCGCGCCGGCAACTCGTGTGCCCGCGAGAAGTCAGATCCGGCCGATCGCGTTGGCGCGCTGCTGCAGTTCGGCGCGCGTCAGCGCTTCGATCGGCAGCGCGATAAAGCGCTCGATGCGCTGACGCAGCGCGCGATAGGCCTGCTCGAACTCGGCGGCCGTATGCGGATCGGGCACGCCCCAGTGCGTTTTCGGCGGCGTGCCCGGATACAGCGGGCAGGCTTCGCCGGCGGCGGCATCGCAAACCGTCACCACCAGATGAATCGGCGGTGCGCCGTCGGCGAGAAATTCGTCCCAGCGCTTGCTGCGCACGCCGACGGTCGAGATGCCCTGTTGTGCCATCAAAGCGAGCGCGAGCGGATTCGGTTCGCTCTTCGGAAAGCTGCCGGCCGAGTAGGCGTGGAAACGTTGCGAGTCCGCCGCCAGATGATTCAGCGTGACCTCAGCCATGATCGAGCGCGCCGAATTGCCGGTGCAGAGGAACAGTACGTTGAATGGAGAAGAGGACATGAGCGGTTCGCTGAGTTTTTTAAGGATGGGTGGGAGTCAATTGAAGAATCTTTCCTGCCCCGCAGGGGCGGCTTGGGCTTCGTACGTCAGTCGTTATCGAACAGCGCCTGACTCTAACTCGGGCTACTCTCGTTTTTCCCTACGGGATCTCGTGGTGGAACGAAATATGAGCCACCCCGAAACGACAGCGCTCGCCGCAAGAATTAATTGAACAATAGGGTCTGTTGTAGCATTCGTTCCAATAAGCTCGAAATAGATTTTCTTTTGCAACAGCAACACCATAAGTGTGCCGAATAAAAAGAGGCAGAGACTCGCAATTTTTTTCCCAATTGCGTCCGCGTTAACTCTTAAGTTGTATGCGTACCACCACGCCAAAGCGATCTCAATCAAACTAAGCGGAAACATTGCTAGACGTGCAAGTGTGAGCATATTTTCCATGGGCTATCGGGCCGGGGTTACAGACAGAATTTAGGTTGGGTCCTCGGGACAGCCAGGATCGCAGTAAAGGCTGTCGGACGTCGTGCTGCCGCCAACTGGAACGGGTGTGCCGACTGTTATGGTCGGAAATGGATTGCTGACATGAGCAGTTCGCTGAACGTTTTTAGGGACGGGTCGGAGTCAGTTGAAGAAGCAGTCTTGCCACGCAGGGGTGGCGGCATCGGCTAGGTCGGGCGCCTCGCGCCGGCTTCGTACCAGGGCTTACTGCGGTTGACGAGTCGCACCACCAGCAACATCACCGGCACCTCGATCAGCACGCCGACGACCGTTGCCAGCGCAGCACCAGAGTTGAAGCCGAACAGGCTGATTGCGGCGGCGACCGCGAGTTCGAAGAAGTTGCTGGCGCCGATCAGCGCCGAGGGGCAGGCGACCGCATGCGTTTCACCGAGTGCGCGATTGAGCCCGTATGCCAAAGCTGAATTGAACAACACCTGGATCAGAATCGGCACGGCGAGCAGTGCAATCACCAACGGCTGCTGCAGGATCGCCTGACCCTGGAATGCAAACAGCAGCACGAGTGTGGCCAGTAGGGCGGCGATCGACCAGGGGCCGATCTGCACGAGCGCGCGTTCGAAGACGCTTTCGCCGCGCTTGAGCAGCGCGCGCCGGATCAGCTGCGCAATCGCAACCGGGATGACGATGTACAGCATTACCGATGTCACCAGCGTCGCCCACGGCACGACGATGCTGGAAATGCCCAGCAGCAGTGCCACGATCGGCGCGAATGCGAACACCATGATCGTATCGTTCAGCGCCACCTGCGACAGCGTGAACAAAGGGTCGCCATTGGTCAGTCGGCTCCAGACGAACACCATCGCCGTGCAGGGTGCGGCGGCGAGCAGGATCAGGCCGGCCACGTAGCTGTCGATCTGTGCGGCCGGCAGATACGCCGCGAACAGATGGCGCAGAAACAACCAGCCGAGCAGCGCCATCGAGAACGGCTTCACCAGCCAGTTGACGAACAAGGTGACGCCGATGCCGCGCAGATGCCGACGCACTTGATGCAAGGCGCCGAAATCGACCTTCAACAACATCGGAATGATCATTACCCAGATCAGCGCGCCCACCGGCAGGTTGACCTTCGCAATCTCGATGCGGCCGATCGCCTGACACGCACCCGGCAGCAGTTGGCCGAGCGCAATGCCGACGACGATGCACAGAAAGACCCACAGGCTGAGGTAGCGTTCGAACAGGCTCATGCTGGCTCGCGTTGATGTTGTTTCGGACGCAGACATTGGGCGGCGACGGGGCTCATTGCGCGGGCGATCGCTTGCGTCGCGGCGCTACTGATTTGGAACCCGCCTTGCGCGCCGGCACGCAGGCGACGCCACAGGCCTCGGGCTGCCCGTCGCAGCAGTTGTCGGTGAGGTAGGCAATCAGTTCGTTCATGACGCTGTAGTTCGCCGAATACCAGAAGTAACGACTTTCCTGACGGCTGGTGATCAGGCCTGCGCGACTGAGTTCCTTCAGGTGAAACGACAGCGTGGCCGGCGCTACGGCCAGCGCTTCGCCGATGCGCCCGACGGTGATGCCGTCGGGGCCGGATTCGACCAGCAGGCGGAAGATCGCCAGCCGACTTTCCTGCGCCAAGGCGCCGAGCGCCGCGATTGCATTCTCTGTTTCCATAATTCGATGATTATCGAAATAAGAAGTCGCGTCAATGACTGAGTTGGGCAATGTCTTGCCGACGAGGGTGGCCGTTGCGAGCACCATCGCCGCTCGATTCAGCAGCGCAATCGCGCGCCTCGGCGCTGCGCGCGCCGCGCTCGCTGCGTTAACTCAGCTCAGCTTGGCTCGTGCGGCAGACGCAAGCCGAGGCCGACGATGCGCTCGCCATCCATCCGGCGCACGATCAGTTCCATGTCGCCCAGTCGGAGGCGATCGCCGACCACCGGCCGGTTCAGGAAGCCGCCGATGAAGGCGGACAGCGTCTGCTTCATCGCATCGGCCGGTACTGGCAGACCATACGCGTCGACCAGCGCCTCGACGCTCGCACTGGGATCGATTGCGAACTCGCCGAAGTAGCGCGCTTCGATGGCATTGCTGCTCGTGCGCCGCGCGGTGAAGACTTCGTCCAGCAGCGGCAATTCGGATTGCGCGGCGAGCAGCGAAACGTAGTCGCCGCTTTGCAGCGCGCCCCAATCGCGATACGGCAGGATCTTGCCGCCGCGCGACACGCTGACTAGTCGCGACACATCCGGAATCGGCAACAGCTTGGTTTTGACGCCGACCATGGCGCTGCCGGACGAGAGCCGATAGCTGACGATTTCGTGGCCGGCGCCGCCCGGCAGATCGAGATCGATGCGGCGCACGCGCGCGCTGGTCTGCGGCATCTGCAGGTCCAGCAGGCGTGCGACTGGCGCAACGGTCCAGCCCTGCAGCACCAGCGACACCAGCACGATGAAGAAGGCGACATCGAAGAACATCTGCGCGTGCGGCAGACCGGCCAGCAGCGGAAACGTCGCCAGCACCATCGGCACCGAACCACGCAGGCCGACCCAGGCGATGTAGGCCTGCTCACGCCACGGAAAGCGGAACGGCAGCAGCGCCATCGCCACCGCCAGCGGACGCGCCAGCAGAATCAGCACCAGCGCGATCAACAGCGCCGGAATCGCCAGTGGCACCAGGCGGCTCGGCGTCGCCAGCAGGCCGAGGATCAGGAACATGCCGATCTGCGCCAGCCAGGCGATCCCGTCGTGAAAGCGCCGGACGCTGGCGAACGCCCGCAGCGGCCGGTTGCCGAGCATCAGGCCGCACAGATACACCGCCAGAAAGCCGCTGCCGCCGAGCATGGCGGTGCCACCGAATACCAGCATGCCGCCGGACAAGGCCAGCAGCGGATAAAGCGAATCGCTGATTTCGAGCCGGTTCAGCAACTGCACCAACAGCCAGCCGCCACCGAGTCCGAACGCCAGCCCCAGACCCATCTGCTGCACGAACAGCACCAGGCCTTCGACCCAGGTGTAGTCCAGCGGTGCGAGCAGGTATTGCAGCAGTCCAAGTGTCAGGAACACCGCCATCGGGTCGTTGGTGCCGGATTCGATTTCCAGTGCTGAGGTAACGCGCTGATTCAGATGCACGGCGTTGGTGTGCAGCAGCGAGAACACCGCAGCGGCATCGGTCGAGCCGACGATCGCACCGATCAGCAGGCCCTCGATCCACGACAGATGCAGCACCCAGGCGGCAAACGCGCCGGTGATGGCGGTCGTCACCAGCACGCCGATGGTCGCCAGCGACAAGGCCGGGCGCAGGCCAACGCGGAAATTCTGCAGGGGCGTGCGCATGCCGCCGTCGAACAGGATCACCGCCAGCGCCGCGGTGCCGGCCAGATTGGCGATGTGGTAATCCGAAAAATGAATCCGGCCGGGACCGTCTTCGCCGGCGAGCATGCCGACGATCAGAAACACCAGCAGCAGCGGCACACCGAGCCGCGGCGTAAACGCGCTCGCCAGGATGCTCAGCAGGAACAGCGTGCCGGCAACAAAAATGAGCTGATTGCTGAGTTCCATGGCGCGAGAAAGTGGACTGAACGCCATGCTGCCTGCTTAGGCGGTCGCATACCAGCCTTGCCTCACGGCGCTGGCTGCCTGCTAGTGCTCTCGCGACGCGTGCGCGGCGCCAGACCGAAGGCCGGGCGCAAGGCCGGGCGCAACGCCAGCCGCAATTCAGGGCGCGACGATGCGCGATCCGGCATGTGCTGCATTGCGCGTTGACGACGACGATTGGCGCTTCACGAGCACCGCTCAACGGAAACAGCGGGTAGACGCAAGCGGTTCAAGCACCCGCGGGGGGCGTTTTTGTCATACTGCTCGCCGTTCCCGTATGCCGGATTCGCAATGAAAAAGTTCAGCTTCGCAGTCGCCGCCACGTTATCGATGCTCGCCCTTACGCTGGCCGTACGCGCGGATGACACCGAAGCGACGCGCGAGAAGCTCGCCAAGGCGCTGAGCGTGTCGAAAGATAAGGTGCGGCCTTCGCCGATCGCCGGGCTGTACGAGATCGAACACGATCACGATTTCGGCTATGTCACCGCCGACGGCAAGTACTTGCTGCAGGGCGACCTGGTCAACGTGCAGACCGGTGAGCAGATCACCGAAAACCATCGCCGCGCGGATCGACTCGCCGCGTTGAAGGAACTGGGCGACGACAACGTCATCAAGTTCGATCCGCCGCCGCCGATTGCGACCAAGTACGTGATCAACGTCTTCACCGATGTGGATTGCGCGTACTGCCGCAAGCTGCACAGCGAAATGGCCGGCTACAACGCGCAGGGTATCGCCGTGCATTACCTGTTCTGGCCGCGCAGTGGGCCGAACACCGAGAGCTGGACGCGTGCCGAAGCGGTCTGGTGCTCGGCCGATCGCAACGCCGCGCTGACCAAGGCCAAACTCGGCAAGGATATTTCGGCGAAGAAATGCGACAACCCGGTTGCGCGCGAATACGCACTCGGTCAGCAGCTCGGCATCCGCGGAACCCCGATGCTGGTGCTGCCGAACGGCGACACCGTGCCCGGCTACATTCCGCCGAAAGTACTCGCCGACCATCTCGCCGAACTCGATGCGGCCGACAAGAAAGCTGCAGCGCTCGCGGCTGCCCCGAAGGGCTGAAAGGCGTCAATCCTGCAAGGCCAACGGCAGCCGAACCGCGAAGAACCTAGACGCGCAGCCGATAACCCACGCCCGGCTCGGTGAGTATCAAGGCCGGACTTTCTGGATCGGGTTCGAGCTTGCTGCGCAGCTGGCGAATGTAGACGCGCAAGTAGGCGACATCGTCTTCGTTGCTGGAACTCCAGACTTCGCGCAGAAGATGACGATGCGTCAGCACCTTTCCGGCGTGAATCACCAACTGCTGCAGAATGCCGTATTCCTTCGGCGATAGTTTCACGTCCTCGCCATTGCGCGTCACCGTGCGGCGCACCAGATCGACCGAAAGCCCTTCGTTGTCGTACTCGGGCTTGCCGCCCTGATCCTGCACGCGATGGCGCAAGGCGGTGCGGATGCGCGCCATCAGTTCGTCCACGCCGAACGGTTTGGTGACGTAGTCGTCCGCACCGGCATCGAGGGCTTCGACCTTGCCGCGTTCGTCGTCGCGGCTCGACAGCACGATGATCGGCAACGCCGAGGTTTCGCGCACGTTGCGGATCACGTCGAGGCCGTCGCCGTCGGGCAGACCGAGATCGAGAATCATCAGATCGACCTTGTGCAGCTTCAACATCTCCAGCGCTTCGACAACGCTGCCGGCCTCATGGATCAGGTAGTCCTGCACGCGCAAGGTGTTGCGCAGCAAGCGCCGGATCGGCGGCTCGTCGTCGACGATCAGGATGCGGCCGCCATCGACATTCATGCAGCGCTGCTGCCGGTATTCACCTGCGGCTCGGGCTGTTCGGGTGTGTCGACCGCCGCACTCTTCGCGAGCTTTTCGGTTTTTTCCGCACGCTCGGCGCGATCCGGTTTCTCCGGCATGTCGGCGATGACTTCCGGCGAGAACTCGATGATGAATTCGGCGCCGCTGCGATCGCTGCGATTGCGCGCATAAATGCGTCCGCCCATCGCTTCAATGAATCCGCGACAGATCGCCAGGCCCAGGCCGGTGCCGGAGCGGCCGCGGTCGCTGGCCTGACGCACGCGGAAGAACTTGTCGAACACACGGGGCAAGTCTTCTTCGGGAATGCCGGGGCCTTCGTCGCGCACGCTGATCGCAAGGCTGAACTTGTGGCGGCTGGCGCTGATCTCGATCTGCGTATCGGCCGGGGTGTACTTGGCGGCGTTGTCGAGCAGGTTGACCAGCACCTGCTCCATCAGCACATCGTCGAGTACCAGCAGCGGCAGGTTGGCCGGAATCGCGAGCTTGATGCGGTGGTTCGACAACTGCTTGCCGCAGCGACGCACCGCAGCGTTGATCAGGTCCTGCAGATCGCAGCTCTGCTTGTTCGGCACCAGCGCGCCGGCATCGAGCTGCGTCATGTCGAGCAGGTTGGCAACGTAGCGGTTGAGGCGCTCGGCTTCATCGAGCGCGGTTGCCAGCATTTCTTCGCGCGTGTCTTCGGTGTAGAGCTTGCCGTAGCTGCGCAGACTCGAGATCGAACCGATGATCGATGCCAGCGGCGTGCGCAGATCGTGCGAGATCGAGGTCAACAGCGCCGAGCGCAGCTTCTCGGTTTCGGCCAGCATGCGCGCCTGATCGACGTCCTTGGCCAGGCGGATGCGCTCGGTCGCGATCGCCGCCAGATCGACCAGTGCGTCGAGCAGGCGGCGTTCGGGCGGTGTCAGCAGGAAGCCGGGCGCGCTGCGGCTGACGCCGATCACGCCCACTTTGCCTTGCCCCGTGCGCAGCGGCAGGAACAAGCGGCGCGTGCCGGGGAGGGTGTCGGTGCCGCGGCCGGTCGGCTGGTTGTGCTCCCAGCACCAGGTGGCGGCGGCGAGATCGGCGCTGTCCAGCGCGGCGCCATCCGGTGCACTGGCGGCGAGCTTCAGCACCTGCGAAGGACCATCCGGCAGCAGCAGCATCGCGTCGACCTTCAGCATGTTCGCCACCTGGCCCGCGGTTGCCGCCAGCAAGGTGTCGAGCTTGCGAATGCCGGCAAGCTTGCGGCTGAACGCGAACAGCTCGGCCGTGGTCTTGGCCTGCTCACCGGCGATCGACGCGTGCAGGCGCTCGCGCGACGTCAGCGTGCTGGTGAGCGCACCGGCGATGCAGAAGAACACCAGCGCCAGCACCTGGCTCGGGTCGGCGATGTTGAACGTGTAGAGCGGTTCGGCGAAGAAGAAGCTGTAGCAGAACGTCGACAACACCGAGGTGAACAGCGAGGGCCGCAGGCCGTAGCGCGCCGCACTCCACAACACCGCCGCGAGGAACACGATGGAGATGTTTGGCAGGTCGACCAAGGCCAGCACCGCGCGGCCGAGCAGCGTTGCCGCGCCGACCATCGCCGCGCTGTAGAAATAGCCGAGCGCGCGCTCCTGCAGATCCTGCCGACTGCCAAGGCGATACCCATGCCGACCCTGCACGTCGGGCGCCGGTGCGCCGTCCTCGTCCTTCGCTGCCGTCTTGTCGCGACCGCGCGCGCTGTCTTCGTTGGCTTCGGCGAGCACGTGCACATTGATGCCGCTGGGACGCTTGACCAGCTCGTGCACCACCGAACCGTGCATCAGCTCGAACCACCAGGGCCGCGCGGATTTGCCGACGACGATCTGCGTGATGTTGTTGTCGCGCGCGAACGCCAGCACGTCGTCGGCGATGCGGCGCGTGCCCGGCAGCGTCATCGTCTCGGCGCCGAGTTGTTCGGCCAGGCGCATGGTGGTTGCGACGCGGTCGCGCTCGGCTTCGCTGAGCTGATGCGTACGCGCGGTTTCGAGGTAGATCGCAAACCATTCGGCATCGATGCGATCGGCGATGCGCTTGGCCGCGCGCACCAGGCCGGCGGCACCGGGCGATTCGTTGATACACACCAGAATGCGCTCGGATGCCGCCCAGATATCGCGGATCGCATGCTTGCGCATGTACTGCCGCATCTGATCGTCGACGCGCTCGGCGGTGCGGCGCAGTGCCAGTTCGCGCAGTGCGGTGATGTTGCCCGGCTTGAAGTAATGGTCGAGCGCACGTTGTGCTTGCTGACCGGCGTAGACCTTGCCTTCGCGCAAGCGCTGGATCAGTTCATCCGGCGTCAGGTCGATGACTTCGACATCGTCGGCGGTATCGAACACCGAATCCGGCACGGTCTCGCGGATGCGCACGCGCGTGATGCGGGCGACGACATCGTTGAGGCTTTCGATGTGCTGGATGTTGAGCGTCGAATAGACATCGATGCCGGCGGCGCGCAATTCCTCGACATCCTGATAACGCTTCGGATGGCGCGAGCCTTCGGCGTTGGTGTGCGCCAGTTCATCGACCAGCACCAGCGCCGGACGACGCTTGAGGATGGCATCGATATCCATCTCCTCGAGCACGCGGCCCTTGTACTCGACCTGCTTGCGCGGCAGGATTTCCAGGCCATCGATCAGCGCACGGGTTTCGCTGCGGCCGTGCGTCTCGACGATGCCGACGGCGACATCGATGCCATCGTTCTTTTTCTTGTGCGCCGCCAGCAGCATCTCGTAGGTCTTGCCGACGCCGGGTGCGGCGCCGAGAAAGATCTTCAGCTTGCCACGACGCTCCTTCTGCGCCTCTTCCAGCAAGGCTTCCGGCGACGGGCGATTTTCGGTCTGCGGAGGCTGGGGCATGCGCGCGGGCGGCAAGGGGTCCGGCTTATGTTAACCCCGCGCCGACATCCGGGTGCTGCGCGAAGGCGGCTTGCCGGCCCGCGCGGGATTCGCGACCGCAGCCGTGCTTGCCGAGGCCTCGGTGTGACCGCCGGTCATCGGCGCCAGGTCCGATACCGACAACAGGGTCGATCCCTGCGCGCCGGAGGCGAGGAGCGACGAGTGGCGCTGCGCTTTCGCGTTGACCGCCGGTGCTGCCGGCGCTATCGCGGCGGCGTCTGCGTGCGCAGAAAGGTCGACCGCGTCCGCAGTCGACAGCGGCGGGATCTCCAGCGTCACCGCGTAGTTTCGATAACCCATCGCGTGCCAGAAGCGGTAAGCCGCGCGGTTTTCCAGCAAGACCTCGACCGTGAGTCGCTTGCCGGGCGTCCAGATTTTCGACTGCAGCAGTTCGATCGCGCGGCGGCCATACCCATGTCGTCTTGCCGAGCGCGTCACCAGGAACTGACGCAGATAGATTTCCTTGCGGTGCTCGCGATACAGCGCATAGGCCACCGTCTGCCGCCGCGCGTCGTCGAACAACACTGCGGAATAGCGCCGCGTGCTGATCCAGGTCTGCATGCGCTGCAGCAGTTCGGCGAAGTCGGTGCTGCCGGTATCGCCATGCTCGGCGATCAGTTGCTGATTGAAGCGTGCGAGCAGCGGGCAGTCGTGCGCTGCGGCGAGTCGATAACTGAAGGGTTCCATGGGCGTGCATCTCCATTGGCGGCCAGCGGCCGCGAAGACTACAGCGTGTTGGGGAAAGGGCGCGCGGTCATCGCCGTGCGCGATTCGGTTGTAGGCCTGCGCATCGAACGCTAACGAACGATGCGCAGCAGTGGCGCGCAAAGGTGCTACGGCGCAACCAACCCGACTCAGCGCCGCTGCTTCATCCAGCCGATGCACCAGGTGGTCATCAGCGCGGCAAACAGGCCGACCACGACGAAGCGGATGAAGACATTGCGCGGCTCCGGTGCGAAGACCGCCTGCGCGGCCTCCGCGTGCAGCTTGATCATCAGCAGCACAAACGGCGTTGCGAAAACGGTCGCGACGGCGGCGATCCGTGCCGGCGTCCAGCAGAACGCGCGCGGCGCGCGATTCAGTGTGTGCGATTCGGTGACGGTGGCCATGGCGGGAGCGACCTCGTTACTTGGCGCTATCGGTCGTCGGCGCGCTGGGGGCTGCTTCTGCGCTGGCCGCGGCGGCGGCGGGCGCCAGCGCGTCGAGCGCCAGGTTCAGCTGCAGAACGTTGACCACCGGTTCGCCGATGATGCCGAGCCATCGCGGCTCGGTGTGTTCGGCAACCAGCTGATTCAAGGCATCGCGGCTCATTCCACGCGCTTTCGCGACGCGCGGCAGCTGGAACAGCGCGGCGGCCGGCGAGATGTCCGGGTCGAGCCCGCTCGCCGAGGTCGTCACCAGGTCCACCGGCACGGCGACGTCGGGGTTCTCGGCCTTCAGCTTGTCGGTATCGGCCTTGACGCGATCGATCAGCGACTTCGAGGTCGTGCCGAGATTCGATCCGCCCGAGTTGGCCGCGTTGTAAGGCGAGGGCACGGTCTTGGTCGCATCGTTCGGATCGGTATCCACGGTGGCCGACGGCCGGCCGTGGAAGTATTTCTCAGACGTGAAGGTCTGGCCGATCAGATCGGATCCGATCACCTTGCCGTCGCGCTCGATCAGGCTGCCGCCGGCCTGGTGCGGGAAGAGCTTGGCGCCGATGCCGGTGATCGCCAGCGGATAGGCGAGGCCGGTGACTATCGTGAACAGCGCGAACAGGACGATCGCGGGACGCAATTGACTAAGCATGGATGTCTCCTTAAACCAGACCGATCGCTGAAATCAGCAGATCGATCGCCTTGATTCCAATGAACGGCGCAATGATGCCGCCGACGCCGTACACCAGCAGGTTGCGCATCAGCAGCGGGCCGGCGCCGATCGGGCGGTATTTCACGCCACGCAGCGCCAGCGGGATCAGCGCCACGATGATCAGCGCGTTGAAGATGATCGCCGACAGGATCGCGCTCTGCGGCGAATGCAGACGCATCACGTTGAGCGCGTTGAGCTGCGGATAGATCGCGGCAAACATCGCCGGAATGATCGCGAAATACTTGGCGACATCGTTGGCGATCGAGAACGTGGTGAGTGCACCGCGCGTCATCAGCAACTGCTTGCCGATGCCGACGATCTCGATCAACTTGGTCGGATCGGAATCCAGATCGACCATGTTGCCGGCTTCGCGTGCGGCCATCGTGCCGGTCTGCATCGCCACGCCGACATCGGCCTGCGCCAGCGCCGGTGCGTCGTTGGTGCCGTCGCCGCACATCGCCACCAGCTTGCCTTCGGCCTGCTCTTTCCGAATCAGCGCGAGCTTGTCTTCAGGCGTGGCCTGCGCGAGGAAGTCGTCGACGCCGGCTTCGGCGGCGATCGCGGCGGCCGTGAGCGGATTGTCGCCGGTGATCATCACGGTGCGGATGCCCATCAGGCGCAGTTCGGCGAAGCGCTCCTTGATGCCGCCCTTGACGATGTCCTTCAGGTAGATCACGCCGAGCACGCGGCCATCCTTGGCCACCGCCAGCGGCGTACCACCGGCGCGCGAGATCTTGTCGGCGATGTCGGTCAGCGCACCCGGAATCGCACGCGAACCGGATTCGCGCTCGACGTAGGCGATGATCGCAGCGACGGCGCCCTTGCGGATCTGGCTGCCGCCGACATCGATACCGGACATGCGCGTCTGCGCGCTGAACGGCACGAAGCGCACGTGCTGGTCGGCGAGATCGCGACCGCGCAGACCGTACTTCTCTTTTGCCAGCACCACCACACTGCGACCTTCCGGCGTTTCATCCGACAGGCTCGCCAGCTGTGCGGCATCGGCGAGTTCGGTTTCGGTGACGCCGGGAACCGCGATGAATTCCGCCGCCTGGCGATTGCCGAGCGTGATGGTGCCGGTCTTGTCGAGCAGCAGCGTATCGACGTCGCCGGCGGCTTCCACCGCGCGGCCCGACATCGCCAACACGTTGAAGCGCACCAGACGATTCATGCCGGCGATACCGATCGCCGACAGCAACGCACCGATGGTGGTCGGAATCAGCGTGACGAACAGCGCCACCAGCACGATCACCGGAATGCTGCCGCCGGCATATTTGGCAAAGCTCGGAATCGTCGCGGTCGCAAAGACGAAGATCAGCGACATGCCGGCGAGCAAAATGTTGAGCGCAATCTCGTTCGGTGTTTTCTGGCGCGATGCGCCTTCGACCAGCGCGATCATGCGATCGATGAAGCTCGAACCTTGCGCCGCGGTGATCTTCACCTTCAGCTGATCCGACAGCACGCGCGTGCCGCCGGTGACTGCGGAGCGATCGCCACCGGATTCGCGAATCACCGGCGCGGACTCACCGGTGATCGCGGATTCGTCGACGGTGGCAACGCCGTCGATCACTTCGCCGTCGCTCGGAATCAGATCGTTCGGCTGCACCAGCACCAGGTCGCCGACCTTCAACTCGGTCGCCGCAACCTGCTCGAACGCCAGACCCTCGGACGACTTCAGCCGCTTGGCGATGGTCTGCGTCTTGGTCTTGCGCAGCGTCGCGGCCTGCGCTTTGCCGCGACCTTCGGCGATGGCCTCCGCGAAGTTGGCGAACAGCACGGTGAACCACAGCCAGACGATCACCTGGCCGGAGAACAGCAGCGCACCGCGGCCCATCAGTGCATCACGCACGAACAGGACGGTGGCCAGCGCCGCGACCAGGGCGGTGATGAAGATCACCGGGTTGCGCATCAGCGTGCGCGGATTGAGCTTGATGAACGAGTCGCGGATCGCCGGCGCGATCAGCGCACGGTCGAACAACGCGGGTGCCGTTTTGGAGGCGGACATGCTTACTCCCGAATCAGTATGAGATCGAAGGCTGCGATGGGGCTTGAGCGATCAGGCGCACGATCAATAGAGCGTGCCGGCCTGCAGCGACAGGTGCTCGACGATCGGACCCAGCGCCAGCGCCGGGAAGAACGTCAGGCCGCCGACGATCAGCAGCACGCCAACCAACAGGCTGATGAAAAGTCCGCCATCGGTCGGGAAGGTGCCCGCGCTCGGATGCGTGTACTTCTTCGCCACCAACGAGCCGGCCACCGCCATCATCGGCACGATGAAGGCGAAGCGGCCGATCATCATCGCCGCCGCCAGCAGCAGGTTGTAGAACGGCGTGTTCGCAGTCAGGCCCGCGAACGCGCTACCGTTGTTGCCGGTGGCCGAGGTGAACGCGTAAAGGATTTCCGAGAAGCCATGCGGTCCGCTGTTGTTGAGACCGGCGAGCCCCTGCGGCAGCACCGCGGCGAGTGCGGTGAAGCCGAGGATCGATGCCGGCAGGCAGAGGATGGCGAGCATCGTCATCTTCACTTCCTTGGCTTCGATCTTCTTGCCGACATACTCGGGCGTTCGTCCGACCATCAGACCGGCGATGAATACCGCGATGATGGCGTACAGCAACATGCCGTAGAGGCCGGAGCCGACACCACCGAAGATTACTTCGCCGAGCTGAATGTTGATCATCGGCACCATGCCGCCCAGCGGCGTGAAGCTGTCATGCATGCCGTTGACCGCGCCGCATGAGGCATCCGTGGTGATGGTGGCGAACAAGGCCGATCGTGCGATGCCGAAGCGCGCTTCCTTGCCTTCCATGTTGCCGCCCGGCTGCAGCGCACCGGCGCTCTGGTCGATGCCCATTGCCGGGAACGCGGGGTTGCCCTGGCTTTCGGCCCAGTACAGCGTGGTGACGCCGGCAAGAAACACCACTGCCATTGCCGAGTAGATCGCCCAGCCCTGCAGTTCGCTCTTGACCATGCGACCAAACACGTTGGTCAGCGCGGCGGGAATCAGGAAGATCAGGATGATTTGCAGGAAGTCCGAAATCGAATTCGGATTCTCGAACGGATGTGCGGCATTGGCGTTGAAGAAGCCACCGCCGTTGGTGCCGAGCATCTTGATCGCGATCTGCGAGGCCACCGGGCCCTGCGCGATGGTTTGCTTGGCGCCTTCCAGGGTCGCGACGTCGGTGTAGGCGCCGAGATTCTGCGGCATGCCCTGCCAGATCAGGAACAGCGCGGCGACGATCGACAGCGGCAACAGGATGTACAGCGTGGTGCGCGTCAGGTCGACCCAGAAGTTGCCGAGCGTCTTGCCCGAGCGGCGCGCGAAGCCGCGCACCAAAGCCATTGCCAGCGCGATGCCGGTCGCCGCCGAGACGAAGTTGTGCACGGTCAGGCCGAGCATCTGCGTCAGGTAGCTCATCGTCGACTCGCCGCCGTACGACTGCCAATTGGTATTGGTGATGAAGCTGATCGCCGTGTTGAACGCGAGGTCGGGCGTCAGGTTGTCCATGCCCTGCGGATTCAGCGGCAGGTGCTTCTGCGTCAGCTGCAACACATACAGCGTGACGAAGCAGACCAGGTTGAACACCAGCATCGCCAGCGTGTAGGTGGTCCAATGCTGCTCGGCGTCGGGTTTCACGCCGGCGAGCTTGTAGAAGCCGCGTTCGACCGGCCCGAGCACGCGGCCAATGAAGGTCGGCTTGCCTTCCAGCACGCGATAGATGAAGCCGCCGAGCGGTCGCGTCAGGACCGTCAGCACGCCGAAGTAGAGAAGAATCTGGATCCAGCCGTTGGTGGTCATGGCTTTTTAGAATTTTTCCGGTTTGATCAGGGCGTAAACCAGGAAGCCCAGCAGGAAGACGGCAGTGGCGCCGCCGAGTACGTAGTCGAGCGTCATCGAGGGACCTTTAGAGGCGATCGCACAGCGTGATGTAGGCGGCGAGAACGCCGAACCCGGCCAAGCCGGCAGCCAGCAGGAGGAAGACCATGGGCGAAATGCCAAGCGCACCGGACAATTCCGGCGAGCGCATTTAACGGCCGATCGCCGTTGGAATGCCAGATGCGAAAGCGCGCGGCGACATAAAGAATCCGTAAAGATGCCGGCGCAGCGAGAATTTTTTCGCGCCGCCGCGGGTGCGTGCAGCGGCGCGCGGTCTGAATAGGGTCAGCAATTGATCGCGCGGGCGCCTGGGCGCGCGGGCGCATCGACGCGCTTCAGTCTTGCGTCAGTTCTGCGTCAGTTCGACCAATCGATCGCCTTCCGGAAAATACAGCGCGGCGCGGACGGCTTTGCCGGGGCGTTGCGCCGCGAGCAGTTCGGCATACAGTGCGAGCTGCGGCCGGTAAGTATCGATGCCGTCGGCGATATAAGGTTCCAGTGCCTCGGCGGCCACCGGGCGCGCCGCAGCCTTGTAGTCCACCACCCAGAGTTCGCCTTCGTCGGTTTCGAAGCAGCGATCGAGCAGTGCGCTGACCCAGCGGCCTTCGCGATAGCCGGCGAGCGCGTACTCCGAACGCGCCCAGGGATGCGCGCCGAGCAGCCAGCGGCCGTTGCGGCTCGCAAGCGTGCGTTCCACCAGATCGAGTACGCGCGCAACTGCCTCGACGACCTGTGGCTCGGGCAGGCCGAGCCGTCGGAAGCCGGCGGCAAGGGCCGTGGCACGCGCGGCGCCACGCGCGGACCAGCGCTCGAATCCTTCGGTGCTGATCTTCTCGAGCGCCTGGTGAAACAGCGTGCCAATCAATTGTGCGTACAGCTCGCCGTCCTCGCGCTTGTCGTCGACCGCCGACAGCACCGCTTCACTAGGACGCAGGCTGCGCTGTTCGCGCGGCCGGTAGAGCATTCCTTCCGCCGGCAATGCGAACGGCACGGGCAGTCGCGATGCGCGTGGTGGCGAATGATTTGCTATCGATTCGATAGCGTAGCTGTCGGAGGCTGCGGCTTCCGCTGCGAAGTCTTCCATCGCAGCAGGGAATGCATCGTCACCGGCGCCATCACCGACGCCGACTGCGGCGACCGATTCCGAGGCCGGCAGATCGCCCAGCGCTGGCGCCAGCAATCGGGCAAACGAATCGCCGGGCGCTTGCAGATGCCCATCCTCGTCGCAGTCGGCGCAGATATACAGATCGAGACTCTGGCGCGCACGCGTGACGGCGACGTACAACAGTCGCAGCGTTTCGTTCTGGCGCGCGCGCTGGTGCAGCTTGTGCACGTAGTTGAACAAGGCCGACGCACCCTCGGCGCGTGCCTCGTCCCAATGCTCTGGCGGCTTCGGCACCAGCAGGGCGCCATGCGGGGTGTCGCTCAGGTGCAGCAGGGGCTTGCCACCGCCGTTGGGCTTGCGCGCGCAGCCGACCAGCAAGACGTGGTCGAACTCCAGGCCTTTGGCCTTGTGCACGGTCATCACCTGCACGTCGCCGCCGCTCGGTGCGGCATACAGATGCTCGACCGCACGACGAAATCCGCGCAGGTCTTCGAGGCCGCCGCCACGCGTATGTTCGCGCAATAGCCGCAGTGCGCGACGCACATCGCCGAGCGTTGCCGCATCCACGCAAGCCGCACCGCCGAGTGCGTTCCACAGGCGCTCGACGCGGTCGCCGAGTCCGACGCCACGGTCGGCATCGTCGTGTGCGACGCGCAAAGCCTGCAGGAGCCGCGTGCGTCGCAGGCGTCCGTCTTCGGACAACTCGAAATCCGGCGTGTCGTTCAAACGTTGCGGCCACGACAGTTCACGTCGGCCGATCGACAACGCAGTCAGGTCGGCCCAGGACAGACCGACGAAGGGCGCGCGCAGCAGCACCGCCCACGACAGGCGATCTTCCGGATGCCACAGCGCGCGCGCGGTGGCGAGCACGTCGCGTACTGCCGGCACTGTCGCCAGCGTGTCGACGTCCTGACAGCTTGCGTTGACGCCGAGCTTGCGCAGCGCCTGCAGCGTCGCGCCCACGTGCGTGCGTGCGCGCACCAGAATGGCTACGCTCGCACCGCTGCTCGCGAGCCGTGCAGCGCGCGTCGCCGCAGCCTGCGCCTCACCGGCGCTGTCGCCCTTGTCGAAGCGATGCACCTGCACTGCGCGGCCGATCTCGCTGGTGTCGAAGCGCGCGACGTTCACGGCGCCGGCCGCATCGAACTTCGCATCGCTTGCAGTTTCAATCGGCGCATCACCCGGCATATTTGCCTGCGTATTTCCGCGCGTATTTCCGCGCGAATGGTTTTGTGCCTCGCCAGGTGCTGCCGCAATGCTCGGTGCGTAACGCACCGCGCCGGCGAGTTCATCCTCGTGACTCGGGAAAATGAATTCGAATACCAGGTTGAACCAATCGACCACCGCCGCGTCGCTGCGGAAATTGGTCGCCAGCTGCACGCAGTGCAGTGGCAGCGCGCCGAGTTGCCGCGTGCGCATCAGTTGCAGGAACAACCGCACCTCGGCCTTGCGGAACGCATAGATCGACTGCTGCGGATCGCCGACCAGGAACAGCGAGCGCCCGTCGCCGGGCTGCCAGCCAAGCGTCAACTGCTCCAGCAGTTTCAGCTGGCCTTCGCTGGTGTCCTGCATTTCGTCGACCAGCAAGTGGCGCAGTTGTGCGTCGCGGCGCAGCAGCGCGTCGCCGTAGCCGCCGCCGGGACGCAGGCTTCGCAGCGCGGCCTGCGCGATCTCGCTGAAATCGGTTTCGCCGCGTTCGCCCATCGCCAGCTGCAGGTGTGCGAGCGCATGGCGCAGCAGCGTCAGCAAGGCATCGCGCAGTTGTGCGAGATCCGCCGGCATCGTCGTCGGCGGCAGCGCCAGCAGATCGGCGGCGGCTTCGGCGAGCGTGGCGTCGTCGGCGCGCTCGGCGAGCAGCCGCGCGATGCGTTCCTTGCTTGCGGTTTTTGCCGGAAAACCGTGCTTGACGTTGATGCCCTTGGGGCTGCGCAGACGGCCTTCTTTGGTCACCAGCAGATTGGCGAGTGCACGATGCAGCTCGGCATGATCAACACCGAACGCGGGCCAGTCGGTGAGTTCCGCTGCCCAGGCCAGCAACTCGGATTGCGCAGAACCCTCGCGCACCAGTGCCACCAGTTCGGCGGCGTCGCCGTGACCGAGTGCCGCAGCCAGGCGTTGTTGCTGCTCAAAGTGTAGCGCGCGCAGCACTTCGGTTTCGTGCGCGGCCCAATCGAACGACGGATCGGCGGCTTTGATCCATTGTTCGCGCCGCGCCAGCAGATCGGCCAATGGCGGCAGCAGCCGATCGATGCGATTGCCGGCGCTGCGCAGCCACAACGCGACCGCTTCGCGCAGCGCCAGCGGTGCCTGTGCGTCTTCGGCCTCGGCGAACAAGGCCAGCAGTGCCTGTTCGTACAGCAGTTGCGGATCGTCGACCACGCGTGGCCGGCTGCCGATGCCCGAGAGCAACGGCAACTCGGCGGCGATCTGGGCTTGCAGGCCGTCGATGGTCAGCGCACGCAGGCGCTCGGGATTCGCCTGCAGTTGCCAGCCCCGAAGCTCCGCGCGTTGCAGTGCGGCGCGTGCAAGTGTGTATTCCTGTTGCGCGTGCGCGGCCTCCGGCGGAACGCCGCTGCTGGCCAACTGCAGCGCCTTCAGCACGCGCGCGCGAATCTCGGCGGCGGCCTTGTTGGTGAAGGTGATCGCCACCACCTGCTCGGCTTCGTCGACGCTGGCCAGTGCGGCCAGCATGCGCTGCACCAGCAGCCCGGTCTTGCCGGAGCCGGCCGGTGCGACGGCCAGTACATGACGACTGAGGTCGAGCGCTTCGGCGCGTGCGCCGGCATCGGCGAGTGCCGCACTGCGGTCGGTCGTTGCGTGCGGTGATGCGGCGCTCATGTCGGATCGTCCGCGTCGGTGGCCGTGCCTGCGCCATCGCCTGCGCCATCGACATCGGCCTCGTCGTCATCGAGTACAGAACCGGCGAGCAACAGCAGATCGCGATTGTTGCTGCGGTTGCCGACTTGCGCGAGGTCGAGGCTGGCGACACCCGCGAGGAACGCGTGCGCGATGCTTGCGAGCTGCACGTTCCAGGCGAGGAGCTGCGCTGGCCAGTCGTCGCCGCTCTGCGGGCTGACTTCGATCAGCCAGCGCGCCCAGTTGGTCCGCGCCGACAGCGCCGGATGTCCATCCTTCAGATGTGCGAAGGCGATGCCGTCGGCCTGACCGAGTGCTGCCGTGGACTGCTGTTGCAGCAGGATTGCGTACAGCGGCAACTGCGGCTCCTTCAGCGAATCGGCGTCCCAGCCTTTGGGATCGGCATCGCGACCGGTCTTGTAGTCGAGAATCAGATTCCGCGTGCCGACCGCAGTTCGCACCTGATCGATGCGATCGACGCGCAGGCGCAGCGCAAGCGCGCCGATCTTGCCTTCGAGCGGCTGCTCGCGCGCGATCACGGCGAATCGATCGGTGCGGCGTCGTTCGTGTGCGAACCATTGCCGCAGAACGTCGGTAAGGCGCGCGCTTTCCAGCCGCACCAGGCTGCTGCCGTAGTCGGCTTCCGGCAGCGTTCGCGCAATCAACGGTGCCAATGTGCGATCGATCAGCGCGCCGAGTGCGGCCTCGTCGAGTGCGGCGAGTGCATCGCTGTCGCCCAGGTGCTGCCACAGCTTGTCGAGCGCGGTGTGCAGCAGCTCGCCTTGCACGGCGGCGTCGAGTCCGCGTGGCGGCTCGCGTAGCGGCCGTATGCCGAGGCGATGCGTGCAATACGCGAAGAACGGTGCTTCGGCGAACAGCTTGAACAGGCTCGCATCGCCACGCACGTGTTCGGCCGGCACCACCGGCGGCACGGCATCACTTGCGGGCAGCGTCAGCCTGGATGCCTGCGCCGCGAGCAACTCGGCGACGCTGTGGACGCGTGGCGCCGGCGCGTCTTGCCAGTCCACTGCGAACAGCGGCGAGGGCAACACTTCGCCGCCGCGCTCGTCGACGTGCGGGGCCAGTACCAGCACCTCGGCCGCCTGCGCGGTCAGCGCTTCGATCTGGGCCTGCCGATGCGCCAGCCAGGTCTGCGGCGCGGCCTGCGGAATGCCTGCGGCGCGCTGAGCTTCGATCGGCAGGAAGGGACTCGAACGCGCCGGGCCCGGGAACGCCCCGGCGTCGGCATCGGCAATGATCAGCAGATCGCAGGGCAGCGCGACGGCATCTTCGACCGCTGCGATCAGCACCGGCTGCGCGTATTCGGCACGCGCTTCGAAGCGACGCTTCAGCAGTTCGCTAAGCCACAGTCGTGCGCGCGCCGCGTCGATGGTGCCGGTCTGGCCATCGAGTGCTGCGAGATGGGCCAGCTCGCGGCGCAGCTCACGCACGTTCTGGAACACCGCCGACGGCAGGTCCGGTGCGGTCGGCCAGCGCATCAGTTCAAGCCGAGCGAGGAAGTGCGCGGACCAAGCACTTGGTAACGCGCGCGAGGGTGCGACTGCGACCAGCTCGGCGAGCCGCGTGAGCGTGTCCTGCACGGCCGGTGCAGCAGCCTGCGACGCGAGCCGGCGCAATGAATAACGCGGCAGCGGCCGTTCACGCAGACGCGCATCGAGACCTGCCGCTGCCGCCCGCTGTGCGGCCGGCCACAGCAGCGGCGCCAGCAATACGCGCGAGATCGCCTGCGGCTCGTTGCCATGCGCGTCGAGTGCCAGCAGCGCCAGCGCGGCTTCGTTGCACGGCTGTTCGGAAAGGCTGCGGCCGCGATCCCAGCGCCACACTTGCGCGTCGGATTCGTGCGGCAGACGCAGCCAGGGCGCGACCAGATCGGTCAGCGCATCTTCGATGATTTCACGCCGCGCATCGGCGTCCGGCAACACGATCACGATGCGCGGCGCGGGGGCTGCGTGATCCGCGTAGGGCGCCAGCTTCAGGCGCACGGCTTCGGCGATCACACGGCATTGCGACTCGACATCGGCGCAGCGCCAGCCTTGTACGCGGCGCGCCGTCGGCGGCTGCAGTTCGAAGCTGCGCACTTCGCTGCGTTCGGCCAGCGCTGCGAGTACGGCGCGTTCTGCCGGCGTTGTGGCCGTGCCGAAACCGGCGAGCTGCACGACTTCGGGTGCGGCGATGCTGCCATCGCGCAGACCGGCGGCGACGATCGCGGGCAGTTGTTCGGCCGTGATCCAGTCGGCGGCGCGCAGCCGCTGCTGAACGCGTCCGTACCAGGCACGCCAGGCCTGGTGCTCGTCGCTGTAGGCGGGAAGCTCGGCGGGATCAAGTGCGTAGTCGCTGAGCAGACGCGCGCTCGCCTGCGCTTCGCGCGCGCAACCCATGGCGCCGATCACGCCGCGGCGGTCGCGTTCGACCGCCTGCAGCCACAGCACCAGATGCTGGGTCGCATTGATCAACTGTGCGCTCGGCCAGCTCTCGGCCCAGGCGTCCTGCAGCCATTGGCGCAGGCTGCGGACTTTCGGTGCTTCCCAGACGCTCAGGCCTTCGGCGCGACGCGCGAGGCTTTCGTCCTCGCGCAGTGCACGCGCGAGGCGGTCGGTGGCGGTGAGGATCAGCGGCGCGGACATGCCGTATTCAGGCGCCGCGCCGCCGGGTGAAGCGCCGGACTCAGCGCTCCAGCAGCTTCAGTTTGTCCGGCTTGCCTTCCCAGGCCTTGGCGTCCGGCAAGCCCGCTTTCTTCTCGGTGATCACCGGCCAGGCGCGCGACAGCTCCTTGTTCAGCGCCAGATACTGCGACTGATCGGCCTTCAGATCGTCTTCGGCGACGATCGCATTGATCGGGCATTCCGGCTCGCACAGCGTGCAGTCGATGCATTCTTCCGGATCGATGACGAGAAAGTTCGGGCCTTCGTGGAAGCAGTCCACCGGGCAGACTTCCACGCAATCGGTGTACTTGCACTTGATGCAGTTTTCGGTGACGACGAAGGTCATGGCTTTGCGGTGAGTCGGTCGGACGAGAATTCGGGAGGCCCTATTCTAAGCCTTTGCGGGCGGGCCGGCAGCGCCGAACGGGTGAGGTGATAAATGCCTGTCGCGACGGCACACCGGGTTCGATCGGCGCGGCCTTGGGCGTCAAGTCTCGAACCGTTCGAGGCGGTCAGTTCCGCGTCGCTTGATCGATACCTTCGATCGCGATGCGGCCGAGCTGCGCGAGCTGTTCCGGCGTGATCGTATACGGCGGCATGAAGTAGACGACGTTGCCGAGCGGCCGCAGCACCGCGCCCCAGTCCTTGTGCGCGTTCAGTGCGTGCCGGTAGACCTTGAGGCCGCGGCGTTCGGCGGCCGGGTAGGGCTCGCGCTGGTTCGGATTCTTCGCCAGTTCAATCGCCAGAATCATGCCCTGCTGGCGTACTTCGGCGACGTGCGGATGGCTCAGCAGTTCACTCACCGACATCCACATCAGATGACCGAGCCCGCGGTTCTGCGCATGCCAGTCGCGCTGTTCGAAAATCTCCAGCGTGGCGAGGGCGGCGGCACAGGCGATCGGATTGGCGGTGTAACTGTGCGAATGCAGAAAGGCCTTGCCGCTGGCGTAGTCGTCGTAGAAGGCTGCGTAGACATCGTCGGTGGTCAGCACTGCCGCCAGCGCCATGGTGCCGCCGGTGAGGCCTTTCGACAGGCACATGAAATCGGGCGACACGCAGATCCGTTTCGGCGTTTCGCGCGCGGTTTCGCGTGGACGCTGCGGTCCCGGGCGATCCGCGCGTGCGGGTTCTCCAGACACTGTGTTGCCATCCTTGGCGAGGCTGTCGCCTGAGCCCCCGTTCAAGCCGTCCGTGGCCGGTCGCCGAGGATCGCGGCGAGCAGTGCTCGCCTGCTGGTGATCTTCGGCCCATTCGCAGGCGAACAGACGGCCGGTGCGGCCGAAGCCGACCGCGATCTCGTCGGCAATCAGGTGGACGCCGTGACGCGTGCAAGCCTCGCGCAGCAGGCTCAGGTACACCGGGTGATACATGCGCATGCCGCCGGCACATTGCACCAGTGGCTCGACAATCACCGCGGCGACTTCGTGCGCGTGGCGGGCGAGCGCGGCTTCCATGTGGCGGAACGCCTGACGCGTGTGATCTTCCCAGGACGCGCCCGGTGCGCGCTCGAAACAGTCCGGCGACTGCACATAGATCGGCTGCATCAGCATCGGCGCATAGGCATCGCGGTACATGCCGGTGCCGCCGACCGCGAGCGCACCCAAGGTCTCGCCGTGATAGCCGTTGCTCAGCGCAATGAACTTGGTCTTCGCCGGCGCGCCGCGATTGCGCCAGTAGTGCGCGCTCATCTTCAGTGCGACTTCCACCGCCGCGCTGCCGTTGTCGGCGAAGAAGCAGCGGTTGAGGCCGGTCGGCGCCAGCGCACAGAGTTTCTCTGCGAGCTTGACCGCCGGCTCGTGAGTGAAGCCGGCGAAGATCACGTGATCGAGCACGTCGAGCTGCGCTTTAAGGCGGTCGACGATCAGCGGATGGCGATGGCCGAAAATATTGGTCCACCAGGAACCCACTGCGTCGAGATAACGGCGGCCATCGTGGCCGATCAGCCAGACGCCTTCGGCCGATGCGATCGGCAGCAGCGGGATCTGGCTTTCGTGATCCTGCATCTGCGTGCAGGGATGCCACACGTGCGCGCGGCTGCGCGCGGTCCACTCGGCGGCAGTGGCCGCAGCCGCATCGTGTGGCGTGGCGGGTATCAGGGCGTCGTCCATGCGCGTGCTCGCTCGGCGTTTCTAGATTCGCATCAGTCGAACAGAACGACCTGACGCACGGCCTCGCCGCGTGCAAGACGGTCGAAACCGGCATTGAGTTCGTCGAGCTTGAGGCGATGCGTCAGCAGCCGGTCCACCGGCAGGCGTCCGGCGCGATACAGCGCGACATAACGCGGAATATCGCGCTGCGGTACCGCCGAGCCCATGTAGGAACCTTTCACGGTGCGTTCCTCGGCAACCAGGCTGACTGCCGGCACGGCAAACATCTTTTGCGGATGCGGCAGACCGGCGGTGACCGTGGTGCCGCCGCGCCGGGTGGCACCGTAGGCCTGCACCAGAACCTGCTCGTTGCCGACGGTTTCGAAAGTGAAGTGTGCGCCGCCACGGGTTGCTGCGCGCACCGCCGCAACGGTGTCGCCGTCGCGGGCATTGATGCAATGCGTAGCGCCGAGTTCGCGCGCGAGTGCGAGCTTCGATTCGAGCACGTCGATGGCGACGATCGGATTGGCGCCGGCCGCACGCGCGCCGAGCAAGGCGGCGAGGCCGACGCCGCCCAGTCCGAATACGGCAACACTTTCGCCGGGGGCCACGCGCGCGGTGTTGACCACCGCACCGACGCCGGTGAGCACTGCGCAGCCGAACAGCGCGGCGATTTCGGCCGGCAGATCGGCATCGACCCGCACCGCCGAGCGCGCCGAAACAACCGTCATTTCGGCGAACGCCGAGACGCCAAGATGATGATGCAGGTTGCCATCGCTGCCGTCGCTTGCCTGCCAGCGGCGCGCGCCGTTCAGCAGCGTGCCGGCAGTGTTCGCCGCCGCGCCCGGTTCGCACAACGCGGTGCGGCCACTGGCGCAAGGGTCGCAATGACCGCAGCCGGGCACGAACGAGAACACCACTTGATCGCCGACCGCGAAGCCCTTGGTGCCGGGGCCGACTTCGAGCACTTCGCCGGCCGCCTCGTGTCCCAGCACCATCGGCATCACACGCGGACGCGAGCCATCGATCACCGATAAATCCGAATGGCACAGGCCCGCGGCGCGCACGCGTACCAGCAGTTCGTCGGTCCCCGGAGCCTGCAGTTCGAGCGTTTCGATGCGCAGCGGCTGCGACTGCGCGTACGGCGCCGGCAGCCCCATTTCGCGCAGCACCGCGCCGTGGGTTCTCATGCGCGCACCTCGGTTTCTACGTTCACCAGCAAGCGCGACAGTGCACTGCGCAGCGGCGCTGGCAGATCGCGCGGCTTGCGGTCGCTGCGATTGACGAACACATGGACGAACCAGCCTTCGGCGGCGGGCTCTTGGCTGCCAGATGCGAACAAGCCGATCTCGTAGCGCACACTGCTGCGGCCGAGTTTGGTGACCCGCATCGCGGCGTCGACATCGTTGGGAAACGACAAGGCCTGCAAGTATCGGCAATGCGATTCCGCACAGAAGCCGAGCACGTCGCCAGCAACCGGATCGAGCTGACCCTCGCGGATCAGATAGGTGTTGATGACGGTGTCGAAGAAACTGTAGTAATCGATGTTATTGACGTGACCGTATTGGTCATTGTCCTTCCAGCGCGTTGTGATCGTCTGGGTATACGGATAGCCGGTGTGCGCGGTCATGTGTGAGGCGTTGAGAGTCCAAAAGTCGGGCTGCGCGCGTGCCGCAGGAACGGCAGCCGCGCTTCGCGAAGGCGGGCCTCATTATTCGTGCATGCCGTGGAAACGCAAGCCGGCACATGCTACGTGGCAAAAGCCGGACGCGGTCAACTGAACCGCCCGAGCACGCAGTCGGGCACGCCCGTCGCCTGAATGGGGCACGAGGACCCCGGTCGCGCTATGAAGACTGGGCAGGTGTCGCGCGCGCTGGGGGCGAGCTCGATCAACCGGCTTAGTTCGATCAAAAAAAGGGAAGGGACATGCAAAACCACCGCAAGCTGTCGGCGCGGCCGCGTCGGCAGATGTGCTTGATGCTGTTCGGCGCCGTGTCCCTGATGGTCGCCGGTGCCGCCGCCGCGCAGACGGATGGCAAACCTGCTTTGCCGCCGCCCGATCGTGCATTGCCGCAGCCCGCCGACAACGCCGCGCCGGTGGACGCCGCGGCAGCCACACCACCGGATGCCAGTGCGCCAGATTCGAACGATGCATCATCCGCTACGCCAGCGGTAGCACTCGACAGCGTCACGTCGGCGTCGCCGCAGGTGCAGCATCCGCCGCAGGGCTTCACCGTCGGCGCCGGACTTCGCGCGTCCACACTCGGCGCGGGCATCGAGTTGGCCACACCGGTGACGCACAACACAAACGTCCGCATCGGCTACAACGGGCTGTTCGACATCAGCCATCACTTCAGCAAGGACGACATCGACTACAACGCCAAGCTCAAGCTCAGCAGCTTCGACGCGCTGTTCGATTACTTTCCGTTCGGCGGAATCTTTCACCTCAGTGCCGGCGTGTCGTACGGCGACCGAATCAAGGCCGATGCGAAGGCGATGGCGGCGGCCGGCTCGACCTTCAAGCTCAACGACACGCTGTATACCAGCAGCGACAACGATCCGGCGCATGGCAATGCCCGCATCGATTTCAGCAAGCTCGCACCGATGGTGACGCTGGGCTGGGGCAACCTGGTGCCGCGCGGCGGCCACTTCAGTTTCTCGTTCGAGGTCGGCGCAATCTTCCAGGGCGGTGCGCGCAGCGACCTGCATCTACAGGGCAGCGCCTGCGACGGAGGCGCCGTGGCCTGCCCGGTCGGCACGATCAATCTGGCGACCGATCCGACCGTGCAGACCAACATCCAGGCCGAGGAACACAAGCTCGATCACGAGTTGCATTCCTTCAAGATCTTCCCGGTGCTGGCGCTGGGCTTCGGCTACAGACTTTAAGTGCGCGGTCTCCGCGGTCTCCGCGTTCTCCGCGGAAGGCGAACGCGACGCGCTACAGCGCCTTGATCAGAACCAGGGAATTGCGCCGGTAGTTGTAGATGCGCTGTTTCTGCATCGGCAGCTGTTCGATCGTGCCCTGCACGAAGCCGTGCTCGATGAACCAGTGCGGCGTGTGCGTGGTCAGCGCGAACAACTTGCGGATGCCGAGCTTGCGCGCGGTTTCTTCCGCGCGCGCGAGCAGCGCCGAAGCACGGCCGGAGCGCTGGTAGTCGGGATGCACGGCGACACAGGAGAACTCGGCCATTTCGTTTTGCGGAAACGGGAACAGCGCGCACGCGGCGATCACCAGGCCGTCGCGCACCATCACGTCGAAGAAGCTGATTTCGAGTTCCAATTGCTCGCGCGAGCGCGGCACCAGGATGCCGCTGTCTTCCAGCGGCTTGATCAGCGCCAGCACACCGCCAACGTCGTCGATGCTGGCCTCGCGCACGGCCTCGTAGTTTTCATCGGCGTACAGCATCAGACCCACGCCGTCGCGCGTGAACAGCTCGCGCAGCAGCATGCCCTCGGTTTCGACACCGACCAGATGAATGCGCGCAACGCCACCGCGGCCGGCGGCGAGTGCCGCTTCCAGATAGGGACGGTCCTGCGGATCGACGCTGCTCGCGCCGTTGAGCAGGCGCTCGCCTTCGGCCAGCGACAACTGGCCCGCGTCGCCGGTATCGTCGGCCAGCTTCCAGCGGTCCGGATCGGAATTGACCACGAAGATCAGCTTGTCGGCGCCGATCGCAGTCGCCACTGCGGTTGCCACCGCCTCGGCGCGCAAGTTGAAGATCTCGCCGGTGGGCGAATAGCCGATCGGCGAAATCAGCGCGATGCGGCCCTGCGTCAGCACCTCGCCGATGGTGTCGACATCCACGCGCCGCACTTCGCCGGTGTGCTGATGGTCGACACCGTCGCGCACGCCCACCGGCTTCGCGACGATCCAGTTGCCGCCGGCAACTTTCAAACGCGCACCGCCCATCGCGGTGCTCGCGAGCGAGGTCGACAGCCGCGCCTCGATATCCATCCGCAGCGGACCGATCGCCGCTTTCACGCAATCGAGCGCCGCGCGATCGGTGACTCGCAGACCGTCGGCGTATTGCGGCTGCAGGCCTTTGGCGGCCAGCGCGGCGTCGATCTGCGGACGCGCGCCGTGCACCAGCACCAGCTTGGCGCCGAGGCTGTGGAGCAGGGCGACATCGGCGACGAAATTGTCGAAGTCCGCGCGCGCCGCCGACTCGCCACCGAAAGCGATGACGAAGGTGCGGCCATTGTGCGCATGCGCATACGGTGCGGCGGCGCGCAGCGCGGCGACGAACTCGGCGGTGTTCATGGAAGGGCGGCGTGGAGGCGGCGAAGACGTGGTGTGGGCTTGAGTGACCGCGGATTATAAGCAGCCGGGCGGCCACAGGCTGCGGGATCAACCGCACGCCGGGCCGTCAAAGCAGCCGTCGGCGACGATCTGCCCGGTCATCGCCGCGCGCCCGCCACTCCGGCACCCGCGCCCCCCGGCGTATACTTTTGCGATGATTAAACCGCTGCTGTACACCGACCTGTTGAGTACGCTCGCGGCGATCGGTTCCGCCCAGGAAGTTTCGGCATTCCACGGCGCGCTGTGCGGCGCGCTGTGCCGCGAAACGCCGGCCAAGCTCGACCCGGCCAGTCTGCTGGAAGACGATGCGCTCACCGTCGACGAAACCTCGGCCGTGCAATTGCGCGAATTCTGCGAGCAGGCGGTGGCCGCTTTTGGCGACGCCGAACTCGGCTTCCATCCGCTGTTGCCGGACGACGCGGTGCCGCTCAACGATCGCGCGCAGGCGCTCGGGGCCTGGTGCGAGGGCTTCCTGTTCGGGCTGTCGGCGCGGGTCAAGTTCGACCTCAAGGACTGTTCCGAGGAAGTCCGCGAAGTGGTGGCGGACTTCACCCAGTTCACGCGTGCGGCAATCGGCGCCGGCGACGATCTGGAAGTCGAAGAAGGCGCGTACGCCGAGCTGGTCGAATACATTCGCGTCGGCGCGCAGCTGGTGTACATGGAACTGCATCCGCGGCCGGCTGCCGCTGCGGATGTCGAGAGTTACAACAAGACCCTGCATTGACGCCCAGAGTTCGCCACGCCCCATGCCGATTCCAACTCCCGCTGAACTTGCCGAATTCTCCGCGCGCCGCGCACGTCTGCTGAAGGCGATCGGGCCGGAGGGCATCGCCATCGTGCCGGCCGCGCGCGAAGTCATCCGCAATCGCGATTCGCATTACAAATTCCGCCAGGATTCCGATTTCTGGTACCTGACCGGCTTCAACGAGCCGGAGTCGATCGCGGTGTTCGCGCCGAATCGGCGCGACGGCGGCCAGCCGGCCGAGTACCTGCTGTTCACGCGACCGCGCGACAAGGCGCGCGAAATCTGGGACGGCCGCCGCGCCGGCCCGGAGGGTGCGGTGAGCCAGTACGGCGCCGACCAGGGTTTTGTCTTGGAGCAACTCGAGTCGATGCTGCCGAGGTTGCTCGCGGGTCGCCAGCAGATCCACTACACGCTCGGCGAACACCCGCATTGGGACGCCAAGCTGACCGCCTGCGTGCGCGAAATTCGCGAAGTCTCGCGGCGTGGGCCGGATGCGCCCGGCAGTTTCATCGCGCTCGACAGCACGCTGCACGAGCAGCGCCTGATCAAGAGCGCGGCCGAACTCGAACTGATCCGCAAAGCCTGCGAGGTGTCGGCTGCCGCGCATCTGCGCGCGATGAAGATGACCCGCCCGGGCGCCTGGGAATGGCAAGTGGCGGCGGAAATCCATCACGAATTCGAGCGCAACGAAATGGAGCCGGGCTACGGCTCGATCGTCGGCGGCGGCGACAACGCCTGCATCCTGCATTACAAGGAAAATGAATCGCGCCTGCGCGATGGCGACCTGCTGCTGATCGACGCCGGCGGCGAATATCGCGGCTACACCGCAGACATCACGCGCACCTTCCCGGTCGGCGGCCGCTACAGCGGTGCGCAGAAAGAAGTCTACGAAGTAGTGCTCGCCGCGCAGCGCGCCGCGATTGCGGAGTTGAAGCCAGGCGTGTCGTCGGCACGTCCGCACGAAGTCGCCACGCGCACGCTCACTGAAGGGCTGGTGGCGCTTGGATTGCTGCACGGCGATCCGACCGAGTTGATCGCCACCGACCAGCATCGCCAGTTCTACATGCACGGCACCGGCCATTGGCTCGGCCTCGACGTGCACGATGTCGGCCGCTACAAATTCGATGGCAAGCCACGTCCGTTCCAGGCCGGCATGGTGATGACGGTCGAGCCCGGCCTGTACATCGCACCGGATACCGAAGGTGTGGATCCGCGCTTCCTCGGCATCGGCATCCGCATCGAGGACGACGTGCTGATCAGCGACGAGGGGCCGCAGGTGCTGACCGCTGGCGCACCGAAGGCGATCGCCGACGTCGAAGCCGCAATGCGCGGCTAGGGCGAACGATGACGTCTGTCGTCGACGCTCCACAGTTGCAGTCGGCGGCGCCGTTGAACTGCAAGAATTGCGCGGCGCCGCTCGGCGGCCACTACTGCGCGCACTGCGGTCAGGAAGCGCAGATCGAAACGCCGACCGTCGGCGAGTTCGTGCGCGAATTCCTGCAGGACCAGGTCGCGCTCGAAGGCAAGCTGCTGCGCACGCTGAAAGTGCTGGTGGCCAAGCCGGGCCAGTTGACGCTCGACTACATCGACGGTCGGCGTCAACGCTATATTCGGCCACTGCGTCTGTACCTGACCTTGAGCGTGGTCTATTTCGCCGTCGCGGGACTTTCCGGCAACAGCGACTCGTCGGTCAGCGACGCGCACAAGCACGTCAAGCAGGTGCTGACCCAACACGACGGCAAGCCGGCCACCGACGCCGACGGCAAGCAGCCGGGTGACCGTGGCGGCACCGATTCCAATACCGATTCCAATACCGATACAGACGCCGACACCGATCACTCCGACGCTGACGACAGTTCGTCCGAGGCCGCGAATGGCGACGCCGACAGCGCAAACGTTCAACCAAAATCGCCGCCTGCGCCGCCGCCGCCGAACGTCGTCGGCGCGCCGACGCCGGGAGCGCCGACGGCAACCGTCGACTCCGCGCAGGAATCGAAAACGGTCGATGGCTCGGGCAAGAACGCCGCACCGACCGATGGCGCGCCGCACGACAAGAACGACGGCCTGGTGGTCTTCGACAGTCCGAAGGAATACAGCCAGCTGCGCGAGATCAAGACCGGTTACGCGCCGCTCGACCTGCGCATCAACCGTTTCTTCGATCGTCCGGAGCGGCGCGCGCTCAGCGATTTCCAGAATGCCGTGCGCAGCGATGCGCCGATTGCGGTGTTCTTCGTGCTGCCGCTGTTCGCCGCGCTGTTGAAGCTCGGCTACCTGCGGCATCACCTGCGCTATGGCGTGCATGTATTGTTCTCGCTACACCTGCACGCCTTCGTGTTTTTTGACCTGCTGATTTCGGTGCTGCCCTGGCCGGGCATCATCGAGTTCGTGCTGAAGGCGGCGATTCCGGTGTATCTGTTGCTGGCGCTTCAGCGCGTGTATGGCGGTGGACGCACCGCAACCGGCTTCTTCGTCGCCGGCCTGATGCTGGTGCATGCGATATTCATCGGCATTGCGCTGATGCTGGCCGCCGTTGTGACCGTGGCAATCAACTCCTGAGCTGTGAATCTGGTGAGCATGAACCTGGCCGATGCGCGAATGACCGATAGCGGTGAAACAACGACTTCGCATGCCTGCGAGGATTTTGCCCGGCGTGCTTGCAGGTGGCGGCATTGCACCGGCACGTCGGCAGTGTCGGCGCTGTTCGCGAGCGGAGTGATGCGATGAACTGCGATATCGCCATTGTCGGTGGCGGTCTGGTCGGTGCGAGCCTCGCCGTGGCGCTGGCGCGCAGTTCGAAGCAGCGCGTGATTCTGATCGAGGCCGCGCGGCCGCCGCAGTCCGCGCCGTCATGGGACGAACGCTGTATCGCGCTGAACGACGCCTCGCGCCGCATCTTCGAATCGTTCGGACTCTGGGACGCCTTGCGCGCCGAGGCCGAGCCGATTCTGGCGACGCATATTTCCGAACGCGGCCGCTTCGGTGCGGCACGCTTCGCGGCGGCCGACGCCGGACTCGACGCGCTCGGCTACAACGTTCCGCTGCGCGCGATCGGTGCGGTGTTGTGGCAGCGGCTCGGCGATTCCGGCGTCGAGTTGCTGTGTCCAGCGCGCGTGTCGGCGGTGACGGCGCGCGAGGACGGCGTCGAACTGCAACTGGAATCGGCGTCGACCACGCCCGCGCAGACGATCCACGCGCGCCTGCTGGCCGCGGCCGACGGCGCGCAATCGGCCGTGCGTAAGCTGCTCGGCATCGGCGCGGAAACGCGTGACTACGCGCAGCACGCGGTGGTGTCGGCGGTGAGGCTGGCGCGGCCGCACGCGGGCGTGGCCTATGAACGCTTCCTCGAAAGCGGTCCGCTGGCGCTGATTCCGAAGTCGGGACGCAGTGCGTCCCTGGTGTGGACCCTGCCGAGCGCGCAGGCGGAAGCGGCAATGGCCGCCAGCGACGAAGACTATTTGCAGCGAGCGCAGGACGCGTTCGGCGGTCGTCTGGGTCGGTTCACCGACTTGGGCCGGCGCCTGTCCTATCCGCTCGCGCGTGTCGTTGCAGACGTGTGTACTGCGCCGCGCGTGGCGCTGCTCGGCAATGCCTCGCAGAGCTTGCACCCGGTTGCCGCACAGGGTTTCAACCTGGGCTTGCGCGATGTCGCCGTGCTTGCGCGGCGTTTGCACGACGCGGCCGATCCCGGTGATGCCGCCGTGCTCGCGGCGTTTACCGAAGCGCGCGGCAGCGATCGGTCGCGCGTCAGCGGCTTCACCGACCTGCTGGTGCGCAGCTTTTCGAATCGCGTACCGGGTCTTGCGCAGTCGCGCCACTGGGGGCTGGTCGCGGTCGATCTGCTACCCGGCCTGCGTGAGCAGGTATTGCGTCAACACCTGGGTCATCTGGGTGGAGAGCTCGGCGTGTCTCTGGAAACCAGCGCCTGAAACGCTATGCTTCGCGGATGATCCCGTTCCTGCTTTCTCCCGGCATCGGCCTGCGCGCATTCTGCGCGACGGCACTGTTCGGACTGATGCTGACCGCGTCGCCGCTGCGCGCCGACGAAGCCCGCGTGGCGACGGGCGCAAACGCAGCGTCGACACCCGCCGCGGGCGCCGACGCGAACGCGGCACCGAAGGCCGCCGCACAAGCTGCAGACGCGCCTTCCGCAGTCGCACCGGCAGCTGTAGCGAGCGATCATGCCGCGCCGTCGTCCACCGCCGCCGCCGTCTCGCATATTCCGGGACTTACGCTGCTCGCAGCACCTGCAGCGTCGAAATCGTCGACCGCAAGCTTGGACGATTCGCTCGACACCGTGATCCAGACACTGGAAAACGATCAGTCGCGCGCTGCGCTGCTGGCACAGTTGAAACAGCTGAAAGCGGCCTCGGCCGAGGCCGGCGGCGAGACGGCTGAAGAGGAAAACGCCGGCCTGCTCGGCGCGGTCTCCAGCAGCTTCGACACGCTGCAGACCCATCTGCGCAGCAGCGACACGGTGCTACAGTTCTGGCAGCGCCGACTGAGTGCCGCGGCGGGCCAGGTTGGCACTTTGTTCCAACGCTCGCCGGAACCGTTCGCCGACAGCCTCATGATGCTGCTGCGCGTCATGGCGATCTGGGGCGGGGTGGCCGGCGTGCTGCTGCTGATCGTTCGGCTCGCTGAGCGCGCGCTGAAACTGCCGCGCCCGCTGCCGCCCGATGCGCGTACGCGCGATCTGCTGATCTACGTGGTGTGCCGTGTGGCACCCTGGGTGATCGCGTTCTACGTCACCGTGCATTTCACGGTGACGCCGGCCCCTTCGCTCGGCCGCATGTTCGGACTGACGTTCGCCTACTGCGTGGTTTGCGGTGCCGTATTCACCACGGTGTGCTTGCTGTTGTTCGCGCTGTTTGGTGGAGGCCACCGCCGACCGGCGTTCCGCGTGCTGGTTCGGCGCGCGCCGATCCTGCTGTATTTCGTCGGTGCCTTCGCAGCACTGGGCGACGCTACCACCAATACGCGCGTTGTTGCGCAACTGGGCCGCGATCTGGCGATCGTCGTGTCCACCGCCGCGAATCTGCTGGCGGCCGGACTCGCCGCGCTGTTCGTATTGCGTTTCCGCCGCGCGGTGTCGCACCTGATTCGCAACAGCGCGTACAGCGTGCGCCGCGCGAGCCGCTTCAACACCGAGGCGCTGCGACTGTTCGCCGCGATCTGGCATCTGCCGATCCTGCTGCTGGTGACGATTTCGTCCGCGTCGACGCTGCTGACGATTCATCACGACGCGCTCGCGCTGCGCCGCGCGATTGCCACGTCCGGCCTGATGGTGCTGGGCTTCCTTGCGACGGCGATGATAAGACGTGGCTTTGCAATGGCCAGCGAGCGACGCGCCAAGCGGCTGCGCGCTGCACCCTACGTCGAGCGCTTCCTGAAAGTGCTGCACGCGATCAGCGTGCTGCTGCTGTGGGCAGTCGCGGTGGAGCTGGCGTCGCGGCTATGGGGCGGCTCGCTGCTCGACTGGATGCACACGGATGCGGTCGGGCGTCGCGTGGCGACCTCGCTGATCGGCGTGATCTCCACCGTGCTCGCCGGTTCGGTGCTGTGGATCGTGCTGGATACCGCGATTCGTGAAGCGATCTCGCCGAGCCGTCCGCGACGCGGTCATGTGCCGAGCACACGCGCACTGACGGTGTTGCCGCTGGTGCGCAATGCGCTGTTCCTGCTGCTGCTGGTGATCGGCGTGATCGCAACTCTCGCGAACCTCGGCATCGACGTGACGCCGTTGATCGCCGGTGCTGGTGTCATCGGCATCGCGCTCGGCCTCGGCGCGCAGACGCTGGTGAAGGATCTGCTGACCGGCGTGTTCATCCTGATCGAAGACACCATCGCGGTCGGCGACGTGGTCGAGATGGACGGCCGCTCCGGCACCGTCGAGGGCCTGACCATCCGCACCGTGCGCCTGCGCGACGGCGATGGCGCGGTGCATGCGATTCCGTTCTCCGAGATCAAAACGATCAAGAACCAGTCGCGCGAGTTCAGCTACGCCGTGTTCAATGTTCACGTCACCTACGATTCGGATGTCGACGAAGCGCTCAAGCTGATCCGCGAATGCGGCGCCGAATTGCTGAAGGATGCGCAGCTGCGCCGCGACATCATCGGCTCGCTGGAGGTGTTCGGACTGGATCGCTTCGATCGCGGTTCGATCGTGCTGCAGTCGCGCCTGAAGACACGGCCACTGCGCCAGTACGACGTCAGTCGCGCGTTCAACCGGCTGCTGAAAGAAAAGCTCGATGGCAGTGCGTCGGCGCGCTTCGCTGTCGGCGAGCAGCTTTTGCGCATGCTGCCGGCGCCCGTCGATGCTGCGCAAAAGGTAGCGGCGCCGATCGAATCCGGAATGCAGCGGGGCGCCAGCACAGGCGCCGATTCAGGTGCAGGTGTTGAAGCTAGCGCCAATGCCAATGCGGGCGATGGCCAGTCGAAGGCGCCGCACGACGATTCGCTGGCCGTGCCGCTGACCGATCCTCAAGGCGGACCCCATGCGGCATGACATCGTTGTAGTCGGCGGCGGCCCGGTGGGCGCGGCCGCGGCCTTGTCGCTTCACGACGCCGGCTTCGATGTCGCGCTGGTCGAGCGTGGCGCCGCGCCACCGCGCTGGAATGCAAGCGATTACGACCTGCGGGTCTACGCACTGGCGCCGGCCTCGCAGCAGTTGCTCGACGAACTGGGCGTGTGGGACACGATGGTCGCCGCGAGAGTGAGCCCGTACACGCGGATGCGCGTGTGGGAACGCGGCCCGGAAAGCGCGCTGCAATTCAGCGCCGCGGACGCGTTCCGCTCGCAGCTTGGCTGGATCGTCGAACACGGCTTGATCACGTCGACGCTGTGGCAGCGCCTGCAGGCCTTGCCGATCTTTACGCAAGCCGAGATCGAGTCAGTGCAGTTCGACGATGGCGCTGCAGGCGTGAACCTGCGCGACGGCCGCAGACTTGAAGCGCGCCTGGTAGTCGCCGCCGACGGCGCGGATTCGCAGATGCGCCGTTTGGCCGGCATCGAGACGCTGAGCTGGCGTTACGACCAGCGCGCAATTGTGGCGCATGTTCAGACGTCGCAGCCGCATCGCGACACCGCCTGGCAGCGCTTTCTGAAAACCGGGCCGCTGGCATTCCTGCCGCTGGCCGATGGCCGCGCATCGATCGTCTGGTCGGCCGACGATGCGCAAGCCGATGCATTGCTGGCGCTGGACGATGCCGCATTCTGCGATCGGCTGGCGCGTGCTAGCGAGTTCGTACTCGGCGATGTTCTCCAGACGACGGCTCGAATCGGCGTGCCATTGAAGTTGATGCATGCACGCGACTACACCGCGCCGGGCATGGTGCTGATCGGCGACGCCGCGCATGCAGTGCATCCACTTGCCGGCCAGGGCGCCAACTTGGGCTTCGCCGACGTCGCCGCGTTGACCGCCACGCTGGTTCAGGCGCGAAGCGCGGGACGCGACTGGAGCAGCCCGCGAACGCTGGCGCGCTATGTGCGTCAGCGCAAGGCGCACAACCTTGAAATGCTGGCATTGACGGACACCCTGTACCGCGCGTTCCGGCCGTCACTACCCGGTTTGCGTGGCGCGCTCGGCTTCGGCATGGGCGCGCTCAACCGCAGTGCACCGTTGAAGGCTTGGCTGGCAGGGCGCGCGGCGAAGGCTTGAGAACCTGCGGCAAGCGTGCCGCAAGCATGAACCCGATCGAACACACGGAGGTTTGAACAATGCGAGTCACGGCGAACGAAGCCCTGCAACGGTTGCGCGATGGCAATGCACGATTCGTATCCGGCAGCTATCGCAGTGAGCCGCTGCGCAGCCAGGCGCGACGCCAGGAACTGGTAGCCGAGCAGGCGCCGTTCGCGGTGATTCTGGGTTGTGCGGATTCGCGCGTACCGGTTGAAATCGTGTTCGACCAAGGGCTCGGCGATCTGTTCGTGATCCGCGTGGCCGGCAACATCGTTGCGCCCTCGCTGATCGGCAGCGTCGAATTCGCCGCCGAACGCTTCGGCACGCGGTTGGTGGTGGTGCTGGGACACACGCATTGCGGTGCGATTTACGCAACACTGGCGGCGCTGCAAAAGCCGGAATCAACGCGCTCGCAAAACATCAACTCGATCGTCGAACGCGTGCGGCCGGCGGTCGAAGGCCTGATGCTCACCGAGTTGCGCGACGATCCGGTAGCGCTGGCGGAGCAGGCCGTGCGCGCGAATATCCGTGCGTCGGCCAATCAGCTTCGGCATGGCTCGGCGGTGGTCGAGCAGCTGATCCTGCACGATGGCTTGCAGGTGGTCGGCGCCGAATATTCGCTTGAGACCGGCCGTGTCGAATTCTTCGAAGGCCTGAGCTAGCGCGGCGCTGCCGCGATGCCGCGATGCCGCGCCGCCGCACAAGCGCTCACAAGCGCTTACAAGCGCACGCAAGCGCACGGAAGCGGATGACCGACGCATCGCGCGCGTTCAAGCCGACTGCGGCGATCGCGATCCCGATTCCGATTCCAATTCCGACCTGACCCGCCCTGCGCGCACGCTCGATTCGCACAGGGCGTAATCGCTGCAGGCAATGCGCGCAGCGACAACGCGCGTCGCGCCCGACAGCCAAGCGGCCGATCAGCGCACGGATTCAACCGTGTCGACGCCGCCGCATTGCTTAAGATGGACGCATGAAGGGTCCCAGCAACACGATGCAACCGACACGCGCGCCCTACGGCGCCTGGAAGTCGCCGATCAGCGCCGATGCCATCGTCGCCGACAGCGTCAGACTCGGCACGATCGCGATCGACGGTGACACGATCTATTGGAGCGAAGGTCGGCCACAGGAGTCGGGGCGTACCGTGGTGGTCCGTGCGAAGGCCGACGGCGGCGTCGAAGACCTGACGCCCGCACCCTTCGATGTGCGCTCGCGTGTGCACGAATATGGCGGCGCTGCCTTCGCGGTGCATTCGGGCCTGCTGTATTTCATCAATGCGCGTGACCAGGGTATTTATCGGCAGCTGCCCGGCGCAGCGCCGGTGCTGCTGCATGCGGTCGCCGGTGTGCGCTACGCCGAGCCGGTGGTCGATGCGACGCGCAATCGTCTGATCTTGGTACGCGAAGATCACCGGCTGCCCGGCGGCGAGGCGATCAACAGTCTGGTGGCGATCGCGCTCGGTGCGCCGCATGCCGAGACCTTGCTCTGTAGCGGCGACGACTTCTATGCCTCGCCGAGTCTGAGCGCCGATGGTCAGCGCATCGCTTGGCTCAGCTGGCAGCACCCGCAGATGCCCTGGGAGGGCACGCGCCTGTCGGTCGCGCAATTCGATGACGAGGGGCAGCTCGGCAAGGTCCGTGAGATCGCGGGCGGAATCGCCGAGTCGATCTTCCAGCCGCAGTGGTCGCCGCAGGGCGAACTGGTTTTCATTTCCGACCGCAGCGGCTACTGGAATCTGTATCGCTGGCGGCCGCCAACTACGCCGGGCGCAGCAGCTAATTGTGGTGTCGCAATGGCGTCCGGAAAACCGGCTGGCGTCGGCGTCGATGTCGATGTCGATGTCGATGTCGGTGTCGATGTCGAAATCGACGACGCAACCAAGGCTGCAATCAATGCTACTCAACCGATAGCAAGTGACTCGGAGACTTTTGCAGTCGAGCCGCTGCTGCCGCTGGACGAGGAGTTCGGTCGGCCGCAGTGGCAGTTCGGCATGTCGACCTTCGGCTTCGAGCCCTCGGGCGCGATCGTGTGCACCTATGGCCGGCCTGGCGATTCCAAGCTCGCGCGGCTGACGGGCAGCGCGCTGCCGCAGCTGCTGGCGACACCGTATCGCGATATCGACCAGCTGCGTGTCGGCGAGGGTTACGCCGTGTTCCTCGGCGGCGCGCCGGGCATTCCGCGCTCGGTGATTCGCGTCGCGCTGGCCGATGCGCGCCAGCAGTGCCTGCGCGCGAGCAGCACGCTTTCCATCGATCCGCGCTATCTGTCCGAACCGCAGGCGATCGAGTTCCCGACTGAAGACGGCGTTCACGCGCACGCCTTCTACTACGCTGCGCGCAATACCGAATTCTGTGCGCCGGCCGGTGCCGCGCCGCCGCTGCTGGTGCTGAGTCATGGCGGCCCGACGGCGGCGAGCGATACCACGTTCAATCCGAGCATCCAGTTCTGGACCAGTCGCGGCATCGCGGTGGTGGATGTCAATTACGGCGGCAGCAGCGGCTACGGCCGCGCGTATCGACAGCGCCTGTCTCGTCGTTGGGGCATCGTCGATGTCGACGACGCGGTCAACGCCGCACGTCATCTGGTCGCGCTCGGCTGGGCGGACGCGCAGCGCCTGGCGATCCGCGGCGGCAGTGCGGGCGGTTATACGACACTGTCGGCGCTGACCTTCCGCGATACCTTCAAAGCGGGCGCGAGCTATTACGGCATCGGCGATCTCGAAGTGCTGGCGCGCGACACGCACAAGTTCGAATCGCGCTATCTCGACAGCCTGGTGGGTCCGTACCCGAAACAGCAGTCGCTGTATCGCGAGCGCTCGCCGATCCATTTCGTCGAGCGCCTGTCGAGTCCGATGATTCTGTTCCAGGGCCTGGAGGATAAAGTGGTGCCGCCGAACCAGGCACAGATGATGTTCGATGCGGTGCGCGCGAAAGGTCTGCCGGTGGCCTACCTGTCGTTCCCGCACGAGCAGCACGGCTTCCGCGCTGCGGCGACGATCAAGCGCTGTCTTGAGGCGGAGCTTTATTTCTACGGCAAGGTATTCGGCTTCACGCCGGCCGACGCACTCGCACCACTGCAGATCGAGAATCTGCCATCGACATGAACGGCTGCGTCCCTCGGCGATCCTGGTTGTCCGATGCCTCGTTCAGTGCACGATCGAATGCACCACCCCTTGCAGAAAGCCCACAAGGCGACGCGCTGCGAAGCTCATTACGCGTGGTTCCCGCGCGGCAGCGGTGCGGAGCTGGAAGGTCAGCATGAGAGAACGACGAATGCCGACGAACCCGATTGGATCGCTGCACAGTTCGGTGCTGACGGCGCCGGTGCGTACACGTCTGCGCCAATGGGTCATCGGCGTGCTGCAAAAGGGCGAGGGTTCGTCCAGCATCAACTTCGACGAGCCGCACGGCGATCCCGGCCTGTTCGGCCCCGACAGCGTGACCTGGCGCATCCACGCCGATTTTCCCGGAATGATGTCGGGCGGCATCTGCGCGCTGATGCTGCAGACGCTGCATCCGCTGGCCTTGTCCGGTGTCTGGGATCACTCGAGCTTTCGCGACGACGTGCTCGGCCGCCTGCGCCGCACGACCGGCTTCGTTGCCGGGACGACGTATGCCCCACGCGCAGAGGCGCTGAAACTGATCGCCAAGGTGAAAAAGATTCACGGTTTCGTGCGCGGCACCGCACCCGATGGGCGCGCCTACTCGGCGGACGATCCGGCGCTGCTGACCTGGGTGCACACCACCGAGATGCAGAGCTTCCTCAACGGCTACCAGCGTTATCGAGATGTCGAGCTGCCGCTGTCGATCCAGGATCGCTACTACGCCGAGACCAGCCTGATCGCCGAGCGACTCGGTGCACGCAATGTGCCGAAATCGGCCGCCGCCGTGAATGCATATTTCGAGCGCGTGCAAGGCGAACTGGAGTTCGGCGAGCGCTCGGTGGCCGTGCTCGACGTGCTGAACCAGATCCGGTTGCCGATCCCGGTTTCGGGCGTCTCGCGCGAGTTGTTCCTCGGCGCCGGTGCCGCGCTGTTACCGCCCTGGGCACTGCAGAAAATGCAGCGCTCGCGTGTGCGACAGCTGCGCGACCGTGCCGCCGCACGCGGACTGCGCGCGGTGGCACCGCTGCTGCGTGCAGCGCTGAAAGACGGCATCGGCGCGCATTCCTGTCGTCGCGTCGGGCTCGATCCGGCGCTGCTGCACAGCTTGCCGCTGGAGAGCTAGACGACGCTACAGTCGAAGTAGCAATCGACGGTTGGGCGGAGAGGGTTCATGGGTAAGGTGCGCAGTCGGTGCCGTGCACGATCACCGTTCATCGCGACTCGTCCGGTTCGCGCACGCGCCTCGTCTTACGCTTCCAACCACACCTTGACCGCGAGGCGCTGCGCCGCGTGCCAGAGCTTTCTTGCCAGCGGATTCCGCGCAGTTCGTGCTGGTCTAACACTCCGCTTGGTCTGCGGAACTTGCCTTGCGAGTCGGCTGGCGCCGCAGCGTCTACAGGTAGGACACGTGCGTGAGCCTTGCCGACAGTTCCCACAGCTGCGCTGCGAGTTGCGGATCGCGCGCGAGTTTTCGGCAGCCGACCTTGACCGGCGTGCCGTGCAGTTGCTGGAAGCCGGAGGGTCCGTAGTAATCGCCGCCCTGAACATCGGCCGCGGTCGCCGCACGCAGCGAGGGCAGCGCGCCCATCGTCGAGGATTGTCCCAACATCGCGTTGCCGAACTTCATCAGCATTGCGCCAATCGCGGAATTGTCCATCGCCGGCCCGACAGCTTGCAGATTGGTCGAGGCGTAGCCGGGATGTGCGGCGGCGCTGATGACCTCAATTCCGGCTTTGCGCAGTCGGCGATCGAGTTCGAACATGAACAGCAGGTTCGCCAGCTTGCTCTTGCCGTACGCGTCCCAGCGAGCGTAGGACTTGTGCTCCCAGTTGAGGTCGGCAAGGTCCATCGCGCGCGTCCAGCGATGCGCGAGGCTCGCAACACTGACGATGCGCGCGGCGGGTGCAGCTTGCAGTGCGTCGAGCAGCAGACCGGTCAAAGCAAAGTGGCCGAGATGATTGGTGCCGATCTGCATCTCGAAACCATCGGCGGTGCGTCGCAGGGGCACCGCCATTACGCCGGCATTGTTGATCAACAGATCGATACGCGGATATTTCGTGCCAACACTCTCGGCGAAGGCGCGCACCGAGGCGAGATCGGCGAGATCGAGCGGCATGATTTCGATGCGTGATTCCGGCGAGCGCCGACGAATTTCGTCGAATGCCGTCTTGGCCTTGCTGGCATCGCGGCAGGCCATCACGACTTGCGCGCCGGCGCGCGCGAGCGCAGCGCTGGTCTCGAGGCCGAGACCGCTGTTGGCGCCGGTGACGATGGCGAGTTTGCCGTGCTGACTTGGAATGTCGGCGGCGGTCCAGGCTTGAGTCATTCGGGTGCTCCTCACATACGGATCAGTTGCATCAGCGTGCTGCGGTTGCAGCCGTCGGCTGAGTTGCGGCACGGTACAGCAGCCAGGCCACCACGGCGACGACGATCAATCCGACGACGCGACCGAACTGCACACTTTGTGGCAGCGCCAGCACGTCGGCGCGACCGGAGACCACGATCGGAATCGCCATGATGATGCCCATCAGCGCCTCGCCAGTGATCAGGCCTGCGGAGAACAGCGTGCCGGGCCGATGGATACGGTCGCGTTCGGTTTCATCGTGCGGCTTGAGCTGATGCTTGCGTTCGACCAGATGACTCAACAGGCCGCCGAGGAAGATCGGCACCATCAACTCCAGCGGCAGGTAGATGCCGATCGCAGCGCCGAGCACCGGCACGCGGAACGTCGAGCCGCGCGCCTTCAGCCATTCGTCGAGCGCGATGGTCAGCGCGCCGACCACCGCGCCGATCTCGATCATCGTCCAGGGCAGCTCGCCGCCGAACATGCCCTTCGCGACCGAGGCCATCAGGTTGGCCTGCGGAGCGGCCAGCGAATTCGGATGCTCCGGCGTTGGTGCGCCGATGCCGTAAGCGGCGGCCAGCAAGTTCAGCACCGGCGCCATCACCAGCGCGCACGAAAACGCGCCGATCGCCAGCATCAGCTGCTGCTTCCAGGGCGTGGCCCCGACCAGATAACCGGCCTTCAGATCCTGCAGGTTGTCGCCGCCGACCGAGGCCGCGCAACACACCACCGCGCCGATCATGATGGCGGCCACCGGCCCGATCGCCGAATGTCGTCCAAGCAGCAGAATCAGCACGAGCGAGGCGAACAGGATGGTCGCGATGGTGATTCCGGACACCGGGTTGTTCGACGAACCGACCAGTCCGGCCAGATACGCCGACACCGATACGAACAGGAAGCCGGCGACGATCATGATCAAGGTCATCGGAATGCTGACCAGCCAGTCGTTGACGATCGCCTGGTACAGCATCGCCAGCGGGATCACGAAAATCACCAGCGCGATCAGCATCCATTTCATCGGCAGGTCGCGCTCGGTTTCGGCAACGACGGTACCCGTGCCGGCGCGCGCGGCGGCCAGTCCGCTCTTGATGCCGGAGGCGAGCGACTTCCTCAGCGAGAACAAAGTCCATACGCCGCCAATCAACATCGCGCCGACGCCGAGGTAGCGGATCTTCGCGTTCCAGATCGCATAGCCGATGTCGGCGGTATCGGCACCGACCAGCTTCGCCGCGAGCACCGGATCGGAATTCAGGAAGAACGCGTGGTAAATCGGAATCGCGATGTTCCACGACAGCACGCTGCCGGCAACGACGACGATGCCGACGTTGAGTCCGACGATATAGCCGACGCCGAGCAGCGCGGGCGACAGGTTGGTGCCCATGAAGGCGAAGTAGCGACCGAAGAAACTCGCACCGATGGCCGAGTCTGGAATCACGCGCAGACCGCTGGCGGCGGCGAGCTTGACTACCGCACCGAGCGCGCCGGCGAAGGCCAGAATCTTCACGCCCTGGCCCGGGTTCTCGCCGGCCTTCAGCACTTCGGCGGCGGCCTTGCCTTCGGGAAATGCGAGCGGCTCGTCGACGATCATCGAGCGCCGCAGCGGCACCGAGAACAGCACGCCGAGCAGTCCGCCAAGACCGGCGATGGCCAGCACCCAGGAATATTTGAAGTCGTGCCAGAAGCCGAGAATCACCAACGCGGGAATCGTGAAGATGACGCCGGCGGCGATCGACGAGCCGGCCGAAGCGCCGGTCTGCACGATGTTGTTTTCGAGGATGCTGCCGCCGCCGAGGGCGCGCAGGATCGCCATCGACACCACCGCCGCTGGAATCGCGGTGGCGATGGTGAGGCCGGCGAACAGGCCGAGATAGGCATTGGCGGCGGCGAGAATCATCGCCAGCACCATCGATAGAAGTACGGCGCGCAGCGTCAGCTGCGGAACCACGGCTGCATTCATCAACAAGCTCCCTATGTTGGTCGGCGTTGCTCGGCGCGGAATCGCGGCATGCCGCCGCGATCATCGCCACGCGCTATGACCGCATTCTGCATGAGCCGGCGGGCCGCCGTGCAACTGCCGTGTGGCCGTGCTGATCGTCCCTAGCCGGAGCCACCGCACCTCGCCGCCGCACCTCGCTAATGCGCCTCGCTCATGTGCCTGGCGATTCCGTATCATCGCCGCGCACCATGACCGACTTTCTCTGCCCGCTGTGCCGTGCGCCGCTTGCGATCGGCCCCCAGGCGTGGACGTGCCCGCAACGTCACAGCTTCGATGTCGCACGCGAGGGCTACGTCAACCTGCTGCCGGTGCAGCACAAGCGCAGCCTGGAGCCGGGGGACAGCGCCGAAATGGTGCTGGCGCGCCGCAACTTCCTTGAAGCCGGCCATTATCAAGCGCTGCGCGAGGCGGCGGTCGCATTGCTGGCGCCGCTGCGCGTGCACTGTCTGCTCGATCTCGGCTGCGGCGAGGGCTATTACAGCAGCGCGTTTCGCACGGTAGTGCCGGAGGTGATCGGTCTCGACATCGCCAAGCCGGCCGTGCGCCTGGCGGCGAAACGCATTCGCAACATCGCCTGGCTGGTGGCGAGCGGCGCACTGTTGCCGCTGGCTGATGGCGCGGTCGACATGGTCACCAGTCTGTTCAGTCCGCTCCCGCTCGCCGAGTTTTCCCGCGTGCTGAAGCCGGGCGGCCACGTGCTGGTGATCACGCCGGCCGCCGAACACCTGCTGAGCCTGCGCGAGCGACTGTTCGACGAGGTGCGCGCGCACGAGCCGGACAAGTTCATCGCCGCGTTCGATGCGCAGTTCGAATTGCAGCAACGACAGGCGCTGACATTCCCGCTGCGCCTGACGCTGCCCGCGCTGAAGGATCTGTTGATGATGACGCCCTACGCCTGGAAGGCCAAACCGGAGCGCCGCGCCGCGCTCGAAGCGGGCGAAGCCGGCGCAACACTGGACACCGCTGCGGCATTCACGTTGATGCTGTTCCGCAAGCGTCTAGATCGCTGAGACCGCGACGGCGGTGGCGGTTGCGAGCGTTGATGCCGTTGATGCGGTGATTCCCCTGATACCGCTGATTCCGGTGATATCGGCACTGCCAGCGTGGCGATGTCTGCCTAGCCGCTTTCTCAAGTCGACCCTCGCGGCTGCATCGCCGCCAAGCTCCGACGCATCGGGCAGGATCGTGCAAGCCTGGTACACGATCGGTCTAACGCTGCGATTGCGCGAAGGCGTCTGATAGATGCTCGAATCAATGGAGCATTCCCATGCAGAAAATCTGGTTCATCACTGGTGCGAGTCGCGGACTTGGCCTCGAGATCGCGCAGGCTGCGTTGCGCGCGGGCGATCGTGTGGTCGCCACTGCGCGCGATCGCCGCCACGTCAATGCCCGACTGGGGCCCGACAGCGCGCAGTTGCTCACGGTGGATCTGGATGTCAGCCGCGCCGATCAGGTGCAGGCGGCGGTCGATGCGGCACTCGCAAAGTTCGGCACGATCGACGTGCTGGTCAATAACGCCGGCTACGGTCATCTTGGATATTTCGAAGAGCTGACGCGCGAAGAGATCGCCACGCAGTTCGCAACCAATGTGTTCGGTCTGTTCGACGTTACGCGCGCGGTGCTGCCGTCGATGCGCGCTGCACGTCGTGGGCGCATCTTCAATATTTCGTCTGCGGCCGGCATTCGTGGTTCTGAATTCGCATCCTTGTACTGCGCCAGCAAGTTCGCCATTGAAGGCTTCTCCGAATCGCTCGCACAGGAATTGGCACCTTTCGGCGTGTTCGTTACGCTGGTCGAACCGGGTCCGTTTCGCACCGACTTCTTGAGCCGTGACTCGATGCAGTTGGCAAGCGTGGCGGTTGCCGACTACGACGCGCGTCGCGGCGACCTGCGCGCCGCCTTCGAGCAGCGCAATGGCAAGCAGCCCGGCGATCCGCTCAAGCTCGCTGAAGCGATCGTGCGTTTGTCCGCGGAGTCGCAACCGCCGCTGCGCTTCGTCGCCGGGCGCATGGCCTTGGACGCCGCCGATGCAAAGCTTGCCGGCATGGCCCGCGAGATCGAGCAGTGGCGCGAGGTTTCGATCGCCACGGACTTCGAGACCGCTGAGCTGACGACTGCCGCCCGAGCCAACGCCGGCCAGCCGACGAGCGATTCTGCGCTGGAGCGCTGGAGCGCTTGAGCACTCGAGCACTCGAGCACTCGAGCAGTCGAGCACTTGAGCGCTGGAGCGCTGGAGCGCTTTAGCGCTGGAGCGCCGGAGTGCTTGGCCGGGACGAGCGGATGATTCCCGTCGTCGCGGCCAAGCTTCTAAACTCACCGGCATGCGCAAGATCGTGCATGTCGACATGGATGCCTTCTACGCCTCGGTGGAGCAGCGCGACGATCCGCGCCTGCGCGGCCAGCCGGTAGTGGTGGCCTGGCGTGGTGCGCGCTCGGTGGTTTGTGCAGCCTCGTACGAGGCGCGCCGCTTCGGCATCCGCTCGGCGATGCCGGCCTTGCGCGCCGAGCGTCTGTGTCCGGACGCGGTGTTCGTGCCGCCCGACTTCACGCGTTACCGCGCCGCATCGAAAGCGGTGCGCGAGATCCTGCTGCAGCACACCGATCTGGTCGAACCCTTGTCGCTCGACGAAGCCTTCCTCGACGTCAGCGAGAACAAGCTTGGCTTGCCGAGCGCGACCGCGGTCGCCAGCCAGATTCGCGACCAGATCCGCAGCGAGCTGAAGCTGACCGCATCGGCCGGCATCGCGCCGAACAAATTCCTGGCGAAGATCGCCTCGGACTGGCGCAAGCCCGACGGCCAGTTCGTGATCCGCCCGGAGCAGGTCGACGCCTTCCTCGCGCCGCTGCCGGTGGAACGAATCTCGGGTGTCGGCAAAGTCACTGCCGGACGTCTCAATGCGCTCGGCATTCACACCGTCGGCGAACTGCGCGGCTGGGAAGCGGAGGTGTTGGAAGAAGCGTTCGGGCGCTATGGTCGACGCCTGTACGAACTTGCGCGCGGCATCGACCTGCGTCCGGTCACGCCGGATCAGCCGACCCAATCGGTCTCCGCCGAAGATACTTTCGAGCAGGATCTACCCTTGGCCGAACTCGAACCGGCGATTCGTCGTCTCGCCGAAAAAACCTGGGCCGGTGCCGGCAAGACTGCGCGCATCGGCCGCACCGTTGTTTTGAAATTGAAGACCAGCGATTTCCGCATTCTCACGCGCAGCCACACGCCGCCGGTGCCGCCGAGTTCTGCAAATGAAATCGCCGATATCGCGCTGGAATTGCGTACGCGCGTGCTGCTCGATGCCGACACGCGCTATCGGTTGGTCGGTGTCGGTCTGGGTAACTTCGAAGACGCAACGCCCGCACCCGCGCAAAGCTCGCTGTTCGATCGACCGCTGCCGGCAGGTTCGTAAACCGACCGTGGCCAGCAGGTGCATAAGATCGACGCGGGCGCGGCGCTACGATCGGTAAACTTTCTGTAAGCGCGGGAACGGATCCTGCGCGCGCAGGCTCCAAGGCCGCGTTCTACATTCTTCGAGACCTCCTTCATGGCGTCATCCAATCTGCCCGTCGCGCCTGCGGCGGACACCAAGCCCGCTGCAGTGGAGCCACCCGCCGCCGGGTCACCGCAGAAGCCGAAACCGGCCGGTCCCGTAGTCGGTTTGGCGCTCGGCAGCGGCTCGTCGCGCGGTTGGTCGCATATCGGCGTGATCATGGGGCTGGAGGAAATCGGCGTGCGGCCGAAGGTGGTCGCCGGCACGTCGATCGGCGCGCTGGTGGGTGCGGTCTATGTGTCAGGCCAGCTGAAGGAGTTCGCCGACTGGGTGCGCAAGCTGAGCGTGCGCGACGTCGTTGGCCTGATGGATTTCACCTTCTCCGGCGGTGTGGTCAAGGGCGAAAAGCTGTTCGGTTTCTTCCACGAGAACCATCGCAATCCAAACATCGAAGAACTCGAACAGCATTTCGTCAGCGTTGCCACCGAGATGAAGACCGGCCGCGAAATCTGGATCACGCGCGGACCGGTATTCGCCGCCGCGCGTGCATCCTGTGCGTTGCCGGGCGTGTTCACGCCGGTCAAACACGAGGATCGCTGGATGCTCGATGGCGGCCTGGTCAACCCAGTGCCGGTGTCGGCCTGCCGCGCCGCCGGAGCCGAAGTGGTGATCGCGGTGAACCTCAATGCGCAGTTGGTGGGCTCGCATCTATCGACCGCGAGTCGCGAAGAAGTGCAGCGCGAGGGCGGCGCCGGTGCGCAGGCGATGACGGTCAAGGATCGCGGCTTCTGGCAGAAAGTGATGGCCTACTTCGAAAGTGGCGACGGCAAGGATCCCGGTTTTTTCGACGTCGTCGCCGCCAGCGTCAACATCATGCAAGACCGCATCACCCGCAGCCGCATGGCCGGTGATCCGCCGGAACTGACGCTGTTGCCGCGACTGGAAGACTTTGCGCTAATGGATTTCCATCGCGCTGGTGAGGCGATCGACGAAGGTCGCAGGCTGGTCGAATTGCATGCGGCGGAGATTCGCGCCTGGGCGCACCTCTAGCGTCGATTAGCGTCGATCGCTCGACTCGCCGCCGTTGGCGCGATTGCGTCGGTTGCGAATCAGCCTGTCTGCGCGAGCGAAGTGGACGTCGAATGCGCATCGCCACCGCGAGCACGCCAGCGCCTGATCAGGCGCGCAAACAGCCAGGCGATGCAGGCGGGCAGCAGCAGTACCAGCAGGGCGTCCTTGGCGATCATCCACTGCATCAGTCCGGTAAACGTGTGCGTCAGTAACAGGCGCAGCATGTTGGCGGCCGGCAATAGTCCCGGCAACAAACCGAAGCGGAACGGCGCAGGTGCGAAACGCAGCGCGATGCCGGCACCGACTGGCAGCGCCAACGTGAGCACGGCCAGCAGATACGGAATGCTCAGGCGCAGGTACAACAGCGGACCGGTATGGCCGGCGAACGGCAGCCAGGGGAAGGCGATGCGATTCCACCAGGACAGTAGTACGGGCAGTGCGAATACATACAGCGCGGTCAGCGCCAGCAGCAGAATCGAAATGGCTTTTTGCATGATTGAACGCTCCTGCCGCGCATTATCCCTCGGTTGAGACGCGCGCGGCCTGTTCGGTCACGTAGCGACTCGGCGCCGACCCCGTCCAGCGACGGAATGCATGAGTGAAGCTGCTGGTATCGGCGAAGCCGAGCAGGTAGCCGAGTTCACTGATGCTGTAGCGCGCATCGCGCAGATAGGACAGTGCGAGGTCTCGTCGGGTCTCGTCGAGCAGCTGCTTGTAGCTTCTGCCTTCCTCGGCCAATTTGCGCTGCAGGCTGCGCGAGCTGAGTAGCAACGACTTCGCAACCTGCTCCTGCGAAGGCACGCCGGATGGCAGCGCTTCCACCAGCAGCGCATGCACGCGCGTGCTCAGACGCGATTGCTCGAAGCGCGCCAGGTAGGCTGCCGAGATCGCATCGTTGTGGCGTGCCAGCTCGGGGTTGGCGCCTTCCAGCGGCTGTTCGAAATCGGCGCGATCGAAATCGATCGCGTTGAGTGGCGCATCGAATTCAACCGGCGCGCGAAACGCCCGCTCGTAGACGCCGGTATCCACCGGTGCCGTGCGACGCAGTTGCACCAGACGCGGTGCATAGTCGCGACGGTAGAGTCCGCGGCACATGCGGATCACCACGCTGCAGAACGCATCGACGGCTTCATCGGGCGGTGCAGCCGCGCCACGCGGCGTGTCGACAATGAAGCGATAGCGCGCGCCGTCTTCGACGAAGCGAAGATCCGCCACCTCGGTGACGACGCGGAAATAGCGCAGCAGTCGCTCGAAGGCTTCCTTCAGATCGGTACTCGCGCTGAGCGAATAGCCCAGCGCGTGAAAACTGGTCTGACCGGCGTGACGTGCAGCTTCCAGCCCGAACGCCGGGTTGCCGGTGGCAGCCACCGCAAGCCGCCACAGCGTTTGCGTCGCGGCGGCCGGAAAGCGTGCTTGCGGATCGCTCAGCGCGGCGATGTCGAGACCGGCGGCTTCGAACAGCGCACGGCTGTCGACGCCGGCGGCTTCGAGCGCCTTGCGGATCGCGCGGGTCCAACTGGTCAGCGTCGTGGCGGTGGACCGCAAGCGAACTCCATTCGAGACGTTATTTCGCGTCCGCCTGCGATTGGCGCAGGCCGACAACAACTTGGCGGCTTCGAACAGGCGGCCAATGCCGTCGACTCCTACAGTGGCGACATCCTAAAACACTGATGCCCGAGTCCGCACGATGAACGCTGCCGTACCACCCCGCATGCTGTTGACCGACGACCAGAAGGCTGCACAGATCCGCATCGTCGTTACTGAAGCCGGACAAAGACTGCGCGAGCGGTATCCGCTGCTGAAACATCAGAACGCGATCGGCGCAGCCATTCTTGTGCTGTCGCTGGCGGGCATGATCGGTTGTGCAAGCTTGTACGCCCTCGGTCATCTGTCCGCATGGGCCTGCATTCCGCTGGTGGCGATCTTCGCGTCGTTCACCCACGAACTCGAACACGACCTGATCCACTGGATGTACTTCCGCAAGCGCCCGGCGCTGCATCACCTGATGATGGCGCTGGTCTGGCTGGCGCGCCCGAGCACGGTGAACCCCTGGATTCGGCGTCACCTGCATTTCGCGCACCACAAGTTTTCCGGCAGCGAGCGCGATCTCGAAGAACGTGGCATCACCAACGGCGACCGCTGGGGGCTGCGCCGCCTGATCATGGTGGGGGACAACGTGCAGTCGGTGCTGCTGCGGCTCACGCGCGCACCGCGTGGTCGTCGCCTGAAGCTGCTGGCGCGTGCGGCAGCGGCCTATTTCCCGCTGGGCTGGCTGCATTGGGGAACTTGGTACGCATTTCTTGGATTCCATGCCGCCAACGGCGTCGCACACCTTTTGGGCCATGCGATCGTCTGGCCGGCTGGCGTGCTGAGCGTGATGCCGGCGATCAACTTCTTCACCGTGGTGCTGGTCGCGCCGAACGTGCTGCGGACCTTCTGCCTGCACTTCGTCAGCTCCAACATGCATTACTACGGCGATGTGGAGCCGGACAATGTCATCCAGCAAACGCAGGTGTTGAATCCGGCGTGGATGCTGCCGCTGCAGCTGTTCTGCTTCAACTTCGGCGCAACCCACGCGATCCATCACTTCGTCGTCAAAGAGCCGTTCTACATCCGCCAGATGACTGCGCCGGCGGCACATCGCGTGATGCGGCAGATGGGCGTTCGTTTCAACGACACCGGCACGTTCCGTCGGGCGAATCGCTGGAATCGTGCGGCGGCTTAATCCTTTCGGCTAGCGGATGGCCTGTCACTTCGGCCGCTGTAAGCGGCTCGATTGAACGAGGTTCGGATCTAGGTCTGGAAGTGAAAAATCTTCTTCCGAAAGTCGAAGACGTTTAAGCCAGCGATTCGAAATCTGAGCAACTTCTGAGCGGGACTGGCCGCGCCCGCGTGCAGCAGCCTCGTGCAGCCGCTTCTGCGGACTGCACGAGGGGACGCACTAAATTACGAGTTGGCTAGGTGCCCAGCAGCTTGTATTCGCCGCCTTTCTTGAGTGCGGCTTGATAAGCCGGTCGCGCATGGATGCGTGCGAGAAAGGCGGTCAGTTTCGGGTACTGCTGATCGAGCCCGCCACGCGCCGTGGCAGCCTCCAACGGAAAACTCAGCTGCACGTCGGCGGCGGTGAATTCCGGTCCGGCGAACCAGGTGCTCTTCGCCAGTTCAGCTTCCATGAAGCCGAGGTGCAGCTTCAGCTGCGGGTCGATGAACGTGCTCTGAACCTTGCTGGCGATCCCGCGCGCGATCGGTCGCACGAAGAACGGCATCGGCTGCGTCGGGATGAAACCGAAAATCAGCTTGAGCAACAAGGGCAACATGGCCGAGCCTTCGGCGTAGTGCAGCCAGTAGGTGTAGCGCAGGCGCTCCGGTGTGCCGGCGGCCGGAATCAAGCGGCCATTGCCGTAGCGTTCGACCAGATATTCGACGATCGCGCCGGACTCGGCGACGGTGTTGGCCCCGTCGGTGATGACCGGCGACTTGCCCAAGGGGTGCACCGCGAGCAATTCCGGCGGCGCCAGCATGGTCTTGGCGTCGCGCTGGTAATACTTGATCTCATACGGCACGCCGAGTTCTTCGAGCAGCCACAGCACACGTTGCGAGCGGGAATTGTTCAGATGGTGAACGGTAACCATGGTGCGATCCTTGGACGGTAATCGGGTGGGGCACCTTTCCGTATTCACGGCGGCGCGTCAATGCGCAGCGCCCGGTTTGCGCTGCGCAAGGGTCCGGCGCGAGGGTAAAAAAACTGGACCACGGCTGCCGATCGATGCGGAGACTTCGGGCGATCCGCTTCCAGCTTCCCGCTTCAGGCTGCGCGCGCAGCGCCGCTGGAGCGCTGCGCGACGAATATCCTTAAAACAGCCAATCGATCCTGCAAACGATCAGGCAATCAAAAAACTGTCCCGCGATTGTCCGGCTTCCTCTGCGTGCCGCACCCATAAGGGCGAACGGCCGCGACCGGTCCAGGTTTGACCGGTCTGCGGGTCCCGGTATTTTGCCGCAACGACTTTTCGGCTTTTCTTCGCGGTTTCGACGGCGGTGCTGCCGCCGAATTTAAGATCGCTTGGGCGCAACTTATAGGCGGCTATTTTCTCGTTGATTTCGGCGATAACCTGATTGAGTTCCTTTTTGCGAATTTCCTCGGCTTTTTTCTGCAGGCTCTCGATCTGCTGAACCAACTCTTTATAACTGGCCACTTTCGCTCCCATGGTTTTGATCATTACCGGAATCACTCAAACCAGCCGCCGACAATCTTAATTCGCATTAATCAAACGCTTATTTGGACTAATGGTTAATTGCCCATATTAGAGTCGATTTCGCCGCGGACACAAGATAATAAATAGGGCGCCGAAGTTAACTCGCGTGGCTTAAATAAACCGACCCGGCAGGTAATCGACTGAGTTCGTCGAATCCGTTAGAAATCGACGCGTCGGAGCGAGGCTGGCCGTTAAACTAATCGCCCGTGAATTCCCCCGAGCAGAACTCTGTTCCGCCGCTGATCATCCTCAGCGGACCCACCGCGACCGGTAAATCGGCGCTCGCGCTGGCCCTGTGTGCGTCGATGACCCAGAGCCGTTGGAGCGGGGCCGAAATCGTCACGGTCGATTCGGCGCAGATTTACCGCGGCATGGATATCGGCACCGCGAAACCCGATGCGGCCGCACGCGTGCAGGTGCCGCATCACCTGCTCGATATTCTCGATCCCGCCGAGGCGTATTCGGCGGCGCGATTCGCCAGCGACGCGCTGACGACCATTGCAGAAATCCGCAGTCGCAATCGCGTGCCGGTGCTGGTCGGTGGCACCCTGCTGTATGTGAGGGCCCTGCTCGAAGGCCTCAGCGACCTGCCCGCCGCCAACGCCGAATTCCGCGAACAACTCGAAGCGGAGGGTGCCGAATTGGGCTGGGGCGCCTTGCACGCGCGCTTGGCGCGCATCGATCCGCGCAGCGCGGCGCGTCTGCATCCGAACGATGTCCAGCGCGTGCAGCGCGCGCTCGAAATCGCCCACTTTGCCGGTGCGCCAGCGAGCGATCGTCAGGGGCGGGCGCAGCCACCGACGTTGCCGGGGGTCGTTGCGCGCATCGCGCTGATGCCGCCGGACCGAGTGGCACTGACGTTGCGTATTCAACAACGGCTGCACCAAATGATCGCTCGCGGGTTCGTTGAGGAAGTCGCTGCGCTGCGTTCGCGTGGCGATTTGCATCTTGGCTTGCCGGCCATGCGAGCGGTCGGCTATCGTCAGTTGTGGGGTCACTTGGAAGGGCAGTACGACCTGCAAGAAGCGGTTCGGCTGTCGGTCGTGGCCACCCGCCAATACGCCAAGCGGCAGATGACTTGGCTGCGCGGCGAGTCCGAAAAGTGGAGCTGGATAGATCCCGTGGAACCTAATGCGCTGGCGCGGGTCTTGAGTCTGTTACCCGAGGGTTCAAAGTGATGCGTGCTACACTTCAGTTGAATAAACGCCCGCCAAGAGCGGAGCCATCCAATAATTCCAATAAGGTAGTTGCCATGTCTAAAGGCCAGACTCTGCAGGAGCCGTTTCTCAACGCCCTGCGCAAAGAGCGCATTCCCGTCTCCATCTACCTTGTCAATGGCATCAAGCTCCAAGGCCAAATCGAGTCGTTCGACCAGTTCGTCGTATTGCTGAAGAACACGGTCAGCCAGATGGTCTACAAACACGCGATTTCCACCATCGTGCCGGCTCGCGCCGTGCGCATGCAGGACGCCGATTCCGATGCCGATCCGGTTTCTGAGTCGGAGTCGGAAGGCGCCTGATCGCCGCCGGAGTGATCGCCTTCAGGCACTGCGCGGTGGTTGAACCCGTTTGACTAATCTTTCCACGGTTGCAACCAAACCCGCTGCTGGCGTGCAGAAGGCGGTATTGGTACACCTCGAATTTCCCAATGTGGATTTCGAGGCGGACCGCCAAGAATTTATCGAACTCGCACGCTCTGCCGGCGCGGAAATCGTCAGCGTGATCGGTGGACGCCGCGACCGCCCGGATGCCGGGCTGTATGCCGGTTCCGGCAAGGTCGACGAAGTGGCCGCCGCAGTCCAGGCCGGCGGTGCCGATCTGGCGATCTTCAACCACGAACTGTCGCCGAGTCAGGAGCGCAATCTCGAAAAGCGCCTGCAATGCCGCGTGCTCAATCGCGCCGGCCTGATTCTGGACATCTTCGCGCGACGCGCGCGCTCGCACGAAGGCAAGCTGCAGGTTGAACTCGCGCAGCTGAACCACTTGTCGACGCGACTGGTGCGTGGCTGGACCCATCTTGAACGCCAGAAAGGCGGCATCGGCCTGCGCGGACCGGGTGAAACCCAGCTGGAAACTGACCGTCGATTGGTGCGCGGCCGAATCGCCACCGTCAAGCGGCACCTCGAAGAAGTGCGCGCGCGACGGGCGCAGAATCGCCAGGGCCGGGCGCGCAACGAAATTCCCACGGTCTCGCTGGTCGGCTACACCAACGCCGGCAAGTCGACCCTGTTCAACGCACTCACCGGCGACGACAGCTTTGCCTCCAACCAGCTGTTCGCAACGCTCGATACCACGGTGCGCCGCGTGCAGTTGCCGACCGGCGAAACCGCTGTGCTGGCCGATACGGTCGGTTTCGTGCGCGACTTGCCGCATGAGCTGATCGCCGCCTTTCGCGCCACGCTGGAAGAATCGCGCGAGGCCAGTCTGCTGCTGCATGTGGTCGATTCCGCCGATGCCGAGCGGGTCCAGCGGATGCACCAGGTCGATGCGGTGCTCACCGAGATCGGTGCCGACGAGGTGCCGCGCCTGCTCGTGTTCAACAAGATCGATCTGCGCGAAGACGAGACGCCCAGAATCGAGCGTGACGAAGACGGCAGGCCGACGCGCGTATTCGTGTCCGCGCAAAGCGGGTCCGGTCTCGACTTGCTGCGCACGGCAGTCGCCGCCTGCCTGTATCCGGATCTGGTTGAAGAAGAAATGCGCTTGCCGCCGACCGCGTCCAAGCTGCGCGCGCAGCTGTTCGCGCTCAACGCGGTACGCGGCGAAACCCCGGAAGACGATGGTGGTTCGCGGCTGCGCGTGCGTTTGCCCTATTCGCGCCTCGCACGCCTCTGCCGCGAGGCCGGAATCGCGCCGCCGCCGCGCGCGGTTGCCGCAGACGCTGCCGCTTCCTAAAATCGCGCCCTCGACTTCGCGTTAACCAAACTTGCCGGCATGCCGAATCCTCTGTGCCGTTGCGTTCCGATGCCCCCTGCACCCGCGGCCTGCACCCTGCGCCTCGAAGCGGTATCCATGACTGGAGTGAAAGATGGCCTGGAATGAACCCGGACCCGGGCGCGATCCCTGGACCCAGGGTTCCGGCGGCAAGCGTGGAGACAGCAAGCCGCCCGATCTCGGACAACTGCTGCAAAAGCTCAAGGCGCAGTTGCGTGGTAAAGGCGGCGGTCCGTCGACCAATCTGGTGGCGGCAGTTGCCAGCCTGCTGGTGGCGATCTGGCTGCTGTCTGGCTTTTACAGCATCGACGCAAAGGATCGTGGTGCCGTATTGCATTTCGGCGCACTCAAGCGCATCGACGATCCGGGCCTGCATTGGCACATTCCCTGGCCGGTGGAACGCGTCGAACGCATCGACGTCACGCAGGTGCGTCAGGCGCGTGAACGTGCCACGGTGCTGACCAAGGACAACAACCTCGTCGATGTCGAATTGCAGGTGCAGTATCACGTCGGTTCCGCCGAAGATTTCCTGCTCGGCGTCAGCGATCCCGACGACACCCTGCAGAATGTGCTGACCGGTCTGCTGCGCGAAGCCGCCGGCAACGTCGATGTCGACGCACTGCTCGGCGACGGCCGCAATACGCTCGCGCCGCGTGTGCAGGATGCCCTTCAGCAACGGCTCGATGCCTACAAGACCGGCCTCGTCGTCACCGCCGTTGGCCTGCAGCAGATCCAGCCGCCGGAGCAAGTGCAGGCGGCGTTCGCCGATGCCATCAAGGCGCGCGAAGATCAGGATCGCTTGCGTGCGGAAGCGCATGCCTATGCCGATGCCAGACTGCCGAATGCGCGCGGTGAAGCCGCTCAGCGCATCACCGAGGCGACGTCGTATCGCGACGAATCGATTGCCCGCGCACAGGGCGACGTCGCACGTTTCGAAGCGGTGCTGGAGCAGTACCGCAAAGCGCCGAAGGTCACGCGCGAGCGGCTCTATCTCGATGCAATGAGCGAGATCTACGGCAATACCACCAAGGTCCTGATCGATGCCGACAAGGGCAATCCGGTGATCTATCTGCCGCTCGATCAACTGGTCAAGAACGCACAGGCAAAGGCGCCCGAGGCCAGCACCGAGGCGGCACCGAATGCCGCGCCGTCGGCACCACCCGCGCACGCCGCACCGGGCAATTCCAACGGGAACGGCAGCAACAACAGTTACGGCAACGGCGACGCCAATCGTTCGCGTGATCGGGGGAACCGTTGATGAAAATCAAACAACCACCGCTGCTGCCGGTCGCAATTCTCGCCGCCGCGCTGATGGTGCTCGACGCCAGCTATTTCACCATCGATCAGCGCGTCAGCGGCGTCGTATTGCAGTTCGGCCAGATCGAACGCGTCGAGCAAGAGCCAGGCTTCCACCTGCGCATTCCCTGGGTGCAGTCGGTTAAAAAATTCGATGCGCGATTACTGCCGGCAGAGAGCGGCCTGCAATCGCTGACGACCAAGGATCAGCGCGCGCTGCAGGTGGCTGCGTACGCGAAATGGCGTATCAGCGACGTTGCGCTGTTTTACAAGGCAACCGCCGGACAGCTGCGCGGCAACGACCTGATCTCCAAGGGTCTCGGCCGCGCCGTCACTGCTGAACTGTCGACGCATACGCTGCAGAACATCGTCAGCGCCGATGCTGGAATGTTGGCCGCACTCAAGCAGGCCGCGACGGACCAGACGCGCGATCTGGGTGTCGAAATCGTCGACGTGCAGCTGAAGACGGTGGACCTGCCGAAAGACAACGACTACACCGAGGCGGTCTACGATCGTATGCGCGCCGAACGTCAGCGCGTTGCGGCCGACGTCCGCGCCCAGGGCAGCGAGGAAGCGCAGAAGATTCGCGCCGAGGCGGACGGCACCGCCCAGACCGTGCTGGCCGAAGCCTATCGCTCGGCCGAGCAGTTGCGCGGCGAGGGCGATGCCAAGGCCACCGAGATCTACGCCAAGGCCTACGGACAAGATCCGGAGTTCTTCGCGTTTTATCGTTCGCTGAATGCCTACCGCGCCTCGTTCAAGGACAAGCAGGATGTGCTGGTACTCGAGCCCAAGGGGCAGTTCTTCAAGTACTTCAAGGACGAGGGCAGCGGCAAGTGATCGCGCCCGCGGCGTGCTGATCGTATGCTGCAGGACATTCTGCGGGCGCTCGCCCTCGTGTTCGTGATCGAAGGCATCCTGCCGTTCGTATCGCCGGCGCGTTCGCAACGCCTGTTCACGCGCCTTTCGCAACTCGACGAGCGCGCGGTGCGCGTGCTCGGTCTCACCAGCATGCTCGGCGGCGTGATTTCACTGCAGCTGCTGCGCTGGCTCGCTTAATCAATCAAGAAACGTCATGACACGTACCTGGATGTTGCCGGAAGGCGTCGAAGAATCGCTGCCGGCGGTGGCCTGGCGCATCGAAGCGCTGCGCCGCGCGCTGCTCGATCACTATCGCGGCAACGGCTATGAGCTGATCCTGCCGCCGCTGCTGGAGCATCTCGACACGCTGTTGACCGGTGCCGGCTCCGATCTCGAATCGCAGACGTTCAAGCTCACCGATCCCGCCGGCGGTCGCCTGTTGGGCCTGCGCGCCGACATGACCCCGCAGGCCGCACGCATCGCCACGCGCCATTTCGCCGATCAGCCGCAGGTGCGGCTGTGCTATCTCGGCACCGTGTTGCGCACGCGGCCAGACAGCCTCGGCGGATCGCGCGCGCCGCGGCAGGTCGGCTGCGAATATTTCGGCGAAGCCGGTCTCGACGCGGATGTCGAAATCTTGCGGCTGATGCTGGAAACGCTGCAGCTCGCCAATGTCCGCGAAGTGCATGTCGATCTCGGTCATGTTGGCATCTACCGCGCGCTGTCGGCCAAGCTCGGGCTCGATGCCGACGACGAGACTGCCGTGTTCGACATCCTGCAGCGCAAATCGCAGCCAGACCTGCGCGACTTCGCCGCAGCTCGCCGGCTCGCCGGCGACGCCATTGCCGGCATCGCCGCGCTGATGGAACTGAATGGCGATGTCACCGTTCTGCAGCGTGCGCGTCGCATCCTCGACCTCAAGCAGCCTGCCATTGCGGAGGGCCTGCAGGCCCTGGAACAGGCCGCGCAGGCGCTGAGCCGCTTCGCACCGGCAGTGCCCTTGCACATCGATCTGGCCGAGTTGCGCGGCTATCGCTACCAGACCGGCCTGGTGTTCGCGGCGTTCGCGCCCGGTCACGGTCGTGAACTTGCGCGCGGCGGCCGTTACGATGGCGTCGGCGCGGATGTCGGCAAGCCGCGTCCGGCGACCGGCTTCTCCGCCGACGTCAACGAATTACTGCGTCTCGGCAGCGAGGCGTAAGCGTTTAGGTCGCGTTCGCGCGTCGCGCCGCGCGGTTCGAAGTTGGCGCAACGCCGCAGATCGCGAGCATTCGATTCATGGGCGTTCTCGTCCCGTTGAGCGCGACTGACACGTCGCAATGCATAAGTGAAAAGGTGAGCATAAAAATGGGTAAGTCAGTTGTCGTAATCGGCGACTCCCGCATGCGCCTTGGCGTGCGCGATCGAATCATGGGCGGTCTCGCCCCATTGAGCGCTGCCGAAACGACGCGAAGCATTTGTGGAACAGGTGAGCATAAAAATGGGTAGGTCAGTTGTCGTAATCGGCGACTCCCGCGTGCGCCTTGGCGCGCGCGATCGAATCATGGGCGGTCTCGCCCCATTGAGCGCTGCCGAAACGACGCGAAGCATTTGTGGAACAGGTGAGCATAAAAATGGGTAAGTCAGTTGTCGTAATCGGCGCCTCCCGCGTGCGCCTTGGCGCGCGCGATCGAATCATGGGCGGTCTCGCCCCATTGAGCGCTGCCGAAACGACGCAATGCATTTGTGGAACAGGTGAGCAAAAAAATGGGTAAGTCAGTTGTCGTAATCGGCGCTCAATGGGGTGACGAGGGCAAGGGCAAGATCGTCGATCTGCTCACCGACAAAGTGCAGGCCGTGGTCCGCTTTCAGGGCGGCCACAATGCCGGCCATACGCTGGTCATCAACGGTGTGAAGACCGCGTTGAACCTGATTCCGTCCGGCATCATGCGGCCGGGTGTGGCTTGCCTGATCGGCAACGGCGTCGTGCTGTCGTTGCCGGATCTGATCAAAGAAATCGAGAAGGTCGAAGCCACCGGCGCATCGGTGCGCGATCGCCTGCGCATTTCCGAAGCGGCACCGCTGGTGCTGCCGGTGCATGCGCGTCTCGACCAGGCGCGTGAGCGCGCCCGCGGCGAAGCCAAGATCGGCACTACCGGCAAGGGCATCGGCCCGGCGTACGAAGACAAAGTGGCGCGGCGCGCAGTGCGCGTCGGCGATCTGTTCCATCGCGAGCAGCTCGCAGCCAAGCTCGGGGAACTGCTCGGCTATCACAACTTCGTTTTGCAGAATTACTTCAAGGAAGCGCCGGTCGATTTCCAGCAGACGCTCGATGCGCTGCTCGGGTATGCCGAAGTCGTGCGGCCGATGGTCGCCGACGTCACCGAATTGTTGCGTCTGCATCTGTCGCGCGGCGACAACGTGCTGTTCGAAGGCGCGCAGGGTGCGTTGCTTGATGTTGATCACGGCACGTATCCGTACGTCACGTCGAGCAACACCACTGCCGGCGGCGCGGCCACCGGCTCGGGCGTCGGACCGCGCAACCTCGACTACGTGCTCGGCATCGTCAAGGCCTATGCAACGCGTGTCGGCAGCGGTCCGTTCCCGACCGAGCAGGAAAACGATATCGGTCAGTTGATCCGCGAGAAGGGTGCCGAGTTCGGAACCGTCACCGGGCGACCGCGTCGCTGCGGCTGGTTCGATGCGGTGGCCGCACGCCGCTCGATCTTCAACAACAGCGTCTCCGGCCTGTGCGTGACCAAGCTCGATGTGCTCGACGGCATGGACATCGTGCGCATCTGCACCGGCTATCGCGTGGACGGCAAGCCGGTCGAGACGCTGCCGATCGGAGCCGAGGGCTTTGCCAACATCGAGCCGGTCTACGAAGACCTGCCCGGCTGGAGCGAGTCGACTTTCGGCGTTACGCGTTACGAGGATCTGCCGGAAAAAGCGCGGCTGTATCTGCGCCGCATGGAGGAAGTCTCCGGTGCGGAAGTCGCGATCATCTCCACCGGTCCCGATCGCGAACACACGATCGTGCTGCGTAATCCGTTCGGTTAAAGCCGTCGCGAGTCGCAGTCATGCACCGCTGCAAGTGACGCCGCTACCGACGGCCTTGTACAGTGGCGGCGCACAGGCGCCGCGTTCGGCGTGCGCCCGCAACGGGAGTACGCAATGAGCAAAGGCCTCGACAGCAAGAAGAGCGAGAAGAAAAAGCCGGCGAAGACGATGAAGGAAAAGAAGCAGGCCAAGAAGGAGAAGAAAGGCCGCTGATTTTTCGCAGTCCGACGGACGCCAGGGCGGCGTCTGTCGCTGCAAAGTGGTTCGAACAAGAGCCGTCGGATCGAACGATCCGGCGGTTCTTTCGTTTAGCACTGCTGGGAGTTGCTCAGCTGGTTCCGCGGGCGTGCGCGCTAGCCTGCGCTTCTGCGCCTAAGAGGCAGACAGCGCGTTCGGCAAGGCTTTCAATCAGGCGCGGCCCGAGCCTTCGCGAACCGTGTCTGGCGACCCGTGGCGATCGGAGCAGAACTCAGTGCGCCGTTGCGGTCAGATGCTCAACCAGCCAGTCGCGCGCGGCGGCCGCGCCGAGTTCGAACTGATTGCCATAGACCTCCATGTGGCCGCCCTTCACCAGCAACAGCTTCTTCGGTTCGAGCGCGCGCTGATAGGCCTCCAATGCGAGATCGGTCGGTGTGACGATGTCGGCGGTGACGACGATCATCAACAGCGGCGTCGGACTGACGCGTTCGATGAACGCAATCGGCTCGTATTCCATCATCATCTCGGCCGAGCGCAACGTGACTTGGTTGAGCCACAGTTTGGTGCCGAGGATGCCGCCACCTTGCACGAACTCCCATTCCTCCGGCGACGGCAGCGCGGCAAATGAGCCGCGGTCGCCAAACACCGCCAACATCTCCGGTTGTGCGCCATTGAAGCGTGCTTCACGATCGGCGTCGAAGCGCGCGCGGATCAGCGGCAGTTCCTCCTCGCGGAACACGCGCTGCGCATTGCGCAGCCCGGCGATGAACGGCACCTGCGACACCGCGCATTTGACGCGCCTGTCGAGTGCGGCCACCGGGATCACATGTCCGCCGCTGAAGCTGGTGCCCCAGACGCCGATGCGCTCGCGATCGACTTCGGGCAGCAGGCTGGCGCAGGTAATCGCATCGCGATAGTCCTTCACCTGCAGCCAGGGATCGACCTCGAGCCGCGGTTCGCCATCGCTGTCGCCAAAGTTGCGGTGGTCGTAGACCAGACAGGCTAGGCCGGCATTGCAGAAGATCTCGGCATAGCGCTCGAGGAATAACTCCTTCACTGCCGACAGGCCGTGCGCCATCACCACCGTCGGATAACGCTGGTGCGCGACGCCGTCCGGCGTTTGCAGCCAGCCACGCAGGCACACACCGTCCGACGTCCGGAATTCCAGATTACGACGCATCGCCTTCTCCTCGTATGCGCCGCTCGAATGACGGCGCTTTGTTCGGTGCTTGCAGGACGGGCGATCGCGCGCCTGCTGCGCTAGTCCTTGATCGTCCGACTGCGGCGGTCTGCGATTTGAGCGAAGACGTCGCGCGCTCTGCAGACTGCTGCGTGTTCGACGGGCTGCTGGCAGGTCAGGCTCAGGCTTGCGGTCATGGGGCGCCTTGCAGCGGCTACCGCGATGCCTGTTTCTGCGCGGGCTGTGCGAGGCAGGCGGCGATCATGCCGTTGGCGGCGGCATAGCGGCTCCACTCGTTCTGGAACACGCTGGCGGCGATGGTGCGCATGTCCTCGGGGCTCAAAGCCGGCACTTGCTTGTGCAGCACCAGCTGGTCTTTTTCGACCGAGGTGTTGATCGTCTCCAGGCTGTAGCCGAGCGCGCGGTTCTGGGCGGCACCCATCGCGAAGTCGATTGCGTCCGCACACCATTCGTCGTCGTGCGGTGCTGCAGCGGCTGCGAGCGGCATCGCCGCGAGCACGCCGGTCAGCAGCAGCGCGCGCAGCTGAAGTGCGCGCAGCCGAAGTGCGCGCTTGCGCTTGGCAGTGTCGATCAATCGTTCGAGGCGCTGTGCAAACCGGTTCATTCGCCGGCTCCGGTTGCGCGTTCACTGTCGGATTGATCGCTCGCCGTAGTGAGTGTTCCGCAGGCGTGGTTGGCGGCGACCGCCGCCTTGAAGCGATTGAACCGATGTTGATAAACGCTATCGACCAGCCGCTGCATGTCGCGCTCGACCAATTCCGGATACTGCTGCTTGAACACGATGTAGTGCGTGTGGATCTCGGCGGCAAGCGCTTGCTTGCTGCTGCCTTCTTCGCGGCGTTGCGCGGTGCGCATCGCGAAGTCGACCGAGTCGGCACACCAATCCTCGGTGTGCGATGCCGCGCTCTTGGCGGTGGATGCCGAGACTGGCACCGGTATCACCGCAATGCCGGCCAGCATCAGGGCAAGCGCCGAAGGGTTCATTGCAAATTCCAGCGAGCTGCCGCAGCAGCGGAATTTCGAACGCTACAGCATCGACCCGGGTAGTCGAAAGAAGGGCAGACCCTATATCCGTTTGCGGCACACTGCATCTGCGGCGGTCGCACGACGCATCCAAGTCACACGGGCCGACCTGCGGCACGCGAGCGGATCGCGCAGCTTGAAAGTCGCCTACCGTCACAGCATCCATGCGGAGTTCGCCATGAAATTGCAGTTGATCGCCTTTGTCACCGCTGCCTCGCTTGGTCTGTGCGCTTGCGGTCACGGTCATTCGCATACGTCCGACGCGAAGAGCTACCAGCACTATGCGCCCGGCGACGGCGCGATCGACCTGGCTGAAGGCGAAGTGGTGATCCGCGCCGGTGGCCAGCCGCAGGATGCCCGCGTGGGTGACGACGGCAGCCTGCAGATCGGCGCGCAGCGCATCGAGACCTCTGTGCAGGGTCACGCTGCGTTGAGCCGCTACTTCACTGCCGCCGTGGCATTCCGCGAGCACGCCGTTGCGCTCGGCATTGCCGGTGCGCATTTCGGTATCGAGACCGCGCAGCACGTTTTGAAGGGCCTGTTCGACGGCACCGCCGAAAAGGCCGGCGAGGAGGCCGATCGCGGTGCGGCCGAGATCCAGCGTCGCGCGCTGGAGATCTGCGATCGCCTCAACGACGCGTTCCTGGCGCAGACCGACGCCGCCAACGCCGTCGCCGAGTTCAAGCCCTTTGCGGTGATCTCGGCCAAGCAGATCGACGAGTGCCGATCGGGTCTCAAACCCGATTCCGACGCAGATTCGGACTCGAAGTCCGACGCAGATTCGGACCCGACGTCCGACGAGGATTCGAAGCCGGATTCAGACGCCACGCCCGATCCTGACGAGGCAGCGCCGCCCAAGCCGCATCGCAAGACGGACAGTCAGGCCTGAGGCCGCAGCGGCTGTTTCGGCTTCAATGGCAGGACGCTACGGCGTTTCGCGCGTTGCGCCCGGTTCAGACCTTTGCGTCCTGACGGAGTGCCTGTGTCCTGGACTCGGTTTGTCGACGCGTAACGTATTTGTGGAACAGCGGCGACGGCAGCGCTTTCGAGAACAGCCAACCCTGCACCAGATGCACGCCGAGATTTCGCACGTAGTCGAGTTGCTCGGTGGTCTCGATGCCCTCGGCGATGACCTGCAATTGCAGGCGCTTGGCGATATCGACGATCACGTCGACCAGGCCGGCGGTGACCGGGTCGGTGCCGATCGCCTGGATGAAGACCTTGTCGATCTTCAGGTAGTCGAAGCGGAACTGGGTCAGGTATTTGAGGCTGGAGTAGCCGGTGCCGAAGTCGTCCAGCGCGAGCTTGGCGCCGGTATCGCGCAGATGTTGCACGACCGCCAACAAGGCATCGTGATCGCCACGCAGCAATTCCTGCTCGGTGATCTCGAAAATGATTCGTTGCGGCGGGATGCCGTCGCGGAAGGTGCGGCGGATCGTGTCGAGCAGGCTCGGATCGAGAATGTGTCGCGCACTCAGGTTCAATGACACATGGAACCCGGCATTGGCATTCAGCAGCGCGGTCATTTCCTGTGCGACGCGCCGCATCACCCAGGACGTCAATGGCACTGCGAAACCGGTTTTTTCCGCAATCGAGAAAAACGAGTCCGGCATGACCAGCCCGCGATGCGGATGCTGCCAGCGCAGCAGCGCCTCGGCGCCCACGCAGGCGCCGCTGCGGACGTCGATCACGGGCTGATAGAACACCTGAAATTCGCTGTTGGCGAAGGCGTCGCGCAGCTCGGCATCGAGCGAGAACTGGCGTAGCACCAGTTTGTTGCCGAGAAAAAACAGCAAGCCGGAAATCGCGAGTCCGAGGCTGGCATAGAGCGGAGCGCTATGGCGCCAGGTCTTGAGCATCCAGGCTCTCGACGTGGTGACCGCGACCATCACGGGATAGCGCTGCGACCGCAGCGTCGCTGATTTCAGTTTGGCGGAGGCGCCGCGCTGGACATCGACATGCCAGCCGAATTGCAGCATCGAGGTGCCGTCGGTATTCAACAGCTGGATCGACACCTGCTGATCTTTCAGCAGTGGCTGTAGCACTTCCGAGAATTGCGCGGGGCTGATCAGCAGTGCCAGCGCTAGGCCCTTCTGCAGCGAGTACAGCGCCAGCACCACGGGGTCACCCGTGAGCAGCGACTCCTGCTCGGAGATTGCGAACGGTGCGCCCGGCGCCGGCAGTATGTCGGTGGAGCGCAGCATCGGCGCCGGTTTGAGCGCGCCGTCACCGGTGCATTGCAAGGCGCCGTTATCGATCAGACCGGCTGCCTTGAAGTACAGACTGTCGTAACTGGCGCGTGCCAGCGCGGCGATGGTCTTCGACGAGCACTGCGGTTCCACCTGGTCGGCCAGCTTGTGCAGCATCTGGTCGGCGCTGGCGAAAATCCGTTCGCTTCGGTCCAAGGTGATCTGCGCGTAACCCTGCCGTTGGATATCGGAATCGCGCTGCGCCTGCCAGTAGGAAATGGCGGTCATCAGCAGCAGCGGGAGCAGGCCAGTGCCAATTCCTCCGAGCGTCACCAGCAGGCGTCGTCGCTGTCGATTGGTCATCGGTTCAGAGACTCCCGCCAGCGGGCGGTCAGCAGATTTTTAGAGGTCGTGGTCAAGGCGAAATCGGTCGATCCGGGTGTCCTGGCTGACGCGTTCAACCGTTCCAACGCGATTGCTGCAGGCCAATGTCGATATTGGCAAAACCGTATCCGCAGCGAAAGCTTAAGCGACGCACCGCGGCTGCCGGGATGATACGGCGCAGCGCGCTGTGGTTGGTGAAGAAAGTGCGAATTTGCCACTGGGTGGGTGAACCCACCTCGATTCCGGCGAGCGTTTTGCATCAGCAGTTCACTTCGCCGCAGGGAGCCGCGCCATGATCTTCGAGCAGTTGTTCGATCCGGAGTCTTCGACCTATACCTATCTGCTGGCTTCGCGTGCCGGTGGTGCAGCACTGCTGGTCGATCCGGTGCAGGAACAGACGGCGGTCTATTTGGAATGGATCGAGCGGCTCGGGTTACGTCTGGTGATCGCGCTCGATACCCATACGCATGCGGACCACATTACTGCGCTGGGCGCGCTACGTGCGGCCACCGGCTGCCTCAGCATGATGGCCGAACAGAGCCGCGCCGAATGCGTATCGGCACGCTGCCGTGAAGGCGAATCGCTGCGCATCGATGAACTCGTGCTGCAGCCGCTGTACACGCCTGGACACACCGACGATTCCTTCAGCTTTTATCTGGACGGCGAGCAGCCACGGGTTCTGACCGGTGACGTGCTGCTGATCGCCGGTACCGGTCGCACCGATTTCCAGAACGGCGATCCTTATGCGTCTTACGATTCGATCTTCAACAAGCTGCTGAAGCTGCCGCCGGAGACCCAGGTCTTTCCGGCACACGACTATCGCGGACGCCGCGTCAGTACCATCGGCGAAGAACGACGTTCCAACCCGCGCTTGCAGGTCGCCGATGCACAGGCCTACGCCGCGCTGATGAACAGCCTCAATCTGCCGCAGCCGCGATTGATGGACATCGCCGTGCCGGCCAACCTGCGCTGCGGACGCCTGCTCGACGCACCCGCCTGAGCGGCGCCGGCGGCTGGACGACCCCGCGCTAAGAGGCCTTGCACTCACCCGAGCGTTTGGCGCTGACCTTGAGTTTTTTGGTGAACGGCTTGCCATCGGTACCGACGCCGTCCTCGCTGAGCAGTCCGCCGTAGCCGTCCGCGCTGAAGGTCAGTTCCGATTTCACGTTGAGCGTGGTGAACGGCTTGTCCGGTCCGCCCTTGCAGATCGAAGTGCCGCTGAAGTGCTTGCCGGTAAGCTTTGAATCGGTCAGCTTGCAGGAATCTTCGGAGCCCTGCTGTTTGAAATACGCAACGATATCCTTGGCGTCGTCAGCAGTGATGCAGTCGCTGTCGACATCAGGCTTGCCCTTGCCTTCGAACGGCGCCACGCGGGTTTCGTATTGGCCGGGTGTCAATGCAAATGTGTCGGCGCTGGCGCTGCCGATGCAACTGCCGGCGAGGATGGCGGTGACGATGAGCGTGCGGATGTTCATGCCTGCGGATCTCCAATGGTGCCGAATGTAAGCACCTCTCCGACAGCCTGAACGCGCCGGCGTTCGCTCGCGAGCTTCAGGAAGAACAGCTGACCTCGATGTGGCGCAGCGCCGGCGGCGGCTCGGCGGCATACATTTCATTCCCAGGCTGCTCGTCGTAAGGCCGTTGCAGCAGACTGAACAGGCGCGCGATTTCGCTGAAGTCGCCGCCCTCCGCCGCAGTTATCGCCGCCTGTGCCAGGTGGTTGCGCAGCACGTAGCAAGGGTTCACCGCGTTCATTCGCACTGCGCGTGCGGCATCGTCCGAACCCTCGCTGCGCAGTCGCGCGCGGTAGTCGGCGATCCAGGCATCGTAGCGTTCGAGGTCGGCAATCTCTTCGCGCAGTCCATGAGCCGGTGCGTCATCGTGGCTGTTCAGACGCGATATCGCGCGGAAGCTGCGGGTGAAGTCCGAGTGGCCGCGATCCAGAATCGACAGGAAGCGGTTGATCAGTTCGCGATCGTCGTCACGTGCTTCGGCCAAACCGAGCTTGTTGCGCCAGCGTTGCGTCATCGCCTCGCCGTACAGCGCCGGGAAGCGATCCAGAATCGCCGTGGCAATTTCGACCGCGCGCTGCGGATCCGTATCCAGCAGCGGCAGGCAGGCTTGCAGCAGTCGCGAGCAATTCCAGTGGCCGATCATCGGCTGCTGGTCGTAGGCGTAGCGTCCGCCTTCGTCGGTGTGGTTGCAGATGTGGTGCACGTCGAACGCGTCGATGAAACCGAACGGACCGTAATCCAGCGTTAGCCCGATCGCCGAGAAGTTGTCGGTATTCATCACGCCGTGACAGAAGCCCACCGCCTGCCAGTCGGCCATCAGTCGCGCGGTTCGCGCCACCACTTCGCCAAGCCAGGCCGCGTATCGATCGGTCCGTTGCGAAAACTGCGGAAACTGCGTGTCGATCAGGTGATCGGCGAGCGGTGTGAGTTCGGCATGCTCGTCGCGATAGTAGAAGTATTCGAAATGCCCGAAGCGCAGCAGGCTTGGCGCTACGCGGCAGACCACGGCGGCGGATTCGATGGTCTCGCGACGCACCGGCTGTGGCGAGCCGACCAGCGCCAGCGCGCGCGTCGTCGGAATGCCGAGCGCGTGCATCGCCTCCGAACACAGGTATTCGCGGATCGATGAACGCAGCACTGCGCGGCCGTCGGCGAAGCGCGAGTAGGGCGTCGGTCCGCTGCCTTTGAGTTGTAGTTCGCGGCGCCCGCCATCTGCGGCGACGATTTCGGCGATCAGATGCGCGCGACCGTCGCCGAGCCTCGGTACCCAGGTGCCGAATTGATGGCCGCCATAGACCGAACTGTGTGATTCGGCGCCGGGCCAGGCGCGGTTGCCCGCCATGATGTCGACGAAGGCCGCGCTTTGTAGCGTCGCGTCGTCCAGACCGAGTTCGGCGCCCAGTGCTGTGTTGACATGCAGCAACTGCGGCGTGGCCAGAGCGGTGGTGGGCACGGGCACGACGTAGGGCGCGCCCAGGGTCACGAAGGAGGGCTGCAGCGCCGGACTTACGATGTTCACATCGGCAGGACGAACGTCATTCATTCGAAGGGGTTCCGGTGGCCGGTCCTGACGATTTGTCTGCGCGGCTCAATTCCGCGACCGAGCCTGGGACGGAGTGTCCTTGCAAGGACGGGACGCCATTGTAGGTGCTGTTCGCCCCATCCGGTCCGTCAGGGAACGCCGGGCGGCCCGAATCGGTCTTATGATGGGCGATGCCTGGCGTCGGCGGGTGCGGGTGCGCAGGGTCGGGCCACGCAAACACAACAAGCCGGCTGGATCGGCGACTACAAAAAGGAAGCGTTCAATGTTCTTCGGCAACAGCTACTACGGCATTTTCGGCATTCTGATCTTGATCGCCGATATTTTCGCCATTCTCAATATTTTGCAGAGCGGTGCAGACAATCTGAAGAAAGCGGTCTGGGTCGTCATCATCCTGGCACTGCCGGTGCTCGGTGTGATCCTGTGGTACTTCCTCGGCCCGCGTGGCGGGCGCTAGGAACGCAGACGTGGACGCCTCACAAGAACAGCAGTTCGAAGCGGCCGCATTCCGGCGCCTGCTCGAGCATCTGGATTCGCGCAAAGATGTGCAGAATCTCGAGCTGATGAATCTCGCCGGCTTCTGCCGCAACTGCCTCTCGAAGTGGTATCGGCAGGCCGCGGCGGACGCCGGTGTGGAGATCAGCGACGACGCGGCGCGCAGCAAGATCTACGGCATGCCGTACGCCGAGTGGAAGCAGAAATATCAGAAATAGAAGTGACGCCTAACGCCCGGATCTTGGCGCTGCGCCAGCAGTCGCCAAGCATCTTCGGCTAGTCTGCGAACTGGGATGGGCCCGCGATGATGTTTGGCCGGTGGCTTGTCGCAAGGCGCAGGTGACGTCGTCGCACAGTGGGGGACTGCAATGCTTGGATCGTCGTATCTCATAACCCGGAACGCTGCGGTGCTGGCCGTGCTTTGCCTGCTTGCGGAGACCGCGTCAGCCGCGCCGGATGCGGCCACCCAGAAAGTGTTGGACTGCATGCGCGCGAATATCCCGCCGACCGTGCGTATCCAGCAGATCGAGCTGGCGGCGACCGATCGTGGCGGCGGCGCGCGGACGCTGAAGGGCCATATCTATGCAATGAACGACAAGGGCCTGATCCGCGCGTCGATGCGGATCGAGCAGCCCAACGATCTTTCCGGCGCCGGCTATCTGGTGCGCGAGTCGCAGCCGGGTCACGACGACGAAATGTACATGTACCTGCCGTCGATCAATCGGGTGCGCCGCATCAACGGCAGTTCGGCCGACGGTCCCTTGCTCGGCACCGATTTCAGCTACAACGATGTCAAGCAACTGGAGAATGCGTTCGATGGCAGCGAGCCGGTGCTGGAAGCACCGAGCCAGATCGAGAATCATCCGGTCTATGTGATGCTGCTGAAGACCAAGCCGACACAGGACTCGCGGTACACGACAATGCGCAGTTGGGTCGATCAGAAATCCTGCGTCGCGCTGAAGGTGGATTTCTACGAGGGCGACAAGCTGCGCAAACAACTCACCGCGCCGGCCTCGGCGCTGCAACAGTCGGGCAAGTACTGGTATCTGTCGCAGGCCGAGATGCACGACCTCAAAGAGAACACCAGCACCACACTTCGAGTGCTCGGCGTCAGCAGCGGCAACGAGTTGCCGTCGCGTTACTTCGATCCGCACGCGTTCTACCTCGGCAACTGATGCGCGACCGCGAAGCCAGCTTGCCGCCGACGGGTTCGCGCGGTCCCAGTGATGTGGGCACTGGCGCGCGCACCTCAGCCGTCGCCGGCTGACGTCAGAACGAGCCCGCGCGCATGTTCGCCCTGCTGCATTGGCTGGCCCAGCGACCGCGCCGCATACTCGGTCTGGCGCTGCTGATCACGCTGATCGCGGCGGCAACCTGCTTCGATCTGCGCGACGGTGCGCCGCGCTTCCATGTTGATCCTTCCGCTGAAGCCTTGCTGCCGGAGCACGATGGCGATCGTGCTTTGCTGGCGCAGGTGCGGCATTTGTTTGGCGAAGACGATCCGGTCATTCTCGCGGTGCGCTTCGCACCGTCGGTATTCACGGCCGACAACCTCGCCGCGATTGCCCGCCTGACCGATCGTCTGCGTACGATCGACGGCGTCGACGGCGTTTTTTCCTTGGCGACGGCACCCAATATCGCCACTGTTGGCGACGATGTCTCCCTGACAACGTTCACCGAGCAGGCGCGCGCTGAGCCCGGCAGCATTGCTGGATTCTCGGCGCAGCTGGCGGCGAATCCGCTTTACCGTGGCACGCTGGTCTCGCGTGATGGCAGCGTCGCGGCTTTCGCACTGAACATGGCGCGGCTCAAGCCGCACGACTACAGCAGCACCGACATCGAAGGGCAACTCCGGCGCGCAGCCGCCGCCGAAGTGCCCGGTGCGCAAGTGTGGATCACCGGCACTTTGCCAGTCCGCGCGGCCACCGGTGTGGCGCTGGCCAAGACCCTGCAGTTCACCGTTCCGGCCGTGTTTGGACTCGTATCGATCCTGCTGATCGTTACGTTCCGCAGTCTGCGCGCAACCTTCGCCGCGCTGGCGACGGTGGCGATGGCCTTGATCTGGACCGTGGCCACCGCGGTGCTGCTGCACATCCAGTTCAATCTGGTCACCGCGATCGTGCCGCCCCTGGTCATCACGATCGGCTTGTCGTACACGATCCATCTGTTGTCGGCCTACTTTTTCTCGCGCCAGCTGGTGCCGCTGGTCGACAAGAAGCGCCGCTCCGAATGGGTGATGAACCGCATCGGCGTCGGTCTGCTGGTGTCGGCGACGACCACGGTGATCGGCTTCTTGTCGCTGATGCTGAACAAGCTGCCGGCGATCCGTGAGTTCGCGCTGCTCGCGGCGATCGGCACGCTGTATGTCGCCGGCTTGACGTTCTTCATGCTGCCGCCGCTGTTGAACGCAGTGGGTTGCTCGCGCGAGCAACCGGCCTTCGGCCAGCGCATGTTCATCCGCTGGGGCCAGTGGCTGGCGGCGTTCGATACGCGTTGGCGCATGCCGATCATCGTCATCGCCTTGCTGTCGCTGCCGCTGAACCTGTATTTCGCTTCGCATATCCGCACCGGCGCGGACTACATCGCCAGCTTCGATGCCGACTCGCCGGTTCGTCAGGACTTCGAGTCGATCAACCAGACCTTCAACGGCGCCAACGTGGTTTCGATTTTCGTCGACACGCACGTCAACGATGCGCTGACCGATCCACAGCAGATCAACGCGCTCGACGGACTCGAGAACTGGCTGCGCGCACAGCCGGAGGTGGGCGCCGTCGTGTCCTACGTCGATCACCTGAAGTTATTGAACCAGGCACTCAACGAGAACGATCCGAAGTATTTTGCCGTGCCGGACAGTGCCAGCGCGGTCAAGCAGATTCTGGTGTTCGGCGGCGGTGATCAGATCCAGCATCTGGTCGATCCGCGTTTCCGCTCCGCCTTGATGTCGGTGCGAATCAATGTCGACGGCTCGCTGCCGATCGGCGATTTTCTGAAGCGGCTCGATGCACGACTCGCCGAACTGCCGCCGCCTCTGGCCGCACAGGCCACCGGTTCGTCGGTGATCGCCACGCGGGCGGTGAATGCCATCGCCAGCGGACATCTGTGGTCGATCGCGATCGCGACGTTCGCGATCTGGCTGGTGCTGTCGATCATGTTCACCTCGATGCGCGCCGGCCTGCTGGCGACGGTGCCGAACCTGATTCCGATCGCGGTGTATTTCGGCACGCTCGGTCTGCTGCACATCAACCTCAACCCGACCACCAGTCTGGTCGCCTGCATCGTGCTCGGCATTGCGGTCAACGACACCGTGCACTTCCTCGCGCGATTCAATGCGGATGCGCGCGCGGTCGGCTCCGAAACCGGCGCGATTGCATCGGCGCTGTCTTCGGTGTTGCGACCGATCACGCTGGCGACCGCGGCATTGTGTATCGGCTTCCTGGTTTTTACCGGCAGCGGGCTGCACAACCAAGCGCAGTTCGGCTTGCTTGCCGCATGGACCTTGCTGGTCGCCTGGATCGCCGATATGACGCTGACCCCGGCGCTGGGTTCACGTCTGCGCATCGTCACCTTGTGGGACATGCTGCGGCTCGATCTCGGGCGCAGTCCGCAGCACACCATTCCGCTGTTCTCGGGCCTGAGTTCGCGGCAGGCGCGCGTGTTCGCGTTGCTTTCGCGACTGGAGAAAGTGCCGGGCGGCACGCGGCTGATTCAGGAAGGCGATCTCGCGCGCGACATCTACGTGGTCATCGACGGGCATGTGGAAGCCAGCGTCGATCGTGATGGAACACGCAAGAAACTGGCGACGCTCGGCCGTGGCGCGGTGATCGGCGAGGCCGGCTATTTCGGCCAGCGCCGCACCGCCAGCATCGACGCCATTTCGCCGGTCCGCGTGCTGCGCTTCGATTCGCAGGATCTGGAGGGCTTGCGACTGCGCCATCCGCGCATCGCCGCGACGATCTTCCGCAACCTCAATCGCGTGCAGGCCGAGCGCATCGCCAATATGACTGCGCTGGTGCGTTGACCTGCGTTGATGTGCGTCGACGGGGCCGAGGCTTCGCCGGTCTCGGGCGGCAAGACCACACGGAGACTGAATCTGGATCGATGCGTCGCCGAGCGCGCAAACCTGAACCATGCTGAGCAGGGTGGGTGTGCGCGAACCGTCCGGCCGACGCTATCGAAACGATAGCTTGGGGTGTGGCGGGTTGTTCGGCACGTCTTCGGCGCCTTTTGTGACTGTTCAGGTCCGGCGCAGGCGCTCAGGCTGCCAACAAAAATCACCAGCTCGATCGCAGATTGTCCAAGCAGCTGCCTCAGCACCAGCCTCAGCGCCAGCCCCAGCACCTGCCTCAGCGCCTCCGCTGGCGCGACGGGCGACCTGCGAATTCGGCACCGGATGCATCGGCTAGACTCGCCTGCACCAAATCACAAATCAGGCTGCGCTACACGCGGCCATCGACGGAGGACTGCAATGAGTTTGAATGGAAAGACGCTGTTCATCACCGGCGGTAGCCGCGGCATCGGTCTGGCGATTGCGCTGCGCGCCGCACGCGATGGCGCCAAGGTCGCAATCGCCGCCAAAACCACCGAGCCGCACCCGAAACTGCCGGGTACGATTTTCAGTTCGGTCGAGGAGATCAATGCCGCTGGCGGCAAGGGTCTGCCGATTCAGTGCGACATTCGCGACGAGCAGCAGGTGCTCGACGCGCTGAAGCTGACCGCCGACACCTTTGGCGGCATCGACATCGTCATCAACAACGCCAGCGCGATCAACCTGAGCGGCACACTGGCAACGGACATGAAGCGCTACGACCTCATGAACGGGATCAACGCACGCGGCACCTTCATGACCGGCAAGCACGCGATTCCCTACCTGAAGAAGTCGGCGAATCCGCATATCCTGACGCTGAGTCCGCCACTCGACATGCGCGTCAAATGGTTCGCGCCACACGTCGCTTACAGCATGGCGAAGTACGGCATGAGCCTGTGCACGCTGGCCTGGGCCGAAGAATTCCGGCGCGATGGCATTGCTGCGAATTCGCTGTGGCCGCGCACTACTATCGCCACCGCTGCGGTGAAGATGCTCGGCGGCGATCCCATGCTGGCCAAGAGCCGCACGCCGGAGATCATGGCCGACGCCGCGCATCTGATTCTGACCCAGCCCGCGCGCGAATTCACCGGCAATTTCTGCATCGACGATGTGGTGCTGCACCAGAAAGCCGGCGTGCGCGACTTCAGCGCCTACGCCGCGGTGCCGGGTACGCCGACCTCGAAGCTGCTGATCGATTTCTTCGTACCGGAAGGTCTGCCGGATGTCGGCTGACCTCGTCTGCGTGTCGATGCGATGAGGAAACCGGGACGCGCATGAGCCGCTATCGGCCGCCGGCCGAAAAGAGCTCGGCGTACATCACCGCGGAAGGCTTCGAGCGGCTGCGAGCGGAATACGATCAGCTGTGGCGCGTGCGGCGGCCGGAAGTCGTGCGGGCGATCACCGCGGCAGCGGCCGAGGGCGATCGTTCGGAGAACGCCGAGTACATCTATCGCAAGAAGGAATTGCGCGAGATCGACCGCCGCGTCGGCTACCTGCAGCGGCGCCTTCCGGAGTTGAAAGTGGTCAGCGAGGCGCCGAGCGATCGGCGCCGGATCTACTTCGGCGCGCAGGTCGAACTCGCGGATGCCGACGATGCGCGGCGTCTGTACCGGATTGTCGGGCCGGACGAAATCGACAGCGGCCCTGGGCACATCAGCATCGACTCACCGATGGCGCGAGCGCTGCTGAAGAAGGCGGTCGGCGACGTCGTCCGAATCGAACTGCCAGGCGGCGCCAGCGAGCTTGAAGTGCTCGGCGTGACTTACACGCCTTGAGCCGCGCTATTCGAGCGGCATGATGTCCTTCAGCACGCGCCAGCCGCCGTCGACGTTGTAGATCTGCGTGTAACCCATCGTCTGCAGATTGTCGGCGGCGAGCGCCGAGCGGAAGCCGCCGCCGCAGTACAGATACAGCGGCTCGTTCTTGTCCGGATGCTTGGCTTCGATGTCGCGCTCGATGACGCCCTTGCCGATCCACTCCGCACCCTTCACGTGGCCGGCCGCAAACTCGCTTTCCTCGCGCGTATCGATCAGGCGTGCGTGCGGATCCTTGCGCAAGATCTCCGGGATCTGAGTCGCGGAGACTTCCTTGACGCGACTGCGCGCGGCGGTAACCAGGGCAAGAAACGCAGGCGAGTGCGTGGACATCGAAACTCTCCGTATTCAGGATCGCAGGAACAGGGCTGCGGTGCGAAGCGTAGCGGACTCGGTGCCGGCTGTGCACCCTGGGCCAGCGCCGACCGGTCTGGCGGGCTGATCGGCGCAGCGCCTGGAGACTCACGGCGCGGCAACCACCTTCGCCATCGTGCCCGAGTGCCATCGCGCCATCGCGCCATCGTGCCATCGCGCCATCGTGCCATCGCGCCATCGCGCCATCGCGCCATCGCGCCATCGTGCCCGCGTGCTGGAACCTCGATGCAGTCCGGTCATCGAATCGGCGACACTGTGATCCCTGTCGTTCGGTCGTGCCGTCGACCGAACGGTCATTCAATCGGTTTCGGTCGATCGGGCAATCACCGCTTCGACCGTCGTCTCGATCGACTCCATCCACATACGCTGCAAGCCGCGACTCATGAGCCGTCCTGCGATTTTCATTACCGGCGCTGCTGCCGGAATTGGCCGCGCCACCGCCCTGCGCTTCGCCGCCGGCGGTTGGTTCGTCGGCGTCTACGATGTCGATACTCAAGGTCTCGACTCGCTGCTGCGGGAGATTCCGCAAGGGCAGGCGATCGCGGCGACGCTGGACGTGCGCGACGCCCACGTGTTCGGTGCCGCGCTGGCTGCGTTCTTCGACGCCGCCGGTGGCCGGCTCGACCTGCTGTTCAACAACGCTGGCTTACTCGCCACCGGCGATTTCGAATCGATCGCGCTGGCACGTCATCAGGCGCTGGTCGACGTCAACCTGAAAGGAGTGATCAACGGTTGCGCGCTGGCCTTGCCCTTCCTGCAGCGCACACCGCAGTCCGCCGTGATCAATATGTGCTCGGCGTCGGCGATCTACGGCACGCCGGCGTTTGCCTCTTATTCGGCGACCAAGTTCGCGGTCAAGGGCTTCACCGAGGCGCTCGATATCGAATGGGCGCGGCACGGCATTCGCGTGATGGACCTGCTGCCGCTATTCGTGGCGACACCGATGCTGGCCCAGATAGGCGAAGCACCGGCCAGTGTCGGACGGCTGGGCGTGCGGCTGAGCGCCGACGATATTGCCGGCGCGGTATGGCGCGCGGCACACTGGCGCGGCAGACGACGGGTGCACTGGTATCCGGGGCTGCAGTCGCGCGCGTTGGCCGTGTTGCAGAAGCTTGCGCCGGCCGGCCTGAATCGTCTCGTCACCCGGCTCGCCGCGTCGTACTAGTTCGCTTGCAAGGTCTGTCGCCAGCGTCGAGCCGGTACGTATGTTCTGCGGCCGGTTGGCAGCTGTTGGGGCGGTGCACTGAACCACACAGGTCTTAATTTTGTACGCACATCGAGCGCGAAAATACGCGTAGAAATCGCCGCAAAGGAACCGCTTGCTCATGGCTCATCCGGTCGTACTGCTGCATGGCATGTGGTGCACTGCCGATCACTGGACTCGCATCGCCGACGCGCTTCGTGCACGCGGATTTTCCTGCCATATTCCGACGCTGCCGGCGCATGCCGATGGCGGCGATCCTGCGTCGGTCGGCGCTCTGGGTCTGCGTGACTACCTCGTATTTCTGCGCGAATGGATCGCCCAGGCCGGCTTCAGCCAACCGCCGACCTTGATTGGTCATTCGATGGGCGCGTTGCTGGCTCAGCAGCTTGCGGCGGAGATGGATTGCTTCGCGCTGGTGCTGCTGACACCGGCTGCCCCAGCCGGCATCAATGCGATCCGGCCGCAGCCTCTGGCCGCATTTTCAAGTGCGCTGCTGCGACCGGCGTTCTGGAAGCGCGCACATCGGCCGAGCTTTGCGCGCGCAGCGAAGAGTCTGTTCAACGGTGTGCCCGCCGTGCAGCACCTGGCGATCCACAACAGCCTGGTGCCGGAGTCCGGACGTGCCCTCGCGGAGCTGGCGTTCTGGTGGGCCGATCGCGGGCAGGCCAGTCGCGTCGATTCCGAACAGGTGCGCTGCCCGGTGTACGTGCTCAGCGCCGGCCGCGATGCACTGACGCCAGCGCCAGTCGTGCGTAAAGTTGCGTCACTGTATCCAGGGGCGGCCCTGCGCCACTATCCTGATCGTGGCCATTGGGTCATCGATGACGACGATACCGAGGATATGGTCGGCGAAATCGCAGGCTGGCTGCTACCCTTGGAGCAACGCGCAAGCAGGGCCACGCGGAACCGCTAGGTAAGCTTGTGGTCTGCGTGATGGATGCATCGGATGCGCATAATGACAAAGACAGGCGAACCCTTTGCGGGAACGTCGGACGATGGAGCTCCAGGGACCGGGCGTGTCGACGCAGACGCGCACCGCAACACGCGCAAGCTGTGACTTCGATCGGGACGGTTGGCGCTTAGCGATCCGAACCCGGCGTGCCGCAAAAACTGGAGGCTGTTCAAGGTGACGAATAATTTCCAACGGATCCGTTTGGCGCTGCTCGGCGTTTGCGCGGGCGTCGTGCTGCCCTTGCTGGCGAGCGCGCAGAGCGGCGGGTCTCCAGCGGTTGATGCCGCGGTCAATGCCAACAAGACTGCGCGCACCGCGCAATCGCAGTTCGATCAACTCGACGACCAGACGCGCGCCCTGCTGGAGCGCTATCGCGCAACGGTCTGGCAGGCGCAGCAGCTTCGCGTGTACGCAGAGCAGGTTGAACCGCTGCTGGCGACCCAGGATGCCGAGCGCACGGCCTTGCAGAACCAGGCGCGCGAAGCCGAAGGCACCGCCAAGGACATCCTGCCGCTGATGCTGCGGATGGTCGGCAGCCTCGACCAGTTCGTGGCACTCGACCTGCCATTCCTGCAAGGCGAACGCCGCGATCGCATCGATAGCCTGAAGAAGCTGATGGCCGATCCGGCCACACCCTTGGCGGAAAAATACCGCCGCATCCTCGAGGCCTATCGCATCGAAGCCGACTATGGCCGCACCTTCGGTGCCGAGCGCATGCAGTTGGCGCTCAGCGGCGCGCAGAAGGTGGTCGATATCCTGCACGTCGGTCGTGTCGCGCTGCTGTATGTCACGCCGGATGGCGCCGATACCGGTTACTGGGATGTCGAGGCCAAGCAGTGGCATTCGCTCAGCGGCAGCTATCGCGCGGCCATACGCGAGGGCCTGCGCATCGCCCGCGAAACCGCAGCACCGGAGATTCTCGCGCTGCCGGTACCGGCGGCAAAAGCTGCGGCGAGCGCGTCCCAGGCACGGCTCGATCAGCTCGATCGCGGTCTGCCGCCGGCTGCGGAATCCGAGCGCTTGGCGCTGATCGAACGCGGCGGCTGGTCGCTGTTGCATGCAAGCCTCGATGCGCTGATCAGTAACGCGCAGGCGGCCGCACCGGCGAACGCGCAGGGGATCGACGATCTGCTGCGACAGATCCGCGAATCGGCACAGAGCAGCGCGCATATCGATGCCGAGCGCGAGCAGCGCTTCCTGAAGAACAAGGCGGACCAGCAGGCGCAGCTTGCGCAGGCCGAAGCGGAGCTGCGCGGCGCGCAAGCCAAGGCCGATGGCATTCGCGCACGCTATGAAAGCGGTAGCAAGGAGCTGGCGGCGCTGAAGCAGCAGTCGACCGGTCAGGCCGGCGACGTCGCGCAAATCTACGCCGCAGTGCGCGAAACCGCCGCCGAGTACAAGGGCATCGCCAACGATTCTTATCTCACCGCGCAATACCCGCAGCGCCTGCAGCTGCTCGATCGCCTCGCCGCGCCCGATTCAACGCCGAGCGAGCGCGATCTCGAGGATTTCTGGTTCACGCTGCAGCAGGAGATGAGCGAAAACGGACGCGTGGTGCGCTTCGAAGCCAACGTCATCGGTGCAGACGGGCAGCCTCGCAAGACGCAAGTGACGCGCGTCGGCACCTTCATCGCGTTCGCCGATGGCAAGTATCTGCTCGCCCAGGGCGGCAACCTGCTGCTGCCGGAGCGGCAAACGCAGAATACAAGTCTGGCGCGCGGGTTCGATCAGGAAGGCCACGACTGGCGCGCGATCGCGCTCGATCCGACGCGGGGCAATCTGCTGGCGCTGGAGGCGCAACGTCCGCTGTTGATGGATCGCATCCGTCAGGGTGGCATCGTCGGCTACGTGATCATCCTGCTCGGCCTGGTTGGCGTCGCACTCGCAGCGTTTCAGCTGTGGTACCTCACGCGTGTGGGCACGCGCATGAACGTGCAGCTCCGCAACATCGAAGCACCCTCGAACGACAATCCGCTCGGACGCGTGCTGTCCTGTCTGCGCGACGATTCGCTCGGTCAGGACCCCGAGGTACTGGAGACGCGGCTGTCGGAGGCCGTGCTTCGCGAAGTGCCGAAGATCGAACGCTTCCAGCCATTCCTGCGGATGATCGTCGCAGCCGGTCCGCTACTCGGCCTGCTCGGTACGGTGACCGGCATGATCATCACGTTCCAGGTGATCACCGAAGTCGGCGCGGGCGATCCGAAGGTCATGGCCGGCGGCATCTCGCAGGCGATGATCGCGACCGTGCTCGGCCTGTTGATCGCGATTCCGATTCTGTTCATCAACAGCGTGCTGACGGCACGCTCGCGCATGCTGGTGCAGATCCTCGATGAGCAGAGCGCCGGTCTGCTCGCGCGTCGGCTGGAGCAGGGCAATGCTCGGTGAGGCGCTGAGCGTCGTCGAAGCCGGCTTGCGCGCACCGTTCGATTCGGTCGGCGAGTTCTTTCACTTGGCTGGCTGGGGTGCGCTGCGCGTTGTACGCCGAGCACTGCTCGGCACGCGGCGCACGACCGGCCAGGGATGGCCGGGCCGGACGGCGACACCAGGGATGGTTGCGGGCACTGCCGGAGCACGCGCGTGATCATGCAGATCGTCGAGGCCGCGTTGCGCGCACCGTTCGATTCGGTGGGCGAGTTCTTTCACTTGGGTGGCTGGGTGTTGAAGTGGATCGTGCTCGCCGCCCTGGTGCTGTGGACGCTGATCATCGAACGCTATTGGTACCTGCGGCGTGTGCTGCCGACGGAACTCGCTGTGCGCCGCGCGGAATGGAAGGCGCGGCGCGAGCGTCATTCCTGGCATGCGCACCGGATTCGCGAACAGCTGATCTCCGAACTGAAAGTCGGCATGAACTGGAGTCTGCCGCTGATCCGTGTGGTCGTGCCGCTGGCGCCCTTGCTCGGGCTGCTCGGCACCGTGACCGGCATGCTGGAAGTGTTCGACGCGATGACCGCGCAGGGCCAGACCGATGTGCGCGCGATGGCCAATGGCGTCTCGCACGCGATGATTTCGACGCTCGCCGGGATCGTCGTCAGCCTCAACGGGCTGTATTTCGCAGTGCAGCTGAGTTCGCGCGTGCAGCACGAATCCGAGCGCTTGCCCGACCTGCTGCGGACCGAATAGGAGATTCGCGACATGCGCATGCGCCGCCATACCGCACAGCCCGAGGACGTGCATATCGACCTCGCGCCGATGCTCGACTTTTTCCTCAATCTGCTGATCTTCTTCATCATCAGCGCGGCCTTCGTCAGCGAGGCCGGCATCAAGGTGCACCGCCCGAGTGCCAAGACCGCCACCAAGGTCGATAACGCCAGCATCTTCGTTGCGATCTCGGCCGGCGGCGATATCTACGTCGATCGCCAGCACGTCGACGTGCGTCTGTTGCGCACCACGCTCGAACGTCTGCGTGCGCAGAAGCCGCAGGCACCGGTGGTGATCCAGGCGGATCGCGACGCGCATGCCGGCCTGGTGGTCGAAGCGATGGACCAGGCGCGGCTCGCGGGCGTGCAGGATGTCGCCATCGCCGCTGCGCCCGCGAGTGCTAACGCGGGTTCCGGCAACGCGCCCTGATATGCGCGCAGTCGAGCCGAGCGTCACGATCACCGCGCCGCGTGCGCGTCGCGAACGTCGGCGCTGGCTGCTGGCTCCCGCATTGGCGATCGTGATCGTCTGGCTGCTGCTGGTATTGATGCGCTGGATGATTCTGGCGCCAGCGGGCCAAGGCCAGCAGCAGGACGATGTGCCGGCGGTCGAGATGGTGCGCGTGCAACCGCACACCGACACGCCGCAGCAGGATCAGTTGCCGGCACCCGCACCACCGCAAGCGCCGCAGGCACCGCCTTCGCTCGATCGGCCGAGTCTGCCGAGCATCAGCACGCCGACAATTTCGATCGCCGCACCCACCGTGGACATCAACATTGCCAACGCCGGCAACGCGATCAGCATCGGCAGTGGCGCGGGGCTCGGCAACGGCGCCTTTGGTGGCTTCGCCGGCGGCGGTGGTGGCGGCGGTGGCGGTGGTGGCGGTCCCGGAACTGGCGAAGGCTTCAACGGCAAGCCGCTGGTGCCCTTGTCGACCGCACGTCCGCAGATGCCGGAATGGGCCTGCAAGCAAAAGATCAAAGGTTGGGTCGAAGTCGTGTTCATGGTGATGCCGAACGGACGCGTCAGCAATGTCCGCATCGTCGATGCGCAGCCGCGCGGCGTGTACGAGTCGGCGGCGATCGAAAGCGTGTCCAACTGGATTTACGACTCGTCCAAGCAAACGCGTGAGGTCAAGCAGCGCGTCGAAATGGATCCGGCGGACTGTGCGTACAACTGGCATTGACGTGCGAAGCACGATCCACTCGCGGCGACTGCCGCAGCCTCGTGCTGCCGCCACGCTCGCGATGGCGAAGACGTGTGCGCGTCGCGCAGCACGCGTGTCGACTTGCATCGAGCGCAACAACAAGTGGTGTCGGAAGTCGTATCGGATGTCGGTCGCAGTCGATGGCCGTTCGTCGTTCGACTGGTCGCGGGTGAGCTGATGCCGCGCATTTCGCAGCGTGCGTTGATCGTGGGGCTGCTGTGCCTTGGCGCGCAGGCCGCGCGCGCCGACCAGTACAAGAGCGAAGTGCGCACGGCGCCCAACGAACCGGCGCCGCAGCAGCAGGACATCCAGAAGCAGTTGCAGACCACCAGCGATCCTTACGCCAAGGCGATGCTGCTGCGTGAACTCGCAGGGGCCGCCGCGCAGAAGGGCGACATGAACGCGGCGGCGAAATATCTCGATCAGGCACTGGCCACGCACGGGCTGTCGGGCCCGGCCGAGGCGCAAATGCGTGCCGATCTCGGCAAGCTGCGCATGGGCAGTGGCGATCCGAAAAGCGTGATCGCCGGAATCGAGCCGCAATACCGCGCCAATGCGAATCTGCCACCCGAGCAACTGGTCGCGCTCGGTGCCGCCTACTTGCAGCAGAAACGTTATGCCGACGCGGTCGGCCCGCTGCAGAAGGGTGTGTCCGCCACGCGCAATCCAGACATCAGCTGGCGCCGCGGCCTGTATGCGGCCTACATCGGCAACGGGCAGGAAAAGGAGGCCGCGCAGGTTTTGGAAACGGTGCTGCGCGATCAGCCGAACGCGCGCGAAGATTGGCTGCGTCTGGCCGCGCTGTACCAGAAAGCCGGCAACAAGGAACGTGCGCAGGCAGTGATGGAAATCGCCAGCCGTCTCGGCTTTCTCGACAACGCCGAGCAGCGCATGCAACTGGTCGGCTTGACCGCGCAGATCGGCGCGCCATTCCAGGCCGGATCGCTGCTGCACGGTTGGCTCGATGGCGGCCAGGTGCCGCGCACGACAGCCAACCTGCGCACGCTGGCTGCGCTCTGGATCGATGCGCGCGAATCCTCACTCGCGATTCCCGCACTCGAAGATGCCTTGAAGGCGCAGCCGAGTGCGGACCTCTGGCTGCAACTGGGCCAGCTGTATCTCGACCGCGAGAACTATCCGCAGGCGGCGGCGGCACTCGAACGCGGCATCGCCAGCGGCGGCAAGAGCGGACCGGCCCTGATGGCGCTGGGTGTCGCCAAGTATCAACAGGCCGATGTCGATGGCGCCGTCGTCGCGTTCCAGCAGGCACAGGGTTTCGCGGCGAATGCCAAGCTCGCTGCACAATGGGTGACGTACCTGCAATCCGGCAAGGCGCGTGAGCTGGCGTTGGAAGCGGCAGCGAAGCAGCGCCCACGATCGGATGTCGGACCGACGCTGGATAGCGGCCTGCTCGGCACGCCGGTGGCGGTGCAGGACACGCAGTCGACGCCCGAGCAGCCTGCCGCGGTCGTCGCGTCGGCGGCGTCCGGCAGCGGAGGATTGACGCCGATCGGCGCGCAGCAGAGCGGCAATGGCGACGGCAGCATTCCGCCATGGACCGGTGGACTCACGCGCAGCCAGTGGCCTGCGGCGTTCCAGCCCGGTGGTCGACTGGTCGATCCCTACGCGAGCGAAAAACCGCTGTTCACGATTACAGCTGCCAACGCAGGTCAATATGCTGCCCATCTGAGTGCCGCACACCTGGCGCTACTGAAAAAGTATCCCGACTACACGATCCCGGTTTATGCCACGCATCGCAGTGTGTCGTATCCGCAGGCGATCTACGCCGCCAGCCAGGCGAACAATGGCAAGTCGAAGCTGATCGGTGCAGATGCGATCGCGGACGCGCGTTTGGGCGTGCCATTTCCGCAGCCGGAGAACGGCGCGGAAGCAATGTGGAATCACCGCCTGCGTTACCGCGGCGATTCGATGCAGATGCAGACCACGCAGGCGATCGTAGGCCCCGGCGGTGTGCAGGAAACACTGAAGCAGACCGAGCGCGTGCTGTACCGCTACGGCAACGTGCGCGATCCGGTGAACATCGCCGATCACAACATCCTGCTGTATTACCTGACCTGGTTTGCGAAAGGCGCGAACGGCATCGACTTCGTCGCGCTGGTGCACGAAACCGCCAACTCACTGAAAGACGCGCGGGCGATCTGGGTGATTCCGCAGGGGATCCCGAAGATGTTCCGCGTACCGCCGGTGGGCTACGACCAGCCATTTCCAGGTTCGGGCGGCATGTATTTCATCGACATGGTTGACATGTACAACGGCCTGTTCGACCGCTACGTCTGGAAGCTCACCGGCAAGCGCGAACTGTATATTCCGTACAACGCGTATCGCATCAGCGACGGCCATTACAAATATTCGCAGCTGTTGACGCCGAACCATTTCAACCAGCAGTCCACGCGTTACGAACTGCATCGCGTCTGGGTGATCGAGGCCAACGAGCGTGGCGGCATGCACCACAGCTTCGGCAAGCGCGTGTTCTATCTCGACGAGGATTCCTGGAATGTCGTGCTGGTCGAGAACTACGATCACGACGGCAATCTGTGGCGCTTCCAGGAAGGCCATTTGTTGCCGCAATACGATGTGCAGTCCGCCAACTGTGCACCGGTGGTGACCTACGATTTCAAGGATGGTCGTTACTTCGCCAATCGCCTGCTCGCCGAAGATGTGCCGCCGAAGTTCAATCTGGAAGGCATCAGCGAAGGCGAGTTTTCACCAGCGCAGGTGAAGGCGCGCTACGGCCGCTGAGGCGGTGATCCCATCGTAGAAAACCCGCGCGGCACTCTCACCGCCGCGAAGGTTTGGATACGAAGATCCAAATAGAAAGATCCAAATAGAAAGATCCAAATACAAGGATCCAAATAGGAAGATTCGGACCCGAAAGTTCCGCCCCGACGATTTGAGCATCGAGCGCCGACTTCACGCACGAAGGCTCGAGCGCCAAGGTTCAAACGCGAAATTTCGAACACGAAATTTCGAACACGAAAGTTCGAGCGCAACGATTCGAGCACCAAAGTTCGAACGCTAGGGTCCGAACACGAAATTACGAGCGCAACGATCCGACCGCGTGTTCGAGCGCACCGGTTCGAACACGCAACCCCGCGATTCGGGTTGCGGTCCGTCTCGGCGACGCGCGCGTCAGACGCCCATCAGAACTGGTACTTGACGTAGGCCTGTGCGAAGTCGCGATCCGACAACAGGTTCTGGTTGCCGCCACCCCAGTACCAGGTGTAGCCGAGGTTGAACGATAGATCAGCCTTGTAGCGCGTTTCCAGCAGCACGTCGGCTTCCTTGCGTCCGGCGACGAACTCGAATGCCGGGCCGGGCGAGGTGCCTTGCACGTCGTGCTTCAGCACCAGCGCCGGGTGCAGTCCGATGTTCTGGACGACGTTTTCGTAACTGGCGATCGCGATGATGCGATACCCCCAAGACAGCGCATCGACATAGCCGGTGCGATCCTGCTGGTGCGGATTGAAGCGCACACCGTCGGGGCCGACCGAGCAGTCCGGAATGTTCGAACAGGCCTGGCGCGAGCCGTCGGCGCCGGAACCGTCGGCACCGGCCGTTGCGCTGAGCACGGTTGCGGGTCCATCGATCTGCAGCTGATCGAGCTTCGGCAGATCCGGAATGTAATTGAGACCGGCCTCGCCGAGCACGATGACCTGGTCGGCGCCGAAGGGATTGTCGGATGCGCCGAGCACGCGCGTCAGTCCGAAGTCGAGTTGCAGCAACTGGAAGCGCTCGTAGCCCTGGATGTATCCGGGGTTCTTGCGATTCAGCGGTTTGCTCAGATCGGTCGGAGCATTGCGGCCGACCGTGCCGCCGCGATACGCGGTGATGAAGTTCGGGAACGAGCGCGCCGAGTCGCTCATGCTGCCGACGCCGAGACTATAGACATCGGTATACGACGAACCGCCATTAGCCGGAACGAAGTTGTTGTCGCGATAGACCTGCACGCCGCCTTGCGCACTGTTGCCCAATCCGACGCTACCGAGAATGTCCCGGCAGTTCTGCGACTTGTCCGCGCAGCTCACCAGCACCGGGCCTGCGGCAGCAAAGGAGACGTCGGCGATCGACACCTGCATGGGCAGGTTCGGCCGATACGCCGCTTCGCCTTGCAGCGAGAAGCTGCCGATCGTGGTGTTGAAGCTCGCGCCGATCAGGTGAATGTCTTCCGGGTATTCGAGAAACAGTTTTCCGCTGTCGAGCGGAACCGCATCGCTGCGCTTGCTGCTGCCGGTCAGGCCGGTGATCAGCGGCAGGTTCGGGCAGGCAGCGATGAAGGCCAGCAGGTTGTTGGCCTGTTTGCCGCAGCTCTGCTGGTCGGCGAAGAAGCCCGCATAGGGCAGGCGCGAATGGTAGTTCTCGTAGTACAGCGACAGATCGGTGCCGCCGTTGAGCCAGTCGGCGTAGTAGTCGAATTTGACGCCGTACTGGCCGGCCGTGCGCGGCTCCAGGTCGGCGACGTGCTCGGCGCTGAGCGTGGTGTAGGTCACCAGACTGAGCGGATTGTCCTGCGGATGGCCAAGACGCTGCGGATCATCGGCCGCGCCGCCGAAGCTGATGTTGACGAAACGCCCGGTGCCGGCGGTGCCCACGTCGTTGGTGGAGAAGTAGGTGCCCGGCGTCTGCGCTTCGGTCGGCTGCCATTCGAGTTGATAGAAGCCTTCGACGGTCAGGTTCTCGACCGGCGAGAAGCTCAGGTCGATCATGTTGACCGGCGTGAAGTCCTCTTCGGTCTGGTTGCCGATGCGATAGAAATTGTTGGCGTTGATCGGATTGGCCGCATTGATGCTGTTGAACACCATCGTCGTGCTCTCGCCCCAGCTCACGGTCTGACGCCCCAGCTTGAATGCCAACACTTTGCTGTCGGTGTATGGAATCGGCACCTTGCCGTAGAAGTAGGTATCGAGGTACTGCAGATTGGTGCCGGACTGGCGCAGCTCTTCGCCGTCGGTGCGCTTGCTGCGCACGTAGGCGCCGGGTCCGTACAGTCGTTCGCTGATCGGTGCGAGCGGGATGCCGTTCTTGGCGAGAATCGCCGCGAATGTCGACAAGCCCGGAATCGGCGAACCCACGCGCCCGACCGAACCGGCGTTGGCAGACGTGATTTCGTCCGGGTGCCGCTCCATCTTGTCGTTGTTGACGAAGTCGTAGAAGTACAGCGCGCGCGCGAACACGCCGAACTCCTTGTAGCTCAAGGTCAGATCGGGCGTGACCTTCAGCGGCGCCTGGAAGATCGAGCCCTTGTTGTAGTTCAGATCGCCATCGTCGTTATGCATCGAATACTGCCCCGGCACCTCGCCGAGTCGCGCAGCAGGATAGGTCTGCGTGCGGAACAGACCCTGGCACGACTGGTAATAGATCGTGCCGCGCGGTCCAGAGCCGGTGCCGCAGGCGTTGCGGTTGAGATCGGATTTTCCGATCAGGTTGACGCTCTGGGCCTGCGTACGGAAGCCGATGCCGGCGGTCATCGTCGTGTTCAGCGCCGCATGGATCGGCTCGTCGCCGAACGGCAGCGGCAGATCGAGCGACAGCGCTTGGGCGGTGAAAGGACTGACGGCAAAAGCTGCTACTGCGCACAAAGCCACGCGCGCGCAGCGGTAATGGATCGGCATGATTTCCTCTGAATTCTTCTTGGTGCCGATCGCTGTTCAGTCGAACTGTCTGAGCGGGCCGAGCGGTGGCGAGGAATCTAGAGGCTTGGACAAGCGCGACGGAGTCGTCAGGATCGCCTAGGCCGGACGCAAAAACGCCGGCACGAGGCCGGCGTCGGGTTTTGCAGCCAGTGCGTCAAGCGCACTGGCGGTCACGATGAAGCGCTATCAGAACTGGTATTTGATGAAGGCCTGTGCGAAATCGCGGTCGGACAGCAGGTTCTCGACGCCACCACCCCAATACCAGGTGTAGCCGAGGTTGAACGACAGCGACGACTTGTAGCGCGTTTCAAGCAACACGTCGGCCTCTTTGCGGCCGGCGACGAACTCGTAGCCCGGTCCCGGCGAGGTGCCGGCGACGTCATGTTTGAGCAGGACGGTCGGATGCAGGCCGACATTGCGCAACACGTTTTCGTAGCTCGCGATGGCGACGATTCGGTAGCCCCAGGACACTGAATCGACGAAGCCGGTCAGATCCTGCTGGTGCGGATTGAAGCGGCCGCCATCGGGGCCATAGGAGCAGTCCGGCACGTTCGAGCAGGCCTGCTTCGAGCCATTCGCGCCGGAACCATCGGCGCCTGCGGTTGCCGACAACGATGTCGCCGGTCCTTCGATCTGCAGCACATCGAGCGCCGGCAAGTCGGGAATGATGTTGGCGCCGATTTCGCCGAGCACGATGATTTGATCGGCACCGAACGGGTTGTCGGAGGCGCCGAGGACGCGGGTGATGCCGAGATCGAGCTGGATCAGCTGGAAGCGCTCGTAACCCTGGATGTATCCCGGGTTGCTGCGATTCAAGGGCTTCGACAGATCGGTCGCCGGGTTGTGACCGACCACGCCACCGCGATACGGGATGATGAAATTCGGGAACGACCGCGCCGACCCCGGAATGTGGCCGACGCCGAGATTGAACGTGTCCGGATACGGGCTGGTGCCGTTGGCGGTGACGAAGTCGCTGCTGCCGTAAGGCTGCACGCCGCCATTCGGTGCATTGCCGATCGAAAGTCCCAGACCATTGCCAATGCCGGTGCCGGTGCAATGCGCGCTTTGATCCGAGCAGTTGCTCAGGAAAGGGCCGGCGGCGGCGAACGACAAGTCGGCGATCGACACCTGCATCGGCAGGTTCGGGCGGTATGCCACTTCGCCTTGCAGCGAGTACTCGCCGACGGTGGTGTTGAAGCTCGCACCGATCAGATGGATGTCTTCCGGGTATTCGAGGAAGAACTGGCCGCTGTTCAACGGCACCGCGTCGCTGCGTGCGGTGCTGCCGGTGAGCGAGGTGATGGCCGGAACGTTCGGGCAACGGAGGAAGAACCCGACGGTGCTGGTGGCGTCCTTGCTGCAGGCTTCCTGTCCGGCAAAGAAGCCGAGATAGGGCAGTCGCGAGTGATAGTTCATGTAGTACAGCGACAGATCGGTGCCGCCGTTGAGCCAGTCGGCGTAATACTCGGCTTTCACGCCGAACTGTCCGGCGGTGCGCGGTTCGAGATCGGGCGCGTGCTTGATGTACGCAGTGGTGTAGGTGATCAGGCTCAGCGGATTGTCGAGCGGATGGCCGACGTTGTCCGGGTCGTCGGCGGAGCCGCCGAAGCTCAAGTTGGCGTAGCGGCCAGTGCCGTTGGTGCCGACGTCATTGGTCGA